>CBDBMH010000002.1:0-3091693 GCA_965207275.1 Dehalococcoidia bacterium
CAACCACCCGAGGTTCGTGCTGGAGTGGAAGCACTTGCCGAAGTCGTTGCCGCCGATGATGCAGGTCTGCTGGGTGAAATTGGTCAGGTCATAACTGTTGCCCGAATGGTAGTAGCGGATCTTTGGGTCGGTGAACCCGTTGAAACAGAACTGGAATTTGAACTTGCATTTTCCATCCGGCACCACCCCGGAGTTTGTGTGGTAATACGTCAGCATCGTGTTCTCGCTTTTGTACTCTGAGGTGGCAGCGTAAGTACGGACGATGATGGAAGCGAAGTAGAGGCTGTTCCACTGCCTCACTACGTCCACGTGTTGCTCGTTCCTGCTCACGGTATGTGCACTCGCGGTATCCGGCAGCATTGCCACTATCGCAACCGCCACCATCGCGAAAGCGGCGAGGGCAAGCGTGGGTATGATTCTCCTTGTCATATATACTCCTCTCATAACTCTACAATTTTGAAATCGAGTTGACCATCCGGCCCCGGCTTCTGATTCTATACCTGCGTACAGATGGAACGTCCACTACTGTGGTAAACTGAACAAGCGGACAGGCACAAAAAGGATATGCTTCTCTGGGCACCTCCCTACTATTTTGTCCTGCTTACGGCCACCGCTCTACTCCAACGGTGGCCGTTCTTATTGCAGGCCCGGCCTACGATGTTACGTCGATCTGGCCAAACCGTTTTGGTTGGTCGCAACTATTGCCGAACGAGGCCCACCCTACCACAAGAAATTCCTGTTGCAAAGAACACGAACCGGAGGAATGATTACGGAATCAGTTGGCAAACCGAAGATAATCCAGTTATGGGCAACTTACCGTCGAAGAACATATTGCCATTACGACCAAGGTTGCGGATAAGTAAGCGGTTCATGTCTGTGTAGAAGGTCGACCGCGGGCAGGTCCTCCCCAAACGCCTCAGTCCTTGTGCTAACCTATTCCGAAATAGGTGGAGAGGCGTCCCACGCCGTGGATTTTCGACCGCTCCACGAGTTCCTGCACCCTCTATCACACCCGCAGACGAACTACGGCATCTTGAAGGAGCCACCTTTCCCCCGCTCCGAGTGGGGATAAAATGGCGGCGTTATTGCTACAGTCACAGATTAAGAACGAGTAAAATTGGGCCAGTCTATGGTGATGAGGTGAGGTGGGGGTTACATGGGGAGACGAGGTGGCGGAAGTGGCCCGGCGGGCTACCCGGTCAATCAGGATTTCGACTACTCCCATCTGTACCTGCTGCTGGCTCTTGCCGCCAACAGCGTGGGCGACCCCTTCGGTTATTCTCGTTACCGGTCAAATACCCACGAGACAGAGAGTGAGGAGGTGCGCGCCATCAAGGACCTGTTGCGGCTAAAGCCCGAGGAAGCGTGGGAATACGTCACCGCCGGTGGAACCGATGCAAACATTTACGGAATTTACGTAGGCCGCGAGATGTTGCGCAACCCGTGGCCTACTTGTCCTAGTAGCCCAAAACTATTGAATTGATGGGTAAAGGGACTTGAGCTTGATGCGGGCGTCCTGGGTGGTGAAGCGCCAGTTTACCCGGACGCCCTGCTGGTTGCGCCGCTGCTGCCACGCCGCCGTTTCCCGTTGCAGGGTCTCCTGATCGGGAATCCTCCGGTCCAGGCATTGGCCAGCCAGCACCCCCAACTCTATCTCCGCCATATTCAGCCAACTGCCATGTTTGGGGGTGTGGTGAATCTCCAGACGCTGGGAGATGCGCAACGCCTCCTCCGGCTCAAAAGCCTGGTACAGGGACCACTTTTGGTGGGTGTTCAGGTTGTCCATCACCAGCACTATCCGTTCCTTGTGGGGAAAGTCCTCGTCCACCAGTTTCCGCACCACCTCCGCCCAGTCCACTTTGGTCCGTCTTTCGGTGACCTCAACCCGTCGCCACCCTTCCAAGGGGGCGTAAATCATAAACAGGTTGCTCACCCCATTACGCCGGTACTCATGGTCGCAGGCCAGGGGATGACCGGGTATCGCGGGCCGGGGTTGGCGGGTCTCCCCCACCAGTTGCTTGCTGGTCTCGTCCAGGCACACCAACACCTCCCCTTCCCCGTAGTCCCGGTGATACACCTCCAGCACGTCCTCCATAGCGCACACGAACTCGGCGCTGCCCTGGGGCGGCAGGCACCAACATTCCTTCAGCCAGGGCTTGAGTCGGTTTTTTTCAAGGTCCGCCGCACCGTCTCCGAACTGATACTTTCCACTATCTCCCGTTCCACCAACCCATCGGCCAGCAGTTGCATGGTCCATTTGACCTGCCCTTCCGGCGGCTTCGAGCAGGCCAGAGCTATCAAGTGGGCTTCCCCAGTCCCGTCCAGTTTCTTCGGGCGTCGCTTCAACTGCTGGCGGCGACTCAGGGCCGCTTCCACCCCCTCTTCCACACACCGGCGTCGTACCCGTTCCACTGTAGCGGTCCCTATTTTAAGAACCCGGGCAATTTCCTGGTCCAGCAGCGGACCTTCGGCCTGGTTCTCATCGCTTAACAGCAGAACCCGGGCGTGGGTCTGCCGGTAAGCAGCGACGCGACCCTTGGCAACCAGACCCTTCAGTTCTTCTTGTTCCTCCCAGCTTAGTTCTACCCGGTACTTCTTCACCATCACCGCCTCCCTCACGTCCCCTTCCCCTATTCTATCAGCCATCAATTCAACGGTGCTTGCCTACTAGAGGTTAGCTGAACAAGTTGGCTATGTCTTTTGCAAAGTCGGAAAGCGGGTCCTTCGGAGCGTTGCGAGGTTTGCGGGCAGTAGGCTTGTTGGCCGGTCTTGCCTTCGTAGTGGTTTTGGCCGGGGTCTGGTTTTTCGCCTTCTTGGCAGCGGCCTTTGTCCCAGTCTTTAGAAGACCTTGCGCCCGCAACTTCTTGCGGAGCTCGCCCATAGTCCCTGTACCTTTCAAGGAGTTACAGGCTGTACAAAGCAACTGTAGATTAGTGAGGCGTTCGCCCTGGCCGTCCGAAAAAGGCTTGATGTGGTCAACGGCAAGATTTCGTATGTCGAACTTCTTCTCGCAACCGTTACACTTGCCATTTTGGTCACGATAAAACGAGTTTTTTTCTTTCGCACTGAATTTCGGCCGGGGCCGGCGTTGAGTAGTTTTTGGCTCATTAAAGAAGTCACCAAATACCATAGAAAAACCTCCGTTTAGGACAAACCTGAACGGAGGCGCAATTGCGATTGAGTCGTCCACGCTGGTACAATATCAGGGTACATAATCGGCACCTGCCGTTTCAGATTGTCGGCCCAGCCCTCGCTATTTGCGTTAGCGAGGGCTGGTTTAATTTTCGGGAATAGTACACCTAGCCCAGCATTATGCAAAGCATCATCACTTATAAGGAAACGGAACCGTTCGAAGAATCACCAGATGACCTGGTTCCAGCAGTTGCCCAGATAGCAGGAAAAGCGGCGGGGTTTGTCGTTGAGGTACAGTTCCACGTCCCTTTTCACCTGAACCAGGTAGGTCTGCCCGTCCCGCAGGTAATCCAGGTTCCCTCCATGCAGTCCGTCATAGAAGGTCCACCGCTTGCTGTCATTGTCGAAGTGCCAGACCACCTCCAGGTGGGGAGCCAAGTCCGCCAGCGCTTCGCCAACTTCCGTCGCGCCAGCGGTCACCAGGTCCGACTGGGTTACCCTGAAGGCGGCGGCGGCCACCGCGCCGTCCACTGTGACAGTGACCTGCTGCAGGCCGGTATCGATACCTGGCACCACAAATCGGGTGCTGAAGATGCCGTGGGCGTCGGTGGCCGTTCCATCCCCTGGGCTTACGTCCTCGGTCTGGAAGAGGATGGAACGTACCAGTGTGAATTCCCGGAAGCCCTTACCGATGAGGGTTACCACGGTTCCCGGCGGGCCGGCGCTGGGTTCTAAAAGGATCTCGCCAGGCTTCACCCGGTGGCTGGCCTTCAGGGCGACTGTGCCTCCGCCATAATCAAAGAACTCCACCGTCACAGTGCTGAGGGAACCTGGGTGGCTCTTGCGGGGTACCTGGAGCTTTGCGACGAATTGGCCCTGGTCGTCGGTCTCGGCGTGGGCGTGGGTTACCTGGTTGCCCGTCTCGTAGCTCACACTAATCTTGGTCCCGGAGGAACTGGCGCCGTAGGCCGGAAACCCGGTCCCCCTCACCTCCAGCATGCTGCCGGGCCTGCTCTCTTCCGGATGCAGCGTTATCTCCCTCTCGGGGATGCGTATCTCGGTTAAGCCGGTGCGGCCAGTGCTGTCGGTCACCAGGAGTTCGTGCAGGCCCGGGGTCAGGGTGCCTTGGGCGACGGGTACGGTGACCACCTGGGCGAAGGTCCCGGTATCAGTGATCGGTATGCGGCGGTTGCCGTTCCGCCCCATCGGCAATTCAACCGGATGTCCTGAAATGCGCATCTCGGCGATGTGCGCCCCTCCCGCCGCGTGGAAACCGACGCCGGTGACCAGGATGCGGCCGTTGGCCGTGACAGTTCCAGGATCGACGGTGACTTCGGTACGGCCGCTGGTGATGTCCACGATGGTCCTGGCGGTATACTCCTGGCCGTTGTCGGAGCGCACCAGGGTGACCTCCAACTGCTGGCGGCCGCTGCGCACTCCCTGGGGAACGGGCAGCTGGAAGTCCAGGTCACCCTCCGGGCCGACCCTCATTGGGTTCAGATCCGCAGGGATCTGACTGACGGTTACCTCCTCAACCGTTCCCTGGGGGAAGCTGGTCAGGTTGATGCTGATCTCCTCGCCGCGCCCCGGGTCCTGTCGGGCCTTGACCGTGCCCACCAACTCCACCAGGTTGTCCAACTTGTAGACCTGGTTGGTTCCGGTACCGACGAGGACGGCGGTGGATCCCTCGCCGTCCCGCGCGTTGACCAGGTTGCAGGTTCGGGGAGCATTCAAGCACTGGCCGAAGCCGCCGGCAAAGGGTGGAGTGGTTATGAGAAAGGAGCAGTTGGCTTCGCCGCCCGTGTTGACTGCGCTCTGACAGAATTCTCTCTCGTCGGGGTCCACGGTGCCGTCGGCATCGGCGTCCCGCCAGAAGGTGATCGCCGTCCCGGGCCGGTACCCCCTGGCGATGGCGCTGACCTCTTCTCCCCGGCCAATCTCCTGCTTGCTCAAAATGACCTCCCGGTCCACCAGCAGGCCCTCCGTCCCTTCGCCGGGCGCGGACCTGCTGAAGGCGGCGATGACCTCCTGGTTGGGGTGGCGTGCAGCCTGCGGGGTCGTCTCCTCGCTGGTAGAAACCCTCCAGGGATAGGCTCCGCCCTCCTGGGGGTTCCTGATGCCTGCAGGCCCGAGAAGAGTGACCGTGACCCGCGCCCCGGCAGGAATCGGAATGTCTTGGTCGTTTGCCTCCACGTCCGGGATGACCGAGATGGTAGTGGGGGAATTGCGGGAGCGGCCCTGCTGTACCTCTACCCAACCGGCTTGGCCGGAGCCATAGTCGCTGCCCTTCCGGTAGCGTACCGTTACGCTGTTCCCGCTGATGCCGGAGGGCACCCGGATCAGGTAGTCCAGTTCCAGGTATATCTCGCCGGTTAGGACTGGCAGTTCCTCGTTGGCGGTGAACTCCACCGTGTAGGTAGACCCCTGACCCGAACTTCGCGATGCGGCGGTAACGGTGGGATTGGCCACGGACTCCGACTGGGCCTCGGCGGACCCATTGCCCAAGGCCACCATAGCCAGGATCAGGAGCAGTACGGGGTTCACAAAAAAAGTGGCCCCGGCATTAGACGCCTTCATCGATCCCTTGCCTCTTTCGCTAGAGCCTTTCCTTGTGTCGGCACCTTGCGCTATCCCCTAACTTATCCTGAGCGGCATCTCGAGGATTCGTGGACTTCCATGGCAGCCTCCCCCAAGACTGGCAAACCCGGTCCTGCGACCTTGCTTGTCTGGCGAAATCTTACGATTTTCGGAGCAACATTACGAAGCGATACATACTCACTCCAATAGGCCAACCGCACCACTGCGATTTGCCTTTTCTCCGATGTCGCGAAGACGCCAAGATGCTCGAGTAGACTCAAACTGAATACTATTGCGACACCTACGAGTGGACCTGGTGCGGCAGGCCGTCGAGAGGTGGAGAGGGGCTTTCCATCCTAATGCACTAACAAACTGAATTCTCCAGTTGCTCACCACACGAAGCTCAAACATTGGCGTTAATTCTTTACGTACCGAACTGCTCCAGGGCAACGAGTTCGGATTCGTAGATCGCCATTATCTTATCGAATCCGCTGATAGCAAAGACCTCCCTGACGGGATATTGCATGGAACAAAGGCATAATCTGGCGCCCCGCCTTTGCAAATCCTTGGACGCCATCAAAAGTGTGCGCAGGCCTGCACTGCTTATAAAGGACACACGGTCAAAGTCTACAATTACCGTCAGGTCGGTCTTCTCTATTGCTGAGGAAAGAGCATTCTGAAACACGGAAGCATTGCTGCCGTCTATGTGACCCTCGGCAATCAGAGTCACCGTTGCGCCATTGCGCCGAACTTCAGCAATCACCACTTAACTCCTGAACCAAAGCAAACTACGAAGTACTCCTGGTCAATTGCGGTTGAAATTGCGGGAAAAGTCTAAACCTGTACCCAAAATGCCAATAACTGTAGTCGAAGTTACAATGACTATAGGGAGCTAAGGGGGATAGGTCAATAGGTGTCCAAACAAAAGGGAGTTACGACGTATGAGGATACCCCCGGATCCGGGTTGGTGGACTCCCAAGACGCGTCGTGAAGAGGTTCAGCCGGCCCCTGCCCCATTGCGCTGTAGCTGAACCACCTGCCTTCCTGCCAGTCCGACCGATTCCGTTCCATATGATGCTTCCCAGTTCTTGGATGTGCTTCCTGCGGCAAATCAATTCATTGCAATGAGCCTAATCGCCAATACGCCGGCACGTTACACCCACTCAAGGTTCGCGTGCCACTTCCGCTGGTCCATCAGTCCGGCAGGTACTGGGCAACGATTCTGTCCTCCAGGTCCCTGGTCTCCTGCGGCCAGTACGCCCGGGATAAGGTCAACCCCTGGCCACGGTGCGTGGCCGACGAAAGATGGACCTCGGGAAAGGAATCCGCCAACTCCTTGATGTACCTGACCGGCAGCAACACCGCCAGGTGGTTGGGAGCAACACCGCTATCCTCGGAAGTGGGTACCACGTAAACGTTCTTCGTATTCAGCCAGGCGCGGATGGACGAGATGGTGCCGGCGTCGGGAGCGTTCATGCCCACCACCACGCTATCATCCTTGATGATCATGGCGTACTGCGCAGCGCTCTCGGCGGGAACGCCGTAGGCAAATGCCGCAACCACCATGCGCAGCGAGTCGTAGGGGCGAGTATTGATGGATGGTTCCTCAGTAACGGACTCCGGTGCCATCTCCACCTCAAACACGTCGGGCCGTTGCACGACCCCGAGTATCTCACCGGTGGGCAGGTCCCACGTGTGGGGCGCCACTTGCTCTCCGCCCAGAGACGCGATGAATTCCTCAAGGCTCGGTTTGATGTCAAATTCGGTGTAGGAACCGATGGAGACGGTTACCCTGTCCGGTACGGGAAGCCCCTCAGCCTGCCTGTGCAGCTGACCCCACAGGTAGGGGTCTATGTGCGTCGTGCCGGGGCCCGGGTCTATGATGACCCGTTGGCCTTCCCTTGATTGGCCGGCGCCTCCCTGGCCCGAAGGACCCGAGTCCTCCAACCCGCAAACTTGGCTGGCCCGGATGAATTCCGCTGGAGTCTCCCCCAGGCTGGCGCTCTGCATGGCCGCCACCAGTGCCGCCGGTCCGCCCAGCGCTTCCAGCAGGCAGACGAACCCGGCACGATCCCCAGGGGCCATCCCCAATCGCGGCGCATAGGTCTCCCATTCGGCGTCGCTCAGGCAGGACACGGAAACGGCGAGGGCGGCCATGCTCAGGGCCAGCGAGTTGGCGGGAGCCTGTCCGGCAACTGAGGGCGCCAGCAGCGCCCGCAGGTCCAGGGGTACGAATCCCTCCCGGATGCACGCGGCGGTTTCCATCTCGAAGGGCTCCACCTGCCCGACCAGTTGGGTCAGGAACAGCCGCAGCACCGTATCGTCCTGGAGGCAGTTGACGACGGCCGCCGTGACCTGCGGAGAGCCTCCGGGCGGCGGTACCGACAGCATCTCCAACTCGCGGGGTCCCATGCCCTTGTCGCCCAGGCAGGAGCGTTCCCCGGGTGAAAGTTCGGCGAAGAACTGCTGCGGGTCGTCCAGTTCCACCGGGATCAGATCGTCCGGCGGCAACCCCTGGCTCTCAGCGCCTTCAGGCGCGGGAAAGCCGAACTCGGTCTCAATGCCGCATGCCCTTACCGCCTCCCCCAGCGCCGCGCTCTCTTCCATCGTCAACCCCGCTCCTGTCGCGTCCGCTCCCGAGAGGACGGCGATGATGCGCTCGCCCGATGGCGTCCCTTCCAACTCACCGAGCAGGCACGCGATTTCGTCCGGGTTGGGAACCGGACCTTCACCGGCTGGCGTCAGCTTGGCAACCTCGTGGGACGTCAGGCAAGACATTAGTCGTAATGCCAGTGGTCCGCTCGCCACATCGCCCGGCTGGGCTAGGGCTTGAGCGAGTACCGGGTCTGTCTCCAGGAGTTCGACCATGCACTGCTGGGTTTCGACGCTGAAGCCGCCGGCGGCTATCGACAACATCGAGATTCTCGCAGCCGCCAGCCGGTTTCCCGAAAGACAGCTCTCAACCGGGGACAAGGCGCCGTCATCGCCCGCCAACAGGTCGCCCGCGCCGCCGGTAAGAGGAGCATCCAGGAATATCTGATAGTCCTCGCCCAGCCGGGTCTCCAGGCATGTAGTTTCGTCGGAGGTGAGTAAAGCGGCGAAGTCCCGTCCCGTGGAGGCGCTGTCCAGTTCCCAGAAGACCGGGCCCGTCGAACCTTCTTTCTCAGGCCCGGGTTGGCTGGCGGTAATCGTCGCTCTAACAGTCGCAGTTGGTTCAATCGTGGGAGCCTCCGTCGGCGTCACCGGCTTGACTGCCGCGTCTATGGTCGCCGGGACATCCGGCGTGGGGTCTGGATCGGATTCACTTCCGCAACTCAGAATCGCGCCTGCCAACAGGATGGCGGCTACAACAAAAGCTATGGGTCGGAAAATAGTTGGTCCGGGGTCCATTCACGACCTCTTATTCCTGGTTCAACCGGCTCCAAGAGTTGGAACGACTTGAGGTTCAGCTGCCACGTGCCGGTCTGGTATTGCGCCGATTTAGACTCGTTGGCTTTGAAATAGGCCAATCCGGTAGTCTGGGCTTACGTCTCACCACATAAACTGACGAATGTCGTCTTTGTAAGGCTGGACTGTACAACAGTCATCTCGCACTCAAAAGAGGCCAAAGGCCATCCCAAGCAAACGGACCTCCATTCGCGATGACAGATTAACTGGATAGTCCCCAGCTCAGAGATATTCAGGAGGCGGCATCAGACGCTCCGACTCCGGATAGGGCGGTATGTTCCGTATCCCTTCGCATATGCGACACTCACATTCCGGGTCTTGGTCGGCAATCAGCCCGTGCAGCATGTTGATGTAGGCCAAAACCTTGCCCCGGTCCACGCCATCCAGGTAGAGTTCCTTCCTATCCTCCTGGCGAACCCAAGGCGCCGGTACATTCGACATATGTAGTGGTTGCCAACCACATTTGCTGCAACGGGCGTCGAAGTACTGGTGGGTTTCCTGGTCACGTCCCGTCACATATATCTCTCCGTCAGGTCCGGTCTCATACCTTTCTCCACTTCTCTGAAATTCTCTTTGGTCAGCCCCGCACCAAGCGCAACCGATGGCAACCTTGTCTCCCGTGTTTTGCTCAGTATTCATGGCGTCCTCGGACATCATCGGAAATCACAAATTCGTAGCTTGCCAGTTCCAATGGAAAGATAACAGGATTTCAATTGGAAGCGGGCGGCGGCGGTGAACACCAGTCTCCCCTATTACTAACGGCTCGGTTGACCTTGTCGGGCTAGGGTTTGCCGCTCAAGTACAGAGTCAAGCTGGGTCAGGGCAAATCAACGTCCAACCTTCCGACAATACCTCCGCTTGTTCCAGCACAGTCTGCGTCGCCTTCTCCTGCTTGTCGGGTGGATACCCGTGCTTGCGAAGGATGCGCCGGACCAGGACACGGAGCTGGGCGCGGACGTTCTCCCGCAGCGTCCAGTCAATGGTCACGTTGCCCCGCACGGTCTCCACCAACTCCCGGGCGATGGCGCGGAGCGTTTCGTCGCCCAGCACCTGTACGGCGCTGTCGTTGGTTTCCAGGGCGTCGTAGAAGGCCAACTCGTCATCCGTCAGGCCCAGCCTTTCGCCCCTGGCGGCGGCTTCCCGTATTTCCCGGGCCAGTTGGATCAGCTCCTCTATCACCTGGGCCGCCTCAATCGCCCGGTTCTCATAGCGGCGGAGGGTCTGTTCCAGCATCTCGGCGAAGGAGCGGGCCTGCACCACGTTGGAACGCCGGCGGGCTGCCACTTCACCCCGGAGCAGCTTTTGCAGCAACTCCACCGCCAGGTTGCGCTGAGGCATTCCCCGCACCTCGGACAGGAAGTCATCGGACAACACCGAGATGTCCGGCTTGTCCAACCCCGCTGCCGCGAAGATGTCCAGGACCCCTTCCGAAGCCACCGCCCGGGAAACGATCTGGCGTATCGCCAGGTTCGTCTCCTCGTCCGATTGCGCATCCGAAGGGGACGACTTGGACAACGCCGCCCGCGCCGTCTGGAAGAAGCCCACGTCGTCGCGGATGCGGTGGGTCTCCTCGTGGGGCACGGCCAGGGCGAAGGCTTGGGAGAGCTCGCGGACCGCCGCCATGCAGCGGTCTTTGCCGTTTTCCTGGGTCAGGATGTGTTCCTGAGCGGCCGGAAGCAACCCCAACCGTTCCCCTGGCCTGCCGGACGTCCACTTCGACCAGTCAAAGCCGTGAAACAGGGCGCAGCACACTTCGTGCTTTTCCAACATGACGGCCACCGCCTCTTCCTTGTCGATGGCGGCGCGCCCGGTTCCTCCGCTCTCGGTGTACGTGGCCAACGCCCGCCGCAGGTCGTCGGCCAATCCCAGGTAATCCACCACCAACCCGCCGGGCTTGTCCCGGAACACCCGGTTCACCCGGGCGATGGCCTGCATCAACCCGTGGCCCCGCATGGGCTTGTCCAGGTACATGGTGTGCAGGCTGGGCGCGTCGAAGCCGGTCAGCCACATGTCCCGCACCAATACCACCTTGAAAGGGTCGTCGGGGTCCCGGAAGCGGTTGGCCAGCGCCTCCCGGCGGGCCTTGTTCCTCACGTGCCGCTGCCACTCCGGCGGGTCCGATGCCGAGCCGGTCATCACCACCTTGATGGCGCCCTCGCCGTCGTTGCCGCCATGCCACTCCGGGCGCAGGCGAACCAGTTCGTCGTACAGGTCAATGCAGATGCGGCGGCTCATGCACACCACCATGGCCTTGCCGTCAAGCGCTTCCAATCGCTGCTCGAAGTGATCAACTATGTCCTGGGCTATCTGCCTTACCCGGTCGGGGGAGCCTACGACGGCCTCCAGCTGCGCCCACTTGGTCTTCAGCCGCTCCCTTTGCTCGATTTCCTCGCCCTCGGTGGCCTCCTCGAAGTCCGGGTCAATGGTGGGCCGCTGGGTGTCGTCCAGTTCCAGCCTGGCCAGGCGGCTTTCGTAGTGGATGGGCACCGTGGCCCCGTCCTCCACGGAGCGCCGGATGTCGTAGATGCTGATGTAGTCGCCGAACACGGCCCGGGTGTTGGCGTCCTCCAGTTCAATGGGAGTGCCGGTGAACCCCACGAAGGATGCGTTGGGCAGGGCGTCCCGCATGTGCCGGGCGTAACCGTCGATGAAGTCGTACTGGCTGCGGTGGGCCTCGTCCGCGATGACCACGATGTTGCGCCGTTCCGATAGGGTGGGATGGGTATCGCCCCGCTCCTCGGGAAAGAACTTCTGGATGGTGGTGAACACCACGCCGCCGGCCGCCACCGATAACTTCCGCCGCAGGTCGGCCCGGCTTTCGGCCTGTACCGGTGGCTGGCGCAGCAGGTCCTGGCAGCGGGAGAAGGTGCCGAAGAGTTGATCGTCCAGGTCGTTGCGGTCGGTGAGGACCACGATGGTGGGGTTCTGCATGGCCGGCTCTCGCACGATGGCCCCGGCGTAGAAGGCCATGGTGAGGCTCTTGCCCGAACCCTGGGTGTGCCAGACCACCCCGATGCGCCGGTCGCCGGGTTCGCCGCCGGGACTGCGCCCAGACTCGTAGCGGCCGCCTTCCTCGGCGACGTTCCGTTCCGCCTGCTGCAACTCCGCCGCCCGCAGGGTTTCACCCACGGCGGCGCGGACGGCGTGGAACTGGTGGTAGCCGGCCAGCTTCTTCACCGGCTTGCCGCTGCCGTCGTCGTCAAACACGATGAAATCCCGAAGCAGGGCCAGGAAGCGCTCCGGTTGGCAGACGCCCTCCAGCATCACCTGCAACTCGGTCAGGCTGGAATCCGCCAGAGTTTCCCCGGTGGTGGTGCGCCAGGGCTTGAACCATTCCTGCCCTGCGCCCAGGGCGCCGACGCGGGCGGCCAGACCGTCGGAGACCATCAGGACTTCGTTCATGGAGAACAGGGTGGTAAGGTCGGCCTGGTAGGTCTGTAACTGCTGCCAGGCGGTCCAGACGGTGGCGTCCGCGTCGGCGGGGTTCTTCAGTTCGATGACGCCCAGGGGCAGGCCGTTGAGGAACAGGACGACATCGGGGCGGCGGGTGTTCCGGTTCCCGCCCACTGTATCGGTGACCGTGAACTGGTTGACCGCCAGCCAGTCGTTGTTGCCCGGATTGCCGAAGTCGATGACCTGCGCCTGCTGGCCCCGTATGCCGCCGTCGCCGGCCCGGTACTCCACGTTGACGCCGTTGACCAGCATCCGGTGGAACTCCCGGTTGCGGGTTTCCAGGGCGGCCCCTTCGGGCCGGGTCAGCTTGCGGAGAGCATCGTCAACCGCCGAGTAGGGCAATTCCGGGTTCAGCCGGGCCAGGGCATCCCGCAGCCGTCGTTCCAGGACCACATGCCCGTAGTCGGCCCGCTCCGCGCTTGGTGTACCCGGGGCGATGTCCGGCCCATGGGCCGTCTGCCAGCCCAGAGCGGCAAGCCATTCCAGGGCGGCTTGTTCGACGTCGGTTTCGGTGAGGGTGGTCATGGGCTATTCCCGAATGCGGATACGAGAATCGTCAACGATCCAAAGTTGCCCCTGAAGAGAACTGCCTGACAAACTCGGCAACATCCGAGATACTACATCCAGCTGACGCCTGGGTGCTTGGCTACTGATGCGCAGGACAATCAACCCAGGATAGCGATGTGGTGGATACGCTCTGACATCGGAGAAGTCCAAGTCGAGGGTAAGCAAGATTCTGCCTTCGTCCAGGCATACTGAAGCAACGTCAGGGTCCTCGGCTCCGGCCAATCCCTGCTCCGCAACGGTGGATGCGTCGTGTCCGGCTTCTCTCAACAACCTGGCAATCGTCGGCGATAGATTCTCATCCAGCTTGAACCGCATTGGAATGCCTATACGCCGAGCGGCAAAATGCGCTCCTTGGCCAACTCCGCGGCGTAGAGCAGGGACGCCTGCACCGCTTCCTCAGAAACCGAAGGGTAGTGCGCGGCGATTTCTTGAGCGCTCAGGCCGTCCGCCAGGCAGTCCAGAATGACCGTTACCATGACTCGTGTGCCGGTGATGCAAGCCTTGCCGTGGCAGATCATTGGGTCAGATGATATGTAATCGCGCCAGTTCATTGCTAATCCTCCGATTCAACGTCGGCTTCGGTGAACATTGGATTGATCAAGGGAAACCCCGCGTGAGATGCTCATCTCTGGGACCCGCCGGCAGCGATCAGTCCGAATAAAACGGAGCAGGTTCCTGGTTCCATGGACTGTAGAATTCCCATTCTTCGTCAACGTCACAGAACCTGAACCCTGAGCCTTTCAGTAGCTTCTTTACCCGCCTCGCGGTATCTGTTAGCTGTAGCACTTTTTGGTAGTCGCGCAGGTCAGGCACTTCGGTTCCCGCCTGCATGTATCCATCATGTTGGACAATCAGTGATGGCAAATCCATCACGAGTCCAGACCCAGCCGACTCCTTTAGCACGAGGCTGAACTTGTTGTACTGAATGGTGTATCCGCATCGGGCGTGCATTATTGTCTTCGGGTCTCGTCGGGCTCTGTTCAGGGCCCTTATCACCTCAGCTTCTGTGACTATGCGTTTCTTTACCTCGATGATGCCCGCACTCGCGTCGGCACACCATTTCCGCACGTCGTCCGACACGCGCAGTTCCATCTGCACATTATCACGACCGGCGAAATTCTTCGCAGACGGGAGATAGCGGGATGTGGTGACAAACATGCTATTGGCAGCGCCCTCAGCCTCCTTCACCCCATGCAGAGCTTGAACGGCCTGCAGTCCGATTGGGTTGTTCTTGCCGTGCTTCTTCACTTGCACCAACGTCAGTATATCCCCGATAGGGTCGCGCTGGAGCAACCGTATATCTACTCCCCCGTCGGCACGTCCTGGTCCGAGTTGGGTCTCGAACCCCTGGGCCTGCAATAACTCGGCGACCAACATCTCGAACTGCCGCCAATCCAGCTTGGTAAGCTGATCCGAATTCTTGCTGAAGTGCTCGTAGAGCTCGGAGTTCAGCGCATCGAAGTCACCCTGAATCAAGCTGCATATCCACTTCCACCTCATGTACTCCTTGAATCTCTGAAAGATGAGGCCATCTTTTCGCTCCATTGGGACGATATTGAGGCGGTCTACGTCAAAGGTTTCTCCGTAGAAGCCATGTCCTTCGATTAATCGCTGGCATTCGTCCGAGAGACGTTGCGCCTCCTGAGTATCATGGATAGCCCCAATTCCAGGATGGATCACCAATTCGGCGAGGTCTCCCTCGCCACGTAGTGTGGTCACTGTCGGCGCGCCGGTTTCCAAATCAAAGCTCTTCACGACCCTCTGGAAGCATGCGTCGTACCAGAGATCGTTTTGCCTTGCCCACGTTTCTACGGCAACTTCAAGATTGTTGATTCGCTTTTCAAGTTGCTTATCGAAAAATGGCCGGGCGACGTTTTTGACACCCAATTGATACCTCTCTGGGACTCTCATACCAGCTCATTCCTACCTGGAAGAGGCGTTATGTACTAAGAAACGCGTGGGCGTGTGTATGTGTCCAATCGCATCGCCCCTGAAACCAACTTCGGCAGCAGCGCATCCCGCTGGGCTGCCAAAGCGCAGGATTCGCGTTCATTGGTCACGATCCTCTCAAAAAGCGACTGAACTCGTGCGTCGAATTGCGCCAGCACCCTTTCGTGCGGCATGACAAACCCGATTTTCCGGAAGTTGCTCTTGCTAATTTCAAGGAAAGTGGAACCATTTGCGTGGTTCACGATTTCGTCGTGGAATACTTGGCTCCAGTGCAGCATGAAATGGTTAGAGACGGCCTTCCCGGGTGGAACCGCGATAAAGCCCTGATTGATTGCCACCGGCATCTGGCAAATTGCCAAGTAACCGATGGGAGCCCGCGATGACAGCAACAGCGTGCCTGCCGGCAAAAGCCCAGAGGGAATCCTGGCTAATCCAATGTTCGTAACCTTCCGTTCGGTGTCCAAAATGACAGGTGAGCGCAGAATAGAAAGGTCTTTCGGTGTAGCCCAGCAGTGCGTTCCGCCTTCCCAATAATCGGATATCTTGGTACTTGGTGTTGTTCCTCCAACAACATCGATAACCTCCCCCAGCGCCTTCACCTCCCACCCCTCCGGTATCTCGCCCAGCTTCGAGTCCACCAGCCGGTCGGGGAACAGGTCCCACAGCTCCGGTGGCAGGTAGGGTTCCCGGCCCTCCAGCTTGGCGCGGACCGGGCCGAAATCCACGAACCAGTCCTGGAAGACGGCCCGGGCCATCGCCTCCAGCGTCTCGTTCGACCGCCGGTTCAGCTCAATCTTGTCGTCCAGCGCGCCCAGGACGTGGGCGATGGCTCGCTGCTCCGATATGGGTGGAAGAAGGATTTGCAGATGGTCCAGACAATCCACTGGTACCCTTTGGCGTCCCGAAGTGCCTGTCATTTGGCCGATAGCGTAGTTGCGGACTTCCTTCCATTGGGTTAGGTAATAGGCAAAGTCGTTATCCGTAACGCCTAAACGACCACGAATGACTATGAATTCAGTTGAGCCGTGCGCTTCTAGATTGTCTCCGATGGCCTGATAGCGGGCGATTTTCCCGTTCTCCAAGCATGGAGTAATGCGAGCCATCAGCGTGTCGCCGCTCTGGAATCTGGAGCCGCTACCCTTGAACTCTCGCTCCTCAGCAGAGAGAGTGATTCTCGATTCGGGGTTCACGGATGCCATATCTACAAAGGGATAAACCGCGCCACGTCTCAGCCGGACCGTCGGATTGACTTCTACCGCTTGGCTGAATGGCGTTTCGCTCCACGCGCCCGAAGTAACGGTGAACGCCACTCGCCGGCCATTCGCTCCGTCCTGCACAATCACGTAGTCCCGCTTTATCACCTCTCGGAAGCTCTCGGATATGGAGTGCCAGTCGAGCACGTCTACTCGTATGGGCAGTTCGGAGTCCTCGAAGGCTTCCTTTAGGCGACCGAGCGTCCTCCGGTCCAATGGTCCACTTCCGACAATGGCGAGGTCGAGGTCCGAGTAATCCTTCGCCGTCCATGTCGCGCGGGAGCCGAAGGCTCGCACCTCGCATTCCGGCACATGCCCGTCTAGGATGCGCTCAACCGTCGCGAGGTGATTCGGGTTCAGGTCAATCATTGCGAGCTTCCAATGCCAGTAGGAACCGTTGCGCGTCGTGTGCAAACTCCCTCGTGGCCCTGTAGACCATCATGGCCCTCTCTTCGTCGTAAATGTGGGTGGTGGCGTTCCTCGCTTCATGGTGCTGCATCCACAGGTCCACGTCGGGAATGAGGCGGTTTTCGGCGGCAAGGCGAAACAGCTGACGTCTGGTAACGCCGTCTGCAACTTCAGGGTTGACGTAGGTGCTCAGCCACCGAGCCATCAGCTTCCAGCAAAGTTCATAAGTGACCTCGAAGTTCTGGATGACCCCTGAGCGGATTCCGTTCCGCTCGACATCGCTCAACTGCCCCATACGAGCGTCGTTCTCGCTCACCGCCAGCAGGTCTGTTAGCGCCTTTATGGAGTTTCGCAAGCTATCCAGTTCGAGCGGCATGATCTTCTCCGTTGCTAGTGGTCACGTTCCAGCCAATTGATCCAATCAAGTTGGGCTACATCCAATTCATGGCTACTCTCATTTGTTTTGCCACTCAGATCTTCATAGGTGATATGCACAGTGAAACTACGGAGCGGCGGAGACGCCAACAGTGACGGTCCAATACCGAAGAACGATTGAATACGCTCACCTTGAGGAAGCAAGTCTGTTCCTCTTCCGCCTGATTGATTCGTGAATGTTGACGACACATCATGAGCCGAAAAGTCATTCATATCCCCTTCAATCGTGAATTCAACATTCTTTGCTGGCCCACGCCCCACATTCGCCAGTACAAAATTGATGGTGTGCGGCTGTTGAGAGTCGGTTGCCAGATACGCAACGACCTTGGGCTCGCTGCCTGACTCTCGCATCAGACGATTTTCGTTCGCCAGGGTTTTTGTTAGCCATGCTGTGATGATGGCAAACACTGCAATGACGACCGTTGCGACCGCCGAGATGAGCCCATGGTTGGCATTCAACCACTCAATCCAGCTCATGTTCATCTCTAAGTCCATGAATCTCCCCGATTCGCACCAAACCCAGTCGCGTCAGGTTCTCCTCGATGGCCGCATCCAGCCGCCGGCCATCGGCCTGCTGCTCCCGCCATTGGGCGGTCAGGCGCGCCATCTTTTCCTCAAAGGGTTCGACGTCGTCGGGCTGCGGCTCTGTTCCCACGTAGCGGCCAGGCGTGAGCACATGGCCGTGCCGGCGGATTTCCTCCGGCGATGCGCTCTTGCAAAAGCCGGGTACGTCGGCATAGTCGCCGTCTTCTGTGTCGCCCCGCCAGGCATGGTAGGTATCCGCAATGCGGGCGATGTCCTCGGCGGACAGGTTCCGGTGGGTGCGGTCGGTCATGTAACCCAGCTTGCGGGCGTCGATGAACAGCGCCTCTCCGGGATGTGCTTCCCCGGCCCTGCGACCCTTGCGCAGGAACCAGAGGCAGGCCGGTATCTGGGTGGAGCGGAACAGTTGTCCCGGCAGGGCGATGATGCAGTCCACCAGTCCCGCCTCGACAATGCCCTTGCGGATTTCCCCCTCACCCGACTGGTTGGAGGACATGGAGCCGTTGGCCAGCACGAACCCCGCCACGCCCCGGGGCGCCAGGTGGTAGAGGAAGTGCTGCACCCAGGCGAAGTTGGCGTTGCCCACCGGCGGCGCTCCGTACTCCCACCTCTTGTCATCCCGGAGTCGTTCGCCGCCCCAATCTGAGACGTTGAAGGGCGGGTTGGCCAGGATGTAGTCGGCCCGCAGATCCGGGTGCCGGTCGTTGTGGAAACTGTCGCCCTGGGCAATTTGACCCTCGATGCCCCGAATGGCCAGGTTCATCCGTGCTAATCGCCAAGTGGTGTAGTTGGACTCTTGGCCGTATATAGAAATGTCCCCCTTGGCCCGGCCGCCGTTGCCGTTGCCCGTGGCGTGGGCGCGGATGAACTCCACCGACTGGACGAACATCCCGGAGGAACCGCAACACGGATCATAGACCCGGCCCTGGTACGGTTCCAGCATCTCCACCAGCAACCGCACAACCGAGCGGGGCGTGTAGAACTCGCCGCCCTTGCGTCCCTCGGCCAACGCGAACTGCTCCAGGAAGTACTCGTACACCTGCCCCAGCACGTCGTTGGCCTGGGCTTCGGCGCCGCCGACCCTGATGTTGCTCACTAGGTCCACCACCTGGCCCAGCCTTTGCTTGTCCAGGGCGTCCCGGCCGTATTCCTTGGGCAGCACCTCCCTGAGCGCCGGGTTGTCCCGCTCAATGGCGGTCATGGCGTCATCCACCAGGCGGCCGATTGTGGGCTGGCGGGCCTGGGCTTGCAGCACAGGCCACCGGGCTTCGGGTGGCACCCAGAAGATGCTCTGGGCGCGGTACTCGTCCGAGTCCTCCGGGTCGGCGCCCTGTTCCAGCTCGGCATCCAGCTTGGCGTAGGCTTCCTCGAAAGCGTCGGAGATGTACTTGAGGAAAATGAGCCCCAGGACCACGTGCTTGTACTCGGCGGCGTCCATGCTGCCCCGCAGGGCGTCGGCCATGCGCCAAAGCTCAGCGCGGTAGTCCGTCACGGCGTCGCTGACGGATGATGCGGTCTCGGCCTTGGCGTCGTTTCGTTTACGTCTTGCAGTGGCCATAGTGATTTACTTTTCGACTTGCCTTTGGAGCCTCAGCAGGCCATCCCACGCCTGAGGTTCCCGCCTTCGGAACCGTAGCCGTGTTGTACAGAAATCGGCGAGTACTCCCACATTCGTTGGGATCCTCAGCGATTGAAATAGTAAGAAGGAGCCCTGCGACTATCCGAATCACAAAGGACGTGAGCTAACCGCTATTCCTTGTCAAACAGCAGGTACAGAGTGGAGACGACAAACCCGAAGCAAGTCAGCGCTCCACCCGCGAGAAAAACATGGAACAAGAGATCGGAGGCCCCACCATGCCGCGCCGATTCCAGGGTGATCCATAAGACAACAATCCCGGAGAGATAAAGCACGGCGGCAAGTACGCCGATGAAGTCAAGGAATGTCACTTGCCGTTGATAGCTGAAAAACATATCGTCCTCTGGATTGGACATCGCGCCGCAATTTTCGCCGTCTCTTTTTGGGCCTACGCGTTGGCGTGGCGCTAAATTCAGTTTACCAAGATCCGTTCGCAACGTCATCAGCATCACGCTGTCCAGCTGCGCTTGCTGCGCCAACACCACGTTTCCCACATTGACGCTCACTGGTGCCGGGTAGGCCACTATTCCTGTTCTCAACTGGGAACATCGCCGCGTTCGTGGTCAGCCTCGGAGGTATCGACATCTTCGGTGCTTGACGACTCGTTCGCCCGCCGTCGTTCCAATTGCTGCTCACTGCAACCAGTTTCCTCAGCCCATCAACTCCGCCAACTGCCAGGTCTGGATTTCGCCGTCCCATTCCTCAGGATTTTCGCTGTTGCCCACTCCGCTTGCATCCCCAGAGTCCAGCAGCGCCTGCCGCATCCACCGCGAAACCTGCCGGATGCAGCAGCAGAAGGCCAGGGTGCGATAGTCCACTTCCGCTGAGTCGAATCGGCGGGAGGCCCTGAGCCAGTACGCTGACGCGGGCTGCACGAGTTACACGGGGTATCGGGGACATTGTAGATTAGGACAGCTCCGGTTCCCACTGGTGACGCCCCTTTGGTCCAGTCCTATAGGTGAGGGCCCTCCGACAAAGCCCGGAAAGACTTATTTGGAATAAGGAGAACCAGCAATGCCCACGCATCACTATCAACCCAATAGCACACTCCAGGGTTCCCACAGTCTGCTGAAGGGAGGCGACACCTTGCGCCGCCGGGGATTCAAGAACCTGTCCGGGGGGCAAGACGGTATTCTGGACTATTTCTACTACACTATCGTCAGCACGGAGCTATACCTGACCTTCAACCTACTGGACAATGCGCCTGCCGCCCCGCGACTTCCCTGTCCGTCGGAACGGCCTATGCTGCAATCCAAGGCAGAGGCGCGGCTACCAGACTGGCAACCCGATTGTGTGGGCCGCCCAAATGAACATCCCGCCTTGGCGCTGGTTCAGTTACTTTGGCCCATCCTCGGTGAAAATGGGTAGCGTCTCTCCAGGCGGGGTTATGACGGACGCATCCCCTGGGCCTATCTCGGCCAATACCTTCCCGTCGGCATCGCATATGTGATGCCTCTTGTTCCCGTTTTCATCCTCCCCAGTGCAGACTTCCGGTTCGTCGTGATGGTGTATGACTTCCCACGTCTCGCTGTTCGCCTTTTTGACATGGATTACCCAGGTATCATCTGGAGCGGCCGGCAAGTCATCGTCCTTTCGCAGATGGGCCCTGTTGGTCTCTCTTACATTGTCTAGGAAGCCCATAACCCCGTCTAGCGTCGCCGAATGTTCCTCACTTTCCGGCACAGTGATTTCGGCGGCGGAGATCACCTCTTCCTCGAAGTTATGCCAATGGACCCGCACCTCGTCATGGGACTGAGTACCTGCCTTTTCGGCCACGCCGTCATAGAGCTTCTCGATAGCCATTGAGCGAGTCGCCAATGCGGGATATATGTTGTCCCAGTAGTGGTCTGCCCCGACGGAGTCAATGTATCCTTGAGTGTACCCGTCAAGCTCGCCGCGTTCGTAAGCTTCGCGCGCCCACTCTTTGCTCTCCTCCAGCTCCTCGTCGGTTACTTCGTGGCCGAGTTCCGTGGCTTTCTGATGCAGGACGTGTTCCTGTATCAAACTTGCCAGGGCAGCGTTCTCATCACCCCATTCGATGACCAGGTTGTGTCGGTCTTGAAGGTAATCGGTTGGCAGGTCAGCGTCCTCGCCCAATCCTTGCAGTTCCTTTTCTGCCATCTGCTTCATGTGTCGAAGATGCAGCACTGCTTGATGTAATTCCCGCGCGCTAATCGACATGTCTCCGGCGGTGGCGACCACCGAGTCGTCCTCACTCGATTCCGATGCCGTTGCCTGACCTCTCTGGTAGTCATCTGACCAAAAGGTGCCGGCGCCAACAGCCACGCCTCCGGTGATCAAGGCAGCGACCACGAGCAGTACCACCAAGGAAGTTCGTGTCGCTATCTTTAGCTTGAATATACCCATAGCCCATAGCCCATAGCCCTTTCTTTTGCACTGGATAAGTGCCGGAATCTACCAGAGTGTCCACTCAGATTCTAGGTTGACTCCTGAGGCGCAATGTCCCCCGGAGCATAACCGGAACCCGTAGGTGCCCTTCGCAGTCAAGCTCTCGCTGTTAACCACCACCCTTGTAATGTGGTTAACTCCACCCTTGCGATGCCATCCCTGGGGTATGAATGCGGAGTCTGGCCTAAACACCCCGTTCGGGATGCGGAACAGGAAATCGCCATCTTGATAATAGTAAATGTTGGTAAACGGGTCGAAGACGTTACTCCCGTTGTCCCATATCATGTCGCTGCGGTGGTGGTTGATGGTATTGGCCGTTTCCGTACCTGTAGCCTCAGCCGAAACTCCGGGGGACTCGCGCGTTATCCAAGCGCTGGCACCCCAATAGTTTATGTTGTACCGCTGAGGCGCGGCGCCTGGTATCCCCGCAATGACGATCCTATCGATGTTTACCCGGGCGCTTCCAGCTTCCACCATTCCCACGGTCAAGCCGCAAACAAAAACAATGGCCACGTCACCGATAGCGGCCCAGATTTGGTTGGGCCATTTAATTGGCTCTCGCATTGTGGCTTCCTGTTCCCTTGCGTTTTCGTGCGTGATCCGAGAATACGCCTCTTGCATCACCCGGTCAATCTTCGAGGGACTTTCGACGAAAACGAGCGCTGATGATTTTGTGGCGCCTACTTTCTCCATATATCAAGATCAAAATCGCCGCACCAAACTCGCCTGCTTGACCCGGCCCAACTTCCTCCCAGGCATTCAGCCACCAGCTGAGGCAAACGGCTCTCCCATCGTCAG
Organism: Dehalococcoidia bacterium; assembly: GCA_965207275.1. Lineage (GTDB taxonomy): Bacteria > Chloroflexota > Dehalococcoidia > Lucifugimonadales > UBA3495 > Bin22. Next base: position 22,609 of record CBDBMH010000002.1, read on the forward strand.
CCATCTGGGTTTTCCTACCTGCGCACGGTGGACCGAGCCCGGTCCACTCGGTTGATGCTTTGCTCCCTTTTGGTCCGCAACTACCGCCATTCAGCTAGCAGAGCTGCCGAGCCGAAAAATGTCAATCTGTTACCGTCCAAAGATTTGTCCCTATCAAATTTGGACCAAAAATATCTGGATGGCCGGATCAACACCCTTTGCGGCCCATTGAAGATACTGAACCACTACCGCTTCAGAAGTGGCCATTGCTGCCGGTCGATGTTCCGTTGGACATTGCACTATGGCCAGGTTGCTGGCGAAAGGGTAGCCACTTTACTGACACTTTGCCAATGACGGCGGCGGCTTCCGGCTGTTACGCTGGAATCATGGCATTCTCACGAGAGCGCATCCTGGACTCCCTGGCCCGGCTGCCCTTCATCGACGCGGGGGAACTGGCGCTGATCCTGGGCGAACCGCTGGCGACGGTCCACCGCGCCCTGACAAGCCTGCTCGCCGACAGCCTGGCCGGGCGGGTCAGCCACGGCACGTCTCTTTTGCCCTCAAGCCACCGCTACCACCTTACGAGGAACGGCATCGCCGAAGCCGCCGATGCCCTCGGCTACGACGCGCCATCGGACTTCGTGCGGGCCTACCCCGTGTCCCGGCAGTGGCTGGCATTGCTCATCCGCCGTATGGACGCCGTGGCCCCGGTGTACCGCCTGGCGGCAACCCTGTCCCCGGGCGTGGACGGGCTGGAGACCCGGGTGGAGTTCCAGCGCCGGGGCCGCTTCGACGCGGTGATCACCCTCCACAACGGCCGCAGCTTCGGGGTGGTGCGCCAGGGGCTGGCGTTACGGCGCCGCTCCCTCTACGACCGGCTGCGGGCCATCGCGGAGTACCACCACAACCGCCGACCCTCAATGGTGCTGGTCCTGGTGCCGAGCCCCTGGGAGCAGCGGCTCACCGACGAGTTCTGCCTCAACGCGGAACTCCGGGATTATTTCGTGGGCGTCGAGCGCCGGGAGACCCTGGAAGAGTGGGACCGCCAGACCTGGATTTCGTCCAACTGGGTGATTGGCAGGATGTACCGTACCCTGGAGCAGGTGGTCTCCCAGGCCGAACCCGGCAGCCGGTTTCACCCGGAGGCGCCGGAGCGCAAGCGGGCGTCCCTGCCCGACCCGGAGCGGATGGTCAGGGCAGCCCCGGCCTTCGGCCTCAGCCCGGCGGCAAAACGCTTCCTGGACCTGATCACCGACCACCCCATGATACCCCGGGAGCACCTGGCCCGCTGGCTGGGCGTTTCCGACGGGAGAGTCAGCCAGATGACCCGCAGCCTGACACAGACCTGGGGCCTGGTGGAACAGCACGGCAAACGGAGCGACGTGCGCTACACCCTGTCCGGCCGGGGCATCGGGTACATCACCCGCCGGGACCGGGCCCAGCTTGCCACCACCATGGCCGCCTGGAGCACGGAGCCTGACACCGACAGTCACGGACAATCCCGGCCCCTGGGACACCGCATCCTCACCTGGCAGCGCCAGACCGGCCACGCTGACGGCATCACCTGGTTCCTGTCGGAGCTGGCCGCCGAGGCCCGGGCCGAGGACGCCAGCGAACTGCGATGGTCCATCCCCACCGCCCGCTCCGACCGGGCCTTCAACCGGGGCGAGGACGCCATCGCTCCCGACGCCGTGGGACACCTGCTCGTCAACGCCCTGCACGTGCCCTTCTACTTCGAGCACGAGCTACGCGCCCGCCACCCCAGGGGAGTGGCCGCCCGCCTGCGCCCCTACATCCGCTACTACCGCTCCGACGCGCCCCGGGATGACCAGCCGCCCTTCCCGACCACGCTGTTCGTGGTGGACACCGAGGAGGTGGCCGAGACCTACGCCAGCACCGCGTCCCGGATGCCGGCCATGAAGCTGCCCATCCTGGTGTCCAGTAGGGAGCTTCTGTCCTATAGGGGGCTGCTGGGCCGGTCCTGGCGTCCCCTGTGGGATGCTGAACGACCGCCCCTGGCGCTGCGGGAACTGGGGGTATACGAGTGGGACAAACTGCGGCGGCGGATGCATCGGCAGGAGACACAGCAAACATGCTGATACGGTATCTTCTACCCGTTCTGTTGTCCGGGGTCGCAAACTGTCCTCCGGGGGTGATTTCAGAGGTTGGCCGGGAGGCCGCGACGCATCATTGTCCCTTGGATTCAAGTACGAAACGGGCCGGAATTCCCCTTGACCATTCAAAAGTTGCATTTCTGCAAGTGTGAGAAACGGCGCTAAAACAACGAGGGTGATTTTGGCAAAAGTGCAATCGCCTGACGCATCGCCGTTGACGAGGTGATTTACATGTCAGATAAGGTCAAAGATGAGGTCCACTGGGTGGACAAGGGTGAGGCGGCGCGGGAGTTGGAGGTATCGCTATCGACCCTGGACCGGATGATCCGCAAGGGTGAGGTGGAGGTGGGGAGGGAGGGCCGGCGGGTGTACGTGAAGCTGCCGGGACCCCGCTACCCCAGCGACCGGGAGTTGCTGCGGCAGGCCAGGGCCAGAGTGGAAAGACTGGAGCGGACGGTGGGGGCACTGGCCGAGGAAGCGGACCGGTTGGAACAGGAGAGGGACCGGGCCCGGGCGGAGACGGACACCGCCTTAGACGAGTACCGCAAGCTGGAAGAAGTGTTGGTCCGGGAGCAGGACGGCCACCAAAGAGCCAGGCGCTGGGTTGCCCGGCTGGGCATCGCCGTCGCCGTGCTGGTGTTCCTGCTGGCCGTCACCGTCCTGGTGGCCTGGTGGCTGATCACCTAGCGGTGCGGGTCCGTGTAAGGGGTTGGAACGCCGCGCTGACTGACCGGGCGCAATTAACGGTAACCCTGGTATGAACGTTCGCGGGAGATCTACAGACGCGGGTCAACCGGCTCGCTTTCCAGGGCCAGCACTCCGAAGGCGCACTCGTGGACTCGATACAGCGGCTCACGGTCAACGAAGCGCTGCAACCCCTCCAGGCCCAACGCGAATTCCCGCAGCGCCAGCGACCGTTTGGTAGAGAGGCCACGGCGCCGCAGTCGTTGCAGGTTGGCGGGCAGGGTGTATTCGGGGCCGTAGATGATACGCAGGTACTCTCCGCCACGGCATTTCATTGCCGGCTGCACCAGGCCGCGCCTGCCTGCGGCTACGAAGTCGACCGGTTTCACCACCATTCCCTCGCCCCCTGCGGAGGTCAATTCCTCCCACCAGAGAACGGCGTCCTCCTCCTCTTCGTGCGAGGCGAGGTTCACCACCCGGTGGCCCGTCGCCCGGAACAGCCCGGTATCTGCCTGGCGCAAGCGCTCGGCCATGGCCAGGTGCCAGAGGTGGTCCTTATCGGAATGTACCCTTCCCTCGCTGGCCAGCAGATGGAAGGGCGCGATTTTGACGTCATCAATCGAGGTGACCGGCCAGCAATACCTGGCATAAGCCTCGCGGTAGAGTTGCGCCAGGCAAAGGCGCTGGTCGACCGACGCCAGGGTATCGCCGGTATCAACTCCACGCGCCGACGCACCTTGCAGGAGAGTTTGCGCCGCCGACAGCCCGGCATGGGCCGAAGCTCCAACCGGCGCGTACTGCTCCAACACCAGTTCCTGGGCCTTCATCGACCAGGGCATCAGCTCGCAGTCCAGCAGCGCCCAGTCGGTCTCCAGGTCCTCCCAGAGGCCGGATTCGCCGCAGGCCGCCCGGACCCGTTCCAGGAACTGGGCTTCAAGTGCAGGGTCTTCAAAGAACCTCCGCCCCGTCCGGGTGTAGCACGTGCCGGCGCTCTCGCTGGTGATGCCGAACCGACGTTGGGTGACATCGGCGCTGCGGCCCACCACGACCACGGCCCGGGACCCCATGTGCTTCTCCTCGCAGACGACGCTGGAGACGCCATTGGTGCGGTAGTAGCCGAAGACCTCGGCCGGGTGTTCGAGAAGACCGGGAAGCTTGCTGGTCTCGCACGGGGAGATGGTGGGCGGCAGGTAAACCAGCCACCGGGGATCCAATGCGAACCGGCTCATCACCTCCAGGGCCGCCGCAGCCTGTTCCTCCCTGACGGTGACGTTGCCCCGAAGCCGGGTCGACACCACCCGTTTTCCCATCACGTCGTCGACGTGCAACAGATTCGACGGACGGTCATTGGTTCCGGCAACCCGGGGTTCTTCCTGCGGGCCGCCAACCAGGGGGCGCACCGCCTCGTAGTAGACCTGCGCCGCCGGAACCGACACCAGCTCGTTTTCGGGATAGCGGAGCGCGGTGAGACTTCCTCCGAAGACGCAGCCGGTATCGACGTTGATGGTCCGGTTCAACCACATGGGCTCCGCCACCGGCGTGTGCCCGTAGACCACCGTGGCCTTGCCGCGATAGCCGGCGGCCCAGTCGGCGCGCACGGGCAGGCCCCATTCGTCCGTCTCTCCGGTGGTTTCGCCGTACAGGCAGAAGTCCCTGACCCGCGCGGAGGCCCTCCCCTGGTACTCCTCCTTCATCCCGGCGTGGGCCACCACCAGGTTGCCGCCGTCCAGCACGTAATGGCTGATCAGGCCATCCATGAACTGCGTGGCCTGCTGTTGGAATTGCGGCGATTCCAGTTCCAGTTGCTCCAGCGACTCCGCCAATCCGTGGGAGACCTGGACGTTCCGACCCTTCAGCTTGCGGACCAGCTTGGACTCGTGGTTGCCGGCGACGCACAGCGCCGTACCATCCGTCACCATCGACATCACCAGCTTCAGCACGTTGGCCACGCCGGGTCCACGGTCCACCAGGTCGCCGACGAAGACGGCCCTGCGTCCCCGGGGGTGGAACACCGAAAAGCCATCTTCTGCGCCGCGCTCGGCAGGCGGATGCGTGACCTGGTATCCCAAGTTCTCCAGCAGCGAGACCAGCTCATCGAAACAGCCGTGCACGTCTCCGATGATGTCGAAGGGACCCGTCTCATGCTGGCGATTGGTCCACGACGGCACCCGCCGGATGCTGGCCGCCGCCACATCCTCGGGAGTATCGAGCACGTAGACGTAGCGGAAACCCTCGCGTCGCAGCCCCCGGATGGACCGGCGCAACTGTTGCGTCTGCTGGCGGACGACGTGGGAGCCGAAGTTCCGATCGTCCCGCTCCCGGTTGCGGGCGAGACAGAGGGACTCGGGCATGTTCAACACGATGGCCACCGGAAGGCAGTCATGCTCCCGGGCCAGTTCCACCAGAGGTTTGCGAGCCTGGGGCTGCACGCTGGTGGCGTCAATGACGGTGAGGCGCCCGGAGCGCAGACGGGTGGACGCGATGTAATTCAGGAGGGCGAAGGCTTCCCGCGTAGCAGCCTGGTCGTTGGGGTCGTCGGCCACCATCGCCCGGCAGGCGTCGGAGGACACCACCTCAGTGGGTCTGAAGTAGCGGGCGGCAAAGGTGGACTTTCCCGAGCCGGACGGCCCGACCAGCGCCACCAGGCACAGTTCGGGGATTTCCAGTTTCATCGCGTGAAGACCCCCATCTGGGTCGGCGCGCCGCGTTCGGGGTGTTCGGAGCCGATGCCGTGAAAACGCACGTCGTAACCCCGGCGCCCGGCAACCGCCTGGGCCCAATCCTGGAATTGTTTCCGTGTCCACTCGAAGCGGTGATCCCGGTGCCTGAACTCGCCGGGCGGCAGGTTTTCGAACAGCGCGTTGTACTCGGAGTTGGGCGTGGTGATGACCACAGCGCCGGGTTGAGCCGCTCCGAACACGGCAGCGTCGAACGCTTCCAGCCGGTCCGGGTCGATGTGCTCGATCACCTCCATGGCCACCGCGGCGTCGAATCCGGCCAGCCGTTGATCCTGGTAGGTGAGGGACCCCTGGAGCAGCGTGATCCTTTCCCGCTGGGCGGCGGGCAGGTTGTCCAGACGCAGGCGAGAGTGGGCGGTTTCCAGGGCGCGGTGGGAAACGTCCACGCCGGTGATGGCGCGAAAGGCGGGTTCCCTGAGCAGCTCCCGCAACAGGTTGCCTTCTCCGCATCCCAGGTCCAGCACGCGCGTCGCGCCCACCTCCCGCAGGGCGGCCAGCACCGCCTGAATCCGCTGCTCCCCCAACCGTAGCGGGGTTTCGAGACGCTCCTCATCGTGTTGCCCCCGCTCGGCGGCGACGTTTGGGGCGACTTGGCCGTCATCCGACAGCCGGTCCAACGCCTGTAGCACCAGGCTGCGCTGCCGCTTCAGGTATCGAGTGGAGATCAGCTCCTGTTGGGGATGATCGCTCAGCCAGCCCGCGCCGAACCGCAGCAGCTTGTCCACCTCGTCGTCGCCAACCCAGTGGTGCTTGGCGTCATCCAGCACGGGAAGCAGCACGTAGAGGTGGGCCAGCAGGTCCCGCAGCCTCACCACCCCCTTGAGGCCCACACCAAAGCAGGGACTGACCCCCCACTCGGGGAAGCCCGCATCCAGCGGGTGTTCCTGGATTTCAACGGCGTAGCCCAACGGCTCGAACAGCCAGCCAATGAGTTCAGGTCCCTCCCGGGACGGCAGGGTGGGCAGCTGGGCTTCCAATGGGATCGGTTGTTGCGCCAGCTCGGGCCGTTCCCTGCAGTTGCCGGCCAGGGCGCTGTTGAACACCGACGCAATCGCCACGCTGAGGTGGGACGATGCGACGTAGGGACGGTCGTTTACGTACTGCTGGAGCCAACCCGCCGAATTGGACGCGCCGGCCTTGGGACGCACCAGACCCACCGGATCGATATCCAGCAGGAGGGCGGCGGTGCAGCGGTCTGCGTCCGCCACGGAATAGAAGACGTGAGCCCTCCCGAAGGGAAGCGGGAACGACTGGAATCTCCCGGGGTTCTTGTGCAGCAGGTATCCCAGGTCCGTGGCCGGACGATACGTGGTGGAGATGGTGAGCAGCATATTGTCAATGGTACGACAGGCCCCCACCAGCGGACAAGGCTCGGAACCAGTTACGCGTGAAAGAGATGGAGGTAGGGAAGACCGGCCCTTTCCGTGACGATGGTCCCTCCGATTTACCGGCGAGCAATTCGGGAAATGCGGCGTGCAGAATGTTAGAGCCTGTTTACAATCTCTTGAGGATTAGTACCGCGAAGGCGAGAACCACCATTTGCAGGCTGGTATTGAGCTTTCCCTCGCAGTTCTTCCAAAGGCGGCGGCACTTTTCCAGCCAGGCGAAAGACCGCTCCACCACCCACCGTTTCGGCAAGACCACGAACGTGTGCAACGCGTTGCGTTTCGCCACCTCCACCGAGGCCCCCAACAGGCCCTGCACCTCCGCAGCAAAGGGCTTCCCGCTGTAGCCCCCGTCCACCAGCACGTTCCGCACCCGGCTCAGGTCCGCCCGGCGTTCCTCAAACATCGCCAAAGCCCCGGCCCGGTCAGTAACACCAGCGGTAGTCACGCGAATCGCATGGGGCAGCCCCTGGCTGTCCACCGCGATGTGCCGCTTGATCCCGGACACCTTCTTGCCTGGGTCATAGCCCTTGCTCCCGGCGCTATCGGTGTTCTTCACGCTCTGGGAGTCCACGATGCAGAAGCTGGTCTGCTCTGTCCGTCCATTGCTCTTTCGGGCCGCCCCAACTAATTTTTTTTAAGACCCGCTCCAGAATGGACTCCTCCTCCGGGCCAGCCCGCTCGCTCCACTGCCGGAAATACTTGTAGCAGGTGCGCCAGTCTGGGAAGTCGGCAGGCAGCATCCGCCATTGGCAGCCACTTTTCAGGAGGTAGAGCACTCCGCAGAAAACGTCGTACAAGTCCACGGTACGGGGCTTGGTGCGCCGCCGGGCCGATTCCAGAAGGGGAAGAATCCGGGCGAATTGCTCCCGGGTAATGTCGCTGGGATAGGAATGAGACATGATTGCCCCGCCTCAGTAATGCCCTCAACATAACATATCCCAGAGATCGTAGACAGGTTCTTAGTCGGGGGTTACGCCCCGGGTATCCGAGTCGATAATATATTCAAAGCAGGAGACTGGCGAATCAGCAAGCCAGCCCACCAGCCCGGGCCGAGATGGAGAACGCCAGGGGCGAGTCGCCGTACTGGAAGCGCAGCACCACAAGGAACAGGACGGCCATCAAGTGGCCAGGCGCTGGGCAGCCCGGATGGGCATCGCCGTCGCCGTGCTGGTGTTCCTGCTGGCGGTGACCGTCTTGGTGGGGTGGTGACTGATCACATGGTGGGCGGGTCCCCGCAAGGGCTGGAATACCGCCCTGACCGGCGAAGCGATTTCGGTACCCGTGGCCGCCGGATCTTCTTGCCCTAATTCGGCGGGCGGACTACCCTTTTCATCATATTGTCCCTGGTTGTTTTCCCGAGTGCGAACACGCAACCGATCATCAAGGGAGACAGGCGATGCAATGTATGTACGGTTTACCGCAAACGAAGGCTGCGATCTTGGCGATCCTCTTCACGGTGGCCGCCGGTATCTCAGCCTGCGGCAGGATTGCGCCGGATACATCGCTCCCGCCGCTCCCGACACCCCTGCCGTCATCCGAATTTAGGAGTGTTGAGCTGGACGCCCAAGGCTTCCTGACTGACATATACGGTGACAATGCCATTGGGAGGAGTGATGATGGGGAGCTGTGGCTCACCAACATCCGCACCGGCGAAGTCCGCCAGGTCACCGATGACGGTCACTACAAGTGGAACGCGGTATTGTCCAGCACTCACGCCGCCTGGATCGAGGAAGGCGAGGAGATCAAGTTGACCGGCGAGCGGGGCGGCTCGACGAACACTGCCCACGTGTTCGCGATGGACCTGCTCACCGGGGAGGCGCGCCGCATCACCGATGTGCCGGCCAACCGGAACCATCTCCGCATATCCGGCTCCCGGCTTGTCTGGCGTGACAACCGCAACGAGTTCCAAGCACCCCGGGACCATTACGACATCTACGCCTATGACCTGAGCAGCGACCGGGAAATCCCGATAGTGGTCGCTCCCGGCAACCAGCAGCACCCGACGATTCACGGCGACTTCGTTGTATGGTCCGACAATCGGAATAGTCCCCGGCTCGGGACTCGCGCCGAAGGCTGCCACAACCATCCTGACCGACAATGCGACATCTACTCCTACAACCTCGCCACCGGCGAAGAGAGGCTGCTGGCGCAGACGGGCAACAACAATGGCTTGCCTACTCTCCACGGCGATCTGGTTGTCTGGCAGCAGTACCTGGAATCGGGCGGGTCGATCATCGTCATGCTGGATTTGGAAACCGGACAACAACTGGACATAGGCTTAGGCGGGCATTCCGATACCCGGCCGCTCATATCAGCCAACCACGTGGTCTGTTCAGTCAAGGAGGCTTGCGACGTCCGCGGCTTCTTAGGCAATAGATCGGACACCGGGGTCTTCCAGTATCGGCTGGACACCGGGGAGGTGCGGCGGTTGTCCAGCTACGTCGAGGCAGGGGTGCTGCTGCACGACAATGTGGCGGTGATCACCGAGGGTTGCCATGCAGGATACCGACACTACGCCGTGTTCCTCGACTGAACACGCGAAGAATTCGACGGACGTGGAGACTTTCACCTAAGTCGCCGGCGCCGCTCACTCGGCAAATCGGCTCTGGTTACACTCATTCAACCGAAGGACCTCTGCAACGCCGATTCCTGCTAGCGATCTGTCCGAATACTGCTGACCCTGCCGGGGAGAGGAGACCCTTACCGCCGATTATTCTGTTCCCGCACTATTGTCCCAAGGTACGCCCACTCAAAGGGGACGCCGCCACTTGACTTGGATCACGGGTGGAGACCACATGATGAAGTACGTACTGTTTTCCTACGACGGACGAATCAGTCGCATCCAGTATTGGACCATGGGCATACTGCCACTGCTTGCGTTGGCGTTCCTCTGGGGCATCACGTTAATCCCTGTATCCTATCTGTTTCCTTGGGCGAGCATACTCGTCTCGATTGGAGCGATTCTGTGTCTGGTCTGGGGTTTCACTGCCGTTAGCGTCAAGAGGTGCCACGACATAGGGCATTCCGGCTTTTGGACTCTCTTCTATCTCATCCCCGCCGTTGCATTGGTTGGGGTGATAGTGTTGGGGGTGAGGCGCTCTTCCGGCCCCAACAAATACGACCAGGTCCAGGAATTACCCCCTTGGCTCCGTAGGGGGCAGATGGCACTTGCCCCTCTTGCAGTCCTTTGTGCGTTGTTCATCTACTACTGGCCCCTGTGGGAGCCAAGTTTCAACCCCGCTCCCCAGGTCAATTACGAAGGGCCAAGGGGGTTTGATCCGACGCCAGGGGAAATGCAGGCCGGCGCGGAAATCCTGCGGGCATCGGGAATCGTGGAACGAATCAATGGCGGGCAGGAATGGGAGCCGGTGCATCGTGTCTCTGGGTATACGTGGCAGAGAGGCACTCGCAGACTGACGGTGGAGGCCAAGTGGGCCGTGCCGGTGGAGCACTCGGGGCCGTGGTCGTGGACGAATTGTGATGAACCACGCAAGGTGGTGACCCACCAGCGATACAGCAACATAACGATCCTGGAGGCATGGATCGATCTGGACGAAGGCCGTGTCCTTCATTACGACCCCAGTGTGTGGGAGGATGATGATGAGCAACCCACAATCGGCGGCTTTAATCCCTTTGGGCTGGTGCGTGTGTATGATGCCGAAACGGGGCGGCACCTGATTACCGGCCCGAAAATCTTCATCATGCCGCAACCAATTCTCTGCACGCCGGGGCGATATTATCGGGACTGACCGGTCTGCCAGTCCACCCTCCAAACGGCCAAGCCCTTCTCCGGCAGTTCCAGAGTCCCGTGCGGTTTCAGAGTATGAGCCATGCCACTGATAGACCCGATACCCCAAAAGCAGACGGAAACAGTGACGTTTCCACCTTGCGTATTTGGTATCCGGCGGGATAATATAGCGGAGTATGGGCCGAACTCATGACGGCGAGGCAGCGGCTATGGACAGCACCGAGACACCGGCGGACTACCCGGCCGCATCCGACGAGATGACGGCTGACCTGAACGCCGCCCTGGAAGCGGGCGACCTGGAACGCATCACGGGCATAATGGGGCGGATGGCCCGCGTCCACCGGATGCGGCGGGTGGCCCGTGAGACCGGCCTGGGCGAGAAGAGCCTCTATAAGTCCATGCGGGCTGGGGCCAGACCCGAGTTTAACACCGTGCTGCGCGTCCTGGGTGCACTGGGCTACCGGTTGCAGGCTGTCCCGATCCATGAAGAGGACGGGGTGTAAAGCGTCTAGTGACCATCCGAGTTCGACGGTTCGCCCATGCCGGACCGCATCGGAATAAAGCCATCGAGCCAAGCCGTGCCTTGTATTGTGCCGGAAAGAGGCAGCATGAAAATCCGTTACAACGTGTACAACCGGGTAGCTCTAGCGCCAGCCGCGATTGCCCACCTATTGGCCTGGGCCGTTTTCTGCTGGGTGCTGTTGTGGCCCCATTGGTACCAAGGCGTGTCGGCAACTCCAACCAGTGTTGACTCGGGGGAGGTGACCGCTTTGCGTAGGGATGTGGTCCTGGTTTCCGCGTCCTTCACCGAGGTCAACGGATGGTGGGCCCTGATTCCGATGTTCATTCCCGTGCTTCTGACGGGCCTATCTCTCATGGCAATGCTCACTTGGAAAGGAGGACGGGGCGGTATTACGCTGATAGCGTCGGGATTGGCGGTCGCCCTCCTTGGCTTCTGCGGTCTGGCCTATCTTTCCTTCGGCGTACTCTACTTCCCTTCGGCGTTGGCATTAATCATTGCCGCCATTGTGGTTGGCCTCAGGCGCCGGTCGCCAAGGGCAAGCGCGGCTTGACACGGGTGAATCCGGCGAGAACCGGCCTTCCCGCAGGCCATGTGCAACGAAGATAAATGAAATGAACGGAAAACAGCGTTAGCCGACGTGCTCACATCCCGTTAAGCGATAATCAGGAGGCAGCCAACATGAACCAACCAGCAGACCTGACCCCGGCGGCCCTCTACTCCCGGGGCTTCTGGGTCGCCAGCAGAGTTCCCTACGGCTACCGCAAGCTGATGGTCCAGGACGGGGCCAAGAAACGCCCCACTCTGGAACTTCACCCGGACACCGCTCCCGTGGTGCAACGCATCTTCAACCTGGCTGAGGCCGGGCACGGCATCCTGGACATCACCCGCACCCTGAACGGTGAGGGCATCGCCAACCCCACCGGACTGCCCTGGTCCAAGAACGGCGTCCACATCATCCTGCGCAACGAAACCTACACCGGCACTCTGACCTGGGGCGCTTCGGCGAAGCACAAGGGCGACCCGGTGCGGGTGGAGAAGGCCTTCCCCGCCATCGTGTCCAAGACCCAGTTCCGCAAGGTGAACAAGCAGTTGCGTTCCCGCGCTCCGAAACAGGCCCATCCCCGGCGGGTGGCCAGTTCCTACCTGCTCAGCGGGCTGGTCAAGTGCAGGGCGTGCAGCCGGGCCATGTCCGGCCAGGACTCCAAGAGCGGCCAGTTCGCCTACTACGTCTGCCAATCATTGATGAAGCGGGGCAGTGGCGCCTGCAAATGTCCCCGGCTCAACGCCCGCCGGTTCGAGGAGATGGTGGTTGACCGCATCCGCGACAACATCCTCACCGAGTCCAACATCCGCGAGTTGTTCAGGCTGGTGGACGAGGAGATGGACGGCATTGCCCGGGAACAACGGCAGCGGCTGGAAACCGCCGAGGCGGAACTGGCCGACGTGAAGCGCCGGCTGGACCGGCTCTACAACCTGGCCGAGACCACCGACCTGGACGTGGACGACTTCATGCCCCGCATCCGGGAACACCGGGAACGGCAGCAGAAGCTGGAGGAAACGGCGGAGGATGCCCGGCTCATGATGTCCCAGCGCCGGGTGGTGCTGGACGACGTGGAAACCATCACCGCTTACTGCGAGGACCTGAGCGGGTATCTGCGGGAGAGCGAGCTGACCGAGCGGCGGGCCTTCATCGAGTCCTTCGTTCGGGAGATCGTGGTGGAACCCGGCGGCGCGATGGTGCGTTACACCATCCCGATGCCGGAAGATAGTCCCATAGGGGGAAAAGATACCGAGGAGATGGCCTTGCACTCCCCGGTACTGTCTTCGGTCAAGTCTGGTGGGGCCTGAGTGCACGGTAGGTGGAACCGTCTTCGAGATGTGGCTAGGGTCTCTGTGAGGTCTGTCGCCCAGGGTTCGTCACTGCAATCTCAGAAGCCCTGTCCGACAAGAAGCGTGTCCGGCCTGGGAACCTGCTCTAGTATGTAGGGAGCGAGGATGTTGTCTTGGTCGCTACCAATATCACTCCATCGCCTGCACGACGACACGTCCGTCGGCGGCGACTTCCAGGTACAGGCTGTGCCTGTCCAGCAACATCATGCCGACGAGACCGTCTATGCCAACAGCGGCAGCCTCGATGTATCTCGGTTGGCCGTCCCAGACCGCAGTGACGCCATTCACGTCGAAGGAAGCCTAGCTACCATCGGCAAGGATGGCCTCGCCGTCGCCCACCACAGATAGTCCCAAGTCCGCCACCAGCGTTGGCGGCAATGTCAGATAGCCATTGAAGCCGGTGTCTACCACGGCGGCAACTTCCCGCGTCTGCCCTGTCGGGCCCAACAGGGGAATTGTTACAACGGCTTCGAGATTGGCGTTCACGAAGCCCTCGATCATCCGCCTTTCCGTATGGAACTGCCCCCCGAAGCGGTACAGCGCCTGATGTCCGACCCGCATCAGCCAGACCTGGGCGTCAGGGTGCTGATCCCGCAGGCCCTTGGATGCCGCAATGGCATCTTCGCCGAGGGCATAGCTGCCGCTGCCAATGTCAATGGCGACGACCTCCCCATGATGGTCGGCCTCAACAAGATGGCGAATGTCCCTCGTAAATCTCCTTTCCAAGGCGGGCCGTCTCTTCGCGGGGCTTGCGCGTTGGCGGCGTCACTTCTTCCCCCCTTCCAAAGGCACTCGCGTACACTTGATATTCAAAATCTTCTTCAAACTGAGACACTACCGAGTTTTCGCCACGCAGAATTTCAAACTGAGACACTACCTTTTGAGTTGATTCGTGTCCGTGGACACGGCGCTGCTCATCCAGGCCCTCCAGGTCAGAATGCAGTCCGCAACAAGGCGGCAACAGCGACGGCTAGGAGACCGCCGCCTATTCCAATTATCGCCCAAAACAAGCGGTCCATGCGGCGGTTAGTGTCTGCTAGGGCAGAATGAGCCTGCCCCTCGGTGCTGGATAAAGCGGCGAGCATATCAGCCCGTAGCTTTTCTAAGTTGGCTTTTGTTGCCAACGGACCCGCTTTTCTAACCTCGCCTCGTTGCAACAGGAATAGTTGGGTTATCTGTGAATGGCCTGAAACGAGCGCACCATCTCAAGGGTTTCCTCAAAGTCCAGGTCGCTCCTTACGGCGTAAAAAATGCGTTTGCCTTTGTATTCAGTTTCCCACTCTACGGCGACTTTTGGACCCTCTGGAGTGTCGGCCTGTCTGACTTCGGCTTCAAAATCGCCAAAGTCTATTATTTCCCAGGCTATGATATCTCCGATATTGGTTTGAACGGTGGGGAACGTGCCTTCCGCCAAAAACTGATTTATAGAGATGTTCCTGTAGCCGCTGGGCGTGTATTTCCGCAGGACGAAGCGTACCCCCTTAACTTCGTGCCCATAGTGTGGGCCATCAAGGAGGCTGACGTGAGGATCCATCTCGTATCCGTCCGGGATGTAAATGGGAGCTTGAATGGGGAAAGGAACATGAGGCTGCGCTTCGGCGATAGTTGGGTTTCTGGGAGGCATAGAGGTTGGCTCGCTCGAGCAAGCAAGCGAGCCGACCAAAATCAAAATTACCGCAACAGTGAACGCAAAAACCGAAAAGCTAATCAAGTGACTTTGCCAACTTTAAGGTCTCGGCTGGAGACAGATAGGTCACCATGTTGTAGAAGATGCCATCGTCGGCGTTCTCCCACACCAAGGCCGTCTGGGTTCCCTTTGAATGACTGACGCTCCACATGTCAGCGCTTTTGCCCAATACAGTGTGCTGTCCGGTCTTGGTGCCTTTGACTACCCGGTAGCCGGGATATTTGCTACCGAGGAATTGTTCGAAGAAGATTGCGTCGCGGGTCAGGCCTCCTTCCTGTCTGGTATTCTCATAGTAGAGGGCAATGCCTGTCACTCTAATGGGGTTTTCGGGCGACACTTTCCCGCCCTCGGTGGGCGACTCGATCAGGGTATAGGCGGTAAGCTCGTAGTTTTCAGGCACTTTGGAAGGCATCTTGACATCGAACGGTACCTTTAGTTTGGCTTCGTCCAATTGAGGATGATGGTCGTGGTTGTGTTGGGGCGCGATGGGTGTCTCAACGGCGAAGGCTACACCGGTGCCAACAAGAACTGCTACCGCCAAAGCGGAGGCAACCCACTTGAAATTTGAAAACATTCTACACCTCTTGTATATTTTTGCGCGCTCGTCCAGGCCTTATTCGTCGGGGTAGAAGAAGTCCCAATCGATGTTTTGGCAAGCAGTGCCGGAACCAGCATAGCTGTACACCGTCACTACTATCTGATTATTCCAGGCAAAGGAGACGGTCTTGTCCAGCCTGGGCGTGTTGTAGGTCTCGCCGTCCTCAAGGGGCGTGTTCAGCATGAAACACTTGATTACCATTGTCTGATTGTTGTAGTTGCCCAGCCGGTACGTACCGCCGGAAGGTGTGCCGGAATAGTTTTTCGACTTGACCGAGGTGTAGTAAATCTCGGCATCGTCGTCCGTAACCTCATTGAAGTAGGTCTTGTTGGTCAGCCGGTAGGTGGATCCGCACGCTGCGTCAAGAGACGAGGTATTGCTGTGGCCGGTGGTCACGGAGTTGTAGTGAGAAGCGATATCCGTCGTGGTGTAGTGGGCCTGAGCGACTTCCGTGGAAAAGAAGCCCACGGCCAGGGCCACCGCGACAAATATAGGAGCAAACCTTATAAATAGTTTGTGAATTGGGAAACTCTCCTTAAGTGGCTAAAAAATACGATGGCACCAGGTTATAAATGTTCTTGAACGCCGCCTCCTCTGCCCCGGATGCTGATCAGGTCAGGGGGCAATCCCTCGCTTTCCAGTGACACGGATAAAGAGGCTAACTTTGGTGGGGCGTACTGTCAAACTGTCGTGAACAACCTTTTCTGCCGCCAAGACAGATTAGATAGAGGTAGCCGCGATTGATTTGGAGGAAGATGATAGGAAGTCCGACCACTATGGTTGAACGTGTCGTGGAAAGGTTTTCTGCATAGCAAACCGGCCCCGAAAAGGGCTCGGCTTACAATAGTGGTTCGCCCAAGGGCATTTCCGTGACTAGTCGGCCGGCGTGGTGAGCTGGTGAAAGACCGACGCCCCGTCGTCGTCGTGGGTGTGGCCTTCATGGCGGCCCAACAGCTCTTGGTGGTTCTTGTTCATGTCAGCACGGAGTTGGTCCATGCCTCGGTTCATTTCTTCGCGGACCTTCCCGACTTCCCAACGTATCCACCCACCAGTCGGGCTACCAGTTCCTCGATACTCGGAGTTGTCATAGCTACTTCCCTGTTTCAAAAAAGCGCTTCTTTGAAACACTTTTGGAGGAAATTAAAATGAGTGAAGACCAGCTTATGTTCTTGAACAAGCAGGATAAGCATGACTTTGAGGGGGGCGGCTTCTTTGCTGAAGTTAATACTGAATGGCTTGAGGCTCGCAGTGGGGTTTACTTTGAAACAGACAATGTCGCTGTCGTGCCAGTTCCTGAAACTTCTGTTGTTCGAGGCAAGGCATCCCATGTCCGGTACACTCGAAACAGCGTTACGGATGACCCTTGGAGAATAGAGTCATATTTTCTGGTGTAAGTAAGCTTTCTTGCCACGAAGCCACTACTTCAACGAAGGTGACATAGGTTCGCGCAAGGCCTATTCTGTCAACTGATGCCCAGGCTCGCGTTTATTTTCACAATGTTGACATTCTGGCATATCAAGCAGACTATATACCAACCAACCTAAAAGCCTGGAGCGTAAAGCAACAGGAGGAGCCATGAAAGAATCACGGCCTGTCCTCATCGCCACCACCATCGCCCACGCCAGTGCATGGCTAATCTTCATCTGGCTGGTCTTTCCCACCTGCATCTACGGAGGCGTAGCCAGGGAATCGGCGTCCATGATCATTGCCGGATGCCCCCTTCACTACGATTTGTGGGACGCCGCCTGGTACTTTACCCCGGTCGTCTTCACCGGCATAGCCCTCGCCCTGGTTCTAACCGTCAAACTTTCCCGTCTTACGGGAACATTGCTACTCAGTGTCATTACCCTCGCCGTAACCACCATATGCGCACTCGGGTACCTGGGCTTCGGCATCGGATACATTCCTTCGGCGCTGGCCATGCTGGCAGTAGTCCTCATCAAAGCATGCCGGGCCGACCCACCTAAAACAATCTAAAGGAGGTGCGTGCGCGGGAAAGAAAACCCCGCGAGCAAGAGATTTACCGTACAGAAAGAACGAGAATCCTCAGCTGTTTTTAAACGAGAGGTGACAGATGTTCAAAATAAAGTACCTGCTTCCAGCTTTCATCCTGGCCCTCCTCTTGCTCATTCCCGCGGGAGTAACGGCCGACAACAACGCCGCCAACAGCCTTCAGATCGACATCGGCGGCACTCCCGTAAGCGGCCCCATCAGCAAGGGCGACACCATTTACGAGGACAGAGCCACTCCCGGGCCCGACCACGCAGGATGTGCTAATCCCGACATCAGCATCAGAGCAGAATCTGATGTAGCCCGGGTCAGGGTGGGACCTGAAGAAGATTCGTGCAACATTGTGGTGCATGCCCTGGACCTCAGAGCTAACTCCCTCAACGCAGATGACCCATCCGCTCACTACAACATCGGAACAGAGCTTGGCTACAAGTGGAAGATCGAAATTATTGGCAAGATTGTCGGCGTGAACTCCGTTGACGACCTCACCAAGACTACTTCCCGCTTTACCGTCAAGACCGCAACCAACACCAATTCAGGCGACCTCTTCGACGGAAACAACAGGTACCACTCCTGTTGGGCAAAATGGCTGATTCCCTTCTGGTACTACAAGGTAAAGAAGTGCGACAAAAGCCACGACCTGGACAGTTCCACCTACATGTACGTGGATACGAAGGGAACTTACACCCACACCCTTGTCTCTGCCGCCGGGCATTCAGTACGTACCAGGGCAACAGCCCGGGGGAACAAGCCCATAGACGATGCCTTCGGGTACCTTTGCACCCAATCCAGCAAGCCAACGGGCTCTTCCCTGGAATGCGACTTCACCGTCACCTACCTGGGGTACAACTAGAACGGATGCAGCGGCCAACTTACCGGTTGACGTAACCGGTATTGGCGAACCATTATTGTCAACCAGGCCCAAATCGGGGCCGGTGTCAGATATGACACCGGCCCTTTTCTTGGCTTCCTGGATTACGAAATCCGCTTCCCGCTGCAGTTAGTATTCGTAATTTTGTTTGGACTTCGTCAAACCGATGTGCGCTGACCCGGTTACTGGCCCGACCCCGAGGCCTTTGCCGCCGCCCTGGCAGCCCAGGAGGTCTGGACCCGGGGCAGGTCTTACTTAATGGACCTTCTTCGCAGGACTTGTTGTCCTGCAGTGAGCACCTCCTTTGCGGTATCCTCTACGCTAATTTCTAGTATGTCAACATTGTGAAAAGAAGTTCTAGCAACAGGCCGTGTCCACGGACACGGCTTCGACTTGCACAGGGCCTTTCGATTATTGTCTGAACTATGATTCGTTTGATTTTGAGATTTACAGGATGTTCCGTCTTCTACTGTACGCAAAGCTGCTGATGCCGGGAATTTCACCCTCACCCCCCGATTTCGCGGGGGCAGGCTCTAACCCTCTCCCTCAAGGGAGAGAGGATAACCGAAAGGCCCTGTGCGATCCTCAGGATCAACCCATCCTCTCCACCATTCCCTCCTTCCCGAGAGTCCAGTAAACGAATGCGTGAGGATTATTTCTGAATAATTTACCTTGGGGAATATGGATACCTGCTTTCGTAGTAGTGACGCGCTTGAGGGTTAGAATACGACGGCCCTGTCGCCAAAGGCAAGTTGGATGCGATGGAGGCGATTGCGTGGTAGCATCTGTTGAGCGTTCCTCGTTACAGGCGGCTTCTCGTATCGGAAACCACTATCCCAAACGCTGACTGAGCCGCCGACCCCAACGCCAACCGTTGAATCTAGCCAGGGAGTGGCCACTGACATTCGCATAGTCTGCTCATTGGGCATCGTCTCCGGCTGATTCCAACCAGCCAACCCGATGCGGCGCCCATATTCAGGAAGTCCCCAGGGCCTTCATCCCTTAACATCCTGGACCTGCCAGACGTTGCCAAGAGGGAAGGGAGCCTTCCAATCATCCCAAGGGAGGACCATGATTCAATGCCGAGACAACGCATTCACCACAACAGGGCAGACCACGACTACCCCGACGACTTCTCCCGGCGGCTGGTGCGCTTCCAGGAGGAGTCCGGTCTCACGTGGGCGGAGTTGAACCGTCACCTCGGGACCGATCCCGAGACCGTGAGGCGCTGGCGGGACAAGGGAGTGCGCCCCACGGGGAAGCACCTGCTGACGCTGCTGGCCCTGGTCGGATCCTACGGCCTGGGCCACCTGTTCACCCAGTAAGTAGGATAGGGCGGCGCCGCCGCAGAAGCTGAAACGCATGGAAGGCGGCGTAGGTAGCCATCCCCCACCCTTTATTATGCTGTTAAGGCCGCAGACGGTCCTGTTGAATTTGGCAGGGCATAATAAGGAACAACAATGAAAGCTATAGTCTTCCTTCTGGCGGTCGCCCTGTCGCTCGGCATCGCCTGTGACAACGCCAACTCACCAGCTACGCCAGACATTCCCGCCACGATAGTGGCTGGCGTGGTGGCTGGCCTCTCAACCGCCACGCCGCAGCCGACGCCAACCGCAACAGCTGAGCCGACGGGCGAACCAACTGGAGATTGGATAATCGATTTCGAGATACACCTTCGCGCGGCGCCACCCGACAGGTTCACACACCTTATCATAGTGCCCGATTGCCAAGGAGGCGGTCTCCCAGGGAAGGAAGTATTGCTGTCGAAGACCACATACTTACCTTCGCAGCCAACTTACGAAGTGTTCGAGGTCGATATACAGTACAGTTTGGATGGGAAGGACAGTGCCGTGCATCCGTGGATATACGTCGAGGAAAATGGATACCTATCTTGGACAGCGCCACCCAGAGTTGCGGAAGCTCTGATTGAAGCACTACCTGGAACCCAGAAGTTGGAGATAACTCTTCATCCCGAAAAGGATACGGAAGAGGCATATATTTTCTACACGACTGGATTCAGGGAATCAATCAACTCAGTTTGCCGTTGACCCTACCCGGTGGATTGCAACAGAACCCCGCGGACGGATGGGAGCGACCCTCCTGGGCACCTGACGGAGGCAACAACCTTATACGCGCCCTTCTCCAAGCCATGCTCCCGCCCGTGCCGACCTCCGCTAGGGCAGCGTGCCACTGACAGCCGGGCGTTGCATTGCGAGCAGGGCTGACCCATCATAAATGCAAACTTTGGCGCGGGTCCTGTAAGGGCATGGAAATACGGCGGGACCGGGGGAGTAGTGCAATGACCGAAGAACATGACGAGAACAACCCGGAGGAGCCTTCGATAGACTACGGTGAGTTCCAGCGGGCGATGAAGGCCCTGGGGCGGGAGGGCCTGGGCCGGATCATCGAGCACCTGAGCAGGCTCATCGACGCCGACCCCCAGGACACCGAGTCCCTGTCCGTGCGGGGGTTGGCCTACGAGCAGGTGGGGGACCACAGCCGCGCCGCCGAGGACTACAGCCGCGTCATCGCCCTGGAACCCGGCAACGCGGAGGCCCGCCTCAGCCGGGCCCGGGCCTACGCCGAAATGGAAGAGCTTCGCCTGGCAGTGGAGGACTACGACGTTGCCATCGGCCTGGCCCCGGGTAACGCGGCGGCCCACTCCGGCCGGGGAGGATGCAAGGCTGAGCTGGGCGACCTGGCCGGGGCCATCAGCGACTTCGACCTGGCCATTCTCCTGGACCCCGGGAACGCCGGCGCGCACTACAACCGGGGATTGACCTACGCCGAGATGGGCGAACCACAGAGGGCGGTGGAAGACCTGGGAAGGGCCATCGAGCTGGAACCGGACCTGCCCGAGAGCCACTACTTCCGGGGGCTGGCTTACCACGACCTGGGCGAGCTGGAGAAGGCCGCCAGGGACTTCAGCGCCGCCATAGATCTGGAGCCGGACTACGGGCTGGCGTACTACGCCCGGGGAATCGCCTACGTCAATGCAGGGGCCTTCGCCGAGGCGCTGGCCGACTTCGATGCCGTTCTCGGCCTAGACCCGGACAACGCCGCCGCGCTGCGGAGGAGGGGGGTGGCCCTGGGCAACCTGGAGCGTTTCGAGGAAGCGATAGGGGAATTCAACCGCTCCCTGGAACTGGACCCCGGCAGCGGCGAGGCCCTGGCGGGTCGGGGACTGGCCCGCGCCAGCCTGGGGCAGCACGAGCTGGCGGCGGAGGACTACAGCCGGATCATCGACCTTGACGGCGGCGACACCCGCGCCCGCTACAGCCGGGGCACGGCGCTGACGCACCTGGGCCGGTACGAAGAGGCCGTCAGGGACTTCAGCGCCATCATCGAGGTTGATCCGGACCACATCCCGTCGCTGCGGAACCGGGCGACGCTGCACCGCCGCCTGGGGGAGCCGGAGCAGGCGGTGCGAGACTACGACGCCATCATCGACATGGAACCGGACGATCCCTCGGTCCGCCAGCAGAGACAGGCCGCACAGGAAGAGGCAGAGGCTGGGGGAGGCTGAAATTGACATCACAAACTGGCGTGGACGCGTCCCAACGAAAAGTGCACAGATTGGGGCGTGTCGAGGGGCCAATTGAATCCCAATGGTTTGTCTTGTCAATCCGCACAGAGGTCAACTATCATCAAGTCCAGCCACCGATCAATATATGATTTTTTGATGTTGAACGGATAACTGATACCCGATTCCCGGCGCAGAGAAACCAGTAAATGGTAGTCATACTAATTCTGGCGGTGGTCAGCTTTCTGTTCACAATCGCTGCCTTTGGGATGTTACTGGCGGGATTTCCAGTCTTCCGGCAGAAGCCAATAATCAGCGGAACGACCCTCATCGTCACTTATCTGGGGGTTTTCTCGGTGTCGATATCGTTCTGCGGGTAGGGAAAGCTAGAACTGCGTTCACTTGCCTGACACCGGTTCCGTTTGGTTGTCATGGAGTATACGCCGGGAGACGGCATCCCCTATAGAGAATCTGAAGCCCAGAAGGAGTCCTATGAAAGCGCAAGACCAATATGCCGCTTTGGAAAAGTTCAGTACTGAGCATGACCTGAATAAACTGGGACAGTTGCTTTCCCAGTTCAACCTATTTGACACCCTAGACCTGCACTGGCGGGAACCGATTCACAGCAGAATATTAGGGTGGCTATTGTCCCCGAAAGAGAATCACGGCATAAGCGATAGATTCTTGAAGCAGTTTCTAAAGACCACTTTCCCTAGCGAAAATATCATTGGGGATTGGTCGGACGCGAAAGTTCACGAAGAATGGCACAATACTGTAGAACGCATCAATGGGCGCTTGGACCTGCTGGTGACGGAGGAAAGCAGACACTTCCTTTGCGCTATCGAAAATAAAGTTTGGTCCGAGGAACACAGCAACCAGCTAACGCGGTATCGGCGGGCAGTGGAGGAGAAATACCCGAATTTCCAGCGAAGGTATGTCTTCCTGTCCCCGAGGGGTACCAAACCCAGTTCGCCGGAGGAACAAGGCCATTGGATAACGGTGGGTTACGATGCCATCCGTAAGTCTGTCAGTGAGACTTTAGAGGCTTGCGATAGTTCCACCAGCGAAGAAGTGCGGTTCTTTTTGCATCAGTATGTTGCCATGTTGGAGAAGCGAATTTTGGGAAATCGAGAAGCGCGGGAACTTGTTGAGAAACTCCACCGTAAGCACCCCACTGCCATCGACTTTATCGTGGCTAACCTACCCAATCACCAGACCAGAAGCGCCGAGATTGAAGATATTTTGAAGGAGATCATTCAGGGCATCAATGGCTGGGAAGTTAGCTATTGTAATTTCCAGGCAGGGGATGGCCGGAGACTCACGAGATCTTTGCACCAAGACTGGAAATCCTCAGGAACGTTTCGCACTGGAAAAGGTTGGGGAAAATCGGAAGCAATAACGCTTCTGGAATTTTGGTGCTACAAAGACTCTCTAGAGCTGCACATTTCCGTCGGACCTGGAACCAACCAGGAAATCAGAGAGTCCCTACACGGTAGTCTAAAGACTATTGGCGGCTTGGAAGCCCGGGAGCAGGAATTTGACCCATCGAGACCCTGGTTTACCTTTACCGTTGAGCGGGGTCTTTTGGATAAGAAGGATTTCGAGGATTGGGACCTGGCAGGAATTCGACAGAAGCTCGAAAAGAGCGTCCGCGACTTTGACAGAGGGAAGTTTCAGGACATCCATAAGGCCATAATCGAATGTCTCGCCAAATATGACCAAAAGCCAACAGAATGAAAATCCATGCCGGGCACAAGTCTTTCCGTTCGCACACACCTGTTCAGGCTTGTGCCGGCAGAAACTACAATAAAACGAAGGTGAGAAGCGCAGGAACTAGACCTAGCCCATAGTGAACACTACATCTGCACAAGACGAAGTCCACCTTCCACATCAATGGGGCCGGACAATCGCAAGGGGGAAGTATGAATTGTAAGAGCGGGTTTGAAATCCGTCCTTACGGCAAATGTACATCCCACACTGGCCTTAATTAAGGCACTCCTCTCCTAGTGATGGTTTCCCGTATCAGAAACCATTGTCCCAGCAAGGAAAGGATCACTCTATTACCCACTCAATCCGCCGCCACCCTCATCTATTCGGTGGATTCGGGCTAACGTGAAGGAAGACATGACCGAACTGCACATCAAGGAATTCTTGACCCGTTTTTCAGTTGATGAACTAACCAGTGAAGGCATTCTCCGTGAAGGAAGCCTGTTTCTCTCCAACCTAAGCGTAGAGCCACTAATCAATTGGATGAATACTCATGAGGTTACCCGGCTCTATGCCACGGAAGGAGATTGGTTTCTAACATCGGAGGGTGAATTTCAGAACCCTTATTCCACGGAAGCAAAGTCGGGAAACGTTGAAAATTTGAACACACTTGGCAACGTCTTTTTTCGGCAGAATCCCACTTTAAATCCCTATTACGTCGCCAGTCCGGTCCCTGAAACTACTCGTTACGTACCCGAGACTGATATTGAGGATCCCTCTGACGAGGCTCGATTTCGCTTGGAAAGAGATCTGCAAAAGGCGCTGAGGTCCAATATACAGCAGCTTGAGGCTGGGTTGAAAATAATAGACGGCGGTTCTGAACAGAGAGTAGGGACTGGGAGAATCGACATTACCGCTAAAGACACTGAGGGATGTTTGGTAGTCATTGAGCTTAAGGCGGGCAGAGCTAATCTCGCCGCTATTGGACAATTGCTTTCATACATGGGCAGCGAGATTAGCGAGCAATGCAGCGCCGTCCGGGGAATCCTAATCGCCAGCGATTTCGATCCACGTTTAGTCGCCGCTGCCAAGGCTGTGCCTAACGTTTCCCTGGTGGCCTATTCCCACCAATTTTCGTTTCGCGAGGCTTGAAATAGATCCAAACCTTTATCCAAGACCGGAGGAACAACAATGACGGTAATGGTAACCGAGGGCAACGACCTTATCGGGTTTCGCATTATTCGCAAGCTGCAGGAACGGGGCGAGGACGTGATGTCGATTGACCTGGCGCCGCCCCGGACTGATCTGCACCGGCACCTGGCCGACGTCCCCTACTACCGCGGCGACATCACCCGGATTCCCCACTTGCTGGAGGCGGTGAATCTGCAATAACGCATCCTGTCCAGCGTGCAGATTGCTGCTAAGGTATCCCCTAAGGCTCACTTCCAGGGTTCAAGAATGGCATCAGAACTTTGCGGCGAAAAAATTTTTCGATGTAGTACTAACCAGCTGTCGAGATTCGCCGGCTGTCCGAGTAGCGAGAGTTTTTGACAGTGCGGGCCTGTAGGAATGGCAATACATAGGGAGACAGGCACCACCGTAGTGCCTGTCTCCCTCCTTCTGCGTGACGGACCGGCTAAGCGTCGCCGGGTTCCGGCCTGTTGAGCATTACCCCGTAGCCTCGCTCGTCCACTAGGTGGTTCACCGACACCCGGCCCCGGCTGTCGTATCCGCTGGTATAAGCGAACTCCACCTCGGCCCCCCAGGGCACTCGGCCACCCGTCCGGATGGTGCCGCCGCCCGGACCGCCGGCGCCCTGGACCACCACGCCGTTGCGCCCGCCCTTCTTCCAGGCCATGACCCTGAGCTCCACCGGCGCCACCAGTTCCGCCGGAGTCGGCGCGAACAAGACCCCGTGCAGGCTCCGCAGCACCCTGGCCGACGGGGTGCGCTGGCCGTTCATGATCTGGGAGAGATGGGCGGGGCTGATGCCGGCCCGGCGCGCCGCCTCGTTCTGGCTGATCTTGTGGGCATCCATCCGCTCCCACAGGGGTCGCGGGTCCACGGTGGGAACCGGTGCGGCCTCAACCCTGACTGGAGCCTCCAGGACCTGCTCCACCCGCGCCTGCATCTTGGGGCTGAGATTCCGGCGCCCCCGGGCCACGTCGGACAAGAACCCGCGACTCACCCCCACCAGGTCCGCCAGTTCCCCCATGCTCATGCCCTTCTCCCTGGCCCGTTCCCGCAGGTAGCTGCTGCCGCCGCTGGCGATGCTCCCATGCCGGTTGGCGCACACGGCGGGGGCGATCTCCGCCGGGCCGCCCAGGGCCGACTCCACCCTGACCTGCATCGACGGGCTCATGTTCCGTTGGCCCCTTGCCACCTGGGTCATGTAGCGGTAGGACATTCCCACCATGAGAGACAGGTCCTTGAGGGTCATGCCCTTTTCCCTGGCCCGCTCCCGGATATGGCTGCTCTCGCTGGTGACCGCGCCGCCCTGGCGGTATACGATGCCCCGGCCGGGAACCTCGCCCAGGACCGCCATGGCCTTCTCCCGCAGGTCGGGAGTCCAGGGCCGATGCCCGTTGGCCACGGAGCACAGGTGGCTGTAGCTCGCGCCCATCAGGGCGGCCAGTTCCTTGAGGGTGAGGCCCTGGCGCCGGGCGGCGGCCCGCAGTTCGCTCTCGGCCTTACCCCTGTTCGCTATCTCCTTCTTACCCCGGTCGTTCGTCTGGAACTGCTGGACCAGCAGGGTGTCGCCGAGGGCGTCAACCTGTCCCTTGATGTTGGAGTCGGCGTTGCCGGTGGTCTCTGCCTGGTTCGCCCGGTTGATGCTGATACTGGTAGTGGTGGTCATGTCGCTTCCTCCGAAAACAGCGAGAGGGGCCGCCTCCCAATGCGGGAGGCGGCCCCTCTCGTGTGCAAATTTTTGTTTGTCAGGGGCGGCTCAAGCGGCCGCCCTTGTCTTGCGAACGCCCTGTGAAACTGGAGTTACCCCTGGCGCCGGACGCACTCCGGCCCGGGTAAGGGACGCATCGGGAAACGCCGAGAAGAGGGCTGGCGAAACGCGCAGTTCGCCCAGGGTGAGGGTCAGTTGCTCAAGGCAACCGCCCGGTGCCGGACGCACTGCGCCCAGGGTGGAATAGCGAAATGGGCAATGCCGAATGGGGGTTGGCGACGGACGCAGTTCGGCCAGAGCCTGCCCCGTACTCGATGCGGGGGTGTCGTTCCTGGGAAACTGCTGAGTGTGGGAGAGGGTGATAGTGATGAACTCAGCGCGGCAACCGGCCAAGCCGTCAGCTACGGCGCCGGTGGCAACCGCGTTGCAGGGGTAAGCGTCCGGTCCGTCGTTTCCTACGACCGGAGCATGTTGAAGCTGCGGCGGCGCCGTTGGAGTTCAACAGCAACCCGCAGAAGTGATGGAGCAGGCGGAGCCGATTGCCCGTTCCAGCCGCGTCGCGAGAAACCAGCGAAGCGAGTCATGCGCTCCGCAGGAGAGAGCCGTTGGGTCGGGGAATCCGGGATGCCGAGCTGTTTCTGTAAGCCACCTCCTTGACGATGATGATGTGCCGTTGGTTAGGGATGCCGTTCAGTTCCTTTGCGCCACCTCCTGGATAACTATGTTGCGCCGTGGGTTTGGGTTCCGGCCGGGGCGCCGCCAGCAATACCCGCCAACGCCTCGGCCAGGATGGGAACCCAGCGGGACCAACCGCCGCGTCCCCGGTGTCCGACGACCGGAGCGGTCAACTCCTGTCATTGGACGGGTGTCCAGCGACGGGAAGGATCAGTTCCCAACCGCTGAACCGTTGCCCGGCAGCCGGAGGACTTAAAGACTCCAACCGCCGGACTGAACCGGGGACGGAGGACTGAATCAACTCCGCCTGGCCCGGTCCGCGCTGCCTGCGGAGAGCTACGTCGAATCCGCAGCGGCAGCATTCCCTCTTGGGGACTTTCAGGAGAGCGAATCATCCCTACGGTCAACCCGGGCAACAGGGGATCGTGCCCCCAGGATTTCTATGGCTGGAAACCCTGGAAAATCCAGACAACACGGCCATTATCACAGGCGCCGGGACAGAAAAAGACCCCTTGCGCCGCCCCCCTGGCGATTTTCCCCAAATTGCTGACAAGAAGGTCCACGTCAGGCCCGTCTACCGCCGCCAGCGTTCCAGGGTCAGGGCGTGCCAAGCCCCGGCCAGTAGCTTCCTCCTTCTGACCTTCCGGCGGGTGTCCTCCAGGGCCTTGCGGCGCCAGTTGACCTGGCCGGACCGGTCGAAGCCGCGCAGGGGGAACCGGGCCGGGGGCAAGGTCAGGCCGTATTCCTCCAGCAACTCCAGTTCCACCGCCAGGAACCGTTCTTCCGCCAGCAGCCAGTCCAGGCCCCGGCCCTCGTTGGGGTGGGTGTCCTTGAACTTCCGCCATTCCTGGACCAACTTCCAGGCGTCGCCGAAGACCTCCTGGTCGTCGTCGGCAGGCTCCAGGGTCACCAGTTCGGGGTATTCACGCTTGAGATTGACCGGCTTTCCGGGCTGTACGCCTGACGCGTTCTCCTCCCCTTCGCCGTTGATGCCCGCCGCCTTCAGCCCGGCCACCGCCCGTTCAATCCGTCGCAGCCCCTGGGTCTGCTCTTCCCGCAGCTTCCTGATCTCGTCCTCGGCGGCCCGCCGTCCCACCCGCATCTCCCGGCCCTGCTCCTCCACCAGCCCTTCCAGGTCTCCCAGCCGGTCTTCCAGAATGTCGTTGCGGTCCCGCTGCTGCGCGGCGGCGGAGCCGACACCCGACTGGAGCGCCTTTTCCAGCGCCCCCCGGATGCGCCGGTTCAGCATCCCCTGGTCCAGGGCGGTGTCCAGGGTCCGCCGGTCCACGCCCAGGATTTCCGCCGCCCGACGACGCCCGTGCTTGCGTTCCTGCTCCTGCAGCAGCGACATCAGCCGCAGGTGGTGTATGTCCCGCACGCTCTTGCTGCCGTCGATGCCGCCCTTCTCAGGTTCCATAAGCCCTCCTCCATGTCCCCGGCTCACGACCCCCGGCAGCCTGCCAGGGCCGTTTTCCTGTTGACCCCTATAGGGGGAAATGCGCGATTTCCCGCCGGGGCGCCCGGTATTCTTGTTGACCCCCTACCCCGGTTTTGCGTACCGGGGCTGAACCGGGACCTTTCAACAAAGTGTTAACAGGCTAGGGCCGCTTTTCCCCTCGATTCGTACCTGTTTCAGCTTTGAAACCAGCACTTTTCCCGAGTCACTACAAACACCAAATTCCTGTACACCCCCAATGATGCAGGACGCGGGCGGAAAAAAAGAGTCCCTGTAAAAGGCCGCACGGATGCGGCCCTCTATAAGGGGTCTTTTTCGGCGCCGATTTTCTTCACACTTTCCGGCGGCGCTGGCCTAACGGCCCAGCGTCGAAACCGGAGAGAGGTGAACGAGTTGACCCAGAGATTCAGACCCCGGCTCCCGCGCCGGGCCGCGTCGCTCCTGGCGGCGCTGCTGCTGGCAGTCATCGTCGCCATACCCGCCAGCGGTGTTGCCCTGGCCCAGTCCCCGCCTCCCGACGACATCACCCTGGTCAACAAGGACCGGCAGATGGTGGAGCGGAAGAAGGAGGGAGACTTCGTGGCCCGTCCCATCTTCAGCCTACAGGTCAGCGAACTCTACTACTCCATCCGCCACCCGGACACCGGCGAGTGGATCACCAACACCTACCGGGTGCAGGGGAGCGGGAAGCAGCTCTCCGAGGGCTGGGAGTACACCTTCGAGTACCCGGCCCTGGACGAGCAACCCGACCTGGACCCGGAACAGGGTTTTCTTTTGGTCCTGGGGGTGCCCCGCATCGGCGGAGGCGAGCGCCATATCTTTCACGCCCTGATCCCCGTCCACCAGCCCAAGGGCTTGTGGGACCGGGTGCTGGGCGCGCTGGACCCGTCCCGCTGGGCGCGGGCCGCCGCCGGCTGGCTGGTGCAGGGCGCCCACGGGACCCTGTGCGGGGTGGTGGAGGGAATCACCGGAACGGAAATCGCCGAGTGCGACGGGGAGGCCCGGGGCCTGATGGGCGACATCCTCACCGGGACCCCTCCGAACCTGACCTACGAACATCCCTTCATCAAGCGGGCCTGGCTGGCGGTGTGGGCCGTCGCCTCCGGGGCATTGATGGTGATCCTAGGCTGGATGGGGCTGAGCTTCATCGTCCAGGAGCACCTGGGCCGCCACCAATCGGGTTGGCGGGAGATGGCGCCCCGGCTGGTGCTGGGACTGACCGCCGCCGCGTCGTCTTTGTGGTGGTGCGCCCTGGTCATCGACGTGGCCCACGCCGTTTCCCAGTTCATCGCCGCGTCCCTGGAGGTCACCCCCGGCGACCTGCTGCGCGCTCCCCTGGACCCCCTGCTGGTGGCGGTGCAGGCCGCCAACACCGGCCTCGCCGTGTTCATCGCCCTGCTCTACCTGGTCTTCGGCTTCTTCGTCCTCTACCTGCTGGTGCAGATGGTCCTCCGCCTGGCCCTGATCGACATCCTGCTCTGTTTGGCGCCCATTGCCCTGGGCCTTTGGATTCTGCCCCACACGGCGGGCTGGGGAAGGCACTGGCTCAGGCTGTTCATGACAACGGTGTTCCAGCAGGCGGTCCAGCTCATAGCCGTGGCCCTGGCCTTCGCCTTCCTGGATCAGTTCGCCGATATCGGCGGCGGCGAGGCGGGGCAGGACCTGGTGTGGATGCTGCTGATGGCCATCGCCTTCATGTACCTGGCGGGACGCATCCCCGCGATGCTGGGCAATCAAGGCACCTTCGACGCCTGGCTGCACACCCTCTACTTCGGCATGTCCCTGCCCGGCTCAATGGTGCGTTCGGGCCGCGCCCTGGGGCTGATTGCGGTCGGGGCCGCCGGTGGACCGGCGGGCGCTGCCGCAGCAGCGGCGGCGACGGGCGCGGCCAGCAACGCGGCTGGCGCGGTGAACTCGGCGGCCCAGAACTCTACCCCGGCGGGACAGGGCGGGCCCACGCCCAGAAGCCAAGGGCCGTAGCCGGAACGACAACTACGGGCGCGGACCCGTATCGCGCCGTCAACCATCCCGGGAGGTGAGCCATGTGCCGGTAAGCAGTTGGTGGCTACGAAAAAGAAGACCAATGGACAGGCAAGTCAAGAAATCAACCCGCAAGGAGAGAAACCTATGGACGACCTGACCCAGACCATATCGAACCTCGTCGGCATCCTGCTGGGCCTGGTGGGCGTGGTGGGCGTCGGCTACTTCATCTACGGCGCCTACATGTACCTGACCGCCAGCGGAGCGCCCAACCAGATGGAGCGGGGCAAGAGCGCCATGATGACCGCCCTGGCCGGCATCGTGCTGGCCCTCGTCGCCTATGGCGTCGTCGAACTGGTGATGAACGCCGTGGTCGGCAGCCCCGTGGACCCCACCGTCCCCGACCCCAGCGGCGGCGATGACGGCGACGGCTAGGAGGAAAGAAATGAGAGAGCACGAAGTACCGACCCACGTGCAGGCCGAGGACAAGGCGCTGCTGTGGTTCACTTTCCCCCAGATCGTGGCGGTGGTGGCGACCTGCGCCGTGGCCTACGGCGTCTACCGCTACTTCCCCTTCGGCCCCCCGGGGCTGAAGCTGGGCATCGCCATCCTGCTGGGGGTGGTGGGAATCGCCATGACCGTGGGCAAGGTGGGCGGCCGGGGGCTGCCCCTGGTGGCCGCCGACCTGCTGAAATTCAACCTGGGCGCCCGGCGCTACGCCGGGTCCCCGGCGGAGCTGGCCATCAGCGAACCGCCGCCCCAGTCCGAGGCGAAGCCCGACCCGCTGCGGCTGCTGGCGAAGAAGGCGGCTGGCAAGGTGGGCAGTGCGGTGAGGGCGGCCCGGCAGAAGGGGCGGCGGCCCTTCCGGCCCCACAGTTGGTTCGGCAAGGGCCGCCGTTCCAGGGACGCCGACGCCGACCGGCCCAGGACCGAACGCGAAACCGGCAAGGGCCGCAAACCATGGAGCCGCTTCCTGGCCGTGGCCGGAGTGGGCGCGGTGGCGCTGCTGGCCCTGGTGCTGCTGCCCAACATCGCCCTGGCCGACGACCCGGAGGATGAACCCGAGGACCAGCCCTACGGCGACGCCTGGCGGCTGGACGAAATCTACTTCGTCCCGCCGGACCCGGTGCCGGGGCGGCGCGTCTTCATCGAGAGGCTCAGCGTAACCGCCAACCACGCCAACGTCACCCTGCGGGCGGCCCACGAACTGCACCTGCGGGGCAGGGCCTACGGCGGCCGGAGCGGCCGGACCCTGAGAATGGGATTCAACACCGCCATGAGCGCCGGTCAGTCCAAGAGCTACAACCTGAGCCTGGACGGCCCCTCCCCTTCCTTCACCTTCTCCTGGGTGGACGCCCTGGGCCGCAGCGGGGCGGTGTCCCTGAAGAGCAACCAGATTCCCTATCCCCTGCCCCAGGCCGACGGGGAGCTGTGCGACCTGGAACTGACTTCCCTGGAGTGGACGCCCGGGTCAATCACCGGCGTCATCGCCTCGGAGTGCATCGCGGAGACCCGCCAGGAGGTGGACCTGCCGGTGTACGGCGGCCACTTCAGCCAGTCGGTCCCCGCCCTGCTGGACGCATCCGTCACCGGCATCACCGGCACGGTCAGCGTATCCGCCGGCTCCAACGCGACCAGCGCGACCTTCGTCCAGGGCGGCGAGACCCGCTTCACGCTGGCCGTACCCGACGGGAAGGCGGTCCACGACCTGGAGATCACGGCGGCGCTGACGGCGGCGCTGAACGTGCCGCTGCCGCCCATGTTGCAGACCACCCACCACCCGGCCCGCACCGACGTGTACACCCGGCGGGTCACGTGCCGTTGCGGCGAAAGCTCCACCGTCAAGACGGTGCGCATCTACGTCCACCACCCGGAGCACGTGCGGGCGGTGGAGAGTGAACGAAGCCCGGTCACCCCCACCCGGACGGAAAGCATTGCCCTGGCCCCGGCGCCGGTTACCGGGCAGGTACGGCCCCTGGGCCTGGGGGCCGACGTCCCCTACGCGGGGCTGGTGGTGCCCCCTCCCACCCCAGAACCGCCCAGGGCGGAGCAGACCACGGTGGGTGATTCCTCCTGGTGGGGTTTTCCGTGGTAGGGCGCATCACCACCTTCCTCCTGTCCCCAGCGGCGGCAATGGCCTCCGTCGCCGCCGGGGCCCCGGAGGAAAAGAAGGAACAGATGCTGGCCGCCTTCGACGCGGTGTTGACCGGCATGGCCTACGCGGGCGTCGGCCTGTGCCTCTTCGCCATCGTCTGGGCCGGGTTCGTCCTGATGGCCGAGGGCGCCGAGGGCGAGGGAAGGGGCAGAGCCAGGAACGCCGTGATCATGGCCGTGGTGGGCCTGGTGCTGGTGCTGCTGGCCAAGGGCATCGCCGCCGCCATCGACAGCCGCATCGTCGAGGTATTTCCCATCCCATAGAGCAGGCAAGAGGAGCAACGAGAAATGAAAGCGACACTACCGAATCTGAAGGACCTGGCCCGGCGCTGGCCGCCGGGCCGGTCCCAACCTGATGAGACCGACGAAACGGTGGCGGAAGCTACTGTCGAACCCAAACCGCCGCCGCCCCCGCTGCCCCTGTTCTTCATGCTGTCCCACCTGGAGGACGACGGCCCGGTGCGCCTGGACGGGGTGAAGCTGGCGGTATTGGAGGTGATGGGGCTGGAGCTGGACGAACCCAAGCTGGGCGCCTTCGCCGGTTCCCTGAACGCGGTGGACTTCCCGGTGCAACTGCTGGTACGCCAGCACCCGCCGGTGCTTTCCACCCTGCGCAGCAACCTGACGGCGGCGCAGCCGGACGATTTGCCCCAACAGACAAAGGATGCCGCCGACAGTCTGGGACGGCTGCTGACCACGCTTGAAAACCGGGAGGGCATCCTGGACCGGCGCTTCTACGCCGTCTGTGAGCACGCCCGCGCCGACGAGCTGCGGGCGCTGCTGGTGCGGGCCGGTCTTGGCGTCTTTCCCCTGAATGGCGAAACCCTGAAGCTGCTGCTCCTGGCCTGCGCCCTGGGCGGCTCACCCCAGGACCGCGATGAAGACGAAGAGCTTGAGGTAGAGATCAACCGCCGGGACATCCGCATCGGCGGACGCCTGGTGCGCTCCCTGCACCTGGGCAAGTGGCCCCGCAGTCTCGCGCCCGGCTTTCTGCAAGGGCTGATGGCCGCCGGCGCCCCCATGGACCTGTCGGTCCACCTGGGCGCCATCCCCACGGAGCAGGCGGCCCGCACCCTGGAATGGCAGAAGGTCCGCTTCGAGTCCGCCCAGAGCCTCTCCTTCAAGCGGGGCCGCAGTATGTCGCCGGAGGCGGAGATCGCCCTGGAGGACGTGAGCCGGTTGCGCGACGAGGTGCAGCGGGGCCGGGAACGGCTGTTTCACGCGTCCCTGTCGGTAACTCTACACGCCGACGATGCCGACACCCTGAAGGACCTGACCCAGAAGGCCCGGGCCCACTTCGCCGCCACGTTGGGCAAGCTGGACAACCTGGCCTTCCGCCAAAGGGAGGGCCTGCTTTCAACTTTGCCCCTGGGCCTGAATGCCGTGGCGGTGTGGCGGACCCTGGACACATCGTCACTGGCGCGGCTGTTCCCCTTCTCGCCGCCGGACCTGGACACCAGGAGCGGCACCCTCTACGGCATCGACCTGCGCGCCTGCGCTCCCATCGTCTACGACCCCTTCGACGGAACCCACCTCAACGCCAACACCGCCGTCCTGGCGAGGTCCGGTTCGGGAAAATCCTTCGCCACCAAGCTGGGAGTGCTGCGCGGGCTGTGCCGGGGCGTGCGGGCCTACATCATCGACCCGGAGGGTGAGTACACCGACATGGCGAGAGCTGCCGGCGGGCGGGTCCTGTCCCCAGGCGTCCCCGGTCAGGGCATGAACCCCTTCGTCATCGATCGGGGCGACAGTGAGGAACTCCTCCAGCGCATCGGCAGCCTGCGAAGGCTGATCGAGGTGATGGTGGGGGAACGGCTCAGCGCCGAGAGGCGGTCCAGCTTGGACCACGCCCTGGCCTCCTACTACGCCGAGAGGCGGGAGCGCACCGGCTTTAGGGATTTCTACGCCTTCCTGGAAGGGGAGACGCCGGAGATCGCCCACCTGCTGCGTCCCTTCGCCACCGGCAGCCTGAGGGACCTGCTCTCCGACGAGGGCGACGACCTGCTGGCCCGCGAAGCGTTGGTCACCGTCTTCGACCTGCACCTGCTGGAACCGGAACTGAGACCGGCGGCGGCGATGGTCTGCACCGAGACGGTGTGGGCCGCCGCCGCCCAGGACCCCCGGCCCCGGCTGCTGGTGGTGGACGAGGTGTGGAGCATCATGCAGCACCCCGAAGGCGCGGCCTTCATGGTCTCCGTGGCCAAGCGGGCCAGGAAGCACCGGCTAGGGTTGCAGTTCATCACCCAGGACGTGCAGGACCTCCTCTCGGAGGACTCCTCCCGGGCCATCACCGGACACTCCGGCAGGGCCCTGCTCCAGAACGCCGCCTTCAAGCTGCTGCTGGCCCGGGGCCAGCGCTTTCCGGTGCGCATCGAGGCCACGCCGGAGGAGACCGAGGTCATCGAGTGGCGGCCCGGACCCAGACATTAGGCGAAGCCGGTCCGAAGCCACCTACGCGGGCGTCCGGCATCAGCCGCAAAGATTACCGATAGCGAGGAACCGACTATGAATATCAACGTCAGGAAACTGCTGTTCGGCGACGCACAGAGGAAACGCCCCCCGGCGCTGCTGGCGGTGACGCCGCCGCGCACCGGCGAGCGCACCCTCTTGGGGGTGGAGAACCTGCTCCAGTCCGTCGCCGTCCCCGAACCCTTCTCCCTGGAACTGGCCGCCGACATGGACGGCGTGAGCCTGCTGGCCCGCTGCCAGGACGACCAGGTGGTGCGGGGCCAGCTCGCCGCCCACTACCCCCAGGCCCGCATCCGCCAGGTGCCGGTGGACGAGGACCCCATCTTCGTCCACGAGGGTGAGCGGGCCTGGGGCATGACCCTGCGGGCCGACGGCCCCGAGTACGTGCCCCTGCGCACCTTCCGGGACGACGACCTGCTGGACCCGGGCTCCGACCCCCTCATCGCCCTGATGGGCGCCCTGTCGGAACTTGAGGAGGGGGAGCGGGTCCTGTGCCGCCTGCTGCTGCGCTCCCTGGGTCCCGATTGGTCCCAACAGCACCAGGCCCGGGCCCACAAACGGGCGGTGCCCGAGAACCGGGAACCCTCCTACACCTACCAGACCAAACCCCTGCAACTGGACGGGGTGACCATGGCCGTGCTGGGCGCCGGAGCCTTGGCCGCTCTCAGAGGCTACCTGTGGGTGCAGGACGGCGAGTACCTCAAGACGGCGCTGCTGGCCGCCGGTTCCACGCTGGCCGCCATCGTCGCCGGCTGGGGCTGGTGGCGCTGGAAGCAGGCCCGCAGCCGGGTGTACGACCCGCTGCTGATCCGGGAGAAGGTCTCCCGCATCGCCTTCGACGCCGAGCTTGAGGTCATCGCCGTGCTGCCGGAATCGACCCGGCCCCAGCGGGCCGAGGAACTGCTGGGCGCGGTGGCCGCCGCCTACCGCCACTTCGACCATCCCGCCGGGGCCAGGTTCAACGTGAGCAGGGTCAGGCCCATCGTTCCAATCATGAACCTCCACCCCGCCGGGCCGGGGCTCTTCGGCGAGCGCAGCGTCCTGGGGGTGCGGGAGGCAGCCGCCCTGTGGCACCCGCCCGGCGAGCGGGACGAGACGCCCCTGGTGGAACGCTCCGGCTCCCGGGCCCTGCTGCCCTCGGCCCGCAGGGTCGGCGAAGGGGCCCTGGTGGGCGACACCACGGCGGGCAAGCCCCGGCCCATCCGCTTCCCCGAGGACCTGCTGCGCCGCCACCACCTCTACGTGGCCCGCACCCGCATGGGCAAGTCCACCCTGATGGGCCATATCGTCGCCCACAAGCTGGAGGAGAAGGCGGCGGGCCGGGACCACGACGCCATCGTCGTGGTGGACCCCCACGCCGACCTGGTGGCAGCCATCCTGGAGCAGGTGCCGGAGTCCCTCATCGACCGGGTGAAGCTCATCGACCTGGCCGACGAGACACGCGCCCCCGGCATCAACCTGCTGGACACCCGCGTCTTCGCCGATAGGGACCGCACCGCCGACTCGGTGGTGCGGGTGGCCAAGGGGCTGTGGGAGCAGTGGGGTCCCAGGATGCAGTCCATCCTGGAGCAGACGGTCAAGACCCTGCACGAGGCCAACGAGCACCCGGAGACGGACCAGGGCAGCCAGCACACCATCCTGGACGGGCTGAAGCTGCTCTCCGACAACAGGTACCGCACCGAGGTCCTGAAGCGGGTCTCAGACCCCTACCTGCTGGAGTGGTGGGCCAGGGACTTCGGCGGCTGGCACCAGCAGTACCGGGCCGATGCCCTGGCCCCGGTGCAGACCCGCCTGTCCTACTACGCCTCGTCCAAGCGGGCGCGGGCCATCCTGGGCCAGCCCCGCTCCACCATCGACCTGCGGGAGACGATTCTTGACGGCGGCATCCTGCTGGTTTCCACCGCCCAGGGCGCCGTGGGCCGGGACGTGGCCGCATTGGTGGGGGCGTCCTTGCTCAACCTGGTGGACTCGGTGATCCGGGAGCAGGAGAGCGTGGCCCTCTCGCAGAGGCGGGGCGCGTTGATCGTCGTGGACGAAATGCAGTCCATGCCCGGCGTGGACTACGAAAGCATGCTGTCGGAGTTGGGCAAGTTCGGCGCCAGCTTCATCCTGGCCACCCAGAGCCTTGCCAAGCTGGACGACCTGTCCCCCACCATGCGGGACACCATCCTGGCCAACGTGGGCTGCCTGGCCGTGTTCCAGGTGGCGGGCAGCGACGCGCGGCAACTGGTGTGGGAACTGGGCAAGGAGCGGGTCACCGAGGACGACATCACGTCCCTGGACGTGCATCACTGCTACGTGCGGGCCACGGTGGGCACGGAGCGGATGCCCGCCTTTTCCATGATGGTGCGCAGGCCCGAGGACGGCGACCCGGACATGGCCGGCCGCATCCGTGACGGGGTCTCCGCCTACACCCTGTCGGACCGGGACCTGGCCTTCGCCGGGGCCGAGGGGCAGCGGAAGGTGGGCGAGTTCCAAAACGCCGCCGGGGAGACCGGTGAGGGCAGCGGGGAGGCGAAGCCATGAGGCCCGCCGGATGCGAGGCGCAGATATTACGCGCCCTGGCCGAGATGCCCTTCAGCGACCGGACCGGCCTGTCGGCGGTCACCGGCTGGTCCCGGGGCGCGGTCCACGGGGCCGTGGACGGCCTGGACCGGCACGGCCTGTGCGACGCCGTGACCCACGCCAGCGCCCACTTTCCCGCCGCCCAGCGGTTCCACCTCACCGCCGCCGGGCTGGAACGGCTGGCCGGAGACGAGGGCGTTTCCGTGGAGGAATTGCTCCGCGCCCGGCCCGTGTCGGAGCGGTGGCGGACCATCCTGCTGGAGCGCCTGGACGCCGTGGCCGTCGTCTACCGGCTGGTCGCCGTACTCTCCGGCCTGGCCCGCCCCGGATCGTTCCGGTGGTTTCGGGCGGCGCCCCTGGACGCGGTGGTGAGCCTGCCCGACGGGCGCACCGTGGGCATCGTGCGCCGGGGCCATACCACCGACCGTACCCCCTTCGCCAAGCGGATGTGGAAGCTGCGCCAGGGGCCGCTGCCCGGCGCGGTGCTGGTCCTGATGCCCGACGCGGTGCGGCTGCGCCACTCCCGCCGGATGCTGGACGGCTTTCCCGTCCCCCTGTTCCTGGCCGTCGAAAGCGATGCGGTATCGGCAACACTTGACGACCCGGTGTGGAGCCCCCAGGCGGTGAACGCCGCCGTGAGTTTGCGCCAGGTACTGGAACGGCTGGAACCTGGCGGGGAGCTTCCGGTAGAGGCGGAGCCGCAGCGGGCCATCCTGCCCGGCGACCTGGCCGCGGCCGGACCGGGCTGGCGCGTTCCCGACTGCCTGCTGCCCGCCGTCCTCCGGCCCGCCGAGAAAAGGGCCATCGACCTCATCGGCGACTGGCCCTGGGTCTCCATCAAGGACCTGGCCGGAATGACGGGCGTCTCCCCCCAGCGGGCCTCCCAGGTGGTGCTGCCCCTGGAGGCCCTGAACCTCGTTGTCCGGCCCGGAGGGGCGAACGGGCGGCTGGCCCTCGCCGACCGGGCCCTGGCCATGCTGGCCCGCCGCGACCGCACGTCGGTGAGCATGGCCAGGAGCCGCTGGAGCGCCGCTCCCCTGTTCCCCGGCGAACCCTTTCACTGGACCAACGTCTCCGGCCGGCAGACCCGGCAACTCCTCCGCAACCTGGCGCACACCGCCGCCGTCCACGCCTTCCTGGCCGCCATGACCACCCAGGCGGCGCAGCTGGAATGGGAGGTGACGCAGCTGGACCCGCCCCGGCGGGCCTCCCGCTATTTTCGACACCAGGGCGGGATGCGCGCCGTCAGCCCCGACGCCTTCGGCCTGCTCAGCAGGGGCGACACCACCTGGCCCTTCTTCCTGGAGTGGGAGCGCCGCGCCGTCAGGCCCTCCACCATGTCGGCCCGACTGGCCCCCTACCTGCGCTACTACTCCTCCCACCGGCCCACCGACGACCACGGCGCGCAGCCCGCCGTCCTGGTGGTGCTGGACGACGACATCGCCCAGACCCACTTCCTGAGACTGGCGGGGGAGGAGACGCAGGCCGCAGGCGTGAAGGTCCCCCTGTGGGTCTCCCACCGGGAGGCAGTCGAGGAACTGGGGCCGTTGGGCCTGGCCTGGCGCGCGCCCTCCGACCCGGAGCCGGCCCAGTACATCCTGCCCCGGTAATGGACGACCAGAGAAAGAGAGAACCATGCCATCACGGAACACTCGCCGACGGAACCATCGCCAGCGGAAAGGCCACCGGAGGCGCGATGGACGGACCGTGGTCCGGCTCGACGCGGCGGCCCTCTTCCAGCGGCTCGAAATGCTGGGCCGCTCCCAGAACTGGCTGGCCGGACAGGCCGGGGTCAGCCCGGCCTACGTGTCGATGCTGGTCAACGGCGGGCGCTCGCCCTCCGGGCGCATCCGCCGCCGGATGCTCAGAGCCCTGGGAGTGTCCCACTCCCGCCAGCTTTTCAAGACGGAGGTCAAACATGAACCACAATAGCGACCCCAACCCCGGCGACAACAACGGGAAGAAGCCCAACCGGTCCCAGGGGCGGCACCGCCAGCCGGAGGGCTACCAGCCCATGGAGGACGGCGTGCTGCCCGAGGACTTCGGGCGGCGCCTGGAGCGCCTCAAGGAGGCCAGCGGCCTCTCCTGGCGCGGCCTGGCCCGGGCCCTGGGCGTGGACCCCAAGCGCCTGGGCCCCTGGCGCAAGGGCGTCGAGCCCTGCGGCGGGGCCATGCACTCCATCCACCGCTTCGGGTACCGGATGCCCGGCGGCCAGGAGATCCTCATGGGCGAGGACTGCCAGCCGACCTTCTTCGACGAGGAGGAGGACGTGGAGGACGATCACGCGGATGTGAACGTGGGGGAGGAACAGGAGGTGAACGAGGAAGACGGGCAGGGAGCCCCGGATTGCTAAACCCAGGGCCCCGCCGGGCGCAGGCGCGACGGCGGTACGGCGGGGTCTGAAACGGCTTTGGGGTCGCCGGTGTTCGCCCTTTCCATCGGCGCCGGCGGCCCCGGGCCGCACACCACATAAGAGAGGCCAGCGGCCCGCCAAGCGCCGCTGCGACTGCGCAACATGAAAGATACCACGAAACCGAACATAACGAACAATTCCGGCGACAAACCGGACGAC
This sequence comes from Dehalococcoidia bacterium, assembly GCA_965207275.1. GTDB lineage: Bacteria > Chloroflexota > Dehalococcoidia > Lucifugimonadales > UBA3495 > Bin22. The sequence goes on from CBDBMH010000002.1 coordinate 62,839, forward strand.
CCCCTGGCGGCCTACACCCCCCAGCAGCGCCGGGCCATCATCAAGGGCCTGCGCATCCTGGCCCGGGTCGCCATCCGCTCCTATATGCGGCAGCAGGGGGAACAAGCCCAGGCCGGCCCCGAACCGACAAAGGAGGACGAGGACTGATGCCCTGGCATTGCCCGTCAACGGGCAAGAGGAGCGGCATGAAGGGAAAGCGGCCCAGCCATCGCTGGGCCGCCGCTCCTCGCCCCACGGAGCCGCGCCGCGTCTTGACAGGAACAGGCCGGATGCCCGATGATAGATAGTAAGACAATAGCATACATAGAGAGACAAAAAAGAGAGAGGCCATGACCCCACGCCGCATTTCCAGGACCATCACCTTTTCCCTGCCCCCGGAGATGTACCAGCAGGTGCAGCGGGTGAGGGAAGAGGAGGGCCGCGACATGAGCGAACTGGTGCGCGAGGCCCTCCGGTTGTACATGGAAGATAGGGATCTTCGCCGCCAGCAACGGCGGGAACGCCTGCGCGCCCGCCAGGACGGATACCAACAAGCAGAAGGAGATGAGATAGATGAATGAATTGCACGACCACACCCCCGTGGCCCTCTACGCCCGGGTCTCCAGCGACCGCCAGGACGTGGACCTCTCCGTCGCCGCCCAACTCAGGGCGCTCCGGGACCACGCCGCCAAGAACGGCTACGCGGTGGTCCGCGAGTACGTGGACGAGGCCGAGAGCGGCCGTGTCGCCGACCGCCCCCAGTTCCGCCGGATGATCGACGAGGCCAGCAAGTCCGACTCTCCCTTTCAGGAAATCCTTGTCTGGAAGTTTTCGAGATTCACCCGCAAGCGGGAGCACGCGGTCGCCTTCAAGTCCATGCTTCGCAGGAAGGGCGTCCGCGTGGTCTCCATCACCGAGCACGCCGACGATTCCCCCACCGGCAAGCTGATGGAGGCCATCATCGAGTCCGTGGACGAGTTCTACTCGGAAAATCTTGCCACGGAAGTTTTGCGGGGAATGCGGGAGGCCGCCTCCCGGGGCTTCTGGGTCGCCAGCCGCGCCCCCTTCGGCTACAACCGGGTCATGGTCCCCGACGGTCCCAAGAAGCGCCCCACCCTGGAGATCAACCCCGAGACCTCCCGTGTCGTCCGGCGCATCTTCACCATGGCCGAGGCCGGCAAGGGCACCCAGGAAATCACCCGCATCCTGAACCAGGAGGGCGTCGCCAGCCCCAGGGGCAAGCTCTGGGGCAAGACCAGCGTCCACGGCGTCCTCACCAACGAGGCTTATACCGGCACTCTGGTGTGGGGCGAAGGCGCCAAGGACCAGGGGGAGCCGGTAAGGGTCGAGAAGGCGTTCCCCGCCATCATCTCCCAGGCCCAGTTCCAGCGGGTCAACCGGTTCATGCGCTCCCGCGCGCCCAGGCTCAGCCATCCCCGCCGGGTGGGTAGCTCCTACCTACTCAGCGGACTGGCCAGGTGCCACGCCTGCAACTCCCCCCTCACCGGACGGTTCGCCAAGAGCGGCCAGTACGCCTACTACGTCTGCCCCACCAACATCAAGGTCGGCCGAGACGCCTGCCCGACTCCCACCCTCAACGCCCGCCGCTTCGAGGAACTGGTGGTCAACAGGATTCGCTCCAACATCCTCACTGAGGACAGCATCCGCGCCCTGGTCAAGGTGGTGGAGTCGGAGTTGGGCGGGGTGACCCGGGAGCAGCGCCAGCGGCTGGAGACGGTGGAGGCGGAACTGGCCGACGTGCGCCAGCGGCTGGGCCGGCTCTACAACCTGGTGGAGACCACCGACATGGACATCGAGGACTTCAGGCCCCGCATCCGGGAGCTGCGGGCGCGTCAGGAACTTCTGGAAGGCGCGGCAGAGGAGGCCAGGGCCGCCCTGGCCCAGCGCCGCAAGGTTCTCGACGACGTGGAGACCATCGCGGCCTACGCCGGGGAGATGAAGGATTTCCTGGAGAAGAGCGAACTGACCGAGCGGCGGGCCTTCATCGAGACCTTCGTCAAGGAGATTCTCGTGGTGCCCGGCGACGCCCTGATGCGCTACAGCGTTCCCATGCCCGACGATTCCCTGATACCGGGAAAGGCCACCGAGACGGTGGCCCTTCCCGATTCCGTTCTATCTACCGTGCAGGTTGGTGGGCCTGAATGGACTCGCACTGTGTCTGTATTTGGCCCTACGACCAGGGCGCTGCCACTGCCCTTGTATCCACGGATGAGGCGCGTTGGTGTACCAGCGTGGCCGGTCCCCTGGGCGTACTACTACCGGGCGGGGAGCGTGGCAGTCGTGGCTGGACCCTACAGGAGGACTTCCTCGGAGTCCTCTCCGGGCAAATGGCTGTCGCTGGGCATGGGGACGTTGTAGTGGACGATGGCCCGGCCCGGCATGACCACGATCTCCTTCACGAAGGTGGCGACGAAGCTCCTGCGGTCGGGCAACTCGCTCTCCTTCAGCAGCCCACCGATATCCTGCACCCGAGCCATGATGGCCTCCACTTCCTCCCTGGCCGCGCTGCGCCGGGACAGGACCACTCTGGCCTCCTCCGCAGCCTCCTCAAGGCGCAGCTTCCGGTCATTGTTGTCCTTGATCCGACGGTTAGTACCGGGCGGTATGTCGTCGGTGGTCTCCACTATGCGCCAGAGGCGGTCCAGGCTGCGGCCTACGTCCTTCAGTTCCGACTCTATGGTCTCCAGCTTCTTGCGTTCCTCCCGGGCCAGGCCGCTCAGCTCCTGGCGCACAACTTTGGTCAGATCGGCCATGTTGCCTTCGGTGAGGATGCTCGACCGGATCCGGTCGACGATCAACCCCTCGAAACGGCGGGCGTTGAGCCTGGGCGTCTCGCAGCTCCCCTTGCCCCTCCTTACCAGGGACTGGCATACGTAGTATTGGAACCTGCCGCCCTTGGCTTCCTGGGAAGAAAATGCCGTCTTGCATCTATTGCATCTGACCAGCCCGCTGAGCAGGTAGGGGCTGGCCACCCTGCGAGGGTGGGCGACGGCGGGAGCACGCGAGCGCATCACATCTCCCACCCGACGGAACTGGGCCCTGGTGATGATGGCGGGAAACGCCCTCTCCACGCGAACGGGGTCGGCCTGGTCCCCGGCGGCGGCGCCCCACACGAGAGTCCCAGTGTAGACCTCGTTCCTGAGGATGGCGCTGATGCTGGTCTTGGCCCAGAGCTTCCCGGTGGCACTGGCGATGCCCTCTTCGTTGAGGGTACGCGCAATATCCAGCGTCCCTCTTCCGGTCTCGGCCAGCTCGAAGATGCGCTGGACGACGCGGGACGTCTCCTCATCGGGTTCCAGCTTGGGGCGCTTCCTGGCCCCATCCTGCACCATGACTCTGTTGTAACCGTAAGGGGTCCTGCTGCCAACCCAGAAGCCGCGGGAGGCGGCCTCCCGCATTCCCCGCCGGACCTCCTGGGCCAGATTCTCGCTGTAATATTCGTCCACCGACTCGATGATGCCCTCCAGCAGCCTGCCGGTGGCGTTGTCCTCGGCCTGCTCGGTGATGGACACCACGCGGATGCCCTTGCGCCGCAACTGGGCCTTGAAGACCACGGCGTGCTCCCTTTTGCGGGTGAAGCGGCTGAATTTCCAGACCAGGATATGGCAGATGCAACCGCAACGGAATCAGGTGTAGGGGAATCGGGTGAGTAGAGACCATCCCCTAACGGGTCATCGTCGATGGGTATAGCCAGCGTGATGTCCACGTTGTTATCCTGGTCGATGACCACCTGCTCCACTACCATCTGAAGAATCTCCCTGCGCTGCTCATCGGTCAGGTCGTCAAGGCCCTTGCCGACTTCCCTGGCCCAGGCAAGGACCGCGTCCATCAAGAGCCGCTTCTCGGCTCCGCTCGCCTCCTGAGCACGGTAGTAGTCCAGCTTCGCCCTGGCGCTCTCCAGCCGCTCGGTGATGTACCTGCGCTGGTGGTCCAGTTGTGCTTCTGTGATCTTGCCCGACACGAACAGCCTGATGGCCCGGTCCTCCTCCGTCTGGATGCTCCGCACATCCCGCTCGGCCTGGGCCATTTCCTCCTCAAACCCGCCGTTCTCCTGGGTATCGAGGGTGTCGATACCCGCTACGATGAGGCCGGGATTCTGGAGTACCCGACTCACCTCGCTCCATACCGGCTCCTCCAGTCGCTCCGCGCGAATGTAGTGACGCGCCCGGCATTTCAGGCGGAGACTGTGCATTCCGTTGCACCGGTAGTACCTGCGGGGGGTGGGCAGGTCGTAGCGGTACTTCTTGCCGCCCCGAACGTTGGTGGTGCTCCACGTGGACTTGGCGTGGAAGCTGTGACCGCACTCGCCGCACCTGAGCAGGTGCTGCAACAGGTAAGTCTCCTTCGTGTTCCTCCTGGCCTTTCTGCTCCGCTGCTTCTTCAAGGTCTGCGCCCGCTCCCAGGTCTCGTCGTCGATGATCTGGGGGACCGGCACCTCAATCCAGGTGTCCTCCGGCTGTTGGTAGACCTTGACGCCCTCTTCGGTGGAGATGACGCGTTCCTTGCCGTAAATCCACGTTCCCGTGTAGGTCTCGTTCCTCAGAACGTAGTGGATGTAGGACTGACGCCAGAGCATCTTCCCGGTCTGGGTGGGAATTCCATCGTCGGTCAGCCTCACGGCGATGGAGGGGGAGCCCATCCCCTCGTGAACGTACATGTTGAAAATGCGCCGCACCACCTCGGCCTGCTCTTCGACCACCACCGGCCTGCCGTCGTCTCCGATGCGATAGCCGTAGGGGAGCTTGCCGGTGGGCACCCGTCCCTGCTTGGCCGTGCCGCGCTTGCCCAGGGTGGCGCGCTCCCGGAAGTTGTCCAGCTCGATCTTGCCGATGGCGGCCATGAGTCCGAAGGTCTTCATGTCGATGGCGTCCATGACGGACTCCAGCCGGACCTGGTGGGCCTCGACCACCTCCATGAGGGCGGCAGCGGTGTACATTCCCCGGCTGAGGCGGTCCGACTTCCAGCAGACGATGACGTCGAAGCGTCCCTGCTTGGCGTCGGCCAGGATTCGCTGGAACTCGGGACGCTTCTTGGACCAGCCCCGGCCTACCTCTTGGTAGCGGGCAGTGATGGTGAGACCCTTTTCCTCGCAGTAGGCTTCCATCTCGCTGATCTGCTCGGAGATGGAGGTCTTGTCCTCCCCGTCCTGGCTCTTGTCGGACACGCGGGCGTAGATGGCCGCCCGGTTGCCGTATTGCTGTCCCTGTGGTTGCTTTGCTGCCTCTCTTGCCATAACTGCCTCCTTAAGTTTACGCCGCATAAACCAAAAAGACCCGCCCCTGCCGGGAACGGGTCTGCAAGTAGTACAATACCACCGCATCACCTGTCGTCAGCAGGTGGCGCCACGGCCCGGGGTGTTGTCAGCACCGCCGGGCCAACCTGTAGGGCTGATGATACCCGAAGAGCGGGGCGGCGTCAAAAGGGCTGTTGGTCGCCGTTGTGCCTCCTGCCTTTCTCGCTGTTGTCCTGTCTCACTGTTCATTCGCTTCCTCGTATTCATTCCTGGGGGAGTGGATTTCCGCCGGTTTGGCCCCGTCGGCGGTGGCGTACCTGACCAGCACGGTGAAGAGGGCTCGGAGCCGGTCCTGGGCGTCGGGGTTGGGCTTGGACCGAATCCGCACGTTGCCCAGGACCATCACGTCCCGGCTGGAGTGGTTGGGTCTGTTCGGGTTCCTGGTGTTTGGCAAAGCGTCCTCCGGCGGTCCCGGCAGGCCGGTTGCAATCCTTCTGAAAGGTCAGCCCTGCCGTTGGGTTTCGGGGGCGTTCTACGGGAGAAGGCAACGCGGAAACACCAGCCATAGAACGCCCGTTCAAAGACCAGTGTGAACGCTCGTAGCCTCTGCGGGAACCGCCTATAGGGTGGTTCATCCGTGAACCACTCGACGCGGCTCAGAGGAGATACGAGGGTGAAAGGAAAAGGAGCGGGCCGGAGCGAACCCCCCATGATTAACGACATTAGGGAATGCGAAATGGCAAGAGTAGTTGACGCAGAACACCCCGAAGGGCTAATCGCGGTGCAGGGCCCGGGCCCTGGGCAGCAGGTGAGCCAGACCCAATTCCTCGGCCAGGTCCTGGAGGGCCAGCAGGTAGCGGGCGCTGGGCTGGACGCCGTTCAGCCACCGCCGGATGGTGAGGGGGCTGGTGCCCAGGCGGCGGGCCAGCTCGCTCCAGGACAGTCCGCTGGCCTCCTTGAACCGCTCCAGGCACTGGGGGAAATCGTCGGGGAACTCGTAGAGTCCGCGCTCGTGGGGCAGCTTCTGGCGGGACATGGCGCTACGGCCTCCCCAGGGACGCCAGGAAGCCGTCGCCCATGATCAGGTCCAGGCCGCCGGGCACTGCCCCGGCCAGGCGGACGATGGAGAGCATGGCCCCGCCGCAGGGTTCGGTGCCGTCGTTCCAGCGTTGGGCCTGCTTGCGGTCCACCCCCAGGGCGTCGGCGAAGCCGTTGCGGGTGAGGCCGGTGGCCCGCCTCAGGCGTTCCAGGCGCTGCACGAAGTCCTCGGGCAGCACGCCGGAACCGTAGAGGAAGGGGCGGCCGACGACGACGGCTTTCGGATGCCGGAATATATCCGGGCTGGCGCTACTCTTGTTCTGCGGGACGCTCGATGACGAACAACTCATAAAAATCCTCCACTTCCAGGACCCGCTGCATCCGGCGGCGAAGGCTGCCTGACGTGGCGCGTTCCCCGTTGACCAGCCGGGACAGGTGGCTGCGGCTGATGCCCAACTCGTCGGCCAGCCAGTTCTGGGAACGGTGCAGCAGGGCTAGGCGGTCCCAGAGAGCCTGGGGCCTGAGCCTCACCACGGTGCGCTGTCGGCGTGTCATTGCGGAATTGCCGGCCCTGGTGTAATCTAAGCACGGTTAGACCGTGTTTAGAATGATTGTAGGCAGCCGCCATCCCGCCTGTCAAGAGAAATGGGAACTGATGTGCTATTATTGTTCCCGGATTGGCTCAAGTCAGACCAGCCCCGGGAGAGAAACCGCTCATGCCTGAAGCCAGGGAGTACCAGTGGAAGAACATCGGAGACCGGATCAGGGAGGCCCGCATCAAGCTGGGCTTGACCCAGGCCCAGCTTGGCAGGCAGGTGGGGGTCAGCTCCCAGACCGTCTGGTCCTGGGAGGCGGGACGGGTCAAGCCCAGGCACGAGCACCTGGAGGAGCTGGCCTTCCGGTTGGAGGTCAGCCCCGCCTGGATCCTGGGACGGGACGTCCTGGAAGCCGAATTGCTCAAGGAGGCCAGCGTGTCCTTCTACGATGCCATCCGGGGCCTGCCCCTGGAGGACGTCGAGACCATCCACAACTTCATCAACTTCGTGCGCCAGGAACGGCGGCGCCGGACGGAGGCGGGAGAATGACCCGGGCACAGCGAAGGGGAGCCGCCCTGCGGCGCAAGCTGGGTCTGAGCGGGCGGGTGGACGCTGAGGAGGTGGCCAACATCATGGGGTACCGGGTGGAACGGCTGCCCTTGGTGAAACAGAAGGAAATAGAGGTGGACGGAATCATCTGCGTCGCCGACTCTCTGGGACCCGAGGACAGCCGCTGGTACATCGCCCACTCCCTGGGGCACAAGGTGATGCACCCGGGCAACCAGCTGTGGGTTTACAGGAACACCCTGCTGGGTTACCGTCACGAGCGGGAGGCCCAGGACTTCGCCCACACCCTGCTCACCGACGCCGGGGAGGCCGTGAGGGAGGGCCTCACACGCTCCCTGGAGGTGGCGGACTACTTCGGGGTGCCCGAGGAGTTCCTGCGGCTCCAGGCGCCGCTGGACATCCATGGGGTCTATGGAGCCGCTGAGTAATAACTTCGTTACCGTTCCAGTCCCAAAATCTGAACTCCGCACCACAGGAAACCAGCGACAATCAGGCAGATCATGCCTATTGTAATTGGGTTGGTTGTCGGTAGGCAGTCAACGCCGTTTTGCTAACGTGCTACTTCCTCGCGCGAGGAGAAGCTGATGTATTCCTTTATCTGGAAAGCAGGATTATGGGGGGCAAGAGCTCGCTATTCCGAGACATAGGCAACCAAAACGGTTTCCATTTACAATCGATTGAAGAGTTTCAGCGGACCAGTTTATGAGCGGCTATAAGGGGATATAGGTTAGGGGTCTATGATGCAGCGTTCGTTGAACGACTCCTGGGCTCTCCATTCACCGGCTTGGGGGTAGTCCTCTCCCCATACTATGACGGAGAAGTTAGATTCCCATAGACGGGCTTCCTCGGCTCTACTCATTTGCTTTTCTTCCGCTTCATGGGGGCCCACGCCGTCCGGAAAAGCGATCATGTTGACCACTTCTTCCTGAGCGCAGGTCATAACAGTGCTGGGAACGTCACCGGCGGGAATGGGTAAGGGCGGCGGTGTGCTTGAGATACCGTCGTGCCAACCGCTGCCGTCCTTCCATTCAAAATCGCCTTTACGTTCATGCTGGAGCTGATTCCCGAATCCCTCATAGGCGTATAGGAATTCCCTCTCTGGGACACGTAGCCCGCCAGTATGGGCGCCACAAGCCAATAGTAAGGCAAGCAGGACCAACACGACCAGTGGAAGAATAAGCTGAGGGCAGTTGCCAATGATCAGCTTTCCTCCCCAGAAGGCAATTCCAGGTTGCATCTCGTACCGCTCTTGCACAACTGCGCCTAATTCAACTATCCACTTGGTCAGGAACCTGGAACAACAGGGACAGTTGAGTCATCATTCGATGGTCCGAAACGAGCGCACCACCTTAAGCGTCTCCTCCAGCTCCAGATGGCTCCTTACGGCCCAAAAAATCCTCTTGCCGTCGTGTGTAGTTTCCCATTCCACGGCCACCAGTGGGCCTTGATCTCCCAGGTCGGCCTGTCTTACTTCGGCTTCAAAGCCGCCCAGGTCTACCATTTCTCCGGTTACATATTCTCCGACATAGACCTTGGTGGAGGGGAACGTGCCTTCCGCCAAAAACTGTGTTATGTGGATATTCTTGTAGCCGCGGGGCGTATATTTCCGCAGGGCAAAACGCACTCCCTTTACTTCGTTTCCATAGTGTCGGCTATCAAGGAAACTGACGTGAGGGTCCATCTCGTAGCCGTCCGGGATGTAACTGGGAGCTTGAATGGGGAAGGGAACGTAAGATTGAGCTTCGGCGATGGTTGGGTCCCTGGGAGGCGTAGGGGCCGGCTCACCCGAGCATGAGAGCAAGCCAACCGAAATCAAAATTGCCGTAACAGTGGATGCAAAAGCCGGAAAGCTAATCAATGGACTTTGCTACCTCCTCCGTGGCCTTGTCGATGGCAGCCCTAGCTCGGGCGCAGCGGTCGATATGGCCCTCCCCCACGCGGGCCCCGAAACCTGTCGGGCAGAAGCAGCAGCCGTCCGGGCCGATCTGGCCCAAGCCTTCCAGCGCTCCTAACAGGTCTGAAATCACGGAACTGGTCTCGCTAGGCTGGCCTTCCAGTAACTTTCTCAGGGCCCTCAGCTCCAGCAGTATCTGCTCCTGCAAGACCAGCGTCGCCATGTCCGACCTGAAGACGGTGCCGTCCCGCCTTCGCACCAGCTCGTTAGCATTGGGGCCCGGAATCTCAGAGCCGTCGGACAACTCCACCGCCTCCAATAGCAGGGCATCCCGTTCATTCTCCGATGGCCTTAAACGCAGTCTCATAAGTTCAGATCTCTTCTTGGTCCTTCGACTCCTGTGAACAGAATTGAAACAGCCGGGGTCAGGGTGGAGCAGGAAACGTAATCCACCCAATGAATCGGAGGAAATCTCTATTTGCCATGTTCCTTAAGGTCGGAAGCGGCGTGAACCAAACGATATCACCCTCCCTGTACGCCGTCTGTGTTCCCATTCCCAGCAAGCCCCATTTCTGGCCCTTGGGCTTTGCGCTGTAAATCAGTGCTATTGCCTTAGTTCAATTCGGGTTGGCAATCAATCCCGGGGCTTCAAACTCAGGGTAGGTCAGCCGCATCCCAATCACTACCGCGCACTGCTCAAGGCGCTGATTGCGGCCGTCCGGAGGGAGGCACCGCAACCCTGAGGGATGGCCGTTCCACCACTCTGCGTACTCGGCACCGACGTACCTGCCGTTACGCCGGGAGAAGAATCACCCACAGACACCGAAACGCCCGACCCCGGGAGCTTCGAGCGCATCCTTAAGGAAAGCCATTTATTCATCGCAAAATGGTTGACTAAGCCGAGGACTTTGCTGCGGTAAGGACGTAGGATGACCACGAAGATCGCCGCTTGAGCCTCGTTTTAGTTCGACTCGAAATCAGCAATCTCCTGCTCGCAGTAGGGACTTATCATAGTCGGCAGTCGCAGGTTGGTTATCGATAGCGGGCGGTGGGGTTGCAAACCGTTCTGACCTCTGTTAATCGAATGGGCTTTGTCCCAGTCTAATTTACCCTTCATCGTCAACCCATTCGACATTCTTTGGAATCAACTCGTGAGTCTGTCCTTATACTCCTACGTGAATCAGCACGTACTTTACAAAGGTTCCCACTTTTTCAGCGACCGGTCCGTTATTTGAGCCTAGGAGCACATCGGTTTTGACTCTCACTTGATCCCCAGGACGGAACCCCTGATGCATCCTTGCCAAAATCCCCTCTCCAATCCGGTTAAGGTTCGCCGCTAATGGTCGGCCCAATAATTCCAGACTCTGTGGACTTCCTCGACCCAATACGATGCACGGGCAGTATCATCGGTGCTGTCTGCATACTTACCCAATGTCTTTGCCTGTTCGAAAAACCCATTCCCAGGTATCCTAAAGTCCCGGCGCACTACCAAGGCGCTCAATAGCGGCCTCCCTTCACGGTTTTCCAGAGCATCAATTGAATCCAGAATTCTATGAAATTCGTGGGACCTCCCTGATAGCTTAATTAACTCTGCCAATTCCCCATAGAAGGCCGTTCCTTTGGACCTGGCTGTACTCTTGAGTGCGTCGTAAATGATGTGGAAGGCGTGTTCCTTGTCTACTTCAGTCTGTTCTTCCATGACATCGAATTCCTCTTCCACTTTCCCATGTGGCTGTTTGCCCTACCTAGCGATACGTTGGCAAATGGTCAAATGGTATCTAGTCGGAACTGAGAGCTCTTGCTTTGCCCACCAGCTCAGGGGCATCACGAGAACATCGTCCTCTTCGGCCCAAGGCTTGGTGAACTGACCACTGGCTACGTGCAGAGCTGCGCCTTGCCCATCTGGTCAGGCCGGTCGGCCCTAATGTTCTCCCCAAACTTGTTGCACTTTACGCTATACGGGACTGGCATTGGACCTTTCACCGTACCATCCTTCCTAGGATGGCCTGCTCCGCTTCCTTTCTTGTGAAGGATTTCCCTGACCTGCTGTCCTGCCATTTGCCGTCTGCCGGTTCCATCTTCCCATAGTATGCAGTCACGATTCCCAGGTAGTAGTTATCGAGAGTGAATCCCCTCGGTACCGGCCTTCCTGGTCCTGCGTTGAACTTGGGGTCCTTCAGATTCTCCAGGAAGAGCAGGACTTTCTCCCCCGTCGTGTATGTGGGCACCGAGTCATCGTTCCGAACGCTCTGGTTCTCCCTGGCCGAAACTATGCCAGTCTCCACCAGAACGGCGATTTCTGCCGGGAACGTATCCCTGGGATACAGGGCATCCTCGACCGCGAGCCTAAAGTCCTTGTACTGGTAATAGAATTTAGGCCGAGGTTCGTTGCCCCCATGCTTAAGTTTTGTACCCAACTCTTCATCCAGGGTACCGATGACCACCGCGTCAGACTCTGCCACCATCTCCTTCAGACTCAAGTTTGGCAGATGGCCGTGGACTGTGATGACCGAATTGGCGCCCTTTGCCTCAGTCTGAGATGGCGCGGGAGATTCCGGCTTGCCACAGGCCGCAGCCAAGATCAAGGTGAGCACAACTAAAGCAGGTAATAGCTGGTGGGGGATACGGCCTTCACTTCCCATCTCCCCGCTGGCCATCTACGAACCCGGCGTCCACCAAATCCTCCCTGAGACACCGGATTGCCCGAAGAATGATGAGACCAACGATGACGACTACGCCCGAAGGAACGAGAAGGAAGGCGGCGATAATGCCAAGTCCAAAAAGGTCCATGCTGTGCTCTCCCGGCATGTTCATGTTGAAAGCTACCGCTGCTCCGGATGGTCCCCCCTCTGGAGTTGGGCCCGCCTCAGCTCGATAGCGTCCTCCAGCAACTTTGACCCCCACCGCTCCAGCACGTCTATGTCGCCCCGCGTAATCGGGTCCGAGACCTTGACCTTGTTCTCGGCGCGGCTCAGTTCCATACGCTCTTCCCCGGTCGGCCCCCGCTTCCGGGTGACCCACCAGATGCCGAGTAGGACGAGGACGAGTGCGGCAGTCGCCACCAAGATCATGTGAAGCCTCCGAGGGCGCAATCAACGAAGGGGCTTTGCCTCTATGATAGAAAGATCCACGGAATCAACCCTCGCCTTCCGAATTTGAAGCAGCCCAGCGTCCGAATCCCATTCTGAGCTTTCTGATACGAACGGCAGATTGAGGTCACAGTCTTCGGGGCGCAGTCGCGGGTCGCTCAGTTCGAAATCCACCTCGACCGCAGCCCTGTTCTCGGATTCTTGGGTGCGGCCTAAGGGAGTGCCATCGGCCCAAAAGACGGGCGCGGTTTGCTCGCCCACGGCCCCAGGGGCGATTACATTGCCCTGGTGGTCCGGCACTCCCAGCATATCCAGAGTGAAACCCATCAGTATCCGTTTGCCTCCTGCCAGCGGGCTATGTAGGTCTCCCTGACGTCGCCCAGGAATCCCAAGACCCCGTCCAGCGTCGCCGAGTGGTCCTCACTTTCCAGCACGATGATCTCGGCCTCGGCCAGCACCGCTTCTTCGAACTGGTACCGGAGGGGCGGCTCCCCGTCGTAGTACCGAGTCCCTACCTCTTTGCCCAAACCCTCATAGAGCTTCTCGGTCGCCATTGAGCGGGCCACCAGTGCGGGGTATATGTTTTCAAAGTAGTGGTCTGCCCCGACCGACTCAACCCATACCTGATTGTACTCGCTCCACTCGCCGCGTTCGTAAAGGTCGCGCGCCCACTCTATGTTCTCCTCCAGTTCTTCCTCGGTCGCTTCGTACCCGAGTTCCACGGCCTTTTGATACAGGACGTGGTCCTCTATCAGGCCTGACAAGGCGACGTTATCATCACCCCACTTGAGGCCCAGGTTGTGTAGAGCTTCCAAGAAGTCAGTGGACTTCTCCGTTTCCTCTCCCATTTCCTGAAACTCTCCGGATGCTATCTGCTCCATTAGTTGAAGATGCTCCACTTTACTTTGTTGAAGGTGCATCAGTTCTTCCTGCAATTCCCCCAGAGTAATCGACACCCCTCCGGCGGTGGCAACCACCGTGTCGGCCTCGCTGGAGGCGGATGCGGAAGCCTGCCCGCCCCGGTCCTCGTATGACCAGAAGTTGCCGGCGCCAACTGCCACACCGCCGGTGGCCAGGGCGGCGACCATGAACAGCATAAGCTCCCGTAGAACCAAGAGGGAAAAGCCTGCTCCCATGATCCAAGTTCCCAGCCTGATTCGTTTGCCGATGTTCATGCGGAGGATGGAGTCCATCGGCCCCAAAACCTTTAGCGCCGCCCTGGTCAGCATGAAGAACCCCACCAACAACAGCGCGTAACCTGCGAGCCCGATTGCGCCGGGCAGGACCCATGTAATCACTTGGTCAAATGCAAAAGTCATTAGCATCGCTGGCGGGTCCAGGCAACCCTATCCCTTGACCTTATGGGCACCTCAGGCCAGGCGGTCGTCTGACCGTTGCGGCCCTGTGATACGGACCGCGAGCGGGGAGAGCTTCGAATTGCTTGGTCTGGCTTGCCCCTACTTGCTCATATCCCAAATAGGGTCGTTGACCGTTGACTTCACTAGAAGCCATTTCAAAAATACCGAATAAGGTTTATGCTCCTGACCAAAGGGAAAGTGTGGGGTGGAACGGTGGAGCAGGAATTGAGCGATGCCCAATGGAAACTGATACAGCCTTGGTTGCCAGCGCCTAAGCGGAGGGGGCGTCCCAGAGCCGATGACCGGCGCACCATCAATGGTGTCTTGTATGTGTTGCGCACGGGCTGCCGCTGGCAGGACCTTCCGGGAGAGTACGGCAGTTCCGTGACTTGCTGGCGACGACTGAACCAGTGGCAGGAACAAGGGGTCTGGGAAGATATCTGGCGGACTCTGCTGGGCACTCTGGATGCCCAAGGTAGGCTGGAATGGGAACGGGCCCACCTGGATGCCACTTTCGCCCCAGCCAAAAAGGGGGAGACCAGGTAGGACTGACCCGCAAGGGCAAGGGCACCAAACTGATGCTGGTGGTAGACAACCAGGGAACCCCTCTGGGAGCCTTGGTGGCCAGCGCCCAGCGGGCGGAGATCACTCTGGCCGAGGCTACCTTGGCAACGGTGAGGGTACCGCGGGCCAGGGGACGACCCCGCAGTCGTCCCGGGGAACTGGTAGCCGACCGAGGCTACGATTCTCGAGCATTCCGAAACCGGTTGCGGCGGAGGGGAATCAAGCCTTGCATCCCGGAACGACGTGGCAAAAGGCCGCGACCGGGCCGGAAAGCTCAGGTGTCCAACTACCGCCATCGGTGGGTAGTCGAACGGACCTTCGCCTGGTTGCACAACTTTCGTCGGCTGGTAGTTCGATACGAGAGAAAAGCGCATCTCTATTTCGGCTTCGTCCTGCTGGCCTTTGTAATCCTGCTCACTAATCGAATTTTGAAATAGCTTCTAGAGCAATGGAAGCACGGCAGTCCTCTTTTCGGTCGTACCCCTGTGCTTATGTGGCAACGAGGTCATGAGTGGCTGATCAGAGCTGCCAATACCGGAGAAAATCCAGCTCTCGGAACACTTTATAGTGCGTGGGGAACCAGTCGGCGCCTATGCGTTGACCTTCGGGCAAGGAACTATCGGGGATGCCATTCTGGACATGTACTAATTCCCACTCGGTCATGTCAAAGTCGTCGGGTATCTCCATTCTGAAGTTGAACCTCTGCTAATGTTGTGAAAGGCAACATAGCCACGGTTCCTTAGAATCCTCTGAACAAGTTGGAATAATTATGACAAAATAAGGTGAACCGGGCAAGGAACTATAGAGGATGGTAATTCGATGAAGCAACCGACTTTTTCCGATCTGGAATACCAAGGCAAGAAGAGCAAGACCCGCCAGGAGTTGTTCCTGGAACGGGTGGACGATCTGATTCCCCGGCAGAACCGGGGTCTGGCGAAGAACACCGAAAGGCTGGTGCTGCTCTTCGGTCTGGGCAACCTGCTTACGGCCGAGGGACAGCCAAGAGCGTAGTAGGCCCAGCGTCTATCCTGCGGGGGCTTCCGGCCAGCGAACGCATCAGACGGCCCAGTCTACAGGGTGGAACGGAAGGACCCGGGCCATCGGCAAGCCCTGAACCAGAGATTTCGTCCCATTACCGGACATTCAGATACAATTCAGGCTGTCGCGTACCTTGTTCAGAATATCCTTAGTGTAATTCAAAGCCAACGTGTCAAAGTCGGTGCAATCCCAGCCCGACATGTGGCACTTGACCCTCAAGTTGTTCCAAAGCGTGGAGCCGATTGATCCAGAAATAGGAGGATGTGAATGGACTTGGGATCAACTATACTCCGACCCATCGCCTTTGTTTCGGCAGCAATCCTGTTGGCAGGCGCGACGCTGAGTTGCGGAAGTGAATCTGATCCAGACCCTACATCTCACGTCCAGGCGACCATAGACGCGGCGGTCGAAGCGGCGACTCCGACGGAGGCTCCTAAGACTGAACCGACAGCGACTGTTGCAGCGACGATTACCGCCAGCCAACCCGCGCCCGCATCAGAAGGTTCCAAGGGTCCCGTCTTCCGGGAACTGGACAGCGCCTCCACGAGACGGGACTTCGCCGCTTTGCTCACCTCCGACGAAACCGCGTGTTTGATAGGTGAGTTGGAAGGGAGGCCATATGGCGAGCGCATCATCGCCGTCCTCTCGGGAGCGGACGCGACGGGAGACGGTCTGACGATGGAGGAGAGCGCGGTGCTGGGGGAGGCGGTAAGGGCATGTGACATCGAGACCGAGTTCGGCTTTCCCAAGCCTGAAGGCGCCGAGAGCCAGGGGTTGCGGCCGGACGGTCTGAGCCCGGTGGAACTGGGCGACCCGCAGCAGTTCTTCGCCGAACTTTCGGCCAGGGAGCGCACCTGCCTCGGCGATAACGGCATCGGTCCTGGCGAACTTGGGGCGCTGTCAGACCCGCCTCCCGGAGGCTCTCCGCAGGTCACGGCGGCCGTCGTCAACTGCCTCCAGGACGATACGGTGCTGCGGCTGTTCCTGACCCAACTGGTCGGGCAGGTGGAGTCCTTCGAGATGGAAACCGCCGCGTGCATTCGGGAGGGTTTCGTACCCCTTGACCTGCGGGCGCTGCTGGCGCCCTCCGTTGCCGGACAGGCTCCCGCCAACTCCCTGGCCCTGAGCATGGCCGCCCTCGCCGTTTCCGTGTCCTGTCTGAACGACGCCGAATGGGAGACCTATGCGCCGCGATTGGGGATGGCCCCTGGGGACCGTGCCGGGTTCGTCTGCATGTTGGAAGCGCTGGGCGGACCGGTCAGGTTGGTAGAGGTCATGCAGAGCGCCAGCTTGGGGGAGACTCCAGCGGAATTCATCCGTGCCAGCCAAACCTGCGGGTTGGAGAGTTCCGGTCCCACGGGCCAGGGAGGCGCCGGCCAATCAAGGCAAGGCCAACGGGTCTTGATAGACCCGGGCCCCGGCACGACGCACATAGACCCCTACCTGTGGGGTCTACTGCACAGGGAGGCTGAGGGCCTTCCCGTACCGGACAGGGTAACCGTCTCCATCGGTTCTTACACCGAATTTGACATCAACCCGAGCCTTGAGGAATTCATCGAGTCCGTGGGCGGAGAGCATGTGGGACCCCACACGTGGGGCCTGCCCTCCGGTGAGATACTGGGGGTGATGCAACGGCCCGACGTGTTTGAGGTGGAAATGGAGCCTGAACCCGTTTCGGAGGAACCGTTCATCAATACCCGACCCTACGACTCGCTGCGCATGGTGGTTGCCGCATTTGACAACGGCGTTCCCGCCGAGAGCGCCGCGCAGTACGCCATGATCATCAAGGATGATAGCGTGGTGGTGGGCATGAACGCTCCCGACGCCGGCACCATCTCGTCCATCCGCGCCTGGCTGAAGGAAAAGAACGTTTACGTGGTGCCCGCTTCCGAGAATAGCGGTGTTGCTCCCAACCACCTGGCCGTGTTGCTGCCGGTCAGGTACATCAAGGAGTTGGCGGATGCCTTTCCCGAGGTCCATCTTTCGTCGGCCACGCACCGCGGCCAGGGATTGACCTTATCCAGGGCGTACTGGCCGCAGGAGACCAGGGACCTTGAAGACGGGATCGTGGCCCAGCACCTGCCGGACTGATGGGTCAGGTGGAAGTGGCACGCGAACCATGCGCAGTCGTTCGCCCGCTGTCGAGGATTCGACTATGCTTTCCGTAGGGAATCGGGCCGCTGCGGGAAACAAGTCCAACGTCTGCGAGGCATCATATGGAACGGGATCGGTCGGACAGGCAGGAAGGCGGGTGGTTCAGCTACAGTGCAATGGGGCAGGAGTCGGCTGAACCTCTCGATGACGCCTACTCGCGGTTCACCAATCCGGAACGATTCAAGCCTCTGCACGACTGGGCTCTGGAGACGGTGGCGCGCCTGCAAACGGAGTATGACGTGACCCTTGAAGAGCGCTTCGGACTGGACGATGAATTGGAACGCGTCCCGCTTTCCAGACCGACGGTGAGGCTGACGCCGTTGCAGGACTCTTGCGCGCCGGTTGCCATCGCCTTTACTGATTCCCCTGGCTTGGAGGTACGGGTCGGCCGTTGGGTAACCGATGGATTTCCAACCTGCCATTGCGATGCTTGCGACGAAATGCCGGAAGAGGAATTCGAGAGGCTGACGGAACTCCTGGACGACGTGGTGGCGGGGAGGTTTCGAGAATCAATGCGGCGGCAATGGGATGGCTCCGGTTGGAGCAGCCACGAGTTCTGGAATGACGACGGTACACGTGGTAGGTCAGGAGGCTCTCTGGTGTCGAGGAGGAAGGTGGCTCGAATCCTGGACGTCGAAGCGGAGGTGGTCTTGGACTGGATGCCCTGGAGTGTTGCCTCAAAATAGAGTGTTACCGAAGGGCCCTTCGTAATGTACTCCGGAGTACGCCCTCCGCCTGCTGTCTTCCAGACAAGAACTGCTATTGGCGCACACCGGGGCGGTAGCCCAGGGCACATATTATCTATCGGCGCACTACTTGGTCTGCTCGGTGATCTGGAGCTGGAAATCGCCTATTGGTTCCGATACGGCGCCGGGAGAAACGCTAGCCATTGCAGAACACGCTCCTGAGCATCCTTGTCCTCGCTACAATTCTGTTGGCATGTACTCCGGTTCCCACTCCCCCAGCGACGGCTACAGTGAGACCGGTGCCAACGAGGCCGGTATCGGACTACACCATGGCCCAGCTTGCTCGGTGGTGGAACTCCCACGGCGACGTGATCATCCGGGTTCAGGGCATTGTCATGACCGGGTTGGACGAGGCGGCACGACGAATCAAGATCAGGATGTTACCCAGACGTGGGGCGCGAGAGGAAATGGAAGCGGCCCTGTCAAGCATCGACGTGCCGAGAGACGCCTTTGACATAGGGATTGGCTGCACGGGAGCCTTCCAGCAGATCGGCTACCTTAATGAGATAGTGGATGATTCCTTCCGGGACGCAATCACTTTATCGGTTCAGGCAGCGCCTCGGGTCCCCTATGGAAAAGCATTGTCGCTGAATCTTTTTATCCAAAACAAGAGCGAAGACACCGTGCGGTTCTTTCTTGGAGGTAGACCTCCCTATGACTTCGTTGTCTCGAAATCCGACGGGACCGAGGTCTGGCACTGGCTGTGTGCCAAGGTCCGCCAGCTGCCGTTGGACCGGAAGACTCTGGATCCCGGGGAATCGTTGCTACTCTCCGGAGAGTGGGACCAGGTGGACAACCAAGGGCATCCGGTCCCAGCCGGCCAGTACGCGGTGAGGGGAGTGCTGTTCATGGAGCCTCCCCAAAGGCTGGTGACCTCTGTACGCATAGTGGAAGTCCTTCCCGCAGAGGAGGGTCCCTAGTTCCAACGCCGTCTTTCGCACCAACGAGTTCGATGAACGGAAGGGGAACGACAACCGGCGCGACTATGAAAACTTCGTACGTCTCGCTGGAGGCAGGTGCCTGACGGGGGATAATGAGGACTGTCTGGCCCACGAGTTGAACCTGGATGGAAGGCTGTTGGTCAGCATCTATAAGTACTTTGGAAGTTCCTGAACTTCAGGGGCCACCGGAGCCTTTGCCCGGGAAGTCATAAGGCACCTGTCATCGAGGACTTATCACCCCTGTGGCGGATCTATAATAGGGCGAGGTGGATGGGGAGTCAATGACGGAGGGTGAAGGTGTGTCATCGCACCATTCGATCCCTAGTGCATAATCCATAGAAGAAAATGTTGATAGTACACCCCAACAATCGGAGAGGAGGACACAATGACTTCACGACCTGAAAATGCCGAACAGAGACCTTGCTGGTTTGTGGGCGCATCGTATGGTGGCACGGAGGACCAAACTGACCGTTTTCTGCGGGAAGGCATTTGGGAAAATGGATGGGGCATGAACGGGGATGACCGTCTATTTAACAAGGTTAATTCTATGCGCCCTGGAGACCGCATTGCCATTAAATCAGCCTACATAAGGAAGAATGGACTTCCCTTCGATAATGGTGGCAAATACGTATCTACAATGGCAATTAAAGCGAGAGGCATCATCACTGAGAATCCTGGAGATGGTTGCTTAGTTCACGTTAACTGGACTCCTTTAGGGTCTAAACGTGAATGGTACTTCTATACTAACAGAAATACAATTTGGGATGTCTTGCCTGGACAAGGTACCATTCCATGGGCAGCAAATGGACTTATAGATTTTGCATTTGCCGATAAAGGGCAAGACTATGATCGTTTTCTGAGGCAATGGGGCTGGGTCAGTGCTGACCAGACAGATTCTTCTATGCCTGTTGACTTGGAAGTTACAGAGGAGGAGATAGTTTCAGATCCAGAGTACCTCGCGGCAGAGCCATACTCCATTGACAGCATTCTTTCCGAAGGCTGCTTTCTCGAGCGTAGCAGACTGGAAGATATACTTGAACACTGGTGGATGAAGAAAAACCTTATTCTTCAAGGTCCGCCCGGTACCGGAAAGACCTGGCTTGCCCGTAAACTGGCCTATGCTCTAATGGGGCGGAAGGATGACCGACAAATGCAAGCAGTCCAGTTTCACCCCAACCTTTCCTACGAGGACTTTGTACGGGGCTGGCGGCCTGCCGGGGAGGGGCGGCTGGAGTTAAGAGACGGCCCCTTCCTTAACGTGGTTGATGCGGCGCGCGATGACCCAAATTCGGTTTATGTAGTTGTCATTGAGGAAATCAATCGGGGCAATCCGGCGCAGATTTTTGGCGAGATGCTTACGCTTTTAGAGGCGGACAAGCGAAGGGAAGAGGAAGGTCTTGGTTTGAGCTACCGCAAGTCCGACAATGAACGGGTTTTCGTGCCTCCCAACCTCTATGTAATCGGGACCATGAACACCGCTGACCGCTCGTTGGCCTTGGTGGACTTGGCCTTTCGCCGCCGCTTCGCCTTTGAAGAGTTGGAACCTGTCTTTGGCGCGAAATGGCGAGAATGGGTAAGCCTGACCTGCGGTATCGAAGTGGCTTTCCTGGAACGGATTGAAAGAAGGCTGCTGGACCTCAACCGACAGATAACCGACGACAAGAGCTTGGGGCGGCAATTCTGCATTGGGCACAGCTTTGTTACGCCTCCCATCGGTTTTTCCATACCCAATGCCAGCGACTGGTTTGACCGCGTGGTTAAAAAGGAAATCGGCCCGCTGCTGGATGAATGCTGGTATGACTCCCCAGACACTGCACAGAAAGCCAAGGACGATTTGAGGAGCGGTCTGTAATGGTTGGAACAGTAACGTCCGGAAATCTACGGATTCCCATCCGAAACATTTGGTTGCTAATGCTATATGCTTCGCATTTATTTCGCCAGCTTGACCAACAACAGCGGGTTGAGGTGGAAGAAAACCCGGACGACATTGCCGACTTGATTGCAGAAATTCTGACCCATGAAGTGCAACGCCGTCTTGCCCGCAACCTGAGTTTCGGATGGAGAACACAGCAGGCGGAAATAGATCGTGTGCGGGGCCGAATTGACCTGCGTCGCACCGAAACCCGTCGATTGCTGGAAAAGGGCAAGGTGGCCTGCCGGTTCGAGGAACTGACTATTGATACGCCACGGAATCGTCTGGTCTTGGCTGCCCTGTCCAGGCTTGCCGCAATAGTCCAGAGAGAAGAACTGGCCCACCGTTGTCGCTCCCTGGCGGCGCGATTTGCGCGCCTGGGTGTCCTCAACGAGGCGCCCTCCCGTAATGAGGTCTCGGTTATTTCCTTCGGCCATTTCGACGCCGGCGACCGCCTTATGGTTTATGCCGCCAAGCTGGCCCTTGATTTGGCCCTGCCCAATGAGGACAGCGGCAATGTGCTGCTTCCCGAGCCATTCAGAGGAATTGAGTGGCTTCGTGGACTTTTCGAAAAGGGCGTCGCTGGCTTCTATGAAGTGACGCTTTCGCCGGACGGGTGGCAGGTATCCCACGGCAAAACAATTCGTTGGCCTATGGATAATCCTACTCCAGGTATTGGCAACATCCTCCCGTCAATGAAAACCGATATTCTGCTAAATCACCCTGCGCTTCAACGCCGAATAATCATCGACACCAAGTTTAACTCCATACTTTCCCCAGGTCGGTATCGACCCGAATCACTACGAAGCGACTACCTCTACCAACTCTATTCCTACCTTAAAACTCAAGAAGCCCATGACGATCCATTGTCGCTCACCTCTATGGGCGTGCTGATGCACCCTGCCATCAACAAAGCAGTCGATGAAGCTATGGTTGTCCAAGGCCACCTCATAAGGTTTGCTACGGTTGACCTATCGGCTGACGCCGGTTCAATCAGGCTCAATCTTCTGGCGCTCGTGGAGCCACACCCCTATTGTGCATAAACTCAGGGCAAAGGCATTCTAAGGAATCTCTGAACAAATAGGGGTTAGATATATGACAGCTATCCTTGGCGCGGAAGTTGGATCGCACGTGAGCATGGGAACCGGACAGCACGCCCCTCGCGCCGGCGGACCGATGGGTGGTCTACCAAGGCGGAACACGGTTCGGTGTACAGCATCCATCTCGAACACGAACCCGCCCATTGCCGCCGGACAGCCACCGGCTCCCGATGACATGCGACGGCGGGTCGGGTGCGCCATTGCTGGAAATAGCTCAAGGGGACCTGTTCGTGATAGTTCAGCCCGGGTCCATACTGCCGGAGTTGGACGCGGGGCGATGATACCCTCACTGGCGGGAGAGTGGTCCCTGAAGTCCACGCCACAGCCCAGGCCTCTCTGGCAGTCGGTCTCCCCTGCGATGTGGATCTCCCTATGCTCTCGTCAATCCCCTGAATCGCCAATGGCGGCAAAGGCATGGCGGCGCTCCCAGTCCCCGGCTACGAGCCAGGCCCTTCCCATCGGTCCCAGCCCTTCCAATGCCGCCCGGTGGGACACCAGCAGTGGAACTTCAACGCCGGCTTGGTCCATCTCCCGCCGGGCTAGGTTCAGGAAGTGGGTGGCGGCCAACTCGTCGTCGAATACCACCAGGACGATGGGCTGGACACCGTGGTCGTCCAGGGGACGGTGGGAGGAATAATACCGAAGGTAGGGGGCCAGGCGGGTCGCCATGGTGACGGGGCGCACGGCGCGGCGCTCCCATTCCAAGAAGAAGGGCACCGTCGCGTTGCCGCGACGCATGATACCGAAGGCGTCGGGCAGGACCGAGTGCAGCCGCCCGTCATAGTGGAAGTAGCGGGAGGTCCGCCGGGGTGGGTCCAGTTGCGCCACCTGCCACCCGGCGGCGCGGGCCTGTTCCGCCAGGGCCGCCAGGAACCGGTGCACGGCGCCGGTGTGTTCCACGTTGCGCAGCAACTGGCGGCTGCGGGAGCCGGAGACGTTGCGCCAGGTCAGCGGCTTCGCCACGTCCAGCGGGGCAATGCTCCAGCGCCGCCGTGCCGCGCCCAAGGGGGCGCGGTCGCGGCGGGCGAGCAGCGCCAGACCCCTATCCGTGACGGCCAGCCGTTGGGTTCTCTGTCCGCCAGCGTGGCCGACCAGGCCGAACTCCCCCAGCCTAGCCAGGAGTTGGGACGCCCGCCGCGCCGACACACCCATGATACCAGACAGCTCCTGCCGAGAGGCCCAGGGCCAGTCGCAGAGCAGGTCCAGGGCGCCCTTCTCGGCGGAAGATAGCAGGGCGGGCAGCAGCCAGCGGGGAGCGGCGGCGGAGGGAAGGTCCAGGCCGATAACGGGAGGCAGCTGAGGCTGGTATTCGGGATCCTCCGTCGGCAGGCCGGCGCCCCGCTCCAGGCGGGCCAGCGCCGAGCGCAGGTCCAGGGCAGCGGGGACCGAAGGAGGAAACCACAACCGGGAGTCCGGGCCGCCCTGGGCGGCGTCCCGCTCCAGTGCTGTGAAGACCGGGAATGAGGCCCCGGCCAGCATCCGGCGGGCCTGGCGCAGCCTCACCAAGTCAGGGGCCAAGACCAGGAGGCCGCCGGGTCGTGGTCCCTCTCTGAGCCGCCACAGCCGCTTGGCGAAGCCCGTGCGGTCGGCGGTGTTCCCCTGGCGGACCACGGCGAGGCTGCGCCCGCCGGGGAGGACGATACCGGCGTCGGCGGGCCTGGCCCGAAACAACCGGAGGCTCACGGGGAACTCGACGTTGGCGATGGCGGCAGCCAGTCGGTAGATGACGCCCAGGGCGTCCAGCCGCTCCAGCAATACTCTTTGCCACCGGGAGGAAACGGGACGCCGGTGCAGCAGGACATCCTGAGAAACCTTTTCCAAGTCCGCCACCTCCGCCAGTCCTTCGACGGTCAGAAAGTACCGGCGGGTCGGCGGCAGCAGCGGCGCGGCGTGGGGGATGGCCGAAGCCATCCCCCCTTCCGTGAGCCGGTCCATGGCGGCGTAGACCGCGCCCCGGGACCAGCCGGATAGGGCCGCTAGGTCCAGCCGATCGGCGAAGGGCGTCTCCGCCAACCGGCGCAGCAGGTCCGCCTCGCACTCGGTCAGGGTTATTCCGCCACCTCTTTCTCGCCGCTGTCGGCGTCATCGCCATCCTCTCCCGGCTGGTTGTGCCGGCTGCGCTGCTTGTTGCGATTTGGGCCGGGGTCCTCCTGGGGAGGTTCCTGCGGCGGCGCGGGATTGGCGCCGTTCTGCCGCTCCTCCAGCAGCCGGCGGTACTCGCCCAGCTTCTCCTCCGCATCGGCGTTCCCCAGGGCGATCTCCCCGGCCCTGGTGGTGTAGTCCCGGGCTGCCTCCCTGATGCGGTCGGCGACGCGGGGATCGCCCGGCTCCGGCTTCCGGACCATCATGGAGTAGGCCGGCAGCCGGTCGGCGCCCACGGTGGCCCGCACGTAGCAGTGGTGCACCGGCAACGACGTGACGTCGTCCTCGGACACCCGGTCCTTGCCCAGCTCCCAGACCAGGCGGCGGGCGTCGCTGCCCGACACCTGGAACACCGCCAGGCAGCCCACGTTGGCCAGGATGGTATCCTGCATGGTGGGGGAGAGGTCGTCCAGCTTGGCCAGGCTCTGGGTGGCCAGGATGAAGCTGGCCCCGTACTTGCCAAGTTCCGACAGCATGGACTCGTAATCGACGCCGGGCATGGACTGCATCTCGTCCACCACCACCAGGGCGCCGCGCCGCCGGTCCAGGGGCAGTCTCTCCTGCTCCCTGATCACCGAGTCCACCAGGTTGAGCAGGGAGGCGCCCACCAGGGCGGAAACGTCCCGGCCCACGCTGCCCTGGGCGGTGGACACCAGCAGGATGCCGCCGTCCAGGATGGTCTGCCGGATGTCGATGGTGGAGCGGGACTGGCCCAGGATGGCTCTTGCCCGCTTGGAGGAGGCGTAGTAGGCCAGGCGGGTCTGCACCGGGGCAATGGCCTCGGAGCGGTACTGGCGGTGCCAGTTGTCGAAGTCCCTCACCCACCAGTCCAGCAGGTAGGTGTCGCCGACCAGGCCCAGCACCTCGGCCCGGAACCTGCCGTCGGAGATGAGCCGCATCCCGTCCAGGATGGTGTACTGTTCGGCCTCGGCCCGCCCCTCGTTGGCCTCGTGGAGGGTCTTGACGGTGTGTTCCAGGATGGACTGCATCCGGGGACCCCACTGGTCCCACAACCCCTTGGCGACCCTTACCACAGAGTCGGCGGTGCGGTCCCGGTCGGCGAAGACGCGGGTGTCCAGCAGGTTGACGCCGGGCGCGCCCGACTCGTCGGCCAGGTCGATGAGCCGCACCTGGCCTGCGAGGCTTTCCGGCACCTGCTCCAGCAGCCCGGCCACCAGGTCGGCGTGGGGGTCAACCACGATGATGGCGTCGGTGTCCCGGCCGGCGGCCTTCTCCCTCAGCTTGTGGGCCACGATCCGGTGCATCAGGGTGGACTTGCCCATGCGGGTGCGGGCCACGTAGAGGTGGTGGCGCCGGAGCAGGTCCTCGGCGAAGTTGACCTCCCGGGGAGCGCTGCCGGTGGCGTCGCCCACCAGAGCGCCGATCCTGACGCTGCGGGCCTGGGGCGCCAGCGCCCGCGAGCTTGACCTCTCCACCAGGGGCGTCTCGTCTCCCTCGCCCGGCGGGTGCCACAGGGCGGCCGCCTCCCGCACCCCCAGGACGCTGCGCCTTCCGAACAGCCCCGGCCCGGCGGGATGCAGCGTCGCCGCCGGAAGGAGGGGCCTGATCCGGCCCGCCCTGAACCGCGCCCCGGCGGGGTGGTCGTAGTGCCGGTAGGCGGCGGCCACGCTCTCCAGCAGGTCGCCGGCCCGCTCCGCGCCCTCCTCGGCGGGCAGGAAGGCGGTGAGCTGCAACTCGGCGTCGAAGGCGACGCGGGAGACTTTCTCCCTAATCAGCAACGGGTCGTAGACTCGGTGGCGAGCCTTCCGCCAGCGCCACCAGCCCCAGCCGGCCACCACCAGGCCCAGCGCGCTGCCCAGGCCCAGCATGGACGCCTTGAGAATCTCCCCGTCCTGCACCCACAGGTAGCCCTGCAGGGCGGCCAGCCCGCCGGCGCCCAGGACGGCCATGGTCACCCCGTCCAGTTGCAGCGGCTTGGTGTGATAGGTGTAGGAGGGTTCCCGGTTCTCCGGCACGGCCCGTTTGTGGGCCCGGGCCTGGTGTTGCTGGGACCACTCGGGACCCAGAGAGCGCAGCAGCAGGCGG
The DNA here is from genome assembly GCA_965207275.1 of Dehalococcoidia bacterium. GTDB lineage: Bacteria > Chloroflexota > Dehalococcoidia > Lucifugimonadales > UBA3495 > Bin22. The sequence continues at coordinate 89,197 of CBDBMH010000002.1, forward strand.
CTGACCAGCCGCTCGCCGGGGCGCAGGGCGGACAGGGAGCCGATGACCGCCAGCAATGGGTCGGAGCCCGGGTCCAGCAGGTCGTCGTCCCTGAAGGTGCGCAGGGGCACGTACTCCGGCCCGTCCACCCGCAGGGTCAGGCCCCAGGCCAGTTCGCCCGGCCGGCGGAGCATGGGGTCGTCCTCGGGGGGCACCTGGCGCACCCGGGCCTGGGGGTAGTGGGCGGCCAGTTGCTGCTTGACCACCCGGTCGTCCTGGCAGCGGGCCAGCAGGGTGACGCCGTCCATGTCGGCGGCCAGTTCCAGGGAGAAGGGTTCGGGGACGGCGACGGACTGGAGCAGGTTCTCCACCCCCAGCAGGGTGCGCTCGCCCTGGCGGTGGGGCGTCACCGCCACCAGCGCCGGGGGCTTTCGGGTCTGCCGCTCGCCCAGGATGATGTTTCTCACGTTGATACTCATAACGTTTACCTCGCTCCTTATTTGATTGGCTCTATCTCGGGTTCGGGGGTCAGCGCCTCGGGCCGGGCCGCCACTCGATGACCTCGGTCTCTTCGGGGGTGGCCTCGATGCGCACGGGAAAGCGGTTGCCCCGAGCCAGCAGCAGCCCGTCGCCCCTGGGACAGGACAGCAGCCAGCGTTGCAGTTCCTCGGGCAGGTCGAAGGCTTCGCCCACGGTGCTGACGGCGGCGGCGTCCTGTTGGAGCAAGAGCTTGAAGGCGGCGTTCTGGAGCAATGCCCGACCGCTGTGCCCGGTGATTGCTCTTGAGGAATCCTCGGAGAGGAGGTCCTGCACGTCCTGGGTGATGAACTGGAGTCCCAGGCGGTGCTTGCGGGCGCGCTTGGCCATGCTGACCATGAAGGCCGCCCCCTCCGGGTGCTGCATGATGCTCCACACCTCGTCCACCACCAGCAGGCGGGGCCGGGGGTCCTGGGCGGCGGCGGCCCACACCGTTTCGGTGCAGACCATCGCCGCCGCCGGTCTGAGTTCCGGTTCCAGCAGGTGCAGGTCGAAGACCGTCACCAGGGCTTCGCGGGCCAGCAGGTCGTCGCCCTCGTCGGAGAGCAGGTCCCGCAGGCTGCCGGTGGCGAAGGGGCGCAGCAGGAGGGCGATTTCCGGGGTTTCCTCTTGCAGGTAGGCGTAGAAGTCGCGGAACCCGGTGCGCTCCCGCCTTTCGGAGTAGTAACCCGCCAGGGCGTGATCCAGGGAGGAACGGCGCTCGGCGCTGAGCCTTTCCCCCACCATCACCTCGATGAGGCGGCGCAGGCTGCCGATGCGCTGGAGCAACTCTTCCGAGTCGCCCCGGTCGATGACGAAGGGGTTCATGCCCTGCCCGGGGACGCCCGGCGACAGCACCCGTCCACCGGCGGCGCGGGCCATGTCGGTGTACTCGCCCTCCGGGTCGATGATGTAGGCCCTGACGCCGCGGCACAGCCCCCGCAGCACGCCCAGCTTGGTGGCGAAACTCTTGCCGCTGCCGGAACGTGCCAGCACCGCCGTGTTTGCGTTGAGGTGCGTCCCGTCGAAGGGGTCGTAGACGATGGGGGCGCAGGCTCTGAGATCAATGCCGTAGAGGGTGCCGCTCCGGGTGTCCAGGTCAGGCGGCGAGAAGGGGAACAGCCGGGCCAATGACGATGTATCGAGTGTCCGCCACACCGCCACGGCGTTCAGGGCCAGGGGCAAAGTGGACAGCAGGCCCTCCCTTTGCCGGAAGGCCAGGTTGTCCAGTTTGCCCAGGGTGGCGGCGAAGTGGGCCCGGGCCTTCTGGGTCAGGTCCTTGAGGGCGTCCTGGTTGTCGGCGTGGAGCGTCACCGACAGGGAGGCGTGGAACAGCCTCTCCCTTCCCCGTTGCACCTCGTCCCTGAGACGGCTCACGTCCTCCAGGGCGATCTCGGCCTCCGGCGACATGGAACGGCCCCGCTTGAAGGAAAGGGACTGGGCGGACTCGAAGCGGACCTTCTGCCACTCAAGGGTGCGGGCCGCCTGCTCCGTGGGGATGGCGCCCAGGTGCACCGACAGGTCCATGGGGGCGCCGGCGGCCATCAGCCCTTGCAGGAAGCCGGGCGCGAGACTGCGGGGCCACTTGCCCAGGTGCAGGGAGCGGACCAGTTTCCCGCCGATGCGGATGTCCCGGCGGTTGACCTCGACCTCCAACTCGGCGTCCTCGTCCCTGTCCTGGGGCGAGCCGCCCAGGGCGCAGGCCAGGAGCAGCAGCTTCAGGGTTTCGCCGTTCAGGGGAAAGACGCCGAGCCCGGCGCGGACCAGCAGCGCCCGCAGTTCGTCGGCGCGGGCGTGCTCGCAGACGGCGTAGAACCGCCGGTCCAGGATGCCCTCCCGGTTCTCCAGGGTGGTCAAGAGCCGTCCCAGGCTGTCGGCGGCGTCCTTCGTCTGACGGGGCAAATCGTCCGGCTGGGCGGCCGTCAGGTTGCTGCGGAGGGTCGAAAGCACCGGCGGGTGCTGGCGCACCAGCAGCTGCACCGGGAAGTCCACGGCGTTCAGGGAACCGGCGAAGGCGCCCAGCTTGGGTTCGTCCAGCTCCAGCCCCATCACCTCCAGCACCGCCAGTTTCACCCCGTCCAGCCTGACCGGGCCGTCGCCCTCCAGGTGGGACAGCATGAAGAACAGGGGGAGGGGCGGCGGAGACTTGGGTTCGGCGGCGGATTCAGTCTCCGCCGCTTCGTCAGTCTCTTCTGGTTGGGACCGGCCCGGCGGCCAGCGCCGGGCCAGGTCCTTCGGGTTGGGTAGCGTCAGTTTCACCATTCACACCTCCAGATTGATTCGGGTTGACTTATGCGCTGGGCAGGACCTCGATGATCCTGCCGATGATGCCGGCGGCGATGCCCTTGGCCAGCAGCACCACCACCAGGCCGACCACGGCCATGAGGACGGCGTTGCGCGCTCTGCCTCTGCCCTCACCCTCGGCGCCCTCGGCCATCAGCAGGAACCCGGCCCAGACGATGCCGAAGAAGCACAGGCCGACCCCCACGTAGGCCATGCCGGTGAGCGCGGCGTCGAAGGCAACCTGCATCGCGGCCGCCTTGTCCTCCGGCGCCTGGGCGGCGACGGACAGCAGCAATGTGGTCAGTCGCGGCGCCATAGCCAGCTCCACCAGTTGGAACCGCCCACCGGCGTCTGCTCCGCCCTGGGGGGCGGCGGCTGGGGCGGGGGCACGTGGAGGGCCTGGTAGGGGGCGTCGGCGCCCAGGTTCGCCGCTCGCGCCGTATTCGACGCCGTAACCAGGGGAACGCTCTCCGTGCGGGTGCGGGTAACAGGACCGCGCTGGTTCTCCACGGCCCGCACGTGCTCCGGGTGATGGACGTAGATGCGCACCGTCTTGACCGTCGAGCTTTCACCGCAGCGGCAGGTCACCCGGCGGGTGTACACGTCGGTGCGGGCCGGGTGGTGGACGGTCTGCAACATGGGCGGCCGGGGGACGTTCAGGGTGGCCGTCAGGTCCGCCGTGATCTCCAGCTCGTTGGCCGCCCGGCTGTTGGCCACCGGCAGGGTGAAGGAAGTCTCGCCGTCCGGGACGAAGGTGGCCGTGGTGGAGTGCCCGCCCCACGTGACGCTGACGGTACCCGCGATGCCGGTGACGTCGGCGTCCAGCAGGGACGGGACCGACTGGCTGAAGTGGCCGCCGTACACCGGCAGGTCCTCCTCGTGCTTGGTCTCGGTGATGCACTCCGAGGCGATGACGCCGGCGATGCGCCCCGGCGTCCACTCCAGGGCGGTGACCTCCAGGTCGCACAGCTCACCGTCAACCGAGGGCAGGGGGTAGGGAATTTGATGGCTCTTCAGCGACGCCGCGCCGGAGAACCCCAATGCGTCCTGCCAGGAGAAGGTGAACGACGGCGACGGCCCGTCCAGGGTCAGGTTGTAGCTCTTGCTCGCTCCGGCGGCGAGGCTGGTGTTGAAGCCCATCTTCAGGGTCCGGCCGGTCCTGCCGCCGAAGACCCGTCCCTTCAGGTCCAGGTCGTGGGCGGCCCGCAGGGTGACGGCGGCGGTGTCGCCGGAGACGGACAGCCGCTCCACGTAGACGCGGCGGCCCGGCACCGGGTCCGGCGGCTCGAAGTAGATTTCGCCCAGCCGCCAGGCGTCGCCGTAGGGGTTGTCCTCAGGGTCGTCGGCCAGGGCGCTGCCGGGCAGCAGCACCACGGCCAGCAAGCCCAGCGCCGCGAACGACAGGAAGCGGCCCCAGAGCCTGCCCCGAGCCGGACGCGGGGGCTTTTCCTGCTTGCTCTCCTGGGGCCGGAACTGCTGGCCGCCGGCGTCCCTGCGGCGGCGGCCCTTGCCGAACCAGCTGTGGGGACGGAAGGGGCGACGCCCCTTCTGCCGGGCGGCCTTCACCGCATTGCCCACCTTGCCCGCCGCCTTCTTCGCCAAGAGCCGCAGCGGGTCGGGCTTCGCCTCGGGCACGGGCGGCGGTTCGCCGATGGCCAGCTCCGCCGGACACCCGGCGTAGCGACGGGCGCCCAGGTTGAACTTGAGCAGGTCGGCGGCCACCAGGGGCAGCCCCCGCCCGCCCACCTTGCCCACGGTCATGGCGATGCCGGTGATGCCCAGCAGGATGGCGATGCCCAGCTTCAGCCCCGAGGGGCCGAAGGGAAAGTAGCGGTAGACGCCGTAGGCCACGGCGCAGGTCGCCACCACCGCCACGATCTGCGGGAAGGTAAACCACAGCAGCGCTTTGTCCTCGGCCTGCACGTGGGTCGGTACTTCGTGCTCTCTCATGCCTTCCCTCCTATTCGCCGCCGCTGGTTTCGCCACCGGAGTCGCCGCCGCCGTCGGTGGGGTCGGGCACGTCCAGTTCCACCGGGCTACCCACCACGGCGTTGATCACCAGCTCCACCACGCCGTAGGCCACCAGGGCCAGGACAATGCCGGCCAGGGCGGTCATCATGGCGGACTTGCCGCGCTCCATCTGGTTGGGCGCGCCGGAGGCGGTGAGGTACATGTAGGCGCCGTAGATGAAGTAGCCCACTCCCACCACTCCCACCAGTCCCAGCAGGATGCCCACCAGGTTCGATATGGTCTGTGTCAGGTCTCCCATATATTTCTCTCCTTGCGTGTCGATTTCTTGCTCCGTCATTCGGAGTTCAACGCTGTCGTTTCAGTTCCGCTACTGGCACATGGCGCACCTCCTGGAGGGTTGGACGGCGGGGACACGTTCCCCGCCGGTGGTTGTCGTGAATTGGGCTACGGCCCCTGGCTGCGGGGCGTGGGTCCGCCCTGGGCGGGCTGGGTGGCGTTCTGGGCCGCCGAGTTGAGTGCGCCCCCGGCGGCGCCACCCGCGCTGGTGATTCCGCCCGCCGCTGCCGCCGCCCCCATTCCCGCCGGGCCTCCGGCGGCCCCGCCGGCGATCAGCCCGATGGTGCGGGCCGAGCGCATGGCCGCGCCGGGCAGGGACATCCCGAAATAGAGGGTGTGCAGCCAGGCGTCGAAGGTGCCGTGGTTGCCCAGCATCGAGGGGACGCGGCCGGCCAGGTACATGAAGGCCACGGCCATCAGCAGCTTCCACACCAGGTCCTGCACCGGCTCGAACTCGCCGATGGCGGCGAACTCGCCCAGGAAGGCGAAGCCCAAGGCCACGGCGATGAGCTGGACGGCCTGCTGGAACACGGTGGTCATGAAGAGGCGCAGCCAGTGGCGGCCCCAGCCCGCCGTGTGGGGCAGGATCCACAGACCCAACGCGATGGGGGCCAACACCAGCAGGATGTCGATGAGGGCCAGGCGCAGGATCATCTGCACCAGCAGGTAGAGCAGGAAGAAGCCGAAGACCAGGTAGAGCAGGGCAATGAAAATGGCGACGCCGACCTCGCCGGTCTCCACGGCGGCCAGCAATGCGAACAGGGGCGCCCGCAGCAGGTCGCCGGGGGTGACGTTCAGGGTGGCGGCGATGAACTGGGAGACGGCGTGGGCCACGTCGATGACCAGGGCGCACCACCACAATGACGACGCGGCGGCCACCAGGCCCAGCACCAGGCGGGGGACCATCTCCCGCCAGCCCGATTGATGTCTTCCGAGATGCTCCTGGACGATGAAGCTCAGGCCCATCCAGCCCAGGATCACGGTGAGGGCGGCGGTGGTGACGGCCCACACCGCCCACCATGCCTGCTGGACGAAGGGGTGGGCGTAGGTGAGGCCCGGCGGGGTTCCGGTGAGGATGTCTCCCATAACGGCTACCCTCCCCGGCAGTTGGCGATGTCCGTCCGGAACACGCCCTCGAACACGCCGCACAGGGTCCCGTGGACCCCCTGGACCACCCATTTGGCGGCGGCCCGCGCCCAGCGGTCCGGGTCCAGGGCGCCCAGCACCCGGTCCCACAACCCCCTGGGCTGGTGGACGGGAATCAGGGCATAGAAGACGTGGCGCTCGCCGCCGCCCTGCCGGGGCACGGCCAGCATCAGCAGGAGGGGCTGTTCGGGGTGGAACTCGGGCTGCTCGCCCAGGGCCGGGTACTCGAAGGTGTACTCCCAGCCCTCGGCCAGGCGCTTCTCGCCGCCCCGGACCTGGTAGGTGTTGGTCAGCCAGTCGCCGGTGTCCGGGTGGCGGATGGCGTAGTAGAGAACGCCGACCTGGCGGCTGAAGATGGGGCGGGCCACGAAGTCGCCCTCCTTCTTGCGCTCCACCAGCTGCCGGTCCCGGTTGACCAGGCTGATGTCGTCGGTGGGGGGAGGGGACTGGGCCAGGGCCAGGCCGCTGGCGGGAATGGCGACAATTGCCGAGAGCAACAGCGCCGCCGCAATCAGGGCCAGGCGGATGGCCCTGGGGGACTTGGGTACAAGACGCCGGAACATGGTTGCCTCCTGTGGTCCGGTTCGAGACCGGATGTTCGACAACCAAGTCTGGCGGCGGGCCGGGCCGGGCGGAACGTCCTATATGGGGTGACGCGCGCGTCACCCCATATAAGGCATGGGATTGGGGCGGGCCGGTGTGGTGTCATACCCGTGTACAGGGATTTGGAGTTGGTGGCGGAGTGTCCAATCCTGTCCGGTTGAACCTGAAATCGGGGGAAACCGCCCCCTATCGGACGGTTTCAGCGAACACTTTGGTTCCAGGGCAGCTTCCAGTGTCTTTGGACAGCGCCACGTATGAAATCGGACAGTGCGCCACCGGCAGAGGAGGCAGGTCATGGACAGCGGCAAGTTGGAAAACGGACAGTGCGCCGACGGGGAGGGCGATGCCGTGGGGGAGAGCGGGCAGTACCCGGCCAGCAGCCGGAGCCTGGACAGCCTGGACGAGATGCGGCTGGTGGCGCTCCTGGGGGACATGATCGAGCGGCAGGGCAAGCCCGGGGCGGCGGAGACCCTGGGGGTGAGCGTGCGGACGTTGGGCCGGTTCGAGGAGTCCCGGCGGTTGACGCGGACGGTGGCGGCGGCGCTGGAAGCCCACCTGCTCAAGGGAGGGGGGTCGGCGGCGGACCGGCAGCGGCGGCAGGCGGCGGACGTGGCGGGACGGGTGGCGGCGTTGGAAAAGGCCCTACCGGAGGGTCTGGAGGCGCTGCGCCAGGAGGGGCAGAGCGCCGTCTCGGAGCAGGCCAAAGCCCTGGGCGAGTTGGAGCGGCGGGTGGCGGCGCTGGAGGCAGTGGGCGGTAGTGCGGCGGCGGGGAACGGCGGAGCGCCGACGGGAGGCGGTGCGGCAAAGTCGCAGCCGGCCGGTCAGAGCGCGGCGGCGGCCAATCCGGTGGTCCAGCGGCCCCGGCGGGTGTATCCCGACCTGGTAACCGCCGAGGCGGAACCCGGCGAGGAGTTGGTGTACGGCGACGCGGCCACGGCGGTGATCGTGCAATGGCGCGAGGCGCGGGACGCGGTGGGCAAGCCCAGGGACGCCCTGGACCGGCTCAATGCCCGGCAGCGGTGGTACGAGCTGGAGATCGAGCTGATCGAGCAGCACGAGCTCACCCTGCCCCCGGCGACGCGCTCCTGGGACTGGGGCGACCGTAGGCAGGAAGTCCGGCGCCGGAACGAGGCCCTGGACGAAATCATGGTGGACCGCAAGATGCTCCGGCTGCGCCGCTTTCTCACCTTCGGACTGTGGCGGAAGTAGGGCGCCGGGGACAGCACCCGAACGGCCGTTCAAATTCAGCGGGACGGCAGCAAACGATTGGCGCGGGAGGGTGCAAAAAGACGGTTTTCGGGGTTCCCAGGATGGGGACGGGGGTGAATAATTGAATGCGTTGTCTGGCTTTTTCCAGTGTTTCCAGCCCAGAAAACTGGAGGGTCCATCCCCGACCCGGTTTGTTGTTTCGGGATCGAGCCCTGCTCTCCCGGCGGCTGACCATCTGGGATAAGCGCCCGCCCGCTGCGTGATGCGGAACCGGGGTCGAGCCCTGCTCCTCCGGCGACCGGTTCGATGCGGTGCATTGTCAGTCTCACCATCACACCATTGCCCAGGAGGTGGCAGACAGGAACAGGAACCCTTACCCCCTCGGTCTCACTCGCGGAACGGCTGACCCGCTTCGCCTTACCCCTTTCACCCTGCGGTTGATGCGCTGATTGCGCCTCGGCCGCTTCCTCACGTCTGCGGTTTGACGGCTGAAACCAGCCGGACCGCAGCCCTTTCCCTGCGCAGCCCCAGGACGTTGATCGTCTCCTGGGCCGGGCTGCGCTCTGCTTTTTCGCCCGCCGTCCGGTGAACGCTACGCAGTGTTCGCTGCGACGGCGGCGCGCGCTTTCTCTCTCCCCTCAATAACTCCGTTTCCCATGCCAGGCATCCGGCCCGGGGCGGAGTCCGTCTTTCTCCATCCTCATTGCAATCAGCACGGCCCGCGCTCCCCGGATGCCGCGCGGGTCAAGCACGCAAACGTCAATCACTAAATAAGGAGGCGAACATGACAAGCGTGATACGGGCCATTTCCCTGGCGGCCAATCTGGGCCGGTTCCTCTGGAGGCACAAGCGACTCACCCTGGCGCTGGGGGTGGTCCTGCTCATCGTGGCGCCGCTTTTGACCGGCAGCGGCTTCGGGACCTTCTTCCTCAATCTCGTCGGCCTGGGCATCGCCGCCCTGGTGGTCCGGCGCATTGTCCAGGCGGGGAACCGGAGGCAGCAGGCCAATTGCCGGTGCAACTGCAATCGGCGCAACGCCAACGCTCGACAACAGGGAGGTACGCCATGACCACGATGACGATTGAAACGTTAACTCTGGAAACCACGGCGTCGGTCCGCCGGTTGGAGGAACTGGTGGACCGCTTGCTGGCGGCGCTCCTGGGCGACGGCTCGGCTGCGGACGCGGACAGTGCGCCGACCGTCAGCTTGGTTCGCAGCGTTCACGAAGCCCGGCGGCTGCGGCAGGCGGGCGGCCTGGACGGGGCGCTGGCGGCGCTGGCGGTCGTTGACACTGGACAGGCCAACGATTCGGAACTGCGGTGGCTCTACGCCGAGTGGCTGGACATCGCCCGGCGCCGGTTCGCCGGACACAACGCCATGCTCTACAGCCCGGCCACCGGCAGGGCGGCGATATTGACGGGACGGGACGACGGCAGCCTGCACGTCGTCTCCGTCCTGGGGATGCGCTGGCCGGTGGGCAAGACGGTCTCACGGCGCAGCCTGTGGGGATTGAAACCGCTGGCCAAGGGAGGTTCGTGATGGTAGCAGCTCACATCGAGGTGGACTTCGCCGAACTCAGGGCGCGCAACCCCCTGGGCGACGCGGTGGAGGCCGCCGGCGTCGTCCTGCACGGCAAGGGGCGGGTCCGGCAGGGGGTTTGCCCCTTTCACCAGGAACAGGAAGGCAGCTTCACGGTGTACGCCAACACCGAGAAGTTCTGGTGTTTCGGCTGCGGGGCCGGCGGCGACGTGCTGGACTTCGTGGGACGCATGGAGGGACTGACCCTGCCCGAGGTCATCCGGCGGCTGGATGACGGCGCAACGCCGGGAGCAGCGGCTCCTACCAAACGGGCAACGCCAACCCAACGTCCCACGGTTGTCTCCATCCCACCCCGCGATCCGGCGCTGCTGACGGCGGCGGTCCGGTTCTACGGCGGGCAACTGCGGCGCAGCCCGGCGGCGATGCAGTACCTGGCCTCCCGGGGCATCGGGTTGGAAATGGCCCGGCGGCTGGGCCTCGGTTACGCGACGGGCCACGGACTGCGGGAGCACCTGCAAGCCAACGGCTTCACCAACCAACGCCAACGGGCCTCCGGCCTGTTCCTGGAACGGGGCGCGGAGCGGTTCGCCGGGACCATCACCGTTCCCGACATGGCATCGGGCCGGGCACGCTGGCTCACCGGACGGGCGGTGCAACCCGACGCCAGGCCCCGCTTCCAGGCGTTGCCCGGCCCCAAGCCGGTGCTGGGCCTGGCAAGTCTCGGTCCGGCGCCCCCTTGCGTGATCGTCGCCGAAGGGGTCTTCGACTACCTGACGCTCACGGCCTGGGGCTATCCCGCCGCCGCCGCCCTGGGCACCCAGGGGATGGACAAGGTGGCTGCGGCGCTGCGGGGCTGCCCCCGGGTCTTCCTGGCCTTCGACAACGACGCTGCGGGCCACAGTGCGGCGGACGGCCTCAAGCAACTGCTGGGCAAACGCGCCGCCGTGGTCAACCTGCCACCCGACGTCGCCGACTTGGGCGAGCTGGCAACGCGACCCAACGGCAACCTCATCTTCCGCCGCCTGCTGGCAAGGGCGGCCCACTGCTCCCGCTAGTCAACTTCCAACCAACCTTCCTCTCTAACGGCCCGCCTTCACCGGCGGGCCTTTCCTTTTCCCAACCAACTCAACCGCACGACGGTGCTTGCGGCCCCGCTGACGGCTTCCCACCGGCGAAGCCGCTTCAACCAACGGGCATACCCAACATCACAACGCAAAGGAGCAACGAAATGGGTAACGGCAACAACCAGAACGGCAACGGACACCACAGCGCCAACGGGCACCACCCCAACGGCAGTGTCAACCTCAACGGCAACGGCCAGAACGGGCGCCACAGCGGCAACGGCGTCGCCGATATCACCGGCCACGACCTCCTGTGGGACGGGCTGCCCCCCGCCGTGGTCAGCGCCCTGGAGCAGCCCCTGGACCCGGCCCTGGTCTCCCGGCGCGACGGGCGCGGCAACCGCAGCTACGAGTACATCGAGGGCCACACCGTCATCGACCAGGCCAACAAGATTTTCGGCTACGGCGGCTGGGGATACGAATTGGCCGGCGACGTGAGCCTGCGCCGCATCGAGAAGGTGGACGTCAGGACCGGCGAGCTCAAGGTCAACTACGCCTACAGCGCCCCGGTGCGGGTCAGCGTGGTGGGCGCGCCACCCCGCACCGACATCGGGTTCCACGTGGTCACTGACGACAACCCCGAGGGGCACGAGACTGCCGCCAAGGGCGCGGTGACCGACGGCCTGAAACGGGCGCTACGCAGCTTCGGCGACCGCTTCGGCAACGGCCTCTACGGGGACCAGCCTACGGCCAACGGCAGGGCCGGGGCGCAGTCATCCAACGCCAGGGCCAATGGCAACGGCAACTCCGGCCAGGGCAACAACGGGAACGGCCGGCGGGACGGTTCCTACCTCCAGCAGTTGCGGGGGCGGCTCATCGACCTGGGCGCAAAGCAGGGCTACGACGAGGACCGGGTGCGGGATGCGGTCAAGAAGCAGACGGGCAAGGACCTGGACGACCTGCTGACCAGGGATCTCAAGCCCCTGGTGGAGAACGCCGCCCGCAAGGTCAACGAGGCGAAGGCCGCCGCGGGCGGCAACGGCAACGGGTAGGACTGCCTCGGCAAACACTATTCAACGGGGCCGTCTCCATCGCGGGGCGGCCCCGTTTCCCATTTACAGGAATAGGGAGGAACTCAAATGACGGCAACCACTATGCACACCCCCTGGGGCTGGCCCCAGGACATCGAAGATCTGGCTGAGGGCGTCTGGCGGGTGTCCACCGCCGGACACGGCGGTCTGAAGCTCAGCCGGGAACGGTGGGAGGAACTGCCCGACGTGGTGCGGGACACTTTCCTCAACGCGACCTTCGCCGAAGAGGACTGCGAGGAACCCATTGCCCGGACCCTGCTGGGCCTGGGCGACGCCGGGGAGCGGGAACTGGCCCTGAAGATAGCGGGCTACTTCGACCGCTACTCTCCGGCACTGCCCTTCCTCGGCAACGAGGGGGGTTCGCCATGACCGCCACCCGAAGCAGGCCCCGCTGCCTGCCCAGCGTAACGACGAAACTCAGTACCGAGCTGGGCAGCCTGTTCGTCACCGTGGGCCTGGACGAAGACGGCCAGCCCTTCGAGGTGTTCGGCAGCCTGGGCAAGGCCGGCAGCCTGCAACACGGGATGACCGAGCTGGCCTGCCGGCTGGTCTCTCTGCACCTGCGGCGCGGCACCCCACTCAACGAAATCATCGGCCAGATACAGGGCATTTCCGAGATGCAGCCCTGGCCCAACCGGATGGACGACGGGCGCACGATCTATGTTCGGGGTCTCGGCGACGCCATCGCCCTGGTCCTGCGGGACTACCTGGCAGCGCAGGACGATGCGGAACCGGCGGAACTGACCATCGCCGCCGACTGAACAACCCGAACTGACCCATCGGGGCGCACGGGGCCGTCTCTCTGCGGAGGGCGGCCCCGCTTCTCATCTACCGGACATTCAACTCTACGGAGGAACGACAACCATGACTATCACGATGGACAAGCAGACCGACGTTTACTCCCGGCCCAACGCCCGCTTCGACCAGGGCGGCACCCTGGAGATCCGGGCCTCGGCGGTGGGCAACTGCCGCCGCGCCCTGTGGTACGAGGCCACCGGCCACCAGGTCACCAACCCCCGCAGCGACGACTCCCTGACCATGCTGGAAGCGGGCAACGCTTTGGAGCCGGTGGTGCTGCGGGCCATGGAGCGGGCCGGCTGGGACATTACCCCCACCGACCGGGACAACCCCCGGATGGTCTCCCTGCGGCTCGGACCGACGCTGGTGGTCAGCGGCCACGTTGACGCCGCCGGCGTGGCGCCCATCTTCGGCAACGAACCCAGCATCGTAGAGGTCAAGACCCGGGGGCCGGAAGCCTACAAGAAGTGGCGGGTGTTGGGCGCCGAGCGCAGCCACCCGGAGACGGTTTGGCAGGCCGCCTTCTACACCTACGGGGCGTTCGACCAGGCCCGGGACGTGGTGATCGCCACCCTGGACACCGGCGGACGCACCTGGGACTACGAGGTGATACCGGCCCATAGGGTGGAGCGGGCCTTCGAGCAAGCCTGCGCCCGGCTGGGCGAACTGGCGGCCCACCACCTGGTCAACGGGTCGGACCCGGCAGTCCTGCCGGAGCGGGACTTCACCGCCGACGACTGGCAGTGCAAACGGTGTCCCTTCCTGAACGCCTGTCAGCCGGGGTCGGCGACGGTGGAACCGGACCCGGCTGACGAACCTGCCGAGCCGGTCAGCGACGAGGAGGCGCGGGCAGCCCTGGCCGAGTACGAGCAGGCCCAGGAGATGCTGAAGGCCATCGAAGAGGACAAGCAGTGGGCGCTGGGGATGCTGCGGACCTGGCTCAAGCAGCAGGGGAAGGACAAGGCCAGGCTCGATGGCAGGGAGAAGACCCGCACCGTGGGGATGGTCAAGAACACCCGCTACAACGTGGATCACAAGAAGCTGAACGCGGTGCTGGACCCGGAGAGCAGGGCGGGCATCGTCACCGAGAACGTCTCCCACTACCTGCGAGTCAGCTAGGCACTCGCTCACGGATACCACGACGCTCCGCAGGCCGGAGCGCGACACCGGGCCGTCTCCTTTCTAAAGGAAGGGACGGCCCCGCCACGGAAACCCCAATTCACAAACCTACGGAGGAAAGATCATGGCGAAGACCATCAACAAGGTGGAACTGTTGGGACGGGTCGGGAACGATCCGGAGATGCGCTACACGGCGTCGGGCATCGCCGTCACCCAGCTGCGCCTGGCCACGGACCGGCTGCGCCGGGACGGCGACGACGAGACCGACTGGCACCAGGTGGTGGTGTGGGACAAGTTGGCGGAAGCGGTGGCTCAGTACGTGGAAAAGGGCCAGAGGATTTACGTCGCGGGCCGTCTGGCTCAAAACTCCTGGACCGGCGACGACGGGCAGCGGCGCTACCGCACCGAGATTCACGCCCAGGACGTGGTGTTCCTGGACTCCTCCCGCAATGGCAACGGCGGCGGCAACCACGGCAACCACGCCTATCCCGGAAACAGCAACGGGGTCAATTCCGGCGCCGGACAGCCTGCCGACGACCTTCCCTTCTAGCCGGTCATCCACATAGCGACGCCCGCCACCGGCGGAAGCAACACGGGGGCACTCCCTGCCTAAAGGGAGCGCCCCCGCTTTCGTTTCCCAATCTCACCCTAAAGGAAGTGAGCCATGCCCCGAAAGAAGCAGACCAAGACCGACGACACCCCCGCCGTCACCCTGGAGGGCCACGCCGTGCTGGAGGCCCTGCGCTCCAACCTCTCCCTCCTGGGCGAGCTGGCGGCCCGCTACCAGGTGGACCTGCAGCCCGTGCGCCCCGCCGACCGACCGGCTATCAACTGCCCCCAGGACGTTTACAGCCTGCTGGGGCCGGAGATGTCGGCCCTGGCCCAGGAGCAACTGAGGGTGCTGCTGCTGAATACCCGCAATGAGGTGATGGGCCAGCGGGTGGTCTACCAGGGGAACGTCAACTCGTCCATCGTCCGCCCCGCCGAGGTGCTGCGCGCCGCCGTAATCGACTCGGCCCCCAGCATCATTATTTCCCATAACCATCCCTCCGGCGACCCGACCCCCAGCCCGGAGGACGTGAAGATCACCCGCGAACTGGTCGAGGGCGGCAGGCTCCTGGGCATCGACGTGCTGGACCACATCGTCATCGGCGGCAGCAAGTACGTCAGCCTCAAGGAAAGGAAGTTGATGGACGACTAGCCGCCACAGCACCGAGACCGACGATATGTCGCCGGTCCTCACGCGGGGACGCTATCCCCGCGCCGCAACCTCAACCCACGATGAAAGGAGACCACCCATGCTGGCAACCCAAGCCACCATCAACCCTGACGACCTCTACACGGTCACGGCGGGCGGCTACTCGGCCACCGCCGACGCCTTCGCCCGGGACCCGGACACCGAGGGCCTCTGGTTCCTCTCCATGGTGGGACCCCAGACGGCGCTCAAGGCCATCTGGGCCTCCCTGCTCAAGCAGCCCCCGGACCCGGCCTTCCTCATCCAGGGCACCGAGGGCATGGCCTTCACCGGCGGCTACCGCCGCTGCGTCGTACCGCCGCCCACCATCGGCACCTGGACCACCCGCATCGCCCGCCTGCCCACCTCCGGCGGCTGGCACGCGCTGGTCTACACCCGGATGGCCGAGTTCGCCTTCGAGCGGGACTCCTTCCTGCTGCTGGCCCCCAGCGAGGCGGAGGCCCCGGCCCTCTACCACCGCTTCCTGGACAAGCGCAGCCCCCTGCCCCTGCACCACTCCTGGGCCAACTGGCTCTGGCGCAAGGGCCTGCGGGACGAAAGCATCAAGCCCCTCCAGTCAATGGGCGTCGTCGCCTACTGGTGCGCCCCCGACGCCGAGAAGCTGCGGGACGACCTCTCCGACGCCGTGGCCATGGGCCTGCTCACCCTGCCCCAGGCGGAGCTCAACGTCACCGAGAAGGAGATGGCAAACTATGGATAGGACGCTCAACCCGGTCAAGCGGGGCAACAAGCGCCGCCGGGCGCGCAACTGGAAAGCCTGGCAGCTCTACTCCCCGGACGGCGAAACCTGCCGGTTCTGCCCCCACGGGGCCGCCGACCACCTGACCAGTTCCCGTCAGCCCCATTTCTACCGGCCCGCCACCGAAGCGGAGCGCCGGGACCCCTTCGAGAAGCTCTACCGCCACGATCTCCCCAGCCGCGACTCGGTGCTGGTGAAGCGCATCGTCGTCGCCAACCGCGCCGAACTGCTCACCGCCTTCTGCGTCGAGTGCGCCAAAGCCAAGGGCACCAGCCAGGTGCTCTGCTACCAGCGCACCCTGGCCAAAGGCGAGGTGGTGGGCCTGAAGACCTGCGACTAATTCACAAGGAGAAACGACATGAGACTAGCTGCTCAGGCAAAAGGCGGGTACTACCCGACCCCGCTGCGGGTGGTGGACCTGCTCACCGAACTTATTGACAGCCCCCCAGCCTACGGCCGGCCGGGGCAGACCCTCCGCGTCCTGGACCCCTGCTGCGGGGGCGGAGACGCCCTGGCGCAACTGGCCGACGGCCTGCGCCGCGCCAACACCCTGCCTGTGGAGACCTACGGGGTGGAACTGCACCGGGACCGGGCCGAGGAAGCCCAGGAACTGCTGGACCGCGCCCTGGCCTGCGACCTGTTCGCCACCTCCATCGCCAACGGCGTCTTCGGGGTGCTGCTCTTGAACCCACCCTATGATTTTGACTCGGAGGACAAGCGTACCGAACACTCCTTCCTCACGCACTGCACCCGGTATCTCGCCGAAGGCGGGTTGCTGGTGTTCATCGTTCCCAGGCAGCGCCTCTCCGTCTCGGCCCGCTACCTGGCCTCCCACTACCGGGACCTGCGCTGCTGGTACTTCCCGGAACCGGAGCGGGAAGCCTTCGACCAGGTGGTCCTGATGGGCTGCCGCAAGGCCGAACCCAGCCCCGACGCGCGGGCCGAGGGGCAGGTGCGGGCCTGGGCCGAGGAAGAGCCGGAGGAGCTGTACCACGGGGCCTATCGGGTCTATGACCCGCCGGGCGCCGCCGGCGGCGACATCCTCTTCGCCACCCGCACCGTGGACCCCCTGGCGGCGGTGGCCGAGGCCCGCAGGAACGGCCTGTGGGCCAGCCCCGACGTGACCGACACCCTCTGGCCGGTGGGGGACCAGCGCACCCGCCCGCTGATGCCGCTGCGTCGCGGCCACCTGGCCATGCTGGTGGCGGCGGGCTTCCTGGACAACCTGGCGCTGGAGGCCGACGGGCGGCGGGTCCTGGTCAAGGGGCGCACCGGCAAGGAGAAGGTGCTGGCCGAGGAGACCGAGAACACCGAGGTCTACCGGGAGAAGCTCAAGACCACCGTGGTGGCCCTGGACCTGGACAGCGGCGACATCACCGACATCTCCGCCTGACGCGGCAGACACAACCCCACTTATACAAGGAAGGTTGCCATGCAGATGATCCTGACTCTGGACGCCTGCGCCCGGTGCGGGCAGCCCATCCAGCCCGGTCAGCCGGTGAAGCAGACCGCCACGGTGGACATCATCGGCGGCCGGGTGGTGGCTTCCACGCCGCGCTCCTGGCACCTCAAGGGCGGATGCCCCGGCGACGCGGATGGCAGAGCGCCCGTCCACCCCACCGGCTAGACGGCTGGCAATCCAGCCGCCACACGAAGGCCCCGCCCTTCCCTACCGGGAACCGGGCGGGGCCTCGCTTTTTCCAATCCCCCAACGCATCCCCAACATAAGGAGACTACCCATGAACCTGGGAGAGTTCATCGACACCTTCAAAGAGGCCATCGCCCGAAGGGTGGTGGAGTCCTACCCGCCCCTGTACCGGCCCTCGGAAAACGAGGCCAGGCTGCCCCACCTGCTGCGCACTCCCCTGGGGGCGCAGGCCGACGCCATCCGGGGCGCGGCCCTGTCCCTGCAAGCCCACCGGGGCACCACCGTGGTGGGCGAGATGGGCACGGGCAAATCGTTCATCGGCGCGGCGGCGGCCCACGCCGCCGGGTTCCGGCAGGTCTTGATCCTCTGCCCGCCGCATCTGACCAAGAAGTGGAAGCGGGAGGTGGAGCAGACGGTCCCGTTGGCCCGGACCGCCATCGTTACCTCCATCACCGACCTGGAACGGCTGCGCCTCTCCGCCGGCTCCGGCCCGCTGTTCGCGGTGATGAGCCGGGAGCGGGCCAAGCTGTCCTACCGCTGGCAGCCCTCGGTGATCCAGCGGTGGGCCACCGAAAACGGACGCCTGGTGCGAGACGAGGAGACCGGTGAGCCGTTTCAAGTACCCTGCTGCGCCACCTGCTACGGCCAGGTGACGGACAAGGACGGCGTGCCTCTCACCGACGCCGAGCTGCGCCGGCGCAAGCGCGACTGCGCCCGCTGCGGCGCTCCCCTGTGGCAGGCCGACGGCTCCGGTCCCCGTCGCTATCCGCTGGCCGACTACGTGAAGAACCGGATGCGGGGCTTCTTCGATCTGCTGGTCGGGGATGAAATTCACGAGTACAAGGGCCGTGGCTCGGCCCAGGGCATCGCCGCCGGGGTGCTGGCCGACGTGATCGGCAAGTCCCTCAGCCTGTCGGGAACCCTTATGGGCGGCTACTCTAGCACGCTGTTCCACCTGCTCTACCGGTTCAGCCCGGAGCTGCGAGCCGAGTTCGGCCACTCCGAGGAAAGCCGCTGGATACAGCGCTACGGCTTCCTGGAGGAGACCGTGCGCTACCCCGACGACGACGGCGCCTTCGAGGACGGGCGCACCAGCCGGCGCAAGGGATTCCGCAAAACGGTCAGCGAAAAGCCCGGCCTGGTCCCGGCGGCGCTGTTCCACATAATCGGCAACTCCGTCTTCCTCAAGCTGGCGGACGTGGCCTCCGCCCTGCCGCCCTACGAGGAACAGATACTCCTGTCGGGGATGGACTCGGAGACGGACCGCACCGGCCACTCCCAGCGCAGCGCCTACAACCAGGTCTTCGCCGAACTGCACGAGGCTCTGGTCGAGGCGCTGAAGAAGGGTTCCAAGCGCTTGCTGGCAACCTACCTGCAAACCCTTCTCGCCTACCCAGACGGCTGCACCCACGGCGAGACGGTGTTCGACCCGGCCAGCGGCAAGCTCATCGTCCAGGTGCCGCCCCTGTCCGAGGAGAAGATCTACCCCAAGGAGCAGGCTCTCGTTGACCTGGTGGCGGCGGAACGGCTGGCGGGCCGGAGGGTGCTGGTGTACGCCACCCACACCGGAACCCGGGACATCACCGGGCGGATGGACGACATCCTGACCCGGCACGGATTCAAGGTGGCGGTGATGAAGGCCGACGCCGTGGCCCCGGACCGCCGGGAAGCCTGGGTCGCCGATAGGGTCAAGGAAGGGGTGGACGTGGTGATCTGCCATCCCCGCCTGGTGCAGACAGGGTTGGACCTCATCGACTTTCCAACATTGTGTTGGTTCGAGACGGATTACAGCGTCTACACCATGCGCCAGGCGTCGCGCCGGTCCTGGCGTATCGGGCAGCGGCATCCGGTGAAGGTCATCTACATGGCCTACCGGGGGACCTTGCAGGCCGACGCACTGAAGCTGGTGGCCAAGAAGCTGCAATCGTCCCTGGCGGTGGAGGGGGAACTGCCCGAGGAGGGGCTGGCCGCCTACGGCGACGACGGCGACGACCTGATGATGGCCCTGGCCCGGCAGGTGGTCAGCGGGGACGCCCAGGAGGATGCCGAGACCCTGGAAGCGGTCTTCGCCCAGGCGCGGGACGCCGAGGCCAGCGCCGAGGAGTTCCTGGTGGACGACGGCTGGAAGGCGCCGGACACCGAACCGGAGCTTGAGCCGGTGGCGGTGGAAGTCCACGGCAACGGCAACGGGCATCACGACGCCCTGGGTCCGATGGAGGAGCTGGTCCTGGGCAACGACAGCCACGCCAACGGAAATGGGAACGGTCACCACAGCCTGCTCTCCACCGGAGACGGGACCAGCGGCAACGGGAACGGCCACCACGACGAACCCGCCGAAGGGCAGCAGTCGCTGTTCTCCTGGGCCGAGTTCCTGGCCGCCGAACCGGCCCGGCCCAGCGGACGGAACGGCAAGCCGAAGACGGCTTCCGCCTCCCTGTTCCAGTGGGCTCTGGACCAGGAACAGGAACGGGAGAAGGAGCCGGTGGGCGCGGGACGGTAGACCGCAAAGGCACACGGAAGGGGCCGCCGGTGAAACGGCGGCCCTTCCGCATTTCGCAAGGTAACCCAAACGCAACTGACACAAGGAGAAGCATCATGGCACGTGTATTTGTGTACGACGACCGCGAGTTCCCCGACCCCGACCCCGAAATGAGCGTGGAGCAGGTGAAAGCGACGCTTGCGGATTTCTACGGCGAGATCGCCAACGCCTCGGTGAAGGGACCCAGCGGGGCGAGGACACCATTTTCGAGTTCCAGCGGCGGGTGGGCACCAAGGGCGCCGACACCCCCGCCCACAGCTAGGGAGGCAACGACATGGACAACCAGACCCTGGCCGGTCTGCTGGCGGCAACCCCGCCGGCGGACCTCCGAATCATCGAGCTCACGGCGGAGCTCACCCTTCCCGACGGCAGCCTGGACCTGGACGCGGCGGCGGCCCGGCAGGCGGAGGTGGAACTGGCCTGCACCCAGGCCCAGGACTACGCCGCCGCCACCCGGCGGCTGCTGGAGGCGATGAAATGGCAACTGCGGCCCCGCCGCTCCTGAGCGACCTGGCCGGGCTGCTCCTGCGGCGTCCGCCGTCGCTGCACGAGCTGATCGCCCGGCTGGGCTGCGCCGAGGATTACGCCTGGTTTACCGGGCTGGTGCGCCGCCTCTTTCCCGAAGAGGCGGAGGCGGCGCTGGCAACTGCCGACGTGGGCGAGAAGCTGGATAACTTCGCCCGACTGTTCCAGGAAAGGCACTTCCCCCTCTACGCCCCCTTCATCGAGTTCTTTGCCGACGAGGGGGAGGACCCGCCCTTCACCTGGCTGCGCCGGGGCATCCCCTTCCAGTTGATGGGCTTCGGCTACGACGGCCTGCACGAGATGTGGGACGGCTACCGGGAGGGCCTCTCGGCCCTGGCGCTGCTGGCCCAACCCCCCGACACCTACTACGACGAACCCGGCGGCTTGCGCACCGCCTGGCTGGAGTGCGCCGCCCAGCGCATTCCCCAGGAAACGCTGGAGCGGATTCCGCGAGGCGGCATACTCCTCGAAGCTCTCACCCACGCCGTCGAGGAAACCGGGTACCAGGGCGCGGCCCAGGCCGCCGCCTGGGTGCGGGCTGAGACCGGCAACTTCTTTCTCGACCATTGCTACGAGGACGGCGAGTACGAAGGCTTCTGCGATCCCTGGGAGGACGAGATCATCCAGGAAGGCACCGAGGAGTGGGGCAAGGCCGACCGGCTCATCGGCTCGGTGTGCCGTCTGGCCGACTGGCTGGAGGAGGACCTGCCGGGCCGCTTCGCCGAACTTCTGGACTTCATCCTGCCCCGGCTGCCCCTTCAAGAAAAGGAGGAAAGCGATGATGACGACCGATGACACGCACCGGACCGAGTGGTCCGTGCCGGGTCACGACGACGTGCCCCGGGACACCCTCCAGGCGCAACTGGAGGTCTACAACGAGACCGTGCTGCTGCGGGGCTTCGAGGGAGACCGCACCTGGGTCAGGACCGTTTCGGCGGACGAGATCGCCAACGTGTTCACCCGGCACCTGGGCTTCGCCTCGGGGATGCTGCCCGACAACGCCCTCTGGTGGAGCCAGGGCGAGACCGGGCAGGTGGTGGCGCTGTGGCGCCCGCCCCAGGTCTGGCCGGTGGCCCTGCAACGGGAGGCGTTCCAGCCTCCCGCCCGGCTGCGGCTGCCCATGCCGGGGCTGGTATTCGTCTGCTCGCCGGGACGGGCGCCCTGGGTCTACGCCGCCCTGGAACGGCCCGCGGACCCGGACCAGCGGCTGTACCGCGCTCCCGCCTTCAACGTCTTCAGCGACGGGCGCACCTGCCCCGGCAGCCACCGCTTCCCTGAAGAGGTGGCACTGATACCCGAGTCCTTCTTCCAGTCCTTCTTTTCCCTTACCGGAGACACCAGGGACCGGTCGAAGAAGCACCCCGACAACCTGCAAGCCTTATGGGAGGAACTTGATGGACAGGCTGACTACCCGGTTGAGGACCTGGTTCCCCAATGCACCGTGGGCCGCGTCATGGCGGCCGGCGAAGGGCGGCGAGGCTATTATCCCTAATCCGGTGCCTGCGCCGGTGGGCTACCTGGTGAACCTTCCCGCCGGTCTTTCTGGCAGCCAAGGCATTGGCTTTGACTACGTTCTCGGATTGGGCGGCCTCTACGTCCAGTCCGAGAGCGCCCACCTGACGGCGCGGGTGCTGGTCGCTCCCGCCCAGGTGCGGGGGCTGGATTCCGTTTCCGAGAAGCTGGAACTGGCCCACGGCCTCATTCCGGCCCGTGTGTTCGCGCTGGGGCTGGGCTGGATGCTGGCCGCCCCGGACACCGAGCGGTTCTTCGCGGTGCGCTGGGACGGGAACGCCTACCGGCTGGTGGTGCCGCCCCAGGAGGGGACGGGTTCGTCCCTGTCCTACCAACCTCCGGCTGGCGTCGTCGCCGAGTTCCACTCCCACGCCAGCCACCGGGCCTTCTTCTCGGCCACCGACGACAGGGACGAGCAGGGGTTCCGCATCTACGGCGTCGTGGGACGCCTGGACACCCCCACTCCTGAATTGATCCTGCGCCTCGGCATCTACGGCCACTTCGCCCCGCTGCGCTGGCAGCAGGTCTTCAACGGCCCCAACCCTGGCCTGTGGCTGGTGAATGAGGAACCGGAACCTGCGTCAACCAACCCGCTAATTAACCCAAGCATGAGGAGGTAACAACCATGCCCTACTACCTGGACAACCAGTTCCTGCTGGACAACCCCTGGATCACCGTGGTGGGCTGCGGCGGCACCGGCGGCTTCGTCGCCGAGGGACTCTGCCGGCTCTTCCAGGGCCGCGACGCCACCATCGTCCTGGTGGACCACGACCGGGTGGAACCCCACAACCTGCTGCGCCAGAATTTCTACGCCGATGATGTCGGCAAGTTCAAGAGCCAGGCCCTGGCCGACCGGCTGGCCCAAGCCTACAGCCGGCCCGTGGGTTACTCGGTCTATCCCTTCAGGGAGGAGGAGTGCCGCTACCCCGGCCTTTCCTCCCACGACGGCCTGGTCATCGGCTGCGCCGACAACGCTGCCGCCCGGCGGGCCATGGCCGACTGCCTGCCCGGGGACCCCTGCCGCTGGCTCATCGACGCCGGCAACGACACCAATTGGGGCCAGGTCTTGATTGGAAACGTCGCCGAGCCGGTGTTCCTGGAGGAACCGCCCTTCACCGGCGACACCTGCCACCTGGCCCCGTCGCCCACCCTGCAACGGCCCGACCTGCTGACCGCCGTGTCCACCCGTCCGCCCGACGTGGACTGCGCGGCGGCCCTGGACCTCACCGACCAGGACCCCACCATCAACCAGATGATGGCGTCGCTGGTACTCCAGGTGGTCCGGCGCATGGTGGCGGGCACCTGCCCCTTCCTGGCCCTCTACCTGGACATGGACCAGGGCACGGTCAGTCCCAGCTACGTCACCCCGGAGGCGGTGTCCCGGCTGGTGGACCGCACCCACGCCGGGTGAACGGCTCAAGTGAACGCAGTCCGACACTAAACAAGGAGATTAGCAACCATGACCGACCGGAAGCAAACCACCGCTACCGTGTGGGAAGACCCGCACGCCGGTAAGCGGGGACATCAACTGATGACGCAGAAGCTGGCGGAGACCATACCCGCCATCTACGCCAATGAGAAGGTCGCGGACTACGATACCGTCATCGCCCACGCCAAGCTGTTCTCACCGTACTCGAACTGGACCTGGTTCATCACCGAGATGGACGGGGAAACCGGCCAGTGCTTCGGCCTGGTGGACGGGTTCGAGAAGGAAATCGGCTACTTCGACCTGACGGAGTTGGCCGAAACGACGGTGTTCGTCGACGTTCCCGCCGTGGAGCGTGACCTGTACTGGCAGCCGAAGACCCTGGGTGAGATCAAGCGCGGGTCCCAGGGGGACTCACCGCAAGGTGAGCAAGAAAGGAAAGAAATTACGATGACTGACGAAACCGGAACGGAAGACCAACACACTGACCTGGTGAACGTCGAGGAGTTCCTCTTCGGCGGCGTTACTCAGGAAACGGCGGATGTCGCTCCTGCCGAATCTGACGGAGAGTTGCCCGACGGAGACGCGGCCGACGACGGGGGTGACCTGGAAATCGCCGGGGAGCCGGACGTCGAGGCGGATGCTCCTGCCGACGAACCCGACGTTGCCGATGATGCCGATGATGCCGATCCTGACGGACAGCAACCCGCTCCGGCGGAGGCGGAAACCACCGAGGAGTTGAAGGTGGTGCTGTCCATCCGGGGAGGCCGCGCCGTTATCGGAGTGCAGCAGCCCTCGGCGGACCCGCACATCGAAGTCTTCGACGACCCCGACCTGTTCGGCCTGGCCGACGAGTTTCCGGCGGTGGTGGCCCGGGCGAAAGCCCGGTGGGAGGAGGAACCCTTGCACCCGGCCTACGTGAAACCCACTCCCCCGCCCAGGCAGAGGAACCGCCGCCAGCAGGGTGCGGCCCAGGCCGCAACTGCCGAGGGCGAGGCGGAGGCGGAACAGCAGCCACAACCCGAGACGCTGCGGCTCTTCTAAGCCGGGCCGCGAGAGCGCAACACACGGGGGAGGATGCCGCATGGCGGTGTCCTTCCCCCGCCGAACCCATATGCGTGGGCTATTTGCTTTTAGAAGAAACGCGCGTCCATGAAGGGGGTCTCTTTTCATTTGGGGGACAGTGAGGAGTAACGGCGGCTTGCCGAGACGCTTGCGAGGGAGACCGGTCAGAATGCGCCGGGCGGGTAGAGGGAAGTCCAGCCCATCCATATGTGTGGGCGCTTTTTGCGTTTGCGGAGTGTGGGGCCGGGGGGCCATGTGTGCGGCCCTAGTTGCGTTTCAATAGAAGGGCGAGGCGGCCTTCCGGTCCCCGCGCCAGATGGCATCCAGCTCATCGGGGATGTGCGCGTTGGTAAGGTCGCCTTTCCAGTAGGCGGCGCGTTCGGCCTTGGCAAGGCTGGCCCCCTGAACGTTCCATCCGGGGTTGGACTCCCGGACCGCGCGGGCGATGTCCGCGAGCGTCGCGCCCCGGGTGCAGAAGTCGTCGACGACGATCACCAGGCCGGGCTCGCCTCCGATGGGGGCAGCCAGGTACACTCCGTCCACGGTGGCGTCCCGCTCGGCGGCGGAGGCGATCCGGGTGAGACTGGGATGCCGGTCCTTGGTAACGTGATGGGGAAGCCACTCCCAGCCGCGGGACCCCGCAAGCGCGGACGCCAGTATCGACGCCGGCGTGTCGTGTTGCACAATATTCTGCCCGGAAGAGACCGAGGAGACGACGACGACGCGCGGGTTCCCGGGTGGGAGGAAGTCCTCGAAGGCTGTGCAGAAGGTGCGGGTGGCCGCCCTGATGGCGGAAGGTTCGCCGTACTTGAACCGGTTGAAGCGGCGGGTCCACTTCTCCCTGGGCCGATCCGTGATGCGGAACCCGACCGTGAGCAACCCCAGACCGCCGACCGGGAGGCGGAAGGTACGGATCAACCGGCCATCCACGAAGTATTTGTCCAGGGGTTCGTCGCCGAACAGGAGGTCCGCGATGACGGACGGGGATAGCGTTGCCAGGCTCGTTTTCCTGTCCATGAGTTCTGCTCCTGCACGGTCTCGTATGTGACCCAGCCGTAATGCGGTCAGCGGTACGCCGCTACTCGGCGTACTCCCCCGGCTGGTTCATGTATGGGGTCCTTTTGTTGGCGCGGAGGTTTCCGGCGCCCTACTCCGGTTGCCCCTGTATGCCGTCTTTTTTGCGTTTAGGGGCGATGGCCCGCCCTGCGTTCCCGCCTCCAGCCGCCGGCCGCTCCATGACGAACAGGACGTGAAAGTCGTCCACCCCCAGGGCTTTCATCAACCGACGCCTGACCCTGGGTGCCGGGCTGCGCTTGCCGTTCATCAGCAGGGAGAGGTGGCCGGGCGAAATGCCCGCTAGCCGGGCCAGTTGGTTCTGGGAGATGTCGAGCTGGTCCAGCAACTCCCACACGGCGACGGGGTTGAGCCATACCCGGGGCGCGGAGGAGCCGGTCTTCATACTGCGTGTCTCCCGGGACGCGGGTCCCGCCGGTGACCTCCAACCGGCGCTCCTTCAGTGGGCAGCGCGGAAGGGAAGCCCTGGCGGCGTCCCGCACCTGTGCGGCACCTTTTACGTTTCAGGTCGGCGGGAGTGGGCGCCGACCTACGGGGTGTTGTTGGTGACCGGTTGGCCGGTGAAGTCCGGCACCGGGTTCATGGCGTTGTCGGAGTCCTGGAGCTTGTCGCCGGTAGCCGGCGCGGTGTAGCCCACCGTCACCGCCTGGCCCGAGGTCACCGCCTGGGCCAGGGTGAGGGTCACCGTCGTATACACCGGCACTTTCACCCTCGCTTGGGCGATGTCGCCAAGAAGAGTTTGGCGGTGGCCACCACTACTTATCCTGTGGCGAATCTCTTGCACGCCCACCGTGTAGGTGGCGCCGACCTCCAGGCCGGTCAGTGTGAAGGAGCGCGTGTCCGCCGCTAGCTCGCCGCCAAACTTCTCAATCACGAATCCGGTGCTCTGTTTGAACGAGTAGATTTGCCAAGCGGCGATGTCGCCCACCTGGGGACCCGTGGTGGCGGGCTCCCAGGTCAGGGTGATCTGTCCCGATCCGGGACCCGTCCTGGCGGTGCCCGTCGGCGCGTGTGGTGTGTTGGGATGCGTGGAGTCGAATCCCATCTCCAGAGGCACCGCCAGGGCGCCGAAGGAGACCGGGTTGGTGTCCGCCAGGTCCACCTCGCTCCCTGCCACAGTCACCGTGAAGGCGTCTCCCGACGGCACCGAGTCCGGGTCCAGCCCGCCGTTGAAGGTGATGGTCAGCGTGTCCCCGTTCACCGCCGCCGAGGCGAAGGCCGGCGGCGTGTTGTTGGTCGCCGACTCCCCGAACAGCGTCATCGCGTTGCCAGACAGGTCCCGCAGCGGCGGGGCGCCCGGATTGTAGCCCATAGTAATAGACGAGCCGTGGACCGCCGCGTGCTCTGCGGCGAAGGTCAGCGTCACCACGTTGCGCTTGATTTGAACGCCGGTCGGATGCCGGTCGACCCCGCCGAGGTTGGCGGTGAATTGGTTGGCCGGAGGCACGGAGCTCTCGTCCAGGCGCTCGTTGAAGGTGATGGTCATCGTCGTCCCGTTGATCTGCGCGCTCTGCACCCTAGGCGGCGTCGTGTCCCCGGTGGTGTTGTTGGTGACCGATTGGCCCGTGAAGTCGGGCACCGGGTGCATGGCCATGTCGGCGTCCCGCAGCGGGTTGCTGTCCGGCGCCTCGTACCCCACCGTCAGCACCGGCAGGCTCCCGCCCACCGACTCGGCCAGGGTGAGGGTCACCGTCGTAAGGTCCGGCACTTTCACCCTCGCTTGGGCGATGTCGCCAAGAAGAGTTTGGCGGTGGCCACCACTACTTATCCTGTGGCGAATCTCTTGCACGCCCACCGTGTAGGTGGCGCCGACCTCCAGGCCGGTCAGTGTGAAGGAGCGCGTGTCCGCCGCTAGCTCACCGCCAAACTTGTCAATCACGAATCCGCTGCTCTGTTTGTTCGAGTAGATTTGCCAAGCGGCGATGTCGCCCACCTGGGGACCCGTGGTGGCGGGCTCCCAGGTCAGGGTGATCTGTCCCGATCCGGGACCCGTCCTGGCGGTGCCCGTCGGCGCGTGTGGTGCGTTGGGATGCGTGGAGTCGAATCCCATCGCCAGCGGCACCGCCAGGGCGCCGAAGGAGACCGGGTTGGTGTCCGCCAGGTCCGCCCCCTCCGGGGCCTTCAGCCTGGCCTGCCCGATGTCGCCAGTGAACTGCGAGGGGGTGCCCGCGATGTCAACGATGGTTCTCAATGCCACACCCACCGTATAAGTGACGCCGGGCTTCAGGCCGGTCAGCGTGAAGGAGCGAAGTCCGGGCCCTCGATATCTGTTGTCAATCAGTCTCGTCACGTTCCCGGTGCTCCGTTCCTCCGCGTAGATGAGCCACTGGGCGCGTCTGCCCATGGGGCCCGTGGTGGCGGGCTCAAAGTGCAGCGTGATCTCACCCGGTCCGGGACCCGGCTCGGCAGTGCCCGTCGGCGCGTCCGCGCAGTTGCCGCAGGCGGTGCGCTCGAGTCCCAGCGTCAGCGTCTGTGTCTGGAATTCGCCAAACAGCACCCCGAAGGCGTCTCCCGACGGCACCGAGTCCGGGTCCAGCGCCCCGTCGAAGGTGATGGTCAGGGTCGCCCCGTCCACCGACGCCGAGGAGAAGGCCGGCGGCGTGTTGTTGGTCACCGGCTGTCTGGTCATGGTGGCCACCTCGTTACCCGACAGGTCCCGCAGCGGCATGGCGTTCTGTCCGGTGGGCTTGGTGTAGCGGAAATTCATCACGCTCTGGCCGTGGCTCGCGGCGGCGATGGTCAGCGTTACCACGTTTCGGTCGACCTGGATGCCGGTCGCGGCCTGGCCCACCCCGCCGATGAAGGCGCTGAACTGGTTGGCCGGAGGCACCGAGCTCTCGTCCAGGCGCTCGTTGAAGGTGACGGTCAGCGTCGTCCCATTGATCTCCCTGCTCTCGATAACCGGCGGCGTCGTGTCCCCCGTGGTGTTGTTGGTGACCGATTGGCCCGTGAAGTCGGGCACCGGGTGCATGGCCATGTCGGCGTCCCGCAGCGGGTTGCTGTCCGGCGCCTCGTACCCCACCGTCAGCACCGGCAGGCTCCCGCCCACCGACTCGGCCAGGGTGAGGGTCACCGTCGTACCCGCCGCACTCGCCGGCGCTTTAACCCTCGCTTGGGCGATGTCGCCAAGATGAGTTTGGCGGTGGCCACCACTACTTATCGAGTGGCGAATCTCTTGCACTCCCACCGTGTAGGTGGCGCCGACCTCCAGGCCGGTCAGTGTGAAGGAGCGCGTGTCCGCCGCTAGCTCACCGCCAAACTTGTTAAACACCAATCCGGTGCTCTGTTTGAACGAGTAGATTTGCCAAGCGGCGGTGTCGCCCACCTTGGGGCCCGTGGTGGCGGGCTCCCAGGTCAGCGTGATCTGTCCCGAATCGGGACCCGTCCTGGCGGTGCCCGTCGGCGCGTGTGGTGCGTTGGGATGCGTGGAGTCGAATCCCATCTCCAGCGGCACCGCGATTGACACCGGGTTGGCGGCGGCCAGGTCCACCTCGCTCCCGCCTACCGTCACCGTGAAGGCGTCCGCCGTCGGCACCGACCCCAGATCAAGCCCCCCGTTGAAGGTGATGGTCAGGGTGTCCCCGTCCACCGACGCCGAGGCGAAGGCCGGCGGCGTGTTGTTGGTCACCGGCTCGTTGGTGAAGCCTGCCAGCTCGTTGCCCGACAGGTCCCGCAGCGGCGTGGTGCCCGCCCCGGAGGGCTTGGTGTAGTTCAGCACCGCCGTCGTGCCGTGTTCCGCCGCCGCCCCTGGGTCTAAGGTCAGCGTCACCACGTTGCGGTCGACCTGGATGGTTCTGGCCGGGGCCCCGCCCCCGGTGGTGAATCGGCTGGCCTGCGGCACTGAGCCCGCGTCCAGGCGCTCGGTCATGGTGATGGTCAGCGTCGCCCCGTTGATCTGCGCGCTCTCCACCTGCGGGTTCGTCGTGTCGGTGGTGGTGTTGGTCACCGGCTGGCCGGTGAACTCGGGCACCGGGTACTTGGCCATGTCCGCGTCGCGCAGCGGGTTGCCGGCCGGCGGCGTGTAGCCCACCGTCACCATCTGGAGGGAGGAGATCACCGCCTCGGCCAGGGTCAGGGTCACCGTCGCTCCGCTGATGGAGACCGGGTTGGTGGCGGCCAGGTCCAACCCCTCCGGCGCCTCCAGCCTTGCCTGGGCGACGTCGCCGATATTAGTGACGGAGACCGCCGCCGCCACGCCCACGGTCCAGGTGACGCCGGGCGTCAGACCGGTCAGCGTGTAGGAGCGACGTCCGGGGGTGTTCAATACCTCAAACGGTCTTCTCACGTTCCCGGTGCTCTGTTCAATCGCGAGGATGTACCAACCGCCGATGTTGCCGGGGCCCGTGGTGGCGGGCTCCCAAGTAAGCGTGATCTCACCCGGTCCGGGACCCGGCACTGCGGTGCCCGTCGGCGCGTGCGGCGCGGCAGCGTTTGTATTGTCGAATCCCAGCGCCAGCGTCTGCGTCCCGCTGTAGCCGGCGGCGACCGTGAAGGCGTCCGGCGGCGGCTCCGACGCCGCGTCCAGGTCCCCGTCGAAGGTGATGGTGAGCGTCGCCCCGTTCACCGCCGCCATGGAGAACACCGGCGGCGTGTTGTTGGTCGCCGTCTGCCTGGCGAAGGGCGTCACCGGCTGCTTGACGGGGCCGGCGCCCTGGAGCTTGTTGCCGGTGGCCGGCGCCGTGTAGCGCACCCTCACCTCCTGGCCGTGGGTCACCGCCTGGACCAGGTTGAGGGTCACCGTCGTCCCGCTGATGGACACCGGGTTGGCGGACACCAGGCTATCGGTGTTACCGTCCACCGTCACCCAGAAGGCCGTCCTCGGTGGCACCGACGCCGGGTCCACCGCCCGGTCGAAGGTGAGGGTCAGCGCCGCCCCGTTGACCTGCGTCGAGAAGAGGGACGGGGGCCTGCTGGCCGCCGCCTCCTCGCAGGTGACGCCGCTGCGGGAGGGGACGATGATGTTCAGGTTGCCGATGGGCTCGTTGTTGGTGAAGCCCAACCGTATCCCCTCCAGGGTGATGGTGCCCTGGGGCCACGTTCCCCCGAGAACGCTGTCCTCGGCCCAGACGCTGATCCAGTAGTAGGGCGTGCCGTCGGGCCTTGTTCCCGGCCAGCCGGTGTACTGCACGCCCTCCATGCCGCACAGGTAGATGCGGTGGCTGGACGACCTGGCGGAGCCCAGCAGGTAGTCCCTGATGGTGTCCTTGCCGAACTCCCCGTAGAAGTAGAACTCGTCGGCCTCCGCGCTGGGCACGCCGTCGACTCCGCCCCACAGCGTGTCGTCGCCCGCGCCGCCGAACAGCTGGTCCGCGCCGCCTCCTCCCTGCAACCGGTCGTTGCCGGACCCGCCGTGCAGCTCGTCGGCGCCGTCCAGGCCGTTGATAGTGTCGTTGCCGCCGCGTCCCCGGATGACGTTGTCGCCGGCGTTGCCTGTGAGGCGGTCTGGGTGGACCGAGCCGGTGAGGTTCTCGATGTTGGAGAAGCTGTCGCCCTGGGCGTGGCCGCCGCTGCCGGTATTCGTGTCGAGGTTGACGACCACCCCGTCACCGGAGCCGGAGTAGTCGGCGGTGTCGATGCCGTCGCCGCCGTCCAGCGTGTCGCCGCCCGCGCCGCCCCGGAGCACGTTATCCCGGTCGTTGCCTGTGAGACGGTCGCCGTGGGCCGAGCCGGTGACGTTCTCGAAGCGGGTGATAAAGTCGCCGGCGGCGTGGCCTCCTTGCCCATAGGCGCCCTGGTTAGCGGGAGGCAGTGTGACGATCACGCCCTGGCCGGAGCCGGTGTAGTCCAGGGTGTCGATGCCGCCGGAGCCGCCGTCCAGCTCGTCCGGGCCCGCGCCGCCCCGGAGCACGTTGTTCCCGCCGTCGCCATAGAGGCCGTCCCCATGGGCCGAGCCGGTGAGGTTCTCGATGCCGGTGATTGAGTCGCCCTGGGCGTGTCCGCCGCTGGCGGCATTCGTGCCGAGGCTGACGACCACCCTGGCGTTGGACCCGGAGTAGTCCGCCGTGTCCGAGCCGTCGCCGCCGTGCAGGTCGTCGCCGCCGGGGCCGCCGTCCAGCCGGTCGTTGCCGGGTCCGCCGTGCAGCGCGTCCTCGCCGGGACCGCCCTCCAGCCAGTCGTCGCCGCCGTTGCCGTGCAGCGTGTCGTTGCCGGACAGCCCGAAGATGCACTCGGCGTAGCGTTCGCCGTGGATCACGTCGTTCCGGTCCGGGTCGCCGAAGGTGATGGAGGCCGGGTAGACGTACCACTCCTCGGTGATGGGGCCCGGGCTGGCGCCCTTCTTGGCCCGTATGCGGAAGTGGTAGTAGTAGTTGTCGCAGGCTATTCCGCTGAGGGTGGAGGTCAGTTTGCCGCCTCCCGCCGAAACGGGCGGCGAGCCGGAGACCGGGACCCAGCCCGTTCCCTGGCCGCGACCGGTCCAGTCCGGGGTGATCCCCTGATACCAGTAGTCGTAGGTGAGACCCTCCACCTGGGGGTCGTCCCAGAACAGGGACATCTGTGTCGGCCCGTCGCCCCGGGTCTGGTAGGCTTTCAGGCCGGTGATCAGGGGCACTCTCACGTCGAAGGGCTCGATCACCCACAGGTACTCGAAGCAGTAGGTCTGCCCGCCGGCCTGCGCCCGAACCCAGAGGAAGTTGGTCTCGTTGAGGGCCAGGTCGGTGGTGTTGCCGCCCGGCGGACTCTGGGCCACCCGCATCGTGAACGAGGTGGTGCCGGCGCTGCTGCCGGGAATGTCGTGCCAGTCGTCCTCGCTGCGGGCCGGGAAGATGAAGGAGCCGTCCCGCTGGAACCGGTACTGGTACCCGGTGATGGAGGAGATGCCGGGAGCGTCCCAGGTCACCTCCACGTGGTCGTTGACGAAGGCGACCTTGACGCCGGTTATCCTCCGGGTCTGGCAGCCGGACAACCGGAAGGTGGAATCGCTGATTGGCCACTGCCGGACGTTGAGGAACGCGTCGGCCCCCTCGACCCTCACCACCCCCGTGGTTTGGGGCGATCCGATGATTTCATCGCTGAGGCCCACAACCCTGAGATCCACCTTCCATAAGCCGGGACCGTCCACGTTGATGTCGGCGCCGGTCTGGTCGCCGGGGAGGTTGAGCTCGTTCTCTCCCTGGCCGCTGGCCCCCGGGGCGCCGTCCCCGGACGGGCCGGGGATGTTCGACTTCGTGGAGGCGCCGCCGTCGTTCCGCTCCTGCGGCGCGGGGTTCTGCCCGCCCAGCCGCCACCAGCGCAGGTTGTAGCCGCCCGCGCCGGGCACCGGGGGCCAGGAGACCCTGATGCCATTCGGCAGGGGATTGCCATTGGCGTCCAGGGCCTGCCCCAGCTCCAGCCCGTTGAGCGTGGGAATGACAGTGACCTCCGCCGTCTTCTCCGCCTCCGGCCCGCAGCCGGCGTCGTTGCAGCCCTGGAGCCGCACCACCCACCGGCCGTAGCCGGACACGGTGATGCCGGCCTCGGTCTCCGTGACGGTGGTTGCGTTGCCCGCCTCGAATTCCCCGCCGTCCAGCCGCCAGCGCAGCTTGTAGGAGGTTGCGCCGTCAAGGGCGTCCCACGTCGCCGAGATGTCCAGGCTGCCCGGCGTGACGCTGAGGTCGAAGTTCTGCGGCGGGCCTGGTGGGTCGGACAGGGACAGCTCAACGGCCTGCCCGGTGAAGGAGGGGGCGTTGCCGCCGCCCTCGGCGGCCCGCGTCAAAGGCGTGTCGTCGTCGTGGGCGTAGTCCAGGGTGACGGTCTGGCCCTTCTCCAGCGCCGAAGCAAGCTCCAGGGTGACCCCCTTGCCGCTGACCAGCACGCTGCTGACGGCGACGGTCCCGGCGGAGCCGTCCTCGTTCGCCACGTTGACGGTGAAGGACGACGGCGCCAGCGACCCCTGCACCTCCAGGTCGAAGATCAGCACGACGGCCTGCTTACCGGCCGTGGCGCTCACCAGCTCGGGGTAACTCACCCAGTTCGTGACGAAATCGCCGCTCACCGACGCAGAGAGGCCCTCCGGGTCCGTGGCCGTCAGCGTCACCGTGGTTACCAGCGGGTCGGGCAGGGCCGGGCTCAGGGCCTTCCAGTCGTCGTCGCCGTCCACCTCGACGCCCACCCGCCAGGTGTCCCGGTAGGCTCCCAGCATATCCAACAGCCCTTGGCGGTCGGCGGGGACGGACACGGTGTAGGTCAGCTCGTCGCCGTTGGGGTCGGAGAAGATGCCCTTGAAGGGCTTGGAGACTATGTTGCCCCGGGGCGCCAATTGCTCTCCCACGAAGGAGGCGTGGTTCGCCGCCTGCTCGTTCACCACCGGGGCCAGGTTGGGCGGCGTCACGGCCTGGCCGGTGAAGGAGGGTAAGCCGTCGCCGCCAGCGGCGGCCCGTTTCAGGGGGGCGTCGTCGTCGTGGGCGTAGTCCAGGGTGACGGTCTGGCCCTTCTCGAACGCCGAAGCAAGCTCCAGGGTGACCGCCTCGCCGTTGACCGACACGCTGCTGACGGCAATTGTCCCTTCCGAGCCGTCCTCGTTGACCACGTTCACCGTGAACTGTGCGGGTGCGGGCGCGGGGTTCGCCTGCACCGCCAGGTCGAAGGTCAGCGCGACGGCCTGCTCACTGGCCGTGGCGCTCACCAGCGCAGGGTGACTCACCCAGTCCGTAACCCAGTCGCCGCTCACCGACGCCGACAGGCCGTCGGGGTCGGTGGCCGTCAGCGTCACCGTCGTCACCAGGGGGTCGGGCAGCGCCGGGCTGACGGCCTTCCAGTCGTCATCGGCGTCGACCATGATGAACACCAGGTCGACCTTCTCGCCAGCGTTGTTTGTGACCGCCAGACCGATGTCGAGGGTCTCCACCAGTCGGGTCCGGTCGTCGGGGATGGACGCGGCGTAGGTGAGCTCGTCGCCGTCCGGGTCGGAGAAGATGCCCTTGAACTTCTTCCAGACCTGAGTGCCCCGGGGCGCGTTGCCGTCCCCGGTGAACTGCTGGTGGTTCGCGGCCTGGGCGTTCACCACCGGCGCCCGGTTGGGCCGCGTTTCGGTCCAGGTGACGGTGATGGGGTCCGATGTTGCCGAGTCCCCGGTGCCGTAGGAGACCGTGACCCGGAAGGACCAGGACTCCGGCTCGGCGGCCATGTAGCGGAAGGTGGGGCCTCTGCCAAAGGAATGCCAGTCGCCGTCCCCGTCCCCGTCCCCCTGGACCTGCCAGTTGTACGAAGGGTCGGAGCCGGAGGGCGCGTTGGTGATGCCCGCGCTCAGTGTCACCGTCTCGTTGAGCAGGGGGTGGGCCGGGCTGGCGGTGACGGAGACCTGCAGCGGGTCGGTTTCCGGGGGCGGCTCCACCTCGACCTGCTGTGTAATGGCAGTACCGCAGCCCGCGTCGTTGCAGCCCTCCACCCGGACCACCCACCGGCCGTGTCCGGCCACGGTGATGTCGGCCTCGGTCTCCGTGACGGTGGTTGCGTTGCCCGCCTCGAAGTCTCCGTCGCCCGGCCGCCAGGCCACCTTATAGGATGTGGCTCCCTCCGCCGCGTCCCACCTCGCCGTGATGTCCAGGTTGCCCGCCGTAGCGTTGACGACCAGGTTGGACGGGCTGCCCGGCTTGATGCCCACGGTCTGTTCCACGCCGGGGCCGCAGCCCGCGTCGTTGCAGCCTTCCACCCGGACCACCCACCGGCCGTAATCGGACACCGTGATGGTGGCGCCGGTGCCTGAGACGGTAGCGGCATTGCCGGCCTCGAAATCCCCGTCGGCCTGCCGCCAGGCTATCTTGTAGGAGGTCGCGCCCTCCGCCGCGTCCCACGTCGCCGACAGGTCCAAGCTGCCCGCCGTGGCGCTGACCGCCAGGTTGGAAGGGCTGCCCGGAACGCTTTCTTCCGGCTCCGGAGTTGGCTCCGGCGTGGGCGTAGGTTCGGGCGTCGGCTCGGGCGTAGGTTCAGGAGCAGGATCAGGCTCGGCAGCCGCTGCCTCCTTCTTCTTCAATTCCACCACCACCGGGTCCCACCGTTCCCAGCCTTTATCGGCATACTCTTGGGCCTCGGAGGAGGTCATATCCGCAATGGCGCCGAAGGTCTTCAGCACCCGCATCCAGCGCAGCACGTGGTCGAACCCGTGGTTCGTCTCCTTGGCATAGCCCTCAACGTCCTCCACCACCTCCCGGTCCGGTTGGTATTCACCCGGCGCAGCCTCCAACTGCTCCAGTTCCTCCACCACCGGGTCCCACCGTTCCGCCGTGTACTGGTCGGCATTCTCCTGGGCCTGGGCGGCGCTCATGCTCTCCACGGCGCCCAGGGTCTTCAGCACCCTGAACCAGCGCAGCACGTGGTCTGGTCCGTGGTTCATCTCCTTGGCATACTCCCACACGTCTTCAATCAGGTCCTGGTCGGGCTGGTAGCCGCCCTGGGCGCCGGCCGGATTGGTTCCAGCCCACAGTGCGATTGAGACGGTCAGAAGAAGAACAAGCAGAACCGCCAGGCCGAGCAGCGGCCAGCGGTGAAGAAACGGGACGGAAGGGGAGGGCCTCACGCCGTCACCTCCCGCAGGAGGTGGGCGCAGGGCTCGGAGATGTCGTGTTTAGGCCAGGAAGAGTCGGGGGGGGGGGGGGGGGTAAACTTGGCTACAATAGCGTTGCGGCTGCGGACAACGAACGCGGCAAAGGCGGCCACGCCGGCGCCGGTATCCAGGCCGTCAAAAGCGTCGCAATGTAGCCGGGCCAGGGGCATCAAAGAACCTCCCAGGCTTCTGGGTAAAAGCACCAACAACTGTACCACACGCGGCATTTCTCCCACGTCATCACTGATATGAGTTTCTATGACTTCTTGGCACTTCTGGAAATTGCCGGTACAATTGCTCCCGATTACTCAGATTATTGCGACGACGGGCCGGCCCTGACGGGCTCCCGCGTCCCTTCGAGGTGCTGCATTGGAGCCACCTGACCAGCGAGACCAGCGGATACGGGAGCTGGAGGAGCGCTTGGCTCTCCTCAGCCAGGCCAGCCTCCGGGTCAACGAGAGCCTGGACTTCGATACGGTGTTGCAGGAGGTGGTGGACAGCGCCCGGACGATGACGGCCTCGCGCTACGGGGCCATCACCATCCCGGGCGAGGTCTTCCGGCGCCCCACGTTCATCGTCTCCGGCCTCACCAGGGAGGAGCACCAGGGCTTATGGGAAATGTCGGAGGGGCTGGGATTCTTCGAGTATCTCAGCGCGCTGGAGAAGCCCCTGCGGGTTTCGGACATCTACAGCCACCTGAGCGCGCTGGGAATGCCCAGCTTCCTGCCCTCCGTGCAGGTAAGCTCCGCGCTGGTGGCCCCGATTCGCCACCAGGGGGTCGGGGTGGGCACGATCTACCTGGCCCGTGAGCCTGGCGGCGGGGAGTACACCCAGGAGGATGAGGACACCCTGTTGATGTTCGCCGCCCAGGCGGCCATGGCCATCGCCAACGCCCGGCGGCACCGGGAGGAAAGGCGGGCCCGGGCCGGCCTGGAGACGCTGATCGACACCTCGCCCGTGGGGGTGGTGGTCTTCGATGCCAGGACGGGAGCGCCCACGTCCTTCAACCGGGAGGCCATGCGCATCGTGGAGAGCCTGCGGGGTCCCGGCCAGTCGCCGGTGGACCTGCTGGGCGTATTGACCCTCCGGCGGGCCGACGGCCGGGAGGTCTCGCTGCGGGAGTTCCCCCTGGCCGGCCTCTTGAGCGACGCCGAGGCGGTTCACGCCGAGGAGATCGTGCTGGGAGTCCCCGACGGCAGGAGGGTCACGGTGCTGCTCAACGCCACGCCCATCATGGCAGAGGACGGTGGGGTGGAGTCTATGGTGGTGGCCATGCAGGACCTGGCCGGGGTGGAGGAGCTGGAGCGGCTGCGGGCCGAGTTCCTGGCCATGGTCAGCCATGAGCTGAGAGCGCCCCTGACCTCCATCAAGGGCTCCGCCTCCACGGTGCTGGAGTCCGCCGCCGACCTGGACCCGGCGGTGCTGCGCCAGTTCTTCCGCATCATCGGGGACCAGGCCGACCGCATGAACGAGCTGGTCTCCGACCTCTTGGACGTGGCGGGCATCGAGACGGGGACGCTGGCGGTCAGCCCCGAGCCGGCGGAGGTGGCGGTGCTGGTGGACCGGGCGAGAAACGCCTTCGGCAATGGCGGGGGCCGGAACACCCTGACCATCGACCTGGAGCCGGACCTGCCGCTGGTGCTGGCGGACCGGCGGCGCATCGTGCAGGTGCTGGGCAACCTGCTGTCCAACGCGGCCCGGCACTCCCCGGAGGGTTCGGTGATTCGGGTGAGCGCCGCACGGGAGGGGGTCCACGTGGCGGTGGCGGTGTCCGACGAGGGACGGGGCATACCCGAGGACAGAATGCCCCACCTGTTCCGCAAGTTCTCCGGGGTCAATGCCGGAGAGCAGGGCGGGGACACCGGTCTGGGGCTGGCCATCTGCAAGGGGATCGTGGAGGCCCACGGGGGCCGCATCCGGGCCGAGAGCGACGGGCCGGGCCTGGGCGCGCGCTTCACCTTCACCCTGCCCACGGCGGAGACCGCCGGCAGCGGTGCGGCCTCTCCGGTTTCAGCCCGTTCCTCACGGCGGGGGCGAGAGGAAGCGGAGGAGGCGGCGAAAGTGCTGGTGGTGGACGACGACCCCCAGGAGCTGCGCTACGTCCGGGACGTCCTGGTCAATGCGGGCTACCGGCCGGTGGTGACCGGCGATCCGGAGGAGGCGGTCCGGCTGGTGCAGGAGGAACGGCCCCGGCTGGCATTGCTGGACCTGGTGCTGCCCGACACCGACGGCATCGAGCTGATGCGGGCCATCCTGAGGGTCGCCGACCTGCCGGTGATCTTCCTGTCCGCCTACGGGCGGGACAACACCATCGCCCGGGCCTTCGAGGCGGGAGCCGTGGACTACGTGGTCAAGCCCTTCTCGCCCACGGAGCTTTCGGCGCGCATCGGGGCGGCGCTGCGCCGGCGTGAGGTGGCCGAGCCGCTGGAGCCCTACGTGCGGGGCGGCCTGGTCATCGACTACGCCCTGCGGCGGGTGAGCGTTGACAGCCGGCCAGTGCCGCTGACAACGATGGAGTACCGGACGCTGGCCGAGCTGGCGGCCAACGCGGGGAGGGTGCTGACCTACGAGCACCTGCTGGAGCGGGTCTGGAGGGAGCCTCCCGGTGCCGACATGAGTCCCATGCGGACGATGGTGGCCAAGCTGCGCGCCAAGCTGGGCGAGAACGCCAGCAACCCCAGGTACGTCTTCACCGAGGCACGGGTGGGGTATTGGATGCCCGAGGGGGAGGGGAAGGGGGAATAACCGCCGGCAACTCGCTGAGCCGGACGTTCTTAGGCTTGACTAACAATAGGCGACACCGAGAGGACTGGAACCGTGGGACTTTCCGGCTTCGCCGCCGTTTGAGGTGTCATGCGGGGGCGCCGCGGGTCATGATGGAATTAAATGGAGGGTCCGGATACATGAGGTCGAAGCTGTCGGAGTTGATACCCCTTTTCGCGCTTTTAGCGGCGGTAGTCCTTATGGCTGCGGCAGCCTGCGGCGGCGATGATGAGGAGAAGGGGGCTGCGGTAACGGCAACGCCGCCGGCCACGGAGTCTGGTGCCCCTGCCTTCCAGCCTGATACTCCAGCGCCGCCTGCCAATGGGACTGTCCCCGGGGAGATAGAGGCTGCGGCGCGGAAGCTTCTGGCCGGCGAGTTGAACGTGGACGAAGGGGAATTCACCCTCGATAGCGCCGAGGGGGTGGGGTGGTCCGACGCCAGCCTGGGATGCCCGCAGGAGGGCATGATGTACGCCCAGGTGATTACTCCGGGCTACAAGCTGGTCTTCGATTTTGAGGGTACGTCCCACGCGGTGCATACCAACTCCGCCGGCTCCCACATGGTAATCTGCCGAGACGGAAAGCAGGGTGTTTCGCAGGAATGCGCCGAGCGGTGGTACGATGATCTCGGGATGTATCGGGGTCAATGCCAACATTGACGTGGGCCATGCCTTCGAGCCTGCCATCGAAACTGGGCAGGGCGGCAAGGGCGATGCCGACTTCTAGCCCAGCGTACGGTGGCGAGCGCGCTTCGTGAAAAGCTGGGTGAGGACGCCCGTAACCCCAACTACATCTTTACCAAGCCCCGGGTGGGGTACTGGATGACTGATAGAGAAACGCGGGACCAACTGTAGAGGCCACGAAAATGAACGACCCTCACGTAAAGGCCATCCACTATTTCATCGAGCACGACGAAACGGTGGACTATCGGGACGTTGCGCCTTTGGTCTTTGAGGACGACCTGTTTCGCGTCAAAGCGGAGAATGTCGAAGTGACCTTCGAGCCGAAGAAGCACTACGCGACCGAGGAGGAAGCTAGGAGCGCAGTTGAGGGACTTGTTCGCCGGTGGGAGTTTGAAGCAGCTCTTCGCATCGGCTCGCGTAGCTTCAAACTCACCTATACCAGAGTAGCTATCGTTGACCGGAACCCGCCTCCATTACCGCCGGGAGTCGTAAGGGTGGATCCCGTGGCTTTCCATTTTCGAGTGTCTCAACCCCAGGTCCGAGTAACCAAGATGCTGGCCGAATACCCGGTTCTCCTGTCAGCGCAGGCGCTAGAGCCCGACGACCCCAACGCTTCGGTCATGCTGTCCCGGCTCGATCTTTATCGTCAGGGAAGAGACCCACTTGGAGACGTGGCCAATTTCTGTCTCACGGTTCTGGAATACTCCGCCTTGCAGGTAGCCGGAGGTAAGGGGGGTAAACGAAAAGCCGCAGCAAATCATTACCAGATTGCGATCGCGGTCCTGAATGGGGTTGCAACGCTCTCGTCCAAGAAGGGCGGTCCTGTTGCTCGTAAAGCCGAAGGTCGCAACGACGCCTTCACTCCAGGGGAAACTCGCTTTCTTGAAGCGGCTGTGACCACCTTTGTCAGAAGGGCGGCGGAAAGAGCGGCCGACCCCAACGGGAGTCTGCCTGTCATCACTATGGCGGACCTTCCCAGCCCATCCATCTAGGCCCAGGCGCGAGACTATGATAACTGCAAACGTCATCTACAGGGTGTTCAGGTTGAAGGTGGGACCTGAGACCGGCACTGCGTTCACAATTGAAGAGAACAGCAGGGAGTACCTGATCACCGCACGCCACATCGCCCGCCCCCTCCAGGGAAAGTGCCAGGTCGAGGTGTTCAAGGATGGCGGTTGGTTCCCGTTAGAGGTGACGACGGTAGGACATGCTCCGGGGGAGGTTGACATTTCGGTGCTCGCACCCTCCGAACGCCTGACACCGACACGGCCCCTTCCCCTTCCAGCGAGTTCGGCGGGCCTAACGTACGGGCAGGACGCCTTCTTCCTAGGCTTCCCCTATGGGATTGGCGATGAGTTCCTGAGGGAGACCGGCCATCCAGTGCCCTTCGTCAAGCGCCTTACGGTATCCACGTTGTTTGGCAAGCCGTACCTTCTGGACGGGCACAACAACCCAGGATTCTCTGGAGGTCCCATAGTCTTCTGTCCGCCAGGTCGCAAGGAGTTCCAGGTTGCAGCCGTGGTAAGCGGGTACCGGTGGGCTAGCGCACCCGTCCGGGACCAGCAGAACAGGGATACCGACTTCCACCTCAGAGAGAACACAGGGATTGTAGTAGCTTATGATGTGAATGAAGCTGTTGCCCTAATTCAAGCGAATCCCATAGCACTCGGGTCTAGTCAAAAGAGGTTGGAATGATGCTGTCGCCCCGACTAGGCGAGTACCCTAACCGACGGACTGGGACTGGCGCGCAGTAGTGGGGAGAGACTCCGCCACCATCAGGCGACTACCCGGCCACACTACCTACATCTTCACGAGTCGGTGCGTCGCGCACCTGATGGAAACAGGCGCGCCGGTGGAACAGTAGGAACCACTGGGTTCGGGTGCTGAAGCACTTCCTTGGAGGAATGAACGATGCCCAATAGAAAGGTGCCCCAAACCCTCGACTTTGTTGAGGGTCTGTTGATATCAGCAGACGAAATCGACAAGGCGCTTAGCGGAGATCTTGAACCCAGGAAGGTACTAGCTCACGAACACACCAACATAGCCCACTTCACCTCTGAAACAATACGGGAGTTGGGGCAGTATCAGGGGCGGGTCGTCTTGGTAGCGTTGGCAGCAGAATTGGCTCTCAAGTACGTCTGGGAAATGGAGAACGCGGGTGGCGCGCCTGCTGGCCATGACCTACTGAAGTGCTTTAGCCGACTCACGAAAGACCGTAAGGAGTTTATCAGAGGGGAATACAAGAGGCGGGTCACGGACCCGCTCGAAGCAGAGTGGAAAACCGTTGACCAAGTGTTCGAGATTTGCCGCGATGCCTTTGTGGATTGGCGGTACATCGTGGAGGAAGGGAACTATCCAAACTACATCATGCGAGCAACATACTTGAAGGAAGCTACGTTGAGCGTCATCGCTGTCGTGAACGCACCTTAGGTCGTGAAGATACCGGCTCGCCTCATCGGGCATCGCCTAATGAGACGCGCTCAGGACAAAATGGGGATGAACTTCATTGCCAGCTAGTGCGACGTTGGGGTGAATCGGTTGCCAAAGCTACCTACTACGCGACTGAGCCGAGGCACACGTCCCCGGTGGCTGGATACGTGACTCTTGGATTCTTCGGGCTGATAGTGAGCCTTGAGGCCAGTGCCGCAAGAAGAAGCTGGCACTTGGTTTCTGGAAGTCTATCGCCGCACTTTGGCGTTGATCCTATCGTCTAGTGCCCGGCATATTCCTTCCAGCACGTCGATGTTTTGGGTCAGCCGCTCCGGTTCCAACGGCAAAACCCTGCCCTTCATGTTAGTAAAGGCCGTCTGCCTTGCGATAAATCGCTCATCGATCACCCCAGCATTGTGAACGTAGATGTGCCTTGCCTGAAAGAACCACTTGATGTCCTCCCACGCTGGAGCTCCTATTATCGCTTCGAAAGTGGGTTCATCCAGAGTTTGCAAGTGGGCGCTCAGGGCCTCGATGTCCTGGAAGAGGTTTCGCCTGGCGACGGGGAAGAGGATCGGATGATTGCTCGCCACGGCCTTACCAAAGGCGTCAAAGGCGGCGACGCTTCCGGTAAGCGCGTCCTTCACGACATCCTGCCTGAGCTCCTCATCAAGGGTAGGCTCCTTCGATAATGCCAGTTTCTTCTTCGCGGTCTCGAGCGAGCTCAGCACCACCTTCAATGCGTTCAGTTGCCCGCAGCATGGGCACGAAGCGAACACTCCGTACACCGAAAATTCCAGGGAGCAGCCATCGCAGGTGACCTCCGTTTCAAGTTGGCGTTCTACGTAGCGATGTATTGAAATGGGCTTGTAGTCCACCGAGATTTTCAGCTGAAGCAATCCCCGTGATTGGCGGCGGTTCGTGCGTTCAATGTCTCTTTTGAACCCCTGGAGCAACGGTCCCACGATATCCCTGGCGGCCACAGAAGTTGCGTAGTCCAACTGGTCCTTCGTGAGGAACTTGCTCGGGTGCCCTTCCGCGCGGCAATAGGGGCATTTGATGGTCTGGGTGTCCCAGCCCGTTCCCAACCTCAGCTTGAAATACAGCCCGCAGTCGTCTTGAGGGCACTGGCGGCCTATCATCCCCTGGTCATCCGGCTCAAGGGTTACGGTGATTTCACTCGTCAAGAACTACCCCCGTCGTATTCCTTCTTTTGGATTCTCCGGGGGACCTCACAACAAGGTCCTCTTCCTTCCCCGTTTCCTATCATAGGTGCTGGCAAACACCTGGAGCCGGTCGCGTTCCATAATCCACTTGTTCCCGAACTTGGTGGCCGCGAGCTTGCCCTCTCGTATCAGGCGCTTCACCGTTTCGGGGTGGACGGCCAGAATCCTGGACGCCTCGATGACGTCGACGTAGTTCTCAAGCATGGGCCAAGCCTAGTATAATTGTTGTTCTACCACATTATCATACTAGGGGAGTGGTGACGACTAATTTCTTGCGGCCCTCACACAGGCACCGACTACGGGGGCTGGACCGGGCTTCAACCGTGAGACCTGTGGAGCAGAAGGACTCGCCAAGGATCAGGCAGGAGGGTCCCTCTCGGGGCTCGTACGCATCCGACGTTCCCGGAAGGGAGGCTGTGATCATTTCTCTCTTTGACGTGAATGGATTCGCTCTAACGTTCATCATGCTACTCGAGAGTCCAAGACATGGGGCATGAGCGGGTAGGCGCGCTTCCTCACACCAAGCGGTGGCGGGATGTCGTCGGCCAGTTGGCGGAATCTTCCGGCTCTCCGGAGGATGTTGCTGCCATAGCTAACGACACCCTGGAGAACGTTCGCGTTCAACTCAGGAAGATTCATTCAGACGACGGGGTAGTTGCTGCCTTTCAGTTTCTGGTGGCACTTACCAAGAGCGCATCTTCTGGAGACCTGGGCGAGGCTTCCTTCTCACCCAGGATCGACTTTGAAGGGAGCCCATCCACCC
Source organism: Dehalococcoidia bacterium (assembly GCA_965207275.1). Taxonomy (GTDB): domain Bacteria; phylum Chloroflexota; class Dehalococcoidia; order Lucifugimonadales; family UBA3495; genus Bin22. The sequence goes on from CBDBMH010000002.1 coordinate 133,015, forward strand.
TAAGGCTAATTGGCGAACTTCGGTCGTGGGTGGAGGCCCAAGGAGGTTCTAGGGAGTACGGTGACATAGCAGCCAAGGCATCAGCCGACACCATCGCTCTGTGGTCCTCTCAACAGAGCATGCAAGGGAGCCTGTTCACCAGTCCGGGCGACTCTAGAGAAATATGGCAGCGCGCGGACAACGGAGCAGGGTTCTGCGAAGTGTCGAGGCTCTTCTTCTCCAAGTTCACCGAAAGGTATTTGAACTATTTCTTGGAGCGAGAGGCCTCGGCTTCGATGGGTAGCATTTCAGATCGCGACCGTCTCGCTACCCAACTCAGAGAGCATATAGATGGCGTTTCGAGATTTGCCTTTGAGACATCCCGCATAACCCAGTCGTTCGCTGCTGGTTGGTACAACAACCATGCCCGCGACCGATTCCCATCGAAGGACGAATCAAGAGGCTTCCTGTCCCTCTCATTCGGCAAGATGCGGGAGGAGCTGAAGCGGGAGGCTGACGCTCATGGGTAGCGACACTCCCGTGCTGGTCTTGTGCAACGGGGCCTCGCCACCGGATGAGAGCCCAGGGGACCGGGGCGCCATAGTGCTGGACTATCGAGACAGCAGTGACGGCCCGGTCAATGTGAAACTCGGACTTCCGAACTTTGTCCGAGATGTGTACCACTTGCCGGACCGAACGCTGGACCTTCTCGAACTGGCAGCATATGTGTACTGCGCTGACCGGATGAGCAGTCGGGGCCCTAAGGTCGCCGTGGAGTATCAGGCTTGGGCAAGGTCGTTCCACTTTGTCGCTAAGGTCCGTGACCACGCCTTCTGGAGTCAGAGTCACGTGTCCGAATGTCTGTCGCGGGCGTTGCAGTTCATGGCGGGAGATCGGGAGTACCGCTTCTCATTTCAGCCAGGTCATTCCACCCCGAGAACCGGGTTGTTCGACGATGAGCAGTTCCGGGTGGACAGCTCGCAAGAACTTGACGTGGCGCTGTTCTCGGGTGGAATTGACTCTCTGGCTGGCGTCCTCAATCACCTGGAAACTACCGACGAACAAATCTGTCTCGTCAGCCACCAGTCTCAGCCGGGGACCGTGAGGACTCAAGGGCAGTTGGTTGAGGCGCTCAAGAATCACTACCCAGGCAGAGTCTCCCACTACAAGTTCGAGTGCCACCTGAAGGGCATCCGCGCGGCAGAGGAAACCCAGCGTTCCAGGGCCTTTCTTTACACTAGCATCGCTTTCGCCATCGCCCAGGCATACGGGCAAGGCGGGTTCAGCGTGTACGAGAACGGGATCACCAGCATCAACTTCCCCCGCCGAGCCGATCTCGCCGAAGCCAGGGCCAGTCGTACAACACACCCAAGGACGATGTATCACCTGAAGCAGCTGTTCTCACTGCTTGGCGAGGGCGAGATGCAGATACGTCTGCCGTTCCTATGGAAGACAAAGACAGATACGCTGGCCCTGCTGAGAGACGGTCAGCACCCTGAACTGATTCCGAGCTCCGTGTCGTGTAGCAAGACGTTCCAGAATCTTGGACAGGCCACGCATTGCGGGGGATGCTCACAATGTGTGGACCGTCGTTTCGCAGCCTACGCGGCTAAGGCTGACGATATCGATGGTTCTGGGATCTATGCCAATGACATCGTATCTTCCGCCATCTCAGACCGTGAGGCGAAGACAACTGTTCTGGACTATGTGCGTCAGGCTAGGAACTTCAGCAGATGGAACGATGATCACTTCTTCACTGAGCTGGCGACCGAGCTCTCCGATGTAGTGGAGTACCTTCCGGAGGGAGGGAGTGAGTTCGAGCGACTTCGATTGGTGATGGACCTTTGCAAGCGCCATGGGGACCAGGTGGCGTTTGCCATGAAGCGTATGAGGGATGAGCACGATGACCTGTTCTCCGAAGTCCCTCGCGATTCCTTGCTCGGACTGATGTCTGAACGTGAATACTTGAATGATCCTGTGGCTCTCTTGGTGAAGAGATTGTGCGAGTTGCTAAATCCGGCGATAGGAAGGATGTTTGGTGCCAATCCTCCGAAAGACGAGGCGGACCTGAACACCAAGATAGGGACTCTCTTGAGTTCCCACGAGATCGATTTGCGCGCCGAACATCCGGCAGTGTCGTTCGCAGGACGCCATACTGTACCTGATCATGGGGGAGATAATTCGGACGTCCTCATCGAGGCAAAGTACTTGCGAGGCGCTACCTCACCCACCAGAGTTTCCGACGCTATGGCGGCCGACGTAACGAAATACCCCCAGGACAGACACATTCTGTTCGTGGTATTCGATCCTCAACGAATGATCATCGACGATCAAGTCTTCAAGAGGGACTTCGAATCCCTCGGCCGATGCACTGTCTTGGTTGTACGCTGAGGGCGAGAGACAGCAACCTGGTCGACGGGAAGATGCTCAAAGTCGACGAGTGGGACGTGTGAGACAAAGTACAATTCAGTCTGGCAACGCGGTCAATCAGTTGAGGTGAACCGGCAAAACTAATTGACGCTGCACCGGCAAGAATGCCTGATGCGGGACACCCCGAGTCGCAGGTTTCAGGTGGAGACTGCGGGAAGGTCAACGAATCCTTTGATAGCTGTACCGGCACGCGGTATAATCAGTATATGATTCGTTCGTTTCGCCATCGAGGGTTGAGACGGCTCTATGAGCGAGACGACCCCAGCCGGATAGCCGCCGACCAATTGGACCGAATCACCCTCGCCCTGGCAGACCTGGATTCCGCCGGCAAACCGAGCGACATGGATCTGCCAGGGTACAGACTGCACCCACTCAGAGGGGACCGTATAGGATCATGGAGCATTTCGATTACTGGCAACCGGCGAATCACCTTCAGGTTTGAAGCTGGCGATGTCTACGACGTTGATCTCGTCGACTACCACTGATGAGGAGAGAGACCATGCCCATGAAGAATCCGCCCCATCCAGGTCGCAGCGTCAGGGAGAACTGCCTGGACCCTCTGGCCCTGAGCGTTACCCAGGCAGCGGAGGTTCTGGGAGTTGCCCGTCATACCCTTTCGCGGGTATTGAACGGTCATGCGGCGATCTCGCCTGACATGGCCATCCGCCTAGAGAAGGCTGGATGGTCCAGCGCAGACTTCTGGTTGAGCCGTCAGACTGCCTACGATTTGGCTCAAGCGCGTAAGAGTGAAGACAAAATACAGGTCGAGCGTTACCAGCCCCTGCCCGCTGCGTAGGAATCGCCCGCGAGTTTGGACCCTCTATCATGAGCGCAACGAGGATATTGGTTCTGGGATGAAATCTGACTCCAACAGCGACCGCAGCCACGAAAGCATCATCAACGATACGCTGGCCAGATTCCTTCGGGAGCGGTGCGGTCTATCAGCAGTGGCCGAGACGCTGCACGACGGGAAGCGTCCGGACATCATCGTTCGCTTGTTGGAAGGCGCTGTGGTCCTGGAAACCGAACTTGAACCTGCCTTGACCGTGGAAGCCGACGCGCTCTCCCGTCTTGGAATGGAGATTGATGGCCAGAGGGTGCAGAACGTCTTCGCTGTCACGGTTCCTGGGAGGCTACGCTCGGTGAGCCAGTTACACCTGTACCAGCGCATGGCTGGCGCGACGCTGGTGTGGCAGGAATGGCGCATAGACGGCACATCCGGTCCTAAGCTTAGTGGGACTGCGATGGAGTTCGGGAACGCAGTCCAACGGACAAGCCCGCCATCCGGCGACCTTGACGAAGCGGTTGACGCCCTCGACGAAGGGGCGAGGCGAGCAGGTTCGCGCCTCTATTCTTCTCCGGGGACGCTCGGCCGAGTCTCGAAAATCTTTGGCACCGAACCAAGCGACGAAGCCGCCAATATGGCCGCCCTCGTCATCATCAACGCGATGGTCTTCCAGGAGAGACTGGCTAGCAACGAGGTGGCCTTCCAGCCGGTGAGTGCGGCGATGCGAGACGGGCGCTTCTCACGCCTGGCGCTGTTGCAGGTGTGGGAGCACATCCTTGGCATCGACTACTATCCCATATTCAGCATGGCCAGGGACGTAGTGCGGGAGCTATCCGAAGTCGAAGCGACGAACGTCCTCGGCGAATGCGCCACAACCGCCGCCGCATTGCTGGGCATGGGCGCCGTTGGACGCCACGACTTGGCAGGGAGGATATTCAATCGGCTGATATCCGAGAGGAAGCTGCTGGCCGCTTTCTACACGAGTATCCCCGCATCCACGCTGCTTGCGGGGCTTGCGTTATCCCAGGCCAGATGGCCGCACGTTGATTGGAATAGTCGCGAAGAACTGTCCAAGCTGTGTGTGGTTGATCCTGCGTGTGGAACTGGGACGCTGCTCATGGCTGCGTACCGGCAGATTGTCCACAACCACTCGGCTACAGATTCCGGCGATTCTGATGACCAGTTACTCCACCAGGCTCTGGTAGAAAAGGTCATTACCGGAGCGGACGTGGTGCAGGCTGCCATACACCTGACTGCGGCAACCCTTGCGGCGATGTCTCCTTCAGTGAAGTTCGATCAGATGCAGCTGCACACCCTTAGGTTGGGCAGGGACACATCAAGGAAGATATGGCTCGGCTCGCTGGATTGGCTGGAAGCGCCGAGACTCAATCCTTCTTCTCAACGACCGAAGAGCAGATAGGCGCGGCCAGCGGCGAGGGAGGTATAGTCCAGCGTCCGATTGCTGACCTGGTAATCAGCAATCCTCCCTTTACCCGGCGGGGCAGCGATGGAGGGAAGGAGGAAGCCATTGCTCGTGTATTCTCCCTACCGGAAGGGGATACCGAATCACAGCAGGCCATAGCCAAGCGTACTTCCGCTCTGTTGAAGGGTACGGCAGCCAACCAGATAGCCGGACACGGTTCGTCATTTTCGGTGTTGGCGGATCGACTGGTGAAGCCCGGCGGTCGCATTGCCCTGGTGCTGCCTGTTACGGCCTTGTCCGGCGAGTCGTGGCGTGAGGTCCGCCAGATGCTGGCGTCCAGATACGAGGTCGAGTTCGTGGTCTCGTCCCACGACCCGAATCTCCTCTCCATGTCATACGACACGGCCATCGCCGAGGCGCTGCTGGTCGGGCGAAGGTTGTCTGACGAAGAGGGTCCAACAGGGCGGGGGAGATTCGTCAACCTCTGGCGGGCACCGTATTCAGAGACGGACGCCTTGGCACTGGTTCGTGCTTTGAACACAGCGGCTTGCATTCCCCTCCACCGCTCCGATGGGCCACCGGTGGGCGGAAGCCCTCTGATGGTTGGCGGCGAACAGTGGGGCGAGATTGTGGATGGTCCGATTGAAGAAGCACCTTGGTCGGCAGCCCGGTGGCGGCAGGCGCTGACTAGCCAATATGGCGCAGCCCTTGAGAGGGGCGAACTCTGGAATGAATACGGTAGCCAAGTTGCCGGGTATGTTCCGGTTGCAACCATGGGATATGTGTGTAGCGTCGGCCCCCAGGACCGGAGAATCCGAGGCTCCCTTGGCATGTTCGACGCTTATCACGGCTGGAATGGAGATGCTCAGTTCCCTGCGATTTGGAGTCTGGACTCATCTGTCCATCAGAGTATGTCCACAGAACCGAATGCCTGGCTCACTCCGAAACCGGGACGTGATCATCTGTCGGTCTGGTCTCAGTCAGGAACACTCCAAATCACGCGAGATGTCCGGTATAACGCACAGCCACTTATGGCTGTACGCACGGGCATAAGGACACTAGGGGTGAGAGCGTGGCATACGTTATCGCCACACGGGGATGACCTTCTGGTTAGCGCTCGGAGAGAGACCGCATTGGCCCTCTGGTGTAACTCCACATTCGGGTTGCTGCTTCACGCCAACCACTCAAACAGCGCCCAAGAAGGCAGAGGACAAGGCAACAAAGGGATGTTGGAGAGCATGACAACGCTGGACATTGGGAAACTGGAAGCTTGGCAGCTAGACGAGGCCCAAGCGATCTGGCAGGATCTCAGCAATCGGAAATTCTTGCCTTTCTACCAGTGCGCCACTGACCCCGCTCGCGTTGAGCTAGACAGGCGTATTGTCAAAGACCTGCTTGGCCTCGGCGAAGAAGCCGTAGCATCCGTGGCCCGATTGCGATCCCTCTTAGCAGGGGACCCGTCGATACATGGCTCGAAAAAGCCGGAGTTGTCGTCGTGAGTAACTCGGTCGCAGCAGTACTCTGGGGTCAGACCATACAATCGTGGCTTGATGATTATCCGTCTCATGAAAGGCACGAGCTTGAGCGAAGGCTCGCGTCACGTGAACGTGTAGCGGCCTTGTTTGAGTTGCTGTTGCATGCAATATTGAAGCGGCACGGAGCCGAAGTTTTTGTTCACCCGGCGTCCGTGTCAAAGACGGCGAACAGGCCTGACTTCTTGGCAGTATTTCCAGATGGTCATGAGGTGGTTGTTGAAGCGACCACGGTAAACGAGTTGTCGAAGAAGGAAGTCTCAACAAGCAACGCCTGGACGGAACTTCTCAAACATATCAACAGAGTCGAATCCGACTTTTGGATAGACGTTGATATCCATCCCGGCCCGTTGCCTAGCCCGCCTCCTCCCAGAGAGGTTAAGGCTTTCCTTGAGAGAGAATTGGCTAAGCTGGATGTAACAATTGACAGGGCGCGCTTGGAATCTCGAACAGGCTGGCAGGGTCCTTTTCGTGAGTTTGTCAGCGGCGAAACAATACTCACATTCTGGTTTAGTCCCAAGATGCCGATCCACCGTGGGACTACCGTGAACATTGCCGGCCTTGGTGGGTATATGTGGGATGGAGCCGTCAAAGGCATTGAGGATGCCGTTGCCGACAAAAGGAGCAGGTACGGCGAGCTTGATCATCCTTGCGTGTTGGCTGTGGCAGTAAATGCGCCCTCTCCGTGGGATTATGCGGCTGACTACATGCAAGAAGCCTTGTGGGGACACCCTGCGCACGGGCGAAGCGGGGCGTTGCGGCATGGTGGCAAGACGAACATGCTAGTCAGCGGAGTCGCGGCGTGTACACTTCGCTGGGACCTTCATCAGATGAGGATAATCCTGCACGAGAATCCAAGCGCGGAGAGAGCAGTCTCAGAGATGCCGTGGCGGCTTGACCGTAAATTAGGCTCCGGGACCAGCGACCAACTTCGAAAGGGTCAGAGCGTCGGTGAGGTTTTGGGGCTTCCTGTGGAGTGGCCCCGAGCCGCGAAGGAACCTCCTGCGAGCAATGGAAGCGCCTCCAACCCGTAGGGCCAGTGGCTCGTAGGACGTATTAGGGCCCGCCTGCCCTATCTTTATAGTAGGACCTCCCACCGGAAAGTTCGCAATACGGTACACTTAGGCCCACCAAACTGGATAAAATCAAGAACCTTCCTGATACGGTTCGAGTTGGACTTATAAGCGCCCTTGAGAAGTGGCGCGCCGGGCTATTCCCATTGTGAAGCCGGGACTTGCCTGGCGGTGGGAAAGTCGGCGAGTCAGTCGCAAAAGGTTTGTAGTTCCGATCACGGCACTGCAACGAGGCGGGCCGCTCCTGCGGATTGATGGAGCGGCCTTTTGCCACTCATGCCGGCAAGGCGGGAAATCGCCATTGCTTTGGCAGCGCCCCTTGTGTGGTCCTGAACCACGACGTCTCCAGATTGCGTTCCGTGCCGTGGAGCAAAGCAAGGGGCCGGCAGCATGGCCGCCGGCCCCTTCTGGTGCTTCGCCGTCTCAGAGGCTCCGGCCTAGTCGTCGTCCACGATGGTCATGGTTCCCACCGCGTCCGCTTGCAGGAAGTTGCCGGGCAGGAACGCCTCCACCGCGAAGTACTCGTCCGGCTCGTCCTCGTCGTCCTGCTCCAGCCACACCTCCCCCGTCAACTCGGTCACTCCCGGCGCGAACACCAGCTCGCCCTCCGCAGCCTGGTAGTCGGACGTATGCGCCCGGTCGTCCACCCGGTCATAGGCCGGCGCGGTGTACCACTTGATCGTGATCTCCTCGGCGGACGCCGCCGACAGCCGCACCCGGAAGGTCAGGACGCCGCCCTCCGTCGCCGAGGCGTCCTCCACGGTCACGCTTATCTCCGGCGCGTCGTCGTTGTCCGCGACGCTGACCGTGGCCGCGCCCTGGGACGACGACACCGTGTAGCCAGTGCCCGCGTCCACCGTGGCCGTGACCGACCCGTCGGTTTCGTCGGCGCTGTCGTCGGTGGTGGCGACGGTGAAGGTGACGCTGCCCGAGGTGGGGACCGTCACCGTGCGCTGGCCCGTGGTCGCCCCGTAGTCCCCGCTCTGGGTGACCGTGACCTTCACGTCCAGGTTGGCCGACGGCGCGGGGCTGGCGCTGACGGTGAAGCTGGCGCTCCCGCCCTCGGTGATACCGCTGCCGCCGCTGACGCTCACCACCGGCGTCGGCGGTGGCGGCGGAGCGTCGTCGTTGTCCGCGACGCTGACCGTGGCCGCGCCCTGGGACGACGACACCGTGTAGCCGGTGCCGGCGTTCACCGTGGCCGTTACCGACCCGTCGGTCTCGTCGGCGCTGTCGTCGGTGGTGGAGACGGTGAAGGTGACGCTGCCCGAGGTGGGGACCGTCACCGTGCGCTGGCCCGTGGTCGCCCCGTAGTCCCCGCTCTGCGTGATGGTGACCTTCACGTCCAGGTTGGCCGACGGCGCAGGGCTGGCGCTCACCGTGAAGGAGGCGTCGCCGCCCTCGGTGATCCCGCTGCCGCCGCTGACGCTGACCACCGGCGTGGGGTCGTCGTTGTCCGAAACCGTGACGGTGGCGGTCTTCGACGTGCCCAGGTCGTAGGCCGCTCCATCCACGAGCGTCGCCGTGACCGACCCGTCGGCCTCGTCGGCGCTGTCGTCGGTGGTGGAGACGGTGAAGGTGACGCTGCCCGATGTCGGGACGGTCACCGTGCGCTGGCCCGTGGTCGCCCCGTAGTCCCCGCTCTGGGTGACCGTGACCTTCACGTCCAGGTTGGCCGACGGCGCCGGGCTGGCCGTCACCGTGAAGCTGGCGTCGCCGCCCTCGGTGATCCCGCTGCCGCCCGTGACGCTCACCACCGGCGTGGGCGCGTCGTCGTTGTCGGCCACGCCGACCGTGGCCGCGCCCTGGGACGAGGACACCGTGTAGCCAGTGCCCGCGTCCACCGTGGCGGTGACCGACCCGTCGGTTTCGTCGGCGCTGTCGTCGGTGGTGGCGACGGTGAAGGTGACGCTGCCCGAGGTGGGGACCGTCACCGTGCGCTGGCCCGTGGTCGCCCCGTAGTCCCCGCTCTGGGTGACCGTGACCTTCACGTCCAGGTTGGCCGACGGCGCGGGGCTGGCGCTGACGGTGAAGCTGGCGCTCCCGCCCTCGGTGATACCGCTGCCGCCGCTGACGCTCACCACCGGCGTCGGCGGTGGCGGCGGAGCGTCGTCGTTGTCCGCGACGCTGACCGTGGCCGCGCCCTGGGACGACGACACCGTGTAGCCGGTGCCGGCGTTCACCGTGGCCGTTACCGACCCGTCGGTCTCGTCGGCGCTGTCGTCGGTGGTGGAGACGGTGAAGGTGACGCTGCCCGAGGTGGGGACCGTCACCGTGCGCTGGCCCGTGGTCGCCCCGTAGTCCCCGCTCTGCGTGATGGTGACCTTCACGTCCAGGTTGGCCGACGGCGCAGGGCTGGCGCTCACCGTGAAGGAGGCGTCGCCGCCCTCGGTGATCCCGCTGCCGCCGCTGACGCTGACCACCGGCGTGGGGTCGTCGTTGTCCGAAACCGTGACGGTGGCGGTCTTCGACGTGCCCAGGTCGTAGGCCGCTCCATCCACGAGCGTCGCCGTGACCGACCCGTCGGCCTCGTCGGCGCTGTCGTCGGTGGTGGAGACGGTGAAGGTGACGCTGCCCGATGTCGGGACGGTCACCGTGCGCTGGCCCGTGGTCGCCCCGTAGTCCCCGCTCTGGGTGACCGTGACCTTCACGTCCAGGTTGGCCGACGGCGCCGGGCTGGCCGTCACCGTGAAGCTGGCGTCGCCGCCCTCGGTGATCCCGCTGCCGCCCGTGACGCTCACCACCGGCGTGGGCGCGTCGTCGTTGTCCGCGACGCTGACCGTGGCCGCGCCCTGGGACGACGACACCGTGTAGCCGCTGCCCGCGTCCACCGTGGCCGTGACGGAGCCGTCGGTTTCGTCGGCGCTGTCGTCGGTGGTGCCCACGGTGAAGGTGACGCTGCCCGAGGTCGGTATCGTCACCGTGCGCTGGCCCGTGGTCGCCCCGTAGTCCCCGCTCTGGGTGACCGTGACCTTCACGTCCAGGTTGGCCGACGGCGCCGGGCTGGCGCTGACCGTGAAGCTGGCGCTGCCGCCCTCGGTGATCCCATTGCCGCCGCTGACGCTCACCACCGGCGTCGGCGGTGGCGGAGGAGCGTCGTCGTTGTCCGCGACGCTGACCGTGGCCGCGCCCTGGGACGACGACACCGTGTAGCCGGTGCCGGCGTCCACCGTGGCCGTGACCGACCCGTCGGCCTCGTCGGCGCTGTCGTCGGTGGTGCCGACGGTGAAGGTGACGCTGCCCGTCGTGGGGACGGTCACCGTGCGCTGGCCCGTGGTGGCCCCGTAGTCCCCGCTCTGGGTGACCGTGACCTTCACGTCCAGGTTGGCCGACGGCGCAGGGCTGGCGCTCACCGTGAAGGAGGCGTCGCCGCCCTCGGTGATCCCGCTGCCGCCGCTGACGCTGACCACCGGCGTGGGGTCGTCGTTGTCCGAAACCGTGACGGTGGCGGTCTTCGACGTGCCCAGGTCGTAGGCCGCTCCATCCACGAGCGTCGCCGTGACCGACCCGTCGGCCTCGTCGGCGCTGTCGTCGGTGGTGGAGACGGTGAAGGTGACGCTGCCCGATGTCGGGACGGTCACCGTGCGCTGGCCCGTGGTCGCCCCGTAGTCCCCGCTCTGGGTGACCGTGACCTTCACGTCCAGGTTGGCCGACGGCGCCGGGCTGGCCGTCACCGTGAAGCTGGCGTCGCCGCCCTCGGTGATCCCGCTGCCGCCCGTGACGCTCACCACCGGCGTGGGCGCGTCGTCGTTGTCCGCGACGCTGACCGTGGCCGCGCCCTGGGACGAGGACACCGTGTAGCCAGTGCCCGCGTCCACCGTGGCCGTGACGGAGCCGTCGGTTTCGTCGGCGCTGTCGTCGGTGGTGCCCACGGTGAAGGTGACGCTGCCCGAGGTCGGTATCGTCACCGTGCGCTGGCCCGTGGTCGCCCCGTAGTCCCCGCTCTGGGTGACCGTGACCTTCACGTCCAGGTTGGCCGACGGCGCCGGGCTGGCGCTGACCGTGAAGCTGGCGCTGCCGCCCTCGGTGATCCCATTGCCGCCGCTGACGCTCACCACCGGCGTCGGCGGTGGCGGAGGAGCGTCGTCGTTGTCCGCGACGCTGACCGTGGCCGCGCCCTGGGACGACGACACCGTGTAGCCGGTGCCGGCGTCCACCGTGGCCGTGACCGACCCGTCGGCCTCGTCGGCGCTGTCGTCGGTGGTGCCGACGGTGAAGGTGACGCTGCCCGTCGTGGGGACGGTCACCGTGCGCTGGCCCGTGGTGGCCCCGTAGTCCCCGCTCTGGGTGACCGTGACCTTCACGTCCAGGTTGGCCGACGGCGCCGGGCTGGCGCTGACCGTGAAGCTCGCGCTCCCGCCCTCGGTGATACCGCTGCCGCCGCTGATGCTGACCACCGGCGTCTGCGCCTGGCTCTTCAGGTACACGGAGGGCGGCTTGAAGGGACTGTCGGGCCACCGGGCCGCGTTGGCGTGGATTTCCGACGCCGGCATGGCCGGTTCCCCGCTGTTGTACCCAATGGCGGCAAGCACCCGGTTCCACTTGAGGATGTGGGCGGGGTTGCCCTGCACTGCGGTGTTCTCGGGGTTGTCCCGCACCTGGATGAGGTAGTCCACGACCGTCTGGTAGTCGGTGTAGTCCGGCGTCCCGTCGTTGTCGGCCACGCTGACCGTGGCCGCGCCCTGGGACGAGGACACCGTGTAGCCGCTGCCGGCGTTCACCGTGGCCGTGACCGAGCCGTCGGCCTCGTCGGCGCTGTCGTCGGTGGTGCCGACGGTGAAGGTGACGCTGCCCGAGGTCGGGATCGTCGCCGTGCGCTGGCCCGTGGTCGCGCCGTAGTCCCCGCTCTGGGTGATGGTGACTTTCACGTCCAGGTTCGCCGACGGAGCCGGGCTGGCCGTCACCGTGAAGGAGGCGTCGCCGCCCTCGGTGATCCCGCCGCCGCCGCTGATGCTGATCTCCGGCGTCGAGCCGTCGTCGTCCAGCAGCGTCATGCTGACGCTGGACGGATCGCCCAGCGCGTACCCGTCGCCGGGGTTGAGCTGCGCGACGATGGTGCCGTCGTCGCGCTCGACGTCATCGGAGTAGGTGGTGACCGTCCAGGTCACCGAGCTCGCCCCGGCCGGAATCACCAGCGTATCGACCTGTTCGATGCCGATGGCGTCCCCGCCGGAGCCCATCCGCTCCGTCACCACGATGGTGACGGTGGTGTCCGCCGCCGGCGGCGGATTGGCCGTGATGGTGTAGGTCACGTCGCCGCCCTCGGTCACCCCGAAGGCGTCGCCCGCGATGGTCAGCGTCGGCTGGGTCGAGCCGCCCATCTGCGCCATCAGGTAACCGAGCCCGATCACCTCCACCTCGCCGGTGGGCGCGTTGAACAGGCTGCAGTCCACCTTCACGGCCTTCTTCCTCGCCGGCCAATCCGTGAAGGACTGGAGCTGCACGCAGACCGTGACCGTCTCGCCCGGCGCCTCCGCGTTGCGGATGGTCACGGGCGTGATGGTGAAGCGGTAGACCGGGTCGCCGGGGTTCGTGTCGTGGTCCGCAACCAGAATGTCCGCAACCCCCACCAGGCCGTAGTTGGGGGAGGCGACGTGGTAGGGGTCCCGGTTGGTCCCGTCGCTGGCGCTGACGCCGGGATGGAAGGCCGGCGAGCGCGAGGTGACGTAGGTCGGCACCGGCGGCGACAGGCTGTCGTCGCCCTCGATCCTGACCTTGAACGCCGAGAAGTGCTTGGTCGCGTCGAGCACGTCGTTGCGCGTGCCCCCTTCCCGGCCGTTGACCCTGATTATCAGCTTACCAGCCGCGTTGCCGGCCCAAGTATTGCCGTTACTCTGTAAGAGCGACTGGTTGGCAATGCTCCAGCCCGCCGCGCGGCCGCGGTCCTCGCCGTTCGATGACGTCGCCGAAAGCTGGTTGTCCAGAGCATTAAGGGGAGGGTTGTCCACCCTCAGCCAGTACACGGTGTTCGGCTGAAGCGTGAGCCCGGAGTGCGTGAAGTTGTATGATTGCTCATGGCTGCCATTCGCAAGCGTGGGATTCGCCAGGGTGCCCAGCAACGCGCCGGGAGCGCCGCCCGAATCGCTCCTGATAGTGACCACAAGACCCGAGGTAAGAAGAGAAGCTTCACTGATCCGCCTGAAGACGATATCGACGCTGGTCAGGGTGTAACCCGCCGCGAAGGGTCCGGTCGTGAACGCCTGGGCATGAGCTCCGCCGGATACAGGTAAGACAATGCCGCCCGCCCCCGGTTGATGCCAGTTGCCGATCAGCGTCGAGGGGGGCTTGCCGCGGGTGTCCCAGTAGTAGGCGAGGCTGAAGAACCAGCGGCGCACGCCGTCGGCGCCGGTGTAGGTGTAGGCGTGCCCGCCCCCGCCCTGGCCGGCCGCCGCGGTCAGCGTCCCGCCGTAGGCGGTGCTCACGCTCAGGTCCGACGGCTGGGCCGACGACTTGGTGTCGACCACCTTGACGTGCACGTCCTCATAGAACGCTCTCGACCTCTGGGCGACCTCTCCCGGTCTTCCGGTCGGCACCGTGTACAGGTCCCCCGGCAGCCGGACGTACTGCGCGATGGTGTACGCCTCGTGGTCCTGGTGGTCGGCGCAGTGGACGTTGAGGTTGACCGTCAGCCACTGGTCCCAGTTGCCGTCGTCGAAGGTGTGGGTGACGCCGCCCCTGCGCTCCACGTAGGTGGTCGGCTCCCCCGCCGGGCGGACGCTGACGCCGCCCCGGTACCCGTTGAACGGCCGGAGGTCGGACGAGTGCGGGTATTTGAGCGGCTGGGGGTTGTAGACGGCGAACGTGGCCGGGCCGTGCGGGGCCTGCCGCAGCCGGACGCGGTAGGTCGCCAGTTTCGAGTTGTGGGTGATAGGCCCGTAGGCGGAGACGTCGTTGGCGGACTGGCCGCAGGCGGCGGGCTCGTCCGCCACCAGCATCCGGCCCACCCCCGCCCCGTGGCGGCCGCGATCCAGCAGCCCCGCGGTGAACGCGTGGAAGGTTGGCGCGCCGTCGAACTCCAGCCGCGGCCGCGGCTCCACCCGGAACACCGGCGAGATGGCGTAGAACGGCAGCGAGTTGGTGCGTGATTGGGTAGGGCCCTGGATGGGGTGGTCCTCGTGACTGCCCGAGAAAATGGTCCCAGTGCCCCCCAAACCGCCGTTGCTGCCCACGCCGAGTTTGTGGGTGCCGGTGAACACCGGCCGCATGCGCGTGCCTATGTCGTTGGTGGAGGCGCTGGACGCGGTGCGCCGGTCCGCCACCCCCCAGTTCCGCCAGGGGGTGTCGCCGCCGGAGAAAAAGTCGCTTTGGCGTTCGAGCACCCGCCGGCCGCCCAGCCAGTAGACCGGCGCGTCGGGGTGGGTTTCGGTGTCGATGTGGTCGATCGCATTCACCCGAGGGGTAGCGGTGGACCCCACCACCTTGAACAGGGAGGCGTAGGGCTTGAGCGCCTCGTGGGCGCCGCCGAAGTGCTCGCCCCGCGCCGACGCCTGCACGAAGGCGTCGTAGTCGGCGATGTCCGACGAGGTGGCGTCGCGCTCGTTGGTGGTCACGAACAGCAGCCGGAACGTCCCGCCGTGCTCGCCGATCCCCCTGGGCACCAGCGGCCAGGACGCGGGCACCGTGTAGGTGCCGTCGGCGTTGGGCGTGAGCCGCGCCTCCGGCGGGGAGTCGTCGTCGACGATCACCACCTCCAGGTGCTAGCTGTTGCCGTCCCGGCCCACCAGGTAGGCCGGCCCCTCCGCTTCCAGCGTCGGCCGGAAGCTCGCGTAGTCCTCCTCCCCCACCCGGAAGCGGGGAGAGATGCCGTACAGAGCTCTGGGGTCGAGGGGAGTCCCACCAAGCGTGCCCGTCATGGGGCTTATCGAGCCGAAGCTGCCCTCGTATGTGCCGAGCACGACCAAGGGGGTCGCACCCAAGTATCTGGCCGGGTCCTTCCGTCCGTCTGCTCCAGTGCCGGTCCACGGAAAGTTGACTCCACGTGGTGGCCCACCGCCGGTCTCGGCCCGGCGGTCGGCGTACGCCCAGTTCTCCCAGGTGGGACTCCAGAAACGGGACTTCCCGGCGGCGACAATCTCCCCGTTCAGCCAGTAGACGGGCGCGTCTTGGTGCGACGGGTCGCCGGGGTTGGTCCGGGTATGGTCGCGGGCGTCCACGGTGCTGGTCGATCCCACCACCTTGAACAGCGAGCCGTAGGCGCGGACGTCGGCGTGGCCGTTGTTGGTGATGGCGTTCTGAACGATGGCGTCGTAGTGGGCGATGTCGCTGGAGTCGGCGTTATGTCTTGTGCTGGTTATGAACAGCAGCCGGAACTGGTCGCCCGGGTTCAGCCCAGCCGGCTTCAGCGGCCAGTCACGGGGAACGGTGTAGTATCCGGACGGGTCGGCTTCCAGCGTCAGCCAGAAGCTCTCGTAGTCCTCCTCGCCCCCCACCCGGAAGCGGGGAGAGATGCCGTACAGAGCCTTGGGGTCGAGGGGAGCCCCAGCAAGCGTGCCCGTCATGGGGCTTATCGCGCCGATGCCGCCCTCGTATGTGCCGTGCACGACCAAGGGGGTCGCACCCAAGTATCTGGCCGGGTCCTTCCGTCCGTCTGCTCCAGTGCCGGTGAACGTAGTGGTGATTCTCCCTCCTGGCTGACCGCCGGTCTCCACCCGGCGGTCCTCCCACGCCCAGTTCTCCCAGGTGGGACTCCAGAAGCCGGACTTCCCGGCGGCGACAATCTCACCGTTCAGCCAGTAGACGGGCGCGTCTACGTGCGACGGGTCGCCGGGGTTGGTCCGGGTATGGTCGCGGGCGTCCACCGTGTTGGTCGATCCCACCACCTTGAACAGCGAGCCGTAGGCGCGGATGGCGGTGTGGCCTCTGTTGGCGATGGCGTTCTGAACGTGAGTGTCGTAGGTGGCGATGTCGCTGGAGTCGGCGGTGTGTCTTGAGTTGGTTATGAACACCAGCCGGAACTCGTCGCCCGGGTTCAGTCCGGCCGGCTTCAGCGGCCAGTCATTGGGAACCGTGTAGGATCCGTCGCTGTTCGCCGTGGGGCCGGTCTGCGCGTCGACCGGTTCCGCGCCTTCGTCGTCGATGATGGTGATGCCCTCCGCGCCCAGGTCCACCCGCATGAACGTGGTGTCGGCGGGGATCGTCACGTTCACGCTGCCGGCGGTGTAGTCGTCGCCCGCTTGCGCGCCCCACTGGCCGCCCCGTCCGTCGGAGGTCGTCAGCCGCACGTAGAGCGGCTTGTGCGGCGCCGGGTCGATGTGCAGCACCGGCATCCCCTCCAACTCGAACACCGGCGACAACCCGTAGAAAGGCAGAGAGGAACCGCTGACCACACTAAACCCACTCAGCGGCTTAAAATGACTTCTTAGATGTCCTGCGGTGGGGCTTGCAGCCCCAAGCCCAAACTTGTTAGGTCCGAATGTAGACTGAGTGCCATCATCTTTGGAGCCGGTAAAGACGGAGCCGGGGGCCCTGGTGCCTGCCGATTCGGTCCTGTAGTTGCGGCTGTCCCAAGTTCCGTCGTAGAAATCGGCGTAGTCGTCGGCCACTTGATCGCCGCCCAACCAGAAAATAGACGCGCCGACGTCCGAAGAGCGAGTCAGGGTGTTATCCAACGCGTCAATCGTGTCAGTAGAGCCAACCACCTTGAACCGGTCGGCGCAACCGTCGCTCAGCGCACTGTGACCGGCGCGAGCCGCGGCCTGCACGAA
Source organism: Dehalococcoidia bacterium (assembly GCA_965207275.1). Taxonomy (GTDB): domain Bacteria; phylum Chloroflexota; class Dehalococcoidia; order Lucifugimonadales; family UBA3495; genus Bin22. The sequence continues at coordinate 149,943 of CBDBMH010000002.1, forward strand.
CTGGTTATAGACATTGATGTCACCCGACGTAGCGTCGCGAGCCCCTGAGGTGACGAACAACAGCCGGAACTTCGACCCCGGCGACAAACCCTCAGGCGCCAGCGGCCAGTCATGGGGAACCACAAACGAACCGGGAGTCTCCCCGCCGCCGGTCACGCATTGCGCAGTCCGATCCTCAGACACGCCCAGGCTGTCCGCGCCGAAGCGCACCTTCGGCGTGTCGTCGTCCAGTATCCTCGCCGTCGCCCGCTTGTGGGTGCTCGACGGTTGATAGCCCGTGCCGGGCAGGATCTCAATCGTGACCGTGCTGTCGTCCTCGCTCACCTTGTCCTGCGGGATGTGGACGCTGACTTGCTTTCTTGCTTCACCTTGGAGTGGCGGATCTCCCGGGTTGGCGACTTCGAGTGTCACTTCCGAGATCGACTCGGCGATGAAGTTGCCGCTCGGCTCGGTGATCTTGTAGCGGACGGTCAGCGGGAGCCTGACCTTGCCGCCGGTCAGGAAGGGTCTCGCCGTGATCCTGAAATGGACATTCTGGCCCTCGGTTTTGGTGGGCAGCTGAACCACGCCGTCGCCGAGGTTCACAGTGCCTATCGCGTGGGCGCTCACCGACGCGCGCTCCTCCGGCGGCGGCTCGTTGGAGGATGGGTCGTCGTCGTCCTCAACGAAGACGAACGCCGACGCTCCTCGGTCGTAGTCCACCTGGTAGCCGTTCCCTATCTCGAGCGTCACCGTAATCCGGCTGTCCTTCGTCACCTGGTCGTCGTCGGTGACAGGAATAGCGATCCCGGCGCCATGGACGTTGTTGATCTCCACACGCTTGTCGTACCCGGCATCGGAGGTGGCGTTGCCCTGCGACGAGACGTGGTACCAGACGGTGATGGGGAGGTTGATCGTGCCGCCGGAGGTGGCCGGCCGCACCCGCACCCAGAAGCCAGCGCTTTGATTTGGGGCCTCGCGGAGGGTGTCGCTGTTGGGGTCGGCGTACTCCACCCACACAAACAGGTCGTTGCTGTTCTGGGCGTCAGCCGGCCCCGCCAGCAGGACCGCCGCCACCAGCGCGGCCAGGAGCAGGGGCAGCGCCCACAGGGCCCGCCGCCGGGTCAGCACGGCGCCCACAAGAGTCGGGGGGGGGGGGGGCTGAAAGGAGCAGGTATGGAGTTTTGCCTGCTTTCCCCAGGGTTTTCGCTATGAGCGTGGCCAACATCTCTATCAGTCCTCCCGCCGCCAGGGGTTGTATCCTGCCAACGTTGCTGAAAGCTGACAGGCCCTCCGGCAGCGCCGATTGTTCTCTTGAAGCAATAATGATTATCCGCAGTGATTATCCGCCAATTCACCGCCCGCCGCAAGGCGGCTGCCCCCCAAATCCACCACCTAATGGGAGGAAAAGACCTCGTTGGAGCCAGCGGCAAAGCTGGCTATGATGGTTACGGGACAAACACAACCATCACCAACGAGGTGCAGTCATTATGCAACAGGGAGTCCTGCCATTCCAGTATGGGACGGAGCATCGCGCGGGGGGCATGACGGGGCTGTCGGGGTTGGCGGTCTATCTGGAAATGGCCGATGCGATGGGGCTGGGCGAGTCGATCCGGCGCTACGTGAAGGTCAAGGAGGGCGGACAGGGATGGACGGACCGGCAGATGGTCACCGCGCTGGTGCTGCTGAATCTGGCCGGTGGAGAAGGAGTGGACGACCTCCGGGTGCTGGAAGGGGACGAGGGTCTGGGCCGGATGTTGGGCCGGGTGGAGACGCACCGGCAGCGGGCTTGTGAGCGCCGGGAGGAGGGCAGCCGGTGGCGGGGCGGGCGGCGCCGCAGCGTCCCGTCTCCGTCGGCGGTGTTCCGGTACCTGGGCCGGTTCCACGACCCGGTTCAGGAGGAGGCCAGGCAGCCCCATACGGCGTACATACCCGCGCCCAGCGGCGCGCTGCGCGGGCTGGGGAAGGTCAACGCCGAGATGATGAGCTTCGTCCGGGACCACCTGGAGCAGGAGCAGGCGACGCTGGACATGGACGCGACGCTGATCGAGACCTACAAGCAGGAGGCGCTGTACTGCTACCAGGGCTACAAGGCCTACCAGCCGATGGTCACCTACTGGGCCGAGGCGGACCTGGTGGTCCATTCGGAGTTCCGGGACGGCAACGTGCCAGCGGGGTTCGAGCAACTGCGGGTGTTGCGGGAGTCGCTGGCCCATCTGCCGGAGGGCGTGGTGAAGGTGATGCTGCGGTCGGACACGGCGGGGTACCAAGTTGAGTTGTTGCGGTACTGCGCCGAGGGGAGGGATGAGCGGTTCGGAGTGATCGAATTCGCGGTGGGGGCGGACGTCACGGAGGGGTTCAAGCGTGCGGCAGCCGAAGTGGAGGAGAGCCAGTGGCGCCGGTTGCCCCGGATGGTGGGGGAGTTGGCGGTGGAGACGGAACAGGAGTGGGCCGAGGTGGACTTCGTGCCCGATAGATTGGCTTATTCCAAGAATGATCCCGACTACCGTTTCATAGCGGTCCGGGAGCCGCTGAGGCGGCCGCCGCTGCCGGGCATGGAGGATGACCTGGAGTTGTCGGTTCCGGCGATGGAGATGCCGGACCGGGGCTGGTACAAGATCCGGGGGATAGTGACTAACCGGGAGCTACCGGGAGATGAGGTGGTGCGGTGGTACCGGGAGAGATGCGGGAAGGGCGAGGAGGTGCATGGTGTGCTGAAGGAGGACTTGGCTGGCGGGAGGCTGCCGTCGGGACAGTTCGGGGCCAACGCGGCCTGGTGGGCGATAGCGGCGCTGGCGTTCAACCTGAACTCGGCGGTCAAGCAGTTGGCCCTGGGCGGTCAGTGGGTGAACAAGCGGCTCAAGGCGGTGCGCTTTGCTCTGATCAATCTGGCCGGACGGGTGGTCTGCCACGCCAGGAAGCTGCTGATCCGGCTGGCCCGGGGCCATCCATCCTTCCCGCTGCTGGCGGGAGCGCACCGGAGAATAGCGGCGCTGGCCCACGGCCCACCCTGACCTGGGACGGTCTGCGCCACTACCGACGGGCATTCAAGCGACGGGGACTCCCGCCGTAGGGACACTGCGCCCTTCTCCAGGACCGGTTGGCATAGACCTCGCCCTGGCGTCGCCGGCCAACGCCCCAATATCCCCTTCCAGCGCCTACTCCTGCCACGCCAACCCACTGCCAACCTGTCAGCCGTCAGCCGATGCCCCAACCGGCCCAATCAAGGAGCCCCAAAACCATTTTTCTCCCATTAGGTGGTGGATTTGGGTGCCCGGCAGGTTCGGGTATTTTCGCCAGCCTGCCGGCGCGAGGCCGCCGCTGGTATAATGCCCCCAACGAGCCAGTCCATCGCCAACTGAGACCCCAACGCTAGACCCGCCGAGGTTCGGCATGACCACCGCCAACACCAGCGCCAGCGCCAGCAGCAAGGCCCCGAAAGACCAGAAACGGTTCCGGCTGCCCGACATACCCGACCGCGAGCCTGACGAAGTGACTCAATACGACCAACTCTTCAAGGATGGCCGCTCTCGCGACCTGGCCTTCCACCTGGGAAATCCCGACACCACGCTGGTGGAGGCCGACCGCTGGATCGCCCCGAACACCGATTTCGACAAGCGCCGGGCGCGGTACCCCGACCTGCTGGTGGCCTTCGGCGTGGACCCGGAGGCCTACCGGGCCAGCAACGGGTACGTGGTGTCGGAGCAGGGGAAGGCGCCGGACTTCGTGCTGGAAGTGGCGTCGGAGAGCACGGGGGAGAATGACGTAGGGGATAAACGGGACTACTACGAGTCCCTGGGCATCCTGGAGTACTGGCGGTTTGACGAGACGGGGGAGCATCACGGGACGAAGCTGGCCGGGGACCGGCTGGTGGAGGACAGATACGAGCCAATAGAAATAGCGGAATTGCCTGATGGGGTGTTGCAGGGGTATAGCCAGGCGTTGGGGCTGTATCTGCGGTGGGTGGAAGGCGATCTGGTGTTTTACGACACCGCCACGGGGGAACCCATCGCCACCTTGGAGAGCGAGCAGGCCAGGGCCAACGCCGCCGAGGCCCGCGCCGACACTGCCGAGGCCAGGGCCGACACTGCCGAGGCCAGGGCCGACACTGCCGAGGCCAGGGCCGACACCGCCGAGGGGCGCAACCGGGAGTTGGAAGAGGAACTGCGCCAGCTGCGGGAAGGTTGAGGAGGGTTCGCCATGACCATTGCCAATGGAGCGGAGTTGCGGGAGACCTACCGGCCCCCGGCGCCCCGGGCGGCGCAGAAGGTGCTGGACCGGCTGGACGAGCACTGCCGGAACTTCATTGCCCTGTCGCCCTTCTGCGTGCTGAGCACCAGCAACGCCGACGGCTGGCCCGACGGCTCGCCCCGGGGCGACCCGCCGGGATTCGTGCGGGTGCTGGACGAGCGGACGCTGCTGCTGCCGGACCGTCCCGGGAACAACCAGGTGGACTCTTTGCAGAACGTGGTGGCGAACCCCGGGGTGGGCCTGCTGTTCTTCGTGCCGGGCATGAACGAGACGCTGCGGGTGAAGGGGAGGGCGGAGATCGTGACCGGCCAGGAGCTTCTGGAACCAATGGCCGTGGGCGGGCGGGCTCCGCTGTCGGGGTTGAAGGTGACGGTGGAAGAGGCCTTCCTGCACTGCGGGCGGGCGCTGCTGCGGGGCCGTATCTGGGACCCGTCGGCGCGGATAGACCGGTCGTCCTATCCCAGCTACGGGCAGGTGCTGGCGGACCAGATTGCCGGGGCCGACGCCGGGCGGATTGACGCCGAGGAGGAAGAGGCCAACCGGGAGCGGCTCTACTGAACGGACGTGATCTATCGGCTGAGGCACACCGAACCGGGTGCCTCAGCCTGCCTGATAAAGGCAGACCGGCAGGACGGCCTCGATAATCAACCCAACGGCTCCTGGCAAGAGCGAGAGCCGGAGCGGAACGACATCCTGAAGTACCGTGGACTTGAGACCGGTAGGGGAATGTTCATGCTGAAGACCGTGGGGTTTGCATCGGTGTTAGCGCTCATGTTGTCGCTGGGCGGGCTGGCCTGCACCCAGGAAATGCCCGGGGGCGGCGCGGCTCCCGCCGCTGCCCGGCCAACCGCCGTCGCTCCTGCGGCCAACCCGCCGGCGGCCATTGCCCAGGTCCCGGCAACGGACTCCGCGGCGGCCCTGCCAACGGCGCCTGCCGCCGTGGCGAAGGCAGTGGGTCTCACCGCCAACGGAGGGGCCGAAGGGGAATCGAGGCCGAACGGCGGAAGAGAGTCGCTGGTGGTATTGGGTACCGATTCAGCGGCGTCGCCCTCCTGGGTAGGCCCAGGAAGCAGCGGCGGCTTTCACCGGTCCCCGTTGCCCCAAGCCACGGCCCGGGAGGGCAGCCTTACCGTTTCCGCGATAGGGAAGGTGACCGTGGCTCCGGACGAGGCCTACGTGGTGGTGATTCCCGAGAGGGACTATGGAATCTCCGGCCCCCAGCAACTGACGGCGGAAGACCGCCAGGACATCCTGTCCAACCTGAGCGCCGTCGGCATCGATGAGGAAGCCGTGGAGTTCGATCCGGTGTTCCGGTACGAGCCGCCCATGATCTCGGTGGAGGTGGGCGTGGACGAGTACGCCGACGCCGGGGAGGACATAGTGGATGCGATAGAGAAGGTGGTGCGGCGGTCCGAATCCTTCGGCGTGCGGTTCGCGCTGTCCGAGGAGAGCTGCGACCTGGCCCTCTCCCTGGCCCGCCGGGAAGCGGTGCCGGCCGCCGGAGAGGCGGCCGGGGACCTGGCTGACGCCCTGGAACTGACCCTGGGGGAAGTGGTGGGAGCGCTGGAATACCCGTTGCAGAACGTTCCCTACGGGTTGCCCGGCGCGGACCAGGCGGTCTGCAACGGACAGAGCGGTTACGCCTACGCTCCCCTGCTGCCCTTCGACTCGGAACCGGAAGTGGAGGTCTCGGTGGGCTTGCAGGTGTCCTACAGGATCCCGTAGGGACCCTTGGCGGGGTGTCGTGTCGTCCTGCTTGGGCAATCAGGGCCGGACGAGTACGCTCCCAACTGGATGACGGTCTGGATGCCCCCGCAGTCGGCGCTGATGGTCATGGGCCGACCACGGTGTACTGTAAGGGGTGTACTGTAAGGGCGGATGTTCCTCGAACACCGGCGAAACGCCGCCGCGCCCCGTCCGGTTAGAAGCAGGTTGTGGGCACGGCGGAGCCACCGCGCTAGGCGGCGTCCGGACCCGCCTGCTTCAGCATGACGGAGCAGCCCCGCTCGTCCACCAGGTGGTTGACGGAGACCCGGCCGTGGCGGTCGTATCCGGTGGTGTAGGCAAATTCGACCTCGGCGCCCCAGGGAACCCTGCCGCCGACGCGGATGGTCCCGTCGCCGGGCTTGCCGCTGCTCCGTGGCCCGCCGGCGCCCCGTATCACCACCCCGTTGCGCCCGCCCTTCTTCCAGGCCCTGACCTTCAGCTCCACCGGGGCCACCAGCTCCGCCGCAGACGGCGCGAACAAGACTTCGTGCAGCCGCCGGAGCAGGTCCCCGGAGGGTTTGCGCTGGCCGTTCATCACCTGGGAGAGCATCCCGGTGCTGATGCCGGCCCGCCGCGCCGACTCGTTCTGCGACCAGCCGTGAGCGTCCATGCGTTCCCACAGCGCCCGTGGGTCCACCTCGGCAGGCTGGGCGGTCTCCACCTTCACCGGAGCCTCCAGCACCGACTCCATGCGGGCTTGGGCGGCAGGACTAAGATTGCGCTGGCCGCGCGACACTTGCACCACGTAGCCGTAGGTCAGTCCCGTCCGGTCCGCCACCTGACGCAGGGTGAGGCCCCGCTCACGGGCTTTTTCCCGGAGATAGGTGCTCTCTCCGCCTTTGACCACGCCGTCCCGTCGGTGGACGACGCCCTGAGGGGGGACATGACCCAGGACGGATTGGATCTTGGACCGCATGTAGGGGGTGAGGGTCTTTTTGCCACGGGCGACCTGGGACAGGTGGGAGGCTCCGACGCCCATGAGGGCGGCCAGTTCGTTGAGGTTGAGGCCGCGCTCCCTGGCGGCCACGGACAGGTGGGACTCGAACCGCCCTGTGGCGATGCCGCTGGCGGTGGCTTCGCCGGTGTGGTTGACAGGGCTGGCGTGGTCGTTGTGGTTACCGTAGGTCTGGACGTTGGTTTCGACGGTGTAGCTGACGGTGCTCGTGGTGTTGGCCTTCATGTCGTTTCCTCCAAAAGGCGGAAAGCGAGGCCGGCCCGAATGGACCGACCCCGCTCTCCGGATAAAGATGCAGGTCGTTGGGTGCGGTCCATTCGCCGCTGTGGCGTCCGCCGGTGGCGAAACGCGAAGAGCGGGGCCGCCTCCCCGCAGTTGGGAGAGACGGCCCCGCTCGCAGATACCTATTCGGTTGTCAGTGGCGGCCCACTGAGCCGCCAGGGTTGCCGCCCTGTCGCCAGTGAAGGCGAAGGGAATTGGATTGTTGCCGCCGGTTCACCGGTTGCTCCAACCGGCCCGCTACGGACGGAAATCCAGCGATGATCGTTGTCGCTGTGTTTCACCTCCTCGATGTGGTTGTGGTTGCTGCCGTTGTCGCCGACGTGCTGCCCGTTCCAGACCCGGTGGCCGCCGTCGGCAACGTCTCGGGTGATTGTTGCGGCGTCCTGTTGCTTGACCCTGGTTCCTGCAACCCGCCGCGCCACATTGGAGACGACGCCGTTGCCCATCCGAACCTGCAACTAGCCGTGTCGGCCAGCGATCCTCATGGCCTATGGCTGCATCACCAACACCAGGTCACGTCGTCCCGCGCAGGACGCACTGCGCCCTGGGCAGTGTTCAGCGGGTCAAACCAGTCAGCGAGGAAGACGCACTGCGCCCAGGGTCAGGCAAGGCAACAGGAAATGGCGGTTGGGGAGTAGGCGCAAGACGCAGTTCGCCCAGGGTGAAGTTCCCGGGAAACTGCCGGATGGCGGGAAGGGGAGAGGAACGCAGTCCGGCCAGGGGCTACGCCGACAGCGGCCAGCACGATGGGAACCGCGTGGCAAGCTCGAGCGTCCGGCCTGTCGGTGCTTACGGACCAGCCGGAGCATGTAGGAGCCACAGCCCAGCCGCCCGTTTCAGGCAGCTACGCCACAGCCGTGAGGGACCGGCCGGGGCGTTGTCCACGCTCCAGCCACAGGTTGACGATTGCGAAGCCTATATCGCTCCGCAGGTTGGACCTGGTGAATGAGGGAATCCGGGATGCCGTACTGTTTCTGTGCTCAACCTCCTCGTTGATGCTGCGCCGTCGGGTTTGGGATACCGCGCCTTGGGATGGGTTCGGGCTGGGACGCCGCGAGCAGTACCCGCAAGCGACTCGGCCTGGCTCGGGACCGGAGGCGTTTGGCCACGCCTCGTACCCGACGCCCAGTGGCGGGAAGGATCAGTTCCCAGCCAGCGGACGGGTGTCCAGCGCCGGGAGGGATCAGCTCCCCATCGCTGAACTGTGCCCGGCGGGAGAAGGACTTGAACACTCCAACCCGTTGGACTGAACCGGGGACGGAGAGCTACGTCAAATCCGCCTGGTCCGGTCCGCGCTGCTTACGGAGAGCTTACGTCAAATCCGCAGCGGCAGCATTCCCTCTTGGGGACTTTGGGGAGAGCGAATCATCCTTACGGTCAGACCCGGGCTCGAGGGAGACGCCCCCAGCTTTCTATGGCGGGAAACGCTGGAAAAGCCAGATAACCGTTCAATGGTCGCACACTCCAAGCCCGTTGCATAGCCCCTTGCAGCACCCCACCGGCAAAGTGTTGCCTATTGTTGATGAAAGTTGACTGAAACGCGGTCCCGCCGCCGTTTGACCAGGTTCCTCAGCGCCAGCCGCGACGGAACAGCCCGACGCCCCCGGAACAGCACCCGGACCAGTGGCCGGCGCCATCCCATCGCCGAGTTGCAAAAATGCAACTTTTGAACCTGGGACTTGCAACCCGTCCCCGCTGCGGCCAGTTGCAAAATTGCCACTTCCAGCTACGGAACATGCAACTCCCCACCGGAAAATGCCCGCAAGTCCAAGTGTTCACTCCCTGGGTCCTGTAGAGGGTGATTCCCGCTTGATCGAGCTTTGAAATACCCCGACTTGCAGAAGTGCAACTGGTGTCAATTCCCTGTACACCCTGTTGACATCACCGAGGGATGTCCCGGAACGCGCCCTTGAAAGTCCCCACATATGTGCGGACTCACAGGCGGTTATGCCGGATGTCCGGGCCGTTCACACTGGCGGAAGGACCTACAAGACCCCGCACCAATGCGGCCCCCTATGAGAGGTTCTTTCCGGCGTCGCGATGGCTCACAATTCCTGGAGGCATTGGCGAAGACACCGCTGGCCCAAACCGATACGAGGTGAACGAAATGGTCCTCAAGGCGATACCGCAGCTATACACGGAGAGCCAATCACACGCCACCAACGAGAGGATATGCGAAACGAGACGAGAAAGAACGAACCGTCGCGGTCTGGCAAGAACGCCGGAAAATCCGGGACCGCCGGCGGGAAGACCCCGGGTGGAACATCCCCACAGCACACTGCTGAGCAGCGAGCGCAGATGCAGACGGGGCTGCGCATCCTGGCCCGCATCATCGCCCGCGCCCACCTGAGCCGCCAGGCATCCGGGGCAGCGCCCGCGCCGCCACCGGAGCGGGGAGTTGGCGACTGAGCAACCAGCGGAACCGGCGCAGCGTCCGGGGAATACGATCCGCCCGCGCGTTGCCCCGGGATAATCACCGGCAGCCCCGGTCAATACCATAAAGCTCGCCCAAATGTAATGCCTTGCGAGACCTTATGCCCAATCAATTTCTCCTGGACAATGGAGTGTTGGGCCACCGCCACGGGAGGAATGAATATGACAATCACCGGGACCGGGACGCCAATCCCGGTAGAAGACCAACCGGCCGGCGACGACCTGGACTGGGCCATCCGCGACTACATTCACACCTACGCCTTCTGGCGGGGCCGCCGCAAGGCGATGGAGCGGTTCGGCGTCTCGCGCCATACCCTCTGGCGGTTCCTGGACCTGGGCCACATGGGTCGCGCCCTGCCCCGGGCCGTCCTGGACACCGTGGGCGACAGCATCGAGGTCATCGACGCGGCAACCTGGGCCATCGGCGCCATGGAGCGCATGAACGCCAGCTTCGAACGTTCGGCAGGGAACCGGCGCCCGGCAGGCCCCGCCCTGCGCCGGGGTCAGGAGGACGCGCTGCTGCAACTCTGCGCCGCACCGCTGACCACCGTGAGCGAGCTGGCCCGTTTCAACCGCGAGCCTCCCACCACCCTGCGCGGCAGGCTGGAAAGAATGACGGAACTGGGGCTGGCGGACTCCGTGTCCCACCGCCTAGGGGCTCTGGGACCCAAGCCGCAGCGCCGCTACTTCCCCACCGAAGAGGGCATCCGCGCCGCAGCGGCGCTTGAGCCGGGCATCGGGAGAATCCTGGCCGGGCAGCCGGTGTCCCGCCAGTGGTTCCGCCTGCTGGCCGAGCGCCTGGACGCCGTGGCCGTGCTGTACCACGTCGCCGCCCTGATTGCCGACGCCGACCCCGAGGGCGACCCGGTGCGGGTGGACCACCACCGCCAGGGACCCTACGACCTGCTGGTCACCCTCTCCCAGGGCCGCTCCATCGGCATCCTGCGCCAGGGAGCGACCCTGCCCTCGGCCCACCTGCGCTACCGCCTGAGGACCATCGAGAACCTGCCCGTGAGCCAGCGGCCCACGGTGTCGCTGGTAATCACCGGCTCCGGCCAGGCCGCCCGCCGGGCCGTCCGCACCCTGGGGCACCCGGTGGAGCACGAGACCTTCTTCGCAGCCACCGAGGGAGAGCAACTGGCCGGGGACCACCGGGCCGTGGCCTGGCAGCAGTGCGGCCACGGGATGGGGATGGAGGTGAAGATGGAACCCAGCGTCTCCCTGGAGCTTATCGTCGCCTCCACCGGCTGGCTGCTGGACCGGGACGCCCGTAACCTCCGGGACAGGACCCCGCCGTCGAAGCGCAAGCCCAACCCGGACCCCCATTCCCTCTATCCCAGCCGCCTGCGGGCCGACATGCCCGACCCGACGGAGCAGGTCAGGAACTCCCTGGCCGCGCTCCTCACCCGCGCCGAGAAAGAAGTCCTGGACCTGCTGGCCGCCTGGCCCCTGTGCACCACGGACCAACTGGCCGGGCTGATGGGAGGCGTAACCCACCGCCGCGCCAACCAGGTGCTCCGGTCCCTGGGATCCCGTTCCCTGGTCAACTCCGAGAACCAGCGCCACGTCCTGGCCGACGACGGGCTGCGCTACCTGGCCCGCCGGGACCGGGCCGCCGTGAGGATCGCCCTGGACCGCTGGAGCGCCAGCAAACGGCGCAGCAGCCGGGGCAGCGCCCCGGTCATCTCCGGCACCTCCCTGCGCAGTTTAGACTCTCAACTGGATCACCAGGACGCCATCAACACCCTGGCCGCCGCCCTGAGCGCCGGGGCCGCCCATTCCGGGGACCACCGCCTGCTGGAACTGCTGCCCACCTCCCGTTCCAGCATCGGCTACCGCCACCAGGGCGCCGACTACGTGATCCATCCCGACGCCACCTTCTGGCTGTCCTACCGGGGAGACTGGCGTCCCTACTTCCTGGAGTTCGAGCGCCGGGCCGTCACACCCAGGCGGGTCCGCGCCCGGTTGAAGAACTACCCCCGCTACTTCGCCAGCGGCTGGGCCGCCCTGGACCACGCCGGGCAGCTTCCCCTGGTGCTCTTCGTGTTCGAGACCCACGACGACGAGGAGTCCTTCCTGCGTGCCGCCGGTGCGCACCGCCTGCCCATCTGCACGTCCAACCTGGAAATGATCGCCGACCTTGGCGTGTTATGCGAGGTATGGCGCTGGCCGCCGCCCAACGCATCCGACCGGCTGCCGCTGCACCGGCTGGGCGAGGGCTACAAGAATGTACCTTCCCGTTCCAGGCGTTTCCGGTAGGGCAGCTATGAACAAACGTGAATTTCGGGGTACAAACCCTGTCAGCCTCCCCAGGCCCGGAGCCGGTACATTTTGGTGCAGAACCGGCGCCCGGTGCGGCCCGTCGGCGACACCGAGGCCCATCCATTTGGAGATGGCCATCAGGACGCTGAGGTGTATGACGCGCCAGGACTGACACGTGCCGACGTGTAAGGGAACCGAGGCAATTACGTATACCGATAGCAACTGTCTTGAATGTCAAGAGGAATGACCGACATTAGCGGTCAGGTCGCGCCAGGGCGAGTGATGCTTGACCATGGCATTGAGGATGGTGAGCAGCTTCCGCATACAGGCGACGAGGGCGACCTTCTTCGGCTTGCCAGTGGCCAGCAGTCGTTGGTAGAGGTCCCTGATGACGGGATTGTGCTGGCTGGCTACCATTGCTCCCATATACAAGACGGACCGCACCCGGGCGCGCCCACCCCATACAGTGCGTTTGCCACGCATCGTGCCGCTGTCCAGGTTGAAGGGGGCCACGCCCACCAGGGCGGCGATCTGCCGACGGTCCAGCGTGCCCAGTTCGGGGAGACAGGCCAGCAAGGTGAGGGAGAGCTGCTCACCCACTCCGGGGACAGACCTCAGGAGATCGTCCTTCTCCCGCCACACCGGACTCCGGCGCAGCGTCTGCCTCAGCCCCAGGTCCAGGTCGTTCAGCTCCTGCTCCAGCCAGGCGATGTGGGCCTCGATGCGGGGGCGCACGGCGCTGATGGCGGTTCCCAGGCGGTTCTTCTCGGAGACCAGCATGGTCATCACCTGGTGCCTGCGGGCTACCAACGAGTTGAGGACTTGCGTTTCGGCGTCCCTGAGCGGGCGCACCTTGGGACGAACAGCATCAGCGAAGTGAGCCAGGACCGCCGCGTCCAAAGCGTCGGTCTTGGCCAGCGCTCCGGTGGCCTTGGCGAAGTCCCGGACCTGACGCGAGTTGGCGACCACCACCGGCAGCTCGGCGATTGCCAAAGCTGCCACCAACGGCAGTTCCAAGCCGCCGGTAGCCTCCAGCAGGACCAAGGTGGGACCCAGGCCCTCCATCTGGGAAACCAGTTCTCCCACTCCGGTTTCGTCGTAGGAGACAACCCATCTCTGACCCGTGGGACGGACTGCGACGTCAACCTTGGCCTTGGCCACGTCAATGCCTACGTAGACTCCTTCATGCTCCATGATCACCTCCTGTGGATTGCCGGCCCGTCCTTGCACGATGCGGGCTTGGTTAACCCAGGCAACTGTTCGGGCTCTATTGAGAGAAGGATGCGGCGACCCTCGCTATCGGACGGCCTTCCAAGACCTTAGGGGGTTCGGTCTGCCGCACCCAATGGGAAAGATTATTCCCACATAACCAAGATACAAGGAGGACGATCATGAGACTGTTGACGAAGGCCGAGGCGTGCCGGGAGCTGGCTGTGTCCCTGTCCACGCTGGACAGGTGGATTGCTGCCGGGGAGTTGCAAGCCAGGAGAGAGCCACGCGGGAGGCGGCACCGGGTGTACGTGATGCTGGACGACGACCTGCCGGGGAACGGCAGGTTGGCTGATTCGGAGTTGGTCGCGGCCCAGGAGAGGATTCGGGACCTGGAGGCGCAGGTGGAGTTGCTGCAAGGACAACTTGAGATGGAACGGCAGCGCAACGCTGAGTTGGCGGATGAGTTGCAGTCGGCGAAACCAACGAAACTGCGCGAACGCAGCGGTCCCTGGTGGAGGTTCTGGCTGCGGTAAGAGGGCGACACCAAGTTCAAAAGCCCATTGACTGGCCACCAGTCTGCATTTTGTCCACCCTGTTGGGGCCAAAACCATGATCAGCACATAAAATGGGTGCCAGAGACCGCAGTGGCCTCAAATTGCCGACGACGGTGTACAATGAGCCGAGAGAATCAGCAACGCCCTCCCTATTGGTGATTGGGCCCGGGGTGTCCAAAGAAAACCTCTACCCATACAATTCGTCAGAATGGCCCGTCAGTTATGGCAAACCGGCCCCTTTTGCGACATTCACATAGTCTAGCGAAGCAGGGGCCCGGTCATCCGGCGCTGAACAATGGCAGTTAACAGAGATAAACCTGATCGGTGGAAGGACGACATCAACCAGTCGGTGGACATGTATAACGACTGGTTCCTGCGCTTTGCTCCCGACGCCTACCGGGAAACGCGCGTGCAGACCACGAGGGACGTTGAAGCGACCCTGACCGCCACGCGAGACCTGACAGACATCAGCGCGGCTCTGCTCAGGGCCAATCCATCCGCGCTTCCCTCGCTGCGAATGGCGACCTGCCCACCTCTCGCCATGGACCGCCTGATCGGACTCTCAGGCGTTCCGGCCAACCTGGTCAGGGTGATGGAAAGAGATCAGAGGTTGCCCGCCCGAATGTCGCGCCAGGAAGTGGACAGGGGCCTCGCAAGCATATCGGCGACAATCCGTAGAATGGCGGACCCAGACATCTTCGTTTGGCTCGAACGCGGCGACGCCCCTTCGGAGCAGGAGAGATACCGGGCTGCCACGATTGTGGCCGACCGGCTATGCGGCTCGGTTGCCAATCCAATTATCCGCAACGCCCAAGAGCGCCGCCAACTGGCCTACGTCGCGCAATGGCTGGGGGAACGGGGTTACACCAGCGTTCCACCAGGTGAATACAGGAGGCACGACAATCTGGACCCTGGGACATTCGCCCTTCGACTGAACATACCAGCGGAACAGGAGGGGACCGGTAGGCGAGTCAGCATACCCGTGGACGCGGCGATAATGCGCCGGACGGCGCGGGCGGGCGATATGCCGTTGTTGATCGAAGCCAAGTCGGCTGGAGACTTCACCAACGTGAACAAGCGGCGCAAGGAAGAGGCCACCAAATTGGGCCAACTTCGGCAGACCCACGGGGATGACGTTGAGTTCGTCATGTTCCTTTGTGGTTACTTTGACAGCGGCTACCTGGGTTACGAGGCAGCGGAGGGGATCGACTGGGTGTGGGAGCACCGGATTGAAGACCTCGCGGAGTTCGGACTGTAGATGAGCCACCAAATGGACGATCAGGAATCTCGCCGGTTGGCCATCCAGGACGAACTGGATTCAGCCAGGGATCAGTCCGAGCGCAACCGGATGGGTCAGTTTGCGACGCCAACCGGTCTGGCGAGGGAGATACTCCGGCACGCCAGGGAGCAATTGCCAGAATCGGACGCCGTACGCTTCATCGACCCGGCAATAGGGACCGGCTCCTTCTACTCCGCTTTCCGACGCTTTTTCTCCGACAACCGTGTGGCCTGCGCAGTGGGATATGAGATTGACCCGCTTTATGGCAAATCCGCTTCGGAGTTGTGGCGCGACTCCAGGCTGGAAATTCGCATAGACGACTTCACGCAGGCCGAAGCGCCGCAGGACTCCGAAAGGTTCAACCTGCTGATTTGCAATCCTCCCTACGTGAGACATCATCACATCCCCAGCGAGGACAAGAGGAGACTGAAAGCGCGGACCCGAGAGGCTTGCGGAGTCAACATGAACGGGCTCTCCGGCCTCTATTGCTACTTCCTAGGCATTTCCCACCAGTGGATGGCGGATGGCGCTCTGGCCGGTTGGCTGATTCCGAGCGAATTCATGGACGTCAACTATGGCTCGGCGGTCAAACGCTACCTCCTGGAAAAGGTCACGCTACTGCATATCCATCGATTCGATCCGAACGACGTGCAGTTCGGCGATGCGCTGGTGTCTTCGACGGTTGTTTGGTTCACTAACCGCAGGCCGCCGTCTGGCCACCAGGTGCGCATGACGTTTGGCGGTTCGCTGCTTAATCCCAGACTGGAGCGGCTGGTCCCTACCGTTTCCCTCCGAGACGGCGCCAAGTGGACCCAATACCCTATTAAAGCGGACAATCCGGTGTCCAATGCTCCAGTGCTGGCCGATTTTTTCACGATAAAGCGGGGTCTTGCCACCGGCAGCAACCGGTACTTCATTCTGCCAAAGGAGGAGATCGAAGAGCGCGGGTTGCCCGCCGAGGTGTTCTCTCCGATTCTTCCAAGTCCCCGGCACTTGCCGGTTGCCGAAGTCATGGCTGACGATGACGGCAACCCGATGCTTGAGCGCAGGCTGTTCCTTCTGGATTGTCGTTTGGCTGAAGAGAGGGTAAGGATAGAGCACCCCGCGCTCTGGAGTTATCTCGAAGAGGGAATGTCGCAAGGGGTGGCCGACCGCTACATTTGCCGCCACAGGTCCCCTTGGTACGCCCAGGAAGTCCGACCGGCGGCTCCGTTCTTGTGCACCTATCTGGGACGCAGCGACAAGAAGAGGGGACGGCCCTTCCGGTTCATTTTCAACCACTCGAATGCCACCGCGCCCAACGTTTACCTAATGCTGTACCCCAAGGACGTTGTTGCGCGGGCATTCGACGCTTCTCCCCCGTTGAAACGCCGGGTCTGGGAGTTGCTGAACCGGATCGGCGTCGAGGAGTTGCTGGGCGAGGCCAGAGTTTATGGGGGAGGCCTGCACAAGCTGGAACCGAGAGAGTTGGGCCGTGTACCGGCCGTGCCCTTGGCAAGCCTGCTCCCCTTGGCGACAGCTGCGGAGCGGCAACAGTTGGGCCTGTTCGAGACAGCATCCGCGAATGAAACGCCGATTGAGGTCATGCCGGTCCCTGTCAGCCAACGTGCCCGGTCACGGCCCAGGCCAGCAAACACAAGCCCGTCGAACCTCTGACATTCCGCCGGACCGGACGCCGCTGGCAGCATTGTAGGCGGTGCCCAAAGTACAATCTTCCCGCGCCGGATATTTCCCATAGGGGGGCCTCAACAGCCGCGATTGGACGATTTTGCGGTGACTTGCGGCCGTCACGTCCCGTTACGCCCCCGACACTGCAATCTGTTGCAGAGCCGGCACGCCAGGCGGTCATCGCCAATGAACCGCCCGCCACCCGACAGGCACGCCACTCAGGTACGAATGCCAGCCACAGCCGCCCGGCCACGGCCACCGTCTGATAGGGGCAAAGATGCAGGGACCCGTGTCCAACAGCACCGGCGGAGCCGTTCCCGTGGTTTCCAATGGTGCCCAAAAGGGAAGTGATTACCTTTTCCTTGTCGGCGTGCAACAGGCGGCAAGGTTGCGAAATGTTGCAGGTCCCGGACCCTGAGAACGCCAACGCCTGGCGCCGCCGCCGGAGGGTCGAAGGCCGGATGCGGGGTGATAGATAGTAAGACAACGTGCTATAATGGTCAGTGCGAGGAGCGATTATGGCACCCATCATATCCAGGAACACCGAGACCATCACGTTCTCACTACCCCCGCCGCAGGCTCAGCGCCTGCGCCAGGCGGCGAGGGAAGAGGAGCGCACCGTGAGCGAGCTTCTGCGGGAGGCCATCCGCCTGTACATGGAGGAGCGGGAGTGGCGCGTGAAGGAGCGGATGCGGCGGCGCTCCCGCCAAGTGGACACGGACGAAACGACGGGAGAAGAAACATGAACCATAGCAGCAAGGAAGGCAAGATCAAAAAGCGCGAGTTTGTACCCCTGACCCCGGCGGCGCTGTACGCCCGGGTGTCCAGCGACCGCCAGGACGTGGACCTCTCCGTGGCCGCCCAATTGCGGGCGCTGAGGGACTACGCCAAGGCCAACGGCTACTCCATCGCCCGCGAGTACGTGGACGAGGCCGAGAGCGGTCGCATCGCCGACCGGCCCCAGTTCCGGGAGATGATCGACGAGGGCAGCAAGCCCAAGGCCCCCTTCCAGGTGATTCTTGTCTGGAAGTTCAGCAGATTCACCCGCAAAAGGGAA
Organism: Dehalococcoidia bacterium; assembly: GCA_965207275.1. GTDB lineage: Bacteria > Chloroflexota > Dehalococcoidia > Lucifugimonadales > UBA3495 > Bin22. The sequence continues at coordinate 167,642 of CBDBMH010000002.1, forward strand.
CACGCCGTGGCCTTCAAGGCCCAGTTGCGGCGCAAGGGCATCCGCGTGGTGTCCATCACCGAGCAGGCCGAGGACAACGCCACCGGTCGGCTGCTGGAGGGCATCATCGAGTCGGTGGACGAATATTACAGCGAGAATCTTGGGCAGGAGGTTGTGCGGGGAATGCGGGAGGCGGCGTCCCGCGGTTTCTTCCTGGGCTCCAAGGCTCCCTTCGGCTACACCCGCGTCAAGGTCAGCGACGGAATGAAGGAGCGTCCCACCCTGGAGGTGGACCCAGTGGCCGCTCCCATCGTCAAGGAGATATTCGAGAGTTCCCGCCGGGGCAACGGCTTGGCGGAAATCTGCAAGGACCTGAACGGGCGGGGCATCACCAACAAGGGCAAACGCTGGCAGAAGAACGTCATCCACTACCTGCTGACCAACGAAGCCTACACGGGGACGGCGGTGTGGGGCGTCAAGCGCAAGGACGAGAAGGCGGGAGAGCCGGTAAGGGTGGAGAACGCCTGGCCCGCCCTGGTTTCAAGGGAGCTGTTCGACGCGGTGCAGCAGGGACTCCACCAGCGGGCGCCCACGGTGCAGCGGCCCGCGCGGGTGGGCAGCCAGTACCTTTTGAGCGGGCTGCTGCGTTGCGGGGTGTGCGGCAGGTCCTACTCGGCCCAGGGAGCCAAGAGCGGCCAGTTCGCTTACTACGTCTGCTCCAGCCTGTTCCGCGAGGGAGCCGGAGCCTGCACCGCCCGCTACCTGAACGCCGCCAAGGTCGAGGACCTGGTGATCGAGAAAGTGAGGGAGCGGATTCTGACCGAGGAGACCATCACCGAACTGGTGACCCTGGTAGCCGAGGAGATCGACGCTTTGGCCGGCGAGGTCAACGGCAGACTGACCGCCATCAACAGCGAGCTTAGCGACGTGGAGACTAGGCTGGAGAACCTCTACCAGGCGCTGGAGACCCAGCAGTTGCCCATCGAAGTCCTCTCGCCCCGCATCCTGTCCCTGAAGAGCCGCCAGGACCAGCTTACGGCGGCCAGGGAGGAGGCCGAGTTCCAGCTTGAGCAGCGGCGGGCGGAGTTGCCCACGTCCAAGGAGATCAAGGGGTACGTGGCGGACTTCCGCGCACTCTTCCAGGACGGCACTTTCCCGGAGCGGAAGGCCCTGATACGGAACTTCGTGCAGGGCATCGAGATCGTGGGGGACGAGGCGGTCCTGACGTATACTATCCCCATGCCGCAGGACGGGATTACGTCGGAATCGGCCTCGGTTCTTGATTTTGTCCAGTCCGGCCCACCAGACTTGACGGTAGGCAGTACCGAGGAGTGGAGAGCCACTTCCTCGGTATCCGTTCCCCCTATAGGACTATCTTCGGGCATGGGGATTGTATAGCGCACCACCGCTCCGCCGGGCTGCACCACGATCTCCTTGACGAAGGACTCGATGAAGGCCCGCCGCTCGGTGAGCTCGCTCTCGTTCAGGAACTCGCTCAGGTCCTGGCAGTAGGCGGTAATGGTTTCCACGTCGTCCAGCACCACCCGCCGCTGGGACAGCAGAATCCTGGCCTCCTCCGCTGCCGCCACAAGTTTCTCCTGGCGCTCCCGGTGATCCCGGATGCGGGGCTTGAAGTCCTCGATGTCCAGGTCGGTGGTCTCCGCCAGGTTGTAGAGCCGCTCCAGCCGCCGCTTCACGTCGGCCAACTCCGCCTCGGCGGTCTCCAGCCGCTGGCGCTGCTCCCGGGCTATCCCGTCCATCTCCTCGTCCACCAGCTTGACCAGTTCCCTGATGTTGGACTCGGTGAGTACGTTCTCCCGGATCTTCCCCACCACCATCTCCTCGAAGCGCCTTGCGTTCAGCCTGGGACAGTCGCAGGCCCCGCTGCCCCGCTTCATCAGGGACTGGCAGACGTAGTAGGCGAACTGCCCGCCCTTGGAGTCCTGGCCCGACATGGCTCGTTCACAGGTCTTGCACTTGACCAGGCCGCTGAGGAGGTAGGAGCTTCCCACCCGGCGGGGATGCGCCTTCCTGGGGGCGCGGGAGCTCATCTGCTTGTTCACCTTGCGGAACTGGGTCTTGGTGACGAGGGCGGGAAATGCCTTCTCCACCCGCACCGGCTCTCCCTTGTCATTGGCGCCACCACCCCAGAGAAGTGTTCCGGTGTAAGCCTGGTTTTTCAGGATGATGTGGACGCCGTTCTTGGACCAGGGCCTGCCGGTGGGGTTGGCGATGCCCTCATCGTTCAGGGTGCGGGTGATCTCCAGGATGCCCCTGCCCGACTCGGCCATATCGAAGATGCGCTTGACTATGGGGGAGGTGTCCGGGTTGGGTTCCAGGGTGGGGCGCTTCTTGGCCCCGTCCTGGACCATCAACTTGCGATAGCCGTAGGGGACCCGGCTGGCGACCCAGAAGCCCCGGGAGGCGGCCTCTCTCATACCCCGCCTGACTTCTTCCGCAAGATTTTCCGAGTAAAATTCGTCCACGGACTCGATGATGGCCTCCATCAGCTTGCCGGTGGGGGAGTCGTCGGCGTGCTCGGTGATGGATACGACGCGGACGCCCTTGCGCCGCAGCATGGACTTGAAGGCCACGGCGTGCTCGCGCTTGCGGGTGAACCTGCTAAATTTCCAGACAAGAATTTCCTTAAACGGGGCCTCAGGCTTGTTGGCCTCGTCCAGCATCCTGCGGAACTGGGGCCTATCGGCGATCCTGCCGCTTTCGGCCTCGTCCACGTACTCGCGGGCCACGGAGTAGCCGTTGCGCTCGGCGTAGTCCCTGAGCGCCCGCATCTGAGCGGCCACGGACAGGTCCACGTCCTGGCGGTCGCTGGAGACCCGGGCGTAGAGGGCCGCCGGTATCAGGTCAATTCCATTACTCATCGATTTCACCTCGATCATTCTCTCCGGGTTCGGCCTGGCGTGATCGCAGCCGTTCAAGACGCTGCTCACGGCGCAGTTCTCGATCTTCCATGTACAGGCGGAGAGCCTCACGCACCAGTTCGCTCATGTCGCGGACCTCTTCCTCCTTCACCCGCTGCACCTGCTCGAACATCTCCGGCGGCAGCGAAAAGGTGATGGTCCTGGAAATGCGGCGTGGGGGCATGGCCTCTCACGTTGGCTACCCTATTATTAGTTTGTCTTACTATCCATCATCCCACGTCCGGCCTGCCCGGTCAAGGCCCGGCTGTCACCGCCCCGCCGCCGGAACCGCCACCGGGGCCTCGCCGTTCCTGCACCGCCTTCAACTCGTTGACCTACTCCGAGTTGCGACGCTGCTCGCACTCCAGGTGCTCTTGGAGAATTTCCACATCGATTTGTCGCCGGTATTCGAATCGGCGGTTCATCGGAAGGGAAATGCAATCTCGGACAGGCCCCCGCTCTCCTTGCTACTCCGTTACAGGTTGGGAAAGTATCTGGCTCCCAAGTAATCAAGGTATTCCGTATAGCCGGGTTCGTTCCAACCAGAGGCGAGTAACCGGCCATAAACCTCCTGGTAAGTTGACGCCTTGAATCTTGTCTCCTCTCCCACGCGATTGTTGAAGATTTCGACTTCCCGCCTGTGCGTTTCCAATCCGTCGCCGGGAAAGTCGAAGTACAGGTAATACAAGCTGAATCGATTGCCAAGGTTAGTGGCCAACCCCAGCGTGTGCTTCAGAAGCTGCCAAGGGTCCAGAAACTCAAACCGGTGCCGCCCTTCGTGCAGTGCTTCGGCAAACATTTGACATTCCGGTAGTCCCACGCTCGTCCAGAGACCCCCGGAACGGGGAAAGTACGACGGCTCGAACTTGGATTTGCCGACGGTTGAACGCTCCAAATGCTCGGTGAACTTGCTTTCCACTCCAATTATCGTCCCGGAACTCAGGGCTATTGCCACGTCCAGGTGGGGCGGAGTGCCACCCAGCCCGGTTGGGAACTGCGCCTCGAAATTCAAGGACTCACCTTTACCGGAGTCGATTTCCATCGCTGCCAATAGGATGGTACTGTCCTTGTTCGTCCAATAATCGAAGAAATTTGCCACCAGCGCCGAGGACGAATGCAGGGCCTTCATGTGTCCGGCCAGTTCCGACCCTGCCCCTTTTCCAAAAGCCTGCCGCGCGCGACCTGACAGGGGCCTTCGGAGGTTGGTTTCAACATCCGGCACGTAGCCCCTGGAGTCGAAAGACAGGCCCTTCGATTTCGCCCAGGCTTTCTGCAACAACCTTATTTCCTCGTGCGGGTTCATTCAGGTGGTCTCCATCGAAGGTTCAACCGACAGTCTTGGAAATTGCCGGTCGCGAGAGAGTCGAGGCGGGTGAACAACCCGGCATCAAGAGGGTCCCCATCATCAGACCGAGGGTATTCAGGATGGCATTCCCTCGGCTCAGCTTTATCCCAACCCGAAGCGCGAATTATGGGGCCGATGATACCGTAGCTCGTCCGACCCGCACGCCAACCGGGGAGCCCCGCTTCCCTCCATTCGGAAATCCCCTCTTGACTTCGGGGATAGAGTAACCTACCGATTGCCGGGATACTCGGCATGCGCCATGCCGATGAGTTCGTTAATGATGCTGCGGCGCTCCTCGTCTTCCAAATCCGGCTGTCTGACAGCGATGCGATAGAGCCGCCATCGCGTATCGTAGGCCAGAAGGTCGAGATTGCTCTCACTCAACCGGGACGACAACTCGTCGTCTTGTGGAATTCGGAATCGGATGATCAAATGCGCTTTACGAGGGACAAAGGAGACGAAATTCTGCGCGGTGCTGCCTGGCATGGCGAGGCCTATGTAATGCTTGTTGAACTTCGCTTCTATCCCCGGGACAACGACACGGATCATCTCGACTAGGCGATCAACCATGGATACGCACGCAGCCGATGACTTACGCTGCCAAGAAACTCGATCAAAGACCTCACCCTCGTCCTCTTCATCGGTGCCCAACGACATTACGTCGAGGACTCTGGTCGCAATCAACGTAAACGCCCCGTTCACTTCCACTCCCCTCAGCTGGATGGCGATCAGCGGAATGAAACCGTTGAAAAGGGAAATCACATTCAGGAACCGGCTGGTGATGTCCTCGGCAACTATTACTGCCGTATGCTCGTACTGAGGATAACGCCGTCGTTCTATGTCCCAGTACTCGATGGTTCGTACCAGGTGGGTCTCGTCGGTTGCGCCAAGTTGAATCTCCACCTCGAACCGGGCAAGACTCTCCGGATCTCGCAATAGGAGGTCAAGCCGCCCACCGCTAGGCTGCCGCCGTTCGGAGTCGATGGCCTGCAGGTCTCCCATCCCGAGCAACGACGGATCGTCCTGCAATCGTTGATGCAACCAACGCTCGTCGCGGGTCGGGTGACCCTTTAGGGATATGAACTTTGGCAGTACCAAATCAGGCATCGACAAAGTTCCACCTCCTTGCGGTCTCGGGTATTAGCCTCGCTACATAGTTGCCAATTGATACCCTGCTCCACACTGGTCGGGTCAGTTCAGAATACCAGCCTTCCCGTTCAATCCAGCGATACGCCTGGGACCGGAACCACATGAGTCCAGTTTAAATGGTTGTTGGCGCGAAGGCATATGTGCTCTGTTTCGGGAAGTTGAAGATTACAGGTTTCCTCTTGGCGGATGCTCCACAAGGGATTTTGCACGGGATTTTGAACGCCGGGACACCCGGCGTCAATTTGCCGTTCCCGGATTCCCCCACCCTTACACTGTCGCTTGTGCAGGACTATCCAGCAGGATATTGTTGCCTTACTGGAAGAGGCACGTTGGCTCCAGCACCTCAGGGCTGCGCCACGCCTTTCCGAGGGGACCGACACGTTCCAGCAGCTCCACGTGGGACACCCACAACGGCACCTCCGCGCCGGTGCAGTCCATCTCCCGACGGGCCACGCCGTGGAAATTGGACTCCGCCAGTTCGTCGTCGAAGACGACCAGCACCAGGGGCCACTCCCCGTGGTCGTCGAGGGGCTGCTTGGACGAATAGAAGCGCAGGTATGGCGCCAGCCGGGCCGCCATGGTGCCGGGCCGGACGGCCCGGCGCTCCCACTCCAGGAAGAAGGGAAAGGCCTCGCCGTCCCGGCGCAGGATGCCGAAGGCGTCGGGGTGGATGGAGCGCAGCCTGCTCCGGTGCCGGAAGCGGCGGACCGCCCGGTGCGGCGGGTCGAACTGGACTACCCGGCAGCCTCGTTTACGGGCCTGCTCGGACATCCGGCCCAGGAACCGGTGCACCCCGTCGGTGTGCTCGATGGTGCGGGCCAGGGGGCGGCTGCGGGTCCCCGCGACGTCCCGCCAGTCCGCCGGGTATTCCCCGTTCGCTGACTCCACGCTCCACCGCCGCACCGCATCCGCCGCGGAACATCGGTCCCGGCGGGCGAGATAGGTCAATCCCCGGCGGGTGAGGGACAGGCGGGAGCGGCCCGCCAGCCGGAACTTGGCCGCCAATCCCAGCCTTTCCAAGCGTGTGATGACCTGGGACAAGCCGGAGGGAGAAAGGCCGGTCAGCGATCTCAGGTCGCCGGCGGTGATCAGGGGCCACCCAGCCAAGCGGTCCAACACCCCCTTGTGCGATGCCTTGAGAACCACGGGGAGCAGGTGGCCTTGGGTGTTCTCCGGCTCCGGCGGGATGGAGAGGTCCCGGGGCGGCGACCTCCTGGAAAGCGGCGGTTCCACAGGCAGGTTGCCGCCGGGACGGAGACGCTCCAGCACCTCCTCCAGGGAGAGGACGGCTGGTCCGCTGGTGAGATGCCACACCGGGTCGCCGGAAAGAGCGTTGGCGGCGTCTTCCTCCACGGCCAGGAACGCGGGGCCGGGGTAGCGGGCCAAGAGGCGGCGGTCCTGTCGCAATCGCGCCCCGTCGGGCATGAGCGCCAACAGGGCGCGGGGCACGTCTTCCCTGGGGTCCAGCAGCCTGCGGAACCGCTCCGAAAAGGCGGTCCGGTCGGCGGCGGTGCCCTGCCGGATTACGCCCACCGTGCGGCCGCCGTCCATCACCAAGGCGGCGTCCAGGGCTGCACCCCGGTACCAGCGGAACCGGAAGCCCCCTTCCGCCGCCGCCACGCCCGAGGCCAGGCGGTAGACCACGGCCACGGCGTCCAGCCGCTCCAACAGCAGGCGCTGCCAGTGGGCCGACACCGGAAGCCGGCGCAGCAGGTGGTCCACCGGGATTTCGTCCATGCGGGCCAGGAGACCCGCTCCGCAGGCGGTGACGTGCCAGCGGCGGGTGCTGGCGGTGAGGGGACCGGCGTGCTGAACGAAGTCGGCCAGTCCCCCCTCCCGCAGGCGCATCAGGGCGTTATGGGCGGTGCGCTCGGTCAGGCCGGAGACGGCGGCCAATTCCAGCCGGTCCAGGAAGGGCATGGCCGCCAGCGCCCGCAGCGCCGCATCATCCGTGGCGAGGATGTTCATTCACCCTCGCCCTGGGGCGGATTGGATTGAGGGTCTTTCTCCTTCCGCCGCCGGTCCCGTCCCTTCTTCCCCTTGCCGCCGCCGGAACTTTTCCCCTTATTCTGTTTGGGATCTTTGTCGTTGTAACCCTGGGCGGATTTTTCGGATTCCGCCTCCTCGTCCTCCTGCTTCACCCGCTCCCGGAACTCCTGCACCATCCGCTCCGCCTCGGCGTCCTGGGAAGCCAGCGTCTCCACCGAGGTGGTGTACTCCACGGTCCTGGCCTTCACCCGTTCCGCCATCTCCGGGTCCCCGCCGTCCGGCCTCCGCACCGCCAGGGAGTAGGTGGGCTCCCGCTGCCCGTTCACCGTGGCCCGCACGTAGCAGTGGTGCACCGGCAGCGACACCAGGTCCTCCACGCTGACCCGGTCCCGGTCCAGCTCGTCAATGAGTTGCTTGGCGTCCTCTCCCGCCACCTGGAACACCGCCAGGCAGCCCACGTTGGCCAGCAGAGTGTCCCTCAGAGTGGGAGACACCTTGTCCAGCCGTCCCAGGCTCTGGGTGGCCAGCATGAAGCTGGCGCCGAACTTGCCCAGCTCGCTGAGCATGGACTCGTAATCGACGCCGGGGATGGAGGTCATCTCGTCCACCACCACCAGGGCCCCCCGGCGCTGCTCCCGGGGAAGACTCCCCTGTTCCCGGATCACCGAGTCCACCAGGTTGAGCAGCGAGGCCCCCACCAGGGCCGACACGTCCGGGCCCACATCCCCCTGGGCGGTGGACACCAGCAGCACGCCACCCCTGGCGACCACCTCCCGGATGTCCAGGGTGGACTTGCGCTGTCCCAGGATGGACCTCGCCTTCCTGGACGAGGAGTAGTAGCCCAGCCGGGTCTGCACCGGGGAGACGGCCTCGGACTGGACGGTGCGGGTCCAGTCCAGGAAGACGCCTCCCCACCAGCTTACGATGTAGGGGTCGGACACCCGCAGCAGCACTTTGTTGCGAAACTTCCGGTCCGACAGCATCCTGGAGCCGTCCAGGATGGTGAGCTGCTCGTCCTCGCCGGTGTCGGGATGGCAGTTGTACTCGTGCAGGCTCTTGACCGTGTGCTCCAGGATGGACTGCATCCGTGGTCCCCACTGCTCCCACAGGCCGTGGGCCACGCGCACCACCGAGTCGGCGGTGCGGTCCCGGTCGGGGAAGACGCGGGAGTCCAGCAGGTTGATGCCCGGCGCCTGCTTCTTGTCGGCCAGGTCGATGAGGTAAACGCTGTCGAGGATGGACCCGGGCACCTGCCTCAGCAGGTCCTCCACCAGGTCGGCGTGGGGATCGACGACGATGATGGCGTCGTCGTTCCTGCCCGCCGCCTTCTCCCGCATCAGGTGGGTGACCACGTGGTTCATCACGGTGGACTTGCCCATGCGGGTGCGGGCCACCAGGAACTGGTTGCGCCGGATGGCGTCCTCCGGCAGGTGCACCCGGCGCGGCCTGCTGTCCACGGTGTCTCCCAGGTAGGCCCCTTCGGACACGGCCCTGGCCGATGGAGACAGCATCCTTGACCCGGCGCGGGGCACTCCAGCCAGCTGGTTCCCGCTGCCCAGGGGATGCCACAGGGAGGCCAGCTCCCTCACGCCCAGGACGTTGCGGGACTGCCACAGGCCCCGGGCCGGCGGGAAGGGTGCGGTTTCGGGAATGACGGGCCGGACCTTCCCTGCCCTGAAGCTGGCCCCGGCGGGATTGTCGTAGCCTTGGTAGGCCAGGGCCGCGTTGCGCAGCATCTCCCTGGCCCGCCGCTCGTCGCCGTGCTCCGAGAGGACGGCCACCACCTCCACCTGGGCGTCGTAGGCGAGGCGGTCGACCTTCTCCTTGATCAGCAGCGGGTCGTGGTGGCGGTCGCCGCCGAGGAGCAACTTGATGCGCCACCAGGCCCAGCCCGCCACGACCAACCCGGCCGCCACGCCCAGGCCCAGCAGCGCCGCCTTCCAGGTCTCGCCGTCCCTGACCCAGAAGTAGCCCCTGAGCCCCACCATGGCCGTCAATCCCAGAATGATGAAGGACGCTGCCTGCTTGGTATTGAACTGTTCCTGTCCGTCCGGGGGAGAGCCGGCCTGGCCGGTCTGTTGCCGCTGTTGGGTCCTCTGCTGATGCTGGCGGGCCCAGTCCGGTCCCAGGGAGAGCAGCTTGATCCGGGCCACCAGCCTCTCTCCCTCTCCCAGGCCGGACATGGCGCCGATGAGGGACACCAGGGGATCGGACCCCGGCTCCTTCAGGTCGTCGTCCCTGAAGGTGCGCAGGGGCAGGTACTCCGGCCCCCGGAGCCGCAGGGTCGTGGACCAGGCCCGCTCGCCCTCCACCAACCGTAGCGGGTCGTCCTCCGGGGAGACCTCACTTACCCGGGCCTGAGGGTAGAAGGCGCCCACCTGCTGCTTGACGAAGGAACCCTCGCGGCAGCGGGTCAGCAGGGTGACGCCGGCGGAGTCCCCGGCCAGCTCCAGGGAGAAGGGTTCAGGGACGCCGATGGTGTTCAGGAAGCTCTCCACTCCCGACAGGCTGTGATCCCCGGTACGCTCCGAGGTGACGGCGATCAGCCGCCTTTCCGGCCGGGGCTTGTGTCCCAGGATTTTGCCGATGATACAAAATTTCATATACTTTCCTCCTCGGGGCCGGAACCAGTTTCCGGCGCCCGGCAGCGGGCGCTTTCCCCGCGCTGTTGGCCTGTTGAATCTCATGTTGAATGTCACCGGTTGGCAGTGAGTTGCACATTTCGTCTCCTTTATTCTGTCCGGCCTGCGGCGGAGAGGCGGTATGAGGGGGAATCCACTGGGCCTCGCGCCGCGCTGTACAACGCGCTCGGTCCCCTCTCGGGCCCCGGACCGGCGCTTGCCGCAGGCGGACGGGGGTATTCACCCATTGTCGGTCATGGGAAGCTGAAATGACAGGGTGCAATCGTCACGAGACCGTTTTCGCCCGCTTTGGCCTGTACAAGGAAATGAAAGTCGTTGCACAGTGCAATCCGGGGCTGTTTCAAAGCTGAATCAGGTATGATGCGGGCACAGCGAGGGCCATTTCAGTAAACACTTTTCTTTAATCTCTGTGGCAACGACATTGCAGTTATTGTACCTTGGGGATTGTACTGCTGACATGGTCAGGGAGGGCGTGATGGACGATGACGGACCGGGCGTAGGGACAGGGGACGGCGCAGTAGACGCCGGCGACCAGCCCCTATTGGACCTGCTGGACGCCCTGGTGAACGAGAGAGGCCCGACGGGCGCCGCCGAGGCCTTGGGGGTGAATTACCGCACGGTGTCCCGGTGCCAGCGGTCCCGGCGGGTTACCCAGAGGATGCGGCAGGTGCTGGAGGAGTTCCGGGACGCGCAGTATGCCGGCGACAATGGCTCCGGCGTTGGCACTGGGGATGGCACGCGGGAAGATGGCGTCGGGGAATCCCAGCATGACCTGGTGGCGGCGCTGGAGCGGGAGAACCGGGAGTTGCGGGAGACGGTGGAGGCCCAGGCGCAGGAACTGGACGCGCTGAGGCGGCAGGTCGCGGAGTTGGAGGAGCGGGGGCAGCCGCAGGCCGGGGACGATGCGGTTGGCGGCGGCCAGGGGCAGCCGGGGGACTGGCGTCCGCCCCGGCGCCGGCCCGGTATGCCCGACGCCGGGGTGGTTACCCTGGAGGAGCAGCCCGACGAGGCCCACGCCTTCGGTCCGGCGGCGCCGCTGGTGGCCGAGTGGCGCGAGATCAGGGCCAGGATGTGGAATGTGTCGGTGGTCAGCCGTGTTGACCGCGCCGTGGCTGCGGTGCGCCGGTGGGAACTGGAGGCCGAGTTGATGGGCGAGTATGACCTGACCCTACCGCCGGAAACCTACCCCCTGGATGACGGACGGCGCGCCGATCACGTCCGCTGGCGGCGGGATGCGCTGGCGGAAGCCCAGAGGGAGTTGGGGCGGGCTAGACGAGCGCATTTGCTGAGGCGGGTGTTCACGCTGGGACTCTGGCGGAGTTGATAAGGGCAATGGGAGTTTGGCGATGCCGCCAGCCACCGGCGCTTGGAAATCAACGCCGGATTCTACCTGCCACGGTGGGAGCTATTGGAGACCAAGACAAATCACGGCTTGCGTTGGCCGACTCAAGGTTTATTGGTACGAAAGCGTCTTCCTACATCGCCTTTACGCTGCTGAGACTGAGGATTCCATAGGCTGCGCAAGGGGATTCGGGCTTCACAATCGGATCAGCGCTGACAGTTTTATCCGTTCCGGGGACTCGCGTCCGGAGTGCCACAGCGCCACCTGATCCGGTTCTGACATGAACCAGGCGAACGACCCCCACGCCAATTCACTGACCGAACGCCGAAACGCAGTGTCATCACGGTCTGCGTACGCGGTGACAAACGCAACTTGATTCTCGCTGAACCCTGCCTCAGTAGCGATCATCAGGAGGGCGGTTCGCCTCGTCTCGGTAATTGGGCCGTCGGTCGCCACCACCTCCACGAATACCAACAACGGGTGTTCCGGGCCCAGGTCCACCAAGATCATGTCCGGCAGGTTCCGTTCGGGGTCAATGGTCAATCCCAGGGACCGCGCCAATCGGTTGTCCTGCTCAACTACCTTGTTGCGGCTCTCGCTCAGCCACAGGAGTCCAGGCGTTTCCAGGAATCTCGGAGCGAACTCCTCGGCAACTGCCTTTGAGATTATTGAACTGGGCCCGGCAGCCATGCTGCGAGTCTGCCCATTGGGCAATGTCAGGAGGACCTGGGTTTCGTCGGCAATCGCGCCCGAACGCAAGATCGCGGTCCGAGCCAATGCGGAAGCCGAAAGGTTTGCATCACGCCATGCTTCAATGGCCTCCTCCAATTGCTCCTCCGTCAATGCGGGGTCAAACAAGGCAGAGAAACTCTCGGTCAGGGCATAGCGCGGACTCGGAGAGGTGGTTGCAAGCCCCGGTCTTTCCGCGACAGCCCCGATTTGAACAAGACCTCCCCGGAGCGTTTCATCTCTGATTGGCTCACGGGTGTTTACGGCGTACCAGCGTCCCTCAATGTCCCCGGTTGCCGGCCGCATTGACTCAACCAGCCATGTTTCCCGGTGTCGATCCTCGGTCATAGCGGCCTGCGCATCAGTCATCCGCGTAACCTGGTCGGGGCGTATCCACCGGGCATTGGCGTCGACGGCGCCGACGTACAGCATCACGAACACCGTCTTCGCCGCTATTTCTCGGGTCACGTAGTTGCGGTTGGCCGTTCCTTCAGGAAATATGAGCTGAAGCCTCCGGTAGATGTCGTCAACCGGCAGGACGGGAGGCAACATGGTCATCGGTCGGTTTCTCCGTAAAGATGCGCCACCTCGCGTTCTATGAGGCGTGTATCCGAGCCCCGTCTGACCAGTTCTGCAAGTCCCTCCACCTTGTCCGGCGGAGGCAGTGGAAGTGCTTCCAATTCGTAGGCCGAGACGGCTACACTGCCGTTGATGCACCTGAACATCTGGTCCGCCACTCTGCTGTTCAACAACGCCGCCAACGCGCCCGGAGACACCCTTGGCGGGGTGATCTTTGGCCGGATCACGTTCAGGTGATTCTCGACCACGACTCCCTCGTGTTTGTCGAGGAAATCGAGGGGAAGCTCCGCCGCCACCAACCGTCGGCTCTGCTCCTTGGCCGTAGTCCTCTGAAGGAGCACGCAGGGACCACGGGTAACCAGCCACTCCCGGCCGGGGAGGGGTTGAAAATAAGGTTGATGGTCTCGCCGCTGTGCGCGAAAGTCGAAGACCCCTCCCGCGCGCACCGACTCCGCCCAAATCAGCGGGAACCTTCCTTTTCCCGGAGAATTCTTGATCTCACTCCTATGCCGATTCCATACCAGGGGACCGGTGCTCACTTCGTATCCGTAATCGGAAAGCCGGTGTTTCAGGCGAACGGCCAGGTGTGCCAATGAGGTCTGGTCTCCGGTGCGTGGTATCAGCCAGGGGCTCTGGGGGTTCTCGGGGAGTCCGAATGTCCGCGGCAGAGTGGTTTCAACAGCCCCGTCTGTGGTCACCGATGAGAACCGCACCTCTCCCCGGCCCGGTTGATCGCCGCGTCGATATACGGCGAGGGCTGTTTCCTGCAATACGTCAGCAAATACGCCCCTACGTTCGGCTATAAATTCCAACTTGATTGGAGGAGCTTCCTGCGCGAGCAAACCGCGCAAGGCCTTGAAGTATGCGCCCGCCAGGAAACTGGTGGGAGTGACCAGGGCAATCGTTCCCCCGGAGCGAGTGAATCGAAGCGCCCGGTCGGTGAACAATCCATACAGGTTGGCGTGCCCGTACAGACTGCGCCGGTACCGGCAGCGCTGCTGGGAAGAAAGTTTGACACGCCCATACGGCGGATTGCCAACCACCAGATCGAACTCATCCCATTGGTGATCAAGGTCAAGGGCATCGCCCACCTGTATGTGCGCTCGGTGTCCCCTGTCGGTCAATATACCGAGGTCATAAAGCGTTGCGTCCAAGAATATATGCGAAAGCCACGCCGCAAACGGGTCTAGCTCAATCCCGTACAGCCTGTTCTCCACATTCTCGATGACCATCGCGGCATCGATGTTCTCCATGCTGCACGCCATGCGGCGGGCAACTGGCGCCAGAAAGGCACCGCCGCCACACGCGGGGTCAAGAACTCGGGCTGTCCTCCAGTCAACGCCAGCCTCAGTAGCCATGTCCAGCAGTCGTTCGCAGAGGGCCGGAGGGGTGTAGAAGGCTCCCAGGGCAGCGCGGCGTTTCTTCGGCATGGTTCCCGTATACAGCGCTCCTATCGCGAAGCTCGCCTCGGGTACGTCCATATCGGCTGCCAGTCTGCCGATTTCTCTTGCCGACTCCAAAGCCTCGGCAGGTACGTCGGCTAGGCGGGTGCAGGCTGGCGGCTGGCGCATTGGGAGGCTGAAAACTCCGCTGGAGCGCTTGCCCAGCTCATCCCAATATGAAACGGCTGCGGTCAGAGCCGTGGCCATAGCTGCGGCCAGTGAGTCGTCGGAGGCGCATGACGCCGCCGACCTGCGGGCTTTGGCTATTTCTGCCTTCATGGGATTCATGGCAAACCCCGTGGGTTCGTCACCTTGGTTGGAGGGACATTCACAATGCCGCACCTTATTGCTATTGCTTTTCCAGCTACAAAAGGTCGTAGACCTGGATTCAGACTCCGACCGGTCAAGAAACAGGGCCTCTTTGTCATCCGCTTGGTGTTTGAACAGGTGAACGCATCGAAATTGAGCTACACCCACCGGTCGGATTATTCCGCCAATTGGATATCAACGTCGGGCGGGTATACCGTTTTGTGAACGTCCGGGAAGAGAGACCATCGGTCCCCGCCACAAGCAATCCTCGGCAGGGCTTTCTCGCCTCACCGATATCACGATCCCCTAATGGTGGGCTGGTCGGTGGATTCTGCGCGCGGTTGCCTTCCGTCAATATAGTATAATTCATGCGAAAAATGCCAGAAGGGTCTACGCCCTGCTCACCGCCATCAACTGACAAACATGAAAATCTTGCAAGTAATCCACGGCTATCCCATGCGGTACAACGCCGGTTCAGAGGTGTACACTCAGGGATTGTGCCAGGCGTTGGCGGAGCGCAACGAAGTTCACGTCTTCACGCGGCAGGAAAACGCCTTCCTGGCCGAGTACTCGATGCAACGGGAAACGGACCCGGCGGATGCCAGAATTAAGCTGCACGTGATCAACATGGCCCGGGGGCGGGACGGGTACAGCCACCGAGCGGTGGACCGGGTGTTCAGCGACTTGCTGGACGAACTCCATCCCGACGTGGTTCACGTGGGCCACCTGAACCACCTCTCCACCTCGCTCGTGTTCCCGGTGAAGGAGCGGAGGATACCCCTGGTTTTCACGCTCCACGACTACTGGTTGATGTGCCCCAGGGGGCAGTTCATCCAGATGTACCAGGACGAGGGACAGCAACCGTGGCCCGTGTGCGACGGTCAGGAGGACCGCAAGTGCGCGGTGAGCTGCTACCGTCGCTACTTCGGCAACGACGCGGATGAGTACGAACTGGACGCCTCGTACTGGACCGGCTGGGTGGGCCGCCGCATGGCCCACGCGCGAGAGGTTTGCGATGCGGTGGACCTGTTCCTGGCGCCGGCACGTTACCTGCTGGGGCGGTTCCGTGACGACTTCGGCATACCTGAAGATAAGCTGCTTTACCTGGACTATGGATTTCACCGAGACCGCATGGCGGGCAGGTCTCGACGCAAGGACGAGACCTTCACGTTCGGTTACATTGGGACTCACACTCCGGCCAAGGGGGTGAACCATCTGATTCAAGCCTTTGGCGCACTGGCTGGTCACCCCATGCTGCGAATATGGGGGAGAGACCGCGGCGCCGAGACCGCGGGTCTGAAACGCATGGCTGCGGAATTGCCGGGCGGTGCGGGCGACCGGGTGCAGTGGATGGAGGAGTACCGCAACCAGGATATCGTCCGGGACGTGTTCGACCAATGTGACGCCATTACGGTACCTTCGATCTGGGCGGAAAACTCTCCCCTGGTCATCCACGAAGCGCAGCAGGCCGGGGTGCCGGTGATTACTGCCGACTATGGCGGAATGGCCGAGTACGTACGCCACGAGGAGAACGGACTGCTTTTCCAGCACCGCGACCCGTCGTCGCTGGCCCGGCAAATGCAGCGCCTGGTGAACGACCCGAAGTGGGCGCGGCGATTGGGCCGGCGGGGCTACCTGCAAAGCCGGGACGGGAGTGTGCCGGACATGGCGGAACACGCGAAGGAAATTGAGAACATCTACGCCCGGCTGTTGGCAGAGAGCAGATTTTCATGAGTTCAAAGAATACCAAAGGCGCGAACCCTTCGGTTTCTATCGGGACAACAACGGAGTTCGAGGGGCCGTGGCGCATCACCTTCGACACCAACCCGGACGACTGCAACCTGCATTGCATAATGTGCGAGGATCATTCGCCCTACAGCGCTACCCAGGCTGACCGGTTGAAGGCCGGCCTTCCCAAACGGCGCATGGACATTGGCCTCATCCGGCGGATTCTGGCTGAGTCCAAAGGCACCCCGCTGCGGGAGATTATCCCCTCCACCATGGGTGAGCCGCTGCTTTTCCGCCACTTCGACGAGATACTGGACCTCTGTGCCGAGTACGGGGTGAAGCTCAACCTGACCACCAACGGGACTTTCCCACAGAGGGGAGCGCGGGCATGGGCAGAGCGCATCGTGCCGGTGGCTTCTGACGTCAAGGTGTCCTGGAACGGGGCGACCGGAAAGACCCAGGAGGAGGTGATGCTCAACTCCAACTGGGAAACTGTGCTGGATAATGTGAGGACCTTCATCGCCGTGAGGGACGAACACGCCCTTCGAGGCGGCAACCGATGCCGGGTCACCTTCCAACTGACCTTCATGGAGATCAACTACCTGGAACTTCCGGGCATCGTGGAACTGGCTGCTGGAATCGGGGTGGATCGGGTCAAGGGCCATCACCTCTGGGTGCATTTTGCCCAGATGGGGCAGCAATCCATGCGCCGGGACCCCGACGCCATTACGCGGTGGAATGCTGCCGTGGAAGCAGCCTTTGCAGCGGTGGAAAGGTTCCGTCTTCCACACGGGGGCAGGGTGCTGCTGGAGAATGTCTTCAAGCTGGACGCGGATGGTGGAGGGGAGATAGCCGCAGACGCACAGTGCCCCTTTCTTGGGCAGGAAGTATGGGTGGCCTCTGATGGCCGGTTCAATCCCTGTTGCGCCCCGGACGTACCCCGCCGAACCCTGGGCGACTTCGGCAACGTAGAGGAAGTTGGCCTCTATGACATCTGGAACGGCCCCGCGTACCGGCATCTGCGGGCCAACTACATGGAAAATGCCCTGTGCCAAGGTTGCAACATGCGAAGACCGGAGGTGGCTTGATCAACCAATGGCGCGAATATAGCCTGTCTTCGGACGGGTCGTACCATGTGCACCGTGGGCTTCCGGCCTATGCTTCGAGATTCCTTGAAGTGCTGAAGTTTCACGCTCCCGGCCTGGCCCCAGCACGAGACGCATCGGGCGCCTACCACATCAAGCCTGACGGCAGGCCGGCATACAATGCGCGATACGTGCGAACCTTCGGGTTCTACGAGGGCTTCGCCGCTGTTCATTCTGACGACGGTTGGTTCCACATGTTGCCCGACGGTAGTCCCCTGTACCGGGAACGCTACGCCTGGTGCGGCAATTTCCAGGAGGGCCGCTGCCCAGTACGTCTTCCCGATGGCGGTTACGTCCACATAACCGATTACGGCTCTCCCGCTTATGGAGAATGCCACCGCTACGCCGGCGACTTCAAGGACGGTTTCGCCGTGGTGCAGCGGGAGGACGGCAAACATTCCCACGTTGATCGTAGCGGCAACCTGCTGCATGACCGCTGGTTCGTGGACCTGGACGTGTTTCACAAGAATTTCGCCCGGGCCCGCGACGAAAGGGGCTGGCATCACGTGGACCTGAGTGGTCTGCCGCTGTACGAGAGGCGGTTCAGCAACGTGGAACCCTTCTACAACGGGCAGGCCCGGGCGGAGGGGTTCGACGGTTCGCTGTCGGTCATAAACGAGTCAGGGGAGAACCTGGTTGAACTCAGACGGCCCCTGCGGTCGCCCTTGGAAGAGCTCTCCGCCGACATGGTGGGAGTGTGGAAGACCCAGACCATCCGGGCGGCGGTGGAATTGGGCGTAATCGATTCACTTCCGGCGTCTGCCGAAGAAGTTGAGAAAGGGCTGCCGCTCGCCGAATCTGCCGGGTTCAGGTTGATGCGCGCCCTCACGGAGTTGGGATTGACCTGGCAGGACGGAGAGGGAATGTATCATCCTACCGGAAGGGGTTCCCATTTGCGGCGGACACATCCGCTATCGCTGGCCGACGCTGCGTTGCACTGGGGAGGGGACTCCGCCGCCGCTTGGTCAGCTGCCGGTCGTTCCCTGCGAACCGGGCGATCCGGTTTTGAGGAGCTGCGTCGGGGAAACTTTTTCGACTCGCTGCAAGGCAGGCCGGAAGAACTGCAATCCTACCATCGGGCGATGGCTGCCTACGCCAGGCACGACTACGCGTCCATTGCCGGGGCGGTGGGTTTCGGCGTTCACCAACACATTCTGGACGCGGGAGGCGGCACGGGGGAATTGGTCTTCGCCCTGCTGCGGGCTTTCCCCAATCTCACCGCAACCGTTATGGACCGGCCGGAGGTGGTCGGAGCCGTCGTAGCTCCGACGGACGTTGCGGAGCGTTGCGGCTTCATTGCGGGGAACCTGTTCCTGGAATGGCCGGTTGCTTCCAACGCCGTGGTACTGGCCCGGGTGCTCCACGACTGGCCGGATGACGCCGCCCTCCGTATACTCCGGCGCGCACGGGGAGCTATGCCCGTGGGCGGCGCCCTTTACGTGATCGAAATGGTGTTGGAAGAATCTTCGTCCGGCTCCGGAGGTTTGCTGGACCTGAATATGCTGGTGATGACCGGCGGTGCGGAACGCAGCCTTGAGCAATTTAGGACTCTGCTGGCCCAGGCAAGGTTTGAGTTGCTGGACGTAAGAACAACATCCGCCATCAGTTCCGTCATCCGGGCCAAGGCGGTGTGATTCATGACCTCGCCAGGGGTAGTGGATTCCATAGCGGAACGCCTGGCGGCGGTCCCGGCTGGGCGTGACGTCGCCCTGATCGTCAGGCACGCGGAACGTGGTGAGATACCTTCCGGCGAGTTTGGAGCCGATGTGCCCCTGACGGCCCGGGGAATGGCCGATGCCCAGCGGCTGGGCGCGGCGCTTCGGTCGGTTCGCGAGCAGGTCTCGGCTGTATCCAGCCCGGTGCTGCGCTGCGTCCAGACCGCAGGGGCGGTTCTTCGCGGCAGTGGTTTGCCGGGAGTGGCGGCGCTGGACCGGATGCTCGGCGACCCGGGTCCCTTTGTCGTGGACCCGGAGGTCAGCGGCAAACTCTTCCTGCAAACTGGCATATTGGAGATTGTTCACCGCCAACTGGGCGACACAGAGCCCCCGCCAGGTATGCGGCCAACGGCGGAAGGGATTGAGCTACTCCTGTGCCTGACCACCGATAACCTGGAAAATCAAGGGCGACTCAACGTGTACGTCACCCACGACGCCGTGCTATCGGTACTGGTAGCCGCCCTTTTCCGGTCGCCATTGGAAGAGACAGGCTGGCCCCAGTACCTGGAAGGATTACTTCTGTGGCGGACAGCGCGGTTGCTACACTTTTCCTGGCGAGCATTCGAGCGGGCTTCGTATCCAATGCGCGGTTAGCCCTGCAACTCGAGGTTCCCCACCGGGTTGGTTGGCGATGAACACCTGCGAGTTCGCCACGCGGGTTCGTGGTGATTGTCGCAAAAAAAGCCAGGGGCGAATAACGCGATTCGCCCCTTGAAATACTCACCGGACCGGGCTGGATATGCCTCGTTCCGGATTTACCCCCGGATACTACCCTCTGGACATTTCCTTCCAATCGTCCGGGCGCTTGGGGTAGCCCTTAGCCTGCCAGTAAGCGTTGTTGTTCGGGTTGTTTTGGTTGCCCTTGTTCTGCGAGTGCAACCTGTTGTTGGGGTTCAACTGGTTCGCCCGGTTGTCCTTACTGTCCTTGCTTTTCCTAGGCATAAGCAAAGCACCTCCATATATTTGGGCCATGCCGCCCCGACCACACTTCGTGGTCAACTGGCTCCACGTTGGACCAGTACCCAAGTTGGGCTAAGCATCGAATGGCCCTGGCAAAATTATACACGAGGACTACGATTTCGCAATCTCTACAAGCTGAGGTAGCGCTTCAGGGTTCGGAGACCAATCCTGCCTGAATATGCTCTGCTGTACCGGGCTCTGGCCGGTTGTGCAGCCAATCATCAGTCATTTGATTCAAGACTGAACATTCACGCTGGTGGGAGAACTCCTCCTGTCATTCCCACTTCACTTGGCATGTCATCCAGAAAACTTCGCACCCAATCCGCAGTTAGGGATATGGCCTTCGCCGGAGGGGTGGTGGGGCGGTAGCCCAGGGCACACCTGGCCTTCTCGTTGCTGAACGCCTCGCGCTGCCCCTCCTCGCCCGGCCGGTATCCCGCGTACTCTATGGGGACATCTGCACTAGCGACCTTTTGGCACATGACGGCCAGTTCCTCGATGCTGTGTTCCTGCCCATAGCCAACGTAAAACTTCTGCCCGACAACACTGGCGGCGGGGGCCTGAATCGCCAGCGTCCAAGCCTTTACCACGTCGTCAATGTAGGTCAGGTCGCGGGTCTGCTGTCCACCTTCTACTACCATGGGTCTGCCATGCAGAGCGTTCCACAGCCACTTGAAGATGAACACCTCTCGGCGCATATGCGGGCCGATGACCACGCCAGTGGACAGGATCACCGACGGCACGTTATAGGCCCGGTGCCAGGCCCACATGGCCAACTCTCCCGCGGCCTTGGAAAAACCGTAGGGATTGTGAGGAGTCAGCGGGTGGTCCTCGTCCATCGGCAGGTACAGGGGCCGTCCCACCTCGTTTCCAGACCCGGCGAAAAGGAGCTTCGATACACAGTCGGTCCGCCGTACCGCCTCCAGCAGTTCCACGGTGCCCCCGACGTTCTGCATGACAGTGTAGCGGGGCGACTCGAAGGCCAGCGGCGTATCGGGCTGGGCGGCAAGGTGGGCCACAACCGAATGGCCAGCCACGTCCGAGGGCTGGATGTCCTGGATACTTTTCCAGACGTACCGGAAATTGGGATGTGCTAACTCCCGCTTCAGCACTTGAGCGTGGTTGGGAGGCGTCACGTCCAGCCCGGTTATTTCATGGCCCAGCGCCAACAACGATGCGGCCAAGCGAGACCCGCCAAATCCGGCAACCCCGGTGATGAGGACGCGCTGTGCAGATGTCATTTCCGGCCCCCAGCATTGCTGGCGCTGCACAAGGCAGGGGCGCCGGCGGCGGCGGGCATCGTCCGTGCGTTACCGTTTCTCCCGATTCCCACGTACTCGAATCCCAAACGGCGCATCTCGTGGGGGTCCAAGGCGTTTCTGCCGTCGAAAACAAAACGCGGAGGAACCATGCGACGGGCAATGGCCGTCCAGTCAGCCCCGACGATTTCGTCCCACTCGGTAACGAGGCACACCGCCTGCGCTCCCGCCGTGGCCTCCTCCACCCCGTCAACCACCTGCGCCAGGGACGGGAGTTGCTCTTTGGCAAGGCCACCCGCTTCAGGGTCGAAGGCTCTCACCTTAGCGCCCTCCGCTATCAGAGCTCTTATCAGGTCCAGGGCAGGAGCATCTCGAACATCGTCGGTGTCCGGCTTGAAGGCCAGCCCCAATACGGCAACTTCCACACCCGCGAGTCTGCCATTGAACCGTTCCCGTAGGGAACGCAGGGGCAAATGCCTCTGCCGGTTGTTCACCTTCGACGCTGCCCGGAGCAACTCCGATTCCACGCCGCCGGCCGAGGCCAACCGACATAGCGCCCCAATATCCTTGGGAAGGCAGGAACCGCCATAGCCCACGCCGGCATAGACCCTGGAGCCAGTCCTGGAGTCCATCGCCAAGCCTTGGCTGACATCATCGATGGACGCTCCCAGGGTATCGCAAAGAGCGGCAATCTCGTTGATGAAGGAAATCCGAGTGGCAAGAAAGGCATTGTTGGCGTACTTGATCAGCTCTGCGCTGGTGATGTCGGTAACCAGAACCGGGGCGTTGATGCCGGCGTGCATTCGCTTCATGGTTTCGACGGACCGGACTCCTTCCGGAGCGGCTCCGATGACGATGCGGTCGGGACAGTCCCAGTCGCGTATCGCCTGCCCCTCGCGGAGGAACTCTGGGTTGGAGACGTAGCCAATGCCCGTCCCCGACAGTTCTTTTGACATCAGCTCGAAACCGGTACCGGGAGGCACCGTGCTCTTCATGGCAATGACCAGGTCCCGGGGTTTCTTGTCCTTGATCCAGGACACGGCTCCCCGGACCTGATTCAGCTCGGCGACGCATTGTCCCGCCTGAGGCGTGCCGACGGTTACGACGGCTACATTTCCCAAGTCCTCGGCCACTTCGTCTCGGTGCAGGACTCGAAGTGATCCTTCCTGCAAGACCAGGGCCATCCGCTCCGCGAGTCCCGGCTCGTAAAATGAAGGGATACCCCTGCGCAAAGCACCCACCCGGCCATGGTCAATGTCCACTCCCAGAACGTCGTGGCCCGCCGACGCCAGCCCTGAGGCTACGACTGTTCCAACGCGGCCCAATCCAACTACCGTAATCTTCAATGTTACTTCTTCCTTCGACTTCGGCAAAAGGTCAGCCTGGAAGCGCCGGCTCGGAGTTGTCCTGCTTAGGACACTCACTCCGCGCCAAGCCACGGGCGCTTCGGGTGCTGGTAAAATCTTACCCGCGGCGAATCAGTTCACGTGGGCTGGTGTACATACCCATGCTGGAACCTGCTGGCTTCGCGGCGGTTTCCTAGGGAGCCTGCCTGTGCGCTGCCGGAACGCCCCGGCGTCTTTCAACAATGCGAAAGTCCTGCCGCCGCGTACTCGAAATGTGCCACTCGCAACCCTGTCGAGAGCTACTGTCTCTCTCGTGTTCGGCTCTTCATTTGTGGACTATAGTGTAATCTATGATCGCAGAACTTGGGCGATACGTTGTGCCAGATCGCCCGGTTCAACGTCCCCTGCCGGCGGCTTGTGCCCGTATGGGCAGAGGTCTGCCCCGATACTGCAATGTTATCCTAAAATCCGGCGGCAAAAGGCACATCTGCTCTCGGTCCCTATCTTGAAACGGCATCCTATCGGCACCTTTTTCCAGCCTACCCACAGTCTACACCTCTCCAATCGGCTAATTGAATCTTGAGACAGGCTGTAGAAAAATGATGGTTAACAGCGAGAGCCTAACAGCTAAGGGCGCCTGCGGGTTCCGGTTGTGCACCAACGGACATTGCCCCTCAGGGGCCTCCTAGCGTCCGAGTGGACGCTCTGGTGGGTTTGAGCACTTACCGAACGCAAAAAAGGAAAGGGCTGTGAGCTATGGCTATATTCAAGCTAGAGATAGGGACACGGACTTCCGTGGTGGCGGGCTTGCTCGTGGCCGCTGCCCTGATCACCGGAGGCGTGGCGGTTGGTGCCGGCGCCTTCTGGTCAAAAGATTACCGGAGTGGGCAGGTAACGGCATCCGACTCGAACGAGGACGACCCGGTGGTTGCCACCGCTGGAGACGTGTCGATCACCGCGCGGGAATTACAGGAAGCCGTGCTGCATCTTCAACACTCGAAGGAAATGGCAGAAAGAGAGTTGCAGGGCTTGGGCGAGGAAACTGGCCAGCCAACCGACTACCTGGAAGACCGACACAACCTGGTTCTCAAGTGGGGTGATGAGAACGCCGCCCTGGCAAGCCTGATACAGGACCGAATCTTGTATCAGAAAGCCACAGAGCTCGGCTACGAAGTAACCGAAGAGGAACTGGAGGAGACCATAGAGTGGGCGCGCGACGCCTACGAACGCGGCCAGTGGGACGCCTACAATCAAGGATACATTGAGTCGGTAGGGGAAGACCGCTACTGGGACAAAATATATCCCGCATTGGCGACCCGCTCAATGGCGATCGAGAAGCTCTATGACGGCGTTTTCGAAAAGGTAGGGACTCGGTACTATGACGAGGAGACGCCCCTCCGGTATCAATTCGAAGAAGGGGTGATCGCCGCCGCCGAAATCACCGTGCCGGAAAGTGAAGAACATTCGGCGACCAAAGACGGGGTTATGGGCTTCCTGGACGCTGTAAGGGAGACCAACCTGGCCCACCTGCGAAAGGACGATGACCTGCCCGCCGCTCCCGAAGACACCTGGGTAATCCACGTCAGAGGGGCAGACAGTGAGACGTGGGAAGTGATACACCACCGAGTCGAGCCGGAGGTGTGCACCGGCGAGGACGAAAACGGGAATAAGAAGCATCGAATATGCGATTCCGACGGGGATGTGTTGGCCGAGATAGGCCAAGGGGACGCATTCGTCATAACCCCGCCGGGAGAGGTGCTACCCATTTTCTCCGAGGACGGACTCAAGTAACCAAACTCAAGCCAAGGTGGAATGTGCGTTTGCGGAGCGCCAGGATTCGGGTTGGCAGTCTGGTAGTTGCGCCTCTGCCTTGGATTGCAGCATAGGCCTCTCCGATGGACAGGGAAATCCCTTTTGAACGTATTAGTATTGCAACGAGGGATGGTGTGGTGGGATGAGGTAATAGCCACGGAAGGCATGGCCAGGTGGGTGAAGGAAGCGGATGGGGGTATGTCCCGTCAAGTGGTGTGAGGGAGGTCATCTTGGTCGATGATTCTCAACCAGAGTCCGCCAGTAAGTGAGTTGCTGGCAGGGTTTCGGCATCGACGTCCCTGGTGAAGGTGAGGTGACAGCGGCCTTCCGCCCATTCGTCGTGCAGTTCGGCTAGCACCGCGCCCACCAATTCCGTGTCGCCGCTCAGTTGGGAAAGAAATCCACCACGGGGTTGCGCCGTCGGATATCCTTGTTCGATCTCTCCAGGGGTTCTTGGTCCAGACTTTCTGCCAATGAGATACCGGGAAAGCTGTGAGGGACAGGATGTCGGGGAGGATATCCTCTAGAAGGTCGGCGGCCTGGGCAAAGTGTTCCTGGAGTTGCATCGCTTCCGGGTGGGCTTGGTGGTGGACTTCCTCAAAGGAGAACTGCTTGTAGGTGGTGCGCGCCATTGTGGTTACGCCGGGCTGAAATGGCGAGCACACTACTGAGGCTAACCTCGTCGGGACACGCATGCCCTGACACGATCAGGATCATGTCAAAGTTCCCTACCAACCGCTCATAGTGAGTTTGTCGAACCATTTCCTGATAAGGGTACGTCCTTCGACAGCCTCAGGATGAGCGGCAAAGTGCAATTTTGCCAGACCTTGCAATCACCTTGCGGACACGGCCGAAGGCAGGAACGACTACGCTGTTCTTGAGGTAAAATGAACTGATGAAAATCCAAATTGTCGGATAGTGAGAGCAGAGATGGAATTCCTGTCTTGGGCCCACATAGACCCTTGGCTGTTCAGGACTGCGGCGCTGGTGACCCTGGTTGGTCCCGCTGGATGGCTGTTGAAGCACTGTGCTGCACGCGTGAAGGTACGACAATGGGCAGTGGAAGGACCGTCCGAATGCTCGCCAGACCACCCCGGGGAGGATTGTTGGGATAATATAATCCTCCCTTGCGGCGCGATTTACATCGCCGTCGTTGCGGTAGGGTTGATTGGCGTGACAGGCACATGGATCTCACAATGGCTTCCTGACGTAAGCGCATCTGTGGCGGCGACAGTCGCTTCAACGTTTACTGCTGCATCGGTTGGCTTCGTATTGGGATCAATCTCTTCAGAAATCGAGATTTGGAGGAGCACCATATCGCCACGCCTCAAAACGGCATTGGTGATGACTGCAACGATCTCTGCTTTCGGTATGGGAACATTCATTACTCCCGCCGAGTATTTGTACGAAAACGTTAACGATGTCATAGAAGTGATTATTCCGCTGCTGTGCGGCGTGGCCTCCTTCTTGATAGGTCGCCAAACTTCGCTCCGGTGATTCTGGTGGAATACGAGGGCGTTCCTGAACCTCCGGCATGGCGTGGCCACGTCCGTGGCGGCAAGAGTGTCTAGGAGGAGACAGTCAATTGGAGTTCCAGTAACGTAGTAGTGAGTGATGCAGTTTGACGTCGGCAAGACGGAAACCGAATAACACCGACCCCTCTGATGGTTCTGACATGGCCGACACGGTTGCGTACTACCGCAGTTGGTATGGTGGGACGTAAGTCGAGACTACCGGATTGGGGTAATTCCAGCCCTGCATGTGGCAGCTGACCCTCAAGTCGTTCCAACTTTTGGAGCCGTTGAACCAGAAATGAGAGGACGTGAATGGACCCCGGACCAACTATTTTCCGACCCATAGCTTTTGTTTTAGCCGCCATCCTGTTGGCAGGCGCGATTCTGAGTTGCGGAAGTGAATCCGATCCGGACCCCACGCCGGATGTCCCGGCGACCATAGACGCGGCAGTCAAGGCGGTGACGCCGACCCAAATCCACCACCTAATGGGAGGAAAAGACCTCGTTGGAGCCAGCGGCAAAGCTGGCTATGATGGTTACGGGACAAACACAACCATCACCAACGAGGTGCAGTCATTATGCAACAGGGAGTCCTGCCATTCCAGTATGGGACGGAGCATCGCGCGGGGGGCATGACGGGGCTGTCGGGGTTGGCGGTCTATCTGGAAATGGCCGATGCGATGGGGCTGGGCGAGTCGATCCGGCGCTACGTGAAGGTCAAGGAGGGCGGACAGGGATGGACGGACCGGCAGATGGTCACCGCGCTGGTGCTGCTGAATCTGGCCGGTGGAGAAGGAGTGGACGACCTCCGGGTGCTGGAAGGGGACGAGGGTCTGGGCCGGATGTTGGGCCGGGTGGAGACGCACCGGCAGCGGGCTTGTGAGCGCCGGGAGGAGGGCAGCCGGTGGCGGGGCGGGCGGCGCCGCAGCGTCCCGTCTCCGTCGGCGGTGTTCCGGTACCTGGGCCGGTTCCACGACCCGGTTCAGGAGGAGGCCAGGCAGCCCCATACGGCGTACATACCCGCGCCCAGCGGCGCGCTGCGCGGGCTGGGGAAGGTCAACGCCGAGATGATGAGCTTCGTCCGGGACCACCTGGAGCAGGAGCAGGCGACGCTGGACATGGACGCGACGCTGATCGAGACCTACAAGCAGGAGGCGCTGTACTGCTACCAGGGCTACAAGGCCTACCAGCCGATGGTCACCTACTGGGCCGAGGCGGACCTGGTGGTCCATTCGGAGTTCCGGGACGGCAACGTGCCAGCGGGGTTCGAGCAACTGCGGGTGTTGCGGGAGTCGCTGGCCCATCTGCCGGAGGGCGTGGTGAAGGTGATGCTGCGGTCGGACACGGCGGGGTACCAAGTTGAGTTGTTGCGGTACTGCGCCGAGGGGAGGGATGAGCGGTTCGGAGTGATCGAATTCGCGGTGGGGGCGGACGTCACGGAGGGGTTCAAGCGTGCGGCAGCCGAAGTGGAGGAGAGCCAGTGGCGCCGGTTGCCCCGGATGGTGGGGGAGTTGGCGGTGGAGACGGAACAGGAGTGGGCCGAGGTGGACTTCGTGCCCGATAGATTGGCTTATTCCAAGAATGATCCCGACTACCGTTTCATAGCGGTCCGGGAGCCGCTGAGGCGGCCGCCGCTGCCGGGCATGGAGGATGACCTGGAGTTGTCGGTTCCGGCGATGGAGATGCCGGACCGGGGCTGGTACAAGATCCGGGGGATAGTGACTAACCGGGAGCTACCGGGAGATGAGGTGGTGCGGTGGTACCGGGAGAGATGCGGGAAGGGCGAGGAGGTGCATGGTGTGCTGAAGGAGGACTTGGCTGGCGGGAGGCTGCCGTCGGGACAGTTCGGGGCCAACGCGGCCTGGTGGGCGATAGCGGCGCTGGCGTTCAACCTGAACTCGGCGGTCAAGCAGTTGGCCCTGGGCGGTCAGTGGGTGAACAAGCGGCTCAAGGCGGTGCGCTTTGCTCTGATCAATCTGGCCGGACGGGTGGTCTGCCACGCCAGGAAGCTGCTGATCCGGCTGGCCCGGGGCCATCCATCCTTCCCGCTGCTGGCGGGAGCGCACCGGAGAATAGCGGCGCTGGCCCACGGCCCACCCTGACCTGGGACGGTCTGCGCCACTACCGACGGGCATTCAAGCGACGGGGACTCCCGCCGTAGGGACACTGCGCCCTTCTCCAGGACCGGTTGGCATAGACCTCGCCCTGGCGTCGCCGGCCAACGCCCCAATATCCCCTTCCAGCGCCTACTCCTGCCACGCCAACCCACTGCCAACCTGTCAGCCGTCAGCCGATGCCCCAACCGGCCCAATCAAGGAGCCCCAAAACCATTTTTCTCCCATTAGGTGGTGGATTTGGGGCCGACGGAGGCTCCTACGATTGAACAGACTGCGACTGTTAGAGCGACGATTACCGCCAGCCAACCCGGGCCTGAGACAGAGGGTTCCACGGGCCCGGTCTTCTGGGAACTGGACAGCGCCTCCACGGGACGGGACTTCGCCGCTTTACTCACCTCCGACGAAACTACATGCCTGGAGACCCGGCTGGGCGAGGACTATCAGATATTCCTGGATGCTCCTCTTACCGGCGGCGCGGGCGACCTGTTGGCGGGCGATGACGGCGCCTTGGCCCCGCTCGAGAGCTGTCTTTCGGGAAACCGCCTGGCGGCTGCGAGGGTCTCAGTGCTGTCGATAGCCGCCGGCGGCTTCAGCGCCGAAACCCAGCAGTGCATGGTCAAGCTCCTGCAGACAGACCCGGTACTCGCTCAAGCCCTAGCACAGCCGGGCGATGTTGCGAGCGGACCACCGGCATTACGACTAATGTCTTGCCTGACGTCCCAGGAGGCTGCCAGGCTGACGCCGTCCGGCGAAGGCCCGGCTCCCAACCCTGACGAAATCGCGTGCTTGCTCGGTGAGTTGGAAGGGACACCATCCGGCGAGCGCATCATCGCCGTCCTCTCGGGAGCGGACGCGACGGGAGAGGGGTTGACGATGGAAGAGAGCGCGGCGCTGGGCGAGGCGGTAAGGGCGTGCGACATCGAGACCGAGTTCGACTTTCCCGCGCCTGAAGGCGCCGAGAGCCAGGGGTT
This sequence comes from Dehalococcoidia bacterium, assembly GCA_965207275.1. Lineage (GTDB taxonomy): Bacteria > Chloroflexota > Dehalococcoidia > Lucifugimonadales > UBA3495 > Bin22. The sequence goes on from CBDBMH010000002.1 coordinate 196,635, forward strand.
GCCGCCGGACGGTCTGAGCCCCGTGGAACTGGGCGACCCGTGGCAGTTCTTCGCCGAACTTTCACCCTGGGAACGCTCCTGCCTCGGCGACAAGGGCTTGGGACCCCGCGAGTTGGCAATGCTGTCGAACCCGCCTTCCGGGGGCTCTCCAGAGACTACCACAAGCATCGTCAACTGCCTCCAGGACGATACGGTGCTGCGGCTGTTCCTGACCCAATTGGTCGGGCAGGTGGAGCCCTTCGAGATGGAAACCGCCGCGTGCATCAGGGAGGGATTCCTACCCCTGGACCTGCGGGCGCTGTTGGCGCCCTCCGTTGCCGGACAGGCTCCCGCCAACTCCCTGGCCCTGAGCATGGCTGCCCTCGCCGTTTCTGTGTCCTGCCTGAGCGACGCCGAATGGGAGACCTACGCACCGCGTTTGGGTATGGCCCCTGGGGATCGTGCCGGGTTCGTCTGCCTGCTGGAAGCGCTGGGCGGACCGGCGGAACTGGTGGCGGCCATGCGGAGCGCCAGCCTGGGGGAGGCTCCGGCGAAATTCATCCGGGCCAGCCAAACCTGTGGGTTGGAGGACTCGGGTCCTTCGGACCAGGGAGGCGCCGGCCAATCAAGGGAAGGCCAACGGGTCATCATAGACCCGGGCCCCGGCACGACGCACATAGACCCCTACCTGTGGGGTCTGCTGCAAAGGCAGGCTGAGGGGCTTTCCGTTCCGGACAGGGTAACCGTCTCCATAGGTTCCTATACTGAATTTGACATCAACCCGGGCCTTGAGGAATTCATCGCGTCTCTGGACGGCGAGCATGTGGATACCCACACGTGGGACCTGCCCGCCGGCGAGATACTGGGGGTGGTGCAACGGCCCGACGTGGTTGAGGTGGAGATTGAGTCGGCACCCGTTTCGGAGGAACCGTTCATCAATACCCGACCCTACGACTCGCTGCGCATGGTGGTTGCGGCATTTGCCTACGGCGTTCCCGCCGAGAGCGCCGCGCAGTACGCCATGTTCGCCAGGGAAGACAGCGTGGTGGTGGGCATGAACGCTCCCGACGCCGGCACCATCTCGTCCATCCGCGCTTGGCTGAAGGAAAAGAACGTTTACGTGGTGCCCGCTTCCGAGGATAGCGGTGTTGCTCCCAACCACCTGGCGGTGTTGCTGCCGGTCAGGTACATCAAGGAGTTGGGGGATGCCTTTCCCGAGGTACATCTTTCGTCGGCCACGCACCGTGGCCAGGGATTGACCTTATCCCGGGCGTACTGGCTGCAGGAGACCAGGGACCTGGAAGACGAAATCGTGGCCCAGTATTTGCCGTACTGATGGGTCTGGTGGAGGTGGCACGCGAAGCATGAGCAATAGTTCGCCCGCAGTCGAGGAGGCGACTATGCTCTTTAAGGGGAATCGGGCCGCTGCGGGAAACAAGTCCAAAGTCTGCGAGGCATCATATGGAACGGGATCGGTCGGAGATGCCTGAAGGCGGGTGGTTCAGCTACAGTGCAATGGGGCAGGGAGCGGCTGAACCTCTCGACGACGCTTACTCGCGATTTACCAACCAGGAACGATTCAAGCCCCTGCACGACTGGGCGCTGGAGAAGGTGGCGCGCCTGCAAACGGAATATGACGTAACCCTTGAAGAGGGCTTCGGACTGGGCGCTGAGCTGGAACGCGCTCCGCTTTCCAGGCCGACGGTAAGACTGACGCCGTTGCAGGAATCTTGCGCCCCGGTTGCCATCGCCTTTACTGATTCCCCGGGTTTGGAGGTACGGGTAGGCCGTTGGGTAACCGATGGATTTCCAACCTGCCATTGCGACGCCTGCGACGAAATGCCGGAAGAGGAATTCGAGAGACTGACGGAACTGCTGGACGACGTGGTGGCGGGAAGGTTTCGAGAAACAATTCGCCTGCAACGGGATGGTTCCGGTTGGAGCAGTCATGAGTTCTGGAATGACGACAGACCCAGTTCAGGAGGATCACTGGTGTCGAGGGATAAGGCGGCTCGAGTCCTGGACGGCGAAGCGGAGGTAGTATTGGAGTGGACGCCCTGGCAGCCCAAGGAGGGAGCCTCTTCCGCCGGGCATCCGGTCCAAGGATGACTGAGTCCTGCGGCACGTCGTGCACCAGGGTCAGTACGGAAGATGGGTTCTGGTCCCTCCACCTCTCGAATAATGATCCGTCTAGAGAGCCAGGTTCGGCGATGTGCTCAGTACGAAGGGAATCCAGTGGTAATATAACCGGGTTGGTTTGCCTTTCGTGGCGGTGCCAAGCGCAACCACGTTCACAGAAGCAACGGGACGACGAATTCGTAAGTACGCCCTGGCGATGCTTCTGGGTTAAGCGAGACGACGATCTCCAGGTTTAAGCCCGCCAGCAAAATCCAGGTCGATTTTCTATCACCATGTTGACGCAGTTGAAATCCGCATATGCAGGCAAGCTGTCGGCGCTCCGGCCCGTGGGCAACCTGGTCGCCCGAGGGACGTTGGCTACAATCGATTTGTCCCATCAGATCATCCTCAGAAGGCGCCAGGGTGAAAGGGCCGCGCCCAGAACCAGACGCATCAGGTTCACCGAGGAGCAGCGGCGCCGCATCAGTGGCAAGCAGGGCAATCGCTGCATGTATTGCGGTGTCAGGCTGAACAGGACAAACCTCCAGATTGACCACATCTACCCCGTGGAATTCGGCGGCCCGAACGATGAGAGCAATCTTCAGGCGCTGTGCGGCCGGTGCAACGCCAGGAAGGGCATCCAGATCGACACCGACTTTCGGGCCCGTTATCGCGAGGCGATGCGAGGAGTCGTTGTCGGCCGACCTCCTGCAAACCGGATACCCTACGCTCGGTTCGACGCGGTCACACGACTCACCAGACAGGGAGACGCCACCAGAACCCTCCGTCGTCTGGTATTCCGCACACCCAGGCAGAAGATCGCCTCGGGAAGCGCGGCGCTGGGAGGAATAACCGGAGGGGCTTGGTTCATCGGCATGGCCCTACTGTTGCCACAGGCCGAAGCGGGGCAGTACGTCGCCTTCTTCGGTGGCCTGTTGCTTGGAGCGGCGACCTGGGCGGGATCGGTGTTGAGGGCCAAGTACATGGGTATCTGGGACCGTGAAGAGTAGAAACCTGTTCCGGAGCACTGCGGTGAGTTTTGGGAGCGCCATGCATAAGCTTAGCCAAACGCTCAAGTGGACGGTCTTCATCTTCCTGTCGAAGGCCCTAGCCCTGTGCATGCTGGTCGGAGTAGCAGCCATCCTTTCGACGGCGGCTTGTGGAAGCCTGTCCTTCAGGGCGGACCCTGATAGAGAAATAAAGGGGAGGGATATCGAGAAGGACAGAGACGAACTGTTAGCACTGTTCCATGCTACGAACGGTCCTGAATGGAAGAATAGCGCCTTTTGGAATACCGATGTCTCCGTAGCCCTGTGGCACGGAATTGTTAAAGGGCAGAGTTTTGATCCTGTGAGCAATCCCGTCGGCACCACACTCGGAACTAGAGTCAATGAGTTCGTCTCGATAATAGACCTTGCGAACAACGGTTTGGTGGGAGAGATACCGAAGAAACTCGGGAATCTGGATGCACTTCAAAGATTGGACCTTCGCCAAAACCAACTGAGCGGGGAGATACCTGCCGAGTTGGGCAAACTGGAATTGACCCATTTAATCTTAGGTGGAAACCAACTGAGTGGCGAGATACCGCCTGAATTGGGCAACATCCGCTACTTGTCATACCTCGTATTAGGCGGAAATCAGTTGAGCGGAGAGATCCCAGCCGAACTGAGAGACCTGAACGACCTGATACTGTTGGACCTCAGCAACAACCAATTGACCGGGGATATCACAGGCCGCTTCGGCAGACCCAACCGCTTTTCGTATCTTGACCTCTCCGGAAACCAACTGACCGGAGAGATTCCGGCTAGTCTCCCCTTCGGACTGCACTCATTGGATCTCCGGAACAACTACTTGACCGGGGAGATTCCGGAAACTAAGCATAGCATGCGGGAGTTATATCTCGGTGGCAATCAGCTCTCTGGATGCATCCCCAAGGTTTTCCGCTATGTCCCCAATAATGACTTTCTCAGTCTCGGTATGAACATCTGCGGGGGAGGTCTACCTATACCTCCCGGGAGCCCTCGTCCTCCTGAAAGCTTAGTGGCGGCTTTGGTCGCCTTCTACAAGGCCACCGGTGGGGCAGACTGGCACGATAGCACCGATTGGATGAACTCCTCCGTGGGACTTAGTTACTGGTATGGCCTACTAGTCGGCGGGAATTCACCGATTCTTAAGGTTTCCCTAAACGGAAACAACCTGAGCGGTGAACTACCCGCTGAGTGGGACGGCTTTCATGGACTAGTCTACCTGCACCTCGCTGACAATGATCTGACCGGCGAGATTCCCTCTGGACTAGAGGCCAGTGAGGCACTGTACGAGCTAGATCTCAGCGGTAATAGCTTCAGCGGGGAGATACCACCTGAGCTTGGCAACCTGGATCTGGGTCGGCTCTTGCTGCATGGCAACGACTTGAATGGGGATATTCCAGTCGAGTTGGCCGATCTGACGGGCTTGGAAGAACTGCGACTCGCGGGTAACCGGCTCACTGGGGCGATACCGCCAGAGTTGGAAGACCTCCCAAGGCTGAAGGTACTCCGCCTCGCGAGCAACCCACTGACCGGGTGCATTCCAGACCGTCTGCAATTGGTCCCTGATAATGATCTCTGGGAGCTTGGACTGCCGGTATGCGAAGGCAAAGTGGCTCCCAAGCCTCCTCCGTCCTACGGCGATCGGTCCGCATTGTTAGCCTTTTATGATGCGACTGGCGGGCCGGAGTGGCTAGACGATACCAACTGGCGGACCGACGAGCCCTTAAGGAAATGGTATGGCGTTACCATCGACAGCCAGTCGGGCAGAGTAGAGCAGTTAGAACTTCAGGAGAATGGGTTGAAGGGAGAGATACCACATGAGATAGGTGAGTTGGCGGACCTGGAGGTATTGAATCTTCGCAGGAATGACCTGAGTGGCGAGATTCCGGCTGAGTTGGGGAACCTCGAATCCCTTCGATCTCTCAGACTGGGTGGCAACCGATTGAGTGGCGAGATTCCGGCTGAGTTGGGGAACCTCCGTCACTTAAAGTATCTGTACTTGGGCAGAAACGAGTTCACCGGTTGCCTCCCCGCGCGGTTTCAGCGAGCGCATAACAACGATTTCCTTACCATTGGTCTGCCATTCTGTGGTGAATGAGGCCGATGGTGCAGAGTGGCGCGCCTCACAGCCTCATCCACAACTCGAAGACAGTACTGCCTATCGTCAAGACAGGCCCCACCAGACTTGACGGAAGACAGTACCGGGGAGTGCAAGGCCATCTCCTCGGCGTCTTTGCCCCCTATCGGACTATCTACGGGCATGGGGATGGTGTAGCGCACCAACGCCCCGCCGGGTTGCACCACGATCTCCTTGACGAAGGACTCTATGAAGGCCCGCCGCTCGGTCAACTCGCTCTCGTTCAGATACCTGCTCAGGTCCTCGCAGTAGGCGGTAATGGTTTCCACGTCGTCCAGCACCACCCGCCGCTGGGACAGCAGCACCCTGGCCTCCTCCGCCGTCGCCACAAGTTTCTCCTGACGCTCCCGGTGATCCCGGATGCGGGGCTTGAAGTCCTCGATGTCCAGGTCGGTGGTCTCCGCCAGGTTGTAGAGCCGCTCCAGCCGCCGCTTCACGTCGGCCAACTCCGCCTCGGCGGTCTCCAGCCGCTGGCGCTGCTCCCGGGCTATCCCGTCCATCTCCTCGTCCACCAGCTTGACCAGTTCCCTGATGTTGGACTCGGTGAGTACGTTCTCCCGGATCTTCCCCACCACCATCTCCTCGAAGCGCCTTGCGTTCAGCCTGGGACAGTCGCAGGCCCCGCTGCCCCGCTTCATCAGGGACTGGCAGACGTAGTAGGCGAACTGCCCGCCCTTGGAGTCCTGGCCCGACATGGCTCGTTCACAGGTCTTGCACTTGACCAGGCCGCTGAGGAGGTAGGAGCTTCCCACCCGGCGGGGATGCGCCTTCCTGGGGGCGCGGGAGCTCATCTGCTTGTTCACCTTGCGGAACTGGGTCTTGGTGACGAGGGCGGGAAATGCCTTCTCCACCCGCACCGGCTCTCCCTTGTCATTGGCGCCACCACCCCAGAGAAGTGTTCCGGTGTAAGCCTGGTTTTTCAGGATGATGTGGACGCCGTTCTTGGACCAGGGCCTGCCGGTGGGGTTGGCGATGCCCTCATCGTTCAGGGTGCGGGTGATCTCCAGGATGCCCCTGCCCGACTCGGCCATATCGAAGATGCGCTTGACTATGGGGGAGGTGTCCGGGTTGGGTTCCAGGGTGGGGCGCTTCTTGGCCCCGTCCTGGACCATCAACTTGCGATAGCCGTAGGGGACCCGGCTGGCGACCCAGAAGCCCCGGGAGGCGGCCTCTCTCATACCCCGCCTGACTTCTTCCGCAAGATTTTCCGAGTAAAATTCGTCCACGGACTCGATGATGGCCTCCATCAGCTTGCCGGTGGGGGAGTCGTCGGCGTGCTCGGTGATGGATACGACGCGGACGCCCTTGCGCCGCAGCATGGACTTGAAGGCCACGGCGTGCTCGCGCTTGCGGGTGAACCTGCTAAATTTCCAGACAAGAATTTCCTTAAACGGGGCCTCAGGCTTGTTGGCCTCGTCCAGCATCCTGCGGAACTGGGGCCTATCGGCGATCCTGCCGCTTTCGGCCTCGTCCACGTACTCGCGGGCCACGGAGTAGCCGTTGCGCTCGGCGTAGTCCCTGAGCGCCCGCATCTGAGCGGCCACGGACAGGTCCACGTCCTGGCGGTCGCTGGAGACCCGGGCGTAGAGGGCCGCCGGTATCAGGTCAATTCCATTACTCATCGATTTCACCTCGATCATTCTCTCCGGGTTCGGCCTGGCGTGATCGCAGCCGTTCAAGACGCTGCTCACGGCGCAGTTCTCGATCTTCCATGTACAGGCGGAGAGCCTCACGCACCAGTTCGCTCATGTCGCGGACCTCTTCCTCCTTCACCCGCTGCACCTGCTCGAACATCTCCGGCGGCAGCGAAAAGGTGATGGTCCTGGAAATGCGGCGTGGGGGCATGGCCTCTCGCGTCGGCTGTTTATTTATTGGAATGTCTTACTACTATTATCTTTCATCCTCGGGCCGCCGTCAATGCCGCCCTGTGGTTTCGTTTGCTTATAGGGGAATAGCCCCATAAATGGCTAGGGCTTGTGGACATTCCCATTAGCAGGAGTGGCGGCAGCCCTAGTCAGGGCTTCGATGTACTCCTGCCGGGCCTCCCGAACCAAGCCCCTCAAAGTTGGTGATTCGCGAATGTTCTCCTGGCTTTCGGCCACCGCATCGGCGATTTGTTTCCAATCCAACTTCTCCATAGTCCCTCTCTGACCAAATTCTGAATGTCCACAGGCCCTACTTGATCAGCCACCACGCCACCAGGACGGTGACCGCCAGCAGGCACACCAGCACCGCCACGGCAATGCCCAGCCGGGCAACCCAGCGTCCGGCTCTTTGGTGGCCGTCCTGCTCTCGGACCAACACTTCTTCCAGCTTGCGGTACTCGTCTATGGCGGTCTCCGTCTCGGCCCGGGCCCGGTCTCTCTCCTGCTCCAACCGGTCCGCTTCCTCAGCTAGTTCCCCCACCGTCCGCTCCAATCGTTCCACTCTGGCCCTGGACTGGCGCAGCAGCTCCCGGTCACTGGGGTAACGGGGTCCGGGCAGCTTCACGTACACCCGTCGGCCCTCTTTGGCCACCTCCACCTCGCCCTTGCGGATCATCCGGTCCAACGTGGACAGTAAGACCTCCAACTCCCGCGCCGCCTCCCCCTTGTCCACCCAGTGGACCCCATCTTTCACCTTATCTGACATGTAAATCACCTCGTCACCGGCGATGCGTCAGGCGATTGTACTTTTGCTAAAATCACCCTCGTTGTTTTAGCGCCGTTTCTCACACTTGCAAAAATGCAATTCTTGATTGGTCAAGGGGCATTTCAGCCCGTTTCGTACCTGAAACCAGGGGACAATGATACGTCGCGGCCTCCCGGCCAGCCCCCGAAATCACCCCCGGAGGACAGTTTGCGCCCCCGGACAACAGAGCGGGTAGAAGATGCCGTATCAGCATGATTGCTGTGTCTCCTGCCGATGCATCCGCCGCCGCAGTTTGTCCCACTCGTATTCTCCCAGTTCCCGCAGCGCCAGCGGCGGACGTTTACCGTCCCACAGGGGACGCCAGGACCGGCCCAGCATCCCCCTATAGGACAGTAGCTCCCTACTGGACACCAGGATGGGCAGCTTCATGGTCGGCATCCGGGACGCCGTGCTGGCGTAGGTCTCGGCCACCTCCTCGGTGTCCACCACGAACAGCGTGGTGGGAAAGGGCGGCTGGTCATCCCGGGGCGCGTCGGAGCGGTAGTAGCGGATGTAGGGGCGCAGGCGGGCGGCCACTCCCCTGGGGTGGCGGGCGCGCAGTTCGTGCTCGAAGTAGAAGGGCACGTGCAGGGCGTTGACGAGCAGGTGCCCCACGGCGTCGGGCGCGATGGCGTCCTCGCCCCGGTTGAAGGCCCGGTCGGAGCGGGCGGTGGGTATGGACCATTGCAGTTCGCTGGCGTCGTCGGTCCGCGCTTCAGCGGCCAGTTCGGACAGGAACCAGGAGATGCCGTCGGCGTGGTTGGTCTGGCGCTGCCAGGTGAGGATACGGTGTCCCAGGGGACGGGACTGTCCGTGATTGTCTGTGGCAGGCTCCGTGCTCCAGGTTGCCATGGTGGTGGACAGTTGCGCCCGGTCCCGGCGGGTGATGTACCTGATGCCCCGCTCCGACAGGGCGTAGCGCACGTCGCCCCGCTTCCCGTGCTGCTCGATCAATCCCCAGGGGTCTTGCAGACTGCGGGTCATCTGGCTGACTCTCCCGTCGGAGACGCCCAGCCAGCGGGCCAGGTGTTCCCGGGGTATCATTGGGTGGTCGGTGATCAGGTCCAGGGCGCGTTTTTCCGAGGGGCTGAGGCCGAAGGCCGGGACCGCCCTGACCATCCGCTCCGGGTCGGGCAGGGAGGCCCGCTTCCGCTCCGGCGCCTCCGGTTGAAACCGCCCGCCGGGTTCTGCCTCTGAGACCACCTGCTCCAGGGTGCGGTATCTCCTGCCAACCACCCAGTTGGACGAAATCCACTCGGAGCGGTCCCACTGTTCCAGTGTCTCCCTGGACTCGACGCCCACGTAGCAGTCCCGAAGGTCCGCGTTCAGGCAGAACTCGTCGGTCAGCCGCTGCTCCCAGGGGCTGGGGACCAGCACCAGCACCATGGAGGGACGGCGGTTGTAGCGGTACTCGGCGATGGCCCGCAGCCGGTCGTATAGGGAGCGGCGCCGCAGCGCCAATCCCTGGCGCACCACGCCAAAGCTGCGGCCATTGTGGAGGGTGATCACTGCGTCGAACCGGCCTCGGCGCTGGAACTCCACACGGGTTTCCAGCCCGTCCACGCCGGGGGACAGCGTTGCCGCCAGGCGGTACACCGAGGCTACGGCGTCCATGCGGCGCATGAGCAGCGTCAGCCACTGCCGGGACGCGGGATAGGCCCGCACGAAGTCCGAGGGAGCGTCGTAGCCGAGAACACCGGCGGCCTCGGCGATGCCGTTCCTCGTAAGGTGGTAACGGTGGCTTGAGGGCAAAAGAGACGTGCCGTGACTCGCCCGCCCGGCCAGGCTGTCGGCGAGCAGGTTTGTCAGGGCGCGGTGGACCGTCGCTAGCGGTTCGCCCAGGATCAGCGCCAGTTCGCCTGCGTCAATGAAGGGCAGCCGGGCCAGAGCGTCCAGGATGCGATCTCGTGAGAAGGCCATGCCTCCAGCGTATCAGCCGGTATCCGCCGCCGTCATCGGGCAACTGTCAGTAATATTTTATGGCTCAGCAACCGGAAGCCGCCGATCGTTCGTGCGGTGGTGTACCAGCTCTTTCCTCCATCAACCGAGGAAATGATAGAATTGTCATGCGTACGGGCGGCGTGGAGGGCAGATCTTCCAGGCAACATACTCCCTCTGGCATTATTCTTGGTTGCCGGGAGTTTGGCAATTATCAACCTTCAACCAACGGGAACCTCATACCGAACGCGCGAACTCAGAAGGCAGGCCCACGATGACGATTCATATCGAGCCAAAGCAGTGTTTGGCAGGTCTCAAACAAGAATGGACCGACGGCGGCAGGTTTGAGTTCTTGGAGCAAGAAGCGATGAGAGGGATGCAGCATGAGCATCCTACCGGGGACTGCGCGATAGCGGCTTATGTGCACGCCGCGTTTCAAGAACCCTCTGGACAGGCCTACCGCGACGGGAGAGATTCCTTTTTGAGGTCAACTGACCTCAAGATGTACCAAGAGAAAAATCTGGGGGAAACAGCGGCCCAATTCGCTTGGCGACGCATTAAACAGACATTCAGGCCACCTGCCATAGAACCCATGCACGGCACTCCATCCCGAGCCAAAATAGTCACGCTCGGGATGCTTGGTTACGAAGTGATTTACCCCAACGACCGCGGACGATGGTATTGCATATGCGATGAACAATGCGCGTACGTGCTGGATGTCATGATGCACGGCGGTGGGCATACTATGACCGTCATTCAGGGCACGGCTTACACCACCGCTGAATTCGACCCACAGTCCACACTCGTTGCCAACGTATTCTGGTTGCCACCAGATGCCGCAAATGCCTTTAGAGCAGCTGCCAAACAAAGTGCAGACTACGAACTCTGGCTCAATCAGATGCTGGAAACAGGGAAATGGTCCGAACCACCACGATTACCTGCAACCACTACCGGTAACCGCTCTAAAATCGTGGTTAGCCGAGAATAGGACATCTCATTTCGGACGATGAGCAGACGGTGTTCTAAGGGCAAGGAGGGAGGCCGGAAACGATGACAACGGCGAGACGGCAACGTGCCAACCCAAAAGCCACAGCGGGACTAGGAAGCGAGAGTACCGTCGCGGACTACCGCGCCGAGCTGTGGCGCATGGCTGACGCCCTGCGGGGCAGCATGGACGCCGCCGAGTACAAGCACGTGGTCTTGGGGCTCATTTTCCTCAAGTACATCTCCGATGCCTTTGAGGAAGCCTACGCCAGGCTGGATTCCGAGCGGGACCAGGGCGCGGACCCGGAGGACTCGGACGAGTACCGAGCCCAGAGCATCTTCTGGGTGCCGCCGGAAGCCCGGTGGCCTGTGCTGCAAGCCCAGGCCCGCCTACCCGCCATCGGCCGCTTGGTGGATGACGCAATGACCGCCATTGAGCGGGATAACCCGGCGCTCAAGGACGTGCTGCCCAAGGAGTACGGCCGGGACGCCCTGGATAAGCAGCGCCTGGGCCAGGTGGTAGACCTGGTGAGCAACGTCAGGGTCGGCGGAGCCGAAGCCCAGGCCAACGACGTGCTGGGGCAGGTGTACGAGTACTTCCTGGAGCAGTTCGCGTTGGCTGAGGGGCGCAAGGGAGGCGAGTTCTACACGCCCCGCTCGGTGGTGCAGCTGCTGGTGGAGATGCTGGAACCGTACCAGGGCCGGGTCTATGATCCGTGTTGCGGTTCCTCCGGGATGTTCGTCCAGTCGGTGGAGTTCATCCGCGCCCACGCCACGGGCAACGGCAACGGCGGCCGGGCCAAGGGGGACATTTCCATATACGGCCAAGAGTCCAACTACACCACCTGGCGATTAGCACGGATGAACCTGGCCATTCGGGGCATCGAGGGTCAGATCGCCCAGGGCGACAGTTTCCACAACGACCGGCACCCGGATCTGCGGGCCGACTACATCCTGGCCAACCCGCCCTTCAACGTCTCCGACTGGGGAGGAGAGCGGCTGCGGGAAGACAAACGTTGGGAGTACGGAGCGCCGCCGGTGGGCAACGCCAACTTCGCCTGGGTGCAGCACTTCCTATACCATTTGGCGCCCCGGGGCATCGCCGGGTTCGTGCTGGCCAACGGCTCCATGTCTTCTAGCCAGTCGGGTGAGGGGGAAATCCGCAAGGGCATCGTCGAGGCGGGACTGGTGGACTGCATCATCGCCCTGCCGGGGCAACTCTTTCGCTCCACACAGATACCGGCCTGCTTGTGGTTCCTTCGCAAGGGCCGCGTCTCAGAGGAAACACGCACCGGAGAGACCCTGTTCATCGACGCCCGGAAGCTGGGTTACATGGTGGACCGCACCCACCGGGACCTGTCCGTCGAGGATATTGCGCGCATCGCAGCTACCTACCATGCCTGGCGGGGCGGCGCCGGCGACTATGCCGACGTACCCGGCTTCTGCAAGAGCGCATCGCTGGAGGAAATCCGCCAGCATGGCCACGTGCTCACGCCGGGCCGCTACGTGGGAGCGGAGCCGCAGGCCGACGACGGCGAACCCTTCCAAGAGAAGATGGCGCGCCTCGTCGCCCAATGGCGTGAGCAGCAGAACGAAGCCAAGCGGCTGGACGCTGCCATCGCCGAGAACCTGGAACGGCTGGGGTTCCGCGATGAATAGGTTAGGGTCTCTTTTCTTGATTCAACCCGATGCTGAAGGAGGCGAAAGGGAACTCACGCTTCCCGAATGGACCAGTCGGTTTTTGGCGGAACTCGAGGACTTATTCGGTCCTAGAGACCGCTCATACTGCGTTACCGGAATTGACATTGACCCGGAGCGGGATAGGCCGCCTCATCTTTGGTATCCTGGCTCTGGTGATGGAAGACTTGGACACATCATCATCCGCCTGAGCGGAAATGCGTTGACGGACCCAGCCCGAGCCCGTTGGCAACTTGCCCACGAATGCGTTCACTTGCTTGACCCCTGGGAGCCTTCCACCGCCGGACGTAACACCAACTGGCTTGAAGAGGGTCTTGCCTCGTGGTACCAGAACTCTCGTGTACCCGAAGCCGAACATCGCCAAGGCGCATATGGAGAAGCGCAGTCACTACTGGAACCGTTTATCGAAGGTTTGATTCCAGCGGTAAGGCACATCCGCTGCCGTTTGGGGCGTCGCATTGGCGAAATCGAGGCTGCGGTATTGCGAGAGCATTTCCCTGGCCTACCTGAAGAAATAGCTCAAAAGCTGGGCCAGCCTTTCCAGCAACGCGAGGTGGGATGATCATGACGTTCGATAACGACGAAATCATCTCTCGTTTACAGCTCGGCGAAGACAGCAATTGGGAGTTCAAGGCAATTGAATTCGCCGGAAATCGCCCAACAGGGCCGAGCCGCAACGACTGGTCTGACGAAATAGCGGCTTTCGCCAATGCTGACGGCGGTATGCTGCTTTGTGGCGTAACCGATGAAGGTGAAGTGCAGGGTATGTCACGTGAGCAGGTGGTGGCGTTGGATTCTCTGCTGGTTGAGGTTAGCACCGACACCATCAAGCCGGCGGTTCGCATCCGGACCTATCACCAGGAGGTCGATGGTAAACGGTTGCTATTCGTAGAGGTCCCTCAGGGCGACACGCAGTATGACAGCTCCGGTGGCAGCTATATTAGGGTGGGCGGTACAAAGCGCAGAATGACCAGTGATGAGCGCCTGCGCCTAGCGCAACGGAGAGGCCAGGCGCGGTTTTCTTCCTACGACGAGCAGACTATTCCCGGAACCGGTTTTAATACCCTGGACGAGATGTTCTGGAGACCCTTGTTGAGCGTGGAGGGAGCGGCTGAACCCGAAGCAGGATTGACGAAGCTGGCCATGTTGGCCAACGACGATGCCGGGATTCTACGCGCCACCGTGGCCGGTGTGCTGCTGTGCACTCGGCATCCCGAACAATGGCTTGCCAACGCCGGCATCACGGCAACTCGCTACAGAGGGTTGGACCGGGCATCCGGCCAAATTGACGCACAGGAAATAATCGGACCGATAAATCAGCAAATTGGTGAGGCCGTCGCCTTTGCCTTGAGAAATATACGGGTGGCCTCCCGAAAAGACCCTGCCCGCGTGAATCTGCCGCAATACAGTGAGAGGGTCCTTTTCGAGGCTATAGTCAACGCCGTAGTCCATCGCGACTATTCAATACGTTCCAGCAAGATACGCTTGTCAATTTTTGAAGACCGCGTGGAGATCCAGTCGCCCGGTTCACTCCCAAACAATTTGACTCTTGACAGTATGGCTGACCGTCAGGCGACCCGTAACGAAGCCTTGACCTCCGTGCTGGCGCGTATGCCAGTGGGCGGCATCGGTGGTGCGGATGATAGACAGTATATTATGGAACGGCGGGGAGACGGTGTTCAGATCATACTGCGCGAAACCCGTGAACTGTCCGGCAAAATACCTGACTATCGACTCATTGACGGTTCGGAAGTCCGCCTCACCATTCCAGCAGCAGTCTTGGACCAACACCCCGCCCAAGTTGTTATTACTGTACGCTCCGGCGGTCAGCCCTTGCCAGGAGCCGCAGTGCTGGCACTATTCCCGAACAAAACCTGGAAGGATGCTTCCACGAACGAAAACGGTGAAGCTGCCGTGGACCTATACACTACGCACCTCCCCATGACGGTGTTTGCCGCCGCCACAGGCTGTTGCGGATACGTGGAGCGTGAGTGGGTCCCTAGCCAGGGGTCCTTATCAATCGACTTGCAGCCTCTCCGGGGAGGCGGCAGTCTTATCTTCGCCGAGGGGACAGGTTACCTGCCTGTTGTCAAGGGTAGACTGAACCCTATCCGTGACACCCATGACCGGACCTACCTGTATGCTTCCAACATCGCGATTGACCGAGGAAAGCAGCAGCCCGTTTCGTTCACCTTTGCAGATGGCCTGCGGCTTACTGATGCGGACGGGCGGGAGGCAACTGTCCGAATTCTTGACGTAATAGGAAGATCGTCTCTGCTGGAATACCAGCCGGAGAACTAGCAGATGGTGCTGATGACTGACCGCCTGGACTTGCCGTTCCGTTACCGGGAAGACCTGGAAACGTTGCTGCGTAAGCATGTACCCGGCGTCGAGGTGTGGGCCTACGGCAGCCGGGTCAACGGGCGGAGTCACGAAGCCAGCGACCTGGACCTGGCGCTGCGCGGCCCCAACCTGAAACCCATGGGCCATGAATACGTTGAGCTTGTTGAGGCTCTGGAGCAATCCAACATCCCCATCCTGGTGCAGGCCCACGACTGGGCCCGGCTGCCGGAGAGCTTCCACCGGGAGATTGAGCGGGATTACGTAGTGGTGCAGAAGGGAGACCTTCAATCCGCGATGGGAGGGTGGCGCAAGATGCGCGTAGGGGAATTTGCGCCCTTTTCGTATGGCAAATCTCTCTCTACTGGAAAGAGGAACCCGTCAGGTTCTATTCCGGTAGTTGGTTCCAATGGCATCGTCGGCTGCCACGATTCGGCTGTCACTGATGGCCCGACAGTAGTCGTCGGGCGTAAAGGTACGGTAGGTGCCGTTAATTATTTCCCCGGCCAGTGTTGGCCTATCGACACGACGTTCTACGTGACCGGCGAGGATGCTGATCTTACTCGGTTCAAATTTTATGCCCTTAGCTCTCTCGGCTTGGATCAAATGAATTCGGATAGCGCGGTTCCTGGTCTCAACCGCGACGCAGCCCACGCTCGAGAATTGTATGTGCCTGGCGAGACCGAACAGCGGCGCATCTCCCACATCCTCGGCGCGCTGGACGACAAGATTGAGCTGAACCGGCGAATGAACGAGACGCTGGAGCAGATGGCCCGGGCCGTCTTTCGGGACTGGTTCGTGGACTTCGGCCCGGTCCGCGCCAAGCTGGAGGGCCGGGAGCCTTACCTGCCTCCCGAGCTGTGGGACCTGTTCCCCGACCGCTTGGTGGACTCGGAGTTGGGGGAGATACCGGAGGGGTGGGAGGTGAAGGCGCTGGGGGAGGTTTCCAATCTTAACCCTGAGTCATGGTCTCGGACGAACTACCCTGTTCACGTCGAATATGTTGACTTGGCGAATACCAAGTAGGGAGTAATTGGGTCCACGCAGCATTTTGCCTGGAAGGACGCGCCGAGTCGAGCAAAGCGTGTCTTGCGAACCGGCGACACGATAGTCGGTACAGTCCGACCAGGCAACGGCTCTTACTCCCTTATTGGAAACGATGGTCTGACAGGAAGCACCGGATTCGCGGTTCTTCGGCCTTCATGTCCAGGATTCAGAGAATTGGTATATTTGTCGGCGACAACCTTGGACAACATCGAGAGACTGGCTCACCGAGCAGACGGCGCCGCGTATCCCGCAGTTCGACCGGAAATCGTTTCAGAAACCGAAGTAGCAATCCCTGCCGATGAATCCAGGGTACTGAAGTGGTTTTCCCAGACAGTTGGATCCATCCTCAACAAGACGGAGTCAGCCAAGGCGGAATCCCGCGTTCTTGCCGCCCAGCGGGATGCGTTGCTGCCGAAGTTGGTTTCGGGTGAGGTGCGGGTGAGGTGAAACGCTCCTGGCAGCGTTACCAGAGAGCAAAAGGAGTAAGGACATGGAGACTGATAGCCAGAGGAAGTACGCTGCCATGATGGAAGAGATAAAGTACCGGGCGAATGTAATTGAACTATTTGGCAACACCCCCGGTCTTGGGGTGTACAGGCAAACACGGATCGAATTCATTTGCCTACAATTGCGCTTCATCATAGAGAGCCTGGCAATGGCCTGCTTGGTAGCAAACGGCGATGATCTGGAGGAAGTATCAAAGAAACTTGCTAAGGAATACCGCCCAGAGCCAATTCTCCGGAGGCTGGAAACTATCAACCCGCTTTGTTACCCGCTACCTTTGACCCTCATTGAAGATACCGCGAGACAGCAGACATTGCCAGCAGGTCTGGCCCGCGATATGTACATGGGCGAGCTAAAGGAGCGTACTGGCAACGACTGGCTGACGCGGGAAGAGATCAATGAAGTTTATGGGCGGTTAGGGCAAGTGCTCCACGCCACAAATCCCATGAAAGAAGATTTCGATTTGGACTACTACGAAAGGGAATCTCTCAAGTGGTATCACAAGATCGTGAACCTGGTTACACACCACAAGGTTACGGTTCTCGACGATCAGAAAATGTACATCGTCGTGGTGGGACACGCGGACGATGGAACTCCCACCAACCCAGGGGCCAAGGTTCAAGTGACGGAATTTTACAGAATAGACGATTCAAATGCCGTGGACCGGGCTGATAAATCGACAGTTGGTTGAATGAATGGCCTGCCTAGACCTGCGTGATTGCGGACTGGATCAGAACGGAGGTAAATCCCATGGACTGGCGCGACTACATATCAAGTGATCCAATGATCTGCCACGGCCGGGCGTGCATCATCGGCACACGGGTCATGGTGACCGTCATCTTGGACAATCTGGCTGGCGGACATAGCGCCGAGGAAATCATCAGCAGCTATCCTTCAGTGTCCCGAGAGGCGGTGCAGGCATCGCTGCTTTACGCCGCAGAGTTGGCCAAGGAACGAATCCTGCCGCTTAGCGCATAGGACTCTCAGTGCGGTTCAAATTCGACGAAAACCTCCCCAGGGAGATGGCCGCCCTCTTTGCCGAAGCGGGCCACGACGCCGTTACCGTGATTGACCAGCAGATGAGTGGCGAGAAAGACCAGGACATTGCCGCTGTCTGTCTCAACGAGGGTCGCGCGCTTGTTACGCTGGACCTGGACTTTTCAGACATCAGGGTTTATCCACCCCGGCGCTATCCGGGGATTGTGGTGCTCCGTGTATCCAGCCAGTTGCGAGAAGACCTCCTAGAGGTCGGAGTTCGTCTGCTTGAGAATCTGACCACTTCACTGCAAGGCCAACTTTGGATCGTTGAAGATTCGCGTATCCGCATTCGTGAATAGCCATGACTACCCTCACCGAAACCGACGTCGAACATGCCGCCCTGGAGTGGCTCGCCGCCTTGGGCTGGCAGACGGCCCATGGCCCGAACATTGCTCCGGATACGCCGGGCACGGAGCGGGCCGACTACGGGCAGGCGGTCCTGGAACGACGGCTGCGGGATGCTCTGGCCAGGCTGAACCCGGCATTGCCCGACTCGGCGGTTGAAGATGCTTTCCGCAAGCTGACCCGGCCCGAAGGGGCCACCCTGGAGACCCGCAACCGGGAGTTCCACCGGATGCTGGTCAACGGCGTCAACGTGGAATACCGAGCCGGCGACGGCGGTATCCGGGGCCAGCCGGCGCAGGTTATAGACTTCGCCAGTCCCGCCAACAACGACTGGCTGACGGTCAACCAGTTAACCGTCGCGGAAACGGTGGGCGGGAACCGGAGTACCCGCCGCCCCGATGTCGTCCTGTTCCTCAACGGCCTGCCCCTGGGGGTAATCGAACTGAAGAACCCCGCCGACGCGGACGCCACCGTCTGGACCGCCTGGCAGCAGTTACAGACCTACCAGGCCGACCTTACCACCCTGTTCGCAATGAACGAAATCCTGATGGTCTCCGACGGTTTGGCCGCCCGCGTCGGCGCCCTGGGAGCAGGGCAGGAATGGTTCAAGCCCTGGCGCACCACCACCGGGGAAACACTGGCGGATTCCAGCCTGACCGAGTTGCAGGTGATGCTGGAGGGCGTATGCCAACCGGAGCGCTTCCTGGCCCTGCTGCGGGACTTCGTCGTGTTTGACGACGACGGCAGCGGCAAGCCGGTGAAGAAGCTGGCCGGCTACCACCAGTTCCACGCCGTCCGCGCCGCCGTGGGTGAAACCCTGCGGGCGGCGGAGTTGCAGCAGGCGGAACGGGCCGTCAGCGAGGAACGCGGCCGTTACGAGTCGGGACGCAGGCCCGGCGGCGAACCCGGCGACCGGCGAATCGGAGTGGTCTGGCACACCCAGGGTTCGGGCAAGAGCCTCACCATGGCCTTCTACGCCGGGGCCATTGTCCGGGAGCCGGCCATGCAGAACCCCACCATCGTAGTGCTCACGGACCGCAACGACCTGGACGACCAGCTCTTCGGCACCTTCTCCCGCTGCCAGGACCTGCTGCGCCAGCCTCCGGTACAAGCCGAGAGCCGCTCCGACCTCCGGCAGAAGTTGTCGGTGGCGGCCGGCGGCGTGGTGTTCACCACCATCCAGAAGTTCTTTCCCGAGGAGCAGGGCGACAGTCATCCCACCCTATCGGAGCGGCGTAACATCGTGGTCATCGCCGACGAGGCTCACCGCAGCCAGTACGACTTCATCGACGGCTACGCCCGGCACATGCGCGACGCCCTGCCCAACGCCTCCTTCGTGGGCTTCACCGGCACGCCCATTGAACTTGAGGATGCCAACACCCGGGCCGTGTTCGGCGACTACATCAGCATCTACGACATCCGGCGCTCCGTGGCGGACGGGGCCACGGTGCCCATCCACTACGAAAGCCGCCTGGCAAGGCTGGAACTGAAGGAAGCGGAGCGTCCCACCATTGACCCGGATTTTGAGGAGGCCACCGAGGGCGAGGAAATCGAGCAAAGGGAGCGGTTGAAGACCAAGTGGGCGCAACTGGAGGCCGTCGTCGGCGCTCCCGACCGGGTGAGGCAGATAGCCGAGGACATAGTTGACCACTTCGAGGACCGGTTGGAAGCGCTGGACGGCAAGGCCATGGTGGTTTGCATGAGCCGCCGCATCTGCGTTGACCTGTACGAGGAACTGGTTCGCCTGCGACCGGAGTGGCATGGCGGCAATGATGGCGAGGGCGCCATCAAGGTGGTGATGACCGGCTCAGCATCGGACCCGCCGCAGTGGCAGCGGCACGTGAGGAACAAGGCCCGCCGGGAGACATTGGCCAATCGCTTCCGGGACCCCGACGACCCATTCAAGGTGGTGTTGGTGCGGGACATGTGGCTGACCGGCTTCGACGCGCCCAGCCTGCACACCATGTACCTGGACAAGCCCATGCGTGGACACGGGCTGATGCAGGCGATAGCCCGGGTGAACCGGGTGTTCCGGGACAAGCCCGGCGGGTTGGTGGTGGACTACCTGGGATTGGCCAACGACCTGCGGCGGGCGTTGGCCACGTATACTGAAAGCGGAGGAACCGGGCGCGCCGCCATCGACAAGGAAGAGGCGGTGGCGGTGATGCTGGAAAAGCACGAAGTGTGCTGCGCCCTGTTCCACGGCTTTGACTGGTCGAAGTGGACGTCCGGCGGGCCAGCGGAGCGGTTGGGGCTTCTTCCGGCTGCTCAGGAACACATCCTGACCCAGGAAAACGGCAAAGACCGCTGCATGGCGGCGGTCCGCGAGCTCTCCCAGGCCTTTGCCCTGGCCGTACCCCACGAGGAGACCCACCGCATCCGCGACGACGTGGGCTTCTTCCAGACGGTGCGAGCGGCGTTGTCCAAGTCGTCTCCCACGGATGCGCAATCGGACGAGGAGCTGAACCTGGCGATACGCCAGATCGTTTCCCGGGCCGTGGCTTCGGAAGGGGTCCTGGACATCTTCGCGGCAGCGGGGTTGGACAAACCGGACATTTCAGTGCTGTCCGAGGACTTCCTGGCCGAGGTGCGGGGAATGCCCCAGCGCAGCCTGGCGGTGGAGTTGCTGCAAAAACTGCTCCGGGGTGAAGTGGCAGCCCGCCGGCGCACCAACGTGGTGCAGGCGCGCTCCTTCGCCGAGATGCTGGAACAGACCCTCCGTCGCTACCAGAACCGGGCGGTTGAGGCGGCGCAGGTGATAGAGGAGCTGATCCAACTGGCCCGGGAGATGCGGGAAGCCGCCACCAGGGGCGAAAGGCTTGGTCTGACGGATGACGAACTGGCCTTCTACGACGCTTTGGAAACCAACGACAGCGCCGTACAGGTGCTGGGCGACGAAACCCTCCGCGCCATCGCCCGTGAGTTGGTGGAGACCGTGCGGCGCAACGTGACCATTGACTGGACGCTGCGAGAGAACGTGCGAGCGCAGCTGCGTGTCCTGGTCCGGCGCATCCTGCGCAAGCATGGCTACCCGCCGGACAAGCAGGAGAAGGCGACGCGGACTGTGCTGGAACAAGCGGAGGTATTGTCGGAAGGTTGGACGTTGATTTGCCCTGACCCAGCTTGACTCTGTACTTGAGCGGCAAACCCTAGCCCGACAAGGTCAACCGAGCCGTTAGTAATAGGGGAGACTGGTGTTCACCGCTGACGACGCCCGCGTCCAATTGAAATCCCGTTATCCTTCCATCGGAACTGGCAAGCTACGAATTTGTGATTTCCGATGATGTCCGAGGACGCCATGAATACTGGGCAAAACACGGGAGACAAGGTTGCCATCGGTTGCGCTTGGTGCGGGGCTGACCAAAGAGAATTTCTGAGAAGTGGGGAAAGGTATGAGACCGGACCTGACGGAGAGATATATGTGACGGGACGTGACCAGGAAAGCCACCAGTACTTCGACGCCCGTTGCAGCAAATGTGGTTGGCAACCACTACATATGTCGAATGTACCGGCGCCTTGGGTTCGCCAGGAGGATAGGAAGGAACTCTACCTGGATGGCGTGGACCGGGGCAAGGTTTTGGCCTACATCAACATGCTGCACGGGCTGATTGCCGACCAAGACCCGGAATGTGAGTGTCGCATATGCGAAGGGATACGGAACATACCGCCCTATCCGGAGTCGGAGCGTCTGATGCCGCCTCCTGAATATCTCTGAGCTGGGGACTATCCAGTTAATTTGTAATCGCGAATGGCGGTCCGTTTGCTTGGGATGACCTTTGGCCTCTTTTGAGTGCGAGATGACTGTTGTACAGTCCAGCCTTACGATGACGACATTCGTCAGTTTATGTGGTGAGACGTAAGCCCAGACTACCGGATTGGCCTATTTCAAAGCCAACGAGTCTAAATCGGCGCAATACCAGACCGGCACGTGGCAGCTGAACCTCAAGTCGTTCCAACTCTTGGAGCCGGTTGAACCAGGAATAAGAGGTCGTGAATGGACCCCGGACCAACTATTTTCCGACCCATAGCTTTTGTTGTAGCCGCCATCCTGTTGGCAGGCGCGATTCTGAGTTGCGGAAGTGAATCCGATCCAGACCCCACGCCGGATGTCCCGGCGACCATAGACGCGGCAGTCAAGCCGGTGACGCCGACGGAGGCTCCCACGATTGAACCAACTGCGACTGTTAGAGCGACGATTACCGCCAGCCAACCCGGGCCTGAGACAGAGGGTTCCACGGGCCCGGTCTTCTGGGAACTGGACAGCGCCTCCACGGGACGGGACTTCGCCGCTTTACTCACCTCCGACGAAACTACATGCCTGGAGACCCGGCTGGGCGAGGACTATCAGATATTCCTGGATGCTCCTCTTACCGGCGGCGCGGGCGACCTGTTAGCGGGCGATGACGGCGCCTTGGCCCCGCTCGAGAGCTGTCTTTCGGGAAACCGCCTGGCGGCTGCGAGGGTCTCAGTGCTGTCGATAGCCGCCGGCGGCTTCAGCGTCGAAACCCAGCATTGCATGGTCGAGCTTCTGGAGACAGACTCTGCACTGACCCAGGCTCTTGCCCAGCCGGGTGATGTGGCGAGCGAACCGACGGCGCTGCGGCTTATATCGTGTCTGACGACCCAGGAGGCTGCCAAGCTGACTCCAGCCGGTGAAGGCCGCGCTCCCAACCCCGACGAAACCGCGTGTTTGATAGGTGAGTTGGAAGGGAGGCCATATGGCGAGCGCATCATCGCCGTCCTCTCGGGAGCGGACGCGACGGGAGACGGTCTGACGATGGAGGAGAGCGCGGTGCTGGGGGAGGCGGTAAGGGCATGTGACATCGAGACCGAGTTCGGCTTTCCCAAGCCTGAAGGCGCCGAGAGCCAGGGGTTGCGGCCGGACGGTCTGAGCCCGGTGGAACTGGGCGACCCGCAGCAGTTCTTCGCCGAACTTTCGGCCAGGGAGCGCACCTGCCTCGGCGATAACGGCATCGGTCCTGGCGAACTGGGGGCGCTGTCAGACCCGCCTCCCGGAGGCTCTCCGCAGGTCACGGCGGCCGTCGTCAACTGCCTCCAGGACGATACGGTGCTGCGGCTGTTCCTGACCCAACTGGTCGGGCAGGTGGAGCCCTTCGAGATGGAAACCGCCGCGTGCATCCGGGAGGGATTCGTACCCCTGGACCTGCGGGCGCTGCTGGCGCCCTCAGTTGCCGGACAGGCTCCCGCCAACTCGCTGGCCCTGAGCATCGCTGCCCTCGCCGTTTCCGTGTCCTGCCTGAGCGACGCCGAATGGGAGACCTATGCGCCGCGATTGGGGATGGCCCCTGGGGATCGTGCCGGGTTCGTCTGCCTGCTGGAAGCGCTGGGCGGACCGGCGGCACTGGTGGCGGCCATGCAGAGCGCCAGCCTGGGGGAGGCTCCGGCGAAATTCATCCGGGCCAGCCAAACCTGTGGGTTGGAGGACTCGGGTCCTTCGGGCCAGGGAGGCGCCGGCCAATCAAGGCAAGGCCAACGGGTCTTGATAGACCCGGGCCCCGGCACGACGCACATAGACCCCTACCTGTGGGGTCTGCTACAAAGGCAGGCTGAGGGGCTTCCCGTACCGGACAGGGTAACCGTCTCCATCGGTTCCTACACCGAATTTGACATCAAACCGAGCCTTGAGGAATTCATCGCGTCCCTGGGGGGAGAGCAAGTGGATACCCACACGTGGGACCTGCCCACCGGCCAGGTACTGGCGGTGGTGCAACGGCCCGACGTGTTTGAGGTGGAGATCGATCCGGCGCCCGTTTCGGAGGAACCATCCATCAATACTCTACCCTACGACTCGCTGCGCTTGGTGGTTGCGGCATTTGCCTACGGCGTTCCCGCCGAGAGCGCCGCGCAGTACGCCATGATCATCAAGGATGATAGCGTGGTGGTGGGCATGAACGCTCCCGACGCCGGCACCATCTCTTCCATCCGCGCCTGGCTGAAGGAAAAGAACGTTTACGCACTGCCCGCTTCCGAGACGGGCGGGGCTGCTCCCAACCACCTGGCCGTGTTGGTACCGGTCAGGTACATACAGGAGTTGGCGGATTCCTTTCCCGAGGTCCATCTTTCATCAGCCACACACCGTGGCCAGGGATTGACCTTATCCCGGGCGTACTGGCCGCAGGAGACCAGGGACCTGGAGGACGGAATCGTTGCCCAGTACCTGCCGGACTGATGGACCAGCGGAAGTGGCACGCGAACCTTGAGTGGGTGTAACGTGCCGGCGTATTGGCGATTAGGCTCATTGCAATGAATTGATTTGCCGCAGGAAGCACATCCAAGAACTGGGAAGCATCATATGGAACGGAATCGGTCGGACTGGCAGGAAGGCAGGTGGTTCAGCTACAGCGCAATGGGGCAGGGGCCGGCTGAACCTCTTCACGACGCGTCTTGGGAGTCCACCAACCCGGATCCGGGGGTATCCTCATACGTCGTAACTCCCTTTTGTTTGGACACCTATTGACCTATCCCCCTTAGCTCCCTATAGTCATTGTAACTTCGACTACAGTTATTGGCATTTTGGGTACAGGTTTAGACTTTTCCCGCAATTTCAACCGCAATTGACCAGGAGTACTTCGTAGTTTGCTTTGGTTCAGGAGTTAAGTGGTGATTGCTGAAGTTCGGCGCAATGGCGCAACGGTGACTCTGATTGCCGAGGGTCACATAGACGGCAGCAATGCTTCCGTGTTTCAGAATGCTCTTTCCTCAGCAATAGAGAAGACCGACCTGACGGTAATTGTAGACTTTGACCGTGTGTCCTTTATAAGCAGTGCAGGCCTGCGCACACTTTTGATGGCGTCCAAGGATTTGCAAAGGCGGGGCGCCAGATTATGCCTTTGTTCCATGCAATATCCCGTCAGGGAGGTCTTTGCTATCAGCGGATGCGATAAGATAATGGCGATCTACGAATCCGAACTCGTTGCCCTGGAGCAGTTCGGTACGTAAAGAATTAACGCCAATGTTTGAGCTTCGTGTGGTGAGCAACTGGAGAATTCAGTTTGTTAGTGCATTAGGATGGAAAGCCCCTCTCCACCTCTCGACGGCCTGCCGCACCAGGTCCACTCGTAGGTGTCGCAATAGTATTCAGTTTGAGTCTACTCGAGCATCTTGGCGTCTTCGCGACATCGGAGAAAAGGCAAATCGCAGTGGTGCGGTTGGCCTATTGGAGTGAGTATGTATCGCTTCGTAATGTTGCTCCGAAAATCGTAAGATTTCGCCAGACAAGCAAGGTCGCAGGACCGGGTTTGCCAGTCTTGGGGGAGGCTGCCATGGAAGTCCACGAATCCTCGAGATGCCGCTCAGGATAAGTTAGGGGATAGCGCAAGGTGCCGACACAAGGAAAGGCTCTAGCGAAAGAGGCAAGGGATCGATGAAGGCGTCTAATGCCGGGGCCACTTTTTTTGTGAACCCCGTACTGCTCCTGATCCTGGCTATGGTGGCCTTGGGCAATGGGTCCGCCGAGGCCCAGTCGGAGTCCGTGGCCAATCCCACCGTTACCGCCGCATCGCGAAGTTCGGGTCAGGGGTCTACCTACACGGTGGAGTTCACCGCCAACGAGGAACTGCCAGTCCTAACCGGCGAGATATACCTGGAACTGGACTACCTGATCCGGGTGCCCTCCGGCATCAGCGGGAACAGCGTAACGGTACGCTACCGGAAGGGCAGCGACTATGGCTCCGGCCAAGCCGGTTGGGTAGAGGTACAGCAGGGCCGCTCCCGCAATTCCCCCACTACCATCTCGGTCATCCCGGACGTGGAGGCAAACGACCAAGACATTCCGATTCCTGCCGGGGCGCGGGTCACGGTCACTCTTCTCGGGCCTGCAGGCATCAGGAACCCCCAGGAGGGCGGAGCCTATCCCTGGAGGGTTTCTACCAGCGAGGAGACGACCCCGCAGGCTGCACGCCACCCCAACCAGGAGGTCATCGCCGCCTTCAGCAGGTCCGCGCCCGGCGAAGGGACGGAGGGCCTGCTGGTGGACCGGGAGGTCATTTTGAGCAAGCAGGAGATTGGCCGGGGAGAAGAGGTCAGCGCCATCGCCAGGGGGTACCGGCCCGGGACGGCGATCACCTTCTGGCGGGACGCCGATGCCGACGGCACCGTGGACCCCGACGAGAGAGAATTCTGTCAGAGCGCAGTCAACACGGGCGGCGAAGCCAACTGCTCCTTTCTCATAACCACTCCACCCTTTGCCGGCGGCTTCGGCCAGTGCTTGAATGCTCCCCGAACCTGCAACCTGGTCAACGCGCGGGACGGCGAGGGATCCACCGCCGTCCTCGTCGGTACCGGAACCAACCAGGTCTACAAGTTGGACAACCTGGTGGAGTTGGTGGGCACGGTCAAGGCCCGACAGGACCCGGGGCGCGGCGAGGAGATCAGCATCAACCTGACCAGCTTCCCCCAGGGAACGGTTGAGGAGGTAACCGTCAGTCAGATCCCTGCGGATCTGAACCCAATGAGGGTCGGCCCGGAGGGTGACCTGGACTTCCAGCTGCCCGTTCCCCAGGGAGTGCGCAGCGGCCGCCAGCAGTTGGAGGTCACCCTGGTGCGCTCCGACAACGGCCAGGAGTATACCGCCAGGACCATCGTGGACATCACCAGCGGCCGTACCGAAGTCACCGTCGATCCTGGAACTGTCACGGCCAACGGCCGCATCCTGGTCACCGGCGTCGGTTTCCACGCGGCGGGAGGGGCGCACATCGCCGAGATGCGCATTTCAGGACATCCGGTTGAATTGCCGATGGGGCGGAACGGCAACCGCCGCATACCGATCACTGATACCGGGACCTTCGCCCAGGTGGTCACCGTACCCGTCGCCCAAGGCACCCTGACCCCGGGCCTGCACGAACTCCTGGTGACCGACAGCACTGGCCGCACCGGCTTAACCGAGATACGCATCCCCGAGAGGGAGATAACGCTGCATCCGGAAGAGAGCAGGCCCGGCAGCATGCTGGAGGTGAGGGGGACCGGGTTTCCGGCCTACGGCGCCAGTTCCTCCGGGACCAAGATTAGTGTGAGCTACGAGACGGGCAACCAGGTAACCCACGCCCACGCCGAGACCGACGACCAGGGCCAATTCGTCGCAAAGCTCCAGGTACCCCGCAAGAGCCACCCAGGTTCCCTCAGCACTGTGACGGTGGAGTTCTTTGATTATGGCGGAGGCACAGTCGCCCTGAAGGCCAGCCACCGGGTGAAGCCTGGCGAGATCCTTTTAGAACCCAGCGCCGGCCCGCCGGGAACCGTGGTAACCCTCATCGGTAAGGGCTTCCGGGAATTCACACTGGTACGTTCCATCCTCTTCCAGACCGAGGACGTAAGCCCAGGGGATGGAACGGCCACCGACGCCCACGGCATCTTCAGCACCCGATTTGTGGTGCCAGGTATCGATACCGGCCTGCAGCAGGTCACTGTCACAGTGGACGGCGCGGTGGCCGCCGCCGCCTTCAGGGTAACCCAGTCGGACCTGGTGACCGCTGGCGCGACGGAAGTTGGCGAAGCGCTGGCGGACTTGGCTCCCCACCTGGAGGTGGTCTGGCACTTCGACAATGACAGCAAGCGGTGGACCTTCTATGACGGACTGCATGGAGGGAACCTGGATTACCTGCGGGACGGGCAGACCTACCTGGTTCAGGTGAAAAGGGACGTGGAACTGTACCTCAACGACAAACCCCGCCGCTTTTCCTGCTATCTGGGCAACTGCTGGAACCAGGTCATCTGGTGATTCTTCGAACGGTTCCGTTTCCTTATAAGTGATGATGCTTTGCATAATGCTGGGCTAGGTGTACTATTCCCGAAAATTAAACCAGCCCTCGCTAACGCAAATAGCGAGGGCTGGGCCGACAATCTGAAACGGCAGGTGCCGATTATGTACCCTGATATTGTACCAGCGTGGACGACTCAATCGCAATTGCGCCTCCGTTCAGGTTTGTCCTAAACGGAGGTTTTTCTATGGTATTTGGTGACTTCTTTAATGAGCCAAAAACTACTCAACGCCGGCCCCGGCCGAAATTCAGTGCGAAAGAAAAAAACTCGTTTTATCGTGACCAAAATGGCAAGTGTAACGGTTGCGAGAAGAAGTTCGACATACGAAATCTTGCCGTTGACCACATCAAGCCTTTTTCGGACGGCCAGGGCGAACGCCTCACTAATCTACAGTTGCTTTGTACAGCCTGTAACTCCTTGAAAGGTACAGGGACTATGGGCGAGCTCCGCAAGAAGTTGCGGGCGCAAGGTCTTCTAAAGACTGGGACAAAGGCCGCTGCCAAGAAGGCGAAAAACCAGACCCCGGCCAAAACCACTACGAAGGCAAGACCGGCCAACAAGCCTACTGCCCGCAAACCTCGCAACGCTCCGAAGGACCCGCTTTCCGACTTTGCAAAAGACATAGCCAACTTGTTCAGCTAACCTCTAGTAGGCAAGCACCGTTGAATTGATGGCTGATAGAATAGGGGAAGGGGACGTGAGGGAGGCGGTGATGGTGAAGAAGTACCGGGTAGAACTAAGCTGGGAGGAACAAGAAGAACTGAAGGGTCTGGTTGCCAAGGGTCGCGTCGCTGCTTACCGGCAGACCCACGCCCGGGTTCTGCTGTTAAGCGATGAGAACCAGGCCGAAGGTCCGCTGCTGGACCAGGAAATTGCCCGGGTTCTTAAAATAGGGACCGCTACAGTGGAACGGGTACGACGCCGGTGTGTGGAAGAGGGGGTGGAAGCGGCCCTGAGTCGCCGCCAGCAGTTGAAGCGACGCCCGAAGAAACTGGACGGGACTGGGGAAGCCCACTTGATAGCTCTGGCCTGCTCGAAGCCGCCGGAAGGGCAGGTCAAATGGACCATGCAACTGCTGGCCGATGGGTTGGTGGAACGGGAGATAGTGGAAAGTATCAGTTCGGAGACGGTGCGGCGGACCTTGAAAAAAACCGACTCAAGCCCTGGCTGAAGGAATGTTGGTGCCTGCCGCCCCAGGGCAGCGCCGAGTTCGTGTGCGCTATGGAGGACGTGCTGGAGGTGTATCACCGGGACTACGGGGAAGGGGAGGTGTTGGTGTGCCTGGACGAGACCAGCAAGCAACTGGTGGGGGAGACCCGCCAACCCCGGCCCGCGATACCCGGTCATCCCCTGGCCTGCGACCATGAGTACCGGCGTAATGGGGTGAGCAACCTGTTTATGATTTACGCCCCCTTGGAAGGGTGGCGACGGGTTGAGGTCACCGAAAGACGGACCAAAGTGGACTGGGCGGAGGTGGTGCGGAAACTGGTGGACGAGGACTTTCCCCACAAGGAACGGATAGTGCTGGTGATGGACAACCTGAACACCCACCAAAAGTGGTCCCTGTACCAGGCTTTTGAGCCGGAGGAGGCGTTGCGCATCTCCCAGCGTCTGGAGATTCACCACACCCCCAAACATGGCAGTTGGCTGAATATGGCGGAGATAGAGTTGGGGGTGCTGGCTGGCCAATGCCTGGACCGGAGGATTCCCGATCAGGAGACCCTGCAACGGGAAACGGCGGCGTGGCAGCAGCGGCGCAACCAGCAGGGCGTCCGGGTAAACTGGCGCTTCACCACCCAGGACGCCCGCATCAAGCTCAAGTCCCTTTACCCATCAATTCAATAGTTTTGGGCTACTAGGACAAGTAGGCCACGGGTTGCGCAACATCTCGCGGCCTACGTAAATTCCGTAAATGTTTGCATCGGTTCCACCGGCGGTGACGTATTCCCACGCTTCCTCGGGCTTTAGCCGCAACAGGTCCTTGATGGCGCGCACCTCCTCACTCTCTGTCTCGTGGGTATTTGACCGGTAACGAGAATAACCGAAGGGGTCGCCCACGCTGTTGGCGGCAAGAGCCAGCAGCAGGTACAGATGGGAGTAGTCGAAATCCTGATTGACCGGGTAGCCCGCCGGGCCACTTCCGCCACCTCGTCTCCCCATGTAACCCCCACCTCACTTCATCACCATAGACTGGCCCAATTTTACTCGTTCTTAATCTGTGACTGTAGCAATAACGCCGCCATTTTATCCCCACTCGGAGCGGGGGAAAGGTGGCTCCTTCAAGATGCCGTAGTTCGTCTGCGGGTGTGATAGAGGGTGCAGGAACTCGTGGAGCGGTCGAAAATCCACGGCGTGGGACGCCTCTCCACCTATTTCGGAATAGGTTAGCACAAGGACTGAGGCGTTTGGGGAGGACCTGCCCGCGGTCGACCTTCTACACAGACATGAACCGCTTACTTATCCGCAACCTTGGTCGTAATGGCAATATGTTCTTCGACGGTAAGTTGCCCATAACTGGATTATCTTCGGTTTGCCAACTGATTCCGTAATCATTCCTCCGGTTCGTGTTCTTTGCAACAGGAATTTCTTGTGGTAGGGTGGGCCTCGTTCGGCAATAGTTGCGACCAACCAAAACGGTTTGGCCAGATCGACGTAACATCGTAGGCCGGGCCTGCAATAAGAACGGCCACCGTTGGAGTAGAGCGGTGGCCGTAAGCAGGACAAAATAGTAGGGAGGTGCCCAGAGAAGCATATCCTTTTTGTGCCTGTCCGCTTGTTCAGTTTACCACAGTAGTGGACGTTCCATCTGTACGCAGGTATAGAATCAGAAGCCGGGGCCGGATGGTCAACTCGATTTCAAAATTGTAGAGTTATGAGAGGAGTATATATGACAAGGAGAATCATACCCACGCTTGCCCTCGCCGCTTTCGCGATGGTGGCGGTTGCGATAGTGGCAATGCTGCCGGATACCGCGAGTGCACATACCGTGAGCAGGAACGAGCAACACGTGGACGTAGTGAGGCAGTGGAACAGCCTCTACTTCGCTTCCATCATCGTCCGTACTTACGCTGCCACCTCAGAGTACAAAAGCGAGAACACGATGCTGACGTATTACCACACAAACTCCGGGGTGGTGCCGGATGGAAAATGCAAGTTCAAATTCCAGTTCTGTTTCAACGGGTTCACCGACCCAAAGATCCGCTACTACCATTCGGGCAACAGTTATGACCTGACCAATTTCACCCAGCAGACCTGCATCATCGGCGGCAACGACTTCGGCAAGTGCTTCCACTCCAGCACGAACCTCGGGTGGTTGACCTGGCCCATCAACGCAAAGGCGTCTATAAGGTTGGGCGTGGCCATGAACAAGCAGGGTGAGATGTTCTACTTCCAGAGTTGCTGGTGCTCGGTCAAAACTTTCACAATGAACGATTATCAGGTAGACTAAGACATGGAGGAAGCGATGAAACGGTTATTCATCGGAGCGACAATATTCGCGGCTCTGGCCGTTGCCGTTGGTGTCGGCATCGTGACCAACAGCGCCGCGCAACAGGGACAATTCGCTCACATTTACGCACAGACGGAGGGGGATGACGCCGTTGTGGTAACGGTCTCTGGGCTACCCGTCACTCGTGGCGAAGTCAGGAAGGCATCCACGCTTCGCCGTACCCACGACACAACGATGACCGAAGACCAAGCTGATGCCGCGACGATTACCCTTGTAGTGAACGAGAAGGCGGTCCTCGCGGAGGGTATCGCTCGCGAGCTTACCCCCACCAAGGATGAGCTTGACACCTTCGTCGCGGCACATCAGGCCGATTGCGCGACCGAGGAAGCTCGCACCCTCTGCGAGGAGGTCATTCGAGACACAGGGTTCTCGTATGACGAGTTCTGGAAGGAAGCCCGTCCCGACTACGGCGACGCCCTCCTCATCATGAAGGTGCATAGAGACAACTTCGAGGAACTGGGACTGACCGAGGATTCGACTAATGAGCAACTGCTCGATGCAGAGCGGGCTTTCGAGGGTAAGGTTTTGGCGGCGGCTACCATCGTATGGGCGGACGAGCGATTGGAGCGTCTCTACAGAGAGGCAGTCGTAGAGTAGCCACGAAGCCGCCAACAGGAGCTAGGGACTGACTTACACAGGGCCGGGGCCGGAGGGTCTTCGGCCCTAACGCTTTTCTACGCCTTCTCCCCATTGGTACGATCAGAGAGCTTGACCCGCCCCAGGATGAAAGACACTGGTACGTGTATCCCGACGTGCACGGTTAAATCCTGGAGATTTGTCAGCGGATGCGCTGAAAGGCGTAAGTACAAAATATGGCGAACTGTCTCTATACGATTTTGCTCGAGGCGTAACGGCAGAGAGAGTTGCCATAGCCACGATTAAAACGCGACCGACCGTTCGGCGCTTAGACTATTGATGACTTGGTTCTAACTGCCATTGGGTTACCCTTCAAGCATCCCCCTGCGGAAGCTCCAGATAGCTATGTCAACGACGTGCCCTACGATGCTCAACGGGTCATGACCGTTAATTGGCGCTCAAAATCTCGGAGACGCAACCGTACCATGCCGACAAGAGTCCAGTGTGAAAATAACTACCGAGTGGGTTAGAGACTGGTGAACTTGACCGAAAAGAGTATTTCAACAAGAACGTGCTCAAGGAATTAAGCATGCTCCACCTGCGGACGTCCGTTCGTAAGAAAAGGAGACCTCGCAGTTGGGTTACACTATGGCATTGTTTGATTGATAGCGGCCCAATGTTCTGACGGTGGAAATCTCACAATCCCAACCACATCTCGAAGATGGTACTGCCTACCGTCAAGACAGGCCCACCAAGCTGGACAAAATCAAGAACCTTTCACATCAGGTTCACCCTGGGCTTATAGGCGCCCTTGGCAGTATCCATAGTGAGGCCGCGATTGGCTTGACGATGGAAAGGTCGTCGTGGCAGTCGCAAAGGGTCCGTAGCTCCAATCAGGGCATCGCAACCGGGCGAGGCCGCTCCGGCAATCCGTCGGGGCGGCCTTTTGCCGGTCGCGCCGTCAAGGAAGGACATTGCCGTTCCCTCGGCAGCCGTATAGGGGGCGCTGGATCACCGCATCTCTAAGCGGCGTCGGTGTCATGGTGCAGAGCAAGGGGCCGGGGCGGCCCCCTCCGCCGGACTGCTGCCCCGGCGCAGCCCCAAGCTGGTCCTCCACTATGGTCATGGTTCCCACGGCGTCGGGCAACTGCTTCCCTCTACCATAGGCGGCCTGGGCGAATGTGAGGTTCCCCGGTCAGGCTGAGCGGCGGATTCTTGCCCACAGCCGGAGCGTCCCGCCGGCGCACACCGCCGCCAGCGTGGCCGCGATCAGTATCGTCTTGACCAGGGTGAACGCCGCCGCCAGCCAGGCCAGCGGAGACGGCGCCCCGTCGTGGCTCAGCGCCAGCGCGGCGACCGTGACGTTCTCCAGCACGTCCGCAAAGGCGAGGGCCAGCGGCAGCAGGTACAGCGGCGCTCCGCCGCGAAAGAGCCGGAACAGCAGGACCGCGAACAGCAGGCCGTAGCAGGCCGGAAACACCATGTCGATGGTCAGCGCGGTGGTGGCGTAGACGGCCCTGGCGCCGGCGTCGAGGCCGTCCAGGGCGTCGAACAGAGCCGCCGCCTCCCCTGGCGTGTACCAGCCCCGGCCGTCGAGCAGGTCCAACCCGCCCAGCCGTACCTGGCGCCAGGCCAGGCCCGCCACGCAGCCGGCGACGCCCGCCAACGCCGCCGCCGCCACCCGCCGGTTGGCGCACCGCTCCACCGTCCCGCCCACCGACAACGCCATCATCTCCTCCTGACCGGCCGGCCGCCCGCCCGTTCCGACATTCCCAGGGAGCTTCGCTTCATCACCGCCTGCCGACGGCGCCGAACCGAGAGCCACCTGTGACCTTCGGTTCGCGTTCTTGCATAACCAACATTACCAGCGTTCCGGCCAGCAATGCAAATGTCGCTGGCCGGAACGCTCCTTTCGCCAACGAGCGCCGAAAGGGGCCACCAATACACAGTCCCGCACAATGGTTGCGTGTTTCTCTCAAGGCCGGATCTCGCCGTCTGAGAGCGCTCCCTGCGCCTCAACCTGGATAACTCCCGGCAACCAGGCGAGGCCGCTCCGGCCATCTGCCGGGGCAGCCTCTACCGGTCGCGCCGGCAAGGAAGGACATTGCCGTTCCCGTGCCGCCGCCGCATGGGGGACGTTGGACCGCGACGTCCCCAGGCTGCGTTCCGCGCGTGGTGTAGAACAAGGCAAGGGGGCCGGCAGCGTCGCCGCCGGCCCCCTTGCCCTGCCTTGCTGACCCGGCCGGGCCGGGCTAGTCGTCGTCCACGATGGTCATGGTTCCCACCGCGTCGGGCGAGACGAGGCTCCCGGGCAGGAACGCCTCCACCGCGAAGTACTCGTCCGGCTCCTCATCCTCGTCCTGCTCCAGCCACACCTCTCCCGTCAGCTCCGTCACCCCCGGCGCAAACACCAGCTCTCCCTCCGTCGTCTGGTAGTCGGACCGGTGCGCCCGGTCGTCCAGCAGGTGGTAGGCCGGCGCGGTGTACCACCGCACCCGGATCTCCTCGGTGGACGCCGCCGACAGCGCCACCCGGAACTCCAGCACGTCGCCCTCCACCGCCGAGGCGTCCGCCACGGTGACGCTGATCTCCACCTCCAGCGCGGCGTCGTCGTCGTCGGCGACGCCGACCGTGGCCGCGCCCTGGGACGAGGACACGGTGTAGCCGCTGCCCGCGTTCACTGTCGCCGTCACCGAACCGTCGGTCTCGTCAGTACTATCGTCGGTGGTGCCCACGGTGAGGGTGACGCTGCCCGTGGTGGGGACGGTCACCGTGCGCTGGCCCGTGGCCGCGCCGTAGTCGCCGCTCTGGGACACCGTTACGCTCACGTCCAGGTTGGCCGCCGGGGCCGGGCTGGCCGTCACCGTGAAGACGGCGTCGCCGCCCTCGGTCACCCCGCTGCCCGCGCTGACGCTCACCACCGGCGTGGGAGCGGCGTCGTCGTCGGACACGGCCACCGTGGCCGCGCCCTGGGACGAGGACACCGTGTAGCCGCCGCCCGCGTTCACCGTGGCCGTCACCGACCCGTCGGTTTCGTCCGTAGTATCGTCGGTGGTGCCCACGGTGAGGGTGGCGCTGCCCGAGGTGGGTATCGTCACCGTCCGCTTCCCCGTGGTCGCGCCGTAGTCGCCGCTCTGGGACACCGTGACGCTCACGTCCAGGTTCGCGGTCGGGGCCGGGCTGGCCGTCACCGTGAAGACGGCGTCGCCGCCCTCGGTCACCCCGCTGCCGGCGGAAATGCTCACCTCGGGCGTGGGGGCGTCGTCGTTGTCGGCCACCGCCACCGTGGCCGCGCCCTGGGTCGAGGACACCGTGTAGCCGCTGCCCGCGTTCACCGTTGCGGTGACCGACCCGTCGGTCTCGTCAGTAGTATCGTCGGTGGTGCCCACGGTGAGGGTGGCGCTGCCCGAGGTGGGTATCGTCACCGTGCGCTGGCCCGTGGTGGCGCCGTAGTCGCCGCTCTGGGACACCGTGACGCTCACCGCCAGGTCCGCCGCCGGGGCCGGGCTGGCGGTCACCGTGAAGACGGCGTCGCCGCCCTCGGTCACCCCGGAACCGCCGCTGACGCTCACCACCGGCGTGGGGGCGGCGTCGTTGTCGGACACGCTGACCGTGGCCGCGCCCTGGGTCGAGGACACGGTGTAGCCGCTGCCCGCGTTCACCGTGGCCGTCACCGACCCGTCGGTCTCGTCAGTAGTATCGTCGGTGGTGCCCACGGTGAGGGTGGCGCTGCCCGTGGTGGGGACGGTCACCGTCCGCTTCCCCGTGGTGGCGCCGTAGTCGCCGCTCTGGGACACCGTGACGCTCACGTCCAGGTTGGCCGCCGGGGCCGGGCTGGCGGTCACCGTGAAGACGGCGTCGCCGCCCTCGGTCACCCCGCTGCCCGCGCTGACGCTCACCACCGGCGTGGGGGCGGCGTCGTTGTCGGACACGGCCACCGTGGCCGCGCCCTGGGACGAGGACACGGTGTAGCCGCTGCCGGCGTTCACCGTGGCGGTCACCGACCCGTCTGTCTCGTCCGTACTGTCGTCCGTGGTGCCCACGGTGAGGGTGACGCTGCCCGTGGTGGGTATCGTCACCGTCCGCTGGCCCGTGGTGGCGCCGTAGTCGCCGCTCTGCGACACCGTGACGCTCACGTCCAGATTGGACGACGGGGCCGGGCTGGCCGTCACCGTGAAGGTGGCGTCCCCGCCCTCGGTCACCCCGCTGCCAGCGGTGACGCTCA
The DNA here is from genome assembly GCA_965207275.1 of Dehalococcoidia bacterium. GTDB lineage: Bacteria > Chloroflexota > Dehalococcoidia > Lucifugimonadales > UBA3495 > Bin22. Next base: position 232,547 of record CBDBMH010000002.1, read on the forward strand.
CCTCAGGCGTGGGCGGCGGAGGAGGCGTCTGCGCTGACGCCGCTTCCAGGGCCGTCAGCTCGGTCACCACCTCGTCCCAGACGGGACTGCTGTGTTTGTCCGCCATGTCCTGGGCCTCGGACGCCGTCATCGGGCCGCCCGTGACGCCGGTGCCGTCGTGCTCGCCGAAGGCCAGCAGCACCCGGTTCCAGCGGTTCACGTGGGCCGTCCCGTGCTGGGTCTGCGATGCCAGCTCCCTGACCCTGGCGACCACGTCCGGGTCCACCGTGTAGCCCGTCTGCTCCTCGACGACCGGGTCGTCGTCGTCGGCGACGCCGGCCGTCTCCGTGGACGGCGCGCCCACCGTGTAGCCGCTGCCCGCGTTGACGGTCAGCGTGACCGAGCCGTCGGCCTCGTCCACCTCGTCGTCCGTGGTGGCGATGGTCACCGTGGCGCTGCCCGACGTTGGGATGGTGACGCTGGCGGGCAGCGTCCCGTACCCGAAGTCCCCGGTCGTGGCGACCGTGACGCTCACCGCCAGGTCCGCCGCCGGGGCCGGGCTGGCCGTCACCGTGAAGGTGACGGACTCGCCCTCCGTGCCGCCGGCGGCGCCGCTGACGCTCACCACCGGCGTGGAGGCGTCGTCGTTGTCGGACACGGCCACCGTGGCCGCGCCCTGGGACGAGGACACCGTGTAGCCGCTGCCCGCGTTCACCGTGGCCGTGACCGACCCGTCGGTTTCGTCGGTAGTATCGTCGGTGGTAGCGACAGTCAGGGTGACGCTGCCCGAGGTGGGTATCGTCACCGTGCGCTGGCCCGTGGCGGCGCCGTAGTCGCCGCTCTGGGACACCGTGACGCTCACGTCCAGGTTCGCGGTCGGGGCCGGGCTGGCCGTCACCGTGAAGATGGCGTCGCCGCCCTCGGTCACCCCGCTGCCAGCGGTGATACTCACCTCGGGCGTGGGCGGCGGCGGCGTCTGCGCCGCGGCCGCTTCCAGGGCGGTCAGCTCGACGACCACCAGGTCCCACACCGGGCTGCTGTGATTGTCGGCCATGTCCTGGGCCTCGGCCGCCGTCATCGGGCCGCCGGTGACGCCGGTCCCGTCGTGCTCGCCGAAGGCCAGCAGCACCCGGTTCCAGCGGTTCACGTGGGCCGCGCCGTGCTGGGTCTGCGACGCCAGCTCCCTGACCCTGGCGATCGTTCCCTGGTTGACCGTGTAGCCGCCGTCGTCGTCGGACACGACCACGACGGCCGTCCCCTGGGACGAGGACACCCGGTAGTCGAGGTTGGCGCTGGCGTCGACGGTGACCGTGACCGATCCGTCGGGCTCGTCCACCTCGTCGTTGGTGGTGGCCACCGTCAGCGCGGCGTAGCCCGCCGACGGGATGGTCACCGTCCGCTGTTCCAGGGATATCCCGGAGTCGTCGCTCTGCGACACCGTGACGCTCACGTCCAGGTCCGCCGCCGGGGCCGGGTTGGCGCTGACCGTGAAGGTCGCGTCCCCGCCTTCGGTCACGTTGCCGTCGGCGGTCACGCTGATCACCGGCACGGACGTGTTGGGCGCGGGCGTCTCGAAGTCCACCGTGAAGGTCTTCGGCGTCGCGCCGGCGGCCAGGGTCCGCACGGTGATCTGGTCCAGCTGGTTCGTCCCGTGAAGGACGGAGACCACGTAATGCGACTGCGGCTTGAGGCCGGTGAGCTGGTGCTCGGTGGCGGTGGTCGTGACTTCCGTCAGGACCGGGACGCCCGTGAAGCTCTCGTGCCAGACGACCAGGTAGGACGCGCCGTCCCCCTGCGGCTTCCAGGCGACGGTCGCCGTGGTGTCGGAGACGCGCTTGAGCTGCACCGGCGGCGGCGGCGGCAGGTCGTTGTTGGCGATATAGACCGAGGCGTAGCTCCTGAACCTGTTCAGCCGGTAGCCCTCGCCGAACCGCACCGTCGCGCCGAGCATCCCGTTGGAGCCCCAACCGGTGTCGTCGACGGTGGGGATGGTGAACGAGACGCTGCCGCCGGTGGGCACGTTCACCGTGCGCTCGCCCAGGTGCTGGGCGGCGACCACGGAGCCGGGGCCGGCCACGCCCACCCTGACGTCCAGCGGCGCGTCGGGCGCGGGGTTCACGGTGACCGTGTAGACCGCGTCCTCGCCCTCGGTGATGGTCCCGCCGGCGGCGCTGATCGACACCTCGGGCACCCGCTCCACGATCACCGACGCGGGCTCCGCCTCCACCGGCGAGCCCGCCGCAAGGGTGGTGAAGCGGATCACCGGGCTGGCGGTGCTCAGCTGCGTCGCGCCGTGGTCCTGGTAGTAGACCACCGCCCGGTACTCGGTGTCCGGCTCCAGGTGGCGGATGTTCCAGGCCGGGTCGTTGGGCTCGGCCCCGAACCAGGCCTCGTCGGCCGGGACGCCGGGGAAGGGCGACGTGGTGGACCAGTAGCGCACCTCGTAGCCCTCGGCGCCGACCACCCGCGGCCAGCTCAGGTCGATGCCCGTGTCCGACAGGTTGGCGTAGGTCAAATCGCCCACGCGCTCCACCACCGGGTCCGGCAGGTCGCCCAGCAGCCGCTGGCAGCCCACGCAGGAGCCCAGCGTGCGGTGGAAGCTGAAGCTGTCGGTGCGCACCGTCTTCGGCGGCGTCTCCGTCGAGATCTGGTTGTCGCTGCGCTCGTACAGCTTGTAGCCCTCGACCTGGAAGGTCACGTTGCCGACCACGTTGGCGCCGACGTGGATGTCGACCTGGACCGGCGTGCGGCCGACCGTGACCGAGCCGGCGCTGACGGCAGAGTCAGTTCTGAAGGTGTGCAGGTGCGAGGCGGCGGGGCTGGTGAACCAGACCCGGTGGGACCGGAAGTACTCCGACGTGCCGCTGCGCAGCAGCGCCTCGGCGAAGTCGGCGTTGATGGAGAAGCGCTTGTCCTGGTCCGCCGGCGGGTCGTTCTTCGTCCGCACCCAGAAGTAGTGCGCCTTGCGCCCGGTGTTCAGCGAGGCCGGGAAGGCCAGATTGAGCCCGCCGTCCTCGATGGAGGTCCAGGTGGTCCCGTCGTCGATGGAGAACTCCAGGGTCTGCTCCCACTGGTCGTCGTCCCTGATGATGAGCGGCACCCGCACCTCGGGGTAGTCGAAGCCTTCCACCTGGTACAGCACGCCATTTTCATAGAAGTTGTGGCCGACGGCGTGGGGCCGGTGGATCAGGAACGTCCCGTGGTCGAAGGCGTCGCTGTCCTGGCCGGCGGCGAGGCTCACCGGACGCCACTTGTTGGCGTCGCCCTCGTAGACGGACTGCGACGAGAAGGGGCAGCCGTCGTGGCGGTCCAGCAGCGGGCCGGCGGTGCTCCCGTAGCCGAAATGTATCCCATCCCGGCCAAGCCCTTCGACGATGGGGTCGCCCAGGTTGTAGGGGCTTCTACTCCCGGTGTGGCACATCAGCCGGTCCCGGTCCGGTTGGCCCGGCCCGATGTAGCCGCCGTGGTGGCTGAGCGGCTCACCCACCTGGCTGGCGACGTAGAAGTGCCGGCGCTCGTGGGGGTCCACCGCCTGCCACTGGTAGGTCACCGCCGGGCCGCCCTCGGTCAGCGTGATCGTGGGCGGCGGGTCGTGCCTGGTGTGGTTGGCGACCACCCAGCCCGTCGAGCACGTGTTGCCCGACACCGTGCCCTCACAGGTCCGGAACTGCACGAAGGCGTCGGCGGCCCCCAGGTTCAGGCCGATCTTGAGCGCCTCGGAGTGGGTGCTCCAGGAGACGGCGGGGTTGGGGTAGAGCGACCAGGAACTGTGGCCGTCGCCGATGCTCCAGCCCTCGGGCAGCCGCAGGCCCCGCCGGCGCTCGGAGTTCGACGCGGTGGCGCGAAGGGTGTACCTGCTGTTGGGCTGCACGGACGCGTCGTATACGTACACCCAGTAGGTGGTGTTCGGCTCCAGCCGCAGCCCCGAACCGTCGTCGCCCTGGTAGGTGAAGGTGAAGGTCTGGTCGGCGCTGCCCACCGGCATGGAGGGGCGCGCCAGGTCGGCGAGGACGTCGGCGGCGGTGCTGCCCGGCGAGCCGCCGGAGCCGGCCCAGATCTGTACCCTCAGATCACGGGCGGCGTCGGAGTCGCCGATCTCGGCAAACTCGACGTCGACGCTGTTCAGGCGGTAGTGGCCGCCGTTCTTGCCCGTCGTGAACGACTGCGCGCGGTCACGTACGGTGCTGGCAGTCGTCACATCCAACGCCGCGCCGTCCGCCTGGCCCAGGTTGCTCATCACCGCCGGCTCACCGGGCGGCGCGTTCACCGGCGTGGGCTCCACCCGGAACAGGGGCGAGATGCCGTAGAAGGCGTGGTCCTGGGTGCTGGCGACGGTGTTGTAGCTGATGGGGCCGGTGTCCGCGTCGGTGGTCGAGAACCGTCCCCGCCGGGCGTTGCTGGCGCCCAGAGGGTTCGCCTCCTTCGCACCGTCGGTGCGGGTGCCCGTCCACGGCCAGTCGTTCGAGGTGCTCCTCTCGCCGCTCTCGAAGCGCCGGTCCGCCATCGCCCAGTTCTCCCAGGTGTCGGACCAGAAGCCGGCGTTGTTCGCCGCGACCCGCTCGCCGTTCAGCCACCAGACCTCCGCGTCCGTGTGCCCGGCGTCGTTGGGGTTGGTCCGGGTGTGGTCCCGGGCGTCCACCGCGGCGGTGGAGCCCACCACCCGGAAGTGATCGGCGTAGCGCCGGACGGCGGCGTGACCGTCGCGGGCCGCCTCCCGCACGTGGGCGTCGTAGACGCCGATGTCGGCGGCGGTGGCGTCGCGGTGGTCTTCGGTCATGAACAGCAGCCGGAACGTCTCGCCCGCGCCCAGATCGAGCGGCTTCAGCGGCCAGTCCAGGGGCACGGTGTAGGAGCCGTCCGAGTGGGGCAGCAGCCGGCCGTTGACTCCCATGGACAGAGTGGAGCCGCCGACCAGGGTGATCCAGTTGCCGCCCCCCTGCGCGCGGATGCGAGCGTCGTTGTTGATGCTCCAGCCGGGCGCCGCGCCCTCGTCCTCGGAGTTGCTCTGCGTGAACTTCACCTGGCTGTTGCCTTCCGTGAGCCCGGCTGCGTCCAGCACGACCCAGTAGCGGGTGTCCGCCTCGAGCGCGACGCCCGGGTGCGTGAAGCGGTACGTGCCGGCCTGCCGGTTCACCCAGTCGGGATTGGCCAGGGTCCCCACGACCGTGCCGGGAGCCCCGTTGGCGCCTTTGTGGACGGTGACCGTCAGCTTGGAGCCGAAGTCCTCGGTGGACCGCCTGAAGGCCACGTCCACGCTGGTCAGGGTGTACCCCGAGGGGTTGCCGCCGGTGTCGAAACCCTGCGCCAGGTCCACGTGCAGGCCCTGCACCAGGCCGCTCGACTGGCCGGTGTTCTTCACCAGCGGCGGGTCGTCGTCCCGCACCCGGACCGTCGCCGTCCCCAGCGACGTGGCCAGGTCGTAGTCCGACCCGTCCACCAGCGTCACCGTCACCGAGCCGTGGGCTTCGTCCACGTCGTCGTTGGCGGTGGCGATCTCCAGCGTCGCGGTGCCCGAGGCCGGAATGGTGACGCTGGTGGGCAGCGCGCCGTACCCGAAGTCCCCGGTCGTGGCCACCGTCACGCTCACCGGCAGGTCCGCCGGGGGCGCCGGGGACGCCCTCAGCGTGAAGCTGGCGCTGACGCCCTCGGTGACGGCGCCGCCGCCAAGGATGCTCACCCGCGACGGCCGCGGCTTGCTGACGCCGTCCAGGCTGATCTTCAGTGACGATACGTTGGGGGTCCACGCGCCCGTCGAGGAAGCCGTTCTCGTCCCGGCGCCGTCGGCGATGCTCCAGCCGGCCAGGCCCCCGCCGTCCTCGGCGTCCGAACCCGTCAGGCGTACCCTCGAAGAACCCTGGCCAGCGTCCATGTCGATCACGAGGAAGTAGGTGGCGCTCCCCTCAAGGTCGATGCCCGCGCTGCTGGTGAAGGTCAGCGTCTGGTCCGAGGTGGAGGCGGGGAAGCTGGCGGGGTTGGTCAGGGTCCCCAGCGAGCTGCCCGGAGACCCGCCGGAGGCGGCGTGGATGCTGGCGGTCAGCGCCGAGGAACTGAAGGCGCTGTCGATGGTGGAGAACTCCACGTCGACGCTGTGCAGGGTGTAGCCGAAGCTGCTGCTGCCGGTGGTGAACGCCTGGTGGAAGTCATTGCCCAAAAATGAGGTGCCTCCGTCCGCCTGGCCGGTGTTGGCGACGAAGGTCTCCGTCTCGACCGTCTCGACGGCCGTGCCGTGGATGGTCATCTTGCGGGACTGGCTGAACGAGGTCCAGGCGCCCGAGGTGTTCCAGGTCCGGTAGTGGCCATCGTCGGCGATGGTGAAGCCGTCCGCGCCGCCGGCGTCCTCGGCGTCCGACGCGGTGTTCTGGATGGTGTTGGCGCCGGGGAGCAGGACCAGGGTGACGTCCAGCACCGCCCAGTACGTGGTGTTCGCCGCGAGCGCCACGCCCGAGTGCGTGAAGCTGTTCGTGCCGGCGGCGATCGTGCCGGGCTTGGTCAGGGTGGCGACCACCGCGCCCGGCGCTCCGCTGCTGTCGCTTCTGATCTCGGCAGCCAGCTTCCCCGCCAGCGCGCCGTCGTTGATTTGCGGAAACGAGAAGTCGACGCCCGTCAGGGTGTACCCGCCGGCGTTGGCGCCCGTCGTGAACGCCTGCGCGTGGTCGTGCTGGACGAAATTGCCGGTGCCGCCGTTCGCCTGCCCGAAGTTGCTCACCAGGAAAGGCTTGCTGACGCCGCCCAGGCTGAGTTTCATTGACGAGGCGAAGGTGCTCCACGCGCCCGTTGTGTTCCACGCTCGTCTCGAGAAACCGTCGCCGATGCTCCAGCCGGCCTGGCCTCCGCCGTCCTCGCTGTCCGAACCCGTTAGGCGCATCAACGAAGCAGACTCGGCACTGCTTAGATCGATCACCAGGAAGTACGTGGTGTTCGCCGCAAGGTCGATGCCCGCGCTGCTGGTGAAGGTCAGCGTCTGGTCCGAACTGGAGACGGGAAAGCTGGCGGGGTTGGTCAGGGTCCCGAGGGAATTGCCCGGAGACCCGCCGGAGTCGGCGTGGATGCTGGCGGTGAGGGACGAAGAGCTGAAGCCGCTTTGGATAGTGGCGAATTCCACGCCGACGCTGCGCAGGCTGTAGCCCGCGCTGTTGCTGCCGGTGGTGAACGCCTGGGCGAAATCATATTCCAAATGTGTCCCAGCTAGGCTTGACTGACCGGTGTTGGCGACGAAGGTCTGCGCCGCCTGCTGCGCGCCGGCCGGCTGCGCCGGCGTCAGCGCGAACAGCGCCGCCGCCATCATTACGGCCAGGAGCAGCAGGGGCAGCGCCCACAGGGCGCGCCGCCGGGTCAGCACGACGCCCCCGGAAGTCGGGGGGGGGGGGCTGAAAGGGGTAGGTATGAAGCGTTGCCTGCTTTCCCCAGGGTCTTCAGGGTCTTCGCCATGAGCTCGGCCACCATCGCTAATCACCTTCTCGCCGCCAGGGGCCGCGTCCCGTAAACGTTGCCCAAGGTTGCCCAAAACTGGGACCTCGCCCGGCGTCGTCCATTGTTTTCTTGAAATTGTCTTCTTGAAGCAGCAATGCTCTTCAAGCAGCAATAACGATTATCCGCGAATTCGCCGCCCGCCGCAAGACGGCCGCCCGGCAGGTTCGGGCATTTTCGCCAGCCTGCCGGCGCCTGGCCGGCGCTGGTATAATCCCCCCAACCAGCCAGCCCATCGCCCACCGGGACCCCAACGCCAGGCCCGCCCAACGCCAGATCAGCCGAGGTTCGCCGTGACCACCGCCGACACCAGCGCCAGCAGCAAGACCCCCAGGGCCCCGAAAGTCCGGCAACGCTTCCGCCTGCCCGACATACCCGACCGCGAGCCTGATGAAGTGACCCAGTTCGACCACATTGCGAAGACCGGCAACGCCCACTACCTGGCCCAGCACCTGGGCCACCCGGAGACCACCCTGGTGGAGGCCGACCGCTGGATCGCCCCGGACGCCGCTTTCGACAAGCGCCGCGCGCGGTACCCCGACCTGCTGGTGGCCTTCGGCGCGGACCCGGCGGCCTACCGGGCCAGCAACGGCTACGTAGTAGAGGAGCAGGGGAAGGCGCCGGACTTCGTGTTGGAGGTGGCGTCGGAGAGCACGGGGGAGCATGACGTGGGAGACAAGCGGGACTACTACGAGTCCCTGGGCATAGGGGAGTACTGGCGCTTCGACGAGACCGGGGAGCACCACGGGACGAGGCTGGCCGGGGACCGGCTGGTGGAGGACCGGTACGAGCCGATAGATATAGAGGAACTGCCCGGCGGGGCGTTGCAGGGGTACAGCCGGGCGCTGGGGCTGAACCTGCGGTGGGAGGAGGGCCGGCTGGTGTTCCGCGACCCCGCCACGGGGGAGCCCATCGCCACCCTGGAGAGCGAGCGGGCCAGGGCCGACGCTGAGCGGGAATTGCGTGTCCAGGCCGAGGCCCGGGCTGATGCTTCTGATAGCCGTGCCAACTCTGCCGAGGCGCGCGCCGACACCGCCGAGGCCCGCAACCGGGAGTTGGAAGAGGAACTGCGCCGGTTGCGAGAAGGTTGAGGAGGGTTCGCCATGACCATTTCCGATGGAGGGGAGTTGCGGGAGACCTACCGGCCTCCGGCGCCCCGGGCGGCGCAGAAGGTGCTGGACCGGCTGGACGAGCACTGCCGGAACTTCATCGCCCTGTCGCCCTTCTGCGTGCTGAGCACCAGCAACGCCGCCGGCCAGCCCGACGCCTCGCCCCGGGGCGACCCGCCGGGATTCGTGCGGGTGCTGGACGAACGGACCCTGCTGCTGCCGGACCGTCCCGGCAACAACCAGGTGGATTCCCTGCAAAACGTCGTGGCGAACCCCGGGGTGGGATTGCTGTTCTTCGTGCCGGGGATGAACGAGACGCTGCGGGTGAAGGGGAAGGCGGAGATCGTTACCGGCCAGGGGCTGCTGGGACCAATGACCGTGGGCGGGCGGGCTCCGCTGTCGGGGTTGAAGGTGACGGTGGAAGAGGCCTTCCTGCACTGCGGGAGGGCGCTGCTGCGGGGCCGTCTCTGGGACCCGTCGGCGCGGATAGAGCGGTCGGTCTATCCCAGCTACGGGCAGGTGCTGGCCGACCAGATTGCCGGGGCTGACGCCGGGCGGATTGACGCCGAGGAGGAAGAGGCCAACCGGGAGCGGCTCTATTGAAGAGCCGTTCCCTGATCGAATGAGGTAATCCGAAACGGCCGCCTCAGCTTGGGCCGTAATGGCAGATTGGCGGGATGCCCCGAACGATCAGCGCAGCGGCTCCTGCCAGGAGCGAGAGGCGGGGCAGAACTACCCCCTGAATGTCATACGCTTGGTACAGGTGACGAAATGACCTTGATGAAGCTCGTAAGGTTTGCTGCCCTGATTGTGGTTGTTCTGTCCTTGGGCGGGTTGGCCTGCACCCAGGAAAAGCCCAATGGCGAAGCGGCCCCGGCCGTCGCTGGACACTCCACGGCCACTCCTGCGGTAAGTCCACCCACGACCGCTATCGAAATGCCGCCTACGACCGCCGCCCGGGTCCCACCAACGGACGCCGGAGCGGCAGCGCCGACGACGGCTGCAACCGCTACGGCAGAAACCGGACGGGAGCCGAGTGCGAGCGGCACGGGAGATTCGCTGGTGGTGCTGGCTTCGGACTCGGCGTCGTCGCCTTCGTGGGTGAGGCAGGGGAGCAGCGGGGGATTTCACCTGTCCCCGTTGCCCCAGACCACCGCCCGGGCGGGCAGCCTCACCGTTTCCGCCATAGGGCAGGTGGCCGTGGCCCCGGACGAAGCATACGTGGTGGTGATTCCGGAGAGGGACTATGGAATCTCTGGCCCCGAGCAGTTGACGGCGGAAGACCGCCAGGACATCCTCTCCAACCTGGCCGCCATCGGAATAGGCGAGGATGAGGTGGAGTTTGATCCGGTGTACCGGTACGAACCGCCCAATATTTCGGTGGAAGTTGATGTTGATGAGTACGCCGATGTCGGAGAGGCCGTGGTGGACGCGATAGAGAAGGTGGTGAGGAGGTCCGAGACCTTCGGCGTTAGGTTCGGCCTGTCCGATGAGAGCTGCGACTTGGCCGTATCCCTGGCCCGCCGGGAGGCGGCGCCGGCGGCGGAGAAGGCCGCCGTGGACCTGGCCGACGCCCTGGAGTTGGCCCTGGGAGAAGTGGTGGGGGCGCTGGAATACCCGTTGCAGAATGTGCCCTACGGGTTGCCCAGCACGTACGCCGTGTCCTGTAGCGGTCAGAGCAGTCACTCCTACGGTCCCCTGCTGCCCTTTGACTCGAAACCGGAGGTGGAGGTCTCGGTAGGCCTGCAGGTGTCCTACCGGATCCCTTAGGGATTCTTGGAGTGGCGTTGGCCCGCTTGAGCAATCAACGCTAGGACATGTCGTGCTGGGTCTCCGGGACTGGTATGGTGCTGCGGCAACCGGCCGACTGGCAACCGTAGGCCGGGCCAGCGTAACCTTCGAGGCAGCCCACGAACTTCCCGATGGAAGCGAGGCGTACAGCGCTGCGGCTACCCCTGCCGGAAAGGGTGGAATAAGAACCACTCATTGCCACCCTTACGCCCGGCGCTTAAGCGAACGGCAGTGGCAGGTCAGTGGCAATCGCAGGATTAGGCTGGATCGTGCGGTTCAGGCCCACACGCTGCTGGCTGGAGTCCGTCTTGGCAGGTTCCGTTAGGAGATACCCTTGTCTACTCTCCGGCCTGGATGATGACGCGCCCGGCGTCCCGAACCTCGACGCTCAGGTCGTGCCCGTCCAGGAGCAGCATACCCACCAGTGGGGTGCTGCCGGTCGCATCGGCCTCAATGTCTCGCGGTTGGCTGTCCCACAGCACAATCACGCTGTAGACGTCGAATTCCACCTCGGCGTCGTTGGCCAAGTAGGCGTGCCCATTGCCCCGAAAGTCCAATCCCAATTCCGCCGTCAATGCTGGCGGCAAGGTCAAGTACCCGCTGTAGCCGGTGTCTATTACGGCTTCGACCTCCCTGACCTGCCCATCCGGTCCTCGCAGAGGCAAAGTCACCACCGCTTCAAGGGCAGCATTCACCACGCCTTCGATCACCCGATCCTCCGCAGGGACCCGGCCCCGAAGCTGCGCAGCGCCCGGTATCCCACCCGGACCAGCCAGACATCCCTGACCTCGGGCTGCTGAGCCCGGAGGCGGTCCGTTGCGACAATTACGTTCTCGCCAATGGCCCAGCCTCCGCTATCCACGTCAATGGCGACGATCTCTCCGTGGTGGTCTGTTTCGACCCTCGACCGGATGTTACGCTCGTATATCCCGTCGCCAAGGCGGTGCGTTTCCTCCCTGGGTCGGGTTGGCGCGTTCACTGTCATCACCCCCGTGCTGGCCTGCTTCCGTGGCTGTCATTCTACATTGCCGGGCGCCTCTCGGACAACGGAATCGCCACTCCCCAGCAGGGTCTTTTCATTTTCTGAAAGGAGCCTTAAAGTTGCGGTGAAGACGTGAGGAGGTGGGGAAGATGAGGTTGAGAGAAGCCTTGGATGGAGTTCCGGACCACCGGAGCCGGCAAGGCCAGCGCCATCCATTGGGAGCGGTATTGAGTCTGTCGGTTTGCGCCATGCTATGTGGCGCCCGCAGCCTTTACGCCATTGCGCAATGGGGCCGGGACCAGGGAACCGCCGCTGGACAGGAACTGGGTTTCCCGCTGGGGAGAACGCCCTGCGTAGCCACGCTGCACCGGGTGTTCAAGGGTCTGGAGGTGGAAGCCTTTGAAGGGGTGCTGCGGGAATGGGTGCGAGATAGTGGGGTGGACCTGGGCTCCGTGGTGTCAATAGATGGGAAGACGTTGCGGGGGATACATGGTGAGGAACTGCCTGGGGTGCACCTGGTATCAGCCTACGCCACTGAGGGCGGGGCGGTGCTGAGCCAGGCAGCCACGGTGGGCAAGGGTCAGGAATTGGCAGCGGCCCAAGAGGTGTTGGGGCAGATTCCCCTGGAAGGGAGGATAGTGGTGGCGGACGCTCTGCTGACCCAACGGGAGGTGTGCCAGCAGATTGTAGCCGGCGGCGGGGATTACCTGTTGCCGGTGAAGGAAAATCAGCCTGCATTGCGCCAGGACCTGGTGGAAGTATTTTCCCCCACTGGAAGCTGAGCCACCGGGAACGAAGACACCCTTCAGGACGCCGCGGCCCGCGTGGATCAAACTCTCTTCCCCGGTTCCAACCTGGAGACCATCACACAGCGGGGCATCCTGCTGACACGTGGCTGCCGCCGGCGCCGGAAGCCTGGGAAAGGCCGTCATTGGGGCGACTGGTCAAGGTGCAACCTTTCCGGTAGAGCGGTTTCCGGGGTTTCCTGTAAGGGAGCCACAAACAAATGTGAATGCAGCGGATTTCCTCCTTCTCAGCCTTGTCTGACCCCAAAAGCCCGCTGGATTGCATTTCGTTGCAGAAATTGGGCCTTTCCGGAGAGAGACACCGGCCCTGCGGCGGAGGGCGGAAAAGCCGCTGGCACGTATGACACGCCGGAATTGGCCTGTAAATGAAACGCGATGACATGATGAGAAGCGGGGACGTGAGATTGTTGACCAAGGCGGAAGCCCGCCGGGGCGGGTCAATGCTCATGAACATTGGCACATGTTCTCCGAGGGTCCGCCACCCTGATCACGCGCCTATTGCTGACACTTGTCGGCTGACCGCCGTGCCTCCCGTCTGCTACGCTCGCTACATGAGCGTCTCCGAGCGGGAACTGCTGCACCACCTGAGCCGGCTGCCCTTCGCGGACACGGCGGAACTGGCGATGATCACGGGGGAGGCCCACGTTGCCATCCACCGGGGGCTGGCCGGCATGCTGGTCGACGGCATCGTGGAGCGCGTCAGCCACGGGACGTCCCACCTGACTTGACGCGATTGCCCTGGCAGGCCACTGTGGGGCAATGCCAGCACATATTGAGAATGCGGGGTTAACGCGAGCCTTCCACCCGCACGGTCACGATGTCCAGGCCGTGGTATTTGCGGTGGCGCACCGAAGAGGCGTAGTGCCGCAGCAGGCGGAAGGATATTTCGGTTTCCTCCGGGACTTCGGATTGCCGGTTCATATAGGCCAGCCGATCTTCCAGATTCTCGTCCGTCAGCGCCGCCAGGAATTCCATCTCCACTACCCCGGCGGACGGGCGCGCCAGGACGGCCAGGCGCCGGGGGCCGTCGCCCTCGAGTTCCTGCAACAGGCTGGAAAGCACTTCCTCGCCCACGAAGCGAAGCCGGTCGGCGGATGCCTCGTCCCATCCGGCCCGGGCCGCGGCGCGTCGGAGGAACTCGTCTATCCGGGGCAGAGCCGACATAGCCAGTTCCGTCTCCAGGCGTAGCCGCCGGGCGCTGCTCAGTTCCAGGAACGCTGTCATCAAGATGGCGGCCAGGGTCCCGCTGGCCAGTCCGTTGCCCAGCAGAGTGCCCCACACTCCGCCCACCAGTTCCGAGAAGAGGTCCTGGCTCTCCAGGCCTATTCCAACGGAGAGGGACACCGATACCACCAGCGCCTTCCGGTAATCAATCCCGTCCTGGAAGACCGTCCGCATACCCTCCACCAGAATCAGCCCCATGATCATCATCAGGAACATCCCTATGACCGGATTGGGAACGGCCAGCAGGAAAGCGGCCACCTTGGGCAGAAAGGCCAGGGCAATCAGGATAGCTCCCATGGCGTAGCCGGCGTTGCGGGCAGCGACCCCAGTGAAACTGACGATGGACACGGTGGCGCCTTCATAGGCTCCCGCGGGCGGCGTACCGGCGATTCCGCTCAATAGACTGCCCGCGCCGTTGGCGTTGATGGCGCCCTGAACCCGGCGGAAATCGGTGGCCCGCTCCCCGCGCCATGAGACCTGTTGCAGGGCGATGCCGCCGCCGATGGTCTTGAGGGCGCTGATCAGGGACACCACCAGGAACATGGGCAGAAGCGCCCAGAACTCCGCGCCGGGCGTCAGCTCTATCCCCGGCCAGCCGCCCGGCGGAACCCCAATCCAGGGCGCGTCAATGACACCCTGAAGGTCGTACATTCCCAGGCCGCCGGCCACCACGCAGCCTGCCGCGATTCCAACCAAGGGCGACCACAGCCGCAGTCTCCCGGTGGCCCGCAGTCCCAGGGCCGCGGTGACCGCCAGCGTCGCGCCGGCCGCCGCCACGCCCCCGGCTGCCGGGGCCCCCTCGGGGACGTCGGCAACACTCTCGAAGGCGATGGGTATGGTTATGGCCCCCACCAGGATCAACACGGTGCCGGAAACCGTGGGCGTGACAATCCGGCGCAGCAGGGGGAGCCAAGACGCCAGCAGGAACTGGAACAGCGAGGAAACGATAACCAGGGCGGATAGCAGGGATGGCCCGCCATAGGTCAGAGCTGTCCGGCAGACCGCGATGTAGACCGGCGTCGTGCCGGTGAAGAACAGGTGGCCGGAGCCGAACCTCCCGATGACGCCCGACTGCGCGGCGGTAACCCCCCCGTTGATTATCAGCGCGGTGAAAATGGCCCAACTCAGGTACCGCTCGCCATGCGTGTCTCCCAACAGACTGACCGACACCAGCAGCGGAGTCTGCACCAGGATGAACATGGCCCCCTGAAGCCCCACGGCCAGGGACACCAGCGGGGGACAAGGCTCATCCGGCTCGTAGACGATGTTTTCTCGGGAGGCCAAAGGGTACCCCCTACTCCACGTTCGGCGGCGGCGTTGCCAGGGTGATCGCGGGAATCCGGTGCGTTATCATAGGGCCAAGCGATCATAACGCCGGTATGACAGCAGTCGTACGGGATATTCCAGCGGACACAAGCGCAAAATGGTCTGCGCTCAATCTGAGCCGTGGGCGCCTGACGTACTCCATGTGATCCACGAAGCCGGCGATCACCCTGGAATGCGCCACTGCTGCTTCTGCCACGGCTTGAGAGCGTTTCTTCCGTCGCAACCCGAACCGGACTCCTCCATGCGCGGTCCAAACGACGCTTCACGGCAACACAAACCGGCGCCGACATACCATCCTAAGCCGGGATCCTGGTCCGTCGCCAAAGTCAGGTTTGACCGATTGCTAGCGCTCCACCTCTACAACCATTTCTATCTCCACCGGCATATCTCCGGGCAGGGTGGACATGCCCGCTGCGGAACGGGCGTGGCGGCCCCGCTCCCCGTACAGGCTGATCAGCAGGTCTGACGCGCCGTTGGCGACCCTAGGGATGTCGCGGAAGCCGGGGTCGGCGTTGATCATGCACAGTAGCTTGACCACCCGCTTCAGCTTATCCAGGTCTCCTATCTCCTCTTTCAGGTTGGTCAGCAGGTGCAGCATCGCCAGGCGCGCGCAGTCGCATCCCTGATCTATGGTCAGGTCTGACCCCAGCTTCCCCACGTGGAGCGGGGCGCCGTCGGGCAGATCAGGGCCTGTGCCCGACAGACTCACCAGGCTGCCGGTGCGCACGGCGGGGATGTAGTTGCCCCGCTGGGTGCGCCGGGGCGGTGGGAGTTCATAGCCCAACTCCTTCAACCTGTTCTCCACTTCTGGCATGAGAAATACTCCTTCATTGGCATTGACCATCTGTCTCGGGCACTATGATACTATGCAGCCTCACCCCGAATCCACCGAAGAGATGAAGGTGGCGGTAACCGGCTCGGCGATGTCGATGGGTTGATGAGTCCCTGCACCAATCGGTCCCTGACCAGCCTGGCCCGGTGGAGCTCCCCGGTGGAGTCAAATCGCCAGTACTCGGGTATCCCCAGACTCCCGCAGAACTCCCGCTTCTCCCCCGCGTCGACGTGGCCGGTGCCCTTCGACGCTATCTCCAGGACCCGGTCCGGCGGTTTCCCCTGTTGGGAGACAACGTACCGGTTGGTCTCCTGGTACAGCATAGGGTCCACGCCGAAGGCCACCAGCAGGTCGGGATACTCCATCCCGACGCCGAGCCGGTCGGTGAGGTACTTCTCAACGGACACGATGGTGGTTTCTGGGTTGCCCAGGAACTGCTTCATGTGGTGGTGCAGGCCGATCTCGCTGAGGTGCTCGGGGGATGTCATGTCGTCGGGCTCGCGTTCGGGGAGGTCCGGCAGGCGGAAGCGGCCCGGGCATGGGATGTCCTAGCGGTGGCGTCGGAGGTGGTCATTTCGCACCTGACCGTCGTTGGCGATGGCCGATGGCTCACTTGCGGAACGGGACTTACACCTCGGTATTGTACACCAGGGTGCAATCCTCGGCCTGCTCACAAAAACGTGAAGGCGGATCAATATGAGGCCCCCGCCGGTCCGGGTCGCCATCACTGACAACTGCCCACTGACGACAGCCGTTTTCGCGTGTTACGCTAACTCCATGGTCTTTTGACGCGCCCCAATCTTGGACGCCCCTGATGCGGCTGCCCTTCATCGGCAACGGTGAACTGGCCCTCCCTGTGAGCAGGCCAGTGGGCACGACGCGCCGGGAGTTCACCGATCAGCTCAAAGGCAGTCGGCCCCCACCACAAGACCCGCTCGAATTTCATGCCTTGGAGGGCATCATGTGCCAGCAATTTCTCCTAGACAATGGAATGTTAGTCCCCAGCCTCAGGAGGAATTCACTTGCAAGCGAAGCGGCCGGCAACGCCGGCGAAGACCAAGAACATCAAACCAGACCAGGCCGATCTCAACGACGCCATCCGCGAATACGTGCAGGCCCACCAGCGCAGGCACGGGCAGAAGCAGACCGCCGAGAGCCTGGGGATGTCCCGCCACACCCTGTGGCGCTACCTGGAACGGGGCCACGGCGGACGCGCCGTGCCCGCCGCCGTCCTGGACACCGTGGGCCAGAGCACGCAGGCAATCGAGGCGGCCACGCTGGAGCTCATCATCGACCTGGAGGGGCTGCGTCCCGACCCGGCCCTGCGCTACCTGCGCCGGGGCCTGGAGGACGCGCTGCTGCTGCTGTGCGCCGCGCCCCTGGCCACCGTGGATGAACTCTCCCGCTTCGGACGGCTTCCCGCGTCCACCCTCCGCGAACGGCTGGACAAGCTGGTCAAGCGCGGCCTGGTGGACACCGTGTCCCACCACCTGGGCGCGCTGGGGTCCCGCCCCCAGCGCCGGTACTTTCCCACGGATAAAGGTGTCACGGCCGCCGGCGCCGCCACCCGGGGCCGCCGGCACATGCTGACGGCCTACCCGCTGTCCCGGCAGTGGTTCCGGCTGCTGGCGGAGCGGCTGGACGCCGTGGCCGTGCTCTACCGCGTGGCCGCCATGATCGCCGACGTCGACCCGAGACAGGAGGAGGTGCGGGTGGACCACCACCGCCGCGGCCCCTACGACCTGCTGGTCACGCTGTCCGGGGGTCTCACCATCGGTATCATCCGCCAGGGACCGATGCTGCCCACGTCCAACCTGCGCTACCGGCTACGCAGCATCGAGCATCTGCGCAGCAACCAGAGGCCCTTTCTCACCTTGGTAGTTACCCAGGCCGACCAGGCCACCCGCCGGGCGATTCGCGCGCTGGGCGACCCGTCGGAGCGCCGCCGGACCTTCGTCGCCACGGAGGGGGAACTGCTGGCCGGAGACCACACGGGAGTGGTCTGGCAGCAGTGCGGCTATGGCCTGGGCTTGAACCCTCCGGTGGAAATCTCCCCCGAAACCAGCCTGGCGGCCATCCTGCCCTGGGCTGACGGCCTTCTGGAATCGGCCCACGGGTCCCGGGGCGACGACCCCAGGCCTGACGCCGACAACCTCTACTCCACCAACGTCCGGGCCGCCATGCCGGAGCCTGCTCAGCAGCTGGCGTCGGCCCTGGCAATCCAACTGTCCCGGGCTGAGAAGGACGTACTGGACCTACTGGCCGCCTGGCCCCTGTGCAGCCGGGAGCAGCTGGCCGGGCTGATGGGCGGCGTGACCCTCCGCCGGGTCAACCAGATTCTCCGTTCCTTCCGTGAACGTGACCTGGTGCAGGAGGACGATTCCCGGCTCATGCTCACCGACCGGGGGCTGACCTGCCTGGCCCGACGGGACCGGGCCGCCGTGGGCCTCACCCTGGACCGCTGGACTGCCCAGCCCGCTATTTCCGACCCCAAGGTCTATGCCGGCACCGCCCTGCGCGCCCTGGCCTCCCAGCCACACCACCACAGCGGTGTAACCGACTTCGCCGCATCCCTGACCGCCGAGGTGTCCCGTTCCGATGACCACGACCTGTTCGACCTGCTGCCCACCCACCGCTCCAGCATCGGCTACCGCTGCAATCGCACCAACTACGCGATCCATCCCGACGCATCGTTCACCCTGGAATATAAAGGCAAATGGCATCCCTTCCTGCTGGAGTTCGAGCGAAGGGCCACCACGCCCAAGCGCATCCCCCAGCGCCTGGCGTCCTATCGCCGCTACTTCGCCTCGGGCTGGGCGGAGCGGGACCACGGAGGCCGCACTCCCGGGGTGCTGTTCGTGTTCGAGACTGCCGAGAACGAGACCGCCTTCTTGGACGTGGCCGACGGCATGGAGGGTCTTGACGTCATCACCGCCAACGCGGAGGCCCTGGGCGAACACGGCATCCTGGGCGAGGCGTGGATACTGCCGCCGCCGCACTCCCTGGACCGGGCGCCGCTGGCCGGATTGTACTGATGCCCAAAGTACAACTTTCCTGCGCCGGACCTTTCCAATAGGGGGCCTTCACCAGCCCCGAATGGACAATTTTGCCGCAACTTGCCGCAACCCTGTCCCGTTACGTCCCCGCCACTGCAATATGTTGCAGAGTCGACAAGTCAGACTCTCAGCGCAAAGACGCCAAAGGCCATCCGACAGGTACGCCATTCAGGTACGAATGCGACAACGACCGCTAGGCCACGGACATCGACGAACCAGCCGTCAGGCCCGGACAGCGTGTCCAATAGGGGTGAGCGGAGCCGTTCCCGTGGTTTCCAATGGTGCTCAAAAGGGAAGTGATTACCCTTCCCTTGTCTGCGTGCAACAGGTCGCAAGGTTGCGAAATGTTGCAGGTGTCGGACCCGGAAGGCGGCAACGCCTGACGCCGCCGCCGACGGGCCGAAGGCCGGTTGCCCGCTGTTAGAGTGTAAGACAATGTGGTATAATGGACAGCGCAAGGAGCGCTCATGGCCCCCATAATATCCAGGAACACCGAGACCGTCACGTTTTCGTTGCCCCCGCCGCAGGCTCAGCGCCTGCGCCAGGCGGCGAGGGAAGAGGAGCGCACCGTGAGCGAGCTTCTGCGGGAGGCCATCCGCCTGTACATGGAGGAGCGGGAGTGGCGCGTGAAGGAGCGGATGCGGCGGCGCTCCCGCCAAGTGGACACGGACGAAACGACGGGAGAAGAAACATGAACCATAGCAGCAAGGAAGGCAAGATCAAAAAGCGCGAGTTTGTACCCCTGACCCCGGCGGCGCTGTACGCCCGGGTGTCCAGCGACCGCCAGGACGTGGACCTCTCCGTGGCCGCCCAATTGCGGGCGCTGAGGGACTACGCCAAGGCCAACGGCTACTCCATCGCCCGCGAGTACGTGGACGAGGCCGAGAGCGGTCGCATCGCCGACCGGCCCCAGTTCCGGGAGATGATCGACGAGGGCAGCAAGCCCAAGGCCCCCTTCCAGGTGATTCTTGTCTGGAAGTTCAGCAGATTCACCCGCAAAAGGGAACACGCCGTGGCCTTCAAGGCCCAGTTGCGGCGCAAGGGCATCCGCGTGGTGTCCATCACCGAGCAGGCCGAGGACAACGCCACCGGTCGGCTGCTGGAGGGCATCATCGAGTCGGTGGACGAATATTACAGCGAGAATCTTGGGCAGGAGGTTGTGCGGGGAATGCGGGAGGCGGCGTCCCGCGGTTTCTTCCTGGGCTCCAAGGCTCCCTTCGGCTACACCCGCGTCAAGGTCAGCGACGGAATGAAGGAGCGTCCCACCCTGGAGGTGGACCCAGTGGCCGCTCCCATCGTCAAGGAGATATTCGAGAGTTCCCGCCGGGGCAACGGCTTGGCGGAAATCTGCAAGGACCTGAACGGGCGGGGCATCACCAACAAGGGCAAACGCTGGCAGAAGAACGTCATCCACTACCTGCTGACCAACGAAGCCTACACGGGGACGGCGGTGTGGGGCGTCAAGCGCAAGGACGAGAAGGCGGGAGAGCCGGTAAGGGTGGAGAACGCCTGGCCCGCCCTGGTTTCAAGGGAGCTGTTCGACGCGGTGCAGCAGGGACTCCACCAGCGGGCGCCCACGGTGCAGCGGCCCGCGCGGGTGGGCAGCCAGTACCTTTTGAGCGGGCTGCTGCGTTGCGGGGTGTGCGGCAGGTCCTACTCGGCCCAGGGAGCCAAGAGCGGCCAGTTCGCTTACTACGTCTGCTCCAGCCTGTTCCGCGAGGGAGCCGGAGCCTGCACCGCCCGCTACCTGAACGCCGCCAAGGTCGAGGACCTGGTGATCGAGAAAGTGAGGGAGCGGATTCTCACCGAGGAGACCATCACCGAACTGGTGACTTTGGTGGCTGAGGAGATCGACAACCTGGCCGGCGAGGTCAACGGCCGGCTGACCGCCATCAACGCCGAGCTATCCGACGTGGAGACCCGGTTGGAGAACCTCTACCAGGCGTTGGAGACCCAGCAGTTGCCCATCGAGGTCCTCTCGCCCCGCATCCTGTCCCTGAAGGGCCGCCAGGACCAGCTAACGGCGGCGCGGGAGGAGGCTGAGTTCCAGTTGGAGCAGCGGAGGGCGGAGTTGCCCACCTCGAAGGAGATCAAGGGGTACGTGGAGGACTTCCGCGCACTCTTCCAGGAGGGGACGTTCCCGGAGCGGAAGGCCCTGATCCGCAACTTCGTGCAGGGCATCGAGATCGTGGAGGACGAGGCGGTCCTGACGTATACTATCCCCATGCCGCAGGACGGGGTGACGTCGGAATCGGCCTCGGTTCTTGATTTTGTCCAGTCCGGCCCACCAGACTTGACCGTAGACAGTACCGGGGAGTGCAAAGCCATCTCTTCGGTATCTTTTCTCCCTATGGGAGAATCTTCCGGCATGGGGATTGTGTAACGCACCAACGCGCCGCCGGGCTGCACCACGATCTCCCTGACGAAGGACTCGATGAAGGCTCGCCGCTCGGTGAGTTGGCTCTCCCGCAGATACCCGCTCAGGTCCTCGCAGTAGGCGGTGATGGTGTTCACGTCGTCCAGCACCACCCGCCGCTGGGACAGCATGACCCGGGCATCCTCGGCAGTTTCCTCCAGCTTCTGCTGCCGTTCCCGGTGTTCCCGGATGCGAGGCATGAAGTCGTCCACATCCAGGTCGGTGGTTTCGGCCAGGTTGTAGAGGCGGTCCAAACGGTGCTTCACGTCGGCCAGTTCCGCCTCGGCGGTTTCCAGGCGTTGGCGGTGTTCACGGGCGATGCCGTCCATCTCCTCGTCCACCAGCCTGACCAGTTCCCGGATGTTGGACTCGGTGAGGATGTTGTCGCGGATGCGATCAACCACCATCTCCTCGAAGCGGCGGGCGTTGAGCCGGGGACAGTCGCAGGCGCCGCTGCCCCGCTTCATCAGGGACTGGCAGACGTAGTAGGCGAACTGCCCGCTCTTGGAGTCCTGGCCGGACATGGCGCGGCGACACGCCTTGCACTTGACCAGTCCGCTGAGCAGGTAGGAGCTTCCCACCCGCCGGGGATGGGCCTGCCTGGGAGCGCGGGCGCGCAGTTGCTTGTTCACCTTGCGGAACTGGGTCTTGGACACGATGGCGGGGAACGCCTTCTCCACCCGCACCGGCTCCCCCTTGTGCTTGGCGGAGGTGCCCCAGGTCAATGTGCCGGTATAGGTCTCGTTGCGCAGGATGATGTGGACGCCGTTCTTGGACCATTGCCTGCCGGTGGGGTTGGCGATGCCCTCGTCGTTGAGGGTGCGGGTGATGTCCAGGATGCCGCGTCCGGCCTCGGCCAGGTTGAAGATGCGCTGGACCACTGGAGCGGTGTCTCGGTCAAGCTCCAGGGTGGGGCGCTTCTTTGCCCCGTCTTGGACCATAAGCTTGCGGTAGCCGTAGGGCACCCGGCTGGCGACCCAGAAGCCCCGGGAGGCGGCTTCGCGCATCCCTCGATAAACCTCTTCAGCAAGATTTTCGCTGTAAAATTCGTCCACTGACTCGATGATGGCCTCCATGAGCTTGCCGGTGGGGGAGTCGTCGGCGTGCTCGGTGATGGAGACGACACGGATGCCCTTGCGCCGGAGCATGGACTTGAAGGCGACGGCGTGCTCCCGCTTGCGGGTGAATCTCGAAAACTTCCAGACAAGAATCTCGCTGAAGGGCGATTCCGGCCTGTTGGCCTCGTCCAGCATCCTGCGGAAGTGGGGGCGGTCGGCGATCCTGCCGCTCTCGGCCTCGTCCACGTACTCGCGGGCGACGGAGTAGCCGTTGCGTTCGGCGTAGTCGCGCAGGGCGCGGAGTTGGGCGGCGACGGACAGGTCCACGTCTTGCCGGTCGCTGGAGACCCGGGCGTAGAGGGCCGCCGGAGTTGGTGTCGCTTGCTGATTCATGCTGTTATTCTCCTTTGCAGGGGCTATGTGCAATTCTGATTCGTTTGAGCCATCGTTAAGCGGGAGATTATCGAAAGAGACCTCTGACAGAATCGTTGAGTCTCTGTGCCAGTTCTTCATAAGGTGGTGATTCCGGTTAAATACCTAGGACCGAACTAAGGCGTTCGTCCGATGGCCAACTAAGGTATTGAATGCCGCCTTCGGTGGACACTGTTGCATGGGGTAGAATCTCCTTCAACCAATCCGGTGTCTGATATCGCGCCCAAGGATTTGGGTACAGACACATCTTGGAATAGGGTATTGTGGTGGGCAGCAATCTTTGAAAAAGCAAGATAGCGCTGATCGTGGAGTTTTCGCGTCCCCCCCAAAGGCTCCGAAACCTTGGGTATCCCGGAGGAGGGGTTATTCGACTGACTCCGTTACTGGCCGATTGTTCCCAACCAAACAGCGCCACGGAAACGTCTACACGGTCACTGGGAAAATCCGCGACATCGTTCATCGCCAAAAGAAGCGGCTCGGCAATATCCTTGTGTTGCTTCACTTTGGCTCGCGCTGCGCGAACAAGAGGCGATACTGAATCAACTCCACCACCCCTCCCAAACCCATTAAGTAGTGGCGAAGGCACTCCCCTATGGCCTTCCGATCTTGGACGTGCATGTATTTCGATGACCCATTCTTCGGAAGGTTCAACAGCATCGCGAGGAGCCCTCCCGCTGGGGAAGGTAAACCTTCGGATTGAGTCTCCCCGGTTTTCTGTACTCAGGATCTCAACCCAATCCTTGATTGGTAGCAAGGCGGCGGTTGGCAGGTTCTGATACAACTCGCCCGTCGCTTCAGCGGTAAACCAATGCTGAAGATGATTGGCACAAATCGTGTTCAGTTTCTGGCACACATCATCCTCGGTTGGCCGAGGTCTCGAAAACTGATCCGGGTTTACCACGGTGGCTTCGACATAAAACCGGTCACCGCGCGGAGTGGTAACGAGGAAATCGGCGAGTCCCCTTCCCACTGGAGGTTGCTCATCGGGCTTGCATCCTAATCTTTCGAAGAATTTGCCCACGTAATCCTGGAAAAAACCATCCAATTCAGAGGTGCTGTTTGCCATCATCACTCCATAAGAGACTGTGCACATCTTAAGCACAACTCTGTCTCAGAAAATAAGCAAGGAGGTTCTGGATGACTGTGTCGTAGTTGGCTTTGTTGAGCAAGATTCTTGCGTTAGATAGACTGGACCGACAGCTCAACCTGCATCCTTTCCTAACAGAGGAGTCACTTGGAGCCGGAATCCCAGGGCACGCAGCACCATGAGCACGGTGTTGAACTCTGGGCTGGCGCCGACCCGCATGGACTTGTAGAGGCTTTCGCGGCTCAGGCCAGTCTCCTGGGCGACCCTTCGCATCCGGTGGGCGCGGGTCATCTTGCCCATTACGCCCATAACCTCATTCAGGTCGCCCGCTTCCAGGTCAGCGTTCGTAGTCGCGCAGGGATCTCATCTGCGTGGCCACCGACAAGTCCACGTCCTGGCGGTCGCTGGAGACCCGGGCGTAGAGCGCCGCTGCAGTTCGTTGTTGATGCATGATGTAATCCCCCCAGATAATTTCAGCCATTGACTTGCGCCAAGTCTTCAATCAGAAGTGGATGTCTTGGTTGCTTGGAAGAACTCTACTCCAAAGCTGAACCCAAGCCACCCCATCCCGGCTGTTAGCATAAACGGCGCTATCGTTATGAACGCGCGGGCAGCTTCGTAATCGTCCTTCTGAGAATGCCCTCCCACCTGGACATCAATCATCAGTGGTGTTGACGCCGAGATGGTGACCAGCGTAAGAAAGATCACAAACAGGAAGCAGACCAACGCTGAGGTTGCCCCTATTCCCTCATAAATGCCCGTTAGATCTTCGGCGGCAGCGATGTTGTCCGTTTGATTGACTTTCTTGAACTTTCGCCACGCCCACCGAGGAACTGCAATAACGTAGAACGGCAAGGTTAGGGCAAACAAAAGCAAAAGAAGTACATATGGCATTTCCAAGTACCAAGTTTTCGGATATGCCCACAGAGAAATCAAAGCAGCCATGAGAACGACTACGGGGATTCCCACTGGAACTAGGCTACCCCTTACGATCAAGCGCTTGCATTCGATAGGCGCCTGAGTCCACAGCTTTTGGAACCTCCGCCATGTAGGAAACAAGACTATCAGAGCGGTAGCAAGTAATGACACGGAAAGCAAGGTGATATGTGAGGCTATAAGTTGGACAGATTGATCAGTCATCGCGTCTCGTCACCAATGTGGTTTAATCCAGTTGGTTAGTCCGACTGGGCTCGTCGCAAGTCGGAAGCAATTGAAGGCGAATCCCCAGGGCACCCAGCACGCAAAGCACAGTGTCAGCCTCTTGCATCATCTCAGTCCGTAGTTTGGCGTAAGCGTCGCCGCTGCATCCGCTCCTGTGAGCGCCACTCCCGCTCCTCCATGTACAGGCGGATGGCCTCTCGGAGCAGCTCGCTCACGGTGCGCTCCTCTTCCCGCGCTACCTGTCGCAGGCGTTGGGCCTGAGGCGGGGGCAACGAGAAAGTTATGGTCTCGGTGTTCCTGGATATTTTCGGGGCCATGCGCGCTCCTTGCGCTGAACATTATACCACTTTGTCTTACTCTACATCACTCCGCCACCGGCCTTTGACCCTTTCCGTAGCGGGAGTCAATTTGGGTACAGGACACCCGCAACAGTTATCAGGCTTCTACCTTCTTGGGGCTTATACGGCGGGTAGCAGGACTGGTCCGGGCAGGAAACAATGTCTCAAGCGGAATTGCACAAGGATATGTCGATCCTGAAATACGTCGCCATGTCCGACGTCGCTTCTATCGTATACGCTCCGCTGGCCAGGCTTCGCCTGATGCGGGAGAAGGTGTAGGGCTCATCAAAGTCATCATCATCGTTCAAGACTTCACTCTGAGCCTCTACCATCACTTCGCCGGTAAAGGTGTCACCACGGATCAGATACAAACAAAGGTCAGCACCTTCCTCTTCCACAATCAGCGCTATCTTCACCTCTGCCGGTTCGGGCAGGGTGAAGCTGTAATGCGCGGCGCAAAAGCCCTTCTTTCGATCCGACTCACAGTCCCGGTCCCAACTATCACTGTCGGTAAGGCCAGAACCCGTCAAAACTCCTAACTCGCGGACCATGCACCTGATGGCCGCCTGCAAGTCGTCAAGATGGTCCTTCCAAGCCATTGCCAATACCATCCAGT
The DNA here is from genome assembly GCA_965207275.1 of Dehalococcoidia bacterium. GTDB lineage: Bacteria > Chloroflexota > Dehalococcoidia > Lucifugimonadales > UBA3495 > Bin22. Next base: position 258,227 of record CBDBMH010000002.1, read on the forward strand.
CATGAGGAATGTCGATAGCGTCTTCCGCTTCCTCCATGCACCTGTTGGCTTCCTCTGAATTCTGAAGTTTCTCCATCCAAGCCTTGGCAATCAATGTCCAATCTCGGGTATTGTCGGCGAATCGCTCTGCTGATACCAAGACGTAAGCGGTATCTGTATAGCTGGAATCAGTTTGCCCACTTATGTTCTCCAACAGATCGCGAGCTGCGCGTCCGGTCATTCCGGGTTCAACCCAATCAAGCACCGTCGTTCCAGCAGGAAATTCCCCAAACGCACTCTCCAGTTCAGCCAAGTGCGGCCATCGCATCGGCTCGAATTGCTCTCGGGCAATCGCAACAGCCTTGTCGTGATGGCCCATTTCCGCCCACATGTCACCAACAGTCGTCCAATCGTTTACTTCGTCCGAATCTTCGGCAACGGCCTCGGCTTTACTCATGCATTGTCGGGCCAATTCAGCATCGTCGAAGTCTTGAGCCCACGCTTTTGCCAGGATGACCCAATCCGATGCACTCTGAGCCACTATCCCGGCCATGGCCATGCAGCGCATGGCTTGACCTTGACTACCTGCCAACTCTCCGATGCTCTTAGCCACAAACACCCATTCTGCCGTGGTCTTGGCCATTCCGTCTCTCATCTAAACTCCTTCAGTCCTCGCGTATTTGAGCCCAACAATCCCACAGTGATATTGGATTGTCCAGACGAGCATGAAATCAGCTCGACAGGTTGAAGGCTCGGCTCGGCTCCATCACTTCGGGATTGCGCCAGGCCTTGCCCAACGGCCCTACCTTTTCCAACAGAACAGTGTGAGAAATCCAGAGGGGCAGGTCCACCCCGGCGCGTTCCATCTCCCGGCGGGCCACGCCCAGGAAGTTCCCCTCGGCTATAAAGTCGTCGAAGACCACCAATACCAGGGGCCGGTGTCCGTGGTCGTCCCAAGGCAGGTTGGAGGAATAGTAGCGCAGGTAGGGAGCCAGGCGGTCGGCCATGGTGGAGGGATGCACGGCGCGGCGCTCCCACTCCAGGAAGAAGGGAAGGGTTTTGCCGCCAACCCGCATCACGCCGAAGGCGTCGGGGTGGACGGAGCGGAGGTTGCCCCGGTGACGGAAATAGCGGGTGGAGTGATGGGGCGGCGACACTTGGAGCACTTGGCAGCCGCGAGTCTCCCTGGCCTGGCGGAGCAGGGCGCCCAGGAATTGGTGCACTCCGTCGGTGTGCTCGATGGCGCGGGCCAGTGGGCGGCTGCGAGCGCCAGGGACGTGCCGCCAGTGGACGGCGGTTTCTCCGTCACTGGTTTGAATGCTCCAGCGGCGCAGGGTGGTAGACACCGACGCCCGGTCCCGCCGGGCCAGCAGGGTCAGTCCGCGCTGGCCGAGAGCCAGGCGGCGTTTCCCGCCCAAAGCGCCCTTAACCACCAGACCGAGAGCCTCCAGCCGGGCGGCGATGCGCCAGACGTGGGAGTCGGACAGGTCCAGGAAGGCGCACAGGTCATCCACCGTGGCCCAGGGCCAGTCGGCGAGGCAGTCCAGCATCCGCTTGTCAGCAGGCTTGAGCAGGACGGGCAGCAGGTGGTTGGGTACGTCTTCGCCGGGTTCGTCGATGCCGACGGCTTCGGGCAGGGCGGCCCTCGCCAATGACTGCTCCACTGGCAGCCCGCCGCCCGGTCTCAGGTTTGCCAGCGCCTCCTCCAGGGACAGCAGTCCAGGGGCCGACGGCATATGCCAGATGGAGTCGTCAGCCATCGAACGGGCGGCGTCCCGCTCCAAGGCCAGGTACACCGGGCCGGGATAGCGGGCCAGCAGGCGGCGGGCTTGCAACAATCGAACCTCGTCGGGAAAGAGGGCCAGCAGGCCCCGGGGCAGGTTTTGGCGGGTGCCGACCAGCCAGTTCACCCGGTCGGCGAAGGCGGTGCGATCGGCGGTGGCTCCCTGGCGGAGGACACCGACTGTCCTGCCCCCGGAAAGGGTGATGGCGGCGTCCAGGGAATGGGCGCGATACCAGCGGAAGCGGAAGGGTTCCTCCACCGACGCCATTGCCGAGGCCAGCCGGTAGATGACGGCCACGGCGTCCAGGCGGGCCAGCAGGAGCCGCTGCCAGTGGGCCGAGACGGGCCGGGTGCGAAGGAGATACTCCACACTCCGGCCTTCTCCTTCTGCCAGTCTTTCCAGGCCCGGGGAGGTGAGATGCCAGCGGCGGGTGGCGGCGGTCAGCGGGGAGGCGTGGCGCAGGAACCGCACCAGGCCCTGCGCCTTCAGCCGGCGCAGCACACGGTAGGCGGTGGCCTCGGCCAGGCAGGACAAGGCGGCCAGTTCCAGCCAGTCCAGGAAGGGCATGGCCGCCAGGGTCCGCAGGACCAGGATTTCACGCTCCCTGAACTTCACGCGGCCTCGGCCTCCTGCTCCGGCTCCTGCCGGGCGCCGTCCTCTCCCCTCCGCCGGTTGCGCTGGCGACCGGACTTGCCCTTGCCCTTATTGGCGTTGGCCTTCCCGCCGTTGCCGGGTCCTCCGACGGGCTTGACCGGCTTGCCGCCGGAGGTCTGCCCGCCGCCCTCGTCGTCCTCTTCCCGTTCCAGCCGGTCCCGGTAGTCCTGGACCCGCTGGTCCGCCTCGGCCTCCAGCCGGGCCAGGGCCTCCGCCGGAGTGGTGTAGGCCGACCCTGCGTCCTTGATCCGCTGCGCCACGTCGGGGTCTCCCGGCTCGGGTGGGCGCAACTCCATGTAGTAGGTGGGTTCCCGCCGCCCGTCCACCGTGGCCCGCACGTAGCAGTGGTGGGACGGCAACGACACCAGGTCCTCCTCCCCAACCCGCTCCCGGTCCAGCTCTCCCACCAGTTCCTGGGCGTTGTTGGCCGACACCTGGAAGGCCACCAGGCAGCCCACGTTGGCCAGCAGGGTGTCCCGCAGGGTGTCGGAGATTTCGTCCAGCTTGCCCAGGCTCTGGGTGGCCAGGATGAAGCTGGCCCCGAACTTGCCCAGCTCCGAGAGCATACCGTCGTAATCGACGCCGGGCAGGGCCTGCATCTCGTCCACCACCACCGTCACCCCCCGCCGCCGCTCCGGCGGCAGGGTTCCCTGGGAACGTATCGCCGAGTCCACCAGGTTGAGGATGGCCGCCCCCACCAGGGCGGACACCTCCGGCCCCACGTCCCCTTGGGCGGTGGACACCAGCAGCACCCCGCCATCGGCGATGACCTGGCCCAGGTCAATGGTGGAGCGGCGCTGGCCCAGGATGGCACGGGCCTTCTTGGACGAGGCGTAGTAGGCGAGGCGGGTCTGCACCGGGGCGATGGAGTCGGCCTGGAGGGTGCGGGTCCAGGCGGAGTAGGTGTGGGCCCACCACTCGATGATGAAGGGGTCCTTCACCCGCCGCAGCACGGTGCGGCGGAACCGGCGGTCCGACATCAAGCGGGAGCCGTCCAGGATGGTGAGTTGCTCCTCCGCAGCAGTGTCGGGATGGGAGTTGTACTCGTGGAGGGTCTTGACCACGTGCTCCAGGATGGACTGCATCCGTGGTCCCCACTGCTCCCACACCCCCTTGGCGCCCCGCACCACCGCGTCGGCGGCCCGGTCCCGGTCGGGGAACACCCGCACGTCCAGCAGGTTGATGCCCGGGGCGCGGGTCTCGTCGGCCAGGTCGATGAGGTACACTTGGTCGATAATCTCTTCGGGGACGTCCCCCAGCAGGTCCTTCACCAGGTCGGCGTGGGGGTCGATGACGACGATGGCGTCAGGGTTGCGGCCCGCCGCCTTCTCCGCCATCAGGTACTCGACGTCGTGGCGCATCAGTGTGGACTTGCCCATGCGGGTGCGGGCCAGGTAGAGGTGGTGGTGGCCCATGCCCCGCAGGTTGAAGCGCACCGGCCGGGGTCTCCCGCCCACGGTGTTGCCCACGTGGGCGCCCTGGTCGTCGCCGCTGGCGGCAGGGTGGAGCACCCGGGGCCCGGAGCGGCCCACCGAGGCCAGGGGGTTGCCGGCGCCCAGGGGGTGCCACAGGGCCGCCAGCTCCCGCACTCCCAGGACGTTGCGGGACCGGAACATCCCCGCTGACGGGGCCACTGGCTCGACGGCGGGAATCACGGGCCGCACCTTCCCTGCCTGGAACCTGGCTCCGGCGGGATTGGCGTAGCCCTGGTAGGACTGGGCGGCGTGGCGCAGCAGGTCCCTGGCCCGGCTCTCCGTGCCGTGCTCGGGCAGGACGGCGATGATTTCCAGCTGGGCCTGGTGGGCCAGGCGGGAGAGCTTGTCCTGGATCATCAGGGGGTCGTGAAGGCGGTTGCCGGAGCGGGCCTTCTTGATGCGCCACCAGGCCCAGCCGGCGACGGTCATCGCCGCCGCCACGCCAACCCCCAGCAGGACCGCTTTCCAGGTCTCGCCCCGCTGCACCCACAGGTAGCCCATCAGTGCGGCCAGGCCCACCGGGGCCAAGACCAGGAAGTTCATGGCGTTCCGGGTCTCGGTCTGGTACTGGGCGGTCTGGGCCGAAGGGACGGATTCGGCCTGTTGCTTGCGGTATAGCTTATCCTGGTGGGGTTGGGCCCACTCCGGCCCCAGGGAGGTGAGGCTGAGTCGGGACACCACCCTTTCCCTCGGCTCCAGGCCGGAGAGGGCGCCGATGACGGAGATCAGGGGGTCGGATCCCGGCTCCCGCAGGTGGTCGTCGTCGAAGGTGCGCAGGGGTAGGTACTCCGGCCCCTGGAGCCGCAGGGTGGCGGACCAGGCTTTCTCCCCCTCGTTCAGGCGCAGGGGGTCGTCGTCGGGGGAGACCTCGTCGACCTGGGCGTGGCGGTAGTGGGCGTCCAACTGCTGCCGGACGTAGGAACCCTCCCGGCAGCGCACCAGCAGGGAGACGCCGGCGGCGTCGCCGACGATCTCCAGGGCGAAGGGTTCTGGGGCGCCGACGGCGCGCAGGAAGTTCTCCACCCCGGACAGGCTGCGCTCCTCGGTGCGGGAGGCGGTGACGGAGAGCACCTTGACCTCCGGCGGGGGCTTGCCCTTGAATACTTGGCGAATGACATTGGCTAACATGAACAAAGTCCTCCTTTTCCATATTGCTTCTTCCGCCTGACGTGCTGGAACAATGTGGCCCGGGCGGATTGGGCAGCTGGTGAATGTATAGAATATACGTTCTAATCATTATGCCCGCATCCTGCCACTGGCGCAATGTCCGCCGTGTCATCAACCCCGCGCCAAGGTTGTCCCGGAGCCGGTGGTCCGGGGCGCTTCGCGGTCTCTCCGGCGACTTTTCCGGGACCGGGGAGACGGCCCGGCGGGATTCTTGCCGGAAGCCCCGACGTGTCAAACTGCAATCCTCTCAAAAGGTTCCCCGCAGTGGGCGCCTTGTAAGGAGAAAAGAAGAGATTGCAGAATACAATCCCGGGGCATTTCCTACGGGGAACAAGGCGGTTAGGGCGGCATTTGGGGGATTTCCGGCAAGTGAATTTACTGCGACTCTATAATCACATAATTGCAGAGATTGCAGTGCGAAGATTGTAGTTTTGGGTGATGGTGAAGGCCGTGAACCACGATGATGACGCTGCCCAGGAGGTACGCCGCGACCCCGGGACGGAGCCGGAGGCTCCCCTATCGGACGATGCCCTATTAGACCTGCTGGACGCCCTGGTGCAGGAACGGGGCCGGGTGCCCGCTGCCCAGGCGCTGGGGGTGAACTACCGCACCCTGGCCCTCTGCTGCGATACCCGGGAAGTATCCCGGCGGATGCGGCGGGCGCTGGTGGAGTTTCGGGACCGGGGCGGCTCCGGCGGTGGTGAAACGGAGGATGGCAACGGCGAAGGTCCGCTGGACGGCGACCGGGCGGTTCTGCGTCAGCGGATGGCGGAACTGGAGGACGAAAACGCCGAGCTGAGGGACTTGGCGGATGATCAGGCGCGACAGTTGGAGGAACTTACCCGCAGGCTTGCCGCGCTAGAAGACAGTCGGCAGTCGGGCGACGCTGCCAAAGGTGTTGATGCCGACGCTGATGATGATCACGAAAATGACCAGGGCGACGATGTGGCGCGGGATTGGAGACCGCCCCGGCGCCGACCCGGAATGCCCGATGCCGGGGTGGTTACCCTGGAGGAGCAGCCCGACGAGGAACACGCCTTCGGCCCGGCTGCGCCCCTGGTGGCCGAGTGGCGCCAGTTGCGAACTGGTGGTGATCAGATCGTCAGCCGCGTTGACCGCGGTCAGGCCGCCGTGCGCCGGTGGGAACTGGAAGCCGCAATGATTGGCGAGTACCACCTGACCCTGCCGCCGGACACCTACCCCTTGGATGACGCAAGGCGCGCCGATCACGTTCGCTGGCGGCGGGATGCCCTGGCGGAAGCCCAGAGAGGGTTGAGGAGGGCTAGACGAGCGCGTATGCTGCGGCGGGTGTTCACGCTGGGGCTATGGCGTAGGTAGTCGTCGCTTTTCCGACCGGCGCAGTAGCCATGAGTTTCCACGGGCGGATTGACCCGATGCAGCCAGAGGCATATCCTTGAATGCAATCCAAGAACGCACGAGACCGCCGAGGAGGAAACCTGGCATGTCGTCAAGCAAGCGGCTGCTGCCCACTGGTGAATGCTGGTGTGGCTGCGGCGCGGAAACCTCCATTGGTTCCTTTTTCCTCCCCGGCCACGACAAGGCGGCCGAGGCGGCGGTGATCTCGGTGGAATACGGCGGGGCGCCCCGGTTCCTGGTGCAGCACGGGTACGGACCGGAGGGCAAGAACCCCAGGCAGGAGATGGCGAAGTTGCGCTCCGATGGCAAGCGAGGGAGGAGACCCCGATGACCATGGCGAGAGGAAGGCGGAAAGCCTCCGGACCCGGGGGCGCCGCAACAAACGGGGACACGGTTGCGGATTACCGCGCCGAGCTGTGGCGCATGGCCGACGCTCTGCGGGGCAGCATGGACGCCGCCGAGTACAAGCACGTGGTCCTGGGGCTAGTCTTCCTGAAGTACATCTCCGATGCTTTTGAGGAAACCTACGCCAGGCTGGATTCCGAGCGGGACCAGGGCGCCGACCCGAAGGACCCAGACGAGTACCGCGCTCAGAGTATCTTCTGGGTGCCGCCGGAAGCCCGGTGGCCTGTGCTGCAAGCCCAGGCCCGCCAACCCGCCATCGGCCGCCTGGTGGACGACGCCATGACCGCCATTGAGCGGGACAACCCGGCGCTGAAGGACGTACTGCCCAAGGAATACGGCCGGGACGCCCTGGACAAGCAGCGCCTGGGCCAGGTGGTGGACCTGGTGAGCAACATCAGGGTCGGCGGAGCCGAAGCCCAGGCCGACGACGTGCTGGGGCAGGTCTACGAGTACTTCCTGGAGCAGTTCGCGTTGGCCGAAGGACGCAAGGGCGGCGAGTTCTACACGCCCCGCTCGGTGGTGCGGCTGCTGGTGGAGATGCTGGAACCGTACCAGGGCAGGGTCTATGACCCGTGTTGCGGCTCCTCGGGGATGTTCGTCCAGTCGGTGGACTTCATCCGTGCCCACGCCACGGGCAACGGCAACGGCGGCCGGGCCAGGGGAGACATCTCCATCTACGGCCAGGAGTCCAACTACACCACCTGGCGGCTGGCCAAGATGAACCTGGCCATCCGGGGCATAGAAGGTCAGATTGCCCAGGGCGACAGTTTCCACAACGACCGGCATCCGGACCTGCGGGCCGACTACATCCTGGCCAACCCGCCTTTCAACGTCTCCGATTGGGGCGGCGACCGACTGCGGGACGACAGGCGGTGGGAGTACGGAGCGCCGCCGGTGGGCAACGCCAACTTCGCCTGGGTGCAGCACTTCCTCTACCACCTGGCGCCCCGGGGAGTGGCGGGGTTCGTGCTGGCCAACGGCTCCATGTCCTCCAACCAGTCGGGTGAGGGGGAAATTCGCAAGGGCATTGTCGAGGCGGGACTGGTGGACTGCATCATCGCCCTGCCAGGGCAGTTGTTCCGCTCCACCCAGATACCGGCCTGCCTTTGGTTCCTGCGCAAGGGCCGCAACACGGGAGAAACCCGTCCCGGCGAGACGCTGTTCATCGACGCTCGCAAGCTGGGCCACATGGCGGATCGCACCCACCGGGACCTGTCCGCCGAGGACATCGCCCTCATTGCCGGCGCCTACCGCGCCTGGCGAGGAAATGACGGCGCGGCGGAATATGCCGATGTACTCGGCTTCTGCAAGAGCGTATCGCCGGAGGAAATCGGCAAGCATGGCCATGTGCTCACGCCGGGCCGCTACGTGGGCGCCGAGCCTCAGCCCGACGACGGCGAACCATTCCAGGAAAAGATGGCCCGCCTCACTACCCAATGGCGGGAACAGCAAACCGAAGCCCGGCGGTTGGACGCGGCCATCGCCGAGAACCTGGAGCGGCTGGGATTCGGAGGGTAGAGTCTTTTGACGAACTTGAACCTTGGGCCGCTGGAAGACGCTGTTGGCCAGTTGGAAGACGCCTTGGATATATATCACTCCGACTTGGCATTGGACAACCCTCGTCTCAAGAGACATCTGAGGGCAGCCGTAATCCAAGCCTTTGAGTTCACGTATGAGCTCTCCTTCAGAATGCTGCGTCGCTACCTGGAGCTTGCCTCGGCCAATCCCGCAGAAATTGATGAACTCGTTTTCAATGACGTGATTCGTGAAGCGTACAGGCAAGCCCTCCTCAAGTCCGAACTCCCGGAGTGGATGGAGTTTCGGAGAAACCGCGGCACGACCAGCCATACCTACAACGAAGCGAAGGCTCAGGAGGTGTTCGAGAGCGTTCCCTACTTCCTACAGGAGGCCCGGTATCTCTTGAATCGCCTACAAGAGAGGGCTGAATCTCTTGAGTAGTCCTGTGGATATCCGCCCCGACCACCTGAAAATCGTGCGGGACATCCTGCGCGAGCATCTACCTGTTGAAGCCGAAGTCTGGGTGTTCGGCAGCCGCGCCAACTGGACGACGAAGGATTCCTCCGACCTCGACTTGGCGGTGGAAGGCGCTGCCAGGCTCGACCATAAGGCTATGGTTCGGATGGAAGTTGCCTTTGAGGAATCGGAGCTTCCTTACACCGTTGATGTTGTGGACCTGAACGCGGTGAGCAAGGAATTCAAGAAGATCGTTGAGGGTCAGAAAGTGCCATTGCCTTCCGTTAGATTCCAAGCCCAAGCAAATGATGGCGGCTGGAAAAGGGAAACGCTGGGCGATGTCTGCACGAAAATAGGTAGTGGAGCAACGCCTCGCGGCGGGAAGGATGTGTACCTTGATGAAGGCCCTTACACGCTGATTCGCAGCCAGAATGTGTATAACGATGGCTTCCATCGCGACGGCTTGGCATTAATTGGGGATAGCCACGCCAATGAACTGCAAAACGTGGAAGTTTTTGAGGAGGATGTCCTTCTCAACATCACCGGAGACTCGGTAGCCCGGGTTTGCCAAGTCGCTCCGGATGTGTTGCCGGCCCGCGTCAATCAGCACGTTGCCATCATCAGACCGGACTCGGATAACTTGGACGCAGGCTATCTGCGCTACTATCTGGCATCTCCCGAAATGCAAGCCATGCTCTTGTCCTGGGCGGGTTCAGGCGGGACTCGAAACGCCCTCACGAAGGGCATGATCGAGTCGCTGGAAATCTTGCTTCCGCCTGTATCGGAACAGCGTGCCATCGCCGCCATCCTCGGCGCGCTGGACGACAAGATTGAGCTGAACCGGCGGATGAACCAGACGCTGGAGGAAATGGCCAGGGCCATCTTCCGGGACTGGTTCGTGGACTTCGGCCCGGTCCGCGCCAAGCTGGAGGGCCGGCAACCCTACCTGCCGCCAGAACTGTGGGACCTGTTTCCCGACCGGCTGGTGGACTCGGAGTTGGGGGAGATTCCGGAGGGTTGGGAGGTGAAGGCGTTGGGGGATGCCGTGGACATTCTGAGTGGAGGCACACCCAAGACCTCGGCGCCGGATTATTGGGACGGGGGTATTCCTTGGTACACTGCAAAGGATGCTCCTTCGTTGAGCGACATATTCGTCTTGACTACTGAAAGGTCGATTACCCAAGCCGGAGTTGATAACAGTTCAACAAAAATTCTTCCAGCGAGGACAACTATCATCAGTGCCCGAGGCACGGTCGGGCGTCTGGCTTGCCTCGGAATTCCGATGGCCATGAATCAGACCTGCTACGGGATACGCGGGGCTGAAGGATACCCGGATTTCTTCACTTACTGGAACATCAGAAACACAGTCAACGAATTGAAGACCAGAACACACGGTACAATCTTTGACACCATCACCCGCGAAACCTTCAAAATTGCCGAGGCCGTGCTGGCACCGACAGGCGTGGCGCAAGCATTTGAATCGGTGATAACCCCTGTGATGGACCGCATCTCGGGAAACTTAAACGAGTCCCGCTCCCTTGCTGATCAGCGGGATACGCTGCTGCCGAAGTTGGTATCTGGGGAAACAACCGTGCGAGGGAGAGACCGATGGCGATGAGAGAAGATCCCGGTAGTCTTGATCGGCTGTGGGGAGAAGGATTGCTCAAAGTATTCATCAGCCACAAGGCGGAGGATAAAGTACTTGCGAAGAACGTCAAGAACTCCTTTCGAGTTTATGGTGTTACGTCGTTTGTCGCTCATGAAGACATTGTGCCTATGCACGAATGGCAGAGTGAAATAGAGAGGGCGCTTTTCAGCATGGACTTACTGGTCGCATTACTCACCGAGAAATTCAGTGAGAGCAACTGGACGGACCAGGAAATTGGGGTTGCCATAGGCCGCGGAGTCCCAGTGGTCCCTGTTAGACTAGGAAGAGACCCATACGGTTTCATTGGCAAGTATCAGGCCATTCGAAGTACGAACGCTTCCAAGATTGTGGATGACGTTATCGAGTACATCCGGCAGGAAGCACGAATTAGTGGCAGATTGAAGGAACTGGTAGAACAAGCCGTGGTCACGGCCGCTGAGGATTTCAGCATAGTGGAGCAGTCGAATATCTTGAGGCGAATTGAGTCGGAGATCAATGGCTATCCTCCCAATTTATCCGCTGTCCTTCGTGAAACATTTGCCTACGAAAATGGCCAGTTCGATATTGAAAGAATTTTTGACAACCTCATAAGGAGAAGTGATGTAGACGACAGCCTGAGGGACTTGGCCAAGGATGCTTATATTTCTGCCGTCGCGGACGCGAGCAACTTCGCCAGGGCTAATCAATTGGCACGATACTTGAAAGAAATCGATGCGCTGACTTACCTTCAGGCAGAACATTTGATGAGAGCTTTCAACGAAAACGACCAGGTTAACAATGCGTTCAACTTCGAACCGATTGTAGCCAAGGAGCTGAGCCGAATGACCGGCACCAATTTCATCATGGAGGACGACCCCGAATGGGGAGGGAGAATCCTAACCAAACTGTCGTTTTGACGAAACCAGCAAAAGTTGCGCGTTCGGCCATGATTTGCGTGGCGAGTCGAGGACAGCTAAATGGGCGTGCCGAGATTCGAGAGTGGTTGGCTTATTCCCTTGAAATAGCACTAAAGCTGGAACTGAGGTAATTCCCATGGACTGGCGCGACTACATATCATCCGACCCAATGATCTGCCACGGGAAGGCGTGCATCACCGGCACGAGGGTCATGGTGACCGTTATCCTGGATAATCTGGCTGGTGGACATAGCGCTGAGGAAATCATCAGCAGCTATCCTTCGGTGACACGTGAAGGGGTCCAGGCAGCCCTCTATTACGCAGCCGAACTGGCCCGTGAACGTTCGGTTCCCCTGGTGAGATAGGTTTGGCGTGCGATTCAAGTTCGACGAAAACCTCCCCAGGGAGATGGCCGCCCTCTTTGCCGAAGCGGGCCACGACGCCGTTACCGTGATTGACCAGCAGATGAGTGGCGAGAAAGACCAGGACATTGCCGCTGTCTGTCTCAACGAGGGTCGCGCGCTTGTTACGCTGGACCTGGACTTTTCAGACATCAGGGTTTATCCACCCCGGCGCTATCCGGGGATTGTGGTGCTCCGTGTATCCAGCCAGTTGCGAGAAGACCTCCTAGAGGTCGGAGTTCGTCTGCTTGAGAATCTGACCACTTCACTGCAAGGCCAACTTTGGATCGTTGAAGATTCGCGTATCCGCATTCGTGAATAGCCATGACTACCCTCACCGAAACCGACGTCGAACATGCCGCCCTGGAGTGGCTCGCCGCCTTGGGCTGGCAGACGGCCCATGGCCCGAACATTGCTCCGGATACGCCGGGCACGGAGCGGGCCGACTACGGGCAGGCGGTCCTGGAACGACGGCTGCGGGATGCTCTGGCCAGGCTGAACCCGGCATTGCCCGACTCGGCGGTTGAAGATGCTTTCCGCAAGCTGACCCGGCCCGAAGGGGCCACCCTGGAGACCCGCAACCGGGAGTTCCACCGGATGCTGGTCAACGGCGTCAACGTGGAATACCGAGCCGGCGACGGCGGTATCCGGGGCCAGCCGGCGCAGGTTATAGACTTCGCCAGTCCCGCCAACAACGACTGGCTGACGGTCAACCAGTTAACCGTCGCGGAAACGGTGGGCGGGAACCGGAGTACCCGCCGCCCCGATGTCGTCCTGTTCCTCAACGGCCTGCCCCTGGGGGTAATCGAACTGAAGAACCCCGCCGACGCGGACGCCACCGTCTGGACCGCCTGGCAGCAGTTACAGACCTACCAGGCCGACCTTACCACCCTGTTCGCAATGAACGAAATCCTGATGGTCTCCGACGGTTTGGCCGCCCGCGTCGGCGCCCTGGGAGCAGGGCAGGAATGGTTCAAGCCCTGGCGCACCACCACCGGGGAAACACTGGCGGATTCCAGCCTGACCGAGTTGCAGGTGATGCTGGAGGGCGTATGCCAACCGGAGCGCTTCCTGGCCCTGCTGCGGGACTTCGTCGTGTTTGACGACGACGGCAGCGGCAAGCCGGTGAAGAAGCTGGCCGGCTACCACCAGTTCCACGCCGTCCGCGCCGCCGTGGGTGAAACCCTGCGGGCGGCGGAGTTGCAGCAGGCGGAACGGGCCGTCAGCGAGGAACGCGGCCGTTACGAGTCGGGACGCAGGCCCGGCGGCGAACCCGGCGACCGGCGAATCGGAGTGGTCTGGCACACCCAGGGTTCGGGCAAGAGCCTCACCATGGCCTTCTACGCCGGGGCCATTGTCCGGGAGCCGGCCATGCAGAACCCCACCATCGTAGTGCTCACGGACCGCAACGACCTGGACGACCAGCTCTTCGGCACCTTCTCCCGCTGCCAGGACCTGCTGCGCCAGCCTCCGGTACAAGCCGAGAGCCGCTCCGACCTCCGGCAGAAGTTGTCGGTGGCGGCCGGCGGCGTGGTGTTCACCACCATCCAGAAGTTCTTTCCCGAGGAGCAGGGCGACAGTCATCCCACCCTATCGGAGCGGCGTAACATCGTGGTCATCGCCGACGAGGCTCACCGCAGCCAGTACGACTTCATCGACGGCTACGCCCGGCACATGCGCGACGCCCTGCCCAACGCCTCCTTCGTGGGCTTCACCGGCACGCCCATTGAACTTGAGGATGCCAACACCCGGGCCGTGTTCGGCGACTACATCAGCATCTACGACATCCGGCGCTCCGTGGCGGACGGGGCCACGGTGCCCATCCACTACGAAAGCCGCCTGGCAAGGCTGGAACTGAAGGAAGCGGAGCGTCCCACCATTGACCCGGATTTTGAGGAGGCCACCGAGGGCGAGGAAATCGAGCAAAGGGAGCGGTTGAAGACCAAGTGGGCGCAACTGGAGGCCGTCGTCGGCGCTCCCGACCGGGTGAGGCAGATAGCCGAGGACATAGTTGACCACTTCGAGGACCGGTTGGAAGCGCTGGACGGCAAGGCCATGGTGGTTTGCATGAGCCGCCGCATCTGCGTTGACCTGTACGAGGAACTGGTTCGCCTGCGACCGGAGTGGCATGGCGGCAATGATGGCGAGGGCGCCATCAAGGTGGTGATGACCGGCTCAGCATCGGACCCGCCGCAGTGGCAGCGGCACGTGAGGAACAAGGCCCGCCGGGAGACATTGGCCAATCGCTTCCGGGACCCCGACGACCCATTCAAGGTGGTGTTGGTGCGGGACATGTGGCTGACCGGCTTCGACGCGCCCAGCCTGCACACCATGTACCTGGACAAGCCCATGCGTGGACACGGGCTGATGCAGGCGATAGCCCGGGTGAACCGGGTGTTCCGGGACAAGCCCGGCGGGTTGGTGGTGGACTACCTGGGATTGGCCAACGACCTGCGGCGGGCGTTGGCCACGTATACTGAAAGCGGAGGAACCGGGCGCGCCGCCATCGACAAGGAAGAGGCGGTGGCGGTGATGCTGGAAAAGCACGAAGTGTGCTGCGCCCTGTTCCACGGCTTTGACTGGTCGAAGTGGACGTCCGGCGGGCCAGCGGAGCGGTTGGGGCTTCTTCCGGCTGCTCAGGAACACATTCTGGGTCGAGAAAACGGCAAAGACCGCTGCGTGGCGGCGGTCCGCGAACTCTCCCAGGCCTTCGCCCTGGCCGTGCCCCACGTGGAGACCCACCGCATGCGTGACGACGTGGGGTTCTTCCAGACGGTGCGGGCGGCGTTGTCCAAGTCGTCTCCCACGGATGCGCAATCGGACGAGGAGCTGAACCTGGCGATACGCCAGATCGTTTCCCGGGCCGTGGCTTCGGAAGGGGTCCTGGACATCTTCGCGGCAGCGGGGTTGGACAAACCGGACATTTCAGTGCTGTCCGAGGAATTCCTGGCCGAGGTACAGGGAATGCCCCAGCGCAATCTGGCGGTGGAGTTGCTGCAAAAGCTGCTGCGAGGCGAGGTGGCAGCCCGCCGGCGTTCCAACGTGGTGCAGGCTCGCTCCTTCGCCGAGATGCTGGAACAAACCCTCCGCCGCTATCAGAACCGGGCGATTGAAGCTGCGCAGGTGATTGAGGAGCTGATCCGACTAGCCCGTGAGATGCGGGAAGCCGCCGCCAGGGGCGAAAGGCTGGGCCTGACGGATGACGAACTGGCCTTCTACGACGCTTTGGAAACCAACGACAGCGCCGTGCAGGTTCTGGGTGACGAAACGCTCCGCGCCATCGCCCGCGAGTTGGTGGAGACCGTCCGGCGCAACGTTACCATTGACTGGACGCTGCGGGAAAACGTGCGGGCACAGCTCCGTGTCTTGGTCCGGCGTATCCTGCGCAAGCACGGGTACCCGCCCGACAAGCAGGAGAAGGCGACGCGGACGGTATTGGAACAGGCGGAGGTATTGTCGGAAGGCTGGGCCTATTTATAGGGATATTTGGAGATATTCTGTGGACAACATTAGTAATGCACAGTCCGAAGGCGAGCCTATATGGGTTGCTAGGCTAGTGCCGGACGGGCGGGAAGGTAACAAGGTATTCGCAAGGTCACTGAGACCCGGAGAGGTCGATACCGGGGAGGTCGTTCATGTCGAGGCTGGGCAAGAATTGGTAATCCGCGCTGGCAGGCTAAGCATAGGCTCGGATGAGGTAGATGCGCACAGTCCAGTAGGAATGGGAGGGTATGCCCCGGTTGCCAACACAATTTGGACCATGCACCAGTTTATGGGAGAGCAACTGGGCTATTATCTCTTCATCTTTGCCCTAGCGAGAAGGTTGGACGCTGCCCACCGGAGTTGGTCCGAAGCAATGAAAGACCGAAACGCTACAATCGACCAGGATGGAATTAACCGGAGATATGCCATGTTCAGTGCTCTCGCCACAGCCGAAATAGCGGTCGTGGCATTGTATCGGGCATCAACGATGGCTGTAACTCTGATCGAAAAGCACTGCGGCGACCTCTGTTTGCCGGATGAGTTGCGGAGGGTTCAGCCGGCTCTCAAGGATATGCGAGACGCTTTTGAACACATTGACGAACGCGCTGAAGGAAAGGTGGGCATGAACCAGAAGGTGGACTCCAGCGCATTGTCCATATTTCATCAACCCGACTTCATCGGGTCGGCAATTTTGCGGTACAAGGAGCATGCTCTCGATTTTGACCAGGATTTCCTTGCTGCATTGTTGGCATGTCGCAAACTCGTCCTTGATTCACTCGATTCGAGAGTACGCCAGAGATCTGGGAGAGAATCAGGTACTCAATCGTGAGCGGCAGTGGAACTGCATGACGGACGGCCCTTTTATCCGATGTTCGCTCAGGGATGCTGTTCATTACAATCCCATCCACAGTTCAAAGATGGTACTGCCTACCGTCAAGACAGGCCCACCAAGCTGGATAAAATCAAGAACTTTTCACATCAGGTTCAATTTGGTTATATAGCAATTTGGTACCCGGCGTAGACCCCAACAAGGCCAAACTCTTTGGTGTTGGTAAGGGGGTGGCTTTTCAGAGTCCTTGCGATTTCGCAAGGGCTTTTGGTTTATTGCCTTGAAGCTATGACCGTTGCGAGGGATAACCGCAGGGAGAGATCTAGCAGCATTCCCAATGGTCCCAGGTTGGTATCCCAGCGGATGTGCTGGCCATTACCACTAACTTGCCGCAAAAGCGGAGTGGTAAAAACCTGACCGTGACCAATTTCATTCGAGGCATAGCAACGCCTCTCCAAACAGCGTATGAACGGCCAGGCGAAGTTTGAGGCAGCACATCCTGCAACGAGCGATGTCATAGGGGCGCCGTTCCTGCAAGGGAGCTTGTCATTCCCCCGTTGTTGTCCCGAAAGTCGTGGACCTGCAGCACTCTGAACTGTGTCGCGGCCAGTTTCGGATCAGGGGGTAATTTCACTGTCTTCTTCTTCTGGCCCCTTAAGGCGGTTGTCATTGTCCTCGACTTCTTGGTCTTGGGCGACGGCCTGGCGGACTTCGGGCAATGGGTCTTCCCTGGCTATCTCGAGCCAGCGAACAACTGCCGGATGTTGGTTTAGCCCATCTTTCGCCATTGATTCCGCCAGTTGCGCGCAGAAAAGCCGTTGCAGGGGAACATCGTCTGGAGTGTCGTGTTCACGGTCGTAGCGCAGTTCCTCGGCAAGGTAGGTCAGTCCGTCTAGAGCTAGATGTTGGATGGCTTTCTTGTGGATTTGACCCCCGTCCGCGAATATCCACCGTGCTGTTGCCAGGGCACCCGGCAATACTGGCCTCCTGCGTGAGGCGATGGCGATCCCGATTTCGCGCACCAAGTCTTCCGGGGGATGAGGCGTGCCGGAATCGGCATTCAACGTTGCTTCAATCCACAGACGCACCGCTTCCACGGCGTCAGCCGCTAGGTCTCTTTCATTGGATGTCATTCCAACCCGCAACGACGTAGCGACGTCTGCCAACCGCTTTGGTGTGGCTTTGACTACGCTTATGGCCAAGGCAAGTGCTGGAATCTGATTTTCGTTCAACGTCTTTAATTTAGCGAAGAGTTTTTCGCCCACTTCCTCGGACAGTCCTATTTTTCCAGTGATGGCAGGGAAAACTTGGGTGACGGCGCGGAGCCGTTCTTTGTGAGCATATCCGACGTGCGAAAAAAGCGGATGATCAAGCGCGGCAAATTCTGGCATGGTGGCATCAGCCCAGACTTCGACCAATTCTCGGAGGTTTGTCTTCTCAACGTCGGAAAGCTTCAAACTCCGCCCTCGGCTTCGAAGGCTCATCATTGCTTCTCCAACCTGCCAAAGGCGGCTGTCCACATCATGAGGATCGTGGTTCAGCCCGTTAGTGGAGTTCCCAAATATCTCAATCGAAGGTTTGTGCTGCCATCCAGTATTGCATTCTCCTGTAAGCCATTTGGCGATGAAACGCTTCTGCGTTAGTCCTAGCTCGGTCTCGGGGAAGGTTAGAAGCGCCCAATCAAACATGGCAAGATTCGCGGGCAGCCCGTTCTGGATAGTGGTTTCTTTCCAAAGGGCATGGGCAATTTCCTGCGATTCCTCGTCTGTGAGTAAACCGGAACGTACCAGTGGGATCATCCTGATCGAAGTTTTGTGTCGGACAACTCCGTTCCCACTTAGCCCACGTACTACCAGGCTAATGGCTGATTTCCAAAGGTGTTCGTTGTCCGATGTGCGCCGCAAGATGGTACTGTCATTTGCGAACAGCTCCACAGGATCTGCCCACGCGAATCCCATCAACGGGGGCTCGCTGTCCAAACCGGCTATCGGGGCGTTCATTAGGTCTATGGCACGGCGGTGACGGATTTCATCGGGTAGCGCTTCCCATGAGCGTTCTAGCAGATGTCGGATTACCGTACCTGAGGTCCCTCTCATTAGGCGAGGGTCTCGGCAACATTCCAGCGCCTTGTCCAAGATAGTTTCAGACAGGTCAGGACCTACCCGGATCGCAAGGCGCGACAGCACTTCAATAGCAGGTTCGGTTCTTGGTTGAAGTTCTGCCGTCACTGAATTTTGTAATGATGTGTTTATGACTCCAAGGCAGGCTTCTGCCAAGCTCTCCGCCCGTTTGGTGGGCAAGGTTGCTAACCTTGTCCGCGACAATACTCTACCAAGCGTCTTGTCATTGTGGCCGCTACTGCTACGCAGCACTAATCGTATGGCGAATTCTAAGTGTTCGCGAGCCATCTCCTCGGCGGCTTTCTTTAGGACATTGGCCCATACGTTCGTTGGAAGTCTTAGGTTCGTAGCGAGGGCCGTTGCGAAGGGTGGAATGCCAGCAACCTCTGATAGGCGGATCGCCCGATAAGCAGCGGACTGCGGGTCGTAGTTGCTGAAACGGACACCGGTACCTCGTCGCCTATTGACGTCGAATACGGGAGGTTCATCTTCCGCCCCTTTCTCTCCCATTGCATCCAAGACCGACTGCCGCTCGTCGAATGCGTCGCATCTGAACGGTGCCAGGTCCCTGAGACGCTTGAGGTGCATTTGACGATTGTCCCAGCCCAGCGCAACTAGCGTTGCCCACGCTTCTCGTGACGGGCCGGCTATGCTGCGTTCGTCCTCTGGCATTGACCTGACTGCAACTATGGCACGCTGTAGTACGTCCTCAGCTTCGCTATCATGTCCAGCCTCCCAGAGCACGGCTGACTTTCGCATCATCCAGGCAGGGTCGCAGTTTTCGGTTTGCCAATCTGCCAGCAAGTCGTTGAGTGAGTTGAAATCCAGGTCGTAGTTTGCCCAGAGGCACTTTTCGTGGTGAATCCGATGCTGGACCTCCGAATCTTCGCTTTGGAAAGCCGTCAAAGCCTTTATCCACTTTTCAAAGGCATCTCGGTCAAGGCGGTACCTCGCCGCAGTGAGTAGCGCGGCAGCACAGTAACGCCAACTCTCCCGGATTGCGGGCCAGTCCTCGTTGGGAGAGTGCACACCGTCCAAGATATGACCGTGGCAGTCAATCGCATTTAGGGTTTCTTCTATCGCAGACTCAAAATTAGGGTGCATAGGCACGAGTAGGACTTCCTCGCGCCACACCAATTCCCTTAGGGCATACAGGCACTCAGTTGTCGTGAGGTTTGCAAGGGACAACAATATCTTGTGTCCCCATTCGTTCGTTTTCCACTCCATTCCATGACGACTGGAACTGGGCACTGTTAGCCAACCCGGGTACATCAGCCTGTTGTGACGCCAGATTTCGGTAATCTCTCTGACTTCCGCATCAGATGCCTCCCCCTCTGGTTCCGGTGTTGTTGGTTCGATTTTCGGAAGTACGGAGCTTACAGTGTCGACTGGTTGGAGAACCTCCGGTATCTCGATTGGCTGCTTGCTCGGCAGTAAAGGCCAGTCGGTAACGTCGTATGGTTCCCCGTTCTCCAGGGTATGAAGGAGCCATTCCGTAGCGTACTGGTGGTGCAGGTTCTGCTCTCGCCACTTGGCGCTCTGTGGGTGTTGCGCAAGGTCAATCGGGACTACATTTCGTTCCTCCAGCATCCGTCGCCGGTGCTGCGATAGTTGCAGATACCCTGCCAAGTAGATTTTCGGGGCAGACGCTCCCAAATTGTCGCGGACCCATCCCGACCAGTTCAGGAAATTTGGATCTTCTCCAGAGAATCCGATCAGGAAGAATACCGTCTCCATCATGGCCTGTTGGACAGTGTTGACGAACGGAGCGAACTTCGTTGGGTACGTACGGTAGTCCTCCTCCGTGATGATCAGCGGGAATTGCCCGGGCAGCGAGCCGTGCAGCTTCACAATGCGCGGGCGGGGCTCCATCGGGATTTGGTCCATGCTGGTAACGACACTGTAATCCCATTCGGCAATGTCGCTCCTTGCTCGTTCCAGAAGGTCGTCCCAGTTAGTAGTGTAGATGTCTGCCCAAGGTAGGTTTAGAAGACGTCGGTGTGCAGGGCTGGGGTTGTATCCTTCGTGAGGCACCAGCTTTCGTAGTGCCTCGTGCAGTTGGGTTCTTCCGAACGCGGCTTTGTATTCCTGGGCGGTTCGCAGGGCGTCCCGTTGGATGCTGCTCTTCTCTTGCGGATACAGCTCCTCGTGGAGCCTCTCTATAACCTGGTCCCATGTGGGCAGGGCACCGACGTTTGGGCGGACTGGCACAGCGTTCCGGCTGAAACCACTTCCCACCATCACGGAAGCTCCGTCAGGACGTTGCCACAGGGCATCCCGAACTCGGTTGATGTGACTTTGGTCTGGGAAACTCATCAGCATACGCAGTCCAATTGGCACCTGTTCAAAAATTGGTGGTGCTCCTAAGTGGGCCCTGCGATTGTCCTATTGGCGACCATTCGTTTTAGTTTGAGTTGATCTCAAAGATGTCACGAGATTTCGATTCAATCCCATGCGAAAGCCCAATCTCATTTGGACTCTCATTCGTCGTAGGGTAAGTCCTCAATGGATAAGTTCTCCATGTCCGGCAGATCATCCTCGAACAGAGACATATCGGGCAGGCCCCCGAAATCCCTCATTACAATCGTTAAGGAAGTCTTCTTCAGTAAATTCCTGTAAAATTCGGACACTCCGGCAGCGCGAAGCGCTTCCTGAAACCTTTGGAAGTCCCAGAGTTCCACCCCATACGAGCCACGCTCGTAGTGGGTCAAGTCAGACATAGATACGAACAGCCCTGAGACGGTCTTGATGGTGCCTGCGAAACCCATATCTATGCTGAGCTGTGGCAGCTGCTCTCTAAGGTCGTCGAGTTTTGCCTTGAACCTTATGATTTGGTTTTCCAGGTCTTCGTCAGTCTCCGCGCTCCCTTTTACTTCCATTACGAAACAGTCGCAACCGTCCTCCGACAGGAGGATTCCTCCCGCGTCTATTTCCCTCCCACCCAAAGCCGACGGTTTGAAGTTGGCCTTGATGTGTTGGTAGCCCCAATGGGAAAGCAGGAGAGCCGACACCAACTCCGGTATTGCCCCCCTCAGGTCAGAATTGACTTCTTGGATACGTTTGGAATGTGCGTGGAGGAATTTCCAAGCGGGAGAGGAACTCAGCGCGAGCAAGTCGTTGGCACTAACTTCACTCAGTTCTTCCAAATCAATGGGTTCCTTGAATGCGTCCAGCGTATCGTTTACTCTTCGTTCCGCAATGATGCAGTCCGGCTCTAGAGTACCAGTAGCATAGATCTTGTGGAAAATCCACCACAGTGAAGCGTTGCTCATCGGGCCGATCCTCGGTACACGCACCGCGAGTGAGAACCAGTTGAGATCATCGTCACTCTGCGAGTGACTTACCCGAACAACTTTGATGGAATCGGGACTGTCGTTTAACGAGGCAAGGCCCGAGATGACCGTTGCGAATTGTTCGTGGTCGAGAGGGCCATTTGAGGCGACAAGCTTGTTTTCGACTCCTAGCAGGGCTGCGAGCCTCTCCGGGTCCGACACCCGACTAACCGGACCTTGCAATTTCGTCAAGTCGTAACTTGTCAGATGCCGTGGTCCCGTGAGTCCAAAATGTTGGCTAGGAAACTCGACATATTGATCCTGAAAAGGTGCCTTCACAAGGTCTTCGAGCAATCCGATCACTGTCCCATCGCCATTGGTGAATTTTCGAAAGGCCTCTCCTGGGTCAAACTCTTTGTCCCCGGCTGATCTGAGTTGTTGGATGGCAATGCACGTCCCCGCAATTACTCCAGTCGCCCACTCCACAGGCACGCTTGAACTGAACGGCATATCGGGAAGTGGCGATAGCTCGGTGTCAAGTTCATCAAGCACGTCATCGCCGAACACATCCTCTTCTTGAGGCACTTCGTTAGCGCTTGCATTGTTGCTCCAAATGAATTCGTAAGCTGACGGCATCTTGGCGCGCTCGTATTTTAGGTAGTCAAGGAGGCGCTCCAACGCCCTCAATTGGACTGCTTCTTGTACTGTAAAATCACCAGGACAGTCTCTGATTGGCGACACTTCACAATCCAGTGCTATCGTCCATAGGGTTTCAGATATCGACAGAGCATGTCCTAACGCCTCTACCATCCGTTCCCACGAATCGCCAGAGGTCCTGAGCAACGAAAGAATGCTGAACAGCCGTCCACCCACGCCAGCTAGGTCAGAAGATGGGTTCGTGAACGCAGAAGGGAGTGTGGAACTCCCTTCGTATCTATTGTCGCGCCACCAAGTCCATGCCCGCTGATCCCAATCCAGGCCTAGCAGTTCTGGTGTGTCGATGATTCCTTCTAGCAAGCTGTAAGTGGCCACTCCGGCCAGCCACTTGAACCCGTTGCAAAGGCGGTAACAGTCTCGGCCTCTTCTTCGAGTTCGATCCCCAATGACAGAATTCAAGCCCCCTATAGCATCCGGGTTGCAAATAGACCTCAGCACAGCGGCATCAGCGAGGAATCTCAGTCTTGCTATTTCAAGACTCTCTTGGGAAACCATACGAACTCCAACGGGGCCAGTATAAGAACGGAAAGGAGTCTCTAATCTAACGGCCCAGCAGCCAGCAGTATCGGCAAGTTCCAGCCGGGTTCCAATGCTCCACCCTATCCCGCCTTGTAAGTGCCTCCCAGCGTTGCCAGCGCCTCGGGGAACTCGGCTTCGTTGAACACCAACCGGAACGTGCCTTTGGCCGGGCCATCCTTGATCGTCATGGTTCCGCAATTGAAGGCGTCTTGGAGCGTCTCAAGCACTCGTTGCTTATAGTCCGTGTCCGGGTTGCCGCGCAGATGCTCACCTTTGGTCTCGAAGACCAATACGTGGGGTTTGCCCTTAGTTTCACCGCCCATGGCCACGAAATCAGGCCAAATTCGCTCCTGCTTCCAGCCTCGGAGATAGTAATCGCCACGCTGCCGGACAGCCACCCGGTGCCACCATTTCAGAGCCTTCTGTTCATCTAGGTAGCGAGCGAAGTTACGTTCCAGAGTTGAATCGAACTGCTGCGCATATACAGGTTCAAACAGACTGAGCTGTACCTGTCGCCCGTCGTTTCCCGCCAGGAGCGCGGCATCGCTGGCAATTGGTATTTCGTAGTTTTCGACCATGCGGAAGTTAGGCTGTCCCGCCTCCAGGTCAAATCGTATTTTCCCGTCACGCAACTTCTCTCGGAAAACTTCCTCGGCCTGGAGCTGCAACTGATTCGCCACATGATCCCTGAGCGCGAAAGCCAGGTAGGAACGGCGTTCATAGATTTCGTCGTCTGTGTCGCCATCGTCTCGAAGTTTCTTGGCAAATTGCTGTGCGATGCGAGCCGCTTGCCACGGATTGGGAACTACATCTGACAACCGGCGGGCAAACCAATTTACCTGGACCTCTTTGGCAATGTCCAACTCTCTCTCAGGATGAAAAACGGGAAGCGCATCACCAACGTCAACGCTTGCCGATTGCCGGACTGCACGGTCCGGGAGGCTGCTCTTTGGGTCGGGAGACTCGATAGCGTTCCAGTCAACTTCCGGTAGGATATGGGCTTGGTAATCTAACTCGCCCCACCCTTCACCACGCTTATGCAGAACCAGAGGAAGGAAGATATCTTTTCCTTCAAACCCTTCCCGGCGTTGTAGGGTAATGCGCCGGAATTCAGTCGAGTCGCTGGTCACTGCGTCCCCTAGGCCGGTCAAGCCCTCCTCTTCCAAACCCCGCTTGACCTGCGCCACAGCGTCGCCGACGCTTGTGTTCCAGCAATAGACATAGCACTGATCCAGCGATTCCCGTCCGGTACGTCTGGCGTGAGGCTGACGCATCACGCGGCCCACCAACTGGGTAATTGCTCGCTGGGCGCGGGTGTTGTCTAGCATTACCAACAGGTAGGCAAAGGGGCAATCCCAACCCTCCATAAGGGCGGCCCTGGTAATGACCCAGCGCACCGGCGAAAACTCAGACAGCAGGTCTTCATGGCCCAATTCGTCCAATTCGGAGGATTTAACGGCAATGGAATTTTCGGGAACACCCAGGTTTTGGGTCAGATACTCTCTTACGTCCTCCGAGTGGACGCGCTCGCCGTCTCGCTGGTCCCTGCCCGTGCGCTCTACCCGCACAACAGCAATTGGGCGAATGTAGCGGCCTTCACCCATCGCCAGTGACCTCGCTTCCGTATTGAGGCGCTCCAACTCATCGTGGGCCTGACCCAAGGTGTAATGCCAGTCGGCATTGGTGAACGAAGTCACCTGCACCGGCAGTTTAATCATCTCCTCGTTTTTTAGTTCCACTCCGGTAATGTCAACCAGCAGGTTGCTGATTCCCCGGTTTGGCGTGGCAGAAATTTCAATCACCAGGCTGGGGTCCAAGCGGTTGACCGACCGTGCAAACTCTTCGTTGGCCTCCAGGTTGCGAGCGCCATAGGCCTTGTGCGCCTCATCCAATATCACCACTGGGCGCAGCATCTTGAAGACGTTGAAAAGACTGTGCTTAACCGGTCCGTCGTCGGTAATCCGCTCCAAATCAGGATAGTCATTGAGCAGCCTGGCATCCCCGAGCAAGTCGTCGCTGTCCGGGAAGAGGGTGGGATACCGCCCCGAGTCCCGGAACATCCGCAGAAAATCACGGCCCCGGTGCCGATTGGCCGCCGGTAACATCAGCAGCATCACGCAGAGGTAATTTTCTATGTCCGCCTTGGTGAACAGGTCATCCTTTTCGAGCAGCTTGACCCGTCCGGCGCTGGCGATTTCCAGCATCTGCCTGTACGGGTGCTCCCTGCTCCGCAGTGCGGCCTTGGTCTGTTCGTAAATGGCCCGCGTCGGCATGACCCAAAGCGTCAAGCCAGTTTGCCGCCGGAGTCGCTGCAACGCAGCGGCAGCAAGCAGGGTCTTACCTCCCCCAGTAGGGACCTTGAAGCAAATATGTGGAATAGGCCGGCTGGCGTCATCAGTTCGGCTGACGTACTCACCGGCAGTATCTGCAACACGCCTAGCATCCTTCATTTGCTGCCAAGCGATCTTGGGAAAGTTGTAGAGTTCCTCAGAGATTGTTATGGCTGGCCCAGCTTGCTTCAGGGCGTTTACGGCTGCATCAGACTGTAACCGTGCCGTGGTAAGCGCATCCAGCCAGGCGGCAAAAGCATCAAGAGCATTGGTCTGATAATCCTTCAATTCCATCGCCAAGCACCTATTGCCCCGTCCTGTGGATCTCGTAAGGCAACTGGCAGAAGGTGATTCCAAGGGAGGTCAACTCTCGTTGTCCGATATATTTGCCAGGCCCGAAAACGACGGCCTTCCTGCCATCCTGCTTGCAAAGTTCGTTGATGCGCCTGGCCCGCTCTTCATTCAGCATCCCGCCATTGTTTCTGAGGTAATCGAAGTCGGGTTCATACAAGAGGTGGTAATTGGTCGTGTCGCTACTATAAAACAGGCCGTCGTCATTTTGCGGAGTCAATGTCGAGGCCCCAACGGAAAGCCCGTCCGAAGTATGGAGCAGGTAAGCAGCAAGAGCCGAATACTCTGGCAGCGCTTTGCCGGTTAGCATCCCTTCCACGTCAATCGGTTCGCCCAAAGTGCAATAGGTGAAGGAACCGCCAAGCCCTTCCTTCAGCAGGGTATCCCTCGCGTTGGGCACTCCATTAATAACCCGGCGAACTCGCTCGGCGGTGATGGTATCTGCGTAGTCCTCGCACTCGACGAGGATAAACTTACGGTTGCCGCCGTCCTCTTGGTTCAAAGCAAGAACGGCATGAGCCGTTGTGCCGGAACCGGCAAAGGAGTCTAGGATAATGTCCTCTGCATCGCAGGCAAGCCGAATGCACTGTTGTACGAGGTTGCGTGGTTTAGGAAAATCATATAGACCAGATAGTCCAAGTTCACGCAACTCTACGGTCCCTGTCTCATTAAGAACAGAGTTCTCGTCCCAAATGGACTTAGGTGTGTATGTAGTCTTTCTATATTTTTCATGGATAGAGAAAGACCCATCCTGCCTGCGCCTTGCAACAATATTGCTCGCTTTTGTCTCAGCCTGAATGTTGGCACTCGAAAGTTCTATGCTCCACCTCCAGCAACTCTCATCACCGTTTGAGTTAAAGGGCTCTACCCTAATGTTGTAGACCTCAGATTCTCCAACTGCGACTGGATGAAGTCCCTCTGCGTCCTCATTGTCGGGATCAACAAAGAACGGATAGAACAGATTGGGCCGATTATGCCTGCCAAATTTGGGATTCCTGTTCCTTAACTCCCTCAAATTGTAAGCGCCAATGTCGTCAGACTTATTTAAGTCATTCTTTTCATCCTTCTTGTCTAGTCCGAAAAGCTCTGTTCCGACGGTCTTCGCATAAACAAAGAGATACTCGTGTGTCTTTGCGATTTGCTTGTAGGTCTGGCCGCGGCTATTTGAGCGGACAATGACCTGGCAGAAGAAGTTCGCTTCTCCAAAAACTTCGTCCATCAGCATTCGAACATGGTGTTGCTCGTTATCGTCAATGGACACAAATATAATGCCGTCTTCGGCCAACAGTTCTTTGAGAAGCTGTATCCTCGGCCACATCATGCAAAGCCACTTGTCGTGGCGTTCGAGGTCCTCATTGTCCACTGGGGCATTCTCTTTCAGCCACGCCTTCATAAGTGGGCTGTTTACCCTGTCGTTATAGGCCCAACCTTCGTTGCCAGTGTTGTAGGGTGGGTCGATGTAGATGCACTTGACCTTGCCTGCGTAGCGGGGTAGCAAGGCCTTCAGCGCGTGCAGGTTGTCACCGTGGATAATGAGGTTGTCGTCTACGTCTACCGGGTTAAGAGACCGCTCAACGTCGGCAACCAGCGGCCGGTAAGGAATGGTCAGGTGGTGAGCGTAGATGTGTTGCTTGCCTTTGAAATCAAGTGTTGGCATAGCTGCTCTCCCTATGGAATCGGAAAGCCCAACTCTCGGGCTACGGTTTCTTGTTGCTCATCCAACGTTATGAAAGCTATCTGACTTTGCAAGACTTTTGCGAAAAACAGAGCCGTGGCGAGGTGCCAAACGCGAGCAGGTGATAGCTCGGAGATTTCCAACACCCTCGCCATTTCATCTTCCATCCTACGATTCGGGAAAATCCAAGCGATGCTGGATATTGAACTCGTGTCGAAGTCCTCCTGCTCTCGTCTAAATGCCACCCGCAACTCTGCCTCAAGGAAGTTCGATGACATCAGATGCGGGAACGCTTCGAGTCGAAGGCGAGTGGAACTTTGGAACAGCTCTTCACCTAAGACCTCGGCTATCAACGCGGACGGGTCGACATACGCCACCAAAGGCATTCGTAGTGTCATAGGTTCAGGCCACCAGTGCTTAATCTCGCGCTTTGAGAAACCTCTCCAGGGCACCAGGAACACGAGCGACCGGGCGTAGGGTTTCTCTTGGCCCCTCTCCTCCGCTCAGGATTCCTTGAGCCCGCAGTTCGGACAGCCTCTTCTCAAGGGCACTGGGCTCTGTGGAAGTATTGGGTGTTAAAGCATTCTCGGCAGCCCATCTTTCATGGTGAAGGGAACTGTCGTTGGTGCTCATAGCGCCTCCGTTACTATTCTTCGGGGGGAAGACACCTTCTCGATACCCCGAAAATCGCCCAAGAGTGTCAGGTCTTGGGAATGCTTGCGTGCTCACACAATCTTACCAGAGGCATTCGGATCACGCACTGAATTCTTGGGTCTCAAAGAGTCTCGCTGGCACACCTGCCAAACGGTCGGTCCGAGTTGCTACAGTCCGCCAGCAACGCGGACAAGGCAACATACTGTGGACAGATAGGCGATGCCAGTTGGTTGTCGGTCTCCCTTTCTGTTTCTGGCCGTTGAGAATACCGCGCCCACCCGCCGCAATCTTGACAGGTATCATTAGGTATCCCCTGCCATCAATTCGGTCCAGAAGAACAGTATCGACAACCTTCTCGAAGAACTGTACTGACACCCGCCTGCTGACCACCGCGCCTCCCGTCTGTTACGCTCGATACCTGAGCGTCTCAGACCGCGAACTACTGAACCATCTGGGCCGGATGCCCTTCTTGGACACGGCGCGACAGGCGATGATCACCAGCGAGGCCCACGTTGCCATCGACCAGAGGCTGGCCGGGCTGCTGTCCGACGGCTTAGTTGGGAGGGTGATCCACGGCACCGCCCACAAGGTCGATTTCCAATAGCAGCATCCGCTCGGGTCGAATTCCTTCTCGTGTCCGGGGTGAAGGCGGTGTCAGTCGCGGACACGGGGCCCAAGGCAAAAGGGGACGCATACATGACCAGCCGGGCGAATTAAGTAGACATACCGGATGCACGCCGCGGGCGCGACTCCACGCGCGCCGTACTCAACTCCGCCGCCGTGAGACTAATTGGGCCTGTCCCAGAACCAGTTGGCGCCTGTGTCCGGTCTTCTCCCAGCCACCTCCCAGTTGATGAAAGGCAAGCGCAGCCCTGTCCCCACTTGCCCGGTGTCGGTTGCGAAAGGTCCAGAGAGTGGACGACTTTCACCGGCTGTTCATCATCGTACTGGTGGACGACGACGGTAGAGGCGAATAGGCACAGAGTACGGAAACCCAAAAGGCTCACGTACATGGCCGACAGAGACAGGCCATCGGTGGTATTACGATGACCTGTCCCTTCTTGTGTAACATCCATTGCCCTATCATCCGGTAAGCGGAAGCAAGTCGACTCGCTGGGCAGGACGGCAGTTTAGCTATTCGCGCTTCGTCTACCTTTGCTTCTGCATCGCGGAGCAGCCCCGTTCATCCACGATATGGTTCACGGAGACCCGTCCGTGGCTGTCGTAGCCGGTGGTGTAGGCATACTGCACCCGGGCGCCCCAGGGAACGCGGCCGCCGATCCTGACGGTGCCGCCGCCCGGCTGGTTGCCGCTGTGAGGCCCGCCGGCGCCCTTGACCACCACTCCCTGGCGCCCATCCTTCTTCCAGCCCATGACCCTTAGTTCGACCGGCGCCACCAGTTCCGCCGCAGAGGGCGCGAACAGGACCTCGTACAGCCGCCGCAGCACGTCGCCGGACGGGGTGCGCTTGCCGTTCATAATCTGGGAGAGCATGCCGGTGCTGATGCCCGCCCGTCGCGCCGCTTCGTTCTGGCTGATCTGGTGGGCATCCATGCGCTCCCAAAGGGCCTGTGGGTTGATGTCGGCAGGCTGGGCGGCTTCGATTTTCACGGGAGCGTCTAGGACGGACTCCATCCGTGCCTGAGCGGATGGACTCAGGCTGCGCTGGCCCCGGGACACCTGGGTTACGTACCCGTAGCTCAGCCCGGTCCGGTCCGCCACCTGCCGCAGGGTCAGACCCCGCTCCCGTGCCTTTTCCCGGACGTAGGTGCTATGCCCGCCGTACACCACGCCGCCCTGGCGATAGACGATGCCCTGTCCGGGCACCTCGCCCAGCACGGCCAGCGCCCTTTCCCGCATCATCGGGGACCAAGGCCGGTGTCCGCTGCTGACCTGGCACAGGTACCTGTAGCTGACGCCCATTCTGTGGGCCAGTTCCTTGAGGTTGAGGCCCTGGCGCCGGGCGGTGGCCCGCAGTTCGCTCTCGGCCTTGCCTTGGTGCGCCGTTTCCTGCCCTGCCTGCGTCTCCGTGCCCTGTAAGGCGATGGTGTCGCCTTGGCCGTCGAAGGTGGCCGCAAGGCTGTGGGCAGTCTCAGTGATGTTGCTGTTGCTGGTGATCGTGGTGGTCATTTCGTTTCCTCCGAAAGGCGGAAAGCGAGGCCGGCCCGAATGGACCGACCCCGCTCTCCGGTTCAAGATGCAGGTCTCTGGGTGCGGTCCATTCAGCCGCTTGGGTGTTCGCCAGTTGGCGAAAAACGAAGAGCGGGGCCGCCTCCCCGCAGATGGGAGAGACGGCCCCGCTCGTAGTTACCTATTCGATTGTCAGCGGCGGCCCCACGGAGCCTCCCCGGTTGCCGCCGCGCCGCGCAGCGGGCAGCGGGAATTGGGACTTATCGCCGGTTCACCGATTGATCCGACCGGCTCATGGCCGCCTGGAACTCAGGATGTTCGTCGTTGCTGTGTTTCACCTCCTCGGTATGGTAGTGGTCGTGGTTGTCTCCGTTATCGCTGACGTTCTGCCCGTTGCTGACTTGGTTCTTGCCGGTGGTGTTGGTGGCACCAGCCGTTGGCCCACATCGCTTCCCGACCCCTCCGGGATCTCTCCCATTCCACTGGCTATCGGCATCCTCCCGTGCCTCCTGGTGATGGACGCACTACTCCCACGGTTCGGCCCTGCCACGGCAAACCGGGAATGGCGAATTGGCGCAGGACGCACCGCGCCCAGAGTAGGGCGCTGCAATGGTGAAGCTGGAATGAGGGTTGGCCAAAGGCGAGGTTCGCCCAGGGTAACGCTCAGCCGCACAATCCAACCGCCCGGCGCCGGGCGCACTGTTCCCAGGGGCGGGTTGGCGCAATTCGGAACGACGGATTGGGGGCTGGCGCAAGGCGCAGTTCGCCCAGGGTGAAAGTTGCCGGGCGACTGCCGTGGGGGAATGGGAGAGGAAGGCAGTGGGGCCAGCGGCCACGCCGTCAGGCAGCGCGCCGGTGGGAACTGCGTTGCAATCAAGAGCGTCCGGTCCGTTGTTCTCGAGCGACCGGAGCATGGTGAATCTGCGGCACCGCTACTTCTTGTCCAGCAGCTTTTCCGCAGTTATGACGGGACAGCCGAAACTTGTCAGCAGTTCCGACCGTAGCGTGAAGGGTCAGCGAAGCAGGTTACCCACTCCGCAGGACAACCGATAGGGAAAGGGACGCCGGGAATACCGTGCTGTTTCCGGTTGCCACCTCCTGGATTCGGTCCGTGGGGCAGGGAATCCGCCTTTGGTTGGGATGCCTAGTGAAGCGCACCGTGCGCCTCGGGGAATGTCCCTAGCAGACGCCCATCGGCAGAGCGCGATGCTCAATACCTTTGGTCAGTCCAGCACAGGTGACCGCTCGGAGAGCAGGGCTCGACCCTATGCGGCCAATCCCGGGTCCAGGAACGGGACCCTCCAGCTTTCTCGGCAAGAATCACTGGCAAAAGCCTGATTACATACTCCAGTTTCCGGCACGGGGAGCGTTGGCGCAAGGGCTTTGGAGTCATCGCGCTCGAAGTGTTCACAAAAACCTAAGCGCCACTCCTGGACCGGCTTTCACCACCTTTTTTTTCCAGCCCTTGGGTAAAGAGTTCACCGGCTGCGGGCGAAGGAAACGTCACTCCATCCCGTCAGCAATTCCCTCGTGGGCGCTCCCGGGAGAAATATCTCAATCCTCGCGGAGCAGGCCCGGGCGAGCAGGGATCACGCCCCCGGGTTTCTATGGCAGTGGAAACCCGGGTAAAGCCAGACAACACACCCAGTATCCGACCCCGGCCAACCCCCTGACAAGACTCCGGGCGCCCCTTCAGCTAAATCACTTACTTCAATCTGGCGGGAAAGCGGCATGAATATGACAACAATCCGGCAGGAAACAGTGGGCCACCGAACGCCGCCGCTATCGCCTTCACCGGCCACAAGGGGGCCACGTTCGCCACGCCTCACCCGTGCCCAACCGTCGCCACCGCTGTCATCAACCCCCCGCAGCATCGCCGGAACTCCAGGCCAGCCCCACGGGTCCGTCTGCAACGGTCACCACCGCCACGACCACCAGGAGTTCCGCAGACCCACCCCTTCCCTGACCGCAACCGTTGACGAGCTTCACGGAGGGCGTCACCGCCGTCGCCGCCAGGGCGCCCTACCGGTTGTGGTGGACTTCCACCGGCAGCAACCGTGCCGCGAGCGACGACGCAAACTTGTTCCGCAACTTTGCAATATCCCGCAACCGGACCTTGACAGAAAGTGTTCGCCGTCTTCATCCCGCAGGGGGTAATTTCCCCGGGATTCAGCTTGGAAAAGCCCGTATCTGCAACTTTGCGCCCAAACCGTTTTCATGTACAGCCCAATGACCTCAAAACGGACTTGCTCAGCACCGTCAGGGAAAAGGGACCGATGTGTCTGAGTGGCGTCCGGGCCCGCTACATCAATGAAATCCCTTCCGAGGGATAACGTTCAACCCGCCGGGACCGCAGAGTGGTTCAAGAACGCCGGAAGTCCGGCGGCACGTCGGGATTGCCGACCAGCTTCCCGTCGTAAACCAGCAGGAGTATCGGAATGAGAAGGCCAAACGGATCGAAGACCACGCGGGTGCGTATATCACCGGCGAAATCAACGGTCTCCTGCACCGCCGAGCAGCGAGACCGGAGGCAACGGGGGCTGCGCATCCTGTCCCGCATCATCGCCCGGGCCCACCTGCGGTGGGAGGCACCGCGGGCCGCACAGGAACCGCCGTCAACGGGCCCGGGGGCTGGCGGCTGAAACGGTCGCGGAACCGGCAAAGGTACCCGCAGTCAGCCCGAGCGCCGGCGCGTCCCCAGTTCCCATCAAGGTCACCCGGGCAATCCCGCCAGGCCGGGTTCAGCGGCGGCATCCTGGCACAGCACCCCAGCCGAGCCGTCGCCGGTCCGTCCGGCAACCCCCACTCCCCCGGCAGTGCAAAATGCACTTCTCAGCTACGGCCGATGCCCCGCCGACCTGGTCCCAACAGGCCCGGCAATGTACCGTTCCAATAGGGGCGATGTATCCGCTGACCGGAACCAGGACTAAAACCAATCGCTTGCTCCAATCCCGCTGAAACGGGCGAAATTCCCCCGTTTCAGCTACGAATCTCCACGTTTCCACCGATGTCGTCGAAATCCAGATTCCTGTACACGTCCCCAGCGTCAAGCCCGCCCCTGGAAATTTCGAGCCTTGTAAGGGGGGGTGCGGAAGACCCCCCTCTGGCGTCCTGTCCCCGGAGATACCCTCCCACGTCCGGCCACCCCGGGCACGGCCACTCCGAGGACCAGCCGCCGCCGACCTTCAGAAAACCACCGGCGCCTGCCCCCTCCGAAACCGCCACAATCCCGTCAAGGAGAGCAGAATAGGGGCACACGTCATTCACGCTTCAAACCAGCGGAGATGCAATATAATCGGTGCAATAAACCCGACACCGAGCCGGGAAAAACTCCGTCCCCGCATTCACCCTCCGAAGCCCCGAAAACTGCCCGATTCAGCTTTGAAAATGGCCTGGCCGGCCCGCTGCCACGCGTTTCAAATCTCCTTACAGGCCACCCACTGTGAAAACGGCCCAAGAACGATTGCAGTCCGGCCCTTCACGCTCCCGCTGGTCCCGGTCGACGGCGGCAAGTACGTCCGACTGACCGCAGCGGCCCGGCCTCCCCGAACCCGCCGGACACCCCTGACGTGTCCGGCCAGGAGCGGCGAAACTCTCCGCCAGAACCCAGGGGCCGGCTGGCGCCATCTCTAACTTTAAAATGAGCCACATCCCTGTCGGTGTCCGGGGAGCATGTCCGCTGACCCGGTCCTGAGCGGCTAAGTGGACGCCGGTCCGGGAGTCCGGCTGGCGGGCGGCCCCGGTTGCCACGTGCCTATGGTTTGCGGCCCAGGTCTCCCACGATCCGCGAAACCCAATCCAGGGCCTCTGGGTAGTGCCGCAGATCCAGCACAAACTCCTGGCCCGGCCCGCGCCGCTGAACGTAGGCATATCGCTCATCCCGGTGCCAGAGAGGGCGAGGATGGTAGGTAAGGGGCGCCCTCGGCGGTTCGGGATAGAACCAGTGGGGGAGCCGCCAACGTGAAGGGTCGGCGCTCGGCTCAGAAAGCACCAGGCGCTCATCGAGGCGATCAAAGACCCCGTATCCGCGCCTCGTGGTGGTGTGGCCCGGGATTAGCAGCGCGTCCCCGGCCACATACCATCCGCCCTGCCAACCCTCTCCGTCCTCCCGGTGAATCGCTCCCACCTGCAACCACCCGAACAGCACGTGCTGCTCCGGCGCACGAGGGACAAACTGCCACCGTCCCGAGACCTCTTCAACCCGCCGGAACAGCCCGAAGAACAGGAAGATGTCGTCCTTGTCGACGCCCTGCTTGCGCAGGTGCCCCTCCTGCGCGCCGCCTGCCCCGACCAGCCCTGGTTGCTCGTCCAAGGTGCTCCAAACCGGGTCCCGGATGTCGGGGGAGACGTAGGTGAAATCGTCCCTGGTCCAGCGAGGGGGTTGACCCCGGGTGCTGGTGAGGTCCTCCACCACCTTGCCGATGTTGACCTCGGCGCCGCCAACCCGGTGGCTGAGGTCGCCGTAGGTCACGGTGATGCTCTCATCTTCTCCCGGGACCGGCAGGGAGTACATGCTTCCGTCGGGGAAGACCGGACTGGGCACGCCGCCGTAGGGCCATTCCAGGCCGGCGTAACCCCGCTTGGGGCCTCGCGGCCTGCGGGTGGAGTCGAAGCCCTTTCTGCTGATAATCAATCTCTTTGCCGCCATGGAGATCACCTTGGGGAGCTGCCTTGTCAAGGTTGGTTTCGAGCGTCCGCTGTCCTCTGAGCCGTTTTCAGGCACCGCCCCCACCTGGCTGTCGGGACCCCGGCTCGGCAGATTGCCGGGGCATGGACTGGGGACATCGCCTGTTTGACCCGGTCTCTCCTCTCCGGCACGGGAAGCCCTCCGGCGCGAAACTGCCATCCAGCATACCACCCAGCCGGGGCCTGCTGGCAACGCCGGCCTGCCCGGGCATTAGGAACCCGCTCCCCGTTAGGACTTTTCGTTCCACGAATGTCACCCCAGTCCCTTTTGCCAGACCATTTTCCCACTGCCCCGCATTCGGCCCTTCCAGTGCGTTGACCCTTGCCCAGTCTCCTCCATCGCCGCCACCGCCCGTTCCGGCAGCATGCGCTCCAGGGCGCCGCCCAAGCGCGGCGGCAGCAGCGCCCCCGATGCCAACGCCACAGGGTCTGCGGTCCACACCCAGCCGTTCCGCCAGCTTCCCCGGCCCGTGGGCGTTCACCAAATCGCTGAGCACCGCGCGCAGCCGCAGCTCCCGCAGGTTGTCGATGCCGGGGAAACCATCCCTCGGCCCGCCCGGTCCCGTCATCCGGGCCGCCTCCTGGCCCATGTTCCAAAATGCCCCAGGTCCTGTAGGGGCGTGCCACACGATCCACTGAATCCCCTCGTGGCAAATTGGCCCAACCCGTAGCTGGCCCTGTCCCATGGCCCTGGAACCGGACCTTCCCAAAACCCGTTCACCAAACCGGCCCGAAAGCCCCCGACATTGGTCTGTTTCAGCTATGAAACCGCTCCGTTAACCCTTCCGAGCTCAGCTTCAAACTGCCGTACACGTGCAGGGCGTCGCCACTGAGACGCCCCGCCCGAAACCCAATAAGGTGGTTCACGTATAAACCCTGGTTCACAGGTGAACCACCCCATAGGGGGTTCCAGTTCGATACTGCATCCCTCCACACTGGAAAAGGAATACGGGTCCGGCGACCGATTGCCGCCGGCGACCGGAGGAGGGTCACGATGCGAGAGAAATACCACAACAATCGGCGGAAGACCGCTCGGGCATCAACGCAGGGGCCGAGCCCCCGACCTATGCGGGGGGGACGCCGAAAGACACTGAGCGCCATCCCCTTGCAAGTTGCAATTTCCCGCAACCAGTCCTTGACGGAAAGTGTTCGCCGCTTTGGTCCGGCAGATGGTGATTTCCCTGGAATTCAGCTTTGAAACATTCCGCATCCGCAAGTTTCGCCCAAACCACTTTCCCGTACAGCCCCCATGCTTCAAACGGACCTTCCCAGCATCATCCAGGGGAAGGGAGCTAGGTATCCGGGGGCTGCCCGGCCCACTGCATCAGTGAAATCCCTTTCGAGGGATAACGCCCGGTTCTCCCAGTCCGCAGACTGGTCGCGGAACACCATAAAGCAAAAGGCAACGGCGGGGAGGCGCAAAAGAAAGGGGTCCGTAGGGACCCGCACCAATGCGGCCCCCTGTGGGAGGTTCTTTTCGTCGTCCCCGAAGTGCACACTCAATAGCGGAGCCGAAGACCCAGACCAATGAAAGGTGAACGAGATGGTCCTGATACCGAAACCGCAGCCGGAAACGGAGGCCCAATCACACCCCATCAACGAGAGGATATGCGAAACGACACCGGAAGCAACAAACCGACGCGGTCCGGCAGGAACTCCCGGAAATCCGGGACCGCCGGCAGGAAGACACCAGAACAAGCATACCAGGATCACACGGTCCAGGAGCGGGAGCGGATGCAGACGGGGCTGCGCATCCTGGCCCGGATCATCGCCCGCGCCCACCTGAGGCGGCAGGCATCCGGGGCCGCGCCGCTGCCACCAGAGTCGCCGCAGTACATGGGAAATGGCGACTGAGCGACAACCGGAACCGGCGCCGCGTCCGCAGAACGGGGTTCGCCTTCCACCCGGGCCCCGGGATAATCGCGTTCGCGGCCCCCGCCATACCACAAAACCGATCCCAAAACAACGCCTTGCGAGGCATTACGAGCAAGCATTTTCTCCTGGACAATGGAGTGTTAGACCATCGCCACGGGAGGAATCAGATTGACGACAACCAGCGCCAGCGCGCCAATTCCGCCGGAAGAGGATGAAATCACCAGGGACGGCCTGGACGACGCCATCCGCGACTACGTGCGCACCTACGTTCTGTGGCACGGCAGGGCCAGGGCCGCCGAGACCTTCGGCGTGTCCCGCCACACTCTCTGGCGCTGCCTGGAGCAGGGGCGCCTGGGCAAATCCCTCCCCAGGGCGGTGATCGATGCCGTCGGCGACGACCCGGACGTGATAGAAGCGACAACGTGGGCCATGACCGCCGTCCGCC
The DNA here is from genome assembly GCA_965207275.1 of Dehalococcoidia bacterium. Classification (GTDB taxonomy): domain Bacteria; phylum Chloroflexota; class Dehalococcoidia; order Lucifugimonadales; family UBA3495; genus Bin22. The sequence goes on from CBDBMH010000002.1 coordinate 295,072, forward strand.
AAATCCAGCGCCGGGCCGTCGCCAATCCCAAGCCCCTGGCCGAGACCCTGGAGGACGCGCTGCGGCTGCTGTGCGCCGCGCCCCTGGCCACCGTGGATGAACTTTCCAGCTTCGCCAGGGTTCCCGCCACCACCCTGCGCCGCAGGCTGGCGAAACTCGCCGGCCTGGGCCTGGTGGACTCGGTTCCCCACCACCTGGGCAGCCTGGGACCAAACCTGAAGCAACGCCACTTCCCCACGGAGCAGGGCATCGAGGCCGCCGCCCGGGTGGAGCACGGCACGGAGGTCTTCCTCAGCGAGTACCCGGTGTCCCGGGAGTGGTTCCGGCTGCTCACCGACCGACTGGACGCCGTGGCCGTGCTCTACCACGTGGCCGCCATGATCGCCCGCGCCGACCCCGAAGGCAAACCCGTCCGGGTGGACCACCACCGCCAGGGACCCTACGACCTGCTGATCACGCTGTCCGGCGGCCGCTCCCTGGGCGTCGTGCGCCAGGGGCCGATGCTGTCCTCGGCCAACCTGCGCTACCGCCTGCGCACCCTGGAGCAGCTCCGCACCCGCCAGCGGCCCAGGGCAACGCTGGTGCTGACCCCCTGGGACCAGGCCACCCGCCGGGCCTTCCGCACTCTGGGCGACCCCGACGAGCACCGCAGCAGCTTCGTCGCCACCGAGGGGGAACTGCTGGCCGGCGACGCCCAGGCCCCGGTCTGGCAGCAGTGCGGCGGCGGCGTCAACCGCTTCCGGCCCGAGATGATCAACCCCGACCTGTCCCTGGACGACGTCTTGGACTGGCTGGGACGGAGCGCGGAGCGCATCGCCGACCGGCGCCGCAAGCTGGGCCTGGCCCCGGACGACCACCCGTCGCCCGACCCTGACCAGCTGTATCCCAGCCGAATGCGGGCGCTGATGCCCCAGCCGACGAAACAGGTGAGCAACTCGCTGGCCGTCAAACTCACCCGCTCAGAAAGGCAGGCCCTGGACCTGCTGGCCGCCTGGCCCCTCTGCGACACGGACCAGCTTTCCGGGCTGATGGGCGGCGTCACCCGCCGCCGCGCCAACCAGGCGCTCCGTTCCCTGGCAGACCACGGGCTGATCCGCGCCGAGGGTACACTGCACGTGCTCACCAACGATGGGCTGACGTGGCTGGCCCGCCGGGACCGGGCCTCCGTGGGGCAGGTCCTGGACCGCTGGACCGCTGGCCCCAGCCTCAACAACCCGCAGGTCTATGTCGGCACCGCCCTGCGCGCCATGGCCTCCCAGCCCGACCACCAGGCCGCCCTGATTACCCTGGCCGCCACTCTCACCGCCGAATGCGCCCGCAGCAGGGTCAACGGCCTCCTGGACCTGCTGCCCACCTCCCGTTCCGCCGTGGGGTATTGGCACGACGACAAGAACTACGTGGTCCACCCCGACGTCTCCTTCATCCTGGACCTGCCCGGGGGATACCGCCACTGCTTCCTGGAATACGAGCGCCGGGCCACCACGCCCAAGCGGGTGCGCGCCAGGCTGGAGAACTACCGCCGCTACTTCCAGAGCGGCTACGCCCGCCGGGACCACGGCGGGGACCTGCCCCTGGTGCTGTTCGTTTTCGAGAACGAGGACGACGAGGACGCCTTCATGGACGCCGCCAGCTACGTCGATCACGCCCCCTTTGCCAGCTCCAACCTGGAGACCATTGCCCAGCGGGGCATCCTGGCTGACACGTGGCTGCCGCCCGCGCCGGCACCCTGGGAGAGGCTGCCATTGCGGCGACTGGTCAAGGTGCAACTTAGCCGGTAGAGCGGTCCCCCGGGTTTCCTATAGGGAGGCCACGAACAAACACGAATGACAGGGGTTTTTCACTGTCTTAACCTTGTCTGACCCCAAGAGACCTCCGGCTAGCATTTCGTTGCAGAAATCGGGGGATTACGGAGAGAGACACCAACCACTCCCACGAGAGCGAAAAAGCCGCTGGCACGTATGACTCAACAGGATTGACCCGTAGATGACACGCAATGACACAATGGGAGGCGAGGCAATGCGACTGCTGACCAAGGCTGAAGCCTGCCGGGAGTTGAGGCTGTCCCTGTCCACGCTGAACCGGCGCATCGCCGCCGGGGAGGTGCCGGTAAAGATGGAGCCACGCGGACGGAGGCACCGGGTATACGTTATGCTGGACCGCGACCCGCCGGGCAACGGCGTCGCCGCTGACTCGGAGTTGATCGCGGACCGGGAGCGGATTCGCGGCCTGGAGGCGCGGGTGGAGTTGCTCCAAGAGCAGCTTGAGCATGAGCGGCAGCGCAACGCGGAACTGGTGAACGAGTTGAAGGCGGCGCAGCAACGGCGCGGCCCGTGGCGGCGATTCTGGAAAAGCGGACGGGTTATTGCGGGTAAGTGATGGCGCATACTGTTATGACGCCGGAAGCTGGCAACGCAAGCGCACAGTGGACGGTCCCGGTTTGGGGCAGACCTGGATTGTTGGACGAAAACGCGGTGAGTAGTATTACCTGCAAGGGAACGCCGCCACTTGACTTGGATCACGGGTGGAGACCACATGATGAAGTACGTACTGTTTTCTTACGAAGGACGAATAAGTCGCAGCCAGTATTGGATCATGGGCATATTGCCGCTCCTGGCGTTGGCGTTCCTGTGGGGCATCACGTTTATCCCCTTGTCCTATTGGTTTCCGTGGGTGGGCATACTCGTTTCCATTGGAGCGATTCTGTTTCTGGTTTGGGGTTTCACCGCCGTCAGCGTCAAGAGGTGCCACGACATAGGGCATTCCGGTTTTTGGACTCTCTTGTATCTCATCCCCGGCGTTGCATTGGTTGGGGTGATGGTGTTGAGGGTGAGGCGCTCTTCCGACCCCAACAGATACGACCAGGTCCAGGAGTTACCCCCTTGGCTCCGTAGGGGGCAGATGGCACTTGCCCCGCTTGCAGTCCTTTGTGCGTTGTTCATCTACTACTGGCCCTTGTGGGAGCCAAGCTTCAGTTCCGCCCCCCAGGTCAATGATGAAGACCCTAAAGGCTTCTATCCTACGGAGGAGGAAATGAATGCCGGCGCTGAGATCCTGCGGGCATCGGGAATCGTGGAACTAATCAATGGCGGGCAGGAATGGGAGCCGGTGCATCGTGTCTCTGGGTATACGTGGCAGAGAGGCACTCGCAGACTGACGGTGGAGGCCAAGTGGGCCGTGCCGGTGGAGCACTCAGGGCCGTGGTGGTGGACGAATTGTGATGAACCACGGAAGGTGGTGACCCACCAGCGATACAGCAACATAACCATCCTGGACGCATGGATCGATCTGGATGACGGCCGTATTCTTAAATTCAGGCCAAGCGTGTAGGGAGATGATGATGAGCAGCCCGTCTTTGGTGGCGTGAATCCCTTTGGGCTGGTGCGCGTGTATGATGCCGAGACAGGCCGGCACCTGATCACCGGCCCGAAAATTCTCATCATGACGCAACCAATTCTCTGCACACCGGGGCGATATTATCAGGACTGACCGGTCTGCCAGTCCAGCAATCCTGACCTCCAAGCTTATCTCCGGCATCTCCGGGGTCCCGTTCGGTTTCAGGGTATGCCCAATGCCCATAGGAAACCCGATGCTCCAAGGGCAGACGAAACCGATGACATTTCCCCATTGCATAATGGGTATCCGGTGGGATAACATAGTGGCACATGGGTCGAACTCACCACGGCGAGGCAGAGGCGATGGGCAGCAAGGCAGGACAGCCGGAATACCCGGCCACATCCGACGAGATGACTGCTGCCCTGAACGCCGCTCTGGAAGCGGGAGACCTGAACAGCATCATGGGTGTCATGGGCGAGATGGCCCGCATCCACCGGATGCGGCGGGTGGCCCGGGAGACCGGCCTGGGCGAGAAGAGCCTGTACAAGTCCATGCGGGCCGGGGCCAGCCCAGAGTTCAACACCGTGCTGAAAGTCACCCGTGCCCTGGGCTTCCGGTTGCAGGCCATCCCGTTGAGCAGTGACGACAGCCAATAGACCAGGAAAGAAGGGATACGGAGAACATGACGAAGAACATCGCACTTTTGCTGATGGCAATGGCTCTGGCCGGATTATGGGCAGGCTGTGGAGGCGGAGAGAGCAAGGAGGACATAGCGACGGAAGTGGCAAGGGAATGGGTGAACACGAGCATCGGCCTGGTTTCCGAAGCCACGGTGGAGCTCATCGTCGGCGAGAAGCCCGCTCTGACTCAACTGGCGGGAGGAGTCATCGCCGACCAGATCCGCCAAAACATTTCCTGGACTTACTCGGCCCCGAAGGAGGAGAGTGAGGACAGGTACTCGATTACCGCTACCGCCGTAGCCGATTTCAAGATCGACATACCCCTCCTGGGAGAAAGGGAATACTCGGTGTCCGCGCCATTCAATCTCGAAGTCGATACCGGCGCCCGTGACGTTTCAGAGTGGTCTCTCGACCTACTATCGGCAAGGGTAGAAGAGCGATAACGACGGAACGATGCGATGACCGAAGGTACTTGTCTCCGCTCCCTGATACTGTAAACCACCGCAAAGACAGGCAAAGGAGGACAGCATGAAGAAGCAGTTCCAACCCCTGACCCCGGCGGCCCTCTACGCCCGGGTGTCCAGCGACCGCCAGGACGTGGACCTCTCCGTGGCCGCCCAGCTTCGGGCCTTGAGAGAGTACGCCAAGGCCAACAGCTACTCCGTGGCCCGCGAGTACGTGGACGAGGCCGAGAGCGGCAGGGTCGCCGACCGGCCCCAGTTCAGGAAGATGATCGACGAGGGCGGCAGGCCGAAGGCCCCTTTCCAGGTCATTCTCGTCTGGAAGTTTTCGAGATTCACCCGCAAGCGGGAGCACGCCGTGGCCTTCAAGGCCCAGTTGCGGCGCAAGGGCATTAGAGTGGTCTCCATCACCGAGCAGGCCGAGGACAACGCCACCGGCCGGCTGCTTGAGGGCATCATCGAGTCAGTGGACGAATACTACAGCGAGAATCTTGGGCAAGAGGTCGTGCGGGGGATGCGGGAGGCCGCTTCCCGTGGTTTCTTCCTCGGCTCCAAGGCCCCCTTCGGCTACACCCGCGTCAAGGTCAGCGACGGGGTGAAGGAGCGCCCCACCCTGGAGGTGGACCCGGTGGCCGCGCCCGTCGTGAAGGAGATATTCGAGAGTTCGCGGCGGGGGAACGGGCTGGCGGAAATCTGCAAGGAGCTGAACGGGCGGGGCATCACCAACCGGGGCAAACGCTGGCAGAAGAACGTGGTCCACTACCTGCTGACCAACGAAGCCTACACCGGAACCGCCGTCTGGGGCGTCAAGAGCAAGGATGAGAAGGCGGGAGATCCGGTGAGGGTGGAGAACGCCTGGCCCGCCCTGGTGTCAAGGGAGCTATTTGATGCGGTGCAGCAGGGGCTTCACGAGAGGGCGCCCAGCGTCCAACGGCCCGCGCGGGTGGGGAGCCAGTACCTGCTGAGCGGCCTCCTGCGCTGCGGGGTGTGCGGAAGGTCCTACTCGGCCCAGGGAGCCAAGAGCGGCCAGTTCGCTTACTACGTCTGCTCCAGTCTGTTCCGGGAAGGGGCCGGAGCCTGCACCGCCCGCTACCTGAACGCCAGCAAGGTCGAGGACCTGGTAATCGAGAAGGTCAGGGAGCGGATGCTGACGGAGGAGACCATCACCGAGTTGGTGACCCTGGTGGCCGAGGAGATCGACAACCTGGCTGGCGAGGTCAACGGCCGGCTGACCGCCATCAACAGCGAGCTGTCCGACGTGGATACCCGGTTGGAGAACCTCTACCAGGCCCTGGAGACCCAGCAGTTGCCGATAGAGGTCCTCTCGCCCCGCATCCTGTCCCTGAAGAGCCGACAGGACCAGCTTGTAGCGGCGCGGGAGGAGGCCGAGTTCCAGTTGGAGCAGCGGCGGGCGGAGTTGCCCACGTCAAAGGAGATCAAGGGGTACGTGGCGGACTTCCGCGCACTCTTCCAGGATGGGACGTTCCCGGAGCGGAAGGCGTTGATCCGCAACTTCGTGCAGGGCATCGAGATCGTGGAGGACGAGGCGGTGCTGACGTACACTATCCCCATGCCCCAGGACGGGGTGACGTCGGAATCGGCCTCGGTTCTTGATTTTGTCCAGTCCGGCCCACCAGATCGTACCGGGTTCATAACAATGCCATTCAGGGCTATTTCGGCGGCGTCCGCTCCCCCTATGGGACTGTCCTCCGGCGTGGGAATGGTGTAGATGATGGCGGCCAGACCGGGCTTCACCTGCACCTCTTTCACGAATGACCGCACGAAAGCCCTGGTCTCCGTCAACTCGCTGGTCTTCAGAAACTTGCCCATCTCCTCCGCAAAGGCGGCGACGGTGTCGGCGCTGTCCAGCATCCCCCGCCTGGCGGCCAGTTCAGCCCTGGCTTCATAAACGGCGTCTTCCAACTGGGCCTGCCGGTCCCGGTGTTCCCTGATGCGGTCGGCGGCGTCGGCCATCTCGATGTCGGTGGACTCGACGAACTGCCAGATCCGGGCCAGCTTCCGCTTGACCTCCTCCAACTCGGCCTCGATGGTCTCCAGCTTCTGACGCTGCTCGTGGGCCACGCCGTCCATCTCCTCGTCCACCAGCTTCACCAGGGCGCGGATGTTGGACTCGGTGAGGACGTTCTCCCGTAGCTGCTCGATGATCAGCCCCTCGAAAGCCTTGGCGTTGAGCCTGGGGGTGTCGCAGGTGCCCTTGCCCTGTTTCAGCAGGGAATGGCAGATATAGTAGGTGTACTTGCCGCTCTTGGCTTCGGCGGCGGTCATGGCCTTGCCGCAGGTCTCGCACTTAAGCAGGCCGCTGAGCAGGTAGGGGCTGACGGCGCGTCGGGGGTTCATTTTGTTCGGGGCGCGGGACTGCAACATCCGGGCGATGCGGTCGAACTCGTCCCTGGATACAATGGCGGGGAAGGCGTCTTCGACACGGACCGGGGGCGCGCCGTCCCGGGCGTCTTTGCCCCAGACCAAGGTGCCGGTGTAGGCTTCGTTGTTGAGCATGGCGTGGATGGTGGTCTTGAGCCACCGCTTGCCGTTGGAAGTGGGGATGCCCTCGGCGTTCAGGGTTTTCACGATGTCCAGCACGCTGTGTCCGTGGAGGGCCATATCGAAGATGCGGCGGGCCACGGCGTCGAGGGGCGGGTTCAGTTCCAGCCTGGGGCGCTTCTTGGCGCCGTCCTGGACTTGCACCTTCTTGTAGCCGTAGGGGGCGAAGGTGGTGACCCAGAAGCCGCGAGAGGCGGCCTCGCGCATACCCCGCGTGACCTCCTGGGCCAGGTTTTCCGAATAGAACTCGTCCACACTTTCAATGATGCCTTCAACGAGCTTGCCGGTCGGGGTGTCGCCGGCCTGCTCGGTTATGGACACCACCCTCACTCCCCGTCTTCGGAGCATGGACTTGTAGACGACGGCGTGCTCGCGCTTCCTGGTAAAGCGCGAAAACTTCCAGACGAGAATCTCCCTGAACGCGGCCTGCGGCGACTTGGCCTCGCCGATCATCCTGTTGAATTCCGGTCTGTCGTCGACCCGCCCGCTCTCGGCCTCGTCCACGTACTCGCGGACGACTACGTAGCCGTTCCGGTCGGCGTGTTCGCGCAGCGCCCGGAGCTGGGCGGCCACGGAGAGGTCCACGTCCTGGCGGTCGCTGGACACCCGGGCGTAGAGGGCGGCGGGCGTGGGCTCGGTTCGATCATTCATGGGTCCCTCTCGTTCGTGCCGGGGTTCTTCGCGCGCAGCTTCGTGTTTGACCGGGGCCGGTCGGGTTGCGCGGCTACCAAAAGGCAACGGGACGCGGCCGGCGTTTCCCCGGGGCGCTCATGCCGGGCCTTCTTCCCTCATTCCCAGCTCCTGGGAAGGGTGGGTGCTAGACTGCCGACCCTGCACGTGGGCGCGGACAGCGATCCTGACCAGGATGCGCAGCCCCTGCCGGATTGTCTTCTGCTGGTCCGGGGAGTAGAACGGCGCCTCCGGCTTCGGTTCATCTTTCCTTTCCATTGGTCTATCCAGTGCCAAACGATGGTGCCTCCGCTCCGCCGGACGGCCGGCATTACCGGTCGTCAAGAGGCCGCAGTCCGCAGGCTCGAAAGCGTCACCCGGTGGTTCGGTGGTCCAAGTATTCGCGCCCTGGCAGCGCCCACTGAGGCCACAATAGCCTGTACATGCCGGGGAGTCTGTACATAGGACGGTTTTTGACGATGCAAACCCGGAATGTACATACTGGAGACATGTGCGAGCGAGATGTGCGGCACACCAGGTCGGCCCAGGTGGGCCAGTTGATGCGTTCCTACCGGGAGTCCTTCTCCCAGGGTGGCGGCCGGAGGCGGGGGCTGACACAGGAAGCCCTGCTGGAGCGGATGGGGTCGGTGGACCGTGACTACGCGGAGCGGTACAGTCACGCTACGGTCTCACGGTGGGAGTCCGGCGGCACCCGCCCCACTCTCCGGCGGCTGAAGGTCTTTGGTGAGGCCCTCAGCCTGTCTGAAACGGAGGTGGCCGGCATGGTATTGCTGGCCGGGCTGGCGCCCGACTTTCCAACTGCCCTCGGGCATGTCAGCGGGAGTGATGGCGCCAATGTCAGTGGAGCGGCGCCGGCTGCGGCGCCCGACTCCGGGGAGGCGGACATTGCGGGTTCTTCAGCTACCGAAAGCGCACCGTCAGTCCCCGGGTCCGCATTACGATTCGGGCTGCTCCGGGTTCTGCCCCTGGGGGTCTGCCTGGTTGGCGGGTATGCGCTGTCCTTCTACGGCTGGAACAATGCCTGGATGCCCACGGCCTACGTCGCCTTCGCTCTGGGGATCGTGCTGGCGCAGGGATTCCTGCTTCCAGACCGGGACGCCGACCTGAGGGAGTTCTTCTGGGTCTCGCTGTTCTTCCTGTTGACCACACCCCTGCTGCAGTTCGGCCCGATACGCATGGACCACTACAACTTCCATGCCATCGGGAGTCTGGCCGGCTCCCAGATTCCCTACGTGCTGGCCCTACTCGTGAACCTGGTGATCGCATCGGCAGCGGGGCTGGCGTTTCAACTGCTGTGGAGATGGCAGTACTCCGGCGACCGGGGCGGCGGCAGCGCCCTCACGCGGGCGGCCAGCGTGGCCTTACCGCCGGTGCTGGCCGTGTACGCCGCCGTGGTTGTCATCACCAACATCTCGGTATCGGTACAGCTGGCGGTCCTGCTGCCGGTGCTGGCCTCGGTCTTCACCGGGCTGTTGGTCCTGCGCGATCCCGCTGTAAATCCCGATGAGCGGGACCGGCTGTTCCTGCTCTGGACGGTTACGGCGGTGGCAATAGTTTCGACCACCGTGGGAATAGTCGTCATCATGGCGATATACCTGTCGCCGGATATGCCGAGCGTGCTGCCGGACCACAACCTGCTGCGTTCGTGGGAGATCGATTTCGCCCGGCTGGGCTTTTCGCGGGAGGAGGCGCTGGACCGGCTGAACCTGGGATACGTCTGGCACGCCATGTGGGTCTTTGCCTACATGGTCTTTGTTGTCGGGGGCAGGTTGATCATTTCCATCTACCGGATTGACGGCCACCGGCAGTGAAGAGGGTCCAGAGGTGCCCGCTGTCCTGTTGCCCCACGAGTGACGTCGGAGGCGGTCTTGCCGCAGGCGCCGCTGCCTTAAGGCCGTGGACCTTGCCGGTGCGGCTTCCCTTCGTCCGCCTCGACGGATGACAATGGACAGGCCAAGGTACCCGGCAGTTTCACAGGCGGCCCATCCACAACTCGAAGGTAGTCGGTACATTGTACAAGAAGGCTTCTTATACCAGGGCGACCTCCCACCGAAAAGTTCGTAGTGACTTACACTCAGATCTCACTTAGAGGATGAAAGCTCTGGGACAGTCGGGGTGCGTATCACAGAACTCCCCGAACCTCGCTAGGCCTACCGGGGCTGAGCTGGACAGCTGGACCTGAATAAGGTCGTCTCTGACACTGCTGTTAGTTCCCTCTTAGCTGAGGCTTAGGTGCACGGTATGTGGTACTGCCTTCGAGATGTGGCCGGGATTCTCGTGATTCTGCGCCTGCGACCCTTGTGAGAGGTTCGAGCCCCTTGGGGTAGGGCCTAAGCGTACCGTATTGCTATCTTGCCAGTGGGAGGTTTCCATATAGCTCTGCCTAGATAAAAGGTTCAATTCCGGTTTGGTGAAATTATAGGGACCGTTTCGCCAATTCCGATCAATCCTCCAACCGAGGCCGTATTCCCGCGCTTCTAATCGGGCGACAAGTTTTGCATTCCTCTGAATCAAAGGCGGCGGAGACCCCTCAGGAGCAACGGAAGCACCTCGTCCATATAGGGCGTACGGGCCAATACCCGGTTTTCATCTATGGAGAGGCCGTTTCTCAGGCTGTCAGGGCCAAATCTCTCGAACTCCGAGCGCTCCGTCCATTGGCTACGATAATTCGGCCAAGGTTCGACCAAACCTAGAGTTTCAGCGACATCTCGAGCGCACCCGCCAAAACCGCCAAGAAGGAACACGGGTTGTCCTGATTGCAGCGACAACAATGCCTCTTCTGCGACTCCAGGCATTCTTCCCATGTAACCCTCAGTGCTGCCGCCAAGAAGGATTCGAGCGTCTGTCTGCCCTTGCATGGTTTGCCTCATGGCAGTTAGGCCACTTGACCAAGTCACATCATCAGGCTCTCTTGATGGAATTGACTTGCGGTACTCCATAGACATGGGTTCACCCCCTAGGTCCAGGAGCGTCAGCTCCGCGACATCACCCACCTCTTCAGCTAGCGATTCCAACTGATCGTTGGTCATTCGGATGTGCACAGGCCAGGCAAAATAGTTGACCACTCTTCTCAATTGGTCAGCCACATCCTGGTCCTCGTGATGATGGGAAATGAACAACCTAGGTGCCTTGGTGTAACGGGCGGCCAGTTCAAACAACACTTGCGTAAAGCCGCCTTCACGCAAGTCCCCGCCATAGGCCAAATCATCGCCAGCAGACAATAGATGGGTAGCTACGTCAGTCATGGCGTCTCTAAGGTGGCCAGCACTCAGTCCAAGCGGCCGCATGTCTGGACTATCGGATATTGAAATCCCGATGGTTCTTGGCCTTTGTGTTTCTTGAGCAGTCATCGTTCCCTCCACGCTAGCCAATCTGTCAAGCTGAGTACGCGGACCCAAATCCACCACCTAATGGGAGAAAAATGGTTTTGGGGCTCCTTGATTGGGCCGGTTGGGGCATCGGCTGACGGCTGACAGGTTGGCAGTGGGTTGGCGTGGCAGGAGTAGGCGCTGGAAGGGGATATTGGGGCGTTGGCCGGCGACGCCAGGGCGAGGTCTATGCCAACCGGTCCTGGAGAAGGGCGCAGTGTCCCTACGGCGGGAGTCCCCGTCGCTTGAATGCCCGTCGGTAGTGGCGCAGACCGTCCCAGGTCAGGGTGGGCCGTGGGCCAGCGCCGCTATTCTCCGGTGCGCTCCCGCCAGCAGCGGGAAGGATGGATGGCCCCGGGCCAGCCGGATCAGCAGCTTCCTGGCGTGGCAGACCACCCGTCCGGCCAGATTGATCAGAGCAAAGCGCACCGCCTTGAGCCGCTTGTTCACCCACTGACCGCCCAGGGCCAACTGCTTGACCGCCGAGTTCAGGTTGAACGCCAGCGCCGCTATCGCCCACCAGGCCGCGTTGGCCCCGAACTGTCCCGACGGCAGCCTCCCGCCAGCCAAGTCCTCCTTCAGCACACCATGCACCTCCTCGCCCTTCCCGCATCTCTCCCGGTACCACCGCACCACCTCATCTCCCGGTAGCTCCCGGTTAGTCACTATCCCCCGGATCTTGTACCAGCCCCGGTCCGGCATCTCCATCGCCGGAACCGACAACTCCAGGTCATCCTCCATGCCCGGCAGCGGCGGCCGCCTCAGCGGCTCCCGGACCGCTATGAAACGGTAGTCGGGATCATTCTTGGAATAAGCCAATCTATCGGGCACGAAGTCCACCTCGGCCCACTCCTGTTCCGTCTCCACCGCCAACTCCCCCACCATCCGGGGCAACCGGCGCCACTGGCTCTCCTCCACTTCGGCTGCCGCACGCTTGAACCCCTCCGTGACGTCCGCCCCCACCGCGAATTCGATCACTCCGAACCGCTCATCCCTCCCCTCGGCGCAGTACCGCAACAACTCAACTTGGTACCCCGCCGTGTCCGACCGCAGCATCACCTTCACCACGCCCTCCGGCAGATGGGCCAGCGACTCCCGCAACACCCGCAGTTGCTCGAACCCCGCTGGCACGTTGCCGTCCCGGAACTCCGAATGGACCACCAGGTCCGCCTCGGCCCAGTAGGTGACCATCGGCTGGTAGGCCTTGTAGCCCTGGTAGCAGTACAGCGCCTCCTGCTTGTAGGTCTCGATCAGCGTCGCGTCCATGTCCAGCGTCGCCTGCTCCTGCTCCAGGTGGTCCCGGACGAAGCTCATCATCTCGGCGTTGACCTTCCCCAGCCCGCGCAGCGCGCCGCTGGGCGCGGGTATGTACGCCGTATGGGGCTGCCTGGCCTCCTCCTGAACCGGGTCGTGGAACCGGCCCAGGTACCGGAACACCGCCGACGGAGACGGGACGCTGCGGCGCCGCCCGCCCCGCCACCGGCTGCCCTCCTCCCGGCGCTCACAAGCCCGCTGCCGGTGCGTCTCCACCCGGCCCAACATCCGGCCCAGACCCTCGTCCCCTTCCAGCACCCGGAGGTCGTCCACTCCTTCTCCACCGGCCAGATTCAGCAGCACCAGCGCGGTGACCATCTGCCGGTCCGTCCATCCCTGTCCGCCCTCCTTGACCTTCACGTAGCGCCGGATCGACTCGCCCAGCCCCATCGCATCGGCCATTTCCAGATAGACCGCCAACCCCGACAGCCCCGTCATGCCCCCCGCGCGATGCTCCGTCCCATACTGGAATGGCAGGACTCCCTGTTGCATAATGACTGCACCTCGTTGGTGATGGTTGTGTTTGTCCCGTAACCATCATAGCCAGCTTTGCCGCTGGCTCCAACGAGGTCTTTTCCTCCCATTAGGTGGTGGATTTGGGGCGGACATCTCTCGCCACGTCGGCAAATAGGTCTACTTCCTCTGTACTCAATGGAGGACCAGGGTAAACAATGTCCCAACCAGTTCCTACGGATGCCGGCGGACGGGAGGCCAGAGAAATCAACTCCGGTGCCCTCGCCAAGAATGTCGTCTCCGGAAAACGCCTGCGAAGGTCATCCACGCGGCATTGCCACAGAAAGTCCTTGAATACCTCATCCATTATACAACCGGCGACTTCTGGAAGACGATCAACGGTCTCGGGGTTCATCCGTACCGAAGGTACATTCCCCAGATAGGGAAAGGCCCGTTCGTCGACCTCTTTTAGGCTATCCACCGTAAGCATCGGTACGTTCAGGCGCTTAGCCCTGACGACTTCGCGTCGGCACCACTCGCGGGAAGAGTAGGAATCTGTATGGATTGCCACCATGACGCTGCCATCTACTTCATGGTCAATTACCGAATCAAATAAGACTCCTGGCGGTATGTCTTGGATGTCCAGAAACGTCGCCAGGTTGGCATTGCCGTTCAACCATCTCCGGAGCTTGCCCGCGACAGTCTCCCCGAAAGCATCGTGCTTGGAATGGCTGAGAAAAACCTTAACTTTCTCTAAATAATCACCGAGGGAGTCTCTATCGTCGGTTGGGTGTCGGAGCTCAGCCAGGCGATGCCGCAACATCCTGCTGAAACTGTATTTTAGCTCCCTAACCAGTCGCCATTCTTTTTCCTCATCAGGCTCAACCCAATCATGCCAGCGCAGAGCCTGCTCTGCAAGTCCCATGTTGAGGACGCCATCCTCCATGGCCACCGGGATGACCTGATGTCGGAAGCTGTCCTCTTGAGCTTCACCGACAAGCTTTCGAACGTAGTTGACCCATGAATGGTCACTAACCAAGGCATGGTCGAGGAGCACCACGACGGCGGTCGTTTGCGAACTGTCCCAATCTATTTTCATTGGTTCGTCTGCTCCACGTGCAACCGCGTTTCGGAACATTACCCTCACACGGTCACCGCCAGACACATACGTGAATCGGTGGGACCCGAAGTGGTCCAGTAGGTGACTCCCTACTCCCTCACCACTGGTGTAATGGGGATGCCACACGACGTAAAGCGTCAATGGCGGGGCAGGGTTAATCTCCTCTACCACAGAACAACTCCTCAGGAATCGATTCTTGCTCTTATTCGAAAAGAGCTTGATATTCCCAACGAACTCAGCCAGGGGGAAACCGCATACCTTCGCATAACCCCGTACAGTCGCTAATCTCCGACGGGGCATTTTACCGCAAAGGATCTCAACTGGTGCCTTTAGCAACGCCCTCTATTCGTTCGGATGGGTTCGTGATGCTTGCTGCGAGCCGAAATGTTGTCGCAATTGACAATACAGCGAAGTACGAGGTTATATTCCGGTTGTTCCCCAAAAACCTCTTAAGCCAACGTTGATCGAAGAGATGTGCGCGCAAGTTTGTGTAACGCTTCGGGTTACGACCACTCTGAAGCGTCGTCTGCCTTACCGGTTAGTTGCGCTATACACACTCCAGACCTCCCGGTAGTTTCGAGCACCGCTCTTGTACACTGATGAGAAATGGCAAGGAGTATCTGTGGAGACCCAGTGGAAAACCCTGGATATCTACCATCACGGATCCTTTTGAGACTGGTAGGGAAAGAGGCGACTGCAAACTGGTGGGTCGAACCAAGGTGAGGAACTATGGAGGCCCAGTGGATTCCTCACCGGTCTAGCCAATCCCGGAGTGGGCGTCCGATGCCGCTCCTTACACAATTGGCCCCAGCCCTGAAGGGGCTGAAAGACACCATTCAATTGTCCGCAAGCTAGTCGAGCCTATTCCACTCCGCCAAAAGGGCGGCAACTTGTCAGACGAATCGGACCTTCCCTGATCTCACCAGTCGTTCTATGCCAGTGACCGCCGCAGCCCGTTGAACTGCTTTCTCAAGGAGGATGGTTCCCACTAATCTTCCTCGTCGGCTCCATTCAAGCAAAGCAGTCGCCCATGCACTAAGCTCAGTATCCGATGTCATGATTGGCCAGTTCATAAGGTAGCTAGGTAGGTCGACAACATTGGGGGACGATTCGTTCACAGATAGGAATGTTGCGATTTGCGACTCCGTTTCGCGGGCTACACCAACTTCGAAAGGCACCCACCACGATGTGGGTGTATGCTCGGTAACTACTGCAACCAAGCTGATGGTTTCCCTGATTACTTCCCTGAGGTGGACTTCCAGTTCAGGGGAATCGCCGTCTACTTCTGGGTCCCATAAATCCAAGTAAGCATTGAGGCCGTTTTCGTACAAGATGTCTCCGACTTCTTCAGCAATTTCTGTATCATCCCCCTTGTGTGATATAAAGCTATCAAATTGCTGATAGTCGATGGTGGATTTTAGCAATGGCGTTTGTTCGTTTACATACAAGCGAAGTGGTCGCTTTCCTATCGGAGAGTGCCAGGTAATAATGCTGCGTTGCAATTTGAACCTTCCTTTCCGAGTGCTGGTTAGCTACGATAGCTTTCTCATCGCAGCGTGGGCGATTCCTTCCGCGCTTCGACGGATAGCGGCGACTCTTATACCCTGGTTCAGACAACCACCAGAGACTCCCTGGCTTTGCTGGCCACCGTTGAAATGGGCTTAACGGGTTCCACAGGTGGCCACTCCCTAATGACGTATAGTAGGGATGTGAAGTGGAACCGGAATTTCAGACAGTTAGCTGATATTACAAGGACGATTGCCAAGCTGAGTCGGGGGGCGCAGCTTCGCGTCGAGCATAAGAAGTGAACCGAGAAGGGCCATCGTGAGTTGTCAACTAAGCAGCAACTAGCACGATTTCCTGAACCCGTCGTTGTAATACTACGCGAGAGTCCCACTCCTCGACTGAAGGCAACTGTTGCTACAGGGAAAGAGCAGGGCTTCGCTGCCCGGTCTTCGTCGTATGTGACGTTACAGCGTCTACGTTGCCGCTTCCTAAGTACGAGCTCTATGCGACCACTATTAACCAGTCTTACCCCAAGGGCCGGAGGCAAGTAAGGATAGATAGGCCTTCGCTTTCCCGTACTGTTGGAGTAGTTTCGAGTTACTCATGCCCTTGTAGATTCGGCCAATCGGATGGTTCATACAGCGGGCCCTTCCCTTTTAGGGATCCAAGCCATTCCATGAGTGTCCTATAGTCTCGTTCCGAGAAATGGCGACGCATACTCCTGATAGGTTCGGTTATCGTTAAATCGCGCAAATTAGGAAGGTCTGGCCCATTGCTCCCAAAGTACTTGAACCGGCGCGACAACAGTACCTGTTGAGTCCTACCAGTGTCGTGTTTTATGTGTTCCGGTTCTTGGGTCCCATCCCGTTTGCTGTGGTAGGAGTGGGCCTGAACCCATTCACCATCGGCCGAAACTCGATGGTATATGTTGTCGCCACAGGCCATCATCAAGCTCCCGTTTATCCTGGGTTTTTTGCACTGGTAACGGGGATCATTCCAGTATTCGTCGAAAGTCAGAATTTCATCGACTTCCATTACGAACACCAATCGGCGGCCGTTAGGAGCAGCGGCTTTACCTATGACTATGTCTCCCGGGTTTGCGGATTTCCGTATATCCGGCTTGCAGGTTGCCAATGAACAGACGCCATGGAATGGGTTCGGAGCGAACCCATCGTCATACCTAACGGTATACATGAAGATACCGGGGCGTGCGGTTTCCACGGTCAGCAACGCCTGTAAGGAGTTTTCGGCCTAGGGTGCAATGGTTCCCCCGTTGGATCGTACGAATTGTTGAGCTGTCCGTTGATCGCTCGCACGATATTCCCACCGTTCCATCCGACGATTGCATGGTGGTACTTGTCCAGTGCTGAGGGTATTGGGCATCCGGCGTCGCCATGCGCCCAAACGCCGACAATGCGTTTGCCCATCATGGCCGCGGTTCTTATCTCCCAGTCAACCCATTTGCTCGTTCGTGTATCCGGAGTGATGTAAACGACCAAGGTCGAGGCGGGTTCGATGTGGCGTTTGAGCAGGCGTTTAATGCTTCTCTCGCTACGCAAGTTGTTGGGCTTGTCCGAAGTGATAGAGTAGTTTCTCGGCAGCATCCCCTTTCGACGCAGAAGGGCCATCAGGTCTCCCAACTTATGGTCGTTCTCGTGGATGTGGGTCACGAAGATATTCTTTTCTTGTTTTGCCATTGTTCGGCCTCTGGTCGACTACCTGCATACAACCATTATACCAAGACACGATGGACCGGAACGTCGATACGTCAGGTGGACCCGGAATTTCGGCCAAGTGGCGAAGTGGGAGTCCAGATCCTAAACTCATGGAATCTGTCGCTGTCGGAAGGAGGTGTACCTGAAAGCTTACCCCGGCGTCCTGGAGGCCTAGAAGGAGCTGGAAGACTGTACAACGGGCTCATGCCTCATCAGGTTCTGGGCTGCCGGACTCTAGATGAGGTCTGCCAAGGGGAGTCTAATGGAAGGACGTATTCACCGGCAGAGTGGACCCAATCATTGGCAAGAGCGTCGGGACTCTCACTTAACTCGGCCCTGATTTTGTCCAAATACCGGGTTCCACCTCAACCAATGACTGGAGCTGTTGCCTAGCAGTTCAACTCCACTTGGGGCGAGATGAGTAAATCAAGCGGAACGCCGAGCCCGCTTGAGGGCTCCGCTCATCCTTAAACGGTAGATGATCATATCCGTGCTGACTCCATAACTGTCCGCAGCCGCGTGGAAATCAACGCCGGAGAAGGCAATGCGATAGGCAGCCTCATTCGGGACAAGAATGCAACCGCCTAAGTAAGCGGCTTCCGCCTCGATAAGGGAGTCGGCCCTCCTGGCTAAGTCACCCGTGCAGACCAATTCAGCGGCATGAGCAAGGAGCACGTGGGCTAATTCATGAGCCAAGTCGCTTGCCTGCCGTCTTGGGCTGTGAGAATCGTTGTGGATGACGATGCGTTTACCCTGCCCAACGGGGAGCAGCATGGCGGAGAACCCGCCTGAATGAGAGAGCAACGCCTGCGTTCCAGTGGGGCAAGCGCTCAGAAACTCACTCAAAGGGACAATCTGAATTGAAAGCCGCTGAAAAACATCCCTTGGGTCAAGCGGGGCGGTCTGAGCCAGTCCTGCTTGAGTACGAAGACCCAAAGCGATATCGTTGGCCCGGGCCTTGAAGCCATGCCGAAACTTGACCATTACTCATTCCTGAACTGCTGGTATGCGACCCGTATGATCTGCTCAAGAGCCGCAGCGTTCTCAGGGGTGAGGTTGCGGTCGGCGCGTAGGTTGGCGGTGAGCTGCGCCAAGGGTTCCGGCGAGGACGCGCCTGGCAGGAAAAAAGCGGCATCCAAGCCGGACCAGGCCAATAGTAGGGCCAGACCATCAACGTCGGGGCGCTTACCTTGGGAGAGGCGACTGAGGGTTGGCTGACTCACCCCGGATTGCTCGGAAACCTCCCTCCAGGTCAATCCCTTGGCCTGCCGATGAGAATCCAGTGCCGCGTAGAAGGATTCGACATCGAAAGCACCGCTAGGCATATCGTCCTCCTCAATCTGAATTCCTTACTTGCATATTGTATCCTAGTATGGAATAATAGTCTAATTCCTATTTAGGAATTCACCTCCTAGTCATAATGGAGGACCGAAATGGCCAGAGGGTCAAAAGGTGGCGGAAGGCCGTCGGGAAGCGGTGTCCGGGGTTACACCCTACGGGGCAGGAACGGAAAGATCAACTACGTGGGGACCACCAACAATCCCAGCCGGAGAGCCGGAGAGCACAAGTCGGGCGGCAAGTCCGGACGACTGCAAACAGAAACCCGGCCCATGTCGCGGGGAGCGGCAGAGCGGTGGGAAGCCAACCGGCTCAGGACGTACCGGGACAACCACGGTGGGAAGAACCCGCCCCACAACAGGACCAGAAATGGGTAGGAAACACAGGGCGGCGGGTACCCCAGTCCCGCCGCCCTGCCTATGTTAGCGACGAAGCCAGTTCAACGATATCCAGTAGGCCATCTGATAAAATGATATATGCTGGATTCAGATATCAACAATGGACATACAGCATAGGGGTGGTTTGAGTGCAGCTAGGGTCATTGCTCAGCAATTTCCAGTTGGAGAAGGTGCGGCTGGGTCCAGCTTGGGCCAACGTGGAAATTTCCTTCGATCAAAGCGACCAAGACGCAGCTTGGGAGCTATACGTTGAGATGCTGCTGAGAATCGTCACGCAGCCGCTTCCGTCGGAGGGTGGTGACGAGACGACGGCCCTCGACAGCATTTATTCCCTTTTCCCGGTTACCCGGGAGATTCTACGACGCAGGGGCAGGAGCGCCATATCCTTCAGCAAAGTCGCTATCCCCGTGATGAACCAAGTGGTCCGCCCCTTCACCACCAAGTGGCATCCTCAATCCTTGGCCGGAGCTCTCAGCGACGCAGAGAAACGTACTGAGTTCCGGCAAGACCTGGAGGCGCTCCAAAGCGACTTGCGCAACTACAATCGCCTCTTGGCACAGATTGCCGGGGTGGAAGATTTGACCGACCTCGAAATGAGACCGGATGCTGGAGATGTCTCAAACTAAGCGACACAAAGCGTTTATCTCTTACCATCATGGTTTGGACGATGAGTGGAAGGACCGTTTTGTCCAGATGATGGGCGACCGAATTATCGACAAGTCGATCTATGTCGGCGAAATCGTCGACACGAATTCGCCGACGGCTGATACTCTCCGGCGCATTCGTGAGGAGTACATTTCGGAGGCAACGGTGGCGGTAGTCTTGGTCGGGCCACGCACTTGGCAGCGTAAATTTGTCGATTGGGAGATTGGCGCTGCCCTCAGGGATACAACAATGAACCCGAGGTGCGGGTTGATCGGAATCTTGTTACCTACCCATCCAGATTTTGGAAAATCCACATACAATCCCCGGCTGATCCCTCCTCGACTTGCGGACAACTGCTCGGGGGACCATCCGTTTGCGAAAATAGTCGATTGGCGTGGCCGTGGAGGGGCAGACGATATGCAGGCTCATATCCACAACGCCTTTCTGAGAAGAAGAAAGCAACCGGATCCCGACAACAGCAGGCTCCCCTTCGGGCGAAACTGGAACAGGCCTCCTGACCAAGGCTGGCAGCCTTAGTTTGCCGTGTTGGTAGCCTAATCTACAGGAGTGAGAGTTATGGCAGAACCGATCAGGAACGTGTTCATCAGCCACAAGCACGAAGATGATGACGGGCTTCAAGACCTGAAGCGTCTGGTGCGAGAGCACGGCATGACTTGGCGCGACTATTCGATTACCGCAGACAATCCGAACAACGCGCACAATGAGGACTACATCAAGTGGCAGATCCTTGCGCCGCGCATACGCCAAGCGGGTTGCTTGGTCGTTTACATTTCTGAAATAACCAAGAACAGCGATTGGGTAAACTGGGAGATCGAATACGCCCAGCGGCTAGGCAAGCGCATCGTCGGGGTCTGGGCTAGGGGAGACCGCGATTGCGACGTTCCCGAAGCCCTCGAAGACTATTGGGACGCCTTGGTGGGATGGAACGGTGAAAATATAATCGCCGCCATAAACGGGGCCTCGGATGAGTCGAACAAGAAGGATGGCACTCAGACAGACTACAGGCCGATTGAGCGTTACGCTTGCCGCTAACCGGAGGGGTACGTGCCTAAATTGCACTCTTATGTAGTCGACAGAGACTACGGGTTCGCGCCGAACCCTTTCCACGGCTTCTGTACCTTGGCGACCTGCAAGCCCATCATACGCAGGGTCGGTCAGGTGGGAGATTGGATAGTCGGAACCGGGTCAGCTTATAGGAATAGGCGGGGGCACATCGTCTACGCGATGCGAGTAAGCGAAACTATGTGCTTCGACCAGTATTGGGCAGACCCGCGGTTTCGTGCGAAGCGGCCGAACCTCCGTGGAAGCCGCAAGCAGGCGTTCGGTGACAACATCTACCACAAGGACCCGGAAACTGACCAGTGGCTCCAGGTAGACTCACACCACTGCCATGATGACGGAACACCCAATTCCAGGAATATAGACAACGACACCCAGACCGACAGGATACTGATAGGCGAAGATTTCATTTACTGGTGCGGCGGCGGGCCCGAAATTCCAAAATTCCACGGGATTGACATTTGCAAGAAGGGTCCTGCTCACAAGTCCAATTTCCCTGACGAGGTAGTCCAGGCTTTTATCGAATGGGTACGATCCTTCGAGAAAAGAGGGTACCTCGGGAAGCCGCTGAGGTGGGATTAACCCTTGGGCTCGCCCCGACGCTCCTGCATTTTAAGCGACCTGAAGGCCCATCTAGAGGCGGCGGTGGACACTCTGATTGAGGCAGCGCCGTGGGAGGGAATCGGAGATGCACCTGAACGAATACCAAGAGAGGGCGAAATCCACAGACCAGCAACCTCTCGGCGAGGGCATGGACCCCAACTCTTCGGAGATGTTGGTTCCCTTGCTGGGGATGGTTGGTGAGTTGGGTGAACTCCTGGCAGAGTACAAGAAATGGCTCCGCGACGGGCAAGCCTACGCTCTGTTCCCGGACCGGGCGAGAGAAGAACTGGGTGATCTGTTGTGGTATCTGTCCAATACAGCGACAAAGTTCGGACTCTCGCTGGAAGAAGTTGGCCGTTACAACCTACAAAAAACTGCGAGCCGGTGGCCGGCCAAGGATACTGAAGCCACGCCTCGCACACTGTTTGACGAGGAGTATCCGCCGGAGGAACGCCTGCCCAGGAAGATGGGGGTTACGATCAACGAGGGAGGATCGAAGGTCGTCAAGATGTTCATAGACGGCAAGCAAGTCGGCGATGACTTGCGGGACAACCGGTACGACGATGACGGTTATCGATTCCACGACGTTTTTCATTTGACGTATGCCAGTGTCCTGGGTTGGTCTCCCATATTGCGAGCACTGCTGCGGCGGAAACGTAAGAGCAATCCGGCAGTGGACGAGGTTGAAGACGGCGGCCGGGCCCGTGTGATAGAGGAAGGTATCGCCGCTATGGTGTTCAGCTACGCCGAAAGGCGGAACTTCCTTGAAGGAGCTGAGGGAGTAAGTTTCGAACTGCTTCGGACGATCAAAGACATGACTGCTCACTTGGAGGTCAGCAGCAGGGCCGAGGGGGAATGGGAAAGGGCTATCATGGAAGGGTTTCGGATTTGGCGGCAAGTCCGTGATTCAGGAGAAGGAAAAATCGAAGCGGACTTGGAGCGAAGCACGATAACACTTGCTCCCCGTTAGACGGTTAGCGCTGCTTCCTCCAGAATGACCCGACGCTGCAAATGCTGTGGGTTTCATCTTTGGTCGTATTTACTCTGCGAAACAGATGCGAGCCTATTATCGGGTCCCTTGGTTCGCCCGGCCTTCTTTGGGTTTGCTCCTGATGCTCAGTACAAGCTGTAGGCAGGTCAATACGGCCACTGAGCTGGTGGCCAAGACCGCCCCTACCAGAGTTATCAGCAGCAAAGCCCAGCCCCATTCGGTCACCCATGTTGGCACGGCGGCTCCGTCGACGTTTCGCAAACTTACAATAGTGGCGATAGACACACTCAGTATTGTGACAGCAACCAAAAATATCCCGAACATGACGACCGGTTGAATGTAGTCCCGGATTCTGCTTATCTCTACTTCGAACCGGTTTTGATGCCGTTCCTCGCGCTCGCTAGCTTCTTCTTC
Organism: Dehalococcoidia bacterium; assembly: GCA_965207275.1. Lineage (GTDB taxonomy): Bacteria > Chloroflexota > Dehalococcoidia > Lucifugimonadales > UBA3495 > Bin22. The sequence goes on from CBDBMH010000002.1 coordinate 317,743, forward strand.
GAGCCTCCTCCCTCTTTCCACAGATTCGTCATTGATGCGGGTTGCGTATGACCAACTCGCGTCAACCTGATCGGATAGTCCGCCTTTGAGAACGTCCCAAGTCGGGTCCTTGGGAAATCTGGTGCAGTCTATCGGCTCCGCCAGTTGGTGAACTTCAAAGGTGAAAACTGGGGCTTCGGGGAGTAGCTTAATCGTTTCGTTGCCCAGATTGGCGACTCGAATGTACAGGCGCTCCCCATCCCTTTGTTGTCCATAGCACGGGTCCACCTGTATCCCCATAAGGCCGGTGAGTCCCTTAAGGGCGTACCGGATACGAATGCCGATTTTGCCAACCAGGTCGTTGGGCATGATCAGCTCTTCCATGGTGGACAGGACTGCTATCCTGCCGGGCTTGATTTCCAAGAAAGTTCCTGGGTAGTGATTCTCCTTCTCGTAAAATGTGCCATCGATCATTACTTGGTCAGTGGCGACTCTCAGAACATAAGACGCCTCCATGAAACCGCTGTCAACCCAGGTATCAGGCTTGAAGATCTCAGGAGGAGAGGACGCGTCGTCGCAACGATCTCGAATTTGGTCACCATTCAAAATCATGGATTCTTCCTCAGCTTGTCGGGATGGCGAGAGAACCCTCGGTTTGGGCAGGATTGGCTCAAGATGCGACCCGAGGGACAGACCTATCGGTAACTGCCGTTAAAGTTTGGTCAGAAAAGAGCTCTTGCCGGAGGCACCATTTCGTTTATGCCCCACTTGGGGGGATACCAAAATTCGATGGGTTTGTTGGTTGGCCGGTAAATCTGTTTGATTCGCGTGCGGTCGTTGGTGCCCCGGATCTCCGGGTGCCTGATTCTGGAGTATTTGGAGACTTCGCAGAACAGGTTCTGGCAGTCTATGAGTTGAAGGGGTCTGCCGAAGAGGGAGCGGAAGACTATACCTCGCCGCTCGAATTCTCTCTCTTGTCGGTCTGCAACCCATCGGATAATGTCAGATTCATTGAATCCCCTCAAAGCGCTGAAGCACTTGTGAATCCCGTCCAAAGCGCCAGGACCGGGAGATGTGAATTCCATTTCCGAAAAACCACAGATTGAACTGTAATTGAGGTCCGTAACCAGCTGATAGCTCAGGAAGTTTCCCAGGCCAGGATATGACCGGAGCAGATCAAATGCGTGGCTCATGCAAGGTGCCTCGGCGATCTGTTCTGCTACGTGGTCCTTCATCATCGATTCCAGCAGCTTCAGGTGGTTACGATGTTTTTCACGGTAGCCGAAGGCACGAGTGCCAGATGGCATGATATACGCCCCTGAATAAATGGCAGTTCCTGCCCTCATCGCCTCGACGTAAATCTCATCATAGCCCGTAAAGGAATAATCCTTGGAATTAGGGAACCCCAATCGGGAGGTCAGCAATTCCCAGGTCTCTATCTTGTTGAACAGCTTGAAAAGAATCGTCCGAAAGAAGACCTCTTCCGGTGTTTGCTCTCCCTTGTATATGACGTGGCGTATCAAATACTGGCTGACGCGGTCGGAGGCACGGTAGGCATTGGTGAACTTGTGGCGCCCAATAATGGGGTCTTCGGTCCAAGGCGGAGGATAGCCTTCGAGCTTCCTGAAAAACACGTTCTGGCGCTCTGCGGCGAATCGCCAGAACGTGTCGAAAACGTCAGTTTTTGAGGCAGGCGGTAGCGGCACAATATCGCTGTTGTCTCCCCAACATGTGTACTCTGAGATTACTCGAAAATCCTAGGAGATACCGTTACCGAGAACGCATTTTTTGAGGTTCTCCACATCTTTTCACAACTTGCGTGGCAACCGCATCAGGTACGTGCGGACCACCGCCGTACCGACGGTCCCATCCATCGCGATGAGAGAGCAGGAGTCCTCATCGCGGCAAGTGCGGTGGGAAGTCCCAGAGGACACCCCAGCGTCGTGAAGCTTACTTGACCCGCTGGAGTCATTTGCCCCGCAGCCCTACTACCTACTACCCGTCCCCGCAAACCACCACATGCGAGCCGTCCGAGTTGGTATGCACCGCGTAGGACGTGCCGTCGAAATCGAAGACCAACTTGTAGCCCGGAGTAATTACCTGTGCGTACATCATGCCCTCCTCGGGGCATCCCAGGCTGGCGTCGGACCACTGCACGCTCTCGGAGCTTTCAAGACTGAAGGCTCCCGCGTCCGCTGCCAGTTCCCCGGTCAGCATCCTCCGCGCCGCAGTCTCTATCTCCCCGGGGACCGTCCCATTGCCCGGCGTTGCCGGTGTGCTGAGCTGGCGGGTAGGCGCTCCCAACTCTGCTGCTGGCGCCGCCGTTGCTGTCTCCCCATCCGTCCTCACGTCATCATTGCCGCCGCAGGCCGCCGCGACCAGGGTGATTGCCGCCGCCAGCGCCATGAGCGGTATGAACTCCGACAGCTTCGACCTCATGTATCTTTACCCTGCCTCTAATTCCAGAAAGACTTACCGCGCCCCCGGCCCGGATGCGTCCCCTACGGACCTCCACTATCCCCTGGCGGATTGCTTTGTGTCAGACCGAACCGCCAGCGTCAACGCGCAGCTTCTCCCGGTAAACGCGGACATTGTGCCATTGGTCGATTTTGTCGTAGAACCGGTGCGGCGAAGGAAGCTGGCCCCACGCTGACCGGCACAGGCGAAACAGGCCGCAGCCGATTTCTCGCAGCGTGTCCAACGCGCATGTCTTTCTGAGTCTCTCCTCGTCGCCTAAATCACGGTATCCCCGCCAACGGCCCGGCACCAGGGGCACCGGGTCCAGGGGATTGACCACGCGGTACACGGGAATTCGCAAGCTGCTGGCAAACCCCCTGTCGCCAACCCGGGGCGCTCCGAAGGTGTAGCACGCCGCCAAGCCCCGGCCGGAAAGGTGCGCCGCCCCCAACGTCGCCAGGGCGCCCCCCAGGGAATGGCCGGTGATGAAGATGGGCAGTCCCTCGGCGCACGGCAGATACCGGTCCACCTGGCCCCTGACGGACCTGAAGGCGTCAAGAAACCCCTGGTGAACTTTCCACGTCGGCGCTCTCCCTTCCGCTTGCAGAAAGTCCACCGGGGTCAGCGAGTAGCGCAGGTTGGTCATCCAGTCCCGTTCATTCTCGGTTCCCCGGAAGCTGACCACGGCCATGTCCATTTCATCGCCAACGCGGCGGATGGCGACGAAGCCCTGGGTGTCGGTGCCGTGATCGGACAGCGGCCCAACCAGTTCGGACCCGCCCGCCGCCAGCACGGCCCGAAGCAGCCGGCAGTCCTTGTTGTCCCGGGTGGCCAGCAGGCCTTCGATTTCCTGCAATTCGCAGTCCGAAGGGATGCGGCCAACGGCCTTCCCCAGTTCGGCCGGCAGCGCGAGGAGCGCCCTCGGGTCCTCCACCTCGAACCGCATGTAGGCCAACTCGGACAAGATGGCCATGACCCACGCCGTGTGCCCGCTGTACGCGGGGTGCTGGACCGTTCGCCGGGAACGGGCCGTCCCCTGTTTGTCCGGCAAATCACGGGACTCAACCATCATCACCATTCTATCACCGCCGGCCCGGCGCAACCGTGCCGCCCAGTCCATATACTTTTTCCAACCATCCCACGACGAAATAGGCAATCTGCCATCCCCGCCGAAACGTATCAATTATCGGATATACGGATAACTCCTTCTCAGCGCCGCCAAAGACGGCGGAACTCCCCGAGAGCCCATATGGCACCTGGAGGGGGATCGACGCAGGCGAAAAAACGCTGGCCAACAGCGGCGCTAGGGGAGGGTTTTGGATGCACGAGGGATGGCAATGGCGCTCCCGCAACCCCTGGACCATGAGCAGCGACGCCTGCTGAGAATCACCGCCAGGATGCCCCTGGCCAGTGCGGCCAATCTGGCCGCAGTGACCGGCCTGGGCGAAGAGAGGGTAAGAAGGATGCTGAACCGGCTTCGCTCCGGTTGCTGGGTATCCTCGGTGTTGCGGGGCATGACCGAGCGCAGGCAGCACCGCTACTTCCTCACCAGGCAGGCGGTGGCCCTGCTCTACGAGACCGGCCACCAGCTCCCCAGCCCCAGGGAGGAGGCCCGGGCCGTCAGCCTGGCGGCCTGAGTGTACCGAATGGCTAAGGCGGAGGCACGCGGGAACAGGTGGAGTCATGACAGAGTTGCACGACCAGCACGGGGAAGCACAAGATTCTGCTGGCTTGAATGGGCCCCTTAAACTTGGTCAGGCAGTCTCGAACGGTTACACTCACCCGTGGAGGTGAGCGTTGACCGACAGCAAAGAGTTACATATGAGCCGATCAACGGTCTTATCGTTCAACCACTCCAACTGCGTGTTCCTTGACGGAGATGATCTGCCTCTCGACTGAGAGGTGCAACATGGACCGCAAAGTATGAATACCCAACCCCCTTATCCCGATGGGATCCCCTAAACCCAGAATCAACTCTCTCACTTCTGTAGTGAAGTGAAGTAGACCCAGCACTTGCGTAACGTGAGCCCTGGTAACGGCAAGCCCATGCGCCAGCTCCGCTCTTGAAGAGAACTCGCCAGAGTCCAGACGCTGCTGCCACTCCAGTGCTAAGGCGACCGGGTTCCGGCGCTTGGGCTGAATTGACTGGCTTTGCCTCCGTGTGTACGCTCGCTTTGGGAGATCGAACCAGGCCCAGACGAAGGTACGCTGTTGGGAGCGTGTTGGGGAGCCACCTTCCTCTCTCCCGCAGATCAGCCTTCGCTTCTTCCATTTCCCAAACTACTTAAGCGCTTGCTGATGACGGACTTCCTGTATTCGCCTATCGACTACTGCTTGCGCATCGCCTAAAGCTCGGGCTCTTCCAGGTCCAGGAACTGGCGTACCCGATGCTTGAATGGTTCCTTGTCGTAGTTGTTGTACAGGGCCAGCGAGTTCCGCACTGGGTTTCCGCCGAACATTCGCTCGTAGAGCACCTGCCGGCCGCTGAAGGAACTGCACGAGGCATCCCACGCCAGGTGGAACAGCTTGGCCCGGTCCCGGGCGTTGGTGGTGTCGGTGGCCATGTACTGGTCGATCTCGGCGGCTATGTCCGTATCGAAGTCCGCCTCGGCGGGCAGGGCCATCAAACTGCTGGTACCCAACATCTGGACAATCTCCACCATTCGGGGATAGATGGAGCGACCAAAGATGGTGCGGCCCGCCCGCAGGGGCGCCAGCGCGGGACTCATCACTCCCCATCGGTTGGGGCTGGCGTCCGCCTCTGAAGCCCGCAGGCAGGACCACAGGGTGTCCCTCTGAATGATCAGTTCAGCCACCTGCTCCTGGACGTGGGGAATCGTGCCCGATCCCAGTGTATCGACAATCAGGTCGGCCAGCCCCAGAATGAACTCGGCCTTGGCCAGGCAGCGGGTAAGCACCTGGTGCCCGGTGTGGGCGTCGGAACTGGTGCCCATGGCATAACCGTTGCAAAGCTCCACGTTGCCCAGCAAAAATACCCGCTCCCAGGGCACAAACACGTTGTCGAAGAAGACTACCGAGTCCATTTCCTCAAAGCGGGAACCCAGGGGATGATTAAAGTGGGAACGTCCCTGATCGAAGCTCTCCCGGCACAGGAACTTTACTCCCGGCGTGTCGCAAGGGATTGAGAAAGAGAAGGATTGCCGTCCGTCGTCATCGGCCAGCCGGTGGGAGGCCACCGGGTAGATGGCTATCTCGTCGGAAATGGGCCCCAGGGTTGCCAGCACCCGGCTTCCCTTGACCACAATTCCAGCGTCGGTCTCCTCGACCAGGGTAAGGGCCACTTCCTCGCTCAGGGTGTCGGTGGCGTTGGACGTGCGCCGCCGCTGCAGGTTCACCAGGGCGTGGGTCAACGCAACGTCATTCTCGCGGATGAACTCGTGGTAGTCCTCTACGTTTTGCTGGAATTCGGGGCGGTCCTGGGCAAAATAGCCCGACGCCCCGGCCCAGGCGGAGAAGATTATACTCAGGAAGTCCGGAGAGCGGCCCATCATGCCGCAACTGGCCTGTGCCCATCGGGTCATCATGTTACGGCGTCTTTCCAGGTCTTCCACCGTCCGGGGCACCAGGAAAGACAGGCCCACCGCGCCGCCGCTGGAGGGAGATGCGAAGGTCATCTCTTCCCGCAGCGCCGGGTTGTGTTGCATGTCGTAAAGGGCGGCCACCGACTTGACCCCGTTCTTTAAAGCCGGGTGGGTGGTCACGTCCTTTACCCTCTCTCCGTCAATCCACACCTCCCGGGGACGGTCTTTCAGGCCCTTGATGTACTCGGCTCCCGTACGTGCTGGCATCGTTATTCACCTCAGGGCGGGGATTGAACTGGTCGTGTAGCAGTGGCCCCGCCGGTTCCCTTATGTGCAGGTCTGAATCAAGCCTGTCAATATCTGACAGTATAGTACGGTATGCCTTTAGCTGGACAATGGATTTCCGCTTATCATGCCCCTCTATTGGACTGGGCATTCTTCGGTGAACGGAAACCGCCGGCTGCGGATTGATGTCTGCATTTCGCTGAATTGATTGAATAGGAGTCGTAACAAAGTGGGGAAGCGCAAAAACCACGCCTTCAGCATGTACGATGCTCCTTGCCTGACGGGAGGCGGGTGAGAATGCAACGGGGAGGTCACACAATATGCGTCCTCCCCGTTCCTTCCCCGGTCGTGTGGATGCTCCGTCCAGAGTCTTAACCTTTGCCTGCTAACCTTCCGAGTTCTTCCACATGTGGCAACCCGTAATTCCCAGAATGATGGGCAGCAAGGTGTCCACCACGGCCCAGATTACCCAGGACTGGTGGTTGCCGTCCAGGTAGCCGCTGCCGTTGGCCAGCAGGGCAAACCAATTGTGGAGGAACAGGATGGAGACGCCGGCCGTTACGAAAAAGGCGACGTTGGCTTCAAAGTAAGCGCGGGTAACACCGTCCCCTTCGTTCCCGCCGTCTACAGCCTTTTTCCGTCCGTAGCTGTAGATCAGCCCAATTGCCAGGCCGATCAGCATCAGTACGTCCAGGACCAGCCATACCGTCATGACGTCAATCGTATCCGTCAGGAAGTTGTTGATAATGAAGAACCCCGCCACCGCTACGGAGAGCAGCACCAGGTAAGCCCCTGCCAGCTTCTTCAGTCCAGCCATATTACCTCCTCTCTAATACACATCCACTGGATGGTCCGCATTAATGAGTCGTGATCCTGTTCGGTGGCTGTGCCCGTTCTGCCACCCGGATTCCAGCATAACATACCGATGTATTGGCCCCTAACTCAGGCCGGAAACTTCACTTATTCTTGACATTAGAGAACGTCATTTGGCGCACTTTCCGGCGAGGAGGGACGGTTGCGCCGGTTCCTCAGCCAGACTAAACTGTCCCCAACCCAAGGCCCCGTCAAAGGTATCCCGCATTTAACCGGCGACCAGGAGCGATCAACATGACAACAACCGCTATCAGCCACACGCCAGGCAGCCAGGGTCCCTATTCGCACCGGCCCATGGTCTGGGGCACCCGAGGTATGGTGGGCGGCGGCACTCAGTTGACCGCCCAGTCGGGGATGCGCATTCTCTGGCAGGGAGGGAACGCCGTGGACTCGGCGGTGGCAGCGGCCCTGGCCGCAGGTGTCATGGAACCTACCGCCCACTACACCCTGGGCGGTGAAGTTGCTTTCTTGTTCTACGACCGGTCCAGTCGCTCAGTCAAGTCCGTTGTGGGCCAGGGCTGGGCGCCCCAGAAGGCCACCGTCCGCCATTACCAGGAACATTGGGGTGAGATACCGCCCGGCGTTCTCAGCACCACTGTCCCCGGCGTCATTTCCGCCCTGCTGGCCATGCTGTCCCGGCATGGGACCATGTCTTTCGCCCAGGTAGTTGAAAGCGCGCTCCACTTCGCCGGCAAGGGATTCCCCGCCTACCAGCTTTTCGTCCGTACCGTAGCCACGGCCGAGCGCATGGCCAATTTGCGCAAGAATCCCGACTCGGCTCGCGTTTTCCTGCCCCAAGACCGACCCCCGGAACTGGGTACCCTGTTTGTCCAGGAAGACCTGGCCCGTACCCTGTCCCTGATGGTCCAGGCTGAGCAACGGGCCCTGGCAGGTGGCGGTTCCCGGGAAGCCGGCATTCAGGCCGCCCGCGACGTCTATTACCGGGGCGACGTGGCTCGCCGGATGGTCAAAGCCCTGCAGGACCTGGGTGGCCTCTACGATTTGGCCGACTTTGCCGATTACGAGTCACCCATGGAGGAACCTATCTCCGTCACCTACCGGGGTTACCAGGTCTTCACCAACCGATCCTGGACCCAGGGCATCAGCCTGTTGCAGGCCTTGGCCATCCTGGAGGGATTCGATCTGGCCGCCCTTGGCCACAACAGCGCCCAGGCCATCCACCTTCAGGTGGAGGCATTGAAGCTGGCTTTCGCCGACCGGGAGCGGTACGTGGGCGACCCGGACTTCGTAGACGTTCCCTTCGGCGAGCTGCTGTCCAAAGAGTATGCCGCTTTGCGCCGTGCGTTGATAGACCCGAACAAGGCCCAGTCCGCCTACCCCCCTGGCGATCCTCGCAACATGCTGGCCATAGACCCAACTTTTCTGGCCAAGGCCAGATTCCCCGAGCCCATGGCCGTGGGCGGCGACCGTGACGGCACTACTTACCTGGCCACCGCCGACTCGGCCGGCAACCTGGTTTCCGCCACTCCCAGCAGTTTCGGCGCTCTGGCCCAGGGCATGGTGCTGGGTGACACGGGCATCCTGGTCAACTGCCGGGGCTGCTATTTCTGGCTGGACGAAGACAACCCCAACGGCCTCTCGCCCCGCAAACGGCCGCGCACCACCCCCTGCACCTTCATTATCCTGAAGGATGGCGAACCCTTCATGACCCTGGGCACTCCCGGCGGCGACAGTCAACCCCAGAGCAATCTGCAGACGTTGTGCAACGTCATCGACTTCGGGATGGACGTGCAGGAGGCGGTGGAAGCCCCCCGCTTCTGCGGCTACAGTTTCCCGCAGTCACCCTGGCCCCACGAGGAATACCCCAATCTGCTGGAGATGGAAGGCCGGGTCTCCCAGGAAGTAGTGGACGCGCTCAATGACAAGGGGCACCAGGTCAAGGTCATCGGGCCTTGGGGAGTGCCCAACGGCTTTACTCCAATCGTGGTCAACCCCGCCGATGGCGTCTTTCACGGCGGGGCCGACCCTCGCAAGGAATCGGTAATGCTGGGGTGGTAATTTGCCACGAATTTACCGTATCATTGTGGGTTATCACATGCCAGCCTTGAGGACGATCCATCGTTCCTGCGAAGGCGGCAACCTCGAACCTGGCGGGTAACGTGAAGCCCCGTTTGATTGTGGTGAAACCAGCCCGGTGGGAGAAACCGTTCGACGGACCAGTCAACCGGCATGAATGAGAATTCGCCCGCAGCGGCAGATTCGCGGATATAGGAAGGTGACAGCAGATGGCAACCCTGGTAACCGGCGGCGCCGGCTTCGTTGGCTCCAACATCGTCAGGGAACTGGCGTCCCGTGGCCACGACGTAGTCAGCCTGGACGTATCTCCCGCCGACGACTTGAACCAGAGCTACCTGGGAGACCTGCTGTCACGCGTCACCTTCGTTACGGGAAGCATTCTGAATCCTTCCGATTTGGACTCTCTGCGACAGTCCTACCAAATTGAGAAGATTGTCCACGCCGCCGTGTTTACGGTGAATCGGGTTGACCTGGAAACCGCCCGCAGCCGCGATATAGTCGAGATAAACATCACCGGCACCGCCAACGTGCTGGAGATGGCCCGGCTCATCAGTCCCCAGCGCTTCGTCTACATCAGCTCCGGCTCCATGTACGGCATGACCCGGGGCCCTGACCAGTACTTTAACGAAGACGACCCGTCCTGCGCCGACACTCTGTATGGCATTACCAAGGCGGCCAGTGAGGCCATAACCCAGCGGTACGGCGAACTGCACGGCTGGGCTACCGCCAGCCTGCGGCTCAGCACACCCTACGGCCCGATGGAGCGGGTTACCGGCCACCGGGACAACATGTCCATACCCCACCAGTGGACCGGCCGCCTGGTACGGGGAGAACCCATAGCCACCGACGATTCCGATGTGGGCCGCGACTTTACCTACGTCCTGGACATAGCCTCCGGTATCGCCACCGTGGTAGACGCCCCCGGCCTGCCCCACGATCGCTACAACATCACCAACGGCGTGTGGGTAACCGGCAGGCAGATTCAGGAGGCCCTGAAGGAACTGTACCCCGATACGGTCCTGTTGGAAGACGGAGCGGCACCCGTCTCCAACGTCAGCACGTCCCCGGCCCGCGGCCCCCTGTCCGGCTACCGCCTGTGGCGCGACTTTGGCTGGACGCCCAGCTACGACCTCGCCGCCGGCCTTTCTCATTACGTTCAGTGGCGCCAAGAATCCGGGTTTGTGGACTGAGTGGCTGATCCAGCAACCGGCCCTTCCCCCCTTGATGGGAAAAGGTCAGGATGGTTCTGGACCCTGACACCGGTCTCGAAAACTACAGTATCCCAAAGAAAGAGGAAACAGCCATGGCCCTGCCACCCGACCGCATAGAATACCTGCCCATCACTGATCGCCCTGTTATCAAGTGGCCCAACGACGCCCGGGTCGCCCTTTGGATTTCCCCCAACGTGGAGCACTACGAGTACCAGCCAATTAACGAGGGCGTGCGAAATCCCTGGCCGCGAGTGCCCTACCCCGACGTGCAGCAGTTTTCGTACCGTGACTACGGCAATCGCATCGGATTCTGGCGCATGCTGGAACCCCTGGACAAGCACGGCATCCGCTGCTGCATATCCCTGAACCTGGCCGTTCTTGAGCATTTCCCCGAAATTGCCGAGGCCATGATGGAACGGGACTACGACTACATGAGCCACGGAATTTACAACACCCGATACCTGTATACCTATACCCAGGATGAAGAGCGGGAGTTCTACCGTGACTGCATCGACACCCTGAAACGCCACACCGGGAAGCCGCTAAAGGGGATGCTGGGGCCGGCCATCTCCGGCAGCGTCGACACGCCGGACCTGATGGCCGAGGCTGGCCTCATCTACCACACCGACTGGTTTCACGACGACCAGCCTACCCCCATCAAGGTGAATTCCGGCAAGCTGATCTCCGTTCCCTATTCAATCGAACTCAACGACTCGTCTGTCCTGCGGGACAACCACTATAGCGCCCAGTACTTCGCCGACATTTGCAAGGCCCAGTTCGACCGCCTGTACGAGGAGGGGGCCGAAAGCGGCCGGGTCATGTGCATTGCCCTGCACCCCTTCATTATCGGCCAGCCCCACCGGATCAAATACCTGGACGACATACTAAGTTACATAATGTCCCACGACGGCGTATGGCAGACCACCGCGGACGACATCGCCGATTACTATATTGCCAACTATTACGACGATGTCATTGCTCACGCCCAGCGCCTGGCAGTAGCCCAGGGCGGCTGAGCGCCTTTGTTGAAGTTCCTTCCCCCTAGATGGGGGAAGGCCAGGATGGAGGTGAAAGACCGCCTCCAATGAAGTGTTAGCACGAACCAGCCACCCAACCGGAGAAGAGAAACCTATGCCCGCCCAACGCACTTTTGGTATGGACCACCCCCACCATGAATGGTCTCCTGTAATCAGTCGTCCCACCCTGCGCTGGCCTGACGACGCGGCCGTCGCCGTGTGCGTGGTAATCCCCCTGGAGCACATGGAATGGCAGGCGCCCGCCGGCAGTTTCCAGGTGGCGCGCCTGGCCGGTGGCTCGACCCCCCGAGAGTTCCCCGACTACGCCCGCCTGTCCCACCGGGAGTACGGCCACCGGGTGGGCATCTTCCGCCTGCTGGACGTGTTGGCGAAGCACGGCTTCCGGGCCACCATCGCCATGGACGCCCTTACCGCCGAAAACTACCCCTATCTTGTCCGCCACTGCCTGGACCGGGGCTGCGAAATCATCGGCCACGGCATATCCGTAAGCCGCATGATTACGAGCAACATGTCCGAGGATGAGGAGCGGGACTACATACGGACCTCCCTTCAGGCCCTGGAAGCCGCTACCGGCGCTGCGCCTCGGGGCTGGTTCGGACCCGAATACGGCGAGTCTGACCGTACCCCCCGGCTTTTGGCCGAGGCGGGGCTGACCTACGTTTGCGACTGGGCCAATGACGAGCAGCCCTATCCCATGACCACGGGCGATCGGCCCTTCTTCGCCCTGCCCCTGCTGTACGAACTGGACGACGCGGTCTCTATTTCCCACAAGCTTATGACCGTCTTCGACTACGAACGGATGCTGGTGGAGAGCTTCGATGTGCTGAAGGAAGACGGGGCCGCCACCGGCCGGCTCATGGCCGTCAACTGGCACCCGTGGCTGGTGGGCCAGCCCTTCCGCATCGGCAGCATCGACCGGGCCCTGTCCTACATCAAGGGTCAGGGCGGGGTATGGGCCGCCACCGGTTCCGAAATCATTGATTGGTACCGGCAGCAATCCCCCTGATAGAGGTGGAACATGGCCTCTTCATTGATTCGTGGCAGGTACCTGATCACTCCCGCATCGGGCGGTCAGACGACAGCCCTGGCCGATGCGGGGGTCTATCAGGAGAACGGGGTAATCCGCGAGGTTGGCCCCTGGCAGGAAATGCGCGCCCTGTTGGAGCCCGACGAGGAACTGGGCGGCCAGGACTATGCCATCCTTCCCGGCCTGGTCAACTCCCACCACCATGGTCGGGGCGTTTCCACCCTGCAGATGGGAACCTGCGACGACTGCCTGGAGCTATGGATTCTTGACGGCTGGGGTCGCCGGCCTTACGACCACTATTTGATGACGTTGTACACCGCCCTGAACATGCTGGAGTCCGGCACCACCACCGTCATGTACAATCACCCCCAGACCGCTACCGCTACCCTGCGAGAGGATGTGGACGCCGTGCTGCGGGGTTTTCGGGACGCCGGAATGCGGGTGGCTTTCTCCAGCTACTTTCGCAACCAGAACCGGGTGGTATATGCAGCCGACCAGGCCTTCCTGTCAAGACTGCCCGCAGACCTGGCCGAGGGCGTCAACCGACATCTCGCCGCCACCGACATGACCGACGATGAATACTTCGCATTCTTCGCCGAGACCTACGACCGCTACAACGGTGACCCTTCCGGCAAGCTGCGAGTCTTGCTCAGTCCCAGCAACGTCCAGTGGAACACCGACGAGTTCCTGCAGCGGACTCGGGAGACGGCCCTGCGCTACCGAACGCCAATTCACATGCACCTGGTGGAAAGCAACTACCAGAAGGCATTTGGCCTGCGCACCTGGGGCAAGACTCCCGTGGAACACCTGCAGGACCTGGAGTTCCTGGGGCCCGAACTGTCCTGTGCCCATGCCGTCTGGCTGACGGAACGAGACATTGACCTGCTGGCTAGGGCCGGGGCCACCGTGTGCCATAACGCCAGTTCCAACCTGCGCCTCAAGAACGGCATCGCCCCCGTCAACCCCATGCTCGCCCGGGGCCTGAACGTGGCCATGGGCACCGACAGCACCGCCATCAACGACGACGATGACCTGCTCCAGGAGATGCGCCTGGTCTGCAAGCTCCACCGCCAACCGGGCATGGACAATCCGGCAGTTACCCCGGAACAGGTGCTGGCCATGGCTACGTCCAACGCCGCCGCTCCGACGGGTTTTGCCGGCGAAATCGGCGTCCTGGCGCCGGGGCATCGAGCCGACATGCTGCTGATACGCCTGTCGGACCTGGAAGATCCCTACCTGGAACCGGATCTGCCTCCCCTGGAAGCTGTCCTGGGTCGGGCCAAGGCCCGGGACATCGCCGCCGTTATCGTGGATGGGGAAGTTCTCACCAGAGATGGGGAACACCAACGGGTCGATATGGCCGAAGTGCGGTGCGAGCTGCGGGAGCAGCTATCCCGCCCTACGGAACCGCAAACCCTGGAAACCCGGCGCATGGCCGCCCGCCTGCGTCCCTACGCCGAGGACTTCTACCGCAGCTGGGCCGACGCTTCCGGCGGCCCACCCGTCGGTGAGCCGCACTACTTCTACAACAGCAGGACGTAAATTTTTCGGGCAGGCTTCCAAACAAACGCGAAGGGCGGGAACCGAATCCCGCCCTTGGACTTACCGCGGTCACTTCCTGGCTGGTCCTGCCTATCCGCTTAGGGGTAACCTTTGTGGCTGCGCTAATGCCAACCGGCAACCAGCTGAAAAAGAGCAGCTTCAGTCCCTATTCCCAAGTCGCAAACCCCATGGCGCACCCCGTTCCGGCCGGAGACCGGTAGCAGGGCACGTAATCAACCACGTCCATGTCCAGTTGCTCCGTGGCCCCGGTCACCACAATCCAGTTTCGAATCTCGGAACTGCCCGAATTGATCTTCTCACGAGGGAGGGCCATCAACTGCTTCACGCTCTTGGCCTTCATTCCCGCCAGCGCCGCCTGGTCCAGTTCTTCGTCCACCACGAAGTGGCTCAGTCCGCCCGACGCCAGGATACCTACCCGGACGTCCTTCGGCCAGGATTCGATGGCGTCTTTCAGGGCCTGGCCCAGGTTGTAGCATCGCTTCGGCGTGGGCTGGTTAGGCGGATAGTAGGTGTTCAGCATGACGGGCACAGTGGGAACCGTCCGTTCCGTCATCAGCCGGTTGTAGACATAACCGAAGGCGTGGCCGATGCCGCCCCTGGCTCGGCCGCCCTTCCTGGGATTCAGCACGTTGGAGCGGCCCACGTCAAACTCCGACTCGATCAGATGCTCGATGATTTGGCGTCCCAGCCCGGAGTCCGTGGGGACCTGCTGGTCTTCGGTGTTGTAGCCAATCAGGTGCTGCCCGCCGGTGGAGGGACCTGCTTCGTGGCCGGCCACCTTCACCTGATCGCCCCAATAAACGCAGAAGGCTGGCATATTATCGTCCAGCAAATACTCCTGCTGGTCGTCCCCCACCATCACCAGCACGTCCAGGTTGGCGTCATACAGCTTTTTCGATAGGTGAGCAATGGCCCGCTGGTTCTGCTGGTGGCGCTTTTCGAATTTTTCCGGTGTGATTTCCCTGGCGATGCGCGCCGTGTCGCACCTGGCCAGCAGTTCCCCGAAGTTGGAGGTAATGCCGTCGGTCCCGATCAGTTCAATGTGCCCCTTGTCCCGTTCGCCCCGGGCGGCCCAGCCCTCGGCGGGAGTGCTCAATTGGGGGCTATGAGAAGAGGCCAGCCCCAATACCAGATTTGCCATGTGCCTGCTCCTTTGACGACGGACTATGATCCAGGGGAAGTCGCTTGCTGGGATGTTAGCACCATACAGAGTGGGATACAATGTTGAGGCATTTGCAATTGTGGAGTTTGCGCTTGAGGGCTCTCAGCATCCGGCAGCCCTGGGCCTGGCTGGTGGTCAACGGCTACAAGGACATAGAAAATCGCACCTGGAAAGCCAACTACCAGGGTCGCATCTACGTTCATGCCGGTCAGCGCATGTTCGCCGACGACTACCCCGAGCAGCGAGAGTACATCAGGCGGGCCGGTATCGTAGTTCCAACCCATCTCGCCCGCGGCGCCATAATTGGTGAGGTAACCATCACCAGTTGCCTCACCGCCAGCGACAGCCCCTGGTTTTGCGGACCCTACGGGTTTACCCTCGAAGACCCCATAGCCTACGAAACGCCGATGCCCTGGCGGGGCCAACTGGGATTCTTCCAAGTGGATATAGCGACGTTTAACGGTTAGAATAGCCAGTACCCGATTCCCGTCGAGGAGAGGCCGATGCAGGCAGGAGCCGAATCCCAATCCAAGCCCATGATGACCATTCAGGAATCGGTCAAGACTTGCATCCGTAAGTATGCCGATTTCAGCGGAAGGGCCACCCGCGCCGAATACTGGTGGTGGGTGCTGGCCACGACCGTAGTGGGTTTCGCCATCAGCGCCGTTGACGGGTTTATCAACAGCTTTACTGGTCCTTATTCCTTCAGCCCCTTGTCCGCTATTTTTGGCTTGGCGGTCCTGTTACCTGACCTGGCGGTTACCGCCCGCCGTCTGCACGACATTGGCAAGAGTGGTTGGTGGCAGTTGGTTTGGTTCGCAATAGGCATTCTGGCCATAATCCCTGCCATCGTGGGCGTGGTAACCGGCCTCGCCGGACTTTTCTCCGGCGCCCCGGACTGGGACAACTGGTGGGCGAACGTTTCCTGGATTCCCATCATATTGGGAGTTCTGGTTACCGTCGTTATCTGGATAGGTCTGTTTATCTGGTGGCTGGTCTGGATGGTCACCCAGGGCAGGCCTGGCCCCAACCACTACGGACCAGACCCCCGCGCCTGGGATAACGGGGGAGATGTCCAGCAACCCACGGTATAGCCCAACTTTCGTAGCGTTTTATTTGGAGGGAAACAGTGCCGAAAGTAATCCCGGTGTCCGATGAACTCAGCCAGCCCTTCTGGGACGCGGTGAATCAGCGCCGTTTTGTCCTGCAGAACTGCACAATTTGCAACAAGCTCCAGTATCCGCCCCAGGCGGCTTGCCAGGTCTGCGGCTCCGCCGACGGGTTGGAATGGAAAGAGGTAGAGGGCAAGGGACACATCGCCACCTACATCACCATTGAGGACGGGCGCCTGAACCGCCGCATGCCCGACCAGCCCTACAACCTGGCCTTGGTCACCCTGGACCAGGACCCCACCGTCAACTTCTACTCCAACCTCCCCGGTGTTCCGGCATACAAGGTTCCCGTGGGCGCCGCGGTAGAACTGACCTTTGAGGAAGTGGCCCCTGGCCAGCTGATCCACGAATGGCGGGTGGCCGCATAACTCTTGCGGACGCGGTAACCCAGGGCGCATGGGGCGATTCCTGTGGTCGCCCCGGTTTCTCGACAATAACCGCTGATTGAAGAAAGGACCTAATATGACCAGCAGCAATAACTTCCAATGGCGCCGGGACCGGGATGGCCTGGGAGTCTGGGAACACCGGGGCAAGGTGGCCGTTGCCGGCTACGGGCATTCTCCCGTTGACCGGCGCTGGGACGGCGTCAACCTGGACACCTCCCTGGGCGCCTACACCATCATGGCCTGCGAGAAGGCCATGGAACAGGCCGGCGTAACCATCGACCAGGTGGACGGTATCGTCTGCTGCGACAGCCATATCGCCGGCGGCAGCGGCGGTTCCGCCTCCAACTGGGCGCCGCGCCCCTACTTCGACCCGCCCTATGACTCGGAATACGGCATCACCTTAATCAATGCCCAGTGGCTCATAGGCGCCATGGGCTTCAAGAACGTCAAGTTCGCCCCCACGGGAGTTCCAACCATCGGTGAGATGGTGGGCATGGCCTCCCAGGCCGTGGGCGACGGCGTCTGCAATACCTGCCTGGTCATCTACCCCACCGGAAACCTGGAGGGTCGCTACCGGCGGGGCGGCGAAAATGCCGACGATTATGCCCGGGGCGCCCGCCAGTGGACGGTGCCCTGGGGCAACCACGGCGGCAACGACTTCATCAACATCTTCCCCCACAACCAGTACTGCCTGAAGTACGGCGGCGAGCACGACGACCTGGCCCCCTTCGTTATCAACCAGCACAAGAACGGAATGCTTACGCCCTGGGGGTTCAACTACAACCACGGCATCGAACCCATTTCCGTGGAGGACTACAAGACCTCCCGCTACATCCTGAACCCTTTGCGGATATGGGACTGCGACCGGCCGGTCAACGCTTCGGCGGCCTACCTGTTCACCACCGCCGAGAGGGCACGGGACATGAAGTCCCAGCCCGTGTACGTGCTCAACCACTCCCAGCACAACTTCCGGTTCCGAACTACGCAGCCTGACTTGGACGAGGTTGAGATGTGGACCGACCGTCAGGCCGCCCGCATGTACGAGGGGGCCGGCCTGAGTCCTTCCGACGTGGACATATTCAATCCTTACGACGGTTACGCCATTATGACCCAATTCTTCCTGGAGGGTTTTCAGTGGCACGGGGTGAAGCGGGGCGACGCTTTCGCGTTCTACGCCGGCGACATCAGCGTCAAGGGTCCCCACCCCTTCTTTTCCAGCGGCGGAAACCTGGGCAACGGCCGCACCCGCACCGCTATGTATACCGACGGCATCCAGCAGTTGCGAGGAACCGCCGGCGAACGCCAGGTGACCGTCCGTGCTGAAACGGCCCTGTGCGCTTTCACCACGCCCAGCAGTGGTGGCTGGCTGATGCTGGGCAAGTACCCCTCTTGAGATATCCGGGAAGGAAACGAAGAATCACGAATACGGGAATAGGCTCGCCAATCTGGTAGCCCCCTCCCCCTCGATGGGTTGGGGTTAGGGTGGGGGTGAACTCTCGCTATTGGCTCACACTGGAAGGGCGAACAACCGTCAACCTCGAAAAGGACAGGACATTGAACAGACTTATCAGCTTCGATATAGACGGCACCCTGGAGGTGGGCGACCCGCCCGGGTGCATCACCCTGGACATGGTACGGGCAGCCAAGGCCAGCGGCTGCATCATCGGCAGTTGCTCCGACCGTACCGTCAGCAACCAGCAGCGGATCTGGGAAACGGCAGGCATCGCCATGGAGTTCACGGTGCTCAAGCACCAGCTTGATGCAGTGAAAGAGCAGTTTCCGGCAGAGGACTACTACCACATCGGCGACACTGACCTGGATCGCCAGTACGCCGAGCGCAGTGGCTTTCATTTCCTGTTGCCCAATGCGGACGTCGTCCAACTTTGGGAGGACGGGAATTAACAGCGGGCCCGGCTACCAGTCCCTGATTGACCGTTTCCGCCGCGCCCGTACCGACGCAACGCTGGCGGTGCTGGAGGGCTTCCACCCCCTGAAGCACGCCCTTCGCTTTGGCGCCGCCAGGCTGGAAACCGTTACCCGCGACCGCGAGGCGCTTCATGGGTTGACCCGCTCCCTGTCCCCTGATCTGGATGGAGTTCTCGACAGCGGCGTCGAACAGGTACCCGAGTCCGTCTTCCGTCAACTCTCTCCCGTACCCCCGTCCACCGGCGTAATCGCATTGGCGCGGCGTCCTGTACCGTGCCCTGGCGCATTCAGGGCTTCTGCTCCCCTGGTACTCTTGGAGAATCCTCTCAGCCACGGCAACATCGGCGCGGCGGTCCGGGTCGCGGCGGCGGCCGGGGCGGCCGGCCTGGTGTCAACGGGGGAACACGACCCCTGGCATCCGTCCGCCCTGGTAGGCTCCGCCGGCCTGCACTTCGCCCTGCCGGTGGTATGGCTGCCCAACGTAGATTTTTCGGCATGGCCGGCATGGCTGGCCGGCTGGCAACTGGTGGCTATCGACCCGGGAGGAGAGCCGCTGGGTAAAGAGGGATTTCCGGATAGGGCGGTGCTGGCCTTTGGCACGGAGAGAGACGGGTTGAGCGCTGAAGTGCTGGCCGCCGCTCACAGTCGCATGGCCATTCCCATGGAACCGGGAGTCTCCAGCCTTAACCTGGCCACGGCGGTGGCGGTGGTCTTGTACGCCTGGCGGTTGGGGTAGGCTGGTCTTCCCGGTTTTGTGAGCAGGCAGGTTGAGGCTTCGTCAGGTGGGATGTTGGTCTTGGGAATAACCCGTCGTTCCCGCGCCGGCAGAATGTCCGCTTCCGGCGGGCGGGAACCTCGGACTTGGCGAGCGGATCAATAGCTGTTGCTGACTCTCAGAGAATCTGGTACGGCGGGAGAACGTATTCGTCCTGATACCCTAAGCTATCCTCACCCCCTCCAGCGCCGCCCAGTCAAACAGCACTCCGTGTCCCGGGTCCTCCGTGGGGGTGAATTTCCCGTCCCTGGGCAGTACCGGATTCAGGACGTAGCCGGTGTTGTTCAGGTTTAATGTGGGCAGGTGCTCCACCAAGTATCCGTTGGACGCCCCGCAGCACAGGTGCATGGAAATTTCCTCCACCAGGTGCGGGGCCATGGGCAGGTGGTAGGCGTCGGCCACCCGGGCGATGCGCATCCAGGGCGTTACGCCGCCCACCCGGCACACGTCGGCCTGCACAAACTGGACGGCGCCCCGTTGGAAAAGGTCCAGGAACCCTTCCGGCATCCATTCGCCTTCGCCGGTAGCCAGCGCCACGTTGACCGTGTTGCTTAGCCTCTCGTAACCGGCGTGGTCCTCGGCCAGGATGGGCTCCTCCAGCCAGAACAGGTTGAATTCCTCCATGGCCCGGGCCCGGGTGACCGCCTCGCCCACCGACCACCGCTGGTTGGCGTCCACCATCAGAGGCGTGTAGGGGCCGATAGCCTTCCGCACGGCCCGCAGCCGATCCAGGTCTTCGCCCAGGTTTTCCCTGCCGATTTTGATTTTGACGCCCCAGTAATTCTGGTCTACGAAGTTGGTTACCTGGTCCAATAGGTCCTCGGTGGAATAGGCCAGGTCCAGGCCGCTTCCGTAGGCGGGAACGCTGTCCCGGTAACCGCCCAGCAATCGGAAAAGAGGCTTTCCGGCAGCCTTGCCCGCCAAGTCCCACAGGGCAATGTCCAACGGCGCCAGGGCCACGGTGGTGAGGCCCGACATGGTGATGTTGGGGAAAACGCTCTTCCACATGCGATCGTAGAGTCGCTCAACGTAGGCCGGGTCCTCGCCAATTATCCCGGGCGCCAGCAGGGTATCGATGGCTTCC
The DNA here is from genome assembly GCA_965207275.1 of Dehalococcoidia bacterium. Taxonomy (GTDB): domain Bacteria; phylum Chloroflexota; class Dehalococcoidia; order Lucifugimonadales; family UBA3495; genus Bin22. The sequence continues at coordinate 338,259 of CBDBMH010000002.1, forward strand.
TTCATGCCCCGGCCGCTGGTGCCGTGGCTATAGGTCCAACCCACACCCTCCAGCCCCTCGTCGGTGCGAACATGGGCCGTCAGCAGGCTGGTGGCCTCTATCTGCTGGGTGGAGTTGGACAGCCCTGGCTGGCGCTGGATGCGATACAGGGCGGTTTCCACATTTGCGATGCGCATGATTCTCCTCCTGGGGCTTGCCGGTTTCGGACGTAGGGGCGGGTCTCAAGCCCGCCCCAACTAGTCCCTGACTCTTTCCCGCAACGAAGCTCTAAGCCGGAGAGCCGGCCAGCGCCAAACACCGTGCTATGAAGGCCTTGATCATCCCGATGGCCCGGTCCGACTCGGGACCGGGCATGTTGCCGAAGCCGTGGACCTGATCGGTGAAGTATTCCACCTGGATGTCGCCGCCGGCGGCCCGGAAAGCGGTATCGAACCGCTGGGGAATGGAGAGAGGCACGTTGTCGTCCCTGGTGCCCTGTACGATCAGGGTGGGCGGCAGCAGCACTGTTTCGCTTCGTTCCAGGATGTGCTGGGGGTTGCCCTCTTTCATGGCCTCCTGGTCTAGAAAGTATGCCTCGCTGGATGCTGACAGGCGTTCGTTTCCGGATTCCTGGGCGTAGAGGTAGCGTGAGTAGGGATCCAGCACCGGCCAGCAGCAGACGGCATAGGCCACGCTGGCGTCGTGGCCGGGCGCCTCGGTCAACTCCAGCGCCGAATACCGGGCATCATTGGGCCGCATGGCGCTGAGCATCAGGGTGTGGCCGCCGCTGGAGCAGCCCATGCCGCCCACGGTAGCGGGGTCGGCGTTGAACTCCGCCGCGTGGGCCTTCAGCCAGCGGGTCGCAAAGTTCACGTCCTGAACCTGAGCCGGGTAGGGATGTTTCGGGGCCAGGCGGAAGTCCACCGCCGCCACTAGGATGCCGCTGGCGGCCAGGGCCCGGTTCATGACTTCGTCTGCGGCGCGGTCGCCTCGGTTCCAGGCGCCTCCGTGGACGTCCAGCAGCGCGGGAAAGGGTCCATCGCCCCGGGGCTGGAAGATGGTAACCATCCAGGAGTCATTGCCGTCGTGCCGGTACTCCAGTTCGTATACTTGCACTGGAAGTTGCTGGGCGGGGTTGTAATTGGCCATTTCCTGCTCCTGTTTGTCGTGTGCCCTTTAGATCAGCGCTTCCGGAGTAAAGATTCCTTCCATGTCCTCGTCGGTGGCCCGGTTCTCCGGCGTAACTCCCAGGGTTGTCTCCATGAACCAGTAGACCTGTTTCAGGTGGTGAGTGCTGTGGCTGAGGATGATGTTCAGCAATTCCACCACGGTCACTTCCCCGCCATAGTGGGCCGGTACTACCCGATCGAAGGCCTCGGTGTTGTCGCTGTTCAGGAAGCTGACGATGCTCTGGATAACGCCCTCGGCGTACTCGGCGATTTCCGTCGTAGAGTTTACGCCGGCCAGACGTTCTCTGCAGGCCTGCATGTCGTCCGTGGTCATGCTGCCCGTCCGGTGGCTGACGTAGGCCAGTTCGGGGAAAGACATAATGTGGACGATGGTGTCGCGCAGGGTCTCGGGCCGCCAGGCGACCGGCTCTTTCAACTGCTCCGGGCTGAGTTGAATGGTGGCCCGTATGGCAGCGTGCAGGATCCGGTCGTACTTATCTGCCAGCCAGCCGGTCCTTCCTGACAGGTCCACCTGGGCGTCCAGCTTCAGGGAGGAGATCAGCTTGCGGGGAAAGTACCCGATGATGATTTCGTCGTCGTCGATAACCGTTACCGGGGCCGACTTGACGCCGCGGCTTTCCAGGTATTGCTGGGCTTCGGGTTCACTGGCAATGTCGTGGTGCTCATACTGAACACCGTTGGACGAAAGAAACTCTTCCAACGTCCGGCAACTGAATCAACCAGGGTTGGTGTAAACGTGTACGCTGGGCATGGCAAGTCCCCCATCTAACCTGAATCTATGCCAGAATAGCGGAAACCATGTGCCCTCGCAACCAGGCCTCGGTCAGGGATCTGCGGGGTAGTTCGGACGCGTTATATCGGCGGTGTAGTATAATCGCAGAGGCCAACTCTTCCCAATGGGAAGAAAGAATCAGCCTTTTTGCCGCGAATGATTCCCTATAACCGCGTTGTCAGGAGATGCCAGGCATGGCGAGCGAACTCTTGGTGCTCGATGAAAAACCCAGCGCCCGCTACCTGATCGCCGGCTGGCGTCGCCAGTGGTCCGATGGCGGCAGCATTTCCAGCGGCCTTCCCCAGTATCTTATCGACCAGTTCGGCGCCCGGAAAATCGGCAGCATGAGCCGGGAGATCGAGAAGCTCTGCTATCCCTTTCAAGTGGCCGGCACCCACGACTCCTACCGCCCCGCCTGCGCGTTTGAGGAAGGTCTTCCCAGCGTGGCCATGCACTGGGACAACGACTTCTATGACGCTGGGGCCGGGTTGATCATCTTCATGGGAGAGGAACCCTGGTTTGAGATTGGACTGTACGGCCAGGCCTTTTTCCAGGCTGTGCGCGAGCTTGCCGTGGAACAGACGGTAACCGTAGAGGGCTACAACGGCCCGGCGCCGCCGGACCTGGAGCGTCGAGTGGGTTGCACCTTCAGCCGAGCTGACATGAAGGAAGAACTGGAAAAGTTCGGCATCCAGTTTTCCAGCTACGGCAGCGGCGGGCGTCAGGGGCCCACCGTTGGCATGGCGCTGGTCAACATGGCCCATTACCAGCATCCGGACCTGAAGGTATTCCGCCTGGGGGCCATGGCTCCCATGTACCCGTTTACCACCCAGAGCAACCAGCAGGTGGGCATCATTACCGACTACCGCTCCTTCTATGATATTATGCGCCGCATCAAGGCGATGTTCGGGCTTGACATCGACCTGACTGACCTGGAGACCCGCGGCAACGTGGAGTCCCAGCGGCTGAAGGAAACCCTGGACCGCATCGCCAGTACCAATTCCGACGCCAAGCAGATCATCGAACGGGTACGGGCCGACTATCGCTACGAGCCCTTCCGCAACCCGGTGGAACTTGACCCGGGCCTGGGCCGGGCCCTGGATGACATACTGCGAAACGCGCCGGAACCGCCGGAAGAAGTTTAAGGATATTATTGGCAACGCCTCCTGGGAACTGATTTAACCAACAGCGCCCAACTACCTGACGGAGGAAGCAATTGCGCCTGGAAGGCAAGACGGCATTGATTACCGGCGCCAGCCGGAACATTGGTCGGGAAATAGCGGTAACCTTCGCCCGAGAGGGCGCCGACGTGGCCCTTTCTTCCCTGCAAAGTCCGCTGGAGCTGGAGGAAGTGGCAGCCGAATGCCGGGAACTGGGGGCCAACACGTATGCGGCAACGGCGGATATAGCCGACGGCGACCAGTGTCGAAGACTGGCGGCTGATTCCGAGGAAGCCCTGGGAAAGATTGACGTCCTGGTCAGCAACGCCGCCATCCGCCCCCATCACCCGCTGCTTACCGTTACCGACGAGGACTGGCACCGGGTCTTTGGCATCAACCTCCACTCCACCTTTTACCTTGCCAAGGCCGTTCTGCCAGGCATGATGGAGCGGGAGACGGGCAGCATTATAGGTATTGGTGGAATGGCCGCGATCACCGGCCGGCCCGATACATCCACCGTTACCGCCGCCAAGACAGGGCTGTGGGGCCTTGTCCGGGCTATCGCCGCCGAATTTGCCCCTTACAACGTCAGGGCCAATATGGTAAATCCCGGCACTATAGATACCACCCGTCGCAACCCGGAGTGGTTTGCGCGCGAGTCCCGACGGCCCACCGGCGCCGACGATCAATTACGTCGCATTCCTCTGGGCCGCCAGGGAACCATCTACGACATCGCCAATGCCTGCCTGTTTCTGGCATCCGATGAGTCCTCCTACATCACGGGGGACCAGTTGAATGTGGTGGGCGGCCGGTATATGGTCGCTGCGCCTACTGATTAGAACATCTAAAGGGCCCATTGCTCAAAGTGAGGCAAACGCTGTGGCAGGAACCGAACGACACGTAGTCAATACCGAAAGGGCGCCTCAGCCCCTGGGCGCCTACTCCCAGGCCATCCGGGTACGGGCCGGAGAACTGCTTTACATAGCGGGCCAGGTGGGCGTGGACAAAGATGGAAACCTGGCTGGTGACGGAAGCCTGGCCGCCCAGACACGGCAGACATACGAGAATATAGGCGGCATCCTGGAGTCGGTGGGCGCTTCATTCAGTGACGTGGTGGAGTTCACCACCTACGTGGTAGGTCGGGCTTCGGTTCAGCCCTTCATGGCCGCCAGGTCCGAAGTCTTTCCATCCCTGTACCCGGATGGGGACTATCCGCCTAACACCCTGCTGGTCATTGAGGGCCTGGTAAGGGAAGAGTTCCTGGTGGAAATCAAGGCAGTCGCGGCGCTGCCCTGACCGCAATTCACAGCGTAATCTCTTGGCAAAGGTGTCAAATTGGGGTGAATCACGAGGACCAGCAGCCACCTGTTCCCGCTGGGGCGACGCTGGAAGAAATTCATGGCCTGTTCCAGGAAGCCGTCTCTGACGACCCCTCCCTCTCTCTCCTCAAGGGCTTCAAGATGGACTTCTCCGGTAACCCGGACTTCCACAAGGTATACCTGGCGGTTAAGTGCCAGTGCGGCACCGCCGGCTTACTCAGCGTGGAAGTGGCCATGGAAAAGACGCTGCGGGAAGTCAGGGACGCCATGCCCAGCCTGCTGGAGAACCTGCACGTCAAAGTTAGAATGTTCCGGAGTATGTCCTGCGAGATGCACGGAAAAATGCGACAAGGTGGGCTATAATAGATTCAGACCAAATCGCAATGAGCCGGCCTCCTGGACTTTGACAATTCAGCAGGGCACGGTTTTACCACGGGGAGAGACCAATTGCAGCGGAAGTTGACCTTTGACCAGGCGCTCCAGGGTACCAAGACCTTTTCCGAAAAATACGTGGAACGGGGACCTTACGAATTTTTCCCGGAACCGGAAGTTGTGGAGGTTGTACAGCAGGGGTTGGCCGAAAACCAGGTCAATCATGGTTACCGGTACTGTCCTTGAATGCCCCTGAGCGGCGACCCCGTTGAGGATCGCAAGAAGATTTGCCCCTGTGACCGCCACCACGAAGACATCAAGCGTGACGGTTTCTGCATTTGAATGTTCTTCGTAAGCGAGGAGTTCCTTCGCAAATACGAACAGGGTGAGGACTTTGCCCAGACCATCGACGAGGCGGTGAAGCCCGGCGAGGGCCTGTTTGATCAGGAATACCAGTCCAAGGCCGATTTCAAGAGCGCCCAGGGTGGTGATTAACTCCGCCCGGGCTATTGGCCGACACAGTTAAGGAGTGCTTGCTATGGACATTACCGTTTTTACGTCGGCGGGTTGAGGCCCCTGCCACATGGTGAAAGTGTATCTTTCCCGCAAAGGCCTGGAATTCATCGAAAAGAATGTCTCCGAGGATGACGCCGCCCGGGACGAACTGATGGCCATGGGCCTGCGCAGCACCCCGGTAACCGTCATCGGTGGCGAAAACGTGGTGGGTTACAGCCCGCCCAAGCTGGAGGCCGCTTTGCGGGCCGCCGGCGCCTAGACTCCTTCCGCTTCCCATTTGACCGGGAAGGCCATGCCGGCAGCTGCAGGCATGGCCTCCGGTTGCGCCCCTCCCTCTCTTGCTGAGGGTTCCCATCTAATAGAAATCCTGCTTGTCGAAGTGGTCAACCACCGGCTGCATGATCTGGTGGTAGAGTCTCTGGCGGTCTTTCCACCGGAAGAAGAGCCAACGCACCAGGAAGGGCGCTCCCTTAGACTTGGGCTCCCAGACAATGGTCCACTCCGTACCGTCACCCGATGGCACAAAGGTATCGGTGCGGTCAGCCCAGTCCGAGTCCAGGTGTTTCATGTCTCGCCGGTGGGGTGGACTAAAGGTGTAAAGCAGGCGGGTATCGGTATTGTGACGGGTGCTGTCGGTGAACGTGAAAGCCAGGCCATCCTGGGCATCCAGGCGGCCGTACTTGTTCTCCAGCAGCCGGGTGTCAGGCTCCCCATTGGCCGGAAAGGCGGTTACGTGGGTGAAAACGGCGGAGGGTTCGGCCGGAACCCTGGATGAAATTGTGATTCTGGGCATGGTCCCCCCGGGGCGAGCCGGAGAGCGGCCCAACTCGCTTGGTTTCCCTGTTTATTGAATCTTCTATCACCGGAAGTAGGGAATTACTTCTTTGGCCATAGTCTCCATCTGGCGGTAAAGCCCCGCTGGGTCGGGGGAGAGAAAACCGAAGATGAAGTCCCTCACGCCGGCCTCAATCCTCTCTTCAATGCCCTTGATGCAGTCCTGGGGTGTGCCGGTCAGGCAGAGGGCCTGGGCAATGTCTTCGGCGCTGCGCTCCGGGGTAACGTATCGCTGTCCCACATGGGAGACGGCGGTGGCAAGAGCTTCTTCCCGGTCGGTCGCGATGGCCGTGGGCTGGTTCAGTCCCCAGTGAAACCCGTTCAAATCCCGCCCGGCCTCTTCAGCGAACTTGCGCACCGTGTCGTTGGTTGCCTTCAGCCGGCGTACGGTGAAGAGGTAGGGGTACCAGCCGTCCCCCAGCAGGGCGGCCCGGCGCATGGCCGCTTCGCTGCGACCCGCCACCCAGATGGGCGGGTGGGGCTGCTGGTCGGGCTTGGGCAGAAGGGTCACGTCCTCGAAGTCGAAGAAGCGCCCGTGGTGGGTGACGTTTTCTTCAATCCACAGCCGCTTCATCACCTCCAGTATTTCGTCGGTCCTGCGACCCCGGGTATTCACCGGAATGCCCAGGGCATCGAACTCGATGTGGGTGCCCCGCTGCCCGCTGATTCCTATCCCAAAGTCCAGCCGTCCCTGAGAGACCAGGTCCACCGTAGTTATCAGCTTCGCCAGCATTACCGGGTGGTAGAGGGGCGCGATGACTATACCGGTCATAACCCTCAGGTTCGTGGTAGCGCCGGCAGCCGCGGCCATCATGGGAATATTCATCAGCGTAGGACGGGGCGGGTTGCCGTCCATAACGTGCTCACCGGTGGTTATTCGGTCAAACCCCAGTTCCTCGGCCCTGCGGGCGAACTCCACCACGTCCCAGTAATCTTCTACGGTAAAGTTGCAGCCGAACGTAATTTCGGGCATAGGTATGCTGTCTCCCTGGTGTCCAAATAATGCGGTTCCCTGGAGGAACAACTAGCCGCTCGACGTATTGTACGGGGGCGGGATTGCAGTGGCAAATTTCAGTTGAGGGTACGGAGTCAAGCCTCACCGCTCCCTGAATAAAACCATGCAGCATCCGAAAAGCGTGCGTTGTATTGTTAATCCGGATCGTAGTGACCAGTGAAGGTGCGTCCTTCCTCCAGGGCGCGGCCTATTCGCGCACTACCGTTGTATCCGGTCGGAAGGCGGCCCAGGCAAACCAAAAGTGGTTGGCATGTTCTACCGGTGTCAGACGCTTGCCGGCGAGGGCGCCCGACACACCCTGCCCGAAAATGTTCCACCGGGTGCCCGTTTCCTGGTCCACAAAGTGGTCACCATCCGCTTCGAAAGTCAGGGTCTGGCCGTCGAGGTCCCGCAGGTAGATGCCCGTGGCGCCTACCTCCCGGGAATCTGCTATGGACCGTTGGTCCAGGGCGGAGCGGGCGCCCGGCCTGAAGAGGACCGCCAGGTCCTTTCCGCCAAGGGAGTGGTGCACCACGCCTTCCATCTCCAGGGAAGCAAAGGGAAAGGCGGCCGATTCATCGCCCACCGTCACGGCGGCAACTCGTTCCATGGGCAGCAGTCGGTCATCGGCCTGGCCGAAGAAAAGGAAGGGCGACCGTCCCACTTCATCATAGCCCGCGTAGGGGTTGGCCCCATAGCTGCGGCGGTGTCCCGTGTCCCGGGACAGCACCTGCGCGTCAGGATAGGTATCCCTGAAGTCTTGCCAAGCCGTCAACGTAGCCGGGAGGATGTCCAGTTGCGCCCCGGTCAACTGACCGACAATGGCCTCTCCGGTCAACTGTTGCCACCAGGACTGGGTCTGCCGGTCCCACATTATCAGGTCGCTGTTGCGCAGGTTGCCGGACACGCCAAAATCGTAGACTCCGCCGTCCAACCGGCGATCAAATACGATGGCCGAATTGCAAAGCGGACAGAAGGTCACGGAAACCGGCACGCCGGCCAGGGTGTCGTTGGCAATTTCGTGCCAGGTAAGAATCTGCAGCGGGTATGCCCTGGCTTCGCCCTCAATCTCCAGTGCGATTACGGGTTCCTTCTCCTCCAGCCACTCAGCCGCCTCTTCTACGCTGACGAACCTGGGATCGTCGATAGGTGGTATTCCATCCCTCGGGACGCCTCCGGAGAATATCTCGCTGTATGGAACGCTGTGTTTGCTGAAGTCGGTTTCCCAGATGCCGGTGTTAATGCCGGCCTGGCGCAGTTCCGTGGCCCAGTCGGCTTCGGCCCCCACCTCCGACTTTGTGGGGTCGGCCACCGTAGGGAGAATGGCGGTTGGCGTCGCACCGATAGTCGGCGTCGCCCTGGCCGCCCTAGCCGTTGGCGGGACTTTGGTTGATGGACTACTGGCATCAGCGGTTGCTATCGAGCGAGTGGCGGATTCGGAAACAACCTCCAGCTCGGCGCGGACAGGTTCGGGCGCGGGTGTTGCCGTCCGTGCGGGTTGGATGGCAGGCGAAACGGCTGAAAGCTCCGGTTCCGAGGTGGGAGAGGTCGCCGTTCCGCAGGCTATTGCCAGTGGCAGGAATAACCCTGCCGCCGCGAGGCCCCAAGGGGTGAAGATTGAGGTGCGTCGCATTAGGAGCCTCCACGTAATCTTGATGCCGCCAGGAAGAAAGAACCAGCCACTATTTGATTACGGAATGGGTGTGGCAGCGGATTGTCCGCGCCTGCCGTGGGCACGCTGGCAAGCCTACTTCCGCTGCAATATGCCGTCAAGGGAGATGCTGGGCAAGCCACGAAGCTGTCCGGTTGTGTCGAAAAAGCGAGTCCGCTCATTTTCAGCTCTTCCAGTGATCAGGGAACTGTTGCCCGGAAGCTCTTCCGGAACGGGGAATCTAAGCTCTCACTTGCCATCGTGAACTGTTGGCCCGCCAAAGGGCATCCACCTGTCCTGGGTTTCACATTAAGCAGATTTTTTATTTCCGCGCCATTTTGGGCCATTTGGGGCCGTTTTGTATTTGGCTTCGCAGGTTAAATGGCATCCCAGGGGGCGTCGCTTAACCCGGGCGTGAATAGGATAGGTCTAAGACGTGGGGCCCATTCCGGGGCGTTTTGAGCCGTTTTGGGCCACTGTCCGAGATAGAGACAGGGTTGCCTTGCTCCAATCGGGGTTCCAGCGGTCCCGAACTGAAGATAAGGCCACCTGATGATTATGCTAAGGAAGGGTTATCCATGGAATCAAGGGGCATTTGTCGCACGGCGGGCCGCAGACCGGGTAGTCCGGGTGTTGCACGAGGAGGGGCCTCCGCCTCTTCCTGGCCGGGAGCCAGACGCGAATCGGCCAATGTGAAGCCCTAATTCCGGGTATCGAGAAAGGGGGTTTCGGGGTAGAATGTGCCAATAAAATTTCCCGCTTATCGGCACAGACATCACCGCCAAGATGGAGCGGACTCATGGACGGAGAGGCAGATGGCAACTGAGAGTCGGCAGACGGTCCAAATTGACCAGGCAGCCATAGACAGGACGGTAGTGGGCCTGAAATTTCGCAACGTTGATGCGGTGGTGGCTGATAGTGGCGCCCATGCCCGCCAGGTTCTTATCGATATGATTCCCGACGGCGCCGAGGTCTTCAAAAGCACATCGGAGACCCTCGACACCATCGGCTATTCGGACTACATCCGCGAGACGGACCGGTACAAGAACCTTTACGTGGAAATTTCCGCGGAGCCCGACCGGGACCGGCAAAGAGAGTTGCGCCGGTTGGCCAACGTGGCCGAGTACTACGTGGGCAGCGTTCACGCCATTGCTGAAACGGGAGAAGTGATAGTGGCCAGCGGTTCCGGCAGCCAGCTGGGGGCCTACGTATTCGACGCCAGGAAGGTAATCTGGGTGGCCGGAGTCCAGAAGATTTGCCCCACCTTTGATGATGCCCTGGCCCGGGTAAGGGGCTTTTCCGTGGAACGGCATCACGAGTGGGCCACGTCCCAGGGCCGGGCCGCCGCCCCCCTGGGCAAGCTGATGATCTTTGAGCACGAGCAGAACCCGGACCGTATCAAGATGGTGCTGATCAAGGAATCGCTGGGTTGGTAATGGTCGCGTGCCTCAGTCCCTCGACTGTTAGTAAACCTTCGCTCATTTACCTTTGGAAGAGGGGAGGGGCTGGACGCAACCTGACCCTTGTTTGACCACAATCAACCCTTCAATTACCATTACCGCAACAGGCGCCGGTACTACCCAATCGCTAAAGGCAGGGAGTTTGCAGATGGCTACCACCCAAGAAAAACTTTACGACGTTGGCGGGGTAACCATGCCCCGTCCCTTCAAGATCCGCAGGCTCGGGCACTTTGGGTTCAACGTGTATGACATGGATGGGGGCCTGCGGTTCTACAAGGACTTGCTGGGCTTCAAAGTGTCCGATCACCTCAATTTCAAGGGCAACCCACAAAGAGCAGAGTTGCTTAAGGACGTCCCTGATGAAGATTGCAGAGGCGCCTTTATGCACCACGGCGGCGACCACCACTCCTTCGTGCTGTTCCCCAGAAAGGCTCTGGACGTGCTGGGCCGGGGCAGCGGCCACGAGGGGGACGGCGACGTTACCATCAACCAGATCACCTGGCAGACCGGCTCGCTGGCCGAGGTGGTGAACGGTCAGCAATACTTCAACGAAACGGGCATTCCCATCCGCCGCACCGGTCGGGACATGCCCGGCAGCAACTGGCACACCTACGTCTGGGACCCGGACGAGAACATCAACGAGCTGTACTACGGCATTGAGCAAATAGGGTGGCTGGGCCGCAGCAAGCCCCGGCCGATGCACTATCGTGGGTTCGGCGAAGCTCCTACCCTGCCCCAGATGTCGGAAGAGGCCGAGGTGGACGAGGCGGTCGAAAAGGGCATCGAGATCTTCTCGGGCACCCGTGACACCGAGACGATGCCCGCGGTCCATGACGTAGAGGGCATCCTGCTTCCCAGGCCTTTCAAGATTACGAAGATCGGCCCGGTAAATCTCTTCGTCCGCGACCTGGACGCCGCCGTTGCTTTCTACGCCGAACGGCTGGGGTTCGTCTTCACCGAAGAGGTGAATTACAACGGGCACCGTTGCGTCTTCATGCGCAATGGCAACGAGCACCACAGCCTGGGTCTGTTCCCCAAGGCACTGCGGGCGGAACTGGGCTGCAGCCCTCACACTTCCTGCATGTCCTTCGGCGTCGAGGTGGGCACCTACCGGCAGTTGAAGAATGCCGTGGCCTTCCTGAAGGAACACGGCGTCAACTTCAAGGAGATGCCCGCTGAACTGCATCCCGGCGTGGACTACGTGGCCTATGCCCAGGACCCGGACGGCCACCTGATTATGCTCTACTACTACATGGAGCAACTGGGCTGGGAAGGCCAGCCTCGACCCAGGGAACTGCGCCGCAAAGTCGGTCCCACCAATGAATGGCCGGAAACCCTGGAAGCCCTGTCCGATACCTACGTTGACCAGGTATTCCAGGGGCCGCTGGGGTAAGCTTTACCCTATTGGAATCAGCCCCTCTCCCTTTGGGAGAGGGGTTTCGCATTTGAGGATTCAGCTCTATTGGGAAACGGGTCCATCCATACGAAGAGTGAATGGAGGAGACTATGCGACAGCTAACCAGCAACGTTTACGTGGAAACCGAGTTGCGGGGCTGCAACCACGGCTTTGTCACCACCTCCGAGGGAGTGGTGATGATCGACAGCCCCCACAAGCCCAGCGACGCCCTGAAGCTGAAGGCGGAAATCGCGAAGCACGGGCAACTACGCTACATCATCAACACGGAGCCCCACGGCGACCACTGGACGGGCAACGCATTCTTTGACGCCCCGGTAATTGCTCACGAGGGCGTCCGCACCCGCATACTGGAAACCGACCTGGATGAACACATTGAGCGGGTAGCCAACTTCGGTCCGGAAGAGGGGCCGCTGATGGTGGGCTACAAGCCCAACGTGCCCATCATCACCTTCAAGAACGGCATGACCCTGCGGGTGGGAGACCACACCTTCCGCATGATTCACATGCCGGGTCACACGCTATATCAGGCCGCCATAGTCATTGAGGAAGAAGGCGTTGTCTTTACCAGCGACAATATCTTCCACAAGGTTCAGACCTGGCTCCACGAGGCCAACCCGGACCTGTGGCTGACGGCCCTGGAATCCCTGCGCGGGCTGAACGAGGACATATTCGTACCGGGCCATGGCGACCTGTGCGACAAGGGCTACCTGGATGAGCAGGGTTCCTTCATCATGGAGTGGCGGGACTACGTCAGGGAAGCCATTGATATGGGCATGACCCGGGACGAGGCGGCCCAAAACCTGAACAAGTTTGTTGACCGTTACCCCATGGACGTGGGGCAGGCCCACATGGCGCCCATGGTTATGCGCATCAGCGCGGCCAACCTCTACGACTATCTGACTGGGGCCTGGGAACCTCCCAAGCCGGCCAGTTTGGCGTTAAGGCCGCGGGGGCAGTGAAATGGGGCCAATGGACACATAGAAATTCGTAGCAAGAGATGGGGGCGGGTCTCGAATCCGCCCCCATGTTGTTCCCGGTGGAGTCTGCCTGAGTAAATTAGCTTCCTAAGCCCTCGCCGCCTCTTCTTTCCTGGCCAGGTAGTGAGGCATTACCTCGGTGGAGAACAACTCGATCGACCGCATGGCCTGCTCATGGGTCAGGTCGCCCCACTGGAATGAGCATACGAAGTAGTTGGCGCCGGTGGCCACATACTCGTCCATGTAGGCGCGGATGGTGTCCGGAGAACCGGCGATGGCCCCGAAGCCGGCGCCCGCTCCGCTGTGGCCGTCGCCCAGGCCCCCCCGCAGGTTGGCCCGACGCTGCTGACGGTCCAGGTCTTCCAGGGAGGCGTCCAGGTCCCGGCGTTCCTCCTGGGGCAGGTCACGGGGAGGCGCCGAGGCCGGACGGGGGTTCATGTTGGAGCCGTAAAACTGGGTCAGGCCCCGCCGTTCCGCTTCCAGGCGGCGGGGAGTGCCCAGGTTCCAGCGGTAAGACTCCCAGGCCGGCTGGGCTTCCCGCTGGGCCTGCTCGTCGGTTTCGGCCAGGAGCATGTGATTCACCAGCCCAATCTTGGGCTCGGTGCCCTGAATGGTCAGCGCGCCCTTGCCCTGGTGCCTCTCCCATTCTTCCTTATAGCGCCTTACGTTAGCCTCGAAACCGTCCAGCGAGCCGACGATAATGGTATTCATGCCGTCCACGGCGGCGGTTTCTACGTTGCGCATGTACCAGAAAGGAGGGAAGGGGTTCTGCTGGGGGCGCAGGCGCATGGGCAGTTCGTCAAAGTTGTAGTGGTCGCCGTGGAAAGTCAGTTCTTCATGGCTGAGTCCTTCCTGGATGCAGCGCAGGGTCTCATAGTAGCGGGCCGCGTTGATCTCCACATCAGAGTCCTGACCCCAGAAGAAGGCCTCAAATACCCCGCCGCGACCTACGCCCAGTTCCAGGCGACCGCCGCTCAGGTGGTCCAACATGCTGATCTCTTCGATCAGGCGGATGGGATGGTGCAAAGGCAGTACGTAAACGCAGGGGCCGAAGCGCAGGGTCTTGGTGCGCTGGGACACCGCAGCCAGGAATACGTTCTGGGAAGGGGCCAGGCTATGCACCGCCGGGGTGTGGTGTTCGGCCAGGTGGTAAGAGTAGAACCCGGCCTGTTCCAGCCGTTCCAGCTGGATGAGGCGCAGGTCGTATATTTCCTGCAAGGTCATCCCGGGACAGGGTTCGATATGGTCAAATACTCCAAACTCTAAGGCCATTGGGCGCTCCTTTGACGAATTGTCGCCAGCCATTGGCTGGTTTAGCGCTATTCTACTAGCCAGCCCCTCGTATCACAACCGAAGGACAGGCGCCGCGGCGCAGCCGACCTTCGTGGCTAAGGCCTACGCTAAAGTGTTAAAATCAAGCCAGACCGATACCGCCAAGGATGTGGGCCTATGCCACAGGAGTTCATCCACGTTAAGGGCGCCAGGGAGCACAACCTCAAGAACGTCGAGGTAACGATTCCCCGAGACAAGCTGGTGGTTATCACCGGCGTCTCCGGTTCCGGAAAGAGCTCCCTGGCATTCGATACCATCTACGCCGAGGGACAGCGGCGGTACGTGGAATCCCTGTCCGCCTATGCCCGCCAGTTCCTGGGCCGGATGGACAAGCCCGATGTGGACTACATTGAAGGTCTCTCGCCAGCCATATCCATCGACCAGAAGGGCGTCTCCCACAATCCCCGCTCCACGGTTGGCACCGTCACCGAGATTTACGATTACCTGCGCCTTCTCTTCGCCAGGGTGGGCAAGCCCCATTGTCCCAAATGCGGCCGCCCCGTTGAGCGTCAGACCATCCAGCAGATCGTGGACGCCATCCTTTCCCTGCCGGAAGATAGCCGCATCACCCTGCTGGCTCCCAAGGTGCGCCGGAAGAAGGGCGAGCACAAGGACGTGTTCGAGGCCGCCCGTCGCGCCGGTTTTGTCCGCATTAGGGTCAACGGCGAAATCCTCATGCTGGACGAAACGGACAATGTCAGCCTGGACAAGCAGAAATGGCATTACATCGAACTGGTGGTGGACCGCATCATAGTTCGCCCGGACACCGAGTTGAGCCGCGTCTCCGAGTCGGTGGAAACCGCCCTGCGCGAGGGCGAAGGTGTGCTGCAGGTCCTGCGTCAGCCCAGGGAAGAAGGGGCCAGGGAAGAGGAACTGGTATTCTCGGAACAGTTTGCCTGCGTACGCTGCGGCACCAGCCTGCCTGAGATTGAGCCGCGCACCTTCAGCTTCAACAGTCCCCACGGCGCGTGCCCCCAGTGCACCGGCCTGGGCTTCAAGCTGGAGGTGGACCCCAACCTGGTCATCCCCAACAGGAACCTGTCCCTGCTGGAAGGGGCGGTGGTGGCGTGGAACCGCACCGGCGCTTCCTCCGGCTGGTACATGAGCATGATGGAGTCTGTGGCCCGCGCCCATGACTTTTCCCCCCAGGTGCCGGTAAAGGACATGGATAAGGAGCACCTGAAGGTCATCCTGTACGGCATCAGGGGCAAGAAGGTAACCGTACGGCACCGCACCCACAATGGCCGCACCTATAGCTGGGAGACCCGGTTCGAGGGCGTCATCCCCAACTTGGAGCGGCGCTACCGGGAAACGGACTCCGATCACACCCGCCAGGAAATTGAGCGGTACATGACCGCTCGCCCATGTCAGGCTTGCAAGGGCCAGCGTCTCAAGCCCGAAGCGCTGGGAGTGAAGGTGTGCGGCCTCAGCATCATGGAAGTCACTGCCATGAACATTGCCCAGGGCGTGGAGTGGGTACGGACTATTGACCCGGATGCCGTGGGCGAACATCCGGGAGAGGTCTTGTCTCGCCGTGACAAGTCCATAGCTAACCAGATCCTGAAGGAAATCGATGGCCGTTTGAAGTTCCTGGACGGCATCGGCCTGGACTATGTGACCATGAGCCGCACCGCGCGCACCCTTTCCGGGGGCGAAGCCCAGCGGGTGAGGCTGGCAACCCAGATCGGGTCCGGCCTGACCGGTGTCCTTTACGTGTGCGACGAACCCACCGTGGGCCTGCATCCCCACGACGACCACCGTCTTATCAACACGTTGACTCGGCTGCGGGACATGGGCAACACGGTGATAGTTGTTGAGCACGACGAGGCGATGATGCGGGCCGCGGACTTCATCGTTGATCTGGGGCCGGGCGCTGGGGAGCATGGCGGTCACGTGGTGGCCACCGGAAACATCAAGGAAGTAATGGCCAACAAGGGATCCCTGACCGGCCAGTACCTGAGCGGCCAGAAGGAGATTCCGCTGCCGGAAAACCGCCGTCCTGGCAACGGCCTTTACATAACGGTTACCGGAGCGCGGGAAAATAATCTCAAGGACGTGGACGTTTCCATTCCCCTGGGCATGCTCACCTGCGTTACCGGAGTGTCCGGGTCCGGCAAGAGTACCCTGACCTACGACATTCTTTACAAGCGACTGGCCCAGGAAATCAACCGGGGGCGGGACTACCCGGGCGACCACGACGACGTTACCGGCATCGAGCACATCGACAAGGTAGTCAACATTGACCAGTCCCCCATCGGCAGGACTCCCCGTAGTAATCCGGCCACCTACACCGGCGCCTTTACGCCAATCCGGGAACTGTTCGCGTCCCTTCCCGAAGCCCGGATACGGGGCTACAAGCCCGGCCGATTCTCCTTCAACGTCAAGGGTGGACGCTGCGAGGCCTGCCAGGGCGAGGGTTATAACCAGATCGAGATGCAGTTCCTGCCGGACGTAACGGTGCCCTGCGATATCTGCCAGGGCCGCCGCTATAACCGGGAGGCCCTGGAAGTTACCCTGCGGGACAAGAGCATCGCGGACGTGTTGAACATGACCGTGGATACCGCCCTGGAGTTTTTCTATAACTTCCCGCGAATTCGGCCCAAGCTGGAGACCCTGCGGGACGTGGGCCTGGGCTACATTCGCCTGGGCCAGCCGGCCACTACTTTGTCCGGTGGCGAGGCCCAGCGGGTGAAGCTGGCTACCGAGTTGGCCAAACGGGCCACCGGCAAGACCCTGTACCTGATGGACGAACCTACCACCGGCCTGTCCTTCGAAGACTGCGCTGCGTTGCTGCGGGTACTGCACCGGCTGGTGGACAACCGGAATACTATCGTCCTGATCGAGCACAACCTGGACCTGATCAAGAACTCGGACTGGATCATCGACCTGGGCCCGGGCGCCGGCGACCGGGGCGGGCAGCTGATTGCCACCGGCACGCCGGAACAACTGGCCCAGCATCCCAGGTCCCACACGGGTCGCTTCCTCAAGCCCCTGCTGGAGATGAATGGCAGGGCGCCGTTGGTTGTAGCCCCGGAGGCAATGGCGGTGGGGGCCGAGGAAGAGCCGGCTCCACGGAAGAAGAAATCTGTGAAGAAGCCGACCCGGAAGCGGGGCAAGGAACCGGTGGCGGTGGGGGATGATTAGCAAATTCAGACCTGGATCGGTAGGATGCCCAGGATAGAATCCGGCGCCCCGAACCATCCTGTCGATCCTGCATATCCATGTAAATTTAGAAAGAGGACTCCATGACCCAAACCCAGACCCTGCAATACGACATGCTAATTGACGGCGAATGGAAGCCGGCCTCCAGCGGCGCCTATTTTGACGTGGAGAATCCCGCTTCCGGCGAAACGGTGGCCCGCATGGCCAACGCAGGCGAACAAGACGTGGCCGAGGCGGTGGCCAGTGGAGAACGGGCATTCAAGCACGGTCTGTGGTCCACCATGGCCGACTCGGAACGAGGGAAAATCCTGTGGCGCATCGCCGACATGGTGGAGGAGCGCCGGATGGAACTGGGCCGACTGGAGTCCATTTCCAATGGCCGGCCCATATCCGAAACCTCATCCCAGATGCTGGTGGTGGCCAGCTATTTCCGATACTTTGCCGGGTTCTGCGACAAAATCCAGGGTTCCACGGTCCCCACCGACCGGGGTCACCTGAATTACACGGTGCGCGTTCCCTTGGGAGTGGTGGGACAATTGACGCCCTGGAACCACCCGCTGATGATCGCCTCCAAGAAGTTGGCGCCGGCCCTGGCCGCCGGTTGCGTGGTGGTGCTGAAACCGTCCGAGTGGGCGCCGTTGACCCCCACTGAGATAGGCAACATAGCCCTGGAAGCCGGGTTGCCGCCGGGCGTCCTGAACATCGTCAACGGCTTTGGCCCCACCGCCGGCCGGGCCCTGGCCGGTGACCGGCGGCTGGGCAAGCTGGATCTCACCGGAGGCACGGAAACGGGACGAGCCGTGGGCGAAGTGGTGGGCCGCAACCTAACTCCCTACCAGGCGGAACTGGGTGGCAAGGCGCCGGTGATAGTCTTCCCAGATGCCAACCTGGAGGATGCGGTCAACGGCTGCGCATTCGCGTCCTTCGTAGCGTCGGGCCAGACCTGCATCCAGGGATCTCGGGCCGTGGTGCACAGTTCAATTTACCAGCAGTTCGTGGACCGGCTTTCGGCCAAGGTCGCCGGCATCCGCCTGGGCGACCCCACCGAATTTGAAACGCAGATGGGGCCGGTGGTCTCCAGGCCGGCTTACGACCGCATTCTGAACTACATAAGGGTTGCCAGGGACGAGGGGGCTCGAGTGGCCCACGGTGGCAAGCATCCCGATGGGGCCAGGTTCGCCAACGGGTACTTTATTGAGCCAACGGTGCTGTCCGACGTGCGCCAGAACATGACGGTAGCCCAGGAAGAGATTTTTGGGCCGGTTGTCTGTGTCATACCTTTTGACACCGAGGAAGAGGCAGTGGCCATCGCCAACGACATCCCCTATGGGCTTGGCTGCTCAATATGGACCCGGGATGTGGCCCGGGCGCACCGGGTGGCCGGCGAGGTGGAAGCTGGCATCGTTTGGATTAACGACCACCACCGATTGCACCCCGGTATCCCGTGGGGCGGTTTCAAAGACAGCGGTTTCGGTCGGGAAGGGAGTTTCGACTTCATCCACGAGTACACCGCACCCAAATATGTCTGCGTCCGCGTGGAACCCCAGGGTTTTGACTGGTACGCCAGCACTGGTCCGGGGCAGCGGCTGAACTAAACAAGCCTTTCCGACCCAGGGCAGACGCTTGGCCGGCATGAATCGGGATCAGGGATTGCCGGGGCAGCCAGAAGTGCTGCCCCGTTCGAATTCCAGACGCCGGGAAGGCGTTAAGAAGGCGGGGCAATAGCGCTTTAAGATTCAAGAGTTGTACTGGATTTAAAGCTTATCGCCCCGCCAGGGGTGGAAGCGGACGCCCTGTGTCCTTCGCGGCGGACCAAAGGGCCTGGAATCCTTCCCTTGAGCTCGTTGGTGCGGTCCGACAAGGCTTCGGGGAGACATTTTGGATGCTTCGACTTCAGTCAGCATGACATCAAAGAAGAGCGTTATTGCCCTGGTCAAGGAAGCCTACCGTAGCCACCCCATTGCCCATTTGCTAGAATAGCGAAGAACATACCGCAAACTTCCGGAGGGATATATGGACTTACACTACGACGGCGAGGTGAAAATCGCCAGGATTAACATGGGCCCCTACGACAACAATGGTTACATAGTGGTTTGCCCAGAGACCAACGAGGGCATTATCATCGACACCCCCGCGGAGCCGGAAAAGCTGATTGACCAGGTGGGCGATGTCCAGATCAAGGCCATCCTGATCACCCACAAGCACCAGGACCACCTGAACGGCTTCCACGAAATCACCGGCGCCATCGGCGCTCCCGTGGCGGTGCACGCCAACGACGTGGACGGGCTGCCCCGGTCTCCGGAAACTGTTCTCAACGACGGCGACACCATCAGCTTTGGCAACCAGAGGGCGCAGGTACTGTTTACCCCGGGCCATACCGAGGGGGCGGCATGCTACCTGGTTGGCAACCATCTCTTCTCCGGAGATACCCTTTTCCCTGGCGGTCCGGGCAAGACGCGCAGTCCCGAACTACTGCAACAGATTCTGACCAGCATCAACTCTAAGCTGCTTAGTCTTTCCGACGACGTCGCTGTATATCCCGGGCACGGCCCAATGGACACCACTATTGGCGAGGCTCGCCGCCGCTATCAGGTCTTCACCTCCAAGACTCACTCCTCCGATCTGTTTGGTGACATTGACTGGCTGGAGACCGAATAAACGCTTGCCTTATCTACAAGATAAGGCGAGTACATGGCGCTTTTGGCACGCTGATTCCAAGATTGATTGATGATCTATCCGTTTACCTTTACTCGTTCAGGGCCAGGCTTCCGGCGAGACCGAGTCAACTGTTTGAAGGGTGCTAGTCCTTCAGTTGGCTTTGTCCGGCCGTGCCAGGCCGTGCGAACCTCCCATTGCGCCGGAGAGGTTGAGTTTCAATTTGGGTAGTTTGGGCAAGCAGGGGGCAGTTTAGGTATCCGCTTTCTACAACGTTCATGGGCTTTGCCCAGCTATTGCGTCCTACGCGGGGACGTGATAGGTTTTGAGCTTCCGTTGACAGAACGGAAAAGTTTTGCTAATGTAGCGAGTTGTGAGAGCGAGTATCATCTGTTCAGTGACTTGCTACGAAGATGTTGTGAGGAGTTTAGAGCTATGGCTGAATACACCGCTTACAGTTTCAAAGCCCGTCGTCAGGTACCGGTGAATGACGTAAAGCTGGTCCGTTACAAGAACGGGCGCTATGGCATTCAGGGGCAGGCCGCCGAGGGTCCCGAATGCGTGGTGTCAAAGATGATAAGCACAGCCCAGGCCGAGGAGATGCAGCAGGCCGGTTACACGGTCAACGACATGTCCGGCTAGGCAAATCCCCAGGGAAAAGCGAAGTTTACCAAGTGCTGGTATCTATCTGGGTACCAGCACTGTTTGAGGCGCGCTTCCCCAAACTGAGAAGAGGCAGGAATGTATCAACGTACCGTCCTGGACAACAAGTTGCGCGTCCTTACTTCGTCCATGCCCCACGCGACCTCAGTTTCCGTCACCATCAGTGTGGGGGCTGGCTCTCGCCACGAACCCGATGAACTGGCCGGACTTTCCCATTTCCTGGAGCATCTGCCCTTCAAGGGGACAGAAGGCTGGCCCACGGCGCGCCACGTCAGCGAGGCCATTGAGGGCGTCGGCGGAATATTAAACGCCGGCACCGACCGCGAGGTTACGGTCTTCTGGTGCAAGGTGGCCAGGCTTCACTTCCGGCAGGCTTTTTCGGTGCTGCTGGACCTGGTGCTTCACCCGCTGCTGGACCCCCACGAGATGGAGAAGGAACGGGAGGTCATCCAGGAAGAGCTGCGAATGACCTATGACTACCCGTCTTATCGGGTGGACTTGCTCATTGACGAACTGCTGTGGCCGAAACAGGCAATGGGGCGGGACGTAGGCGGCACCGTGGAGTCGGTGGATAAGATCACGCTGGAAGACATCCGGGACTACATGGTGCAACAATACAACCCTGCCAATACGGTAATTGCAGTGGCCGGAAACGTGGATCACGCCGGGGTTGTGGAAATGGTCGACGAAGCGACCTCAGATTGGATGCCCTGCCAGTGCCTGGACTGCCAGCCCTGGGTCGACTATTACAGGGACCGTGGCATTGGCGCCGTGGCGAAGGTGGAGCAGCGTCAGGCTGACCAGGCCCACATTTGCCTGGGGCTGCCGGGCATTGCCCTGGCGGATCCGGACCGGCATGCCCTGGCCATCTTCAACGGAATCCTGGGCGACGGCATGAGCAGCCGCCTGTTCCTGAACTTGCGAGAGGAGCAGGGCCTGGCCTACGACGTCTCCAGCTCTCTGACCCACTTCAGCGATTGTGGCTCCCTGGTGGTGTACTGCGGCGTGGAGCCCAGGAAGTCACCCGAGGTGGTGCAGGCGGTGGTGCGGGAACTGGCCGGGATGCGGGAGCCGGTGCCGGCGGCGGAGTTGAACAAGGCCAGGGAGTATACCAAGGGGCGCCTGCTGCTGCGGATGGAGGACACCCGCTCGGTAGCCAGTTGGTTGGGGGCCCAGGAACTTCTGCTGGGACAGGTTTCCACTATCGACGAAACGGTCCAGATGATAGACTCGGTGACCGCCGAGGACGTGTCCCGCGTGGCCGACCGCCTGCTGGACCCGAACAAGTTGCGGCTGGCGGTGGTGGGGCCGAACAATGAGGAGGAGGCATTGCAGCGAGCGCTCAGGTTCTAGAAGTTAGTCCTCGCTAATGTCCTCATTGTCACCTGGTGGGGGTTCATCAAAGGGCAAGCCCGCATTCAAAGCCGCCTGCTGGCGCCGGTACCAAGCCATCCATCTCCGGTTGGTATCTTTCCGACCTTCTTTCCGACCCTGGTCTTTCAGTTGCTTTATTCTGCGGGGAATCAGCAGGACCATATAACCTATTCCCTCCGACACGACGGCCACGAACAGAGCTATGCCTATCGAGGCGCCGGAGATGGCTGCCAAAAGGTATACATAGCTTTCCGCCCGGAGGCTGCGCCAGTTCAATGCCAGCAACACGATGACTGCCACAACAAAAACCAGGTAATAGACTACCCAGTAATCTCTGGCGCCTCTCATTCTATCATTGTCAGGTACTGTTCGTCATAGCGCTTTCATTGAAAAGCGGGGTCTTGAGCCGGCCTGCCATTGGGGGACACCAATAGGGTCGGCAAGCGCAAAACCCCGTCTTAACATGCGGCTGATCCGGCTTACTTGAACACGGCCAGGCACTTGGGGGCGTTAAAACTCCAGCATTCGGCCCATTCCAGGTAGTCGGCGCGGCGGTTCAGCTCCGCCATGGCGCCGACCAGGCACTGCCAGTTGAGAGTTTCCTGCTGCCCTGACTCTTCCACCTGGTGCAAGGTCCAGTTCTTCCACGTATCGTACTCGCCTTTGCGTAGCGCCTCCAACAGTACCCGGTCGGCCTCCAGGTCGGGGTAGACGAAGCCGTTCTTTTCGGTCAAGAAGGCGTGGGACCAGCTGGAGGAGGCCATCAGGACTACCCGGTAAGGGCTGTCCAGCAGGGCCCGAACCGTTGCCTGCCCCACTTCGAAGCAGCGAGTAGGGGTGGGCGAAGGCGGATCCGGCTCGTTTTCAAAGACGTCTGAACCTCCGCGCATTCGGACCACGTTGCTGCCGTAGCAGTTGACGGCCATGGGCAGAATAGGGTAGTTGAACCCCTTGCGGTCCACGTCCAGGAAAAGGATGGTGTTGGCAAAGGCGTGGCCCAGGCCGGCCTTTTCATGCAGGGGCTTGTAGGCGTAGGCCATGTCGATGCCCTGCTCGATGAGCCGGCGGGTCAGGTAGCGGCCGGCCTGCTGGTGGCCGGGCACGCTGAACACCTTCTCCTTGGGTTCGCCCCAGACGTTGGGGCGGTCGCCGATGCGGTGGTAGGGTTGGAAGTCGATCTGGTCGTAGGCCAGGACGCAGAAGGGGGGAATGATGTCCTCCCGAAAGTTCTCGTACTGGTCGTCGCCCCAGAGCAGGATGAAGTCAGGGTTGAAGGCGTCGATCTCCTCGCGAAGCTTGCGGAACGCGTTGAAGACCTTGGCCCGGTGGGCCTTGTGGGCGGTGATTCCTTCGTCGTCGCCCCATTCGGCCTGCATTTCCGCAGGCCAGTTGGCGGGGTCCTTCATGTGCTCGGGAATGCGGTCGGTCTTGAGCATGCGAATCAGGGGCCATGGCTTGTATTCGTCGGGAACCAGGCCAGGGGGATAGTGAGTGGCGCCAATGCCGAGTATTTCTCCCATGAATTCCTCCAACCGGGCACAATTCTGCCCGTAGATTCGGTGTTACCGTAGTTGGATAGTTTCGGGAATTATAGGTTTGGGGCAGTTGGGGAGTCAACAGAAAATTCAGGGGTCAAGGCAAGGGCGCATCAGGGCTGGGTCATGCTGAGGCTGCCCAGTCCTGTGGCATCCAGCCAAGAATCCGGTTCCTGGTCCCGCTACCTGGCTGACGGGAGGGATTTCAGGCCCTTCGGCAGGCTCAGGACGACATCACCAGAGCGAAAAATATCAGGCCTTGCTATGGTTGCTACTGCGCCGCAGACCAGCCCTCTGACTTGGGTACCGGCCGTCTATAACCTTTCAGCTGGGTCCACCAGGGATTCGGCTTGTTTCCTTTCCTCGGGGGAAGTGGAAAGTGCGATGGTGGCCATGCCGTCCTTTCGATCCAGGATATGGACGCTGCGGATGTTGATGCCCGCATCGCTGAACCGCTGGGCGATGCGGGCCAGGGCGCCGGGCTCGTCCTTCAATCTGAGGAGCAATGCGTCATCGGTGACGGCGGAGTAGCCGGCGTCCGCCAAAGCCACCAGGGCCCGGTCCGTGTCGTCGGTGCTGATGATGATGGTGCCCTGGTCCCCATTGACCTGAGTGTTGATGGACTCCAGGTTGATGTTGGCCCGGGCCAGGGTGGCGGTCACGTCCGCCAGGACACCCACCTCGTCCCGGGCCATGATGATGATGCGTTCCAAAGTGGTCCTCCTTGAAGTCCCGAGTTGTGAAAACAGTTTCCGTCAGGCGGGGGGCAAGGCGAGGCAGTCGTCCACCAGTTCATCCACCATCTTGCAGGTAACGTGGGGCATGGTAATCAGGTGGGCGATTTCCCGATAGGGAGCGAGTTGCCACTTGCTCACCACCTGGGGGGAGGGGCGGGGAAAGACGACCGTAACCGAATTGGGGTTGCGCCAGGCCCGGATGCCGCTGTCATTCAGCCGGGCCTCGGCATATTCCGCCACGTCCAGCATCCCCGCAACAATGCCCCGCAGCCCTTCGAACCCCAGCCTTTCCAGGGCATACCAGAGCATCAGCGGAGTCCAGGCGTTGCGGGAACCGGGGATGGTGGTGTCCATAACGCCCACGTATTCGATGGATCGAGCGATCCGGGAGACGTACTCCTTCCTTGTGAGCACTACCCCGCAGGGAATGGGCGAACCGATGAGCTTGTGGCCGCTGACGGCCAGGCTGTCGGCGCCTTCATCAAAGCCATAGGGCTGGGGTTCCGGAACAAAGGGTAGAATCATGCCGCTGAGGGCGGCGTCGGAGTGGATGTAGGCCTGGGTAATGGCCAAGTCGCCCAGGATGGAGCGGACACGGCGCAGGTCATCCACCGCCCCCTTCATGGTGGTCCCGATATTGGCCATGAATATGACGGGGACATCGCGGTTGATGCGAATCGTCTCCCGCAGGTCGTCGTAGTCTATCTCCCCGTTGTCCTGGCTCTTGATCATGATGTTGCGCATATTCAGAACGCGCAAAATCTTGAGGATACTGTAGTGGGTGTCCTGGGAGAAATAGACGACACCGTTGGGGTAGAGCTCACGGGCCATGTAGAGACCGTACATGTTGCCCTCGGTACCTCCGGTGGTGACGTAGCCCCAGGCATCTTCAGGGTCCAGCCGCATAAGGGAGGCAAACCGGCCGATAACGTCCCGCTCGAATTCATGGGAATTGACACGGTAGTTGGTGCCATGGAATGGGTCACCGACATTGTTGGCGTTGTAATTCAGGAAGGGCAGAATCTCATCGTAATTGAAGTCGATATTGACGGGATAGCCCAGCATGTGACCTGAGGCTTCGGCGAAGGTTTGCTGCAGGGCTGAGAGCCGGTCCCTGGCTTGCTGGCTGAGTTCGTACAAATACACACCTCCCTTTCCCGAAGTCCGTGGCAGGCGAAAAGGCTCCATAGCCTGCCGAGGCAGATTATACCATCGGGGAAGCCCTCTCCCCCGGCCCTTCTCCCCGAGTAAGGCAATCGCGCCCTGACGAACTGTCACTCTCAGTCCGACGCGGCGGACCCCTGGCGGGGCGCCTTAACCGCCGTTCAAATCATCAGCCTGCATTTACGACTCGATTGCCCTGTTCCAATCGAGGTGGTCCGACCGTTTGCCACGCATGTTCCAAGCCCCAATCCGTCCCTCTGGCGAAAGCCGGAGTCCAGAAAAACTAAAGATTAATCCCCATTCAACAGGGCAGGAATTTCTGGATTCCAGCGGAGGCCGGAATCACGGCTAACCATACCGCCCTAAACGAACCCCACCATATTCGACTGCGCCGCCCGTCGACATTGACCGGGAAACACCTCTGAATTATATTGGGTTCAACCCAAAGCGCCACGATGGACAGGGTTTCTGTCCATTGGCGAATACAGGAGGTAGTTACCATGCCGGAACGCAATCCCTACGCTCCCACGTTTACCAAGGGCAGCATCCAGGTGGCCATGATCCAGCACACCAACGTGGAAACCAGCGACGTGCCTCGCAGTCAGGAGTGGTACGGCAAAGTCTTCGGCGCGGAGTGGACCGACGAGGGCCCCCGCTACCTGAAGATGGGAAACACGGAAGTGCACCTGCACGTGGAGGCCAACCCGCAGCCCCATCGTACCAACCACTTTGCGGTGGAAGTCGAGGACTGGGACGCCTGGCTTGCTAACCTGAACCAGGTAGGGGTGGACTTTGAACCGGGTCGGGCGCCCAAGCTGAACGACAGCGGAAAGCTGGCCGGGTTCCTGCGCGACCCGGACGGCAACCTGATCGAGGTGATGTATCACGCTGAATGGCACTAGGCCGCTGGTTTTCCCAATCAGGTGACGCAAATGACCCCGGGCGCTCCAAGGCGCCCGGGGCATTTCTATAGTTCCCTCTCCCATGGTGGGAGAGCGATAGGGTAAGGGGGACAGGAAACAGGACCCTACCGTTTCCACCCCCATCCCACCAATAGCCCGCCTCAGGCGGACGGCCGCCTGACCTTCCCGCCAAAGGCGAATTAGCCGGGGCAGGCCCCCGTCAAGAGGGGATGGACTTGTTCGAATGGGCGGCTATAATCCCTCGGCGAAGATGGCGTTGGTGGTAGCGGAGTTGTGCCGCATTTCCTTGGGACCGGCGTACTCCTCGGAGTAGTACCAGGCCTTGGCCTGCTCCACGCTGTCAAACTCGAGAATGACCAGTCGGCTGGGACTCCAGTCTCCCTCCACGGACTCGGTGGCGCCGCCCCGGACCACGTAGCGGCCTCCATAGGCCTCGATGGTGGCGCTGACCAGTTTGCGGTATTCCTCAAATCCCTCCGGGTCGGTAACGGTAACGTCGGCGATCATGTAACCAGGCATTTTTGATGCTCCTTGTCTGCGAAAATCGGTGGCCAGAGTGCATTGTATCGGATATGAAGGAGAGAAGCACCGGAGCTAGAAATGGATGGTTACTCAACCATAATGTGCTCTGGCAATTGACCACTGCGGATACCCGGTTTTTTCCTACCTGAATCCCAAGTTGGAGGCTCCTGCCTGGGCGGCAACGACGGATTGTCCCCAAAGCTGATATGGGAGCCGTCACCCATCGCCTTCTTTCAGGTTGCCCCTTACGGCGTGGAATGGTACTTTACAGGGTAGCGCTCCAACCCTGGCGACGAACATTCAATCGCTTAACGAGGAACCTTGATATGACCACTTCAACTCCGGCTTCCCATCGAAACTTTATCGGCGGAAAATGGGTCGAGTCCGTTTCTGGACGCACCTATCCGGTCGCCAATCCGGCCCACAAGGGCACCGTGCTGGGCGAATTCCAGACTTCCACGCCCGAGGACGCGCTGAAGGCGGTGGCGGCGGCCAAGGAGGCGCTGGAGGGCTGGGCCAACACGCCCGCTCCGGCCCGGGCCCAGGTATTGTTCCGCGCCCTGGAAATTATGGGGCGGCGGAGTGACGAACTGGCCCGCACCATCACGGAAGAGGAGGGCAAGCCCCTGCCCGACGCGCAGGGTGAGGTACGGCGGGCGATGAACATAATCGAGTACGCCGCCGGCGAGGGCCGCCGCATGTTCGGCTACACCACGCCGTCGGAATTGCCCAGCACGGTGGCCTACACGGTGCGCCGGCCCCTGGGCGTGGTGGCCATCATCACTCCCTGGAACTTCCCCATTGCCATACCGGCCTGGAAAATGGCGCCGGCGCTGATCTGCGGAAACGCCTTGATCTTCAAGCCCGCGTCCATTACCCCCCTAAGCGCCGTCAAGCTGACGGAGGTATTCGAGGAGGCAGGGCTGCCCCCGGGCGTCCTGAACCTGATTACCGGCCCAGGCGGGTCGGTGGGCAACGCCCTGGTGGAGAGCCCGGATGTTAACGGGATATCATTCACCGGCTCCACCGATATC
Organism: Dehalococcoidia bacterium; assembly: GCA_965207275.1. Classification (GTDB taxonomy): domain Bacteria; phylum Chloroflexota; class Dehalococcoidia; order Lucifugimonadales; family UBA3495; genus Bin22. The sequence goes on from CBDBMH010000002.1 coordinate 366,001, forward strand.
GGCACCGGCATTTACGCCGAGGGGGCCAGGCGGCTGAAGAAAGTGCAGTGCGAAATGGGCGGGAAGAACGCGGTCATCCTGCTGGCTGACGCCGACCTGGACAAGGCCCTGGGCGGCATCGTTCAGGGGGCCTTTGGGTCCACGGGACAGCGATGCACCGCCACCAGCCGGGTGATCGTGGAGGAAGGAGTGTACGACACCTTCATGGAGCAGCTTATCGACCGCACCTCGAAACTCAGGGTGGGCGACGGGATGGCGGCGGACACCGACGTCAGCCCCCTGTCCAGCCAGTCCCAGCTGGACACGGTGCTGGAATACATTGGCATCGGCGCCGAGGAGGGGGCGCACCTGGCCTTCGGGGGTCACGCCGTTACGGGTGGCGAGTTTGACGAAGGCTACTACGTGGAGCCCACCATCTTCACCGACTGCACGACGGATATGCGCATATCCCAGGAAGAGATATTTGGGCCGGTGCTGACAGTGTTTAAGGCCAGGGACCTGGAGGACGCGGTGGAGATTTCCAACAGCGTCAAGTTCGGCCTGTCGTCGTCGGTGTACACCCGGGACCTGCCCCGGGCCTACCGGTACATCAACACGGTGGACGCCGGGATGGTCCACGTCAACGCCCCCACCCTGGGCGGCGAGGTCCACCTGCCCTTCGGCGGCCTGAAGTCGTCGGGCGTGGGCCAGCGCGAGCAGGGCGTTGAGGCGGTGGACTTCTTCAGCGAGGTAATCACGGTATACATTGACTATGCCGATGCCCCGAGGACGCAAGCCAGGTTCATCTAGGTGGGTCTGCGGAGGGGCAAATCGCTGCGGACAATGATGGTCGGGCTGGCCCTGCTCAGCCCGGCCCTGCTTTTGAGCGCCTGTGGTCCCTCTGCCGAGGAACTGGACCAACTCATTGACCGCCGGGCCCAGGCCATTGTTGATGCCATGCCCACCGTCACGCCTCAGGTCATACCCGCTCCTTTACCCACGGCCACGCCGCAACCCACGGCTACCCGGATACCGGAGCCGACCCCCGTTGCCACGGCCACGCTGGTTTCCACGGCTACGGCGGCGCCCACGGCCACCTCCGCGCCAACCCCCACGCCCCAGCCCACGGCTACTCCCGTCACCTTTCCGGCCACGGCCACGCCGGCGCCCACACCTACGCCGGTCACCTTCCCACCTACCGCCACGCCGGTGACCATTCCCAATACTCCCACGCCCCAGCCCACGGCCACGCCTCAGCCGGTGATCGACTTCCAGGCAATTCACCAGCAAGCCTGGCCGGCGGTATTCATGATCGAAGCAGGGAACAGCCGGGGATCCGGGTGGCTGCTGGAAAAGGACCTGATCATTACCAATGAGCACGTAGTGGAGCATTACCGGACGGTTACCATCCTGCAAGCGGAAGACCCCGAGTTCAGGGCCCGGGTGCTGGCGGTGGACCGGGAACGGGACCTGGCCCTGATTGAATTCGACCCCGATCAAGTGCCCCTGAACAGCCGGGCTGTGCCGCTGTCGCTGGGCGTCGTGCCGGACGGCGAAATAGCCCAGGAGTTGATGGCGCTGGGATATTCCACCGTTTCACCCCGGGATGATGGCACGGTGGGGGCGGCTTCCGCCAACCGGGGCGTCCTGTCCCAGGTGGTGTATGTGGACTCCGATAAGGAGGTCCTCAACCTGCTGATGGATGTGCCGGTGGACCCGGGGGACAGCGGAGGGCCGGTGTTCAACAGCAGGGGAGAGGTTATCGGACTGGTCCGCGCGGCCCAGACTACCGCCGGAGGGAAACGGGTGGTGGGCACCTTCTTCGCGGTTCACGCCGACGAGATTCGGGAGGCGCTGCCACAGCTGAAGAAGGGCAGATGAACAGCTTCGCCCCGGGCTACCAGCGCCGTCCGTTTTGACGTAACCGGACATGGTTCCTTCCCCCTCAGCCGTCGGACCCCAACTTGTTTGCCTTGGCTTCGTTTCGGGTGGGATCGTGGGCGAAACCGGGGCCGACACGCGGGCCTGCCCGTCCTATTTCGGCCCACAATCCGCCAGATCTGGAAATCATTCGGTGCGGTTTTCGCAATTGTTTGGCACATTGCTTGCTGATATAATCGGCTTGGATACGCCGGCAAGTCTCATTCCTGTAGCAGAAGGAGGCAAATTATGGGTTATACGCCGCGACAACTGGGGCACGTGAACATTTACGTACGCAACGCGGAGCGGGCCAGGGACTGGTATGAAGACCTGCTGGGGCTGCACACCCAGGGTTTCACTCCCGGCCGCGCTGCCTTCATGAGCGCCGACATCGGCAACTCCCACGAGATCGCGCTGGTTGAGGTGGGTGACGATGCCATGGGGCCGCAGCGGGGACAGGTGGGGCTGAACCACATGGCCTGGTACATGCACAGCCTGGAAGACTTGGCGGAACTCTACAACCGGGTCAAGGAAAAGAACATCCCCATCGAGCGGGTTTCCGACCACGGCCACGCCATCGGCATCTACATCCGCGACCTGGATGGAAACGGCATTGAGCTTTCCTACGAAATGCCGGCCGAGGAATGGGGACACGACCCCAGCGGATACATGATCGGAGGAACCCGGAAGGGCCGCATGCCGGGACCGTGGGACGAAATGCTGGAAAGGCCGGCGACGGCGACGGCATAAAGGGTAGCGAAGGAATGCTTAGTGCTCGAAATCTTTCCTGATTGAAGACTTGTCGCGCTGAGCCTGCCGAAGGGCCTGAAAACGTGCCTTTGGAGGCGGTGACGGTTCCGGCAGATTTCAAACGGGAAATATCTTAGATGCTTCGACTTCGCTCAGCATGACACCTTGAGTGGGTTTTGTTGCCCAGGGTTCCAAGGCGTCAACTGCGAAGTAACAGTGGCGGCTTTTCTGGCCTTCCACAATCAGCAGGGAAGGGACTTATCAGGAAGCTCACTTGAACCGGCTTTGCTGCCGGTGATGGAGGTTAGTGAAATGGCAGGAAGCTACAGCATAATGGTTGGCACCACCGGCGCGGGCCTGTTCCACAGCGCCGACTCAGGGGAAAGCTGGCGACGGGTGGGTAGCCCATTTCCAGGCGAGTCCCAGGTGAGGGCGCTGGCCGTCGATCCCGGCAACTCGAGCGTAGTTTATGCCGGCGCGGAAAACGGCATTTACCAAAGCGAAGACTCGGGCATGACCTGGAGCAAGCTGGACTCCCCCATGGAGGGGCTGAAAATCTGGTCCATCGCGGTGGACCCGTCCAACTCCAGCAACATATTCGTGGGCACGGCGCCGGCCAGCCTGTTCCGCAGCCGGGACGGCGGCCGGTCCTGGGAGAAGCTGTCGGCGGAAATTGCCCAGGAATGCGCCATTGGCGACCCTCGGGTTACCGCCCTGCTGGTTGACCCGGTGGACAGCAACACGGTTCTGGCCGGGGTGGAAATTGACGGCGTGTACGTCAGCCGGGATGGGGGCGATACCTGGAGCCAGGTGGAGCAGGGCATAACCAACCCGGATATTCACGGCATGGCCTTCAGCCTGGGTGATGAGAAGACGGTGCTGGTGAGCACACCCAGGGAAATCTTTGCCAGCAGGGACGACGGGGCCACTTTCCAGTCGCTGATGTCATCCCAGTCTCTGGCAATGCCCTACTGCCGCTGGGTGGCAGTCAAGCCCGACGACCCGCAGACCATGTTTGTGGCCAACGGCGACGCGGCCATTGGCAACACCGGCACCATCCGTCGTTCCACCGACGGCGGCCAGTCCTGGGAGGAACGTCCCCTGCCGGTGGAACCCAACTCCCCGGTCTGGAATTTCGCCACCCATCCGGCGGACCCCGACCTGATCCTGGCCAACAGCGTCTACGGGGAACTGTACCGCAGCGAGGACGGCGGGGAGAACTGGGCCAAGTTGAAGAAGGAGTTTACCGAGGTACGGGCGCTGGCCTGGACTCCGAACTAGGGTCCAGGGGCATTTGCCCAGACGCAACAGATCGTGATTAACTGGTGGGGGCGCATGGCCGTGCGCCCCCAATTTTGTCGGCCACTTCAGGGCGGACACACGGATTTGCCCCTACGAAGACCGCTAAACACGGTCCCGTTTTGGGAATGCGCTTCCGCCCAAATCCACCACCTAATGGGAGGAAAAGACCTCGTTGGAGCCAGCGGCAAAGCTGGCTATGATGGTTACGGGACAAACACAACCATCACCAACGAGGTGCAGTCATTATGCAACAGGGAGTCCTGCCATTCCAGTATGGGACGGAGCATCGCGCGGGGGGCATGACGGGGCTGTCGGGGTTGGCGGTCTATCTGGAAATGGCCGATGCGATGGGGCTGGGCGAGTCGATCCGGCGCTACGTGAAGGTCAAGGAGGGCGGACAGGGATGGACGGACCGGCAGATGGTCACCGCGCTGGTGCTGCTGAATCTGGCCGGTGGAGAAGGAGTGGACGACCTCCGGGTGCTGGAAGGGGACGAGGGTCTGGGCCGGATGTTGGGCCGGGTGGAGACGCACCGGCAGCGGGCTTGTGAGCGCCGGGAGGAGGGCAGCCGGTGGCGGGGCGGGCGGCGCCGCAGCGTCCCGTCTCCGTCGGCGGTGTTCCGGTACCTGGGCCGGTTCCACGACCCGGTTCAGGAGGAGGCCAGGCAGCCCCATACGGCGTACATACCCGCGCCCAGCGGCGCGCTGCGCGGGCTGGGGAAGGTCAACGCCGAGATGATGAGCTTCGTCCGGGACCACCTGGAGCAGGAGCAGGCGACGCTGGACATGGACGCGACGCTGATCGAGACCTACAAGCAGGAGGCGCTGTACTGCTACCAGGGCTACAAGGCCTACCAGCCGATGGTCACCTACTGGGCCGAGGCGGACCTGGTGGTCCATTCGGAGTTCCGGGACGGCAACGTGCCAGCGGGGTTCGAGCAACTGCGGGTGTTGCGGGAGTCGCTGGCCCATCTGCCGGAGGGCGTGGTGAAGGTGATGCTGCGGTCGGACACGGCGGGGTACCAAGTTGAGTTGTTGCGGTACTGCGCCGAGGGGAGGGATGAGCGGTTCGGAGTGATCGAATTCGCGGTGGGGGCGGACGTCACGGAGGGGTTCAAGCGTGCGGCAGCCGAAGTGGAGGAGAGCCAGTGGCGCCGGTTGCCCCGGATGGTGGGGGAGTTGGCGGTGGAGACGGAACAGGAGTGGGCCGAGGTGGACTTCGTGCCCGATAGATTGGCTTATTCCAAGAATGATCCCGACTACCGTTTCATAGCGGTCCGGGAGCCGCTGAGGCGGCCGCCGCTGCCGGGCATGGAGGATGACCTGGAGTTGTCGGTTCCGGCGATGGAGATGCCGGACCGGGGCTGGTACAAGATCCGGGGGATAGTGACTAACCGGGAGCTACCGGGAGATGAGGTGGTGCGGTGGTACCGGGAGAGATGCGGGAAGGGCGAGGAGGTGCATGGTGTGCTGAAGGAGGACTTGGCTGGCGGGAGGCTGCCGTCGGGACAGTTCGGGGCCAACGCGGCCTGGTGGGCGATAGCGGCGCTGGCGTTCAACCTGAACTCGGCGGTCAAGCAGTTGGCCCTGGGCGGTCAGTGGGTGAACAAGCGGCTCAAGGCGGTGCGCTTTGCTCTGATCAATCTGGCCGGACGGGTGGTCTGCCACGCCAGGAAGCTGCTGATCCGGCTGGCCCGGGGCCATCCATCCTTCCCGCTGCTGGCGGGAGCGCACCGGAGAATAGCGGCGCTGGCCCACGGCCCACCCTGACCTGGGACGGTCTGCGCCACTACCGACGGGCATTCAAGCGACGGGGACTCCCGCCGTAGGGACACTGCGCCCTTCTCCAGGACCGGTTGGCATAGACCTCGCCCTGGCGTCGCCGGCCAACGCCCCAATATCCCCTTCCAGCGCCTACTCCTGCCACGCCAACCCACTGCCAACCTGTCAGCCGTCAGCCGATGCCCCAACCGGCCCAATCAAGGAGCCCCAAAACCATTTTTCTCCCATTAGGTGGTGGATTTGGGTTCCGCAGGCCGCCTTGACCCTTGCAGGTACGAATCCTATAATGGCGTGGCGGGAAAAGGCCCTAATCCTGCCAACCCTTCCGGTAAAGGTAAACCAGCGTGTCGCAAAGCACCGCCCAGTCCATTGATGACCTGACGCAAACCGCTCTTACCGAACTGGCGCAACTAGACAGCCCCGAAGCCCTGGAACAGTGGCGGGTCCACTACCTGGGTCGTCGCGGGGGGCTGACCACTATCTTGCGGGGTCTGTCCCAACTGGACCTGGAACAGCGGCGCGAAGTCGGCGCCCTGGGCAACCGCGCCAAGGCAACCCTGGAAAAGGGACTGGAACGGCGGGGCACCGAGTTGAGCGAGGCCAGGCTGGCCCAGGTGGCCGACCAGGAAAGGATTGACGTTACCCTTCCCGGACGACCCGTTACCATGGGCCGTTTGCATCCGACCACCCAGGTGCTGCGCGAAATTACCGACGCCTTCGTGGCCATGGGCTTCAGCATCGTTGAAGGGCCCGAAGTGGAGTGGGATCACTATAACTTCGAGATGCTCAACATCCCCCAGGGGCACCCGGCCCGGGACATGTGGAACACCCTGTGGGTGGACTACGTGAACGAGGAAGGCCAGCGGCCCATGCTGTTGCGCACCCACACGTCCCCCATGCAGGCGCGGGTGATGGAAAGCATGGAACCGCCGGTGCGAATGGTGGTCCCCGGCAAGGTATACCGCTACGAGGCTACCGATGCCACCCACGAATGGCACTTTCACCAGGTTGAAGGCCTGGCGGTGGACGAGGGCATAACCTTCGCCGACCTGAAGGGCACCCTTTACGAGTTCGCCCGCCAGATTTTTGGCGCCCGGCGTCAGGTGCGCTTCCGCTGCGATTACTTTCCCTTCGTCGAACCGGGCGTGGATATGTCCATCGACTGCTTCCTTTGCGAGGGGAGGGACGCCTCGTGCCGGATTTGCCGGGGCAGCGGGTGGATTGAAATACTGGGCGCGGGCATGGTGCATCCCTACGTCTTGAAGGCAGTGGGCTACGATACGGACAAGTACACCGGCTTTGCCTTCGGGCTGGGGCCGGAGCGCATCGCCATGCTGAAGTACGGCATTGACGACATCCGGCACTTTTACTCCAACGACCTGCGGTTTTTGCGGCAGTTTTAGCGTAAAGATCGGTTGGGTTCTCCACCACCACCTGGAGGAAGCGGTTATGGCTGCGTCAAATTCCGATTCAGAACGTCTTGACGAAATCAGCAACCAGGTTGCCAATCTGCAGGAGAACGTCAACTCAATAGGTGGCCTACTGGCCGCTCTGGAAAGCACTGCGGAAGATCATAGCAGGCAGCTGAATGGACTGGCAGGGAAAGTTGACGAACTGCAGGTCAAGGCAGAAGACCAGGGCAGGCAGCTTGCGGGACTAGAAGGCAAAGTTGACGAACTGCAGGGAACTGTATCTCGGCAAGGGGAAAGACTGATAGCCGTTGAGGTCAACTTAACTGCGTTGACTCACTCTATTGTCCTGCTCGCTGGGCGCATGGCATCCCTGGAACAGAGAATGACATTGTTCTATCTATCCACCCTGGGGGCCTTTGTTGCCGGGCTTGTCCTTGTGGTCATCAACAACATTCTGACCTGAATCCACTGAATGGAAACTGCCCGGGCTGCATCGGCAACCCCGTCATCGAACCGGAGAACTAACCAACATCTATGCAAATACCTTTAAGCTGGCTGCGGGAATACGTGGATATTGACCTGCCGCCCCAGGAGCTGGCCCACCGGCTTACCATGGCCGGAGTGGAAGTGGGCGAGGTAACCGAGCTGGGCGGCTGGGACAACTGCTGTGTCGGCGAGGTGCTGGAGGTCAGTCCCCATCCCAATGCCGACAGCCTGCAGCTTTGCCGCGTCAATCCCGGCGACGGCCCGGAGATGGAGGTTGTCTGCGGCGCGCCTAACGTGGCCGCCGGCCAGCGCATCTGCTTCGCCCGGGTGGGCGCCAGTCTCTATAACACCCACAGCGGAAGGCACGAAAGGCTGAAGGCCGCCCGCATTCGGGGCGTGGTCTCCGAGGGGATGATCTGCTCGGAACTGGAACTGGGCCTGGGGGAGGGCCACGAGGGAATTTTGGTGCTGCCCGGGGAGGCGCCGGTGGGAATGCCCCTGGATGATTACATGGGGGATACCATCCTGGACCTGGAAATCACTCCCAACCGCCTGGACTGCTTTTCCATCCTCGGCGTGGCCCACGAAATAGCAGCGCTGACCGGCAAGAAAGTTCGGACGCCGGAGGTCGGCTACCGCGAGGACGGCCCGCCCATATGGGAAGAGGCCAACGTCTCAGTGGCCGATCCCGACCTGTGTCGCCGGTACACCGCCAGCCTGATCCAGGGCCTGAAAATCGGTCCTTCCCCCCAGTGGCTGCAGGACCGGCTGGCCAGGGCTGGGCTGCGGCCCATCAGCAACGTGGTGGATATAACCAACTACGTGATGCTGGAGTTCAACCAGCCCCTGCACGCCTTTGACCTGGACAAGGTGCGAGACAAGACCATCATCGTCCGGCGAGCGGCCCCGGGCGAAACGCTGGAAACCCTGGACGGGGTGCCCCGGGAACTGAATACCGAGGTGCTGGTCATCGCCGACTCCCGGGACCCGGTGGGCCTGGGTGGCGTCATCGGCGGGGCCAACAGCGAAATAGGGCCGGAGACCACCAGCGTGCTGCTGGAATCGGCAACCTTCAACAGCTACAACAACCGCCGCACCGCCGACACCTTCCGGCTGCACACCGACGCTTCCCAGCGGTTTGAAAAGGGACTCCGACCGGAACTGGCGCCCATAGCCCTGCGGCGGGCCACCCAGCTTATCCAGCAGGTGGCCGGTGGTACAATCGCCCAGGGCATCTACGACATTTACGCTGATGAGGGTCGGCCCGCGCCTGTTGTCACTGTGACGCTGCGTCGGCTTAAGCAAATCCTGGGCATGGACGTAAGCCTGGAGCAGGTGGAGGACGTATATCACTCCCTGGACTTCCAAACGGAACGGGCTGGGGATGATGCGGTGTCGGTAACAGTCCCTTACTGGCGCAGCGATATCAACATCGAGGAAGACCTGATTGAAGAGGTGGTGCGCATTATCGGGTACGACAACGTGCCCACCACCATGCTTTCCACGCCCATTCCCTATCGCCAGCCGGCCCCCATGACGGAATTGCGGAGCCGGGTCAGGGAAGCCCTGGCCGCCGTGGGCCTGCAGGAGACCATCAGCTACCCGGTGGTGAGCCTGGAGGACCTGGAGAAGATCGGTTATGACGCCGAGGCCGCCGGTCCGCTGCGGGTGGCCAACCCCATGAGCACGGAACATGACCACCTGCGTCCCACGCTGCTGTCCAGCCTGCTGGATACGTTATCGTACAACGAAGGCCACAACGAGGGACCTTTCCGGTTGTTTGAGCAGTCGCGGGTATTCATTCCGCGAGCGAATCAACTGCCCGAAGAGCGGGAGGTGGCGGCGGGTGTCATATCGGGGCTTCGCTCGGAGCCTTCCTGGCTGGTGGACAACGGGCCCCTGGACTTTTTTGACGCCAAGGGGATTCTGACTTCGGCCCTGGTCCAGCTGGGGTTAAGCCCGACCTGGGAACAGGCGGATGGCGGAGAGAACCCGGCCCTGCACCCGGGCCGCACTGCCCGAATAATGTGCAGCGGTTCGCCGATCGGCCTGCTGGGTGAACTGCACCCCACGGTAATTGAGCGCTTTGATCTGCGGCATCGGCCGGCGACAATATTCGAACTGTATCTGGATGCCCTGCTCGATCTCCCCGCCCGATCGGGCCGCAACTTCAGGTCGCTGACGCGGTTCCCATCGGCCCACCGGGATGTAGCCCTGGTGGTCGCTGAGGACGTCCCCGCAGGCAAAGTCCAGGAAATCCTTGAACGCCATCGGCTGGTGGACCGGGTGGAGCTGTTTGACGTGTACATGGGGGAGAATCTGGAAGCGGGCGCCAAGTCTTTGGCCTTCCACGTCTATTTCCAGTCCCCGGACAGGACCCTGACTGCGGAGGAAGTGGGCCGCACCCTGGACGGCCTGCTTCGCACCCTGGAGCGCGACGTAGGGGCGACACTGAGGGAGTGAAGCCAGGGCAACCAATCCGGCAACGGCGCTATCTCCGTTGCCAGGAAATAGTGTGTGAATTTTACCGGCATACGTGACCAAGGAAGAGATATGCAAACGCCGCATCACGAACACGGGGGACATGGGCATCATCGTCCGCATGCGCCCGACCACGGGCACCGGCACGTCGACGAGGACATGCTTTCAGTGGAAGAGGCCTACCGGCAGATCATGGCCTGTTTCGCTCCCCTGGAAATTGAGGAAAAGGCCATCCTGGACTGCCTGGGCCAGACCCTGGCGGTGGAGGTCCGGTCTCCCTTGTCCCTGCCTCCCATGGCCAATTCCGGCATGGACGGGTACGCCGTCCGACGAGAGGATATTGCCGGAGCTTCCGAGCAGTCTCCCCGCAACCTGCGGGTGATAGGCCTGGTGGCCGCGGGCCAGGTGCCAGATCGGCCTGTAGAGCCCGGCACCGCCATCAGGATAATGACGGGCGCCCCGGTACCGGAAGGCGCGGACACGGTGGTCCCATTTGAGGAAACTGACGAAGTCAGTCGTCGCTCTGCGGGTCGCCCCCTCACCGACATTGACATCCAGGCCGACCTGGGCCTGGGTAGCAACGTGCGTCCCGCCGGTGAGGACGTGCAGCCCGGTGAGCTGGTGCTGGAGGCAGGAACGGTAATCAGGCCATCGGAAATGGGTGTGCTGGCGTCCCTGGGACTGGAGCGCGCGCAGGTGATTCGCCGTCCCCTGGTATCCGTCCTGTCCACCGGCGACGAACTGACATACCCGGGCGAGCAACTGGCCGGCGGCAAGATATACGACAGCAACACCTACAGCGTGGCCGCATCGGTGGTGGCCGCCGGGGGAGTCCCGAGAATCCTGGGCATTGCCCGCGATAACCTGGAAGACATGCATCGCAAGCTGGAAGAGGTGGCAGACTCCGATTTGCTGGTAACGTCGGCCGGAGTGTCCAAAGGGGACTACGACGTGGTCAAGGACGTGCTGACGGAGCGGGGCGATATCAACTTCTGGTCGGTGCGAATGCGTCCGGCCAAGCCCCTGGCCTTCGGTATGCTGCGCGGAGACAGTTTCAGGGGAACCGGTCGACCCGTTCCCCTTATGGGGCTGCCGGGCAATCCGGTAAGCGCCATGGTTGCTTTTGAGATGTTTGCCCGCCCCGCCATCCGGACGATGCTGGGGCGGCAGCGGCTGGCCCGTCCCGTCGTGGAGGGGGTACTGACCGACCCCATCTATAACTCCGACGGGCGACGGGTTTACGCGCGGGTGGAAGTGGAAAAAAGGGACGGCGTATATTACGCCAACCCCACCGGGCCCCAGGGCTCCAACATCCTGACTTCCATGTCCCGCGCCAACGCCCTGGCGGTCTGCCCTGAAGACTTGCCCCGGAAAGAGGCCGGTGAAAGGGTGGACATCATCATGCTTGATTGGAACGAAGAGGTGGATATATGACGATCCCCAATCCGGAGGCGCCCCAGCAGGAGGAGGAGACACCCCTTTACTGCATCAGCTTCGCTCGACTGGACGAACTGAACCGCTCGTCCATTACCCTGCTGGCGGCCAGGCGCTGCCCCATGTCACCTTCCATGTTGAAAGAGGACCATGAGTTGGACAATCCCCAGGAACTGCTGGATGAGATTGCCGAGTACTGCGGCGACGAGGAAGAATTCATCAACTCGAACATGCCCATCCAGGAGATTGTTTTCAGGACAATGCTGGCTCGGCGCAACGAACCAATTTCCCTGACCGATCTGCACCGCGAACTGACCGAGCGGTGGGCCACTCCGGTACGCCCCATCCACATTTCGCCCCGAAACCTGGAGCGTGTTCTGGACAGTGACGACTACTATGGGTTCGCCCGGACTGAGGAAGGCCAGTAAGCACAACCGCCGGGCCACTGCCCGAGGAATTCACAGTAGACAGTAAGCCGGGACCGCCCGTATCAGGACGGTCCCGGTCATTTGTTGGCAAAGAATTACGTCCTTTCCGACGGACTCGGAAAGGACGCCTGCCTTGACCTGAAGTTACCGCGACGCTAGGCTGCGGCCCTGGCTTCGCCGGCGATGCCGATCAGTTTTTCAAACCCTGCGGGGTCGTTCACCGCCAAATCGGCCAACATCTTGCGGTCCACTTCCACTCCGGCCAACCTCAGGCCGTGCATGAACTGGCTGTAGGTGGTGCCGGACTGACGGCAGGCTGCGCCGATGCGGACGATCCACAGGCGGCGAAAGTCTCCCTTGCGCTCCCGGCGATGCCGGTAAGAGTAGCTCCAGGCGTGGAGCAGGGCCTCCTTGGCCCACTTATAGTTGCGGCTGGAGGAACCCTGGAACCCCCTGGCCGCGGACAATACTTTCTTATGTCGGTGGCGCTTGGTTACGCCTCGTTTGACTCTGGACAAGGTGAAACTCCGGAGAGGCTGGTTGCTAGGCGTCGTAGGGAATCAGTTTGCTGAACCTTTTGACGTCCTTCTGATCTACCATCAGCTTGGCGTCGTACTTGCGGGTCACCTTCTTGGGCTTCTTGCGGCGCAGGTGGCTGCTCATGCGCTTGCGCCGCATCAGCTTGCCGGAACCGGTGACGTGAAAGCGGGCCTTGGCGCCCTTGTGTGTCTTAAGCTTCGGCATTGGCTAGGTCTTCTACCTTCTTGTCGGATTTTTCGCCCTTGACCGGGTTGGGTATCAGGATCATCGACAGGGCCCGGCCTTCCATTGCCGGTGGCTTCTCCAGCCTGACCTCTTCCTTAAGGTCGTCGGCAACTTTCTTGAGCAATGACAGGCCCAACTGCTGGTGAACGGCCTCCCTTCCGCGGAAGCGAACCGTCAGCTTGACCTTCGAGCCGTCATCAATAAATTCCTTTACCTTGCGGAGCTTGGCGTCCAGGTCGTGGTCGCCAATGTTGGGGCGGAAACGGACTTCCTTCAACTCAGCGTTTTTCTGGGCCTTCTTGGACTCCCGTTCCTTCTTGGAGTAAAGGTAGCGCAGTTTTCCGTAATCCAGCAGGCGGCAGACCGGGGGATCTGCATTGGGAGCCACTTCCACCAGGTCGACACTATCCTGCCGCGCCTTCTGCAAAGCCTCACCCAGAGGCATCAGGCCAAGTTGCTCTCCGTTCTCTCCGATAACGCGAACGCGGGGCGCTCGAATCTGCTCGTTTACTCTATACTGCCTTGCTATTCTCTCCTACCTCCAAACAAATGTGGCAAAGGCACTTCCCAGGAAGGGTCTGATCAATGTATCACAAGCAAAAATGGGAGTCAATTGGCAGAATTAACCACAAGGCGCGATTTAGGGGCCCAACACCGACAAGTGTGAGGATCAAAGTTGTCCTCCCACGACAACCCGCTGGCGTCGGTCTTTAGGGCTGATGCCGTTCCGCAAGGGGATAATTGCGCAACTACAGTTGCGGACTGACTACCGCAGCGACAGCATTCGCTCCAGGGCTATGTTGGAGTCCCTTCGGACATCCTCCGGCACCGTTATCCGGTTGTTGATCGCGCCCTCGGCCAGGCCCTCCAGTACCCACAACAGGTAGGCCGGGTGGATGCGGTACATGGTGGAACAGGGACAGCTGACCGGGTCAAGACAGAAGACGGTCTTGTCCGGATTGTGCAGGGCCAGGCGGTTGACCAGGCTGATCTCGGTGCCCACGGCCCACTGGCTTCCGGCGGGGGCCTCATTGATGGTCTTGCGAATGAACTCGGTGGAACCATTCATGTCCGCCACCTGGAGGGTTTCCATGGGACACTCCGGGTGGACCAGCACGTTGATGTCGGGATAGCGCTCCCGGGCGGACTTGACCTGCGCCGGGGTAAATCTGGTGTGGACCGAGCAGTGGCCCTGCCACAGCACCATCTTCGCGTGGCGCAGCTGCTCCGGGGTGTTGCCTCCCAGCCGCTTGAACGGATTCCAGACCACCATCTCGTCCAGGGGAATACCCAGTTTCAAGGCGGTGTTGCGACCCAAATGCTGGTCGGGCAGGAACAGTACCCGCTCCGCCTCGCTGAAGGCCCACTCCAGCACCGCGGTCGCGTTGGATGAAGTGCAGACGGCGCCATTATTGCGGCCGCACAGGGCCTTTATCCCGGCTATGGAGTTCATGTAAGTGACGGGGATGATGCCGCCGTGGTCGCCCAGCACGTCCTGCAGGTCGTCCCAGGCATCCTCCACGTCATCCATAGGCGCCATATCGGCCATGGAACAACCGGCGGTGATGTTGGGGAGAATGACCTGCTGGTGCGGCGCGCAGAGGATGCAGGCGGTTTCGGCCATGAAGTGGACGCCGCAGAATACGATGTAGCTGGCTTCGGGGCGGGACGCTGCCTCCTGGGACAACAGGAAGGAATCTCCCTGAAAATCGGCGTACTTGATTATCTCTTCGCGCTGGTAGTGGTGGCCCAGGATGGTGACATCGGTACCCAGCTTCTGGCGTACCTGGTAAATGCGATCGTCCAGTTCTTCCGGAGAACAGCGCAGGTATTCGGGCGGTATCTGCTGCCACCGGATGTTAATGGCCAGTTCTTCAGCCAGGGATTTGGCCGGCAGTTCATCCTCGGGACGACAAAATGCCGCATGCTCGATTTCGGTCAGGGGTATAGTTGGCGTCCTGGGTTTTGTTGCCATATTTACTCCCTCGGTTAATGGTGGGCGGCCGGGGAACCGGCGGTTCCCTGCAGCGCCCAGGGGCTGGTTTGCTCAATGTCTACCCTGATCAGTTGGCCCGCCAGATCGTCGTCGCAGCCAGCCTCTTCGCTGGCCGAAAAGAACACCAGCTTGTCGGTGCGGGTGCGGCCCTGCCACTTGCCCCGCTTGCGACCTTCTACCAGGACTTCCACTTGCTGGCCGACCAGGGCCGAATTGGTTTCCCGGAGAATGCTCTCCTGGAGGGTGTCCAACTCCTTCATCCGCCGGTCCTTCACGTCCGGTGAAGCATCATCCGGCATGGTGCGGTGGGCAATGGTGCCGGGGCGGGTGGAGTAGGCGGCGCAGTGGACCTTGTCGAATTTCAGCTCGGAAACCAGGTCCATGGTCTGCTGAAACTGCTCATCCGTTTCGCCTGGGAAGCCAACGATGATGTCGGTACTCATGGACACCCCGGGGATGGTGTCGCGAATTCGGCCAACAAGCTCGCGATACTCACCGCGGGTGTACGGCCGGCGCATGTTGCGCAGGACTTCATCGTCCCCCGCCTGCACCGGCAGGTTGATGTGTTCGCAGACCTTGGGCAGTTCAGCCACCGCCCGGATTATCCGGTCGTCCATGTAGGAAGGGTGGGACGTAAGAAACCGGATGCGGTCCAGGTTATTAATGTCGTTCAATCGGGACAGCAGCAGGGAGAGGTCCGGCTTGTCCTCCAGGTCATATCCGTAGGCGTCCACCGTCTGGCCCAGCACCGTCACCTCGCGCACGCCCCGGTTTACCAGAAGTTCGACCTCGCGCAAGACTTCGTCCACCGGGCGGCTTACCTGGCGGCCCCGGCGGTAAGGGATGATGCAGAAGGAGCACATCAGGTCGCACCCGTGGATAATGGGTACATAACAGGTGACGTTGGGGTGAGACGGGGCCAGGGAACCGACGCAACCCTCCCAGTCCAACCCCTTGCGCTCGCCCACCATTTCCAGCAGGGGCTCGAACTGCTGAGGCTGCATGAAAAGGTCGACGTCGGGGAAGCGCTTCTCCAGTTCGTCGGTCCTGGGTCCGACCATGCAGCCCATCAGCGCCAGCACCCGGTCCGGGCGCTGTTTCTTCAAGGGGTTGACCATCCACAGGTTGCCAATCACCTTGTCTTCAGCGCCCTGGCGAACCACACAGGAGTTGAGCACGATAACATCTGCGCTCTTGGCGTTATCCACGGGGATCAGACCCAACTGCTCCAGGGCCGACCCCAACCGTTCCGAGTCGGCCTTGTTCATCTGGCAGCCAATGGTCCAAATGTAGAAAGTATCCATCAAGAGGCTTCTTACTCTAGCCAAGGTGCCCGGCACTGGTAGATGCCGGGCCCGAAGTTAAAGAACTGTCCGGTTGCCCACCCAGGGGAAGAGTAGCCTTCGCGAGAAGGGCTATGATTATTCTCCCGCTGCGGTGGATTAACAACCCGTCGATTCACATTATATACCAATGGGAAAGCGGCATTAAGGCATAGCTGGGGTAAGCTAATAATTTACCTGAAAAGGGGCTTGCGGGCAACTTGGCTTGCGACTGCGGAGTAGTCCTCGTTGGACCTGCTGCCACGGGTTCAGGGCAGACATCCAGGCCTGCCCCTACCGACCGGCGGATACCAGTTCCTGCTGATCTGCCGGAGCCTCAAGTGCCTCGGCGTACTGGGCTTCAAGCCGGCGGTTCTTTACCCGGAATCCGGCCAGTTCCATATCCTGTCGGGCCAGCAACCTGGCAAGTTCGCGGCGGGCCCGCTTGATCTTGCGGATTTCGCTAGTCACCGTCCAGGCGGCGATGGCCGGTCCGATGACGATACCAACTACCGAGAAGCTGGCGATGGCAGCGCGGGCCGCGGTCGAAGCGGCAATGGAACCGCCCGTGGACGCGGTGCCTCCGCCCAGGCCGATAAAGCGGGGCGCGATGGTAATCAGTTTCGATCCCACGGGCTGGATAATGCGGGTTCCCACCGGCTCGGCGACCCGTATTACGTTGGAGGAGCTGACCCTCCAGATTACTCCGGAAACGGCGCTAAAGGAATGGCGTCCCACGATATGTCCGGCCGACCCGGTGGAGCCCTGGGTCAGGGTGGTTGCGGGCTTGAGCGGTATTACCCTTCGCCATAGCGGTCTGCGCACCACTTCCTCTTCGTCGCCCGGATCGGGCAGCAATAAGGACTCAGGCTTGGATGGCGGTTCAAGGTCCAGTTGTCTACAGAGAAAGTGTTGCCGCAGATAGTATTCGGTAAGCAAGGTCCGATGACGGGCCTGGGCATCGGCCAATTGCGCCCGGAGACTATTGAGTTCTTTTCGTGCCCGCAGCTTTCCCACGGCCTGGGCGGCCGCGGAGCCAACCGTGACGGCGATGGGCACCAACAGCAGCGGCAATGGCATGGCGAAACTATTCCATCTCTATCAGGGCGTCATTGGCGCCCACCGAGTCCATGGGTTGCACGTATATCTCTTTGACAACGCCATCCTGGGCGGCCCGAATGCTCTGCTCCATCTTCATGGCCTCGACTACGCACACCTCGTCACCCGCGGCCACGCGGTCACCAGGTCGGACGCGGATGGCAATCACCCGTCCCGGCATGGGGGCGCGCAATACCTTGTCCGAAGGGTCAAAGGCCGGGATGGAACCGCCGACCCGAGGCAGGGCGGGCGGCGCAATGCGGCTGGGGGGCCGGCGGCCCCGTCTCGTTGGAGGCTGCGCCGATTCGGCGGGCGGCGCGTCGACTTCCACGTAGAAGGTCTGCCCGTCCACGTTGACCTCCACGGGGGAGCGGCTGACATCGCCCACGTCGACGGTATACAACCGCTCGCCAACTCTTATCCGGTAGGTGGGCATTGGCCTGTTCTCTCTATTGGTTTCCCGTGGGAAGGTCTTTGCGCCGGAACCGGCCCGTCTGACTTTGACGGTAATTTCGGCTTGCCAGGCGGCATGACACTAACCTTGTTTGACCGGCCCCGACTTGAGCGCCTCCAACATGGGCGCCAGGTATTGTGAAGCCTGGTGGAGTTCAAAACCTACGACGTCAAAGCCGTCCTCTTCGCTGCCATAATCTATGACAAGAGGTGAAGCTACTTCACCTGAGGTAGCAATTTTCCGCCCCGGTATCAATGCGTTAAGAATGTCCAACTCTTCGTCGTACCAAACTTGCAGATGGGAGTCACTGGCCAGGTTAGGTATCATAGCGCACCTCGCCCATACCTTGCGGTAGCTAGGCTATCGAAATATACAGTGACGACAGGTTCATCTTCCAGGGTGGAAACTACCACCTTGAATAGGGAGCTTCTCTCAGCGATAAACCCGTAGTAGTTCATCGAATGCTTTGCTTCATCATCCACTACTGCAACCGGGTTTTCGAGAACCTGAGTAATCCAGTTTTCCTGGGCCTCGCGCTGCGCCAGTCTTATCAATACATGTGCAGTCAGCCGATAGGAGCGGCCACCAGCAAATCTGAAACGTGGCGTCATTATACACCCGCTATTGGATGTGGCTTAGCGGGGAATGTGGCGCCGGGCTTCCTCGTGGGCCAGGCGGCTCAGGAAAGAGTTGGTGCGAATCTCCTTGTCCAGCCAGTACTGGACGGTGCCGGTGAGAATGGCCTTTAATTCCTGGGTCAGCGACGGGTCCAGGCGCAGGGACGGAAGTTCGGTGGCGTGGCTGCGGGCCAGCAGGCGCAGCACCTTCAATGCCCTTAGCGACAGGGGCCGCAATCCTGTCTGGTCCGGGGTGCACTCGGGGCAGAAAACGCCGCCTCCGTCGGAACTGTAACGGTGTCGGTCGGGTTCTATTTCCCGGCGGCACTCCACGCAGTTCTGGAGTTCGGGCATCAGCCCGGACACTGCCAGCAGGTGCAGCTGGAAGTGCAGCAGGGGTAGTTCATCATTGGGAGCCTGGCTGATGGCGCCCAGGGTGGACAGGGCCAGTTGGTAAAGGGGTTCGTTGGGGCTGGCCTCAGACCCGAACCCGTCTACCAGTTCGGCCACCTGCAAACCCTTGCCTACGGCAACAAGGTTGGTCTTCAGCGGAGTGAAGTTGTCCAGGGTCTCCGCCTGGTTTATCACGTCCAGGTTGCGCCCCCGGGACAGGGCCAGCCGGGTGACGGCAAGGGATTCCAGGTGGCCCACCAGCTTGGCGGTGGAGCGGCGCGCGCCCTTGGCGACGGCCCGTACCTTGCCCGCCTGCCGGCTGAACATGGTTACCAGCAGGTCGGCCTCGCCCAGGGGGACGCTCCTGAGAATCAGGGCTTCGGCGCGATAGGTGCGTAGCGGCGGCATAGTTGGCTCACATACATGACGGCTGGCAGGCTACATGTTCGCGATGGACACCAGGGGCGGGAATGGGATTATTCCACTGTCTGGCGGCCCTGGAAGGCGCGGCTCAGGGTAAGTTCGTCGGTGTATTCCAGGGAGCCGCCCACGGGCAGGCCCCGGGCCAGGTGGGTTACATTCACATTACTGCCAGCCAGATGGCGTGAGATGTACATGGCCGTGGCCTCGCCCTCCAGGGTAGGGTTGGTGGCGATGACCACTTCCCTGACCACGCCATCGGAAAGACGGGCGAACAATTCCCGCAGTTTTATCTGGTCCGGCCCCACGCCGTTCAAGGGCGACAGGACCCCGTGCAGCACATGGTAAAGACCCCGGTAGCAGTGAGTACGCTCCAGGGCCAGCACGTCCAGGGGTTCCTCCACCACGCAGATCTGTTCCCGGTTGCGCTGGCTGCTGGCGCAGATGAAACAAGGGCTGGCGTCGGTCAGGTTCTGGCACTGTCCGCAGAACATGATGGTCTGCTTGACGGCGGTGATGGCATTGGCCAGGTCGTAAGCCTCTTCCTCGGGCAGGCGGATGATGAAATAGGCCAGGCGCTGGGCGCTCTTGGGGCCAATGCCGGGCAGCTTGTTCAGTTCCTGGATGAGCCGCGCCAGGGAAGGGGCGGCCGATGGCAGGTGCTCCAGGGTCATGTCTGTTCTTCTAATTCAAATGAGAATTCAAAACATGGATGGACAGGAACTACAGGATTTCGACAGGAAAACGCCCCGTCTTCCCCTTCCCCTTCAAGGGGAAAAGGGACTTATTCAGATCAGCTCTAGGTCAACCCCGGAATGTTCATGCCGCCGGTTATGACGCTCATCTTGCTGGCGGCCATTTCCTGGGTTTTCTGGTTGGCGTCGTTGAAGGCGGCGGCCACCAGGTCCTGCAGCAATTCCAGGTCTTCGGCGGCTTCGGCCTCGATGGTTACCGACTCTACCACCTGCTTGCCGGTCATCACTACCTTTACTACTCCGCCGCCGGCGCTGCCCTCCACGGTGGCCGTTTCCAGTTCTTCCTGGATTTTCTGAAGCTGGGCCTGCATCCGCTGGGCCTGTCGCATCATGTTCCGGTTCATTCGACTGTGTCCTCCACGATTCGGGCCCCCATATTCAGTGCGGTACGCACCAGCGGACTGTGCTGACTGGGCCGGTTGGATTGAGCGCCTTCCTCTGTCTGTCCCGCCAGGGTTATGCGGAAGTTGTAGGGTGTGCCGAAATAGCGAGTCACCGCCTCCGTTACCAGGTTGCGGGAACCGGGATCTTCCAGCTCTTCCTGCATCCGTTCCATGTTGGGGCGGTGTACGAAGGGCACCAACAGTGTATCACCTTCCAGGGTGATGGTGTTGGGCTTGCAGTCCCGCAGCAGGGCGCCCAGGTTGTACCGCCTTCCTGTGGCGCGGCCCAGGGCCTTGACGGTGGCCTGCCACATACCGGCCACGTCGTCGCCACCGCCGCCGGATGGGCCCATGCCCTCGCTCGCGGTGGATGCGGCCGGCGGGCGTACCGGGGCGGTACGGGGCCGGTCCTGTTGACGAGGAGGCGGGCTGGCCGGGCCCGGAGAAGCATCGGCGGGCGCTGCCGGCGGACCGGGCGCCGGAGCGGGACCCGAGGCGGGCCTGCGGGCTGGCGGGGCGGTCATGGGTCGGGCGGCGGTCTCAGCCCGGGCGGCCTCCACCGGCGGCGCGATGTCGTCGTTGCAAATCTCTACCAGCGCCAGTTCCAGGGGCAGGGTGGAAGGAGCGTCGTAGCGCATATTGACGTCGCCCCAGATGCGCAGGGCCTTGACGATGCGCCAGTTGGGCAGGTTGGTCACCAGTTCCCGCAGCTGACCGGCGACATGCTCGGGCAGTTCCAGGGCCTCGGCCGCCCCCCATTCCAGGAGCATGGCGGCGCGCAGCATTTCCAGAGTTTGCCGATGCATCTGGCGCAGGTCCACCCCGTCCCAAGCGGCCCGGTTGATGATTTCCAGGGACGCGGTGGTGTTGCCCATCAGCAGGTACTTCACCAGGTCCAGCCAGCGGTCGCCGTGCCCCAGGCCCAGCAGTTCCTCCACCTGGGCCAGGGTAACCCCGTCGCCGAAGGAGACGACCAGCTGTTCCAGCAGGTTTTCCGCATCCCGCAGGCTCCCGGCGGCGTAACGGGCCACCAATCTGAGCGCATCAGGGGAGACGGACGCACCCTCTCCCTCGGTAATTTCGGCCAGCCGCTGGTAGATTTGTTCCGACGGCAGGCGGCGGAAGTCGAACCGCTGGCAGCGCGAAACAATGGTGGGCAGGATGCGGTTGGCCTCGGTGGTGCAAAGGATGAATATGACATGGCCCGGGGGCTCTTCCAGGGTCTTCAGGAAGGCGTTGGACGCCTGGTCGGTGAGCATGTGGGCTTCGTCGATGATGTAGACCTTGCGGCGACCCTCGGCCGGGGCGAAGTTGACCTTGTCCCGTATCTCCCGAATGTCCTCGATGCCCCGGTTGCTTGCTGCGTCCATCTCGATAACGTCCATAAAACGGTCTTCGTTGAAGGAGATGCAGCTGGCGCAACGGTTGCAGGGATCGCCCTCCTGCGGGTCCAGGCAGTTGACGGCCTTGGCGACAATGCGGGCGGTGGTGGTCTTGCCGGTGCCCCGGGGCCCACAGAATAGATAAGAATGGGACACGCGCTCCTGCCGGATGGCCTGGCGCAGGGTGGTGGCGACGTGCTCCTGTCCCACCAGGTCGGCAAAGCAACCGGGCCGCCACTTGCGATAGTAGACCTGGGAAGTCATGAGGGTTCCTCCCGGTCGGCGAATATCTGGGCCAGGGCTGCCTGCTCCAGGGCCCGCATCCGGGCCGTTTCCTCGGGTTCAAGGTGGTCGTGGCCCACCAGGTGCAGAGCGCCGTGGACCGCCAGCAGGGCCAGTTCCTGTTCCACGGTACGTTCCATGGCCAGAGCCTGGCGGCGGGTCTGGGGGTAAGAGATTATCACTTCACCCAGAGGGGGAAGCTCATTGGGGGGCAGCATAAAGTCGGGCCAAACTTCATCGGGTCCTATGTATGGCCCGTCTTCACCCTCCCAGTGCCCCTGGTGGATGAGCGAGAAGGAAAGGACGTCGGTCGTTTCGTCCAGGCCCCGGAAGTGATGGTTCAGTTCCCGGACAGTCTCGTCATCGGTCAACAGCAGGCTGATCTGGCCCGGTTCGCCAGGTTCGAGCGCGAAGTCAAGGGCCACCAGCAGCACGCGCTCCAGCCAGGGTTCCGAAACTTCATCCCGGAACTCTTCGGCTATAGTGATGAGGGTCTCCCGTTCGGATTGAGAAATCAAGGGTGGGTCATGCTCCCACGGGGCCAGGTTGGGTGGAGCATCATATTAGCACGGGGCCAAAACCGGGCGTCAAGGTTAGAGGATAACATGTGCCGACATGCTACAATTACCGCCTAATCAACCCCCATAGGAGAGGCAACTGCACATGGCTACCGACCACTCCAACGGCGAAGAACAGGAAGTCGAGGGGCTGGTGCTGCCCGCTCAGGGGGTGGAGGACCTGACCGACCAGCTTACCCAGTACATGACGGAGATTGAGTTGGGCGGACTGACCGACATCATGGGCCAGGTGCTGGACGACTTCCTGGACCAGTGCGGCGGCATGCCGGAAGACCTTTCCGACCCGTCGGCTTTCGATCGGATAACCGGAGGGCAACTGGCGGTAACCCTGGCCTATCAGGTGGGCCGCCTGGAGGGTCGCTCCCCCCAGATTGTGGAACGGTTAGTGCGACAGGCGGTAGAGAAATGGCAGGCCCGCAATCTGCCGGACTCCGCAGACATTTCCGATGCCGATCTGCGAGACCCCAAGGAGCTGGTCTACCCCCGCCTGCGCCGCATGCAATTCACCGAACCCGGTCAACAGGAAGACTGAACACGGCTACGCAAGGTAGACAGGATGTCGTCATCTCCGGCGAGGTTGGTTACTGAAGTCGGGGCATTGGCGCATTTCGGCCCGGTACCATAAATCCTGTCCAGCCTGATAAATTAGGGAGGCTGCCATGACCACCGCACCTGCTGGGTATGACCTGTTGCTGAAGGGTGGCGCCCTGTTGGACCCAGGCCAGGGCATCATCAACCAAAGGCGGGACATCGCTTTCCGGAACGGCCTGGTGGCGGAGGTGGCGGAGAATATTGACCCGGAGCAGGCGGTCAACGTGGTGGACGTTGCGGGCAAGGTGGTGACGCCGGGTTTGATCGACCTGCACGGCCACTTTTACCACGGTGGTACCGGTAGCGCCGTCCACGCCGACCAGAGCTGCCTGTCCGCCGGCGCTACCACCGGCGTGGACGCCGGCAGTTCCGGCTTCCTGAACCTGGGAGCCATGCGGGACTACGTTTTCCCGGCCCACCGGACCAGGTTGCTGGCCTTCCTGCACATTGGCGCCGTGGGGCTGGCGGCCAACCGGGTGCTGGGCGGGGGCCTTCAGGACCTGCGCATTATCGATGTAGATCAGACCGCCGACGCGGTGAAAGACAACCCCGGTTTCCTTTTCGGCATCAAGGTGCGCATGGAACTGAACGCCGTTGCCTACTGGGACGCTCCGGAGGCTATGCGCTGCTCTCGCGCCGCCGCCGACCAGTCGGGCAGCAGGCTGATGGTCCACGTCAGCGGCACGCCAATTCCCCTGCCGCAGGTACTGGAGTTTATGGGACCTGGCGACATTGTCACCCATGCCTTCAATGGCAACCACGAGGGCATCCTGGACCGGCAGGACAAAATCCGCCCCGAAGTTCGCGAGGCGTCGGAACGGGGCGTCATCATGGACTTGGGCCACGCCGGTGTCCACTGTGATGTCCAGGTGGCCAAGGCAGCCTTAGAGCAGGGACTTCCCCCGGACACCATCAGCACGGACATCCATCTGCCCCCGCCCGGGCGTAGGGTTTATTTGATGAACGATTTGGTCAGCAAATTCCACGCCATGGGTATGCCAATGGAAGACGCCGTGGCCGCCAGCACCTCCCGTCCGGCCCAGGTTCTGGGCCTCGAGGAGAAGATCGGCTCGCTGGCGCCGGGTATGTCCGGCGACGCGGCGGTATACGACCTGCGAGAGGGCCGGTTCGTCTGGCACGATATGGCCCGCAACAAGGTGGAAGGAAAAGTCAGGCTGGACACCTTCCTTACCGTGCGCGGTGGGGCCGTTGTCTGGCGGGAAGGCAAGCTGACAGAGATGGGTCCTTGCTGAAATATCTTCCCTGGTCAGTAGCCGCAGTAACCGCCGCCATCTTGGCGACCACGGTGCTGGGGTGCAGCCAGCCTGAGTCGGGGGCAACGGTGGAAGAGGCCCCCGCGCCCCGGACCGTTTCCGGCGGGTCCGCCGATCCCGGGAGGTCCACTGAACCTGTCGGCACGGCAACAGCCCGTTCCGATACTTCCGGTTCGGCGGCCATCGCCATCGCCGAATCCATGGCCGCATCCCCGCCGCCGGGCGCGACCGCTGCGCCCAGCGCGAAATCGGAGACTCTCGTTCCTGCGTCCACTACCGCGGCCGAAAGCACTCCCGTTCCGGCTGTCCCTCAGCCCTCCCCTCCCCAGGGCCTGACGTCACTGTATCCCGATGGGGAAACACTGATTCAACTGATAGACCCCCTGGATGAGCCGGAGTTCTACTGCGTGGACGTGCGCGGCTTTGGCTCCAATTTGCAAATGGAAAGCTCTCTGCAGGCCCACACCTGCAAGCCTGCCGGGGAGGATGAACTGTTCCTGGTAAACCATCCAGCCGACGGCCAGCTTTCTATGCCGGCCTATGACCTCTGCCTGGAATCGAGTGGGGCCGAGGTATTCGTGCGGGACTGTTCGGATACCCCCGCCCAGCTTTTCAAGCTGGGTTCCGACGGCACCGTCCGCACCGGCGATGGCCAGCTTTGCCTGGCAGTGGCGCCGGGTGAGGGTCAAGAGACCGGCGGGCGGTCTCATCTACGCCGCGATTTGCTGCTGGCTGACTGTACCGGGTCCCAGCGCCATCTCTCCCGGTGGATTCTGCCCGGCAGTAACCCAACAACCCAACGGCCCGAAGCGACCCGGATGATATACGACGCCCTTGACTCGGCCCTGCGTGGAGACCCCTGGGGCCTGACGAGACTCGGGGACTCGGGCGACCCGACCTATATTCCGGTGCTGGTGGAACTGATGCGATTCCCCTGGTGGCAGATTGACCGGGACGTGGAGATTGCCCTGTACGAAGCGCTGGACACTATAGCCGACCGGAATCCCGACATTGCTGACTTGGAACCGGGTACGGAATTTGACGAATGGGCAAGGTGGGTGGTCTGGCTTGGCAAACACCCGGAGGTATGGCCGCCGCCGGGCTTTGCCGGCTGGAAGGGCCGGTTATTTGGCGATTTGGTTGACCCTGCCATGGGAGCATTCCTGTACGACGGGGTGAGGGCCAACATTCGCGTGGAGGAAATCGTGTGGGGAGGTGTCCGCAAGGATGGCATCCCGGATCTGACCGACGCGCCGGTGATCGACGGTGCAGACGCGGATTACCTGGACCCGGAGGACCGGGTGTTTGGCGTGTCCTTCAACGGCGAGCACCGGGCCTATCCCCACCGCATTGTCAACGCCCACGAGATGGCCAACGACGTGGTGGGCGGGGTGCCCTTCGCCCTGGCCTATTGAACGCTCTGCGGAGCGGGGATCGTGTATTCCACCAACATCGACGGCGAAAGGGTCGAGTTCGGCACGTCAGGCATGCTGTACCGCAGCAACAAGCTGATGTACGACCGCAAGACCAACACCCTGTGGAACCAGTTCACCGGCGTGCCCGCGGCGGGTCCTCTGGTGGGCACGGGTATGCGCCTGGAACTGTTGCCCGTGGTCACCACAACCTGGGGCGAGTGGCTGGCGGCCCACCCTGAAACCACGGTGCTGGCCCAGGAAACCGGACTTTATCCCGGCCGGTTCTACGAGTCGGAGTGGGACGCCAGGTCCATTTACTTCAACTACCGGGAAACCCCCCTGACCATGTTCCCCGTCTGGCGCACCAGCGACGAACTGTCCACCAAGGGCCAGGTGATCGGCCTGCGGGTCAACGGCGAGGCCAAAGCCTATCCCCTGGATGCCCTGCGCACCGACACCGTGGTGAACGATGAACTGGGCGGCCAGCCGTTGGTAGTGGTTACCGTCGGCTCAATAGGCAGCCGGGCCTACGAAAGGGGCGAACATTCCTTCATCCTGGAGGAAGGCGGCGAGGAGGAGGAAACGGTGCTCACCGACAGCGACGGCAAGCTTTGGCGGATGGATGAAGATGCCTTGATGCGAATAGATGACCCATCGGTCCAACTGCCCCGAATTCCCACCCACAACGCCTACTGGTTCGGCTGGTACTCCTTCTACCCGGACACGGAGGTTTACCTGGCGGGGGAATGAGGGGGCCAGAAGCTCAAATGGGTTGAATCGGCAGCAAGGCAGGTAAGTTACGAGACCGGGAAGGTTTTCTCATATTGCCCGGTTCCCTCTTGAATGAGAACGCCTCCTTGCTCAATGTTTTCCTGAAACCTTGCCGGTATGCTGTGCCAGTCCAGAATGTCTACGTTTATTGGCAGGGTAGACTCCTCAAATGCCAGCCGTAGCTGGGCGTACCTGCTGAAGTCCAGGCTTCCCTCACCTCTGTTTGCCAGGTCCGGGTCCGAATATTTGCGGGCGTTTCCCTTCAATCGGGAGCCAAAGGCTACCACGTCGCAGTCAGGCGTTAACCGCGCCGGAATTCGCGTCACGGTCTCCATTTGTTTCGGATTAAGGTCAATATTCATTTCTTTTCTCAAGACTACGAAGCAGCTTCCAAGCTAGGGGGAGGAATTCAGAAATCGGGGCGAAAGTTCGTTGGGCCAAGTCCACGCTGTAGAAGTGACTAGTCTGGTTCCGAGCTGTACGGAACTCCATCCATTTTTCTACATCAGCGACCAATTCCGCGGAACTCGCATCCCTGAACAGGTTCCCCCTTAAAGGAATGTCGGAATCTCTCAGCCATTTCTGGATGGACTTGCGACACTCATCGTAGGCCACTTCAAAACACTGAATGACTCCGCTTCGAAATATATTCCGAGCTTCTTCGGGCATACTCTCCATGAACGCCGAATTGTTGGCCCAGCGCATAGCGCTTTCACAGGACTAAATAGAGCCCCGAAGGTTTTCCAATTCAGGTGGCGGAACCACTTTAACCTCCTGCGCGGGTTCTTTTGTTCGGGACACTTGGCTTCCCGACATATTGCACAACCTATATGGTTGAAACAGCCTGGTAGGCACGCCTCATCATGTCGACTGCCTACCCCGCAATCCCAAAAACCCCCTGCGCATTCTCCCCCAATATCCTCCGCTTCTCAAAATCGTTCAGATGTTTCAGCGAACTGAGCCAGCCCACCGGGTCAACAGGTCCCATGTCGAAAGGAAAGTCGTCGCCCAGCATCACCCGGTCGGCGCCCACCCGGTCTACCAGGTATTTCAGGCCCTCGTCGCTGTGGGTGATGCTGTCGTAGTAGAGGTGCTGCAGGTAGTCGCTGGGCATGCCCTTGATTTCATTGACCCTGGGTTCGGGCCGCACGCCTGCGCCGAAGTCCATTCGGCCGATGCCGAAGCAGGCGTAGCCGCCGCCGTGGGCGAAGCACAGGTTCAGGTTAGGGCACTTGTCCAGTACGCCCCCGAAAATGAAGGAGGCGATGGCGATGGTGGTGTCCAGGGGAAAGCTTATGAGGTTGGACAGGTAATAGCGGCTGGCCCGGTCGGAACCCGCCGGGTTGTGGGGATGGAAAAAAACGAAGGTCCCCAGCCGTTCCGCCGCCTGAAAGAAAGGGAGGATCCGCTCCTCGTCCCAGTTGTGGCCCTCCATGTTGGTGTTCAGTTCCACCCCGGCCAGCCCCAGTTCGTCCACTGCCCGCTCCAGTTCCTCCACCGCTGCCGCCGTGTCCTGCATGGGAACGGTGCCGAGGCCGATAAACCGGTCGGGGCGGGCCCGGGCGAATTCGGCAATCCCGTCGTTCAGCTCCCGGGATGAGGCTAACCCCTCATCGGGTTCCAGGTGGTAGTTGGTCAGGTACGGCGCCACCGACAGCACATGGACGTCCACTCCCTGTCCGTCCATGAATGCGGTCCGCTCGGCGGGATTGAACTGCCATTTTTCGTCTATGGGCCCAGCCACCCGATTCATGGCGTTGATGTAACGGATGCCGTCGCGGAAAAAGAGGCTGGCCCCGTACCATTGGCCGTGCCTTTCGTTGGCTTCCCAGAAACAGTCGGGGACGATATGACTGTGGACATTTACGACTTTCATGCTACTGCTCCTCTCGCAAAGGGCTACAGTATCCCACCCCCATTTCGTAGGGGCAATACGTAAAGCAACGTCCACTTGCCCCCAACCTGGCGTCCTTCTCTTAGGGCGAGACACCAATGACGGGGCCGCAAAAGCGGGTCTTGTAAAAGGTACTTGCCGCTGTCAAACTATAGGCCATGAGACTTGGTGAGTTTGAACTGAAGGAACCCCTTCCCGAACTGAAGGACCCGCACCTGCTGGCGGTCCTCCGCCCCTGGATTGACGTTGGACGGGTCGGCAGCCTCAGCCTGGGCCGCATTCAGCGGCACCTGCGCGCCAAGGAACTGGGGCGCCTGCACCGGCCGGGACTGTTCTACGATTTCACCCGGTATCGTCCCCGGTCCCTTATCAACCAGGGCAAGCGCGAAGTGACCATCCCCAACACGATCATTCGGTTCGCCCAGCGGGAAGAGGGTCCCGACATACTGCTGGGCCACTTGCTGGAGCCCCATCTGTACGGTGAGGACTACGCCGACGCCATGCTGGACATGCTCCGCCAACTGGGGGTCAAGCGATATTCCCTGGTGGGCGCGATGTACGACATGGTCCCTCATACCCGCCCCCTGTTGGTGTCCGGGTCTGGTGTGGGTGGCGATCTGGAAGAGGAGCAGCGGCAGAACCGGGTAAAAACCAGCGACTACGAGGGTCCCTCCACCATTACCTACCTCATTCCCCAGGAGGCGGCCAGGGAAGGCATTGAAACCCGCACCTACGTGGTGCATCTGCCCCAGTACTTCCAGGTGGACGAAGACCTGATGGGCACCTCCCGCCTGATGGAGATACTCTGCAACCAGTACAACCTGCCCGACCGCTTGATTGAACCCGACCGGGGTAAGGAGCAGTACGAAGGTATCGCGGACATGGTCAGCAGCGAAGGCGAGGACGTATCCTCCCTGCTGGCGCAACTGGAGGAACACTACGATCGGGAGCAGCAAGCGGAGCAACCCCCGCCCCCGCCCCTCTCGGCCAACATCGAGGAGTTCCTGCGAGACCTGGACCTGGGGTTCGACCGCCCGGCAGAGAATTAGAGTAAGCAGCGCCGGATTCTCAATAATGACAGGTTGTGAAGCCCCGCGGTTGTCGCCGGGCTTCTTTCTTTGTGGACACCTGAACCGGTGCGGCCGAAAGGAAACCGTCCAACTCACTGCAAACGCTCAAATGCTTGGCAATCTCCTATGCGGGCAGTATAGTATCCCATACTTTGGCGCGGCCCTTATCGGTCGTACTTGTCCTTTCTTTACCCAATACCTCCATGCCAGGCTCTGACTACGATTACATTATCATTGGCAGCGGCATCGCGGGCCTTAACACCGCCCTGCTGGCGCGGGAACACGGTTCCACGCTGATCCTCACCAAGGGCAGAGTGGAAGACTGC
This sequence comes from Dehalococcoidia bacterium, assembly GCA_965207275.1. Classification (GTDB taxonomy): domain Bacteria; phylum Chloroflexota; class Dehalococcoidia; order Lucifugimonadales; family UBA3495; genus Bin22. The sequence continues at coordinate 395,760 of CBDBMH010000002.1, forward strand.
AATACCCGTTACGCCCAGGGTGGCATAGCGGCGGCGGTGGGCGCCGGAGACACACCAGCCCTGCACATGCAGGACACGCTGACCGCCGGGGCGGGCCTGTGCGACCGGGAAGCGGTGGAAGTCCTCACCAGCGAGGGGCCCCAGCGGGTTGCCAGCCTCATCCAGTGGGGCGTACCCTTCGACACCAGCCACGGCGAAATTTCCCTCGGAATGGAGGGGGCCCACAGCCGCCCGCGTATCCTCCACGCCGGGGGCGATGCAACCGGCCAGCACATCGAACTCACTCTGGCCGCGCGGGTCGCCGAGGCTGAAATCAATGTCCTGGAGTATACGCTGGCTACCCGCCTGGTGACTGAAGATGGACGTGCCGTGGCCGTGGAAACCCTGAACAGCCAAACGGGAGAAGGCGAGACCTTCGGCGGGCGGAACATTGTCATCGGCGCCGGCGGGGCGGGCCAACTTTTCAAGTACACCACCAATCCCGAGGTGGCCACGGGCGATGGCGTGGCCCTGGCCTTCCGGGCCGGCGCCCGGGTGATGGACATGGAGTTTTACCAGTTCCACCCTACGGCCCTTCACATAGAAGGCGCGCCCACTTTCCTGCTTTCCGAGGCCATGCGTGGGGAGGGGGCGGTGCTGCGGGACGCCGAGGGTAGGGCCTTCATGGCCGACTACCATCCCCTGGCCGACCTGGCCCCTCGGGACGTGGTATCCCGGGCCATTGCAGCGGAAATGGAGAAAAGGGAAGGCGCGCCGGTCTACCTGGACATCTCGCATCTGAACCCGGATGTCATCCAGAGCCGGTTTCCCACCATCTACCATTTCTGTCTAGGCAACGGAGTGGACATTACTCGCGAGCCGGCGCCGGTGGCCCCTGCCGCCCACTACATGATGGGTGGCATCAAGATCGACACCTGGGGGCGCACCAATGTGCCCGGCCTGTACGCCTGCGGGGAAGCCGCCTGCTCTGCGGTGCACGGGGCGAATCGCCTGGCCAGCAACTCCCTGCTGGACACCCTGGTGTTTGCCCGCCGCCTGGTGGCCAGCAGCCTGGGGCAAGCGCCGCCTTCTGCCGCGTCGGACACTGATAACATCCTGGTGAGGCGCATAACCGAACGGGCGCCGGTCTGCGCAACCATGCCCTCCCCGGGTTTGGAGAACCTGCAAGACCTGATGTGGCGCAACGCCGGCATTAGCCGCAACGGGACTCGCCTGCTCCTGTCCGCCCGCATCCTTAACCTGTGGCAGCGCATGATGTCGCCGCCGGATGACCGTACTTCATGGGAATTGAGCAACCTGGTCCTGCTGGGCAGGTTGATGGTGGAATCGGCCCTGCTGCGGCAGGAAAGCCGCGGTTCCCACTACCGGCAGGACTTCCCCGAAACCAGCCCCCAATGGGAAAAGCACGTAACGCTGACCCAGGAGGAGGGATAAGCATGAGCCAATTACCCCCCGAGGTTTACAACCTGATTGATGCCTCCCTGTCGGAGGACGAGACTTTCAACGATCCCACCACCGGTTTGCTGATACCACCCGAAGTTACGGGAGTGGGTATGCTGCGGGCCAAGGCCATTGGCGTGCTGGCGGGACTGGACGTGGCCGGGGCAGTCTTCCATCGCGTGGACCCGGACCTGCATTTTGAGCCGCTGCTGACTGACGGCCATGCCCTGATCCCCGGAGACGACATCGCTAGGGTCGAAGGGTCGGCGGGCAGTATTCTGCGGGCCGAGCGAATTGCTCTCAACTTTATGCAGCGCATGAGCGGCATTGCCAGCGACACCAATCGCTATGTCCGGGCTATCGAGGGCTGCCGCGCCCGCATTGTCGATACCCGAAAGACGGCGCCGGGCCACCGGTACCTGGACAAGTATGCCGTGCGCATGGGCGGCGGCCACAATCACCGCCTGAACCTGGCCGATGGTATATTAATCAAGGACAATCACATCGAGGCCCTGGGTTCCAGGGAAATGGGCCTGGGAGACGTGGTTAGGCTGGCATTGGAGAAAGCCTCCCATACCGTCAAAGTGGAGGTGGAAGTGGAGTCGCTGGCCGGGGTGCGGGAAGCCCTCCACGCCGGCGCCCACATTATCATGCTGGACAACATGCCCGTCCCGCTGATGCAGGAGGCCATGGATATCATTGGTGAGCGGGCCGTGGTGGAGGCGTCGGGTGGCATTAACATGCAGACGGTGCGGGCCGTGGCCGAAACGGGCGTCCACCTGATCTCCATTGGGGGCCTGACCCACTCGACTCAGGCCCTGGACATCAGCCTGGACCTGGAGTTTCCTTAAGATTACCTAATTGCTAATGGGGCGCCCTTCCACGTCACGACGACCAGATTGCGGGGCCCGTAACATCCGGAATCCGTTAAAGAACCAGAAGCAAAGGAGAAGGCAAAAATGGCGCGACTACCCAACGTAACCAGGGAAGAACTTTCACCGGACGACCAGCACTTTTTCGACGAGATCGTAGGCAGTCGGGGCAGCGTACGCGGGCCCTACGGCGTTCTGCTGCACAGTCCCAGGCTGGCAGCCCGGGTGGCCCATACCGGCACCTACGTCCGTTTTGACTTTGACATTCCCGAAGCCCTGAAGGAAGTGATCATCATCGCCACGGCCCGGGAGATTCGCAACCAGTACGAATTTGCCGCCCATGCCCGCCTGGCAAGGGGTCACGGCGTTACCGAGGAGACCATTGGCGCCATAGCCCGCGGTACCGCTCCCGAAGGCCTGGCCGGTGACGAAGCCCTGGTGGTCAAGTACGTGCAGGAATTGCTGCAAAACCGCAAGGTCAGCGACGCCACCTTCAACGCCGTGATGGAGCGGTTCGGCACCCAAAACACCGTGGACATTACCGGCCTGATCGGCCACTACCTGCTGGTGGGCCAGATTCTGACCGCCTTCGAGGTGGAACTGCCCGAAGGCGCCAAGGCCGAAATTTCCGACTAGTCCGTCATCCTGTACTTCCCCGGTCAAGGGTCGAGTATCAAGGACAGGATGGGAGGGATGGCCAGCCTGACAATCTTGCCATCCACAGCTTTGCTGCTCATAAACGGACTTGAGATAGTTTCCAAGCCGCCAAAGGAGTGCAGATATGCCCGTAACCGACGGTATCGTTACCGCCCTGGAACGCAACTGGGACATGGTGGACCGGGCCCTGGAAGACATGGACTATGAGACGATGGCCCGGCGTCCCAACGACTCTTCCAACTCCGTCGCCTGGATCCTGTGGCACATGAACCGGGTTTGGGACACGCTGCTCAACACCTACTTGCTGGAGACGCCCCAGCTGTGGATACGGGATGGCTGGCATGAAAAATACGGCATGTCGTCCAACCCGGAGGACCGGGGCGTGGGCTGGACGGCGGAGCAAGTGGCTGAGTGGGAACCGCCTTCAGTGGAGGCGCAACTGGGGTACTACGAGGCGGTCAAGGCCCAGGCATCCGAGTACCTGGCGTCGGTGACGCTGGAAGACCTGGAGAAGCCCATCGTCATCCCACCCTTCACCGAACCCCGCTCCGTGGGTTCGGCCATCGGCCAGCGCACCTGGGACAACGTGGCCCATGGCGGCCAGATCGCTTACCTGAGGGGCTACTACCAGGGCATGGGCTGGTACCCCAGGTAATTCTCAGTTACGAATTACGAACGGGATCATTTGGCCGTCCAGATTCCTAACTTGTAAGTCGCAATTGACCGTTCGTAATTGGCTTACCTTCTCGACCGGTGGCGGTCGGCGCTGTCCAGCATCAGCGTCACCGGCCCATCGTTGTGCAGGGACACCCGCATGTACTCCTGGAAAACGCCGGTGGCCACGGTGAGGCCCTTCTCCCGGAATAAGCCCACAGCGCGATCGTAGAGGCTCTGGGCCTGGTCCGGCGGGGCGGCCCTGGTAAAGTCCGGGCGGCGGCCCTTGCGGGTGTCGCCGTACAGGGTAAACTGGCTCACCACCAGCAGTTCGGCTCCCGTGTCCAGGGCGGACAGGTTGAAGCGGTTCTGGTCGTCGGCAAAAATGCGCAGGTTTACCGTCTTGTCCACCAGGTATTGAGCATCGGCCTCCCCATCCTCGTCTGACACCCCAAGCAGCACCACCAGTCCGGGGCCGATGGCCCCCACTACCCGGTCTTCCACCGTCACCGACGCGCTGGCAACCCGCTGAATCAAGGCCCTCAAGTAAATTACCTCTTCTTGTCTGCTCTGCTGATTCCTCTCCGGCAATGAACACAGGCCCAGAAATTAATCTGGGCCTGGGGAAAAAATTAGCGGGGTTGTTGTCCCTACGCGGTGGTTTCAGCCGCCGCGGGAGTGGACTCGCTCTTGGATTCGGAGGAAGAAGATCCGTTGGATGAATCGGAAGACTTGCTGTCCGAGGACGAGGAACCTTCCTTTTCCCTGGTTTCCGAAGGGGGAGACTTGGGCCGGCCATAGTCGGTGGTGTAGAAGCCCGAGCCCTTGTAGATCACGGGCACGGCATGAAATACCCGCCTGCCGTCGCCGGAGCAAAGGGGGCAACTGCCAGATCCAGCTTCCTTGAAGCTTTGGACCAGCTCGAACCGGTTATCACAGATAGTACACTGATAATCGTAGCGGGGCAATTTACTCCTCCCGGGGACAACTGCGCCCGGCCTGCAGCCGTCGGTTCATCCCTTACGAAATCATTTGGTTTATTGATAATTCAATCACCAATCTATCATTGGGTCAAGCGGCTGTCAAATACGATAGATACTCTTTTGCTGTACGACTTCATTTGCGCTGGGCCCCGGTAAAGCGCGCTCATCTCAAGGCCCGCTGGCTGGTCCCTGGAATGATTGCCCCAAAAGCGAAAGTTAATGCATAGCCGATACCCGTCCCTTCAATCCCCCTACATTTCTGCTACAATTCCCCCTACTCGGCTCGCGCCATGCCGCAACCGACTCTCGCAGGGGACTCGAACCAATCCAGTGCCAGCTAATAATGACCTGGTAGACGACCTTTTCCAGCGGGTGCAGGAACTGCCGGTAGCTGCGGTGCCGACCATCCGGCCCATCCGCCGGGAGTTCAGCCGCATCCTGGCTAAGGAGGACCCAGGGGTTGTATTGGCTTTCGTTATGGATGTCGTTCAACGGTCGTTGCTGGAGGAGCAACGGGAGATAAGGTGGATGGCTTACGAAATTGCCCATTACCACCGACCCACCCTGGCTGCCCTGGACAGGGCAAGCCTGGAACAATTGGGCGCTGGCCTGAACAGTTGGGACTCGGTGGACGTCTTCTCCCTGTACCTGTCGGGCGTGGCCTGGCGTAACGGGCAGATCGGCGACACCGATGTCCACGGGTGGGCAGAGTCGGCAGACCGCTGGTGGCGCCGGGTGGCCCTGGTCAGCACCGTGGCCCTCAACTTGAAGGCCCGCGGCGGCGCCGGAGATGTGGGCCGTACCCTGGCCGTTTGCCGGATGCTGGCGGCGGACGGCGACGACATGGTGGTGAAGGCCCTGTCCTGGGCGCTGAGGGCAGTCGTCCCTTACGACCGGCAGGCCGTGGAAGAGTTTCTGGCGGAATACGATCATTGCCTGGCGGGGCGGGTCAAACGCGAGGCGGGAACAAAGCTTCGAACCGGCCGGAAAAACCCCCGAAGGCGGGAGAGAGTTTAACCCCGAACCACCGATTCCGGTTGCCACGCCGAAAGAGGCCATTAACCGTCAGGCCTTCCTGAATCTTCGCGTCCCTTCGAGGACTAACTAACTTAACCGGAGGTGCGGCTATGAAAGCTGCCGTTCTGCGCGAGGTCAACGTACCCCTGGAGGTGGAAGAGGTCCAGGTGGATGCCCCCGGTCCCCGTGAAGTGCTGATCCGCACCGGCACCAGCGGCGTCTGCCACAGCGACCTTCATTACGTGGAGGGAAGCTACAATATCCCCAAGCCGGCCATACTGGGCCACGAAGCGGCCGGCATCGTTGAGGCCGTGGGCGAGCAGGTCTTCTACCTGAAGCCGGGCGACACGGTGATAATGTGTCTTTCCGTATTCTGCGGCCACTGCGAGTTCTGCCTGCGGGGACAACCCGTCCTGTGTACTCGTACCGACGTGGTGCGCGGCCCCGACCAGCCTCCCCGCCTGCGAAAGGACGGAGAAGGCATAACCCAGATGGCCCAGCTGGGTTCCTACGCCGAGATGATGCTGGTCCACGAGAACGCCTGCGTAAAGGTACGGGAGGACGTGCCCATTGACCGACTGGCCCTGATCGGCTGCGGCGCTACTACCGGCCTGGGCGCGGTGCTGAACACGGCGGCCGTGGAGCCCGGGAGCACCGTGTGCGTGGTGGGCTGCGGCGGCGTGGGCCTGAACTGCATCCAGGGGGCGGCCCTGGCCGGCGCCCTGCGCATCATCGCCGTAGACACGGTGGAAACCAAGCTGACCCTGGCCCGGGAGTTCGGCGCCACCGACGTAATTGACGCCTCCGGCGGCGACGTGGTGGAGCGAATTCGCGACCTGACCGACGACGGGGTCGACTACTCCTTTGAAGCTATTGGGTTGAAGCAGACGGCGGAGCAGTGCTACCAGATGTTGCGCCCCGGCGGCACCGCCACGGTAATCGGCATGATTCCCGAGGGGACCATGATCGAGATTGACGCCGGCGGGTTCCTGCGGAGGGAACGCAAGCTCCAGGGGAGCAGCATGGGTTCCAACCGCTTCCGCACCGATATGCCCCGCTACATCGAGTTTTACCTCCAGGGGCGGCTGAAGCTGGACGAACTGGTCACCCAGCACATGCAACTGGAACAGATAAACGAAGCCTTCGCCGACATGAAGGGAGGCAACGTGGCCCGCAGCGTGATTCTCTTTGATTAGCGGTCGCTTGTTCTGATGCGCCAATACTGCCGGGGCGGGTTGCAATCCCGCCCCGGCTTGTTCGCCGGGTGAGTGCGAAGGGTCAACGATCATGCTCGCCAAACACCGTGTCTGCGACGCCGGGAATTCCCAGGTTCTGTACCCTCCGGTCCCTTTCCGGTGGCGTGTCTGCCTGGCTGAAAGGCGTCTCCGAGAAGTGGGCCGCCAGGTACTCCGCCAGTGCGTCCTGCTCGGTGCCGGGGTCGGTGAAGGCCGCCAGGCCTGGTCCGTTCCCGGCCAGGGCTTCCGTCAGGTCCACCCTCCCTGGTGCGGGCGAAGGGAACGGATATCCGTCTCCGCCGTCGGCCAGGAACCCCAGGGTGACAATCTTGATGGTGCGGTCGGGGTCGCCGGCCACCTCCCCTTCCTGAATGACCCGGTCCGTTATCTCGCCTGCGTCGCTTACGATAGCCAGGGACCGGATGCGTTCTCCTACCGGGCCATTGGGGTCGAAACTGAAACGCATACCGGCAACCTGGGGGAACCGGCCGGACGTCACTTGCCCCACGCCATCGAAGCCCACGGCGTGTTCCATTAGCTGCCGGAGCTGGGCAGCGGTCAATTCCAATATCGCCAGTCCGTTGTTGAAGCGCAGGGCGCCTTCAATGTCGAACTGGGAGACCGCGCCGGCCTCCTTCCCGACGGCAGGGTTGGCCTGGGGTGGAAGGTATTGGACCAAGGCCGGGTTGTTGGTCCCTGGCGGCTGATGAACCAGGCCAATGTTGTCCCGGATACCGCCGCCGTTCTTCAGCGACATGGCAACCTCTGAGTCCACCATTCTGGCCGTCCACAGGTTGGCCTCAGCGGCCAGGCTTCCCAGGTTGGTCTCTTCGGTCCGGACGGAGCCGCGCAATCCGTTGAGGAACACCTCGGTCCTTCCGAATACGTTGCCGTCCAGGGCTTTCAGTTCGGTCTGCAGAAACGCCACTATCCGGGAAACCTCGGGCAGGGGGTGGCCAGCGTAGCGGTGCCCGCCCTGGGGGTTTGTGGCGTAGGCCCCGCTCAGGTGAGGGTCTACAGACCCCGGGACGACCAGGCCGTCACCGTCAAATTCAACCACCAGCCGGCCCAGGTATTTGAAATCGGCCTCGGTGTTAACCAGCAATACCGGGTCGCCGTTGCCGGTCTGGTACTCAAGGGGATAGCCGCCCTTCGACTCATCGCCGGGCCAGAGGCGGTCTGTCTCGTCGGCCAGGAGGGTGTTGGAACCCCCGGCAACGATAATGTCCACATCCTCCAGCAGGGACGCCAGTTCCTGCTCGATGGAGATCTGCTGCATGTGGGCCAGCAGGATGACCTTGTCGATTCCCTGGGCGGTCAAGCTGTCCACGTCTTCCTGGATGATGGTGGCCAGTTCATCGATGGCGTCGATGTCTCGCGGCATCACGGTAATTCCGCCTGAGATGGTAATGTTGGCGAGAAAGGGTGTGGTCGCTCCTACAATGCCGATACGTTGGCCGCCAACGGTAACCACCGTGCTGCCGGCCAGACTGCCCGACGCCAGGAAAGCCTCCTGACCGTCGTCGACTACCAGGTGCGCCAGGTTTTGGTCGTCTGCAAAGACCAGGTTGCTTGACAGGTACGGGAACTTGGCGCCGGAATAGCCGCCCTCCTCCTGGTGAGAAATCAGCTCCCCGAAAAATCCGGTGCCCCGGTCCAGTTCGTGATTGCCCACGGCGGATGCCTGGAAGCCCATGGCGTTGAGCAAGGCGATGTTGCCGTGCCCCTCGCTGGAAAGGCCTGGCACGACTTCATCCGCATTGGTCGCGGCAGCAAAACGGCGACCCGGGATGTAGTTGTCACCGGAACTCACCACCAGCGTGTTATCGGGAAACTGCCTCCGGAAACCGTCAAGTATGGCGGAGAAGTTTTCGACGTTGGAGAGGGCGCCTGTGCCACCGTCAATGTCGGACGCGTGAAGCAACTGCAGGATAAAGTTGGGCGCGGGGGCCGAAGACCCCGCAGGCCCCCGCGCGCCGCGTGCTCCCGCTGCACCCGGTGACCCCTGGATTCCCGGAGGGCCGGTTTCACCACGGGCGCCGGCCGGCCCGGAAGGGCCTATGAGTCCGGCGGGCCCGGGTTCGCCAGGGGCGCCGGTCTGGCCGGTGGGGCCAGCCTCTCCGGAGGCGCCCCGGGATCCCTCTGTGCCCTGGGCGCCCTGGCAGGCTACGCCCAGGAGAGCGCCCAATGAAATCAATATTGCCAGCGCGAGCGCCGGATCGGTTCCTGCTTTCCTGAATGGAAACACTTAATTGCCTCTCAAGGTTTGGCTCGGCTCAGCGCCAGAGAGTTGGGCTGGCCGGCAGGGATCACCTGAATTTTCCGCCGCGGGACGGGAAGGCCCAGTATATTCGTGCCAACCGTTGTCCAGCATGGGCTTTCCCAAGGAATTGATGAAGATAACCTGAAGGTGAGTATAGCCGTCACGCGGGGGGAAGTTTGGAGACTGGGAGGGAAGAAGTAGAAAGATGCCGGCTGTGAGGCAACTATTGGATGATATTGATGGCAACCTTCTTTACCAAGAAGAAGGGGGCAGGTCTGAAACCCGCCCCCTCCGTGAGTAGATCCAAATGTACCGACGAACGGTACATTACCTGATGCGCTCAGATCACTCGGTGAACCGCATGGTGTTGCCCCGGAGGCGCGGCGCGTAATAGGGCTGCCATTCGATGTCGCCAGCCAGCCCGTACACGTACACCACCTCGAAGAAGGGCAGGAAGATGGCCTCATCGTAGGCGAATTGGGCAATCTCTTCCATGGCCTTGGTCCGCTCCGGCCCTTCCGGAATGGAATTGGCTTCCGTCTTCCAGGCCTCAAACTCAGCCGTGCAGTGCCTGCTGCTGCGGCTGAAGCAGCTGAGACGGGAGTTGTTGAACCGCTGCATGTCCAATATCTCGTTGGACGTCGCAACCTCGTAGGCGTGAGAGGTCACGTAGGCCGGGCCGGGGGGGTCCCGGTCCGAGCAGTCCATGGCTTCCTTATAGCCGGGCTCGTTGGTGAACTGCCCGCAGCCAGAGGACTGGATTTCCCGGGCCGCGCCCAGGTCGCCGTGGGAGTTCAGGTTGGCATTGACGCCAACATCCCGCCAGAACTGGATCGTAGCCTCCATGATTTCCAGGCCGCGAATGTTGGAGCCGGGGCGGGTGTTGATGTTGATCTCGTTCTCCGGGTCGTAGCCGGCCTCCGCCAGCAGTTGACGCGCCAGTTCGGGATCGTATTCCCGCCACTTGGAGTTCACTTCGTTAATGCCCACCGTGCCGTTCATGGATATGGCGTTGTGGCACGGGATTCGACCGTCGAAGAAGGAGTCCAGCATGGTCTGGCAGTCAATGGCGTGGGTAAGGGCCAGGCGGACCTTCTGCTTGGCCAGTTCTTCGTGGAAGACCGTGTCAAAGACCAGGGTGTAGACTTCGGCGGTCTTGCCGCTTACGGTCTTGCCTCCGGCATTCACCACGTTATCCACTTCCTCGAACCCGATGTCCGCGGCCCAGTGGGCTTCACCGGTCTGGATCATAGCAGAACGTACCGGAGCCTCAGCCCGGTAGGTGTGGGTTATGAACTGAATTGTCGGGGCCTGGGCGAACCAGTTCTCGTTGGGCAGATAGTCCTCGTAGATCTCGAACTGGGTGTTCACACCGGGTTCGTACCCGATAATCTTGTAGGGCCCAAAGCCGATGCTGTTCAGCGACCGTTCTTCTTCGGTGGCGCTCTCGAACCAGCCCGGGTCCTGGAAGTCGGCGAAGAGGGCCGTGCGCGGGTAAATGGGGCAAGGGTTGGGGCACACCGCATGCACGGTCAGGTCGTCGATCACCTCGGCCTCCATGAAGGGGCCGGTCCAGGTCACCGAAGCGCTGGGATTTTCCGGGTTCGCATTGTATTCGATACCGTATTTGGCGGCGGCGGCGTTCCACGACGCTCCGTTGTGGAACTTGACGCCGTCCCGCAGGTTGAACTGCCAGCGGTTTAAGTCGATCTGTTCCCAGTCAACAACGCCGGACAGTGGAACTATTTCTGCCGTCCGGTCATCCAGCCAGGTCAGGAAGTCGGATACAAAGTCGGTGCAGCCCATGCTGTGAATTTCCGCCGAGCAACCTTCACTCCACATACCGACGCTGGCCGGTTCGGCCTCAGTGACTATGGTAGCGTGGTTCTTGGCGGGATCTGCAGATGCGGGGGCCGCGGCTACAGCCGGGGCGGCGGTGGGGGCCGGTTGCTCCTGAGCCGGGGCCGGTTCTGCTGCCTGGCCGCCCGAAGCCTGACCGGCCGCGGCCGGGGCTTCAGGTGGGGCTGTTGCCACCGGAATCATCTGGGGCGCGAAGGTCGCCGTTGGGGCTGCCTCCTGCTGCTCGGCGGCCGGCGCGGCAGCGGGCTCTTCAGCCGCGCCGCATGCCACTGCCAGCACTGTTATCAGGGGCAAAATTACCCACAAACGGCGGTTAAGGTAATGGGCAAACGCTTTGGTTAGATTTCCCACAATTCACCTCCAACCGTTACGAATAACATACTACTTACTTCCACTTACTTTCTATAGTATTCCTCCTGTTAATATAATGTTACTGGTTTTCGCACCAGATACCCCGTTATATTACAGGAATAAGTATATGTCAACAATAGCTGCCGTTAATCCTAGCAACCGTAAATCAGCCCGTAGCAGTTTGCGCCCGCTGCGGTCCGGCTTGGGTTGTTCCCGGGCTATCGCATGAAGGACCCGTCCGGTCGTCACTCCGTCGAACGCCGGAGTTCGGAATGCTCAGTGGCCAACTCGCCCCAAATGCGATAAAGGCATTCTGCCACCGGATAAAGGCGTTCTCTCGTATGACTGCCGTGGCGATGTTCAGTCCTGTGATAGCTCTGGTGTTGTGGCGCCGTCAGCCCGGGTTCCTCCGCTCAAAGAAGAAACAGCCCTTTTTGCGGTATGAGCTTTCCAGCCTGCTGAAGGGGATGAACGAAACAAGGGAGGCGGGCAAAATACCCGCCTCCCTTTTGAGTGGTGAAATTCGCAGGAACCCGTGGGGCTCCGGTGCGATCCAGGTCACTCGGTGAAACGCATGGTGTTGCCCCGCAAGCGTGGCGCGTAGTAGGGCTGCCATTCGATATCATCGGCCAGCCCATACACGTAAACCACCTCGAAGAAGGGCAGGAAGATGGCATCTTCGTAGGCGAAGTCGGCGATCTCTTCCATGGCCTTGGTGCGTGCCGGACCCTCCGGAATGGAATTGGCTTCCGTCTTCCAGGCCTCGAACTCGGCGGTGCAGTGCCTGCTGCTGCGGCTGAAGCAGCTGAGACGGGAGTTGTTGAACCGCTGCATGTCAAGGATTTCGTTGGACGTGGCTACCTCGTAGGCATGGGATGAACGGAAAGCGGGTCCCGGGGGATCCCGGTCGGCGCAGTCCATTGCCTCCTGGTAACCGGGTTCACCGGAGAAGCGTCCGCAACCGGAAATCTGCAATTCCCTGGCAGCGCCCAGGTCTCCGAAGGAGTTCAGCTGGGCGTTGACGTCAACGTCCCGCCAGAACTGGACTACGGCTTCCAGGAGTTCCTCGCCTCGGATGTTGGAGCCGGGGCGGGTGTTGATGTGGATTTCCGGGTTGTCATCCCGGTTGGCGCCCTGGTAATAGCCCGCCTCTTCCAACAATTCGCGTGCCAGTTCAGGATCGTATTCGCGCCACTTGGAGTTCTCCGGCGTAATGCCCACCGTACCCATCATGGATATGGCGTTGTGGCACGGGATCTGGCCGTCAAAGAGGGAGTCGAGCAAGGTCTGACAGTCTATCGCGTGGGTCAGAGCCAGGCGGACGTTCTTCTTGGCCAGTTCCTCGTGGAACACCGTGTCGAAGACCAGAGTATAGACCTCGGCGGTCTTGCCGCTTACGGTGTTGCTCACGGTTTCCGCTTCCTCGAACCCGATGTCGGCGGCCCAATGGGCTTCACCGGCCCGGATCATGGCAGCGCGGACGGTAGCTTCAGCGCGGTAGGTGTGGGTCAGGTACTGGATGCTCGGGGCCTGGGAGAACCAGTTCTCGTTGGGCAGGTAGTCCTCGTAGGCCTCGAACTCGGTGCTGACGCCAGGGGTGTAGCCAATAATCCTGTAGGGCCCGAAGCCGACGGTCATCAGCGAACGATCCTCTTCGGAGGCGTTCTCAAACCACTCCGGGTCCTGGAAATCGGCGAATAACGCGGTTCGCGGGTAGATGGGACAGGGGTTGGGGCACACGGCATGCACCGTCAGGTCGTCTATGACCTCGGCGGTCATGTCCGGGCCCGTCCAGGTCACCGATGCGCTGGGGTTGTCCGGGAAGGCGTTGTATTCTATGCCGTACTTGGCGGCGGCGGCGTTCCAGGGAGCGCCGTTGTGGAACTTGACGCCGTCTCGGAGGTTGAACTGCCAGCGGTCGATGTCAATCTGTTCCCAGTCCACCACGCCGGACAGCGGAACTATCTCGGCGGTGCGGTCATCCAGCCAGGTCAGGAAGTCGGTAACGAAGTCCTGGCAGCCCATGCTGTGAATTTCCGCCGAGCAGCCTTCGCTCCAGGCGCCAATGCTGGCCGGCTCGGCTTCGGTAACCACGACAGCGTGGTTCTTGGCCGGGTCGGCGGACGGTGGCGCGGCGGTGGGAGCGGGCGCGGCGGTGGGAGCAGTTTCCTGGGCCTGGGCCGGCTCCTGCATCTGTTCGCCGGAGGATGCATCGGCCGTCGTATCGGCAGGAGCCTGCGTAGCTTGCGGTATCATCTGGGGCGCGAAGGTCGCCGTTGGCGCGGCTTCCTGCTGCTGCTCGGCGGCGGGCGCGGCGGCCGGCTCCTCGGCAGCGCCGCATGCCACCGCCAGCACCGCTATCAAGGGCAATACCGCCCACAGACGGCGGTTAAATGATCGGGTGCATTGTCTGATCAGGTTTCCCAAAATGAGCCTCCAAATGTTTCGAAATGCGTAGTCTATTATTGCTTTCCTGTTGGTTGAATTGCCTCCTCCTTGGTTTTACTTGCTACTTTCGGGCTGTAGCTTGCCGCTTTATATTACAGAAACACCCGGCTGTCAATTATTTTCATTGGCGGCTGCAAAGAGTGTGGAGACTTAGACCGGCGGCGCTCGCCCACCGGCGCAACTGGGTAACTCTCCTGTCCCCTTGAACAATGAAAGAATGTCGGTGGACCCGACACGGCAGCCTTTGCCTGAAGGCGCAATAATCCTTTACTATTGGGGCGCCATGAAACGGACCGACTTGCTCATCATTGGGGCTGGCCCCTACGGCCTGGCCGTGGCCTCATTTGCCAACAGGCTGGGGCTGGAATGCCTGGTGCTGGGTGACCCCTTGAGCTTTTGGCGGGATCACATGCCCGCGGGAATGCTGCTGCGCTCCCCCACGTCCTGGCACCTGGACGGGGCGGGCGAACTGACCTTTGAGGCCTTTCTCCGGGCAAGGGACCTGCGGCCAGCGGACGCTTCCCCAATTTCCCTGGGCCTGTATCTGGAGTACGGTGACTGGTTCCGTGAACAGAGTGGAATCACCCTCCAGAGTGCGTATGTCCGGAAGCTTGATTATCTGGCGGGGGACCCATTCGCCTTCCTGGCAGAGCTGGACGACGGCACGGAAATCGGGGCGCGGAGGGTCGTGGCCGCCACCGGCCTGACCCATTACAGCAACATACCCGACGACCTGGCGTCCCTGCTGCCACGGGAAAGCTACGCTCACACCTCCGATTACGTTGACTTCAGTCCCCTGCGGTACAAGCGCTGCCTGATAGTGGGTGGCCGCCAGAGCGCCTTTGAGTGGGCCGCCCTGATTAACGAAGAGGCTGGGGCGGAGATTCACTTGGTGTACCGGCACGATACGCCGGCCTTCACTGAATCGGACTGGGACTGGATCGATGAGTTGATGGACCGGACGCGGGAAAACCCCGGCTGGTTTAAGCGATCTTCGCCCGAAGAGCGGGACGGAATTTACCGGCGGCTGTGGGGGGAGGGACGGCTCAAGCTGGAACCCTGGCTTTATCCCCGCATCCAGGGGGACAACGTGCGCCTGTGGCCTAACACCCGTATCACCGGCGGGCGGCGGCGCGACAACGGCTCAGTAACCGTTTCGCTGGATAACGGTAATGACCTGGTGGTTGATCAGATCATTCTGGCCACCGGCTACCGGGTGGACTTGGCCCGGGAGCCCTACCTTCGAGACACTCGAATCGGGAAGTTCCTGAGGGTGGAAGAGGGGTTTCCGGTCCTGGATGACCGGTTCCAGTCCCACGTACCGGGGCTTTACTTCACCGGCCAGACCGCTACCCGCGACTTCGGCCCCTTCTTCGGCTTCGGCATTGGCTGCCCCGCCGCCGCGTGGGTTATTGGCAACGCCCTGAACCGGTAGGCGGCGGCCCACGGAATACGGGCTCCGCCTGCCGACCCCGAAACTAGACCCCCTTATGCCTTGGTGTTAAACTGCCCCTGCCAACAATTGAGCATTCCGGGACACAGGAGCGGCCTCCCATGACCGAACCACTGGTTTTGTACGAGTTGGTTGACCACGTTGCCAGCCTGACCCTGAATAATCCCGACCGCCGCCATGCCCTGTCCAGCGACGTGCTAGCCGCGTTGAAGGAAAGATTCGCACTTATCGAGCAGGATCCGGAAGTAAAGGTGGTGGTCCTGAAGTCCGATGGGCCGGTGTTCAGCTCGGGGCACGACCTGACGGAAATGGTGGGTTCCGATGAGGAGTCCTACACCTGCATTTTCGCCGAATGCACCGAGGTAATGGAGGCCATCCGCCTGCTGCCCCAGCCGGTCATCGCCCAGGTACAGGGTCTGGCCACCGCCGCCGGCTGCCAGTTGGCGGCCACCTGCGACCTGGCGGTGGCTTCCGAGGATGCGGGGTTCTGCACCCCCGGCGTCCAGATAGGCCTGTTCTGCTCCACTCCCGCGGTGGCCCTGTCCCGCGCCGTCAGCCAAAAGCGCGCCATGGAAATGCTGCTGACCGGCATACCCATTTCGGCCAGGACGGCCCAGGAGTGGGGGCTGGTGAACCAGGTAGTGCCGGCCGACCTGCTGGAAGACACGGTAACCCAGCTGGCACGGCACATCGCCCGGGCCAGTTCCTATACCTTGGCCATCGGTAAGCAAGCCTTTTACCGCCAACTGCAGGTGGAACGTCCTGCGGCCTACGAAATGGCCCAGCGCACCATGGTGGAGAACCTGCTGGCCCACGATGCCCAGGAGGGCATAACCGCCTTCCTGGAAAAGCGCGAACCCCAATGGATGAGTTAATAGTTAAGGATTATCAGTTACTAATTAGCTATTAGAGGTTGGACCTGGAAACACCCGTCTCATTCAATTCCAATTCGTAACTCCCAACTGGCGATTGATCGGAGGAAATGATGGCAGACATACCCTTGTTTCCCGTAACCGTAGTGGGCAGCTGGCCCAGGCCACCCGAACTTATCCAGGCCCTGCGCCGACGGCAGGCCGACGAGATATCTGAGGACGAGTTCAGGACCGTGGCGGACAAGGCCGTTCTGGAGTCCCTCAAGGCCCAGGACGAAGCCGGCACCGACATCATCAGCGACGGCGAGCAGCGCCGGGATAACTTCTACTCTTATGTCGTAGGCAAAATCGCCGGCATGCAGTTGATGAAGGTTTCGGAACTTCTCGACTACGCCCGCGACCGGGCCCGCCTGGAGGAACAGTTGCGAGCCCTGGACGTTCCCGCCTTCGCCATCAAGAGCCCCATCGTCGTAGACAGGATCTCCGCCAGTGAAGGCCTGTCCCTGGACGAACTGGCCTTCCTGAAGCAGCATACCGACAAGCCTATCAAGATTCCCATACCCGGTCCCTACATGCTGACCCGGTCCAGCTGGTTTGAAGGTCTGTCCGACAAGATCTACCCTTCCCCCGAAGACCTGGCCCGCGATGTGGTTCAGATTTTGCGGGAAGAGACCATTAAGCTGCGGGACATGGGCGCCGACTTCATCCAGTATGACGAGCCTATCCTGGCCCAGGTGGTGCTGGGCGAGGAATCCAGCGAGACCTTCATGTGCGCTTCGCTGCCCCAGCGCCGCGATCCCACCACCGAGCTCGAGTTCGCCCTGCGTATGATGAATGAAGTGGCCGAGGGTATCGAGGGCGTCAAGCTGGGGGTCCACGTTTGCCGGGGCAACTGGAGCCGCAAGGAAGAGGTTCTGCTCACCGGCAACTACGGTCCGCTGCTCCCCTACCTGGTGCAGATGAACATTGACCAGCTGGTGCTGGAATGCGCCACTCCCCGCGCCGGGGAGATGGAGGTCTTTAAGGAGTACGCCAACGAAAAGGAGATTGGCCTGGGCGTGGTCAACCCCCGCATCGATGACCTGGAATCCCCGGACCAGGTGGTGGACCGGGTGAAGGAAATGCTCCAGTACTTCGACGCGGACAAGATTTACCTTAATCCCGACTGCGGCTTCGGCACCTTCGCCGAGCGGAACATCAACACCGCCGATGGCGCCTTCCACAAGATGCGGATTATCGGCGAAGCCGCCCAGAAGCTCCGGTCCGAATTCGGGTAGGGATCATCAAGTCGACCAGGGATAAACAGCATAAACAGGATTCTTGAGTGAACGTCGGGGATTATTGCGTGGGAGAAGCAAGTGTCCGCCGCCGCTGGACAGCCGATTCCTGCAAATCCTGCCCATTCATGTGAATAAAACAGGAGAAGAAAATGGTGGAAGAAGAGCGCGATCTGAATGGTCTTCCCCGGGAGAAGCTGACACAGGTCCTGGATTCCTTCAGGGATCCGGAGGTATTTAACGCAGTAACCGGTCCCTGGAAGTCCCGCATAGCCTGGCAGGGTGGGATGCGCGCCCGGGCCTACATGCGCAACCACCAGGTGGACATGGACGAACCCGGCGACCTGACCGCTACCGACGTGGCCGCCAGCGCCCACGAGCAGCTGCTTTCGGCCATCGGAAGCTGCATGACGGTGGGCTTTGTGGTTAACGCCACCAAGCAGGGCGTCCGCATTCACGACCTGGAGGTGGCCGTGGAGGGCTACTTCGACAACATCCGCAAGTGGGCCGGTGTGGAAGACGAAGGCAACCCTGGTTACGGCCGCATTTCGGCCAAGTGCTTCGTACGGGCCGACGCCGACGAGTCTACTTTGCGGGAAATCTGGCGGCTTGCGGTGGAAGGTTCGCCGGTTACCCAGTCGGTAGCCAACCCCACCAGCGTCGAGACCGACTTTGAAATGGTGGGCTAGTCCCATCCCCTTGCCAAGGGTTGAACACCATAAGTGGGCCTGCTCCCGGTCGTGGTCGCAGGGGCGGATTAAAAAACCCGCCCCTGCGGTTTGCCTTCCTCCGTCCCACATTGGCAGAATAGCCTCTTGATTTTGGTGCAATGATGGTCGAGTTTGTATCTGCCGACTGGGTTGAGTCCCGGTTGGGCCAGCCCGATTTCCTGCTGATCGACCCCCGCGGCCCAATGCGGTACACGCAGGGCCATCTGCAAGGGGCCGTAAATCTGCCGGCTGTCAGGCTGTTTGGCCGGGATGGCAAGCTGCTGTCCATCTACGAACTGGCTGAGTTCTTTGGTTCTGTGGGCGTGGGCAACGACACGCCGGTAACAATGTACGATGGCGGCGATGGTCGGAACGCGGCCATGGCGGCGTGGACCCTGGAATACCTGGGCCACGACAATATCCGCATAATGGACGCCTTTTTCGAGACCTGGGCGGCCCAGGGTCGGGAAAAGTTTTATCGCCCGGTGCGCCCAACTGCCAACCAGTTCCAGCCCAGTCTCAACCCCGGGGTTCGGGCACTTCTGGAGGATGTTTCCCGGGCCCTTGAAGGCGCTTCCCCGGGAGACTCGATTACCCTGCTGGACCTGCGCAGCCTGGATGAATACAACGGCTTGCCCGAGTTGGACGAGCGTCCCGGCCACATCCCCGGCGCTCTCAATCTGGTATGGCAGCAACTGGTCGACGGCAACGACAGCTACCTGCTTTCCGAAGACCGTCTCCGCCAATTGCTGGAGACCGGAGGCGTCAGCCAGGACACACCGGTAATCGCCTATTGCCGCAGCGGGATACGCGCGTCGGTGGGGTATCTTGCCTTGAAGCAGCTGGGCTACAACGTGAAGCTGTACGACGGCTCATACCTGGAATGGATGAACCAGGGTATGCCTGTGGAAGAAACTGCGTCTAAGGCGCAGGGATGAAGGGAGCGTCAGGTGCGCTCCCGTTCCCCCGTGTCGGCAGCGCGACACCTTCGCTTTCCAACCTGACCGTCGCCTGCGGCCACTTTGTCCCGAATGCGGGGCTTTGTTCCCCGGTGTTCGACCCTGGGCGTTCAATGCGTATCGGCCCTGACAACAAGGGCTGTGTCGTCTGCCGCTGTGTACCTATGAAGTCCCGCTTCACCCTTCCGCCCGCCACTTTCCCCCTGGTCAGCAGCGTAAACCTTACCCGGAAGCATGGATAATGGATTCTCGAGAACTGCGCCATTTTGGAGCCTGGTTGCAAGCAAAAGCCAAGAGGCAGCATTCGCGCCAACCAGATACTGCCAAAACCCGCCAAGTCCTGTTTATTCTTGCCCGGTTCCCAATCCCTGCTATTTGACGCATTCCTTCTCCAAAATGGTAGAATGCGGATAAATCGTTAGCATAGTTTCTTCAGGAGAGGACTGATGCTGGATGCCAATGTAGAGTTGATTGCGCATTTGATGCGGCGGGCCGGTTTCGGGGCCAATCGCGAAGAACTTGAAGCCCACGCCGCCCGGGGTTACGAGGCCACGGTGGAGGAGCTGCTGCACCCGAAGGAGGAGCAGCGTCTGAGCGATTACCTGATTCGCCGCTTCCACCCGGAATTGTCGGGAATGATGGGTCCCCAGGCCCCTGGCGAGAACTGGCTTTATCGCATGGCTACCACCACGGCGCCCTTGCAGGAGAAGATGACCCTCTTCTGGCATGGCATTTTCGCCACGGGCTACAACAAGGTCATCCACGGTAAGGCCCTTTCCGACCAGACCAGGATGTTCCGCCAGCACGCTATGGGCAACTTCCGTACCCTGCTGCTGGAACTGTCCCGTGATCCCGCCATGATCATCTGGCTTGACAATCAGGACAACCACAAGGGCGCCATCAACGAGAACTACGGGCGTGAACTGCTTGAACTCTTCTCCATGGGCGTGGGCAACTATTCCGAACAGGATATCAAGGAATGCGCCCGTGCCTTTACCGGCTGGACCATTGCCAACCGGGAGTACATGGAATTGCGTTCCCAGCGGGACTCGGACTGGCCCTATGGCCGCATATCCTGGCACTTCGAATATCATCCGGAAGACCACGACGACGGTGAGAAGGAGTTCCTGGGTGAGCGGGGCAACTTCAATGGCGAGGATATCATCGACATTATCTGTAGCCAACCGGCCACCGCCCGCTTCATCTCCCGCCACCTGTACAGCTTCTTCGTGGTCGACGAACCGCCGGTGCCCGAATGGCCCTACACACCGCCCGCGGACCCGGAAGCTATCGACGCGCTGGCCCGGGCCTACTTCGACAGCGACTACAACATTGGGGCCATGCTGCGAGTCCTCTTCAACTCGGATTTCTTCAGGGGGACCGAGGCCCGCAATCGCAAGGTCAAGAGTCCGGTGGAACTGGTGGCCGGGGTTCTGCGCCTGACCGGCGAGTTCGACCGCCCCCGCTACGAGATTCAGGAACGCTTCAGCCAGGCCTCCTACATGGGGCAGATACTCAACAATCCTCCCAGCGTGGAGGGCTGGCACACTGGTACCGATTGGCTCAACAGCGGCACGCTGGTGGAGCGGATCAACTTTGCCAGCAAGCAGATCGGCGACGCCACCAAGCCCGGCATTCGCAGCATGGTGGACCGGATCGACGCCGAATTGAACGAGTCCACCTCCCCCGAACGCCTGGTGGACGCCTGCCTGGAGGAGGTGGGCGCACTGGGTGTGGACGAAGATACCCGGCGGGTGCTGGTGGACTTCTCAGCCCGGGGCAGCGACAACGCCAACCGTCAGCACATAGCGGACGTGCTGCAAATGGTGGCGGCTACCCAGGAATTCCAGCGGGCGTGATGGTCAAGCGCACATCTACCGCCTGAATACCCAAGCCAGGATTCCGGAAGCCCCGGAATGCCTTTATGGCGCCCCGAAGTCGCCTGGTTTTGTCCTGAACATGAAACCAGCCTGGGAAACGGCTTTCTGATCGTTACCCCATATTCAAGAGATTGTTGCATGGCGCGGACCGAGCTGGCACATCCGGATAATGTCGATGGCCTCTGGTTCGTGGACACACGCTGTATTGCCTGCGACTCGGCGCGACACTGGGCCCCCGAACTAACGGGGACCGACGCCGAGGGTCGGTCTTTTGTAGTCAGACAGCCGGCTAACCGGCAGGAAGAGGCGGCCATGTGGCGGGCGGCGGCAGCCTGTCCCACCAAGTCCATCGGAAACCGTCAGCAGTTGCGGGAACCGGAGGGAGTTTTTCCCTATCAACTGGCGGACAACGTGTATGCCCTGGGCAATAATGCCTTGGCGTCCTTCGCCGCCCACTCCTTTCTGGTGACCCGACCCGAAGGAAACCTGCTGATTGACTCGCCCCGGTTCAGCCGCTCTCTGGCGGAAGGGGTAGATAACCTGGGAGGGGTGGCCCACGTTCTGTTGACTCACCGGGACGACGTGGCCGATGCGGAAAGGTGGATGAATCGGTATGGCGCCAGGGTCTGGATTGACCGGTTTGAAGCCTTCGCCGCTCCCTTCGCCACTGACGTAACCGGCTCTAACAGTGACGGAAGCGATTCCTGTCCGGTTTATTACCAGTCCACGGAAATTGCGCCCGGCATTTCATCAGTCCCTGCGCCGGGGCATACCGAGGGCCACGTGGTTTATCATGTGGATGAACGGTACTTGTTTACCGGCGATACGCTGCACTGGAACCACCGGCGGGGAGAGCTGGATGTTCTGCAGGGCCAGACCTTCTACTCGTGGGATGATCTGTCCAACACCATCGACCGGCTGGCGGAACTGCCGGTGGAGTGGTTATTTCCCGGGCACGGAATGTGGCGCCGGGTGGGTTTCGAGCAATGGGCCATCCTGATGCCCCGCCTGGGGCTGGCAATGCGCAATCTCGGTAAGGAAGGTTGGGGAGAGCGTCGGGAGGCGGCGTACTACTGGTTCTGACCAGGTATAATGGCGGACACCCAGCACAAACGATGCAGGTTATTTGAAATGACTACACAGCAAACAGCACAGCAAACCAATTTCCTGGTCTACGACCGCACCCTGGGCATGACCGTTATGGAAGGCAAAGGGTTCTACTATCCGGTAGATACCGTGGCCGGAAACGGTGACCGCCTTTACGTGATCAGCCGCAGCAAGGAAGAGACCACCCGCGGCATCCGGGTCACCATGTGTGACCTGGACAGCGGGTATTACGGCAACTTCGGCGGCTACGGATTTGACGGCGGCCAGTTCGTCTGGCCGGCCTGCGGGGCCGTCGACAGCCAGGGCCGCTATTTCATCAGCGACGAGCGGCTGCACCGGATTTCCGCCTACGACCCGGACGGCGGCTACCTGTTCCACTGGGGCGCGGCCGGTTCCGGAGAAGGTGAGTTGGACACCCCTTCCGGCCTGGCCTTTGACCGCGCCGATAACATTTACGTGGCCGACGCCTACAATAGCCGGGTCCAGAAATTCACCGCCGGTGGGGAGTTCTTGCGGGTAATCGGCAATGGCGGGCCTGGCGCGGTCAGCCTGCCCTGGGGCCTGGCCGTTGACAAAGAGGACAATCTTTACGTGGCCGACTTCGGCAACGACTGCGTTAAGAAATTCTCCGACCAGGGCGAGTTCCTGGCCCAGTTCGGGGAGTGCGGCCGTGGTGATGGCCAGTTCACACGCCCCGCCTCGGTGGCAGTGGACAAGGATGGTTACATTTACGTAGCCGACTGGGGCAACGAACGAGTGCAGGTCCTGGACGCTGATGGCGGCTTTGTCGCCAAGCTCCGGGGCGAGGGGACTATTTCCGAGTGGGCCGCCAATTTCCTCAGCATCAACCGGGAAGAGGCTGCCGCCCGAGCCACAGCCAACCTGGAAATGGATATAGATTACGTGATCGACGATCCCCACGAAGAATCGTCCCACATCGAGAAATATTTCTGGTGCCCCTCTTCCGTTAAACTGGACAGCCGCGGCTACCTGTACGTTACGGAAACCAACCGGCACCGCATCCAGGTTTATCGCCGGGGCGGTTAGCCTGCCTCCAAAATGGTGAACGGACCTGGAAAATATAGCTGAAGGAGCGGGACCATGGTATCGACCAACAAGGAACGCAACCTGGTAGTCATCGAACTGGTTGGGGGAAACGACGGGTTGAACACAGTGGTTCCCTACGGCAATGGCCGCTATTACGACAGCAGGCCGGGCATAGGAATCCCCCAGCAGGATGTGCTTCCCCTTGATGGGGAGCTGGGCTTCAACCCCAGTATGCGGGAAATGAAGGCCCTGTGGGATCGGGGCGAGTTGGCCGTCATCAAGGGCATCGGCTACCCGCGACCCAACCGTTCCCACTTCCGGTCCCGGGACATCTGGTATACCGCCGAGCCGGAGACTATCGGCAGCCAGGGCTGGCTGGGGGCCGCAATCCGAGATCTGGACCCCAGCGGCGAGAACGTCCTTACCGGCGTCAATTTTGGCCGTGGTTTGCCCCGGGCCTTTGTCTGCAAGGGAGTCCCCGTGGCTTCCGTGGGTAACCTGGAGACCTACGGCCTGCTGCCTGATATCGACGATGAGAACGTCCGGCTGCATGCCCTGGACGCTCTGGGCCGGATGTACGGCCCCGACGGCGGCCGGGATATAGTGGCCCGGGCCCTCAGCGAAAACGGGGCCCAGGCGTTGATGGGCGCCGATATCCTGCGGACGGCCCCGGAGCTTTACTCCTCCACCGTGGAATACGGCGACACTCCCATTGCCGGCAGCCTCAAGGGCGCGTCCCAGGTGATGAGCGCGGGTCTGGGCGCTCGCATCCTTTATGCCCAGCACGGCAATTTCGATACCCATAGCAACGAACTTCAGTCCCATGCCAAGCTGTGGCAGGATTTTTCAACCGCCATTGCCGACTTCACCGATGACCTCAAGGAGCAGGGGTTCTGGCAGGATACCCTGATATTCGTCTGGTCCGAATTTGGCCGGCGGGTTCGGGACAATGGCACCGGCTGCGACCACGGTTCCGGCGGCGTGGCCTTTGTCCTGGGCGGTTCGATACAGGGCGGCCAGTATGGTCAATATCCGTCCCTGCGCGAGCCGGACCTCTCCGAGGGAGATCTGGCTTATACCACCGACTTCCGGTCCACCTATGCCACCATCCTCGACCGCTGGCTGGGCATTGACCCGGACCCCATCGTCCACGGCCAGTTCGAGCAGTTCGAGTTCGTTGCCCGTTGACCTTCCCCGCAAAGCGGCAGGCCAGAATCGAATAGGGGCGCCGACTGGACCGGCGCCCCTTCAGTTTAGGCGGGAAGAGCTGGGGCCAACATGCCGTAGCAAGCGGGCCGTGCACCGGCTCTTGGCGTATGCGATGGAAGCAAGCAGCCGGACCCGGAAACTGTTGCAATAACAGGGTTAAGTTTGCCTGAGTGACACCGTTGCCGCCCGGCGCTGCCGCTTCCTCCGGCCTTAAATGCCCTTAAGGGTGAGAGTCGCTGCCGGACCAGTTCTTACCTGGTTAGTTCTTCCCGCAGACGACGAATCACGACCTCAACTTCTTCCTCCGTCAAGTTAAGCGGGTCGACGGCGAATTCCTGGGGGCCGCCTAACTGCTGGAGGTGGATCGATGGGTTGCCCTGCTCCAAAGCGGATGCCACGGCATCCCGGGAAGGGCCGCGCCATTGGTCGGTGAAGCGTATCACCGCTTGGGGAATGAGGTAGTTGATGCCGTCGTGTTCGAGGGTGACCCGCAGGCCGGGCAACTCCACCAGTGCATCAACGACCGTCTGGACCATGGCCCGGTATGCTTCCGTTTCCGCTGCCTCGTCTTCCTCGACGAATGCTGCAAGGGACGCCACCAGCCCCATGACCTCCTCCTTGGCGACCTTCATCCCGCGGCCAAGGAACTGGGCCGGGTTGGCCTGGGCGGCGGCAGCCTCGATCAGGTCGGCGCGGCCCACCAGTATGCCGGTGCCCTGGGGCCCACGGATGCCCTTGCCGCCGCTGTAAACCACCATGTCGGCCCCGGCTCGGAGGTAGCGATAGAGGTTGGCCCGGGGCGGCAGCATGGAAGCCGCATCCACTATGACTGGAACGTCGTGGGAGTGGGCGATTTCGCAGACGCTTTCCAGGGGCAAGACCCGGTTGCTCGAGAAGGGAGCGAAGAGGTAGGCTACGGCAGCGGTGCGCTCGTTGATTGCCCCTTCCAGTTGCCACGGGTGAGTGAAAAGGTAGTCGCCGAATTCTACCAGGCGCGCCCCCGCGGCCCGGTAGGCCTGGTCATAGGGGAAACGGTGCATGGTGTGGATGGCGATTTCGTTCTTCAGGCCGTCGGTGTTGGGAAGCTGGCGCATCTTTACGGGGTCGTTGCCCACTATGACCGCCGCAGCCTGCAGGACCAGCCCTCCGGCGGCGCCGCTGCAGACGAATCCGGCCTCCGCTCCCGTAAGCCGGGCCAGTTCCTTGCCGGCGGCGCGGTTCAGCTCGTCAATGTTGACCATCACCCGGGCCGCCCCGGACATAAGCTCAAGAGTCTCCGGGCGAGTCCGAGAACCGCCCAGTCGGGTTATGGAACCGGCGGCGTTGATGATTGGCGCCACCCCTATGTGCTCATAGATGGAGCCGGCATCCCATGCTGTGTTGGTATTGGCCACGGTTTCCTCCTGTCCACCTTCTTGCGACCCGGTCGACCGTGAATCATGGGCCATTATAGCAACATCACCCTGCGAGGGACCCGGCGGCAAACTCTCGACCCAGTGAGTGTGCCGAGACGGCAGTTAGAAACTCTCCATGGGAGGCAGAGACCTGGGGAAAGTCGAAACCGCCGTCAACGGACGGCGGTTTCCTTTCCAGGCTGGCTATTTCTTGGAGCGGCAGATGGGATTCGAACCCACGACCCTCTCCTTGGCAAGGAGATGCTCTACCACTGAGCCACTGCCGCTCGCAGGGCAACCTTTATTATATTTACAGCAGGGGCGCTTGTCCATAGCCGTTGACCCTATCGGGTTTACCGCTATAATGAGTGCCAAGTTGCTAAATCAGGAGCTGGGTTAATGGTTGAGAAGCAGTTGAAGCCCTATGTCTACGACGAAGTTGAGATCGGGGAAGAATTGGGTTCCTACGAATATGTTCTAACCCAGGAGATGCTGGACAATTTCCGGTCTTCCGTCCAGGACCCGGAAGCCTGCTTTCCGACCCTGGCCGTGAAGCACGACGCCACCGCCCTGAACATGGTGTACGACGACCAGGTGGGTGGGGTAAACGCCGGCAACGAGGTGGAATTCTTCAATCCCCCCATTGTCGGGAAGAAAATCTTCGTTACCGGCCGAATCCATGACAAGTACTTGCGGCGGGACAAGCCCTATATGGTGATTGAGGCCACCGCCGTGGACGAAGACGGGCGCGTGCTGGAAAGGCTGCGCACCTACCAGATGAAAAAACCTGATGAGGTGGGAAAGAAATGGCATCCCCAATCGTAGACAACGCACCTATCCCCACGCTGACCAAGTCCATCACTGAGGCCAGCATCCTCCAGTTTGAGTCCTGTGGCATCTTGGATCGGCAGAATATACATAACGATTACGAACTGGCGGCCCGGCGCTTGGGAACCACCTATACGCTGGCCTCGGGACGTATGTCCATTACCTTCGCTTCCGAAGCCCTGCGTCGATTCTTCGGGCCGGAAGTGTTCAATCACTCGGGCAGTGTCAACCTTAAGTTCCTGCGGCCCGTGAAGGACGGCGACACCATCACAGTGTCCGGTTCGGTCATCCAGCAGGATCAAGTGGAGAATGGCACCCAGGTAACCGTGCAGGTCCAGTGCCACAACCAGAACGGCGACACCACGGCCGTGGGCCAGGGTTACGCCACCGTCCCCCAGTAAAACAGAACCGGGGCGGGCCACCGTGGACCCGCCCCGGTCTTTTCTATTTCTTCTTCTGCGAACCGAAGCCTGCGGCTGACCATGTCTTCAATGGCTTACAATGCCCTGGCTCCCTGAAGGCCGGCTGTCCCATCGTTCCGCCCGGCTAAAGCCCTCCTCCGAACAGCCGGAAAAGGAAAAAGTAAGCCAGGAACGCCACTGCCAGCAGAATTCCTATTATCAAGCAACCGTATCGCGCCAGGTAAACCACCCCCTTCTTGCTCAGGGTCGAAGGCTGCCGGCCTCGCCCGGCCCCCCGCTAACCGAACAGGCCCGCGTCCACCGGAACAATCAGGTCTGGTCCATTGTTGGTGGCCTTGTTCACCAGCGGCGAAACCTGGTACACATCCATCGATTCGTACGTATAAGGAGATAGTACGTCGGTCAGGGCCGCCGGGTCGGTAACGTCGCTATCCAGCCAGAACTCTTCCAACTCCCGAGGTAGTATGACCGGCATTCGTTCGTGGATGGGCCGCAACAGGTCGTTGGCCTCGGTGGTTACAATGGTGCAGGAACGAATGAGTTCTCCCTCAGGGTCGCGCCAGGTCTCCCACAAACCCGCGAAGGCGAAGGGTTCCCCGGATTTCAGGACGATGCGCATGGGCCGCTTCCCCTTCGCCACTTTCTGCCATTCATAAAAGCCGTCGGCCAGCACCAGGCAGCGGCGACGCTGCAGGGCGTTGCGGAAGCTTGGCTTTTGGGCCACCGTCTCCCCCCGGGCGTTAATCATGCGGCTGCCGATGGAGACGTCCTTGGCCCAGGAGGGTATGAGGCCCCACCGCATGTACTCGGCCTGCCGCTCATCCCGGTTGGTAACGGTCAGCACCGATTGGGTGGGCGCCACATTATACCGGGGCGAATTCTCAAAGCCCGTTCCGTCAAACTCAAACTGGCGGGCCAGTTCCTGGATATCTGCGATTAGGCTGTAGCGGCCGCACATGGTCGCGCCTTCCTCCCGTAAGAAGATTGTAGTCCTCTCTCTTTTGTTGTAATGGCATTGTTGCGATGCTGACTGGTTTCTTGATTGCCCGCCGGTTTGCTACAAAGCCGCCCGCACCGGCATCTGCAGGTTGGGGATCAGCGCCGGGCTGATGGTCTCCTCTTCTCCGGCGGTAGCACGCTCCTGGTAGCCTTCGGGCGAGGGCTGGGTAAAGCAGTAGACCTGTCGGTGGGGGATGTCCACGACCCACAGTTCGGGCACTCCTGCCCGGGCGTAGGCCAAGCTCTTTAGCCCCAAGTCCCTGGACAGTGAGGAGTCGGCTACTTCAATGACCAGCAGAACATCCGCAACCGTGGGCCGGTTCTCTCCCCGGTACCCCTCCTCCTTGCACCGCAGGAGGACGAAGTCCGGGTCCGGGGTGAATCCTTCTGCCAGCCGGATGGTTACCTGGCACTGGGGGATGTAGTCCTGACCCCTTCGGTCGCTTAGCCAGATGGTCAGGTCTCTGATTCCGTCTCCGTGTTCGTCTCCCATGGGGGGCATGGTCAGGATTTGTCCTCCGATGAGTTCCACTCGGTGGTCGGTGGTAAGGATGCCGATCTCGATGAGCCAGTGGTACTGGTCGCTGCTGAATTTGCAGCTATCCTTTTCCTCCGGCGGCGCCTGTCCTGTTGCCTGTCCGGCTGTAGGTTGGGCTGTGGTCATGGCTGCACCTGTCTTTAGGGCTTGTGCTGTTTCAACCTTACGGCGGCGAGAGTGCCGGATGGGGTTGCCGCAGTGGAGTTGCCCAGTTCACCCTTCCCGGGTATTTTCTCCCGGTTGAGGAGCATTGTAACATCAATGCCAGTCATGCCCGTCCGGCATGGACACCTGCGGGTCTATGGCCCGTACGTCGGACACTATCACGTTGGCGGCGCCGTCCCACCTCGATACCGTCCCCCGGGCCAGAATGACCTGGCTGCTCAACTGCCGCTTGCACCGCTCAAAGACGGGCGGCCAGACGATTAGCTGCGTATCTCCCTCCTCGTCTTCAACGGTCACGAACACCGTGCCGTGGCGGCCCCGGGGGTGCTGCCGGGCCACGGGCCAGCCGGCCACCAGCACCTCCGTGCCGTCTTCCAGGAACTCGATGGCCGTGGTGGGCAGCACCCGCGAGTCCAGCCCCGGCCGGACGAACTGCATCAGGTGCCCGCTGGGGTAGATGCCCATCACCCGGTATTCCCCCGCCATCCGCTCAAATTCAGAGAAGTCGGGCAGCCGGGGCGCCTGGTTCACGGTGGTCAGGGGCAGGGCCGGCTGGCCGTTGCGCCCGGGACGCACGTCCAGGCCGGCGTTCCACAGAGCCTGGCGGCGGTTGGATACCAGGCCGTCAAAGGCCCCGGCCTGCACCAGCGACTGGATGGCCTGGGGCTTGAGGCCGGTGCGCCGCACCAGGTCCGATGGATCCCGGTAGGGACCACCCCGTTCCCGCTCGGCCACGATCAGCTCCGCGCCCCGGCCTCCCACATCCTTGATGAACTCCAGGCCCATTCTCACCCCGCCGTCCTCGGGGCGGCAGCGTTCCAGGCTGCGGTTGACGCAGGGATTCAGGAAGGGCACCCCGAAGCGGCGGGCATCCTGCTTCAGTGTCTCCCTGGGATAGAAGCCCATGGGCTGGTTGTTCATCAGGGAGACGAAGAACTCTACCGGGTGGTAGCGCTTCAGCCATGCGGCTTGGTAGGCGGTAACGGCAAAGGCGTGGGAGTGGGACTCCGGGAACATGTACTGGCCGTTGAGCTTGGCGAAAATCTTGGCGGCGGTCTCGTCCGGTACGCCTCGCTCGCTCGCGCCCTCCCGGAACTGCTGCCAATGCTCCTCGATCAGGTGCTTGTTGTTGGGACGGGCGAAGGCGCGGCGCATTTCGTCGGCCTGGGCGGCGGTAAGGCCGGCCACGTCCATCACCAGTTGGACTACCTGCTCCTGCCAGACGATGATGCCGCACCCCCGCTCCAGGGCCCGCTGCTCCAGCGGATGGTCGAACTCCCACTCCGCCCCGTGCCGGTACCGCTCCACGAACTGGGACACAGCGCTGCCCTGGACGCCCACCCCGGGCCGGATGAGGGCCACCTGGTAGGCCAGGTCCAGCAGGCACCGGGACTTGAGCCGCTGGCCCATGTTCAACTGGGCCGGAGACTGCAGCAGGAATACTCCTTTGGCCTTCCCCTGGTTGATCAGGTCGTATACCTGGGGGTCTTTGGGGTCGATGCGACTGATGTCCGGGCGGTACCCCTCCCGGGTCTCGATCAAGTCCAGGGCCTCCTCCAGTTGGTCCAGCACCGGCAGGGACAGCAGGTCAATTTTTGCGAATCCGGCGTCGGCCACACTGTCCTTGTTCCAGTCCATAATGTAGCGGCCCTCCATTGCCCCGGCCCGGGTGGGCACCATCTCCGGTATGGGAGAACTGCTGAGCACCATGCCGCCCACGTGCTGGCTCAGCAGCTTGGGAGCGCGCATCAACTGGGGGGCCAGTTTTACCAGGTCCCGCCATCCGGGGGCGTCCGCCTTGTCCCGGAAGGCCGGCAATTCCCGCATCTCCTGGTCCAGGTCTTCGGCCTTGTAGGAATAGAGCCGCTTGGACAGCAGGGTAAGCTCCTCCCGGGGCAGCCCCAGGGCCTTGCCCAGATCCTGGACGATGCCCCGGACGGTGTAGGTGGAGATGGCCCCGGTGAGGATGGCGTACTCCCGACCGAACCGCTGGTGTACCCGGGTGATGAGTTCGTCCCGCAGGTTTCGGGGGAAGTCCAGGTCGATGTCCGGTAGCAGGCTGGTATCATCGGAAATAAACCGCTCCAGGGTGAGGCCCCACTTCAGCGGGTCCACGTGGCTGATGCCGATTAAATATCCCACCAGCAGGGCCACCGATGATC
The DNA here is from genome assembly GCA_965207275.1 of Dehalococcoidia bacterium. GTDB lineage: Bacteria > Chloroflexota > Dehalococcoidia > Lucifugimonadales > UBA3495 > Bin22. The sequence goes on from CBDBMH010000002.1 coordinate 426,562, forward strand.
CCCGGCCTCGACCCGGCGGACGTTCCTCCAGGGGCGTTTCCGGGTGGGAAAGCCCCCGCTCTTCCATGATTTTCTGGGCCAGCAGGACAATCTCCCGGTACAGCAGCAGAAATCCGGCCAGGCCGTGCCGGCCGATCAGCTTGAACTCCTCCTGCAGTCGTTCCTCCACTTCCCGGGTAACCGAGCCGTAGCGGCGCTGGGCCCCTTCCCGGCACAACCTTTCCAGGTAGGTGTCCGGGGTGTAACCGGGGGGCACGTCGGGTTCCGGCAGGGTGTATCCCAGGTCGGCGCTGAGGTTGAAACGGCACTCCCTGGCGATGCGCCGGGTGTTGGCCACTGCCTCCGGGTACTCCTCAAAAAGCTGCGCCATTCTCTGGGGCGACTTGAGGCACAGGTGCCGGTTGGGGTGGATGAAGGGCAGGGCCTGGTCCATGGTGGTGTTGTGCTTGGCGGCCACCAGGGCATGCTGCAGGCGGTACCGGTCCGGGTCGTGGTAGTGGACGTCGTTGGCGGCTACCAGGGCTGCCCCGGCCTGGGCTGCCAGGCTGACCAGTTCCCGGTTGCGCCCGGCGTCGCCCTGCAGAAAGTTCTGCTGCAGTTCCACGAACACCCGGTCTCTCCCGAACCGGTCCAGGTAGTCCCCAAGCAGCCGCAGGGCCTCGGGGCGGCGGTCTTCCCCCAGTAACCGGTCCAGCGGCCCGTTCCGTCCCCCGGTCAGCAGGACAACCCCGTCGGTGTGCTGGAGCAGGTGCTTGGGATCCAGTCTTGGCTCCCGGCGGTCGGCGGTGTTGGCCAGGGTAAAGAGGCGGGATATGTTGGCATAACCCTCCCGGGTGCCGGCCAGCAGCACCAGGCGGCTGCCGTCCGCCAGGGTCAACTCCCCGCCGGTGATGGGCTGGACGCCCAGGCTGCCGGCCAGGCGGGCGAACTCCAGGGCCCCGCAAAGGTTGGTATCGGTCATGGCCAGGGCATCATAACCGTACTCCCGGGCCTGGGCCAGCAGTTCGTGGGTATGGGAGGCCCCCAGTCCAAAGGAATAGAAGCTCTTGGCGTGGAGTTCCACGTAGCCGTCGGACATAACGCTCTTCCGCCGCGGCTCGCGTCTCTCTAGTGGCCCTGCTGGTACCAGCGGTCCTCCCGCTGGTCCCGGAACAGGACAACCTGTCTCCCATCCTCCCGGTCCACCCGGTAATAGGTCCTGGTCAGCGGCCTGGGCAGCCACCAGAGGTCAAAACTCCACCGCTCGGCGATGCGGTCCACCCGCCGCCAGTAATTGCCCACCCGTACTGCCGCCGGCCGGTGGTCGGGGTGTTCCCGCACCAGCGCCGGGACCGGGGCCAGCAGGGGACGGATACCGCCGGCGCCCGCCTGGTCCAGTGGGGCCTGCACCGCCCGCATCTCCGGGGCCGGGTGCCAGGGCGCCACGTTGACCACCCGGTACAGGGCGGAGACTCCGGGAGTTCGGGTCTGCAATCGCCGTTCCACCTCCGCCAGTTGCTGTTGCCGGGTCTCCCGCGCTTCAGGCAACAGGCCCAGTTGGGCGCCGGACTCGCCGGTGAAATCGGCCAGGGTCAGGGTCAGGTCGTCAATGGGCGCCTCCGGCGGTTCGACTTCCAGGCGGCTGCGGACGATGAAAGAAGCCCGTTCCCAGCGATTGACTCCCTCCTGGAAGGCAATGGACTTCTGCCAGGGAGCAGCCCGAAAGACGGCGCATTCCAGGTGGACCTTGCCGGCATAGCGGCCCCGTATCTCCGGGCGGGCGTAGGCCCGGCGCAGCAGCGTATCCGACGCCACCTGCAGCAGTTCCAGGGAGGTGGAGGAAAAGGGGAGCGAGGTGCGCTCCATCACCGCCTCTTCGTGCCTGAGGGGTACCAGGAGGCTGTCGTCGTTGCCGTTGGCCAGGGTCCAGGCCTGCCAGCCCTCGTGGCCGAAACGGTCCGCCAGCAGGGCTGGAGACATGGCGGAAATCTGCCCCAGGGTGTGGAGGCCGAAGCGGTGCAGGGCCTCCTTCGTACCCGTCGACACGGGCAGCAGGTCCACCGGGTGGCGAGCCAGGAAGGCCACTGGGTCCGGGGGCACCCGGGTTGCGCCCAGGGCCCGGCTGGCCCGTGCGGCCACCAGGGCCGGGAACTTGCCTTCTCCGACGCCGATACGGGGATTCAGCCAGCGGGGAATGGCGTTCAGCAGGGTGGTAACCAGCCGGGCCTCGCCGCCGTACATCTGCTCCAGGCCGTCGATAGCCACGTAGGCGACGCCCAAATCAGAGTCTTCCACCCGGTCGCTGACCCCCAGTAGGGCGGTGAGCGCCTGGCGGAAGACCCGGCGGTAGTGGGCCTCGTCGGCTTCCAGGGTCACGGCATCGGGCCGGAGGGCCAGGGCCTGTTCCAGGGTGGCTCCCGGCGTCACCCCCACCCCCGGGGAACTGTCAATTACCAGGGGACGGGTGTGGCTCCGGTCAACTATAATGGTTGGCAGTTCCCTGAGGTGGGGCTGCCGTTTCAGTTCAGCCTTGATCCTCAGGTGGGTAATCAGCGCACACGCTATCTTCATTTTGTCCCGGCAACTCCCAATACGGGATGAGTATTGCCGGGATAATTTTACGAACTGATGTTCTAAAAGTCAATCTCCGGGGCAGTAATCCGCGAAGGAACACGAAGAGTCACGAAGGAGAATTTATCCACGAACAGGCGCGAATATTCGCTAATGGGATGTTCTGAAATTCGCGGGATGAAACAAAAGAACCGGCCCACCTGCGTGTTCAACACCAGGTGGGCCGGTCGCATGTCCGCCAATTGCGGCGCCGGAACCGGGTTGCCGGGATTGGCTACCGGTCCATCACTCTCATGGTGTTCTCGTCGGGGTTGTACTGGTAACGCACCAGTCGGTCCAGCTTCTGGGACTCCAGGCGCACCACCAGGGCCCGGCCGCCGGTGACATTGCGGGTGTTGTGAATCTCGCCGGGCAGGAAGAAGGCCACCGAGCCGTTCTTCTGCACGAACTGGCCGGTCTCCTTCAGCTGCAGGCGGTCAACGCCCTCCCCGGGGTAGAACCAGCGCCACTTGGTCTGCTCGATGGCGCCGTCGTACACCCCGTAGACCACCCAGGCATTGCCGTGGTCGTGGGGCAGGTTGTCGCGGCCGTCTTCCTGCACCGAGGCCATCAGCCAGAACCCGGGCTTGGGGTGGCCGGCTTCCTCTTCCAGGTGCAGGCTCTTTGGCCCATAGCCCCCCTCTTCGGGCAGGTCCAGCATTTCCTCAAGCCAGCCGGGCGTGTTGATCAGGGTCTTCAGGTTGTCGGCCACGGCCTGGGCCTGGGCCATCGGGTCGCTGGTGCTGGCGAAGGTTTCCCTGACGTCGTCAAGAAAAGCATCCATGGTATAAGCGGTTGCCATAGTCATAATCGACCTCCTTGTCCTTCAAGGTATCGAATCTGTATATGATTTTCATCGAATCTCTGCTGGGTGTCAATCTTTGCCGAATTAAGCGTAACCGGCCCTAAGGAATGGTTGGTACCGCCGTCCGGCAGTACGAATTCGGGAGGTTGAGCGGGCGCGCGACATTTCTGATCGACCTGCCCTGCCGGATTCCTGGTTCCGCCCGGCCTGCCCGGCCAGGACTTAAGCCGTCCTTGAGCCGCCCTTGTCGTCGGAAAGTATAGCTTGCTAGAAGGGCAGTTCCTGGCCTATGCCCTGCTCCCTGGCCTTGTGGTAGACCAGTTGGGCTGCCGCAATATCCTCCAGGGCCACGCCCATGGACTCGAACAGGGTGACGGCCTGGTCGTCGGGCCGACCCTTTACCCTGCCGGCCACCACGTCCTGCAACTCGCAGACCATGTCCCACCGGAACTCGCCCCGGGCTTCCGGCCACATCAGGTCGCCGCACTCGATCTTCGCCTGGTCCAGGTCGTCCACCGCGATCACCGCCGAGCGAAGCACCGTGGCCTCGTCCACCTCCCGGCGCATCCAGTGGTTGCCCCCGGCGGCGTTTACGTGGGTGCCCGGGGCCAGCCACTCTCCCTCCAGCACCGGATCTCGCGCCGAGGTAATGGTGATGGCCACCGCCACGTCGGACACGCACTCCTGGGCGCTTTCCACGGGCGTAATCTCGATGCCGAGTTGTTCCCCCATGCGCTGGGCGAAGGCTTCCCGCCGTTCCTGGCGGCGGCTGAAGACCTTGGCGCTCTTGATGTCCCGCACTGCGCAGACCGCTTCCAGCTGGGTGCGGGCCTGGAAGCCGGACCCGATAACGCCCACCGTGTCCGCGTCGGCTCGGGCCATGTAGCGGGAGGCCAGCCCCGAGGCGGCGCCGGTGCGGATCTGGCCCAGCCGGCCCCCTTCCATGCACGACAGGAGTTCGCCGGTGGCGTAGTCGTAGAGCATCACGATCATCTTCGCGCCGCCGGCGAAGGACGGGTAGGCCTTGTAGCCAAATACCTGGTGGCCGGCATCGGCGGCGGCCATGAAGTGGAAGAAGCCGCCGGGCATGCGTATCCGGGAACGGGGCTTGATGTCCACCTGGCCGTCTCCGGCATGGGCAAATGCCTCGTCCAGCACGTCCACGCATTCCGACATGGGCAGCAGCTGCACCACTTCCTGTTCGTTCAAAAATAGGGCCATGTTTCCTCCGGGAATTTGGGCTTGTGGGGCGCGGGCACGCCCCAATCGCCGGTAAGTATAGCACCAGCAAAGGGCGAGCTTGAGATGAGGGGGAATTATGCTGTTATATGCCGTATCCGATTTGTGGCAAACCGGAAATACCTTTGTTAAGATTTATTAAAGGCAGTTAATTCAACCAGTCCGGATCCTGCCACTCTCATATATCCAAGGTGGCCGTCTTGAACGCCAAGCCCCGTGTCTTCGTAACCCGCCGCATCATGCAGGAGGCCCTGGACCTTATCGACCGCCATGCGGACATGGAAGTGTGGCCCGACGAAGAACCGCCACCGCCTCCGGTCCTGCGCGAGAAAGTGGCCGGGGTGGAAGGCATGCTGACTAACATCATGGACCGGGTGGACGCTCCGTTGTTGCAGGCGGCGCCGGGCCTGAAGGTCGTGAGCCAGCTGGCGGTGGGCCTGGATAACGTAGACGTGGCGGAAGCCACCCGGCGGGGCATCCCCGTGGGGTACACCCCCGGGGTGTTGGCCAAGGCCACGGCAGACGTGGGTTTCGCGCTGCTGATGTCTGCCGCCCGCCGTGTCGGGGAAAGCGACCGGTGGGTGCGCGACGGGCAGTGGACCCTGGCCTTCCACCCCCTTCGCTGGCTGGGCGTGGACGTCCACGAGAAGACCCTGGGCATCATTGGTCTGGGCCAGATCGGGCTGGAAATGGCCCGTCGGGGCCGCGGTTTTGATATGCGCATCATCTACCATTCCCGCACCCGCCGGCCCGACCTGGAGGCGGAATACGGCCTGGAATACGTTGACCTGCCCACCCTGCTGGCGGAGTCGGACTTTGTCTCTCTTCACGTTCCCCTGACACCTGAGACCCGCCACTACATCGGCGAGGCGGAGTTGCGGCAGATGAAGGAAACGGCCGTGCTGGTAAATGTGGCCCGCGGCCCGGTGGTGGACTCCGGCGCCCTGTACACGGCCCTCAAGGAGGGCTGGATCTACGCCGCCGGCCTGGACGTCACCGATCCTGAGCCTATTCCCGCCGACGACCCGCTGCTGACCCTGGATAACGTGGTCATTTCCCCCCACGTGGGCAGCGCGTCCCTGGTCTCTCGGGGCGCCATGTGCATGCTGGCCGCCCGCAACCTGGTGGCGGGTCTGGAAGGCAAGCCCCTGGTCCGGTGCGCCAACCCGGAAGTGTACGAAACGGAATCCCACTGACCTGGGGTTGGCCTTCCAATGAGCCACGACCACGAAACTGCAATTAATCTACAACGGGCCTGTACCTGGGGGAGCCGTAAATGAGAAAACGGAATATTTTCATAGTAACGGCCATAGTCATTTTGATACCGGTGGTGGCCTTTGCCTGGTGGCTGCTGTCGCCCCTGTTCCTCACCACCACTGTTGACGAGGAGTTTCCCTTCGCCGTCAATGCCGAAATACCGGCGGACATGACCATGGCCGAAGTGGAAACGGTTATGGAGACCATGGCGAAGATGGACCAGGAGCCAATGGCCGAACCCATGCCCATGCCGATGGCTGCGGATGCCGAGATTATTCCCTCCGAGGTCGTGCTTACGGAAGCTTCTCCGGAAATGCGAGAGGCAATAGAAAAAGCCATGGCCGGGGATACCTCAGCCATGGAGAAAATAATGTATGAGGCCGCCAATGCGAGTCCTCCCACTGGACCGGTACCCCTGGCCTCCGGCAGTTTCCGTGACGCCGACTCCTTTCACCGGGGCAGCGGCTCTGCGACTATCTATCTCCTGCCCGATGGTTCCCGCCTGCTGAGGCTGGAGGACTTCATGGTAACCAACGGCCCCGATCTGAGGGTGCTGTTGGCCGAGTCGGGGGATCCCATGAGCAGGGACGAGCTTCAGTCCGGCGGCTACACCCACCTGGCCAAGCTCAAGGGCAACATCGGCAACCAGAACTACGAAATACCGGCGGACATAAACCTGGAAGAGCAGAACAGCGTCATCATCTACTGCATGCCCTTCCACGTAATCTTCAGCGTCGCCCCGCTGGAGAAGACAGGATAGCGCCCACTTCTGGCCGTCAACGCAAACGTAGGGGCAGCCACAAGGGCTGCCCTTCTCCTGTTCGTTGTTGGCTTGCGGCCTAACGCTGCAAACGTCGTCGGACCTGCCTGTCACTCTGCAATTCCACCGCCGCCGCCAGATACTCCCGTATAATTGGCTCCTTGATGTCGTCCTCTTCCCTAACCTCCACATACCTTACCTTATTTCCGGCAGAAGGCCCCGGCTTCAGGAGGCCGTGATGATCCGGCAGCATCGCACCAGACTCAAAGCCGAGCTTGACCATATCGGGGTAGAGGAAAATGCCACCGATGTACCCGGCCCCGGCTTGCCGGTAACCTATGGCCCGCCATCCCGAGTAGACCCGCTCATCAACCTCCGGCAAGGCGCTCTTCACCAATTGTCGAAGCAGGAATGCTAGGTCCTGAATCTCCGGAGCAAAACCGGACAGCAGTTCCTCGGGCGTGGTTATGCTCATGGTACGGGCCATCAACAATACGGGGCAATCTGCAGGCTAGTTGCCTGTTCCCGCCTCTTCAAACCTGCCCTCCGCCAGCCATTCCAGCACGTCGGCCAGTGGCAGCACGTCGGCGTACTTCTGGTGCATGTCGAACAAGTTGATGGCGTGGGTGGCCTGGTGCCGGTCGAAAACGCATTCCTCCACCACGATCATGCGGTATCGGTTGGTGCAGCCGTCTACCACGCTGGCCCGCACGCAGCCGCTGGTGCTCTCTCCGCACGTTATCAGCGTGTCGATGCCCAGCCGCGTCAGGTGCCCGGTCAGGGGTGTGCCCCAGAAGGCGCTGGGGGCCGTCTTGTACAGCACCGCCTCGCCGTCCACCGGCCCGCACTCGTCGATAATGTCAAACCGCCGCCGCTGCCGGTCCAGGCCTGCCTCGTCCACCCTGCCGGGTTTCCGGTCGGAATTGCCCGCCGGCTGCTTCAGCGAACTCCACGACTCAACACCCGAGTCGCTCAGGCCCGTAACGTGCACCACGGGAATGCCCGCCCTCCGGCAGACGTCCAGCAGGGTCTGAATGTGCGGAATGGCGTCCCAAGCCGCCAGACCGCAGCTGCCCGGCCAGTCTTCCACGGCCTCCAGGAGCGGCTGGGGTTCGTCTCCGAAAACCCAGCGGTACAGGTCCACCAGCAACAGGGCCGGCCGTTTACCGAACCCCACCTCCTTGGACCCCGACATGGCCAGGTGGGCCCGGTCCTGTTCCGTAAGGTAGGGTTCCCAAACACGTTCCGGCATGCCGCTCACCTCGCGCAATGGAGTAGGTTGGTCTGGGTATCGCAAATCGGATTCGGGGCTTACCCGCCGTTCCCGCGCCGGCGGGAACCTCGATATCGGGCGGTGCTGTTCCAGCTAACGGGGAAGAACGGGTCGAGAAAGCAATTCTGCGTCCAATAGCGTCGACCGGCTCACAGGTCTAGTCACGCCCAAAGAGTACTCCAGGTTCGAGGTTCCCGGCGGCCCGGGAACGATAAGCCTTAGGACTGCATTCAAAGCCCGAATTTACCCGGATTCATGATGCCTGCCGGGTCGAGCATTTCCTTGATCTGCCGCATCACTTCGTGGCCTGCCCCCATCTCCCGGGCCAGCAGGTGGTTCAGCTTCATGCCCACCCCGTGGCAATACTCCATGGTGCCGCCCATATCCTGGGACAGGGTCAGCACTTCTTCCACCGCCTCCGCCAGGTTCCGGCGAAACTCCTCGCCCTCGCCGTCAGCATCCTCCGGAACTACCATCATGGAGAAGAGTTCGGGCCGGCTCCAGATGGCGTATTCCACGATGCGCACGCCCCGGGCCGCCAGGATTTCCTGGCAACGGCGGCGGTAGTCCAGCACTTTCGAAATGGGCAGGGCCATGTGAAGATAATCGAAGCTGCGCCCCCACTGACGGTTCCACCGCTCTTCCCTCGGCCGGTCCAGGGCGTTGCGCTTGTAGCGGTAACCCGAGTCGTGGCGTCCCTCCCAATAGTCCAGCGTGTCCTCCGGGCCGATGTCCTGACCGCCGAACTGGGCGCAGATTGACATGGCCCGCTGGTAACGGGCCTCCACACCCTCCCGATACCCCTCGAACAGCAGGAACATCCGGACCACTCCGTCCTCCTCGGTAAGGTCCAGCAGGGTCGGGTGCAGGTCCAGCGCCTTCATTTCGGCGGCGGCGTCAAATCCCCGGTCAAAACTGTCGAATGCCGCCGTGGCGAACACCCTCGCCTCGGGAATACGGAAGACCTTGATGGTGGCCCTGGTGATGATGCCGAACACGCCCTCGCCGCCGATGAACAGGTGGTTGAAGTTGGGGGCCGAAGAATACTTGGGCACCGAGCGGGTGTCCAGGATTCGCCCGTCGCCCAGCACCACCTGTAACGATACCACCTGCTGTCCCATGGGCCCGAAGGCGCTGGCTCGGTAGCCCACGCCGTTGGTGGAAATCGTTCCGGCCACGGTGGCAATGGGCACGCTGTAGGGGTCGTGGCCAATCATCAGATTGTGCTCCGCCAGGGCATCCGCCAGGTCTTGCAGGACGACCCCTGGTCCCACCGTGGCGGTCATATCCCTCGCGCTAATCTCCATGATCTGGTTAAGCCGTTTCACGTCCACGATGATGCCGCCCCGCACGGGCAGTACTCCGCCCATCACGCCGGTGCCGCCGCCGTAGGGCACCAGGGGAATGCCTTCTTCGGTGGCCAGGGCCGCGATACGGGATACCTCTTCCACCGTGCCGGGCCTCACCACCAGGTCGGCTAATTGTTCAAAGGCATAGCCGGCCCGGTAGGCGCGGAAGGGGGTCAACGCATCGGCGGAATAGCGGTCCAGGTCATAGGGCGCCGTCAGTACGTTGTCCTCGCCAACGATAAGGGACAGGGATTCAACGATGGAAGTTGCAATCATAAGTACGCCAGTTTCGCTGGAAGAATCTTGGGTTTAACCCAACCTAGGACGAACGGATAATGGGCCACGTCCCCATTATGTCAAAGGGAATATCAAAGGGCAACAAGGACTACCTGGGAGCAAGGGCAAGCGACGAGTGCCCATTCGAAATGGATGAGCATCAGGTCCGCAGGTCCGCGCATTCCGCCAGGCGGGTGAAGAATAGTGAAGGATTTTCCTGGATTACGTCCTGTCCAGGTATCTGTATGTTAAAAGTAATCGGGCGGCTCCTTAAGTCTTGACGAAATCCAAGTAGCTCTGGCGCCAATGGAGCAACGACTTTGGACTGATGCGTTGGGGATTAACCGTCATTCCGGCCCAGGTCGGAATCCAGAAGGTCCCGAAAATGGATACCGGCGAAAGCCGCTATGACGGGCACATAGTGCCAGTCATCACTTCAATCCTGTTGGACTACTAGACCTTGACAGAGAATCTCTTGCTTTGACCTGTTGGAAACTATGCAGTAATCTTCGTGACCTATGCAACACAATATGCTCTGAACTACGCCGAGTAATGGAGTGAGATTATGGACGAAACCACTGAAAGGATGAATGGTTCCGAGAATGATGGGATCTTTGGCAGGTTCCTGCCCAGGTATATCGACGAGTTCTACCTGCTTTTCCGGCTGGTATTCGCCTTCCTGGTGGCTCTGCACGGCGCCCAAAAGGCCTTCCTGCTCTGGGGATTTCCCGCCGACCATTCCCTGGGCGCCCTGGTTGACATCGCCGGCTGGGTGGAGTTCATCAGCGCCATCCTCATCGCCCTGGGCATCTTCACCCGCCTGGGAGCCGGCGCGCTCTGCGTAACCATGGTAGTGGCCTACTTTCGGGTGCATGCCGGTAACGGCCTTTGGCCCCACATTTTCCCCCCGGGCGGTTACGGTGAAAACGGCGGCGAAGTTGCCATCCTGTGGTTCATCATCGCCGGCATTGTCGGGGTGCTGGGCAGCCGCAAGTACGGTGTGGAGCGGTGGCTGTTCAAGAAGGAAATCTTCTAGGCTTCCGTTAAGGCAGGAACCCGGTGACAATACAACTGGGGCGGTCGCGTCGCCGGCCCCTTGTCCTTGTGGCCGGAGTTGACATAAACCCCGCCAAGAAATCTACCGCTGGAATCGCCAGACCGTGCCCTGGGCCGAATCCTCCAGCACCACGCCCTGGGCGCCCAACTGGTCGCGGATGCGGTCGGCCAGGGCGAACTGGCGGGCCTGCCGGAGCTCCGTGCGGGTGCTGACCAGAAGGTCGATGAAGGGCTGAGCGGCCAGTTGGTCGCTGCCGGCTGACCGTTCTTCAAAGGTCAGGCCCAGCACACCCCCCAATTCCCGCAGGGTGGCTTGGGCATTCGCCACCGAGATTCCGGCGTCCCGTTCCCGGTTGATGTCCCGGGCCAGGTCAAACAGGGCCGCGATGGCCTGGGGGGTGTTCAAGTCGTCGTCCATGGCGGCAATAAACCGCTGCCGGAAGGGCTTGTCGTCCAGTATCTCGCTTTGTGCGCCGGCCTTGTCTCCGGCACCGGTGGCCCGTAGGGCATGATGGAAGCGGTCCATGCTGCGCTCCATGGCCGCCGTACCCTCGTCGCTGTATTGGAGGGGACTCCGGTAGTGAGAACTCAGGAAGTAAATGCGCAGGGCGTCGGCGCTGTAATCCGCCAGCGCCTCCTCCACCGATACCAGGTTGCCCAGCGACTTGCTCATCTTGTCCTCACCCAGTTGCAGCAGACCGTTGTGGACCCAGTGGTGAGCGAAGGGAGTGATGCCCGTGTGGGCCTCGCTCTGGGCGATTTCGTTCTCGTGGTGGGGGAAGATCAGGTCCTGCCCGCCGCCGTGGATATCCAGGGGGTAGTCCAGGTACCGCAGGGACATGGCGGTGCACTCGATGTGCCAGCCAGGGCGGCCCGGGCCCCAGGGGCTGTCCCATGATGGCTCCCCGGGCTTGGCCCCCTTCCACAGCACAAAGTCCATGGGGTGTTCCTTGTCCTCGTCCACCTGGATGCGGGCGCCGGCAATCATGCCGTCCAGGGTGCGGTGGCTGAGCTTGCCGTAGTCCTCCTTTCGGTTCACCCGGAAATACACGTCGCCATTGGCTGGGTAGGCAAACCCCTTGTCCACCAGGTCCTGTATGGTTTCCAGGATGGGCCCGATTTCCTGGGTGGCCCGGGGGTAAACGTCGGCCCGCAGGATGTTCAGCGCGTCCATGGTGCGGAAGAAGTCGTCAATGTACGTGGCGGTCAGGTCTTCCTCGCTGATGCCGGCTTCCTGGGCCCGCTGGATGATCTTGTCATCCACGTCGGTAAAGTTCTGGATGTGCTTCACCTGGTAGCCCTGGTACTCCAGGTAGCGGCGCAGGGTGTCGAAGACAACATAGCTGAGGGCGTGACCCACGTGGGTGGACGAGTAGGGCGTGACGCCGCAGACGTACATCTTGACGGTCTTGCCGTCGGCGGGGGCGAATTCCTTCTCCTCCCCGGTCAGCGTGTTGAAAAGACGCATAGCTCTGCCGTTTTTGCTGCTCTCGCCCGGGCCGGTGTGAAGGAGATTTGCTATTCCTGGCGGAAGATGGTGGCGATGGCCACGGCGGCGATACCCTCTTCCCTTCCGGTGAAGCCCAGGTGATCGGTGGTAGTTACCTTGACGCTCAACCGCTCCACGGGCATGGAGAGTGCGGCGGCGGTCCGGTCTTTCATTTCCGGTATGAAAGGCCCCAACCGGGGCCTTTGCGCCAACATTGTAGCATCAACGTTAGCTATGCGCCAACCGAACGACGCCACCTGCTGGCCCACCTTTTCCAGCAGCAGCAGGCTGGAAATGTCCCGGTAGCTCTCGTCCGACGAGGGAAAATGCTGGCCCTTATCCCCCAGGTTTGCCGCCCCCAGCAGGGCGTCCATGATGGCGTGGACCAGAACGTCGCCGTCGCTGTGGCCCACCAGCCCCCGGTCATGCGGTACCTCCACCCCGCCCAAAACCAGCCGGCGGCCAAGCCCCAGGGCATGGGAGTCGAAGCCTATTCCGGTGCGGATGTCGGGTACGCTATCTGGCATGGATGTACAGGAACCACATGATGATGTTATTAAACCGGATTATATCCTGTCGATCCGTTCATCCACCTTGGTCACCCTCCCGCCCCCGCAGCACCGCCTCCATCACCACCAGGTCCTCCGGCGTGGTCACCTTCAAGTTCTCGTAGGAGCCGGGAAACACGCTTACCTGGTAGCCCAGGGATTCCACCATCATCGCGTCGTCGGTGGCCTCCCCCTCAAACTCCTCGTGGGCGCGGCACAGCAGGTCATAGCCAAATATCTGGGGTGTCTGGGCGGCCCACAGGGTTTCACGGCGCGGAGTGTCGGTAACCACGCCGGCCTTGTCCACCATCTTTATTGTGTCTTTGACCGGCACCCCGGCAATGGCGGCGCCACTTGGCGAGGCCGCCGCGGCTTCCAGGCCCCGCTGCAGCAGCGCCTCGTCCACCCCGGGTCGCGCACCGTCGTGAACTATTACCCACCGGCAGGGTTCCAGGGTCGCCAGGCCGGCCCGCACCGAGTCCTGGCGTCGCGCCCCTCCGGGGCAGACGTGAGAAATCTTGCGGTAATCCCTCTCTTGAACCAGGGCGCGGCCGAGGCTGAGGGACTCGGCCGCCAGCACCAGGGCAATCTGGCTGACCGGCGAAAACCCCTCAAACCGGTCAAGAGTGCGGGAGATCAGGGGCTGGCCCAGCAGGGGCGCAAAAGTCTTGTCCACACCCTCCATGCGGGTGCTGCTGCCCGCGGCAACTATGATCACCCCTACTCCCGCTTCCGAACTCAAACCGCTGGTCCCATTTCAATCCCGCCCTTATGACGCAAACGGCGGGGACTTTCGTGGAATTTTCGATGCCTTTCCACGATTCCCGCGCCCTTCTGGCTGCCGGTTCCCGCCGTTCCGGTCAGTTGTTCTTGGACTGGGCGAAGATGATGCGCCCGGCGGCAGTCTGCAGCACCCTGGTTACCGTAACGTCGTGGGAGGCGTTAATGTACCGCTTGCCGCCCTCCACTACCACCATGGTCCCGTCGTCCAGGTAGGCCACGCCCTGCCCCAGTTCCTTGCCCTCCTGAACAATGTTGACCCGCATTTCCTCTCCGGGCAGGACGATGGACTTCAGGGCGTTGGCCAGTTCGTTCACGTTCAATACCTGCACGCCCTGGAACTCCGCCACTCGGTTCAGGTTGTAGTCGGTGGTCAGAATGGGGCACTTCATGGAACGGGCCATCTGCACCAGCATGGAGTCCACCTCGTCCCCGTTGCTGATGCCCACGTCCAGTATGTCCAGGGTTATGCTGTCGTCCCGGCGCAGTCGCCCCAGGACTTCCAGACCCCGGCGGCCCCGGTTGCGGCGCAGGGGGTCGCTGGAGTCGGCGATGTGGCGAAGCTCGTCCAGTATGAACCGGGGCACGACCAGCGTACCCTCCAGGAATCCGGTGCCCGTCAGATCGGCGATGCGGCCGTCAATTATGACGCTGGTGTCCACCAGTATCTTACCGTTCCGCCCCTCATGGGCGACTCCATTGGTGTGGGTGGCCTGCTCCAGCGCCGGAAAGACGGCCTGGACGTCCCGTCCTCTGATGCCGCCCAGCAGCAGGCCGGCCAGGCCCAGGGTAAGGCTGACAATTATGGGAATGCCCCACGCCATCCAGCCGTCAATGTTGTAGAAGGGGATAGATATCAGGGCTGCGAAAACCAGACCCACCAGCGCGCCAAAGGCCGCGGAGAGCAGGGTCGAACCGGGAATGGAATTAATGTAGTTGACCGTTTTGCGCCAGGGACGAAGGAGCAAATAAGGGGCAACAAACGCCCCAACCGGAATTCCGACAATAGCCAGGACGATGCCCCAGGGAATGATTTGTTTTCCGTCGGAGGGGAAATCCGGTACATAGGGCCCCAGGCGCCATCCCAGGGCGCCAAAACCTCCGGCCCCGATAATTCGTAAAGTCCATACATCGAACACGAAATCCTACTCCTCTCCCAGCGCCTGCCGAAGCTTCGGCTCTGTCCCTTTCAAGTCCGATGTTTTTGCCGTTCCCCCACCCCCCAAACGACACCACGGGCACTAAGTATCACGGGACTAATGCAATGGCCTGCGCAGGATAATTAAGAAAATCGGAATATAGTGGGCAAGATATCCTCCCCCAGGCCCCCAATAATCAACTAACGGACCGCAACGGGGAAAGATACTGCCGGGCCCAAAGGAAAAAACTGTCTCTGGGCGGCTTGAGCATAACATAAAGCAGACGGTTTCGGAAGTTTTCGATACCTGAATGCGGAAATTGGCGAAAACGTAGCGTTTAACGGCAATAGGGAGAGGGAAATCGGCGAAGTTTTTCGTACTTCGCCGATTTGTTACCATTCACAATAAAGCCGGGATAGATAATGTAGACAATAAGGTTGTCTAGTGGTGGGCTTCAGCGAAGATTTCTGCCGTTACACTGGTACTCGGGGTCGCCACGGCGACCGAACCGTAGAGGGGTCAACGGCGTTTCCACTGGTCCACCAGGTACTGGCCCTGGTCGTCGTCCAGCCCCCACATCTGGAAATGGACCTTGACGTCGTCATAAACGTTTACGTTGCCTTCGTCGGCAATGCCTGCCCGGTCAGAGTCGCGGTAGGCTTCAACACTTACGTCCATCCAGCTGAGGGGAATCTCCTCTCCCCCGGCAATGCGCTCCACCATGTTAACCGCGCAGGCCGTAATTCCGGACAGGAAAAGTTCGCCGGCGCCCACTTCGTCTCCGCCGGAACCGTCGGCCACCCAATGGTGGTTGCGGGTGTTGCAGATGGCCCGCCCCGGGGTGCCGGTACTATAGCTCCTTACCCGATAGGCCAGGACTAGTTCTGCCATACTCGACCTCCTTCCATTTCCTGCTTTCCGTTGATAGCTAATATTACCTACATCCATGCGGCAAAAGCAACATCCCTTTCCTTCGGGACACAGTTCCAAGCCTGGGCGGTCCGGAACATCACCATACGGGCGAAAGGCAGCATCCAAAGCGCGCCGAATAGAAGCGGCACTTAATTGGCGGCCTTTGTTCCACTCAGCCCCAGGAATCGGAAACCTGTCGCCGCCAGGGCAATCGCATTTTCATTCCGACAAAAGGCGTTCAGCTGTCGTACAAGGGAAAAGCGCCCTTTCTCCCGGTTCGAGTTCCCGCCCGCCAGAGGCGGATATTCTACCGGCGCGGGAACTTTGCGTAACCTGGGACCCAGACAGATTGCCGGTTCAATCTGCCCTGCGTCAGTACCAGCCCCAAGTCCTTCCGGATTCCGGCTTCCGCCGGAGTGACGGTTATGCCATGGTCTCCCGGCGCGGGAACGACGGGGTATCCTCCCTTTCATCCAAAGGCAGGGGATTCGCCGGCCTTAAGGTCTTCAGATAATGCAATTTTTTTGATTTCCGCGCCATTTTGGGCCATTTTGGGCCGTTTCGTATCTGGAAAGTGGGTCGGATGGCGCCCCGGTGGCCCGAAAATGGGCCGCTTTCCAGATAGGAAAAGGGTAGACCGGGTGGGCCATCCCGGGCCATTTTGGGCCACTTTCCAGCCTGGAGCCAGGGAGACGTCCTCTCCTCCAGCCTCCCCCGCCAGGGGTCCGCCTGAGGCGGAATCCGCCCCTTCAGGGAAAGGGATGATCGGAGATTGGCAGGGCCAGGTCGTGAATGGGCCATGGGATTATGGTAGGGAAGGGTTAGCCAGGGCATCAAGAGGCAGGTGTCACCCGGGCAAGCACGTCTTGAAGGATGTCATGCTGAGCCCTTGGGCCCGGCTCAGTCCGCCCGCCAAAGGCGGATATTCTACCGGGGCGGACGCCTGGGGCAGCGTCCACGTCCGCACCTGGCGGGACGGCCGCTCAGGGTGGCTTGATTTTTTGCTGCCAGGCCCGCGCATTTCGACGGCGATATATAGTGCGGCTGCCCGGCTGGCCCTGCTGGTATTCTGACCCTATACCTTGCCCCTGTGGTATATTTACCAACCGAAACCCCTTCAAAAAAGTCAATAATATCCCCGGTCGGAGGACAAGAAATGAAGCTGGTCACCTACAATGCGGGAACCGGACCCCGGTGCGGCGTCCTTCAGGACGAGTCCGTAATCGATGCAACCGCCCTGCTGGGCGCGGCCCAACCCCTGCGCGACGTGCAGGCCTTGCTGGAAACGGGTGACGACGCCCTTGACCGGTTGCAGGCCGCGCTGTCCCAGGCAAGTTCGGGGGCGCCCGTATTCGCGCTGGAAGATGTGCGGCTCCAGTCTCCCATCCTGCGGCCGCCCACCATCCGGGACTTCATGATTTTCGAAGAGCATGCCACCCAGCAGGGTACTCGGGAGCGGGAAGAAGCCTGGTACCGCATGCCCATTTTCTACTTCTCCAACCCCCTGTGCGTCTACGGCCCGGGGGACACCGTGCCCCATCCCTCCGCGTCCAACATGCTGGACTACGAGCTGGAAATCGGCTGCGTCATCGGCAAGGAGGGATCCAACGTGGCTGAAGCCGACGCTCTGGACTACATCGCCGGGTTCCTTATCTTTAATGACTGGAGTGCCCGGGACTTACAGCGGGATGAGAGCGCGGTGGGCCTGGGTCCGGCCAAGGGAAAGGACGGCGCCTCCAGCCTGGGGCCCTGCCTGGTCACCACCGACGAACTGGCCCCGCTAATACGGGAAGGCCGGCTCCACGTCAAGTGCACCGGCCGGGTGAATGGCGTGCCCTGGGTGGAGGACAGCGACGGCAGCCTCTCCTACCATACCTGGGGTTCCATGGTGGAACGCGCATCCAAGGACAGTCGCATTGCCGTTGGTGACGTTCTGGGCTGCGGCACCGTCGGCGGCGGCTCCATCGGCGAGGCCATCCGCAAGGGTTACGAAGCCCGGTGGCTCCAGCCTGGCGACGTGGTGGAGTTCGAGGTGGAGGGCCTGGGCATCCTCCGCAACACCATCGGCCCCAAGGTGGACGAAGACCCGGCCTACCGCTACGGCGTGGGGATTGAAATTGAAGCGCCGGTACCCGGCATTGCCACGGACTACGTTTACGAGTTGAAGACGAGGTAGAGTCCGCGCGTTACTGTTGCCAATCCGCTGGTTGATCTTTCAAAGGACGCAGATTCTCTTTGTCAAATAATTACTCGTCCCGCTCTAGCGTATTACTATCTGGAGATTCCTCTGGCTCTGAAATGACGGGTGTGGCGCCACCCATTATGACTTCGCTCCATCTTGCCAAACTTCGATCGTCAGAATCTTCATAAGGTCGCATCAATTCTCCTATGCTTTCCAGTGGCAGAGTGGCAAGGAATTGGAGGATTGGCACGATGGCTTTTAGCCGGGTATTGGCACTGCCCAATGAGATACCATTTTCTTCAGCAAAACGCCGCAGGTCACCGGTAGATCTGAATATCTCGCCTTTCGAGAGTTTGTCCCTAATGTCTGACAGCACTTCAAACTTCTCAGGTGATCTATCCATTACTTCCCTGAGAACTTGTACGCCCGGAATGGCGCGTTGCCTAGATCGAGAAGCACTTGGTGCGGGAAAAGGAACCGTTAATGCCCTTTCTAGGGTTTCAGCGAGTCTTTCAGTTTGCTCAGGCTGTCTAAGCAACGATAAAAGCCCTTCAAATGTCTCTGGCCCATGCCGATGAATAAGGCGAGCCAAGTCAACCATCAGCCTTTCTTGTGGAGTCATATGCCGAGTCTCCCCGCGAGTTCTCTAGCAAAGGCTTGGAAGTTAACCTTAGTTCGAGCACGCGCATAAGAGGTAGAAAATATCGGACGGCCTTCACGGGCACCTTTAGGAAATGAACGGGAATAATAGACCTGTCGTCTAAACACGTTCCAACCTTGGCGGCGAGACAATGCCGCTACTTCCCTTTTTGAAGTTTCTTCTTCAGGGGAATAATCCGACAATGCGTTGAAGACGATTCCCGCTATCTCGGGAGATAGACCAGGATACCTATTGTCGAATTCTCTTAATGACTCGGCCAATAGTGGTAAACCAATAGTAGACAAATACTCTGGTCTAACCGGGATAAGAATCCAATCACAGACGATAAAAGCAGCGGTAGTAAGTATGGACTCCGTGGGCGCACAGTCGAGAACAATAACGTCGTAGTTATCTTCGATTTGAGAAACAAGCCTTTCAAGTAACTGCTCTTTGCCAGTTGGATTTCGCAACGAATAAGACAGTTCCAATCGAGAAGGAATTAAGTCGATTCGCCCTTGCCGACCTGCGGGTCGGTAAACAGAAACCAGAGCATCTTGTGGATTTAACGGAGTTGCAACTTGCCCAGGAACCGAAGTGTATTGCTCAAAAATGTTCCAGGTTGTTGGGTGGTTGCTCGCAATGAGGCGTTCAATTCTCCCTGCACCTACCATATATTGACTGGCGTTGAATTGCGGGTCGAGGTCTACCAACAATACTCTTAGGTTCCATGGCTCAGTAGCAAACTCCCAAGCAATGTTTACGGCCAGAGTGGACTTTCCAACCCCTCCCTTCATGTTGATGAGAGCCAGCTTTTGGGCCATAAGCTATCCTCCAGACTGTATTCTCGTATCGTTGTTAACTGCTATCATCACTAAATTAACATATGCCCTACGTAGAGTCTACGGAGATATTTGCAACTTGCTGCACTTATATTTGTGAATGATAAACTTTAGCAAGCGACACAAAAATTGAAACAGCTACTTAGTCAGAGGAGGCAACCATGCCAAACAAAAAAGGAACCGGGCTGCTAATGGTCTGGGCCGACGTTCCGGCCGACAAGGAGGACGACTTCAACGCCTGGTACAACGAAGAGCACATACCGGAATTGCTGGCCATCCCGGGCATACTCAACGCCGCCCGCTACGAGGCGGTAAAAAGCGGCCCCAAGCACCTGGCCTGCTACGAACTGGCAAGCCCGGCGGTGGTGGAGTCCGACGCTTTTAAGAACCGCCCGCCACGTTCGGAGTGGGCCAATCGGGCCTCCGGGCCGGCCATCGCCACCACCCTGATCAGCAACGTTTATGAAATGATCCACCCCACCGAACTCACCGACGAAATCGCCTCCAGCGACATGGCCCCGGCCCTGCAGATTGGCCGCATGGATGTAGGGCCGGAAAACGAGGACGAGTGGAACCGCTGGTACAGTGGCATCTACGTTCCCAACTACGAGACGGTGCAAGGCGTCATCCGGGGTCGCCGCTACCGGTCGGTACGGGGCACCCCCATGTATGCCACGGTCTACGAGTTCGAGCATGAACTGGTGTCCGAGAGCGAGGAATGGGCCCGTCAGCGCGACATAGACCCTTCTACCGAGCGCATCCGTCCCATGATGACCCACGCCTCGGGCTCGCCGGGCGTCTGGAAGAAGACCTTCCAGATTTAACAAGGGTCTGGGCAAGTCCCTTACCCGTGGACGGGGAAAGGTCAGGATGGGAGTGAAGACTGCTCTCCCAACACTGTCCGCCACAGTCCGACATTAACCACTCAGGGGCGGGTTTCGAACCCGCCCCGCCTCATTTCCACAAGCTCGGTTCACGAGTTCCTTCCACAAGTACGGTTCAACTCAGTCCACCAAACGCGGGGCGCCGCCCATAATTCAGCATGAAAGTCTCTTGGCTGAAGTCATGCCGCCAATGACCCTATCTCTAATGTCTTAGCTCTGGCCGGGGCCATACCTTCACTCACAGGGCAATCGCGTTTTGGTTGTTGCTCAATAACCTACTCCAGGTCATGTCGCCCTTAGCTTGCCGAAGCAGAATGTCCGGCCCTGGGGGGCCTGGAATCCCACCCCAAAGACACGGCCGGGCCCTTCGGGAATAACTTGAAAGTCACATCTTAGATGCTTCGGCTTCGCTCAGCATGACATTGCCTAAAGCGCGATTGCCCTGCGCTCACACACCGCCCAGTCAACTAATCTGGTAAACTGGAATGCGCAAGGATTTCAATTAACGGACGGCCGGTGGAAAAACGCGAAACCCATTTCGATAACGGCTTTTCGATCTGAAAAGGACATCCAAATTGCCCCGCATGACACGCCGCATCTTCGCCTTCGCCCTGGCCGCGTTGTTCCTGGTTATCGGCATAAACCCGGGTCAGGCGCTGGCCCAGGAAGCCGGTCAGCAGGAAGACCTGGCCGGGCCGGTGCGAATCGACCGGAATCTGACTGTCGGCCGTTACAGCCTGTTCGTCGAGGCCGAAGCATCCAAGCTGTCCCTGGGTACCGCGCTGGTGAGCGTGGCCGTGCTGAATGCCGGCAACGGGGAGCCGGTGCCGGGCGCCAGCGTTTTAATCCACACCCTTCACAGCGAAACCGGAGAGACCGGCTGGGCCACTGCCCTTCCCGTGCCCGAACGCCCCGAGATTTACCGCGCCCGCATGAAGCTGGAGGACCCGGGGCAGTGGGACTTCAGCGTGGAAGTTGACGGGCCCCTCGGCCGCGAGGCCACCTCGGTGGGGACCGTAGCCATTCCTCAGCCCAAGCAGTACTGGGTTGGTTCGGTGGTCTTCGCCGGGATGTCGGGAGTCCTGCTCTGCGGCCTGCTCTATGTCGTCTGGACCATCCGCCGCGCGCAGAAACAGCGGGAAGCAGCCAATGCTACTTAGCGCGAAATCGCGGCGGCGAAAGGCCGCCCAGCCTCCAGCCGTCGGGCGCAGGGTGGGCGACAATGATACTCGACCGAGAGAGGAATACCGGGGGGCAAGCGTGGTCTGCTTGAGAGGTTGGTTACTGGCCGGCTTGGCCTTAGTCGCCCTTTGGCATTTGCTGGTTGACGCTCCCGTCGCCTACGCCCACGGCGGCGTCGACCCCGGCGACAACCTTTGGCTGGCCTGGAACACCGGCAATCCGCTGCCTACCCTGTTCCTGTTTGCGGCAGCCTACCTGTACGTCAACGGGTTGGGCAAGTGGGACAATCCCAGCCACCCCCTCAACGTATGGCACAAGATTTCCTTCTTTTCAGGCCTGCTGGTCATCTTTATCGCCCTGCAGTCGCCCATAGACCCCCTGGCCGAGCACTACTTCTTCATCCACCAGGTGCAGCACCTGATGATCCGCATGATTGGCCCCTTGCTGGTTCTGCTGGGCGCCCCCCTCACTCCTATGCTGCGGGGTCTGCCCCTCTGGCTGCTGCAAGGGGGAGTCCGCACCCTGGTGCGCCAGTCCTGGGTGCGGAGCGCCTACTACCGCCTCACCAATCCGGTAGTAGCCGTGGGCATCTTCATGGGCGCCCTTTACTTTTGGCAGTTTCCCCTGCCCCACGACACCGCCGTTCGCAACGACTACGTGCATGAACTGATGCACATTACCATGCTGTTCTCCGGCTTCCTGTTCTGGTGGTTGGTTATCGACCCCAAGCCCCACCGGTCCCGCATGCACTACGGATTGCGGGTGCTGTACCTCGGCCTGATCGTTCTGCCCAACACGGTGCTGGGCGCAGCCATCACCTTCTCCCGTGGCGTGATGTACCAGTCGTACACCGAGTTTCCTCAGCCCATAGCCCTGTCTGCCATCATCGACCAGCAGCTTGGCGGACTGCTCCTGTGGGTTGTAGGCGACATGATGAGCATCGTCGCCGCCGGCATTGTGATGATCATGTGGTACCAGCGGGAACAGGAAAAAGACCGGTTGGAAGCCGCTCAGAGGAGTAGTCAGGCCGGCCAGTGAGGCTCAGGGGATTCCCGCGGGAGGACGAACATGCCCTACCGCTCGTCCCGAGCCCGCCGCAGGATGCGCCCTACCAAGCGTTTAGGCCGACAAGCCCGCCGCCAGCGGTCGGTGGAAGACTCTACAATCGTTCCGCCCTTCCTGCTGGACAAATTCCCGATTCCCTGCGATATTACCCTATCCTTCGGCCATTGGGTCAAAAATGAACTGGATTGGCTCCCTGTTCTGGATTCTGCCCAGGCGCCTGCGCTCATCGTGGGCGCTGCTGGCCATTACCGGTATCGGCGTCCTGGCGGCGGTTACCCTCATGTCGTTGGGAGCCATTTACACTCGAGCCCTGGCCGAGGCCGGCCTGCAGCACAGTCTGGCGTCCACCTCCCAGGAAATACTCAACACCCACATCATCGCCCAGAACCGGCCCCTGGGCCCGGCCGACTATCTAGCCCTGCGCGCCAACCTGGAGGAAATAGTCCACCAGCGGCTGGGCTACATGATCCGCGATGTCCAGCGTTACGGCCGTCCCCAGCCCGAAATTCTGCTGGTCGATGAACCCTTTCAGCAGTCCCAACTGTTGGGCGCTCCCTCCGCCCGTCCCTTCTTCAAGTCGGACTTCCAGGAACACGCCCGCCTGATCGACGGCCGCTGGCCATCCCCCGTCCCCGGGGAGAATGATGGCCGCCTCTCCATCGAGGTGGCTGTGGGCGAGGACACCGCCAAGGTCATGTTCTGGGAACTGGGGTCTGAGGCCCTCATTCTGCCCTATCGCTCCGACCTGGATCAGCAGATCCACGTAGAAGTGGTTGGCCTGATTGAGCCCCTGGACACCGACGAGGAATACTGGATGGGGTTCCACGGCTATTTCGGCCCCCAGGAGGCCGGCGAAATAGTCCTGATGCCCATGTACGTGCCCGAGGAGTTGTTCTTTAACGGTATCGGCGCCCGCTATCCTACCCTGGTCGGCGACTTTGGCTGGTACCTTTACCTGGACACGGACGTGCTCAACGCCGATCTGGTCCAGCCCGCCCGCGATGATTTCGAGGGCATGGAGACCGACGTCAACAAGCGGGTTCCCCGCTCTCTCATCCTGACCAGGCTGGAAAACAGCCGCGATACGGGCCTGCTGGCCCAATACCAGCGGGCGGTTACCAGGGCCCGCGCCCCCATCTACCTGTTCATCTCCCTGGTCGTGGTGGTCATCCTCTACTTTCTGGCCCTGGTCACCGGTCTCCTGGCCCAGACCCGCAGCGAAGAGGCCGGCCTGTTGCGCAGCCGGGGCGCCAGCATGCTCCAGGTGGGTGGGGTCATCACCCTGGCCGAGGCCCTGCTGGTGGTAATCGCCACGGTGGTAGGCCCCTTCCTGGCCCTGCTCATCTTCCGCCTGGTGCTGTTCGGCACCATCAATCCCAAAGGCGGCACCGAGGTCTTGGAGGTGGGCCTGCGCGGCGATATGTTCATTATCGGCGCGGTGGGTGGGCTGATGAGCCTGGCCGTTCTGCTGGCCGCCAACTTCAACCTCACCCGACTGGGCCTGCTCGACTTCCTGAGGGAAAAGGCCCGCCCCCCCACCGTCCCCTTTCTGCAGCGTTTCTACATAGACGCTCTGGTAGTCATTGCCCTGGGCTTGGTGTGGTGGCAAATAGAGCAGAGGGGCAGCTTCCTGGAACGCACCTTGACTACCGGCGACAACCAGCTAGACCTGAGCCTGCTGGTGGCCCCATCCCTTGCCCTGTTGACCGCCGCCTTCCTGGTGCTGCGCGTCCTGCCCGTGGCGGTCCGGCTTCTGGCCCTGGTGGCCGGGCTGGTGGCGCCCGCCTGGGCATCCTTCGCCCTGTCCCGCGTCGCCCGCGACCCCCTGCCCTACGGTTCCCTTACTGTCATCGTAATGCTGGCCGCCGCCCTGGGCGTTTTTGGCGCGTCCTTCCAGTCCACGCTGGGCCGAAGCCAGGAGGAGCAGGCCCTGTACCGGGCTGGCGGCGACCTTGAGGTCCACGTCATCGCCCCCACCGGCGATACGGTAAGCAACCTGGCATCCAGTCCGGTTATTCATTCCTTCACCCCGGTCAAGCGGGATTCCGTTACCCTGCTGGACGCCATGCCCGGTTCCTCGGCCGGTCTGCTGGCCTTCGACCCGGTTTCCCTGGCCCAGATAACCTGGTTCCGCGAGGATTTCTCCCTTTCCGGCAAGTCCCTCTCCGAACTGGTTACCCCCCTTCGTCGGGGTCAGTCCCGCCTGCCCGACCTGAGCGGCAACCTGCCATCGGGCATCCCCGTACCCGAAAATGCCGAAAGCATCGGAGTCTGGGTAAACACCGAGACCTTTGCCGACAGCTCAGTCCAGCAATCCCTTGGTATGTGGCTGCGGATAGCCGACGCCGACGGCAGCCACGAAAACCTGGATATGGGAGAGGTGGAACTCTCCCCTGGCGGCCTGATGCGGACCCGCGGCGGCAATCAGTGGGCCTATTACGAGTCTCCCTTGCCTTTGGAAAAAGTGTGGCTGGACCCGCCCTTCAACGTGGTGGCCCTGTACTTCGTGGGTCGGTCTCTCTACCGGATGCCGCCCGGCTCCATCTATCTGGACGACATCACCGTCACGCTTAACGGCCCCGCCGGTGAGGCTGCCCCGCAGGTTATCGAGAATTTCGACGACATGGGCCGCTGGGTTTCCCTGCCCCACGATGGCGGCGTTCCCGACCAGGCCACCGTAACTTCCAGGGCCGGACGGGGCGACGGGCCGGGCATGGAATTCACCTGGGAAGACCCCCTGCTTCAGGACGGCAGGGGTATCCTGATTCCGCCGGGAGACTTCCCCCTGGCCGCCGTCGGCAGCCCCACCCTTCCCGTTGGTCAAACCCTGAGGCTTAATATGGGCCGGCAACTGGTGCCCGTGGTAGTACAGGAAAGCGTTTCCCACTTTTCCACAATGCACCAGCGGAACATACCCTTCTTGCTGGTATCCCTTAAGTCCCTGGAAGACTACACATCCCGAATTCCCCGGGGTAACGCTTCCCCCGCCCGCGAATACTGGATAGCCCTGGAAGAGGGTGTGGACCGGCAGGAGGCCATCCGGCTGATTCGCGAAGCCACGTCCGTTTCCGCCAGCATTCGCGACCGCTCCAGCTTGCTGGAACGCTACAGCCAGGACCCCCTGGCCGGCGGCGGCTGGAACGGCCTTACCCTGCTGGGCCTTGGCGCCCTTACCCTGGTCGTTACCCTGGCGCTGGCCACCCACGCCATTGTCGCCGTCAACGGCGCCAGGGTCGAACTGACCGTCACCCGTGCCCTGGGGTTCTCCCGAAACCAGCTTGTCAGTCTGCTCGTCCTGGAGCGGGTGCTGGTGGCGGGCATAGGCCTGGTCGCCGGCGCGGTCCTGGGCTACTACCTGGGCCGCTGGACCCTGGGTTATATGGGCCTGACCCCCAACGGCCTGCCCATAGTCCCGCCAATGGTATTCACCGTACAGGCCTGGCTGATTGGGCTGGTCATCGTCAACCTGGCCATTGCGGCGGCCCTGGCCACCGTGGTGGCGGCGGTGACCGTGGGGCGCCTGCGGGTGTCTGATATACTTCGAAGCAGGGGCTAGATACGGTGACAGGGAATCTGTGAATAAGCCCCTTTCCCCATTGAGGGGGAAGGCAGGATGGTCGTGAAGGGGTCCCCCGGTAGCTGGGAACCCCTGATTAGCCGAACCGGCGGCAGCGGCGCTCCATCCCGAGGTAATATGTCCTTCCTGCAACTGGCCTACACGATGGCACGGAGGAGAATCGCCACGGCGTGGCGGTTGGAACTGGTGCTGTTCCTGGGCATTCTGCTCTCCGTCGCCCTTCTCTCCAGCAGTGTGGTGTTTTCCGACCTGCTGGCCGAGGCCGCCCTGCGCCGCACGCTGCGGGAAGCCGAGGCCGGGGACGTCAACTTCTGGGTGCGCATCTTCGTCAACCTGGAAGAGCCCACCATCGCGGCCCGGCGCAGTTCTATATACGAACGGAGCCTTGACCTGGTCGATCAGCGGGTGACGCAGGTCTTCGATCCCTACCTGGCTGACCGCGCCCACCTGCTGGAAACGTCCACCTTCTTCTACACCGGCGACGCTCGTTTTGACCTGGAGCAGGACGCCCGGCCCAGGGGACGCATACAGTATATGAGCCGTCTTTTTGACAATGACCGCAGCACCCTGCTGGACGGACGCTGGCCTGCCGACCCGTCTCAGCCCACCGGCCAGCCCCTGGAAGTGGCCGTCGAAAGGCATGGAGCGGAATTGGTGGACATAAGCCTGGGCGAAGTCCTGGCTGTCCACCCCGCCACCGGCAACACCGAAGAGAAAACCATAGACGTTCGCGTCGTCGGCATCTTCCAGCGCAACGATCCCGAGGACGACTTCTGGTACGGGCGGGACCACAATTTCAGCAACCACAACGGCGATTGGCCCACCGTACCCCTGTTTACCACCGAGGCCGGAATCCTGCAGCAGGTGGCCACCGATTATCCGGGCATATACTCCAATGTCACCTGGATTTACGACCTGGACCGCCAAGGCTTCAGCTTCGGCCAGGTGGAAGAAATTCAACGAAGCATCCGCATTATGCGGCGGGACGTGGTTTCTCTCCTCGACAACTCCACCGTCTCCCTGAAGTTGGACCGCGTGCTGGACCGGTATTCCGAGCAGCTTGTCCTGTCCCGAATCCCGTTGTACCTGATGGTCTTCCTCGTGGTGGGAATCCTGGCCTACTACCTGGCCCTGGTATCGGCCCTGACCATCCGGTCTCGCAGCGCCGAAATCGCAATGCTCAAAAGCCGGGGGGCCACCACGCCCCAGGTGGGCCTGATGGTATTCGTTGAGGGCCTGTTGCTGGCCGTTCCGGCGGTGGTCGTGGGCTCCCTGCTGGCCGCCCCGGTGGCCGGTGTTCTGGGCAGTCTGTTCTTCGACGTTCAGCGGGACGGCATTCTGATCGTCCTCTCCTCTCGGGCCATCCTCCTGGGCGCCGCTGGCGCGCTGCTGTCCGTGGTGGTGCTGACCCTCTCCACCCTGGTGGCGGCCCGCCAGGGCATCGTCGAGTTCCGCCAGGCCGGCGCGCGCCCCGCCCGCGCTCCCTTGCTGCACCGCTACTACCTGGACTTCCTGCTGCTGGCCCTTATCGGCTTGATCTGGTGGCAGATACAGAGCCGCAGTTCCTTCCTGCTCAGGCCCGTGGGGCGGGGCGAGCTGGAGATTGACTTTACCCTGCTCCTGGGTCCCGTCCTTGGGCTTCTGGCCCTGGGCTTGATTGTGCTGCGCTTTTTCCCCCTGGCGGTGGCCCTGCTGGCCCGACTCATCGAGCCCATTGGTCCCGTCTGGCTCGTCCAGGGAATGCGCCGGGTGGGCCGCGACCCCATCGCCCCGGGCAGCCTGGTGGTGCTCCTGATGCTGGCCACTGCCCTGGGAGTTATCGGCAGCGCCTTTGGCTCCACCCTGGAACGCAGCCAGCAAGACCGGGCCCGCTACCAGGTGGGCGCCGATGTCAGGATCCAACACACCGGCAACCGGCAGCCCGTCGCTGCCCTGGGCCTGGACGACCGGGAATTGCAGGAAGTACCGGGTCTTCGAACGGTGGAGGTTTCGCGGCTCACCGGCAACCTCTTGACCCAGGGCTTCAGCAGCGAACGCTTCGACCTGCTGGCGGTGGATAGCTCCAGGTTCCACCGGGTCGCCTGGTTCCGCTCCGATTTTGCCGATGGACAATCACTTGGGGAACTGATGCGGGCCATCCAGCCTCCGCCCGGCCTCACTGAACAGCGGCAACCCGCCGAACTGCAGATTTCCCCGGCGGCCTTGATCGGCGGGGGCGGCGGCATACCCCTGCCTGCCGACGCTACCGGCCTGTCCCTGTGGGCCAATCCCGGTCAGCCCGGCGCCCGCCTGGCCGTAGGCGCGCGTCTACGGGACAATGCCGGTTATACCTACGACACCATCATC
Source organism: Dehalococcoidia bacterium (assembly GCA_965207275.1). Taxonomy (GTDB): domain Bacteria; phylum Chloroflexota; class Dehalococcoidia; order Lucifugimonadales; family UBA3495; genus Bin22. The sequence goes on from CBDBMH010000002.1 coordinate 454,749, forward strand.
GGCGAGCCCGGCGATCCGGGTTGGCAGAAACTCTCCGGCGATTTGAGGCCCCGACGCGTTCGCAGCAACCGGCCGCCGCCGGCCGTAGAGCCGCCCTTCACCCTGGTCAACCTGCAGGTGTTCAGCCGCTTTGGCCTCAGCGACCCCGGTGTGTTGTTCCTGGACGACCTGTCGGCCGTTACCCCCGAGGGCGAGGTGATGGTGGAGGACTTCCAGTCCCTGGCCAACTGGAGGGTGGCGGAAGACTACACCCGCCCCGGCCTTTATGCCCTGGAATCCAGCCAGGCAGTCAGCCGCGGCGGCGGCCAGCAGTCGGCGGCCTACAGTTGGGCCCCCGGGGGCATCAGCCTGCGCGCCATCCGCCCCGGTCCTCCTGATGTACCCATAGACGCAGTCGTCTCCCCGCAAATCCTGGAGTTGGCCGACGTCCAGGTAGGCGGCACCATCAGCGTTGCCACTTCCAACCTGGCTTTCCCCATCCGGATAGCTGCGGTGGCCGACTACTTCCCAACCCTGGACCCTCGGGACCAGCCCTTCGTAGTTCTGGATCTGGAGACCCTGAACTTCTACAGTGACCGTCTGGGCCGCCGTCCCGGCCCCGGCCCCAACGAAGTTTGGGCTGCCGCTCCCGACGAACCCGCGGCTTTGGCCCTCCTGACCGACACCATTGTCGGTATGGACCTGATTGTTGAGGACTCGCTGGTTGCCCCGGACGAGATACGCCGGCGGGTGGAACAGCCCCTGGCCAACGCCAGTTGGGGCGGTCTGCTGGCCCTGATGTTCCTGGCCCTGGTGCTGGCCAGCGCGTCGGGAGTGGTCCTGTTCTCCTACGTGGATACCGGCGAACGCCGTACTGAATTCGCCCTGCTGCGTACCCTGGGCACCTCCGCCGGGCAGTTGAACGGTATGGTCTGGTTCAACCTGCTCCTGATGGTAATCTGCGGCGTGGCCCTGGGTACCTGGGCCGGCCAGCAGATTGGCGCCACCCTGCTTCCCGTGCTGGAAGTATCCGAAGGCGGCGTCAGGGTTACCCCGCCCATGGCCCTGGAAACCAACTGGGTCACCCTGGCCGTCGCCTACCTGGCCCTGGCCGCGGTGGCCGTCGCCAACGTGGTCTGGCTGGCCTGGTTCACCACCAGGCTCAACCTTCAGCAGGTGCTCCGAGCCGGTGAAGCCGGGTAGAATATTGAAATGGTGATTGAAAGTCAGCACGGCGGCGGCTCAAATCATGCTGTCGGCGCTTGTAGCCGTCCCGAGCAATAGTACCGTTTCCGTCGACAGCGGCATATAAGGAAGGTATAGAACGTCCCTTCCTCCTTGACGGGGGAAGGCCAGGAAAAGGGTGAATCGTAACCCCTATTTCGCGCGAGCATGCCGAGTAACCCGAACAACAGGACATCACAATGGCAACAGAATCCCAGCGAAATCCCAGTCCCCAGCCGGTTGCCCCGGTGGCAACCCTCGGTCCCGACGGCCATCCCCTGCCCTACGTGGATTGCCGGGACCTTTTCAAGATATTCAAGCTGGCCGACCTGGAGGTGGTGGCCCTCCGGGGCGTTGACCTGGAAGTGGCGCCGGGTGAGGTTACCGCCATCGTGGGGGCCAGCGGCAGCGGTAAGACCACTCTGCTGAACATCCTGGCCGGCCTGGAACGCCCGTCGGCGGGACAGGTGCGGGTGGGCGACCGGGACTTGCTCAACATCTCCGAACGGGAACTGGTAATCTACCGCCGACAGGAGGTGGGCTTCGTATGGCAGTCTACTTCTCGTAACTTGATCCCGTACCTCAACGTCCGGGACAATATTGAGCTGCCCATGGCCATTGCCAAGGTGCCCCGGCCTCAGCGACGCCAGCGCAGCGAGGAACTGCTGGCCGCCATGCACATGGAGGATATGGCCCAGCGCTATCCCGATCAGCTATCCGGCGGTGAACAGCAGCGCGTCGCCATCGGCGTGGCCCTGGCCAACCGGCCGCCCCTGCTGCTGGCCGATGAGCCCACCGGTGAACTGGACACCCAGATGGCCGATGAGATATTTGACCTGCTGCAGTTGATGAATCAAGCCTTCGGCGTCACCGTGGTGGTGGTTACTCACTTCCCCGGCGTGGCCCGCCACGTGGGCCGGGTGGTGCACATCCGCGACGGGCGCATCAGCGCCGAGAGTTTCATGCAGACCACCTACCGGCGCGCCGGTGACCTGGTCCAGCAGGAATATCTTGTGGTGGACCGGGTGGGTCGCCTGCAACTCCCTCCCGACCACGTGGAACAGTTGCGCCGCAGCGGCCTGGCCGGGCTGGCCGCTGCCGACTACCTGGAGGGTCAGGTAACCATCCGCCCTGCTGGCCGCCCCGACGCTGCGCCCACGCCATTACAGTCCCAGCCGGTACGGGAACCGGTGTCCGAAGCAGTCTCCGAACCCGCCTCTGAACCCGTCCCGCAAGTGGCCTCGGTGGAAAAGGACGCCCCCGAACCCGTCGCGGCGGCAGTCGATTCCGAGGCTGATGCTCCCGACCCCCACGCCATGTTCCGTCGTCCTCCCCGCGAGAACGAGGGGAATTAGCCTGGGACCAGGCCGGCGCAGACCCAATGGACTACTCCGGCCCATCTGCATCACCCATCGGGGCAAAATTTTGCTCAACCACATCCACAGCACCAGGAGCAGCAGCCAATGAACCGGTCTACCTTTGGAACTCAACAGGCAACTGAGCGGGTAGCGCCCGCGCCCATTCCCGCTTCCAGCGTCATTTCCGCCCGCGGCCTGGTCAAGGTCTTCGGCTCCGGTGACCAGGCGGTCACCGCCGTTAACGGGGTTGACATGGATATCATGCCCGGCGAGTTCCTGGCCGTCACCGGACGTTCCGGTTCCGGCAAGACCACACTGCTCAACCTGCTGGCCGGCCTGGACCAGCCCAATGCCGGCGACATCATATTCGAGGGCCGGAACCTGGGCCAGTTCTCCGAAGCCCAACTTGTTGAATTGCGCCGTACCCGCATCGCTTTTGTCTTCCAGTCCTTTGGCCTGATTCCCCTGCTGTCCGCCTTCGAAAACGTGGAGCTTCCCCTGCACATCGGCGGCGCCGGTTGGCGGGAACGCCGTCAGAGAGCGGCGGAAGCCCTGGAACTGGTGGGGCTGGGTTCCCGCACCGGCCACCGCCCCTACGAACTCTCCGGCGGTGAGCAACAGCGGGTGGCCATTGCCCGGGCCCTGGTGGCTGGCCCGTCCGTCCTGTTCGCCGACGAGCCCACCGGCGAACTGGACAGCGTTACGGGCATTTCCATCGCCACCATCCTGCGCGACATTGCCCGCGAGCGGGGCGTCACCGTCATTACCGCCACCCACGACCTGGCCCTGGCCGGCATGTGTACCCGCCGCCTGGAGATGGCCGACGGCGAATTCGTAAATGGCGCTGAAGCCTGAGCCCTCGTAGCGCCCGAAAAACCTGCTCTGGTCACTCCCTCCCACACCTGCGGTATAATCGCAAGTAGTCGTTAAGAAGTCCTGGAGAAGAAATGGGAATCCTGAAGGTCGCCATCCAGGTGGGCAACCCTCAAAGAACAGTCTTTGAGGAGGTGGAAGTTACCGTAGACACGGGGTCCACCTATACCGCATTACCCCGGACTCTGCTGGAACAGTTGGGAGTTCCCGTGGATGTCTCTCGACCGTCGGAATTGGCCGACGGCACCGTCGTGCCCGTGGACGTCGGAGAAACAGTCATCAGACTGCAAGGAGAGCAGTTTACCACCCCGGTTATATTTGCAGAGCCCGGCGAGCCCAGCCTGCTGGGCGTCGTCTCCCTGGAGCAGGCATCCCTGGCCATCGACCCTGTCGCAGGGAGACTTGTCCCAACCAACGTACTGCGATACTGAAACTGAAGCTCCGCCCAACCGGCCTTTCCGTACTTGGTGAAAATACAATGGGTATATTGCCCATCCCACTTTCCAGCCACACGCCGGACGGTGGTGAAGTCATGGAAGGCTTCCCAAATCCACCACCTAATGGGAGAAAAATGGTTTTGGGGCTCCTTGATTGGGCCGGTTGGGGCATCGGCTGACGGCTGACAGGTTGGCAGTGGGTTGGCGTGGCAGGAGTAGGCGCTGGAAGGGGATATTGGGGCGTTGGCCGGCGACGCCAGGGCGAGGTCTATGCCAACCGGTCCTGGAGAAGGGCGCAGTGTCCCTACGGCGGGAGTCCCCGTCGCTTGAATGCCCGTCGGTAGTGGCGCAGACCGTCCCAGGTCAGGGTGGGCCGTGGGCCAGCGCCGCTATTCTCCGGTGCGCTCCCGCCAGCAGCGGGAAGGATGGATGGCCCCGGGCCAGCCGGATCAGCAGCTTCCTGGCGTGGCAGACCACCCGTCCGGCCAGATTGATCAGAGCAAAGCGCACCGCCTTGAGCCGCTTGTTCACCCACTGACCGCCCAGGGCCAACTGCTTGACCGCCGAGTTCAGGTTGAACGCCAGCGCCGCTATCGCCCACCAGGCCGCGTTGGCCCCGAACTGTCCCGACGGCAGCCTCCCGCCAGCCAAGTCCTCCTTCAGCACACCATGCACCTCCTCGCCCTTCCCGCATCTCTCCCGGTACCACCGCACCACCTCATCTCCCGGTAGCTCCCGGTTAGTCACTATCCCCCGGATCTTGTACCAGCCCCGGTCCGGCATCTCCATCGCCGGAACCGACAACTCCAGGTCATCCTCCATGCCCGGCAGCGGCGGCCGCCTCAGCGGCTCCCGGACCGCTATGAAACGGTAGTCGGGATCATTCTTGGAATAAGCCAATCTATCGGGCACGAAGTCCACCTCGGCCCACTCCTGTTCCGTCTCCACCGCCAACTCCCCCACCATCCGGGGCAACCGGCGCCACTGGCTCTCCTCCACTTCGGCTGCCGCACGCTTGAACCCCTCCGTGACGTCCGCCCCCACCGCGAATTCGATCACTCCGAACCGCTCATCCCTCCCCTCGGCGCAGTACCGCAACAACTCAACTTGGTACCCCGCCGTGTCCGACCGCAGCATCACCTTCACCACGCCCTCCGGCAGATGGGCCAGCGACTCCCGCAACACCCGCAGTTGCTCGAACCCCGCTGGCACGTTGCCGTCCCGGAACTCCGAATGGACCACCAGGTCCGCCTCGGCCCAGTAGGTGACCATCGGCTGGTAGGCCTTGTAGCCCTGGTAGCAGTACAGCGCCTCCTGCTTGTAGGTCTCGATCAGCGTCGCGTCCATGTCCAGCGTCGCCTGCTCCTGCTCCAGGTGGTCCCGGACGAAGCTCATCATCTCGGCGTTGACCTTCCCCAGCCCGCGCAGCGCGCCGCTGGGCGCGGGTATGTACGCCGTATGGGGCTGCCTGGCCTCCTCCTGAACCGGGTCGTGGAACCGGCCCAGGTACCGGAACACCGCCGACGGAGACGGGACGCTGCGGCGCCGCCCGCCCCGCCACCGGCTGCCCTCCTCCCGGCGCTCACAAGCCCGCTGCCGGTGCGTCTCCACCCGGCCCAACATCCGGCCCAGACCCTCGTCCCCTTCCAGCACCCGGAGGTCGTCCACTCCTTCTCCACCGGCCAGATTCAGCAGCACCAGCGCGGTGACCATCTGCCGGTCCGTCCATCCCTGTCCGCCCTCCTTGACCTTCACGTAGCGCCGGATCGACTCGCCCAGCCCCATCGCATCGGCCATTTCCAGATAGACCGCCAACCCCGACAGCCCCGTCATGCCCCCCGCGCGATGCTCCGTCCCATACTGGAATGGCAGGACTCCCTGTTGCATAATGACTGCACCTCGTTGGTGATGGTTGTGTTTGTCCCGTAACCATCATAGCCAGCTTTGCCGCTGGCTCCAACGAGGTCTTTTCCTCCCATTAGGTGGTGGATTTGGGGGCTTCCCAAATCCACCACCTAATGGGAGAAAAATGGTTTTGGGGCTCCTTGATTGGGCCGGTTGGGGCATCGGCTGACGGCTGACAGGTTGGCAGTGGGTTGGCGTGGCAGGAGTAGGCGCTGGAAGGGGATATTGGGGCGTTGGCCGGCGACGCCAGGGCGAGGTCTATGCCAACCGGTCCTGGAGAAGGGCGCAGTGTCCCTACGGCGGGAGTCCCCGTCGCTTGAATGCCCGTCGGTAGTGGCGCAGACCGTCCCAGGTCAGGGTGGGCCGTGGGCCAGCGCCGCTATTCTCCGGTGCGCTCCCGCCAGCAGCGGGAAGGATGGATGGCCCCGGGCCAGCCGGATCAGCAGCTTCCTGGCGTGGCAGACCACCCGTCCGGCCAGATTGATCAGAGCAAAGCGCACCGCCTTGAGCCGCTTGTTCACCCACTGACCGCCCAGGGCCAACTGCTTGACCGCCGAGTTCAGGTTGAACGCCAGCGCCGCTATCGCCCACCAGGCCGCGTTGGCCCCGAACTGTCCCGACGGCAGCCTCCCGCCAGCCAAGTCCTCCTTCAGCACACCATGCACCTCCTCGCCCTTCCCGCATCTCTCCCGGTACCACCGCACCACCTCATCTCCCGGTAGCTCCCGGTTAGTCACTATCCCCCGGATCTTGTACCAGCCCCGGTCCGGCATCTCCATCGCCGGAACCGACAACTCCAGGTCATCCTCCATGCCCGGCAGCGGCGGCCGCCTCAGCGGCTCCCGGACCGCTATGAAACGGTAGTCGGGATCATTCTTGGAATAAGCCAATCTATCGGGCACGAAGTCCACCTCGGCCCACTCCTGTTCCGTCTCCACCGCCAACTCCCCCACCATCCGGGGCAACCGGCGCCACTGGCTCTCCTCCACTTCGGCTGCCGCACGCTTGAACCCCTCCGTGACGTCCGCCCCCACCGCGAATTCGATCACTCCGAACCGCTCATCCCTCCCCTCGGCGCAGTACCGCAACAACTCAACTTGGTACCCCGCCGTGTCCGACCGCAGCATCACCTTCACCACGCCCTCCGGCAGATGGGCCAGCGACTCCCGCAACACCCGCAGTTGCTCGAACCCCGCTGGCACGTTGCCGTCCCGGAACTCCGAATGGACCACCAGGTCCGCCTCGGCCCAGTAGGTGACCATCGGCTGGTAGGCCTTGTAGCCCTGGTAGCAGTACAGCGCCTCCTGCTTGTAGGTCTCGATCAGCGTCGCGTCCATGTCCAGCGTCGCCTGCTCCTGCTCCAGGTGGTCCCGGACGAAGCTCATCATCTCGGCGTTGACCTTCCCCAGCCCGCGCAGCGCGCCGCTGGGCGCGGGTATGTACGCCGTATGGGGCTGCCTGGCCTCCTCCTGAACCGGGTCGTGGAACCGGCCCAGGTACCGGAACACCGCCGACGGAGACGGGACGCTGCGGCGCCGCCCGCCCCGCCACCGGCTGCCCTCCTCCCGGCGCTCACAAGCCCGCTGCCGGTGCGTCTCCACCCGGCCCAACATCCGGCCCAGACCCTCGTCCCCTTCCAGCACCCGGAGGTCGTCCACTCCTTCTCCACCGGCCAGATTCAGCAGCACCAGCGCGGTGACCATCTGCCGGTCCGTCCATCCCTGTCCGCCCTCCTTGACCTTCACGTAGCGCCGGATCGACTCGCCCAGCCCCATCGCATCGGCCATTTCCAGATAGACCGCCAACCCCGACAGCCCCGTCATGCCCCCCGCGCGATGCTCCGTCCCATACTGGAATGGCAGGACTCCCTGTTGCATAATGACTGCACCTCGTTGGTGATGGTTGTGTTTGTCCCGTAACCATCATAGCCAGCTTTGCCGCTGGCTCCAACGAGGTCTTTTCCTCCCATTAGGTGGTGGATTTGGGGGCTTATCTCCGCCTTGCCTCCCCTTCACCCTTGTGGTACGCTTCCTCTAATAACATCCTGAACCGGCAAAGGAGAACTGCATGGCATTTGTAACTCCCCGCGAAGGCGAAACCCCCGAAAGTCTGGTCAACCGGTTCCGCGCGTCCGTCCAGCACGCCGGCATCCTGCGCGAGCTCAAGGACCGGCGGTTCTTCCGGTCCAAGGCCCAGAAGGAACGCCTGGCTGCCCAGCGCGCCGCCCGCCGCCGTCGCCGCCAGCGCCGCTAGGCCACGTCCCGGCAACCCTCTACCAGTCAGAAATGGCCCGTTCACCGGGCCGTTTTCTTGTTTCGCCAATATTCCACCCGCTTCCAGGAGGGGGACATGACCCAGAACCGCCGATCCATCCACGACACCCTTAACGCCTTCGTTCCCGGCGACGATACCTGGCTCCCCGGTGGCGACGGCCCCCTGGCCGGCCTGACCTTTGGGTCCAAGGATATCTTCGACGTGGCGGGGAAGGTCACCGGCGGCGGCAATCCTGCCTGGGCGGCCACCCACGGCCCGGCCGAAGCCAATGCCTGGGTGGTTCAGCAACTGCTGGATGCCGGCGCCGAACTGGTCGGCAAGACTATCACCGACGAACTGACCCGCGGCATTTTCGGCGAGAACGTGCATTACGGCACACCGGCAAACCCCCGCGCGCCGGGCCGGGTCTCCGGCGGTTCTTCCAGCGGGTCGGCGGCAGCCGTAGCCGGGGAACTGGTGGACTTCGCGCTGGGCTCGGATACCGGTGGCTCGGTGCGCGTGCCGGCCAGCTTCTGCGGTCTTTATGGCCTGCGCCCCACCCACGGCCGCATCCCCCGGGGCGGCATGCTGCTCCAGGCCCCCAGCTACGACACCATTGGTTGGTTCGCCCGCGATCAGGAAACTTTCGAGCGGGTGGGAAAGGTGCTGCTGGCGTCAGACATCGAACCCGCTTTACCCACCCAGCTGCTCATCGCCGAAGACGCCTTCGAACTGGCCGAACCTGAAACCCGATCCGCCCTGTCCGCCGCTGCGGTGGCCTTGTCAGACATGTTCCAGTCTGTCACCACGGTACGCCTGGCTCCCACCAGCCTGACTGACTGGTCCAACCAGCAGCAGGTACTCCAGAGCCGGGAAGCGTGGGAAGCGGTGCGGGAGTGGGTGGACCGGGTTAACCCCGCCTTCAGTTTCGAGGTGTCCGACCGTTACGTTACGGCCCGTTCCGTAACCGACGAACAGGTGGCGGCGGCCCAACTGCGGCGGGAGGACATAGTGGCCCGGATGAATAAAGTATTCCAGGGCGGCGACAGGGTGCTGTGCCTGCCCACCACCATCAGCCCCGCGCCGCCTACCGGCCATCCCGTCTCCCGACGCCACGAACTGCGCCTGCGCAACAGCGCCCTGACCTCCATCGCCGGCAACACTGGCCGCCCCCAGATATCCCTGCCCCTGGCCCGGGTTGAAGGCCTGCCAGTAGGCCTGTCCCTGCTCGGCGATCGCGGCGCCGACGAGGTCCTCATGGCCCTGGCAAAGAAAATCGCCGAACTCACCTGAAGGCCAACGCTTTCGGTAATGGGGTCAAATCGTCGTTCCCGCGCAGGCGGGAACCTCGACCCCAAGGCAAGTTGGAGCAAGGCTGAACTAGCCCCTTCTCCCTTGATGGGGGGAAGACTGGGATGGGCATGAAGGGGTCCCAATTAGACTTATTGTGGCCCTCGGCAAAGGGCTAAAGGGTAGTGTCGTGCCGGTCACCCAGGAACGCCGCCTGGTCTCCCCGCCGGGCCGCTTCCGCCTCAGCCTTCGACGCCGCGTCCCACCGACGACGCGAAGGGCTCCCCGAAACGAAAAGCACAATTAAGACTGCCACCCCTCCGGCCACCAGGGCGATATAGAGCGGCAAAACCATCAATGCGCCCACCGCAAGCAACGCAACTATCCCCACTATTATCATTAGCCAAAGTTTCTTCTTTCCACCCATAAACACCTTCCCCTCTTTGCAAGCCTGATTGATGTAAGCCTGACTGGAGTCCGCTTTATTCAGGTGCTAGTCCCGGCTTCCGAGATTCCAGCCAGGTAAGACCTTGGACCAATTATCGGCATTTTATCAGACGAATGGGTAATTGGTGGGCTGGTATTTCTTCTGATTGTGTTGAATATGGCTTGGATTCTCTCCAGGAAGTCATGGTGAGCAGAGCCTGCAATGAGTAAATTGACGAAAGGAAGCATTGCCGATTGACCCGCTCTGCCGTTTTACCTTCGGCATTACGGTGGTGGCTGTTGGCAGAAGCTCCTTGTAACCCAGTTTCCTTGCTATTATCATGGAGGCTGCTGCCACTACCGGCCCGCCACAAGGTGACGACATGAAAACGTATGTATTTCAAGTAGAAGTGGAGCCTGACGAAGAGGGATGGCGGGCCTTCTATCCACCGCTGGGAAGAATCGGGGCTTCCACTTGGGGCTACACCCGGGAAGAAGCATTGAAGAACATTAAAGAGGTTCTCGAAATGCTCCTCGAAGGACTCGAAGAACGAGGCCAATCCCTGACTGAAATCGCCGAATTTCCTGTTTCCCCGGGTGCCCTTGTAGCAGTCACCCATTGAATCCCGATCTAATTCCCCGATTCTTTGAGTGGTTCAGGTTGCGCCGCTTCGGTTCCTGTTAACTGGGTGGTACTTGGAGGGTTCTTTAATGCTCCTGCTATCAGATGCACCCTAATCCTGAATGTTGCCACCGTCCCCGTAGAGGCCATCAAGTCTTACCGATTCGCTCAGGTTCTTGGTATCAGGCTAAGCGGAACTTAAGCCACTGTGGCCATCTCACCTTTGCCATTTTGTTTGGGCTGGCAATAACTTGGATGTGTGTACTCCACCCCCCTGCCACCCTGCATAACACAGTCCTACCATAATTCCTGTGGCCCCAAACTTGTTATCAATTCACGCCCTCAAGAGCGGAGTAACAAGCCGCCCATTTGTCGCCACTGCTGCCCGGGCGAGATATGGCAAATGGGTTGCCAACCGTTCATAAGGCCGCCATCAGCCCCCATCTCCAGATACAAAACGAAGGGAAATGGGTGGAATTGGGCGGGTATAGGACGTTTTCCCCTTGGCCCGAATGTGAGAGGCGTGGCCCATGGGGCAGCATGGCAATAGCGAAAGCGGAGCGCATAACTGAATCTATGCTAAAATACCCCCCAACTTTCCCCATTCCATCCCAACGGGAGGCGCGCTATGGCCGGTAATCGGGTTACGGTAGGCAACGTCGAAATTACCTCCCTGTCCGACGGCATTCTCGAGTTCGACCTGTGCAACTTTTTCCCCAACCACAAGTCCGATGAGGAGTGGCAGGGATACCGCCAGCACCTGGTGGACGGCCACAAGGTGCGCTTCAACCTGGCCTCCTACCTCATCCGCTCCGATGGCCGCACCATCCTGGTGGACACCGGCATGGGCGCCCGCCCCGAGGGAGAACCCGACATCCCCTGGGGCGAGTTGATGAACGACTTCCAGTCCCACGGTGTCCGCGCCGACGAGGTCGACATGGTGGTGATGACCCACCTGCACCGCGACCACGTGGGCTGGAACCTGGCGCCCCCCGTCCAGGAGGGCGGCCAATACGCTCCCACCTTCCCCAATGCCCGTTACTGGTTCAGCACCAAGGACTGGGAGGCCTGCCACGACCCCGACGTCATGCCATCCCGCTTCCCCAACGCGCCCACCACCGTCTGGCCTCTGCAGGACCTGGGTCTCATCGAGTTCATGGACGGTGAGTACGTACTCACTCCAGAGCTGACCGCCTTTCCTACCCCGGGCCACACCCCCGGCCACATGAGCATCATGGTCAACTCTCAAGGGGAAAGGGCCATCATCCTGGGCGACGCCATCCACAACCAGGCCCAGGTCAATGAGCCTGATTGGGAGTCCCGGGCCGACATGGACCCCGAGCAGACCCGCATTACCCGCCGCAAGCTCATGGACCGGCTTGAGACCGAGGATATCCTCGGCATAATCGGCCACTTCCCCTACCCCGGTTTCGGCAAAGTGGTCAGGGCCGACGGCCGCCGCTACTGGCAGGCCCTGTCCTTCTAAAGAAGTCCCTTCTCCCCTGGCAGGTGAGCGCCAGGACGGTGGTGAAAAATCCCGTCCTTCTTGACGGGGGAGGGTTGGGATGGGGGTGAAGGTTCAGGTACTGTCCACTCCCACTCGCAAAAGCCTTTCTAACCCCGCTTTCGGAAACAGCTTCCGGGAGCGCTCAATCACTTACAGGTGAGAATCAATGAAATTCGGCCTCTTCCATTCGGTCCAGTTGCCCGATCCCGCAAAGCAGAACCAGTACTACCGCGACGCCCTGGAGCAGGTGCTCTGGGCGGAGCAGCTGGGCTACGATTCGGTATGGATGACCGAGCATCACTTCTCCCGCCACGGTATCGTTTCCGCCTCCCTCACCGTGCTGGGCTACCTGGCCGGCCTCACCAGCTCCATCCGGCTGGCCACCGCCGTGACCGTCCTGCCCTTCCACAATCCCATCCAGCTTGCCGAGGAAGCCGCCACCGTTGACCTGCTCAGCAACGGCCGCCTGGACCTGGGGGTTGGCCGCGGCTACCAGTGGGGCGAGTTTCACAAGCTGAACATTCCCATGGACGAAGCCGACCGCCGCTTCCAGGAGTCCATGGACGTGATGACCCGCGCCTGGACCACCGACGATCCCTTCGACCACCGGGGCGAGTTCTGGACATTCAACGAAATGACAGTCCTTCCCAAGCCGGTACAGGAACCCCACCCGCCCCTGTGGGTTGCCGCTGCCAGCCCCGGCAGCATGGATCGCATCGCCCAGAATGGTTGGAACCTGCTGGTGGGTCAGGGCCTCACCTTCGACCAGGTGGGTGAACAGGTGGCCTATTTCGGAGGGGCAGTGGGCGAGACCGGCGAGGACTTTGACCCCTCCCGGGTCAAGGTGGCCCGGGCCATGTACACCGCTCCCACCAGGGCCCAGGCCCGTGAGGACGCGGAGGTACCCTTCATGTGGTTCAAGACCACCGGCGACGAGGTGGGCGCGCCTCCGGAACGCCGGGGTGAGTTGCTGCCGGAAAACTACCAGGCTTACCGCCGCCGCTTCGCCGCCGAGACCACCTTTGACTTCGACGACATGTCCGACAAGGTTATTCTCTTCGGAAGTCCTGATGACGTGGCCGAGCGTGTGGAGCGGATGAAGAAGTCCGGCGTCAAGAGCGTCATCTTCTTCACCAATTACGGCGGCATCGAAAGCCAGAAGGTAAAGGACTCCCTGGAACTCTTCGCCACCGAGGTAATGCCCCACTTCCAGGACTGAGGCCCAGGCTTCCACGGCGGCGCACCCAAGTCAGCCTTCCACAACACCAACGCCGCCATGCCCAGCCTCCACTTCAGCTGGACCTGCATCCTGACTTGTCTTTCGGAAAGTAAGGGGTCGTACCGATGCTTGGGCATTGGGCATTCGCTGCTGACACTGGCGGCCATCGTGGTCACGGGCAAACATTCCCTGGTGGATGCTCTGGTGGGGGTTACCTTGATTGGGGTGGCGGTTGGTTTGGTGAACACGGCAAAACGAATGGAAAACCGTTCGCCGCGTCCTGTAGGTTGATACCTCAGTCGTTTCTGGCCAATTCCTCATCTATCGGTGGAGGTTCATCAAACGGCAGGCCCTCCTCCTTGGCGGCCTGCATCCGGCCGTACCAAGCCTTCCACTCCTCTACCTCTTCAGTCGCTTTCCGAATCTTCTTGAGGCTTTCCTCCTTCATTCGCTGTTCCCTTTCTCTCAGCCACTGAGCCAGCATAACTCCCTCCAGAATAATGTAAGTGCTGGCCGCCATGTTAAGAATGCTGGCGGTCATGCCCTTTTGTACGTTTAATGTAATCTCTACCCCACCGATACCGCCATGCCTAGCGACCTCGTCCCATATCGTCAGTCCCAGGAAAGTGAAGTATTGCAGTACAAATAAGACAACATACCAGCGCCAAAGATGCCCGGGAACGCTCCACATCGACTGTCTGCTCCGGGAATTCGTCGCCCTGTCTTCTTGCACCATAGCACCGCCCGTTCATGCTTGACAAGATTATAGGACCATCGGTGGGTTGTGCCGCTACTCCCTCCTGACAGTAGTTTTCCGAGGTAGTCTCAAGGAGATCGTGAAAGTTCGCGGTGCCAATCAGGCCGGCGGTATCTGTCCCCAAAGGGGATGGCGGAAAGTGGGCGCCAGGGCGGGGTTCATATTCTCACGCCGGCGTGGGGGCGCCGCCAGTTCCTGGTCTTCCGTATGTGCCGCGAACCGCGACCGCCGGTAGGCGGCGGCCGGCTGCTTCCTTAGGGGCAGGCTGTTGAGGTGGCGCGCCAGGGATTCCAGGCTGTTCAGGTTGTGAACCGGCAGGAAGTCGTCCAGGTAAGGGAGCGCTGCCTGCATTCCCTGGGTCAGCGGCTGGTAATTGGGTGACCCCAGCAAAGGGTTCAACCAGATGAGTCGATGGCAACTGCGCTGCAGCCTCGACATTTCCCGGGACAGCAGTTCGGGTTCGCCCCGGTCCCAGCCGTCCGAAATAACCAGCACTACCGGTCCGTTGCCCAATGTCCGCCTTGCCCACCCGTAGTTGAAGGCCTTGACAGCCTCGCCGATGCGGGTGCCGCCGGCCCAGTCGGGCACGGCCCTGGCTACCTCGTTCACCGCCTGGTCAACGCCCCGGTGGTTCAGGTACCGGGTTATCCTTGTCAGACGGGTAGCAAACAGGAAGGCCTCAACCCGTCCCAGATCCCCGTCAATGGTGTGGATAAAGTGCAATAGCAGGCGGGTGTAACGCTCCATGGACCCGCTCACGTCGCATATCAGCACCAGGGGACGGGTCTTCTCTCTCGGCTGTCGGCGCGACAGGTCCAGCAGTTCTCCGCCGTACTTCAGGTTGTCGCGGAAGGTTCGCCGCCAGTCCAGGGCGTCACCGTCACCCACCTGGGTACGCCGCGTTCTGCGCTTCCCCAGGTCCCAGGACAGTTCCGACATCATGGAACGGGCCTGGGCAATTTCGCCGTGAGTATAGTCCGCGAAATCCTTGTGCCGCAGCACCTCCCGGGCGCTGTAGGTCTGGCTCATGTCTATGCCCGGCATTCCTTCGGGCATGTCTCCCACCGGGTCCCCACCTTCATCGTCTCCCGTGATTGGGGGGCCAACCTGGGGATTTCGGTACCGGCGCTCCTCTCCCATGCTGCGCAGGTCTCTGGTGCTGATGCCGTGGGCCGGCCGCCGCCAGAAAATCTGGAAGGCGTCGTCAAACAGGGGAAAGTCCTGCTTGCGATGGACCAGCAGGCAGCGGGCGGCGTGCCGGAAATCTTGTCTGCGCCCGATGGGAATGGTCTCGGTGGCCCGCACCAGGCCCATCATGTTGCCCGAGCCGAAGTCCAGCCCCAGCCGCCGCAGCGTCTCTCCGAAGAGCATCAGGTTATGAAGGATGTGACCTTCAGATTCCTGTTCAGCGGTCATGGCCTGGCAACTCTAGGAACGTATATATGGATAGCGGTGGGAAACCTGGGTTCGCCGCGTGAAACTAAGTAAGTCCTGTACATCCCGTGCTTCAATGCTTGAATCACTTCTAACCGCGCCGTCCACCCCGTCGGGGGCCCCGGTTCAGGGAGCGCTCCAGGATATTCCGCACCGGTTCGCCCCGCACCACCTCAATATCGTCCTGGTACTTCAGCATAATTCCCAGGGTATCGTCTATCACCTCGGCGTCCAGTTCCGTCTGGTTCAGGGCCAGCAGCGCTGATGTCCAGTCAATTGTCTCCGAAACGCCGGGTATTTTGTACAATTCCGTCTCCCGCAGTTCCTGTATGAAGCCCGTAACCTGCTGGGCCAATCTGCGGGGAGCGTCGGGCAGTTTGGCGCTGACTATCTGCAGTTCCTTCTGGTAGTCCGGGTAGTCTATCCAGTAGTACAGGCACCGGCGTTTCAGGGCGTCGTGTATCTCCCTTGTCCGGTTGGACGTGATGATGACGACGGGCGGGTGGGCGGCCCGGTACGTTCCCAGTTCCGGGATGGTTATCTGGAAGTCTGCCAGCATCTCCAGCAGAAAACCCTCGAACTCCTCGTCAGCCCGGTCCAGTTCGTCGATGAGCAGCACCGGCGATTTTTCCCGGCTCTCGTCAATGGCCTGCAGCAGGGGCCGTTTGACCAGGAACCGTTCGCTGAACAGGTCGTCGGTTGCCGACTGCCGGTCAACGTCCCCTGCCGCTTCCAACAGCCGGATTTCCAGCATCTGGCGAGTATGGTTCCACTCGTAGACTGCATGGTTGACATCCAGCCCCTCGTAGCACTGCAGGCGGATTAGCTCGGTGTCCAGGCCCCTGGCCAGGGAGCGGGCGATTTCGGTCTTGCCCACCCCGGCCTCTCCTTCCAGGAACAGGGGGCGTTGCAGCGTCAATGCCAGGTAAATGGCTACGGCAAGGCCCCGGTCAGTGACATATTGCTGGTTGCGCAGCAGGTTCTGGACCTGATCTATGGATGTGGGCAGGGATTTAGTCGTCGTCAAGGCAGGCTCTCCGGTAGGCAGGCAAGCGAAGTAGTGAAAACATCCACTTGCGGAATTTTTGATTTCGTTGACCTATTCTATCCCATCGGGTGTGCCAATTCACCCAAGGATCCAGGTGGAGGGGGATGAGAACTCTCCCGCGAAATAATCGCGGACCAGCACCCTTAACCTGGCCCAGTGGTCCCCCAAAGATTCCCTTTCCTCGTCGGAAAGCTGATTGTAGTATTTGCCCAGCATAGGAAAGCGCCACAGGGGAAACACCCAGAAACCCGGGGCATGGGGACCTGGCTCAGCCTCCCTGGCTATTTCGCCGCTGCTCCCTGTCAATTCCCAGGACTTCAGCGGCTTCCCCGAATTGGCAATAGCCAGGGCCTCTACCCAGGAGGCCTCCCGCTGTCTGCCGGTAGCATCGTCCAACAAGTGCAGCAGGCGGCGGCGGCGCTCATTGTCGTCGGCCGCCGGACCGGCAAAACGATGGGTATAGCGGCTTTCCCAGTTGGCCCCCAGGTAAGGCACCACCAGTCCGCCGTCAGTTGCAATAACCAGCATTCCCGCCAGCCGTGACCATTCCACCGCCTTTTCCATGGCGATGGCCTGGTGAGAGTCGGCGGTTTCGTCAGGGTCGGCGGTCAGGCCGAGATCAGCGGGGGTGACCGGACTCAAAGGCAACCCCTCCAGCAAAACCCGCAGAGAGCGCTGCTTGGCCGGATTGCCCGTGGCCAGCAGGATGGGAGTTGGGATGTTGGAATCGGCCATTGGCGCGGAACGGTTGGCTAAAGGATGCGGGCCACAGCCCGGGCGGCTGCGCCGTCGCCGTCCTTCAGCTTGATGGGCAGCGCCCACAGTTCAAACTCACGGCCTACCAGCTGGTCCAGGTTAATCAGGTTTTCGATAAGGGGGATGCCCTGTCCCAGCAGCAGGCGGTGGACGGGAAAGTCGTGAATGGTGGATTGGGGCGTGGCCGGATGCTTGTCGATGGGGAAATCCACCGACACGGCATTGACGCCGTTGTCAGCCAGGTAGGCGGCTCCCTTAGTGCTGAGGTAAGGGCCCTGGGAATAGAACCTGAAAGCCCCGGATTCGGCGGCGGCCCACCCCGTAAACAGCACCACGATCTTGTCCTTCACCGCCTCGGGACTCCCTCCGGCATTCTGCAGGTCCTCCACCGAAATGGCTGTCAAACCCTTGGCCACCGCGCGCAGGTCCAGCAACAGCGCCGGCCCCATGTAACGGTTCAGGGGCATATTCTCCACCGTAGTTCCGTCGGCGTGGAAGTGGTAGGGGGCGTCCACGTGGGTGCCGATGTGGGTGGCCAGGGTCAGCTTGGTATTGGACCGCGCGTGGGACTCGTGAGTATGCAGGGGCTCGGTGCAAACCCCAATCAATCCCGGCACCGGCACAACCCGGTCGCTGCCCAGGGTGAGTGTAAGGTCAATCAGCTCAGTCAAATCTTGTGTCCTCGTTCTTTTGGATCACTTCTTGGGTGGTGGAATTATCGGGGCCGGGGCAAAATATCTTGGACGTTCGCCCCAACTTTGTTTCCAGTTTGAAAGCTCGCAGCCACTCTTCTCCAAGCCTGCCAAAAACGGGCTTACCGATGCTCAATCAATGCGAAATTACGGATTACTGGCGATGGGCCGGCGACCCGACGCACGCTTCAATGGCCGCTTCCCACTCATCCAAGTCAAAGAAGTGGGGGCCAGCCCCGCCGCGATAGGCCACCCGGCCGTCGGTTCCCATCAGGTAAAGCCGCTCCGGCGCCGCTCCGTAGGCTTCGTCAACCGCGTTGTCCATTTCCTCAATCAGGACGGGCAAACCAATGTGCAGGTCAATACTGCAAGCCTGGGCCACGTCCTCCCGTTCCTCGTAGCTCCGGTGTTGGCGGAAAAGGACGCCTTCCTGGATATTGCTGTCCGTTTGCCATCCGTCAGTGGGGTGGGCCTCCTGGACATACACCACAAAGAACTCCACCCGGTCCTGGTACCGGTTAAAGACTTCCGTCATGCGCTCAGACTGGGCGCGGAAGGGCGGTCAAGTATAGCTCCCAAAGGCCAGGGCCACCGGCCGCTTGCCCCTGAATTCCGACAGGCGCACCCGCTCCTCAGATCCCAGTCGCTTCAGGTTAAAGTCGTCGGGAAATTCGCCAACCCTGGGCCCGGTCTCGTCCCGCGCCAAGGTGGCTTCCAGGGCCCGGCGGACTTCTTCCGGCAGTTCATCCTGCCAGCCTTCCAGGATTTGTCTGACCGTAATCCGACCCTCGGCCGCCGCAAGGTCGGGGCTGCCGCCCCTGGTTTCCTTGATGGCGCCAATTATCCGGCGCATTGTCTGCCGGTCAGCGTCGCTCAGCCCGCTGACTGCGCTGTCTCGCTGGGACTTCAGCATAACGACCTCCCGGTATCCACTGGATCCGGTATCCACCGGATATGAAACCTCTGAACCAGTCCCTTCCCCTTTTGTTGGGGGAAGGTCAGGATGGGGTGAAAGCGCGATGATCACTCTTTGCCTTGGATGGACGCTTCCGGCCTACTCCACCTGCACGTCCACCGGGAACACCATGTTATTGCCATACCCCCGGCCGTCCCACTGGTTGGGGAACTCCATAGGCTGGGTCTCGCCCAGGTTGTTGGTGGCGCGGGACATCAACGTATGTCGCCCCGGTCCCTTCGGCCGCCACTGATACTGCCAACGGAACCAGGCGTAGGAGCTGGCGCGGGGCGCCAGGGTGGCCAGGTCCCAGGTCTTCCCGCCGTCGGTGCTGACCTCTACCTTCACCACCTCTTCCTCTCCCGACCAGGCGGCGCCGGCCAGGGTGTAGCCGCCCACCGGGACAGTCTCTCCGGGCGCCGGACTGGTGATGATGGACTTGACCTTCATCTTGGTATGGTAGGTGTAGTACTCCGGGCTGTCCGGGCCGTTCTGGGTCATGTACCGTTCCGACTGGTAAAAGCCGTCAAACTTCTTGTCCAGTACGTGGATGCCCACCAGCCATTTGACCGAGTTCATCCCGTACCAGCCCGGCACCACCAGCCGCAGCGGGTAGCCGTGGTTCAGGGGCAGCGGTTCGCCGTTCATCTCGTAGGCCAGCATGGTGTCGGGATGCAGAGCCTTGGCGATGGGCAGGCTGCGCTCGTAAGTAACTTCCGGGGGATCGCCCACCGTTTCGTCGGGACCGTGGTCGGCGCCCTCGAACATTACCTCCACGGCTGAGGCCTTGACGCCGGCCCGCGCCAGCAGGTCCTTCAGGGAAATGCCGGCCCACTCGGCGTTGCCCATAATGCCGTGGCCCTTGATCATTTCCATGACCGAACCCGTGCGGGTGGCCTTGGCCCAGTAGTCGGGCACCGGGCTGTTGCCGCAGCATTCAAATGTGACCTGGAAACGCTGTTGGGCCATTCCCAGGACCTCGTCGAAGGACAGGCTCAGGGGCGTTTCCACTTCGCCGTCCACCACCAGCCGGTAGGTATTGATGTCAATTTCGGGGCAGTCGGTCCAGTGGTTGCGGATATAGAACAGGTCGTTGGGAACTACTTCCTGCTGCAGGGCCTCGGGCGGCGCCGCCCAGGTGCGGTACCCGGCGTTGGTGGGAATCAGCTGGGGCTTGATCTCGGTTCGCAAGCTTCGGGTTGCCATTCTCGGCCTCCTGAAAGGGGGTTGCATGAGGTAGACCTGAACGCTGAAATCACAAACAGGCGGAGACTACTTGTGACTAATTTAACACAGAGTTAGCAGAAGTCGCAGACTTATTCCAGGTACTCGGTGTCCTGATCCGTCGTGGGATACATTACCAGCAGCCGGACGGGGATCCACAGCTTGTTGACCAGCTTGTGGGGCACGTGCGGCGGAGCGAACAGGGTACAGCCGGCCCGCACCGTTTGCAGTTCGTCCCCGATGATCAGCTGCACCGCCCCGGCCAGCACCATTATGGCCTCGTCGGTAGAGTGGGTATGCAGCCGTCCCTCCCAGCCAGGATGTAACTCGACCTCTTTAACCGTCAGGGAGACTGCGCCCTGGTCAGCAGAAACAAAGGTGCGTTCAGCCTTGTACTCCACTGGCGCCGGCATCCTGACGGTACTGTGTTCGATGATGGGCATTAGTATTCCTCAGAATCTCCAGGATGTAGTTTCTCCCTCTTCAGAAGAGCCCCGCTAAGCATCATTGCGCCTTCCACCCGGAACAGGGTAAGGCCGGAAACGGGGAGACAGTTCCTCCAAAAGCCTCCGACGGAACCGGGAAGCTCATTGAACCGGCGGTACCAGCAAATCAGGCCTCAGTGTACTTCTCCCCCAGCGCCGTCTCCCACCTCAGGTAATTCATCATGTCGGCATAGTTCCGGTCCGGGCCGCTGGCCACCAGGTCGGTGGGCGGACTCATAACTCCCGAAAGCCCCGTTTCCACCGCCAGGCCGGCCGCCCTCCAGGCATTCATTCCCCCGGCCAGCACCGTAACGTCGGCATATCCCAGTCCCCGCAGAGTGGCTGCCGCAAAAACCGAGTTCTGCCCGTCGCGGCAGGTAACCGTAACCGGCGCCGCCTTGTCCGGCGCCAGGGCGCTGACCTGCAGTTCCAGCCAACCCCTGGACACCCAGCGCGCTCCAGGCACGTGACCCTGGGCAAAATCGCCGCTGGTATCCACGAAAATAATTGCGGAATTGGTGGTAGCCGCCCGCCCCCGCTCCAGTTCCTTTAACGAAATTTCCCTGGCCTGGGCTTTGGCATCCTCCATGCCCAGGACCGGCTCCGCCGGAGCGCCGGTTTCCACGTCCAGCCCGGCGGCGGCCCAGGCCCCTACCCCACCGGCCACGGCGTACACCTCTTCGTGGCCCAGTTGGCGGTACCACGATGCGGTAAGGGTGGCCCGCACCTTGTCATCGCACGCAAATATAATGGGCGTGTTCCTGACCACCGCCACTTCGTCGGAACGCTGCACCGCCTGTCCGCCGGGGAACCACCGGAAGCCCGGAATATGGCCCTCGGTGTACTCCGCGGTTGTGCGCACGTCCACAAAATAGACGGTCTCAGCCTTGCTTCGTTCCATCATCTCCTGCAGACCCGGAATGTCCAGGTAGCGTACGCCGTCCTCCTCTGCTAGCCGGTCGGCGTAGGCCTCGGCCTCCGCCAGGCCCTCGGCGGAGGGCTGGGGCAGCTGAACCCGGTCCGCTCCGGATTCCAGATCGTAACCGGCCAATACCCAGCCCGACGTCCCATTCTTCAGTCCAAAGACGTTCTGGCGGCCCATGCGCTGCAGGACCCGGGTGCCGATAATGCTGCGGGTGCGTCCCGCGCAGTTCACGATCACCGTGGTATCCGGGTCCAGTTCCGCAGTGATGTCGGTGATACGCAGGGCCAGTTCGCCTCCGGGAACGCTCCGTCCCCCGGGGATGCAGAACCGGCGATACTCTTCCGGTGTGCGAGTATCCAATATAACCAGCTTGTCGCCCCGCTCAATGCGTTCGTGCAGGTCGGCGGCGTCAATCTCCGGCACGTGGTGGACCACCTCCATCCTCTCGCCGAAGTCCTTGCTGGGCACGTTGACACCCCACTCGGTAGGGTAGTCCAGGCTGGCCCAGCGGTTAATGCCCCCTTCCAGCACCGATACGTTGGAATACCCCAATCCCTTCAGCGTACCGGCGGCCAACGCCGCCCGCCGGCCGTCGTCGTCGCACAGGATGATGTGGGCTCCGAGGTGGGGCGCCGACGCAGCGATACGGAACTCCAGCTCCCTGCGGGGTATCAGGCTGGAACCCGGTATGTGGGTGCTGTTGTATTCGCCGGCCTCGCGCACGTCGATCAGGGCGAATGATTCGTTGCCCTCCAGCAGGGAGGCAACAGCCTCGGCGGAGACTTGCTGGGACATATTCTGTTCACCTCAACCTGTCTGATACTAAGTAGTCCCCCGTGCGCCCCTGGCGGGGATTCAGGGGGACTACGCTTGAATGCCTGAGGAAGCTCTGAACGACTCCTCTACCTTCTCGATCTTATAAGCTTCGAGGCTGTACCGAACTGGATTCGGGGATGGGGCAGGCCATCAATCAGCCGCTTCCGTCGCCCGCGCCGGCGCCGCTCTATCTCCGCTTCGAGTCTATTTCCCGACTCCGTCTAGCAATTGTCGTACTTCTCAGTTGCAAAGGGCGTAATCTTTCCCGTCTCCAGGTTATAGCGGCAGCGGTTCAGGCCCCGCAAGTCGTCGCCGTAAACGTGGATTTCCACGGTGGGGCGATCGGTAAAGTTGTCCATCTGGTGAATCTCGTCCACTTCGGGAATGAGGAGCGTGATCTCGCCCGAGGTGAACTCCACGCTGCGGTCCCTTTCCAGCCTGGCGTAACCCTCCACGGACCGGTCGTCCACCCGCCGGAATCGGGTCTCGGTCAAGTGGTCGCCCATCACCCCGATCATGCCCCACGTGCCGTGGTCATGGGGCGACGCGTGGTCGCCGGGGCCCCAAACCACCGACGTTATCAGCAGCCCGCTGTCACCCTGATAGAGGGCATAGGAGCCGTGGTTGCTGCGGGCGCCCCGTCCCACCGGCTCCAGGTACTGCTGGGGAATGGCGGCGGGATTGGCAATCAGCTTCTCCAAGTACGAAGATCCGTGGTCGAAAATGTGGTGCTGGCCGGGTTGCTCCTTCAGCAGCGCCTCCATGTCATGAATGAATTCGTCCAGCGAATACTTGACAGTAGCCATGGACACCCTCCTGAGAAACCCTGGCAAAGAAGCTGGCAACGCCCATTTCGGTGTGGATCAGATAGCGGTTACGGGCATTATGGTATTGGCGTATATTGATGTCAAGGAAAAAGACTTGACGGCAGCCTTCGGTTCCAGGTGGCTTGCGGCGGGTAGGGGCGAGTTTCAAACTCGCCTTTGCCATGCCCCAAGCGCTCTTGCCAGCCAATGCCACCTGAAAGGGAAAGCTAACCGGCTAAAGCCCATTCTGGACTCTCCTCACTCCCCTAACCTATAATTTCTGCAGCCTCGTCAGGAGTTACCGCTATGGCCGTTTTCCGCCCCTTCCGGGGCTGCCGTTATGTGCCGCAGGTCGCGGGCAGCTTGGATGACCTGCTCTGCCCCCCCTACGACATGATTGGCCCTGCCCTCAAGGAGTCCCTCCAGGGCCTCAGTCCCTACAACGCCGTCCACCTGGAAGGAGGGGAGCAGCCCGACCCGTTGAATCCCCAGGCCGGTTACCAGCGCGCGGCCTCCCTGTTCCGTCAATGGCTGGAAAATGGGGCGCTGCGGCAGGAAGACGTCCCCTGCTTCTACCTGATGCGGCACACCTACCAGGACCAGGGCGAAATGAAGCAGCAAAGTGGCTTGTTCGGCGGCATCCTGGTGGAAGAATACGGGCAAGGCTCGGTGCTGCCCCACGAGTTCACCCGCGAACCCGCGGTGCTGGACCGGGTGGCCCTGCTGGAAGCCTCCATGACCCAGTTCAGCCCCCTGATGACCCTATACCGGGATGCGGAAAGCGACCTGGCGCCCATCATGGATCAGATAACCGCCGCCGCTCCCGATCTGCAATCCTCGGGCAACCCCGAATGCAACATTGGCCAGGTCGCCTTGTGGCGTATCTCCGATACCGGCTTGCAACGTCAGATCACCGCCTTCTTCCAGGAACGCCCGGTCTTCCTGGCCGACGGCCACCATCGCTACGAGGCGGCGCTCAGGTACCGCAGGTCCCGACCCGAATCCTCATCGGACGCCGCTTCCAATTACGTTATGATGTCCCTGACGGAGTTCGACGATGCCGGCCTCCAGTTGCTCCCTTACCACAAGGTCATCGGCAGCCTTTCGCCGGAGCAGTTGGAAAGACTGGAAGTGAGCCTTCTGGAACTCTTCGATGCCCGGCCGGTCGACCTGGCCCAGTGTGGTGGCCAGGGCCTGGGACGGATGGTGATTGAAGAGGGACGGAGTCGCCATGCGGTGGGGTTGGTCGGCCCGGAACCGGACCAGGCCAGGCTACTGACCCTGCGCGACGGCATAGGCTGGAGGGAGTGGGGCGAACTGGCTGTTTCCGAGGCCTGGCTGCTGGACGAACAGGTCATCAAGCCAACGCTGGGTGATGACGCCCTCGCCCGCCACGTCGACTACAGCCATGACGCTGAACGCACCACGGACATGGTCACCGGCGGCGCTCAACAACTGGGCTTCCTCCTGAAGCCCTTCCCCATGGACGCCTTTGAAAGCATCGTCGGTGGCGGCCAACGGCTGCCCTCCAAGTCCACGTTCTTCTATCCCAAGCTTCCCACCGGCCTGGTGATCAACCGCCTGGATGGGACCATCTAGCAGTACTGATGCGTTCTGACGTGGGCCGGGGATAAACCGTCAGTCCGGCGCAGGCCGGAATCCGGCAGGTGGTTGAGGACGGGGTCTCTCTCCAGTTTCCTATGGATACGTGCGAAAGTAGGTATGTGGAGTTCTGGGAGGTTGGTTGCTGGAACATGGTCTACTGACTGCCAGTCAACCGACGTTAATAGATGAGGATGCCTGCCCCATCAAGGTGAAGGGCCAAAACGGGGGCTAGAAGTCCCCTCATCACGACCCTGTCGGCGGGAGCGTTGACGGTGGAAGGTCAAGAAGGGGGCCAGGTACCTCGGCCGGGGGAATCCCTCCGGCTTGCCGGCTATCCCCCTTGCCGCTCCTGGTAGCGGGAGGTAATAACCTGTTCCGCCAGCCTGCTGTGTTCGGCAATGAAGTATTCCAGGCGCCGGACTTCCGCCAGCCCTTCCAGGGTTTCCCCTTCCAGCCGCATGCTGCGCTTCAGGTTGGCCAGTGATCGCTTGGCTTCGTCCACCTGCTTCACCGATTCCAGCGCGGCCAGCTCTTCCATGGCCGTCTTCTTAATGGCAAGCAGCCTGCGCTTGGTGGCTTCCGCGTCCGCCAGCCGTTCTTCAATTTCCCCCATTGATGAGAGTGAAACATCCAGGGGAGTGCGGCCGTAGATCACCTGGCGGGGCAGCCGCTGCAGTTGGGTCCGGAACTGGCTGATCAGGGCATCCAGTTGCTGTTCCTTGTTCTGCAACTCCGCCAGCGTCATCCGGAGGGTGGCCATCGTCTGCTGCAACTGGGACATGGACATAGGCAAAACCCTGCAAGAAAGATAAAGGCGGCTGCTGGTTCCGGGACTCCACCCGGCGGGGTCCTCTCATTGGATTCACCGCGCCGCTTGGGGCAATGCCGCCCCCGAATGTTTCAGTCGCCTTTTTCGAAGTCCTAAAACCCCACCCGGGGCAGCACGCGGGAGAGGGCATCCAGCACTTCCTGTATGTGCTCCTCGGTAACGTAGCCCAGGTGGCCAATGCGGAAAATGTGGCCGGTAAGCTTGCCCTGGCCGCCAGCCAGCACCACGTTTTCCTCCGTCCGCATCGTCTCTATCATTTGGTCACCGTCAATGTGCGCCGGCATTTTTATGGCGGTAACCGTGTTGGAAGCCCGCGCCTCGTCGGTGCACAGCAACTCCAGGCCCAGGGCCCGCACTCCGTCCCTGGTGAACTGGCCGATGCTGGCGTGGCGGCCAAAGACCCCCTCCAGTCCCTCCGCCATGATGTTCTCCAGCGCGACTCGCAGTCCGTACATGGCCGATAGATTGGGAGTCCACGGGGTCTGTTTGCGTTCCAGGTACTTCTGGGCCTCTTCCAGGTCAAAGTAGAACCGGGGAAGGGTGGCCGATTTCTGCGCCTCCCAGGCCTGGTCGCTGAAGCTTATAAAGGCCAGTCCGGGGGGAATCATGAAGCCCTTTTGGGACCCGGTGGCTACCACGTCGCAGTTCCAGCCATCAACCGGCAGGGGCACGCAACCCAGGCTGCTCACTGCGTCCACGATAAGCAGCTTGCCGAATTCGCCCTTCACCACGCTGGAAATGCTCTGCAGGTCGTGGGTTACGCCGGTGGACGTTTCATTATGGGTGACGATGACAGCTTTGATGTCCGGATCGTCCCGCAGGGCCCGCCGGATGGCCTCCGGGTCGATGGGGTCTCCCCACTCGAAGGTAATCCGCTGAGTATCGGCCCCATAGGCATCCAGCATGTCCGCGAAGCGGTCGCCAAAGGAACCGGCGCTGGCTGCCAGCACCCGGTCGCCCGGCGACAGGGTATTTACCACCGATGCCTCCAGCCCGCCGGTACCCGACGAGGTCAGGATGTACAGGTCGTTCTCCGTCATGAACACCTGCTTGAGCATCTCCGTGCACTCGGTTATCAGTTCGAAGAACTCGGGCCCCCGGTGGTTGATCATGGGGTCCGACATGGCTTCGTAGATCTCTTCGGGGATGGGCGTAGGCCCCGGCGTTCGCAGATTATGGGGTTGGATCCTCACTTGTCCTCCTGGTACCTCTAGGGCGGCCGGCCATTACGCCAGCCGATTTCGTTATTCTTGTGTCGATTTACACATAAAAGGCCCGCTCATCGCAGGGCTTACGGCAAAGGATTATAGCACTTGAATGAACCGCCCGCACACGTCCCCCCTTCTGGCGCAGGGTTCCAATTTAGGTGACCAGGGTGTTTGGATGTATATTCCAAACCCCAACCCTTCACTCCAGCGAAAGCCGCAGCCCATGCAGGCTATAGAGAAATCCCCTTTCAACAGGGGAAGGATTCCTCGATATCGGCGCAGGCCGGAAAAGAGACTAGCCAGACCACTTGAAACGGAACTCTGCGTCGTCACGGGCAGGGCCATGGCATTTTGATTTGGGCAAGAAGGCGGCACTTGTTGCTCAAGGGAGAAGCGCCCCGTCTCCGGGTTCAAGTTTCCCTTCGGCGCGGGAACGACCAGCTTTCCCTGAATCACAATGCAAATGCCCTGATCGCCGGGCGCAACGTACCGGGCCGGTCGGTGTGCCTGGCTGTTTCTTAGGCCATGCCTTGTGGCTGACCTGCCCCTCATTCAAACCCATCTGATTAAGAACGCTGTCTCATCAGGGTGCGGTGATTCAGGTCAGCCCTGCTATTACCCTTGGGATGGGTTGCGAAGCGGTTCCTTCTGAGGTTCGTATTCCCTGCCTAGACCGGCCCGCGAGAACACTCGGTCCAATGGGAAGCATTAGCTCGCGCAGCACACGGCCCGGCACATCCTCAACCCAAACAGGCACGGCCGGCAGGAGCAGATTTTCAGCCAGGCGTGGTAACTCTGGTCCTGGACGCCCTCCAGCCCTTCCCGTACCAGCCACGGCACCAGCAGCAGCGCCGTTACGGCGTCCAGCCACCACCAGCCCAGCAGGGCATTGGCCGCCAGCCCCACCAGCAGCGTTACCGACAGCGCAGAGCAGGCGATGGTTTCCTTGGCCTCAATGGCGACGGACTGCAGGTTGCCCTTCGCTGCAATTTGCAACTTCCAGAAGGCGACCAGGGGCATCACCGTAACCGACAGCACCGCCAATACTATTCCCAGCAACGATTTCTCGGCTCCGGCGCCTTCCATCAGCGCCCAAACCGACTGGAATATTATGGCCGCTGACAGGACGATGAAGGTCCAGCCAATGAACCTGACAACCCGGTGTTCAATCCTCTCCGAGTACTCCTCATCCCGTATGCCCAACCGCCACAGGACCAGGGAAGCCGCGGCTACTTCCAGGTAACTGTCAGCCCCGAATGCCACCAGAGCGATGCTGCCGGCCACTATGCCCGACCATATCGCTATTACCCCCTCAACAAGGTTGTAGAGCATGGTTGCAATGAGGAGCAATTTCGCATACGTCAGCAACCGGAACTCCTCCCCGAATAGTGGGGTAGTTTTAGCATGAATGGGAATTCCAGTCCAGCACGTATATAGGCCCCTAATAGCCCGTAACAGAAGGTTGAGTTGGAGTTACAGGTACCTTCCACGGGTGCGGGCAGCTGGTACGGGGAGTTTCGCAACTGCCGCGACCCAGGTTGCGGAACGCGGCGGGAGCAGGTCCGGGGGGCTGCCGCGCCGTCTTCAGCCCGCCTTTCACCGAAACTTTACAATACCCGTAAAGCCTTGTTGTTGACGCGATTGGCGCCGGGGGCTAAACTGCTAATTTAGGCATGCTTCAGGCTTCACAGGAGATGCGAGCTTATCATTAACGCAAACGGTTACCCCATTTCAGGAGATGACGTAGCCCTTTTCATCGACTGGGAAAACTTCAAGATCAGCCTGGCCGCGGGCAGCAGGACGCCAAACGTCAGCGCCCTTAAAGAGGAGGTTTCCAACCACGGGAGGGTGGTGGTGGCCAAGGCCTACGCTGACTGGGTTACCAGGTCTCCCGAACTAAAAGGCGCCAGCCAATTTATCATTGACCCTCCTGCCCTTTACGCCGCCGGTATCGAACCGGTGTACGTGCCCACCCGCCTTCCGCTGGGAAGTCCCTCCGCCATGAACACCAGGACCACGCGGGTCAAGAACAGCGTGGACGTGAAGATGACGGCGGACTGCATCGAGTGCGCCCATACCTATCCCAACATCGGCACTTATGTGCTGGTTTCCGGCGATTCCGACTTCATCCACGTCATCAATTCCCTGCGGGCCATCGGCAAGCGCGTCATCATCATCGGCGTATCGTGGAGCACATCCCGCCGCCTGGCCGACCAGGTGGACGGGCTGATTCTCTACGATATCGACGTTGATCCCGAGCACCTGCCCGAACCGGAGCCCACGCCTGCTTCCACCGAACGCTCGTCCAGGTCCAACGGTGGCAATCGCCAGCAGCTGTCCGAGGTGATGCGTCAGATCGAGGAAATCGTCCGCTCCGAACGGCAGGCCGGACGCACCCCACTGTTGACTTCCCTCAAGCAGCGCATTATGCGCCGCGTGCCCGGGTTCGACGAGAAAAAGCTGGGATTTTCCGGGTTCAAGAAGCTGATGCTCCGCACTGCCGAGGAAGGCACCATCAAGCTGGTAACGGTGGGTCTGGTGGACTGGGTGATCATGGCCGACGAGCCCGACCCGGTAGAGGCCCACTCCGAACCCGGCTCCGACCGGGGATCGGTGGAAACGGTGGCCGCGGACGAGGAAGTAGTTCTCGATGACCAGTCCCGGTCTGAACCCACCGCAGTCGTCGAAACTGCCGCCGAGTCCGACAGTGCGGTGTCGGATGTGGAGACAACCTCCACCGAAGCCGCCGGGCAGCCGGCCGAAGCTGGCGAAACGGATATAACGCCGGAGACCCTTGTCGCAGCAGAAACCTCGTCCGAATCCGATTCCCTAACTGTGGAACTCCCGACTGAAACGGAAGCCTCAAGCGATGCCGGGGAATCGGAAGCTATGGATGAGGTTGCTCCTCCTGCCCTGTCTCCGGAACTGGCCACGGCGCTGGAGGAAACCCTGGCGCACCTGGAATTGCCCCGGGGACCGGGCGATGGTCAGGACGGACGGCGCATCAATGACCTGGTCATCATGGCCGATATGCTGGAGCACCAGGCGGGCATTACCCACGTGGCCTTCAACTTCCTGCTGGCCCAAATCTGCGAAGCTCTCCACCAGGGCCTGGAAGCGGAGCACCCGGAAATAACCGGACGCTGGGGCGGGCGCACCTACTCCCGCACCTACGTAACCCGCCTCCTCCGTGAGCTGGGCGACAAGGAAATTTTCCTCCGGGACTGGCATCAGGAGCGGAACGAGGAAACCGGTCGCACCAGTCGCTTCCGTACCTTCAACCTCAACCGTACTCATCCCCTGGTCCGGGAAGCGCTGATCAGCCAGTGGGGGCCTGACACCAACACCGGGGCCCACGAGCCGGAGGTTGCGGTGGAAGAGGCGCCGGAAGCGCCCCCGGAAATGGAGACGTCGGACCAACTGACAGCGCCCACCGGCGAAGTTGCGATGGAGGAGACGGTGGAGGAGGAAACTCCTGCGCCACCTGCCCGAACCGCTCGCCGGCGGGGAGGTCGGCGTCAATCCGTCAGCGAAGCCACAGAAACATCTGACCAGGCTGTTTCTGAAGCCGAGGCGCCGGAGTCCGTGGCGGACGAGGCTGTGGCCGCGCCGCCCGCGCGACCGTCCCGGCGTCGTGGCCGTCAACTCCAAACCGCCGAAGACGTCCCGCAAACCTCGGAGCAGGCTCCGGAGCAACCCGGCGCCGAAGAAGCCGAGCCGGGAGAGTCCGAAGTGGTGGAGGCTGCGCCCGCGCGCCCGTCTCGTCGCCGTGGCCGCCAACGCCAGACCGCCGAAGAGGTCCCGCAAACCCCGGAACAGGCTTCGGAGCAACCAAGCGCCGAGGAAGCCGGGTCGGGAGAGTCCGAGGTAGTGGAAGGTGCGCCCGCACGACCATCCCGGCGCCGTGGCCGTCAACGCCAGACCGCCGAAGATGTCCCGCAAACCCCGGAACAGGTTTCTGACCCGTCCGAGGCAGGGGCATCAGATCTGGGAGGATCCGAAGTGGTGGAGACACCGCCCGCGCGCCCGTCTCGCCGCCGTGGTCGTCAGCGCCAAACCGCCGAGGAGGTTTCGCCATCCTCGGAACAGGTCGCTGGCCCGTCCGAGGCAGGGGCATCAGAGTCGGCCATTGCGGCCGTGGTGGAAGACCCAGTCCCGGATGCCGAACCGGCCCCGGCCGCGGTGGATTAGCGCGCCGGTTACTGTCAACCTGAAGAACAAGGGGCGGGAAAATCTCCCGCCCCTTGTTTGGTTTCATGTGGGGTGCGCTTCCGGTCTCTTTAGCTGATTCCGTCCTCTAGTAAGGTTCCGGTTGTGGTGCGCTCTCGTATCCCGGCGCGCTTTCGTGTCCAACGGGTGGATTCTCCCCGCAGTTACGGCTATGAGCCTATAAATCCAGGGCCAGCGTCGTCCACCCGAAGTTTCTGGCCCCCAATCCCTCCGCGGTGTAGGGGTCGTAATACTCTCGGAACCCAGACAGTTCAATTGCCTCGTGGGTCTTGGCGACGATGGTATCGGCCAGTTCCGCGTACCCGTGCCCTCTCAGTGAGTGGGAAAGGAACCAGTTGGTATTCACCCACGTTGGCCCCCGCCAGATAAACCCCCTGGGGTTTCCCGGCATGAACTTGGGGTCGGAGGCGGGCACCGAGGGCAACGGGTAGGGCAGCCAGAAGTGCTCCGGATTTGACACCCAGTCGGTAACCAACCGTTCCACTATGTTGCGCGGCAGGTCGGCCAGGACCAGGGGCATCAACGAACTGATGGTTACCACCTCCACCTGCTTCTCGGCCACCCCGGACAGGTCAAAGAAGGCCCCAGCCCCCTCGTTCCAGCACTTTTCCACTAGGGCGTCCCGGGTCTTGTCTGCCTCCCGCCGGAACTCCTCCGCCTCGTCCGATTCCCCCAGCATCCGCGCCAGCGAACGCAGGCCAAAGGCGTAGATGGAATTGACCAGCACGTCTTCAAAGTGGAAGATGTCTGCCTCCAGGATTCGCCGGTCATCCCCCCGCATGGGCTCGTAGGCCGCATAGACCTTTCGCAGGGCGGCGATAAAGCCCTGGTTGCTCAGCTCTTCCAGCCCCAGGGCCTCATCGTATTTCGGAGAACAATCGGTGCCTGCCTCTTCCGGCTGAATAACCGCAATCAGCCCGTCCCCGTCCGGGTCTCGGTGGTAACGTAACCAGCGGTAGTAGGCGGTCAGCGCCGGCAGGGCCGCGTTCAGAAAGTCCGCATCACCGCTGGCCCGGTACACCCGCTCCACCGCATATGCCACTATGGGGGGCTGGATGGTCGCGCTGAAGTAGGGCGACGTCATCCCCACGATGTTGCGGCTCAGAAAGTCCGGCTGTTTTTCCATTTCCCAGAAAATGATGTGCGGGATGAACCCGTCCGGCTGGGCCCCGCTCAGCAGCGTCTTAAGCTCTGCCTTGGCCTGTTCCAGGTCCAGGTGGGTGAGGGCGATGGCGTGAAAGCACGAGTCCCAGAACCACTGAAAGGGATAGCCCGTCAGCGAAGGGACCACGAAACTGAACTCCTTGCCATTCCAGTCGGCCACCCCCTTCCGCAGGTTGGTCAGTAGAATTTGCCTTGCTTGTGCTTCCAGTTCTGCCCGCTCCACCCTTAGCCTCCTGTGTCTTGGCCCCGGTACAGGGCCAGGTATTTGTCCGCCACTGCCTCCCAGGTAAACTCCCGGGACGCGTACGCCCTTCCTTCCTCTCCCAGCCGGCGACGATGCTCGGCCTCGTTCACCAGCCGCGCCATTTGGGCGGCGGCTTCTTCCAAGTCAAACTGGGGGACCACCGCGGCCCCGTGCGTCAGCAGTTCCCGGTTGGCCCCCACTTCGTGGGTGAGCACGGGCAGCCCGCAAAGCATGGCTTCAAAATAGACCAGTCCAAAGGCCTCGTAATGAGAGAAGAGAGTAAAAATGTCCGATCTTCCGTACCAACTGCCCAGGTCTTCGTCGTCCAGTTCCCCGGTTAACACTACCTCGTCCTCCAGGTTGGCCGCCCTCACCTCGGACCGCAGCTCAGCCTCTGCGTCCTCTTCTCGTCCCACCAGTACCAGGCGGGTCGGATGCAGGAAACTCTCCCGCGCCCGCCGGTAGGCATCCAGGAGCCATGCCTGCCCCTTGTGACGGCTAAGCCGACCCACGCAGAGGATAGTCACCCGGTCGTCGGCATCCTCTTCCGGCGTCCCGGTTTTCCCGCCAGCTTCTCCCATGGCCGAGGCCCCCCAGCCTATAACCGCCAGCTTCCCCTCGGGAACGCTGTAGTCCCGTCCGACCTGCGCCGCTTCCTGCCTGGTCAGCGCGACCACCTTGTCCACTCCCCGGCACAGCAGCCGGTTCACGGGCTTCAGCCAGGCCCGCGACAGGGGGAGAGTGTGGTACGAGGGAGTAAAAACGAACCTGGCCCTGCCCTTTTGCCAGATACGGGCCCAGAAGTGTCCCCAGAACCACCCATCTCCCACGAAATGGATGATGTGCGGATTAAACTCGTCCAGGTACTGGCGAATCTGGCCAGGTGAAAACCACACCAGGGGAACCGAATAAAGCGGAATCGACTTATGTGGAATACCGGTGACCCTGAAGATGGAAAGGCCCTCCGGCGTCCGTTCCCGGTCCGGCCATTCCGGGTGAGGTGTGGGCGGAAAAGAGTACTTGGTGGTCAGCACTCCTACGGCTTCCACTCCCGGCGACTCCAGCAGTTGGAAGGAAAGCCGCTCAATGGCCCGCTCTATCCCGCCCAGGTAGGGCCGGAAATAGGGGCTCAGGAACAACACCCGCAGGGGCCTACTGTCCATCTCTTTACCGCCATTGCTCTGGCAATTGCCGCCCTGGATATTCTTGCAAAACCGTCACACCGCGAATACCCGGGCCCGCCTGGGTTCGGGGCACAAATGATGCAGGCTTCAACGGCCGGAAAGCGCCATTGAGCGCCAGGTAATCCGCGGGACCCTTGACCGTTGATCGCCGACCATTGCGGGTCTCCGCAATTCTAGGCCCGCCCATCGTGGAACGTCAATGTAACACCCGTTTATCATTAAAATTTCAGGCGGTGTCGTCAAAATGGCGAGATCTCGTCAATCCGGCGAAAGCCGGAACCAAGCGCCCTCATCTGATGCCGGAACGTTCGCCACGACACGCCTGGATTCCGGCTCGCGGGCCGGGGTGACGGAATAAGTTGACGACAGGCCCTGGGTCGGCCCTTAAATTTATCGTTCCTGTGTTATATTAGGGGCGAAACCAAGGGGAGGCGCAGGACCATGCTGGCATTCCTGGGAGGCACCGGACCGGAAGGGAAGGGTCTGGCCCTTCGCCTGGCCATGGCCGGAAAAGACGTGGTAATCGGTTCCCGGGACGCCCAGCGCGCCGGGGCCGCCGCTGAAGAACTTGCCGCCGCAATCCAGGCTGTCGGCGGGTCCGGCCGCGTCGAAGGCGCCGATAACGCCGAGGCCGCCCATCGCTCCGACGCTGCCTTCCTGACCGTACCCTATGAGGCCCAGCGGCCCATGTTGGAGCAGTTAGCCGGTCACCTGGCTGGCAAGGTGGTGGTCAACGTCATCGCCCCCATGCGCTTCGAACGGGGCAAGGGCGCCATCGCCGTCCCGGTAGAAGCCGGGTCCGCCTCTGAGGAAGCCCAGTCCCTGCTGCCGGATTCCCACGTAGTGGCCGCTTTCCAGAACATCAGCGCCGAGGAGCTTCAGGAACCCTGCAATAATATGGTAGGCGACGTGGTGGTCTGCGCCGACAACGCCGCCGCCAAGTCACTGGTAATGGCCCTGACCGAAAAGATCCCCGACCTTCGCCCCGTGGACGGCGGCGGCCTGCTGAATGCCAAATACGTGGAACAGATAACCCCCCTTTTGGTCAACATAAACCGTATTTACAAGGTACACTCCGGAATCAGAATAACGGGTGTATAAAGGTCTTGATAACAGCCCCTCGCCCTTTGGTGAGGGAAGGCTGGGAAGAGGGTGGAAGGCTCCTGGCGCTGCCCACTTTGGGCGCCTCAATCCAGTATCGCTATCTTTTGGTCACGGCAGGGGCAGGCACGCCCGTCTGTCCCTGCACCTGAGTATTTCAACCCGGACGGTAACAACCCCTGACTCTCAACTACGGAGGAACAATCAATGCCTAGAGGAACACTCAATCTCCAGGACCCGGCCGACCTGCAGGCAGTCAGCGGCGTGTGGCGCTGGGCACCCGGCCTGGTGCCGGGCGAGCCCAACGAGGGCCTCGTTTCCCAACTGGAAGGAAGCCCCGCCCGTTTGCCGGACTATGATGACTCGGGATGGGAAGCCTGTGAAGACCTTACCGAGTGGCGCTCCCGGGGCGTCACCTTTGCCTGGTACCGCATCAACATAACCCTGCCCGAACAGGTTGAGGGCCGCGACATCGCCGGCGCCCGCTGCATTTTCGAGACCTGTATCGACGATTATGGCGAACTCTGGATCGACGGCGACTGCAACCGCGACCGCGGCGCGGTCCAGGGTTTCAACGTTCCCCAGCGGGTCGTAGTCGATATCGAGCCCAAGCCCGGCGACCAGCACACCATCGCTCTCCTCGCCATGAACGGGCCCATCGGCGCCCCCGGCGGCGCGGTGTTTGTCCGCTACGCCACCCTTGCCTTCGAGTGGCGTACCCCGGGTTATTAGAGTTCCATCAAGAAAGAGCTTTAACTTAGGAGGTACCAAAGTGGCTCTCTCCAGGGAAAAATTCGAACAGGGAATGACCACCCAGGAGTACATCGAGTACATCAAGGTCAACAAGCAGCCCTTCATCGATATCTATAACGGCGTGGAGATACCCGAGGAAACCAGGGCCTTCTTCGAGGGGCTGGAAGAACCCCTGAACCTGGCCGTCTTCACCTCCGACTGGTGCGGAGACGCCATGAGCACTACCCCGGCAATCCTGAGGCTGGCCGACGCCACCGACAAGCTGAATCTCCAGGTATTCAGCCGCGATGACGAACTGGAAATCACCAACAGCTTCCTGCCCGAAAACCGGGCTGGCACCGTGCCCGTCTTCGTTACCTTTGACGCTGAAATGGGCGAAATATCCCGTTTCATCGAGACTGCCCGCTCCCTGGTACCCCAGATTGACGCCATGGACGATGCCATAGCCCAGGAAGTGGCATCAGAAGGCGCCTCCGGCGATGAAGTCCGCGCCGCCACCCGTGGCAAGCGCACCTCCTTCCGAGTTGGAAAGGCCAGGGATTGGGGCGACGTTATACTCCGGGAATTCCAGCAGGTGGTGTCGGATGGCCTCCGGATGGCCCCCGGGCAGCGCCCATCGGAAGGTGGCACCCAGTGGCCCCCGCCCGAAGAATAAGAAGCTGGGATGTGGACTAGGCGCCGGTCCTGGGACAAGAAATTCTCTCAAGATTTCCTTGCCCCTGGCCGAGCAGAGTTTCGTTGGCGGTGCAAGGAGGCTCATGGTTGCTGTCTCTCACCTCGCCAATGCCGATGAGCATGTATGAGGTAATCTCCGCGAAGCTAAACGGAAATGACCGCGGTTACTCCCCGGTCAGGGATGTGGGAAAGTGGGAATTCTTAACCTGACAGTCCAGGTGGGAAACCCCGGTGGTACTGTCTTCGAGGACCTGGAAGTCACCGTGGATACGGGTTCAAGCTACACGGCAGTGCCCAGAACCATGCTGGAGCGGCTGGGCGTTGCCGTGGACGAATCCGCCCCCTCAATTTTAGCCGACGGTAGGCAAGTTCCCGTGGACGTAGGTGAAACTGTCATCAGGCTGGAAGGCAGGCAGTTCCACACCCCGGTCATCTTCGCCGGCGAAGATGAGCCAGCACTGTTGGGGGTAGTGACCCTGGAACAAGCCAGGCTCGCTGTGGACCCATTGGGACAGAAGCTGGTTCCATCTCCACTGCTCCGCTATTAGCACAAAGGAGGAGAGCATCCTGCTATTCTCTCAGTCCAACTAAATGGGGCCGGGAATCTTCCCAGCCCCATTTCCTGTCCATTGAGCGCTCCATCCCCGAATCTAAACCCTTGATTCCTTACTATTCTTCACCCCAACCGCCACCATTGAAAATCAGGTGATTCGATCCGGTTACCCTGCTCCGGTTATTGTTATTCTGCCCCCAACGTTCATTATTATAGGGTAGCCCTTGTGGCTGCCCTGGTTTCCCGCAAGAACCCGCCTGAAATGCGTACTCGCTCCCCTTTACCCTTGTGTTGGCTTGCCAATGGTCAGGCAGTATAATTGGCCCCGGACACCTCACCGGAACCGGGACGGAGATTACTGTTGGCACATATGAACTTCAGTTGGGTTTTGGAGGGCTATCTGGCCGGCGCCATGGGCCCCACCAGTCGTCGCGACCTGATCTACTTTCAGCGCCAGGACATCGGGGCTGTTCTCAGGATGGAAGAAAGTACCATCTCCGCAGAACTCTGGAATCTTTATGATATGTTCGAGCCGGTGGCCGATTTCTCCGCTCCTACCCTTGAACAGATCGACCGAATGTGCCGCTGGATCGAGGAGCAGATCGAAAACTGGGAGCGTCCCGTAGTGGTAACCTGCCATGCCGGCATCGGCCGTACTGGCACCGTCCTGGCCGCCTACATGGTCTACATGGGCTACGAGCCCCAGACGGCCATCGACCTTATTCGCGAACTTCGCCCCGGCTCCATCCAGACTCCCGACCAGGAAAGGTCGGTGCACGCCTACGCCGAGCATCGGAAGGATACGGGCGGGGCGCGGGTGAGGCCCGGGTAGCAGCCGACCGGCCATGCACGCAGCCGGCCGGCTTTTGCCATCAAGCTCATTCCGAGGGTTTGCGCTGTGTGCGGCGGAGATTGCAGGCGTACCGGAGGAAACCATCAGGCCGCCAGCTTCCTTTCGGCAGCTTCCGTCAACGGCTCCAGCGTGGGACCCAGGTCAATAATGCGGCCACACTGCAAACACTTGCGGAAATACCCGTCAAAGTCCCGGTCCTGGACCATATCGCCCCCGCACCGGGCGCAAGATTTGAAGAAGAACCTGGCATTGTTTTTCATAACCGCAGCTTTCCTTTCCCTACTATAGGGTTTGCGTGATTCTCACCGTCGATTGTTACGTCCAAATCCCTTTCCAAGATTCATTCTGGTAGCTTATTTGGAGTCACGCGACGATTATGATTCCTAATTATATTAACGCCAGCATTGGTTTGCCAGAGTTTATAAACAAATTTTCATAAAGTTTAGTCCCTTGCCCGTCAGTCCCAACTCAAGACGCCGGCGCAGGTGTCTGTCTTTATCGGAGGAACCATGCCCCCAGCGCCCGAGAGCCAGCCTTCCATTCAGCCGGTATTCATAGACCGGTCCCTGCTGGATGCCATCTACCGGCAGGCCCGCGCCAGCTTCCCCAACGAATGCTGTGGCTGGCTGGCCGGTCCCCGGACGGCTAACGCCGCCACCGACATCCACCCCTGCGTCAACGACCAGGATTCCGGCAACCATCCCACCGTCGCGGATCGCACCGCTGAACGTGCCTACGTCTTCAGCGCCACCGACCTGCTGGAGCTCAACCGCACCCTGGACGGCGACTACCCTCCCCGGGTCATCTACCACTCCCACCCCAACGGCCAGGCCTACTTCTCCCCTACCGATCGCCAGGTAGCCGCCAGCCCCTGGGGCGACGGTCCCGCCTATCCCGTACAGCAACTGGTGGTCGGCATCGACGAACACAGGGTGGTGGAAGCGGCCCTTTTCGCCTGGTCCGACGATGAGGACGGCTTCGTGGAACTGCTCCGCTACGAGGGAGCTGCGCTGTAGCACCTTCTCAGCTCTTCAAAGTCCTTGCGCAGAAGACGTGGGGCAACCCCTACTGACGGTGGCTTCGTGATGGCGTTCGGGTCATCGATGGAGGCGTGGGGCCGAACCGTCGTTCTCCCGAAGGCTGGTACCTCCAACCTGGGGCAAACGGGTTCCCGCCTCCGCTGAAAGATTAAGCTGATGCGTTCCACCATATCCAATTAACCGGGAACAGCCGCCCCGACCATTTAAGGCCGGGGTGTTTTGCTATAGAATCCCCACTGAAATTTCAAGCTGGTGAACGGAGGGTGCTTATGACCGCATATCAGCCCCAGCGCATCGACTCCCATGCGCATATCGTCCCGCCAGAACTGATCGACGAAGCCCGGAGGTCCGGCGCCACCCTGGGCGTTACCGTTGAGGACACGGACCGGGGACCGGCCCTGCAGTTTGAAGGCCTGGTCCACCTACGCCCCATCGGCGGCCTGGCCCATTTGGAACCCCGCCTGGAATGGATGGACCAACAGGGGCTGACCCTTCAGATTCTCGGCTCCTGGCTAGACATCCAGGGCTATACCCTCTCCCCCGGCAATGCCGCTACCTGGGCCCGGCTCTTCAACGAACACCTGGCCGAATTGGTGGGGACCCACCCGGGCCGCTTTGCCGCTCTGGCTACCGTGCCCGTGCAGGACGGCGCCCTGGCCGCCCGGGAGCTGGAGTACGCCGTCGACGAACTGGGCATGCTGGGGGTAACGCTGGCCGCCGACCCTGCGGAACAGGACCTGGCCAGGGACAGTTTCGAACCCCTGTGGGACGCCGCCGAAGCCCTGGACGTCCCCATAGTTATGCACCCGCCTACCCACGGCTTTGGCGCCAGCATCCGCCCGTCCTACCTGGCCTTTTCCCTGGGCCGCACCCTGGACACCACCATCACCACCGCCAAGCTCATCCTTGGAGGCCTGTTTGACCGCCACCCGGATCTCAAAATGATGCTGGTCCACGGGGGCGGGTATCTCCCTTACCAGGCAGCCCGCATTGACGACGGTTACCTGGGCGGAAACGGCCGTCCGGTGGAATTGCGGCGCGACCGGCCCTCTGACTACCTGCCCCTGCTTTACTACGATAACGTGGCCGTGTCTGCCCCGGCCCTGCGCCTGATGCGCGACATAGCCGGCGCTGACCACCTGCTGCTGGGCTCCGACTACGTTTTCGCCGGTTCGAGATCGCCCATTGCCGCCAATATCGAGAATGCGGGTTTTGCTGCCGAGCACGTGGACCTGATCTGTTGCGGCAACGCCCAACGATTGTTCCTGAACGAAGAATAGCCCAAAACCATATCTCGCAAGTCGCGGAGGACAAGTCCCATGATGATAATCGACACTCACAGCCACGCCGGGGTCAACTGGTTTGAGCCGGTGGAGACCACCCTCCACCAGATGAACGTGAACGGCGTTCAGAAGACCGCGCTAATCCAGCACGCGGGCAACTACCACAACGACTATTTGTTGGAGTGTGTCAAGCGTTTCCCGGGCCGCTTTGGCGCCGTGGTCTGGGTGGACGTGACCGACCCCAACGCCCCGGATACCTTGGAGAGTTTGGCCCAGCATGAAGAGGTTATCGCGGTGCGGTTGCACCCTTACGAACGCTCTCCTGGACCCGACCCCCTGGCCATCTGGCGCAAGGCCTCCGACCTCCGGCTACCCGTGAGTTGTTACGCTCGCAGCGCGGCCCAGGCGGCTGAACCGGGGTTCCAGGCCATCGTGGAGCAGTTCCCCAACCTGACCGTCATCCTCGAGCACTTGGCCGGAGCGTACCGGCCCCAGAGTCCGGAGTCCGTCACGCCGCCATACGAACACTACCGGGCGGCGCTTACCCTGGCTCGTTTCCCCAACACTTTCATCAAATTCGGCGGCCTGGGTGAGTTCTGCGTCCGTCCCCGTCCCCTGGCAGCCCACTTTATGTTTGATGAGGTACCCCCTCTGGTGGACATGGCCTACGAGGCCTTTGGCCCGGAGCGGATGATGTGGGGCAGCGACTTCCCCCCGGTAGGTGGCCGGGAAGGCTACCGTAACTCCCTGGAAGCCCTGAAAGAGTATCCCTGTTTCAAGAACCAGGATGAAAGGGAGTGGGTATTCGGCAAA
The DNA here is from genome assembly GCA_965207275.1 of Dehalococcoidia bacterium. Lineage (GTDB taxonomy): Bacteria > Chloroflexota > Dehalococcoidia > Lucifugimonadales > UBA3495 > Bin22. Next base: position 495,275 of record CBDBMH010000002.1, read on the forward strand.
TCCGCCCGGGCCGCCTTCCGCTGGCCGCAGCCGTAACGCCGCAGCAGAATGGAATGTTTGTCGAGTCTGTCGTTAAAAGGAATGCGAGAGTCTCCCTGCGCTCCTGTTCGTCGTTCCCTTCCCACGCGGCAGAGCGAGAACCCCGCTACCTTTTTTGTCCGGTTGCTGGCAAGGCTACCGTCCGGGAACACGCGCTGCATTGACCGAAATTCACTATGGAAAAACATGCTGAGGAACGTTTTTCATTATCGAAAAAAGGAATACAAAATCGGATACCCCATAGTATTGACAAATAAAAACGCAACCTTTATCGTTAGCCCCAAGACTTGACCGTAGGTTCAAGACAATCAAAGGGAGGAGTAGCTATGCTCAAAATCGGACATGAGGTTGTTCGACCCGGCAAGAACGTGGGCGACGCCCCCGTAACTATCCCCGTACCCGAAGAACTGGAAACCGTTCCTGGTATTCCCAAGGTTCAGCGTGAAGTCGACTGGTACGCACGGGAATATCCAGTGGAGACCATGAATATCACCGAGCGCGCTTCCCGCGACTGGGCCAACGCCATTCGCGACCAGCACGTCGAAATGCGTGAGATCCGCAAGGAGCATGACAAGCTCAACCGCTCCCTGATCATGGGCGCCCGCCTCACCGGCGATCTCGAGCCCAGCGCTGAGCCCACCGGCGAAGATGTCAGCGAACTGATCAAGGCCAAGGCCCGTGAACTGGGTTACGTCGAAGTCGGAATCACCGCTTACGACCCCCATTACACGTACCAGAGCAAGAAGGACTGGGTGAAATTCCCCCACGTCGTCTGCCTGGCCTACGAGCAGGACTTCGAGCCCACCCAGACCATCCCCAGCGTTGACGCCGAGATCGTGCACTCCAGCACCTATCGGACCGAAGGCGCTGCCGGCCTGGAGCTCGGCAACTATATCCGCAGCCTTGGCTACCGCGCCCAGGTTCACAGTCCCAACGACAACACCGGCCCTTACATTCCCATGTTCGTGTCTGCCGGTACCGGCCAGTTGGGCGCTTGCGGCTACCTGCTGACCCCCCACGTCGGCTCCCGCTGCCGCATCATGATGATCACCACCGACGCCAACGTCACTTATGATCAGCCGGTGGACTACGGCATCCACGCCTTCTGCCAGGTGTGCCAGGTCTGCGTGAACCGCTGCCCGGGCCGCGCCCTGATGCGCGACAAGATCTGGTGGCGGGGAATTGAGAAGAACAAGCTCTACTTCAAGCGCTGCCGCCCCGTCATGGCCCGCTACCTGGGCTGCGGCATCTGCATGAAGGTTTGCCCCATCCAGAAGTACGGCCTCCAGAACGTCATGGAGCACTATGCCGAGACCGGTCAGGTACTGGGCAAGGGCACCCACGACCTCGAAGGTTACACCCTGGAAGGCAAGGGCTACTTCGGCCCCGGCGAAATGCCGGTCTTCGATGCCGGTTTCTTCGAAATGCCTCAGGGCGACACCGAAGAGTGGGCTTTCACCGAGTTCAAGAAGGAAGCCATGGCCAACGGCGGAACCATCACCGACGACATGATCGAGAAGTTCCGCACCGAGGTCGCCCGTGGTCTGTCCCAGAGCCGGGACAACATGGGCATGATGGAGGAAGAGGACTACATCTAGTCCCCATACTTCACTCAACCAAGGCAATCAGGGCCGGTGGATTCTTCCACCGGCCCTTTTCTTAGTGCCTTCAACTTCCTTCTTCGCTCAGGGCAACCACCTCCTTGCTTCCGCTGCACACCCAATCGAGGAGTCATGCCGCCCTGAGCCTGCCGAGGGGCCTCAAGTCCTTCCCTTCAACCCGATATGGGCGCCAGTCAGAGAACCAGGAACATGTCCAACTTCAGCCCCAAGAGTATAAAGATATCACCACGTCTCCCGTCTTCTCTCGTTCCTTGCAGGGCAATCGTGCTTTAATAGGGAATTACATACTTCACTTGACGAATCAAGCTGACTGCTGATAGAATCAGCCCATCTAAACGCAACACCCGCTGCGCTAACAGCGGGCGAGCGCGGAACCGTAACGCAACTATGGAGGCGGTTCCTCTGTCCAGGACGGGTTGATGGTATCAGCCTGTCTCGGCCATTGGCAATACCTCCGGCGACGGTTTCGCGCCGGAGGATTTTTGATGGCAAGGACACGAAGCCGCAACCGGATTAAACAGGCATACACGGCAGCAAAGAGGACGGGCAATCTCCCAGGCCGCAAGGGTTGGGGCCAAGTGAAGGCCGCCTACCGGAAGTTGGCAGGGGATTCGCCACGCCGGGGCAGGTAACACATGAGCAGGTTGAACGTATCGAACCGCACGTTGGCGATTATGGACAACCTGGCCTTCCTACGGTCCTTGAACAACGAGTGCATCGACCTGATTGCCATAGACCCGCCTTTCGCGGCAAATGAGACCTTTACCAGCAGGCCCCGTCCGCCCATCAGCAGGAAGGAACTTGCCGAGGAAAAGGCCCTGGCCAAGTCTCACAAGGCGGCCCACAACGAAGGCATAGGGGAATCCAGGGTCAAGGACTACTGGAACTGGGATGATGACGTTCACCCGGACTGGAAGGCCCGCATAGAAGATGATTACCCCAGAGTCTTTGCGGTGGTTCAGGCGGTCGAGGCTTGCGCCACGGAGAACGAGGCCGCCTACATCTGCTTCATGGCTACCCGGCTGATTGAGTGCCGGCGGGTCTTGAAGACTACGGGCAGCATCTACGTTCACTGCGATCATCACGCCAATAGCTACCTTCGGATGCTGCTGGATGCCATCTTCGGGGCGGAGAACTTCCGCAGCGCCATCACCTGGCGGCGGGCCACATCCCACAATGACGCGAAGGGTTACGGAAACATTACCGATACGCTGCTTTACTACTCGGTGTCCTCGGAATACGCCTGGAACGGGCAGGAAATCACCCAGCCCAAGACCGAGGAACAGTTGAAATCTGCCTATCCGCAAAAAGACGAAAACGGACCGGTCAGGTTCTCCGACCTGACCGGTGCCGGTGCCACCGACGGAGAGTCCGGGCAACCGTGGAAGGGCTATGACGTGGCTGCCAGGGGGCGTCATTGGGCGCCGCCAAAATCATCCGCCTATGCCTACTGGATAGAGGAGCGATTCATCCCCGGTTACACCAGCTTGAGCAGCGTCCACGAGCGCCTTGACGCACTGGATGATGCTGGCCTGATTACCCACCCCAAGAAGGGCGTTTGGCCGGGGCTGAAACGATATGCTGCTGCCGACAAGGGGAATCCGCCGCAGAACCTGATCCTGGACCCTACCGGATTCACCAACTACAGCACCGGCGGCGGGGAGTTCGTCGGCTACTCTACCCAGAAGCCCCTGGCCCTCTATGAGCGGCTGATAAAGGCCAGCAGCAACCCCGGGGACGTGGTACTGGACATCTTCGCCGGTTGCGCCACCACTGCGGTTGCCGCTGAGAGCCTGAAGCGCAAGTGGATAGCTTGCGACATGGCCTATCGCTCCTGGACTATGCTCAAGCGACGGTTCTACCTGAATGGCTTTGCGCTGTCTGATATGACCGACTCCACGCGGGCGGTGCTGGGAGAGCATCAGACCAAGATGCAGCAGGCCCGGTCAAAGACCATTGGCCCCAATGCCTTGCCCAAGCGCACCGACAAAGACCCTGCCCCTTTTCACCCTCTGGAGCAAGGACGGCGGGGAAGGCGCACTACCCAATCAGCCAGTTGGTCAGGGAGAATCCCAAAAGAGGAAGCTAAGAAGCTGCTGATTGAGCGGTTCGGCCCGGTCTGCTGGGGTTGCGGCTACGAACCGCGCCGGCCAAATGGGAGCCTGGACGATACCCTGCTGGAAGTGGACCATATCCGCGCCCGGCGGTCCACCGAGGGAGCACAGGGGAACGATGAACTGTACAATTTGGCCCTGCTTCACCGGACCTGTAACGGAATCAAGCGGAACAAGCTGACCCTGGAAGAGTTGCGGAACGACAACGCGCTGAACGGGCGGCTGTACGTGGGTGGTTTGACCGACTTGGTGGACCTGTACCTTGCACAGCAGTTTGCCCAGGAACAGATAGCGGCCCACGTCTTGAGACATGGGGTGCAACAGCCGATGGCGGTCTAACCTGCGTGGATGGCGAACACAGGGGCGGTCAGGTCCGCGTACCGGAGCCGCTTGCCGATGCAACCGCGCATCAGGGCCGCCATTTGGCTGAGAGTGTCGGCGGGCCGGTTGTTGTGGCGGCCCTCGAACTCATTGACGTAGCGCCCCAAGTGCTTGCCGCTCATCCAGTGGTAAATCCCGATGTAGCCGCGCTTGAGCATGGACCAGAAGGATTCCATCCCGTTGGTATGGGCCATGTCCCTGACATACTCCCCAACGCTGTGCTTGACTGTTTCGTGGCGGCGGGGAAGGCCGGTGTACGCCGTGGCTTCGTCGGTGTAGACGATGGCCGTCGGTTCGGTCTTGCGCTGGACGATACCCTGGAGTGTGGATTTGTCGGTCTTTTCGACAACCTCGGCGTCAACCTGGTTAGTCTCCCGGTCTTTGACACCGGCGACGGCGGTCTTCCCGACAGTACCACGCCCCGCCTTGAGTTTCTTGGATTCGTGCTTGTTCTTTTCCAGCCCGCCGATATAGGTCTCATCGGCTTCCACCGGCCCACTGAACACCGGATCGCCGCCGTCCATCGCTTCGCGGATCCGGTGGGCCAGGAACCAGGCGGACTTTTGAGTAATACCCAAATCCCGGTGAAGTTTCATGGAGCTTACGCCCTTGAGATTGGTCAAAATCTGGTAGAAGGCAATGGCCCACTTGCGGAGGGGAATATGGGAGGATTCCATGACCGTGCCGAGCTTCACCGAGAAGTAGGCGCGGCAATCGGAACACCAGTACGGCATTGGCTTGGCGTTGGGTACTTCGCTGGTGCGCTCACCGCCACAGCGGGCGCAAGTCCGGCCTTCCGGCCAGCGGATGGACTCGAACCAGTCGAGGGCGGTATCCTCGTCGGGGAACAGCTCCAGCAGTTCGATTATCCCGATTCCCTTGCGAAAACTCTTACCCGCCATTGGTGCTCACCATCCCTGATTGATGGGATGATGATAGCTTATTCAGGCCGGTTTGTCAAGTGAAGTATGTAATTCCCCTTTAATAGAGGGTCATTCTGAGCGAAGCCGAAGAATCTAAACTCTAACCCACTAGCCGGGTTTTGGGCCCGCAACTGGGCTTAGGGGCAGGATTTCAGGCCCTTCGGCTTCGCTCAGGGCGACATGACCCTTGCCTACCGAATACTTCCCGGCTACAGCCCGAATCTATAAACAGATTGCCCTGCTGTACCTTGCTAGACAATGGTAAACCCTGTTGTTAAGATTGTTCTACTCGCTCTCAATCGGTTGCCATAACAGGTCGCCGGTATCCTGGCTCTCGCCTTCAGCATCCTCGGCATGGCGGTGGATGGGCAGCCTTTCGTCGGTAGGTAGCGCCCTCACACTCCACACTCCGTGGACCTGCCTGTCGGGACACAGCCATATTTCCGCGCCTTTGGGGGGATTTCCGATGCCACAGCTCACCCGTTGGATAACTGTACTAGCCCTGGTCACATTGCTCACCCTCCTCCTTGCCTGCACCAGGCAGGTGGAGGTGGTCAAGGAAGTTCCTGTAGAGGTTGAAAGACAGGTTACCGTCGAGGTGGAGCGAGAGGTACCGGTAGAGGTGGAGAGGCAGGTAATGGTGCAGGTCGTGGCTACTCCCACTCCTGGCCCGGCTCCACAGGTTGAACTGCCCCGCCAGCCCCAGGCCCAGCCCGTTGCCGGTAGCGAGCCAGCGCAAGCGGCCCCGACCCAGGTTCCGCCTCCCCCGCCGCAGCCAACAATCGCGGCAATGGTTGACGACGTAGAGCGAATCTACAAGATCGGCATTTCCGAAGACCTGACTACCACCAACTACTGGGCCTATCTGGGTCCGGACGGCACCATCTGGAACCTGTACGTACTGAGCGGCAGCAAGCCTTCCCTCTATTCCTACACCAGCCAGACTTTCGATTGGGTCCCATCCCTGGCCTCCGACTTTCCCACCGCGTTGCTCGAAGAGACCGTGGACGGAGAGACCCTTTGGACCACGGAAGTGCCTCTCAAGCAGGGCGTAATGTGGAGCGACGGCACGGAGGTAACTGCCGAGGACTTCGCCTTCACCGCCAATACCGCCAATGAACTGATGCTCACCGGCAACTGGCCCGGCATAGTGGACCCCGAATACTATCATCACTCCGAAGCCCTTGACCCCTACCGCCTGAAGATTTACTTCCAGAAGAAACCCGGCCTGGCCCGCTGGCAGTTCGGCCTCGCCTTCATGCCCATCTTCCCCAAGTCCTATTGGGAACCGGTGGTCGCCGAGGCAAAACAGGCCGGTGAACTGCCGGAACAGCATAAAGTCCTCTTTGCCCACGTTCCCGAGGGAGAACCCACCGGCGGCCCCTTCGGCTTCGATAAGTGGGAAAGGGGCGCCTTCGCCGAAAAGACCCGCAATGACGACTACTATTTCCGGGGGGCCACGTCTACCCAGTACGACAATGGCGCTTATGTTGAGACCAAGCCCGGGGTCTACGAATTCGCCGCCTTCGGTGAACCTGCCGGCGAAGTCGCTCTCCAGACTATCCAGGGCCCCAACGCCAGCAGTTCCATCTATTCCGTTTACGGCAGCCAGGATGCCACGGTCCTGGCCCTCAGGAAGGGCGACATCGATTTCATGCTCAATCCCCTCGGCCTTTCCAAGGGCCTACAGGAGCAACTGGAAGGCGCCGAAGGTCTCACCACCATCTCCAACTCTTCCGATGGCGTCCGCTACCTGGGCTTCAACTTCCGTCGCGAACCCATGAACGACAAGGCATTCCGTCAGGCCGTGGCCACCCTCATTGACAAGGAATTCCTCACCCAGACCGTCCTCCAGGGCGTCGCTATCCCCGTCTATGCCATGGTCCCCAACGGCAATGCCGCCTGGTACAACCCCGACGTGCCCCAGGTTGGCAAGGGCCTTACCCGGGCCGAGCGCGTGGCCCATGCCGTCCAAATGCTCAAGGAGGCCGGCTTTACCTGGGAAGTGGAACCCCGCGTCAGCGAAGACGGCCGGTTCGTCGAACAGCAGGGCGAGGGACTCAGGATGCCCAACGGCGAACCCATCCCGGAGATGACGGTCCTGGCGCCCAGCCCGGGCTATGACCCTCTCCGTTCGACCTTCGCTATATGGATTGAACGCTGGCTGACCGAAGTCGGGATCCCCCTTCGAGCCGACCTCACGGGCTTTAACCTCATCGTTGATAAGGTGTTCAACCAGCAGGACTTCGATATGTGGATCCTGGGTTGGGGCCTGAGCCTCTACCCCGACTATCTTGAGGTTTTCTTCCACAGCCGGTACTCCGACCTGGAAGGATACAATGCGGGAGGATACAACAACCCCGAATTTGACCAATTGGCCGACGACCTGGTGGCGGAAACCGACCTGCAAAGCGCCCGGGACCAGGTCTTCCGCATGCAGGCCTTCCTGGCCGATGACCTGCCCTACGTTACCCTGTTCACCACCCCCATAGTGGAAACCTACCGCAGCGACAAGATTGAGTTTCCCTACACCGATAATCTGGGCGGCCTTCAAAACGTAGCCGGCATGCCATCCCTGGTCAGCTTCAAGTAATCTGTTTAAAGAGATGCTCGGCGTCAGGCTGACCCGTTACCCCTTCCCCCTTGATGGGGGAAGGCTGGGATGGGGGCGAATACCCGGCCATTTTGGTGCCCCATAAGTGACAGGAGTCTTTGCAAGAGGTAGTGTCGCCCTGAGTCCGCCGCGGCGGACCGAAGGGCCTGAAAACTTGCCCGGATATTCCCCACGGGCCCGCGAGAACAATTGGAAGGCCACGATAAAGAGAACGTGTGAATAAGTCCCTTCCCCCGTCGAGCGGGGAAGGTTCGGATAGATGTGACCGCCACACCCACCCATTCGTCAGGAGTTAGCCCCCAACATGACCGGTTACCTGGTCCGCCGCGCGGGACAAATGGTCCTCACCCTCTTCCTGATAATTACCTTCGCCTTCTTCCTGGTGCAGGCCCAGCCCGGCGACTACGCCACCTTCTACGCCCTGGACCCCGATATGCCTCCGGAAGTCAGGCAACAACTGCGCGCCTCCTTCGGCCTCGACCAACCATTGTGGCAACAGTACCTGATCCACCTCAAAAACACCGTCACCGGTAACTTTGGCGTTTCATTCGGCCATTTTCCCAGGCCGGTGATGGAAGTGTTGATCGAGCGGGTACCGCGTACGGCGGTCCTCTTCCTCACCGCCACCGTCATGTCCTTTTACGTCGGGTTCCTGCTGGGGAAGGCCATCGCCTGGCGCCGTGGGGGCGTCCTGGAGTACACCGCCACCATCTCCGGCGCAACTCTCTTCACCGTATTCACCCCCGCCTTCGGTCTGATGATGATCTGGATCTTCGCCTTCCGCCTGGGCTGGCTGCCCGTGGGCAAGTTCCTGGATCCCCTGGTATGGCGCCATGCGGAAGTGACCGCCAACTTTGTTTTCAGCCAGATGCTGCTGACCGCCTTCCTCATTACCGTTTTCGCCTTCCTGACCATCTTCCTGCTGAGAAAAACCGGCCGCATCGGCCTGGCAAAGTGGGCGGGCCCCCTGATCGGGGCCGGCCTGGTCGTCGCCCTGCTGGTCTGGACCTTTTCCGGCATTGGTGGGCTGGCCCTGGACATCCTGCGGCACATGGTCCTGCCTATCGTTACCCTCACTCTGATCTCCTTCGCCGGTACCATGCTCCTCACCCGCAACAGCATGCTGGAGACGGTGCGCGAGGACTACGTGATGGCCGCCCGGGCCAAGGGTCTGCCGGAGAAACTGGTGCGCGATCGCCATGCTGCCCGTAATGCCCTGCTCCCCGTGGTTACCAGCCTGGTCTACAGCCTCATCTTCGCCATCGACGGCAGCGTCATCATCGAGGGAGTCTTTTCCTGGCCCGGCACCGGCCTCACCCTGCTGCAGGCCGTCCGCTCCGAAGACCTGCCCCTGGTCATGGGAGCCATGGTCTTCATCGGTCTCTTCTCCCTGCTGGCCCACGTCATAGTTGACGTTCTCTACGTCTATCTGGACCCCAGGATACGCTACCAGTGATTACGCCGACCGATAATCCGCTCCTCTCGGGGCCCTCTTCGGAACCGCCGGTAATGGAGGTGGGCCACAGCCGCCTTCGACTACTGCTGGCCAGGACCCGCCTGGCCTGGCACTCCTTCCGCATCGGCTGGTCTATATTCATGGAAAGCCGTATCGGCGTCCTTTCCCTGGTGATCATCTCCCTGTTTGCGCTGATGGCCGTGGCCCATCCCATTCTGATGTTCACCGTCTGGGACTCCGAGACCTACGACCCCGTAACGGGTTACGCCTTTGACCGGCTCGAGCAGCCGGCGCCGCCTTCCTGGAAACATCTCCTGGGCACAGATCCCCTGGGCCGTGACGTCCTGAGCCAGTTGCTCTGGAGCACTCGTTCCGAATTCGTCCTGGGCATCACGGCGGCCCTGGTTACCGTCGCCATTGCGACCACCGTGGGCGCCGTTTCCGCCTACTATGGCGGTCTGGTGGACGTCTTCTTCATGCGCCTGGCCGATCTGATAATCGCCCTGCCCGGCATCTCCCTGCTCATCGTGCTCAGCGCCCTCTTCAAGCTCAACCTCTTCTACCTGGCCCTGGTCATCGGCATCCTGGGCGGCTTCGGGGGCACCGCCATCATCCTCAAGTCCCAGGCCCTCAGCATCAAGGTCAAGCCCTACATCGAGGCGGCCCGGGTGGCCGGCGGCGGCCATTTTCACATTATCTTTGTTCACATAATCCCCAACCTGCTGCCCCTTTCCCTGCTCTACATGATGTTCACCGTTACCAGCGCCATCTTCGCCGAGGCGGTCCTTTCCTTCCTTGGCCTCCTCGACCTCCGAATGAGCTGGGGCATTATGATTCACACGGCCAACACCGGCGGCTACCTGATGGGCGGCACCCGCTACTGGTGGTTGGTTATTCCGGCGGGCGCCTCCATCACCCTGCTTTGCAGCGCCTTCTACCTGGGCGGCCGCGCCCTGGACGAAGTGGTCAACCCGCGCCTGCGGCGTCGGCACGATTAGGCCGGAAAGAAGACCATGCAAGACACAACAACCGAACCGGTCCTCAAAGTCGCCGATCTCTCTCTCCGCTACCTCACCCGGGCTGGCGAGGTCAAGGCTGTTCAGGATGTCAGCTTCCAACTTGCCCAGGGTCAGGCCATGGGCCTGGTGGGTGAATCCGGGTGCGGCAAGACCTCCGTCGCCAACTGCCTGATGCGCCTGCTGCCCGACAACGCCCTACTGCTCGGGGGCCAGGTCATCCTGGGCGGCCAGGACATCGCCGCGCTGTCCGAGGAGGAGATACGGGAATACCGCTGGAGCCGCATTGCCATGGTCTTCCAGGCGGCCATGAACTCCCTTGACCCGGTCTACCGTGTCGGCCAACAGGTGGTGGAGGCTATTGAGGCCCACGGGGTTGAATCTACCCTTTCCGATGCCAGGGATCGGGTGGCCCGCCTGTTTCGCATGGTTGGCCTGGACCCCGCCCTGATGGACCGCTATCCCCACGAGTTCAGCGGCGGAATGCGTCAGCGCGCCGTCATCGCCATGGCCCTCTCCTGCGACCCCTCCGTCATCATCGCCGATGAACCCACCACCGCTCTCGACGTTATCGTCCAGGACCGCATCCTGCGGGAGCTGAAGGCCATCCAGCAGCAACTCAATATGGCTATCATTTATATCAGCCACGACATCGCCGTTGTCGCCGAGGTCACCGACCGACTCGGCGTGATGTACGCCGGCCGCCTGGTGGAGTACGGCGAAACCGCCGACGTTTTCCGCGCTCCCCTGCATCCCTATACCTCGGCCCTCATGGGTTCCTTCCCCAGCATTACCGGCGAAAAACGGCCCCTGGCTAACCTCTCCGGCGAGCCGCCCAACCTCATCGACCCGCCGCCCGGCTGTCCCTTCCATCCCCGCTGCCTTCATGCCACCGACCAGTGCCGGACCGAGTTCCCTCCCCGGGTTTGGCGCGGCACCCAGTGGGCCGACTGCTGGCACCCCCTGGACGAGGGCGAATCCACGCTGGCGCAGGAAGGAGTTGTTTAGGTGCAACCCGCCCAGTCCTCAACCCGGATACTGGGGCCCGAAACGCTGGTTTCCGCTTCCGGCCTGACCAGGCTATTCCCGGTGGGCCGCGGCTTCTTTCGCCGTACCACCAGCTTTATTCATGCCGTGGATGACGTTTCCTTCGATCTGGACCGGGGCGACAGTCTGGGCCTGGTGGGCGAGTCCGGTTGCGGCAAGACCACCGTGGGCAAGCTGCTGGTCAAACTGCTGGATCCAACCTCCGGCGAGATCCTGTTCCGCCTGCCTGGTCTGGAGACTGCCGGCGGCGATCCCACCGACCCGGTTGAAGCCTCCGCGATTGCCTCCGGTCAAATGCGGTCCTTCCGTAGACAGGCCCAGATGATCTTTCAGGACCCCTACGAGTCCATGAATCCCCGTCGCACGATCTACGACACCATCGCCGAACCCCTGGCCGTCCAGGGCATCGGCACCGTCATGGACCGGGTGGACATCGTTTCCGAAATCCTCATGCTGGTGGGCCTCACCCCGCCAGCCACCTTCCTCTTCCGGCACCCCCACGAGCTTTCCGGCGGCCAACGCCAGCGGGTCGCCATTGCCCGCGCCCTGGTGGTGGAACCCACCTTCGTGGTGGCCGACGAACCAACCTCCATGCTGGACGTTTCCAGCCGCACCGGCATCATGAACCTGATGCAGCAACTGGCCCACGGCCTGGGCATCGCCTACCTGTACGTCACTCACGACCTGGCGGTGGCCCGCTACATGTGCCACCGCATCGCCGTAATGTACCTGGGCAAGATCGTGGAAATCGGCGAGACCGAGGAACTGTTGCGCAACCCCCTTCATCCCTACACCCGCGCCCTGCTGTCCGCCGTTCCCGTGCCCGATCCCCAACACCGGCGCGAACCTCCCCACATTCTCGGCGACCTCACCGCGCCCATCGACCCGCCCGACCGGTGCCGATTCTACGATCGCTGTCCCCTGGCCACCGACCACTGCCGCGACAACCCGCACCCGCCAACCGAGGAGAAGGGCCCCGACCACTGGGCAGCCTGCTACCAGGTCTAGATTGAGCTCACCCACCTGGGACCCTTGTCCGTCGCACGCTACCCAACCCAGGACTCATGCCGCCCCGCTAAGGGTCCGCCGCAGCGGACCGAAGGGCCTGAAATCCTGCCCACAATAGCCGTTCGGCGCTTTAGAATTACGGCTTGTTCAGCCCGATTGGATTGGCTGGCCTAGATCAAGGGGGAGAAACCTGGTGTCAACAGGCCTTGGTGGAGCAACAACTTTGAAGCGATGGGTTGGGGCTTAACCGTCATACCGGCGAAAGCCGGAATCCAGAAGGTCCCGAAAGTGGACACCGGCGAAAGCCGGAATGATGATATATATCCACCGCCCATCACTTCAAGGCGGTTGGTCCACTGGACTCCTTGGGAGTATCTTATCCTGAGCTTGGCCCAAGGGCTCAGAATTACGGTGACCACAATGCGAATGCGATGCCCTTACCTTCGGCCTTGACTGCAACTCCTGCAGATAACGTTCCATCCTGGCGCTCCCCCAGAGGTGAGGGGCGCGCCAAACCCGACCCTGCCGCCGCTTCCCGCCAACCCTTCCCTTGGAGTACCACCCCAATAGTTGCGCTGACCAGCACGCTATTGACTCGTGGCGCGCCCCGCGCAGACAACGAAATAGGGGCTGCCATCATGGCAGCCCCTCAGTTGGCTTGCGTCCGTCCTGAGCGGGACAATCCCGCCCGAACATTGGTCGAAACTAGTGCAGCGCCTCCACGATGGTGCTCACGTTGTAGCGCATGAAGTCCAGGTAATTTCCTGCTTCACCGCCTTCTTCGCCCAGCGAACCGGTGTAGAGCGTGCCCACCAACTCCGCCCCCGTCTCATCAGCAATCTGGCGGGCCAGCCGGTCAGATGCTTGCTTCTCTGCAAAGACGGCCTTCGTGCCCGAGTGCTCAATGGCTTCCACCAACTCGGCCAGATCCCGGGCCGAAGCCTCTACCTCGGTGGTTATGGACGGGATTATGGCCCCCACAACTTCGAAATCGTAGCGCTGGGCAAAGTACTGGTACGCGTCGTGGTTGGTTACAATCAAGCGCTGGTCGTGGGGGAGGACGGCTACCTCGCCCTCGATCCAGCTGTGAAGCTCGTCCAGCTGCGCGCTGTACGCCGCCGCATTGTCCCGGTAGAAGGTCTGCCCCTCCGGGTCCAGGCCCGAAAGGTAGGCGGCAATGCTATTCACTGCCACTTTCACCCTGATGGGGTCAAACCAGAAGTGGGGGTCATGCTCGCCGTGGTGGTGGTCGTGGTGTCCGCCCTCTTCCATATGCCCGGCCTCACCATGCCCGGCCTCCTCGTGGTCGTGGCCCTCCTCTTCGTGCCCCGCCTCCTGGTGGCCTTCCGTTTCACCATGGATGCCTACAAAGGCTATCTTGGTCGGATTGCCGGCTATGTCCCAGTGGTCAACCTCTTCCAGGTCATGATCATCCAGTTGCAGGACATGCCCGCCCACCGAGTCGGTCACGAAGATGGCTCCCGGCGCCATGGCGATGTGCGGCCGACCCCAGAACCCGGTTTCCACCGGCGTGGTCAGAGCGTCGCTGTTGGTGGCAATTATGTCCCCGTCGTGCAGGTCATAAAGTCGAATTTCTCCGCTGCTCATTACAACGACCGCTTGTTCCCCGTCCCGGGAAAGGGCTGCCTGAATGGGTGAATTGCCCTCTACGGCGTCGATCAACTGCTCCATTTCACCCTCTTCCGGTTCCACTAGGTACAGGCCCACCGCCGAACCCAGGGCAAGGAAGTGGTCTGATCCTGAGGCGGCCCAGACCGTGGTCAGCCGGAAGTCTTCCGGTTCCCCTTCGGGCGCCGAAATGAAAGAGTGGTGGAAATGGCCGTGGTCAGCCTCCACCGCCAGCACGCCGCCAGCACAGCCGAATACGGCAATGTGGCCATTGCCGGCGTCCCCGTGCAGGCTGGGGCAGTCTCCGGCGGAGTAGAGGATGTTTCCGGCGAGGTCGCGTATGTCAACGGTGATGGGCAGCCGGTACTGTTCCGGGTTCGACGCATAGTCGGGATGCTGCGGCGTGATGGCAAACAGGTCGTGTGCCAGGGGTACTGCCGCCCCATGCTGCGGTCCCGCGTTTTGAATTACCGGCTGATAACTGGCGCCCTCTTCTTCCAGTTCGTGCTCGTTAATGAGCGCCACGTCTCCCGAACCGTCGTAGTAAATGGCCGCCCACTCGTCCCCTACGTACAGGTGGACGGGCCGGTCGCCCGACAAGTCCAGCCCTATCGGTTCGGCTTCCCCGTTCACCAGGTCAAAATGCCCTTCGTGGGGTTCCAGGTAGGTGCCCCCGTCAATGATGTGCACCATGTTGGCGTCGGAGGCCACCGCGATGGCGAAGCGGCCGCTCTTGGTGGCGTAAATGCGCCCGGCCCGGCTCCCCATGTCAAAGGCGTTTTGCTCCACGTGGCCGTGGTCCAGTTCGATGATGGACATGTCGCCGGTCTCGCCGTCGCCGATCAGCAGTTTGCCCAGCAGTGTGGTCATTTCCTCGTGGCCGTGCTCGTCATGGCCGTGCTCCTCGTGACCATGTTCGTCGGCGTGCTCATCGCCGTGGTCGTCATGGTGGTCCTCAAATAGCTCCACGAAGTCGATGGGGTCAACTTCTTCCCCAATTTCCACTATCGCGTGGGGATCCCTGGCTGCATTTTCCACCAGGTCCGTCAGCCACCCCGCCTCCAGCGACAGTCCGATGCTCAACACCAGGTCAGCGTCAGCTACCTGGGCTATGTCCTGAGCGCCCGGCTGGAATGTGTGCGGATCGGCATTGGCCGGCAGCAAGGAAAATACCTCCACCCGGTCCTGCCCTACGGCACGCACCCAGTCGCCCATAATGTTGCTGGTGGTAACCACCCTGACTTTTTCCACTGCCGCTACCGGCTGGGCGGCCGGCGTCGTATTGGTGGCCTGGGCCGGCGCCGTTACCTGGGGTTGCGCCGCCGCTGCCGGCTGGGATGCGGGCGAGGCGCTCGCCGCCGGCTGACTCGCTGGTTGCGCCGCTGCCTGGCTCGCTGGTTGCGCCGCCGCCTGGCTTGCTGGCTGGGCGGCCGGTTGCGCTGCGGCCTGACCTGCCGGCTGGGCCGCCGGCTGCGAAGCCGGTTCCTCACTGCTGCACGCCACGACCATCAACAGGGTGGCGGCCAGCATTGGAATCAGAATTTTGAGTAACTTTCCTGGCATCTGGTTTTCCTCCCACTAGAGTGTTTGTTCCTGGTCCATATTGAGAATCAATCTCTTTTCAAGTCGCTTAACTCTGACCGGCGCTGATGCAGCAAATTTTGAAACTTACAATCACTTGTCTTTTGCCTCTGGTAAGCAAGAGCATGCCTATCCTCGCCAACTATTTATACTAAATCTCAATAATAATGCGGAAAGAACTTTATATCAATTGATAATGCCTTTGTCAATACTTGATCGCAGTTGGGCAGCGTCCCCTATTGGGTGGTTGGGAGGCCGCATTCGCATAGGGCTGCCCCATTCGGACCTGTCCGCCCTGGTCCCACCCACGAAACCACCTGAATCGAAACGCTGCCTGGCCGTTCCAGACCTTTGCAAACACGCGTCGCCTTCCGCTATAATGCGCCCCGCTCTGTACTGGGCTCCGGCATGTACCCGACCACTGCCAGCTATTCCCCCATGCGAAGGACGGGATTTGCCGGGTATCCAGGCAGTTCCCGACCGGGGTCCGGCGACCTGCACAGGACCCTTCACACCTCGGCTGACTTTCGGGAGTGCGGCTGCCATGATTCATCCCTCCTGCCTCGTCATCGCCACCGCGGTTTCGGTTCCGTCACTGGCGTCTGTCGTCCGTGGCGCCGAGGCCGGTGATGGCCGCCCGTCGCCCACCTGCCTTCCTGGCTTCAGGGAATCGGTCAGCAGCGTCAGCGGGCCAGGCCTGCCAGCCCCCGTCGACTCCGTGACTCTCGGCAATTCCCCAAACTGGAATCGGGAGATCGAGGAGTATCGTTCCCCCTCCGGAGCCGCGCCCAGTTTCAAGAACCCCCCGTTTAGCTTGAGAGGCGCGATCCCGACCCAGGCTTGCTGGCCTGGCCCGTTGCCGAAATGGGACTTTGCTGATGCGTGAAGAGAGAATTGCGGCGACGGCGTGGCGGTTGCGGGCCGCCCTGCTATGGCTGGTCTTTATCGGGATAGTGGGATTGGCCGTCATATTGGCCTTTGAGCGGCACTGGGACGGCTACTGGCAGTTGGTGCCCTGGGCGGTCCTGGGCCTGATATTTTTCTCCTTTATGGCCCTGGTGCTTATCCCGTCCTCTGCCACCAGGAACCTGGCCCATCTGGTCGCCGCCGCCGCCATAATTTCCTCCTGCCTGGGCCTGTGGCAGCACTTTGACTCGAACTACGAGGCGGCATCCCGCGCCTCCAATTACGCCCAGCGCTGGGACGATATGGGCCTTGTTGACCGGGTATGGGAAGTTGCCTCTGGGTCGGTGGGCGACGTTCCCATCTACGCGGCTGCAGCCCTCATCCCCATTGCCCTCGCCTTGTCCATGTGCACCATCGGCATCGGTCACCGCGATAGTCCCGACGAATACGTGGACCCTCGCCAGCGCCGCTAAAAAGATCATCCCCGGGCCGCTTGCCTCGAGCCTGTCGCGGAATCCTTTGCCTCAGGATGCGCCTTCGGTGAATGGCTGACGGTATTTGAAATAGTCCGCCAGAGTCGATCCCCAAACCTGGCGCCGATGCTGAACTGGACGACGGCGGGGGATTCATTGCTCTTGCTGCATTACCCCAACCCTTGCCGCAAAACCCTGGTTGTTATACCCTTGCCGCGATACCATGTCTCTTGCCGCGGTAATCCTGCGGCAATTTATAGCAGCGAGCCAAGGGCCCGGAATTCCGGGCCGCGTTTAAAGGAGGCAATTAAATGGCTACCTGGAAAGTCGCTTATTTCAGCGGCGTTGGTGGACGCCCTTCCACCATGCTTGAAAACGCCCCGGACAACATCGAGGTTACGGTGGTGGACCCGGCTCTGCCCGAGTCGGAGAAAATCGATCTTTGCCGCGACGCCGACGCCCTCATCACCAGCGACGTCAGCACCAACGTGCTGCAAGAGTGCCCCCGCGTAAAACTGGTCCAGACCCTGAGCGCGGGCTACGACCGGCTGGACCTGGAGGCCATCCTTGAAATGGGCATACCCGTGGCCAACAACGGCGGCGCCAACGCCATTTCGGTGTCGGAGCAGACCATTGCCCTGATGATCGGCATCAACCGGAACCTGATGGCCCAATGGGACAGCACCACCCGACGGCGCGAGTGGCGAAGCGACCTCTACCAGACCGACCTCTCGGAAGTTACCGACAAGACGGTCGGCATCGTGGGGTTGGGACGCATCGGCCGCCAGGTGGCCAAACGGCTGACCGGATTCGATACCCGGACCATCTTTTACGACGTGGAGGATATTCCGGAGGATGTTCAACGCGAGGTCAAGGCGTCGCCCGTGCCCTTTGACGAATTGCTGGAGACCTCCGACATCGTCAGCCTCCATGTTCCCCTCACCAGGCGGACTCGGGGCATGATGTCGGACCGGGAATTTGGGATGATGAAGGACACCGCCTTCCTGATCAACCTCTGCCGGGGGCCGGTGGTCGACGAGGCGGCGCTGTATCGCGCCTTGACCGGGGGGAAGATTGCCGGCGCCGGACTGGACGTTCTGGAAATGGAGCCCACGCCCGCCGACAATCCCCTGTTCGATCTGGACAACGTGATCATTACCCCGCACATGGCCGGTCAGAGCCAGGAAACCGCCCTGCGGGCAGCCCACTTCGCCTACGGAAATATCCTCCGCGTGTTGTCGGGGCAGGAGGCCGAGTCCCTGGTAACCCCGGAGTAGCCCTCAACAGTCCGGTCGTCCGGTGGCAACCCCAGGCCAGTCGCTAGTTGGCTTGCACGTTGGCTGGGAGGACAATCCGTCGTTCCCGTCCGCCGCGGCGGGCGGGAACCTCGTTGTCGAGAAGTGCGCGGAGCCGGTTGGTATATTCCAGGTCGTTGGCCCAACTTTCCGGATAGGAGCGGTACAGCATGAGCGCCATTGAAGCCTGGGGCGAAATGGTGCGCGTTGAGCACGCGCAGTCGGACAGGATGCGTGGGGCCCGCCCCGCCGATACCTGGCGCCAGCATGCGTCCCGGTTCCGGGCCGATCCCCACCGTACCGGCGATTCCCAGGTGGAGGCCATCCGCTCCCACCTGCGTCCCGACGACACGCTGCTCGACGTTGGCGCCGGCGGCGGCCGGTTGGCCCTCCCCCTGGCCCTGTCCTGCCGTCACGTCACCGCCGTCGAGCCTTCCCCCAGCATGGGTTCCGTGCTGCGAGAAACCGCCCGGGATTACGGCATCGAAAACGTTTCCCTGGTCGAGTCGGGTTGGCTGGATGCCCGGGTCGACCCCGCGGATGTGGTCCTCTGTTGCAACGTGGTTTACGTAATCCAGGACATCGGGGATTTTGTCCGCAAGTTGCACCGGCACGCTGAACGCGCCGTGCTGATGGTCATTTTCCAGACATCTCCGTTGGCCCAGGTTCGCGACCTGTGGGAGCAGGTCCACGGCGAGCCCCGGCATCTCTTGCCTTCCCTGCCCCAGTTCCTTCCTGTGCTGGACGAGCTGGGCATTTCATGCAATACCACCGAGTTGGAACCGCAGCCGTTACGGGTGTATCCCAGCCCGGCGGAAGCGCGGGATGACATCGCCAGCCGGTTGTTTATCCCCGAGGGCGCCGAGGCTATGGAACGCCTGGAGCGAGCCCTGGAAACTTCGCTCCTGGAACGGGATGGACAGTGGCATGTCGCGGGAACGGAGCCCGCCCGCCCCTTCCTGGTCTCCTGGGAGACCTAGGGGAGCCTGCCTGGAAAATTCCGTAAGGACAGACCTGTGTGTCCGCCCGGTCTCAGCCACGGAACGACCCCACACGGAACCCTTACCCTCCGCAGCGTCTCCCCTTTCCTTCAGGCAGCGGGACCACGTTTACGGAAGGCCCCTAACCGTCCACCCTCGGCATCACGTCCTCCACCAGCGCATCCATCGAGTCCAACAACTGTTGCAGGCTGCCGCACCCGTTGAAGTTAATCTGGAATTGCTCCAGCCCCGCCTCCTGCCGGTAACGCGTAATATCCGAAGCCACCTCCTCCGGCTTCCCCTGGCCTGTGGGACGCTCCCCGCTTCCGCTGGAACTCCCCGTAATGTGACTGAAATTCACCCGGAAGCTCATCCGGGTGGGCGGCGCCTCCTCCCGCTCAATTTCGGCGCAGTAGTCCCTCAGGTAACCCTGGTTTTTCACCAGCGTGTCCAGCGCCGTCGGAGTGGGCTGCCACACCTGCCCGAAGTGCGCCGCCCGCCGCAGCGACGCCTCGCTCGAGCCACCGATCCACACCGGTGGATGCGGCTGCTGCAGCGGCTTGGGATATACGTACATTTTCTCAAAGGAAAAGAACCGCCCCTGGAATGTCGTCGCCCCCGGCTCCCAGCACGCTTGCCAGATCCGCAGGTACTCGTCCGTCCGCGCCCCCCGCTGCCGGAAAGGAACCCCCAGCGCCCTGTATTCAGCCTCGTTCCAACCGGAACCCACGCCGATTATCGCCCTGCCCTGCGACATCTGGTCCAGCGTGGCAATCATCTTGGCCGTAACCACCGGGTTCCGGTAGGGCATTATCAGCACCGATGTACCCAGCATCACCCTGTTCGTCCGCGCCGCCACGTAGGCCAACGTCATCAGCGGGTCATAAACATTCCGCCACGCCTCGCTCCGCGCCGAGTCGTCCACAATGACGTGGTCATTGACGAACAGCGCGTCAAACCCCAGTTCCTCTGCCTTCACGGCGGTCTGGACTATAGCCTCCGTTGTGGCCGGAAATCCCAGGTAGTCGGCGTTGGGCAACCGAAACGAGTACTGGACCATGGCTCCTCCCCTTGGCGGAATGACGGGTGGACAGATTGCCCGCTATCTTACCGGCAACCCTCGCTCGAAACAACCAAACTCTGCGGAGCAACAGGGCAAACGCGCCTCAAGTGCAGGCTGATACTCTGAACCGCGGTCATGTTGCCCTGAGTCCGCCCTTGGCGGGGGCCCAAAATCCTGCCCACCAGTCCGGTTCCAGGTCCGAAAGCACGTTTGTAGAACAGATTCTAGACCCTTCGGCGGGGTTCGGCCTGAGCCGGGCCGAAGGGCTCAGAGTAACAGGTCGATAAGACGGGATTGCCCTGTAATTTAGGGTACATTCACTGACGCCATCGCCGTCCACTGGTATAATGCCGGCCAATCCCAACATTCGGGAGGCTTCGCATGACTCCTCCATCCGAGCATACGAACAGGCGAAGCTCGCCACATCAGGCCTGGGGCCGACCATGGCCCATTCTGGTCCTGCTGTTTGGCTTGACGGCGCTAACCCTGGCTCTGACCGCCTGCGGCGGTTCTTCCAATACCGGTTCTCCTGATGCCACTGGCTCCACGGAGACGAATGAATGGGACGAGACGGTCACCTTCTCCGTGGGATGGCTGGATACCCAGCTCATATAAATCCCGGTTGAGAAGTGTGAGATGGTGGTATTCCATCTGGTTGCCTCAGAGAACATAGATGT
Source organism: Dehalococcoidia bacterium (assembly GCA_965207275.1). Classification (GTDB taxonomy): domain Bacteria; phylum Chloroflexota; class Dehalococcoidia; order Lucifugimonadales; family UBA3495; genus Bin22. Next base: position 516,099 of record CBDBMH010000002.1, read on the forward strand.
AAGATACCGTTCTGTTAGCGACTGGTCAGACCGCCCCGATTATTGGCTATCTTCCGGCCATTGGGGAGGGCACGACGACCTGCGCACAAACGTAATGGCAGAAGAGACGGGCATCTGGACCCTGTTAGTCCACGGGGGTGATTGGTTGGGAGACAGGACGGTCGACGTCACTGTCTCGTACCGCGTGAACCCGCCCCGAAGCGGGACCACATGTTAACTGCCTAACGACCCACCACATGTACCGCGCCACCCGGCGCCGCGCTTGCTTTTACTGACACTACCCACAACGACACGGGAGAGCCGGATGCGGTGAAAGCCGCACGTCCCGTTCGGAAGCAGGCCGACGGAAAAGCGCTCCGCTAATGCGGGGTAACTCGCCGGTGGTCTACCTTACTCGTGGTAAGTCGGATTAAGCGCCCGGCCGCGCAGAGGTATCCGCAGGCGGGACCTCCGCCCTCGGCAGGCGGGAACCTCGAACCTGGCAGCCGGCTTTGTATCCCTCGCCGAATTTGTAGGGGTCCGCCTCCGGCGGATGGCTGCCCTGGTCTCACCCACGAAACCACCTTAATAGGAACGCTAACCCAAATAATCTTTTATTCCCATGCTTGCCCTAGTATAATTAGCCACAGGCATCATTCATCCTTCCCATCATTCATAAAGCTATGATTTCGTTCAGGCTTGCCCCTTGAAAATCATCCTTCCACGCTTCTTCGGTAACTATGTAACTGCCAGGTTCCAGGCGCCGCCCCACCGCCGGTGATCGCCCGCCAGCCTGGAACCGCAAACCGGGAGACAGGTCCCATGCTCGCCTCGCGACGGCAACCGGCCATTGATCAGCTGCCTTCCCCCTTTCCCGAAGGGTGGTACTTCGTCGCCACCCGCGCCGACATCCGGCGGAAAGGTCTTCTCAGCAAGGTCTGGATGGGAGAGGACATCATCGTTTGGCGCGACGACCTTGGCGAAATCTGCGTAGCCGAGTCCCATTGTCCCCACCTGGGAGCCCACCTGGGCCCCGAGGCCGGTGGCCGGGTCTCCGAAGGTCGCCTGGTATGCCCCTTTCACGGCTACCAGTTCGACATCGGCGGCCGGTGCGTCGCCACCCCTTATGCCGATCCGCCCCGCAACGCTCTCTTACAGGTCTTCGACACCCGGGAAATCAACGGCCTCATCTTCGCCTGGTACGGAATTGACGGCCGCCCGCCCCAGTGGGAACTCCACCCCGACCGTCCCCAGGCTGAAGGCTGGTCCCGCCCCGCCGTCCGCACCATCCGCTTCCCCGGCCATCCCCAGGAAACCACCGAAAACTCGGTGGACCTCGCCCACTTCCGCTACGTCCACGGTTACGACAGCTTCGACCGGGTTGGCCGCATCTCGGTGGACGGCGCCCGGCTGGAAAGCTGCTTCAACTTCAGGTCCGTTCGGAAGCTGGCCGGTTTCAACCTTTTCTCCCTGGACCTTTCCGCCGTCACCCATATCTTTGGTCTCGGCTACTCCTTCGTGGAAATTCGCGAGCATTCCATTGGCGTAGACTTGCGGCTGTGGGTCCTGGCCACCCCGGTTGACGGTACCCTTGTAGATGTGACCCTCGTCTCCCAGGTGAGGGAGATCCGCAGCCCCCGGCGCCGACTTATCGGCCTCGGCTTCCTGCCCGTCGGCTGGCGGGCCCCCATGTTCAACAGGTTTATGGCCGCCCAGCAGACGGGCGACGTTTTGCAGGACGTCGCTATCTGGAGCCGCAAGCGGTACCGTGTCCGTCCCCGCCTCTGTCGTTCCGATGGCGAGATAATGCCCTTCCGCGCCTATTGTGCCCAGTTCTATCCCGGACCTCAGGCCCAGTCCAGCATCCCTTCCGAAAGCTCGGACCGGGCCCTGCTATGACGGGTCCCCATAAATCCGCTGACAACTCCCTTCCTATTGGCTGGCGAAGGTTTGGACGGAAGTGACGGGGTCAGGTTCCTGACTACACCCCAAATCCACCACCTAATGGGAGAAAAATGGTTTTGGGGCTCCTTGATTGGGCCGGTTGGGGCATCGGCTGACGGCTGACAGGTTGGCAGTGGGTTGGCGTGGCAGGAGTAGGCGCTGGAAGGGGATATTGGGGCGTTGGCCGGCGACGCCAGGGCGAGGTCTATGCCAACCGGTCCTGGAGAAGGGCGCAGTGTCCCTACGGCGGGAGTCCCCGTCGCTTGAATGCCCGTCGGTAGTGGCGCAGACCGTCCCAGGTCAGGGTGGGCCGTGGGCCAGCGCCGCTATTCTCCGGTGCGCTCCCGCCAGCAGCGGGAAGGATGGATGGCCCCGGGCCAGCCGGATCAGCAGCTTCCTGGCGTGGCAGACCACCCGTCCGGCCAGATTGATCAGAGCAAAGCGCACCGCCTTGAGCCGCTTGTTCACCCACTGACCGCCCAGGGCCAACTGCTTGACCGCCGAGTTCAGGTTGAACGCCAGCGCCGCTATCGCCCACCAGGCCGCGTTGGCCCCGAACTGTCCCGACGGCAGCCTCCCGCCAGCCAAGTCCTCCTTCAGCACACCATGCACCTCCTCGCCCTTCCCGCATCTCTCCCGGTACCACCGCACCACCTCATCTCCCGGTAGCTCCCGGTTAGTCACTATCCCCCGGATCTTGTACCAGCCCCGGTCCGGCATCTCCATCGCCGGAACCGACAACTCCAGGTCATCCTCCATGCCCGGCAGCGGCGGCCGCCTCAGCGGCTCCCGGACCGCTATGAAACGGTAGTCGGGATCATTCTTGGAATAAGCCAATCTATCGGGCACGAAGTCCACCTCGGCCCACTCCTGTTCCGTCTCCACCGCCAACTCCCCCACCATCCGGGGCAACCGGCGCCACTGGCTCTCCTCCACTTCGGCTGCCGCACGCTTGAACCCCTCCGTGACGTCCGCCCCCACCGCGAATTCGATCACTCCGAACCGCTCATCCCTCCCCTCGGCGCAGTACCGCAACAACTCAACTTGGTACCCCGCCGTGTCCGACCGCAGCATCACCTTCACCACGCCCTCCGGCAGATGGGCCAGCGACTCCCGCAACACCCGCAGTTGCTCGAACCCCGCTGGCACGTTGCCGTCCCGGAACTCCGAATGGACCACCAGGTCCGCCTCGGCCCAGTAGGTGACCATCGGCTGGTAGGCCTTGTAGCCCTGGTAGCAGTACAGCGCCTCCTGCTTGTAGGTCTCGATCAGCGTCGCGTCCATGTCCAGCGTCGCCTGCTCCTGCTCCAGGTGGTCCCGGACGAAGCTCATCATCTCGGCGTTGACCTTCCCCAGCCCGCGCAGCGCGCCGCTGGGCGCGGGTATGTACGCCGTATGGGGCTGCCTGGCCTCCTCCTGAACCGGGTCGTGGAACCGGCCCAGGTACCGGAACACCGCCGACGGAGACGGGACGCTGCGGCGCCGCCCGCCCCGCCACCGGCTGCCCTCCTCCCGGCGCTCACAAGCCCGCTGCCGGTGCGTCTCCACCCGGCCCAACATCCGGCCCAGACCCTCGTCCCCTTCCAGCACCCGGAGGTCGTCCACTCCTTCTCCACCGGCCAGATTCAGCAGCACCAGCGCGGTGACCATCTGCCGGTCCGTCCATCCCTGTCCGCCCTCCTTGACCTTCACGTAGCGCCGGATCGACTCGCCCAGCCCCATCGCATCGGCCATTTCCAGATAGACCGCCAACCCCGACAGCCCCGTCATGCCCCCCGCGCGATGCTCCGTCCCATACTGGAATGGCAGGACTCCCTGTTGCATAATGACTGCACCTCGTTGGTGATGGTTGTGTTTGTCCCGTAACCATCATAGCCAGCTTTGCCGCTGGCTCCAACGAGGTCTTTTCCTCCCATTAGGTGGTGGATTTGGGTACACCCTTTTGCCTTGTATCCTGAATGGGGATTGTTGTATAGTCCCGAATTACTCGTTCAGAGGTTCCCAGGATGAAGTGGGCGTTTTGGCGAAGATCAACTGACCCATGTATCCTTCAACTAACATTCCATCAACTCTCAGTTGACCTAAAGGGGGACTCTTCACTTTGGACCGAACACTCACTTTCCTCGCCCGGCTGGTTACGGCCCGCCCCTGGCTGACCCTTCTGGCCCTCCTGGTCGTTACCGTCGCACTGGGCTATGGCGCCGTTCACCGCGCTCCCCCGCCGGAAACCAGGGCCACCCTGCCCCAGGGCAGCGCCGTCGCCGAGGCGTTGCACGATATAGAAGATCTATTTACTGAAACCGGCGAAGCCAGCGTCGTAACCCTTCTCTTCCGGGGCAACGCCCTCACCCCCGCCGGCCTTGCCCAGATGGACTCCCTGGTCGCCGAAATCGCCGCCGAACCCAGCGTGGCCGAACTGTTGGCGCCGGGCGACCCGGTCATAGCCCCTTCCCATCTGGTCATGGCCCTGCTCCAGGTCCCCAACTTTGATTCCGTCTCCCAGGCCGACATAGACAACCTCCAGGGTCCCCCGGAAATCCTGGGCGCCATCGACGCCATGACCGGTGAAGATTCCGACGGCACGCCCGTCGCCATCGCCACCATCCGTGTCCTTAATACGGGCGACGACCGCGTCAAGATCGCCGAGCGTCGCATCCTCGCCCTCGCCCAGGCCGACCAGGGGCCGCTCGAGGTGAGCAGCGTTTCCCGCATCGTAATCGAGGACGAGTACGTTAGGGCCACCGAGGAGGGAATGGCTCCCCTGGTTGGGCTGGCCTTCCTGCTCATCGCCGCCCTCATCCTCCTCTTCATGCGCACCATCTCCGACCTGCTCCTGACCATCTTCGGTCTGCTCATGTCCATCATCTGGATAGTCGGGGCGGAGGGTTGGCTTGGTCCCAACGCCCTCGGCCTCACCGGCCCGCCCAACTCCCTCACTACCATGGTGCCCATCATCATCATTGGCCTGACCGTGGACTACGCCATCCAGATAGTCTCCCACTACCGGGAGCAGCGCAACGCCGGCGAGAACGTTCTGTCCGCCGTCCGCGCCGGTTTCCGCAATGTAGCCGTTCCCCTGGTGTTGGCCGCCATCACTACCATCGTCAGCCTGCTGGCCAGCCTCTTTTCCCCCATCGAAATCGTAGGCGACTTTGGCATCATCGCCGGCCTGGGCGTGGGAATGAGCCTCATCGTCATGCTGACTTTGGTGCCGGCCGGCCGCACCATCATCGACCGCCGCCGCGAGGCCCGGGGCCGGCTGAACCCGCCCCGTCCCATTGCCAACGCCCTGCCCGGCGTCAGCGGCCTGGCCGGCCTGCTGGGTCGCAGCATTACCCGCGCTCCGGGACCCTACCTCATTGGGGTGCTGGTAGTTACCGCCGCCCTGGGATACGCCGCCACCGACCTTGAATCCGAGTTCAGTATCCGCGACATCCTGCCCCGGGGCGGCGACCTGCTGGCCGATATGAACACCCTCGATGTGTCCGTCGGCGGTTCCACCGAGATGGCCACCGTGCTGCTGAGGGCGGAGGTAACCGAGGCCCGAACCCTCCTGAATATTCAGGACCTTACCGACGCATTCCTGGACGAACGCCGCCGTCCGGCCGCTGCGGCCGGCCCCATCCAAGCCTCCTTTGACCTCGTGCTGCGGGACTGGGTGGATGACAGCGGCGCCCCCGGCGACAATTTTGACCCCGACCTGGCGGCCCTCTTCGGGCAGGCCACCGCCGGGGTGCAGGTCGATCCGGTGCTGATGCAGGAATTCATCGACCGGCTGGAAGCCAGCGACCCCTCGGTAAGGCGCCTGTTGATCAACGACCCCCAGGGCATCGACGTCATGCTGGTCCAGTTCCCCACCTACTCCGGCGACCCCGCCCTCACCAAGCTTATCCAGTCCGATATTGAGGGTCTCTGGTTTGGGGATGACGATGCCATCACCGCCACCTCCGAAAGCATCATTTCCGTGACCGTTACCGACTCCATCACCGAGCGGCAGACCGAGGCCATCACCACCACCATCCTGGCCGCTCTTACCGTCCTGGCCGTCTTCTTCTGGGTCACCGTGCGCCAGCCGGCCCTGGCCGTAATCGCCGTGGGCCCCATCGTGCTGGTGTTGATCTCCGTCCTGGGCACCATGGCCCTCCTGGGCATTCCCTATACCATCATCACCTCCATCATCACCGCCCTTTCCATCGGCATCGGCGTTGACTACACTATCCACATGATCCACCGCTACCGGGAGGAGTATTCCGTCGAGCGCGACCCGGAGCAGGCCGCCGTCCGTACCCTGGCCACCACCGGCTCCGCCCTGCTGGGGTCCGCCCTGACCACCGCCCTGGGTCTTGGCGTGCTGGTGGCCTCCCCCCTGGCCGCGTCCCAGCAGTTCGGCTTTACCGCGGCCATCACCATCGCCTACTCCCTCATAGTCTCCATTCTGGTCGTCCCGGCCGCCATGACCTTCTGGGGCGCCTACCAGAACATGAAGCTGCGTTCCAACGTCCGGCGTTGGGCCGAGGAACTGGACATGGAGATTGAAGCCGTCCACCGTCGCCACGAGCTTGACTCGGAAGCAACGTAAAAAAGAAACGTTATGCGACTACGTAAACTATCCAGAGGGCTGAAGGACGCGTACCGGGGTTCGGACGCTCGCCCTCGCGTGAAGCGCTTTGACGGATGGGAGGAAAGGGCGGCGGAGGATAATCCCGACCCGGCCGCCTACGATCATGCCGATACCGTCAAGGAATACTACGACCTCTGCACCGAGTTCATGGAGTTTGGTTGGGGCGAAAGCTTGCACTTCGCCCCCCTGTCGCCCGGGGAGAGCCTGGAGGACGCCAAGGTCCGGCACCAGCGGCTGATGATTGCCAGGCTGGAGTTGCGACCGGGCATGAAGGTGATCGATGTTGGTTGCGGAGTCGGTGGCCCCATGCGTCGCGTCGTTCGGGAGTCCGGCGCCAGCGTCCTGGGGGTCAATAGCAGCCAGGTCCAGTTGGAGAAGGCTAAATCGCTGAATAATGCCGCCGGGATTGGCCGCCTGGTTGACTATCTCTCCTGCAGCTTCATGGACATGGGCGCCATACCGGACAACACCTTCGACCGGGGTTACGCCATCGAGTCCACCTGCCATGCGCCCGACAAGGCCGGAGCATTCGCCGAGATTTATCGTGTGCTGAAACCCGGGGCCCTGTTCTGGGGCCAGGAAATGTGCCTGACCGATAAGTTCAACCCCAGCGACCGCCGCCACTGCGCCATTAGACGGGACCTGATGCATGGCATCGCCCTCCAGGACATCGCCACCGGGGACGAGGTGGACCGGACCCTCGAAAGGGTTGGATTTCAAGTCATTGAAGGGAAGGACTTGGCCGCCTTGGACGGGGAACGGACCACGCCATGGTTTCAGCCCATGGCGACCCGGCGCGGAACGCTGGGCAACGCCATTTACCGCACTCCCCTGGGCCGCAAGCTGCTGCTGGGGACAGTCAGGCTGTCAGAGGTGCTGGGAATGTTCCCGAAAGGCTCCACAGATGTTGCTGGACTGCTGGACAATACCGCCGAGGCATACGTCGCCGCTGGCCGGGCCGGCATCTTTACGCCCCTCTACTGTTTCCTGGCCCGCAAACCGGAGTAACCGGCCCCTGCAGGGCAATCGCATTACGGACTTGAGATACAGCCGGCATATGTTCCCAGGCCGGATGTCATGTCGCCCTGAGCCTGCCGAAGGGCCTGAAGTCTTGCCACTCAGCACCCTTACGGGTCCGAATGCTTGACTGTGTGATGGAGTTTACCCGCCGCCGCAGGTTCGGTCCGCCGCGGCGGACTCTGCAAGACATTTTCTTATAATGCGATTGCCCTGGCGGCCTCTGAAATCTACCGGTAGCAATCCAAATTTGGTATTACAGTTCTGCGACACCGTAGTAGCGGGTAGCGGTAACATCCAGGTGGTTGAAGCTGGCAACGGCGGGACTCAATCCCACCCCTCGGTTCGTTCCCTGGCGCCCTTTGTCTTTCGGCCTCGGCAGATCAGAACTTGGAAACTATCTCATAAGCCCCTTCCCTCTTGATCGGGGAAGGCCGCCTTTGCATTGAATCGCTTTGATTAGGCCGACTTATGAGCCGGAATGAGGGATTATGATTCAGCCCTGTTTCTTGAACAGGTACATTGCTGCTGAGTCGGTAGGTTGAAACCTTGCCCGACTGGGGGATTTGCATAAGTCGGACTCCACCATTGCCAGCGTTAACGATACTCCCCGTGCCGTTTTGAAGTATGAGGACAATTCAGATTCAGAAGTCGTCATATCGAGGCTTTCGACCTTGAATGCACCCACAAGAAGGAAGTCTGAGTCAACATAGGCGCGGCGAGCGTCATTATGGCCGTCATTCACAAGCAGGTTTCCGCCGGAGACAAGGAAACGTTTGCAAGCTTGGGAAATAAGCCCCGCGTTTAAGGATATGAGCAAATCAAAGGATTCCTCTGGCTCTGCATTAAAGGCGTGATAGTCCTGCTGATAACAGGAAATGTCAGAAGATTCCGGGTATATTTTGTGTCTGGCTACGTACTCCCGTAAGTCGGTGTCTGCCACCATTTCGGCAATACCGGAGAGGGCATCCACGTAAATGACGTGGGGAAAGAAAATAGAAGGTGTAATATGAACGTAGCTACCGGGATAAAGAACCTTTCTAACAGCGAATTCCTGGCTTATCTGTGACAGTACAGGATAAAGGTCAACACTGTTGGCAGGATTCGTCCGGTAAGTGGACATATAAATGTCCAGCGGCCTGATTGACGACATTAAGAATTGACCTGCGCTGCCTACAATTCAGGAGGCCTTTTTGTGCAAAGCCTGGGAAGGCCAGGATGGGGGTGAAAACCTACCCAACAATGACCTCGTACATAACTGCCCCATCCATCGGCCGTCTTGAGTCGGCCGTCTTGAGTCGGCCGTCTTGAGATAGTTCCTTAACCCCTCGATTTCATAATCGGCTCTGGGGAGAATGCCTGACCGTAGCTCCTGGGAGGGCAAACTCCGACCAATCCATCACCCGACCAGCTTACGCCGCTTCTCCACCACCTGGAACCGCAGTTTCTTGTTCGGCTTCATCGACGGCAGCGGGGCGAACCCCAGCTTGTAGTCCCGGGGATACACGTCGATATTGAAGTAGTGCGCCACCATCAACACGTTCACCGCCAGTTGCAGCTCCATCCACCGTGAACCCAGGCACCTGTGCGGCCCCAGCCCGTAGGGAGCGTAACCGGGACTGAAATGCTCGTTCCTCGGCGGCAAGTACCGGTCAATATCAAACTTGAACGGTTCCGGAAAGGCCTCGCTCATGTAGTGGGACGCCGACTGCGCAATAAACACCCTCGTCCCCACCGTAAGCTGGTAGTCCTCCACCACGCAGGAATTCATCACGTCCCGTATCGACATGGGGACTATCGGGTACATCCGCAGGCATTCCATCAGGAACCGGTGCGTCACGTCTATTGCCTCCGGGGTGAAGTCCGCCGGGTCCGGGTCCCCGTTGGCGAACAGCGCATCCGCCTCCTCTTGGATCCGCCGATACAGCTCCGGCTGCGAAGCCATGGCGTATAGCGCGAACGAATAGGCGTCACCCAGGTAAACGCTGGCAATCAGCGCCGCCGACAGGGCAAAACGAAGGTTTGCCTCGGGCACCAGCTGTGGGTCGCTGGCGTGCAGGCTTAGAATGTCATCCGCCAGGTCCCGCGGCGCCCCGGCCCGCTGTGCCGGCGTATGCACACCCTGGATCCGCTCCATGAGTTCATCAATGACCTTGGCACGCGCCTTCATCGCCGGTGTGCTGAGCATGAACTTCGGCAGCACCCTCACGATGTGGGTGTTCAGCGCCCGCTCCTTGAACTTGATCAGGTCTCCGATGATGTCCTGGGAGTCAACACTCACAAAAATGGGCGAAAGCTGCGCGTTGATCATGTATCGGCACAGCTCCGTCGCCGGAAAAATCCTCCCCTCCCGCCAGTCCGACATGAAACCCCTTGCCTGCTGGTAGACCTGGTCAATCTGCCCCATCAGCCTGCCCCGGGAATAAGCCGACGCCAGCGATTTCCGCAGCCGGAAGTGTTCCCCGCCGTCCAACGAAGGCAACACTCCCGAAGCCCCGTACACCTTCTCGAAATCGCTAAAGTAGTTCCGCGCCCTCAGGTACATCCGCCCGTTGCGGTTGGCCCAGTGGTTGGTCTCCGGCCCCGCCAGAAACACCATCGGCTTGCTGAAGGGAGGCTTTACTTCAAACACCGGCCCGTACTTCTCCGCCAGGTCCGCGAAAACGGCCGGCAGGTTGCCATTCCGAATATTCCGATTTAACGCCAGGTCCCGCAGCGATACCCTGGGTATCTGTTTCGTGAACGCCGAATGGCGCATCATCGGCCCCGCCATGTTCACGGACACCGCCTCGGCAATCGACCGTCCGATCAGGTCCATTTGGCAGATGAAGTTGATCCTCTCCTCGGCGGCGTCATCCAGCTGGAACATAAACCGGAAAACGTCGCAGGTATTGATCAGGCAGATGATGATCACATCCCGCGGATCGGGGATCTCGTTATTGAAAATCACCCGGCTCAACCGCGTCTTCACGAACTCCGTGGCGCTGCCTTCCCGCGAGGTTCCACTCCAACCTGCGCTCATGGCATTGGGTGTCAGCGTCCAGAAATCCCCGTCGTGGTGCTCCAGGATATTCAGCTCCACCAGCCGGTCCAGTGTAAGGTCAATTATCTCCTCGGCCCGGGGCGCCAGCCGCTCAATCCAGTACTGGGCAGTCCTCTGACCCGCGTCCCCTACTATCTCCGCCAGGATCGGGTCCAGGGCGGGATTCCCCGTGTCCATGGCGTCCACCAGGTACAGTGAGCGCGTGTCCGTGTCGATACGGTGCTGCAGGGAAAGCTCCGCCAGCGCCGATCCAATAATCGCGCAATTCAGGTCCCACCCGGGCACCTGGTGAAAGTACCCACTCTCCTCGTTCAGCAGCGCGAGAATTAGCTCCTCGGGCAAATTCAGCTGTTGGCCCACCAGAAATTCGGTATAGGAAGTAGTCATGCCCGGTCTCCCAGCGTCCTCCGGACGCTTCCAATCAACTGTGGTACGCCCCCTCCGGAATGTTCGCCCGTCCCTCACGACGATAGCGGAAGTTCGAGCGCGTCTGTCAGTAACGCGCCCTTCCTGTCCCACATACCATTTGTGCTTACAATGCTAACCCATGCCAAATCATATTGCAAAGCTATATTCTGTGAAGGAATTCGCAATCTGGGCCGGATATCTGGGTTCTATTCCGCCGTTGTTCCTCCTACCATGGCCACGCCAATTGCCATCAAGGTGGCCACGGACACTGCCCTCCTTGACAACCCGTTCCCCCTCTCTGACAATCACCTCGACCATCCCAACCAAACAGCAAAACAGCCGCCGGGAACATCCGGCGGCCGCAAGGAGTTTTCATGACCACCAGTTCCATAACCTGGACTCAAGAAATGGTAGAAGTGGCTGGTACCCGCATCAACCTGGTCAAGGGCGGGTCCGGCGACCCCCTGCTCGTCCTCCACGACGAGATGGGCCACCCCGGCTGGCTCCGCTGGCACGAAGCCCTGGCCCAGGACCACACCCTCTACATCCCCTGGCACCCCGGCTTCGGCGAGTCCGAGCCCCTGGACTGGGTGATGAATCTCCACGACCTGGCCGTCTGGTACCTGGGCGCCCTGGACGACCTGGGGCTGGAGGGTGTGGACGTCATGGGCTTTTCCCTGGGTGGCTGGCTGGCCGCCGAAATGGCGGTGATGGACCCCCAGCAGTTCAAGCGTCTGGCCCTGGTGGGCGCCGCCGGTGTCCGCCCCCCGGAGGGCGAAATCTACGACATTTTCCAGGTGGTGGCCAAGGTCTTCATCACCCACAGCCTCCACAACCCCGAAGCCGTCCCCGAGTACCAGGCCATCTGCCCCGACGAACCCACCGAGGAGCAGGCCTTCAACTGGGAGACCTCCCTGGAGGGCGCCTGCCGTCTGGCCTGGCGACCCTACATGCACTACCCGGCCCTGCCCAACCTGCTCCCTCGCCTCAAGCGCCTCCCCACCCTCATCGTCACCGGCGACCAGGACCCCATAGTCCCCCCCAGCGCCGCCCAACTCTACCACCAAAGCATCCCCAACTCCCGCCTGGAAATTGTTGAGAACTGCGGCCATAGGCCCGAGGTGGAACAGACGGAAAGGTTCGTGGAGGTGGTGCGGGGGTGGTTTGGGTAGGGGGACGTTAATAAACCTTTGGGCAAAGCACAACGACACTATTAACTATGAGCGTATGGGGATACTAAATGGCAAGTCTCAACTTCTATCCCCCTGAAACTGGTGAGGCAACGCAGTATGAGCTCTGACTTCTTTTCCAAGCTAAGTGTTCCAGACGAACCGTCCAAGGCGATACATCCCATTGATATTTTTCAAGGGGCTAGAATTAGAGACACAAATATTAACGACCTTTGGTTAGCGCAAGGTGATGCACTACGTGAGTGGCATTCCCTAAGGGAGCAAGGCGACCTAGCTATTGTTCTTAACACCGGTGCTGGCAAGACGTTGGTAGGGTTGCTCATTGCACAGTCATTGGTAAATGAAACTCAACGTCAGGTGGTCTACGCGTGCAGCTCAATTCAATTAGTGCAGCAAACGGCAGACAAAGCTGAAGGTTACGGCCTCCCGGTTACCACCTATTACCAACAGCAGTTCTCTACAGACAATCTCTATCAACGGTCGGAAGCACCGTGCATCACCACCTATCAAGCCTTGTTTAACGGCAGATCAAGGTTTCGGAGAGACGATATTGCGGCTGTAGTTTTCGATGACGCTCATACTGTGGACAACATACTAAGAGAGCAGTTTTCCTTGCATATAGTTAGGACAGAAATGCCTGAGTTATACAATCAACTGGTTGACTTGTACAGGCAGTATCATCATGCCATAGACCGAGCTACGAGCTACGATGACGTGTGTAAGGGAGTATCTGATAGAGAATTTTTCGTCCCCCCTTTCGAAGTATTGAACAGTGTAAGTGAGTTGCGACGGTTGCTCAGAGAAGGCAATCTCAGAGACCAGAGTCGCACTAGATTCTCTTGGGAGCATTTGCAGGACCATGAAGACCTATGTTGTGTTCTAATTTCAAGAGAGTCAGTAACTCTGACTCCAGCAGTTGTCCCCACGTTCACCTTGCCTTACTTCGGAGAGAACGTACGACGCATTTATTTGTCGGCAACTCTGACAGCGCCAGACAGTTTTGTCCGAGTATTTGGGAGAGAACCCGACAAGCTGATTGCTCCTTCTACCACGGCCGGTGAGTGCGAGAGAATGATAGTCATTCCTTCTCTGGTGGAGAACATAGGCGACGACATTGTTTCCGCAAAGGAGATCATAAGAGAAGAAAAGGCTCTAATACTGGTACCAAGTTTTGCAAGTGGCGAGGCGTGGAGCGATGTTGCAGCTCCGCCCAGCAGAGAAAATGTGCCGGAAGAGGTCAATTCCTTTCGGGAAGCCCCGCCCCCGGAGAAGTTGACCCTAGCCGCTAGGTACGATGGGATCGATCTTCCAGGTGACACATGTCGAATGATGGTCTTGGATGGGCTGCCTACAGGTTCCGGTCCTTTGGAACGCTTCCAACGAGATGGCCTTAATCTAGATAACAGTTTGCGCAGTATGCTAGCGTCGCGAATCGTACAGAGCTTTGGCAGGATTTCCAGGGGCATGAGTGACCACGGAGTCGTGGTTATTACTGGGAACGATTTAATGAACTGGCTCGAATTGCCACGGAATCGTTCTCTTCTCCCGGAGTTCCTTCAGAAGCAGATAAGAATTGGTCAAACTGTGTCTGAGGGAGCTTCTGGGACAGAAGAACTAGAAGCTATTTCAAAATTCGATTAGTGAGCAGGATTACAAAGGCCAGCAGGACGAAGCCGAAATAGAGATCCGCTTTTCTCTCGTATCGAACTACCAGCCGACGAAAGTTGTGCAACCAGGCGAAGGTCCGTTCCACTACCCACCGATGGCGGTAGTTGGACACCTGAGCTTTCCGGCCCGGTCGCGGCCTTTTGCCACGTCGTTCCGGGATGCAAGGCTTGATTCCCCTCCGCCGCAACCGGTTTCGGAATGCTCGAGAATCGTAGCCTCGGTCGGCTACCAGTTCCCCGGGACGACTGCGGGGTCGTCCCCTGGCCCGCGGTACCCTCACCGTTGCCAAGGTAGCCTCGGCCAGAGTGATCTCCGCCCGCTGGGCGCTGGCCACCAAGGCTCCCAGAGGGGTTCCCTGGTTGTCTACCACCAGCATCAGTTTGGTGCCCTTGCCCTTGCGGGTCAGTCCTACCTGGTCTCCCCCTTTTTGGCTGGGGCGAAAGTGGCATCCAGGTGGGCCCGTTCCCATTCCAGCCTACCTTGGGCATCCAGAGTGCCCAGCAGAGTCCGCCAGATATCTTCCCAGACCCCTTGTTCCTGCCACTGGTTCAGTCGTCGCCAGCAAGTCACGGAACTGCCGTACTCTCCCGGAAGGTCCTGCCAGCGGCAGCCCGTGCGCAACACATACAAGACACCATTGATGGTGCGCCGGTCATCGGCTCTGGGACGCCCCCTCCGCTTAGGCGCTGGCAACCAAGGCTGTATCAGTTTCCATTGGGCATCGCTCAATTCCTGCTCCACCGTTCCACCCCACACTTTCCCTTTGGTCAGGAGCATAAACCTTATTCGGTATTTTTGAAATGGCTTCTAGTCTCGATAGTTAGAACGTGTGTCGACCGTAACCAGAATTGGATCCAATTCTATAATAACAATATGAGGGACCTATCAGCTTCAACTCTATCGTTCGACTTCGACCGAGCCCTTACCATTGCCTTAGCTGAAGCACGCTTTGGAAGAGAGCTATGGAGTAGAAACTACGAGCGAGCAGCGAGAGCGCTGAATTCTGTTATGGACGATGCCTTTGAGTTCAGCCAAAACACTGGTGCATGGTTAAGTTTGTGGCTGGGATTTGCATTAGAAATGGGTGGCGACATTTCGAGCGCACACCACTATTACAGGCAGGCACATTCGGTGGCATCCAACATCCCAGGGTTGCCTAGTGTTACAAGGACCCCGAGAAATTCCATTCCATTGCAAATCGTAAGGGTATCTGGGCAGATGCAAGTAGGTCACGCCAACTCCATTTCAATTGAGATCCCAAAGACAATGTCCAACAGTCTTACGGCGCTAAAGGGGAGCATGAGTCCTAACCAAACTGAAGAGGCATTACGTTATCTCGGCCAATACTTGGGTTTGGACTCTACACGCCCCGATAAAGAATTTGGTGCCGGGCCAGATGTTCTTTGGATAGGGGATCAGGGTGTCGCTCTATGCATGGAAGTTAAGACCGACAAACAGCCTGACTCAAACTACAGAAAGGAAGAGACAGGCCAATTACATAATCATATTCAATGGGTCAAAAACAACCGCCAATCAACCCAAATAATCCCCATTTTCGTTGGTCCCGTGTTGCCTGCCACAAGTTCTGCTAGCCCGACTTCGGAAATGCGAATGGTGGAGTTGGGCCAGTTTGAGGACTTGGCGCAAAGATTGGCAGTTGTTATGGAAGACGTGGCAGCAAACACCCTCCCATTGAGTCTAGAAACTGACTTGCACGATACGATGAGAGACCGAGGATTGCTTTACCCCGATTTACTTGGGTTGTTGGATACGCACTCATTTTTCTGAAGCACTTGGGTGTTCGATTGTTACCTCCAGTATATTATTAAACTCCTACCAAGCATTAGGAGGCCAATACTAAATTACTTTAACAATTTGAAGCTATGAATGGGCAAAGTTTGCTTTCTCTACAAGAACACTGCCCCCCCTTGCCAACCTGGATAACCCACTGCCACCATAATCCTATGGCCCCATCCAACCCGGGCCAAATCCAACCGCCACTGAGGCACCCATAGGTCAAATGTCCAACAAGCCCAGGAAACCCCGCGCGCCCATTTCCATCACTGGCCCCGGCGCCTCCGACATCGTCCCCATTGAAGAGAGTGGCCCGCCCGATGTCTACGAGGACTCCGATCTCACCCATCGCCAGCGCGCCGCCCTCCCGGTGGTCGCCTTCGCGCCCTCCATCGCCCAGGCCGCGCGCTTCTCCGGCGTTGCCGAGTCCACCCTGCGCCGCTGGCTGGCCAACCCCGATTTCCGCCAGCATGTCGACCGTATGCGCGAGGAGACCGTCTACGCTGCTCACCAGGAACTTAAGGGACTCTTGCCCTCCTGCGCCGCTGTCTTTGCCGACGCTATGCAATCTCCCGATCCGGCCCTGCGCCTGCGCGCGGCGCGTTACGCCATATCTTTCATCCTCCGCCTCAACGAAGCCGACCGCCTCTCCGCCGACTTGCAAGGCCTGCAGGTGGCCGTCCGCAAGTCCTGATCCACCTGCGCCGCCCCACCTATGGCGCCCATTGCTGCCCCCATCAAGGGTTGGCAGGAGTAGGTAAAATCCCCTCCCCCTTGACGAGAGAGGGTTAGGGTGCGAGGGAATGGGAGTACCCCGCCATTCCCCCGTCACCCGAACGCAAAGCTAAATACAAAACACTCGGAAATCGGCGGAAATGACCGGAAAAAACAACTTTTCTCCCCTCTCCCTCAGGGAGAGGGGCCGGGGGTGAGGGCCCCCAAGGAGCCAATACCATGTACACCCTGTCCCAAATCCGGCGCCAGGTCGACGCGCTGAAACGAAAATACGCCACCGAACTCACTATCCTCAGACTTCGCCCCCTGGCCGAAGAATATTGTTTCCTGTGGTCTGAAGCCATGACCGATGGCAATAGTCCTCCCGATAGCTACGCCTTCATCCGGCACATTGCCCGTCAGGGCTTCCGCCTCAATACCTTTACCTCCCTGCATCTTTATCTGGAAAGGTGCCGTGAAAACCATCGCAATCCCAACACTATCGGCATCGTCGCCGCCCTGCTGCCCGAGATGCGTCCCGACCGCCTCGAGGAACTGCTCCTGGACGATTCCTCCGACGAGGAATCCGCCTCAGGCGGACCGTTGGCAGGTGGTGCATCTCCCGTGCCTGTAGCCAGCTGGATCCCCTCCTGGCTCTGGAACGCCCACGCCGTTTCCCGGCTCCTCGGCCTTCTCCCCGGCCGTCCCCATACCCTATCAACCCCGATTCGGTCATACCGGCGAGCCCTCACCTTTTACCGGCGAGCCCTCAACTCGTGCCGGCCTGCCCACTCGTCAAACCGGCGAAAGCCGGTATCCGGCAGACCCAGCGCCCAACAATCTCAACTTCACGGACGTCGCCCTTCGTTCAATCCCGCCACGCGGCAGCCTCTCCACCTAAAGCCGGTTGCCCAGCTGTAAAGGTGACATCGGGCCGTTTTGGATAGCACCCCCATATGGTATATTGCAACATCATTGACCAGCCAGGAGGCCTGGCGCACCCATCTCCACAACCAAAGCATCCCGAGCACCCGTCTGGAAATCATAGAAAACAGCGGCCACGGGCCGGAGGTTGAACAGACGGACAGGTTCTTGGAAGTGGTGGTGGGGTGGTTTGGATAAATATCAAGCTGTTCATGTCCCTAAGCAATATGACTATATAAGGACCAAATAAAGGCAATGGCAACTATTCGGGTTGAGGAACAACTACCTAGAGCTGCAGTAGATTTCTTAAGTCACTGTTACAAGTACACGAATGAATTGTGGCAACACGCCGATAGGATCGACCTACCGGACCAAGGATATGAGAGTCAATTCCGCTCGAGTTGCGTCAATCGACTCTTAGGATGGGAAATCTCTCAAGAGCGAGAGATGCGGCTTGGACAAGAGCTTTCCACTGCTTCCAGTGTCTTGCACGAAATTGACATTGTAGCTAGGCATTCCGAAGTCAATGCTATAATGGAACTGAAGAATCGGCAGGAAAGCCCGGATAAGAATGACGTAGTAGTTTTCTTTGCAAAGATTCTCGACTTCCTGACTGGAAATCCAGAACTCCTCTTGAAGGAGATATGCCCTGTCTTCATGTGTACTACGGCATTCGACGTTCATAGCTTGGACGCTTGCATAGGACTCGGCATGCACCCTATAAGTCCTGGATTAAGGCCCCTACCTCTGCTCGTCGATAATGCGAAGAGAATAGATTATGAAATACGGGAAGGAGTCCAACTATCTGAACCGATTCTTGAGAGGTTTGAGGATTATTGTGCTGAGCTGAACAATATATCAATGAGCCTGAATGAAAGTTGGTTTAGCAGTAGATTTGGGTATCGCTCCGAGACAGCCATTTCAGTTCATGTAGTATCTCCTTTAGATTCGCGGGCTATAGGCCATATCATTCGGCAACTCAACACAGATTGCAATGTTCTATTGTCCAGTATAAGGGAGGCCAAGCTGTGAATATCACAAGCTACAACGTGACTGACGTCGGCTACCACCTTATAGGTTTGCGTGTATTGTCAGGCTTGCCTGCCAACACTCAAAGGCACGAGCAAACAGAGACTATTTCAAGAAGTATTCGCAAGTATGTCAACGACAAGGCATTAAGATTGATGCTACCGGAACCCAGGGGCACTTTCGAGACTGCCGGAGAAAAAGTCTGCCAAGAACTAACACACCTGCAGTTCGCCAAGTCAATTAAAGGAGCCTATCAACTGACCGAAAAAGGTAACAAAGTCTTAGATCTCCTCAACAGTCGCGAAAACAAAGAACTACGGCGCGTCATGGTAGAGGCACATTTGAGGACCTATGACAATCTCAGGTTAGTGGTAAGCAAGCACTTGGATATGGACGCAGTGTGGCGCCCGGTTGTTAGTCGCGACCGACCCGACGAAGAAAACTACATTGCATCTTTGCTCGCGCCTACATTTGGTTTGTTTGCTAAAGCCAAGGCCGAGCAAACGATCTCAGAGATAAACAGTGACAGTCCCGGGAAACTGGAGGATGCTTTGGGACGCCTCGTATTGCGTAAGATAGCACCTGAAATGCGTATAGGGGTTCCCATGTTCAGGTCGATGTGTGACCGTTTGGTAAGTCTTAGATTGTTGAATCAAATGAGGTTAAAGTCCGAGAGCCAAGGCACTGAATTCTTAAAGACCTATACCCCTTGCGTCAAAACAGATCCGCCAAACGATTGGTATGTTTATCTGGACGTTCGCCTCGATTCTGGTGAAGAATTCCCTATCTATTTCTGCGAACCAGATATGACCTCTGAGAAAGTGCTAGAAAAGTTGATTGAAGCTGTCCATAAGGCGTTTCACACATTGACACCCATGGCTGGATACTTTGACTTACCAGAGGTCCGTGACCTTGTAAACGAACAGCTCAACATTCCGGAAGCGGCATTCGACGAGGGACTAAACCGGGTTCTTGACTTAGATCCATGTCCCTTCACCGTTGGTTTGAAGTACGAAGGCACGACTGGCCGTCGAAAGCCACTGGTTCGTGACCGCGGTTCTACTCAAATTTACAACCTGATCAGAGAGGCCTAATGCTACAGATACCAAGGCGCCAATCGGAACCGGCACCTTCACCATACAATACGCTGGGTTTAAAGGACCTCCCCTTCCCGGTAACTGCTGTCGCAGACCCTTACAACGCTGATCCCAGGCGCAACGGGGCCATTTATGCTGAAGAGCCGGTGCGTTCCAGCATCGAGAAATTCGAGCGGCTTTTGATTCGTCCCAACGACTTCCAAAATAGGGTTAGGCTAGCCTATCTTTGGTCTAGGGGAGATCAGGAGACTGGCCGTGGTATGGGCAAGACTGCACTACTCCGGTATTTCCGCCAACGTATCAATCAGGATTGGGGAAACACAGAGTTTAGTGGGCGATTTTCAGCATTGGTGGTGTACGTGTCTTTCCCGTCCCAAGTCGACCGGCGCTACATGGAACAGTTGGCTTTATCCGCATTGGTCGACATTTGTCGAAGCGGCGTATTGCGGTCATCACTCGCAGCCTTGAGGCTATCACACTTAAGCGAGGATGAAGCGCAAGAAGTCGTTGCCGCCCCCGATGGTTCTGTAGATTTCGCATATGTGCTTGATGATCAATTATTGGAAACCAATGGCATTAACCCAGAACAACTAAACACAGAGATTCGGAACCAACTGATTGCGGAAGGGATTCAAGCCGGTTCGGCAGCGGCTCTGGCTGCTGGTGTTTTTGAAGACTACCTGAAGGATTTCCGAAGGGACCACAGTCTTGAACCCTTTTATGTTCCCCGCGACACAAAGATTCTGGAGTATTCCAGGAATTTTCTTTTCAATGATGTGGTCCTATACCTGCGTGCAGCCGGGTTTCAAGGCGGATATTTGTTCATTGACGACATAGAGAATCTCGTTGACCAAATGGCGCGGAGACATCGGTTAGAATTTGCCAAGGAATTCGCCCTTTGCACCGTAAGACCTGGCTACGCCAATACCACGCATAACTTCTTTTCCTGTGTGCTGACTACCCATCAGCAAGCATCGGTGGGATTGTCGGCAGCTTGGGGTGAAGCGGGGCTGGCTGGCATCGCGAGGCTAGACCCCAATGATCCTAATTCTGTAGAGCTTCCTCTACCAAGCACAGACCAAGCCAGAGAGATTATAGTTGCCCACTTGGACCACTATCGTACCAACCCAGATAAGAAAGGGAGCATCGAGCCTTTTACTGAAGACGGCATGGCGGCTCTGCTCAAGAATAGACAACATCCTCGTGTGCTGCTAGGCACTGCCGCTTCAATTGTAAGTCGTGCAGCACAAGACGGATTGATTTCTATAGATGCCGCCTACGTGGACTCCAGTGCAGAGGGGGTGCCGGTTCAATCCACGCCTGATTTCACTGAAGGTATTGAAGGAGCGGTTTAGGGTTTCCCATTGACAATAAGCAAGACTGTAAGAGTGGGGGATAAGTTAATCACCTGTCCCCCCTGTCACCACCCCCTTGCCAACCTGGATAACCCACTGCCACCATAATCCTATGACCCCATCCAACCCGCCACTGAGGCCCCCTCAGGTTAAATGCCCAACAAACCCAGGAAGCCCCGCACGCCCCGCTCAATCGTCGGACCCAGCGGCGTCAACATCGTCCCGTCCGCCCAGCAAACTGGGGCGCTGGCTAACTATTACCTTGCCACCCCCACCCCACCAATGCTAAACTCCCACCAAGTCCCCTTCGTGAACCTTCGTGTCCCTTCGTGGATGATTCGCCTTGAGGTGTTGATATGCTAATCGGCCACTTTACCGAGCAGCCCTGGCAGGACGATAACTCCGGCCTGATGGGTACCCAGTCCACCGACCTCAGCATCAGCAACGAGCACTACAACCCCGCGGTGGGCGCCCGCCTGTACAACCGCTACCTGGACGAGAAGGTCTTTGCCGAGCAGATGGGCTTCGATGCCCTTATGCTCAACGAGCACCACAGCACTCCCTTCTGCATGCAGGGGGTCACCAACGTCGGCGCTTCCATCCTGGCCCGCATCACCAACAAGGCCAAGATCATCATCCTGGGCAATGTCCTGCCCATCTGGGACGACCCCCTCTGGCTGGCCGAGCAGCTTGCCATGATCGACATGATCTCCGAGGGACGCCTGGTCTCCGGCTTCGTCCGCGGCGGTGGGCGCGAGAGCTACTCCCACAACGCGCCGCCCCACTTCAACCGGGAGCGCTTCGAGGAGGCCCACGACTTCCTGATCAAGGCTTGGACTACCCCCGGCCCCTGGCGCTGGGAGGGCAAGCACTACCACTACCGCTACGTGAACCCCTGGGCTCGCCCCCTGCAGAAGCCCCATCCGCCCATCTGGATTCCCTCCACCGTCAGCGTGGAGACCGTCAAGTGGACCGCCGAGAAGGGTTATCCCCTGGTCCTGCTGGCCACCAGGCTGGAACCCACCAAGGAGGCCTTCCAGCTCTACCACGACACCGCCGCCGAGTTCGGCCACAAGTCCGACACTCAGAACGTGGCCTATCTGTGGAAGGTCCACGTGGATGAGACCGAGGAGAAGGCCGACGAGGTGGGCCGCAAGTACCTGTCCGGCGTCAGCAATCCCTTCCTCGCCGGCAACGAGGGTCAGGTCAACCCGGCCATCATGAACCTGCCGGGCCACACCTCCCGCACGTCGCGCCGCCTGTCCGCCACCGCCTTCGGCCCCGCCGGCCGCTTCGGCACCAACCGCCGTCCCTACGAGGACCAGGCCGCCGACTACAGCATCATCTCGGGCACCCCCAAGACGGTGATCCCCAAGATTCGCCACGTCCTGGAGTACCTGCGCCCCGGCAGCGTCTTCTTCTGGGATGGCGACGGCGCCATGTCCCACGAGGACCAGATGCGCAGCCTCCGCCTCATGGGCCAGGAGGTCATCCCCGCCGTCCGCGAAATGGCCAAGGAGCTCGAGCTCTACAGCCCCTTCGAGCGCGACCCCAAGACCGGCGAGTTCATCAACGACGCGGCCACCGAGGAGGCAGCCCAACCCGTCTCCGCCGACGACTAGCGGCTAACCTGGACAACCGGTATCAACGTAGTAGGGGCGCATCGCGATGCGCCCCTACGGTGTCAAGGTCCCCAATAGCCCCTGGCTGGGCTGGTGGCTACAGCGTCACCGCCAGCACTGACATGGGCCGCGCCCCCACGTCATACGCGCCCAGGGCCGTCATCGTCCCCGACTGACCGTCAATGCTGTAGGCGGCCAGCCGATTGGTCGCCGACCCGGCCGCAAAGACGAACCGCCCCGAAGGGTCCAGGCCGAAGGCGCTGGGCACTGCCTCCGTGTCCGCGTGGGCCGCCGGCCTCAGCATGCCCTCGCCGTCCACCGCAAAGGAGGCGATGCTGTTGTGCCCCCGGTTGGGCACGAACAGCAGGCTGGCATCCCCGTTGAACTGGATCATCGAGCAGGTGTTCCGGACCGTCACCCCCTCCGGCAGGGTGGACACCGTCTGAAGATGACTCAGTGCCCCCGACTCGGCGTCGATCCGGTACGACGACACGCTGCACCCCTGCTCGTTGGAGAAGTAGACGATGTCCAGGCTGGGGTGCATGACCAGGTGGCGGGGCCCCACCAGCGGGTCCATGGGTAGGGTCAGCGGGTCGTTGCCCGACAGCGTCCCCGACGCCTCGTCGAACCGAAGCTGGTAGATGACGTTGGGCCCCGGGATGTTCTTGGGCGGCTCCAGTACGTTGTCCTGCTGGTAGGCGATGTGAGGCACGTAGGCGAACCGATTGGACCGGTCCGTCATGATGGAATGGGCGCCGTCATCCGTGCCCAGCGACGAGGTGGCTTCCGCGCCAACGCTTCCGTCGTCGCCCAGGGGAAACACGGCAGCCCGGGCGCCCTGGTAGAAGGAACACAGCAGGTGCTTGCCGGTCCGGTCTTGGACGATGTAGGTGGGCGAGTCCTGGGTTTCCACCACTCCTGTCTGGGAAAAGCCCCCGGTAGCTGGGTCAATGCGGTGACTGCTTATCTGGGCTGATGTTCGGTGCCCCACGTACAGGGTCGACCGGTCGTGGCTCAGGGCCAGCAGCGAGGGCCCTCCGGCCGTGGCTACCTCTGCCTGGGCGGTGAGCGCGCCGGAGTCTTCGTCCATGGTAAAGATGGTGATCTTGTCGTCGTCCTGGGCTGCCACGTAAACGTAAGTGGTCATGGAAGACCTCCTCAAAGGTTAGCTCGGTAAAGGGCTTACGGTGCGACGCTGGTAAGTGGTATCGAATCCGGCGCCGCAAGACTCGAACAGGGAACTAGGGTTAGGCGATAGACTCCTGGCTCATTGTCGCCCAAGCGGCCAAAGTGAGCAAGAGCGAAGCTGGTGGACACTACTAATGCCTCTGGGTATAATGACCGAACCCACTTCGCGGAGAGGTGCCGGAGTGGACGAACGGGCACGACTGGAAATCGTGTAGGGGCTAACCGCCTCTCGAGGGTTCGAATCCCTCTCTCTCCGCCAGACTTTAAGCTCTCCTTTGCACTCTCCCTTCTGGAAGCTCTTTCCGTCCTCCCCTTTCGCCATGGCCACACCCATTTCCAACAACCTGGACACCTCACTCTACACCTGGCGCCCTTGCTGCACGGGACTTACCTTGCGTCCGTTGGTGCAAGGAAGGCGACATCTCAGGCAATGAATGTGAACAGTACCGCACCGAATGCAGCAAGAGTTCAGCCCCTCGGTTCTGTCCGTTACCGTGTTTCCTTACCCCCTCTGCCGTTTGGCAAAACGAAGCAAACGTGGGCGGTTGTCCATACCGCACTCTCACTTCCTAAGTAGTGCGGGAAAATCTTATTGGTGCAATAACCGGAATATAGCGAAGGAGATTTAATCAAGTGCGAAGTCTTCATGGCCCTGGCCCTGGCCCTGGGGCTGCGTTCGACCTTCCGCTAGAGCGCCAGCCTTGATCACGGGGCAAGAATGAACTGGGTCGTATCTCGATTCCACTGCCGGAGTCGGTTGCGGTAAGAGCCGCTTTACAGCCCTGCGACGGCCTTCCTGGGCACCGAGTGCGCTATTGGTGCTGCGACGTATGGCTTCTGTCAGTTTTCATTAACGGCAGCCAGGGAAATGAGGAGCGGACGTCTAGAGCCGGTCATTGCTTCTCCGGGCTGTGGCACGGGACTCCGGGCGCTCGGCTATCCTGCGCTGGCCCATCGGCCTTTCACCCAGTCGGCCACCCGTTCGGCAATCGCTATGGCAGTTGTGTTGGTATTGGCGCGAACCACGTTGGGCATTACCGAGGTATCTGCCACCCATAGACCCTCCAGACCCCGTACCCGGCAATGCTGGTCGACCACTGCCGCGGGGTCTGATTCAGGCCCCATCTTGCACGTCCCGGCCAGGTGTTGCGAGGTGGTGACGTTCCGGTTCAGCCAGTTGTCCAGAGACTCTTCCGACGCCAGATCCTCGTAGGTTGGAGTAAGGGGTCCCGAAACGATGTCCTGAAAGGCTTCGTGCTTCAGCAACGAGAAGCAAATACGCACCGCTTCCCTCAGCCGCTCCCGGTCGGATTCCTCTTCCAGGAACCCGTAGTACAGGTTGGGCTGGTCATGGGGGCTGGACGAAGCCAGGGTCACTGATCCCTTGCCTTCGGCCAGTTCCAATATGCAAGAAAGTCGAACCCCTTCCCCGGCCAGCGGGTCGCCACCCAAGGGGAAAGAGAAAGAGGAGGGCAAGATTTGCATGTCGTTGCGCAGCCCTGAACCTTCGGCGGTGTAACGCAGGGCAGCCTGGACACGAGGGGCTTCAGCATCTTGAGGGAAATCATCCCGAACTTGCAGACGCACCGGCGCCATGGGATGGTCCCTGAAGTTCTGCCCCACCCCGGGCAGGTCCTTCACCATTTCGATCCCCATCTCTTGCAGGTGGGCGGCCGGCCCCACCCCGGACAGCATCAATATCTGCGGCGAAGCAATAGCCCCACCACTCAGTACGATCTGATCGGACTCCACCCGAAAAATCTCTCCGCCGCTTTCCGCCTCAACTCCCACGGTTCTATTTCCCTCAAAGAGTATTCGGTGGACCACCACGTTGCCCCGGACGGTCAGGTTGAGGCGATGGCGGTTGGGGTTGATGTAGGTGAGGCCAGTGCTCATGCGAACGCCGTTGGGGTTGTTCATGGGTATGGGCCCCACCCCGCCTGATTCCGGGTGGTTCATGTCCGGATCATCGGGATATCCTGCGTCGCGGGAAGCCTGATAAAAGGCCTGTTGGAAGGGCAGCCACTCCTCCCTGGCAAATCGGCGGACCGGTATAGGGCCGTCGCTGCCGTGAAAATCGTCGCGAATGTCCGTGTCCGTCTCCAGCTTGCGGAGGTAGGGCAGCACATTTATGAAGCTCCATTCGTCATTACCCGACTCAGCCCAGGAATCGAAATCTTCGGGGACGCCCCGCAAGATAACCTGGCCGTTGATTGCGCTGGTGCCGCCCACAACCTTGCCTCGTGGCACTGGCATGGGTTCATCCTGTTCCGGTCGAGCCTGGGCCTGAAACGACCAGTTGTGGGGAGCGCCCGGAGTTGATGCGGTGGCGCTGTAACCGAACTTGAGGTCGTCGGGATAGGTCTCGAAGTCCGGATAGTCGGGCCCCGCTTCCAGCAGCAGCACTGACTTGGTTGGGTCTTCCGACAGTCTGCCGGCCACCACGCACCCGCCGGAACCGGCGCCGATTACGATAACATCGTACTTCATAACAATTTTGCTCCGATAATTGACTTGACCAACTCAATAGGCGGCACTGTTGGAGTATATGCCAGCCAATACTCGACTTCAATGCAATGCCCTTAGTAGATCCCGTGATGAAGGTTCTGTTTCAATTATTCTCTCGTATACGGGGAGTTCATATTTTCACCCTGTGGCTGATTTCGTAGGGTCTGCACAGTTGCACCTACGCTGCATTTGCTTGCGTATCAAGGTATAGTTCTGGCACACTTTGCCCTACCTATAAGTCCAGTTTCCGGAGGCGGCGTTGACCACAGCCAGTCAGAATCCGCTCTACGAAGCCCAGGAGAATCCGCCTCTCCTCTCTACTCTTCGGTATGGGCTTCAGTTCAGCCTAATGGCTACGGTTACCCTCCTGGTGACTCCGGTGGTGGTTGCCAGGGCGTCGAACCTGGGAGAGTCATACCTGTCATGGATGATGTTCGCCTCGCTCCTGGTGGTCGGCGCGTCCACATTGATCCAGGTCCGCAGGTTGGGGCCAGTCGGCGCCGGGGCTTTGCTTCCCATGTTCACCGCCGCTTTTTCCATTCCCTTCTGCATAACGGCGGTAGTGGATGGGGGACCTGCCACGCTCATGGCCCTGGTATTTGTCTCCTCCCTTGCCCAGCTTGCCATATCCAGGTGGCTCTTCATCCTTCGCAAGATTATTACTCCCACCGTAGGCGGAACGGTGGTGATGATCCTGTCCATAACCCTGGCTTCCGTGGTGTTTTCCTTACTGGACGAGGCCGCCAGCGCCGAGCCTGAAAAGGGTCCCGCAACCGCCCTGATAACGCTGATAATCGTTGCCGCCCTGACGCTGCGCGGTTCGCCAATGTTTCGTCTCTGGGGCCCAGTAATAGGAATCATTGCGGGTTGTATCACCGCCGCGGCTCTAGGAATCTACGACTTTGACCCGGTATTGCGCGCTCCCTGGTTGGGACTGCCCAATCAGTGGCCCGGATTTGGCCTGCACCTGGGTATTCCCTTTTGGACGTTGTTGCCTTCGTTCCTGTTTCTTGGGGTGATAATTTCCATCCAGTCAAATGGAGAATCCATTGCCTACCAGAGGGTGGCAAAGCGTCCGCCGCGGGCGGAACAGGCGGTTGACTTCCGACAAGTTCAAGGCGCCATGGCCGGAACCGGAGTCTCCAATTTGCTGGCAAGCATTTTTGGCGCCGTGCCCAATGTGATAAACCCCGGCGCTGTCTCATTTACCCAGACCACAGGCATGGCTTCCCGCCGGGTCGGATACCTTATCGGAATCGTGTTTATTCTCGTAGCTTTCTCGCCAAAGGTATCCAGCATCCTCGGCACTATTCCGGCGCCGGTTGTAACGGGATACCTTTTGCTGGTTACCGGCAATTTGCTGGTGGACGGGGCCAGGACCATAATTCAAACCGAGCCCAACCGACAGAAAATTGTGATCGCAGGAGTCTGCTTCTGGCTGGGGGCAGCTTTCCAGTTCGGCCTCTTCGCGCTGCCCGACCTGGGCGGGGTAGTGAATGCCCTTCTCAAGAGCGGCATTACCACGGGTGGTCTGGCGGCAATCGCGATGATCCTGTACCTGGAGTTGACCAATCCCCGGCAGATGCGGTTCCAGTCTCAGTTGAATATAGATGCCCTGCCAGACCTTACCGAATTCGTGAACAAATTTGCAGACCGACGCGGGTGGGACGACGCCATGAAAGCAAGGCTGGAGGCAGTTGCGGAGGAGACCCTGCTAACCCTGGCGCCGCTGGACCTGGAAGGGCTTCTTTCCGATGATGATCCGCTTCAGGCGGACGATGTCAACACCCCTTCCGGTCAACCTGCGCCTACCGAAGGGCGCCAACTGATTGTATTGGCTTCCAGCGAAGGGCGGATGGCTGATCTGGAATTTATTGGCGGTCGGACCGGCGGCGGCAGCAGCGGCGCAAATATCGAGGACCAGGTGCATCAGCTACAGCAATACGATACCCAGCCACCTACGGAGCACGACCTTTCCCTCAGGTTGCTGCGGAGTTACGCCACCTCGGTTAAGCACCAGCAATATCACGATACCGACATAATCACGGTCCGAGTTGGTCCGCCAGACTCTGAATAAATCCCGCCGGTCCGCCGGAGTTGGACGCCTGAGGCTGCGTTCACGTCCAACCTGGGCGGGATGGTACGTTGCTATGAGCCGTATCTGATGATATAGTCCGCTCACTCTGAGCCTGTCGAATCCGCCTGGATATCCGCCGCCCCCGGGGCCCCTGGCGGATCGAGCGGTCGTCAGGCCGGCCCCCGCGCTTCGTGAGCCTCCCGAATCTCCCCTTGCCCTCCGGGAGCGGAACGTCCACCTCTGGTGGAATGGCCCGGGGGTGAGGACACATGGAGGCGCCCCTTGCCTAGGTATGACAATTACGACCTGAATCCTTCCATCTATGATGAGATGTTCCTCGCGGAGGGCGAGCCACGGCCCCACACCCGACTTCTTTACGACGCTCTTTACCAGTTCTCTGCCACCGATTTAGCTTCCATACAAGGCCGGGTGAACCGCACCTTTTCCAACGAGAGCATTTCCTTCACCGTTTATGGTGATGCCGAAGCCGAAGAACGAATAATACCGGTGGACCCTATCCCCAGGGTGATTACCTCCGAAGATTGGGAATCTCTTTCCCGGGGCCTGGAGCAGCGGGTTCGGGCCCTTAATAATTTCCTGGTGGACATTTACGGGCCTGCCAACATTGTGAGGGACGGGGTCATTCCTGCCGACATGATCCTGGAATGCCCCCAGTTTCGCACGGAAATGAGGGATTTTTCCCAACCCTACGGAAGCTGGGTAGCAGTTTGCGGCACCGACATCATCCGGGTTAACGATGGTTTCCGGGTCTTGGAAGACAACCTGCGGGTGCCCTCAGGCGTCTCTTATATGATCGCCAACCGCAAGGCAGCCAAGGCCAGCCTGCCCCGCATCTACCGCAGCGCCAGGGTGCAGGAGGTGGAGCAGTACGGGTCTGCGTTGCAGGCCACCCTAAGGGAACTGGCCCCCAACGGAAAGCCGGAACCAAAACTGGCGTTGATGACACCCGGCGTCTACAACTCCGCCTATTATGAGCACATGTTCCTGGCTCGGGAAATTGGCGCCGAGTTGGTCGAGGGCAGCGACCTGGTGGTAAGGGACCGGGTGGTCTACATGCGCACCACCGAAGGTTTACAACAGGTGGACGTTATATACCGTCGCATTGACGACGATTTCCTGGACCCCCGTGTCTTCCGACCCGATTCCCTGCTGGGCGCTCCAGGCTTGATAGAGGCCGCACGGGCCGGGAACGTGACCCTGGCCAACGCGCCGGGCACGGGCGTCGCCGACGACAAGAGCGTGTACGTCTACGTCCCCGACATGATACGTTACTACCTGGCCCAGGAACCGATTCTCCAGAACGTGGAGACTTACTTGTGCCGAAGGCCCGAAGATCTGGAATATACCCTGGACAACCTTGCGGAACTGGTGGTGAAGAAAGTGGGCGAATCGGGTGGCTACGGTATGATAATTGGCCCCCACGCCACACCTGAAGAACGGGAAGCATACGCCAAAGAGGTCAGGAAGAACCCGGCCAACTTTATCGCCCAGCCGGTCCAATCTTTCTCCCGCGCTCCCTGCCTTGTTGATGATCGCTTTGAACCGCGCCACGTGGACCTGCGTCCCTTCATCCTGAACGGGCTGCAAACCCGCATTGTCCCCGGGGCATTCTGCCGGGTGGCCCTCCGACGCGGTAGCCTGGTGGTCAACTCAAGCCAAGGTGGCGGCGGGAAGGACGTGTGGGTGCTGGCCGGTGATTAGTCCGCCCGGCCATCCTGCCAATCCGCTAGGGCGGAGTGAGGGTCGGAACACCTGGCGCCTATGATTGTAGTTACCGTGTATAACTGGAGTTAATGATGCTTTCCCGCAGTGCGCAAAGTCTCTACTGGCTTGGCCGTTACCTGGAACGAGCCGGCAACCTCAGCCGTTTGTTGCAGTTGCAGTCGGAGTCGCTGGTCGATCGTCCAGTCAGGGAGATTCACTTCGGGTGGAACCGCGTTTACAAGTACGTTCGACGTGACCCGCCGGGAGGGGAGGTTCAGCTATTCGGAGATGAGGACTATGTCCTGGCCGATTCCTTCGCCCTGGCCGACGACCTGACCTTTGAGCGTACCAATCCCAGTTCCGTATTCAGCTGCTTCGCGCAGGGAAGGGAAAACGCCCGGCACACCCGGCACTGCATCAGTCCCGAGGTGTGGACCTGCCTGAATACCACCTACTTGAGGTTGCAGCAGCAGGACATTGCCACCGTGTGGCAATGGGAACCCACCGCCTTTTACCAGGCCCTGGTCACCGATATCGAGACCTTCGGCGGCCTGGCCGAATGCACCATGTACCACGACGACCGGTGGAGTTTCCTGCAGTTGGGCCGGCTGGTAGAACGAACACAAGGGGCCGCGGCCCTTCTGCTCTCTCAGATTGAGACCGTCATCGCCAGTTCGCAGCAGGAGTTCCACGAGGAGGACTGGACTTCCCTCTTGCGGGTGTTCTATGCCCTGGAGGTGTACAACCATACTTACAGCGTGGCAGTTCTGCCTGACCGGGTGATGGACCTGCTGGTCAGCGACCCGCTTCTACCCGAATCCCTCGGTCGTTCCGTCGCGCTGATCGGTTCCGAGATTGCCGCCATTGGCAGCGGCCCCTATTCCCGGTCCGGGCGCGCCCTGCAGCGCCTGGTGGGCCGCCTGTCCTCGATGATCAACTACGAGTGGCCCGACGAGGAGGAGCGGGTTGCCCTGCTTCGGGAAATCTCGGAGGGCGCCGACGAGTTGCACTTTCTCATTACGGAAGCCTATTTCGATTACCCCATCCAGGAACCGGCTTGACAGGTTCAGCGGTTTGCCGGTTATCCCAGGTCTCTCCGGTTCAGGGTGAAGAGCGCCCGCTCAATGCATTGAGCGGGCGCAGGTTTTGAGTGTCACGGCTATGCTGGTGCTGAACGCCAGGTCTAACCCGCCGCGACCCACTCCACCACCCTTTCGCCAATCATCAGGGCAGTGGGATGGAGACCGCCGGACCTGGGAATCTGGGGTACTACCGACGCATCGGCCACCCACAGGTTTTCCACGCCCTTGACCCGGCAGTACTGGTCCACTACAGCGGTGGGGTCGCTGTCCGGCCCCATCTTGCAGGTGCCGGAGACGTGGCGGGCGGTGCCCACCGTCTGCCGGATATACAGATCCAGCGCGTCGTCGTTGTTCAGTTGCTCGTCGGTGGGAGCAATGCGATAGTCGTATACGTCATTATAGGCGGCCGTTTCCAGTAGTTGGGCTCCTTTGCGGATGCCATCCCGGACGCGACGCATGTCCTCGGGATTTTGCAGGTAGCGGTAGTTGAATGTGGGCTGGACGCTGGGGTCGGCGGAGGCCAGGCGAACATAGCCGTTGCCCTTGGGCAGGCCCAAGGTGCAGGACATGCGGGCGGACCTTTCGGGGGGTACGTCACCGGTGTGGTAACGGGTGCGGACGCCCCTCACCCGCTCCTCCCGCTCGTCAACCACGGTATTGGTCCGGAGCAGCATATCATTGACTTGGTCGGAGCCATCTGCCGTATAGTGGAGGCTATAGTGAGCGCCATCCAGGTTGGGATCCATGCTGATCCCGTCCTTAACCTTATAATTGATGTGGGCGCTCAGGTGGTTCCAAAGGCTCTGGCCCACGCCGGGCGCTTCCTGTAAGACGGATATGCCGAACTCCTCAAGCTGTTCCCTGGGCCCTATGCCGGAAAGCATCAACAATTGGGGAGACCGAATGGCCCCGGAACAAAGCACCACCCGCTCGCCAAAGACCTGGAAAGTTTCGCCGCCGCTGGACGCCTCTACTCCGACTGCCTGGCGACCCTCGAACAGAATCTTCTGGACGTAAACTTCCCCGCGGACGGTCAGGTTGAGCCGGTGGCGCATGGGGCTGAGGTGGGCCAGGGCCGAACTCATTCGTACGCCGCCCAGGTTATTGCTGGGGGCGATGCCCACTCCCGTTGGGTTGGCTCCGTTGGTATCCTCCACAAAGGAGTATCCTTCGGCAAGGCAAGCGTCGTGAAAGGCTTTCTGAATGGGGGAGGGAGTCGACTGCCGCCGGCGCACTGG
Source organism: Dehalococcoidia bacterium (assembly GCA_965207275.1). GTDB lineage: Bacteria > Chloroflexota > Dehalococcoidia > Lucifugimonadales > UBA3495 > Bin22. Next base: position 548,322 of record CBDBMH010000002.1, read on the forward strand.
AATGGGGCCGTCGGTGCCGTGGAAGTCATCCTGGATGTCCAGGTCCCGCTCCATCTTGCGGAAAAAGGGCAGGACCTTGTCGTAAGACCATTCGGTATTGCCCCAGGCGGACCAGTTGTCGAAGTCTTCGGGCAGGGCCCGCTGCATGGCCTGGCCGTTGATGGAAGAACCGCCGCCGATCACCTTGCCCTGGGCGACGTGGATTTCGCCCTGTTCCTCGGTGATGGTGCCTCGCAGGGCCCAATTGTGTTCGGAATCAGGGGACTCCGCGAACCTGGTGCCTCCGAACTTGACCTCGTCAGGCAGGTTGTCGGGATCGGGATAGTCCCTACCCGCTTCGAGCACCAGTACCGAGGTACCTGGGTCTTCCGCCAGCCGACTGGCCAGCACCGACCCGGCAGCGCCGCCGCCCACGATTATCACGTCGTACTTCATAAAGCCTCCTGGAAATGTTGTAATCTCTGGGGATTATAGCGGAAACTCTGCTCAGGAGTTGACCGGGCGCAAGATCAAAGGAAGCACCTGTCCACCGCAGACTTGGGGCGTTAACCATGAGGATGCTAGGGGGCTTGCTCGTCAGGAAAGGGGTAGCATGGCCCGTTGCCACAATATTGGCACGGCCACCTATTGAAATGACCGCAGCCATCGTCCATCAAACGGCAGGGCGGGATGCCGAATACTTGCAGAAACCTTTGGGTGGCTCGATTCAATGCCTGGCAAGTGGCTGAAAACCAAAAGAATGCAATCAGAGGCGCAACATAACCCACACCGTGGATATGGTTGGCTAGAGCATGTCCAAGTTTATTGTGGAGTTGCACTAGGCGTGGCAGCGCATTTCTGGTCCTGTCAATGCTCTGATCATAAACCAGAGTGAGCCTATCTCGCCGGCCGTCGGCATTGCCAATCGCGACTAGCTCCTCCATAGCCACATGGTTATTGTTGTGGTCCCACCATAGTCCCGTATCCGGGTCCAGGAAAAGATCGTTCGGGCAGGCTCTGCAATCCGGAAGCAGTTGTTGCCTAGTCGCAAAGTTATCATTCAGCAAGTATGCCCTCTGAATATCAGAATTGAGGAAATTAACGCACTGTGCGGAGAAATCGGGCTGATTATTTGCAAAGTACATGGGGTGGTAAGCCCATTCCCCTTCCTTTAGCCCGGATAGAATACCTTTTTTCACCCAGTCGTGATGATCGCCAAACTTCTCAGGGTTCATAAACCACCTCTTGAAATGGCATGTTATCCTCGCACTGTAACACGGCCCGGTAATGACTCTAATGTAACTGTACGGGGCTGATGAAGCATGATGCTCTGCCAAGGGTCATTCCGGCGCAATCCGGAAACAAGAAATGTTAAAACGAATATAAGCCGTTAGTGGTGAGGGTAGCTGGATACCGGCGAAAGCCGGTATGACGAGTTGCGGCGGTATGAGAAGCCCCCTCAATTCTGACCTGATACCGTGCAGCTTGATTCTGTAGCGAGTTGGCAGATAGCCCTCACCCCCGGCCCCTCTCCCTTAGGGAGAGGGGAGAAAATGTTGTTTTTCCCAGTCATTTCCGCCGATTTCCGAGCATTTTGTATCTGGTCTTGCGTTTGGGTGGCGGTGAAATGGCGGGATTGGCTTCCGCCGTTTAAGGATTGCCCGTTGGGCAGGGCGACCACAAGGGCCGCCCCTACAAATGTGGTTCTCACCTACCACTCCCTTTGGCATGGGTTCGTATTCTCATGGTGGAGGGGTGTCATGCGGTGTGGCAAGGGGGAAGTGTCAGCCGGCAAGGGACGTGTCGGCGATTCATCACCGGAAGGAGACCGGATGATCCGGAGAACTGACGCCGGGTGTGGTGTTCTTGACAAACTCTTTCGGCCAACCTAATTTGACCTCACAAATTAAGGAAGGGAAGGGCCTGCCATGCCGAAATATACCTATGACCACATCCACCTGCGTACCAAGAATCCTGACGAAATGGCCGCCTACTTCGAGAAGATGTTCGACGCCCGCGTAATCAAGTCCGTTCAGTCGGACGGGTTCGTCCGCACTGACCTGGACATTGACGGGCTGATGGTGTTCATAGCTGCGGTGCCCGAAGAGGAGGCTATGCCCGGCAGTCCCCGGGACCCGCACCTGGGGCTGGACCACTTTGGCTTTCGCGTTGACAACCTGGAGGAAACGGTGGCCGAGCTGAAGCGCCGGGGAGCGGACATGGCCCGGGAACCCCGAACCATCCGCCCGGGAGTCCACGTAGCCTTCGTGCGGGCGCCCGATGACGTGCGCATTGAACTGCTGCAGCGGGACTAGCGGGTCAACCAGATTGAAGTGACGATTGGCGCCAAGTAGCCATCCTGCGGTCGGAAGCCGGCAACCACTTTCGGGAGACCTTTGGATTCCGGTCCGAGGCGTTGGACCGGAATGAAGGTTACTTTAACGTCGCCCAGCGGGGAAACGATGGGTTGGGGCCACGATGGCGCTAGCCGTAGCCCCGTTCCACCAGCACGGAATAAATTTTTGACATCTGGGATCTGGCGAAGCGCTGGCTCATGGAGCGCATAACAGCCGGGCGGTCTTGCCGGAAGTCGCCTGGGCCGTGGAGTTGGGCATAAACGGCCAGCACGTCTTCCTGGAAGGCTCGCCGTTCGACGGCGTCATGCAGGGCACGCTCAATGGTATCCAGGGAGCGGGCAATCTGCTCGTCACTCCATTCTTCGGAAAGCAGTTGCACCATATCGGCCACTTCGGGGGTGTCGGAAACTTCGAACACGTTCCGGGCCACGGCGGCGGCTTCTTCCTTGGGCACATGGTCAAGGGCCCAGTGGATTTCCTCCACTTCCGGGGGCTTGAGCTTGATCAAGCGGGTGAAACTTCCAGGCTGTTCCCTGGAACCGTCGGCGAACCGAACGTAGAGCATCTCCCCCTCTTCCCCTTTGAAATACTCGTCGTCCAGGCGCACCAGGCGGGAACTGATTTCCTCCTGCCGCGCCCGGTATTCCTCGGACAAATCGCCGGTCAACTCGATGGTACGCCGATCAGCTACAGGGCAGCCCAGTCCGTCAAACATCTGGCCGGTCTCGTGGGGAGCCACCAAATCGCCGTCGCAGTTACGCCCGAACAACAGGGCAACGTCAATGGCCGCGTCGTACCGGATGAGCATGCGGTTTTCGTAGCCAAACAGTTCGTAGGCCACTGCCTCACCAGGATTCAGGGTGTGAGCCCGGACGGTCGGGTAGCTTGCCAGGGTCCGCTCCAGCAGGTTCAGGAAGTGAGGCGACATGAAGGGCCTGGTACGCAGCTTGAAACTGGTGAAGGGGCGGCCATCCGCATCCTGGTAGCCGTACTGGCAGATGTTGGTGCCGTCGATCTTCTCAAAGGCCGATACCTCCTGTGCGCCGTGCAGTACCCAGGAACCGTCCTTGTGGAAGGGATAGGCGGCCTTGGGAGTGACCTTGATGAATTGGGGCGCGGGCCGATCATTTACGTGGGAAATTGCCAGGGCGCCGTACTCGTCGCCACCGATGAACTGAATGTGTCCGGCCACCCGGTTCTGCGGGTTGAAGGGATCAATCTCGATGAAGGACCGCCACATTTTGGGATGAGTGGCCGGCTCGGTATGCCGGTAATGCAGGTCGTGCCAGGTTCTGGTTGCCGTCGGTGTGTGCATGGTCCACCTCCCCCGTCGGGGAAATCCCAAAAATGAAAAGGGGAGATGCCGGCATCGCCCCTTTCGGTCGCGTTTGCCGGAATCTATCGAATCTATTGTCGGGTAGTATGCTCTTTCAGCACGGTCAACAGTTCCCACATTCGATGCCAGACTACCCGTCTTTCCGGGTTGGTCAACGGCTCGCCCTTATGTTCCTTGCAGGCCAGCACGGCCCGGCCGGCCAGGAAGCCCCAGCTGCCGGGAACGTCGTTAATCCAGTCCACCACCTTGTCCCGGTGCTCTTTTATCACTTCCGCCAACAGGGCATCCAGGGTTTCAGTTGACTGGGTCATCCGCCGCCAACCGGTCGCACAATTTCCAGGGTGTCGCCATTCTTCAGGGTGACCTGGGCGAAAGCGTCCTTCTTGATTACTTCGCCGTTGTAGCCCACAGCCACGAACTGAAGGTCCAGCCCGAAGGCAGTGAGATAGGCTTCCAGGTTGGTGGCTTCCTCCACCTCCCTGGTCTTGCCGTTAACCATCAGGTTCATCATCTCAGGCATGATTGCCTCGTTCATAACAGGGTCTGAGCTGAGTCAAAGGCGCGCTGTTTTTTGCCTTTCCCGGGCCGCCGCCATCGCTTCCTTGAGCCGGCGGGCGGCTTGTTCGGGGTGTTGAGCGGCCAGGATGCCCGTTATCACAGCCACTCCCATTGCGCCGGCTTCGATTACCTGCCGGCAGTTTTCCGCCGTTATGCCGCCGATGCCAATGGCCGGGAGCGGACACTTCCCGACTATTTTGCTCACCAGCCTGGGCCCGGCCGGCTCTTCCCCCGGGTGGGAGCGGCTGGCAAACATGGTGCCGACCACCAGGAAATCGGCGCCGTCCAGGACGGCCCGCTGGGCGCCCTCCACCGAGTGGACGGACCGGCCGATGAGCATATCCGGCCCCAGAATGCGACGGGCCGATGGCGCCGGAACCGCGTCCTCTCCCAACTGGGCACCGTCAGCCGGCAGGGCGGCGGCCACGTCGACCCGTTCGTTGATCAGCAGCAGAGCCCGTTCGCCAATGGCATGCCGCAGGCGTTGCGCCAGGTCCAGCAGTTGCGCGCCGTGAAGGTCCTTCTCCCGCAACTGGACCAGGTCAACCCCCCCGGTCACGGCTTGGGCTACCCGGTCAACCAGGGTTGACTCGTCGCCGACGTGGCGGTCGGTCACCAGGCACAGGCATGGGTCGGGCAGGGCAATGGCCAAGGCGCTAGCTACCTGCCGTTACCGGCTGCGGGACCTCGTCGGTGGGGCTGCTGGCGGAGGCGTAAGCCCGGGTGGGAATCCGCCCGGCCAGGTAGGCCTTGCGGCCGGCTTCCACACCGTGCTTGAAGGCCTCGGCCATCTGGGCCGGGTCTTCGGCCTGGGCGATGGCGGTGTTGACCAGCACCGCCGAGGCTCCCATTTCCAGGGCCTTGGAGGCGTCGGAGGGTACGGCCAGGCCGGCGTCCACCACCACAGGCACGTTGGCCTGCTCGATAATAATGCGCACCTCTTCCACCGTGTGTATGCCCTGACCGGAGCCGATGGCCGAGCCCAGGGGCATCACCGTGGCGCATCCTACTTCCTCCAGCCGGCGGGCCAGCACCGGGTCGGCGTGGATGTAGGGGAGGACAGTGAAGCCTTCCTCTACCAACTGCCGGGCCGCCTCCAGGGTGCCAACCGGATCGGGGAACAAGTACTTGGCGTCGGGAATGACTTCCAGCTTGACGAAGTCGGTCCTGGCAACCTCGCGCCCCAGCCGGGCCACGAACAAAGCCTCTTCGACCGTGGCGCAGCCGGCCGTGTTGGGGAGGATGTTGTACTTGGACCAGTCGATATAGTCCAATATGGTCTTCTGAGTGGGGTCGTCCAGGTTAAGGCGCCGAATGGCGACAGTTACCATCTCGGTGCCCGAGGCTTCGATGGCTTCAACCATGTCCTCGTTGGTGCGGTATCGGCCGGTACCCACGATGAGACGGGAACTGAAGCTCTTGCCCCCAATTACCAAGTCGTCCGGCATTGCTGCTACTCCTTCCGGTTTGCTGAATACAACAAAACCGCCGTTAAATTAACCGGCGGTTGCTCAATTTCCAGCGTCTTGTCCCTGCGACGGCATTACCCGTATCAGGTACAGACGGTCGGTAGCGACCTGCGGCTACCCTCTCAGCCTGGCTTACCCAAGCTCCCGCCAGAACAATCAATATTTGGTTTGGTAGCAAACTTTAACACGCAGGAAGAATGCAGTCAAACAGACAATAGCAGGTGATTCAGATGGTTTTTCCGTGGAGGGCAGTCCTGTGTGCCTTCTCCTATTGTGCCTTGGAACAGAGGCACCCGATGGAGAATGCCACCCGGTGGAACCCTGCCAAGTCTGGCACTGACATTTGGTAGAGGTTAATATACGGCCATGGTCAGTGAACGCCTCGCAACCGATTCAGTCCTTGCCGGTCACCTCTTTGTGGGCAGGCCGTCGGCTGCCGCCAGGGAGACGTTGTGGTCGCTGGTAAAGGAGATAAAGCGGGATGACCTGATGGCCCCGGTTACCGTGGTAACCCCCTCCCGCTATGCCAGCCTGGCGCTGCGCCGGGAACAGGGCGAACAGGGCTTCATCAACATTCGTTTTATTCAGATGCCAGTGCTGGCCGAACTGCTGGGCGGCGCGATATTGGCTGCCTTGAAGAAGAGACCCATCACCTCTACCCTGCAGAGCATTTCGCTGCGCCAGGCCCTCTCCGAAACCACCGGGCTGCTGCACCCGGTACGCCAGCATGCAAGGACCCGGGACAGCGTACGAGATGCTTTCCGGGAACTCCGCCGCTTGGAAGAGATTGACCTGGAAGACCTGGCGGGCCAGGGCGGCATAACCGCCGAGATTGTATCCCTGTTCCGGAAGCACCGGCAGGCCATCTCGGAAGCCTGGTTTGATTCGGAGGACCTGTCCCGCGCGGCCGCTGAAGCAGTAAACAAAGGCCAGGCTGCGGCCCTTGACGACCTGGGACACGTCATTTTTTTCCTGCCCCGGCTTCTCAGCCCCGGGGAAACCGGGCTGGTCCTTGCGCTGGCCGGTGACAAGAGGTGCTCGGTAATCCTGGGAACAACCAAGGACGACCAGGGGGACAGGCTGATCAGGGGCTTGCAGGCCCAACTTGAGAGGGTGATGGGGGAAGCCCTGCCGTTGGACGATGCGGGTTCAGCCAAGCCTCCGCCGGGGGATGGTGTTCACCTGCATGTGGCGCCCAGCACCCACGAAGAGATGAGGCAGGTTATCCGGCAAATAGTAGCTGAAGCCGGGGGTAACGGTACGCCCTTTCATCGCATGGCGGTGCTGTACCGCATGGAGAATCCCTACGGCACGTTGATCCGCGAAGAGCTTGCCATGTCGGGAATACCCATGGCAGGACCGGGAAGAGACTTGCTGGCGAACACGCCGGCCGGCCGCACCCTGCTGGGCCTTCTGGACCTCCCCGCCAATGACTTCCGGCGGGACGAGGTGATGGAATGGTTGACCGGATGCCCCGTTAAGCTGCCCGATTCGTCGCAGGTTAGGTTCAGTCCCAGCCAGTGGGATGCTATCAGCCGCCAGTCCGGTATTGTAAGCGGACCGGACCAGTGGCGGGATCGGCTTTCGAGCTTTGCCCAGGCCACCGGGGAGCAGGCTGATCAGGGTGAGCGAGACGGAAGTATTTCCGAGGCCCGGGCCACCACAATGCGGGATAGCGCGAATGCGGCGCTGGCGCTTCGCGGATTCATTCAGGAGCTGGACCGCGCCCTGGCCCCGCCGGATAGCGGAAGCTCCTGGACGGCGTTCTGCCAGTGGCAGGCGAACGTTTTTGAGGACTACGTGGCCCGTCTCACAGTGGATATTGAAGAGGGTGAACTGGAAGACTTCGACCGGAACGTCGAAAGGATACTCCAGTTATTGAAGGAGATGGGGTCCGCGGATTCCCTGAATAGCAGGCCGACGGCGGAAGAATTCAGGCAGGTGGTCAGAGACGCGCTGCAGGTCCCCCAGGGGCATCTGGGCCCCACCGATCGGGGCGTGTTCGTGTCCTCGTTTGCCAATGCCGCCGGAATGAGTTTTGACAAGATCTGGCTGGTGGGGATGATTGAAGGCGCGGCGCCCCCGGCGCTACGCCCCGATCCTCTGCTGCCTCAGAGCGACCTGACCGGGCGAGGCAGCATCTCTCGTGCGCAGCGACGGATGTCCGAAGAGCGGTATGACTACCTGTCCGCCCTGGCCACCGCGCCCAGCCGCACGCTGTCCTATCCCGTATCCGAATCCTCCTCTGGGCGGGCCGCTCACCCCTCCCGGTGGTTCCTGGAACAGGCCTCCATCCTGGCTGAAAGGCCGGTCCACAGCGGCGACCTGCCATCCCTCGCCGGCGAGCCGTGGTTGTCGGTAACAAAATCGGCGGAACACGCCCTGGATGGCTTGATGGACGACGGCCTTGCCGATCTGCTGGACTACGGCTTAGACCGCCTGGTGCGCTGGAGAAAGAGCGGAAACTCCATCGCCGCACACCCGCTGGCAACTGGGGGGACCTTGTCCCGATCGGCCCGGATGGGGCGAGAGCGGCGCTCCCGGCGATTCACCCAGTACGACGGAAACCTTGAGCAGGCGGCTGCGGCTTCCAGGTTTGGTCGAAACCTGGATCGGCAACCTATCTCCCCTACTCGGCTGGAGGCCTGGGCGACCTGTCCCTTCCGCTATTTCCTGGCAAACATGCTGAGGTTGGCCTCCCTGGAAACTCCCGAAGATACGACCCGCATCTCTCCGCTGGAGCGCGGAAAGTCAATCCATAAGATTCTTGAAGATTTTATTGTGCAGAGCAAAGATAACGGCCTTCTGCCTCCTCCGGGCCAACCCTGGACGGACTCAGACAAGCTCCGCCTGTTGGAAATTGCCGAGACCGAGTTCAACGATGCAGAGGCCAGGGGAGTTGCCGGCAAGCACCTGCTATGGGAACTGGAGAAGCAGAATATTCGCGATGACCTGGATGCCTTCCTGAAGGCGGAAGCGAGCCTGCGGGAGAGAATCGGAACGGGCGAAATACGGGTGGAGGCTCCCTTCGGACTGGGCAATGATTCCCCGGAGGTGCTGGACGAGGCAACGGGACTGAGGTTCCGGGGCTTGATAGACCGGGTGGACATCAGCGCCGACGGCAAATCGCTGCTGGTGATGGACTATAAGACCGGCTCACCCACCCCCTACGGCAAGCTGAAAGATGATCCCATTGACCGGGGCAAGCGGCTTCAGCTGGGCATTTACTCCTTGGCGGCGCAGCGGTTGGCGCCCACCGCCACTGACCTCCGAGCGGCCTATTGGCTGACCTCCGGCCGGGGCGAGTTCAAGTTTGCGCCCCCGGACCACTTCGACATAAACGATCCCGACACGGCCCAACGATTCAGGGAGGGCGTAACTGCGGTGGTATCCGGTATCCGGAAGGGTGTTTTCCCGGCCAACCCCGGGGAGATGGGGCGAGATGGCTTTGTCAATTGCCAGTTCTGTGACTTCAACGCCCTTTGCCCCTCACGTCGGGGCGATGCCTGGGAAAGGAAAAAAAGCGACGAAGCCGCGGCGATTTATCGCGAATTGGCGGAAGGCGACTCACAGGGCGACGAGCAGGATCGGGAATAAGTGCTGAACCAGGCCCAGAACACACCGGCCCCAAGTTTTGTGCCCTCCGACGACGAGGCGCGCCAGGTCATTGCCACGAATCTGGACGAGACCCTGTTTGTGGAAGCCAGCGCCGGCACGGGAAAGACCACCAGCCTGGTGCAGCGCATCGTTAACCTGGTGGCCAACGGCAAGACAACCATGGACCGCATTGCCGCCATCACCTTCACCGAACTGGCGGCGGCCGAACTGCGGGACCGGGTGCGCCAGGAACTGGAAAAGGCCGCAGCCAACGACACGCGCCCGCAAGCGGAGCGGGAATTGTGCGGCCAGGGAGCTTCCGACCTGGACCAGGCCAACATCCGCACCCTGCACTCCTTCGCGGGCCAGTTACTGCACGAGCGACCCCTGGAAGCAGGCCTGCCCCCGGGGTTTGACACCTCTGACGAAATCGTGGCCGGGTTGGCTTTCGATGATGCCTGGGAGGAATGGCTGGACCGGAACCTGGGGGAGGACTCTCCTATTGCCGGATCCATTTCCCTGCTGCTAACCCAGGGAATATCCCTGGTCCAACTCAAGAGACTGGCACGGGAATTCCACGCAAACTATGCGGACCTATCGAGGTCCGGCCCCTCTGCGGATGCACCTCCGGCGGGAGATGCCGGAGTGGCCGTAGTCGGGCGTTGGCCCGAGGCGGAGCGACTGCTGCAGTTCTCCAGGAACGGCGCGGGTGATGCCCTGTTTGATCGAGTGTCCGGCCGGGGAGTGGCCATTCAATCGCTGGCAAATGCGCCAGCCGGCAGTTCCAATTACTACCGGCAACTGGCCAGGCTATTGCCCCTGGCTACCAATTCAGGGAGTCGGGCCAACTGGGAGCAGGACCCAATCACGGGAGAAAATGCCTGCACAGCCCTGAAGTCCCTGCTGGGAGAACTTCAACAGAAAATTCTGGGGAAACTGGAGGAAGCCAGGCGTCACGCCCTGTCGGAACTGATTAATAGCTTGACTGAATTTGTGCTGGACTATGCGGAACGCCGCCGGCGGGAAGGCCGCGCCGAGTTTCAGGACTTGCTGGTATGGGCCAGGGACCTGCTGCGAGACAACATAACGGTGAGGGACCATTTCCGTCGACGCTTTTCCCACCTGATGATTGACGAGTCCCAGGACACGGACCCAATACAGGCTGAAATCGCTATGTTCCTGGCCGAGTCGGTACCTCAGGGAATGTCGGGCAGTGGGCGCCCAATTACCTGGGATACTATCGTTCCCGAAAAGGGCAAACTGTTCGTGGTGGGCGACCCCAAGCAATCCATTTACCGGTTCCGCCGGGCTGACGTCGAGCAGATGCTGCATCTGCGAGACCGTATGGAAGCCGGGGGCGGGAGTACCGTCAACCTGGTGCAGAATTTCCGGTCTCAGAAACCGGTGGTCGACTGGGTCAACTACCTGTTTGACAATTGGATGGGAAAAGGCGGCGACGACGACCCCGAAGGTCGGGTGCAGGCGGACTACGTGGACATGGCCCATCGATGGTCGGCGGATGCGGACAGCGTCGTCGGGCCAAGGGTATGGGCCCTGGGAGATGAGGCGCAGCCCGCGCCCATTGGCGCTATCCGCCAGCAAGAAGCGGTCGAAATCGCGGCTTTACTGCGCCAGACGGTGGAACAGGGGTGGTTGAAGCTGGACCAGGAGTCCACCAATGCCGCCGGCGGTAAGGAAGTGTACTCCCCGGTGAGCTTTTCGGATATCTGCATCCTGATTCGCGCCCGCACATCCTTGCCCGGCCTGGAGCGTGCGCTGGAGAGCGCAAATATCCCCTACCGGCTGGAGAGCTCGTCTCTCATCTTCGAGAGCGAGGAAGTCCGAGACCTGCTGAACTGCCTGCGGGCCATAGACGATCCAGCCGACCGGGTGTCCACGGTGGCAGCGCTCCGCTCCCCGGCCTTTGGCTGCAGCGATGTTGATCTGCTCCGGCACGACGAGGCCGGAGGGTCTTTCGACTACCTTTCCGACAATTCGGCAGGGGCGAACCGGTAGTGTCCCAGGGACTGGCGGCGTTGAAGCAGTTTCACCTGCGGCGAATGTGGGAACCGCCGTCGACGCTGATTGAACGGATTGTCCGCGACCGCATGCTGCTGGAGGGGGCCACCGCCCACCCGCGTATGAGGGAACAATGGCGCCGATACCGGTTCATGGTGGAGCGGGCTGCCCAGTACGCCGAGGCCGGGGGCAAGTCCCTGCGCGCCTTCCTGGGCTGGCTTGAAGACCAGATCAACAATCGGGTGCGGGTCACGGAAACCCCGGTACCGGAGTCAGACGAAGAATCGGTCCGGGTGATGACCATGCACTCGTCCAAGGGCCTGGAATTTCCCGTGGTCGTACTGACGGGCCTGAACTCCGCTCGGCGAACCGAGGTCGATGCCTCACTTTATGACCGTCAGCGAGGGACCGTGGAGGTGTGCCTGGGATCCGGTACGAGCAGGACGGCTACGCCAGGCTATGAAGCCCTGGAGGACAAGGAAAGGCGCATGTCGGAAGCTGAATACGTGCGCCTGCTATATGTCGCCGCCACCCGCGCCCGGGACCACCTGGTATTGAGCCTGCGCCGGAGGGAAAGGGGAAGGAACACAGCCGCCCACACCATATCCGGGTACATGGATAACCACCCCCAACTCTGGGAAACCGTAGTCCTGGAAGGCCACATCCCCGCGTCGGAAGACGGTTCAACCGAAGGGGCTGACGGGGCTGCCACTGTCCCCGCCAGGTCAGAGCATTCCGTTGAAGCACGGGACGAATGGATGAACCGACGCCAGGAAATGATAGCCGCCAGGGGCCGGGCAACGTTTACCTCCGCCACCTCGCTGGGGCAGAAGGAGCGGGAGGAGAGAGAACGAAAGGACGAGCAGGAATGGGGCCAGGGTGTTGAGCCCTGGCGGCGGGGCCGCGCCGGTAGCCAGGTGGGGAGGGCTGTGCACGCGGTGCTCCAGTCCATAGACCTGGCGACGGGCGAAGGATTGGAGGAACGGGCCAGGGCCCAGGCTACTGCGGAAGGTATTCCCGACCGGGAGGGCGACGTCATCAGGCTGTGCCGCATTGCGGTTGATAGTGGCATTGTCCGCCGGGCGGTGGCGTCGGAACGCCTGTGGCGGGAAGTGCCCGTGGCCGCCCAAGTAGAGGGCGGCTTCCTCCACGGCTTTATCGACCTCCTGTTCGAGGAACCCGACGGTTTGGTGGTAGTGGACTACAAGACCGATTCCGTGGATGAGGACCGGGTGGAAGACGCTGTCGAAAAGTATCGTCTTCAGGGTGGCGCTTACGCCTGCGCCGTTGGCAAAGCTACGGGAAAGACGGTGAAAGAGGTGCGATTCCTGTACCTGGAAGCCCAAAGGGATGTGCCGCTGCCCGACCTGGAACAGGCGGTCCGGGACGCGGAACAGCAGGCGATGCAAGAACTGGCATACCAAGGCCCCACACGGTCGGTATGCTGATGAACTTCAGTGGCGGCAGAGTGTATCTTCGCCACAACACGTGGGATCTCAAAATTACGATGCAGGTCAATTGATATGGGTATTCTCACCGATGACATGAAGCGGGTGGTTCGGCAGCAGCGAATAGGGTTCGTGGCCACCGTCTGCCCGGACGGCTCCCCTAACCTCTCGCCCAAGGGCACTGCCGCGGTATGGGACGACGACCACTTGCTCTTCGCCGACCTCGCCTCGCCCGTTACCATGGAGAACCTGCGGCACAATCCCTCGGTGGAAATCAACCTGGTGGACCTGTTTTCCCGCAAGGGGTACCGCTTCAAGGGCACGGCCCATATAGTGGAAAAGGAGCGTGAGCCGAAGCTGCACGAAGAAATCTTTCAGGCCTACAAGCATGGGGGAAAGGGCGTGCACCAGGTTCGCCTGCCAGCGCGGGCTTACGTCCTGGTAAAGGTGGCAAGGGCTTTGCCGCTGGTCTCCCCTGCTTACCTACCGGGAGTCACGGAAAGGGATACGCGGCAGACATGGGCAGAGTACTGGTCGCAAGTCCACCGTGACAGGATGGAGCAACTGGAGTCCGAAGGGTAAGGAGCAGTGGCGTTGAGCAATTGCTGAAAACTGTTCTGGGGCAGGCGATTAGCCTGCCCCAGAACTTCGTTTGTGTCATCGGTGATTCTAACTGCGCTGGCCGATGGGCACGTACTCCAGGTCCATATCGCCCGTGTACTCCAGCAGGGGGCGGATTAGGATATTGTCCTCGAACTGCTCGACGCACTGCAGGGTCCAACCGGGTATACGGCCCAGGGCAAATATGGAGATGAACAGGTCGTCGGTGATACCAAGCAGGTAGTAGATGCAGCCAGCGAAGAAGTCCACGTTCACGTGGATGCCCCGGGAACGATAGGGCACCATTGCTTCCTCTTCAACGTAGGTGAGGATCTGGAACCAGTGGGGCTGCCCGACCTTCTCACTCAGCGCACGCGCACGCTCCCGCAGGTGACGGGCGCGGGGGTCCTCGGCGCGATAGACCCGGTGGCCGAATCCCATTATCCGACCGCCGCTCTCCAACCGGGCCCGGCAGTACTCTTCGGCGTTTTCCGGCTGCCCGATTTCCAGCGACATCTTCATAACTTCCTCGGCGGCGCCCCCGTGGGCCGGTCCCTTCAGGGTGCCCACGCCGGTCACCACGGCCGAGTGCAGGTCGGAAATAGTTGAAGCCGTAACCCGGGCGGCAAAGGCGGAAGCGTTAGCTCCGTGCTCGGCGTGGAGAATGAAGTCCACGTCCAGCAACCGGGTGGTTTCCTCGTCGGGCATTTCGTTGAAAAGCATGTAGAGGAAGTTGCCCGCGTGGTTCAGGTCAGGATTGGGAGCCACCGGCTCCAGCCCCTGGCGCAGTCGGTGATGGGCGGCAACGATGGTCGGGCCCATGGCGGTAAGTCGGATACCCTTGCGGATGGTTGCCTCGGCCGAGTTGTCGTTGACCTCCGGGTCGAAGGCGGACAGGGCGGACAGGCCCGTTCGCAGGGCGTCCATGGGGTGGCTGTTTTTCACCAGGTCCAATACCTGGATAACTTCGTCGGGAATACGGCGATTGGCTCGAAGGGTGTTGTCAAAGTCGGCCAATTCCTGCTGAGAGGGGAGCCTGCCGTACAGCAACAGGTAGATCACTTCTTCAAAAGTGGACTGTTCCGCCAGGTCGTGAATGTTGTAGCCCCGGTAAAGGAGCTTTCCCACCGAACCGTCAATGAAGCTGGATTTGGTGGTGTCCAGATAAACGTCCTTAAGTCCCTTCATTATCTCCGGGGCCATTAACTATCCTCCCTGCGAGCGTTCAATAACCAGGAACCGGAACCAGGAACCGGTCAATTGAGAACGTCCCGGACCAAAAAATCGTATCTGAAAGTGGGAAAATTCGTAGCGGGATTTTAGCATTGCCCCCCAATAAGCGTCAAGCTGAAGCTGTTGCCGCGCGCCCTGTAGCCATTGCCCGCTTCCACCTGTGCTCCAGGTTTCTTAGCCGTGCCGCGGCGCTCTCTTCCTTGACACTCCCGGCGGTTTGTAACAGAATGCGGGCAGTCCGCAAGGTCATTTGACCAACTATATTCAGGCTCATGCAGCTTGTTTCGCACCCTTCGCGCCCCGATTTGAGGCTGGTCCATATCGCCGGTTGCGAAGTATCGGCTTAATCACTTTCCGGTTAACGGCAAAGGAGGTTGCCAATGACGACAACACAGAGTTCCAACCGCACTATGATCGAGGTCGCCGGAACCCAGGTTGAGATGTTTTCCGGCGGAAGCGGCCCGCCCCTGCTGTTCCTGCACGGTGCCGGAGGCAACGCGGGATGGCAGCCCTACCACGAAGAACTGGCCAAAGCCTATACCGTTTATGTCCCGTCCCAGGCCGGTTTCAACGGCACCGAACGCCCGGACTGGCTATATACCATTACCGATCTTTGCCACTTCAACCAGGCCATGGTTGAGGCCCTGGGGTTGAAGGACTTCGTGCTGATGGGTTCCTCCATGGGGGGCTGGGTGGCTGCCGAGATGGCGGCCATGTGTCGCGCCAATATCAAGGCCTTGATATTGGTGGGGGCGGCGGGCATCAAGCCCGAAAGCAGCGAAATCGCCGAGATTTTCATGGTTTCAGCCCGGACGCGCACGGCGCAGCGCTTCTTTGATATATCCCAGGTGCCGAACCGGGAGGACTACGAACGGGAAGCCACCGCCGAGGAACAACTGGTGGCCCACTCCAACCAGGAAATGGCCTCTCGCCTCTGCTGGCGACCCTATCTGCACAATCCCAGTCTGCCCCACTACCTGGGTCGCGTCGACACCCCGACCCTGCTGGTATGGGGTCGGCAGGACGCCATCATTCCCCTGGAGTGCGGCGAACTCTTCGAAAAAGCCATGCCCAACGCCCAGCTGAAGGTAATCGAAAACTGCGGCCACTCCCCAGCCCTGGAGAAGCCGGCAGAGTTCCTGGCGGCGGTGGGGGAGTTTTTGGGTGGGGTTTAGGCTAACCGCCCATCCTGAGCCCGTTGAAGGGCTCCCCTCGGCGGGGGAAGGTTAGGATGGGGGTGAGCGCCCGTCATTCCGGCCCCCGAGCCGGAATGCAAAGAGGTGAAGTAGTAATGGACTGGGAAAAGTGTCCGGCAGTGGAAAGCGTTTCCGGCAAGGTGAGCGGCAACTGGGTATTCACCGGCACTCGCCTGCCGGTTTACGCCCTTTTCGAGAACCTGGCCGGGGGCGCTACCATTTACGACTTTATAGAATGGTTTGAAGGCGCCGAGGAGTCAGAGGTCAAGGCGGTGCTGGAGCATGTCGCCCAGGACCTCCGCGCCAAAATAAACCATGAGAATCTTGTTTGACAACGGGACGCCCCGCCCATTGCGCCAACAGCTCTTCGGACACCAAATCGAGACTGCCAGAGAGCGGGGCTGGGACACCTTGTCCAACGGCGTCTTGTTGAACCAGGCCGAGGCAGTGGGTTTTGAAGTTCTACTCACCACTGATCAGGGAATCCGATACCAGCAAAATATGACCCATCGGCAAATAGCCGTGGTCGTCCTTATGAACACCGACTGGTCCCGCATATCCCGGCGAACGGAAGAAATCCGCGCCAGCCTGGAAGGAATACGACCGGGAGAAGTACGGGAAGTTCAGATTTAGAAGCTGTACTCCGTCATTCCGGCTCCGAGCCGGATCCACCCAGCGAACTAACCGCTCATCTTGAGCCTGTCGAAGGACTTCCCCTCGACGGAGGAGGGCTAGTAGATTATCGCTATTGAAATGATGGGTACAGGGACTTGAGCTTGATACGGGCGTCCTGGGTGGTGAAACGCCATTCTGCCCGGACCTCCTGTCGGTTTCGTTGGTCTTGCCAGGCTCGGGTCTCCTGGCCCAGCAGTTCTTGATTGGGAATCCGACGGTCCAGGCACTGTCTGGCCAGCACCGCCAACTCCGTCTCAGCCATATTGAGCCAACTGCCGTGCTTCGGCGTGTAGTGTATCTCCAGTCGTTCAGCAATACGCCGAGCTTCCGCTGGCTCGAAGGCCTCGTACAGGGATGCGGGATGGTGGGTGTTCAGGTTGTCCATCACCAGTACTATCCGTTCCTTGTCTGGATAGTCCTGGTCCACCAGTTTCCGCACTACCTCCGCCCAATCGGTCCTGGTCCGCCTCTCGGTGACCTCCACCCTCCGCCACCCTTCCAGTGGTGCGAACAGCATGAACAGGTTGCTCACCCCGTTGCGCCGGTATTC
This sequence comes from Dehalococcoidia bacterium, assembly GCA_965207275.1. Classification (GTDB taxonomy): domain Bacteria; phylum Chloroflexota; class Dehalococcoidia; order Lucifugimonadales; family UBA3495; genus Bin22. The sequence continues at coordinate 565,339 of CBDBMH010000002.1, forward strand.
GTAATCGTAGGCCATGGCTGCACCAGGCCGCGCTGGGCAAGGCTGGCGGGTCTCCTGCACCAACTGCTTGCTGGTCTCGTCCAGGCACACCAGCACCTCCTCTTCCCCGTAATCCCGGTGATACACCTCCAGCACGTCCTCCATGGCGCATACAAACTCGGAGCTGGCCTTAGGCGGGATACACCAACACTCCTTCAACCAGGGCTTGAGTTGGTTTTTTTCAGCGTCCGACGCACCGTATCGGTACCGATGCTGTCCACTATCCCCCTTTCCACCAGTCCGTCGGCCAGCATCCGCAGGGTCCAACTTACCCGTCCCACCGGTGGCTTCGAGCAGGCCAGGGCAACCAGTTGGGCCTCCCCTGCCCCGTCCAGTTTCTTCTTGCGCCGGTTCAACTGCTCCCGGCGGCCCAGGGCAGCCTCCACACCTTCTTCCACGCACCGGCGCCGCACCCGTTCCACGGTGGCAGTCCCTACTTTCAGCGCCCGGGCTATCTCCTGGTCCTGCATAGGACCCGCGGCCTGATTCTCGTCGCTAAGCAGCAGAATGCGGGCGTGAATTTGCTTGTAGGCCGCTGCTCTGCCCCTGGATACCAGCGCCTTCAATTCTTCCTGTTCTTCCCCTTCCAGCCTCACCCGATATTTCTTCACTTCCCAGCCTCCCCACTTCCCCATCGCCCTTGGCGATGGTCTGTTCCTCCTATATTACCAGCCATCAATCCTATCGCGTTAGACTACTAGGATGGGGGTAGATTACTTGCGAGGGCTAGTCCTTTTCCCTAGCACCGTACCCAATTAGCAAAATACTTGAGTCAAGTACACTGCTTGGTAGCCTCTCCATTTTCCAAGAGATGCTCCGACTCCGGTGCGGTCGTATTGCCTGCCTAACAGGTTGGCCCGGTGCCCCGGACTGTCCATCCAACCTTTAACGGCGGCGGCAGCAAGCTTGTCTATATCTTTGGACATCAGCTCTATCGTAATGTTTTCTGCAAGCCCGTAATGGAAGAGCTTGCGGCAGTTGTAGCCCGCTTTTTCGGCGCGTTCCGTTGGTCCTAACCCTTCCGGGGTGTCGTGGTCGAAGTAGCCCCTCTCGGTCATGTCTTCGCTGTGGGCCCGTGCGATAGCATTCAGACGGTCATCCCAACGCAACAGGCGAGAGCCTATAATCTCGGCTCGTTCCACGTTAATGCCATCATGAACTTTGCGTTCGAGCACTTCCACCATGGCGGCATTTTCCTCTTCTTGGCGGGCCCAGCGCTCTTCTCTTGATTCGGAGACAGCCTGAGAGACCCTTTCAAGGATGCTTGGCGAGTCGCTGGTTTCACGAGGCAAGGTTGGCGGTGGTTCCCGAGTCGGAGGCACGAGTGTCTCCGTCGCCGTTATGTCTTGAAATGAATCTGGAACTGAGGGACGTTGCGGGACCTGTTCATTTGTTGGCCTGCTCAGGCTTTGGGGCATTTTAAGCTCAGTAGCGGGATTCTGTAACCAGTAAATTCCTGTAGCAGATGCCAAGCCGATAACTATGGCAATCGTAGCCGGCACTACCTGTTTACGTCGTGGCTTGCGGCGCTTGGGAGGCATGGCTAGACTTTGCACCCCAGTGTTTTTTCGGTTTCGTTAAGAATTCAACGTCAGTTTAAGGAATCTGTCTCCCGCGTTGCTATGCGTTGCGCCAACGATAATGGCCGGTACCGGTCAAGATAGTCAGCGCCCTGTGGACTCTTGGAAACTTACCCTTGTGCTGAATGGCAACTTGAGCACGTATTAGGGTCTGATGAATTGCGAGCAATACTCCAGTCGCAATTACGATTGACAGACCCGAGTGCGTAGCGTTCACTATCGCACCAGTGCCAAAGACGACAGCGATGGCAAGTCCGAGCATCACTAAAGGCGTCCAGTAAATTGACTTGCGTCTGTGATAGTAGAATGCAGTGCCCATAGCCATAAACGCTATCAGTCCCGTGCCAACAGTCAGAGTGGCTGCCTGCACGAAAGAAACTTCGAACAGGTACCTACTTATCGGCGATGCTAATAGCGCTACCGTCTCTATACCTGTGTGGGTTTCTTGAGTACCGTCCAAAGTCACCCACGGCATCAGAAAGGCTCCGAGAGGCACTAAGGCAAGTGCAAAGAATCCAAGCCTGACTGCCAACGTGGCGATTTCCCTATTCGTGGCACGACTTTCTTTACCAGCTTGTATGGTATTGCCGCTGTTGGCCATGACTAGTTTACCTCGAATGCCGAACCGGTGGCAGCCTTTATGTTCTCACTGGCCGTTTGGAAGTCGGCCAACTGTTGGTTCAAGTCGTTGATGGCCTGAGGTACTTCTTGGAATCCCGACGCGTCGAACACGAAACCTGCGCGCAGTTCCATCTTCTTAAGGGATGCATCCATATCATCTAGCTGGATGCCAATTTGCGAGGCCATTCGTAAAGCAGCGTCGGCATTTGCTTCCCACTGTTGGTACAGGCCCGTTTCCCATTCGTCTTCCTGGCGGGCCTTGGCCTGGTTATCCGGGTCTCTTATCTGCTCGGTCAAGGCCTGCTGCTTGGCAAAGTAAGCGGCGGCGTGAGTTTTTGCGTTGTTGACTGACGCCTCGAACTTGACGTACGCCAACTTGGCGGCATCATAAGAGGGCTGCCATTCGGAAACAAGTACGTCTATGCTGGTTATATCGGCAATGTTGGGCGGTGACGTTGGCTGTGGTTGGGTTACTGAGGTGACATTGGCGCCTCCCGCGCCCTGATTGCCTTCAATGTCTGCAAAGGACTTGGGCGGCGTATCTTGCATCGCTTTAGCTTGCTGCTGAGATTGGACCGGGTTGGCGGGCTGTTTCTGGCCTGCACTTCCCAAATCTCTAACGTCCGCCAATGCCTGGTTCATGCCTTGGGCTTGATCCTGAGCCAGTTGAACTGATTCTGACATCTTGGCCGCTTCGGTTTGGGTTACTTCGCCAAAGGTAGTAAGCCCAATATAGCCTATGATGCCTGCTGCAGATGCGATCACTACGTACTTGAGAAGTCTTCGAATCATTGGTGGCCCTCTCTCAATGTGGAAGTGTCAACGTTGTCTTGGGAAGCGTCACTCGGATTCTATACCCTTGATTATAGCGGCAAGAAATACAAGCGTGTATCCAGTGGACTTGGTCTAACAGGTCTTTTTGTGCTCCATGGAGTCTCAAATCTTGCTAACCTGTGATTCTGGCGAAGGTCAGTAATTTGACAAAGCCGATGGCCCTATTTACAGTCAACGCCATACGATTAACCTCAAATTCCTGATTGCTAGTTTACTCTGGGGTAAATCGGGAGTGGACCGGGAAAGTGTCCTAGAGCGGAAATTGTACTTGGCAAGGTTAGCAGCTGCTATGTGTTCACTGGCACTTTTCACGGATTTACCTCCTATTCGGGAACGTGGCAGGAGGCGCTACAAATTACGACTTTATCAAGTGTACTGAAGGAGCCGGGGAATTCAAGGTTAGGGCTGTGTTGGAGCATGTCGCCCTGAGCATGCCGAAGGGCCCGAAATCTCTCCCCTTAGCCTAGTAGTCTAACGCGATAGGATTGATGGCTGGTAATATAGGAGGAACAGACCATCGCCAAGGGCGATGGGGAAGTGGGGAGGCTGGGAAGTGAAGAAATATCGGGTGAGGCTGGAAGGGGAAGAACAGGAAGAATTGAAGGCGCTGGTATCCAGGGGCAGAGCAGCGGCCTACAAGCAAATTCACGCCCGCATTCTGCTGCTTAGCGACGAGAATCAGGCCGCGGGTCCTATGCAGGACCAGGAGATAGCCCGGGCGCTGAAAGTAGGGACTGCCACCGTGGAACGGGTGCGGCGCCGGTGCGTGGAAGAAGGTGTGGAGGCTGCCCTGGGCCGCCGGGAGCAGTTGAACCGGCGCAAGAAGAAACTGGACGGGGCAGGGGAGGCCCAACTGGTTGCCCTGGCCTGCTCGAAGCCACCGGTGGGACGGGTAAGTTGGACCCTGCGGATGCTGGCCGACGGACTGGTGGAAAGGGGGATAGTGGACAGCATCGGTACCGATACGGTGCGTCGGACGCTGAAAAAAACCAACTCAAGCCCTGGTTGAAGGAGTGTTGGTGTATCCCGCCTAAGGCCAGCTCCGAGTTTGTATGCGCCATGGAGGACGTGCTGGAGGTGTATCACCGGGATTACGGGGAAGAGGAGGTGCTGGTGTGCCTGGACGAGACCAGCAAGCAGTTGGTGCAGGAGACCCGCCAGCCTTGCCCAGCGCGGCCTGGTGCAGCCATGGCCTACGATTACGAATACCGGCGCAACGGGGTGAGCAACCTGTTCATGCTGTTCGCACCACTGGAAGGGTGGCGGAGGGTGGAGGTCACCGAGAGGCGGACCAGGACCGATTGGGCGGAGGTAGTGCGGAAACTGGTGGACCAGGACTATCCAGACAAGGAACGGATAGTACTGGTGATGGACAACCTGAACACCCACCATCCCGCATCCCTGTACGAGGCCTTCGAGCCAGCGGAAGCTCGGCGTATTGCTGAACGACTGGAGATACACTACACGCCGAAGCACGGCAGTTGGCTCAATATGGCTGAGACGGAGTTGGCGGTGCTGGCCAGACAGTGCCTGGACCGTCGGATTCCCAATCAAGAACTGCTGGGCCAGGAGACCCGAGCCTGGCAAGACCAACGAAACCGACAGGAGGTCCGGGCAGAATGGCGTTTCACCACCCAGGACGCCCGTATCAAGCTCAAGTCCCTGTACCCATCATTTCAATAGCGATAATCTACTAGTTACGGTTCCGAAAACCGTGTTGTGAGGAAGCGTTCACCCGCCGCGGCGGGTTCGGCTTCGCTCAGAATGACACCAGGTTTGGAGCGATGACCTTTGGCTCAAGTTGGAGGGCCCGAAAGACGATGACAACCGCCCCTTGCCAGTCCGTGGATCCATGTTGGCTTAATAGTCATGTAACTCAGCAAAACAATACAAGCTGGCGTCCGCCATTTTCCCTCCATCGTTCAGTCATTGCCCTATTTGTAATGACCGGAAATGATAGGAAATGACCGGGGAGAATGAACTGTTCTTCCCGCCCCTTCGTGTTCATTCGTGGATAAAGTAAAAGGAGTTAAGCCATGACCGAAGTTTACTGGTTTTCGGAACAGCCCTACGGCCATGTGACCGATGATGATCTGGCCGGGTACGAATCGGGGCGGATGCACTTCCCCAACACCTACTTTGACCCGGAGAAGGCCCACGTCCTCTATAACAACTACCACGACCAGTATGCGCTTGCCGACGAGGTGGGCTTCGACGGCATCATGTCAAACGAGCACCACTCGTCCTACTGGTGCATGAAGCCTTCGGTGAACGTGGATGCGGCGGTCATCGCCAAGGTGACCAAGCGCTGCAAGATTGCCATGCTGGGCAACGTCATTGCCCTCAATGACCCCGTCAAGATGGCCGAGGAAATCGCCATGCTGGACTGCATTTCCGGCGGACGCATCATTTCCGGCTTTGTGAGGGGCACGGCGGTGGAGACGCTCCACGCGGGTATCAGCCCCACGGAGAATCGGGACCGTTTTGAGGAGGCTCACGACCTTATAGTGAAGTGCTGGACCACCCCCGGTCCCTTCCGCTGGGAAGGCCGGTACTTCCCTCACCGGATGGTCAATCCCTGGGTGGTGCCCATTCAAAAGCCCCATCCTGAAATCTGGTTCCCGGGCACCGGCAGCCCGGAGAGCGTGATCTGGGCTGCCAAGCGCATGTACCCGTACATGAACCTGGGTTCTCTGCTGGATCTGACCAAGCAGCTGAAGGATATCTACTTCGAGACGGCCAGGGAAGAGGGCTACGAGCCCGGCCCGGAGCATTTTGGTTACCTGATCCGGTGCCTGGTGGCCGACACGGACGAGCGGGCCCAGGAGGTGGGCCGCACTTTCCTGTGGACGGAGACTCACCGGCAGCGGGGCCCGGTCGAGTTCAACGACCCGCCGGGATACCAGTCCCGCGAGGCCCTGCGAATCAAGATGTCGCGGCCCACCATCGGCACAGGCACCATAGGCCGTCGCATGGGCTACGAGGAACTGCAGGACGCCCACAACATTATTGTTGGAAGCCCGGATACGGTCATTGAAAAGTTGCGCTATATCAAGCACTCCCTGGATCCCGGCTACCTGCTCATCTACGGCAACGAGGGAGATATGCCCCACGAGGACGTGATGCGCTCGGTAGAACTGCTGGGCACCAAGGTGATACCGGCGGTAAAGGACGACTAGGGCAAGCAGCATCCTCCATCCAGTGTGTGATGTCGTAGGGGCGATTCGCGAATCGCCCCTATCCGCATTGGGGAGCAACAGAAAAAGACCTTCCCCCTTGGCGGGTGAAGGTCAGGAAGTGGGCAACGCCGGCGCGCCCAGCCCGTAATTACGGCGAAAGCCGGAATCTGTGACTCACTCCCGATCCAGCATTCTCTCCAGGTTCCTGCGGACCTGCGGCCATTCTTGCTCAATTATGCTGTAGTACACCGAGTCGCGGTTTGACCCATCCCGGTTTATTCGGTGGTTCCGCAATATCCCTTCCTGCACCCCGCCTATGCGTTTGATGGCTCGCCTGGAACGCACGTTGTTGACGTCAGTCTTGATGCAGACCCGGCGCGCGCCCAGGACGTCAAAGGCATGCTTCAGCAGCAGATACTTGCACTCGGTATTGACGAAGGTGCGCTGGTAGTCCACTCCATACCAGGTCATGCCTACTTCCAGGGTCCGATTGGTCCGGTCTATGTCCAGGTAACCCGTGGACCCAATGGCCTTGTTATCGCCAGGCAGAACCACCGCAAACTGGACCCTCAGACCCGTACCCATGCGGTCAACGCACATCGTCACCCACTTCTCGGCGTCCTCCAGGCTGCCAAAGGGGGGAGTAGTCAGGTGCCGCCAGATGGACTCGTCCTTGCCAACTTCGTACAAATCCTCAGCGTGCTGGGGGCCAATGGGTTCCAGGCGAACCTGGCGTCCGGTAAGGATTATGGGTTGCGGATCCATTCAGTTTTTTCCTTCCTGTTAAGTTCCTGCCAGCAAGTCCCTAACCCTGTCGAGAATGCACTGCCCTACCTCGTACTTGGTCAACAGGGGAAGCTCTTCCACCCGTAGCTCCCGGTCAATGAGGACTACCTTGTTGGTGTCGGATCCAAAACCGCTGTCCTCAGCGGTAATGTCATTGGCAACTATCAGGTCCAGGGACTTGCGAACGACTTTGTCGGTGGCGTTGGCCACCAGGTTCTCGCTCTCCGCCGCAAACCCTACCCTCACGAAGTCACCCCGGGCCGTATCCAGGATGTCGGTGGTCTTGGCCAATTCGATGGTCAATTCATCGTCCGACTTCTTTATCTTCTGCTCTGCCGCTGATGCGGGGCGGTAGTCGGCCACTGCCGCCGCCATGATCAGGGCGTCCGCCGTGGTTACTTCCCGCTTGATGGCCTGGGCCATCTGGTCCGCCGTACCGACGTTCACGACCTCGACCAGGGGCGGGTCGGGGAGCCCGGTGGGAGCAGCAACCAGGACAGCCCGAGCGCCCCGGTCCCGGGCGGCTTCCGCCAAGGCATAGCCCATCTTTCCCGATGAATGGTTCGTGATGACGCGCACCGGGTCTATGGGTTCCTGTGTCCCACCGGCGCTGACCACAATGGTGCGGCCGGCCAGGTCGCCCTGGCGACCCAGAGTGGCGGAGATGTGGCCCAGCAGGTCAACGGGCTCCACCAAGCGGCCCATACCCATCAGCCCCGAGGCAAGACGGCCGGGAGCGGGACCCGCGATAGCCACGCCCCGCTGCCGCAGCTTCCCCAAATTTTCCTGGGTAGCCGGATGGGCGTACATGTCTGCGTCCATGGCCGGCGCTACCAGCAGCGGCGCCGAGGTGGCGATGACGGTGGTGGTGAGGGGGTCGTCGGCCAGGCCCATTGCCAGTTTGGCTATGCAGTTTACGGTGGCGGGAGCAATGACAACTATGTCGGCGCGGCGGGCCAGCGCCACATGCTCGTTGGCGAACTCGGTATTGACGTCGTAGGTGTCGGTTATGACTTCCCGGTGGGTGATGCTGCGGAAGGACAGCGGAGTAACAAACTGGGTGGCCCCGTAAGTCATGATCACGTCCACCAGCGCCCCGGCCTGTACCAGCTTGCTGGCCAGGTCAACGGCCTTGTAACTGGCGATGCTGCCGGTCACGCCCAGGATAATGTGCTTCTCCGCCAGGGACCCAGCCATCACTCCTCCGGGAGATCAAAGTTCTAACGAGTCCTGATCCCTTAATTCTATCCCAGAAAGGGCGTTAATTCCTTGCCCTTGCCGGCTTTTCCTGGTTCATTTCGTAGATCAGCCGGAGACCGATCAGTGTCAGGTCCTGGTTAATGTCGTGGAAAACGTCGGTGTGGTCGGCAATGACCGGAATCAAGCCGCCCGTGCCGATTACCTGGGCATCCCGGCCAATTTCGTTCTTGATCCGGTCCACCATGCCCGTCACCAGTGATGCGTACCCGTAGACCAGCCCTGACTGGACAGCATTCACCGTGTTGCGCCCCACAACCGACCTGGGGGCCACCAGTTCCACCCGGCGAAGCTGAGAGGCGTTAAAGAAGAGGGCGTCGGCGGCCACGCTAATGCCAGGCGAAATCACGCCGCCCAGGTACTCCCCTTCCCGGTTCACCACATCGAAAACGGTAGCTGTCCCCAGGTCCACCACAATCAATGGCGGCGAGTACAGTTCAAGGGCAGCCACGGCGTCGGCTATTCGGTCAGCGCCCACGTCCCGGGGACTGTCATAGAGGATGCGCAATCCCGTGCGCACGCCGGCGGAGACGGTGAGGGGCGATACGCCGAAGAAGGTACGGCACAGGTCGGAGAAAACTACCGTCAGCGGGGGCACACCGCTGCAAATACAGGCCGAATCTATGGTCGAGATATTGATTCCTCCCAGATTCAGAAGCCCCACCAGCTGCAGGCCGTATTCGTCGGAAAGGCGGCGGGAGTCGGTGGAAAGCCGGTAAGTGGTCAGCAAACTCTCCCCATCGAATACGCCGACAGTCACTGCGGTATTGCCAATATCGATAGTTAGCAGCATTGCCGGATTATACCTTAATGGGCCAAGCCTTTTCACCAGCGGTCATCCTCCCCAGGGGTTTTCAAGTTGACAGGCCCGATTGCCAGTGGCTACCATAACCCTTGCCCAAGGAGCTGGCCCAATACATTATTGGACGTTGCGGGAGAAGAATAATCATGGCAAACATGGATCAGGTGCAGATAGTCAGACAGGGCCGGGATGCCGTAGCCAAGTGGAGGGAAGAAAACCCCGGGGAATTCATGGACTTGAACGCTTGCTATATGAGCCATACCCGCATACCCATGGTCAACCTGACGGGCGCGGATATGCGGAACTCGGACCTGATGGGCGCCATGCTCCGCAGGGCCGATCTCTCCGACTGTCGGCTGAACCCCATTCATTGCTATCGCGCCGACTTGCGGGAGGCCAAGTTCGTAAGTTCCCTGCTCAATGGCGCCAACCTTCGGGGGGCCGACTGCCGCCAGGCGGACTTCAGCAACTCCGACATGGACCGGGTTATTCTCTCCGACGCCAACCTGGCCGGAGCGAACCTCCGGGGGGCCAATTTATCCCGCGCCAACCTGGACCGAGCCGATTTGACCGGGGCGGACCTGACGGGCGCGACACTCAATGGCACTGCCCTCACCCGTACCAACCTGACCGATGCAATCTTCCGGGAAAGCGACTTTTACGAAGCCGTCTTTAATGCCACTCCGATGAGCGGCGCCGACTTCGCCGGCAGCATTATGGGCTATACCGTATTCCAGAACTGCAGCCTGAGCGGCGCCGTGGGCCTGGATTCAGTGCGACATGACGCCCCCAGCACGCTGGGAGTAGACTCTCTCTTCCGATCGGGTGGCTCCATACCTGAGGTGTTCTTGTCGGGTGTGGGTTCTCCCGAGTATCTTGCCGCCTTCCAGCAGTCCATCAGCGCGGCCCGGGTCCTGTCGGGAGACTACTTCATCGCCTGCGCAGCCGATGACACGCCCTTCGCTGCCAGGCTCCAGGACGACCTTCGGGCCAACGGGGCTCGGTGCTGGATCTTCCCCGAGAATGCCCGGGGCAGCGCCCTGGTCGACCGGCGCAGTACTTCCGAAGAAGAAGAGATTGAGCGGTGGATCCGTCATTACGACAAGTTGATCGTGGTAAGCTCCGCCGCGGGCCTGGGCAGCGAGACTATCCGGAACGACATCATCGCGGCGGAAGAACGGCAGACAAGCCAGGATGAATGGGTCCTGTTTCTGGTTACCGGCGACGGTTACATGAACTCGCCCCGAGAACGCTATGCTCGCGGACTCAGTACGACGCACAAGGTCTTCGATCTGCCCGGCCAGGCAGAAAATACTGCCGAGTACCAGCAGGCGGTGGCGGAATTGGCCGCGGCGTTGGTGGAAATCCATCCGGCCAGCGCCGGACGGCCGACGCCCAGCGCAACTTCTTCAACTATGCAGCTGTAGGAAAGCTGGGTTTCATGCTGCTTTAGAGGCGTCGGCCGCTAAAGAAATAGTGAACCAAAGGGCAAGGAAAGAAGGGGGCGCCGTTGGTGGCCGCCCCCTTTTGATTAAGACAGACTGCGGATCGCCCTAAGAAAGGATCAGATTTCCCTCAGCCTGCTCCCGAGGCCAGATTGTTACCTTTCTGGCTCCCTGCCACTGCACCAAGAGAACCGATCGTCCTGCCTGTCGCCCGGTTTCAGGATCTATCTTGAACCTTCCATAAAAAGTGTGAAAGTCAAGACGGCCGGACGCCTCCCACAACAAACCCGGATCAAGGCTGCCAGCCTCTGCCATGCAACGTTGAGCGACCAGCCCGGCGGCGTAGGCCTGGCCCATGGGATAATCGATGGGCACCCCGGCCGTTCCGGCTGCGCTGCTCAGTGATGACAACACCTGGGATGGAGTGGGACCAAAGTAGTTGTCCGGGGCCACTAAGTGAATTTCTTTGGAAGGGGCCTCCCACTGGCTGGGGCCGACGAAACCCTCGGCGTTTTCTCCCAGCTTCGCCCGGAACTGGGCAATTGGCGCTGCTACTACGGCGGTAGCCTTTGGTCTAACTCCATTGTTCCAGCTGGAAACCAGCGCTTTAGCCAGGGCGAGGTCATGGCGTATCCGGCCCACCACCAGCAACAGGTCCGGTCCCGCTTCCGCCGCCTGCCGGGCCAAGTCCTGGAATTCGGTCTGCTTGGGCGGAAACTCCAGGTGAATCGACTTGGTGAAGCCCAGGGCGAGGGCGGCCGCTTCCAGTCCCTCGCCTACCTGCCTGGGAAATGCTCCCGTGGAGCACCGCAGTATGCCGAAGGCGCTGGCCGAGGAGTCGGCAACCTTGAGCAGTCCAGGCAGGGCTGCCAGATATTCCCTGGCCCCAGACAATATGCTTACTACCCGGCTTCCGGATTGATTGAGGGCCTCTGCCGCCCCGCCCTGATTCCAAAGCACCTGCCCTGCCTGCGCCGATACTTTCGCGGCGGCCACGGCCAGGCCGCTGGAATATGGGCCGAAAAGAAGGTCCACCCGGTCATCCTGGATGAGAGCGCCGGTGGCAGCGGAAGCCCTATCGGAAAGGCTGGCATCGTCGTAGTGGATCAGATCAACCTGGTACCGGCGCCGAGCAACAGCGAGCCCGCCGGCTCGGTTGGCATCATCAACCCAGGCTTGTAGTCCCGCCAGCGCCTGCCTGCCCTGGGTCCGAAACTGGCCGGTCAGGGAGACCGCTATCCCGGCTTTGATGGAAGGCATGTCGGGATTCGGACTTCCTGGCAGACTCGGATATCAAGCCCGTTAGGCTCGGGGCCGGAAAATGCCGAAGGAGCTGGTATAGCCGTGCAGGAAGGTGGTGCCGCTCACCGGGCCTATTTCCCCGTTGCAGAAGAAGCCGCCCAGCGGCACGGAACCCAGCTTGTCCCGAAACAGATCGGTGTCGTGATTGGGCCGGCCGTACAGGTACTGGCCGCGACCCAGGCAGGAAAACAGCAAGGCTCCGTGCACCTCGTTCTCCCGGTTGTCTCCCGCGTATCGTTCCAGCACCGCCGCCAGATCCTGGGCCGAAGTGTCGGCGTCACGCAGGTGGAACTGGACCAGCTGGCCCTCCTTCAGCATCTCGCCGATGGCCAGCGAGCCGCTGCGGTCGTCCATGCCCATTACGTTGCGAATGAGAAAGTCACCCTGCTCCGGCTCGTCTATGAACTCGTCCATCACCACGCCCAGGAAAAGGGAGTTTCGCATCAGGCCCTGGTCCCGCTCGGTCAAGGTGGGATACAGTTCGCGCAGGACGTTCAATGGGGTATCTCCGTCCAGGGACTCAAGCAGATTGCGACGGCTCTGAGTGATGCGCATGGGGTTGCCTATGGGGCGGCAACCCTGGGCCACTACCGTGTCGATGGTGATGTTGCCGTGCATGGCGACCCCTACCGCCCCGGACCGGTGGACGCGGTTGCCCAGGAAGAGGGCGTTGCCACCCTGCTGCTGCCCACCACTGGCCAGTCCTCCAATCTTGGCGGCCCCGGCGAAGGCAAAGTCCATGCCCAGTATCAGGTTCTGCACCGGGAAGGAAAAAGGGTCGGCCAGGAGCACAAACTGGGGCGCGTCGGTGGGACTGACCTTAAGCAATTCCTCCCAGGAAGCCGGGCCGGCGTCCAGGTCCGGGAGGGCGTCGCTGGCCAGGTGAAAGGGTGTCAACGTCACCCCAGGCAGGGACGCGGCAGTGATGGACAGGGCGGGACTCTGCTCCACTTCCTGTCCGTTGCCGATTATCCCGCCACCCGAGCAACCCAGCACCAGGGGGGCCGCGCCGTCGCTGCCCAGTCCCTGCCGCACCAGCTGAGGTATTGCTTCGTAATTCTGGTGGAAGTGGGAAGATGCGAAAACCACGGCCAATTCCGGCGCTGAATCTGCCAGCTGAACCCGCAGGCTGGCCACACATTCGTCAATGGCTGACTCCACCGAAGACTGTTCGGAAATTGCGGAGGCCCACTTCATGTCGACACCTCTCTTTCTTAACGTGCATGGCCGATTATCGACCGGAATAGGACCACCCCAGTATAACAGTCCGGGAAGATTGCGCGGGGACGTCTCCAGTTTATTCCGGCTGGCAGGACCGTGATCCGCCCGCGCCGGGCACAGGAAGTCCGCCGGCCTAAATTACCTGGAAGTGCGCCTCGGTAGGGACGCAGTCGGATCCGTTGATGGGGACCATGTCCTGGGGGCAGGCGGAAAACACCACTACCAAATCCATTTCCGCCCTGAGAATCACGTAATCGCCGGGCCCCGAAACCGGGGGCTTGAAGTCCAGGCTGCCGTCCTCCCCTACGGGAATATTCATGAAAAGGTTCCATGGGCTGGGTGTTTCCGGCGGCGCCAGCCCCAGTTCCGCCAGGGCTGCCGCCAGGTTGTCGGTACAGTTGTCATGATATTCGGTGCAGCCAAGAAGTTCGTACCGATATCGATCGCACGCTGCCAGGAGGGTGTCGTGAATACCACCCGACGAATCCTCAACCAGCGAAAGAATGGGCCGCCGTTGGTTGGTCACCATCGACTGACCCAACACGGGCATGGTTCGGCCAATGGCGGTCCTGGAGTGCTCCATTGACATAAACTGGTGCAGGTCGTCACGCCGGAAGGCCCAGGTATCCACCACCTGTTGACCATGAGTGTTGATTACCTTGATCACCTGGCCCTCGGCGACGTAGGCCGCTTTTCCCCTTCTTGCAGGAATGGTAATTACCGGGTTCGGCGTCATCCGGAAACCTCCCTGGCGGCAGAAATCTGACGGGACATAGTCTTCGTGTCAATGGGTGAATCCAGCCCACACTTCAGGCAGCCGCTCCAGGGCCTCCCGGGGAAGCGGACCCTTGCCGGCGGACTGCACTGCCTGTTCCATGTGTTCCATGCTGGAATATCCCACCAGCACACTGCTCACCCCGCGGTTGCTCAGTGCAAAGCGCAACGATGCCTCCACCAGGCTGGAAGCGTATCCCTCCCCCACCAGGAACCGGAAACCCTCGGCCCGGGCCTGGTCCTGGCCGTAGTTCCGGCTCGACCCAATGGGCGCGACTCTGGGAACTGCCACCGGGTGACGTGATTCTTCTCCGCTCAACGCCCCCGCCGCCAGCACCCGGATCACCAGCACACCCATGCCGTTTTCCGATGCGAGTTGGATCTGGTTGCCGTAGTCGGGCATGTCAAATCCATCGGGAACCGCAGTACCGGCGCTGGGGTTAACCAGGTTGTAGACCGACTGGATGGAGTTCAAGCTCCCGGCGCCGATAACCCGATGCAGCGCGGCGGTCTCGCCCACGGCCGTCATGCCCCAGAACCTCACCTTTCCCTGGTCGCTCAGTACCTGGAGGGCTTCCACCATCTCGCCCAGGGCCGCCTCCGGCGAAACTGATCCCCCCTCGCCAATGCTTGCCACGTGGTTGTGCAACTGTATCAGGTCTACCTGCTCCCGCTGCAACCGGGCCAGGCTCTCTTCCACCGATGCAACTACATTGCCCTTTATCCGGCCCGGTTGGTGGGTAGTAACCCGGAACTTGGTTCCCACATAGACCTCCGCCGCCAGTTCCTTCAACACCTGGCCCAGGTTGGTCTCGGACTGGCCGTCTCCGTAGGACGATGCGGTATCAAAGTAGTTGATGCCGAGTTCCATGGCCCGGGCCACCGCCCGTAGCTGTTGGCCATGTTCGCCACGGATCATCAGGCCGCCTACGTTCCCGCAGCCGAACCCGATTTCAGATACATCAATTCCGGTGTTTCCCAGGGGTCGATACTCCATTGTTTTTCCTCTTTCCGCCGATTCCTCGTCCCAATACTATTCCCGGAATGGGATTGCGACAATATCCGTGGCGGAGCGTAACTACCCAACCCCGCCATTGCCAGCCTTTCCCTCCGGCCATATAATCGCCCAAGGTACCCAAACCTGAAGTGAGGCAATGCGATGCAGACCAATACAACCAAGGCCAAGTTGGCCGCCGGGGAGGTAGTCTTTGGCGCCATAATCACCCGCTACGCCCCCGACCTGGTGGAGATTTTCGGCGCCGTCGGCTACGACTTCGTGATGATCGACTGCGAGCACGGACCAATGAACCTGGACCAGGTGGAGCACATGGTCAGGGCGGCCGAGTCCTTCGGAATCACTCCCATCGCCCGGATCCCCAACCACGAGGAGTCCACCATCCTGCGGTTCCTGGACCGGGGGCTTCAGGGCATAATCGTGCCCCACGTCAACTCCGGCGAGGAGGCTGCCGCCGTAGCCCGCTCGGCCCGCTACTATCCCGATGGACGGCGGGGAATGGGCGGTGGTCGCGCCCACGACTATGGAGTCGGCGTTACCCGGGACGAGTCCACCACCTGGGTCAACTCCCAGGTCCTGGTCATTCCCATGGTGGAGGAAGTGGAGGCGGTGAACAACCTGGACCAGATCCTGGCCGTACCGGGAGCCGATGTTCTCCATGTGGCCGCCTCCGACCTGGGACAGAGCATGGGCTTCCCCCCGGTGTCAGAAGTGCGCCGGGTTATGGGTGAAGTAATTCCCCGGGTCAGAGCCGCCGGCAAGAACGTGGGTGTGGGCGGCAACAACCCGGCGGACGCCGCAGGGGTGGCGGAGTTCATCAAGCTGGGCGCCAACTTCGTCACCGTGTCGTCCCAGGGCCTGATGCGCCTGGCCGCCGAGGACTTCCGCAAGCGCGTGGACGGCGCCCTGCAGGCAGCGTAAACCGGAATACCCGCAAACGTCAGATGCCCGACTCTCCCCGGACAAGGGTTCGGAGATGAGGGACTACTAAAGGAGGAACCAACATGCCGGAACCGTCACTGAAACTGGAGAACATACAGCGCGCCATGGCGGCCATGATGGCCAAGGCGCAGGAAACGCCGGATGCCCCAGTGGCCATGGCCATTGTGGACAGCACGGGCAACCTGGAGGCCTACGCCAAGATGGACAACCTGCGGATGTTCAGCCGCCGCCACGCCCTGCGCAAGGCCTATACCGCCGCAATTATGGGCCTGAACACCGGGGCGCATGCCGAACGACTTCACGGTCAGGGACGCAGCATCAGCGAACTGGGCGACCCCAACCTTACCCACGGCCAGGGCGGCCTGGTGATCATGAAGGACGGCGTCATCCTGGGCGGCATCGGCGTGGGCGGTTACCCCAGCGGCCAGTCTGATGAAGACCTGGCCCGGGTGGGCCTGGACGCGCTGGGTCTGTAACGAAGACCGGCGTGGGCGTCGAGGCAAAGAGAGAGGGGGCGGTCTCAAGACTGCCCCCAAAGCCATTTAGACGGTTGGCCAGGTGAGGGAAGGTCAGGCGGAGGGGCGCTGGATAATCTCCACGCTGACGTGGTCTGGGGCCTCGATGAACGCCACCGTGGAACCCGAGGGCATGACCCAAGGCTCACAGATGAAGTGGACGTTGTTGGACCTGAAGTTGGCCGCCGCCGATTCCATGTCGTCCACCTCGAAACCGAAGTGGTCCAGCCCGTATCGGGGGTCGGTGGAACCCGGCACCGGGTCCTCACCCTCGGCCCGTCCGGAAATGGTCATCAGGGGCCTGCCGCCTAACTCCAGGATAATGGACTTGGTGGTAGAGAGGGGCCGTTCGGCCACGATTACCGCGCCAAAGTTGTCGCAGTAGAATTTGGCGGCGGCATCGGGGTCCTCACTGCGGAAATGCAAATGGTTCTGGGTAAAGTTCATGGGTTGTACCTCCAAGCGATAATATTCACGGCTCTACTGAACTCGTCCATCGGGCGCTGCCCCTATTTCAAAAACTCCCCGATCCACTCATCGTAGTCTCCCCGCCTGGTTAACTGGCTCATCAGTGCCGGAGAGGCAAGCTGGTCGGTGAGGTCGGCGGGGGCGACGCCTTCCCGCAGGGCCTTCATGGTGTCATATGCTGCCTTCACCGCCGCCGCGAAGGGCAGGTGCCCTTGCAGGGCAACCCGGACGCCAGCCTGGCTGAGGAAGTCCAGGTCGGCCAGTTCGCCGCCGGCGCCGCCCAGCAGCAGGGGAATGTTTACCTCGGCGGCTACGGCCTCAACTTCGGCCCGGGTCTGGGCGCCGGCCAGGAACATGGCGTCCACGCCGGCCGCTTCGTAGGCCTTGGCCCGCTTGATGGCCTCTTCCACCCCGCTAACCCGCAGGGCGCTGGACCGGCCAGCGACTACCAGGGCCGAGTCCTGCCGGCCGGACAGGGCGGCCTTCATCTTGCCCACGCCCTCTTCCACCGAAATCAGGGCTCCCTCGCCGGCTGCGCCAAAGCCCAGGGGTAGCTGGGTGTCCTCGATGGTCAGGCAGGAGACTCCCGCCGTCTCCAGCTCCTCAACGGTGCGGCGGACGTTCAGGGCATTGCCGTAGCCGTGGTCGGCGTCTACCATCAGGCTCAGGTCGCCGGCCCGGCAGATGCGGTGGATCTGCTGGGCAAACTCGGTCAGGGTCAGAACGATCAGGTCCGGGGCGCCCAGCACCGTACCCGATGCAATGGACCCGGCGAACATGCCCACCTCAAATCCCAGGTCCTCGGCGGCCCGGGCGGATATGGGGTCGAAGACGGAGGCGGGATGGACGCAGCGGTCGCCGGCCAGTATTGCGCGATAACGTTCACGTCGAGCGGTCAGGTTCATAATTCTCCTCTTTCAATTGGACTTGAACACGGTCAAGACTATACTACCGCCAACCGGCGGATTCAAACATGGATGCACAGGATGCAGGGCAATCGCGCTTTAATTCAATGCCATTCTGAGCGCAGCCGAATAATCCAAACTCCATCCTGCAGACCGGCTTTCGGACCTCGTCAGGGCTTAGGGGAAGGATTTCAGGCCCTTCGGCAAGCTCAGGGCGACATCACCCTCGCCTATCGAATACTTGCCGACTATAGCTTGAATCTATAACGCGATTGCCCTGGTACAGGACGAACAGGATGTGGTTTGGGAGGCGGGACAATGGTCCAGATATTGGGTGTTGACTTCAGCGGCGCCAGGGGAGACAACAATACCTGGTTGACCCGGGCGACGTTGGTAGGGACTTCCTTGTCCTTGCAGGAGGTTTGCCGGATCACCCGTCATGATCTGACCGAGTACCTGGCGTCCAGCACTGGCCCCATTGTGGCGGCCCTGGACTTCCCCTTCGCTCCACCCAGAAGCTTCGCAGAATTCTGGTCGCCGGGATGCAGGACTATGCCTGACCTATGGTCAGCGGCGGCGGACATTGATTACGACGAATTTCTGGCCCGGCGCGACAAGTTCGTTTCCCAACATGGGGAGCCCAAGCGCGCGTGCGACCCGCCGGAAAGCTATTCCTGCCTGCACATGGTGAACCCCATTATGGTTCCCATGACCTTCCATGGCATGCGAATGCTCCGCCGCCTCTGGTTTGGTGAAACGTTAAACGCCATGTCCGTTCCGCCCTTGGCGGAGCATTCCCGCTGCGATTCGAACGCTGTTACCGAGTTGCTGGAGGTCATGCCGGGCGCTGTTTTGCGCCGCTTGGGATTGCCGTACAAGGGATACAAAGGGGGGAACAGCGCCGCTCAACGCCGGCAGGCCATAGTGGCTGCCCTGCCTGAGCGGGCCCGGCCGATACAGTTCATTTGGGGGGAGTTTGTCGACTTGGCTTTGCGCAGCCACGATGCCTTGGATTCCATTGTGGCCGCGGTGGCTGCCGCTCTTTGGGCCGTGTCGCCTGACCGCTTTCCGAAGCCGCCGGCACACGGAGAGCAAGGGTTTGATCCTGTAGTTTTGCTCGAAGGCTGGCTCTACGCGCCAATCCGCCAACCCTGATAGCCCAACTCTTCGTGGATCTTCGCGTCCTTCGTGGATCAATCTAGAGACTAAAATCCGCAGGGGGTCCAGGGCTGCTGCTGCACGGCGAACATGTGGCTGGCACGGTCCAGGACCCCACCCTTTTTTTCTTCCACCAGCCCGGCCTGGGCCATGGTTGAGAAGCTGGCCGCTCCCAGGTAGGTGGAAGCCAGCGCGGCTACGGTGATAGCCAAGTCCGGTGCAGCGTCGGTAGTCCGGCAGGTGGCAGCTTCGGGCGAGCCTTCCAGGTAAAAACGGGCGGAGTTCCAAGGGCAAACCTCGTCCTTTACCTCGATGACAAGCTCACCTTCCTCGTGGTACTGCCGCAGGGGCAAGGCGGCGGCAACATCCACCAGCCGCAGCCAGAGGCCGTCCCTGGTGCTGCGGTGCAGGCGCCGGGAGTCAGCCAGCAGCCAGGGCAACGGGTCGTCCACGGGACGCCTTTCCGCCTCCGCGCGGGTCACCAGATCGGTGTCGAAGCAGAAACGCCAGAGGGCTGCGGCGGCATCCCGGGTTACCGACATTAACTCCTGCACAATTACGGTGTCGCCGCTGGTCCGATACCTGGCGTACCCGTCCAGGCGGTCGCCCTCGTAGTAGCCCACGTAAAAAATGCCGCCCCGTCCACCCTGGCGGTGTTCGGGAGCCTGAGCCTCCCGCTCCCACAGGTGTTGCGCTTTCTGGAATACCCCAGGCCTGCCCGCTGTGCTGCGGCGGAACACCTCCGGTAGCACAACTCCTATGTCTGCCGGATCGATAAAAGAAAAGGATCCCGGACTGTCGAAAGAGTTGGCGTAGCCGGTGTAATGCCTGGGAATGTGCCACTCTTCCCGCAGCGAGCCAATACCGTACCCAAATCGGCCATATATGACACTCTCGGAGGCGAACAGGCCGGCCAGGGGTTCTCCCCGAAGGTGAATATCCTTCAATTGATGGTGCATCATGCGGGTCATGATGCCGCGGCGTCGGTGCGTCGGTTGGACGGCTATGTTAGCCACCCCTGCAATGACCGAAGTTCCTCCGGGGATGGAAATCTCCTGGAGGTGTGAGTGGGCTCCGCCAACTAAATTTCCGTCGTCCAGAACAGCTATGGACCGGTCCAGGTCGAAGTGGGGACGCAGCATCTCGGGGTCGGCGTTGAGCCGATTGCCGTAGGCGCGGGCCTCCACTCGTACCCACTCCTCAAACTCGGCGGCGGTTACTTGCCTCAATTCCAGCATCCGGTGTTCCCTCCTGGGAAGTTCATCCACCCTGCGGCGCCCCGCGCGGGCCATACCCGATTGCAGGCATATTACATTATTTTGCGTTCTGCTTCATCCGGCAGGACAGTGGTGATTAACCCAGGCGAGGTAAGGCGGCATTGCTATGCGCCATTGCTGTTGGAAGATTCCATCCACCGTCATTTCTTCTACCGGAGTACCCGTTGGAGAAAGGCTACGTGCCCTACGGTTGACATACGCCAGACTGGCGGGGATGATAAGCACCAAATTAGCGCAGGAGGTCCGCAAGTGAAGGCTGCCGTATTGTACGAGTATGGCCAACCCCTGGTCATTGAGGACGTTGACCTGGACGAACCCAAGGCCGGAGAGGTGCTGGTGAAAATCGGCGCCGCCGGTATCTGCCGCAGCGACCGACACTTCATGCACGGCGACGCCAACATCGCCCTTCCCGCAGTCCTGGGCCACGAAGGGGCGGGCACCGTAGAAAAGGTGGGCCCTGGCGTAACCCTCACCCAGCCCGGGGACCAGGTGGTCCTGTCCTTCGTACCCGCCTGTGGGCGCTGCAAGTCCTGCCTGGTAGGCAACTCCAACCTCTGCGACCTGCACATGGCAACCGGGCCCTTCATGCTGGACGGCACTACCCGCCTGCATAAGGGCGATCAGCCCATCCACCACATGGGCAAGGTGGCCTGCTTCGCCGAGTACGCCGTGGTGCCTGAAACCGGCTGTATTCCCACCAACACCGGCATCCCCATGGACAAGGCCGCCATGATCGGATGCTGCGTCCCCACCGGCGTTGGGGCGGCCATGTTCAGCGCCAGGGTGCAGCCCGGCAGCACCGTCGCCGTGGTGGGCTGCGGCGGCGTAGGCCTCAACGTGATCATGGGGGCGAAGCTGCTCAACGCCTCCCAGATCATCGCGGTGGATATCCGCGAGAGCCAGCTGGAATTTGCCATGAAGTTCGGCGCCACCCATTCCGTCAACGCCGCCGACCGGGACCCGGTGGCCCAGGTGAAGGAGTTGACCGGCGGAAGGGGAGCCGATTACACCTTCGAGGTCTTCGGTTCGGCCGAGACCATCAAGGATGCCTATGATATGTGCGCCAAGAGCGGAACGGCCACGGTGGTCGGCATTGCTCCGATAGGGGCCGTGGCTCCCATCAACGGAGTGGACATTGTGCGCAACGAGAAGACCCTGCGCGGCACCTACTACGGCTCCGCCCGTTGTCGCACCGACATGCCTACCATGATCGACCTCTACCTGTCGGGGAAGCTGAACCTGGACGACCTGGTGGTACGCCACTACTCTCTTGAACAGATTAATGACGCATACGGCGACATGGATGAGGGCGAGGTGGGTCGGGGCGCCATAGTTTTCGGATAAGTGTCAGCCTCTCTGATTGAAGGCTGATTGATTAACTCTGGCTTCGAGGCTAGGAGGCCCACATGCCCCGACTGGAAACCCTCAGTGAAGTCCAGCGCAGAACCCTGGAGTTTTTCCCCTGCCTGGAACATGACGACACACCCTGGGTGGCCCCGGACAAGCCGTTGTCCCAGTGCAAGGTTGCCCTGGTAACCTCCGCTGGTCTGCACCTGCGGGACGACCAGCCCTTCACCCGGGACACGCCGGGCGGCGAGTCCACCTACCGGGTTATTCCCAGCGACTGCGACCCGGTAGACGTAGTGCAGAGCCACTTCTCCATCGGCTTTGACCACACCGGGATTTACCGGGATATTAACGTAACCTTCCCGGTGGACCGCCTCCACGAGTTGGAGAACGGCGGCGAAATCGGCGGCCTGTCCAACGACTTTTACTCATTCATGGGCGCCCTTCGGGATGCCAGCACGGTGATCAATGAGACCGGCCCGGAGGTTGCCCGCCTGCTGAAAGCCGAGGCGGTGGACATCGTACTGCTGACCCCCACTTGACCCCTTTGCACCCACACCGTGAGTGTGCTTGCCAGGGTATTCGAGGAGCATGGCATCGCCACAGTCACCATTGCCATGGTGCGGGAACACGCCGCGAAGGTTAAGCCGCCCCGTGCCCTGTTTGTTCCCTTCTTCTTTGGCTTTGCCCTGGGCCGCCCCGATGACGCCGGTTACCAACACCAGGTGCTGAAGTCGGCCTTCGATCTGCTCAACTCAGCGGAGGGCCCGGTGCTGGTGGATTTCCCGGACGACTCGGCCCCTGCCGCAATGCCCCAGGCCTCTCAGGTTGACGCCGAGGCCGAACAGGCAACCCGCAGCGCCGCCGACGAGGTTACCGCCCTCCGCGCCTTCTACGAGAGGTGGGTGGACAATCATGGCGGCCGCACGGCAGTGGGCCTTTCCGGCATTCCCCAGCGCCGATTCCGGGGCGTCATACGCTTCCTGGAGGCTTGCGCTGCGGGTGAAAGCGACGCCGACATGGGCGAAAGGCCCGATGGTGTCTCCAGGCCCCAGTTCATCCGCTATTGCGTGGACGATCTCAAGGCCTTCTACTACGAGGCCCGCATGGAACAGCACAAGGGGGCCGACGAGGACTCGCTCCACCGCTGGTTCTGGGGCGCCACCGCCGCCGGCAAGCTGGTGGCCGACCTGTCCGCCAGGCTCAATGAGTCGGACGATCCCGTGCTTAAGGGTGTGGCATACGGCCTGGCGCGATAACCACCCCACCGGGACAGCTAACATCGGCAGGCAGGGTTGTACGGGGCGCTGCAAAAGGCTGCCCGCACATCCTGCCTGTCTCTATTTGGAGACTTGATACAGTGGACGACATTGTAGTGAAGCTGGTAGAGACGGAAGCCGAACTGGAAGGCGCCATCAACGTCCGGATGCGGGTCTTCGTGTCGGAGCAGCAGATTCCTCCTGAAGAGGAACTGGACGACGCCGATGCCACCGCCACCCACGCCATCGCCCTGCGGGGGGGTCAGGTTGTCGGGACCGGTCGCATGTTGCTGGTGGAGGGCGACGAAGAAGGGACCTGTCGCATTGGCCGTATGGCGGTTGACCGGGAATGGCGCCGCCACGGCGTGGGCGGGCAGATTCTTGAGTTCCTGGAAGGAGAGGCCGGCCTGCAAGGCCTGACCCATTGCCTGCTTCACGCTCAGGAGTACGTCAAGACTTTCTACGCCGGCCACGGCTACGTGGAAAGGGGCGCAGTGTTCATGGAAGCAGGAATCCCCCACGTGGAGATGGCGAAGGAGTTGTAGCTGGTCCGGCTTGTCCCCAGACTGGGGTCAGGGGCGCGGCCCTCAATGGTAGTAGCGAACGGTGTCGGTCAGAAACTGACTGTAACTACCGGCGGGGCGCGCACTGAAAATTACGGCGAGGCTTGCCAGGCCTCGCCACATTTTTCTCAGGGTCTTCATCCTGCATTGCTGCCCGTCTATTGAAATCATGTGCCATCTACTACGTCGGAGAGGCGTTCGAGGATTTCGCCCGGTCGGCCTCAGTTGGCAACCTCTTCGATGACCCGCACCTCCATCTTGGCGATATGGCTGGTGGGAATGTCGCCCAGGGCGGTACGCTCTGGCGAGGCGAAGTAAGCGGCTTCCTTATCGGGAATCTCTTCAACGTTGTTGAACCGCCGTACCCAAATAAATTCGGTACGGTCGGCGTTGACATAAGAACTTACCACCGGAATGCCCAGCCGGTCGTGCAGGGGGCGGATATGTTCGTTGAAGACCTTGAGCCAGGAATCCATCATTCCCCGGTTGATTGTGTAAATGCGTAGTTGGGCGGTCATGGTCTGCTCCTGAAGAGTAGTGTTAAGGCTGATAATTGGCTAACCTTGTTGTGCCAACGGCTCCAGTTTGTCGAGCAACGTCTGAACGTCATTGACTCCCTGTCTGACTGTCCGAGAGGGAAGCCATCTCTCGTAATAGTTGATGTGCAGGTCGGATGCGACGTGAAATATGCGTGCGATGTCCGAGTCACCGGTCTCGTCTGCCAGGTCGTCGATGATTTCGTACAGTACCCGGTGACTCTTGTGGTAGCGGCCACGCTCCTCGGCCACGGCCTTGACCATCTCGGCCGCGGCGCCCCAAGCCTTCTCCGATGCTTGGGGGAGATCATTTTCCGACAAATATTGATATGCCTTGCCCATATACTCGTGGCTGGCGTCTATATACTCGGAAGTAGCTTCCATCATAGGAATACCTCTGGGGTGTGAAGGTTGACTCCGAAGTGTAACTAAGCAAGTTCCCTAAACTGAATACTTCCGGATGGCCTCCTCGCTGAAGTCCAGCCCCAGCCCGGGCTTGTCCGGAACCACGATGTCTCCGTCCACAATCGCGGGGGTTTCCTCGAATAGTTGCAGCGACCAGGGCATGTACTCCACCGTCAGGCCGTTGGGGATGGCGGCTATGTTGTGTACCTGCACTTCCGGAGCCACGTGGCTGACCACCGGCATGTTGAATGCCTCGGCCATGCCCGCCACCTTCTGGAACTGGGTTATGCCGCCCACTCGCATCAGGTCGATCATTACGATGTCGATGGAGCGGTTCTCGATCAACTGGCGGAAGGGAGCGATGCCGAACACGTACTCTCCGGCCGCTATGGGCGTGGTCAGGGCGTCGGCGATGCGGGCCAGACCCTGGTAATCGTCATAGGTGGTCATGTCTTCAAGCCAGAAGAGGTTGAATTCCTCCACACGCTTGCCGATGGAAATGGCCCGGTTGACGTCCCAAAGCTGGTTGATGTCGCACATAAGGTCAATGTCCGGCCCGATGGCCTCCCTCATAACTCGTATGCGAGCTACCTCGTCATCGGCCAGAGGCTCCGCCCCCATCTGGGTCTTCATCTGCCTGAAGCCTTTTTCCACCAGACGTTGTCCGACGTCGGCGAGGAACTCCAGGTTGCGATCCCTCGTCAACTGGCCGCTGGCGTAGGTGGGGACCCGGTCCCGGTGCCCGCCCAGCAGCGTGGCTACCGGAAGGCCGAAGGCCTTGCCCTTGATGTCCCACAGGGCAACGTCCACGCCCGACAGGGCGAAGTTGAACATGCCCGGCCCGATGGTTCCGGTCTGCCGCTTCAGCTTGTCGACGATGGCCTCTATGGCCATGGGGTCGTCGCCGATGATCATGTCGCACATGCAGTCCACGGTCACCTTCAGGGCCGTGAACAGGGGATTCCCGACCATGCCTGGCATGAAAGAATAGCCAATGCCCTGGATACCCTCGTCGGTGTTAAGCTCGATGGTAACGAAGTCGCGGGTGCCGGGCCCGATGGGAACGCCGTCCACCAGCGGATTTTCCGCTGGGACCCTCATTATGCGGGTGTTGTAGCCGGTTATTTTCATGGTAAGTCCTCAAGGCTGGGGTTAAGCGGTCCGGTCGCGGCTCAACCGGAAGAACTAGCGCAGGCCGTATTCCTGCATCAATTCCTGGATGGCTTGGGGAGTGCGCCGGTTGTTGCCGCCGGCCATGCGTTCTTCAGGATAGCGAATGTTGGGGACGGTCTTGACGTGAATTAGCGATGGCCCGGCTTCATTCAGGATCTGCTCGGCCTGGGTGGCGAAGTCCTCCAGGTTGTCGAAGGAATAGCTGTGGGCATAGCCAGCGGATCGTCCCATTTCCTCGTAGTCGGTAGTCTGGGCCCCGGGGACTTCCTGCCCGCCGGTGGTGGCATAGACACCGTTGTCCATCACAAAATGGTACAGGTTGGTGGGGGCCTTGTTGGCGATGGTAACCAGGGCGCCCAGGTTCATCAGCAGGCTGCCGTCGCCATCAAAAATGATCACCTTCTCCTCGGGCCGGGCCAGGGCAACCCCCAGGGCAAAGGAATTGGTCTTTCCCATGGCCCCACTGGCGGGAACGTCATGAACCAGGTCGTCTGAAACTTCCGCCCAGCCGATATTGGCCCGCATGGCCGGAACTACTACGGCGTTGTCCCGGTACCGGTTTACGATGTTCATAAATTCAACCTGATCGATCATTGCTGCACTCTCCAATAAAATTGGCTTCGAAGTACCGTAAAGGGAACCACTCCGCGGTGAATTTGGCCCATTCTACCATAGAAACTCGCCAGGCAAGGCCGTAACTTATCGACGCAAACCTGGGGAGCTAATTTGACCTTCCCCCATCCTGCTCCTTATACTCGATTCGCCGACAATGTTCTGAGTAACATGTTCTATCCCGTGAGATAGAGGGATAATCAATCAAATGACGGAGAAGCAAATGGCCAGTGACCAGAGTGAGATCAAGCGTTTTGTGCAGGAGAGATACGGCGCCCGGGCCAGGGGAGTAATTGAACTTTCCGAAGCGGTTTCATGTGCCGAAGGGGACGAAGGCTGCTGTGGGCCGTCGGATACGGAGCGGGCCCTGCGACTTTACAACGAGGGCCAGGTGGCCGGCCTGCCAGCCGAGGCGGTGGCCGCTTCCGCAGGTTGCGGCAATCCCACGGCCCTGGCGGGACTGCGGCCCGGCGAACGGGTGCTGGACCTGGGATCGGGCGGCGGTATCGACTGCTTCCTGGCGGCCCAACAGGTGGGAGATACCGGACATGTTACGGGCCTGGACATGACACCCGACATGCTGGAACTGGCCCACAAAAATCTGGCTACCACCGGTCTGAGTAACGTCGAGTTCGTCGAGGGCGAGATGGAGAACATCCCGCTGCCCGACGCCAGCGTTGACGTGGTAATTTCCAACTGCGTAATCTGTCTGTCCCCCGACAAGGATGCCGTGTTCCGGGAATCCTTCCGGGTATTGGCCCCGGGAGGCCGGATGCACGTTTCCGACATGGTTGCCCTCACCCCCGAAGGCCCTGCAGTCACCGATGCCGAGGCCTGGGTCGCCTGTGTGGGTGGGGCGGAAGACAAGGACGTGTACCTGGACCGCCTGGCCAGGGCCGGCTTTGTGAAAGTGGAAACTACCGACGAGGACATTCGGTTCGACAGCGAGGGAGTTCCTTTGAATGTAGCCAGCGTAAAGGTTGTGGCCCACAAGCCTGGCTGACCCGTACCGCCCCAGTCCACCCGAAAAAACGGAGGCGGGGAGTTCAACTCCCCGCCCCGTTTCGTTGTTTCTTCGTAGAGATTGGTTCGCTCAGCCCAACACGAACCGCTTGAAGGCCTCGGCGTACTGAAACCCTACTTCTGCGCCAATCTCGCTTCGCCAACCCTTCAGGTAGCGGTCCGCGTCCTCGCGGTCCACCTGGCTGGCGTGGGCCCGCAGCGCATCCACTGCCGTTTCGATATAGTCCGTAACGTCCACGTACTGGTCGGCATTCTGACGGTCCATGATCCAGAGTTCCCGCACCTTGTGAGGTTCCAGTCCTTCCTTCAGCAGTTCCGGAAAGGTGAGACGGTCTCGGGCAGTCGGGTAGACAGCCGCCAGGGTTGCTTCGCCGGCGGCAAAGTGGTCCGGGTGGCCAATGTAGCCCCGCCCCACCAGGTCCCTGACCGGATTCTGGCAGATTATCAGGTCCGGCCGGTAACGGCGAATCTGCCTGGCGATGTCCCGCCGCAGGTCTAGGGTGGGTTGAAGCATGGCGTCCTCGTAGCCCAGGAACACCACCTCATGGAGGCCCAGCACCTTGCCGGCGTTGTTCTGCTCCGCCATCCGGATGCGTACCAATTCGTCGCCGCTTATTTCGGGGTCGTCGATCCCCTTGCTGCCGTCGGTGCACAGGACGTAGACCATTTCCCAGCCCTCGTCGCACAGCTTGGCCACGGTGCCGGAACAGCCCCATTCGGCGTCGTCGGCATGGGCTACCACCACCATGCCCCGCTTGTTTGAGTATTCGATTGTGGTCATTGACTGCTGCCTCCCCGATAGAAGGATCGCTGCTGAATCTTTGATCCGGCGGCGATTCCACCCAAGTTTAGCACAGGCAACTTTCGCAACGTTGTCGCCGGAAAAAGTGGGCGCCGGAATGGGCAGGGCAACTCTGAAGGGCCATGCTTGGCAGAGGTTCCGCCAGAGACCATAATGGGATGCAGGTGATTTCGACAGGGCATGGCAGGACGGTGAAGATGGCCAGACTATGGTCCAAGACCACAACCTATGAGTCGGTAAGCGCAGGTGACGAACTTCCTATCCTGGTGAAATGGGAAACGAGCGACACCATTCGCCAGTTTCGCTCGCAGCTGTATGGAGACGGTGGCGATGGACAAGGGCAGCAGCCTGACCGGGGTGAGTTGGATACCGTGCCCATGGCCTCAGAGGCTTTGTTTGCTTATCTTATCGAATTGCTGGAAAAGGGATTTCGCATCGAGTCCATTATGGCGGAGGGTAGCAGCCTTACCCTCCGAACTTTTTTCCCAGTGACGCCCGAGGATACTATCAGCCTTTCGGGCGTGGTGACCGGCAAGGATATGGAAGGGGAAGGCAACGGCGTAGAGTGCTCGATTACTATTGAGAACCAGGACAACGTAGTGGTGGCGGAGGCGACAGCCAGAATGGCCCTATAATTGCCCGGCGACGGTCCCGCCCCCTTGCCGCCTGGTATCCTATTCCCCCCTACTGCCATAATTGGCTGCCATCAGCGAGAAATCCTGCCCATCGATAACTCCGTCGCCGTTGAAGTCGGCTTCCAGACCGGACGCAGTCTTGCCTCCTTCCCTTCCAAAGCTGGACACAAACCGGGACAGATCATGGATGTCGACCACGGCGTCCCCATTCAAGTCGCCGCTGCGAAGGGGCCCCAGGTTAACTTCCAATACCTGCGGCGGGTAGTCGGGTAGCTGAACTGAAGCTTCGATTCGCACATTCTTATGGATATAGGGCAACGTCCCGACACCTGTGGCCCTGAGGTTATAGGTCCCTTCGGGTACCACCTCTAGCGATATGTCCCTTATGGCAAAGATGCCGTTGTCGTCCGCGCGCAGGTTGCTGAATGTTGGCGGCGGCAGATCAGTCCCGCCTTGCGACTCAGGAAAGGCTCCCTGCTTCCGGAACTCTATTCGGAAGGGCCTGGTGAATGGTCGAAAGGAATCTTTATCGACGGGAATGTCTGACCATACCCGGCCTTCCAACCTGGTCTTTTCGGCTTCCGGTCCAACATTCACCACCGCCAGGGAATCCCGGTCGGCCAGGTCAACGACGTTGAATTCACCGGACGGGTCAAGCATCACCAGCTTAGAGGCGGCTGGACCGGTGGAATCGACCGCAAGCCTGGCGGATCCGGTACGGTTTCCACGCAGCGTCAGGGTCCCCAAAAATATTTCTTCGCCCGCCTTCAAATTGAGTTGCGGCTGGGCCTGCTGCCCGGCTTCACCGGCCACTGTGGTAATGGTGTAATCGAGTCGGCTGTCGCTCTCCGAATAGGAATTCTTAATCCGGTAATAGCTGCCGGTGGACGGGTCCTCCGGTGCGCCGGCGTTCAAAAAATTCAGGCCAGCTAAAGCGGATTGGGGTAGGTCTTGTTCGCTGAAGGGCAGGCCCCTCTCCGCCGCATCGGGAAAATCAACCACCTCATTGCCCTCTAACGTCAGCCGAAAATGCCATGCAAACAGGGAGTGGCCGGCTGAATTTCCTGCGGACTCCGGCACCCTGACAATCAGGGCCAGGGTGACATCCTCGCCGGAAGCCAGGTTGACTTCCTGCTGGCAGGGACTCACGTCAATCCGGCATAACTTGACCGTGGCAGAGGGTTGGCTGGCTTGGGACGCTGAGCCCTCGACCAATAACAACACTGGCAGCCATGAAACGGCTGCCACCAGGAGACATAATCCGAAGCGACGGGATCCCAATCGCTAATCGTTGTCGGCCGGCGTGGGTTGAGGTTCGGGGGCGCTTACGGACCCTTCGTGGAACGTATGGTCTTCACAGGCAACCCAGTGCTCGCCGCCCTCGTAGAACTCCTTCTTCCATATTGGCACCGAGTGCTTCAACCGATTTACCGCTTCCTGGCAGGCCTGGAACGCCTCGCCCCGGTGGGGGGACGCCACCGCCACAACCAGGCTGATTTCTCCGATATCCACCACCCCGATACGGTGGCCGATTGCCACGTCATCAACCCCGAACTCGACCTTGAGTTGCTGACGGATTCCTTCCAGTTCCCGATAGGCCATCTCTTCGTAGGCTTCGTACTCCAGGCGGATAACTCGCCTGCCTTCGAAGGTGTCCCTGGTAGTGCCGAGGAAGGTGACCACGGCGCCGTTGGTATCCCGGCGCACCAGGCTGGTGAACCGGTCGGGATGGAGTTCCTCATTGGTGATGACGATCATGTTGCTCATGGCGCTTACCGTATACTGTGTAGATATCGACGATTGTCGAAGAGAATTATTGTCCGCCGCTGACCGGAGGAATGAGGCAGATTTCGTCGCCTGCCTGGAGGAGAGTGTCGGGTTCGGCGTACTCTTCATTGACTGCTACCACGATCCGGACCTCCGGTGGAGCCAATCGGGGATAAAGGGTTCTCACCGACGCTACCAGATCAGCTACGGTGGCCCCTTCAGGTACGGCAACCGTACTGACGCTGCAGC
Source organism: Dehalococcoidia bacterium (assembly GCA_965207275.1). Lineage (GTDB taxonomy): Bacteria > Chloroflexota > Dehalococcoidia > Lucifugimonadales > UBA3495 > Bin22. The sequence goes on from CBDBMH010000002.1 coordinate 595,830, forward strand.
CCGCCCGTTCCCGATACAGGGCGAAGAATCTTACCGAAAGCTCCATGGGTCACTCCTGTCTTTGCCCCAGTATACACAAGCGTGGATTGACTGTCTTTACCCAGGCGGCAGGGCCCCATGGGATCGCCGCACCAGATTACGTACCGGATTCTTCAAGTTTCACTGGTCTGCCGGATATTGTCGGACAATAAGAAGCGGCGTTATCGTTGCTTTGGCGGCAATAGGAGAAGGTAAATGCTGGCGGTGGGCCTGCATGAGGCGTTTAAGAGCCGGTTTGCAGGAAAAGCTTCTGGATTTCGTTGCCACCTAAGGCCCTCTAATTCTTAACATTTAGTATAATGATATATGCAAGGAGACACATAGAGCCTTGCACCCCTGGTCACGAATCACCAAGGGAGGTGGTTGGAATGCGACTATTTGATGCTATGAGCGAATTTGGTTACGAGCAACTGGTAATGTGCTCCGACCCGGCCTCGGGCCTGAAGGCCATCATTGCTATCCACGATACCACCCTGGGGCCGTCTTGCGGCGGCACCCGGATCTGGCCCTATGCCAGCGAGGAGGAGGCCCTGGAGGACGCCCTGCGTTTGAGTCGGGCCATGACCTACAAGTCCGCCACGGCCGGGCTGAACATGGGCGGCGGCAAAGGCGTCATCATTGCCGACCCCAATACCCAAAAAACAGAGGCGCTGCTCCGGGCCTATGGCCGTTTCGTGGATACCCTGGGCGGCCGTTACCTGACAACGACCGACGTGGGCAGCACCGGCCGGGACCTGGAGTTTGTCAGCCAGGAAACCGACTACGTGGTGGGCCTGCCCCTGTCCCTGGGCGGCAGCGGCGATACCTCCATCATGACCGGGTTGGGCGTGTATATGGGCATGAAGGCCTGCGCCCGGGAAACCTGGGGAGCAGATTCGCTGCGGGGAAAGTCGGTGGCCATGCAGGGGTTTGGCAAGGTGGCCTACCACACGGCGCAGCACCTGCTGGAAGAGGACGCCCAGGTAGTTGTTACCGACGTCTACGGCGGCGCCCTGGACCGGGCCAGGGACATGGGTTTGCAAGTGGTTGCGCCGGAGGAAATCTACGACGTTCAGTGCGATATTTTCTCCCCCTGCGCCCTGGGCGGAGTGATTAACGGCGATACCATACCGCGCCTCACCTGCAAGGTAGTGGCCGGCGGCGCCAACAACCAGCTTCTTTCCGACGCCGACGGCGAAGAACTCCACCGCAGGGGAATTCTGTACGCGCCGGACTATGTGGTGAACGCCGGCGGCATCATTAACGTCTCCGCCGAGGTGGGAATGTCCTACAATCCGGACCTGGCCAGGGAGAAGACGGAGCGCATTTACGAGATTATGGAGCGGGTAATTCACACGTCCAGGCGGGAGGAAATTCCCACCTTCATGGCAGCCGACCGTCTGGCTGAGGACCGCCTGGCTTCAGTGCGAGGTGTGCGCCAACTGCGCCGTTCCCGCTAGGCCGTGGCGGCATCTGGGGATCGGACGCCCTGGCAAAAGAGAGGGACGGGCATTGTTTCCCGTCCCTCCTTCCATTGTCAGGTCTGGGGCGATCCCGGAATTACTCTACCGTCAGGACGGCCTCGCCCAACCCCTCGATCGAAGCAACGGCCCGGTCGCCCGGGTTTAGAAACCTGGGGGGCACAATGCTGCCGGTGATCACCACCGTTCCCTCCGGCAGGCCTTCTCCCTCTGCCGCCAGCTTGTTGGCTAGCCAGGCCAGGGGTTCGAAAGGATGCCCCATCACGTCGGAACCGTACCCGGAACCTGCCTCCTCACCGTTGACAGTAGCAACCCCGCGAGCCGCCGCCAAATCCAGGGTGCTCCAGTCTGAGACCGGTGGGCCCAGTATGGCGCCGGCGTTGGAGATGTTGGTAGCCACCGAAGTCAGCGTCCTGACCAGACCGTGGACACCCTGGGGCAGCCTCATATCGATTACCTCAAAGGCAGCCATAACGTCTCCAACGACCTTCGCCACCGAGTCCCGGGTGTAGGGCGCGCCGGATGCCGGCAACGGGGCGGCCAGCCGCACTGCCACCTCGCACTCGAAGCCCAGCCGCTGGTAGGCAGAGGACATGAGCCTGGCCGGAGACCGGTGAATGGTGGTGGCCATCAAGGCCCCGGCGCAGGGTTCAGTCCAGCCGGCCTGCTGCTGCATGGCGGCGGTGGTGTAGGCCAGCTTGTAGCCGGCCACCTCTCCCTGGGCCTCTGAAAGCAGTTTCAGGTACTCCCGCTGAACTGCGTAGGCTTCTTCGATGGTGTTGATTCCCCACGGCCCCGGCAGAGCGGTGAAGGGCTGCCCGTCCCGGTACTCTGCGTACAGGGATTGGGCTGCGTCCAGAATGACTGTGTTGGGTGGCATGTGAAGGCCTCCAATAGCCGTCGCCTCGGCTGCCAGGGTTGGCAACCAAAGGGGACAACGGGTTTCTGATGACCAGACCCTCTATACAGGCGAGGGTCGGACTATTGCCGTTCAGGCTTTGTCCGACCCTCTTCTTCAGGCCCTATTTCGGATTCCAGGTCCGGAATCCCGGCAAAATTGCTTAGCTGGCTTCGCTGGGGGCTTCGAATCCACAGTCCCGGTGGCCGCCGTCGCAGAAGGGCTTGTTGTTGGAGGCGCCGCAACGGCACAGGGAAACCCACTGTCCCTCGGGAATAGTGTAGTTGTTGCCAGCCTGGTCAACGATCTCGATGGGGCCGCTGACCCGGTTGGGCCCGTTGGCCCGAACTTCGATCTTCACGTCTGCCATAAACTTCCTCCCCCTAATGTTAAATGAGCCTATAATCGGCAACTTGCCCCAGCCTTGCCATAAGGTAGGGCTGGGGCCTATCTGGAAAGCATCGCTAGTCTGACACCTGGCTAATTGGGTGTCAAGGTTTGGATTAGTGGGCGCAGCCACCGCCGCAGCAACCACCACCGCGCAGGGGCGGCGGCGGCATCTGGCTGAATTCGCTGCTGCCCGAGGAATCTCCGAGGCTGATTGAGGCGAACACCGAGAGCGCGCGCTTGGCGGGCTGTTCGCACCGGGGGCACTCTGCTCCCGTGGCGCTCATGGACTGGAGCTTTTCAAACTTGTAGTCGCAGGTGGGGCACATGTACTCATAAATTGGCATGACGAGTTATCCTCCTGGGAAATTCATTACTTACTGACTGGAAATGTACCCGACTCTCAGATGGTAGTCAAGGATTCGAATCGCGCTCCTTGGAGAGAATTCTCCGAGCCCGGTTGCCTCCACCACAGGGCCGGCACCGGAAATTGGCCTCGACTGGATCGCCGGGTTAATCGGATAAAGGCCTGAGGCTGCCCCGGGGGAGAGGCGCGCCGGCAACAGTATCTGCGCTCACTACTTGCCCTCACTCGATTGTCTTAGTCCGATTCCGCCCGCCGGTTAAAATACCACAGGTAACCAGCGCTAACCGCCACCAGCAAAGCCGCTCCCCCAATTGTAGTGGCCGCCACCCGAATTGTGGCGTCGAACCAGAAGCCCTGGGGGAACATAATAAGCAGGTAGTCTCGACGCGGGTCCAGCTGCCACAGGTCGTTGGTGAAGCTGACCTGGTGGAAAAGAAGGAACAGAGAGTCGAACCCCACCAGCGCAAACAGTCCCACCGCCAGCACGAGAGCCAACGTCAGGCAGCCACCGAAGAGGCCAAGGCGAGCGAATTGAGGCGCAAATGCCCACCGCCAGAGGTAATAGCCGGCGCCCTTTACTACCAGCAGGAAAACAAGGGATATGGCCGCGAACAGGTAGACCCCTCGGACCAAGCCCTTGACGTCCCGCATGTGGTGAACCTCGCGTTCGTTGTACAGTTCCCGTTCCTCTCCATAGACGGGGACGACAATCCGCAAAGGCTCTTCCGAAGAGTTGAAGTAGCGGCGCAACTCGGCGCCCACCTGGATGAGGTCTCCGTCGGTGATGCCCGAACGTTCCGAAATGTTGTGCTTCTCAAATCCCCGGCGGTACAGTCCTGGGTCGTTGACCGCCCAGGCAACGCTGGCCCCGATCAGGAACAGGGGTACCGCGATAATTACCAGCGCCGCCAGTACCCGGCGCTGGCCTACCGTGATTTGGATTCTTGGGGACTTCAAAATGGCAGACCCTACTGTCGGAAATCGTGGAAGGTTGCGCAAGGAACGCCTTCTACACTAGCACCCCGTCCCAGGTTGAGCAATCAATGTCTGCCATCTATAATTCGCGCATGATCGACAAGCAACAATCCCAAATGCTGTCCGGCAAAGACCTGGGTGACTTTCAGACATTGGTGGATTTAGTTGCCAGGTTGCGCGCTCCGGGCGGGTGCCCCTGGGACCGGGAGCAGACTCACGAGTCTCTGAAGCGTCACTTGCTGGAAGAGTGTTACGAGGCCCTGGAGGCCATTGATCAGGGGGAGTCTTCCCAATTGGCGGAGGAGTTGGGCGATATTCTTGTCCAGGTTGCCTTCCACGCTGACATTGCCCGGGAGTCCGGGGACTTTACCCTGGCCGACGTGCTGACCGCCATCAACAGCAAGCTGGTGCGCAGGCATCCTCATGTTTTTGGCGATACCAGCGTTTCCGACGCCAGGGAGGTAGAGCTGAACTGGGAGCAGTTGAAGGCGGCGGAACGTGCGCAGCAGGGCGTTCGAAAGTCGCCGGTGGATGGCATTCCCAGCGCCCTGCCGGCCCTGAGCTACGCTCAACTGATGCAGGACCGGGTCGCGCGAGTGGGCTTCGAATGGGAAAACGTCGGCGACATGCTCGACAAACTGGTGGAAGAGGCAGGGGAGTTCCGCGAGGCAAAAACTGAGGCGGAGAGGGTGCACGAATTGGGTGACCTGTTCCTGGTGATGGTGAACCTTTGCAGATGGATGGATGTGCAGGCCGAAGATGCCTTACGCCAGGCCAATGGCCGGTTCCGGTCCAGGTATCTGAAGATGGAGGAACTGGCCGAAGGGCGGGGAATGGACTTTGAGCAGTTGCCCCTGGACGAAAAAGAAGCGCTGTGGCAGGAAGCCAAAACCATCGTAGGCTAGATCACCGGGTGAATCGCGCGCGAAACTCCCGTCGCGCATTGCAGTGGCAGGAAAAAGCAGGCAGAAATAAGGCAGACAGAAATGTCGGTATTGAAACGGGTTTTGGCGGTCTACCTGTTGGGCATTGCCTTGGTCACGGGCATAAACTGGATTGCCACGCCCCTGTACCACGATGGCACCGACAACTATTGGATCTGGGAAACCCTTAACTGGTTCATGGCCGTTGCGGTCATAATAGCCCTGGTGGTCAACGCTATCCGGAAACACTGTTTCTCTCGTAGCGAAGATGGCGAGAAGACCGTCACCCGCGAATACCTGGAAATTAATCTCGCCTTCGCGGCCTCGGTCGTGCTTACCCTGTGGTATTTCTGGAATTGGTTTGCCAGCCTGAATCCTGGCAGTGAACCCGACGTAGTGGGGCTGATTCACCTGGAGTGGTGGGCCTTCATCAACCCCATCGGAGTGCTGGTGTACGCTTATACCGGCGCCCACCTGTGGCGGTCCGCTGCTGACGGGAAAGGGTAGAAAATGTGGCAACCGGCGTTCCGCTACAGGTAAGTCCGGCGCAGGGTCAGCCACTCCTTAAAAGACTTGATATCCAACGCATCTCGACCGAAATTTATGCAATTCACACAGAGCCACCCCCAGTCTTTCGTCAAGTCGGCCCAGGCATTGGCGCCCCATATCCTGGCGGCGCGGGAATCTATGGACCTCCACCGCCGGATACCCGATGATCTTGCGCGCCGGGTTGACGAGGCCGGGATATACCAGCTGTTCCTGCCGGCCAGCATGGGAGGCCCGCAACTACATCCTGCCATTGCCTACCAGGCCATCGAGGAAGTGTCGCGGGTCGAGGCTTCGGTGGGCTGGTGCGGGCTGCTGTCCAACGGGGGCGCTCTCTTCACCGGCAACTTTACTCCCGGAGCCGCCAGCGGAATGTTCGGGAATCCTCCGGAATTCCGTTGCGCGGGTTCGTTCCGTCCCCTGGGTGAATCCTGTAGGGTTGATGGAGGTTACCGGGTCAGCGGCCGGTGGGACTATGCCAGCGGTATCGCCAACGCCAACTGGCTTTTCGTCAACTCCCGACTGGTCGACGACAACGGTCCGCGCTTGACCGAAGCGGGGCGGCCCGACACGGTAATGCTCTTCACCCCGGTGGAAACGGCGACGGTACACGACACCTGGCACGTGGTTGGACTTTGCGGCACCGGCAGCAACGACTTTGTGCTAAAGGATGTGTTTGTTCCGGCCGAACGGTCCTTCCGCTTGTATGACCGGCCCCTGGAACCCGGGTTTCTGTACCATCCCAGGACCATGTTGACCGCCATCTGGGTGCTGGTTTCCGCCGTGGCCCTGGGCGCAGCCAGGGGCGCGATGGACGCCTTCAAGGAATTGGCGTCGGAGTCCGGAACTACCATCTCCACCACTCTGCTGCGGGACCGTCCCCAGGTGCAGTCAAGGGTGGGCGAAGCCGAAGCAATCATAAGCGGCGCCCGCGCTTACCTGCTGGACGCCATAGACCGGGCGTGGGAATCCTTCTCCGAAGATATGCCCCAGCCCAGCCCGGAAATTGCCCAGGCTCGACTGGCCATAACCCATTCAATCCACCAGGCGGCTCGGGCGGTTGACTTGCTGTTTCACGCCGCAGGGACAAACGCCATCCACCGCGGCAACGGGCTTGAGCGGCGTTGGCGGGACGTGCACGTGGTGGTTCAGCACGGGGCCGGCCTGTTATCCAACTATGAGTTCGGAGGCCAGGCGATGATGGGTCTGCGTCCCGGCGACGCAGGCTGGTAGACTCCGGCGTCGCCAGGGTCGGCTAGTCGTAGGGATAGCCCAGCAGCGCAGAGGGGTCCAGATAGAAGACGCCCCCGCTCAATAGCCTGAGCAGGTCGGGTCCCAGGATACCGGCCCCCGGTGGGTGGCTGGCGGGGCGACCGGTCAGCTTTTCGGAAAAGGTACGCCTGGGTCTCAGCCAGCGGGGACGGGCCTTTCCTCTTTCGACACCGGCCAACTGGCCGGCAAGCTGCAAGGACTGGTCGAAGTCCATCAACTCATCCACCAGGCCCATCTCCTTGCCCCGGCGGGCGGTGAACACCTCCCCGGTGGCCAGTTCACGAACCTGTTCGTCGTTCATGGCCCTGCCAGCCATCACCACGGCAAGAAAGTTCTCGTATATTTCGGAAATGAGGTCCTGGAGCTTCTCCGATTCCTCGTCGGTGGGACTGCGCCAGAAGCCGCCCATGTCCTTTAACCGACCTCCCTTGATTACCGAAAACTCAATCCCCGCCCGTCCCAGCAATTGCTCCATGATGGGGCGCAGGTAAATGACGCCGATGGAACCGACCAGGGCGGATGGCAATGCCGTGACCTTGCTGGCCCCACAGGCAATGTAGTAGCCCCCGGACGCGCCCATGTTGCGGATGTAGGCGACTACCGGCTTCTGGGCCGCAACTTGCGCCACGCTGAGGTAGAGCGCCTCCGAGGCGGAGGCCGATCCGCCGGGCGACTGAATGTCCAGCAGCAGAGCCCGGTACCGGCGGCTGGTTGCCACATCGGAGAGGAGCTTGGCATACATCGCTTCCCGCACCCTCGTGCCAATACCACCGTGGAGTTCAATTACGGCAACGCTGTTTCCGCGTCGGAACCGGGGGAGGATGGGCATGTCTGGACCTCTGCAAGTAATGGTTTGTGAGAGATATGGTAGCACAGGGCCGATGAGGATCCCTTGCCGGACTTGCCTGGTCTTCTGGCTTCATCTGTGAGGGAAAGGCGAAAAGCAACGGAGGGGTTTTTCAGCGAGCTATTCTTTCCCATGATTCAACCGGGCCAGGTACGGTGAAGAATAGGGGGTGAGGATCCGGCACGTCGATGCCCGCCAGTTGCTCCAGAGCTGAAGTGGCCCGGCTCCCCAACTTGGCGGATAGGTGGCCGAGCTCGTACCGCAACTGCCCTTCCGTGACCCGTAGTGCGGGGACATCGGCCACCCGTTGCCTGATTAGTTGTTGGTCAAATTTGTAGCCCCTGCGGCGGGATTCTTCCAGGACCGCTTCAAGGTAGCGGGCAATGCCCAGGAGGGGATATGGTTGGGCCTTGAACCGCTCCAACTGAGGGTGCCTGGAGTAGCCACCAAACGTCGAGTCCAGGGCCTTTTGCGCCAGCAAGCCCTCCCGCCACAGGGCCACCAACCCTCTGGAGTCCAGGTAACGAGGATGCAAGGACCAGAGCCGCACCGGAATCGCTCTCTTTCGTACTTCCCTGACCCGGCGTTTGCCGAGTCAGTGGAGATTAACCATCGGGATCAACAGCTCTTTCTGAGCTTAAGGGGTGACATAGCTGGCCTTCCCGCTGGCCCCACCATGAATTCATGATTCCAGTACTGCAGCTGGCTGCGGCCTACTCTCCTTGTAGGTCCGAAATCCTCGGCCCCACTTCTTCCATCAGAAGCTGCAGGCATTCGTGTTCCCATTCCGCGTCATCCGGATCTTGGGTAATAGCCAGGAGGTGGCCGAAGCCTCCCGTCCGTTCGTAAAGATCTCTGATGCGGTCGGCGCACTCCTGGGGATCACCCACGATCCAGATATTCTCCATCATGTAGTCCACGTCTACCCCTTCATCGGGCATTTCGGGGTCGATCTTGGTGGCCTGAAGCTGCCCTGACCCCTGCCGATTGGGCAACTGGTGCTGGACGTAGTTGCGGCCAAGCACTGCCCTGGCCCGCTCCCGCGCCAGTTCCGGCGTTCGGGCCACAAAGACGTCCCGACCCACCCGCCAGTCCCGCCGGCTGCATTCCCTTCCGGCGCTGGCCGCCCCCTCTTCCACCACGACCCAGTGGTCCCGCAGGTGCTGCGGGGCCAGGTTGGAACTGCTCATGGGAATCCAGCCACGCTCGCCGGCCACGCGGATGGATCCCGAGGCCAGGGAAGTAGCCGCCACGCCGATGGGTGGATGAGGTTGCTGGTAGGGCTTCATGTGCAGGCCCCGTTCCATCACCGGATCCAGTTCGGGGGCGTCCACCTGGAAGAACTTGCCGTTGTAGGTGAATTTGCCTTCCGCCTCCCAGATTTTGAGGATGATGTCCAGGGCCTCCGCCGAGCGGTCGCGCGGGTCAACGCCCGTGTCGGCGCCCACGCCAAAGAGGGAAAGGTCGGTGGGGATGGCCCGGTGCCCGATGCCCCAGTAGATGCGACCGCGGGACAGGTGGTCCAGCATGGCAATGCGGTGGGCCACCTCCACGGGATTATGGATGGCCAGCAGCGTAACGCCGGTGGCCAACCGGATCTGATTGGTCATGGCCAGCGCCTTGGCGATCAACAGGTCCGGGCAGGGGGCGTTTTCCCAGCGTTCCGTGATGTGTTCGCCAATCCAGGCCTCGTGGTAACCCAATCGGTCTGCCTCTACAATCAAAGCCAGGTCACGGTCGTAAGAATCGGCGTAAGACCGGTGGGGTGGGTGCAGCGGCATCATAAAAAGACCAAATTCCATTACAAAACTCCCTCGGCGTCGTGGGTTTCGACAGCTCCGGCGCTGGTTGGGCTGGGGTTATTGGGCGCAATTGTAATTGGCTGGCGGGAAGGCGGCAAGCCAATGCTGCAGGAGCAAGGCAACCGGACTATAGATCTCCCTCGAATGGCGCCGGGACTGACAGCAAAGAGTCAAGTCACCCTGAGTCCGCCTCGGTAGAATATCCGCCTTTGGCGGGCGGACCGAGCCCGAATGTCCGCCCTTGGCGGGGGTCTGAACTCTTGGCTGGGAGTCGTGGACTGTGCCCCAATGCCTGGATGGCAGCTACGGATTTAGATACTTCGGCGTCCGCCCCCGTGGAATGTCCGCCTTTGGCGGGCGGACTGAGCCGGGCCCAAGGTCTCAGCATGACATCCTTCAAGTCGTTATTGCCCGGGTGACACCTGCCTCTTGATGCCCTGGCTAACCCTTCCCTACCATAATCCCATGGCCCATTCACGACCTGGCCCTGCCAAGTTCGGATCACCCCTTTCCCTGAGGGAGCGGAATCAGCCTCAGGCGGACCCCTGGCGGCAGAGGCCGGAGGTCGGACGTCTCCCTGGCTCAATCCTGGAAAGTGGCCCAAAACGGCCCAAAATGGCCCGGAATGGCCTACCCGGTCTACCCTTTTCCTATCTGGAAAGCGGCCCATTTTCGGGCCACCGGGGCGCCATCCGACCCACTTTCCAGATACGAAACGGCCCAGAACGGCCCAAAATGGCGCGGAAATCAAAAAAATTGCATTATCTGAAGACCTTAAGGCCGGCGGATCCCCTGCCTTTGGATGAAAGGGAGGATACCCCGTCGTTCCCGCGCGGGGAGACCATGGCATAACCGTCACTCCGGCGAAAGCCGGAATCCGGAAGGACTTGGGGCTGGTACTGAGGCGGGCCAGATTGAACCGGCAATCTGTCTGGGTCCCAGGTAACGCAAAGTTCCCGCGCCGGTAGAATATCCGCCTCTGGCGGGCGGGAACTCGAACCGGGAGAAAGGGCGCTTTTCCCTGGTACGACAGCTGACCGCCTTTGTTCCAATCAAAGTGCGCTTGCCCTGGCTGCCGGGGCAAACCCTTTTGGGGGGCAAACATTCTTATGGATCAGTGGCTGTGTTTCGGTCCCGCGGACTGATGCCTGCTCAAGCTTTGTGTCCCGATGCTCATAATTTGGTACCATGCTTCTGGCGCGTCCCGGGAAAGAACAATTTCAATTGCGTTAGAATCCCCATTTGACCGATTGCAGTTCCGCCGCCGCCGAGTACCGGACGGGCCGCTTAAACCCACGGGCAGCCCAGCTTTGGGATATATGAATCGGATCTCGCCTGAGGAGGACAGATTCAATGCGACTTCAAGACAAGGTCTCCCTGATCACTGGCGCTGGCAGGGGCATCGGCCGGGCCATAGCGTTGGCCTATGCCGCTGAAGGCGCCAAGCTGGCCCTGGCGGCTCGGAGCCTGGATCAACTGGAGGAGACTGCGGAGCTGGCCCGTGCCCAGGGCGCCGAGACCTGCACAATAGAGGCCGATGTGACCCAGCAAGCGTCGGTGGAGAGCATGGTCCGACAGGCGGTGGAGTGTTTCGGGCAAGTAGATGTCCTGGTCAACAATGCCGGAATTGCAGGGCCCATCGGCGCGCTGGAGGACAACGACGTAGAGGCCTGGCTGCGGACCATCCAGGTTAACCTGGTGGGAACTTACCTGTGCTGCGGCTCGGTGATTCCCATCATGGCGGAATGTGGTGGGGGAAGGATAATCAACCTGTCAGGGTCAGGCGCTACTTCCGCACCCTACCATCTGTCAGCCTATGGCTCATCAAAGGCGGCCATTATCCGACTGACGGAAATTCTGTCGCTGGAACTGGCCGATAAGAACATCCAGGTAAATGCCCTGGGGCCCGGTTCTATAAACACACGAATGTGGGAGGAGATTACCGATGGGGCCCAGGCGGTGGGAGATACCGAACTGTACCAGTTTGGCCTCCAGGTGACCGGCGGTGGCGGGGCCTCCATCGAGCGGGCCGCTGAATTGGCGGTTTGGCTGGCCAGCGACGCTGCCAACGGACTTAGCGGCCGCCTGATTCACGCCGTAATGGACGATTTTCACAGCCTGACACCCTTGATTCCGGAGATTATGGCTTCCGACCGGTATACATTGAGGAGGGATGAGCCATGAGGCGGTTCGCCCCGTACCAGGGCCTCAATTTAGGTATGCAGGATACCGGCGAAAGCCGGCATGACGGATTCTCCGTGTCAAACGGCATCCCAATCTCATTGAACTTCTAGACTACTACCGCCACCTCAACCGAGTTTATAGGAGGCAGGTTTTCCACCATCAGTTCCCAGCGGTCGCCCTCGTCCCTGCCGTAAAAGATCTGACCCTTTGTGGTGCCTACGTATACCCCCACTGGGTCGAGAGCATCGGTAGCCATACCTTCGCGCAGAACGTGGAGGTAGGCGTGTTCCTGGGGCAGACCATTGGTCAGGGGCTCCCAGTTCCGTCCGCCGGAGCGGCTGCGAAAGACCCGGAACCTGGCCCCGGAAGCGTAGCGGATGCCCCCACCCACGTCCGTGCCCAGCGCCTCGTCTTCGGGCAGAACAAAGAGGGTTTGCGAGTCGCGGGGATGCAGGCCCAGCACGAACCCGAAACGGGAGGGCAGGCCTTCGGTGATGTCTGACCACTGTTCACCGTAGTCGTCGGAGCGGAAAACGCCGCAGTGGTTCTGCTGGTACAGCAGACCCGGGGTCATGGCATGGGGCAACAGCTTGTGGGGGCACTGTCCCCACTCCGGCATGGGGTCGGCGGGGTAGAAGTCGGCGCGAACGCCCCGGTTGGTCGGCAGCCAGTTTTCGCCGCCATCGTCGGAGCGGAAAACGCCGGCCGCGGATATCCCGACCCACATTCGGTCTTCATCCTCCTGGTCCAGGGCAATGCTGTGGAGGCAAAGGCCCCCGAATCCGGGCATCCACTCTGATCGGGTGGCGAGTTTCCCCAGCCCATCGACTTCGTGCCAGGTTTCGCCGCTGTCGGTGGACCTGAAGAGGGCGGCTGGTTGTACCCCGGCGTACAGGGTATCGGGTTCACTGAGTCTGCCGGCTTCTATGTGCCAGACGTTTCTTACCGTTGGCCCGTCATGCTCGGCGTAGTCGGGTTTGTCGGAGAACCGGGGTTGTTGTCCTGCTTGCTTCCAGGTGCAGCCCAGGTCGTCGCTGTACTCCACCTGGGGACCGAACCACATGCTGTTGCTGGCGGAGAATATTCTGCCCCCGCGGCGCGGGTCATACACCAGGTGAAAAATGTCGGTGCCTGGGTTATAAGGACCCCAGATCCGCCACCGTCGGCGTGACTGGTTGCCGGTCAGAATGAAAGCTCCCTTGCGGGTACCTACCATTACCAGCAAGTCACCGGGGCGTGCGGCTGCTCCGTCGGTCATCTTTCCCGCTCCTCAAGCCAGGCTTGTTCAGGCGGCAGCCATTCTAGCACCTAAGGAGTGAGAATTACCTTGCCGTGCGTTCCCCGGTTTGACAGATGTTGGTGGGCCTGGGCGACTTCGGACATGGGCAGCACCCGGTCCACCACCAGGCGGAGCCTGCCGTCGGCCAGCATGGGGAAGATTTCGGCCATGGCCGCCGAGTGGTCCAGGCGGCCGGCGGGAGAGCGGCCCATGCTGAACCCGATGACGGTGCGGTTGGCGCCAAAGATGTCTCCACCGGCCAGGTTGGCGGGAGTCCCCGAGGCGTTACCGTAGGAGATGAGCTTGCCGTAAGAAGCCACGCAGCGGACGCTCTTTTCCAGTACCGGTCCGCCCACGCACTCCAGGACCAGCTCCACTCCGTTCCCGTTGGTCATTTGCCGGATTTCTTCCTCGAAGTCCTGGGCCAGGTAGTTGATGGTCTCATCGGCGCCCAGGGAACGGGTCAAGTCCAGCTTTTCCGTCGACGACGCGGTGGTGATTACCCGGGCGCCAAAGGCCTTGGCCAGCTGGATTGCGACGGTCCCCACGCCGGAGGCCCCGGCCTGGATAAGGACGGTTTCCCCGGGTTGAACCTGTCCGCGGGTGGTGAGAAGGTGGTAGGCGGTCAGGAAAACGATGGGCATGCCGCCGGCGTGAACCGGATCAACAGTCTCCGGACAGGGAAATACATAGTTGGCGTTGATTGAAACGTACTCTGCGTTGCCCTGGGGCCCCATGCCCATGACCTTTTGGCCAACGCTGAGACCCTCCACACCCTCGCCCACTTCCACGATGGCGCCGGCCGCCTCCAGGCCCAGCGTGGAGGGCAGGTCGGGGCCCGGGTAGTTGCCCTGCCGCCGCATGATGTCGGCGTAGTTCACGCCCGATGAATCCACCTTGATGATCACCTGGCCGGGCCGGATGGTGGGCTCAGGCACGTCGGCCCACTGCAGGACATCCAGGTCGCCAAACTCTTCAATTCGTACCGCTTTCATTTCGCTGCTCCGGTGATATATGGATGGACAGGATGAACTGACTAGGGGGGCGGTTCTGCTCAGGTCTACCCGCACTGCGGGCAGGCCGTTGACCAATGACAGGCCAGGCTCAGCCCGTGGCTCGAAGTTGAGGCGCGGACATCACTTCCGGATTGATAACCCTAACGGGTTCGCCGGCGGCATAGGCCCGAATGTCCTCTATGGCGCCCGCATAGAAAGCACGGTAGCCCTCCTCAGTCACATATCCCAGGTGAGGGGCGATGATGGTATTGTCCAGCTTCAGGAAGGGGTGGTCCGTGGGCAGGGGTTCCACGTCGAAGGTGTCCAGGGCCGCCCCGGCAATCGCCCTGCGCTCCAGGGCATTCACCAGCGCCGCCTCGTCTACGATGGGACCACGGGAGATATTGACCAGGTAGGCGGTGGTTTTCATCAAGCCGATTTCTCTCTCGCCCACCAGCCCCCGGGTGCGGTCGCTGAGGCGCAGGTGCACCGAGGCAATGTCCGCCTCGCGAAAGAGGGTGTCCTTGTCTACCAGCGTGGCCTGGCACTCCGCCGCCCTTTCAGGGGTAAGGTTCTGGCTCCAGGCAATGACCTTCATCTGAAAGGCGTTGCCCACTCTGGCCATGAGGCCGCCAATGTGGCCCAAGCCGATGAGCCCCAGGGTCTTGTCCTTCAGGCCAACGCCGAGGGTTGTCTGCCAGAGGCCTTCCCGGGTCAGGCGGTCCTCCTGGGGTATCTTCCGCAGCATTCCGATAATCAGGCCCCAGGTGAGTTCGGTGGGTCCCTCGCCGGCGCCGCCCGTGCCGCAGACAACAATGCCCAGATCGGTGGCGGCCTCCACGTCAAAGGAGGCGTTGCGGCCACCGGTAGTAATGAGCAGGCGCAGGTCCGGCAGTCGGGTCAGAACCGCGCGGGGGAAGGCGGTGCGTTCCCGCATCCCGATAACGGCATCGAACCCCTGCAGTCTCGCCACGAGAGCGTCTTCGTCGGCCAGGTGGTCGCGATACACAACCGGTTCCCAGCCTTCGGGGAGAGCGGACCAGTCGGCCATTTGCAAGGCAACGTCCTGGTAATCGTCCAATACTGCTACTTTCAAGGGGGAATGCTCCTCTGGGCTATTTGAAGTGGGGCGCGACGTCTTTGGCCAGGATTTCCATGCTGCGCATCACCCGGTCGGGAGGTATCAGTCCCCCCGGGTTCAGCTCCGCGATTACGCTCTTTAGGCCCAGGTCCTCCCGTAAGAGGGAAAGGCGGTCGACCAGGCCTTCTGCAGAACCGAAGGCAACCTTGGTTTCCAGCATCCTGTCAAAAGTCATGCCGGCCAGGCGGTCACCCCGACCCTGCCGCAGTTCGGTGGCCTCGGTGCCGGCCCGGCCGGCCGAATCGCGGTACAGGGAACTCATCCGGCTGAAGTAGGCATGGATGCTCTCGGCGGGTTCATCCAGGGCAGCCTGTTCCGTCTCTCCGGCATATATAGGAATGCGAAGGGAAACGTCTCCATCTCCGGAGTGGCCGGCCTGCTGCCAGGCATTCCGGTATTTCTCCAGATTAACGCGCAGGTCATCGACATCCATGCCCCGCAGCCCCACGAAAATGGGCATGCCCTGCTGGCCCATGCGGGGAAAGGTCTCCTCGGTGGTGGCGGCCACGCGCAGGGGAGGGTGAGGCTGGGTATAGGGAGTTGGGGAGATGTGGGCGCTCTCTATCTGGAAGTATTCGCCGTGGTAGGAGAATGATTTGCCCTTCCAGGCTTCCAGGATGATTTCGAGGGCCTCCTCAAAGCGGCCCCGGCTTTCCTCGTAGGGAATACCGTAAACGTCGTAGGCGCGGGGAAATGCGCTGCGGCCGATTCCGAAGTCGAAACGGCCCTCGGCAACCTGGTCCACGGTGGCCATTTCCTCGGCGATTCGCAGGGGGTTGCCCAGGGGCAGGACCGACACGGCTGTGCCTACCCGCAGGCGCTCGGTGCGGGTGGCGATGGAACCGGCAATAACGGCCGGGGAAGAAAGAACGGTGCGGGCGGGCGCGAAGTGGACTTCGGCCAGCCAGGCCTCGTCGATGCCCCATTCCTCGGCGGCGTCTACAAGGGCAAATCCTTCCTTGAAGGCGTCAACCTGGGTATCGCCCTCCCGTCGCTCAAACTGCATGAAAATGCCGAAGTCCATGGTTCCTCCCGTTGCCGCTCCCTTCCAGCTGGGGACGGCCCTGAAACCCCTAATTCATCAGGGACTGGCAACATCAATGAAGCCCGCTTCGATTCATGGCCAGGGGGTCTGAACAGTGCGCTAAAGTTAACCACAGGGCCAACTTGGGGTCAAGGAGACCGGAAAAGGTCGACAGCAAGGGTTGGGTTGCGAACAAAGAGAGAGGGGCCACCCAGTGATATCTGGGTGACCCCGATGACTCAGGAAGAGTGGGGAACGACTTATTCTCCGCCGGGTACGCCTTGGGTCTGACCCGAGAAGCCGGAATCGTTGTAGTGGTTCGGATCAATCCACATGTGGGCCCACCGGAGGTGGCTGGAGGTGGGACCGGGGAAGTGGACGTAGCCACGAACCTCAGGCCAGAAGGCAACCCCTTCCTGTTCCCAGAAGGAGGGGAAGTTCCAGTAGAGTTCCATGAGCTCCACCTGGATTTCCTGGCCCAGCTTCTTCCGGTCCTCGAAAGCGGTGAGCCCGCCCAGTTCCTCAAACTTTGCCTCTACCGAGGCATTGCAATCGGTGCCTGGAGTCTGGAAGTTGTACAGGCTCGCGCACCGGTGGTTGTGGCCGAGGCCCAGGAAGGGATCGTCCACACCGGCCACGCCGCCGGTGGAGGCCATGAAGTCGCCCCAGTCGCCGGCCTGCCTGGATTTCCGGTAGGCGATAGTCTCAATGACATCAAAGTCGGTCTTGATGCCCAGCAGCCGCAGCTGTTCCTGCATGTAGGTGGCGCGGTTGACCCGCTGGTTGTCGCTTTCCACCGTCAGCACGTAGGTCTTGTCAAAGTCAAAGCCCTCTTCCTTCATGATCTGGATGGCTGCGGCCCGTTGGGCCTCCATGTCGGCCGGTGGGCACCAGCCGGGAATGCTGCAGGCCATTTCTTCCGTTACCGCCCAGGGGCTGCCGGGAGGCATCAGGCCCAGTCCGGTGGAACCATAACCCTGGAGAGTCACCTTGATGCCGGTCACCTTGTCGAATCCCATGGCGACGGCCTGGCGAATCCGGACGTTGTCGAAGGGGGCATTGCGGGTGTTGATCCACAGGTTCTCGCTGGAACGGGTAGCCCGAATAACGGTCTGGATCTGGTCGTGCTTCACGTACTGGTCGTACTGGCCGAAGTTGCGGATCCAGTGCCAGTCGGTCTGGTGAGCCAGCATGGCAGCCTGCTGAGCGGACTCGTCCAGGATGCCGAAGATGGTCAAGTTGTAGATGTAGGGCAGGCCCTCAACGTGATAGTTCGGGTTACGTGTGAAGTGCTGCTCGTCTACACCAACCTGCTGGCCCTCGTCCCAGGTAAACGGCCCGGTTCCCACTGTCACATCCTGGAACATGGCTTCTTCGCCGCCTTCAAGGAACCAGGCCTTATTGAAGATCATGGCAGCGGGGTTGCCGAAGCTCAGGAGGGGCACCGCGGAGGGATTGTTGAACCGGAACTTCAAGGCCGATTCATCCACACACTGCATTTGGCTCAGGTCAACGTCGGATAGCCGGTTCTTCATGTAGGAACCGGTTATGCCTTCCTCCGTGATCATGATTTCGTAGCTGTATCGGGCGTCCTCACAGGTCATGGGCTCGCCGTTGTGCCACATCACGTTGTCTTTGAGGAAGAAGGTCACTCCCTGAAGGTCGTCATCTACCGTCCAGCCGTAGGCCAGCCCGGGGATGAAAGGGGCGCCAGGATCATAGGGGTCGTTCTGGATCAAGGTGTCGTGAGTAGGTACCCGATACCGGATGGTAGTGCCACTACGAGCGCCCCAAACGTTGGCGTGCTCCAGGGGGTCTTCATAGTTGATGCGCAGGGTTCCCCCGTAAACCGGTTCGCCATAGAAGGCCGTGGGAGGGTTCCAGTAAGAGGCGAAGGAAGGAGCTTCCCTGGGCCCCATAGCCGACTCGGACACCGGCGCCAAGGCAGCCTGGGCAACAGTGGTAGGGGTGGGGACCGCCTGCGCCGCAGCGGGTTGTGCCGCTGGCGCTGCCGGGGCTGCCGCAGAACCTCCCGAACCCGAAGCAGGAGCGGCCTGCTGTTGCTGTGCCGCAGGTTGCGAGGGGGCTGAAGGGGCCGCCGGCTGGGCCGGCGCCGCTTGCTGCTGGCTGGCGGCAGGGGCGGCGGGCTGCTGGGCGGGCTGCTCTTCGACTTCAGTCGCCGTGCCACAGGCCACGACAAACATCATGCTGACAATAGCGCCTGACAGGAAAAGGCGCCACAGTTTCCACTTCCTGTAATTGCTCATCATTAATCCTCCCTAATGGTCGTTCCCTGGTTGCTTGGGTCCTGGTTCCATTGGCAAGAGGCCTGATAGATGTGAGCGTAATGAAGGGTCGCCTATCACATCTGTGTCATTTATGCCGCCGTTTCAAGGGGCAACAGGAACTAATCAAAACCAACGCTTAACGATGCATTGCCTGCCTATGCTTCCCTTACCCGGCAGGTTACCGACAAAAACTTATTCACCTCCTTTGTTCAGATTGGTTAACGTAGTGATTGGTGGAGTTGTGTCCGGATTCAGGCGGGACACGAAGCTTTGCCATCGGAGATTTAAGAGGTTGAGCGCCTTGACAATAAAAACCCGATGCATACGCAAGGTTCCGCAGAGTATATTGGCCGTTTTGTCTGGATGTCAACTAAGTTATAAATTTCACAAACGGTTTTCGTAAGAGAAAATATATGCCGTGGGCCCTTTCCCCAGTCGGCAAGAACCCATGCCGCAGCCGAACGGCGGGCCACTATGAATCTGCCGTTGGAAGTTGGCGGCAAGCGCCTAATAGTGGTTGAAAGGGCCTGAGAAGAGGGTCTCGTGTTGGGTTCGGTATGACGTCAAGGGCGCATTTTGGATGGGCCGACGACCTGGAGCGGAGGGAGGAGTGTCAATAGCGCGCAGGGTCTTTCACGGAAAGACCGGTTGCGGGCGAAACAGGTACTTGTTTGCCGTCCGGATGGGACGGGGGAGAGTTCCTACCCGGCCAGTGTCCTCTGCTCCGCAGCCAGTATGCGCCGCAGTTCGTAGATTTCGTCCCGGACCTGGGCCGCCTTTTCGAACTCGAGGTTGCGGGCTGCGTCCTTCATCTGCACCTCCAGGTCCTTGATGACTCGGAACATATCCTCGCGCGACATTTCCTGACGTATGACCCGGTAGCTGGCGCGATTCTCTCCGATGCCCTTGATGGTCTCGGTGATGTCGTGGACGGCCTTCTGAATGCTTTGCGGCTCTATGCCGCTCTCGCGGTTATGAATGTCTTGGAGGCTGCGACGTCGGTTAGTCTCGTCAATTGCGAACTTCATGGAGTCGGTGACCCGGTCGGCGTACATGATGACGTGGCCCTCTGCGTGCCGGGCGGCGCGGCCGATGGTCTGGATGAGGGACGTGGTGGAACGGAGGTACCCTTCCTTGTCTGCGTCGAGAATGGCCACCAGGCTCACTTCGGGAAGGTCCAGGCCTTCCCGCAGCAGGTTGATCCCAACCACCACATCGTACACGCCCAGCCGCAGGTCGCGCAGGATTTCCACCCGTTCCAGGGTGTGTATGTCGGAGTGCAGGTAGTGGTTGCGGACGCCCATTTCCGACAGGAAGTCGGCCAGTTCTTCGGCCATTCGCTTGGTCAGCGTGGTTACCAGGCACCGCTGCCGCTGGTCCACGCGCAGCTTGATCTGCTGCAACAGGTCGTCAATCTGTCCTGCCGAGGGTTTCACCTCGATGGTGGGATCAAGCAAGCCGGTGGGACGAATAACCTGCTCCACAATGGTCGTGCTGTGCTCCATTTCGTAGGGGCCCGGGGTGGCGGAAACGAAAATAACCTGGTTTACGTGGCGTTCGAACTCCCCGAAGTTCAGGGGCCGGTTGTCCAGGGCCGAAGGCAGCCGGAAGCCGAAATCAACCAGGGTCTGCTTGCGGGAGATGTCGCCGTGGTACATACCCCGCACCTGGGGCAGGGTCATGTGGGACTCGTCCACCAACAGGAGATAGTCCTCCGGGAAGTAGTCCAGCAAGGTGTGGGGCGGTGTTCCCGGCCCCCGGCGGGACAGGTGTCGGGCGTAGTTCTCCACGCCGGCGCAGAATCCCGTCTCCTGCAACATCTCGAGGTCGTAGTGGGTTCGGCTTTCCAGTCGGGCCGCCTCCAGCACCTTTTCCTGGCGCTTTAATTCGGCCAGCCGCTCTTCCAGCTCAATCCGGATGTCGGCACAGGCCAGGGCCAGTTTTTCTTTGCTGGTAACAAAGTGCTTGGCCGGGTAAATGGCGGTTTCCTGCTGCTGGCCCAGCACCTCGCCGGTCAGGGGGTCAAGGGTAACGATTCGCTCCACCTCGTCGCCGAAGAACTGGATTCGGGTGGCGACCTCCTCGTAGGCCGGAACCAGTTCAAGCACGTCGCCGCGGACCCGGAACTTGCCGCGGGACAGTTCCATGTCATTGCGCTCGTACTGCATTTCGATTAACTGGCGCAGCAGCCGAGTCCGTTCCCTGATCTCGCCAACCCTCACCTGGGCCACCAGGTTGAAATAGTCCTGGGGGTCGCCCAGGCCGTAGATGCAGGATACGGATGCTACGATCAGCACGTCCCTTCGGGTCAGGAGGGATGTGGTGGCTGAGAGGCGGAGTTTGTCCAGTTCCTCGTTGACGCTGGCGTCCTTTTCGACGTAGGTATCGGTGCGGGGAACGTAGGCCTCTGGCTGGTAGTAATCGTAGTAGGAGACGAAGTATTCCACCGCGTTGTTGGGGAAGAACTCCTTGAACTCGGTGGCTAACTGGGCGGCCAGGGTCTTGTTGTGGGCGATGACCAGGGTGGGTCGCTGCACTTCCCGGATGATGTTGGCCATGGTGAAGGTCTTGCCGCTGCCGGTGACGCCCAGCAGCGTCTGGTGTACCAGTCCCTCCCTCACGCCATCGGCCAGGCGTTCCACAGCCCCAGGCTGGTCGCCGGTCATCTGGAAGTCGGAAGCCAGTTGAAAATCAGGCATGGTCTGCTAACCTATCTTGCTAGTGGGTACGGATATTCACGAGTGAATCCAGCCCCAAGTATAACGAAAATGGACTATATGCTGCCCTCGTTCAGGTTTTAATGCAAATAGGCGCAATATTCGCTGAGAAGCCACTAAGGTAGGGAACTGCCTTCTCACCACCCCCCAATCTGTTGCAGCGCCTGCCGCAGATAGTCCTCCACGGTCATATCGGGGGAACGTTCCAGGCTTGCCAGCGCGCGCCGGATTTCGGTCGTGGTATACCCCATGGACTGCAGGACTTCGATCAACTCGTTGTCGGTCGAATGAGTATCAGTCTCTCCCTCGGCCACTTCCACGCTGTCCACCTTGCCCTTGAGTTCCAGGATGATGCGTTCGGCGGTCCGGCGGCCCACGCCCGAAACACCGCTGAGCCTGGCAGAGTCTCCCAGCGCGATGGCCTGCTGCAGGCCGGCGGCCCCCAGCCCGGAAAGCAGTGCCAGTCCCAGGCGAGGACCCACGCCCGAGACCCCCTGGGTTACCAGGAACAGGTCCAGGGCCGCCTGGCTGGTGAAGCCGTAAAGAATAGGGTGTTCGTCCCGAATTCTCAAGTGGGTGAACAGCCGGACCTGGCTGCCCACGGGGCCAAGGGTCAGAATTTCGGCGGCGGGAACCTGGATCTGGAAGGTGACACCGCTTACGGTCACCTGTACCCAGTCTTCACCGGTTGCCGCCAGTGCACCGTTAACACCCGCGATCATGGCCTGCCGGCGGACTAGCGTTCCGAGCCGGGGACAATTTCCCGGGCCAGGGCCGACTGTTGGTTGGTCTGAATAAGGTGGCAAAGGCCCACGGAGAGCGCGTCGGCGGCATCAGACTCGGGCAGACTGTCCAGGCCAAGGGTGGCAGCCAAAGCCCGCTGCATCTGGTCCTTGGTGGCGGCGCCGTAGTCGGCCACGGCCCGCTTTACCTCGGCGGGACTGTAGCGATGGACGGGAATTCCAGCGCTGGCGGCGCCAATCAGGACTACGGCCTGGGCCTGTCCGACGGCAATAGCCGGGCCGATGAACTGGCGTTCTCCCCGGCCAATGAAGGGTTCTTCGACGGCAACGGCGTCAGGTTGGAATATGCTGATCATGTTCCCGACGTGGGTGAATAGCTGGAACAAACGCTCTGCAATATCGGTATATCTGGATAGCGTCACCACGCCATAGTCCACCACTTCCGTGCGGGGATCGCAGGTAAGAAACCCGTAACCCATTTTGATAGTTCCAGGGTCTATCGCCAGAACTCTCATGCCATGGCCTCAAATCACCATACGCAAAATGGAAGCGTTGTTGGAAACATGGCCAGCTTAAAGGAGCTTCTTCACCACCCGGAGTCTATGCGGCCAAAATCAGGTGGCAGCCCCGTACTGCTCCAGTACCTCCGGCGGAAAGTCGGCGTTGGTATAGGCCTTCTGGATATCCGCCAAATCTTCAAGCAGATCCAGCAGGCGCAGGGTCTGTTCCGCCGCCTTGTTGTCCAAGGCTATGGTGGCCTTGGGGACCAGGGAAATGTCCGATGATGTGAAGTTGACCCCCTCCGCCTCGAGGGCTTTCTGCGCATCCTGGAGGATATCCGGTGCGGTGTGAATCTCGAGGATGCCGTCTTCGATCTTTACGTCCTCGGCCCCGGCGTCGATAGCCACCAGGCCAAGCTCTTCCGCCTTTTCCTCATCGTCCATTTCAATGGTGATCACACCCTTGGTATCGAAGTTCCAGGCAACGCAACCGGACTCGCCCAGACTCCCGCCGCCCTTGTTAAAGGCGGAACGGACTTCGGCGGCGGTCCGGTTGCGGTTGTCGGTAACCGCCTGCAGGAGAATGGCGCCGCCCCCAGGGCCGTAGCCTTCATAGGTAATCTCGGTCAGGCTCTCGGGACCCTCGCCACCTTCGCCGGTGCCCCGCTTGATGGCCCGCGATATGCTGTCCATGGGCATGTTGCTGGACTTGGCCTTGTCGATGGCGAGCCGAAGCCGGAAGTTCATATCCGGGTCGCCACCACCGCCCTGGGATGTGGCCAGGGTAATGTCACGGGCCAGCTTGGTGAACAGGGCGCCTCGCTTGGCGTCGGCAGCCCCCTTGGCTCTCTTGATCGTTGACCATTTCGAATGTCCTGACATACCGTTCAACTCCTCTCCGCCAACTGCCGAGTATCTTCTCCCATGGGGGTGTTCCGGTTGGGTGGAAATCTCAAGGTATGCTCTCGATTTTAGCACTGGCCTATGTCCCGGTCAAAACTGACCAGTCGAAGGCTCAGCTTTGTTGTTCAGATGCCCAGTGCGGTGAGGAGCAAGCTTCCAACCGGCCTAGGCAGGTCTGAGGGCAGCTTCTCCCTGGCAAAAACACCCGAAGCGACAGGGTGGGCGCGACCCTTGCGCCGAGTCGGCGAGGGCACTCCAGGACAGACCTCTAAGTCATTGACTTGCGAGAGTGGGGAAGTGGTGTGGGACTACCGGTATGAGAGGTCGTCAGCGAAGGCCTTCCATCAGGCGGACGGTCATAACCCCCCGCGCGGGATCAACCTGCAGGATGACCTGTGAAATGGCCGGCAGCAGCACTTCGCCGCTGGGGCCGGACACGACGTACACGTCGTTGCTGCCGGTAACGATAATTTCCGTTATCCGGCCCAGGTCCTCTCCCCCTTCGGTTAAGACCTGCATGTCAATCAATTGATAGTGAAAATATTCCCCGTCCGGCAGGGACGGCGCGCCGTCCCCGGGAGCCAGCAGGTCTTGACCGGCAAGCGCCCTGGCGGCGGCTGGGTCGTCGATCCCCTCCAGTTTTAGGATCGCCGTATTTCCCGTACCGCGGGAACCGGACTGAATGCGGATAGACTTACCTTGAAGGAACAGCGCCCCCCCGGGCTCGAACCGGTAGGGCAAATCTGTGTGGACCTGTACCCGGACCTCTCCGCGGAAACCGTGGGACCCCAGAACCCTGGCTACAACGGGCTGAGGGAGCCTGGAGCCAGGACTGTCTTCCGCAGAACTGTTGTCTGATGGTTCAGAAAAGCTGGGCAATTGCTTTAGGGGAAAGAAGGACTACACCTTCACATTAGAAGGATGAAGAAGAATGCTATGGATAAAGCCGGTTGAATCTAAACAATCTCCAGGAGCGCCCGGGTGCCTTGCTTGATTGCCGCCACGCGAACCAGGACTCGCATCGCCTGGGCGACCCTTCCCTGTCTTCCGATTACTTTACCTTTGTCCTCGGGGGCTACTTCAAGACGGAGTATAACCTGGCCTTCTTCGATAGTTTCAGTAACTTTTACCGCTTCCGGATTAGTGGCAAGAGACCGAGCAATGTATTCTACCAAATCTTTCATTCAATTTGCTCTTCAACCGTTACCGGCTCTTCCTGAGGAGAGCGCAGTTTTTCGTAAATGCCGTCCCTGTCAAGGATTCGCTTAACCGCATCTGAAGGTTGCGCGCCCTGATTCAGCCAGGCTATGGCACGATCCTCTTTCAGTACCACGGCAGGAGGGTCAACCATCGGATTATACTGACCGATCCACTCAACGTAAGCCCCGTCCCTGGGAGCGGCGGAATCCGCAACTACAATCCTGTAAGATGGGCTTCCCTTTTTTCCTACACGCCTCAACCGAATACGCAGCATAAATACTCCAGACCAACGATTTGCAGCTTGCCCTTGATTTTGCCACGTAATTCTAAGAGGCGCTAAACCTGTTGTCAATTCTGATTACCTCGTTTAGCGAGGTATGATCAGCCTACTTACCCAGTACGAGTGACCTGCCTGAAGAGTGCGCAAACTCCTGGATCAGTACGGCTGTGATGAGTTAAGAGGCTCGCCGTAAAGCGAGGGAAAAAGGGTTCGGGCCCAGCCCATCTGGAGAGGCACCGCCCTGAAGAACACTAGGTCCCGGGGGCGATGGTAGACATTGGCCTGGGCCCGACAAACGGTTTTGGTGATATGTGCCTTTAGGTCAGGCTCACCCCGTCGTGTCCAGACTGATGCCTACCATCGCCCCCGCATACTAAACTATGTTCCATGCCATATCACCTCCTTTTTCAGATTCCCGCCAAGCGGCTTTCATATTCTTAACATATCGACCAAACCTTGTCAACAAAATAGTTCTATTTGTTCAGCCGGTTCCCATGTCTTTTCGAAATTGTACCCGTCTTGCCCCTGGTTGATGGTAGTCTCGCCAAGCGTGGCTCCCACGGGCATATTGTTGTGCCAGGCTTGGGGCCGGTGCCATAATTGGGCGAAGCAAAAGCCATAGTCCTTCCAGTCGCCCCTGGATGTGCCAAATCGGGGCGGCAGCAATCGAACAAGGGAGCCTTTAGAAGTCCTTATGCGTGTCGTCTTCATGGGCACTCCGGAGTTTGCCGTTCCGGTGCTGGAGAAACTCTGTAATGCCGACGATTGCGAAGTCGTGGCAGTTTACACTCCACCCGACAGACCCAGGGGCAGGGGCAGGGGTGTGGAGTTCTCTCCGGTCAAGACCGCGGCCATCAAATTGGGCCTGCCCGTATCGCAGCCCATTTCCTTTCGGCCCACCGAAGCAAAGGATCAGTTGGACGCCTATCAACCGGACGTGATCGCAGTTGCTGCCTACGGAAGACTTCTTCCGGCCCGGGTGTTGGAAATGCCCGAACATGGCTGCCTGAATATTCATCCTTCCCTGCTTCCCCGGTACAGGGGGCCTTCTCCCGTTGTAACCGCAATTCTGGACGGGGTATCCGCAACCGGTGTCTCTCTGATGCTCCTGGATGAGGGCATGGATACTGGCCCGATTATCGCCCAGCGGGAACGCGCCCTCGAGGGCGACGAGAACGCGGGGGGGTTGACTGCCCAACTGTTCGCAGCCGGGGCGGACTTGCTGGTGGAGACCCTGGGCCCCTGGGCGGCGGGAGATATAAAGGCCGTAGGGCAGGACGATACGGCGGCTACTGTAACCAGGAAGCTGGAGCGGAATGACGGGCTGGCTGATTGGGGACTGAGCGCGGCGGAACTGGAACGGCGCCAGCGGGCGTTTACTCCCTGGCCTGGCCTTTTCACCCAGTGGAATGACCGATCGCTGCGGCTCATTGAAGTGAGCGTTGGGGAGGGCCTGGCGGATCACAGTGAACCAAGCGCGCCTGTTCCCGGGGAAGTAGTGGCCTTGCCCCTGAAGGAAGTCCCGGTTGGCATCGGCACGCCCAACGGGATCCTTGGTCTTAAAACGGTGCAGCTGGAGGGCCGCAGGGGGATGGCTTCAGCCGAGTTTATCAGGGGATATCCCGATTTCATTGGCAGCAGGTTGGGCAGCTAATCTGCAGCCTCAACGGCCCGCGCTTCCTGCCAGGAGATCTTCCGCCGCTCCCACACTGTCAGGCTTGCCAAAAGAAGGCAGCCCGCCGCAAGCGGGATGGCTGCCGGCCACACCGCGGCGTTGAGCAGGTTCCTGACGACCTGGCCGGCAACGTCCACGCTGAGGGATGCCAAACCAGGTTGTGAAGGAAATTCCCCGACCAACCACTGTTGAGTCACCTGCTCGATGATGCCGGGCAGTTGCCAAATGGAAAGGATGGTTGCCGTCAACAGCAGGCCGCCGCTAACCGCCAATATCCATCCCGTCCAAAGTACCAGCAGCCTGGGTCTGCCCCAATTTACCAGCGCCAGCAGACCCACCACCGACAACAGCATGCCCAGGGCCGTTACCTTTCCCCAGAATACGGACGTCCTCGCGGTGTCCTTCCTATCCCCCAGGATGCGCAGAAAGGTCGGCTCGCTGACACCGAAGCCATGCTGGGCCAGCAGTGGAATCAGGTTCAGCCTGTTCCGTTCGTCCAGTTCGGCCTCGCTGCTTTCCAGAATTTCATCCAGGACCGGCTGTGCCAGGACATTTATGGCCAACTCCAGGAGATCACGGGTGTTGCCATGGGCAAAGGAAGAACCCAATTCGGGTCTGGCTTCACTCAGGGCTCCTCGATACGCGGCGGGCAATTCGGGATTGGCGAGGATATCATCCAGGGCATTATCCACAATGGCGATCAGTTCTTCTCGGTTTCGACCCGTATATTCCGCCAGCGTCCGGGAGGGATTGCCGCCGGCCAGCAATGCCTCCAGGTCCGACGCAATGTCTGCCGCAATTTCCTGGCCGGTTAGCTCGGAGAGCAAAGGATTGGTCTGCCGCACCAATAGCGCCGGGGCCTGGGACGCTCGAGACTCGAACCTGTCGGCCAGCGCCACGGGAAGCCGTTCCAGGGGGTCGGTAAAGTCCAAATACAGACTCAATTGCGAAGAGTCCCCCTTCAGGTAAGTGGATAACCGTCCCAGGTTGGCTTCAACCTGTTGTTGCAGGTATTGGGGAGGGGCTGTTTCCCGGATTAAGTCCACCGAGTCTTCCGGGGTCAGCAGGGCGAATTCGGGAATGTGTTTTCCCTGACTGGCGGTTACGAGATGGGGAGTAAGGACTTCCGAATAGACCCGGGAGTAGGCCCGGTGCTCGGCCAGCGCTTCGGCATAAATGTCGTCCTCGAAGATGGCAGACAACAGGAAGGCGGAATACAACAGAAGCAGTGCGCACAGGGCCACGAATCCCAGAAGCAGGGAGGCTATGGTTTGCAGAATCCACTGCGTCATGCGGAACCCTACGGTTGCCAGATAATGAGGGCCTTAGGGATTCTACACCCTGCCGCGCTGGCAACTTGTAAACGGGAAAAGAGGGAGGGTGGCAAGCTTCGGGACCCTTCGCTCAATTGACACTTCAAGGTCGTGGGTGATACATTTCACAAGGTTTTTATAGCTAAATTTCCCGCGAGGAAACAGAAATGCCAGCCAAAATTGCCGTCCTGGCAAAGCAGGTCATAGACCCGGAAATGCCTATGGCCGCCTTTCAAATCGACGCCAACGCCAAGCGGGTGGTAACGCCCCCCAACATCCCACCCGTCGTAAACGGCTTCGACGAAAACGCGGTGGAGGCGGCCCTCCAGATCAAGGACTCCCAGGACGTAAGCGTCACCGTAATTTCGTCCGGTTCTTCTTTTGCCTTGGACGTTATGAAGAAGCCCCTGTCCATGGGCGCGGACGAGTTGGTCCTGCTGCAGGACGATGCCTTTGATAATTCGGTGGACAGCTTCCAGACCGCCCAGTTGCTGGCTTCGGCCATTCGCAAGCTGGGTGGCTTTGACCTGATCATCTGCGGCCGTCAGGCCTCCGACTGGGACAATGCCCAAGTCCCTCTGGGCGTCGCCGAACTGCTGGGCCTGTCCTGCGTGGCCCTGGGCAAAAAGGTGGAACTGAAGGAGGACCGGGTCGTGGTCGAGCGGCTAATCCCGGACGGCTACGAAATCGTGGAAGCTGCCCTTCCCGCCCTGGTGACGGTCAGCAACGAGCTGGGTCAGCCCCGCTATCCCACCCTGCGTGGGATTATGGCGGCCACCCGCAAGCGACCTACCATCTGGAGCGCCTCGGACCTGAAGATTGATGGCGGAGAGCTGGAGCCGAGGCTAACGCTGCACGATCTTTTCGTTCCAGTAAGCAGTGCCGAGTGCGAAATTATAGAAGGCGATGACGAAGCAGACGCCGGCCGCAAGCTGGCCCTGCGGCTTCGGGAAGAGAAGTTCTTTTAGTTGGGCCGGGTTGAACCCGGAGTCGCATTGGTCGTTCCAGGGTGAGCCGTATCGGCGCCACTCGATTCTCGAAGATGGAGGTCCTCATGGCAGAGGGCAACGGAGTTCTGATTATAGGAGAGAGCGCGGGCGACGAGTTGAGCCTGGCGTCCCAGGAGATTCTGGCGGCCGGCCGCAAAGTGGCCGACGACCTGGGCCAGGAACTGGCCATCGCCGTATTCGGTGACGCAGTGGACACGGTGGCCCAGACGGCTATCGCCCAGGGGGCGGACCGGGTGTACGCGGTAACCAGTCCCATGTTGGCAGAGTTCCAGGTGGAGCTCAACCTGGAGGCCGCCGAGACCCTGTGCCGGGAGACCAATCCGGCCATAGTGCTGGTGGCCCGCACCAACCAGGGACGGGAAATTGCCCCCAGGCTGGCCTTTCGCCTGGGCGTCGGCCTGGCCCAGGACTGCCTGGAGGTATCGGTGGACACATCCAGCGGCAAGCTTCTGGCCAACCGTCCGGTCTACGGTGGCAATGCGGTGGCGGTGATCAGCTGCAACCAGACTCCCCAGGTGGCGGCGGTGCGGCCCAAGGTCTATGCCCCCCTGGAGCCGGACGCAGCCCGTCAAGGCGAGGTCGTCTCCTTCCCGGTGGACCTGGACGACTCAATGGTGCGCAGTCGGGTAATTGAGGTGGTCAAGGAAGAGGCTGAAGGCGTCAAGCTGGAGGACGCCAGCATAGTGGTTTCGGGCGGCCGCGGCCTGGGTGGGCCAGAGCCCTTTTCCAAGCTGGAAGAACTGGCCAGACTGCTGGGCGGCGCCGTAGGCGCATCCCGGGCCGCCGTGGATTCGGGCTGGGTGCCGGCCAGCTACCAGGTGGGCCTGACGGGCAAGACCATCACTCCCGACCTTTACATAACCATTGCCATTTCCGGCGCCAGCCAGCACATGGCCGGCTGCTCGGGCTCCAAGGCCATCGTCGCCATCAACAAGGATGTCGAGGCCAACATCTTCAAGGAAGCCCGCTATGGCGTGGTCGGCGACTGGGAAACGGTGCTGGCATCCATGACCGAAACGGTGCGGGAGCTGGTGCAGGAGTAGGCTTTTCCCGGTTCAGTAATCCTGGCCGAAACAGCGCGGGGGTGGTGCTACATGGACCGAACAACCGTACTGATTGTTGGCGCCATTGGGGGAGCCATCGCCCTTGCGGTGGCCATGATAATAGTCTCCGCGTTTCGCCCCCTTACCACCCTGGAAACGGCCCTGTGGCAGTTGATATCCCTGGCGGCCGGTCTTTACGGTTCATACCTGCTGGGGAGGCGGGCGGCCCGAGAGGCTGCCATGGATTTGCTGCGTCTGCATGCCCGCTCCGCCGTCCGACGGCTCCTGGCGATTAGAGGCAGTTGGCACCGGTTGTCCCACCGGATCGAAGAGTTTCAGGTTGAAGAGAGAGACCCGCGGCTGGACGTGATCCAGGCCATAGTGGCGGAACGCTCGACCATCGCCGATTCGGCCATCGAGGACTGGCGGGACGTGGCGGCTGACGAGGTTGATGAAGTCGTTTCCTTGTGGGAGAGGAGCAGTCAGTCTCACCATACGGGTGACAATGAATGAGTCCGCACGGCCAGAACATTTGGGCCACTCACAACCAAGAACCTGCCTCCTCCCGAACACTTCCAACCACCACGTTGTCTATCAGCCGCGTCTGCCCAATCCTCACCGCCGTGGAAATCATGGCAGGCCCGTCCACCCGCTCCAGCTCCACCAGCGATGAAGCTTCGGCCACGCTCACGTAGTCGATGTCTTCCACCAGCAATTCGGCCTCCAGGATGCGCCGGGCCG
The DNA here is from genome assembly GCA_965207275.1 of Dehalococcoidia bacterium. Taxonomy (GTDB): domain Bacteria; phylum Chloroflexota; class Dehalococcoidia; order Lucifugimonadales; family UBA3495; genus Bin22. Next base: position 626,382 of record CBDBMH010000002.1, read on the forward strand.
CCGACCGAAGCGCCTCCGCATTTCTTTCGCCACCCTGCCACAGGTCTCGCGCTTCCGACAGCGCCTGGTAAATGACCGGGGCCGCCGCCCTTTGCTCCGGCGTCAGGTAGGCGTTGCGGCTGCTCAGGGCCAGGCCGTCGGCGTCCCGCACCGTGGGCACTGACACGATTTCCACGCCCAGGTTCAGGTCCCGCACCAGTTGCCGGATTACCGCCAACTGCTGCCCGTCCTTCTGCCCGAAGTAGGCCCGGTCCGGGGTGATCACGTTCAGCAGCTTGGTAACCACCGTGGCCACGCCCCGGAAATGGCCCGGGCGGGCCGCCCCCTCCAGCCTTTCCGCCAGCGCCCCCGGGTCAATCCAGGTATCGAACCCCGGCGGGTAAACCTCTTCCGGAGTCGGGGTGTACGCCAAATCCACGCCTTCGGCTTCCAGCAGCGCCAGATCCCGCTCCATGTCCCGGGGATAGGTGGCCAGGTCCTCCTGCGGCCCGAACTGGGTCGGATTGACAAAAATGGAGGCGGCTACGGTGGCGTTCTCCTCCCGCGCCCGCCGCACCAGCGCCAAATGCCCCTCATGCAAAGCGCCCATGGTCGGCACCAGCCCCAGCGGCCGGGGGCATGAGCGGACGTATTGGCTGGCGGCGGTGTTGGTGGTTAGGGTGAGCATGGATTGGCGTAATGTTTATGGCAGGTTACGGGAGCTGTCCGAAATGTTGCGCCCAGGGATTTGCACCCTCCACAAAGTTTTCTCTCCGTATCCCTATGGCATCCTGATGCACACCTGGGGGAGCCACTATAAAGTAAACTACGTTTCTTGGTCTATAATAGAGACGCCAAACAAGAGCTACTGGGAAGGCACCCTGCAACCTGTCGTAGATTTCCTGAGTTGCAGCTCCGGGGTCAGTACTTTTGGTGGAATGAAGGGAATGGAGAATTACCAGATTCCTCCTTCCCCCATTGGCAAGTTGCTCAATGTCACATAGGAATGTATGTTTTGGGCTATGTGGATTTTGTCTTTCGATTCCTAGTGAAGCGATACCGTTGTCCGGGTCAAAGAAAACTACATCAGCCTTTCCAACCCTATTGAAAGCACCATCTAACCAACTCTGTCCACGTGGCTCCCATGGTATTACTTCCTCATGCCTCTCAAAGAACAACCTTCGCCCGTAATAGAGCGTGTTGTCCGGCAACAAGTTGCTTTCTTGGATTTCAGCAATGCTGTTCTGATTGAAGACTACCAGATTCTGCAAATTCTCATAGAGGTGAACGTCACACTCATAGAATGTCTCGTTCCCTGCACAGTTGCTGAGATAGTCGAAACGACTGGGAGACCGTTCTATTTCGTCTGGGTGCAAGTACCACACCACGCCTAAACGCAACCTTACAAGGTCGTCTCCAGAAGTCATCCCCGTTAACCACCGCAACAATCCATACTTCCCAAAATCCCCCACATCCCCTACATACCTATTCTGCATCCCTTCGTGCTCCTTCGTGCCTCTTCGTGGATAAGCAACTGGATTCCGGCGTGCGCCGGAATGACGGGTTCGCTACCCAAATAACTCATCAATCTCCCGCTCTAGCCGTTCCTCCCTGCTCTCGCCGGGCTGCGACCCCCTGACCGGGTGGGCGCTCGCCCGTTCCGTCAACTGGGCGTAGGATTCGGGGGTGCCGTATTCGCGGGTGTGGACCACCACCGGCATGGGGACGGCGTGGCCAAAGATGAGTGCCTGCTGCTTTTCCTCCAGGCGGGCCAGCACGCCCCGAAGCTGGCGGCTGCCGGCTGTTCCCGACAGCACCGCGTCAATGTCCCGCTCGTTGTCCAGGGCGCAGGTGATGCGGGTGCCCAGCTGGCTCATCACCTCCGAGTCGATGCTGCCCGGGCGCTGGTCGATGACCATCAGGGTTACGTTGTACTTGCGCAGTTCCCTGGCTATGTTGGCGAAAGTGGTCTGGGATGCTATGGAGGGACTCAGGAATCGGTGGGCCTCCTCGATGACGATGACCAGGGGCCGGGGGTCGCTGCCCTGGCCGCCCTCCGCCGCTTCCTTCAGCTCCACGTACCGTTCGTGGATGCGGCGGGACAGCAGATTGCTCACCAGGATGTAGGCGCTCAGGTCCCGCCCGTACCGGCCAAACTCCAGCACCACGTGCTTGCCTCGTTCCAGGTGTTCGATGATGGCGGCGGCGGCGTTGTGGCGGTTGCCTTCCTCCAGGAAGGGGAAGCGCTGGAAGCGAGAGAGGCGATTGTACAGGGCGCCCAGGGCCGCCCGGTTGACGCCCAGATCGTCGGCCAGGGCGCCCAGGTCGGCGCCCCCGCGTTGCAGGAACTCGCCCAGCCAGTTGCCGCCGAACCGCTGCTTCAGGTTGAAGGCGGCGGAGGCGGCCACGTCCGAAAGGTTCAGGTTGTCCTTGAGCAGTTCAATGTCTTCCGGCTCAATCTCGCCGTAGCCAATTTTGACCACCTCGTCCGGTGACGAACCGCGTCGCCGGGAACTGTCCTCGTCCAGGGTGAAGGTGGAAACCCGGGACGGGAACAGTTGCTTCAGGCCCTTGACCTGCCGGTCCCGGTCCGAGTCCTGGCCGCTCCAGCCGTACTCGCTGTGCATGTCGAAAATCAGGGATGATGCCTCGCCCCCCTGCAGGATGCCCACCAGCAGCAGGCGGGTCAGGAAGGTCTTGCCCGTGCCGCTCTTGCCGAAAACGCCGAAGGAGCGCCGGACCAGGTTGTCCAGGTCCAGGCAGACCCGGGTGTCCATGTCCAGGGGAGCGCCGATCCAGAAGTGGCGGTCGTCCTCCTGGCCGAAAACGGCGGCCACGTCGTCGGCGGTGGCGGGAAAGGCCGGCGAAAAGTGGGAGGGAACCGTCTTCGCGGCTACCGGTCTGTCGTTATTGTCGCCGACCAGGGGCAGCGCCATATTGGGAAGCACCGACACCACACCGTAGGCCATGCTGCCGGAAACCGCCTCCAGTATTACCGGGTCATCCGAATCAGGCGGTGAATGGCGCAGCCGGGCGTCCGAACTGCCGAGCTCCAGGTCGGTGACCACGCCAAAGAACCGGTACCGCTGGCCGCGAATGGTTACGAAAGTGCCAACCTTCACGTCTTCGATCAGGACATCGCCCGTCGGGTTCAGGCGAATATCCACGCCGTCCGACAGCGACCCTCCCACTACCGTTCCGATGGGGGCGGAAACGGGCTGCCCTCCGTCGGCGTTTGACCCGTTTGCAAAAAAGCCATTGGTCATATTCTTGCCCTCCGCAAGATGGCAGCCACCCGAACGGAATCACCCACCGCTTCGCTGGCAATAGCCTGTCCGGCCCGCTTTATGAAATCAACCCCGTCGGCGCGGCAGGCTGCAGCATGGCGCAGGCAGGCCACCACCACCTCATCGGCCATGGGAGGGCCCGAACCCAGCAGGAATCGGCAGAAGTCCAGATTTTCAGTGAAACGGACCACCTCATCCGGGTGACACTGGCTGACAAAGGAATGAATGGGCGGCGGAAGCTGAGGCAACAACTGGACCAACCGGCCATCGGCCTCGTGTCCCACGATCAAAGCATCGAAGCGGGTAGTCAGGAGACGCTCAATTTGGGGATTGCTTTGGTAGATTTCCTCCAGGCTGCCCGCGCTCCGACCGCGGGCCAGCACCGGCCGGCCGGGGTCCAGCGGTTCCGTTCGGATACCCTGAACCACCGCGAACACCTTGGGCGCGCCCACGGCTACCAGCGCGCCCAAATGGGGAGATCGATAGAGGTCGTAGCATTGGGCCGTCAGGGATCGGGAATCGGAGCCGATCACCTCTGCCACCGGCTGGTTCATATCGCAAGCACGCTTCCTGTTAGCGTCAAGGTCGCTGACAACTAGGATGTAGGGCCAATTATAACTGTACGAGGACAGGGACCGTGAGGGCTGATTGTCAGTAACCTGGCACAGATATCTCCATGCTATACTCTTTCGGTTGTTAATCGAACCAGGGGGATGCCTTAAATGGAATTCAGCACCGTAGCTATTTTGAGCCCGGGCGACATGGGCCACGCGGTGGGTCAGCGCCTGCGGGAAAACGAACTTGACGTAGTAACCTGCCTGGCAGGCAGAAGCGAACGGACCCGGGCCCTGGCCGAAAAGGCGGGGATCCGCGATGTGCCAAGCATGGAGGAACTGGTTGACCAGTCTGACCTGATCATGTCCATGACCGTGTCGGCGGCGGTTCCGACCCTGTGCCAAGAAGTTGCCAGCGCCATCAGAATGACGGGAGCGGATGCCCTGTTTGCCGAGTGTAACGCCATCGCGCCCCAGCTTACCTGCGAAATGGAACCGATCATCACCGAAGCCGGGGGCCGGTTCGTGGACGTTTCCATCATCGGCGGCCCGCCGAGGCCCGGGTACAGTCCCCACTTCTATACGTCCGGAGATCAGGCTACCGAATTTGAGCAGCTGAACGAATTTGGGCTGACGGTCATGAAGCTGGACGGCGAGGTGGGTAAGGCCTCCGGCATCAAGATGTGCTATGCCGCCATGACCAAGGGGACATCGGCGCTCTACGCGGAGTTGCTTATCGCGGCGGATTTAATGGGTCTGACAGAGCCGCTGCTGGCCGAATTTCAGTCGGGCCAGTCTGCAGTCCTGCAGCGAATGGAGCGAAACCTGCCCACGGTGCCGCCCCGGTCCCGGCGCTGGGTCAGTGAAATGGAGGAAATCCGCGACACCTTCGCCCACCTGGGCCTGACGCCCCACCTGTTCGAAGGCGTCTCCGAGATGTACCGCTTTATCGGCAGCACTCCCCTGGGCGAGGAGTTTCCTGAATCCCGTGACCGGGACAGGACTTTTACTGAGACCATCAGCCAACTGGCCCAGTCATTACGGGAACGGCAGGCAAGCGAAGAATAGTTCGGCTGACGACTTGCGCCTGGTGGGCTGGGGCGAAAAAGAGCCCCGGTTCGAACCTGAACCGGGGCGCCATTCCGCAATGCGGTTTGTCCGTGGGTAGAATTACGGTTCGGTCTGCTCGGTCTGGCTTCCCTTGACGGTGACGGTAATGTGGGCCATGGCGGTGTCGCCGGGGGCCCCGTGCCAGTGGTTTTCGCCGGCCGGGATGATGACCACGTCCCCGACGGTAATCTCGACTTCCTCGTCATCCGTGGCCACGGTGCCCGTGCCTTCGGTGACGATGAGAATCTGGTCACCGCTGTGCTTGTGGAACTTGTTGCGGGAACCCGCGCTGAAGCTGACCAGACCAAAGTTGAAATTGTTGCTGTCGCCGGCCTCAAAAGGGGCCTGGCGGGTGACGACGTTGCCGGTAAACAGGGCGCTGGTTGCCTCTTCGGTGGGGACGGAACTGAGCCTGACGACCTTCATTGGTTTCCTCCTGAAAAGCTTTACGATTTTCGTTTGGTATACGGTTTCTTCGGTAGCGGGGAGCGTATGCTACGACCGCTTTTGAGCCACCCCTAATATACCTGCTTGAATTGGCTACGTCCATACTGCAAGGGCTTTCGCTATCGGCAGCGTTGTAACATAATCAAAATGGCATCGTGCCTGCAAATGCCCGAATTTCGCCCTCAGGGTTAAGCTGTTAGAATGAGATTGGTAAACCGGAATTCACGGAGAATTTCAATGGCCTTGAATCAGACCATCCAGGACGCTTTGAATCGGCACATTAACGAGGAGTTTTACGCCTCTTATCTCTACCTGTCCATGTCCGCCCATTGTGATTCGCTGGACTTGCCCGGCTTCGCGCACTGGATGCGCGTCCAAAGCCAGGAAGAGTATGACCATGCGATGAATCTGTTCGACTTCGTCCAAAATCGGCAGGGCAAGGTGACGCTCCTTCCCATCGAGCAGCCCACGGTAGAATTCGGCTCGGTGCTGGATGTGATGGAGGCAACCCTGGCCCACGAGCAGCAGGTCAGCGTTCTGATCAGTGAACTTTACGAACTGGCGTCAAGGGAGAGTGACTATCCCACCCAGGTACATCTGCAAGTATTCATAACCGAGCAAATTGAAGAAGAAAAGACGGCGGCGGACATCATCGCCAAGCTCAAGCTGATCGGCGAGAACGGCAGCAACTTGCTCCTGCTGGACAACGAAATGGCAGCGAGGCAATTGTCCCCCACCTTGTAGCGCGTCAAGTTCCGAATCAAACCCCGCCGTTAGGATTGCGGATGAACGGTACGCGGCCTCTGGTCTCCCCGTCGAATAATGTGCAGAGGCTACCTTAGGGATTGGTCAATTGACGGCATAGAAATCCTTCATTGCATTCCATATAGTTAGACTATCTGTTATAATCAGGTATGGAATGCGTTAAGGTTCTTTCCCGTGGGTAGTTGCTACAGGTGCGCTGACGCCGGATGACCTCGACCAGGCCAAATTTTCTTTTATGGAGGTCGGCAGTTGGCCCTGTCAGACAAGACCCTGGTTTGCGTCGAGTGCGCAGCCGAATTCACCTTCACCGTCGGAGAGCAGGAGTTCTTTGCCTCCCGCGGTTTTACCAACGAACCGAGGCGCTGCCCCGAGTGTCGCCAGGCCCGAAAGACCCAGCGTTCTTTCGATGGAGGAGGCCCCCGCGAGATGCATCCGGCAGTGTGTGCTCAGTGCGGCGTCGATACGATGGTTCCCTTCCGTCCCAGGGGTGACCGACCGGTGTATTGCAGCGACTGCTTCAGTTCCATGCGCGAGAGAAATTACCGCTAGTCGTTGCCGGCTCAATCTATGGTATTCCACGATTCTCTGGATAGCCCCCGGCCTTTGGCCGGGGGTTTTCGATTTTCAGGACTATAGCTTCCCCTTAGTTCGCCCAGCGTCCAGGGTTTGGCGCGATTCAGGGGAAGAGACGGAGAAAAGGCGATGATGCGAAACACGGCTGATGCCGTCATTATCGGCGGCGGCGTAATGGGCTGCAGCCTGCTTTACTATCTTGCCCGAAGGGGCGCCACGCGGTCTTTGCTGCTGGAGCGCAACGTGCTGGGCGCCGGTTCCACAGGCCGGTCCCAGGCAATCTGCCGCATGCACTACTCCAACCCCATCACCGCTTCCATGGCATGGAGCAGCCTCCAGGTCTATGCAAATTTTGGCCAACAGGTCGGCGGCGACAGCGGTTTCGTCAAGACCGGCTATTTGGTGGTGGTGGAGGAAATAGACCGGCCCAGCCTGGAACTCAACATCTCCATGCAGCAGGAACTGGGCATAAACGTCGGACTGATCAACTCGGTTGAGCTCACGGAACTGGCCCCCATGATCCGGACATATGAGGGCGAAAGCCTGGCTTGGGAGCCCGACTCAGGCTACGCCAACCCCTACCTGGTCACTACCTCCTTCGCCGCCGGGGCGCGAGAACTGGGCTCTGAAATAGTCACCCGGGCCCAGGCTACGGGCATAGAGATCAGCGGGGGCCGGGTGCAGGCGGTACTGTCCGACCAGGGGCGGGTCGAAACGCCGGTCGCAGTGGTGGCCGCGGGCCCGTGGGCCAACACCCTTATGGCTGGGACCGGTGTCGAATTTCCCTTGGTCCCGGTCCGCCATCAGGTAGCCCTGGCAACCCGGCCGCCGGGCCTGCTGCCCCAACACCCCATCGTGGGAGACATCGCGCAGTCCCTGTCCTTCCGGCCGGAAAGCCCCACGTTGACCATGGTTGGATTCGGGGAGGACGAGGTGGAACTGGACAACTACGACGAGGGGATTGATCAAGCCGATGCCGCCGACGCCATGACTCGCGTGATTCACCGCATGCCGGCCATGGACCAGTCATACTTGCGGGGCGGTTGGGCCGGTCTGTTCACCACCACGCCGGACTGGCATCCAATCCTGGATCGGGTGCCGGGTATTGAAGGTCTCTTCTGCATGGTTGGCTTCAGCGGTCACGGCTTCAAACTGGCCCCGGCAATCGGCCAGGCCATGTCCGAACTGATACTGGATGGGCAGGCGTCGTCTGTAGACCTTTCGCCCCTCCGCTTCTCCCGCTTCGAGGAGGACGACCTGGTCAACTCTCGTTACCGCTACCGTGTGCTGGCCTGATGGCCAACGAAATGAGGGTGGCGGCGTTGCCGTTTGGCTTCACAATTATTCACGATCCATAAGGCGCAATTTGCGCCAATAAGCTCCACCGTAGTGTTATCATGTAATAGCAACGGCCCACGGTTGGCCGGATGCGAAGTCAGAACCGCACAGGAGACGCGTTAATGTTTATCAGGATGGTTTGGGGCAAGCTGCGCCCCGGCAGTTGGGAAGAGTACGAAAGGCACTATCACGAAAGGTTGGCCGGTTCCGGCAACAACATTCAGGGCTTGAAGGAGAGGCAGCTGCTCCGCAGTACCGAGGACCCGGACGAGGGCATCAGCGTCAGCATCTGGGAAACCCTGGACGACCTGCGGAACTACGAGACCGGCGAGTTCCGGCAGGGAGTGGCCCGGGAGATGGAGCACCTCTACCGGGGCGAATACTGGGTCAAGCACTTCGAGATCAGCTCCACCGACACTTAGGCAGTTGGCGGGGCGTAAGGGTCCCAGCTTCGTTCTTCAGGCAGCCCGGCAATTTGTGCCGGGCTGTTTTTGTTGGCCATCGGCCAGTGACAAAGGCGTGCCAATGGACACCCCGATGTGCCGGGATTATAGTTAGGCAGCAGCTTCAATCGGAGGCCCGCAATGCGGTTTGGATTCTATTTGCCCAACAGCGGCCCCACAGCCAGGCCGGAACCCCTGGCGGCTATCGCCAGGAAGGGTGACGACCTGGGTTTCTATTGCATGGTGGCCGGCGACCACATCCTGGTGCCCCGCGAGGTGAACTCCACCTATCCCTATACTGCCGATGGGAGGTTTCACGGCGGAGATGCAGCGGAATACCTGGAGCAATTGACCCTGTTGACCTACCTGGCAGGCATTACCACCAGCATCCGCCTGGTTCCCAGCGTAATGATCGTCCCTTACCGCAATCCCCTGTTGGCGGCCAAGATACTGGCAACCCTGGACGTTCTTTCCCGGGGTCGCCTTATTCTGGGCGTGGGCGTGGGCTGGATGGAAGAGGAGTTTGAAGCCCTGGATGCCCCTCCCTTTGCCGAACGGGGAGCGGTGACCAACGAATACCTGCAGGCCTTCAAGGAACTTTGGACCAGCAACGAACCTGCTTTCACAGGCAAGTACTGCCAGTTCTCCGACATTCACTTCCTGCCGAAGCCGGTGCAGAAGCCCCATCCGCCCATTTGGGTTGGAGGCCAGAGTCGGCCCGCCATCCGCCGGGCCGCTGCTCTGGGTGACGGCTGGCACCCGGTGGGGGCCATTCCCGCCGCGCCCCTGGAGCCTGAAGAGCTCGCCCAGAACGTTTCCCTGCTTCACCGTTATGCCGAAGGCAATGGCCGGGATCCGGCCGAGTTGGAGGTATCCATGAAAGCGCCCCTTTACGACGCCGATACAACGCCACCGGGAGCGGCCCGCCGCCGTTTCGCCGGCGGGACCGAAGAAATGCTTCAGGACATACAGACCTATGAGGACGTGGGTGTCAGCTGCATTATTTTCGATATCCGCGGCAACGACCTGGACCGCTCCCTGGAGCGGCTGGAGTGGTTCGCCCAGGAGATAATGTCCCGCTCGTAAGGCTCAGGTAACGCGCAGTAGGTTCAAATGTGCGCACGTTCTGAGTCTTCCCGCAACCTATCGACCATGCAGGTAGTCGCGTTACGATATAATAATAGCCGTATTCTTGGCGGGCCCACGCAGGACCCGAATCCCATTTGACCTCAAGGAGCTTGTATGTCCTCCCTGGAAGAAAGGTATAACCGAGGCCTGGAAACACGCGAGATCATGGCAGCCGGGGATTTTCGGCATTTCACCCTGCCCGGTATTGACCAGCTTGCGCCAGATCTTAAGCGCATTGTGGATGAAGCCCTTTTTGGTTCCATCTGGACCAGGCACGGCCTGAGCATTCAGCAGCGCTGCATGTGCACCCTTTCGGCCCTGCTCACCCTGGGTCAATTGCACCTGCTTCGGCGGCACATCGAGCGCGCATTGAATGTGGGCATGGCGCCCGAGGTCGTGGTCGAAATATTCATCCAGATGACGTTCTACGCCGGCGTGCCGGCCGTTGAATCAGCCATGGCCCTTGCCAAGGATATATTCGAGGAAAGGGGCATCCAGTTCACTCCCACCAATGTATATGACACTTCGTTGGATCCTGATGAACTTCACCGGCAGGGCATCGCCGTCCACGAAGAACACATGGGGGACATTACCGTTTACTACACGGAAGACCTCGAGTCGCCGGAGATGCAGTTGGAGCGGCTGATCAACGAATATAACTGGGGCGCCATATTCTCCCGCCCCCACCTGGATGCCAAAGCGCGCTCCATGTGCGCCCTGGTTGCCATGACCGTCATGGGCCACTACGACCGGCAGCTGCGCCGAAGGATTTCGGGCGCCCTGCGTGTTGGCACGACGCCTAGCGAAATCATGGAGGTCTTTATCCAGCTGACCATGTACGGTGGTTACTTCAATACCCGTACCGCCATGCGCATCGCCCGCTCCGTCTTCAGCGAGGAAGGGGTGTCGGAAGCGGCCGATTAACCTGCCAGCGCATCTTTTATTAAATAGAGGGCGTTATGTACGTTACCCTTGACGACGGCTGCCAGCTTTTCTACAAGGTGGATGACTTTACCGATCCCTGGGGAGAACCGGAAACGGTCGTCCTCCACCACGGAATGGCCAAAAACCACAAGCTCTGGTACGCATGGATTCCCGTCATCGCCCGCCACTTCCGGGTGGTGAGATTTGACATGCGGGGGATGGGACAGTCCTCGGTGCCGGAGCCGGGGTATCCCTGGTCTGTGGACAACTTCGCCGCCGACTTGAAGCAGTTCCTGGATAAGCTGGAACTGGAGAAGGTGCACCTTGTCGGAGAAACGGTAGGCGGTTCCATATCCATGAGATTCGCCACCCTGCACCAGGAAAGGCTGCTATCTCTTACGGCCTGCACTTCGCCAACCAGCTTCGACGACCCTCATCATGCCGAAAGCGCCGACCTGATAGAGCGGGAGGGAGTGGCGGCCTGGGTGGAGAACACCATTGGCCGGCGCCTGGACCCCCAGATTGTCCCGCCCGAATACACCCGCTGGTATGCGTCCCAAATGTCGGCAACACCCGCCCACGTGGTTGGAGGCTTCCAGCGCAATGCCGCCGGAGACCTGCGCCCGCTGCTTCCAGAAGTGAAAACACCAGTGCTGATCATGGCCGCGGCCAGCCTCCGGGAAGAGGTTCTGGGTGATTTCCGAGACGCCGCCGACCTGTTCCCCAATGGCAGAAGGGTAGTGTTTCCCGGAGTTTACGGCTTTGTCCAGCACGTAATGCCGGTGCCTTGCGCCCGGGTCTGGCTGGACTTTGCGCAGCAACAATGAAAGCGTTTTAGTAGAGGGCACTGAACTATGGCAGACTCTTTGAGCCGAACCCTGGCTCGCTTCGTGGACAACCTTCAGTTCGAAAACCTCCCTCCGGAAGTTCCCGACAAGGTCAAGACCTCCCTGCTTCACGGCCTGCTTTGCGCCTTCCTGGGCGCGGAGACTGAGCACGCCAAGTCATCCATCGAACTGGTCAAGCTGGAGGAAAGCCGCATGGATGGCGCCACCATCCTGGTGGACGGAGCCAAGGCGACCCGGTGCGGCGCTGCCTTTGCCAACAGCAAAATGATGCACGCCACCAACCAGTCTGATTCCTACCGGATGCTGATTCATCCCGGTCCGTGCATCATCCCTGCGGCGCTGGCTACCGCGCAGATCGAACGTAGGACGGGCCGAGAACTGGTAACCGCCCTGGCCGCCGGTTATGAAGTGGAGGCCAGGATTGCCGGCGATTTCATCCCATCGACCCAGGCCCGCGGGTTCCGCTCCAGCCCGGTGTACGGAACATTGGGGGCGGCAGTGGCCACGGCCAAGTTGCTGCGCCTGAACGTGGACCAGTTGGTTACCGCCATGGCGCTGGCATGCACCTTCACCGGCGGCACTACCGAGGGCCCCCGTTCCGGCGGGCGGGAAATGCTGTTTCACGAACCCAACGCAACCCGCAACGGCATAATGGCGGCCCTGCTGGCCCGCGAGCACGTTCGCGGCTCGGAAACGGCCCTGGAAGGGGAGGCGGGTTTCTATAATGCCTTCACCGGGAACAATCACGGCCAGCTGTCCTACGTTTTTAACGGCCCGGACCACGTATCCCTCGATTCGGTGGTGGCGGAACTGGGTGAGCGGTGGGAGTTGCTTCACGTTACGCCCAAGCTCTATCCCACGGCTGGCTATAACTGCCCGGTGATTGAGCTGATGTCCGAAATTCGGGCCTCTCACAATCTGCCCATCGATGAAATAGAAAAGATCACGGTGGACATGAACTGGCTGGAGACCACCTACCCTTCGCCGGCCTTCCCCAACCCCGAGCGCAGCGCCGACGCCCCCGCGGTCGGCAGTACCCACTACTTCGCGGCCTACACCTGTGTCCACGGAAGTTACCCGCCGTTGCGCCATAGGATAGACCCGGGAGACGGAGCCAACGACGATGACGCGGCGGTGATGGGACTCATGAAAAAGGTTGAGGTGGTGGGCCACCGCAACCGACAGGCCTTTGCTCCCAGGGTTACCGTGGCCCTGGAGGGCGGGACCGAGTACATGGGTGAATACCGGGGCAACGAACTGGAGTGGAACTTGTCCACGGAGCTGAGGCGGGTCAGACCCCTCTTCGACGACATGCCCTGGCCGCGAGAGAAACTGGAGAGCGTTGCCCAGATAGTGTCGGGCCTGGAAATAGAGCAGCGGATGGACCACCTCATCGCTCAGTGTGTAAGAATAGGCATCGTCTAGTCCGTGATTGCCCTGCCGGTTGCGGAACCGTCGAGGATCTCCCCGATGCCACCGGCAGGCTGCCTGGTGGATGTTATCCATGTGCCCCGTGGTATGGTCGTGCGCTTTCTGCTAGCTGAAATAATCCAGTATCGTCCTTCCCCTCCCGCCGGCTTTCCGACGTTTACGTTGGTCTTCATAGTCCTCCTGGCCGGTACCGCTTGCCTCGCACCCAGGTCTGACAACCAGGCCCCCGAACTGGGCGGACCGGAATTCAGCGCGCTGATGGTGAGTTCTGATCTTGCGCAGGGGCCTAATCGGTTGGAATTTGCCCTGGTGGACCGTAACAATGTCCCGGTGGGCGCCGGTGAAGCCACGGTCATACCGCAGTACACCCCACCCGGGGCCCAGGAACCGGAGGAACGGGAAGCGTTGACGGCCTCCTTCCTGCCCTGGCCCCCGGAAGGAAGCGGCCGCGGAGTATTCATCACAACCGTTAACTTCGAAGTGCCCGGCGAGGCTACCGCGGACAACCCTGGACTATGGGAGTTGGTGATTTCGGCCAGTACGCCCGATGGCCGGCCGGTTGAGGCCGTGACCGCCGTTCGCGTTTCGGCGCAACCGTCTACGCCGGCCGTCGGTGACCCGGCGCCGCGCAGCGTGACGCCCACGGCAGACCAGGCGCCGGACCTGGCCCACATCACCAGCGCCTTCGACCCAGACCCGGAGTTTTACCAGCTTTCGGTCCACGAGGCGCTGGACGCGCCCAGGCCGCTGGTGGTCCTCTTCTCCACCCCTGCCTTCTGCGTTAGCGCCACCTGCGGCCCCCAGCTGGAAATCCTCAGCGACCTTAAGGACCAATACAGGGACCGCGTGGACTTCATCCACGTTGAGGTGTTCGAGGATCCCCACCTGATCGAGGGAAATCGGTTTAACGCCAGACACGTGGCCGCTGTGGACGAATGGGGCCTGCCGACGGAACCCTGGACATTTATCATGGATGGCGATGGGCTGGTACGGGCCAAATTTGAGCAGTTCACGCCAGGGGAAATCCTGGAGGCGGCGCTGAAGGATCTACTGGACGGTTAGGGCCTGGTCAGTCTTCCAGCCGGACCGCCACCAGTATGTCGCCCCGCCTTTCGTAAGTAACCAGCAGTGACTGTCCGAGGAACTGGTGCTCCCGGATATGCGAGGGCGTGAACCCCACGAACCCTTCCGTCTCGAAAGTATATTCGCGCCCCTCTTCATCGCGGATCGTCAGCAACTCCAGCTCAGTGAAACTTCTTGGGATGACTTCCACTACCTGACCCCTCACCTGCAGCGCGCCACCGTTAACGCAGCCCGCTGTCAATACCAGCGTGGCTGCCAGCAACGCCGCAAGAACTGCCGTCGATGTGTAGATCATGCCGAACCATTCCTGGGTAGTTGGCGGAAAACGGCCGAGAGCGGTAGTCCCGCTTGAATCCGTCAGCTGAACCGGAAAACTCGGATCGCAATCACGGCGCTGGCGGCCACCCAGCCGGCCAGCCAGGCTAGTTGCGGCCAGACCTCCCATACAGTGGCGCCCTCTAACCCAATGTCCCGCAGGGCGGTAATCATGGGCGCCAGAGGCAGGGCATCGGCGGCATAGGGCAGGAGCCACGGCAAGGCAGAAGTCGAAAAGAATGTCCCGGCAAAGAACATCATGGGCAAAGTCACCGCATTACCCATGCCGGAAGCCGCGGCCGGTGTATTGGCCCAGGCGGAAATTATGAACCCGAAGTTCAGGAAAACCGCGCTTCCCAGGATTACCGCCGGCAGCATGTGGATAACGTTCCCATTAATCTTTGCCCCAAACACGAAGACGCCCACTGCCATGATGACCGCGGCCTGTACTACTGCCAGCAATAGTTGGGCCGTAACCTCGGCGGCGAAAAACTTCCAAATGGGTAGCGGGGTGACCAGCATGCGTTTCAGGATGGAAAGGTTCCGATAGGTGCTGACTCGCACCGCTATGGAGATGGTGGCGTGAGTCATGATTCCCATGGCTACCAATCCGAGCAGGACCGTTTCGAAGTAGCTGGCATGCCTCGTTGAAATCCTTTCCGTTATCACCGCGCCGGTTCCGGCGCCGGCAGGCCCCACCGGCGAGTCTGAAACGTTCGAATCTTCGTGTTCTAAACTGGAAGCTGGCTTGGCCACGGCAGCCTGGGCGCCTTGCCGAACGGAGCCGATTACCAGCTGGTTCCTTTCCTCGCCTTCGTTGCCCACAACAAGGGTTACGGGACTGTCAGGCTGGGCTGGCGTTTCTGCAAGTCGGGCCTCACCGTTGGCCGCACCAGCGCCAAATCCCTTGGGAATTATCAAAAGAAAGTCCAGGTCTCCGCTGCCGACCAAACGCCTTCCTTCCTCCAGGTTGGCCGGTCGTGCCTGTCGGGCCAGCAACCCCCGGTCTTCCAGTTCACCCAGATGGTTAATCAGCAGGCGGGAAGCGGGAGTGTCCGTGTCATCGAGAACGGCAAACTTGGACGTCGCGGGAGAAGAGAAGTCAAACAGCCCGAAAACCACTACCAGCACGAGAGGGAAAAACAGGGCCCAGAAGGTGGTCTGCCGGTTCCGGACCATCATTTTCAGGTTGGATAAGGTTAGGGCAACCACCACTAATCCCTCAACTCATTCCCCGTCAGTTCCAGAAAAACGTCCTCCAGCGTGGCCGGCCGGATTTCCAGGTGTTTCAGGGTAATGCCGCTGCCCACAATGCAGTTGATCGCCCGATTCAGCGCTTCCGGGTTTTTGTCCAGGCGCAGCAGGTAGGAAGTGCCCTCCTGGGCGTGGGTCTGAGGGTCAGCCCCGCCCTCTTGCAGGTTCCCGCTCGCTTGCAGGGCGCACAGCTGGCTCGCGTCCAGGGGCTGGGAGGACTCCAGCTTGATGGTGTAGGTGGTCTCAATCCGGCTGATCAACTCGCCGGGAGATTCTACGGCCACGATCTTACCGTGATCCATGATAGCCAGCCGCTGGCAAAGCAGTTCCGCCTCTTCCATGTAGTGAGTGGTCAACACCACGGTTACGTTGCGGGCGTGGATTGCCTTGATCAGTTCCCACAGGTTGTGGCGTGCCTGAGGGTCCAGGCCGGTGGTCGGTTCATCCAGAATAACCAGCTCGGGATCGTTGACCAGGCTGGCGGCCACGGTGAAACGCTGAGACTGGCCAATGGAGAGTTGGTTGATGCGGCTCCGGGCCCGGTCTTCCAGGCCCACCATCTCCAGGAGTTCGTTGGGGGCAAGTCGCTTGGGATAGAATCTACCCAGGAGGGTCAGAATTTCGTGAAGGGTCAAGAAGCCGAAATATGCGGAGGACTGGAGTTGAACGCCTATGCGGGATTTGATCCATCTGGCGTTCTTCCGTATATCCTTGCCGAGGACGGTGACCCTTCCCTGATCCGGTGACTGCAGTCCCTCGACAATCTCCAGGGTGGTGGTTTTGCCGGCCCCATTGGGGCCAAGAATGCCGAAGATTTCGCCTGCTCTCACTTCGAAAGAAACGTTATCCACCGCGGCAAAATTGCCGTACCGTTTCGCCAGGCCTTCTACCCGAATTGCCTCTGACATGATAACATGGTGAATTATATCACAATCTTTTTCTGGAGCATGAAATGACGACCCCGTCCGGCGCCGGGGACCCGCCCGGAAACGGTGACAGTTCGGGCGACAGATTCATCTACACCAACGAGTACAGCATCCCGACAAACGGCGAAAGAAGTCCCGGTTACTGGCTGCGCCGATTTGCCCTGGCCTCCGTGGTTGCCACCTTTGCCCTGATTGTCCTGGGCGGTATCGTTCGGGTAACCGGGTCGGGCATGGGCTGTGGCGGGGAATGGCCCCTGTGCGACGGCAGCCTGATTCCTCCCCTCACCAAGGAAGACATAATCGAATACAGCCACCGGCTTGTGGCTTCCGGCATAGTTGGCCCCCTGGTAGCAGTTACTTTCCTCATCACCCTTTTCCGGTACCGGCACATGAGGGCTGTGGTAATACCATCCGGTGTCTCGGTGGTGCTGCTGCTGGCCCAGGCGGGACTGGGCGGCGTTACCGTATTGACCGAATTGCCCGGCCACATGGTGGCGGCGCACATGGCCCTGGCCCAGGCGCTGTTGGCCTGCCTGATTCTGGTAGCCGTAGCTTCCTTCAATCTCAGGCATTCTCGTCCGGCAGCGGCCGAAGAGACTCAGATGAGTACTCCTGCGGCAACTCTGGGTGGCGAATCTTCCCAAGCTGTGCCAGCGCCGGCGCCTCCAGACCGCTTCCCCCTGCTGGCGTCCATGGCAGCCATAGCAACCTACTTCCTGCTGCTCTCCGGGTCCTACGTGACGGCTACGCCCGGTGCGCTGGCTGCCTGCCCGCAGTGGCCCATGTGTGATGGAACCCTTTGGCCCTCAACCACCTTGCAGGCCATCCACATGCTGCACCGCCTGGTAGCCACCCTTGTGGGACTCCTGATCATATATACCCTCTTTCGTGGTTACCGGGTAGGCAAAGGGAGAGCGCCTACGGGCGGAATACTGTTGATGGTCCTGTCTTACGTGGGCATAATTGTGCTCCTTACGCAGGTATTCATCGGCGCGGCAGCGGTTTGGACCCACTTCCCGGTTACACTGCGAGCCTCCCACATCGGGCTGGCGACGGCGTTGTGGGCGATAATGGTGGCCGTTACGTTGATAAGTCCGCTCCGCGAACCCGATAACCAGGTGAGATTGCGTGGAGACTTCGAGGCGCCGGGTACGGGAGTCGCTCCCGACCCACAGTAATCAGTCTAACCTGGACCGTGGAGTATCAGGCATAATGACCATGACGGAACAGCAAGCGGCGGCGGATATCAGTTCCACCGAGATGCAAGTTCAGGCGGAGAGACGAAGAACTGCCTTGACCGTGATCAACGACTACATCACCCTGACCAAGCCCCCTATAATCCTGCTGCTGCTGGTGACGGCGGCCGGTGGCATGTTTCTGGCCCAGGCCCACACTACCGCTGGTGGCCTGCCTGCGCTGTCGCTGATGGCCCTGGTCTGGATAGGCGGCGCCCTGGCTTCCGGCGGCGCCAACGCCTTGAACCACCACTACGACCGGGATATAGACGGCATAATGCAGCGAACCCGGCAGCGTCCGGTGGCCAGTAACCGCATATCTCCCGCCCATGCCCTGGTCTTCGGCATTTCCCTCAATGTCGTTGCCTTCGCGATACTGGCCCTGTGGGTGAACTTGCTGGCGGCAGGCCTCACCCTGGCCGCTACCCTCTTCTACGTCCTGGTGTACACCCGCTGGTTGAAGCGCAGCACTCCCCACAACATAGTCATTGGCGGGGCCGCCGGGGCCATCCCGCCAATGGTGGGCTGGGCAGCGGTTACAGGTACTGTTGGATTGCCGGCTGTCTACCTGTTTGCCATTGTTTTTTTCTGGACTCCCCCGCATTTCTGGGCCCTTTCCCTGCTTATCCAGAAAGACTACGAACTGGCCAATGTGCCCATGCTGCCGGTGGTGTCCTCCCGGGACTTTACCGTGTCCACAATTTTCCTTTACAGCCTGGTGCTGGTGGGGGTGACCCTGATGTTTGCCGTCACCGACGCCGTGGCCTGGATTTATGGCGCCTCCGCCCTGGCGCTGGGCGGGATATTTGTCTGGATGGCATGGCGGTTGCGACAGGAAGAGACCTCAGCCAATGCCAGGAAGCTTTATCTGTACTCCCTGCTCTACCTGGGACTGCTGTTTGTCGCCTTGATGGTGGGTGCCGCCACCGGCTACTGACGGTAAATGTGGTTTCGTCATCGCAAACGGTGATCAAGGCACTTGCATCCAGTCCTGATCGCAGATTCAGAGCGGGGCCGAACGGGTACAAATTCCGTTGACACTGTTTGAAGCCTGTGGTAATGTCTTGCATTAGTGAAATTTTGCACATACTCCGCGGTTGAGTGCACGGCGAAGTAAGAAGGGAGTTGGCAAATGGGGCTTTTGCCCTTCCGAGGCGCAGATTCCCATCCGCCGTCGGCGGACGGGGATAAAAAAGGCAAGACCACACTTATGTCCAAGCGGTTCACCCTTTCAGGGAAACATCTCTTTCTTTTGGGTATTTCGGCCATCCTGCTCCTGGTGATGGCCTGCGCACCGGACGCCAAGCAGTCCACCTTCGGCACCTCCGGTCCGGTAGCTGAGCAACAGCTGCTTCTTTTCAACGTCCTTCTCTGGGTCATGGTGGTTGTATTCATCCTGGTAGAGGGCGTTTTGCTGTACGCCGTGATCAAGTTCCGCCGGCGTC
Organism: Dehalococcoidia bacterium; assembly: GCA_965207275.1. GTDB lineage: Bacteria > Chloroflexota > Dehalococcoidia > Lucifugimonadales > UBA3495 > Bin22. The sequence continues at coordinate 645,467 of CBDBMH010000002.1, forward strand.
CCGGGCAGAATGAATTGCCCCCCCAGACCCACGGGCACACCGCTCTTGAAATTACCTGGACCGTCATTCCTACCATTCTCATTCTGGCCCTTGGTATTTGGTCCGCCATAACATTGTTCGATCTTGACCAGCCGCCCGCCGGGGCCGATGCGCTGGAAATTACGGTCGTTGGCCATCAATGGTGGTGGGAGTTTGAATATCCCGACGCAGACGGGGAGGGTAAGTACATCACTACCGCTAATGAGCTTCGGGTGCCCGTGGACCGGGCAGTCCGGGTGAACCTGCGCAGCGACGACGTAATCCACAGTTTCTGGATTCCCAAGCTGGCTGGCAAGATAGATATGGTCCCGACACGGGAAAACTATATGTGGTTCCAGGCTGATGAGACCGGTACTTTCTACGGACAGTGCGCCGAGTTCTGCGGCACCGCCCATGCCCAGATGAAGTTCCTGGTCCAGGTTTTGCCTCAGGAGGATTACCTTGCCTGGACGGAGAGCTTTGGCGAACCGCCGGCCCTTTCAGCCCAGGCCCAGGCGGGCCAGACGGTGTTCAACAGTACGGGCGGCTGCGTTGTATGCCATACCGCCACGGGCTCGGACCTCCCGGAGGTTGTTGCCAGCCGTGTGCAGAGCTTCCTGACCACCGAGACGGGAATCGCCCCAGGGCCCAATCTCACCGACCTGGCGACCCGCGAGCGATTTGGCGCCGGTCTGGTGGATATGAACCGGCAGAATCTTCGCCAATGGCTGAGGAATCCCGAGGACGTTAAGCCGGGCAACCATATGTCCGGAAGGGCTGCTATTTACCAGACCTCGGACGGGCGCGCCAACCTGAGTGAAACCGAGATTTCTTCCTTGCTGGAATACTTGCTTAGCTTGAAGTAAACTTGATCCAATTGGTAACCGACGGGGTGGAACGAAGCCGCGGAGGCATCAGATGGCCACTTTAACCGATGTAATCGACCGGCCAGCCAGTCAATCCGGACTGTGGAGCTGGATTACGACGGTTGACCACAAGAGAATAGGCGTTCTCTACGGTGTGACCGCTTTCATTTTCCTGCTTATGGGCGGAGTCGAAGCGGGAGTAATCAGGCTGCAGTTGGCAGTGCCCGACAGTACCCTGGTGAGCGCAGACACCTTCAATCAGATGTTCACCATGCATGGCACCACCATGATCTTCCTGGTGATCATGCCGTTGAGCGCCAGCTTCTTTAACTTCGTCATTCCCCTGGCCATCGGCGCCAGGGACGTGGCCTTCCCCCGGCTTAACGCGTTCAGCTATTGGGTGTTCCTGTTTGGCGGCCTGCTGCTGAATGCCAGCTTCCTCACAAATCAGGCCCCCGATGCGGGCTGGTTCTCCTACGCCAACCTGACGGAAAAGCCCTTCAGCGCCAACCAGGGTCTCGACTACTGGGCCCTGGGCCTGCAGGTGCTGGGCGTTTCCTCCCTGGCCGCGGCCTTCAATTTCATAGTTACCATCGTAAACATGCGGGCCCCCGGCATGAGCCTCATGCGGATGCCCCTTTTCGTGTGGATGACCCTGGTCACGTCAATCCTCCTGGTGCTGGCCTTCCCGGTCATTACCGTAGGATTGATTGAACTGACCTTCGACCGAAACTTCGGCACCAATTTCTTCGTTCCCGAAGGTGGTGGAGACCCCATCCTCTGGCAGCACCTCTTCTGGGTGTTCGGCCATCCCGAGGTCTACATTCTGATTCTCCCCGCCATGGGTATCGTTTCGGAAGTGCTCCCTACTTTCTCACGGAAGCCGCTGTTCGGTTACCCGGTGGTGGTCTTCTCGGGCGTGGTTATCGGCATCATGGGCTGGGCGGTATGGAGCCACCACATGTTCACGGTGGGCCTGGGCCCCGTGGCTGTTACCGTCTTCATGATTACCACCATGCTGATCGCGGTGCCTACGGGAGTGAAGATTTTCAACTGGATCGGCACTCTTTGGGGCGGACAGATTGATCTGAAGAGCGCGATGCTCTTCGCATTGGGCTTCGTAGCCCTCTTCATCGTTGGTGGCCTGAGCGGCGTTTCCCACGCGGTGGCGCCTTCGGACAACCAGCAGCAGGACACTTACTATATCGTCGCCCATATTCACTACGTGCTGTTTGGCGGCTCCCTGTTCGGCATCTTCGCCGGAGTGTACTACTGGTTCCCCAAGTTGACCGGCCGGTTGTTCCACGAGGGCCTGGGCAAGCTTCATTTCTGGTTGTACTTCATTGGGATGAATGTAACCTTCTTCCCAATGCACTACCTGGGATTGAACGGAATGCCCCGCCGGATTTACACCTACGCCAGCGAGTTTGGCTGGGACGGTCTGAACATGCTGGCCTCCCTGGGCTACTTGGTTCTGTTCGTTGGCACCCTGATCTTCATTGTCAATGTCTTGATCAGCCTGCGCAAGGAACCCGACGCGGGCCACGACCCATGGGACGCCCCCGGCCTGGAGTGGAGCATCTCGTCTCCGCCCCCGACTTATAATTTTGCCCAGATTCCCCAGGTGGAAGGCCTGGACCAATACTGGATCACAAAACGCCGGGCTGCGGCGGAAGGTCGCCCAATAACCGGACCGGAAGCCCTGGTTGATCCCGATACCATCCACATGCCCAGTCCTTCTTACTGGCCGCTGGTGACCGCAATAGGCGTGCTGGTCCTGGCCTCGGGCATGCTTTTCGATACCGGGTGGGATTATATCCGGTTCCCGATACCCTTCATCGGCGGCATCATCTGCTTCATAGGCATCGTTGCCTGGGCCAACGAACCCGCGGCCGAGGAACACACCGACAGCCATGAAGACGCCGGTCATTCTGAAGTGTTATCGCAACCTACCGGTGCGGCCAATTATCTGTTCCAGTCGATTCTGGTCACCATATTTGGTTTCTTGCCCGCCGGAATCCTGGCCATCTTTTACGCTGCCCAGGTTGACGCCAGGTTGGCCGCGGGTGACTTTAACGGTGCATTGATTGCCTCCAACAACGCCAAGCGCTGGTGCTGGGTAGGTTTGGGCGTGGCCGTTGTAATTTGGTTTATTGCGCTGATTGCCCTGATCTCATTCATGAATTGAATTGCCAGAGCCATGTCTTGATATACCTGGCTCCTGCTAGTACCCACCAGGAGGGGAAGAGTTGGCCCACCACACGGAAATGACCCACCACGCTCCGGCGGAGGAGCACCCGACGACTACGGGCATCAACAATCGCAAGTTGCTGATGTGGGTGTTCCTTTCTTCGGACTGCCTGTTCTTCGGCTCCCTGATCGCCACCTACATGGTTTACCGGGGCCAGAGCCTGGTGGGGCCCTACCCGGTGGACATTATCGACGTTCCCATAACCACCATCAGCACCTTCGTCCTGCTGTGCAGCAGCTTCGCCATGGTGCGAGCATTGGCGGCTACCAATGAAGACCGGCAGGGCGCGATAATCTTCTGGCTGCTGATGACGGCGTTCCTTGGGGCCATTTTCATCGGCTTTCAGGTGTACGAGTTCAACCTGTTCAAGACCGAAGGTCTTCGCATCGATACCAACCTGTTCGGCACGACCTTCTTTACCCTGACGGGCTTCCACGGCGCCCACGTAACGCTGGGTATCGTCTGGTTGCTGGGCCTGGCCTGGGTTGCCAAAAAGGGGCGCTTGGGACCCCGTACCGCCCTGGACGTGGAACTGGCCGGTCTTTACTGGCACTTTGTTGATATCGTCTGGATCGTGATCTTCACCCTGTTGTACTTGATTGGCGGGTTCGACACCGGCCCGGCCGGCGACCCGTCTCTGGTCCCTCATTCGATTACCGGCTTTCTGGCTCTGATCTAAGGAGAAACGGCGCATGAGCAGCGACCCCGGGGTTCACGAATCCCGCCACCCTACGCTCAAGCAGTATGTTGGCATCGCCATATTCCTGTTTGTCGTAACAATAGTCGAATTCGTGATAATCCTGCCCCAGGACTTTCGTGGACAGGGGTGGACTATTGCGCCCCTGGCCATACTGTCCGCCATCAAGTTTGCCGCCGTCATCTTCTTCTACATGCATCTCAAGTTTGACAACCGGCTCTTGACCTGGGTCTTCCTGGGGGGCCTGGCGCTGGGTTTTGCCGTGGTACTGGCCCTCGTTGGGCTGTTCACTGCCTGGACGCCGTCGTTGCGGACTTTTGCCGAGGACCATGCCAAGCCCTGTACCCTGGACCATGAATTAGGTGGCTGCCTGGAAGACAGAGTCGCCGCCGCCCATACGCCTGACCCGGAGCCACCTGCTGAGGAGGCGGCCCCTGTCGCAGCGGAACCGGTTGCGCCGCCCGCGCCAACGGTCGGAGGTCTGGCGGCCACCGGCCAGCAGATTTTCCTCACCGGTCAGGGTGAGGGAGCCGCTACAGCCTGTTTTACCTGCCATACCATCGACGGGGTGCCTGGCGCGGTGGGTCTGCTTGGCCCTGACCTGACCCACATAGGAACCGATGCCGCAAATCGACAACCAGGGGTGTCAGCGGAGGACTATCTGAGGCAGTCTATCACTGAGCCGGAATCCTTCGTGGCCGAAGGTGTGGAAAGAGCGGTGCCCGGCCTGATGCTGACCGCTTTAACTGCGGGCCTGACCGAAGGAGACGTGGACGCGCTGGTTGCCTTCCTCCTGGAGCAGAAGTAGGGACATCTATCCCCTGATTGCTCGGATACCTCACCGAGTCCCACCAGATAATTGACCGCCCGACCGCGTCGGGCGGTTTTTCGGTGGCCCCAAGTGTGCTAATCTGTTTTTCAACCACCGGGTTCATTCCCATCCTTTGCGATAACTTCAAGGGGGGTTGAATATGGCGAGGATTTTTCATTTAATTACCGAGCGGGACTGGGAATCGGCTCGCGACGCCCCGCAGTGGCGACCCGGCAGCCTGAGCAATGAAGGCTTTATCCACTGTTCTGGTGATGAGGAGCAGGCAATGAGGGTAGTGGCTCGTCTCTACCCGGATCGCGCCGACATGCTGGCCCTGGAGGTGGATACCGAGAAAGTGAACTACCCGGTCATCTCGGAGTCCAGCCGGTCCGGCGAGATTTACCCCCACATTTATGGCCCTCTGGAAACGAGTGCAGTCGTCATGGTCTGGCGTGTCAAGGCAGATGGCAATGGGGGCTATGCATTATCCGACCACTAGCGGTTGACGGCGCTGGCATTGCTTCCCCGGAGGCGACATGTCATGCCAAGACTTCAAGCTCACCCGGTGCTCCACAATGGTTTAACGATGTGCAACCATGCCCGGCTACAGTGACCCAGAGTTGGCCCGCCTGCGTTCGGTTATCGAGAACTGGCGGACTCTTGCGTGGGACGACCTTCGTGAAGTTGGCCGCGCTGTAGAAAATGGCCGGTGTCCTCCTCACCTGGCGCCCTTCTGGAGCCTGATATCCTCCAAGTGCCAGGACGACTTTGACGCTCAATTGGGTCGCAAGCTTGAAGCGGACCCGGTCGTATCGGATTACTCATGCTATGCCTTCTTTCCTCAAGTTTATGCGCGGCTTTATCAACAAGGTGAACGCCCCCTGGTCTGGTTTGATGGTCGGACCCGTGGTCAGGTTGCGCTTTTGCGGTTCGCCACTGGGGCGGGCCAGGTGGTTAAGCCTCTCCAGAGCCGGAGTGAGGCGGAAATTGCCCAACTGGTGGGAGAAGCCGGAATCGGCCCCCGGCAATTGCCTTCGCTGGAAGGATTCCTGGCGGAAGAATTGGTGGAAGGCCGATTCTTTACGGACTTCCCTCCTGATGACCTGAATGACGACCTGGTGTACCAGGTGGGCCACTGGCTGGGTTCAACGCTCTCAACCCTGCACGAAGCCCGCGTCTGCTACAACGATGCCACTCTTTCCGACCAGGCGGGCCGTTCCCACCTGCTGGTGCAGCTGCCGAATGCGCACCAGGCTGCCCCGTCTCCAAACTGCAAGCTCATTGACTTTGGCGTGTCCGTATTGCTGGACCGGTTTCCCGACCTGGAAATGGAGGAGGTATTCAACCTGGTGCGGACAACGCCCGAATACCGGATTGTGTCCCGCCTGGGGCTTCGGGGAAGTGAGCTGGGTCGTTTCCTGGCCCAGTACCGGCAACGGTTGTCCACCTCCGGCATAGATACCATTCTTGCTCGTGACCTGCGCTTTACCGAAGAGGGCTTGCGGCAGGCGGCGGTAACTCTGGGAACCGGTATCATAGCCCCATTCCGGCAGGGGTTTGCCGAGGGCTACGGCAGGTAAGGGTTGGTATTCCTCATTCCGGGTGTTAGGATGATGCAGGTTTCTAACCCCAACAGGAGCTACTGGCATGAAAACTGAAAGACACGATGGCAGGAGCCTGCCCTTCCTGACGGTGCTCCCGGACGATTACGATCAGGCCATCAGCTATCCCCTGGTGATATTGCTTCATGGCTTTGGCGCCCACATGGGTGACCTGGCCAGCCTGGCGCCTGCCATCGAGGACAAGGGCTACGTTTATGCCTGTCCCAACGCGCCGCTGGCCTTTGATTTTGGCGGCGGTTATACCGTTTACGGGTGGATGCCCCGCCAGAATGTGGCCAGCCCCGAGGAGGTCCAGGCGGCACGGGAAGCGTCGGAGACCCTTCTTGAAGACTGTTTCGAGGAGATTTTTGAGGAGCTGAATACCACCAGCGGGAAGGTCGTCCTGCTCGGGTTTTCCCAGGGCGGGGCCATGACCTATCGGTGCGGGCTGGGGAGGCCTGAGCTGTTTGCCGGTCTGGTCCCCCTTAGTGCGGCGGTGTTCGATCCGGAAATTCTTCGCCCGAAACTGCCGGAGACCAGGAGCCAGCCCATTTTCGTGGCCCACGGCACCAGGGACATGCAGATCGACGTGGAAACGGCCAGGGCAACCAGGGCCTTCCTGGAGAGCGAAGGCTACCAGCCTGACTACCGGGAGTACAACATGGGCCACGAAATACCTTTCGAGGTTCTTCGCGACCTCATACCCTGGATTACCGGCGTGCTGCCGCCGTTGCGAGATTAGCGAACCCGGCCAAGCCACAGGTGGGTCGAAAAATCGCCGGCGTCCCGCATTGGGGCGCCGGCGACTTTAGTGTATGACCTGGGCCGACTGCAATAGTTCAATCTCCCCTGCGGACAGCCCCAGCAACTCTCCCAGGATGTAGTCGTTGTGCTGCCCCAATAGTGGTGCAGGAGTTCGAATGCCGCCGGGGGTTGACTCCAGGAGCCAGGGCATTCCGTAGAGCCATTCAATTCCCACGTGAGGATGTTCTATCTCCAGGTATGCCTGCCGCTCCTGCAGGTGGGGATCGAGGAACTGGTCCTCAATGTTCATCACCGGCATGGCTGCCAAGCTGTGCGCCTGCAATAGCTCGGTAATTTCCTGGGCGGTATGCTGCCGTGTCCACGTAGATATGATGCCGTCCAGTTCTTCGACGTTTTCCAGGCGGGCGGCCAGCGTGTCAAACCTGCCGCCGGCATTCCAGGAGGGGTTACCCAGCGCCTGGCAGAAGGCCCTCCACTCCGCGTCGTTGCCCACGGCGACAGCCACCCACCGGTCCGCGTCAGCGCATGGATAGTTATTGTGCGGGGCACAGGCTGGGTCAAAGTTGCCCTTGGGCTGGGGAGCTGTGCCGGTCATCTGGTATTCGAGGAAGGCCTCGCCCAGCATCGACGTGGTGGCTTCCAGTTGGGCAACTTCGATAAATTGGCCCTGGCCAGTCCGGTTGCGGCGCCACAGGGCGGCCACCGTGGCCAGGGAAGCGTGAATGGCGGCAACCACGTCGCTCCAGGGCGCCTGCAACTCCCCGACCAGCGCTTCCTCCTCCGAGTAACCCACTACGCTCATCAGCCCCGAAAGGGCCTGGATGATGGGAGCGTAGGCAAGTACGTCCCGCAACGGACCGACTTCCCCCATGGCCGGCATGGACACCAGGATGATGTCCGGGCGTATTCTACGTAGCTCTGGATATGACAGACCCAGCCGCTCCAGCACTCCCGGCGAGTAATTGTTGATTGCCACGTCGCTGCGGGCGAGCAGCTCGGTTACCAGTTCCAGCCCCTGAGCGGTCTTCAGGTTAAGGGTAATGCTGAGCTTGTTCCGGTTGATGCCGTGAAAAACCGGTTGCAGTTCCGGCCAAAGGCCGCGGTCTCCCCCGGCGATATCGTCGCCCACGATGGGACGTCCCAGGCGCAGCCCATCCATCCTTTCCCTGCTTTCCACCTTGATGACCTCGGCGCCCAGGTCCGCCAGCAGTTGGGCCGCCATGGGCCCAGCCCAGGCGGTGCCGAAGTCCACCACCCGGAAGCGGGACAGGGGCAGCCTGTTCTGATCTATTGGTTCATGGGGATTGTTCAATGTCATGCTGCCAAGGTCAAAATTCGGGTTGAGGCGGACTCCCGCCTCGCCTTAAGTGATCCCCTGCTCCGACATCCTCTCCACCTCCCCCATGCTGATTCCCAGCTCTCCCGCCAGCACTTCCTGGTTGTGTTGGCCCAATCGCGGGGCCGGCCTGACCAGGCGGGTGTCCTTCGCCGAGAACCTGTAGGGCGGGCCGGGATACCGGAATTGCCCTGCCAGGTCGTGTTCCACGTCGGCAAAGAATTGCCGGTAGGTCATCTGAGGGTCTTCCAGCGCTTCGTCAAAGGTTTGTACCGGTACGCAGGGAATGCGACTGGCCAGACAGGCCTCCAGGATTTCCTGCTTGGTTCGTTCCATAAACCAGGGCGCAATCAGGGACTCTGCTTCTTCCGGATACTGGTCGCTCATCGCGCGCCGGTCCCGGTAACGCGGATTCTTCATCCAGTCCTGCTCACCCAGCAGGTCCAGGAACCTGCGGTACTGCTCCATTTGCGGCGCGTCAATACAGATATAACCGTCCTTGCAGGGGAGGACGCAGTTGGGGAAAAGGCCCAGGCGCATGCGGTTACCCGAACGGAAGCCAGCCACTCCCCGGTAGATGTAGGTGGGGAGATGGTATCCGGTGAGGAGAGTTCCAATGACCTGTGCCTCGGCCACATCCACTGCCTGACCCCGGCCCGTCAGGTCGCGCCCCAGGAGGGCAACGATGCTGGCAAAGGCCGCGCCCACTCCCGCCAGATAGCTGGCCTGGTGCAGGGGTGTGGTCAAAGGCTCCCGGTGGGGGTGGCCGGTGCCGAAGCTCAGACCGCTCATAGCGTTGGCGGTCAGATCTGTGCCCTTGTAGCTCTTGTATGGCCCGGTCCTGCCGTAGGGGGAGATAGAGGTAACCACCAGACCCGGATAGGAACTTTTAAGGGTTTCGTAGTCCAGACCCAGGGAGTCTATTGACGATAGCGGCTGGTTTTCGACGAAGATGTCGGCCCCTTCAAGCAGGCGTCCCAGGATGCCCCGTCCCTCTGGGGATTCAACGTTGAGGGTAATGCCCCGCTTGTTCAGGTTCGCGAAAAGAAACAGCCCGCTCTTCTCCGTATGGGGGACGCCTCCGGGGAAGGGGCCGCGGGCGCGCCCTTCATCGCCCGTCCCGGGCAGCTCAATCTTGATGACATCCGCTGCCAGTTCGCCCAGGACCTTCCCGCAGAAGGGGGCGGACACCAGGCTGCCCCACTCGATGACTCGGACACCGGCCAGTGGGCCCGGGGCGTATTTGGTAGCGGGGTTGCTGGTTTCCGCAGGTTTAGTCAAGGTGGTTAAATGCCCTGGTTTCAGTCGGCTGCTGCGATGGGAATAAGCTCCTCCCTTCCCCGGTACATACCCCAGCCGATGATTAACAGGCAAATTCCGCCAATGGTCAGCACCACATTGTTAATGTACACCAGCAGGGTAAGGTCATATTCGGGAAAGTGTTGAGCAGTCAGGAAGTTAACAAACCCGGCGATACCGACAGCTATCAGGCCGATGGAGGCAATCTTGTAGATGTTCATCGACCCGAAGCGCTTCGTCAGTCCCACTCCCACCAGAACGGAAGCAACGGGGTAGATTGACAGAAAAGCGAGGATAAGCCCTGCCATGTCCGCGTATCCGCTGAGCGCCGTATTGAAGAAGATAGCTTGCGTCTCCGGTTCTCCGGCGAAAACCGCGCCGCGCTGCATCAGGTGGATCGTCATGTGCCGCATACCCATGGCAACGATAAAGATACCCCAGCCGAATAGACTGGTTATGATTCCGTAATGCAACATGGTAGAACCGCGTTTGCCCGCTTTGGCCGGCAGTCCCCATAGCCCCAGCAGACCGTAGCCGTACAGCAGCATGGAAAATACTGCCGTCATCGCTGCCAGGTGGGCCAGGTTGGGATATACGGCCAGTACCTCCAAGGTGCCCTTATAGTCCGTCGGGGCAACCGGGTCAATCAGTGGCCCACCGGGGGTAAACACTGACGGGAAAGCGGAGAGCGCCATTCCCGCCATCAGGGAAATCCCGGCGGCGCGGGGGCTCGGCAACAACTGCGATCCGACAGTCTCCATTTTGTCCTCCAGTGAATCAGTGAACGTGCATCCGCACGGTAATCTAGCCTGTCGAGTCTTGCCGGTTGTTGCCGCGTTGGCGAAACACGGCCCGCCCTTACACGTACCTGTTGAACCACTCCAGAGTTCGCGCCAGGTACTCTTCCCGTAGCCTGGGGTGGCCCTGTCGGGGGAAGGAGTGGGAGCAGCCCGGGAAGCGGACCATCTCCACTTTCTTCCCCAGCCGCTTCAGCCGCACAAAATAGGCCTCGCTCTGGGAAATCGGGCACCGCGCGTCCGCCTCACCGTGGAGCAGCAGGACGGGCGCCCCCACGTTGGGAGCATAGGTGATGGGTGAGTGGTCTACCAGTTTCTGGCTGGCCTCCTCAAAGGTGCCTCCCCATTGCGCCTCGCCGAAACTTACTCCGATATCGGAGGTGCCGTACATGCCGACCAGGTCGGTGCAGGGTGCGCCCACCACCGCCGCACGGAACTTCCGGTTCTGTCCCACGATCCAGCTTGACATAAACCCGCCGTAACTGTAACCGTGGACGCCCATTCGGGTCTCGTCCACGTATGGCCGAGCCGCTACTTCATCCACCGCCGCCATCAGGTCCAGATAGTCTTCACCGCCCCAGTCGTCCAGCACCGCCGTCATAAAGGCGTTCCCGTAAGTGGAAGAACCCCGCGGATTCACCGCCAGGGTGATGTAACCGTTGCTGGCCAGCAACTGCTGCAACGGCACAAAGGAGTCGTAAAAGGCGCCGTTGGGGCCGCCGTGGATCTCCAGGGCCAGGGGGTAGCGCCTCGAATCGTCGAAGTCCGGTGGAAAGTAAAGGCGGCATTCAATGTCAAAGCCTTGCCGATGGATGCTGAATTTCTCTAACCGGGCCGGCGTGTGGGTGGCCAGGTAGTCGTCGTTGTATTCCGTAATCCGGACGGAGGTCCCGTCGCCCAGGTTCACCAGTTGCAGGTCCGCCGGCGAAGAGGAAGAGTTGGCGACCAGTACCGCGCTGCGGCCCTGGTGGTCGAGAGATATCATCGGGGACTGCATTCCGCCACCAGCCAGTCGCTGCACTCCTTCGCCTTCGGAAGACGCTTCGACGAGGTAGGACTCGCCCCGGGCTTCCCCAAGAAAGAGAATGCGATTGCCTGGGAGCCAGGCCATTTCCGGCGTGGGACTGATGGCCGGTATTCCCAGGCAGGGTCGGATGCTGTCGTCGGTCAGTTGCACAGGTCCTTTCCCGGGTCCGAGGATGTACAGCCAGCTTTGCCACAGTCCCAGTCCATGGCTTGCCGGCGATCCGGCGGCCGCCAACCGCTGGCCATCGGGAGCCCAGGCCAGGGAGCCGACCGTCTCCAGGTCGGAGGACCAGCATTCCCCTTCGTCCGCCAGACCTCCACCAGCCGCAATCACGTACGCTTCCGAACCGCTGGAAATATCCCGGTTGTCCCGCCGGCTGGAAATGAAGGCAATACGGGCGCCGTCGGGCGACCAGGTTGGAAGGTAATCGTCCCAGTCACCGTCGGTCAACTGGGTGCTGCTGCCATCTTTCACGTCTACGGCGAACAGGTGAAAATGAGCGTCGCCCCGCCAGCCCAGGCCGTCATAGCGGTACTTGATGCGTCGGGCCACGCTGACCTGGGGCAGGGAAGGGTTGCCGGCTTTGCTGCCTTCCGGTTGGGGAGCTATGTCGGCGGCATAGGCCAGCCTGGATGAGTCCGGGGACCAGGTCAGGTCTATGATCTTTCCAGACAATTGAGTGAGCTGACGGGCTTCGCCGCCATCCGCCGAAATCAACCAGATTTGCAGGATGCCGGCATTGTCAGGCCTGAGGAAGGCAACGACGCGTCCGTTGGGAGAAAACTTCGCCGACCCATCTCGTAGACCCTGGGTAAACTCAATGGCCGGTTCCTTCCGGCCGTTGTCCAGTCTCAGCATCCGCAGACGCGAACGGCTTTCCAGGGACTCCTCATCCACCCAACCGTAGGTGAATACAACCCGGGACCCATCCGGCGCCAGGTCCGGGTCAGCCACCGAAACCAGGTGACGCACCATTTCCGGAGTGAAAGCGTTGCTCATTTTCCTCCCTCGTTTCCAGTTGACGGGGTCCGAAATGCGGCAAAATAATAGAGGGCCCGCAGACCCCCTGGGGATTTTTCAAATTCGGTAGAAGGGTTGGGAGAAGTTGGCAGGAGCGGGAGGATTCGAACCCCCGACCACTGGTTTTGGAGACCAGCGCTCTGACCAGACTGAGCTACGCTCCTGCGGCTGATAATGCTGAAAATGGTACCGCTAAGGGTACGGTGATGCGAACTTTCCGGTGGGAGGTCTCCCTCTAAACTAACGAGGGACGCTGAGCCGGCTGCGCCGTGGAGGTAACCCACGTCTCTGGGTGTGTCCGGGGGCCGAAGAACTGCCCCCTGGCGCGCCGCCGCCACCAATTCACGCCCACATTATCCACCCACACTGCGCCGATGGCAAGCCTAGCGCCGGTTGAGACAATTTCGTGCGGATGTACAATTCCCTGAACGACGATCACCCGCCATCCAGGTCCGTAGGCAAAGGCAAGTACGACTACCCGGTGGACATGGATTGTACCAAGCGGCTTTGAGTTGGGCCGAGCCTCCCTGGCCTGATCAACAATGAAACCGTGGTTGACGGCGGTTGCGCGTTGGGGTAGTCTCTGTCCACCACCCCTATCGCTTCGCCGGTAGGGTCGAGACCGCCTTTACGGGCGGTCTCTGTCTTTTTCCGGAAGAGGGCGATTACCCCACCCACCGTCCAGTGTATAATGGTAGTGCGTCTAGGAAGAGTCGCTGAGCGTCTCGCTTGGGGGCGGACCCCAACCTAGTCGCCTTTTGGTTTCCTCCTTTCGTAGTCCCCACTGCCCACGGTTCGAGAAGGATGCGAAACTGCCATAATGGCGGGTTTCTGCGGCGACCGGAATGCTGATAATCGCCCAACTTGCCGAAATCATTAAATGGGGGTCAACGCCATGACCTCCGCTAATGCAGACCTTACTCACATTTCCGACCTGATTCGCATCGAGTTGGCCGGATTCCTGTCCGCTGATTTCGTCATCGCCGGGGTAACTTCGGAATTCCTACCCGGTCCCGACGGCGAGGACTACGTCAGGACCACCGTAATCTTCGAGGACGGCCATCCCGAACTAGACGCACGGGTGCTCAACAGATTCTCTCTGTGCCTTGACCCGCTGTGCGCGGAACGAGGCTTCGACCGGCCGACCATCGCTTACGCGGACCGCAGCGAGATTCCGGCATGAGCCGCCGGAACCCTCCTACAGTCAGTAGACTTGCGGTCATGCTCGATAAAGACATACCGGTAATCGAGACGTCCTCACACTCGCTGAAGCGTTACCCACCATGTCGCCCCCCCTTGTAACCCCCCATGTGGATTGCCAGGCAGCGAGCCTTGTCTGAGGCCGGACACGCCCCAACCGGGGCTGCTGCCTCGCTGCTATCCCAGGGCACCGCATTCCAACTTTGAGACAAGGGTAGTAGTTCCCGCTTTAGGGAAGTACATGGTCTATAGGTTCGAGATGCCCGCCGGCGCGGGAACGACGAGGTTTCCCGGAATTGGCCAGACATGGAAATGTGCTTGCCCTGACTGCACTCCTTGACTCTCGCCGAGGAAACCGGGTAGTTTGCAACCATCACCCCCCCGCCTGGGCACGAAGCTGACTGCCCACAGCCTCAGCTTTGTTCTTGGATGATCCCCATTCGCGCCAACACCTACACCGACGGCATGAACCTGTACTATGGTTCCCTGCGCGGAGCGCCCCTCCTCTGGGTGGACCTGGGGTGGTTGGCGCGTTTACTCCTGCCTGGCCATCCCTCCGCCTACAGCCACGTTGGTGTCTTTTGGACCCCAGGCCGTTGACGATCAACCGCAAGGTAAGCAGGGACCGGCTGGCCCCGGTAACCGTTGGCGCTAACAACGCGACGGGCCAGCCGGCAATTCCGCCATTTGGCTATCCTGCCATGACGCCCGTATCACCTCCTGCAATAATGGGATTTCGGACACTACGGGTGCCGCCCGAGTCGAGCACAGCGGTCTTTAATCGCTGGGCAGTTGGCCATCTGACTGGTCACGCCCGTCATGGACCAGTGGCAGAACAAGGGTGGCGATGAATGGGCCCAACTGGTCGCGATCGACAGCCGCAGGCCGTATTTCTCTCGGGTTGCCAGAGTCCATTGCATCCACGAGTCCCCGTTTCAGCGCGAAATCCGCAAAGTCCGGCCTGCCAACGGGAATCCCGTTTGGAGTTGGAATTGAATAGGCAATGACAGCCCTGCCGGGTTTGACCTGGATTTCCTTCACGAAGGACCGGACGAAAGCTCTGGTCTCAGTGTACTCGCAGGTCCGGAGGAACCTGCTCATTCTGGCAGCGTAGGAGACTATGGCGTCGGCCCTGTCCAGCAACGCTCTCCTTTCCGCTAGTATCCACCGCGCTTCCTCAGCGGCGACCTCCAAGATCTCCTGTCTATCCCGGTGTTCCCTGATACGCTGCGCCGCGTGGGTGACATCGATGTCGCCGGTTTCGACGATGTCCCAGATGCGGCCCAGCTTTCGTTGCACAGCATCAAGTTCCTCTTCAATTGTCGCCAACCGCTGACGTTCTTTGTGCACCACTCCCTCCATTTCCTCTTCCAACGCCTTTATCAGGCCACGGATATTGGACTCGGCGAGGATGTTTTCTTGAATCTGCCCTACGATGAACTCCTCGAATTTCCTGGCGTTGAGCCTGGGGGTATCGCAGGTTCCGCTGCGCCGCTTCAACAGCGAGTGACAGACGTAGTAGGTGTACCGGCCGCTCTTGGCTTCGGAGGCGGTCATGGCCGTGCCGCAGGTCTCGCACTTCATCAGCCCGCTGAACAGGTAGGGGCTGGCTGCCCTTCTGGGGTGCATCCTGCTGGGAGCACGCGACTCCAGGAGCTTCCGGGCCTGGAGAAACCTCCTTTTGGATACGATGGCTGGGAACGCTTTCTCCACCCTTACCGGCGGTGCGCCGTCCTTGAGAGCACTCCCCCAGACCAGGGTCCCGGTGTAGGCTTCATTGTTCAGAATTTTGACGATGGTGGTCTTGCTCCATTTCTTCCCCCTGGTGGTGGGAACGCCTTCAGCGTTCAGGGTCTTTGTCACATCGTTGATGGTCTTTCCCTTCAGCACCAGTTGGAAAATTCGCCCCACCACCTTGTCGGCGGGCGGGTCGAGTTCCAGCCTGGGACGTTTCTTGGCCCCGTCCTGGACATAGACCTTCTTGTACCCATAGGGAGCGCAGGTGGACATCCAGAAGCCCCGAGAGGCGGCTTCCCGCATCCCCCGGACCACCTCCTGCGCCAGATTCTCGCTATAGAACTCGTCCACGCTCTCGATAATGGCCTCCATGAGCTTGCCGGTCGGGGAGTCGTCGGCGTGTTCCGTAATGGATACGACGCGGATGCCCTTGCGCCGCAGCATGGACTTGAAGGCTACGGCATGCTCCCCCTTGCGGGTGAACCTACTGAACTTCCAGACCAGGATGACTTGAAAGGGAGAGCTGGCCCGGCCTCCTTCGTCGATCATCCTGCGGAACTGGGGCCTATCGGCGATCCTACCGCTCTCGGCTTCGTCGATGTACTCCCTGGTCACCGTGTAGCCGTTGTCCCTGGCGTATTCCCGGAGCGCCCTGAGCTGGGCGGCTACGGAGAGGTCCACATCCTGGCGGTCGCTGGAGACCCGGGCGTAGAGTGCTGCGGGTGTGGGAAGCTGTATCTGCTCCTTCATAATGTCCCCCTCTTGTTATGAATGATGGTGGTCGGTAGCAGGTTGACCTGATTCCGGAATCTTGAATCTCGGTCACCTTCGAGGGGGATTGCGGACTCGGGGTTGATCCTTGGCCTGGCTAAAACCGCAGTGGTTGTCCCAGGGCTGGCTGGTTGCCTGGGCGAATCCATTCATTTCCTAAGGGTGGGACGTTATTCCCACCGTTTCCTTCATGTCATACAAGGCGCCCTATCAAAAGGCTGTCTTGGGGCAGTGGTCGTCTCAACGTCGATGGCCGGGGAATGCCGCCAGTAATTCCACCCTGCTCGTCATTCTGTCGGGCTGTTCGAATTCTAGACCATCTAGCCCGTTGGCAACCATGTGGGCGTCCTGCAAGCAAAAGGCAATTGATACCGTCGGCCTGGAAAATACGCGGTCACCACGCTCGATTTCGGATGTCTGGCCGGGCCGGGTGCAGTTGGAGGTGTCCCCGTACCACCTACATGGTCTTCCGGTGGACCATTGCGGAGGGACTCGTTACGTTGATATACTGCCGCTCCCATAATTGGAGATTAGAGAATATGTGATCGGCATTTGAGAGTCTTTGGGACCGCGGCAATGTGGCATCTTCGAGTATTTGCGAGACTGAGGGCCACCCAACCTCTACAAAGTTAAAACTGGTTCAATCTGACTTTGGCAGGTGGCACGGGAAGATTATGCTTCGTGAAGACCTTAGCGAATGGGCCTTGCATTTCATCCATGACTACAACGGGCGTAATCGGCCGGACAGTGCAGACATCAACTTCGATCTGTATCGAGGCTTTCCCTATCACCAAAACAAAGAACTGAATGACCGCTTTGATCACTGGGGAATAAGCGATGAAGAATATCCTACAGACCCGGATCCTGATGCTTTACAAGTCTTGCTCAAGATCATTACGGACGGACACATAAGGGCAACTTGGGCATTCAGAAACGGCCGGCCAACGATTTATGGCCCGCGTGCGGCTGTTTGCTTCACAGAGATGCCTCTTTACGCCCTACTTGACTACGCAAAACGACGGCGCGACGATTCGGTTAGAAACTATGCCATCGGGGTTTTGAAGAGTGAGCTTTTCTCCGCCGGGGCCAGGCCTGTTATATATGGCTTGTCGGGGCAACATGAGGAAATCCGTGCAGATCCATCGTTGGGGAAGAGATGGCCTCGAAAGTTGTCGCCTTCATGCGGGTTATCAGAAAGTGAACAATACCGATACGTAGCAATGTCTTTTGACCCCAACAGGCCCATCGACTGGTCTCATGAGCGGGAGTGGCGCTGGGTGGACTTGCAGGATAAGTGCTCTTGTCCAGGTCTACCGATTTGGCTGTCTGGTGAACCAGTTTCCTTTTCGCAGATCTTCATTGTTGTCCCGAGTACGGAGGAATCTGAGCTGGTTCTAGCCAGGCTAAAGGAGCTGCATGACGCAGGAGGAAATGACTTTGACCAGCCGTTCTCAAAGCTTTCGTTAGACAACACACTGGTAATTTCCTTGGATAAACTGGAGTCAACCATGACCCCGGAAGAAATGAACCTCTTGCGCCTAGATAATGTCCCGTCCTCGCGTATTAGCCAATTCAGGAGCCCCAAGGCATCCGATAGCCTCGTTTCCCAAGTGCGCTCCGTACTTGACGAGGCCAAGAAGGCCGGAGATGAAGCGGCTTCGGAGCACTTGGAATCGGCTCCTAAAACCAAAGATGGTCGCTATGTGGCTGATGTGGCTGGATGGGCTCACCTAGTAGTCGACGATCCTCAGACACATCTTGTTTCCGCCCTTCTGAAATTGAACCAAGTCAACGTATATGCAGGGATCGGCTATGTCATCAAAGAGATCGGCGGATTGGGTTGGGGAAATGATCAAGCGTTATCATTAGCCGAAGCACATGCCCGTGCCGCACAACAAGTCTTCGAGAGGCACTTCCCAGACGTCTCGTTCTATGTCAGGACAAGATGGGACTAAAGCTCGCGAGGATTTATTGGTGTCAGCACCAACATTTTCATAGTCTCCTTAGAGGAATGGAGGAAATTAGGCAGAATCTAGGCGGAGTTAAGTGATATTCCCAGAATTCGTACCAGCAGTAATGCCTTGGTACCAGGTGAACCTCCCCTTCCATTACATTTCTCTTCCCGTTCCCACCGCTCCCTCTAGTACGCCTCTGCTGGGGGCGGGTAGGCCAAGAACCCTATCATGCCAGCCGTCGTGGTAAAGCTTGAGGGCACTATCTTATAGGACAACCTCTGCTCCTGAACCAATTTCCAACTACGTTGTCCAGACTTCTGCAGTACAACTTGACAAGCACGCTCATATCCTGCAAATCCGCCGGGGCGCCTGCGGTGACAAAGTCTCCATGAGCGATTTTATTTCGCTGGTCGACGACGTGGTCCACCATGTTCCGGCAAACCAAGTAGTTGCTTCGAAGGTGCGCAGCTAAATCGTTCTGAAAGTTTTGATATCCAAACCTGCCGAAGAATCTGCGTATATTTTCGTGCCTAGGAGTAGCGAAGTTTCTAACGAAAGGTTCCACAGGCAACTGATTTGTGAAATTGGGAGCAGTATCCCATATGTGATTGTCGCGAGTTAGAAAAGCATTGACTCTATGGGCAATCGTCTCCGGGTCGGTTGTCCTGTTGATGTCATCGATCAGGTCGCGCGAAAGGTGGTACTTGAAGGCGTCGGACATTGAGCTTTTCGGCAGATTCCTTCTAGCTAGGCTGTTGATCGCCACAGTGCCCAAGTCCTCTACATACCCTTCTACGTGACTACACAGCAGCACAATTCCTCCTCTACAGAGGGCATTGACACGAGACGGATTCGGGTGGGGCGCGGCTATTTGGGAGACGCCTCGAGCGATGGAAATAATCGCCTCGATTTCATCTAGCCTGCGAATCAACCTCGAATAGGCGGATGTAAATCTAGCCATCTAAAGAGTTAAAACAAACCTTTCGTGATATGGGTTGACCATAGCTCGAACCGCCTCCGCATCCTTGACTTGTGGTCAATTGAGCGCGTAATCAGATCATCAAACTCCTCGTCTTTGAGAAGGGCCCCATACCGGTCGTAGAAAGTGCTTGATTCGCGCTCCACGTCCGCCTGAGGTATGCTGGCAAGGCTAACCATCGTAAGGTCCATGAGGGCGCGATTGACCACTTGGCGCTTGGTTATAGGAATCCTGCGAAAACATTCCGCAGGTTCAAAAATCAGAAGGCATTTGTCGATAGTACTCTTCCAAACTGAAGCGAGAGCTTCGATTTGTTCACCAGAATAACCGCGTCCATAGTCGGCGGCCTCATTCAACCAATTCTTTTGCGGAGTTTCATAGCTTTCTTGACCCAGAATGTGAAAGGCGAAGAAACGCAGTATCATCTCTTCGTCCCTCATACGGGAATCTGGGCTTTTCCGGTTTAATATCCTTAGCCAAGGAGAGTACTCGACGAGATCCCCCAACAAATCGATGAGAGCCCCTCGCGATATACTGTTGCGCAGCTCTTGAGCATTCAGGGGCACGGTGTTGGTGTTCAGGCGTTCGAACACTTCGAACCGTATATCAGGATCAGAGTCATTGGTTACAACCACACAGCGCAGAGTGTAGGTTTCAATCTTGCGGGCCATTGGACCTGGGAGTTCAAAAAATGCTTTGCCATTCAGGTGAGTTAGTATCTCCAAATCTCTGAGCTTGAATTGGTTTTCGACAAATCTGTAGACCGAGTAAATCCTTTGCTGGCCATCGATTACATCGAGCTTGTAATCGTCGTTCTGGGCGAAGTAACAGGGTGGGATAGGAACGTTCAGCAAAATCGACTCGATCAAGCGAGACGCTAGTCGGTCCGGCCAAACGTACCTGCGCTGAAACCTCGGTCTTTCACTGATGTGGCGCAGATGCACTGTACCATCTTCGATTTGCCCCAGAAGAGAGGTAACTACGAGGTCGTACGGTTGAGTGTACAGCCTAGTATTGGGTACAGAAGTTTCATTTGGATCATGTCCCTGAAAGACATCTTCATCCTCATAGAGGCGCTGCTTATTCGTAGACACTTTCCAACCTCCGTCGAACCAGATAGGGTTACCTATAGCACACACTGGGGAATGACCTGCGACAGTTCCCGGAGTCAGGCCGAATTATGATGGAGTGAATTAGGGCCCAATTTCCGAGCCATTGCGATGGCGATAGAAGGTCCGCTCCTCGCCGAAGCCATACGGCAGACCCTGACCTATGGCCTTTCTTGCTCCCTCTTGAGCAGGGCAACGGCGACCTGCTCTCATGTGTACGGAATTTGTTGATGGCAAAAGACCTTTGTTTGTCACTCCAGATTATCCCACAAAACTGGAACTTAGGTTGGACCCACGTTGGGGGAGCAGATTAGGACTGGGCCTCCCGAACAACATCCTAGGTTCTCAAGACAAGATGAAGGTCTACGCCGCGGCCTAAAATTGCTGTTGGCAGGGAGAGTCTTTCTATCCTCCTCATAGCCAAGCTAGAACCATCTGATAGTCCCAAAGTCGATAGGACTGGGGACTGAGAAGCTAAACATTTGGGCACCCTACTTGACACAATAGCCTGGAGGGTATTAACTTATAACTATTAACTGATTAATGGTTAACCTATACTCGGAGGTCGCTATGACGAGCAATGGAAATATCAGTTTTGCCCCCGCCCTAATGCCCGCTCCGGCCCCCATAGGGCAAGTGGTATTCGACGGTGAAACGCCCAATCTCCATGAGGTCCGCTTTAGGGTTCGCCCTAACGCGAACACTACTGCTTCCAGAATGGTTGCGGTCGAAGGAATCAAAGCGGATGGACGGTCCGTGTTGCTGCTTGCCCGCGTCGACAATGTTTCTGACAACAACCCGCACGAAGACGCTGTGGGCTCCACGGTGAGCGAAGTAGTGCCGTTCGAGACGAGGTACGCTCCGGAAGGGGATTCCACTGTCATATTCCGCAAGGCACGAGCCGAACTCTTGGAAGAGGCCGTGTTAAAGAATGACGGCACTGTGGAGAGAATCCAGGAAGTCGAGACACTGCCAAGGGCTGGGGCATGGGTATATGAAGCCGGGCCGGACCTAACAGCCAGGGCGCTGGGACTCGACCCAGATCCGGAGGCGGCTCTGGAAATAGGGGTTATCCACGGATCAACGATACCAGCCCATGTGAATAGGAGCGTCGTGCAAAGGCACATGTTCATATGCGGGGGCATCGGGAGCGGAAAGAGTTATACCCGGGGAGTCCTGGCGGAGGAACTCATCAGGCATGGGGTACCCCAAGTAAACATAGATGTCAATGGCGAACTCATTGACGCCACTAAGGAACTAGGCGGGGTAAATCTTAGGCCTGGGAGGGGAGGGTTCACCCTCCCGCTTAGCGCGTTGACCTCATCCGATGTGGTGGAAGCAATCCCGGCCATCAACAAAGGCACGAACATCGAGACCCTGGTCCAGTTCGCCCACGAGCAACTCCTTAAGGAGCGGACCCTATCCAGGGGGGAGGAGTTTCACGTCGACGATTTGTGCGAGGCGATTGAAAGTATCGCTCCGAGTCTTGAAATGAAGGCGAACACCTGGAGACCCGCCCAGCTAAGGGCTCAGAGTCTCGGCAGGCTACCTTACATCGGGGATCCGTTTGATTGGGAGGGGCAGCTAACGCCGGGGAAAATCATCAATATCGATTGTAGGGACCTGCTCATTACCGACCTAAGGCTTATCGTAGCGTCAATCGCGAGAGACCTCCAAAGGTTGGCCAGAATGGAGAAACTGCCTTTCGTAGTGCTCAGCATTGACGAGTTCCACCTCGTCGCACCGCACAACGACGACATTGTAGCCAGTCAGGTCCTTCGTGAGTTGGCAAGGCTGGGGCGCCATCTGCGAATTGGCCTCATTTTAACGACGCAGAGTCCCAGCGACGTTGACCGGTCTATCCTCAAGAGATTGTTGACCAGATTCTTGCACGCTATCGAGCCAGACCAACTCGACGCACTTCGAGGCGTGTTTTCGGACGCCTCTACTGAACTCGTAAGGAAGCTACCCAAGATGCCGGTTGGGACCTGCATCCTGACGGGGTCGGCGGAAACTGTAAAGCATGCGACGATGATCGACATCCGGAGTAGGGCGACCACTCACGGAGGAGGAAACCCTCCTATATGGGACGATCTGGCTAGTCGCGGCTGGAACGAAAAGAAATCCCTTGAGGAAATGATGGAGGTAGGGACGGATGACTAACCGCATAAACCGTTCTATCGACATGCGCTCGAGGGAGTCAGCCATAATTCGCTTCCTCCGGGAACAGGCACCGTTGGGAGCGAGCGTGCGAGAAATCTGGGAGGCGCTACAAGACGACCAGTTGTTGGGCGACAACGTCACCATTCAAGCGTATCACCGAATCATGAACAGACTCGAGGCCCGCGGAAATTTGGAAGTGGACATTCCGGAGGAATCGGCGACTCGGATATATCGGCTCTCTGAATTCCTCACCCCGGAGAATCCGCTGTCGTTGACCGACATTCAGGAGGCTTTATGGAGCCTGTCGGCACCGGACGCTTTGGCTAGGTACTTGGACGCAGTTGACTACTTTGAGAGCCGTAGAAATGACGTGTTGAAAAAAGCGGCCGAGGGGTTAATGCAAGAGGACCCGGTTGAGCTAGTGCTGGAAATGCTGCGCGACAAGTTGGCCAGGCTGGAAGAAAACCTTGAGGACTACGCTGACCCCCAAACCAAAGATACCGTCGTTGAACAGGAAATCGGCGCTAGACACAGTGAGTTAGTTACATTGGTCCATAGTTACTATGGTCTCTCAACGATAGTTTTCGACTTGGGCAATGTGGACCAAGTCAAAGGCGGAACCCACCACATCGACCCAGACTGGAACATGGTCAAGGACGCGCTTAGGATGCGGGTTTTCGGAGAAAGGGCGATTTTCTACGCTCCCTTCTCCCAGGATATTGCCGGAGCGCCAGAACAGACCTATCCCGTGGGTGGAAGCGACGGCAGTACCCACGCAGGCGTAGTGCGCGCCGGCCTCGGAGCGGAATTCGTCGAGGACAGCGGAGAACTTGTCCTCACCTTCAACAACAGCATTGTCCGTGTTCGGTTGCCTGAGCCGGCCGCCAGCGATTTCGATTTTCCCTATCATGGCGTTCCCATGACAAGGGCCGCGCTGGAAGACCCAAGCAACCGGGGTATGATTCTTGCGCGCCCCTGGCATCCCGACTTGACGGACTCTGAGTATGAACACCTCAAGAAGACCGCCCTTGATGTGGTCCAGTACCGTGTAGACGAGCGGGTAATGCTCGGTACCGCACGAGCGTTGGGAAACGACCGCTCTCGCGGGTCTGGTCGGATGCTCCCTAGACCACGCGTCCACTTTCGAGATGGGACAGTGACTCCTCAGGAACGGGAGTTTAGCCATTACAACCGCCCCGATGAATACGGGGAGATGGTCCGAGAAGGGATCGCCCTCAGCTACAGCATCCTTAGGGCGGTCAAGGATTCTCAGAGGTTGGTGTTCGCTGGTGCGGTGAAATCGACTCAGCTTAAGACATTCTCGAGTTTGCTGAACTGGTACATCGCGCGCGGTTCCGCCAAGCAGTTTGGTCAACCAATAGACCCCTTGTGGGATATGACCCTTTCCGGCCACATCAACGACAACCACGCTATGACGCGGGTTTTGACCGCAGTTGACCCACCGGAAGGGATGATAGCCTGCTCCTTCGCGGTATTGCGCCCCTTTCCTCATCTAGTCACAAGCCTATATAGGTCTCGGATTGCAGAAGGGCGATGGGTGGAAAAATTCGAGGACGACCAGAAGCGCATGAAGGAGGAGCGAGAAAGGTGGAGCGGCGCTCCCCATTACTTAGAAAGTGTGGACGTCGGCGAAGACTATTATGTTCGCATGTGCGGCGAGGCCGACTACGTCATGTTTTACATAGGGCATACTGGTGCGGACCCGAGTCCGGGTCTGCCAAGGTATGAATTCCTAGACTCTATTCGCAGCTTAGAGCCCGGCGAAGCTAAGGACCGCGTTGCCGAAAGAGTGAGCTACATCGTCGAGGCCATTTCAGTAACTAAGTTGACTAGGGATTCGGACCACAACTTCCTGAGCAACAAGAGAGTTAGCAGGTTGATCCCGTCAGTTGTGTATGAGGCGCATGAACAGTGCAAGGTCTGGGGTCACAAGCTGGAGTCGGAGCTCAAATCGGAAATAGTCGCCCGCCTCGCCGCTCTAAAACGGGCTAGAGGACTCACTGTCAAGAGCTTCGCGCTCCTTCCTCTCCCCATGCGCGAGTACTTGCGCAGGATGCAAGAATCGTTGGACGGAGACGGGACGGACGCGCCCGAGTTGCCTAGCGGTGACTCCTAGACCAGCATATGGGAGGCAAGTATGGCGGATCAGGTTTCGGCATCGCAGCGAAGCAGGATCATGGCCCGGATCAAATCAAGAAATACGAAGCCCGAGCTGACTCTCCGCCGCGCTTTGTGGAAACGAGGGTTGCGGTACCGCGTTGACGTGTCAGGGTTGCCTGGGCGACCCGACGTTGTTTTTTCAAAGGCTAAAGTCGCGGTATTCGTCGACGGTACGTTTTGGCACGGCAAGAAATTATCCGAAGAACGTCTGGCTCGGATGTCCCCCTATTGGCAGGAGAAAATCAGAAAGAACGTGGAGCGGGACAAAAGAGTGACTAGAGCCCTGCAAGATTCAGGCTGGCGTGTGTTGCGTTATGACGACCGGGAAATCGAAATACGTTTGGAGGAAATTGCTGAGGAAATAGTCTTATCCGTTAGAAGCGGGCGGGGAGGTGCAGGCGGCTCTTACCACTTTGGAAAACAGACGCCTGAATGCCGCCGCCAATAGCGGCGGTACGGCATTGCCTACCTGATACGCTTGGCTATCCAATCCCCCATGAAATGCGAAGTCGTCAGGGAAGCTTTGTAGCCGTGCGGCCTCTCTGATGGTAATCAACCGGTCCTGGGCGTAGTGGAAGAACGGCCCGTGGCTAGGACCGCGAACCCCCGTAGTGATGGTTTTGGCAGGCTGGTCCGGGTCAAGCCGTCCATAAGCGCCGCGAAAACCCATTTTTGGTTGAAGTTCCTCAGGCAGATGGGCGATTGCTTGGCCCGGCTTTAGAGCTTTAACCCGCTGCTGCATAAGCTCATTGAGAGCGCGGGCTTGATGATTCGATATTTTGGAGCCTCTAGTTGGGCGGAGCAGGGCGGCGTAGTCGCCTATTCTGGCACAAACCTTGGTGCTACAGGTATCCAACCGGGATATGAACTGGTCTGGCCCTTGGCCAGCTATTCTTGAGGGGAGGTCCCCTATAGCCTGCTGAACAGTGATCCAGGGCATTTGACCCGTGCTCAAACGGTCCGGGGAGGCGTGTCTAGGGGTGGGTGCTGAGGGGACTGATGAAAGGCTTTTTTCATACGCAACATAAAATAGCCGTTTCCTATGTTGCGGCACCCCATAGTCGGCGCTGTTCACGACGAAGCAATCGACGTCATAACCCATAGCCGAAAGCCGCTTTTGAATGACTGTGTCCCAATCACGCAGCCGAAGCACATTTTCAATAGTGACGATTTTCGGTCGAAAGGCGCCAACCCAATTCAGCGCAATCCCGAATCGAAAGTCCCTACCGTGGCCATTCTTGCGGTTGTTAGCACTGTAAGCTTCGCACGGGGGCGAGGCATGGAGACAAGTAAGTTGCCCGGGGTCAAGGTTCAAATCATGGAGATGACCCCAAGGATCTTCCTTTTCAAGATCGGCGACCCTTGCTATTTCACTGCCGACGTTGCAATTGAATGTACGCACCGCGTTGGAGTTGACATCAAAAGCCCGTAGAATTTCCCAGGGCCCACATTCATCGACAGGAAACTGGAACCCGTAGGAATATCCACCGCACCCACAGAATAGGTCGATTAGGGTAAAGGGTTCGGGGTTCCCGCCGGAAGGGGACTCATCATCCATTCCTTGAGGTTCTGGTGGAGCGGCCGTTGACGGCATGGCTATCATAAGTCCTGGAGATATCCTCAATTGAGCTTCTCTTATAAGTCAGAAGCTTAGCAGCAAGGCTATAACTTCGGTTTATCCGAAGTAGTATAAAGAATACCGAATTAGATGTCAATGGCGAGAAATCCTGAAAGACGAGCGCGGCTAGAATGGCCTTGACGGGACCGCAGCAGACCCCAGAAGAACTGAAGAAATCACTTGGAGCAAGAATTCGTCTCGCTCGTCGGCAGGCTGGTTTGACGCAAAAGGAGTTGGGGATTCAGATTGGCGTCTCTTCGGTTGCGATTTCCGACTGGGAGCGCGGGCTTACCCAGCCTACTGCCATCCTGCTGTGGCAGGTGGGAAACGCAGTTGGCCAACCAGCCGCTTTCTTTTTGAAAGACTTGGCCCCAGAGAGGGAATATTTTGGGGAAGACGCCGAGGAGTCTTTCTTGCGCCTTTACATGGAGTTGGCCCCGAGCTTCAGGCGACTAACGGTGTCCTTCATGGAATGGGCCAAGCGAGAGCAGCAGGGTTCTTCGTGAGATGGCGGGCCTATGTATTAATCCTGGTCCCATCGCCAAAGGTTGACTATCCTTTATGATAGTCGCGCGCTAGCTCGGGCAAGTAGTTCCATCCTTGGGTACCCGTATGGCGAAGCCGGTTACCGACGCTTGTGATTACTGCTGGACAACAGTAGGTCAGATCGGAAGCGAGAAGCTGAGGTGGAACCCCTTATTTGGACAGGATCAGGGCCGAGTCAATTGAGAATCCCGGCTTGGAAACAACTGACAAGATGACCAACCCAAGAGGTTTTACTTCCTCCCAGGAGCTCTCACCCTGCCCGATTTGGTGGCGGATTTCCAGCAGTTGGCGACCCTGCCACGAGGCAAAGCGTGCGGTCTGGAGCGGAGAGCGTCCCTCGATAGTCCCTTCGCCGAAGCATACCTAGCACGCTTCGCCCTGTATTTCAGTAGATTGGGAACACCGGACCTGGGATGTGGATTCCGTGGTGTTCAGATTGAACCAGCAATTCCGCAGTCAGAGTTTGTCTTGAATACAGGCAACCGTCCCTGGTTATCCTGCTGTGCTGAGTAGCAGCCTTTCAGGGAATCAAATGTCGTCGCTGTGGATCTGCTCGGCAAATGGAGATCTGTGAAACGGCAATGTGCGCAAAGCCAGGTTGCTCCTACCCCGGTAACCGTACTTGCCTTAACCCACTAGAAGTGCAACGAAAATGCCGGCACAGGGGGCGGTACGACAGCGGGAGCCTGAAACGCAAAAATTACCGCACATACGGCCGGTAGGGGAGGGCGTCGCTAGCCGACTCCTTTCCACTTTCTGTGGCGGCCTAGCGCCCCGTGACCACTGGATCTTTAGGAGGCTCTATTGATGGGTGATCCAGTAATGCAACAACTGTTCTGGTACCCCTGGAGGGACTCGAACCCCCGACGCGCGACTTAGGACGCCGCCGCTCTATCCTCTGAGCTACAGGGGCAGGTTGGTGGAGATAGGGGGGCTCGAACCCCCAACCTCGGCATTGCGAACGCCGCGCTCTCCCAGTTGAGCTATATCCCCGGGCTTTTGCCCACAGCTGGCGCTCTTGCGGACACCAACTGCCGAGCCGCCACCGGCAGGGGAAACAATCCCCGGTACCATAGAGAATGTTAAATCTCTCCCATTGAGGCTGTCAAGTGCAGGTTCCGCCGGGCGCTGCTTCAAATCAAGTGACTCGGTGCGGCGACTGCGTGAGGGCAGGCCTTCTAGCTGTCCCGTCTCGCCCGCGGTTCCGCCTCGACCGGAACGCCGCCCGCCATCATTGGCGCCCCATAACTCGGGGTCTTATCGTGTAGAATATGTCCAACCCCGATGCTGGTCAGCCAAACTATGGTTATCGGTTAGATTGCCGTTGCATTTTCCCGAAGCGAGCGCGTAGAAGGGTTAAGATTTCTCAAGCGGACTGCATATTTCCGGCCTGAACTGACTGAATGAGATGCCTGGCGGGCAGCCTCAAACCTGGGCGACCTTGTCACCTGCATCCGTCGATCCGGCCATATCCCTCACTGCTGGTCCTCCTCGTTCACTGCCCGTCGGCGCAACAGCCACCGCCCGCGACCAGGATTCGGTTTCCTCAGAAATTGGCCTGTAGTTTCCAGGAGGGTGGACCAGGTATTGGCCCAGGTTAACGAAGGTCTCATTTACCAGCCCGACGAGCGTCCCCCGCATCTGTCTGCGGCCCTTCAGGGGTTCCAGAACATCACCAGCCCCCTCGCCGCGATGGTGGCGGTTGTTTCCGTGGTGTCCCTGGCGGGCGGGCAGTCCCATGCATACGTTACCTGGGTCCTCTTCGCTGCCCTTCTGGTATGTGGGATCGTCACCGCATTGCAGACGCTCCGGTTCTGGCGTCTGGGCTCAGGTTACCCCTTGATTGTGGTAGCGGGCGTTCCCTTCCTGGCCGTTTCCGTTGCCGCCCTGCTCGCCGGTGGTCCGGCCCTCCTGGCCGCGGTGATGGTGTGCTCGGCCCTGATCCAGGTTGCCTTCATAGCCCGCCTGTCCCTGCTTCGACGGCTGATAACGCCGTTGGTGTCGGGCACGGTATTGATGCTAATGGGCTCCACGGTGGTGCTGGTAATGCTGCCCCGCCTGTCCGACGTACCAGACGGAGCGCCGGGTCTTGTTGCTCCGGTACTGGTGGGTGTCAATCTTTGTCTCTTGCTGGGGTTTCGCCTTTACGCCCCGTCTTCCTGGCAGCAATGGGGTCCGGTGGCTTGCATCCTGGTGGGCTGCGTGTTGTCGGCTCTGTGGGGCATCTACGATATTTCGCCGGCGATGGCTGCTCCGTGGATTGGGGTGCCCACACCGGTTCTCTCTGGTATCGATCTGTCTTTTGGGGCTGCTTTCTGGTCCCTGCTGCCCGGCTTCGTGGCGGTCTACCTGGCGACCACCATCAACTCAATCTCCGACGGTATCGCGCTTCAGAGATTGTCGTGGCGCCAGCCGCGGGCAACCGACTTCCGAGTGGTGCAGGGGGCCCATAATCTGCTGGCGGCGGGGAATCTGGTGGCCGCCCTGGTGGGTACTCTTCCCCTGTTGTTGAGCCCCGGAATTTCCGCCCGGGTAGTCCTCAGCGGCGTCGCCTCACGGTGGCTGGGCATTTACGGGGGAGGGATGCTGATTGTGGCGGCTCTTTCTCCCAAGTTGCTTGCCCTGCTGGCGGCCATTCCCATTCCGGTGCTGGTTTCCTTCCTGATCTACTTGATGGCCCTGCTCTTTGTTGAAGGTATGCGGACCCTGGTTCGCGACGGACTGGATGCCCGCCGGGCCGCGGTGGCGGGCGTCTCCCTGTGGGTGGGCATAGGTTTCCAGCAGCAGATAATCTTTCCGAATCTCCTGGCCGGAGGGTGGGCCGTTCTGCTTGGCAGCGGAATGACTACCGGAGCGACTTGCGTACTGGCGCTGTCTCTCCTGATGGAATTGACCACGAAGCGGCCGCGCCGGATCAACCTGCCGCTGGCTATGTCGTCGCTCCCACAGTTGAATGAATTTCTGGACAAGGTGGCGGCCAGGAGCAGGTGGAACGAAACTGCAACCGGACGCCTGCGCTCGGCCGGCGAAGAGGCCCTGTCCAGCCTGCTGGGGGCCACCGAAGACGCGACGAGTCGTAGTCTGGTGGTTACCGCCCGGCAAGTGGAGGGTCAGATGGAACTGGAAATGGTGGGAGCCTCCGCCGGCGAGAACCTGGAGGACCGCATTGCCTACCTGGAGGAAGACCCGGAAGGCGACGACGACCGGCAGATTTCCTTCCGCCTGCTGCGCCACTTCGCATCATCGGTGCGCCACCGGCAGTACCACGACGTAGACGTGCTGACGGTGCGGGTCGCGCCCGATCCCTGACCCGCGGCGGTACTCACGGGGCAGGCCAATACCGGCTGAATCCTCAATGCGACTTCGAGCTTGACCGGCCGGAGCAGACCTAAACCGGCAGCGTCGGTTCCTCCGACTCGTGGGCCAGTTGCAGGTCAATAGTGTTGGCGTTGAAGGCCAACATGGCGTAGTACCCCATCAGCGTCACCAGTTCCACCATGGCCTGGGTGCCGAACTGCTGGTGCACGGCCTGGAAAGTGGCTTCGCTGACCTTGCTGCCGGTGAAGAATTCGGTGGCCAGGTTGATGACCGCGGCCTCGGACGGAGACAATTCTGGCAGGGGTCTCTTGTCCCGCAGAGCGTCAATCAGTTCGTTGCTGAGCCCGGACTGCCTGGCAATGGGCACATGCCGGTCCCAGATATAGACGCAGTCCTTGGCCCTGGCCGTAACCAGCATCGCCAGTTCCCGCATCTGGTGGGGCACGGTGGATTCGTTTCGCACGTACTCCCAGAAGGGTATGGCGCGGCGGGCCATTTCCGGGCTGTGCTTCAGGATGGACATGGGGCCGGTGCCCACCCCGCCGGCCCCGGCGTTAATTTCGTCAAAAACGCTTCTCAGGTTCTGCGGTATGCTCTCGGCAGTAGGCAGTGGTATTCGCGACATGAGCGACTCCTTGTTCGGTCCTCGGGAAGTTGGTCCCTGGCGGCCCCAGTTTAACGTCGCTACACCATCCTTTCAAACCGTTCCAGGTTGCCAGCAGGGAAAACGCATCATAAATTGCCCTCAAATTGCGCCTGGAATGGCAGCAAAGAATCATGTCACCCTGAGCTTGCCGAAGGGTCTAAGCTCTTGGCTGAGAGTCGTGGATCGGGTCCCAATGCCTGGCTGGCAGGTACGGATTCAGATGCTTCGACTTCACTCAGCATGACATTGTCCTAATGCGCGATTGCCCTGGCTGGTCGCCAGGTTGCCTTGACTGACTTAACAGCCCAACCTAAAATCGTTACTGTCTGAAGCGAATTCGGAAAGGCGGGCTACCGGCCTGCTATTGCAATGAGATTTGGCGTCGAGGAGCGGCTGACTGATATGTCGTTGAAAGTGGGCAGGATACCTTACATGATTTGTGAACCCTTTTACTTCGATACGGAGCGAAGGGGGATGCAATTGGTGGATACAATGCCCAATCGCGCTGTGGACGATATTGAGCAGGGCATCCTGGACGCTGCCCTGGTGCCCGTCGTGGACACTTACGGAAAGGAGGATCTGCTGCAGCCGGTGGGCGGATTCTGTATTGCCAGCACCGACCGGGCCGGCAGCGTCTTTCTCTACTCCAAGGCGCCGGTGGAGGAACTGGACGGCGCCCGAGTTGCTCTGATTGACGATTCTAAGACCTCGGTCAAACTGTTGCAGGTCCTGCTCAAGCTTAAATACAAGGTTGAACCGGGGGAGTACGTTGGGCTGCGTGATGAGCACGATGCCTTCATGGTGATGGGCGACCGGGGGCTACGGCAGCGGCGGGGCGCCCGGGGGTTTCCGCATCGTTACGACCTGGGCGAAGAGTGGTTCGAATGGACCCGCCTGCCCTTCGTTTATGCCCGCTGGATTGCCAGGCAGGGCATCGACTCCTACCAGCTGGCAGTGCTGGAGGACACCCTTTACGTGGGCCTGGAAGATGGCGTGGACACCCTCTATCACATCGCCGAACCCCGCGAAAACCTGCTCATGCTGCCCCGGGACGTGGTCGAATACGTCCAGGGCATCCGGTTTTACCTGGGCATGACGGAGCAGAAGTCCATGCGGATTTTCCGGGAATACGTGGAGCAGCTGGACTCATAGCCCCCGGTGACCGGGTGTTCGGTCCCGTTTCGCAGCGGCGCCCCTGGAAATGGGCACAAAGGGTGGCAGACGATGACCAGGGTAACCGCAACCGGCTTTGAGGTTACGGGTAAGCCCGCCTTCATTTGCGATTTATCGCCGCCCCGCTCCGGCAATCTTCTGGATCTCCCCGCCGTATTACCCGACGCTGACTTCCTGCTGGTCAACCGAAACCCCGGCCGCGCCGTCCGCGCCGATTCGGCCATGCTGGCGGCCGCATTGCGGCAGCGAACCGGCGGAAACGCTATCTTCGCCCTGCTCACCCGGGACATGAACCGCCTGGCCATCCAGTCCAGCCTGCTGGGTGCGCACATGCTGGGGCTGGAGAACGTGGTGGTGGCCCAGGGTGACCCCTTTCCCGCCTCCGATGCCCGAAGGGTTGCCGCCGTATCCGATTACCGGCCCACGGAGCTGATTTCCCACATTTCCCGGATGAACCAGGGATCGGATTTTAGGGGTCGTAAGCTGGATTCTCCCACCGATTTCTGCATTGGAGCTACGGTGGACCCGGGGCAGGAACCCGGTCGCCAGGCCGCGCTCGCCCATCGAAAGATTG
The DNA here is from genome assembly GCA_965207275.1 of Dehalococcoidia bacterium. Taxonomy (GTDB): domain Bacteria; phylum Chloroflexota; class Dehalococcoidia; order Lucifugimonadales; family UBA3495; genus Bin22. The sequence goes on from CBDBMH010000002.1 coordinate 677,925, forward strand.
CAGCGGGGGCCAGTTTCCTGATCACCCAGCCCGTATACGACACGAGGACTGCCGCTCTCTTTATGAATGCCTACCAGCGGCAGGTCGGCGCGCCCTGCCCCGTACCCATTTATTGGGGGCTTCAAATTGTGGAGACAGGCAGCGTGGCCTTCGGCGTGGAGCCCGCCCGTCTGCGGGAGGACTTATCCGCGGGGCGGTCCGGGGTTGACCTGGCCCTAGAGGTTTACTCGCGGTTCCTGGAAGCTTCAATGCCCAATGTCTATCTGCTGCCCTCCATCCGGCGGGGAGGCGACCGGGGTTATGAGGCAGCGCAGGAGTTTCTGGCGGCAGCGTACGCCATGTCTTGAAGCTGGCAACGGTGCCGCTGCCGGAACTTAAGGAGAGGGGCAGACCCGGAAAGCCTGCTCCCTTTGCAACTGTTTTGCGAAGCGCCCGCGCCCTACTGGCGGGAGTCGAACACTTCCTTGGCCACCCGGACGGCGTTGGCCGCCGTGGGCCAACCGGCGTAGAAAGCCATGTGGGTGATTATCTCGCCGATCTCCTCCTTGGTTACCCCGTTGTCCAGGGCCCGGTTGATGTGCCCCCGCAGCTGGTCGGTGCGGTACAGGGCCACCAGGGTGGCCACCGTTATCATGCTGCGGTCCCGCTTGGAAAGCTCCGGGCGCTCCCAAACGTCGCCAAAAAGAACATTGGCGCTGAGTTCTGCCATCTTGGGCGCTATTTCGCTGGCTGGATTGGGCGTGGTCATGGGGTCGCCTCCTTTTGCTTCCTTATCGATAAAGTCGGATTTGTGCGGTTGTCGCTGGCGGGGCCACTGCAGGTGGACGGACCGGTCAAGTCACCGTTCCCGCGCCCCACGTCACGCCGAAATCGGCCCGCTCCACCACCTGTCCTGTGAAAGTCCGGGCGGTCTGGCCGGCCAGCCACACGGCGGCGTCAATAACCTCGTCGGGCTGGACCATGGGGATGTGGGCAGTGCCGGGCCAGTCGCCCCGACGGTTCATCCAGGTATCCACCCGGCCGGGACTGAACAGGTTGACGGCGATGTTGTGGGGGCGGACCTCTTCGGCAATACTCAGGAACATTCGCTCCAGGGCCGCCTTGGTCATGGAGTAGCCCACGCGGCCCTCCCGGTAACCCCTGGCGGAACCGGAGGTTACCCCGATAATGGAGCCGGAATTCCGCGCCAACATGGTAGGGAGCGCAAACTTGCACAGCAACAGGGGCGCCCGAATATTCACCGCCAGGGCCCGGTCAAGCAGGTCCGGGTCCAGGTCGACAACGGGTGACTCGCAGTCGATACCGGCGTTGGAGAAGAGGATGTCGATGCCGCCAAAGTGGGAAACGGTGGTCGTCACCAGGTCTTGCAGGTCCGAAGGCTCGGTGACGTCGCACTTGACCGCCAGGGCATCCCCTCCATCGCTAATGATGCTGCCCACCGTGTCGTGGATGTTTCCCGCCGCGTATCGTTCAAACTCAGCCCCGGCCTTTACTTCATCCACAGAGCGTGACGCTACCACAACTTTAGCGCCGGCCGCTGCCAGTCCCCGGCTCACCGCCCGGCCAATGCCCCGGCTGCCGCCGGTTACTATGGCCACCTTGCCCGTCAGTTCCATCGTCCCATTCCTTTAGCCGGCGGGGCGGAACTTGGGCAGGCTTATGGTGTCGGTGAGGTCATCAAAGGTAACCTCCACCGCCATACCACACTTGATAACCTCCGGGTCCGGTTCAATGTCTACCAGGTGTGAGATGATGCGGGCTCCTCCCTCCAGTTCAACAATGACGGGAACATATGGCACCATATCCCGGAAGGCAGGCGTGGGCGCCCGGTGCACGATGCAGAAGGTGTGTACGGTCCCCTTGCCGCTGCTCTGAATCCACTCTGTATTCCGCGAGAAACAGGCCGGGCAAATGTCCCGTGGGTAGAAGTAAATGTTGCCGCACGCCGCGCAGCGGCGGAGCCACAACTCCCGTTCCTTGCACTTTTTCCAGTAAAAGTCCGACTCCGGCTGGGGAACAGGGGGCGTGATGGGCGGGGCAGGCTGTTGCTGGGTCATCCGCTGCTCCTTAATGGGCACCCTGCTTGCGCACGGTCCCGTAATTTCCCACTGATAGTCCTGATGGGTCCTTCCTTGAAGCAAGCCCAGCATAAGTAGAAAACTGAAGGTAGTCAAGGCAAACAACGGGAGACTCGAGAGCAATCGCATTATGAGAAAATGTCATGCTGAGTCTGCCGTGGCGGACTCAGCATGACATGATTTGCCGACTAGAGCGCTTTGACCCGGGCAGGTAGCAATTAATATGCGATTGCCCTGCGGGAGACTCCGGCGCCCCAATAAAGAGCCTACACATGGGCGGTTGTAATCTGCCCGAACCGGGTTTATCGTTCATTGGGCGGCGGAGGGAAAACCCTGGCGCTCCAGGAGTGGATAATGCGAATAGCCGTGATGGGAACGGGCAGCATTGGCAGCTATTTTGGGGGCATGCTGGCCCTGTCCGGCAACCAGGTATCCCTGATAGCGCGGGGCGAGAACCTGGCGGCCATTCGGGCCCATGGCCTCCGAATTCAGACCGATGACGAATTGCTGACCATCCCCTGCGGCGAAAACCTGTCAGCCACGGTTGACCCTGCCTCGGTGGGCCCCGTTGACCTGGTCCTCCTGACCGTCAAGACTTACCAGAATGCCGCCGCAGTGCCCGCCATGCGGCCCCTGATAGGCCGAGATAGCAACCTTCTGTGCCTGCAAAACGGCATCGACAGCTATCGGGCGGCGGCGGAGGCATTTGGCCCGGAAAGGGTGCTGCCCGGGGCTGCCTACATCGAGGCGGCGCGCCTGGAGCCGGGCATGATAAAGCAGAGTGGCAGCGTCGTCCGGATCGCCTTCGGAGAGACGGACGGCAGCGACAGCCAGCGGGGCCGCACAATCCTGCAGGCCCTGTCCGATGCCGGTATCAGTGCTCAGTTCAGCCGCGACATCCGCCAGATCTTGTGGACCAAGTTCCTCTTCATTGCCACCATGGCCGGGGTTACCAGCCTCTCCCGGGAGACTATGGCCGAAATAATGCCGCGTCCCGAATGGCGGCAGGTCATCGTCAGTTGCATGAAGGAAATTGAGGAGGTGGCCCGGGCCAGCCAGTTAGCCCTCGCCGCCGATATTGTGGATGCTACCGTGGCCTACATTGAAGGCGATCTGGAAGATATGCACGCCTCCATGCACGCCGACATTATGGCCGGACGCCCCCTGGAGCTGGAGGCCCTCACCGGCGCCGTCGTGCGAGCCGGCATGTCTGCCGGCGTTCCAACACCCATAAACGACGTAATTTATGCTGCCCTCAAACCCTTTGCCGAGGGAAGCGGGTGAAGGTTGGCCGCCCGCCAGGGCAAACGCATTCTGTTTCTGGGGAATCTCGTCGTTCCCGCGAAGACGGAAACCCCGAACCCGTACTGTCACGCAAAGTACCGCGTGCCATACGGAGATACTCGGTGTGGCGGGTAAAGGCGCTGGCGCCCTGGGGCTTCCCTTTTTGCCGAAGTGCGGTTTTCGCGTTAGTCCTGCTGGTTCTGACCACTTTGGTTGCCTGTTCTTCCCAAACTACTACGGCGCCGGCACAGTCCGCGGATGCCGTTTCCACGTCGGCGGCGGCTGTCCCCACCCCTGCCGCCAGGCCCACGCCCCGGCCCACGTCGACGGCCATTCCAACTCCCAGGCCAGCGTCGACTATGCCCTCTGATCAAGATACACCGTCGCAGGCAACGGAGGTTGAAGTGAAGGATGAAGCTACTGCCATTCCGCCGGCAATTGAGGAACGCCGGCCGGTCTACAACACCAGCAAGCCCTTCACCGACCTGTTAAAGCCTCATTTCTTTGCCGCAACTGTGGAAGGTGACGCGGTGGAAGTGGCGGGCCAGCCGGACCTGATACTTCAGGTAGATGGCAAGATCAAAATCCGTCTTGCGTCCGAGGGCAGCCAGAGTTTCCTGGACCCCCTGGCGTTGGAGGCAGAGCTAATTGGCGAACACCCGGTGCACAAGGTACACCGGCTGGTGGCTATGGGCGTAGCCATAGATGACGGTCTGCTTGCGTCGCTGGAAAGCGGCGAAGCGGGGCAGCTTTTTACGACGGTCGAGTTCGAATACCAGCGGCGGCGGTTTTCCTCCGGTGTGCTTGTTGAAGTCTTCCTGGACGGCACCTTCCTTGTTATTCCCGATGAGGTCCCGCCGGAATGGCAGAGCAATGACGAGCGCATTGCATCGCCTACCCACCTGCACCTGAATCCCCGCGCCCTCAGTGGAGGCTCCACTGAACTGGCCCGGGAATACGAACTGGAAATCCTTTCCGTGCCCTTCGATGACCAGCGTTATCCCCCGGCTCCCCTGGCCCTCAAGCAGTGCCGGGTCTACGAGGAAAGCCTGGCGACACCCGATTACCAGGGAATCCTCGATTCAGTGGGCTTCCGCTACACGCCGGACCAAATTTCACGGGATTTGGCAGAGGGCGCAGCCTTCGTTGATCGGGTTCAGGCCCTGTTGTGGAACGGTTCCGGCAGCGGCGTGCAGTATTTCGGCTTTGAGGGCTGGTGGATCGCCGGCATCCTGAAGGGCGAGCGGGCGCCGTGGCTGGGTGACTGCGACACTGCCGGCGGGTTTCGCGCCTATCCGGCGGTTGAAGGCGATACCGCGCGCCAATACCTGATCGTGCGGCGGTCGCTGGAACCCGACAAGAAGCAGCGGTACAAGATCCTGGAGGTGGACAAGGCCGGCGATGCCAGAGAACTTTACACCGCCCCCGGGATTATCCTGATGGCCCTGCCATTGCCCTATGACCCTCGGTCCTGGCTATTCAGCACGGAGGGTTGGCCGCCGGCGGAGGGCGACCAACCCGCGGACCCTCGCTGGCAGGCAGTCTACCGGGTCAACCTGGACAGCCCCGACGATTACGTGAAAGTCCGCTATCCCATCTACGAGTTCCCGAGAGCGCCCGAGGCTGGCTTGTATGGCGCGTCCGCTCGCATGAGTGATGGGGGCGACCATCTGTTTAACACCCTGTACGGGTTCAAGGACGAAGGCGGCGGCATCTGGGTGGTGGACGTAACAGACGACGGTTTTCTTTCCAGCGAAGCCAACTTCGCCCGCATTGTGTCCTGGGACCACACCCTGAGCTGGATGCCGCTGGCCCGGCTGGACGAGGACCCGTCGGCCATGCACTTGTTCATGACCGGCAAGGAAGTGGCCGACGATTTTGCGATGACGGCAAACGTTTTGCGCATTCGAGAGGATGGCCTGCAGTCCACCATCGAAAAGTCGGAGCGGCTGCTGCAGATGGTCGGCTGGAACCCGGTGCCCTTCGGCTGGCAGAAGCTGTCGGATAACGAGTACCGTATGCTGGTGGAGACCCACTACAACTACGAGAGTTCCCTGATGCCCCGGGCCAAGGGCGTTTACATTATCCCCGTTAGTCTGTCCGAAAAATAGGGAGGACGTGTTGACCGATAAACCGATAGAAAACTGTTACTGGGTAGTTCCAGGCAAATTCCTCGCGGGCGAGTATCCCAGGAACCTGGATGATCGCTCATCACCTGGAAAGGTGGCCGCTTTCGAGGAAGCGGGCGTTGCCTCCTTTATCGATTTAACCGAGGAGGGCGACAAGCTTCCCTACATTCAGTGGCTGAACCCGGAAACCCAAAGCCACCGGCGCTACCCTATCAGGGACGTGAACGTTCCTTCCTCTCCGGCATTGACTTCAGACATCCTCGACACCATTGACAAGGACTTGGCCGAGGGAAAACTGGTCTACGCGCATTGCATGGGCGGTATCGGACGTACCGGCACTATTGTAGGCTGCTGGCTATCCCGCCACGGCTACCAGGGAGAAGCCGCGCTGGAACGCCTGGAAGAACTCTGGGCCGATTGCCCCAAGTCTGCCTGGATACGTTCTCCGGAAACCGAAGCGCAGCGCCAATATATTGTAAATTGGCGGGAAGGGGATGGCCGATAGTTCGCCCTCCAACCCCAAGCGGCAACCTAACCAGCGAAGTATTACCGCAGGTCTGACTTGCACTCCAGACAGGTTGTACCGGCGCCGTAGCCAATGCGGGCGTTCAGCTTCATCAATTCAGGCTTCCATGCCTGGTTGCCCCCGGTACTGGGCGAACGCCTTTGTGTTACAGGATGGCCTGTTACGCCTCCAGCGTGGCCGGAATCCACGACCGCAAAAGGTCGGCTAACTCTTCGCGGCATTCCTCCAGGCGGTGTTCCGCCCCATCGTAAAGCACCAGCTGCTTTGGTTCGTTGGCCCACTCGTAGACCTGCATCCCGCAGGAATAAGGGAGCCGGGTGTCTGCCTTACCGTGGACGATAAGCATGGGACGGGGGGACACCAATCCGGCCATATTGGCCCCGTAGGTCTGGGGCGACAGGGAGACCACGCCGGTCACGTGCCGGCTTACTGCCCCGGCGGCGATTACCACGGCGCCCCCAAAGGAGTGGCCGACCACCACCACCGGATCTTGGCCCATATCCTCCAGGGACGTAACACCGGCCAGCAGGTCCATGGCGCACTCGGGCAACTCGTTTGGTACCCGGTAGTCCAGTCTCAGCGAGGTTATCCCCTCCGTTGTGAACTCCTGCGCCAGCTGTGCGTACAGACCTGGCCCTGGCCCGCCGAACCCGCCCCGCGCGCCGCAGACCCAGATAACGCCCTTCCGGGAACCCGGCGACGGGTGCAGAATGGCACGGATGTCGCCCCGCTCAGTGGCCAGCGACAGGCCCTCACCTACATCCCCGTCGGGTAGGGGAATGGGCCGAACCTCGCTCACAGCCACTTTCAGGTAAGTGTCGGGGCGGTTTCCCGGCGCCTGTTCTGCCATGTTGCACCTCTCCGTTTGCGGTATCACTCCTTCGGGTGGTCCTAATCCTAGGACAGCCGGCCGGCCGTGTCCATAAGGAGGCTGTAGCCATCAGGGTAATTGCTATTCAGCTTTGGGGCCAGCCCGTCGTTAGCGCGAAGGGAGAACCTTGCGTAACCTGGGATCCAATCAGATTGCCAGTTCAATTGGGCCCATGTCAGCACTTACCCCAAGCTTTTCTGGATTCCGGCGAAAGCCGTAACGACGGTTATGCAAGGGTCTCCCGGCGCGGGAACGACCGGTCTTCTCCAGAGCAAATTGCATTTGTCTTGGGGGCCGCTCCCTGCGGGTTACGCGGGAACGGGAAGACCAACCACCGATCCGGAGGCCTGGAGCGTGGGGCCGCCAATGGGTTCTTGCTCGTTTCAGCGTTCTCGGATAATGCAATTTTTTTGATTTCCGTACCATTTTGGGCCATTGTGGGCCGTTTCGTATCTGGAAGGCGGGTCGGATGGCGCCCCGGTGGCCCGAAAATGGGCCGCTGTCCAGATAGGAAATGGGTAGACCGGGTGGGCCATTTTGGGCCGTTTTGGGCCGCTTTCCAGACTGGAGCCAGGGAGATGTCCCGACCTCCAGCCTCTCTTGCCAGGGATCCGCCTGAGGCGAATGCGGCACCCTGAGGGAGAGGCGATCTAAGCAAGGCAGGGCTACGGCGTGAATGGGCCATGGCAGTATGGTAGGGAAGCGTAACCCAGGGAATCAAGAGGCAGATGTCACCAGGGCAATCACGTCTTGAAGAATGTCATGCTGAGCCCTTCGGCCAAGCTCCGTCCGTCCGCCAAAGGCGGATATTCCACCGGGCCGGACGCCCAAGCATCCGAATCCGTAGCTGCCAGCCCCGGCGCAATTCGAGGGAGATCTATAGTGCGATTGCCCTGCGGCGGCGAAGCGCCGCGGTTGTCATTCCTGAAGCGCCGGGGTAACATCCCCATGTCTTTCGGCTGTTTGCCGCCAGACGTCCTTTACCGGCAACGAACTTGACAGGAGGCGGCATGGTCCAGGCTGCGATAGACGGCTACTTCGCCACCAACGGGATTAAACTGCATTACCGGGACTGGGGAGGGGCGGGACGATCCATTGTGCTGCTGCACGGCCTGGCCTCGTCCTGCCATATCTGGGACCTGGTGGCGCCCGACCTGGCCAAGGACTTTTCCGTAATCGCAGTTGACCAGAGGGGGCACGGCCTGAGCGACAAGCCGGAGTCCGGGTATGACTTTGCCACTGTGGGACAGGACCTGCTGGGAATCATCAGGGCGCGGAATCTTGAACGTCCCATCATCGTGGGCCACTCCTGGGGCGCCGACGTGGCCCTGGAATTTGCCGTGGCTTATCCCGATTTACCCGCGGGCATCTGCTTCGTCGACGGGGGCATGATTGAACCCTCGGCCCGCCCGGGTATGACTCTTGAAAAGGCCAGGGAGGACATGGCCCCGCCCCGGTTCGCCGGCATGACTTCGCAGGCCCTGCGGGAAAGATTCAAGAGCCGTGTCCGTCCCTTTCCCCTGCCGCCCGAATTCGACCAGATCCTCATGTCCAACTTCGAGATGCTGGAGGACGGTACCGTTCGCACCCGCCTGAGTCGCGAAAACCACCTGCGGATAATTGACGCCCTCTGGGAGCACCATCCTTCCCAACTCTATCCCCAGGTACCGTGCCCGGTGCTGATGATGCCAGCCCGCATGGCCAACGACGACTCGGTGGCCGAGCGCACCTTCCGCCGGGAGGAATCGGTAGGCCGGGCGCGGCAGCAGCTTCCCAGCGTCAAGGTCGTCTGGCTGGAAGACAGCATCCACGACGTTCCGGTCCAGCGGCCTGAGTTGGTAGCGGCAACCATCCGCGAGAACATTCTGTCCGGTTTCCTGGGATGATGAACTCTTCCCTTGTCAGGCATGAAAACATGCTGGCCGAGCTCAAAGTGGCAACTCTCTCGCCACCTATGTTAGAGTTTCCGAAAGAGAGATAGGACGGACTGATGGATACCGGAAGAAAGACCTATGTCTTCAGGGTGGTAGTAGAGCCCGATGAAGACCGGTGGGTTTCATGGTGCCCCTCACTGCAGCAATTTGGGGCCGCCACATGGGGTTATACCGAAGAGGAAGCCCTGAAACACATCCGAGAAGTGGTCGAAATGGTAGTGGCTGAACTGGTCGAAGACAAGCTTCCCATACCGGAAGGGCCGGCCGAGGATGTGTCTGTCTATTCTGCCGAACATCGGATTGCGGTCCCGGTATAGTGTGTCAGTTGACTGGAGCAGTCTACGCACTCTAACTGCCCGTGAAATAATTGGCGCGCTGCTCCGTGACGGTTTCATGCGTCGAGGGCAAAGCGGTAGTCACAGACGCTATCAACACCCCGACGGGCGCCGCGTAACTGTCTCTTTTCACAGCCCGGGACAAACCTTTCGTGCCGAGATTCTGCGACGCATGATTCGGGATCAGGCCCGGTGGACGGAGGAAGATCTTACCAGGTTGGGCCTGATCTAGCGATGAAGTCTCTCTCACCTGAGTTCAGCCAGCTTCTCAGTTACCAACAGTTTTCTCAAACAGCAAAGGAGGCAACCACATGACCACAGCCGGAACCGGCAAGTATACCTATGAGTTAATCCAGGACTGGCCCAAACTGCCCGAAGGTGAGTCCCTCGGCATTGTCAGCGCCGTGGCCACCGATTCCCAGGACCGGGTCTATGTATTCCAGCGGCAGGACCCGCCGGTCATGGTTTTCGATTCCGAAGGCAATTACCTCAACTGCTGGGGTATCGGCGCCATTGCCGACCCCCACGGTATCACCATCGTTGACGACATCGTGTACATAACCGACCGTTCGGACCAGGTGGCGGTTAAATTCACCCTGGATGGCAAACCGTTGCAGGTCATTGGCGAGCGGGGTGTCCATTCCGATACCGGGTGCGAGACGCCGGGCGACCTTGTACCCCGGGCCGCCGGTCCCTTCAATTACCCCACCGAAATGGTGCCCAGCCCTTCCGGCGAAATTTACGTTTCCGATGGCTACCGCAACGCCCGGGTGCACCGCTTCACAGCGGACGGCGAGCTGATCGCTTCCTGGGGCCAGCCAGGCAAGACAGAGCCTGGTCAATTCCACCTGCCCCACAGCTGCCTGGTGGATCCCGACGGCAAGGTTTACGTCTGCGACCGGGCCAACCGCCGGGTGCAGATTTTCTCCCCGGACGGCGAGTACATCACCCAGTGGACCGGCGGCATGGGGGGGCCGGACGACATTTCCCGGGACAGCGACGGCATTTTCTACATTGTCGAGCAGGAAGTGGACGGCGTTCCCCACGTGAGCATCTGGGAGCCCGACGGCACCCTGATCACTCGTTGGGCCATCCGCCACGCCCACGGCATGTGGGTGGACTCCAAGGGCGACATCTACCTGGGCCTGACCATCGACCACAGCGTTGACAAGTGGGTGAGACAGCGGTAAATCGACCCTGACTCTCGCAGGGGCGGGCTCAATCCACCCTTACCATCAAACTCCCGAAAATTGTAGGGGCGCCCTTTGTGGGCGCCCTGCTGTGTCTGAACGAATTTTGGCTGGCCAGGAGGCAGCCACAAGGGCTGCCCCTACAGGTATATTATCCCTTCTTACCGGGGAAACGCCTCCCTTACCCCGCCGTCCACCGGAATCATCGCCCCGGTGGTCTTGGCCGAACGGCTGGACGCCAGGAACAGCACCGTCTCCGCCACGTCCTCGGCAAATACCCGGGCCTTGAGCAGGTTGCGCTGGCGGTAGAAGTCCTCCAGTCCCTCCACCGTAACCCCGTGGGCTGAAGCCCGTTCCTCGCGCAGTTCCTGGGACCAAAGCTGGGAACCCTGGAAGATGGCGTCGGGGTTGACCACGTTGACCCGTATACCGTGCTGGCCGTTCTCCAAAGCCAGCACCCGGGCCAGCTGCACCTCCGCCGCCTTGGCCACGCTGTAGGCGCCGAACTCCGCCCCGGGCGCCGGCACGTTCTTGGTCCCGATGAACACCAGGCTGCCGCCCATCCCCTGCTCCTTCATCAGCTTCACCGCCTCCGCGGAAACCAGGAAGTGGCCCGTGGTGTTGATGTCCAGGGACCGTTGCCAGTCGGCCAGGGAAAGGTCGTCGATGGCCCCCACCGGCGCAATGCCGGCGTTGGAAACCAGAATATCCAGCCCGCCATAGGTGCGGCGCAGGGATTGGAAGACATCGCCGACCTGGGCCGGGTCGGCCACGTTCATTGGAAAGGCGGCGGCTCGTTCCGGACCGGCGCTGCGGTTAATTCCGGCGGCCACGTCCTGCGCCCCCTCAGCGTCCAGGTCGGTGACGATAACGTGGGCGCCCTCGTTGGCCAGCCTTTCGGCAATAACCTTCCCAATGCCGCTGGCCGCTCCGGTAACCAGGGCCACCTGCCGCGCCAGCTCCTTCTCGGGCGGCGCCAGGGTCAGTTTGTACAATTCCAGGGGCCAGTACTCGGCGTCGTAGGCGTCCCTGGGCGTAAGGGATGTGTAGTCGCTGACTGATTGCGCAGTTCGCAGCACGTTGATGGTGTGATGGTAGATGTCGTTGGTAATCAGCGATGCCCGCGCGTCCCGCCCCGTGGTCCACATGCCCACGCCGGGCAGAAGGATTACCCGGGGATAAGGGTCCAGCATGGAATCGTCGCCGGTGGTGTGCTGCTGGTACCAGGCGGCGTACTCCTCGGCGTAGGCCGCTATGCCCGTCCGCAGTTCATCCTTGACCGTTTCCAGGTCGTCAGGGTCTGCCACGTTCAGCCAGAGGGGCTTGCGCTTGGTGTGAATCAGGTGGTCGGGCGTGGCCGGTCCGATGGCGCTGAGCCGCTGGCCCTCGTCGGAGCCGGTGAACTCCAGCACGTCCTCCGCGTCGTCAAACCGCAGCACCGACCGCCGCTGCTGACTGACCAGACCCCTCAGGCTGGGGGCCACCGCGGCGGCAATTTCCCGGCGCCGGTCCGGGGCCAGGGGATTGCGCTGCCAGCCGCCGAACCCTCGGCCGTCCCCCGAAGCGGCGAATTCTTCGGCCCTGGTAACCAGGTCTATGTGCCGGTCGTAGGCCTCTTTGGCGTCGTCGCCCCAGGTGAACAGGCCGTGGTTCACCAGCACCACCCCGTCAAGCTTGGGCGCTTCCTTCACTGCCAGCCCCACCAGCCTGGACAGCTGGAACCCCGGTCGAAGGTATTCCACAATGCCGATGTTTTCGCCGTAGACTTTCCGCAGAATATCGTCGGCATCCCGGTTGTTGGTCAGCCCCACCACCGCGTCGGCATGGGAGTGGGCCACGCTGTGAAAGGGCAGAAAAGCATGCAGCAGGGTTTCGATGGACGGACGTGGCGAGTTGGGGTCCAGGACGCACCGGTCCAGGTAGTCCACCATCTCCTCGTCGGACATTTGCTGCCGTTCGAAGACGGGCAGTACCTTTTCCAGCTCCAGCCGGGGGAACTGCCACCGTTCCATGGACTTCAGGTCCGACCCGGATCCCTTGATGCGCATTACCTGCACGTCCCGACCCAGAAAGTCCTGCTCGGTAATCTTGATGGATGTGTTTCCCCCGCCCCAGACTACCAGGGAAGGGTCCGCCCCGATCAGGCGGCTCATGTAGACCAGCTTGTCCAGTTCGTCCAGGGATTGTGCTTCGCTATCCGACCATAGGTTTTTCATTTATTGTATCCTTGCTTTCCTGCTGCTTGACGCAATGGCAAAGTATTGTCAGGGTATTGGAGGAACACTGATTTCAAACAAGTAACATGAGCTGCGTTGGGCTCGCTCCGAACTCTCACTCAATGCGGTGCGTGCGTTTGGGCTCAAAGCCGGCCTTTACTTTGGCCAATGTTCGAGGGTCGCCTGACAATACTTTTCTCAGTTACGGAACAAGTCTTTAGGAAGACCAGCTTGTCGAATGATGCTTCGCAAGGTGTTAGGCCGGATGTCGTCTCCGAGGTGACTGTAAGAAAGTATGACGGTCCAAGTTCTGCCCGAGTGACTGCCTTCATAAATTCGGTGCGAACCCTTGCCTTCCCGTTTGAAGTAAAAGCCGTTGCCGACCAGTATCTCCAGTACTTCCCTGTACTTCACAAGGTAGGGTATCCAGCCACTTCCGGTCGAAAAGCGTAGCGGCGTGTTTGACCAGCCCCCAAGATAACCGGCAAGCGTGAAAGCCGGTACAGAATCGCCAATTTCCAGCGCAACCCCAAGGGCGCTTTGCGGTCCAACAAACGACGCCGTTCCGACTTGGGCAACTCAGCGGCGTAGGAAAGGAGAGTATCAATGGCATCGGATAGTTCGCTGCGGACTTCTTCGAAGCTGTCGCCCTGGGCGGCCAGGTCGAAGTCCACGCAAATGGCTTCCCAGCTATCCGCGTCGCCCCAAGCGTAGCAAGTAGCGGAATCCTTCATTGACGGCGCTCCGGTTCGAATCAGAAAACTATAAATTGAAATACTCTATTCAGTCTAACACCTTTGTCTGGCGCGTGTACTTCTCCGGTCTTACCGGAAATCTTCCTAACCGGTCGTCTCAATCCCCAGCAGCCTTTCCAGGTTCTTCCACAGGATCATGTCCTTCTCCTCCCGGGTTATGCTCTCCAGGCTTTCCAGCCAGCCCGTGGGCGATGGGTCCCAGGGAACGAAGGGGTAGTCGCTGCCCAGCACCACCTGTTCGATCCCAACCTGATCGATGAGGAAGCGCAGCGAGCGCTCGCTCATAACCACTATGTCGTAATGAATGCGGCTCTGGTAGTAGCTGGGCGGTCGGCTGATATTGACGCGGGCCTCGGACCGGACCTGCCAGCCCCGGTCCATGCGCCCCATGCCAAAGCAGGCCGGGCCTCCCCCGTGGGCCACACACACCTTCAGGTCAGGGCAATTCTCCATCACCCCGCCGTAGATCAGGGCCGCCACCAGCAGCGTGTCCTCCACCGGCACTCCCACCGAGTTGTTGAGGGCGTATTTCCTGGTGCGCTCCAGCATCAGGTTGTGCTGGGGCTGGGGATGGTAGAACAGGGTCGCCCCCATGGACTGGGCAGCCTTGAAGAAGGGCAGGAACTCCGGTTCGTCCCAGGTCTTGCCGTTGACCACCGTGTCCAGTTCTGCCCCCTTCAGGCCCAGGGTGTTGACGGCCCGGTCCAGTTCAACAATGGCAGCGTCCACGTCCTGCATGGGCAAAGTAGCCAAGCCGGCAAATCTGTTCGGCGCTTCCCTGGCGAAGGCCGCGATGTCGTCGTTCACCTCCCGGGCCTGGGCGACGCCGTCCGCCGGGGAAAGGTGGTAGCCGAACACGGGAGTATGGATGGCGACCACCTGGACCTCCGTGCCCAAACGGTCCATGTCGGCCACCCGTTCCTCGGGAGTGTATACGCACTTGGGGTGAATCCCGACCACCTTGCCCTCCCTGACGAAAATGCTGCGCTTCTCTTCGTCGTTGTACCTCATGCCGTACCACTCCTGGCCGGCATTCAGTGTCTTCAACATAGTAGGCGTAAAGGTGTGGGCGTGGATGTCAATGCTGCGCATCTGGCTACCTCCAGCGGGCAGGTAATTGATCGGCAAAGCTCCGGCGGAATTGTGGCCCTGGGGATTACAGGTCCAGCAGGTTCTCCAGGTTCTTCCACAAGATCAGTTCCTTCTCTTCCTGGGTGATTTTGTCCAGGCTGAGAATCCAGGAAACGGGCCAGTCGAATTCCATGTCGTACGGCCAGTCGGTGCCGAACAGTACGCGCTCGACCCCCACCGTATCTATCAGGAAGCGCAGGGCGTCTTCCGTATACACAATGCAATCGTAATAGAAGCGGCTGACGTATTCGCTGGGTGGCAGGGGCGGCTTGGTGGGCGTTTCGGGAAGGCCCCTCCAGCCCCGGTCGATGCGGCCAATGTTGTAGCAGGTGTATCCCCCGCCATGGGACAGGCAGATCTTCACGTCCGGACACGCATCCATTACCCCACCCATGACCAGGGAGCAGAAGGTGATGGTGCGGTCGGCCAGGTTGCCGATGGAGTTGGGCAGGTGGTAACGGTCGGTCCGGTAGTTGACCAGGGTGTCGTCGCCCTGGTGGAAGAAGATGAAAGCTCCCATTTGCTCGGCGGCCTTCCAGAAGGGTAGAAACTCCGGCTCGTCCAGCAGCTTGCCGTTGACCTTGTCGTCGATCATGGCCCCCTTGAATCCCATGGTGGTCATGATGCGTTCCAGTTCTTCGATGGCGGCGCCGACGTCCTGCATGGGCAGGGTGCCAAGGCCGGCGAACCTGTCGGGCCAGGCCCTTAACATTTCCGCGATTTCATTATTGGAATCCCTGGAACTGGCTACGGCCAGCGAGGAGTCCAGGTCATAGTTGTAGAAGCCAGAGTATGGGGAAAGTACGTGCACATCCACGCCCAGGGAGTCCATGTCGGCCATGCGCTCCTCGGGCGTCCAGCGGGCCTTGGGGGGCAGCCCGCCCCGACGGTCGCCAACGATGGCGATCTGGCGGCCCCGGGCGTCCTGCTCGCGTCGTAGACTGTGCCAGTCGCCGCCGTTTTCTGTTGCCCGCCAGAAACACTGGGGTGTCAGGTGCGCGTGGATGTCGATGCTTCGCATTTCGAGGCGCTCCCACCAAGTTCGGATAACGATAGTGAAATGGGCCGGCCAAGACTGCCATTCCAGCCCCTACCGGGGAACGGGCCAAACGTAGCATAAGGGTTACGGCCTGTCAATTTGGAGCCCTGCTGGGAGAGAAGGGTGAACATGTCCCTGCTGTCCCACGTTTTGGCGTTTCTGCGGCAACCCTTCAGGGTCGGCGCCGCATGACGACGGGGTTGGCTTCGCCCCGGACGGCTGTTTCTATCGCCATCTGGATTAAACCGATGTTCTGGCGGATTACATTCCAATCGCCATTCATTAGAGTCAGGACCGTTATGTGGTACCGGCCCAGATTCTGCTCGTAACGAATGCCCTGGTCGCAGGTGATAAAAATATCGTAGCCGTTGCTGGCTGCTATTTCCAGCAGGTCTCCGTTCCTCAGGTCGTTCCATCTCAAATAGTCTGCGCTGTATACGTCATGTTCGGTCAGGGCGCCCCGCAGGCCGTGGGGAGCGTTATGGTCCAGGAGAATCTTCACCGCTGCGTTTCCTCGATGATAAGGTCCTCCTCCAGCATATGGGCCACATGGTCCAGAACGGTTTTGATCTGCTCCTCGGTAACGTTGAACTGCTGGGTGACTTCTTGGATTGTCGAGCCGCCGGCCAGGTTCCTGAAAACGATATAAAGGGGCATTCGAGAGTTCCCAAAAGTCCAAGCCCCGTGGACACGGCGGGGGTCGCGCGCCACTCCGGGGCAGTCTTCCCAGCCCAGGAGTTTTTTTCCGCTTTTTTCCTGCATGGTCATTTCCGTCTCACCTCCGAGCGATATTTGTCCTGTTATTCTACCCTTTCTGCCCTGTTGATATGAGCCTGTTTCCCGCTGACGGAGCCTAGCGCTTCTTGCATTTTTCCAATGCACAGACCGGAGCCCGAAGTGGGTTTCCGATAGGGGATGACACCCTCATTTACCTTGGACCTGCCGGAAAGCGGTCAGTCCGTTATCCAATTGCCCTATCCCGTGGGATAACGTATATTTAGCCAGGTACCACCCAGGCAAGGAGGTCTCAGGATGCGTATTCTCTTGATCGCCACCAACCGGCATAACCGCCTGGTCAGCCGGATGAACGCCCAGCCCCTGCCCATCGGCATGGCCTACGTGGCCGGCCACCTGGACCCGGACCGGCATCAGCTAAAGGTTCTGGACCTGATGTTCTCAGAAGACTATCTGGCCGACGTTGAGGCGGCAGTCCACGACTTCCAGCCCCAACTGGTGGGCCTGTCCCTTCGCAATTTGAGCAATCACAGCTACCTGGACCCCCAGTGGGCCCTGCCCATCACCAGAAACGTCATTGACAAGATACGGGAATTCTCCACGGCGCCCATCGTTTGCGGCGGTCCCGCCTTCAGCCTGTTGCCCGAGGAATGCTTTGCCTACCTGGAACCTGACCTGGGCCTGGCCGGCGACGCCGGCGAGACCTTCGCCGAACTGGCCGGCCGCATAGAAATAGGCGAACCGTCCTACTTCGACCTGCCCGGTCTGATTTACGGGGACGATGCCGGCGTGCACTTCAACGGCATGCGTTGCCGGTCCGAGTTCTCCATGCCGCCCCGGTTCGACGAGTTGGACATGGAGAAATACCGACTGGCCGGGTTCGGCGTCGGCATACTTACCAAGCTGGGCGACTTTAACTATCCCACGTCCCCCGCATCCGAACCGACCCAGCGAAGCGCCTGGCGCGTTATCCGGCCCATTGATGAGGTGGTTCGGGAAGTTAAGGAGATGGAAGCCCGGTTCAACCTGCGCAAGGTCCACTTCATTGACAACGGTTTTAACATTCCCCTGCCCCATGCCAAGGACCTGTGCCGCGCGCTGATCGACGGCAACATCGGCGTTCACTGGACCACCGGGATGGCCCCCTACAGCTGTGACGCTGAACTCGTGGATCTGATGAAGCGGGCCGGCTGCGTCTTGGTGATGATGGGCAACATGCGCGGAGATAGCCACGACGGTACCACTCTGGGCGAGCGGATGGAACCCATGCTGGAGACTTGCCGCATCTGCGAGGAGGGCGGCCTGAACTACACCATCGCCCAGCGCTTTGGCGAGCCCGGCGAGACCCGGGAGTCGGTCGCTGAGAAGCTGGACTTTCTGCGGGGCATCAAGCCGTCCATGGCCAACCTGCGGGTGGGAGTCAGCATAATGCCCGGTACCAGGGAAGCCCAATTGGCGGTGGAAGAAGGTCTGGTCGCCAGCGAGAGTGACCTCATCAAGCCTACCTTCTACCTCGACCCTCAGGTCAAGGACTGGGTGGTTGACCACTTGAAGGAAGCCGCCGCCGACCAGCCCCGCTGGAACATCCTTTAGGCTTCTTTCTCATTGTCCCTTCCCCCCTTGATGGCGGAAGGTCAGGAAGGGAGTGCGGTCCCATCCTGAATACCCAAGCATCCATGATTGAACCATAAGGATTGAACCATAAGCGTTTGGACCATAGACTACGGAGGAAACCTTGGAACCAACCAGCAGATACGTTCAGGCCAACGGCATCACCCTGCACGGCCTGACCTGGGGCGACCCCAACAACCCGCTCTTGATAATGACCCACGGCATTGGTCTCTGCGCCATGGTTTGGCGACCCCTGGCAGAAGAACTGGCAAGCGACTACTACGTCTTCTCCCTCGATCTGCGGGGCCACGGCGATACCGAAAAGCCCGGCGCCTATACCTTCAACGACATGGCCGAGGACGTGATTGGGCTGGTCCAGGCCCTCGATCCTCCCCAGCCTCCCTACGGTATCGGCCACTCGGCCGGCGGCATGACCATCATGATCGCCAACTCCAAGGCGCCGGGAACCATGGGGCCAACCGTCCTGGTGGATACCCGCGTCGGTCCCGCCCTTGAGGTCCATGCTCCCGGGGAGCGCGAGGAGCGAATGAACCGCACCCGCAACAAGCGGGCCATCTGGGAATCCCGGGAAATTATGTACGACGCCTACCGCAACCGCCGGGTCTTCAGCACCTGGACCGACGATGCGGTGAGGGACTACATCTACGGCGGCACCAGGCTGCTGGACGACGGCCGGGCCGAGCTGAAGTGCCCGACCGATGTGGAGGCCATCTACTACGAAGCGCGCCACGGCCTGAATCCCACGCCCTACCTGAAGGGCCTGTCCGGGAACTATTTGCTCCTGCTGGGCTACACCGGCAACTACCCGGACGAGGCAGCGAGGAACAGCGACGAGGTCAAGTACTTTCTGAACGAAGTCAAGGGCGCCAGGATGGAAACCCTGCCGAGGGGCTCCCATTTCGTGGCAATGGAAGATCCTGACCTGGTCCTGGCGTCGGCCCGCAGGTACCTGGACGGCCACCGCCTGGGCGGCGATTAGGATACCTCAAAGTCCGCGGCAATCCCCCATCCACCTTGCGCGAAGCCCGTCGTTCCCGCGAAGGCGGGAACCTCGAAGTTGGACCGGACCTGCCTCAGCCATGAGGGAAAAGTCCATATGGCCGGATAAATCCCTATGCGATGGCCGTGCCTGGAAGTATTTTCCCCCTTGATGGGGGGCGGAATCCGCCGCAGGCGGACCTGCGGCGGGAAGTCAGGCTGAGGGTGGCGGGTAGCCCCATCAATGCAGTCCGGACCTGAGATACCCGTCGGAAGTCTTGGCGTAAACTACAGGTCCAGACCCCGTTTCCAGCCCTCTAGCCCGACCGCGCCACTTCCACCGAAACCACGTCAATCCCGTGGTATTTCTGATGGCGTACCGACGAGGCGTAGTGCCGCAGCAGGCGGAAAGAAATTTCTCTCACGTCCGGAACGTCTGCCGGTTCCTCCAGGTAAGTGAGCTGGTCTTCCAGGTTTATGCCCTCCGACCCCGACACAAACTCCAGCTCCACCGCAGAGCCGGCGGCGAGAGCCCTGACCATCAGGCGGCGTTTCCTGGCAGTCTTCCCCTCCGGCTCATCGGCGGCGAGGCTGATCAGGGTCTCCTCGCCCACCAGCACCAACCGGTTGGTGGACTCCTGGTTCCATCCTATTCTCGCTGCGAATTGGGTCAGGAAGTCCGTCAGTTTTGGCAGGGCTTCCTGGTCTAATGGCATCTCCAGCTTCCGGCGGCGGGGCGCGGTCAGTTCCAGGAACACCATCATGATTACGGCCGTTATGGCCCCGGATGTCATTCCGTTGCCCAGCAGCACGCTGAGAAAGCCCTGGCCCAGCAGGTCTCCGAAAATCCACTGGTTCTGAAAGCCCGTGCCGACCCAGAAAGCCACGCCGGCCACCGTCGCCTTGCGGTGGTCCACGCCGTCCTGGATGACAATCTTCATGCCCTGGACGAAGAGCAACCCCAATAGAACGGTAATGTAGGCCGCCGCCACGGGGGTCGGAATGGCTATTACCAGGGCGGCTACCTTGGGAAAGAAGGCGATAGCGGCAATGAGTACGCCGATGTATATGCCAACCCGGCGTGATCCGATGCCCGTAACCTCCGCCAGGGAGATGCTGGTGGAGTAAGTAGTGTTGGGCAAGGTCCCCACCAACCCCGACAACAGGTTGCCCGTCCCATCCGCGTTCAGCGCCCCCTGCACGACCCGGAAGTCCGTGGCCCGCTGTCGGCGTTGGGAAACACGCTGGATGGCTACCCCGTCGCCGATGGTCTCGATGGCTCCCACCAGGGTCACAATTATGAAGGCAGGCAACAGGGCCCAGAACTTGTGGTCCGGCGTTACGTCCAGGCCGGGCCATGATCCGAAGGGTACTCCGAACCAGGGAGCGTCCAGGATGGGTTGGACATCATAGATTCCGAAAGGCGCGCCCACCGCGCAGCCCGCGATGATGCCGATGACGGGAGACCACAGCCGCAGCCTGGGCGCCCCTCGCAGCACCAGCCCCGCCACAATCGCCAGGGTGACTCCCGCTGCCAGGGGAGCCGCCGCGCCGTGTGTCCCTTCGGGTACATCGGTCAGGGAGTCAAATACCACCGGAAAGACCGTGGCGGCAATTAACATAATTACCGTTCCGGTCACCACCGGCGTAAATATCCGGCGCAGTACCGACAGGCGCGCCGCCAGCAGAAACTGGAACAGCGACGACACCACGATCAGGCTCGCCATGGTGGCCGGCCCGGCCGTCGTCAGGGCGGCAATGCATACCGCGATAAAGGCCCCTGATGTTCCCATCAGGAGAACGTGCCCCGAACCGAACCGTCCCAGTCCCGCCGCCTGGAGAATTGTGGTGAGTCCACTGACCAGGAGCGCGCCGAACGCGCCCCACACGATCAGGCTTTCCGGCTGGTCCGCAATTCGCATCACGATGACCACGGTCAATACAATGGGGGTCACCATGAGGATAGTAGCCTGGGCCGCGGCCCCGGCGGCAATCAGGGGTGGCGGACTTTCCTCAGGCTCGTAACGTACATTTCTGTTGATTTCGGAAGCATCCAAAACGGGTAACACCTCGGAAAGGGGCTGGGATGTTTGAAAGAGAAGCCCTGGAATCTGAATATTATATCGAATTACAAGATATGGATAAGAGGATGACCCGAAGCGGCAATCCTGGGCGTTATTTGTGCCTTAACAAAGCCCAGGGAACTGTATTCGTCGCTGATTTTTGGTATATTTCAACTTACTCCACCAGGGAGAGGAAGAAATGGTAGAAGCGATGGACCAGACATCCACCACGGGCTACGACCTGGGTGGTGACGTAGAGTATTTCGACACTATAGTAATCGGCGCCGGCGTTACCGGGCTTTACCAGACCTATTGCCTGAGGAACATGGGCATGACCGTCCGGGTGTTTGAAGATGGTGACGGCGTAGGCGGCACCTGGTACTGGAACCGCTACCCCGGCGCCCGCTTCGACTCGGAGAGTTATACCTACGGTTACTCCTTCTCCAAGGAACTGTTGCAGGAGTGGCACTGGAAAGAACTGTACTCCGGCCAGCCGGAAAACGAACGCTATCTGAATTACGTGGCGGACAAGTTCGACCTGAGACGCCACATCCGTTTCAACTCCAGGGTGGTGGATTGCTCCTTCGAGGAGGACCGGAACACCTGGCTGGTAACCATCGCCGACGGCCACCGTGCTCGCGCCCCCTTCCTGGTAACGGCGGTTGGCCTGCTATCCGCCCATTACGTACCCGACTTCGAGGGCCTGGATTCCTACCAGGGGCAATGGTGCCATACCGGTCGCTGGCCCAGGGAGGGTATGGACCTGGCCGGCAAGCGGGTGGGCGTCATCGGTACCGGCGCGACGGCGGTGCAATTGATCACCGAGATTGCCAGGGAGGTTGGGCACCTTACCGTGTTCCAGCGGACCCCTAACTTCTGCGCTCCCCTGCGAAATCGTCCCATCACCGAGGAAATGATGGGAGCGATCAGGGCCAACTATCCGGAGATTTTCCGCCGCTGCAACGAGACTGCCGGGTCCTTCATGCATTTGTTCGATCCCCGTTCCGCCATGGAGGTTTCTCCCGAAGAACGGCAGGAACAATACGAACGGTTGTGGGACGAGCCGGGCTTTGCCAAGTGGCTGTCCAATTTCTACGACGTGATGCTCCCGGGTGAGGCCAACGAGGACTACGCCGAGTTCGTCCGCAACAAGATACGGGAGCGGGTCCGGGACCCCGAGGTCGCCGAAATGCTGGTGCCCAAAGACCACATGTTCGGCTCCAAGCGCCTGCCCTGCGAAAGCGGCTACTACGAGGTGTATAACCGGGACAACGTGCTGCTGGTGGACGTCAGGAACGCGCCCATCCAGCGCATCACCCCCAACGGGCTGCAGACCGCCGAAGCCCACTACGAACTGGACGTGATTATTTTCGCCACGGGCTACGATGCTGTCACCGGTTCTCTGAACCGCATCAACATCCGGGGAATCGGTGGACAACTGTTGACGGACAAGTTCGCCAACGGGCCCCGCACCTACCTGGGCATCCAGAGCAACGGGTTTCCCAACATGTTCACCATCAACTCCGCCTCCGTGGGCAATTTCGTGCGGGCTGCCGAACCCCTGGTGGAGTGGGTCACGGAGTGCATCAGTTACCTTCGGGAAAACGAGTTCGTCCGCATTTCGCCCACGTTGGAGGCCGAAGACGAGTGGGTCAACCACGTCAACGAGGCCGGCTCAAAGATACTTCGTTCCCAGGCCAATTCCTGGTTTGTGGGGGCCAACATTCCCGGCAAGGCCCGCGCCCTGCTCACCAGCCCGGACACCGCCCCGGTCATGCGGGCCAAGCGCGCTGACGTGGCGGCCAGGGGTTACGAGGGGTTTCATCTGGAGTGAGGCTAACTCCGGGCCTGCATTACCGGGCAACCCGAATTTCCCCGCCACCTCCCCGGTCCAGGTCGAGGCCGGCAGGGCGGGCTATTAAGCGACACCAGGCCGGCCACCCCGGCGCTCCCGGCATTGTTCCTCTAGGAAATCCTGGTATGGGTGGAAGTTCAAGTCCGGCCAGCCCGTTGTTGGCCTTCAACCTGCTCCCGGCTCTGGTCATGCTGGTCCTCGTTGCCTGCAGTGGAGACAGCGGCCCATCGTACGAGGCTCCGCCAACCGGCGCTGTGGACCAGCCGGCCGGAACAATAGTGGACGTTGCGGAGGCCGCCCGCCGGGGAGAAGCGCTGTTCAATGCCAACTGTTCCGCCTGTCATGGCGTCGACGCTGTGGGGACCTCCCTTGGCCCGCCCCTGGTGCACCGGGTATATCATCCGGGCCACCACCCAGACTTCAGTATCCGGAACGCCGTAGCCCAGGGGGTGCCGCAACATCACTGGCAATTCGGAAATATGGCGCCTGTAACCGGCCTGGCGGCCGAAGAAGTCGAGGATATTATTTGCTACGTGAGGCGGCAGCAGCGTCAAGCCGGAATCTTCGAGGGGGATGGCTTTGGCGCCGTGTGTTGATATTCCAAGACAGCGCCAGTTTGCCTTCCTTCCGGAATGACGTCTCCTCCACCAGGTATCCCTGCCGCTCCCCTGCATCGAGCGCCAATCTGGAACCACCTGGCCGGTACCCTTCCGTATTTGGTGGTTCGAAGGTCGCATTCTTAGGGGTCTACCTGCGTGTCGGCCCCGGCCTCACACACGAGGCCAACTGCATTGGAACGCTGCCCCTCCGAGCCAGGGCGATTGTGCCTTAAATGGGGGCAGTTATTCTGGATAGAAGGCATGTCACACCGAGCTTGCCGAAGGGTCTAAGATCCCGTTACTCAGCCCGGTAACGGGTCCGAAAGCTGGCTTGTCTGAAGGAGTTTACCCGCCGCGGCGGGTTCGGCTTCGCTTAGAATGACGATCGTCATAATGAGATTGCCCTGTGCCCAGCGTCGGGGTTGCCCAATTCCGCTCCAGTGGCTAGGATGTAAGGTCATCCAACGTGACAACCCAAAACAGGGAACAGGAGTCGGCGTTGCGAAACTCCACGGACCTCCAGCGCCCCACGGAACACTGGACTACCATCGGCGAACTCCGGGTCAGGTACCTGGACTGGGGCGGCGACGGCGAACCCGTTATGCTCATCCACGGACTGGCGTCCTCGGCCCACTGGTATGAGCTCGTCGCCAGCCACCTGCGCCACAAGTACCGGCTCTTCGCCGCCGATGCCAGGGGACACGGCCAGACCACCCAGGCCGGTGGCGGGTATGACTGGCAGACTCTGGCAGCCGACGGCGTGGGACTCATGGACCATCTGGGCGTTTCGCGGGCCGCCGTCTTTGGACACTCGTGGGGTGCAACCGTAGCCCTCAACGTGGCCGCCCGTTTCCCCGACCGGGTATCCGCCCTGGGCCTCATCGATGGCGGTGTGGGAAAGCGAAGCAGTCCCCGGGAACCGTGGGAGGTCGTCAAGGCCAGGGTCCGGCCCAGGGACGTGTCGGGAAACCGGGAGCAATTCCTGGATCGCCTGCGCCGCCAGCTGGCCTTTTGCTGGAGCGACCAGATCGAACGCATCGTCCAGACCATGGTGTATGAGGACCAGGAGGGACAGATTCAGGATATCTTGCGCCCCGAAAATCACCTGCAGGTGATGCACGCTATGTGGGAGGAACCGGCTAACGCGCTCTATTCCAGGATCACCTGCCCGACAGTTATAATCCCGGCGGGCGCCACGCCAGAACGCGCGGACAGCGAGCGGGCCAGACAGAAGCAGGCTGGCGTCGCCGCCGCCGGAAAGGCCATCCCGCAATCCCGGGTGTGCTGGATACCTGAGACCGTTCACGACATTGGCTACCACAAGCCCGGTGAATTGGCCCGGGTTATGGACGAGTTTCTTTCGGGCCCTGGCTGACCTTCAGTGTCTTACCAGGCCCCTTGCAACCCTCTCCGGCAGGTGTCGGGGACCAGATTAGCCTCAGAGGAGCATTGATGATCATGGCAGATTCCAAGCAGACGCTTTCCAACCGGCTCAACGACCTCCACCGGCGGATGGAAGAGGCCCAGGTGGACGCTTACCTTGTCCTCTCCTCCGATGCCCACCTGAATGAGTACGCGCCCGAATATACCCGCCGCCGCACGGCGGTCACCGGTTTCCGGGGTTCAGCCGGCGACGTCCTGGTATGCCGGGATGGGAGCCACCTGTTCGTAGACTCCCGTTACCATATCCAGGCGGACGACGAGGTTGACCACGACAATTTCCGCGTCCACAAGCTCGGGCTGGCTGAGGAAAAATCCCTGAGCCAGTGGTTGACCGAGATGGAAAAAGAACGGGGCAGTATTCGCGTGGGATTCGACCCCTTCGTGGTCTCGATGCAGGCCCACTCTGTATACCAGGCAGCCTTGAAATCTCCGGATTCCGCGCTGGTGCCGGTCTACGGCAACCTGGTGGACGCCGTATGGGACGAACAACCGCCGCCACCCGCCAATCCCGTATATCAGTTGTCTGACGACCTCACCGGTTGTGGTGTCGCCGAGAAGCTGTCCGACATCCGTAAAGAGATGGAGGAAGCGGGAGCCACTGTGCTCGTGCTGACCAAGCTGGACGAGATCGCCTGGGCAACGAACCTCCGGGGCACGGACATCGCCTACAATCCGGTATTCGAGAGCTATCTGGTCATTGACCGGGAGCGGGCCACCTGCTTCACCCGCGTTTCGCCCCCCCAGGACGTTATGGCTGCCCTGTCCTCGCTAATCGACTTTGAACCCTACGGCGCCTACTCCGACGCCATGAAGCGATTCGGCGCGGAAGCATCGGGCATGGTCTGGCTGGACCCCAGCGGGACCACCATGGGTACACGTTTGATGCTTCACGAAGACCAGAAGCTGTTCGAGAAGCCCAATCCGACGGTGGCGCTGAAGGCAATCAAGAACGAAGCGGAGATTGCCGCTTCCCGAAACTCCCACCGGCACGCCTCCGCCGCCAAAATCCGCAGCTTCAAGCGAATGCAGGACGCCATCAAGGCGGGCGAGACGGTAAGCGAAGAAGGTTACAGCCAGATCCTGTACGAAGAGTATTCCAGTGAAGAGGGGTTCTACGATCTCAGCTTCACCACCATCGCCGCTGCCGGACCCAATGGGGCCATCGTCCACTATGCCGACGCCAGCCCCGACGTTCCGCTGCGTGACGGTGAGCTGTTCCTGGTTGACTCGGGAGTGCAGCTGATGGGCGGCACTACCGACGATACGCGAACCGTGATCATCGGCGAGCCCTCCGAACGCCAGAAAGAAGTCTACACCCTGGTACTGAAAGGCCACATCAACTTGGCCATGCAGAAGTTCCCCGAGGGAACCGGAGGGATTGCCCTGGATGCCCTGGCGCGCACCTTCCTGTGGAAAGCTGGGCTGGACTACGGGCACGGAACGGGCCACGGCGTCGGCGCCTTTCTGAATGTCCACGAAGGACCCCAGCGAATCACGCCCAGGGGGGCCGACGAGCCGTTCAAGGTCGGAATGATAGTCTCCAATGAACCCGGCTACTACGAGGCGGGATGGGGCGGCGTTCGTCTGGAAAATCTTTACGTTGTCCAACCCGACGAGGATATGCCCGGTCATCCCGACGGCCGGAAGTGGCTGCGGATGGAATCGCTCACCCTGATACCTTTCGACAAGCGGCTCATCGACTGGGACCAGCTAACCGGCGAGGAACGCGAGTGGCTGGAAGGATACCACCGGCAGGTATGGGACACCATCGCTCCCATGCTGGAAGGCGCGGACCGGGAGTGGTTGCAGGAGGCTTGCCACATCCCCTGACCGGGAGGCGCCTCCCATCCTGCGGGGCTTTACCCTGAGGCGTAAAACAGGGCAATCGGACTATAGTTTCAGGTCTTGGCTCGCCGAGAATCTTGGCCGAGAAGTGTGTCTCCTCGAACTTGCCCAGGGGTCCCAAATCCTGTCCCTGAGCCGGGTTACAGGCGCGAAAGCTGGTTTGTGGGATGGACTTTAGATTCTTTGACTACGCTCAGAGAGGCGAGTCATCAGAGCGCCATTGCCCTGGGGTGGGAATCAGGACAATGGCGCTCCGCTTTGGTGTCATGCTGAGCGAAGTCGAAGCATCTAAAGTCCTCCCCTAAGGGCCTCTTGGACTGGCCCCGGCGAGCTCAAAGGGACGGATTTCAGACCCTTCGGCAGGCTCAGGAATACCTACTCTGGTTCCAGCACAACTTGTGAATCTCAAAGCGCGATTGCCCGGCGCAAACCCCCCATTAGCCGCCACTACTCCCCAATGTGTATAATAGCGGCTACACACATCAGCAGGGAGGAAGCATGGCTATAAAAAACTGGGATACCGCCACATCCCGTGTCGTATACCACCGCCTGTCAGCAGGCGAATCGCTTATTGACAGCCTCTATTCCCTGGCTCATTCCGAAGGCATCCGTGAAGCTGCCGTAATCTCCTGCATCGGAAGCTTAAGCCAACTGAAGCGTCGTAATCTTTGCAGTTGGGAAAGAGACCACGAAAGGGAAACAATCGACGAGATTATGGAGCTGGTAAGCGCTGAGGGTTACATTCAACCGGTTGAAGATGGTGGGATATACGTTCATATTCACATAGCTGCGGCCCGACCCTCTGGCCAAATAGTCGGCGGCCACTGTGAAGACGCTACCTGCTTTACCGGCGCATACGTGTATCTCCAGGTCATAGAAGACGGGCGGGACTGAAGGGTCCCGCCTGGATACCTCAAGAACCATTCATCGCCAAACCCCAACTAACCTGCAAGCACAGCCCCAGGGTCCATGCCAAGTTCGGTAATGCCGGGGAGGCCTGCCAAGGGAATGGACGTCCGCCGATTCGGCCAACGCGGGCCCCGCCATATTCCCGGTGGGCAATACCCTGGGACTTAAGGAGCGGGCCAAAGGGGCCGGCCGGTCAAAGTTGCTCTCGATTACCTCAACCGGGGAAGAACCGAGGTGGGGCTAGTCCCGAATCCACGGCAGGAGCGGGTCCGGTCAACGTTCCGAAGCGACGCGGAGGCGCCGCGGCGCCTCTGGGGCGATGATTTGTAACGGCTGTTGACGTCCGGTTCGACGGTAGCGGCCACCATGTTGCCCAAGTGCTCTCTCATTTCGCCTCGCGTCATGCCACCCTCCCGTAGCTTCTTTCACGAGACGCCGGAATCCCTTGGGTGACGCCCACTGTTGGCGCTGCAAGCAGGCACTCCTGATTGCCCTCGTTCAACAATCTCCGGCCCCTCTCGGACGCTGCCAGGGTTGAAGGGGTACAGGACCGACGCCTGCGGACTGGTCTGCCTCAGCCCCAAGCTGTCCAACCCACCAGACCCCTCTTGTACATCCACCCAATTGGTAGAGTTCCGTTTTAGCTGGTTTGATTGATTGTCAATCCGGCGGGGGCCGCAGTAACGGTTTGGGGTTTGGAATATACCTCCCCAGTGCTCAGACCACCCGAATTGGAACCCTGCGCAGCCAACCCAAATCCACCACCTAATGGGAGAAAAATGGTTTTGGGGCTCCTTGATTGGGCCGGTTGGGGCATCGGCTGACGGCTGACAGGTTGGCAGTGGGTTGGCGTGGCAGGAGTAGGCGCTGGAAGGGGATATTGGGGCGTTGGCCGGCGACGCCAGGGCGAGGTCTATGCCAACCGGTCCTGGAGAAGGGCGCAGTGTCCCTACGGCGGGAGTCCCCGTCGCTTGAATGCCCGTCGGTAGTGGCGCAGACCGTCCCAGGTCAGGGTGGGCCGTGGGCCAGCGCCGCTATTCTCCGGTGCGCTCCCGCCAGCAGCGGGAAGGATGGATGGCCCCGGGCCAGCCGGATCAGCAGCTTCCTGGCGTGGCAGACCACCCGTCCGGCCAGATTGATCAGAGCAAAGCGCACCGCCTTGAGCCGCTTGTTCACCCACTGACCGCCCAGGGCCAACTGCTTGACCGCCGAGTTCAGGTTGAACGCCAGCGCCGCTATCGCCCACCAGGCCGCGTTGGCCCCGAACTGTCCCGACGGCAGCCTCCCGCCAGCCAAGTCCTCCTTCAGCACACCATGCACCTCCTCGCCCTTCCCGCATCTCTCCCGGTACCACCGCACCACCTCATCTCCCGGTAGCTCCCGGTTAGTCACTATCCCCCGGATCTTGTACCAGCCCCGGTCCGGCATCTCCATCGCCGGAACCGACAACTCCAGGTCATCCTCCATGCCCGGCAGCGGCGGCCGCCTCAGCGGCTCCCGGACCGCTATGAAACGGTAGTCGGGATCATTCTTGGAATAAGCCAATCTATCGGGCACGAAGTCCACCTCGGCCCACTCCTGTTCCGTCTCCACCGCCAACTCCCCCACCATCCGGGGCAACCGGCGCCACTGGCTCTCCTCCACTTCGGCTGCCGCACGCTTGAACCCCTCCGTGACGTCCGCCCCCACCGCGAATTCGATCACTCCGAACCGCTCATCCCTCCCCTCGGCGCAGTACCGCAACAACTCAACTTGGTACCCCGCCGTGTCCGACCGCAGCATCACCTTCACCACGCCCTCCGGCAGATGGGCCAGCGACTCCCGCAACACCCGCAGTTGCTCGAACCCCGCTGGCACGTTGCCGTCCCGGAACTCCGAATGGACCACCAGGTCCGCCTCGGCCCAGTAGGTGACCATCGGCTGGTAGGCCTTGTAGCCCTGGTAGCAGTACAGCGCCTCCTGCTTGTAGGTCTCGATCAGCGTCGCGTCCATGTCCAGCGTCGCCTGCTCCTGCTCCAGGTGGTCCCGGACGAAGCTCATCATCTCGGCGTTGACCTTCCCCAGCCCGCGCAGCGCGCCGCTGGGCGCGGGTATGTACGCCGTATGGGGCTGCCTGGCCTCCTCCTGAACCGGGTCGTGGAACCGGCCCAGGTACCGGAACACCGCCGACGGAGACGGGACGCTGCGGCGCCGCCCGCCCCGCCACCGGCTGCCCTCCTCCCGGCGCTCACAAGCCCGCTGCCGGTGCGTCTCCACCCGGCCCAACATCCGGCCCAGACCCTCGTCCCCTTCCAGCACCCGGAGGTCGTCCACTCCTTCTCCACCGGCCAGATTCAGCAGCACCAGCGCGGTGACCATCTGCCGGTCCGTCCATCCCTGTCCGCCCTCCTTGACCTTCACGTAGCGCCGGATCGACTCGCCCAGCCCCATCGCATCGGCCATTTCCAGATAGACCGCCAACCCCGACAGCCCCGTCATGCCCCCCGCGCGATGCTCCGTCCCATACTGGAATGGCAGGACTCCCTGTTGCATAATGACTGCACCTCGTTGGTGATGGTTGTGTTTGTCCCGTAACCATCATAGCCAGCTTTGCCGCTGGCTCCAACGAGGTCTTTTCCTCCCATTAGGTGGTGGATTTGGGGCCAACTCTCCGGGTTGACATTGACAGGTCTGGCGGTGTATCTTATCGGATTGGTACACCATCTCAATAATATTCTCAATAGATACTTGGCGGTATCCAACGCTGGCCATTTTAAAACGATCTGACATATCACTAAAACCTGAAGGGGGCTTCTGTATGAACATGCCGCACAAAGTACCCGTTACCGTCCTCACCAGCTCCCTCGGTTCCGGTAAGACGACCCTACCTGGCAGAATCTTGAGCGAGCCGCGTGCAACCGGGCGGGTACATGGCCCTGAGCAAGGTTACCTTCGATGTGAGCGCAGGTACCCTTTTGGCCGCCGGCCCGCCCAAAGGAGCGGATAAAAATCGAGCTGTATGCAATCGTCGGCCTTTCCCCCTTCTCCAGGGCACAGTGGCCCTTGGTAAGGGGAATGGCGAAGGCGGTCGCAGGCCAGCGTCCCACGGCGTGACAGCATGGGTAGTGTGTATTGAATTGATGACATTACATCGCATTACTGAAACCCTCGGTAATTCGCAGCATGTAATCGACCTTCAATTCCATACAAACCAACGGAGGAGTATGTATGAACACGCAGTTTAGAGTACCAGTTACCATCCTTACCGGCTTTCTTGGCTCTGGCAAAACGACCCTGCTCAATCGGATCTTAACCGAGGAGCACGGCAAGCGCATTGCCGTGATCGAGAATGAGTTTGGGGAGGTCGGCATCGATCAGGCCCTCGTCATCAACGCTGATGAAGAGGTCTTCGAGATGTCCAACGGTTGTATTTGCTGCACGGTGCGCGGGGACCTCATTCGGGTGCTCAACAATCTCAATAAGCGCCGTGACAAGTTCGACTATGTGCTGGTGGAAACCACCGGGCTCGCCGATCCCGGTCCGGTGGCCCAGACCTTCTTCATGGACGACGAGCTTCGCGCCGAATACTCCCTTGACGGCATCGTCACCCTGGTCGATGCCGCCCATATTGAGCAGCAACTCGGCCGAAGCGACGAAAGCACAGAACAAATCGCCTTCGCCGACGTCCTCATACTCAACAAGACGGACCTCGTCCAGGACGAGACGCTGGACCGGCTGGAGTCCAGGCTTCGAGAAATGAACCGAATGGCGCGAGTCGTGCGCAGCGAGCGAGCGGACGTGCCCGTGGACACTGTCCTTGACCTCGGCGCCTTCGACCTGGACCAGGTGCTCGAGCGTCGTCCCACATTCCTGGAACCGGAGTATCCCTTCGAATGGACGGGCGTTTATTCCCTGGGGACCGGCCGCTACGAATTCAGCCTCGCCGATGGACCTGACCCGTCGATGTCGCTGGTCGTAGTGCCCGACCAGGGTACGGATGACGCTGACCTCCGCGAGGGTGCCGAGTGGTGTGTGCGGGAGTACGCCGAACCTGCGAAGGCCCTCCAGCCAGGAGAAGAGATTCCGGCCGGTGAGCACGTGAGCCTCCGCCTAGATTCTTCAGGGCGTAAGTCCTTCTTCTTTGACGTCGCTGCGCCGGGTCGGTTTGGCTTCTTCACCCAACACCTCCCCGAGGAGTTCGATCTCCAACTGAGGAACGCCGATGGAGAGACTTTCAAAATGGGGGGCAACTTTTGCTCCGAGCCTGCCTGCATAGAGGACGAGGCAGGCACCCGACGCGTGAAGGGAGCGGCGGTTCCCGCCGTAGCCGAGCGGACCTGGGTCGCCCAGCACGAGCACGACGACGAGGTGGGGTCAATCTCCATCGAGATAGACGGCGACGCTGATCCCGAAAAGCTCAACGCCTGGCTTGGCCAACTGCTCCGGGATCGCGGCGTGGACATCTTCCGAATGAAGGGCTTTATCAGCGTTGCCGGGGAGTCCCGTCGCTTCGTCTTCCAGGGGGTTCACATGCTCTTTGACGGCCAGCCGGATCGCGAATGGGGGGACGCCCCCCGCCGCAATCAGCTGGTCTTCATCGGCCGCAACCTCGATGGACAGAGTATGCGGGAGGGGTTCGAAGCATGTCTGATCTAGGCGCCAGCAGCCCTTTGGGCGTTCTTAACCTGGGCTGGTCTGCCATGGTCGGCGACTACGCCATTTCCGGGGGGTGGGTCCGGCGTGGTGAGGCGCTGGTGGTTGGTGACACCGAGGGTGGCGTTTACGCCTTTGATGGCGAGTCCGGCGCGGCCGCCTGGGAGCGGCCCGGGGTTCACGACGGTGGTGTGCTCTCGGTAGCAGTCCACCCCGGCGGGACCAAGTTCGCTTCCGCCGGCCAGGACGGGCGGGTCTTAATCTGGAACGCCGAAGGAGAGGTAAATCGGGCTATCGACGTTGGAAGCGATTGGGTGGAAAACGTGGCGTGGTCGCCGGACGGTCAATGGCTGGCGGCCTCCTGCTCCCGGCGGGTTCACGGTTATGACATTGACGGCGCGGAGGTTTGGCGGTCTGATGACCATCCCAGCACGGTAAGCGCCATCGCCTGGTCAGGAGTTGGGGAACTGGCAACGGCCTGTTACGGTCGGGTTTCGTTCTTCCACGCTGCCACCGGCGAGCTTCGCCAAAAGCTGGAATGGCAGGGGTCGTTGGTGTCGATGGTCCTGAGTCCGGACGGAGGTATCGTAGCCTGCGGCAGCCAGGACAACTCGGTACATTTTTGGCGTCGTTCTACGGCGCAGGACTCCGAGATGTTCGGGTATCCCGGCAAACCCTCGGCCCTGGCTTTTGATGATACCAACACCCTTTTGGCCACCGGTGGCGGCGAGTCGGTGACGGTCTGGAGCTTCCGGAGAAAGGGTCCCGAAGGTACCCGGCCCGGCGTGCTGAAGTTTCACGTTCTACCCATTACAACCCTTGCCTTCGCGCCCGGCGCGATGCGCTTGGCGTCGGGGGGACGTGATGGCGCGGTGGTTGTATGGTCGCTGCAGAGAGATGGAAGAGGCGGTCCCATAGGGGCCGAGGATCTGGGGGCCTCAATAGCTGAGTTGTACTGGCGGCCCGACGGGCGCGCGCTTGCCGCCCTCGACGCCCGGGGTGGCGTAACCGTCTGGCAAATAGGACAAACGAAGGGCCGAATCAGGCGTCCCCGCCCGGAGCCGGGCCCAAGTGCGGAGGGTGGCTGACTGTCCGCTGAACGTGGCGCCGGTTTCCCGGCAGGGGCCAGCCAATGTGGGCATCCGCGCCAGAGGCAAAGCGGACGGCAGGGGCTTTCAGCATACGTTTAGAGTCCTATGCCGGCGAACTTCGATCAACCTGATAGTTAGTCTCGTTTGGTTGACCACAACTGCCCACCGTGCTATTTTACTCTGGTTAACAACTGAATACTCCAAGCAACACCTGTTGGTGACTCTCGATTCCCTAGTCCGTCGAAACGCCTCTGCGACGACCTGCGGAATGCGAGAGACAAAAGGAAATCCGGTGAAAATCCGGTGCGGTCGCGCCACTGTAATTGGCGAGACGCTCTCCCGTAGGCATCTCCTTGGAACGGGATGTTTACGAAAGCCACTGTCTGCTCGGTGCGGATGGGAAGGCGGAGAGTCGTCGCTATCAGCCATTAGCCAGGAAGCCTGCCTTCAGGCGGTTCTGACTGCACTTCGCGGAGAGAGTGAAGCGGATATACCGGTAAATCGGGTACTGCGGACCAAATTGGCAGAATGCCCGGAAGCACGCCCCATCCACCAAGTGCGGATGGGGGTTTTTTATTTTTCTCGGAAGGCGTTTTGCCCCGCGCCGTAGAGGGCAGCCCACGTTCCGCTTCACCCGGGTGGGTGGGCCGGACACTGTGGTACGGCAATATTCAGTGGCGATTCAATGGAGATTCTCGGAGGACGAATATGCAAAAATCAAGGAAAAAGCTTTTCAAACTTGTAATGACTGCGGGGTGCGGTGTGGTATTGCTGGCGGCAATGGCCTGCGGGTCCCCATCCGCCACCACGGATAACGCCCCGCCGCCGGCTGCCACCGAAGCGCCGGCGCTTCCGACGGCAACTATGGTTCCTCAGCAATCGTCTCAAACGGCCGAAGTATCGGCCCAGCCCGCGTCCCCAACGTCCGCTCCCGAGCCGACCGCGGCTCCGGCGACTGCCGAAGTGGAACGTCCCATTCTGAACGTCGGCGTCATCTGGCTGGACAGCCCGCTGGACCCGGTGAAGAGCGGCTGGGTAGCCAACCAATCGGGATTGTCGGAGAACCTGTTCCGACTCTCAGGGACCACCCTCAGCCCCGAACCGTGGCTGGCTACTGAAGCCGTTCACGTGGACCCGCTGACTTGGCGGATAGGTATCCGGACGGGCGTCAAGTTCCACAACGGAAACGTGATGGATGCGGCAGCGGTGAAGGCCTCCCTGGAGCGGGCGATTACGTTGTCTCCTGAGTCGGCCGACATATTGGCCATTGATACCATAACGGTGGAGGACGAGCAAACCATCATCGTCACGACGACGGCGCCGCAACCCACCCTGCCGGGCCTGTTGATTACTCCTTCGCTGGCCATCACCGACGCCGCCGCGGCGGACGCTGCCGGGGATGGCAATATCATTGCCGCCCGCGCCCTGACCGGCCCGTACATTCCCACCGAGTACGTCCAGTTGGAACACCTGGATAGCGTGGCCAACGACGATTACTGGGGCGGCAAGCCCCCGTTGGCCGGCGTCAATCACGTCGCCATTCCCGATACCAACAGCCGGATGCTGGCCCTGCAGGCCGGGGACGTGGACCTGGTGATCAATGTATCGCCGGAGGGCGCCCAGGCGATAAACTCTCACCCGGGCACCCAGACTCAGACCGCCGGCCTCGGCACTGCCGTGGTCCTGTGGTGGATCAATTTCGAACGGGGTACCCTGGCCGATCCCCTGGTGCGCCGGGCGGTGGCCCACGCCATTGACCGGGAAGGCATCGCTGGCCTGGTCGCCCCGGCCGGTTCCGGTTCCTTCGCTGAGTTCCTCCTCCCCGAAGTCGTGGCGTCCTGCCCCGGCGTGAACGCGCCGGCCTACGACCCGGACGAGGCCCGCGACCTGTTGGCCCAGGCCGGCTACACCGACGGCGACGGCGACGGCGACGGGGTCCTGGACCGGGACGGTCAACCGCTGGAGATTGTCATCGGCGGTTACCCCGAGCGGTACCAACTGCCCATAATGGCCGAAGCCGCCCAGGCCATGCTGGCCGATGTGGGCATCAAGGCCGAGGCAAGCATCACCGACTGGTCGGTGGTCAAGGAACCCGAATGGGACCTCTTTGGCTGGTACAACGGCGTGGTGGAAGGCGGGGGAGACCCGGTGTTTAACATCAGCAAGTTCGCGGGGCTGAAGGCCGATTCCGGCGGCAGCGGTGGCAACAACTATGGGCACTACGACAATTCCGCCCTGGCGGACATTGTCGCCCCCTCCGTCTCGGTGTCCGACCTGGATGGCCGGAAAGAGATTGCCTGCCAGGCCCTGGCGGTGATCACCAACGAAACCGTATTCCTGCCGGTGGCCCATTCATACCAGGTGTACGGTGTCAGTGAGCAAGTTACCGGTTTCGAGGCCCACCCTTCCAGCTACTATTACGTCGACCACCGCGTTGGGCTGAGTGAGTGATGACGGTGCGGGTAGGTACATCCGGCGTAGGTAAAGGCTAGGTTTCCCGGCATGGGAGTATACCTGGTCCGACGACTGGCCACCCTGCCGCTGCTGCTGCTGGGCATCTCGGCGGTAAGCTTTGCGCTGCTGAATCTGGCGCCGGGCGATCCCGCCGAGATGGTCCTGCGCCATCGCAACCCGGCCCAAATGCCCAGCCCGGCCGCCGTGGCAGCCATGCGCGCCGAGCTGGGCCTGGACGCTCCCCTGGCGGTGCAGTACGCTCGGTGGATGTCCCGGGCCCTGGCCGGCGACATGGGCCGTTCCTACTTGACCGAGCAGCCAGTGGCCGCCCAGTTGGCCCATCGCACCGCCCCTACGGCCCTGCTCACCGCGGCGGCCCTGGCCCTGGCGTTGGTGGTCGCGGTGCCCGTGGGCATCCTGTCCGCCCTGCGACGGGGCAGCGCCCTCGATGCCATCGCCCGCCTGGCCGCGCTGGTGGGCGCGGCGGCGCCGTCCTACGCCCTGGCCTTCGGTCTCATCATCCTCTTCGCGATTAAACTGTCCTGGCTGCCGGCCCTGGGCTACGGTTCCCCCGCCCAGGTCGTACTCCCGGCCTTCGCCCTTTCCCTCGCCCCCATGGCCCAGCTGATGCGACTGATACGCGCCAGCATGCTGGAAACCCTGGGGCAGGACTATATCCGCACGGCTCGGGCCAAGGGGCTGTCCGAGCAGACCGTCGCCATCGGGCATGCCCTGCGCAACGCCCTGCTGCCAGCCATCGGCGCCACCGGCGTGAACCTGGGTTACTTGCTCAGCGGCGCGGTCATTGTGGAGACCATCTTCACCTGGCCCGGCCTGGGCCAGTTGATGGTGGGCGCGGCCCTGACCCGGGACTACCCCGTGGTCCAGGGGTTCGTAACTTACATCGCCGTCGTGGTGCTGCTGGCCAACCTGACGGCTGACATTGCCCTCCGCATCGCAGACCCGCGCGTGGGCTACGAACGGGACCAGGTGTAACGGCCCATGATTGGCAGTGCCCAAACGGTCAGGGAACGGCTCCCCTCCGCATTCAGCCTTGGCGGCTCCCTTCGCCGCAGCCGGTGGGCCCGACTGCTGCGCGAGCCGGGAACGGCCCTGGGGCTGTTCCTGGTAGCGTCGCTGCTGCTGGCGGGGCTGATGGCCCCCTGGCTTCCCCTGGACGACCCAACCCAGATCAGCCTGTCCGACCGGCTGCAACCCCCGTCCCTGGAATACCCCCTGGGGACCGACCACCTGGGCCGGGACACCTTCAGCCGCGTCATCCACGGCGCCCGCATGACCCTGCTCGCCGCCGCCGCCACCCTGGCCCTCAGCATGACCATCGCCCTGGCCGTGGGCATCGTGTCCGGCTACCACGGCGGCTGGACCGACACGGCGTTGATGGGGGTGGTGGACCTGCTGCTGGCCTTTCCTTCGTTGATCCTGGCCCTGGCCGTGGCGGGAGCTTTGGGTCCCGGTCTCTTCAACGTGCTGCTGGCCGCCGGCGCTGTCTGGTGGGTCGGCCATGCCCGCATCATCCGCGGCATAACCCTGGGAGCGCGCAGGATGGAGTACGTAACGGCGGCCCGGGCCGCCGGGGCCGGCAACATGCGTATAATCTTCCGGCACATTGCCCCCAACATCCTCGGCCCCATCGTCGTCATCGCCTCCCTGGACGTGGGCTGGATCATCCTGGGCATTGCTGGCCTCAACTTCCTGGGCCTGGGCGCCCAGCCGCCCACGCCCGAGTGGGGCGCCATGCTCAACGACGCCCGCCCTCACCTGCAGACCGCCCCCCGCCTGCTGCTCCTGCCCGGATGCGCCATTTTCGTCGCGGTGCTGGGATTCAACCTGCTGGGCGACGGCCTCCGGGACCTGTTGGACCCTCGCCTTCGACGGCCCAGGGGCTGACCCGGTCCCCAACCCTGGACTTCGTATCAAGTTCGCAATAACTATATCCCCGCTTATCCTGAGCCCGTCGAAGGATTACCTCCTCTGCCCCTTCCCCGCAACCCTCCCTGCAAAAATCCCCCCTCCCTCAGGATGCAGAATGTCCGCCTTTGGCGGAAGGGGCCTGGGGTGAGGGCCTCCCCCAAATTGCTACCAGACTG
The DNA here is from genome assembly GCA_965207275.1 of Dehalococcoidia bacterium. Classification (GTDB taxonomy): domain Bacteria; phylum Chloroflexota; class Dehalococcoidia; order Lucifugimonadales; family UBA3495; genus Bin22. Next base: position 715,757 of record CBDBMH010000002.1, read on the forward strand.
TGACCGAAATTGGCCTTGTTGTGACTGACATTAGACCGACAAGAATGCTAACTTATTGGCACTTGGTATCAGTGCCGGGCCTTAATCTCACCATCAACGGTGCACCATGCGCAGGCTGCTCCTCCTCTCTTCCCTCCTGCTCCTGCTATCTCTCATTCCGTACGGGCATGCTGCATACGCACAGGGAGGGGAAGACGGCTACGTGGACGTGGGCTTGAGCGTGATTCCTGTCCTTACTAGATCCTCGACCACGCGCACCGTGAACGTAGTCGTCTACAACCAAGGGTCCTCGGCCGCCTTCGACGTGGAGGTCGTAGTGGACATCGTGTACCCCAGGGACACTAGCTTTTTCGAACAGCGTGGAGAAATTCCCATCGGGACTGTATCTCTGGAGAACGGTCGAACGACTTTCCGCTGGTCCATAACTGAGCTCGAGCCATTGCAGCGTGTGGATACCAATACTGCTGACGATTACCTGCAGATAGTCACCAGAGTATCTGCGGGGGATGCCGCCTTCGATAATGCCACGGACCCGCACGAGTTCTTTGGCGAGGTGACCACGTCGTCCTACGAAAGTGATGTACACAAAGGGAATAACACAACCCGGAGATGGTCAGCCGGTTACCAATCGGGGACAGTTGTAGAATCTGAACATGCGGAGGGAGACTATTCGATCGGCGGTGTGTCGGTGGATGAGCGGAGCCCTTCGCCGGGCGACATCGTCAACTTCACCATTGCCGCTTCCTATGGAGGAGATAACGTTGACAGTAAGATCACGATCGAACTGACCGGTGGTCTGGCCGTCGATGAGGACCCGGACGCCACCCCCCCGCGGGCGATAAGTTACGTTATAGTACCCAGCGGCGTGTCCGCGCCCATCTACAGCGACGGCGTGTTTACCATCGGGTCACGTAATGACAACGACGACATAGGTCAACTCCAGGCAACTGTGCCGGTCAGGGTGGCAAGCGACGCGGTTGTGAACGAGCAGTGCCTGACGGCGACGATAACCGGGAATCCCCCGCCGGGACTCAGCTTGACCCACGACCACATAGTCTACGACGACATACGGGACAACGCGGCTACCGTGTGCCTGGGCCTGGCGCCGGATGAGAAGGTGGTCTTCAGTGACGGAACGGCGGACCTGTGGGCGTTGTACCCGTGTGTGGCAGCAACGAGCTTCCCTTGCGATGACACCGATTCCGTCATACTGGCCGTCAATGGACTGAGCGCGGCCGCCAACGCGGGTGCTCCATACACGGTATTCGAACCCGAAGGTTTGGTGGTGCACATCCAAGACCGGGTGGGAAGAACCGCGTCCGGCGGGAGCATATCCTGGAACAACGGCCATGACGTCGATTCCTCTGCGTGGGGCGCCGGCATCACTCCCGGACTAGTCGCGAAGTTCAATCGATCGGTGACCGGGACCGTCAGTTACAGCCAGTTCAGGGCTTCCGTCGAGGTCGATGCTCCGGGAGAAGGGGTCGACGAGGGCGACATGAATGTCGTCTACGCGAGCAACTTCGGCTTCGGGTTTTTCGACACGGCCGCAAGCCCTCCCGTCCTGTCATTCGGTCCCTATGACTGGGACGAAGCATCGCCGTTGTTCTTCAGATTCAACAGGTTGGGCACGTACACCATGGACCTGACGATGGGCGCGCTGTACGATGCGAACCCCACAGACTCGACGCTCCCTTCCGACCCGGAAGACCTGTACTCGGACACGGCGACATACACCTTCCACGTCGGGCCGATGGCGGACCTGAAGGTGCGCGACGGGGGCCCCAGTCCGCACGCGGCTCTCGATCAACACGCGCTGACGGTCGTCGCCGCTTCCAACGGGCCGGATCGGGCGCCTGCGGCGCGGGTCACCGGCCTGCCCACCGGCGCGGAGGTGATCCACGTCAGCCAGGGCAGCTACGACGGCGCCAGCGGGGTGTGGGACGTCGGCGAAATGAGGCGCAGCCTCTACTACCGATCGACCGGCAGGACCGAGCCAACCCTGGTGCTGGGCGCGGCTGCCGGCGACACAGCCACGGTTAGCATCGAGAACACGGTGGACTACACGGTCTGCATCGACAGCAGCAGCAACGACGTGGACGCCACCACTGAGAACTTGTGCACGCCCAGCGCGACCTCCACCAACGCCTGGTACACCACGCCGGTGTACGACTACGACGCCGGCAACAGCACGGCCAGGATAAGGGCGCGAGCCGGCGTCGAGGGATTGGGCGCGCCCAGCGGGCAAGGCACGGAAGACTCCGGCCCCGCAATCACAGTGCGCTGGCGCGGCGTGGCCTCCGTCAACGGCGTGCCCGTCTCGCATTACGAACTCCAGCGCCAAACCAATCCCTGGCAGACCATTGCCCGCAACCTGGTAGGCACCGAATACGTGGACACCAACAACGTGGAGCCGGGGCAGACCTACCAGTACCGAGTACGGGCATTTAACGAAGTGGGCGTGGCGGGTTCCTGGTCCCGGCCCATGGAAGGCGCATTGGCCGCGCCGGCCCCCAGCCGGGATGACGATGACGACGATGATGATGACGACTACGCCTTCTTCGCCACCCAGGTCACCACCCGGTCCGTGGCCGAAAACAGCCCGGCCGGCTCCCCGGTGGGCAACCCGGTGGTGGCCGACGCCAGCCGGGGCAACCGGGTAACCTACTCCCTGGAGGGCGACGACGCCGAGCATTTCGACATCGAGGCCGACTCCGGCCAGATACTGGTAGGCTCTGGCCTGGTCCTGGACCACGAGGCCGGCCCCGCCACCTACACCGTGGTGGTGGTGGCCGACCCCCGGCGAGGCCAGGGGGACCGGGTAACCGTCACCATCAACGTCGTCGACGTCCCGGAGCCGGGCCGCCTCACCCTGTCCCCGGCTGGCGCCCCCGCCGTGGCGGAAGAACTGACGGCGGCGGTGGCCCACCCGGACAGCCCGGACGGCGATTTGACGGTGGTCAGCTGGCAGTGGCAACGCTCCCCCGACGGCATGACCTGGACGGTGGTTGAGGGGGCCGACGGCGCCGCCTATTCCCCCACCGAGGCCGACGCCGGCCACCGGCTGCGGGTGATCGTCCTGTACCGACCTTCCGGCGACGACCCGCCCCTGGTCCTGACCGGCCTGGTAACTGCGCCCCTGGCCGGCACGGCGGACGCGGACGATGCAGCCCCGACCACCGTTGAGGAAGGGACCGAAACCTCGCCGGCTGCCGAGGAGCGGGCCGTCCTCTACCTGCTGCCCCTGGAGGGCGCTGCCGTGGGGGAGATGCTGGTGGCGGCCCTGACCCATCCCGGCGGCCAGCCCCGGGTGATCAGCTGGCAGTGGCAGCGGTCGGTGGAGGGCGTCCACTGGCAGGTCATCGAGGGGGCGGACCAGGGCAGCTACGTGCCCACCACCGCCGATGCCGGCCACCTGTTGCGGGTGATCGTTAGCTACCACGCCCCCGGCGGCGGCCTGGAACTGGCCGGCGCCGCCACGGCCCGCCTGCCGGGAACGCCGGCCGCTGCGCCGGCAACGGATCCCACGCCGGAGCCGGCCTCAGCGGCCCAGCCCCAGCCCCAACCCACTCCCCTGCCGGTGGCGGCGGCTTCCCCCTCCCCCACCGCCACGCCGATGCCCGTTCCCGCCCTCGCCTCCGCCGCTGCCTCCCCACCGGCCGCCTCCGCGACCCCCGTGCCCCGGCTGATAACCTCCTCCAGTCTGGCCGGCCGGGGCGTCGGCGCTGGCGTCATTGCGGGGGACAGCCGGCCGGCCGACGGCAGCGCGGCAGCGGGCCAGGCCCCGGAGGCCGCCGGCCAGCCCTTGGGCGCGACCCCCTTGCTGGAACAGGACGCCGCCGACCCCGGCACGCCCGAAACCGGCGGGCCAGCGGCGGCCCAGGACGGCGGCCGGGGCATATTGGTTTGGGTGGTCCTGGCCCTTTTCGCGGCCCTGGTACTTGGCGGTGGCCTGGGCTACTACCAGCTCCGCATGCGCCGCCGGTAGAAAATGCGGCAGCCCCGGCATAAGGGTTGCGGTCCGGACCGGGCAATCGCTTCTTGACTACCCGTTCCCATGCCATCACTAAGTCATGCGGCCCATTAGTCCATGTCGCCTTGAGCCTGCCGGGCGCAGGCCGCTCAATGCGGGCGGCGGCCTGGCCTGGCCGCGTTTCGGTGGGGTTGGCCTGGTCCGATTGGCGACCCGGATTCCTGCCTACAGGAATAACGATGGCCCAGTAGGCCACTGCCGACACCAACCCAGCCACGAGGGGAGAATCCTGATCTCCACGGCGCCCTAACTACGTTGGTTTTTCCGTCGGATACCGTGACCCCTAAGGGGTGTGTGTAGCGGCAATCCAGCCCCGAGAAGAGATAGAGCAGATTCGATGCTCAACGCCATGGGATGGGCAGAATTCAATGCGGCGCCTGTTTCGTGGTCACACGGCCAGGGGCCCCTGGCCCCAAGGGAGGCCTCCTCCATATAGCTCTTACCTGGGCTTGGGTCCAGGGTTGCTCCTTTCCTGCACCGTTGAAGACTGGGGCCCCTCCGCTGCCACCCCATACTAGGCCTCAACACCCGCGTCAGTCCGGTTTGGCTGTTTCGCCCTCCGCCATCCGGTAACCCACCTTGGGTTCGGCGAAGATGTACTGAGGATTGTCTGCCGTCTCCCCCAGCTTCCTCCGCAGCCGCATCAGGTGCGTGCGGATTACCCGCGAACCGCTGGCATCCGTCTGACCCCACACCCGTTGCAGCAGATGCTCGTAGGAAACTACTCGCCCGGAGTTTATCGACAGCTCGGCCAGCAGGTTGTACTCGGTGGGCGTAAGCTGAATCGCATTGCCCGACACCGTCACCAACCGTCGCGAGTAGTCGATGGTCAGCTGGTCCCGCACGTAGGGCTCCGTGGGTTCCTCCTGCTGTGGGGGCAGCCTCCGCCGCAGGGCTGCCTGGATTCTGGCGGCCAACTCGGTAGGGGAGAAGGGTTTCACGATGTAGTCGTCGGCCCCCATCTCCAGGGCGCGGGCAACCACCTGCTCGTTCCCGTACCCCGACAGGAATATCACCGGTATCTTGGCCTGGCGCAGGATTTCCTGCATCAGCTCGATGCCGTCGGACCCGGGAAGCAGCAGGTCCAGCAGCGCCAGGTGGGGCCGCTCCTCCTGCATCAAGCGCAGCGCCTCCTCCGGGTCGCCCGTTCCGGCCACGGTGTAGCCCGCTTCCGACAAAACATGCCTGACGTACCGTAGTTCCTGGGGGTCGTCGTCCACCGCCAAGACCCGCACCCGCTGCTGCGACCGCTGGCTGGTTGTCGCCTGGACTTGAGGATGAAAGGGCGCCGCTTCTTCCACCACCGGCAGGGTGAAAGTGAACCGCGCCCCCTGCGCTACCCCGTCGCTCTCCGCCCATATCCGGCCGCCGTGGGCCTCCACTATCCCTTTGCAGATGGACAGCCCCAACCCGGATCCCGTGCTGCCCTGCTCTTCTCCCTCATCTCGGGAGAATCTGCGAAACAGGTAGGGTAACCGTTCCGGCGCGACTCCCACCCCGTCGTCGGATACCGAGAATGCCACGTGGACGCCGTGCCACTGGACGCTGAGCCTGATTTCAGACGTTTCCGGCGAGTGACGGGCCGCATTGGACAGCAGGTTGCCCAGGACCTGTGCGATCCGCTGCCGGTCCGCCAGTACTTGGGGCAGGTCCGGCGGCAGGTCGATGCTGAGATTTCTCCGGCCCCGGCCGCTGAGAAAGGTGTTCCGCGCCCGGTCCACCAGTAAAGCCGGATGCACCGGCTGCGGGCCCACCGACAAGGTGCCGGAGTCGATGCGGGCCACGTCCAGCAGATTACTGATCAGGTTCAGCATGTGGTCCGCCTGCCCATCGATGATCCGGAGAAACTGGTGAATCTCCACGGCGTCCAGCACCGGCGCCGGACGCAGCAACGCGGCGGCGGAGCCCTTGATGGAGGTCAGGGGCGCCCGGAGTTCGTGACTCACCACGGCCAGGAATTCAACCCGTTGACGCTCCAGTTCCTCGACGGGAGTCATATCCTGCAAAGTGATGACCACCGTCTCCACCTGGCCGTCCTCCGAAGCGATGGGCGTGGCGTTCACGATAGTCGTGACCCGCCTGTCGTCGGACACCTGGAGCACTATTTCCTCGGCCCGGACCGTTTCTCCGCTACTCAGCACGCGCGCCAGGGGGAATTCCGCCAACGAGAACTCCCGTCCGTCGCCGCGGCGTACTGTCAGTGATTCGATAATGTCCTCCGGCGCCAGGTCCGGGTTGCGCAGCCGGTCCACTATCCTCAAGGCTTCCCGGTTGAAGTACCGGGGCTCGCCCGCCCTGGCGTTGAAGACCACCACTCCCACGGGCGCGGTGTTCATCACCGTTTCCAGGTCAGCCCGGGCCTGACGCTCCTCGCCGTGGCGGTTGGCGTTGATGATCGCCACCGCCGCCTGCGAGGCGAACATCACCAGGGTTTCCTCGTCCTCCCGGGTAAACTCGCCGAACCCTTCCTTGTATGAGAGGTACAGGATGCCCAGCTTGCGGCCTCGGACCCGGATTGGCGCGCACAAGAAGCTGCCCATGGGTCCCAGGGGAGGGCCGATTCCCGGCAACCCCAACGCCGCCAACAAGGCGGAAAAGTCTGCGACTCGCAGCGGTTCCGACAGGCTGCTCAGGTAGCCAAAGATATCCGGTCCGCCGGGCAATTCCATGAACAGCCGGCGTTCTTCCCGAGACAGGCCCGACGTGATCAGGCCCGTTGGATAACCGCCGTCGTCAAATAGCGTGATGCCGCTGCCGCCAGCGCCGATCAGGGAACGGGCTCCGTCCGCCACCCCTTGAAGCACCGTCTCCAGCTCCAGGTCCTCGGTGATGAGAAGGCTGGCCTGGCTCAAACGGGAAAGGCGCTCCCGCAGGGACGCATTCTGCCGCTGCAGATCAACAGGTTCGGTCAACTCTCACGTTCCTTTCCCCCGGAGATGCCGGGGACTCTCGTCAAATTGCAGGTATGGGTCTTCCAGCGTCCTTTTTCGCCGTACCCGCCAGGCTGGGACTCTCAGGTCAATCGCTCCTCAACTAGCTGTCACTCTGGGTCCGCCGCGGCGGACCGAAGAGTCTAGGGCTTGTTGACGCAAATCACGGTTATGCCCATTGCAGTGTCACCCTGAGTCCGCCAAGGCGGACCGAAGGGTCTAGAACCTTGGCCATAAGCAACGTTCCAGCCCTTCAGTAGTTTAGATTCTTCACTCCGTTCAGAATGACACGGTAAGGGAACCTGGAACCAGTTAGTGTCAACAGGCCCCACCCCGGAATGCCGAAAAACTGTCATCTCGACGCCTTCTGGCCGGGCAATCTGGTTCAGATTATACAGAGAATCAAATATTGTGACCATATTGGTACCGTTATGGCCCTGTTGTTGACTGTATTGTTATCAATATATACGTACACTGTAAGTGGCCTGGGGATCGGAAAAACTGTGTTACCAGATTGAGAGTGAAATTTTCTTCGGGATCGTATCGGAGGTTGCGGTAATGCCGGGTGGGCAAAACGGATGCGCCTACCTGCTGTTTGGCTTGGTGGGCGCCGGCCTCCTGTACGGGCTGGCCTGGATTCTCTGCGCGATAGCGCCCTTCGTTCCAACCCTTCGCTGGGGCAGCACGGCGGCTTGGGTCGTGGGTATCGCCGGCTTGGCCGGCGGCTACCTGCTTTGCCAGGTCTCCCTCCAGGGCTGGGACGAAACGCGACGGTCGTGGGCCTCGTGGGCCATGTTCCTTATGCCCATAGCGGTAATCGCCTCGGCTCTGGGCTGGTTTATCGACCGCAACCGGGACGCAGCCTTGCTTTCTTCCTTCGTTGGGCTCGGTGAAAAGTTGATGTTCATGCTGCCGCTGGCATGGGTCGCGGCGCCGGTCATCGCCTTCCTGGCGATGCTCGGCTGGATAATCTACCGGCACAACCGGGACCGGCGTTCAAGCTGACCCGGCCCGATCATAGGCCAGCGTTCATTTGACGAACCGGCAAAAGGCATCTGGCCCCATCTGGCGACAAATCTACGGAGCGGATTGGGAAGGCCACAAACTTCCCGGCCTGATCGCATGATCAATGAAAGCGGCAATCGGCATACTTTTGGTTGCGGTCCTGACCCTGTTGGCCTGCGCCCCGGCCCTGACGGAGCAGGACGTCCGGCGGATGATAGACGAGGCCACCATCCAGGGTCCGCCCGGCCCGCCGGGGCGTTCCACACCCACCGCTAGGCCCGGAACCCCGGGCCCGTCGGCGATGTTTCGGCCTCAACCAAAGTGTAGTGTAATCATTGCGCCATGAGTCCGCGTTGAGGATTGAGTGCTTTAGCGACGGCAAAGGACACATCATGCAGAATGAACCGCAACCTGCGAATAGGCCAAATAGGCGTTTCCTGGCCTGGCTCTCGGTTCTGCTGGCGCTGGGCTGCCTGGCGCTGGCGGGCTGCCAGACCGGCCCGTCCCAGCGGGAGATCGAAGCGACCGTCGCCGCCAGCGTCCGCGCGACGCAAACCGCAGCCGAAGCGACCGCGGCTGCCGACGCAGCTACCACCACCGCAATCGCTAACTTGCCCACCCCCACCCCTGAGCCGCCGCCCTTTCAGCCGCATGAGTTAGGGCCCTACTTGTTGGAGAGCTTTTACACCGTTTTTCAAGATACTTTTCTTGATGCAGGTTTGCCCGATAATTTCAGATTATCTGATTATAAACCGCAATATGCTGAATTAATTGACAGATTAGAAAACGGTGAAAATGTATTTCTCGAGCACAACCTGTTTTACAGCCACATAGAATCTTGGAATCATGTTGGATTAATTTTGCACGAAATTATGGATAGGGAAGGATTTAATGTGGCTTATGACAACAATATCAAGGATGATGGTGATAACTATGAGGTCTTAGGTGACAGGTTAGCAGAACAAAATAGAATTCACAGTTGGGTAGCATTCAAGAAAACAGCCGCAGAAGTCCTTGGCAAAGCAGAACTGCCCTTGCTGCAGATGTTTGAGGACAAGATGTATGAGGCGGCGATAAAAGCGGACAACTGGAGCTGGTATGCCAGAGAATAAACCTAACCTCTACGTCACCCTTGCGATGATATGCTTGCTGGTCTTGGGAACCGCCGCCTGCGGCCCTTCGGAGCGAGAGATAGAAGCGACGGTTGAGGCGCGCGTTCAAGCCAGGGAAACCTCGGCCACTGCTACTGCAATCGCGAATCTGCCGACGCCGACGCCCGTAATCACATCAGACGCAGGGCTGATGCTGCCGACTAGAATCCGCGTACAACCATTTTCGGTACAGGTCATGTCAGTTGATGAAGCCAGAGCGATGTACCGCGACATAGGCTGCTCACAATGCTCTACGACATTAGCCGACATGAGCAGGCGTCCTTATCCCAGTGAACCGAATTATCCTGGTATGGAAGTTATGGTGGGACATTTCCTCGGCAATGACGAACTGCCAGATGCGGTTCATTTTAGGTACTCCATAGATATCGATGCCGATAGGTTTGAACTCAGAGCTACTCTTCTCAGGCACTCCGGCGTCAATCTTGATAAGACGGAGGGCTATCAATACTTAGCCAACAGATTCTATGGGGAAGGTCTGATAGGCGATAACATTTACCGTCAAATAGCCGTGCACGGAGCTGATATTGTCAATGGGCGAGTGTTCGATGTGGATACAACGATAATACACGAGGATATATACTTGTTCGTACTCGCAATTTTGGGCGGTGAAGAGAATCGCCCTGAGAATAACTTCGACTTTCTCCGGTCCTCCCGCAAGAATAACGAAGTTACCTCAACTTACTCAGATGATTTTTGGGCGGAGGAACACAGAGGTTTCATTAGCGAATACTGGTTAGGCGATTTCGATGACGACAATGAAGTGGAGGTTGCGACTATCAAGGATGGCGGCATACACAGGGTTATCGAAATCGTTGAAGGCATTACGCACAGCAGTGGAGCGACTGCTACCATATCGCTAGCTACTCGAGACTTCGCGTCAAACCTGCTGACAGATGACGCCGAAGACTTTGAACTGCTTTGGCGCGAACACGGTCCATCTGCCTCAGTAGCGGCGTTGGCGCTGATTCTGGATATGCCCTTCCACGACCTGCTGGACCGGCTGTACCAGGCCGTTGACAATGGAGAGGACATCCGCGAGGCCGTGCTGGCCATCCGGCAGTCGCGCAATTAGACTCTAACCCGAATGGACGCCGCCAGGCGTGGCCAAAGGCATGAGTGCTAAGACCCACAACCGTCATACTGGCGAAAGCCGGTATCCAGTTGCCGAATATCTTTGTCGCCTTTCCGGCGTGCTTGCCTCTTGGCTTTTGGTACTCCGGGGAAAGCTGGAGCGACAGCTACATAGGCCATAAATGCGATGGCCCCCCAGCTACACGGTCACAAAACGATGAGGTGGACCCGCCTTGCCTGAAACCGTCATACCCCAGGAATGGTATTCCGACCTGCCCTTCTGGCTGCAGGTGGTAATATGGTACTCCGACCACTACATCCTGGCGGGTGCGCTATATGTCCTGGCGTTCATCGCGGTGATTATCGCCCTCATCGTGGCGGCCACCCTGATTGGCGCCCCCTTCTTCCTCTTTGCGGCGCTTCTTAAAAGGGGCAAGGGCCGGTCCGCCAAAGAAGCGGATTCGGAGGAGTGAGCAAGGTCTTCAAGCTGCGCTAATTACTGGACCCTCAGGTTGCAGTCGGCGCTTCCGCCAGGTGCGGCCCGGAACGGGCGCCTGGCGCTCCGACTTCGCCTGATATCGCTTGGGAGGCAGATTTGCCATGAAGAGCTACATTTCTAACCCTCACCTTCTCGTGGCCCTCATTCTGCTCCTTACGGCTGCGCTGGTAGTCGGGTGTGGTGCGGCGGAGCCGGCCGAACAACCCGCACCCGCCATTAGCGTGGAGCAGGCTATGCAAGCCACGCCCGCCGGCAGCGTAGAGCCGGCCGAACAACCCACCCTCGCCACCAGCGAAGAACCGGCCGAACAACCTTCACCCGTCATTGGCGAAGAGCCTGCCAGCCCACCCATGTCCGCCACTGTTGGGGAACCCACCAGGCAACCCACGCCCGCCAATGGCGGCGACAGCCAGCCAGCCCCCCAAAGCATTCCTCAAAACTCCGAAACTGAGCACATAATATACATGGTTAAGTTATTGGCCGAGGCTGATGTAAACGATTATTGGTTCCTGGACCTGGCCTCAATTCGCGCCGACCCCGACCTGGCGCCGCTGGCCGAGAACCTGGCGGACACCTGGAACGGCTGGAACGAGGCAAGCAGCGATGAGGTTGGCCTCACTCTCCACGATGCCGCCTTCGCCGTCTCCCTGCCGGGCGGAGCCATATTTCTGGGTGGAATCGAGGACCTGGAAGGCTTGCGGGAAACCGTCGCCGGCCTGGGCTATGAGCAGCGGGATGTCAAGGAGGTGGTCTACTGGGTCTATCCCGATCAGGAGTATGAAAAATGGGGCAGCCTTACCTTTCTTCCCAACGGCATCGTAATGATAATGGGCGGAGAACCGGACTACTTCCTGGAGGACGTGATCAACCTGGTCAAGTACGGGGTGTGGGACGAGGATGATGATTGGCAGCGCTACGTGGACCGACTCCGCGGCAATCGAGAGGAGAGTGAGACCCTCGATATCGGCTCAATAGACGATGTAGTCTCGGTCATTGACGACAGCTTGATGTTTCACTTGGATTATAGTAATGATATTCAATCCATGTGGACCAGGGAGGGTTCCGGGACCATAAAGGAAGTAAGAATATTGAGTTATCCCGACGACGACAGCGCAAAGGAGGCGGAGGCAGAGACAAAAGAAGGGCAAGCTCTAATGATTGCTGAGGCGGAGCGTGTGGCAGAAAAACCAAAAGCTGAGGCAACGGCCGAAGAGCGGTACATGCTGGAATACCTGTCCGCATGTGGCGACCACCAGATCATACGAAATGGCAAAGAGCTGGCCCTCACCCAAGTATGCCGCGTCGACTGGTTCGATTTCAGGTACGCCAACTATCTGCTCAGCGCTCGATAACCGGATCCATCGACCGGGCTGCCGGAGGACTAACTTGCCTTTGCATTGAAGTGGGGGATGACGTGCTTGCCAAAGAGACGCAGCGTGTCCATCACTTCCTCATGGGTTATGCCGCCCACCTGAAACAGGGGCATGACCTCGTCCACGCCCGCCTCGGCATAGGCTTCCAGGTAGCGGATGCAGTCGTCCGGGTCGCCGATGCAGTAGCGTCCACTCCTTATCTGGTCGAGGGATGATGTTTCCTCGCGCTTTGGAGAGTCGGTCGCGGTGGAGCGGGTGTAGTGCCACTGGTAGTCTTCGGGCACGCGGGACGGGTCCTGTTCGCTCCATACGCGGACGTCCCGGAGGGCCTGCTGATGGCGGTACCAGTCGATCAATTCGGCGGAACGTTCCTGCACTTTCTGGCGCGACTCCCCGCAGATGGCCACGGCGCTTACCGAGACGCGGTTGTGGACCACCCCGGTGGTCGGACTGGCGTTGCGGATGCCGCCCCGGTAGGCTTGCACGAGAGGAGCCAATCCTGTGGCCCCGCCGCCGGCCATTGCCAGGCAGCCCAGGCCCATGAGTCCCGCCTTCCTGAAGGTGTCTTCCTGGCTGCAACCGAGCCAGATGGGCGGGTGGGGCTGCTGGACCGGCTTGGGATGCACCTCGCGCCAGGGAATCTTATAGTGGTTGCCCTGGTAGGTGAACTCTCCCTCGGTCCATGCCTGCGGGATGATTTCCAGGGCCTCGTCCACCATTCCGGTGGCGTTTTCCAGGTCTGTGCCGAATGCGGCCATCTGGTAGGGGTAGCCGGAGCGCCCCACGCCCAGGTCAACCCTTCCCTTGCTGAGAACGTCCAGGGTGGCGGTGCGGGCCGCGATGTGGAGAGGGTGCTGCACCGGGGGTACCACCACCGCGATGCCCAGACGCATCCGGCTGGTACGCTGGCTCAATGCGCCAAGGGTTACGTCGGGGGCGCTGGAGTGGGACCACTCGGTGCGGAACTGGTGGTCGGCCATCCAGACGCTGCTCAGGCCCATCTCTTCAGCGTAGGCCACCTGGTCAAGCATTTCCAGGAACCGGTCAGCTTCGTAGGAACGGGATGACGGCCTGGGGACCTGCATCTGATAGAACATGCCGATTTGCATGGACACGCTGACGGCTCTTGACTCCTTGCCGGGCATCCCGGAAAGATTTGTTCTCGAGCGAGTGGGCCCGGCTGGGTTCGAACCAGCGACCTACCGGTTATGAGCCGGTTGCTCTTCCACTGAGCTACGGGCCCTCCTTCTGTCCAGCTTAAAGAGGGCTCGTTTACGTGTCAAGAACGCAATCCCCGGCGTTGGCGTTCCGTATTGGGTGGTTCGGAGGCCGGATAAATGGGGGGCCGGACCCCGGCGGACGTGTGTGTCCCCTGGTCCCACCGTCGGCATTGGCCCGCCAGCCCTGGGGGTCAGGTCGACTCTATGCCAGCCCCAACTTTTGTCGGTAGTCCGGATCGTACTCCGCCAGCAGGCCCAGTTCCACGGCCCGGGCGGGTTCCATCTGGGGCGAGGCCTCGCCGCTGGTGGGCGTGGTGGTGATGATGGTGTCGTCCACCAGACCCTGGTAGGTTGCCTCGTCCAGCGCCAGCAATTCCCTCAGCATTTCCTCGTTGTTCTGCCCGAACCTGGGGCCGGGACCTCTTATGGACATGGGAGTATTGGAGTACTTGTAGGGACGGCCCATCAGGAACCTGCTGCCCACGCCCCGTTCCTGGGGAAAGTCCACCCGCTCCAGAAATCCCCGGTGCTGGTAGTGGGGGTCGTAGTGTATGTCCCTTCCCGTCAGCACGGGCCCCGAGGGTATTCCCGCGGCCTGCAACAGGTGCATCAGTTCATACTTGTCCGTTGTGGCGGTCCAACCAGCGATAATCTCGTCCAGTTCGTCGTGGTTGCGACGGCGGGCAAGAACGTCCGCAAAACGCGGGTCGCTGACCAGTTCCTCCCTGCCCATAGCCTGGCACAGCGCCTGCCATTCCGCGTCGCTGCCCACCGACAGGGTAATCCACTGGTCTCTGCCCAGCGCCGGATAACACCCCTGGGGCGCCCGGTAGGGGTGCCTGTTGCCCATCCGGCCCCCCTCCCTGCCGTTGACGGCGGCATCCATAAGGTACTCCGACAGGAACATGATCCCCGCCTGGTACATGGCAATGTCAACCCACTGTCCCTTGCCCGTCCGGTTGCGGTAGCGCAGTGCCGCGCCCAGGGCAAAAACTGCGCTCCAGGTTGACAGAAAGTCCACGAAGGAGGCGCCCGCCTTGGCCGGCCCGTCGTCCAGGTAGCCCGTCACCCAGCAATGACCGTGGGTGGCTTCCTGGGTGGTAGCCTGTGCCGGGTAGCCCGAATAGGGCCCGTCGCCGTGACCGTAGCCGGTGTTGGATACCAGGATGATATCGGGTTTGATCTTCCGCAGGTTGGGATAGTCCAGGCCCCAGCGACGCATCACCCGGGGGGTGAAGTTCTCCATCACCACGTCGCTGACCGCCACCAGTTCGCGAAACAGGTCTCGGCCCCGTTCGTCGCCCATGTCCAGCACCAGCGACTTTTTGCCCCGGTTCAGCAGATTGTAGGTTGAAGGTTTGTTCCACCACTCCTCACCCGCCAGATTTTCGGGAAATGACCCGGCATAGCCTCCGGTGCGGGTTACGTCCGGACGGCCGGGCCCCTCAATCTTGATCACCTCGGCCCCCAGGTCCGCCAGGTGGCCACCGGCGTAGGGCAGGGCAAAAACGTAGGTGGAATCCAGGATGCGTATGCCTTCCAGGGGAAGTCTGGGCATTTTGAGAGCTACCTCTTTATTCTCAATCTAACGAAGCTTTGAACGGCTCGTCATCCTCGTCCGGAAACCGTATTTGGGGATTACTATTGCATTGTCAATCTTGGGAAGCTTTGAATTGCTTGTCATCCTAGCCCCGAAACCGTCATTCTGGCGAGAGCCAGAATCCAGTGACTGTCCTTCAAGGTCCCAGTTCCTGGATCGGAAGGATTAAATCACCCCCAACTGCCTCAACCGGGTAAACTGCGCGTCGTCATACTCCAGGCCGTCCACGTAGATTTCCCGATTGTCTTGCCCCAGCGTCGGGGCCGACCGCTCCAGCCGGTAGGGGGTCTCGCTGAGCTTGAACAGTTCCGCCGGAACCCTTACCTTGCCCATCACCGGATGCTCGATCTCCCTGAAGAAATTGCGTGACTCCAACTGCGGGCAGTCCACCAGTTCCGACGGAGTCTGCACCAGTCCAAATAGCATTCGATATTCCGCCGCCTTGGGGAAAAGTTCCCACTTGCTGCGATCCTTGATGGACTCAATGACGATGCGGTCCAGTTCCTCGCCGTTAATCGCCCGTTGCGCCCGGTCGGCGAACCGTTCCTCCAGCATCTCCGGGCACTTGAAAAACTCGGCCAAATCCTCCCACGACGCGCCTCCGCCGGTCTGTACGATGATCCACCCGTCCTCGCAGGGCATGGGATGGCCGAACATGCTGCCGCTGGCCCGCCGTCGGATCTGGGTACCTCCCATGAACGGGTACATGGTCTGCGTGGCCATCATCGTCGAGGCAATGCACTCCGTGATGGAAACATCGATGTGTTCCCCCAGGCCGGTAAACTCCCGTCCAAAGAGGGCCATGGAAGTGGCGGCGGCGGCGAACAGGCCTCCCTCGTATTGGGCCTGGAAACCCCCGTGTTTCAGCGGTTCCCGTCCCTGAACCCCGCTGATGCTCATGATCATGCCCATGGCGTAGTTGACGATCTCTTCGCCCCGATATTGGCTGTAAGGTCCCTCCTGGCCGAAAGGCGTGATGGAGGTCATGGTCAGGGCGGGATTCAGCGGTTCCAGGTGTTCGTGCCCCAGCCCCAGAGAGGCCAGGTAACCGGGCCGGTAACTTTCCACGATCACGTCAACGTGAGGCGCCAGCCGCTTCACAATGGCTTGGCCGGTGCCGGTTTCCAGGTTCAGAGTGGCGCCCTTCTTGTTCAGGTTGAGCACCAGGTAGAAGAGACTCTTGTCGGGATGCGGGTCGTCGTGGAAGAAAGGCCCCATGCGCCGGAGGGCCGCTCCCACCGGTGGTTCCACTTTCAGCACCTCGGCGCCGTAGTCCGCCAGCAGGCGCGCGCAGAAAGACCCGGCGATGTCTTCGCTCAGGTCCAGGACTTTCACCCCTTCCAGCGCTCCGGCCAACATTCCCATTAAGGCTCCGAGCTCTTCGTTTGCGTGAATGGGATTTTAGCCCAACCACCAGGGTTAATCAAACGAACTCTAAACTACAAACAGGACCAACGTACTCCGCTGTGGGCAGTATCCGTCGTTCCCGTCCGCCGCGGCGCGGCGGGAGCCTCGAACCTGTAGACCACCGCGGCAGCCGTCATCTAATCAACTAAAGTCCAGCTCTGAGGGATAATGAACTCACCCTGCCGCTGGAGCGCACTCCGCTGTTGCACGGCAGGCGGTGGTGGTGAATAATGGGCCGGAACCAATTTCAGAACTAATCCCGGAAAGGAGTTTTCCATGCGTGAGAACCGGGTAAAGCGGGTAATGCGCGAGGGCGGCCTGGCCCTGGGAACCTACGTAACCTTCGCCGACCCCCAGATAGTTGAGATCATCGGCCTGGCCGGCTACGATGCCGCCTTTATCGACATGGAGCACACCGACTTTGACCTTCGCCTGGTGGGCGAAATGATCCGCGCCGCCGACCTGGCCGGAGTGACCTCTATAGTGCGTGTGCCTGACAATGACGAGAAGCTGATCCTGCGAATCCTCGACGCCGGAGCCGAGGGCATCATCGTCCCCCACGTAGACGGCCTGGAGGGAGCGAAGAGGGCGGTTGACGCAGTTCGTTACGCTCCGCTCGGGCACCGGGGCGGGGCCGGGGGGACCCGGGCGGCGGGCTACGGCACCATATCCTGGGACGACCATTGCCGCCAGTCCAACGAGCAAATCCTGCTTTCGGTGATGACGGAGGACGAGCGAGGCGTCAACGACATTGAGGCCATTGCCGGTCTCGAAGGCATCGACCTGGTCTCCATCGGCCCCACCGACTTTTCCGAGTACATGGGCATCCGCGACCCCCAGAGCCCGGAACTGCGGGCCAAGCTGGAGGAACTCGCCGGTCGTATCAAGAGCATCGGCAAGGCCAAAATGCAGTTCCCCATGAACCACGCCGCCATGCCCCTGGGCCCCAGCGAGTTGCTGGAGTTGGGCGTCGGCTACACGCATGTAGCTCCGGCCCCGCCGTCAGTACTCCTCCGCTCCCTGCGCGAACGAATGCAGTCGATTCGGGGGGAGATTGGGTAGAGGCAGGGGGCGGCCTCGCTTAACCGACACTGTCAGTATAGCGACGGGAGGTTCTACGAGTTCCCGAGGAGCGGGTCGGCCTTCCTAACCTGCAGAAGTTGCGGCTCTGCGCCAGAGAAGGGCGAAAAGAGCGAAAGGTTCTGTCTTTTCGTCGGCGCCTGGACCTTAGAGAGTTTATATATCTCTCCGGCGTTTCCAGGTATTTCTTTATCCCGCGGCGCAGGTCTGCCTCTTCGGTAACGCCGTCTTGAACCTCATACACAACAGCGAGAAAGTGGCCCACCAGGCCCAGTTCTTCCTTGAGGGACTGGTCATGGTATTGAGGAAAGAGAGACAATAGCTCACCGTCAAGTTCAGAAACTGTAAGCTCGTTATACAAGAAAAGACGGAGCCTATCATTCAGGACAGGGATAATCTTCACTGTGGCCTCCTTTCACTCTGACCAATATATCATAACCTTACCCGTAAGTGATTTGAGAGCAATATTCAATGCTTTGGATATCCCCCGAAAGGGTCGTCAAGGCTTGCTCAATCGTCGGCAGGGTTGGCGCGGTTCTCGAAGACCAAGAAATATGCCTACTGGCGCCCGCAGCGTGATCTGGCATTACTATGTGCCCGGGAATGGGTGGTTTCTAGCGGCAGCCCACGTTTATCTGGGACGCAACGGTCAGCTCTTGAGTCAACCGGACCCTAAAGAACTTCGGATTGACGACTTGGTAATGCGGCCCATGGAAGATTATCTTGAAGAGTAATCAATAGATGCGAACCCTGCTGATTGCTTCCCTTGCTCTCTTGCTGGCCCTTGCCCTTGCCTGCGCCCAAAGCGGCCTGGCCGTCCCCCCGACTCCCGCATCCCCTCTGCCGCCCGTAACCCCCCTCCCCGCGGCGACCCTGCAGCCGCCCGCCACGGCGCTTCCCACGCCAACACCGCAGGCCGTGGCAACTGAACTTCCCTCAAGTACGCCCCTTCCGGCGGTAACCGAGCTTCCCACCAGCACACCCTTGCCCGTTTTTGTTCCGGCGCCAGCCGCCACCGAATTGCCCACCGCGCCGCCGGCTCCCACGGCGCCCATTCTGCCCGTGGCCGCGCCCACGCCCGACCTGTCCGTTCCCACGGTAACCATTGGCGAGACCACCTGGCCCGTGGAACTGGCCATCACTCCGGCCGAACGCAGCCAGGGCCTTTCCGGCCGAGAGGTTCTGCCCCAGGGCTCCGGGATGCTGTTTATCTTTGAGGGCGACCAGCACCTGGCCTTCTGGATGCCCGACATGAACTTCCCCCTGGACATGGTCTGGATAGATTCGGGTTGCCATGTGGTGGACGCTACCCTCAACGCCCCGGTGCCCGAACCCGGCCAGGGACTTGCCGACCTGCCCCGGTTCTCACCAGGTTCGCCAGCCCGGTTTGTGCTGGAAATAAATGCTGGCGAGTTCGAGGATGCCGGGCTGAAGCCTGGCGATCAGGCGAAATTCGGCGGCGCCCTGGAGGGACAATACGGCTGCTGACTCTGTACTGGTCGAAACCGGCCCGTCGCCTCGCAACTTTGGGTATAATCCCTCGCTGGGCACAACCCGTCGTTCCTGCCCGGACTGGACGTCCGCCTTTGGAGAGCGGCAACCTCGAACCCGGCGGAACCCCGCATTGGCAACGCCGGCGGCGCGCCTTCCTGCCATTGCCCCTGCCGGCCCGTTGGGTTAAAGTGAATCGGCTCTCGGCAAATGCCCTATGGCCCCGAGAAAATCGAGAGGATTATTGAAATATGGAAATACTGGTCTCCGGTTCCCTGGCCTATGATCGAATAATGGACTTCCCCGGGCGCTTTTCTGATCACATCATGCCGGACAAAATCCACATGATAAATGTCAGCTTTACCGTCAATGGCTTGAAGGAGAACTTCGGTGGCACGGCTGGCAACATCGCCTACAGCCTGTCCCTCCTGGGCGAAAAACCCCGGATTGTCGCCACCATAGGCTACGATTACCACCGCTACTTTGAGTGGTTCGAGGAGTGCGGCCTGGTCACCGAAAACATCCGCGTTGTCGACGAGGAGGCCACCGCGTCCGCTTACATTACGACCGACCTGGCCGACAATCAGATTACCGGCTTCAATCCTGGCGCCATGAAGCAGCAGGCGGGTTTTGACTTTGGCTCTGTCAATCCCCGCGAGTGCATGGCCATAGTGGCCCCGGGAAACCTCCAGGATATGGCCCAATTCACCGAAACCCACCACCGCCTGGGGATCTACACCATTTTCGACCCCGGCCAGTCGTTGCCGGCCTGGGCCGGCGACGACCTGGGCAACTGCATCGCCCAGTCCAACTTGCTGGTTTCCAACGACTACGAACTGGCGCTGATCAGGGACCGGACGGGCAAGTCCACCGAGGAATTGGTGGAAATGGCCGGCACCATCGTTACCACCAGGGGTGAACACGGCGCCGAAATTCTGACCCGCGTTGGAGCGATACCCGTACCCGTAATTCCTACCGCGGACCTGGTAGACCCCACCGGGGCCGGCGATGCTTTCCGGGGCGGCCTGATCAAGGGCCTCGTTGAGGGCGTCCCCCTGGAAAGGGCGGTCATGATGGGCACCGTATGCTCCCACTACGCCATCAGCAGGTATGGGACCCAGGAATATTCCTTCACCCCGGAGGAGTTCCAGGCCAAGCTGGTCGAGCATTTCGGAGAGTAGGGCAATCGCGCCCTGAATATAGGCAGATACTCTGAAGAGAGGTCATGTCGCCCTGAGCGTGAAGTAATGTCGCCCTGAGCTTGCCGAAGGGCCTGAACGTGAAGTCATGTCGCCCTGAGCTTGCCGAAGCAGAATGTCCGCCCTTGGCGGGGGCCTAAAATCGCACCGGCAAGCCAAGTCTGCGTTCCGGATAACGGTTGAAGGGCTCCACCTGAAGGAGCCTCTACACGGTTACCTTCCCCCTTCACAGTGGTCCGCCGGGGCGGATCCACCTCTGGTGGGAAGGTAAGAACAGGGATGGCGGCTATCGGGACGCAATGTGTCGCACCGGCTATGGCGCCTGAAACGCCGGCGGGTTCACCGCGTGGGGGTTGTTCACCACTTCCGGGTTCAGCGTGTGCACCGAAGTATGCCCGCAGTGTCCCAGCACCAGGTGAACCTCTTGCCGCAGAATCTCCAGCATCAGCCGCACCCCGTCGGCGCCGCTCCATGCCAGCCCCCAGAACAGGGGGCGGCCCACCAGCACGGCCCGCGCTCCCAGCGACAGGGCCTTGATCACGTCGCTTCCCCGCCGGATGCCCGAGTCCATGTAAATCTCCGCCCTGCCCTTGACCGCTTCCACGATCTCCGGCAGCATTTCTATAGTGGACAGGGTGCCGTCTAACTGCCGCGCCCCATGATTGGATACCCAGATGCCCTCCACGCCGTTCTCCACTGCCTGGTAGGCGTCTTCCGCCGTGCGCACGCCCTTCAGCACGATGGGCAGCGACGTCTGCTGCCGAAGCCAGCCCAGTTCGCCCCAGGTCAGCGGCACGTTCCACGGCCTCTGGTAGTACAGGGCTTCCAGCGTATCGGGAACCAGGCCCAGGCCCGCTTCCTCTCCCACAAAATTGCCGGGGTTGAAGCCCCGGGGCCGCTCCGAACCGTGCCTGATGCTGCGCTCGATGGGACTGTTTATTGGGGTGTCTATGGTCAGGGCGATGGCCTTGTACCCGGCCCGCTCGGCCCGTTTCACCAGCATGGCGCTGGTCTCCTGGTCCTGGTGGTAAAGCTGGAACCACAGGGGGCCGCTGGCCGCCTCCGCCACCTGTTCCATGCTGAAGTGGGAACCCGTTGCCAATGTCATCAATGTCCCGGCGGCTCCGGCGCCCCGGGCCGTCGCCAATTCTCCCTCGGGATGGGCCATCTGGTGCCCGCCGGCTGGCGCCACCATTACCGGAAAGCTGATCCTCTCTCCCAGCACCGTGGTTGACAGGTCCCGGTTGGAAACGTCCTGCATGAACCGGGGCCGCAGCGTAATGGCCTCCAGCGCCGCCCGGTTGCGCTTGACGGTCACCTCGTCCTGCGCCCCGCCATCGATGAAGGCCCAGGCGTGAGGACTGATGAATCTGGAGGCATGCTCTTCCAGTTCGTACAGATTCAGGGGTTCCAGTCGCATGACTGCTGCCTCCAAATTAATTGCCGGATTCCCCGCTCCCTCCGGTGCAACCGGGAAGCAGTCCGGCAATTATACACCTGCCAGGTTACCCCGCTTGAGAATGTAGAGGAATTAAGCAGGGCAAACGCGCCTCAGCCCAATGCCCGTAAAACCAATAAGAAACTATCTCAAAAGTCCCTTCCCCCTCGACGGGGGCGAAACGTCCGCCTCTGGCGGGAAGGTCAGGATTGGGGTGAAAGCTTACTAAATCTATGACCTCATTCCCAACCGCCACATTGCGCGGCCGTTTTGAGTCAGTTGCTAACCCATGCCACCGCCAGCATTCACCCATGCCACCCCCCAGCATTCACCCATGCCACCGCCAGCATTCACCCATGTCGCCGCCAGCATTCACCCATGTCGCCCTGAGCTTGCCGAAGGGCCTGAGTCCCCACCTGCAGACCTGGTCTGGGCTCTCGAGAACGGTCATTGGGCCGCATTCAGCTGCCTTATGCCTCAATGGAATCTATCGTGTGTCCGGTGCGGTGATCAGCGCAACCTTGCTCATCAGGCGCCATAGCCTTGGGCATGCGTCGGACAGGTTGCTCCCCCCAAATTGGGGTGTGGTTAAGCCTCACCCTGGCAGTTCCCCTCAGGAAGCCCTGTAATTCACGGACACCCCGGAGGCTTGGTCGATTTCTTCGGGAGTCAACAGGGCGGTCGTATTCCAGCTTATGACGCCCGCGGCGGCGATCTTCATACCCAGCCCCGTCGCGATAGTCCGTTCCGGTACATCAAAGACCACGTACAGGTCGTCCTCGCCAAAGGCGAAATAGAGCGCCTCCACGGTCCCGCCAACCGAAGTGATGGCGTTGGTGATCGCGTCTCGTCGCGCGCTGCCACCTTCATCGATTAGTACTTGCAATCCCTCCTGGGTATACGATGCCTTGGCCAGATACTTGGGCATTTTCCGCCTCCTGCATTACATACTCGGTTATATGGGGTTTCCCCCTCGTTAACGGTAGCATGAACTGCTCCGTCTAAGATGTGTAATCAATGCGATAATTATTCTTCATTACGGCGAAAGCCGTCTGCCTTAGGCGGATAGCGGTATGACCTTCACCACTAAACGCCTGGATCCGACTCAGGGGTCGGAATGACGGGCTGATCTGACGATATCCTCTAGACCAGGTGGGAGCCTGCGTCCACCATTATAGTCTCTCCCGTCACGTGTTCGGCTCCCTCCAGCAGCCACACCACCGTCTCCGCCACGATGTCAGGGTGGCCGGCAGCCTTCAGCGGAGTCCTTTCTGCATACCGCTCAATGAACCCGGCGTAGTTTTCTTCGCCCAGTCCTTCCCGCCACCAACGGGTCTGCATCACCCCTGGACAAACGGCGTTGACTCTTATCTCCGGGGCCAGCGCCCGGGCCAGGGAAAGGGTCATGGTGTTCAGCGCCCCCTTGGAAGCGGCGTAGGCGACGGAACTGCCCGAGCCGGTGAACCCGGAACCGGAGGATATGTTGACTATGGCCCCCAGTCCCTGATCCTTCATCGCTGGTGTAACCGCCCGTGCCATCTGGTAGGCACCGGTCACATTGACCGCGAAAATCTGGCTGAAGTCTTCGGCGGTCAGCCCTTCCAGGTCGGCATGGGCCACGATTTTCGACCGGGCCGCGTTGTTCACCAAGCCATCTATCCTGCCCCACCGGCCCAGTGCCTCCCCGGCCATGCGCCGGCAGTCCTCGTCCACCGATACGTCGGCCTGGCAAAGCAGCGCCTCACCGCCCGCTTCCGCGCAGGCCGCCCCAGTCTCCTCGGCTTCTGCCCGGCTGCGGGTGTAGTTGATGACCACCCGTCCGCCCTTGCCGGCCAGCCGCCGGGCCACGGATGCGCCCAGCCCGGTGGCCGAACCGGTGACAATGAATACCGCTCCATCGATGTTCATCTGTTTCCCTCGCTCGCCAATGTTCGGCTCTGGCAGCATTGTATCGCAAATCCGGGCAGTCGCATTAGAGCAACGGCCAATATCTCGAAGGCAAACGTGTCTATACTTCCCGGAATCGTGCAATCATTGAGCCACCTCGCGCTGAGCCTGCAGAATCGCCTGAAATCCTCGCCCTCAGTCCGGTTGCGGGACCAAAATCGCGTTTGCAAGTTGCACTGGACTCCTTTGCCTCCGTCGCGAAGAACTGAGCCGCACCGCCGGGGTTACGGTGACAATTCGTCAAGACGTGCTCGCCCTCTCCACAGGGCAATCGCATGAGTGTAGCGACCCGCAAACGTCATACCGGCGAAAGCCGGTAACCGGTTGTCGAATTTCTTGCCGCCTTTCCTGTGTGCTTGCCTCGTGGCTTTCCGGATGCCAGCTCTCGCCGGAGTTACGACCGAATGCACCATTCATGTGGTAGCCCCGCCGGCCCAATCCTTCCCATTGACTAACCCCAACCCCTGCGTTAGCCTAATCCCGTTAAGTCCCCCTTCTCTCGGGGTAGCTTTGCGAGGAATCTAGATATGACACAGGAAACCCAGTCGGCCCTCACCCCGGAGGTCCGCGCCATGATCGGCGTGGCCGGCGACGTGGTGGAAGCCTGGGGCGTGGTGGACGCCGAGTACCTGCGCCGCTTTACCCAGGCCGTTATGGACCCGGACCCCAGGTATTGGGACCAGGAATTCGCCGAGTCCACCCACTACGGTGAGATAATCACGCCTCCCATTATGGTCAGCTACCTGGCCTCCCGCATCCGGCCCGACCAGGACGACCCCGTTACCCGTGCCTTTGAGGAAAACCCCGAGTCCGATGGCATTGGGTCCGTGGAACGCCCCGGCGAACTGCCCCCGGTGCCTACCAACCTGATGCGGGTCCTCAACGCCGGAAACGAGCTCGAAATCTACAAGTACCCCAGCATCGGCGACCAGGTTTTCTTCCAGAACCGCTACTCCGATATTCGGGAACGGGTGGGTCGCGACGGCCGCCCCTTCCTTATCATCACCCGGGAGACTACCTACAAGAACCAGAACGAAGAGTTGCTTTGCATAACCAGGGCCTCTACCATCCGCCGCTAGCGGTCCAGCAACATGCAAACGATGGGTTGGTGATTAAACGTCATTCCGGCGCAGGCCGGAATCCAGGAGTTCCAGAGCATTTCGTTTCCGATCCGTCGCGGCGGACCCGAACGGCGGCCCAGCCCCGACCTGTCAATACAATCCCATTAAACTCCTAACGATGGATAGCGCCCCAAATTAACAATCAACCGGCGAGGTGCCAGGATGAGCTTGCCATTGGAAGAACTGCTGAAGCTGGAGCCCGAAGAGATTCTGGCCCACAATGAGCGGCCCAAGGCCGATGACCTGCGAAACAAGCAGCAGGTATTTTATGAAGACGTAGAAGAGGGCATGGAACTGCCCAAGTATATCTATAGCCCCACTCCCACTCACCTGTTCCGCTGGAGCGCGGCCATTGAGAACTTCCACCGGATTCATTACGATCTGGATTTTGGCCTGAACCACGACAGGAACCCCAGCATCCTCGTCCACGGTTCCTGGAAGCAGAGCGTGGTGCCCCAGTACCTTAAGGACTGGACCCTGCCCCGGGGGTGGCCCTGGAAAGCCCAGTTCGAGCACCGGGCCATGCTGGTGCCCGGTGATGTGCTCATTATGTGGGGCAAGGTTACCAGCAAGTACGAAAAGGGACAGATGGGCTTCATCGAGCTGGAGATCGGCATGATGACCCAGGACGGTATCGAGAGCATGCCCGGCTCCGCCACCGTGGTGCTGCCCCTGCGCGATGGGCCTGACATCCCCTACCCGTTCGTCCCGCCCACCGACTAGGCGGCGGGACCGGATTTCCCTTCCCCCTTGACCGGGGAAGGTCAGGATGGGGGTTATAAGCAGGCCAGTAATGCTGTAACGGTTGGCTGTGCTGCTCCCCAGGGGTTTTGAGATAGTTCCGAATGTTTCAGAGAGGTTAGTAATCAATGGCCCGATTTATCGCCATTCACAACGTACCCGGAATTACCGAGGACGACTTCCGCGACAAGCTCAATGCCGTCCGAAAGTGGCGCCCCGACCGCCGCACCACCATCCTGAAGGTCTACGGCGACCTGGAAAATGGACGCCTGGTTTCCGAGTGCGAGGCGGTGGAGCAGGCCCACTTCGAAGACTGGATCAACCTGGTAGGCTGGCCCGTCGAATCTATACACAAGGTGGATATGGTCTGCCAGGTGGGCAACTTCTGGAAACTCTAGCCTGCGCCGTCGGCATCCCGGTAAACATGACATAACCGGAAAGCTAAGGTCCCAAAAATTGAGGGGCGGGAGTCAATCCCCGCCCCTTCTCTGACTCATCCAATTCCCCCGTGCCCCGGGGAAGCGCATTTCAGCCTTGGGGACAGTTGGTCCTTCCCGAGCCGAGATACTTTTGCGTAACCGTCCTTCCGGCGGAAGCCGGAATCCAGAAGGCCTTGGGGCGAGTACCAAAACAGATCCGATTAACCTGGCAATCGGGCTAAAGCCCGAGTTATGCAAGTTTTGCCGCCCGCGGGAACCTCTCCGGCTGGCGTCAATGCCGCTGGCCTCATTGAAATGTCAGGGTATGTGACGGCGGCGTCTAGTCCCCCAGCTCGGTGGCCTGGTCTACGTCGTTGGCCCAGCCCCACCCTCGCATCCGGTTCACCCGTTCGTCCGGGTGGTAGGCCTGCTGGTAGTTGGAGCATATCTCCGCCCCCAGGGTCAATATCAGGGCCGACAGGAACACCCACAGCAGAAAGATTATCGTCGAAGCAATGGAGCCGTAGAGCAGGTCGTACTGTCCGTAGTGCTGGAGGTAAACCGTGAATATTTCCTTTCCCACCTCGAACAGTATGGACGCCACCAGGGTACCCACCCATACGTTGTGCCATTTAACTTCGCAGTTCGGCATGTAGCGGTAAACCAGCAGGAATCCCACGGCGGTTACGAACCAGGAAGTCAACCTGACCAGCAGGTTCAGGAAGCCTGATTCGTGAATCACTTCCTGGAAGGGCGCTCCCAGGTTGATGTTCAGCAGAATCTGCGTAAAGGAAGTCACTGCCAGCCAAAAAAGGAAGTATAGGCCGAAGCTGAACAGGAACAGGATGTGCTCAACCCGGTGAATGTGAAAGGGTTGCCCCTGGTATATGCCCCACGCCCGGTTGACCAGCCGGCTTACCGCTCCGAATACCGAGCTGGACGACCACAGGATGCCTACAATGGAGATCAGGATCAGCTCGGTCCTGTGGGAGTCAATAAAGATGATGTTGCTGGCGATCAGCCCGTCCGAACCCGGCAGATTGCCCACCACGAACTCCAGCAGCTTGGCCTGGATGACTTCCGCCTCCAGGAAAAGGCTGGAAATCACCATCATTCCCAGCAGGAACGGGAAAATTCCGAATATGGCGTAGTACGCCACTCCGGCGGCCAGGTGGTTGGCGTCCCGCGTCACCATTTCGTTGGCCACGTGCACCAGGATCTTGACCGGGCGGTACTGCATCAAACGGTGATGCCACCACCACCGCTTGAATCTGTCCCTGGTGTTTTTCATTAAGGCTACCGGACTGGCCATGGGTTATGCCTGCGCCGGGGCGAGAGAGGATTTTCGGAAGGCGGCCACTAACCGTCAATTTAACCGGACGGAAGCTGAAAGTCCCTCCCGCTTATCGAAGGACTGCCGGAGGAAAGTACCTGAACCACACCTCACCAACGATCAGCTTCAGGGGCACCGGCCCAAATACCCGGCTGTCCTCGCTGTCCCCGCGGTTGTCGCCCAGCAGGAACACTTCGTCAGCATCGGTGAACCACTGGCTTGCCCCTCTTGCGTGGGTTTCCGGGTATTGGGACAGGTAGGGTTCCTCCAGCCGTATGCCGTCAACCACAACCCTTCCATCGGCAATTGCAACGTGCTCATTGGGCAAACCCACCACCCGCTTCAGGAAAGTTGCCCCGCTGCGGTAAGGATGCTTCAGCGCTACTATCGCCCCGCGAGTCAGCGTATTGCCTTCCTCCAATCCGCCGAACGGTCGAGTCTGCACCGTCTGGCCGCTCAACAGCGTGGGCGCCATGCTGTCGCCCTTCACCCGCAAGAGTTTCCAGTATCCTCTCAGTAGCTTCACCCCCAGATTCAGCCGGGCGTTAATCTCAACCCTTGTCCCCGAGAGTGGGGGCGTGGCAATTGCCGCATTGCATACCGATATGGCGGCGCAGCCGTTAGATGGTAACTTGGAACTTTTAAATGGCGCAAGTCGGACCTGGTTGGGGCCAGCGCCGCCTATTGGGTGGCTCGGTGGCCGGATTCGTAGAGGCTCGCCCTGGTCCCACGCTCCAAACCACCTGAATTGGAACGCTGCCATAAATGGTCAGAGGTTCGGGGATTCTCCTGACGCCCCATCCGTCATACCCTCAAAAGCAAGC
The DNA here is from genome assembly GCA_965207275.1 of Dehalococcoidia bacterium. Classification (GTDB taxonomy): domain Bacteria; phylum Chloroflexota; class Dehalococcoidia; order Lucifugimonadales; family UBA3495; genus Bin22. The sequence continues at coordinate 743,660 of CBDBMH010000002.1, forward strand.
ATTCAGGAACTTAGGCCTTCCTGGTCTGTATCCAACGAAAACCTCGCCGGATTCCGACCTGCGCCGAAAAGCGTCATTCCGGCGCACAGCAACTCACCACGTCCCAAGCGTCCGACGGGCAGGGCAATCGCGTCTTGCCTTGACGTCATGCTGAGCGAAGTCGAAGCATCTAAAGTCCTTCTCCGATGGCTTCTTGGGCCGCCCCAGCCAGCTCATAGGGAAGGATTTTAGGCCCTTCGGTCCGCCGCGGCGGCCTCAGGGCGACATGCTTTAAATCCAGTGCAACTCTTGAACCTTAAAGCGCGTTTGCCCTGTCCACCGGGTTACCCAGGATGACAATGCCCGGAGCCTGCCCTATAATCGGTGCCGACGACAGGAACTACGTTCCTTCCATGCAGGAGGTTCTTCGTGGCAAACGATTCTATCCGATTGGGCCTGATCGGCGCGGGCCGGAATACTCGCGACCGTCACATCCCCGGTTTTCTCCAGGTCGAGGGCGTGGAGCTTACTGCGGTGGCCAACCGCAGCCGGGAGTCGGGCCAGCGCGTCGCCGATTCCTTCAACATCCCTACCGTTTACGACAACTGGCGCGACCTGCTTGACGATCCCTCCATCGATGCGGTGTGCATCGGCACCTGGCCCTACATGCACCGCAACCTGACCATCGCGGCGCTGGAAAAGGGCAAGCACGTCCTCACCGAGGCCCGCATGGCCGCCAACGCCGGGGAGGCCCGGGATATGCTGGAAGCCTCCAGGAATCACCCCGAACTGGTCACCCAGATCGTGCCCGGTCCCTCCACCTTCAAGGTGGACAACCTGGTGCAGCAGAAGATTGCTGAGGGCTACCTGGGCGACCTGCTGGCCGTCGAAGCCCAGGTGGTGACTGCCGCCTTTGTGGACCGGGGAGCGCCCCTGCACTGGCGCCACAACCGCGCCTTCAGCGGCTACAACATCATGAACATGGGCATCTGGTACGAATGCCTGATCCGCTGGACCGGTCCGGCTACCCGCGTTATGGCCATGTCCAGGGTCAATGTGCCCGCACGCATGGACGAGGACGGCGGCATGCAGGCGGTAACCATCCCCGACCACGTTGACATCCTGATGGAGTTTGCCAGTGGGGCCCAGGGGCACATGCGCGTTAGCGTCGTTACCGGCCTGGCCCGAGGCGCCGAGGCCTGGCTCTACGGCAGCGAGGGCACCCTGCACATCGACCCACAGCTCAACGTCCACGGCGGCCAGCGGGGCGACAGCAGCCTGTCCGAAATCCCCAATCCCCCCGAAATGCAGTACTCCTGGCGGGTGGAGGAGGAGTTCATCAGCGCCATCCGGGGCCTTGAACCCGTAACCCACACCCCCTTCGACATCGGCCTCCACTACATGGAGTTCACCGAAGCGGTTACCCGCAGCGCCCAGACCGGCCAGGCCATAGCGTTGCCGCTTTAATCCAATGCTAGGGTGGAATCTACGTTAGAGTATCAAATCTGTCATTCTGAACGGAGTGAAGAATCTAGAATCCTGGCCGCTGGAACATTTCCTTAAGCAGGGTCTTTAGATTCTTCGCTTCACCCAGAATGACAGTTGGGTGGTCCGGCGCCCTAAACAGTGGAAATGCAGTACCAGGTGGAAATGGACACCTCACCTAGGCTTTAGTTGAAGGAGTGTGGACAGTCCCTTCCCATTCGATGGGGGAAGGTTGGGATGGGGGGTGATGAGGGTCGTAAGTTACCCACATCTATGACCACGACCCCTATCGGCAGTCTCAGAGAGGAGTCAAGCGCCCATGCACGTACCCGAAAAAATCCAGCCCGCCGGCCTGGCCGATTACCTGGAAATCATGTGCAAGTCCGTCTTCCAGTCGGGCATTTCGTGGCGTGTGGTCGATTCCAAGTGGCCTGGCGTCAGGGAGGCCATGCAGGGCTTCGACCCGGCTGCCATTGCCGGTCTCAGCGATCCGCAACTGGACGAACTGGCCCAGGACTCCCGCATGATCCGCCACCGCCGCAAGCTCTCTGCCATCACCGCCAATGCCCAGCGCATGCTGGACCTGGAAGCGGAACATGGCACCTTCCAGGCCTATCTTCGCTCCCACGGCGGCTTCGACGGAACCCTGCAGGCCATCCGCAAGGATTTCAAGTACATGGGCGACTCGGGCACCTACCACTTCCTCTGGACCGTGGGCGAAGAAGTACCGCCATACGAGGAATGGTGCGCCACCCACGAGCGCAAGCGCCGCTAGGGGAACGCTGCAATTCGGTTTGGGTGGACTGAAGGCAGGAGCATTAGGGGCAGACCTGTGTGTCTGCCCTGTTCGCTATCGGAATTACCCCCGCCGCCGCTGGTCGCGGTAGTTGGGCGCGGTAATGGGGTGCCAGTCCACCAGCGACTGGTCCACCAGCCGCGACCCGATGTTTGGCCAGTCCGTGGCCAGTTCGTCAACGCTGTCGATCGAGGTTATCACCGTGGGCAGGCGCAGGTCGTACCGGTTGGCCACAATCTGGTAGAGCTTCTCCTCCGCCCAGGGCGTGCTGACCTGGGTGCCCAGGTCGTCGAGTATTAGAAGGCCGGCTGACTTCACCTGTTCGAATAGTTCGTCGTAGCTGATGGGGCTGTCTGGGCTGAAGGTTCCCCGCAAGTGGTCCATAAGGTCGGGAACAAAGGCGCGGAAAACCGATTGCCCCCGCCGGGCGCATTCCCCGGCCACCGCCACCGCCAGGTGTGTTTTCCCGCACCCCCGCGGTCCGGTTAAAAGCAGCCATCCGTCCGGTTCGGATGCAAAATCCCTCGCTGCCTGCCATGCCCGCACCAGCGACTCCCGCCCCGGCTGGTCCGTATCCACCCTGCCGTAAACGTCGAAATTCTCAAAAGTCATCCGCCTCAGCATCTCCTCCGGAATCGTCCCGATACGGCGGGCGACTCGTGAGGTATGCTCCCCCAGCGGGCATATCTTTGAGAACCCGCTCTGCGCCTCCATCCTCGTCCTCAGCCCCTCGTCCAGCCGTTCCAGCGGCCCCCGTACGGTAATGATAGTGGGAAGCGATTCGTTGAACCGGTGGCTGATGATCTGGAACAGCTTTTCCTGCGCCCAGGGCGTGGTGAACTGGGCCGACAGGTCGTCCAGCACCAGGATGGGCGCATTCCTGACCTGTTCGAAGAGCTCGTCGTAGGAAATTTCGCTGTCCGGGGCGTAGGTGGCCCGCAGGTGGTCCAGCAGGTCGGCAGCTACGATGAAGTAGGTGGGAAAGCCCCGGTCGATGCACCGGTTGGCCGCCGCCACCGCCAGGTGAGTCTTGCCGCTGCCGCTGGGGCCAGTGAACACCAGCCACCCTTGGGGATTCTCCGCGAAAGCCGCGGCAGCCGTCATGGCCTCCCGGAACAGCTGTCGGCCGCTGGTGTCCGGCAGCAGGCCGTTGGGGTTGGTGGTATCGAAGGTGGTGCGCCGCAAAGCGCCCAGGTTGCTGTAGCGGCTCAGCGCGTCGGAACGCTGAGCTGGGTCCTTAACCTGCTGGCAGCGGCACGGGAAGGCCTCGCCAAAGTCCGGGTGGCCCACCGGCACCCGCTTGCTCACCCAGCCGGCGCCGTCGCAGATGGGGCAGCGGTCTTCCTCCGGGTCTTCGATGGGAATGTTCCGCAGGCCGGGCCTATCGCCGTTGACGGCTCCGAGGCTGTCGACGGCGGTCATCCTCCTCAGAATATCTCCCAGGCTCTCCATGCTGCCTCCCATCCGCTTCCCAGAGGGTGGCTCCGGCCTTCACACCTACCCCCGGTAGTTCGCTTGGTGACTCTTCTCTTGTCTCCGTTGGTTGGCTCCGACCCCCGGTCCTTCCTTCAGAGGCCCACCGGCGCAGAATGCCGGCTACGTAGTTCCACGACCGCTTGTTCTCATTGACCGCCAGCCTGAAGGCCTCATCTATCCAGTTGGGAGGATAACGGTCTTCCGCTTCCGCCAGTTGCTGGGCTATGAGCGGGCCAAAAGTCCCGATATTGTTCTCGTACAGGTCGTAAATGTTGACTTCTGTTATCCCGCCCCGGCTGCGGCCCGAGAGCGGCCCGACCGGCGCTTCGTCATGGGGCGGTGTGCCCGGCTCAAAGGCGGTCTCCCCCCTCTCCAGTCGCCGACGATTCTCCTCCGTGTTAAGCAGGTAATAACGCGCTGCCGGCGCTTCCACGGGAGAATGCCTCAGCAGCGTGCCCCTGGTAACGGCCAGGGCCATCCCGTGCCTGATCTGATCGAGCGGGTCGCCACCGGCGCCCCGGAAAGACTGCGCCAGGGTCCCGTCGCCAAGCAATTCCTCCTCCGTCACGTACCTGGCCTGGCCCCGCCTCCGGCCCAGCAGCCAGACTACCCGCAGCGTCACCTTCAACTCGGCCAGGTCCTCTATCTCTTCCAGCAGCGAGTTGAAAAACGGGTCGGGCACGGGGGTGGCCCGTACATTGCGGGGAAACCCGTCAAAAGGCATGGCTAATAGTCTTCGTCGCGGCCCAGCGCATCGAACCGGACCCAGTTGTTGCGGAAGCGCAGCTTTACGCCTCCCGTGGGGCCGTGCCGGTGCTTCGCCACGATTATTTCCGCGATTCCACGGGGATAGGGACGGTCCGGAAAATGTTGCTCCCACTCGTCCTCGGAGTAGTAGGCATCCTCCCGGTAGATGAACATAACTATGTCGGCGTCCTGCTCGATGCTGCCGCTGTCCCGCAGGTCCGACAGCATGGGCCGGTGGCCGGGGCGGCCCTCCACCACGCGGCTCAGCTGGGAGCAAGTGACAATCGGGACCCGCAGGTCTCGTGCAATGCCCTTCAGGTTCCGCGAGATTTCGCTGATCTCCTGGACCCGGTTCTCGCCGCCCCTCATCCGGCCCTGCCCCTGGATCAACTGCAGGTAGTCCACAATGATCAGGTCCAGACCGCCCGGACTCAGCGACAGCCGGCGCGCCTTGCTGCGCATCTCAGGTATGCCCTGGAAGGGCGTGTCGTCAATGAACACCGGCAGGTCCGACAGGTTACCGATGGAGTCGATTATCCGCTGCTCCTCCGCCTCCGTATACAGGCCCAGGCGCAGGCGGTGGGCGTCCACCTCGGCGTCCCCCGACAGGATGCGCAGGGCCAACTGTTCCCGGCTCATTTCCAGGCTGAAGATGCCCACCCGCGACCCCTGCTTGGCCGCGTGAATGGAAACATTCACCGCCAGGGCGCTCTTCCCCAGCCCTGGCCTGGCGCCCAGAATCAGCATGTCCGAACGCTGCATCCCACCCAGCAACTCGTCCAGGTCGTTGTATCCGGTCAAAACGGGAGCGTTATCGGTTATCGGGTCCGTGAAGGCCGCCCGTTCCTCCAGGAACTGGTCATAAATCTGCCTCAGGGGTACAAATCCCCGCTCCTGCCGCCGGGTTCGGACCGAAAAGAGCAGGTCTTCCGCCTCTCGCAGCGTTGTTTCCACGTCCGCGCTGTCCCGGTATCCGATGGCGGAGATGTTGGATCCGGCTTCAATGAGACGGCGCATGGTTGAGGTGGTATACACCACCTGGGCATAGAACCCGGCGTGGCCGGAAATGGGCGTGGTGGTTACCAGGTGGCTCAGGTAGGCCATACCCCCGGCGCCCTCCAGGTTTTCTGTGCGGTCCAACTCCCTCGCCACCGTAACTTGGTCAATGGCCTCGCCCCGCCGGAACAACTCCGCGCAGGCGGCGAAGCACAGCCGGTTCCGGTCCCGGTAGAAGTCATCAGGCGAAATCAGGTGGGAGATATCGAGAAAAGAGTCGCTGTCAATCAACAGCGACCCGATCACCGCCTCCTCCGCCTCAATGTTGTGGGGAAGGAGTTGCTCCGTTAACATTTGCTACTCTTCGATATCGGCAATAATGTTTATGGTGGCGGTTATATCCGACGACAGGCGAAGTACGGCCTCGTACTCCCCGGGCTCCCGGATGGGTTCTATGGTGGAAACCAGTCGGCGGTCAATTTCCCGTTCCAGCGTTTCCGACAGGCATTCGGCAATGCGGGTGTCGGTAATGGCGCCGTAGTACCGTCCCGTAGGAGTTACCCGTGCGGCCACGTTGATGGTGGTGTTATCCAGTATCTGGGCCAACTCCTCCATGACCTGGGTCTCCCTGGCCCGCTGCTGGTCGCCGGCCACCTTGATTTTGTGGGCCCGCTTCAAAATCTCGGGCGTGGCCACCTCGGCCAGTCCCTTGGGGATAAGGTAATTGCGGGCGTACCCGTCCGCCACCCGCTTGATATCGCCGGCATGGGCCTGGTTGGCCACGTCCTGCAAAAAAATAACCTGCATCGTGTCTTCCTTTCCCTGCTCCCGGAGCAAATTTGTCCCGCCATTATAACGGAAAAAATCCGCCCCCAAAACCATCAATCGTCATCCGGCAAGGCCATCCCGCCCTGGGAGGAGGGAGGTGTTCCGAACGGTGGTCATGTCGCCCTGAACCTGCCGAAGCAGAATGTCCGCCCTTGGCGGGGGCCTGAAATCCTTTCCCTCAGCCTCCGCCGCGGCGGACGGGTCTGAAAGCGCCTTTGTAGGTTGGATTTCGGACTCTTCGGAGGAGTTTGGATTGAACCGGTCCGGAGGGCTCAGAGTGCCATTTCGTTAAGGCGAGTTTACCCGGTGTCGTCGTTAAAGGCCGATGTATGAATGGTATGGGGAACACCCGTCGTTCCCGCGCAGGCGGGAACCCCGGACCTGCACAAATCACCCCGCTCCCTCGGGGAGTGGGGCCGGGCGTGCGGGAGAGCCTCGAACAGTGAACAGCCAAAAAATTCCCTCACTCAGTTGACCCTGCTGCGGCCGCCGGCTATGATTCCGCCAGTCTCCCCAAAACGTTCCCGGTTTTTCTCTCCTGCGGAGCCGCGTCATGTCCTTCGCCGACGACATCGAACTTGAGGCCCGGCCCATCCGCCAGGCCATTTTGGACCACCCCTTTGTTGCGGGAGTGGGCGACGGGACCCTGGACGTCGCCAAATTCAGGCACTACGTCCTGCAGGACTATGTTTACCTGATTGAATACAGCCGGGTGCTGGCACTGGCCGCAGCCCGGGCCCGGGACCTGGAGACCATGAGCTGGTTTGCCCGGCTGCTTGACGAGACCCTGAACGTGGAGATGGACCTGCATCGCAGCTATTGCGCCGAGTTCGGTATTACCAACGTGGAACTGGAGACCACTGTGCCGGCCCCCACCACCGTGGCCTACACTTCCTACCTGCTAAACGTCGCCCACCAGGGAAGCTTCCCCGAATTGGTGGCATCCCTGGTCCCCTGCCAGTGGGGCTACTGGGAAATCGGTGACCACCTGGCTCGTAGGGGCGAACCGAAAGACGCTCCCCTATATTGCCAGTGGATCAGTATGTACACGTCCCCGGAATTTACGGAACTGGCCGCTGCCATCCGCAACCTGGTAAACCGCCTGGCCGACCGGGCGGGCGCTGACGAACTGGAAGCCATGCGCCGCGCCTACCTGACCAGCCTGCGCTACGAGTACCTCTTCTGGGACATGGCCTATAACCTGGAAACCTGGCCCGTCTAGTCACAGGGACAAAAACCCCAATCCAATCGCATTGCAGTTTGAGCCCATAGCCGGCAAACAATCGCCGCCGAGAGGTCATGTTACCCTGAGCTTGCCGAAGCAGAATGTCCGCCTTTGGCGGGGGCCTCAAATCCTTCTCCTCTACCCCGTTTAAAGGCCCCAAAGACAGCCTGTGGGATGCGGCTAGTATGATCCTGCGCAGTCTACCCTGAAGTACTCCGAATGCCCGTCATTTCAGACTCGATTCCCCCGCCGTGATGGCCCCTGGCATTCGCACTATGGATTCCGGCGATACCCTGCAAACAATCGCAAGAGGTAGGTCATGTCGCCCTGAGCCTGCCGAAGGGCCTAAAATCCTACCCACCAGTCTGGTTTCAGGTCGGAAAGCACGCTTGTAGGATGGATTCCAGACTCTTCGGCGGAGTTCAGCCTGAGCGGGGCCGAAAGGTTCAGAGTGACAGTCCTTTCAAGACGCGAAAGCCAAGGCGCCAGGTCACTCTCCGCTTGTGGATTGCCCCGCTACCTAATATACTGCCTGTATGTCTCAACCTCGCCAAATACCGCCCGACGATTTGACGGAACTGCCCTTGTTTCCGCTTAATCTCGTGCTTTTCCCCGGCATGAGGCTGCCGCTTCACATTTTCGAGGATCGCTACAAGGCCATGATCGGGGACTGCATCGAGCGGGAGGCTCCCTTCGGTGTGGTCCTTATCCGGGAAGGCCCCGAAGTGGGAGGCCCGGCTGAACCCTTCCGCGTGGGCACCTCGGCCCGCATAACCCAGGTGCAGCGCCTTGAAGAGGGCAGAATGAACCTGTTGGCCCTCGGTGAAAAACGGTTCGACCTGGTGGAGATAGTCCAGGAAAACCCTCACATGGTGGGCTTGGTAGCTTTCAAGGAAGAAGCCATCGGCCAACCTGACTCCCAGGTGGTCAGCGACGTTGGCGCGGAGTACGGCGTTTTCCTGCGGCACATCGCCACCCTGGCCGGCTCCTGGAACGCTCCCGTTGAGGTTCCCGAAGACCCCCTTTCCCTATCCTTTGAGGCCGTTTCCACCCTGACCGGCAGCATCGAACTTCCCCAGGGCATGCGTCAGGACCTGCTTGAAGTGGAAACCGCCGGCGAACGCCTGGACCGGCTGCTCCCCCTGCTAAAGAGGGCCAACGAGTTGATCTCCGAGCAGGTGGACCAGAACAACCCCTACCGGGGCCCCCGCCTCAACTGACGTCCGCCGGTCTCGCAGCTTTCTTGCAGACCCTTTTCTTGGGGAGCCACTCAATAGGCCCCTCCCCCTTCGGCGGGCAGGGAGGGATAGGCAAAATCCCCTCCCGCCTCAGCGGGCAGAGAAGGATAGGTAAAATCCCAGGGCAATCGCATTACAAATATTCCTCAGATTGCCCCAGGACCGGCAGAAAAGAGTCAGTCACCCTGAGCTTGCCGAAGGGTCTAAACTCTTCGCTTGGAGTCGTGGATTGGGTCCCAATGCCTGGCTGGCAAGTACGGATTCAGATGCTTCGACTTCGCTCAGCATGACATTCTTTAAAGCGCGATTGCCCTGGCAAAATCCCGCTCCCCCTTGATGCCAGAGGGTTAGGGTGGAGGTGATGTCCCAATTGCCACACACCCTGTCGGCCCGTTCTTTTACGTAGCAAGCTCACCTTCAATAGGGTTGCCTGAGGCCGCCGCTCATGGTCCTGACCCCCTGCTTTGACCGCGAATTGCTGGGCGCCGCCAGGGACGCTGGCGTGGACCGGCACGTGGTGGGCGCCGTCGTTCAACGTGCTGGGAGAGCGCTTCTGCTGCGGAGAAAACACGACGACTTCATGGGCGGTCTCTACGAACTGCCCAGCGGCGTAGTGGAACCTGGCGAAACCCTGGAGGACGCTCTTCACCGGGAGGTGATGGAGGAGACCGGCTTGCGCGTAGCTGAGGTGGAGGGCTACCTGGGTTTTTTCGACTACGCGAGCCGTGGTGGGCGAACAACCCGGCAGTTCAATTTCCTGGTCGCCGTCTGCGACTTTTCCTGCGTATCCCTGTCCGAACATGACGCCTTCATCTGGGCTGAACCCTCAGACCTTGACCGTCTGCTCATCTCCCGGGATGTGCGCCAGGCTCTCGCTCACCCTTCCTTGCGGCAGGTCAGGTAAGGGTCTCCTCCAGGACAAACAGGTCGTCTGGCCTGATCTCCACCAACCGGTTGACATAAACTCCCGGCAGGTGAATGTCGTCCGGATCCAGTTGGCCCGCCGCCACCACCGGGTTCTCCACCTCCACCACGGTAATCCTGGCCGCCATGGCCATAATGGGGTTGAAGTTGCGCTGGGCCAGGCGGAACCGCAGGTTGCCGTAGGTATCCGCCTCCCAGGCGCGAATCAAGGCAAAGTCCGCCACCAGGGGATATTCCAGCAGGTACTTGCGCCCGTCAATTTCCCTGCATTCCTTGCCAGCAGATATTTCCGTCCCCACTCCCGTCGGCGTGTAGAAGGCCCCGATCCCGGCGCCGCCTGCCCTGATTCGTTCGGCCAGGGTTCCTTGGGGGACCAGTTCGGCGTCAACTTCTCCCGCGTTGTACCGGCTTACGAAAGGCGTAACCCTGGATGGGTGGGTCGCCGCAGTAATGGAGCAGATGACCTTGCTGACCCGGTCTGCCTCAATCAGCGTACCCACGTCCACCCTGCCGTCGGTGCCGCCGTGTTCGTTGGAAATGGCGGTCAGGTTGCGGACCCCCAAACGGTACACTGCGGCGATGAGGTTCTGGGGAGCCCCAATGCCGCCGAAGTCCCCAAGCATCAGGGTTGCGCCGTCGGGTACGTCCGCCACCGCCGCGTCAAAGGAGGGAAAGACCTTTTGCTTCATTAACGGTTACCGTCACCCGGCATCTGCATGATGGCCTGGCATAACAAGAGGGTGGCGCTGAAAGTCAGCAGAGGAAGGGTCAAAAGGTAGGACGCAGGCCCTGCCGGCAGGGTCAGTTCTACGGCAATGGCCAGGGGAGCGGCCAGGCTGCCCATGGATTCCCTTACCTTAGCCGGCCACCGCCACACCATTACCCATTCGGGAACACCGGGACGCCAGCCAATCTGCAAGCCGCAATACCTGCAGTTCTCCGTTCCCCGGCGGTTTGCTGTGCCGCAACGATGGCAAATGAACTCGCGACGCATCCCGCATACCTGCCCAATGCGATGGTTAGTTCCTGCGCCCGGAACCCGTGCGGTAGCCGTAGGCTACCACAAGCCCCTTCAAAATGGCTAGTTTGCCGTCTCTTCGGCAGTCTTCCCTATCGGCTGGTCCCATAGCCGGACCTGTACGGGTCCGCCCCTGGTGGATGGCTGCCCTGGTCGCACACGCGAAACCCCCAAACTGGAACGCTGCTTTGCCCAGAGGGAGCTACGAAGAAAGACCCCATTTGCCTCCCCTGCCCATCATCCCTAAAATGGCGGGAACCGTCCGGTCATCAAAACTCTAAGGGAAGACAAATGACCCTTGAACCACGCAAAGAAATGCAAAACGGTCCCCAGGAATCGTCGGCCCAGCGAATGTTCGGTTCGCAGGCGGCCATGTACGCCACCAGCCAGGTCCACATTCACGACAACCGGCTGACTACCCTGCAGCGGATGATTGCCGAATCCCCCGCGTCCCGCTGGGCCATCGACTTGGGCGCCGGCGCCGGGTTTACCGCCTTCGCCGCGGCCGAGTATGCCGACCGGGTGCTGGCCAGCGACGTAACCCTGGAAATGCTGCTGGAAACTCGCCGGATCGCCGGCGACCGGGGTTTGAGCAATGTCGGCCTATGCTGTAACCGTGCCGAGGACCTGCCCTTCGCCAGCGACTCCCTGGACTTGGTAACCTGCCGGGCCGCCGGCCACCACTTCACCGACCTGGGCGCCGCTTTCAGCGAAATACACCGCGTTCTCAAGCCCGGCGGGTCCCTGGTCATGGCCGATTCCGTCTCCCCTGAAGACGATGCCCTGGCCCTCTGGTATAACGACGTCGAACTCCGCCGCGACTTCAGCCACGTCGAAAACCGGAAGGTATCGGTGTTGCTCCAGATGCTGGAAGAACGGGACCTGACCGTGGTGGAACAATACGACGAGCGCACCTACATGATGTTCAACGACTGGGTGAAACGTACCGCCACCCCGGAAGCAGCGGTCATGTCCCTGCGCCGCGACTTTCTGACCGCCACCCCTCAGGCCCGGGAAACTTTCCTGATTGAGCAGCAGGGAGACGACATCGCCTTCGCCTGGCCCAGCCTGGTGTTCCGGGCGGTGAAGGGTTAAACCTTCTCCACGCCATCCCACATCAACCTGGGCAAACCCCGTCCTTTCCGCGCTGGCGGGAACCTCGCACCCGCCCCATGGACGGTTATTCCTCCTCCACAATGGAAAGCCCTGAACGCCAGTAGGATGCAATTGCCCGCCCTCCTCCAGCAGGGCAATCGGAAATCCAGCATCGCAGTTCATTAAAGTCTGAAGTCATGTCGCCCTGAGCTTGCCGAAGGGCCTCAAATGTCTCTCTCCAGCACGGTTGCCGGTCCCAGGGCCCGTTTTGGAGGCGGCCTTAAGTTGCTTCGCCGGGCTTTACCCTGGGTGGAACTAATTGGCTCATAAGAGAATTCCTCGAAACCCGCTTGCCTTGCCTCCTCTGCCCCAATGGACCGGTTCTGGGGAAATCGCTGCATGCTAGAGTATTCAGAACACCGCTGTCCCGGCCGCGTTCACTGCAATGCTGTACAACCCCGTGCGGGCTGTGACGAAGATCGTCTTGTAGTCCGGCCCACCGAAACAGAGGTTGGCCGGCGCCTGCGGAAATTCAATAGTACCCAGGTGTTCCCCCTCCGGCGTCGCGACCCACAGCCCGCCGGGCCCGGTAACGTAAAGGTTACCCTGGTCGTCCAGCTTCATTCCGTCCGGGCCGCCCGGTACCTCCACGTTCATGTCCAGAATCACCGTTGGTTCGCCAACCCCCAGGTCATCGGTCAAAGGATATGCCAGCACGTGCCGTTTCCGGGAATCGTCCACGTACAGTATCGATTCATCCAGCGACAGGGCCAGGCCGTTGGGCCGGTCCATGTCCCGGTTGAGCAGGGTAACGCTCCCGTCGGTATCCAGCTGGTACACCCCGTTGAACCCCTGCTCCCCGGGGTCCGGGTCGATGCCGTAGGGTGGGTCGGTGAAGAAGACGGCCCCGCTGGAGTGGACCACGATATCATTGGGGCTGTTCAACCGCTTCCCATCGTACTGGTCCGCCAGCGTCTCCATGCCGCCTGCCGCGCCCATTCGGGAAACCCGCCGGCCGCCGTGTTCGCAGGCCAGCAGGCGTCCCTGCCGGTCAAACGTGAGTCCGTTGGAATTTCCGCTGGGCGTCAGGTAAGGCTCCGGGTCGCTCCCCGGGACATACCGGTAAATCGTGGCCGCCGGTATATCGCTGAAAAGTAGATAACCATCAGGATGCCACACCGGCCCTTCCGTAAACTCGAACCCCTCGGCAATGGTATTGATAGTTTGGTCCGGTACCAGGTCCCTTAGTTCTGTCGCCATGAATTCACCTCGCTAATATCAATGCAACTCCCTTGGATGTTGTTCGCTCCCTTTTGCTGCGTCGGACCTCGACCTGGGGATATTTGGTCCAACAAGGCAGGTATTACCCATCTGAGCGCCATAAGTATAGCCAACAAGACCGAAATCATAGCAGAAACCGGCCCGTAGTAATGCATGTTTCATTTTTCCGGTTTACATAATAATTCCCTTGCCCCTCATCTGAAGCTGTATATAATTGGGAACACTCGGGACCGGCGCCTCCGGCCAACCGGAGTGCCCCGCCGGTACCCCCGGATTCTTGCGGAAGGAGATTTGCCTTATGGGCGCAACCGAAACTATTGCCAGTTGGATCGTCAATACCAGCTATGAAGATATTCCCCCCGAGGCCATCAGAGTGGCCAACGAGTCCTGCTTTGATTTGCTTGGCGTCATATTGGCCGGGTCCACCCAGCCGGTGGGCGAGATAATCCAGCAGTACGTGGATGACAGCGGTGGCTCAAACCAGGCCACGGTCCTTGCCTCCGGCCTCCAGACCTCCCTGGCCAACGCTGCCCTGGCCAACGGCACCATGGGCCACGCCCTGGACTACGACGACTTTGGCGGCTTCGGTCACCCCACCGTGGCCATCTTCCCGGCGCTGCTGGCCCTGGGCGAAAGCCTGCACTCCACGGGTCGCGACCTGCTGGAAGCCTATGTCATCGGCTGCGAACTGGGCTTGGCCCTGCAGCACACCACCAAGTACTCCCAGATGGAGCGGGGCTTCCACAGCACCGCGGTCATTGGCCGCATGGCCGCCACCGCCGCCTGCGCCAAGCTGGTGGGCCTGGACCACGAAAAGACCGTCATTGCCCTGGGCATTGCCGGCTCCATGGCCAGCGGGGTGATCCATAACTTCGGGACCATGGTGAAACCCCTGCACGCCGGCCTCACCTGCCGCGACGCGGTGATGGCCGTCCAGTTCGCCCAGAGCGGCTTCACCGCCGGCCACCAGATTTTCGAGCATCCCCTGGGTTTCACCACTCCCGTCCTGGGCGAGGGTATCTACGACCTCAACCAGATGGCCGAAAACCTGGGCAACCCCTTCCGGGTGCAGGATGCTCTCATCATCAAGAAATACCCCTGCTGCGGCGGCAACCACGCCATGCTCGACAGCCTGTTCAGCCTGATGCGCGAGCACGATTTCACCTGGGAGGACGTGGCCAGCGCCGAGGTGGACCAGTCCTACCTCTCCATCGTAATGCTCTACACCGAACCCGATGATCCTCTAAAGGGCAAGTTCAGCGCGAAGTACAACGTTGCCGCCGCCCTGGTTGACGGCGAGGTCAGCATCGATACCTTCAGCGAGGAGAAGATTGCCGACCCGACCATCGGCGAGGCCATGGAAAAGGTCAGTACTCGGGTCCTCTCCAAGTGGGAAGAGAGCGGAGGAGAGGTCTTCAAGGGTCTGCCGATTCGAATCACGCTGAAGGATGGTCGTACCTTTGAGCACATTACCGACCGGGACATGATCCTGGGCGGCGCCAAGAACCCCTGGGGCTTCGACAACATCAAGGGCAAGTTCGAGGTCAACACCGGGCTGGTCCTGCCCGAAGATCGGGTTGCCGAAGCGGTGCAGACCTGGTCCGACATTGGGGAGGTCACCGACCTGACCGACAGCATCCGCAGCACCCTGGTGGGCGCCGAAAAGTAAAGTACCCTTGGAAATATCCAGGGCAAACCCGTCTTGACGAGTTGCCATTCTGACCTTAACGCATTGTCATTCTGAGCGAAGCCGAAGAATCTAAACTCTGTCCCACATTTCGGGTTTCCTACCCGAAACGAGCTTGGCTGGCAGGTTCTGGCCCCTTCGACAAGCTCAGGAGAAAGCGTCTGCCATTGGCGGGCCAACATGATCTGATGAGTGTTGAGGCAGCGGAACTTGAGACGCGATTGCCCTGTGGATAAATCCCTTCCCCCTTGGTGGGGCGAAACCCGCCTCAGGCTGACCCATGGCGAGCGGAAGCCTCGAACCCCTCACTCCATCCCCTCGCCCATTCGGAGAGGGGCCGAGGGTGAGGGCAAGCCCATCGCTGCAATGGCGGTCACCCACCGGGAGAAGCTATAGTGCGGTCAGATTGTTGTTATTCTGCTCTGAATTCCGGCCTACCCAAAGCCAACAGGAGCATCAAAATAGAAGGGTGCTGCCATCAGGTTCAACTACAGCCTTAACCAGTTAAAGGGAGACTTGTTCGGAGGCGTCACGGCTACTATCGTGGCGCTTCCCGTGGCGTTAGCCTTTGGCGTCGCTTCCGGTCTGGGTCCCGAAGCGGGAATTTACGGCGCCATTGCCGTCGGCTTCTTCGCCGCTGTATTTGGCGGCACGCCTTCCCAGATCTCCGGACCCACGGGCCCCATGACCGTGGCCATGGCGGTGGTGGTGACCCAGTACACCCAGGGCGACCCGGTCGAGGCCTTCACCGTCGTAATCCTGGGCGGCCTGTTCCAGATCGCCTTGGGTCTGATGCGAATTGGTCGTTTCGTGTCCTATACCCCCTATTCCGTCATCTCCGGGTTCATGACCGGCATCGGCGTCATCATTATCATCATCCAGGTCTTGCCCTTCCTGGGCATCGACCCGGTTCCTGGCGGGCCTGTGGCCGTTATCCTGGCCTGGCCCTCCCTGCTCGGCAGTTTCAATACCGATGCGGTCATAGTGGCCCTGGTTGCCCTGGCCATTGGCTTTGCCTGGCGCGGCTGGCCGGCCAGGTACGTTCCGGGTCCCCTGGTGGCCCTGGTGGCCGGCAGCCTGGTGGGCGTGTTTTGGCTCACCGGCGCGCCAACCATCGGCGACATACCCAGAGGGCTGCCCGAGTTTCAAATTCCCGTAATTTCGCCCGATTTCATACTGGGGGTTATTCAGCCGGCCCTCATCCTGGCCCTGCTGGGTTCCATCGACAGCCTGCTAACCTCCCTGATCGCCGACTCCATTACCCGGACCAGGCACCGTCCTAACCGGGAACTGGTGGGGCAGGGAATCGGTAACATGGCTTCCGGGTTCATTGGAGGCCTTCCCGGCGCCGGCGCCACCCTGGGCACCGTCGTGAGCATCCGCGCCGGCGGCCGGACTCCCGTGGCCGGGGTGCTTCGCTCCCTGGTGTTGATTGCCCTGATTATGGGACTGGGCTGGGTTGTAGAACCCATACCCCTGGCCGTCCTGGCCGCGGTATTGATGAAGGTCGGCTACGACATCATAGACTGGAAGTTTGTCACCCGCATCGCCCAGGTCCGGCGGGACCACCTGCTGGTCATGCTGTTGACCTTTGCCCTCACCGTCTTCCTGGACCTGGTTACCGCGGTGGCCATTGGCCTGATTGCCGCCGGTTTTGCCCACGCCCGGCGCCTGGAATTGCTGGAAGTCGACAACGTCGTCTCCGCGCCGCTCCTGGACATGGATTTCCTTGGCGTGGCTCCTCCGCCGGAGGATGCGGGTGAAGAGTTCGACCCCTACAGCGCCCGGGTGGGCCTGGTTTCCTTCCGAGGCGCCTTCTCCGTCGCCTCTTCCAACCGCCTGGTGCAGGCCCTCGGCCCGGACGTTCGGGACCACGAAATCGTCATCCTGGACTTTACCCCCACCACCTACGTGGACGACAGCGCCGCTCTGTTGATGGAGCAGGTGATTTCAACCGCGGAGGAAGAGGGAACTTCCTGCATTGTCCTGGGCCTGGCGGAACCGGTATCTGGCGCCCTTCATTCATTGAACGTCTTCCGCCGCGTCCCGGAAACCCACTTTGCGGATAACATGGAAGAAGCAAGGGATCTGGCCAGGGAAATGCTGGGAATACCCACCGAGCAGCCTGTGGAATAAGAGGGCAAATGATAGGGCCGCTCCCGGCCGAGGGAACGGCCCGCCGCTATGAGACTATGAACGCTTCCCCCCCCTTGGCCGGCGCGGAATCCGCCTATGGAGGGCGGGAACCTCGCGGCTCCCCCTTTCATCGTTACCGAGAATGCGGCCGTCCTATAACCGTCTTTCCGGCGAAAGCCGGAATCCAGAGCAGCTTGGGAACAATACCGAAATGTACTTGGTTCACCCGGCAATCAGCTCATAACCCGAGTTATGCCAAGGTTTTCGAACGCGGAATCCGCCCATGGCGGATGGAACCCTGAGGCCTGACCCGACTAAGGCTCAATCCGTATCGAGTCTCCCACCTTTATCGCTCCCCCGCCGATTACCATCGCCAGCATTCCCCGGCGGTGATCCAGTTCCTCCCGCAGCCCCATGCGGATAGCGTCCATCTTGCCGCAGGGCTCGCACTCGCCCACAATTTCCATGGTAACCTCGTCCCCAATGAAGAAAACCTGGCCGGCCTTGGCCTGGGAGAGGTCCAGTCCCACGGTGGTAATGTTCTCCTTTATCTGGCCGGGGACCAGCTCAAAGTGGTCAAGGGTTTCCTTGTCCATCACCAGCACCTGACGGGCATTCCGCACGTTGCAGCTGCGGTCACCCTCTAACCCGTGCGCCGAGATGGCGGTGGCCTCCTCAACCGGATCCGAGGGGGTGCCCTTCACTCGGGCGATGTGCAGATTCACGATGGTTCCTTGCTCCATGGCCGTTCCTCCATGTTTTCGGCCCGGTCTTGCTCTCTCCCCAACCGGGTCCTTGGCATCCTTCTCCCGCTGATTATAGGGTTCGCCGGGTCAAATTACCAACGCTCGCTAAACGCAGGCCAATCGCTTCCCTAATGGAGGGCCAATCGCGTCCCTAATGGAGGCCGACACTCTTAACAGCGGTCATGTCGCCCTGAGCTTGCCGAAGGGCCTAAACTCCCTCCTGGCAACCCCGCTACCGGTCCTCATACCCGCCAGTGGCGCGGCGATGCTTTCTCCAGCGGTATTCACCCGCAACCCAGCCGAAGGGCCCGGAATGCCATGCCAATCGCGTCCCTAATGGAGGCCGACACTCTTAACAGCGGTCATGTCGCCCTGAGCTTGCCGAAGGGCCTAAACTCCCTCCTGGCAACCCCGCTACCGGTCCCGAACCCGGCCGTGGAACCTGGCTCGGGTTTATCGCTTCGCCCCGAATTACCTCTAACTGAACTGTATTCACCCTGCCGAGAACAAACCTCTCCGGCAGGGCAATCGCGTCTTAAATTCAGCCCGCCACTTTAAAGAGAGGTCATGTCGCCCTGAGCTTGCCGAAGCAGAATGTCCGCCCTTGGCGGGGGCCTAATCCGCCTATGGTGGATCCTATCAGCCTCCGCCGCGGCGGACGGGTGTGAAAGCCCGTCTGTAGGTTGGAGTTTACCCGCCGCGGCGGGTTCGGCGGAGTTTAGCCTGAGCCGGGCCGAAGGGCTCAGTGTGACAATTGGCTAAGGCGCGATTGCCCTGCCTCTCCGGGCCAAATTGCCAACCCCTGTGTTAAGGTAGTTGACGTCCCGGATCAGGCGGTGCGTTCCCCGAGTGCGTAGCGGCAGCCACGAGGGCTGCCCCGTGCCGATCCCCTGATCTGACACCCTGCATTACAGTAGACACCCGCCGACCTGGCGCGCATGATTCAGGTCATTCTATGGAGCCGCAATGTCTGAAGAGTTTGTCAAGATCGAAATTGACGATGCTGTATTGATCCTAACCCTGCAGGATCCTCCCACCCGCAACGCCATTAATCCCAACATGGCGCGGGAGTTCTTCGCTGCTCTGGAACGTTTCGAGGACGATCAGGAATTAAGGGTCCTCCTCCTCACCGGCGCCGAACCCTCCTTCTGTTCCGGGGCCAACGTCCGTGGCTTCAACAGCAGCATCCAGGCCAGGGAAGAAGGCGACGAGACGTCGACCGCCCGGCCCTGGGGCAGCATGGAGGCCCGTTACGGCAAGAAGTTCGATGCCGAGTCCTCCCGTGCCCCGGAAATGGTGCTCCGCCTGCAGGAACAGCAGAAACCTACCATCGCCGCCGTCAACGGCCACGCCATCGGCGCCGGCATGGGCCTGGCCCTGGCCTGCGACATCCGGATTGCCGCTGAAAAGGCTGTCTTTTCCGAGGCATTCGTTCGGATGGGCCTGATTCCCGCCGACGGAAGCTGCTGGAACCTGCCCCGCCTCATCGGAGTCAGCAACACCCTGCTCCTCCAGTACACTGGCGACCGGGTGGAAGGCCCCGAAGCCCTCCGCCTTGGCCTCATAAGCCGCCTGGTCCCCGACGACCGGCTCATGGAAACCTCCCTGGAATTGGCCCAACGCATCGCCCAGGGCGCTACCCGCTCCCAGTCTTTGACCAAGTACCTGGTCCGCCAGGCCGCCGACCAGAGCTTCCGGGAACACCTGGACCTGGCCCATGTGGCCCAGGACCAGGCCCGTACTACCGAGGACCATCGGGAAGCGGTCCAGGCCTTCCTGGAGAAGCGGCCGCCCCGGTTCCGCGGCCGGTAGCGGGATTCCCTTATGATCATTCGGTGGAGAGAATTCAGCGGCCGCCCCGGCGACAGGCTCTTCGAAAGATTGCGCCGCAGCCTCGGCCAATATCAGGAGGCCCATCAGTCCATCAAGATAGGCCTGACCACCGACCCCATGCGGACCTGGAGCGAGCGCAGGTGGGAGGGCTGGAACGAAATGGTGGTAATCTACAGCAGTTCTTCCGAAGACTTTACCGCCCAAGTGGAAAGGGACCTGACTGCCCGGGGCTGGAGTAAGGACTTCACCACCTGGAACTACAACCCCACAGGGAAGGGTCTCCCCGGCAGCTACACCCGTTACTACGTCTACGTGCTGCTGTACTAGGCTTGGCCTTGCCTGAATTGCCTGGCCCATTTCTCCAAATTCCCCTTAACCCCAAATCCACCACCTAATGGGAGGAAAAGACCTCGTTGGAGCCAGCGGCAAAGCTGGCTATGATGGTTACGGGACAAACACAACCATCACCAACGAGGTGCAGTCATTATGCAACAGGGAGTCCTGCCATTCCAGTATGGGACGGAGCATCGCGCGGGGGGCATGACGGGGCTGTCGGGGTTGGCGGTCTATCTGGAAATGGCCGATGCGATGGGGCTGGGCGAGTCGATCCGGCGCTACGTGAAGGTCAAGGAGGGCGGACAGGGATGGACGGACCGGCAGATGGTCACCGCGCTGGTGCTGCTGAATCTGGCCGGTGGAGAAGGAGTGGACGACCTCCGGGTGCTGGAAGGGGACGAGGGTCTGGGCCGGATGTTGGGCCGGGTGGAGACGCACCGGCAGCGGGCTTGTGAGCGCCGGGAGGAGGGCAGCCGGTGGCGGGGCGGGCGGCGCCGCAGCGTCCCGTCTCCGTCGGCGGTGTTCCGGTACCTGGGCCGGTTCCACGACCCGGTTCAGGAGGAGGCCAGGCAGCCCCATACGGCGTACATACCCGCGCCCAGCGGCGCGCTGCGCGGGCTGGGGAAGGTCAACGCCGAGATGATGAGCTTCGTCCGGGACCACCTGGAGCAGGAGCAGGCGACGCTGGACATGGACGCGACGCTGATCGAGACCTACAAGCAGGAGGCGCTGTACTGCTACCAGGGCTACAAGGCCTACCAGCCGATGGTCACCTACTGGGCCGAGGCGGACCTGGTGGTCCATTCGGAGTTCCGGGACGGCAACGTGCCAGCGGGGTTCGAGCAACTGCGGGTGTTGCGGGAGTCGCTGGCCCATCTGCCGGAGGGCGTGGTGAAGGTGATGCTGCGGTCGGACACGGCGGGGTACCAAGTTGAGTTGTTGCGGTACTGCGCCGAGGGGAGGGATGAGCGGTTCGGAGTGATCGAATTCGCGGTGGGGGCGGACGTCACGGAGGGGTTCAAGCGTGCGGCAGCCGAAGTGGAGGAGAGCCAGTGGCGCCGGTTGCCCCGGATGGTGGGGGAGTTGGCGGTGGAGACGGAACAGGAGTGGGCCGAGGTGGACTTCGTGCCCGATAGATTGGCTTATTCCAAGAATGATCCCGACTACCGTTTCATAGCGGTCCGGGAGCCGCTGAGGCGGCCGCCGCTGCCGGGCATGGAGGATGACCTGGAGTTGTCGGTTCCGGCGATGGAGATGCCGGACCGGGGCTGGTACAAGATCCGGGGGATAGTGACTAACCGGGAGCTACCGGGAGATGAGGTGGTGCGGTGGTACCGGGAGAGATGCGGGAAGGGCGAGGAGGTGCATGGTGTGCTGAAGGAGGACTTGGCTGGCGGGAGGCTGCCGTCGGGACAGTTCGGGGCCAACGCGGCCTGGTGGGCGATAGCGGCGCTGGCGTTCAACCTGAACTCGGCGGTCAAGCAGTTGGCCCTGGGCGGTCAGTGGGTGAACAAGCGGCTCAAGGCGGTGCGCTTTGCTCTGATCAATCTGGCCGGACGGGTGGTCTGCCACGCCAGGAAGCTGCTGATCCGGCTGGCCCGGGGCCATCCATCCTTCCCGCTGCTGGCGGGAGCGCACCGGAGAATAGCGGCGCTGGCCCACGGCCCACCCTGACCTGGGACGGTCTGCGCCACTACCGACGGGCATTCAAGCGACGGGGACTCCCGCCGTAGGGACACTGCGCCCTTCTCCAGGACCGGTTGGCATAGACCTCGCCCTGGCGTCGCCGGCCAACGCCCCAATATCCCCTTCCAGCGCCTACTCCTGCCACGCCAACCCACTGCCAACCTGTCAGCCGTCAGCCGATGCCCCAACCGGCCCAATCAAGGAGCCCCAAAACCATTTTTCTCCCATTAGGTGGTGGATTTGGGTTAACACCCCTTGACGACCCCAGAATCCCTCTCTATAATCCCTCATTACAGAAAAGGCGGTGAACGCAGGACGGTATGAGAATTACCTGAAAGCATAACGAAAGTTGGGAGAGCCCGAACGGCGGTTTGGGGGTAACCCAACCGCCCTTTTCTTTGCACCTTAAAAACCGAATAAGGAACCTTGAGAAATTGTCCTGAAAACTCAAACTGTAAAAAGTTTGGAGTTCTTAGCGTGGGTCAAATTATTAAGGGCTTACGGTGGATGCCTAGGGACCAAGGGCCGATGAAGGGCGTGGTAAGGCTGCGATAAGCCTCGATGAGCCGTCTAACAGGCATAGTCGGGGATTCCCGAATGGGGTAACCTGTTCCGGTGTTGAGCCGGTTCATCCGCTTCGGCGGAGGGTAAGCGGGGGAACTGAAACATCTAAGTACCCTGAGGAAAGGAAATCAACCGAGATTCCCTAAGTAGTGGCGAACGAACGGGGAATAGCCTAAACCGGTATGACTTAACGGCGTGAGGGCCTATGTCATACCGGGGTTATAGGAAATACTTGGGGTCGCCTCACCAGACCCGAGGAAGTTACCAATCTTGCTTCTAGCCGAAGGCTTCCTGGGAAGGGCCGTCATAGAGGGTGATAGCCCCGTAGGCGAAAGGAGCAAGACTTCCGGTGTTTTCCTGAGTACCACGGGGCACGGGAAACCTTGTGGGAAGTTGGGGGGACCACCCTCCAAGGCTAAATACCCTTGGTCACCGATAGCGCACCAGTACCGTGAGGGAAAGGTGAAAAGAACCCCTAGCGGGGAGTGAAATAGACCTGAAACCGTAAGCCTACAGAAGGTCGCAGTCCGCCGAAAGGCGGATGACGGCGTGCCTATTGAAGAATGATCCGGGGACTTACTGTATGGAGCAAGGTTAAGGAACTGGAGTTCCGGAGCCGTAGCGAAAGCGAGTCTGAATAGGGCGTTCAGTTCCATGTAGTAGACTCGAAACCAGGTGAGCTACCCATGGCCAGATTGAAGGTTCGTTAACGCGGACTGAAGGATCGAACTCGTGGCTAGTACAAAAGCTTGGGATGAGCTGTGGGTAGAGGTGAAATGCCAATCGAACCTGGAAATAGCTAGTTCTCCCCGAAATGCATTTAGGTGCAGCCTCGGGCACAGGAGGACGGAGGTAGGGCACTGAATGGGCTAGGGGGCGTGAGCTTACCAAACTCAATCAAACCACCAATGCCGTTCTGCCGATACCCGGGAGTGAGACAGTCACAGATAAGTGCGATTGTCAAAAGGGAAACAGCCCAGACCACCGGCTAAGGCCCCCAAGCGCAGGCTAAGTGGGAAAGGAGGTGGGGTTCCCAAAACAACCAGGAGGTTGGCTTAGAAGCAGCCATTCCTTTAAAGAGTGCGTAATAGCTCACTGGTCGAGGGGTCCTGCGCCGAAAATGTAACGGGGCTTAAGCCTGCCGCCGAAGCCGTGGATGTTCAGGTACAAGAATCTCATTCCAGCCTTGGGGTCTTGCCCCAAGCGTGGAGTGTCGATTCTTGGTGCTGCCTGGGCGTGGTAGGGGAGCGTTCCTCGGGCGACGAAGGTGAGTCGTGAGGCTTGCTGGAGCGCGGGGAAGTGAGAATCCCGGAATGAGTAGCGTAAATCAGGGTGAGAATCCCTGACACCGAAAGCCCAAGGTTTCCTACGCAACGTTTATCGGCGTAGGGTTAGTCGGTCCTAAGCCGTAGGCAAGCGCCGAAGGCGATGGACAGCAGGTTAATATTCCTGCACCGCCGTTGTTTTGTTGATACTCGGAGGGGTGCGGAAGGGTAGGTCGGGCGTCTTATTGGATTGGCGTCCTCCTCCGTAGGCGAGCCAGGGCAGGCAAATCCACTCTGGCGTTAAGCTGAGGGTTGAGGGAATCGTAGCCTAAGGGCTATCGAAATCCGGCTGAACCCAAACCGACAAGAAAAGCTTCGCTTGGAGAAGCAGCGGCGACCGTACCGCAAACCGCCACTGGTGGGCTGGGATAAAAGTCCCTAGGTGTTCGAGCTAACCTCCGCTAAGGAACTAGACAAAAGAGCCCTGTAACTTTGGGAGAAAGGGCCCCCTGGGGGGTGAAACCGCTAGCCGGTGGAGCTCTTTGGGGGCGCAGATAAGAAGGCCGGGCGACTGTTTAACAAAAACACAGGTCTGTGCTAAGGGGAAACCCTACGTATACAGGCTGACGCCTGCCCAGTGCCGGAAGGTTAAGGGGAGGGGTGCAAGCTCCGAACTGAAGCCCCGGTGAACGGCGGCCGTAACTCTAACGGTCAACCGAGCATGATCGTTTCCGGTTAATCCGGAAGCTGTCGTGACTTAAGGCCGTTGTAAAATCTGGCTATATGCTGGGAAGTCCGAGTATCCGGCGCTACCTGCCCCTACATCATAAAGGGTAGGTGACAATGCGTCCGGTGCGGATCATCAGCAGGAAAGGCCGGGGACAGGAACATGGGTGCCGGATTAGTCTGGCCGCGTGCTCCTGGCGACGTTAGTGAGAGCTTAAAGGGTCAGGCATGGTAGGTTGGTACAGCACCACACTGTACGCCGAAGTGGCTGCCCAAGGCTTGAATTGCGGAAAACCCCGGAATCCTCAGAGACCATACGCCGGACCCGCAGGCGGAACGTGCGGGAAGATATGGTCCGATCTGCATGGCGACATGCAGAGGTCGGCAGAAATGACCGGCCCACCCCGCCCCCCCTGAAAACGGGCGACGGGGGAGTAACAAAATGCCTAAGGTAGCGAAGTCCCTTGTCGGGTAAGTTCCGACCCGCATGAATGGTTGAACGACTTGGCCATTGTCTCGGCGGAGGGCTCGGTGAAATTGCGGTGCCCGTGAAGACGCGGGCGACCCGCGGCAGGACAAAAAGACCCCGTGGAGCTTTACTGTAGCCTGGTATTGGGCTGGGAACTGTCATGTGTAGGATAGGTGGGAGGCTTTGAACCTCCAACGCCAGTTGGAGGGGAGCCGTCGTTGAAATACCACCCTTGGCTGTTTTTGGTTCTAACCTCAGCAAAACTGGGGGACAGTGCCTGGTGGGCAGTTTAACTGGGGCGGTTGCCTCCAAAAAAGTAACGGAGGCGCCCAAAGGTCCTCTCAGGACGGATGGAAATCGTCCACAGAACGCATTGGCATAAGAGGGCTTGACTGCGAGACCTACAAGTCGAGCAGGGACGAAAGTCGGGCAAAGTGATCCTACGGCACCGTGTGGAAGGGCCGTGGCTTATCGGATAAAAGCTACCCCGGGGATAACAGGCTTATCTCGCCCAAGAGTTCACATCGACGGCGAGGTTTGGCACCTCGATGTCGGCTCGTCCCATCCTGGGGCTGAAGGCGGTCCCAAGGGTCCGGCTGTTCGCCGGTTAAAGGGGTACGTGAGTTGGGTTCAGAACGTCGTGAGACAGTTCGGTCTCTATCCGCCGTGGGCGCAGGAGGCTTGAGGGAACCTCTCCCTAGTACGAGAGGACCGGGAGGGACAGACCTATGGTGTTCCAGTTGTTCCGCCAGGAGCAGCGCTGGGTAGCCATGTCTGGCAGCGATAAGCGCTGAAGGCATCTAAGCGCGAAGCATCCCCCAAGATGAGGCCTCCCTTCCCGATTAACTTCGGGAGTAAGACTGCAGAGAGACTATCTGCTTGATAGGTCGGATGTGTAAGGCTGGTAACAGTTTCAGCATACCGATACTAACCGGTCGAGAGATTTGACCCACGTTATGGACTTCAGACTTTGCAGCCAACGGGTCTTCAGGACAATTACTCAGGGTTTCTTGTTTCGGTGCGCCCTAAAATTATTTCCCCTCGGCGCGGGGTGGAGCAGTGGCAGCTCGTCGGGCTCATAACCCGAAGGTCGTAGGTTCGAATCCTACCCCCGCTACCAACAACTGAATAGTCTATTAGAGCAGCCCCCGGCTTTAGCCGGGGGTTTTGCTATAATTTCGTAACACTGAATTTCGACGGTGTTTGAGGAAAGCGATGTATCAGGCAGATTCGAACAGATTTACTGTGATTCTCGAGGGGGAAATCAATGGCGGTTACTCGGTCTATTGCCCGGCTTTGCCCGGCTGTGTAAGCCAGGGCGACGACCGGCAATCTGCACTGGAGAACATTAAAGAGGCCATTGGGTCGATTTTGGACCTTTCCGAAGAGCTACCGTCCTTGCCTGAAGCTCCGGCCCTTATTGCCGATGAGATTCGAGAGGTGTTGGACGGGAGAATGCAAGACGGACTTTCCTACTCTGGTATCTCCTTGGAACAGGTTGAGATATCTGTCAAAGCCCTGACCTAGATGCCTCCTCTTCCCGTCATCTCCGGCAGAGAAGCTGTAAGAGCATTTGAACGGTCCGGTTGGCAGCAAGTAAGGCAAACGGGCAGCCATATGATCCTTGTCAAGGAAGGTATGCCCATAAACCTTTCGGTTCCAGACCATCCGTCATTGAAAAGAGGAACTTTGAGAGGCTTGATAAGAAAATCACGGTTGACATTGGAAGAGTTCGTGGAGTTGTTGTAGCCACCAGCCCAAGATTCCACTCTATACAATGGCGCAATGGCATTGATGGAAACACGCCATCGTAGAAAAGCCGTCACTGAGGTAGAGAGGTCAGAACTGAATTACCTGGGAACCGTCGTCAAATTGAGACTCAGAGTGTTCCCGCTTCTATTTTCGTCGTTCCCGCGCATGCGGCAACCAGGCGAGTTGAATTCAATAAATCTGCCCAACAGGTAGGGCCGTGGATTTAAAGACACACCCTAACCTCTCAGGGCAATTGCGCTTTAGTTGAATGTCATGCTGAGCGAAGCCGAAGCATCTAAAATCAATCCCTGTAACCAACTTCACTACCCGCAACCGCGCTGAAGGGAAGGACTTTAGGCCCTTCGGCAGGCTCAGGGCGGCATGACTTGTGCCTGCCGGACTTGTGCTGCCGATAGCCCGAATCTATAACGCGATTGGCCTGCCTAACCTCTTCCCTTCCCCTTTAACCCCCCGCCCCCTATGGTACAATGCCCCCAGTAAATCCAACTCCCTTAAAATTCCTTGATTGAGAGGGTTACCCATGTCCAATATCGTTCTTTCAAACACCGATTACAGCGTGGTTGGGACGCGCCCAGTACGCCACGACGGTACCGACAAGGTTACCGGCCGGGCCAAGTACGGGGGCGACTTCAACATGGCCGGCCTGCTGCACGGCAAGGTCCTGCGCAGTCCCCACGCCCACGCCCGCATCAAGTCCATCGACACCAGCAAGGCCGAAGCCTATCCGGGCGTCAAGTCCGTCATCACCGGCAAGGACCTGCCCGTTGCCGGAATGGAGAATCCCGGCCGTGGCGTCCGCTTCTCCAGCGAGAACATCCTGGCCCAGGATAAGGCCCTCTACCGGGGACATGCCGTTGCCGCCGTTGCCGCCTCTAATCCCCACGTGGCCGAAATTGCGGTGGGACTCATCGAGGTTGAATACGAGGTCCTTCCACCCGTAATCAACGTTACCCACGCAATGGAAGACAACGCGCCCCTGGTTATTGAAGACCTGACCACCACGGAACTTGGTGAAAGGACCGATAAACGCAGCAACATTGCTACCCATTTCCGGTACGAGATGGGCGACCTGGAAAAGGGTTTTGCCGAGGCCGACGTGGTCGTCGAGAGGGCCTTCCGGACCAGCACAGTCCACCAGGGCTATATAGAACCCCAGAATGCCGCCGCCCTGTGGAATGCCGACGGTAAATTGACCGTCTGGACCAGCACCCAGGGCGCATTCGCCGTGCGCGATTCCATGGCCCAGATCCTGGATATGCCGGTTTCTGACATAAAGGTAGTCCCCATGGAAATCGGTGGCGGTTTCGGGGGGAAGATCCCCGTTTACCTGGAACCCATGGCCGCTATTCTCTCCAGAAAGACCGGTCAGCCCGTGAAAATGCTCATGTCTCGAACCGACGTCTTTGAAAGCACCGGGCCCACTTCCGGTTCCACTGTGTGGGTCAAGGTGGGCGCCACCCGCGACGGCAAGATAACCGCTGCCGATGCCTCCCTTGCTTTGGAAGCGGGGGCCTTTCCGGGTTCCCCCGTTACCATGGGCGCCCAGTGCATGTTTGCGCCATACGATATAGAAAACGTGCGCGCGGAAGGCTATGACGTGGTCGTCAACAAACCGAAGGTGGCCCCCTACCGGGCCCCTGGCGCTCCCATCGGCGCCTTCGGTGGGGAACAGGTCATGGACGAAATAGCCCGGGAAATCGGGATGGATCCCATCGAGTTTCGGCTTCGCAACGCTTCCAAAGAAGGCACCCGCCGGGTGGACGGCCCAGAGTTCCCGGTAATCGGCAACATCGAGTGCGTGGAGGCCGCCAAGGCCACCGAACATTACAATACTCCCCTTTCCGGCCCCAACCAGGGTCGCGGTATCGCTTCCGGGTTCTGGTTTAACATTGGAATGCAGTCCAGTTGCAGCATTGGCGTCGCCGCCGACGGCACCATCAGCCTGGTCGAGGGTTCCACCGACATCGGCGGCACCCGCGCTTCCATCGCCATGCAGGCTGCGGAAGTTTTGGGCATCCCCGCCGAGGACGTTCGCCCCAGCGTCGCGGATACCGACTCCGTCGGCTACACCTTCCTGACGGGCGGCAGCCGGACCACCTTCGCCAGCGGCTGGGCAGCCTACGAATGCGCCCAGGACATCAAGAATCAGATGATCGAGCGGGCCGCCACCATTTGGGAAGTTTCCGCGGAAGACGTGGAGCTGGCAGCCGGCGTTTTCCAGCACAAGTCCGACTCCGACCTCAAGATGACCTTCAAGGAACTGGCCGCCCAGTTGAACGGTTCCGGCGGCCCCATTTCCAGCCAGGTCAGCGTCGACCCCCGGGGCGCCGGCGGCGCCTTCTCCACCCACATCGTGGACGTGGAGGTTGATCCCGAGACCGGCAAGGTCGATATCCTGCGGTACACCACCGTCCAGGATGCCGGCAAGGCCATTCACCCCAGCTACGTTGAAGGTCAGATGCAGGGCGGCGTTGTCCAGGGCATTGGCTGGGCGTTGAACGAAGAGTATTTCTTCAGCGACGACGGCCAGATGGTCAACTCCAGCTTCCTGGACTACCGCATGCCCATCAGCCTGGACTTGCCCATGATCGATACCGTAATCGTTGAAGTGGCCAACCCCGGTCACCCCTACGGCGTTCGCGGTGTGGGCGAGGTGCCCATCGTGCCCCCCATGGCCGCTATCGCCAATGCCATCCACGACGCCATCGGCGTCCGGATGGAGAAGCTGCCCATGTCCCCCGGCGCCATCCTCGAAGCCCTGTGGGAGAAGAACGGAGAGAACGTGCAGCAGGCTGCGGATTAACCGCCACCCATGACTACGCCGGATGAATCTCTGCGCTTTGGCGTACTCAGTGTGCCCGCATACGCCATCCGCTGGTTCATTTGCTTGTTCAGCATGGGGACCACCTACCTGACGGTTGCCAACACACTGACCGTAGTCATCCAGACCAAAGCCAGCGGCTGGCTGGAAACCCAGCGCATTGCCACCGAGGAATTGGTACGCGCCGGCGGCGCTTCCTTGGTGGGCTCAGTTATCATCGTGGAGGTGGCCAACTTGGTTCTCGGAGAGTGGATAAGGCAACGCCGCCGCCAGAAGGACTTGGAAGAGGGAAAGGAAATTGGCCTGAAAGAAGGCATTAAGCAAGGTATCGAGCAGGGACGTTGGCAAGGGCGGGACGAGGTCCAGGCCGTTTGGGATGCTTGGCTTCGGCGCAAGGAAGAGGCCGAAGGTCGAGGCGAATCCTTTACTGAACCGCCACCCCGGCAAGGCAAGAACTCCAGCGGTGGGGGCGAGTAAGACCGCCGACGGAGGAGACATGGTAATTTCCGCAATACTCCGAGAACGCAACCGCAAGAAGGACCTGGAAGAGGGGCGCCAGGCAGGACTGAAAGAAGGACTAAATGAAGGCCGCGCCGAAGTGCAATCCCTATGGGAAGCGTGGAACTTGCGTCGTGAGGAGGCAGCGGCGCTAGGCGAGCCCTTTGAGGAACCGCCGCCAGGTTCAAATCACCATAATGTAGCGACCGGTTAGGTCAATCATATGACAGGAGCATTACCATGGCCCGAGTACCCTTTGCCACCAGGGAAAACATGAACGCCGCCGGTCAGGCGGTCTGGGACGACATTCAGACCAGCCGGGGCGGGGTGCAGCGCAACTACGCCGCCCTTTTGAACAATCCCCAGGCGGCCGGCGCCTTCGCCGGTCTGGGCGGCTACGTGCGATTCGAGACCGCCCTGGACCCGCGGGTGAAGGCCGTGGCCATTTTGACTGCGGCCAGGGAAGCCGGCGGTCACTACGTCTGGACGGTCAACCAGCGCGGAGCCAAGGAAGCCAATCTCAGCGACGAATTAATTGCCGCTATTCGCGAATTCCGGGCGCCCGCGGGCCTTGCTGCCAATGACGCCACCGTCGTCCAGTTCGTCCTGGAATTGCTGCGCCAGCACCGCATATCCGACGCCACTTTCGAGGCCATGCGCGCTATCGTGGGTGACGCCGGCATCGTCGACGTGTTGGTGGTAGTAGCCTATTATCACGGCCTGGCCCACAGCCTCCAGGCCCTCCAGGTGGAACTCCCCGAGGGCGTGGAAACGGACCTGACCTATTAGAGAGAACAGGGTTCCCTGAACACAGCCTGGAGTCCGCATCTTCCCCGGGGGATGCGGGCTGTTTCTTCCCAGGCCGTTGGCAACCCGAAGCGGAAAAAGAGGAGCGACCGGGAGTCGCTGAAGGAGCGGCTCACTGTCGGTCGCTGGACTCCAATTCTATTCCCGGCTGGTATCGCCGTCAATCCCCGGCACAACGGCTACTGAATCTGCGAGCGCCCTTGCCCACCAGGTCATGTCGCCCTGAGCCTGTCGAAGGGCCTAAAATCCTTCTTGGAGAGGCCGTTATGGGTCCGAAAGCATACTGCCCGACTGGACTAACGACGCTTCACCTGCCTTAATCTTTACCCAAGCCGGATTGTTCAGCAATGGTACCACCTGATAGCCCCTTGACCTCAGTCAACGTCAACCTAAGCCCCAACAAAACTTCGGAGAGGTAACCAACTTATGCCAGACTACATCTACCTGGTGCAAATGGATGTTCCCGAAGAGCTGGAAGCGGACTTCAACCGCATCTACGACACCCAGCACATTCCCAACATCGTCAAGGCGCCCGGCGTCCATAGCTGCACCCGCTACCGCCTGGAATCTTCCGACGTGGAGGGAACTGCCAGGTATGCGGCCGTATATGAAATCGATTCCCCGGACGTACCTTTCACCGATGCCTGGGTAGCGGCATCCGATACCGGCGATTGGGCCCCCATGATCCGCCCCCACACCAGCAACCGCTCCCACATCGTCTACCGGAAGCTGTAAGGTCAGGTGGAGAAGGCAAAAGGACTTGGCCGGGAATTCCACTCATCTGGCCCATCGCTATCCCTCGTCGCCTTCCCCAGGGCAATCGCGTCGTGAATTGCAATGTTGGTCCAGCCAGAAGTCATGTCGCCCTGAGCTTGCCGAAGGGCCTAAAATCCTGCCCCTCAGCCCGTTTTTGGGTCCGAAAGCACGCTTGTGGGTTGGATTCTAGCCTCTTCGGCGGAGTTTAACCTGAGCTGGGTCTAAGGGCTCAGATTAACAGTTCGTTAAGTCCAGATTGCTCTATGAACAAGTCTCCTCCCCCTTGACGGGCTGATGCGGGTATGTAATGTCCCCTCCCCCTTGATGGGGGAGGGTTAGGGTGGGGGTGACAGCGTTTGCGCCAGGGCTGCCTGAACAATCTCAAAACGTTCTGAACCGTATCCCTCTAGCTGGGAATGCAGGCGGTGGTCGTAATCTCCACCAGATTGTCCGGCTGACCGAACTGAACGATTATCGTCGTCCGCGCCGGGTAGTCCGAAGGGAAAAATTCGGCGTAGGTCTCGTTGAAGCCCGGCAGGTCTTCCCGCTTGGTAACGTAGCAGGTGTTGGTCAGCACGTTGTCCAGCGAACTCCCCGCATGCTCCAGAATCATGCCGATCCGCTCCAGGGCGAAGCGGGTCTGCTGCCGAATGTCCGAACCGTTCTCCCCGGTGGTGGGGTGACGGCCCGTACAGCCCTGGACGAACACCATGTCGCCAAAGCGGGTGGCCTGGGAGAGCGGGTTGCTCCCCTGGGCAATCTGGGGGTGGGTAATTATTTCCTTCTGCGGCATTTCTTGCGTCCTGTTGTCATATTTGGCCTCGGCCATGGGTGGATACTAAATAACCTCTTGTCACGCTGTCAATTGACACCACCTATCCCGCGTAGTAATCTGCCCACAAGAGCAGATGCGGTTTGCGACCGTAGTAGCTCGTCGCAACCTGGAACACACATTAACCTGGAGGTAAACTAATGCCTTACGAAGGACTGATTGCGGAAACCGTCAATATCAACGGTCACAACGGCGACCAGATCGATGCCTACCTGGCCCGGCCCTTGGGCGCCGGTCCCTACCCCGGCGTTGTTCTGATCCACCACATGCCCGGCTGGGACGAAGCTTCCAAGGAAATGGCCCGCAAGCTGGCCTACCACGGCTACGTCTGCATCTCCCCCAACCTGCACTTCCGCGAAGGCCAGGGCGACCCCACCGCCAACAGCGCCAGCGTCCGCGAGGCCGGCGGCATGCCCGATGACCGCACCCTCGGCGACGTGGCCGCCGCCCGCGACTACTTGCGCGCTTTGCCCTACCACAACGACAAGGTTGGCGTCATCGGCTTCTGCTCCGGCGGTCGCCAGACCTACCTGGTCGCCTGCCGCCTGGACGGCATCGACGCGGCGGTCAACTGCTGGGGTGGCGGCGTAACCACCGTCCCCGAAGGCGAACTGGAGCGCTCCCGCCAGCCCGTGGCGCCGGTGGACTATACCTCCAGCCTGAACTGCCCCCTGCTGGGCCTGTTCGGCAATGAAGACGCCCGACCGTCCCCCCAGGACGTCAACGACCTGGAGGAGGCGCTGAAGGCCGGTGGCAAGGACTACGAGTTCTTCCGCTACGACAATGCCGGTCACGGCTTCTTCGCCGTCGACCGCCCCAGCTACCGGCAGGAAGCCGCCGTAGACGGCTGGCAGCAGGTCCTCCGCTTCTATAACACCCACCTGCGCGCCGGATCCCGCGAAATGGCCGGCGTAGCCGACAACGACTAGAGGGCAGTTCAATAAATCCTTCCCCCCGACGGGGGAAGATTAGGATGGGGGTAACAGGCAGCGAGGTTTGTTCCCTGGTTGCAAATGTCAACCGGAAACCTGAATCCCCCCAACTATACCGCGGTTAAGAATCCCCACCCCCGGCCAATCGGCCGGGGGTGTGCCATTCGTAGCCACCCGAAGGATGACAAAATTGAAGCTATGACGTACACCCTGTGATTTAATTACTGCCGCCAATTGTTCGCCAGTTCCACAGACGGATTGGGGCAGAATCAAAGTAAGGAGGCAAACCTCCGTGGACAATGAGCTTATTGATAAATTTCCCAACTTGCCGGATCGGACGATGTGGCCCGCGTCCTTGGTGGCGTTTATGGATAGCGGCAATTACATGGTCTTGGCCCACGAGGAAGATCAGGTCGTGCTGCTGTCACTGACCTCTGACGACTTGTTTCAGGTCAGGCCCGGCAGGACCATTCAGGCTAGGATTGCGATAAGCTTAAAGACTGGCGAGGTTGTCCGCCCAACACCCGGAACCAACTTAAACCGGTGGCAGGCGGAGGTACTCGGCAGGGCAGAGCTTTACGAGCAGCATCGGCGGCAGCAGCAGAACCTCCCGCTCAATCTGGCGGAATGGGACTTCGGTGGCGTTAGATACGGAATTCCCAAGAAATAGCTCTGACCTGGGATACTTTCCCTCGCCCTTTCCATCAGCGACTAGGGAGAATCGAAGAACCTGGCTTGCGATTCCCTTCTATTGGCAACCCAGGTCAATCGCATTACGGCCTCCCAAACCCTCCAATCACCAGATCATGTCGCCCTCAGTCCGCCGCGGCGGACCGAAGGGCCTAAAATCCTACCCGCCAGCCCGGTTTCAAGTTCCAAAGCCAGTCAGAGGGGAGGAGCTTGCACTCTTCTGCGCAATCTACTTTGGGCCAGCCCAGGGTCTCCCGGCAAATTCAAATGTCGACCGCAGTCCCCTTCCCCTGTCAACGCAGGGCATTCACAGGTCGACTTCCCAAACCCTCCAATCACCAGATCATGTCGCCCTGAGCTTGCCGAAGGGCCTAAAATCCTACCCGCCGACCCGGTTTCAGGTCCCAAAGCCAGTCAGAGAGGAGGAGCTTGCACTCTTCTGCGCAATCTACTTTGGGCCAGCCCAGGGTCTCCCGGCAAATTCAAATGTCGACCGCAGTCCCCTTCCCCTGTCAACGCAGGGCATTCACAGGTCGACTTCCCAAACCCTGAAATCACTTGATCATGTCGCCCTGAGTTAGCCGAAGGGCCTAAAATCCTACCCGCCCGCCCGGTTTCAGGTCCCAAAGCCAGTCAGTGGCGCGGAGCTTAGGGCCAGTTAACCCAAATCACGGTTACCCCCAATGCAATGTCGCCCCGAGTTCGCCGCGGGGGACCGAAGGGCCCAAAATTCTGCTTCTCAACCCTGGGAGCAACCCGTCGTTCCCGCGAAGCGTCCACCTCCGCCCTTGGCGGGGCTGCCGGAGCCGGGTGTGAGGACCCCTTGACACCACCATCCCCAACCCTTAAACTAAAACATATGTTCTTATCAGACCCTCAACCCGCTCATCCTGAGCCTGTCGAAGGACCCAAGCCACCCCAATCCCTCGCCGACATCATCCGCGAGGAGACCGACGACGGCCGCCTCATCGTTCGCTTCCTCATCGATCTCATGCAGGGCACTCCGGAAGACGCCAAACCCTGCCATCGTCTCGACGCCGCCCGTCAACTCCTCAACCTCGGCTGGACCCCGGCCCGCGCCTTCATCGCCGCCAACGCCCCCGCGACCCTGCGGATTCCCCCCTCTCCCTCTGGGAGAGGGGCCGGGGGTGAGGGCCCGTCTCTCCACCATGACCTCGCCGACATCATCAGCGAGGAGACCGAAGGCGGCCGCACCGCCGTCCGCTTCCTGGTGGACGTGATGCAGGGTAACCTCCAGCGCTTCAAACCTCACCACCGCCTGTCCGCCGCCAAAGAACTCCTGCGCCGCGGCTTCGATTCCCCTACCACTCAAGCTGAAACCCAGGTTGTGGCGGAAGTTGACGACAACCCTTGCCGCCGTGACCCCGACGGCATCTACCACCGGGACCGGAACGGCAATTGGCAGCGGGATAACACCCGATCCCCGGTCCCCGCTCCCGACGCCCCGGTCCGCAAGAGTCCCAGGATTTACAATCGTTACCTGAAAGAGTACGGCCCTTTCTATTTCGAGCCCTATGACGAAGAAGACTACCTCCGCGATTGCCAGGGCCTGTACGCCTTGAGGCACATCTTCGGTTGCGAGCAGGCAGTCAAGGCTGCCATCCTTGCCGTCTACGAGTACCGCCGCCGGATCGGCTTGTTTGATCGCGAACCGGGACAGGCCATTGACCCTTCCCTGGAATTGTCTGCCCTCCCCGCCGATGCCCCGCTCCCCAACGACATCTATGGCTACCCGGTACTGCTGCGTTACTATGGCTCCGAGAATGTCGCCAGGGTGGCCGCCCACGCCGCCTACCGGAACCACCGCGAGCTTCGGGCCAGCAATCTCGCCCTCCGCGAACGGCCCGGTTCCGCTCCCCCGTCTCCAGACGGGCCTTCATCACAGGACCCTTGCCCTGACTGGTCGGAAGCCCCGCCGCTGGAGCCTCCGTCGTCCTCAACGCCGTCGCCCGGCCCGGCTAGAATCAGCTTGGACAACCGCGCCATAGATAGCGTTACCTTCTACCAGTATCAGTACGGCGACGCTCTCTGCCGCTCACCCTGAGCCGGCCGACCGATGTGGCATGCCTCGTAGGAGCAGGCCGATCTGCCTGCGCTGCTCCGACTGCCTTGGCCTAATGCCGTGCCGAGCAAACGCATATCGGCTTTGGCCCCAACCTGTCGTTCCGGTAAAAGCTGGACCCTCGAACCCGCCTGGCCCTCGAAACTCGAAGCTCACCCCTCTCCCTCAGGGAGAGGGGCCGGGGGTGAGGGCGTCCAGTCAGACCAACACTCCTGCCCGGTCCAGAATCCCTTCCACCTTGACGGGGATCCGCCGCGCCTGATACGCCTCTTCTGGGAAGGTTAGGTTGGACGTGAACTGCCGCTTATCCTCAGCCTGTCGCTGGACTTGTTCACTCGTCGTTGAAGGCACGGTTCTTCATTCGGCGGTTCGGCAGCCGAATTCGTAAGGGTCCGCCTCAGGAGGATGGCTGCCCAAGCCCAAAGTACGAAACCACCCGAATTGGAACGCCACCGTCGATACAGGGCAATCGCATGAGTGCAAAAGCCCATACCCGTCATACCGGCGCAGGCCGGTATCCAGTGC
Source organism: Dehalococcoidia bacterium (assembly GCA_965207275.1). Taxonomy (GTDB): domain Bacteria; phylum Chloroflexota; class Dehalococcoidia; order Lucifugimonadales; family UBA3495; genus Bin22. The sequence continues at coordinate 779,913 of CBDBMH010000002.1, forward strand.
TGATGTTCCTTGTCGCCTTTCCTGCTAGCTTGCCTCTAGGCTTTTTGGACTGCGGTTTTCGCCGCAGTGACGGCTGGATAAGCCATACATGCCATTGCCCTGCCGTGGATACCCAAATCCACCACCTAATGGGAGGAAAAGACCTCGTTGGAGCCAGCGGCAAAGCTGGCTATGATGGTTACGGGACAAACACAACCATCACCAACGAGGTGCAGTCATTATGCAACAGGGAGTCCTGCCATTCCAGTATGGGACGGAGCATCGCGCGGGGGGCATGACGGGGCTGTCGGGGTTGGCGGTCTATCTGGAAATGGCCGATGCGATGGGGCTGGGCGAGTCGATCCGGCGCTACGTGAAGGTCAAGGAGGGCGGACAGGGATGGACGGACCGGCAGATGGTCACCGCGCTGGTGCTGCTGAATCTGGCCGGTGGAGAAGGAGTGGACGACCTCCGGGTGCTGGAAGGGGACGAGGGTCTGGGCCGGATGTTGGGCCGGGTGGAGACGCACCGGCAGCGGGCTTGTGAGCGCCGGGAGGAGGGCAGCCGGTGGCGGGGCGGGCGGCGCCGCAGCGTCCCGTCTCCGTCGGCGGTGTTCCGGTACCTGGGCCGGTTCCACGACCCGGTTCAGGAGGAGGCCAGGCAGCCCCATACGGCGTACATACCCGCGCCCAGCGGCGCGCTGCGCGGGCTGGGGAAGGTCAACGCCGAGATGATGAGCTTCGTCCGGGACCACCTGGAGCAGGAGCAGGCGACGCTGGACATGGACGCGACGCTGATCGAGACCTACAAGCAGGAGGCGCTGTACTGCTACCAGGGCTACAAGGCCTACCAGCCGATGGTCACCTACTGGGCCGAGGCGGACCTGGTGGTCCATTCGGAGTTCCGGGACGGCAACGTGCCAGCGGGGTTCGAGCAACTGCGGGTGTTGCGGGAGTCGCTGGCCCATCTGCCGGAGGGCGTGGTGAAGGTGATGCTGCGGTCGGACACGGCGGGGTACCAAGTTGAGGACTGGCCGAGGGGAGGGATGAGCCCGAATTCGCGGTGGGGGCGGCGTCACGGAAAGTACGAAGACCACCCGAATTGGAACGCCATTCCGTCCCGACTACAGGGCAATGCCGGGCATGAGTGCAAAAGCCCATGACGTAACCGGGAGCTACCGGGAGATGAGGTGGTGCGGTGGTACCGGGAGAGCAGGCCGGTATCCAGTGCTGATGTTCCTTGTCGCCTTTCCTGCTAGCTTGCCTCTAGGCTTTTTGGACTGCGGTTTTCGCCGCAGTGACGGCTGGATAAGCCATACATGCCATTGCCCTGCCGTGGATACCCAAATCCACCACCTAATGGGAGGAAAAGACCTCGTTGGAGCCAGCGGCAAAGCTGGCTATGATGGTTACGGGACAAACACAACCATCACCAACGAGGTGCAGTCATTATGCAACAGGGAGTCCTGCCATTCCAGTATGGGACGGAGCATCGCGCGGGGGGCATGACGGGGCTGTCGGGGTTGGCGGTCTATCTGGAAATGGCCGATGCGATGGGGCTGGGCGAGTCGATCCGGCGCTACGTGAAGGTCAAGGAGGGCGGACAGGGATGGACGGACCGGCAGATGGTCACCGCGCTGGTGCTGCTGAATCTGGCCGGTGGAGAAGGAGTGGACGACCTCCGGGTGCTGGAAGGGGACGAGGGTCTGGGCCGGATGTTGGGCCGGGTGGAGACGCACCGGCAGCGGGCTTGTGAGCGCCGGGAGGAGGGCAGCCGGTGGCGGGGCGGGCGGCGCCGCAGCGTCCCGTCTCCGTCGGCGGTGTTCCGGTACCTGGGCCGGTTCCACGACCCGGTTCAGGAGGAGGCCAGGCAGCCCCATACGGCGTACATACCCGCGCCCAGCGGCGCGCTGCGCGGGCTGGGGAAGGTCAACGCCGAGATGATGAGCTTCGTCCGGGACCACCTGGAGCAGGAGCAGGCGACGCTGGACATGGACGCGACGCTGATCGAGACCTACAAGCAGGAGGCGCTGTACTGCTACCAGGGCTACAAGGCCTACCAGCCGATGGTCACCTACTGGGCCGAGGCGGACCTGGTGGTCCATTCGGAGTTCCGGGACGGCAACGTGCCAGCGGGGTTCGAGCAACTGCGGGTGTTGCGGGAGTCGCTGGCCCATCTGCCGGAGGGCGTGGTGAAGGTGATGCTGCGGTCGGACACGGCGGGGTACCAAGTTGAGTTGTTGCGGTACTGCGCCGAGGGGAGGGATGAGCGGTTCGGAGTGATCGAATTCGCGGTGGGGGCGGACGTCACGGAGGGGTTCAAGCGTGCGGCAGCCGAAGTGGAGGAGAGCCAGTGGCGCCGGTTGCCCCGGATGGTGGGGGAGTTGGCGGTGGAGACGGAACAGGAGTGGGCCGAGGTGGACTTCGTGCCCGATAGATTGGCTTATTCCAAGAATGATCCCGACTACCGTTTCATAGCGGTCCGGGAGCCGCTGAGGCGGCCGCCGCTGCCGGGCATGGAGGATGACCTGGAGTTGTCGGTTCCGGCGATGGAGATGCCGGACCGGGGCTGGTACAAGATCCGGGGGATAGTGACTAACCGGGAGCTACCGGGAGATGAGGTGGTGCGGTGGTACCGGGAGAGATGCGGGAAGGGCGAGGAGGTGCATGGTGTGCTGAAGGAGGACTTGGCTGGCGGGAGGCTGCCGTCGGGACAGTTCGGGGCCAACGCGGCCTGGTGGGCGATAGCGGCGCTGGCGTTCAACCTGAACTCGGCGGTCAAGCAGTTGGCCCTGGGCGGTCAGTGGGTGAACAAGCGGCTCAAGGCGGTGCGCTTTGCTCTGATCAATCTGGCCGGACGGGTGGTCTGCCACGCCAGGAAGCTGCTGATCCGGCTGGCCCGGGGCCATCCATCCTTCCCGCTGCTGGCGGGAGCGCACCGGAGAATAGCGGCGCTGGCCCACGGCCCACCCTGACCTGGGACGGTCTGCGCCACTACCGACGGGCATTCAAGCGACGGGGACTCCCGCCGTAGGGACACTGCGCCCTTCTCCAGGACCGGTTGGCATAGACCTCGCCCTGGCGTCGCCGGCCAACGCCCCAATATCCCCTTCCAGCGCCTACTCCTGCCACGCCAACCCACTGCCAACCTGTCAGCCGTCAGCCGATGCCCCAACCGGCCCAATCAAGGAGCCCCAAAACCATTTTTCTCCCATTAGGTGGTGGATTTGGGGATAATGCCCGCCTTGACAACCCTTTTCTCCCTGTGCTAACTTTCACAATTGAAAGGCTATGATGGAGACGAGTAGCCAGGGCCCGGCGTTAAGCGAGCCTGGTACGGTGTGAGCAGGTACGCCAACCCTGTCGAAAATCCCTCCGGAGCTGCCAGCGGAACCGTGACGGCGCAAAGCCGCCGTCGCCCAGTAAGCCAGGCCGAGGTTCGTCGCTCGTTATCCGTGACGGGGCATGTTGGTGCCTGCTAGGAGAGGTCCGGTTCGCCGGATAAATAGGGTGGTACCGCGGGAATATTAACGTCCCGTCCCTATGTGGGACGGGATTTTTTGTTGGCCTCGGGCAGCCTTCCTGATACCTTTCTCGGCGGCAAAACGCGAATGTACGCGAATGAATTGGAGGCTGTCGTGCAACTGAAAGGTTCGGAAATCATCTGTGAAAGCCTGCTGCAGGAAGGCGTCGAAGTAATTTTCGGCCATCCCGGCGGCGCCATTCTACCCTTTTACGATGCCCTGTGGGGCTATCCCCAGCTGCGACACGTCCTGGTCCGGCACGAGCAGTCGGCTTCCCACGCCGCCGACGGCTATTCCCGGGTTACGGGCAAAGTCGGGGTCTGCGTCGCCACCTCCGGGCCCGGCGCCACCAACCTGGTGACCGGCCTGATGGGTGCCAAGGCCGACTCCGTCCCCATGGTGGCCATTACCGGCCAGGTGGCCCGCACCGCGCTGGGCTCCGAGGCCTTCCAGGAATGCGACATCTGTTCCATCGCCTCGGTCTGCACCAAGCGCACCTACCTGGTCATGTCCGCCGCCGACCTGAGCCATACCATCCGCGAAGCCTTCAGGATCGCCCAGGAAGGCCGCCCCGGTCCCGTGCTGATCGACGTCCCCCGGGATGTACAGCTGGAACTGGCGGAGTTTGAATATCCCGAAATCCCGGAACCGCACAGGGAGCCGCTGTCCGAAGAGACTTCCTCCGCGCTGGAGCGAGCGGCCCGCCTGATAAACGAGGCCGAGCGTCCGGTGCTGATAGCCGGCCACGGGGTCCTGGCTTCCCACGCCTGGGACGAACTGGTTGAATTGGCGGAAGCTACGGGGATTCCCGTCATCAATACCCTGCTTGGTCTCAGCAGTTTCCCTCGCAATCACCCCTTGAGCCTGGGCATGCTGGGGATGCATGGCATGTACTGGTCCAACCTGGTCGTTGATCAGGCCGACCTGGTGGTGGGCCTGGGGATGCGCTTCGACGACCGGGTAACCGGCCGGGCATCCACCTTCGCGCCCCATGCCAGGATTATTCACCTCGACATCGAACCCAGCCAGGTGGGACGCAACGTGCCGGTGGAGGTGCCCCTGGTGGGCGATGCCAAGGTGGTGATGCGGGCCCTGGTCCCCCTGGTCAAGCGGGTGGAACGCCCCCAGTGGATGGGCTATATCGAGCAGCTGAAGGCCGACCATCCCTCCCTGGCCATACCCAAGACCAACACCCTGCTGGCCCAGCACGTAATGTCGGAAATGAACGAGCTTATCCAGGAAAACCCGGATACCGTGGTGGTCACTGGCGTCGGCCAGCACCAGATGTGGGCCGCCCAGTTCCTCTTCTTCAACGGTTACAACACCTTCGTCTCCTCGGGCGGCCTTGGCGCCATGGGCTTCGAGCTGCCGGCGGCCATGGGGGCTCAGGTGGGCAAGCCTGGCGCGCCGGTGTGGAGTATCGCCGGCGACGGCGGCATCCAGATGACCTCCCAGGAACTGGCGACCATCGCCCAGGAGAGGCTGCCGGTGAAGATTGCCCTGATCAACAACGGCTACCTGGGCATGGTGCGCCAGTGGCAGGAGATGTTCTTCGAGAATCACCTGAAAGAGGTGCCCATTCCGGGGCCCGAGTTTGTGGAACTGGCCGGAGCCTACAGCATTCCGGCCACCCGGGTTGCCCACCAGGAAGACGTGATGCCGGCCCTGCGCAAGGCCCAGGCCCACGACGGCCCCTACCTGATTGAGTTCGTGGTTGACCCGTCGGTCAACCTGTATCCCATGGTGCCGCCGGGCGGTTCCCTGGGTGAGACCATGGAGGACCCCTTGACCGCCGGGGTGACGACCGGGTAGCGTTAGCTTTGACCCTGGGTTATGGAATAACAACTTTGGGGAAAGTCCATCGTTCCCGGCCCGTGAGACCTTTGCGAGACTGTCATATTGGCGAAAGCCGGAATCGGAATAGCTGAGTACGGCCTGGGACAACCGGCCCAGGCGCGCTAAAATTCGGATCCCGGGCTGAGTTACGTCAGGGTCTCCGAAGGCGGGAAGCGCGGACCTGGAGAAGGCCGGTTTTCTCTCAGGTGTGGACCAGGCCAATGGTTGGGGAATCATTGCACGACAATACTGGCAGTGTAATCGCGCCAGCCAGGCCCGCCGGTTGGAGTCCCAGCGATACTGGGAGGTAGTTTTGGAAGAAGTTACCATTCTGGAAGCCTCGCGAAGGTTGAATGTCTCCCAGGACATTATCCGGCGCTACATACGGGAGGGGCGCCTGACCGCCCGCCGTCAGACCGGTGAAGAGGGACGCGCGTGGGTAGTGCAGCTTCCCGAGGAGGGCTGGCAGGACGACAACAAGGACCACATCAACAGCCTGGCCAGGCAACTTACTCCCTGGTGGTGGCCCAATCCCCAGCAGCGTGGCGAGGTCCATTACGTTGACAGCCTGGGCATTGAAGAGGTGTCTCCCGTTTACTTGTGCGGGATGACTTCAGAGGACTTCTGGCCGGCGGTGGGCCATTCCCCGGACCGGCGTTGCCCCATCTGCGTTCAGGAAGTCAGGTTTCGGGGCTTGCCCATGGAGACAAGGGAGTAGGAGAGGCCGCATCAAATTGATTCGGGGCCGCCGCCCCTCCCAACAGTGCTTGGGAGGGGCGGCGGCCCCGATCTGCGCTGGCGGATTTTAGTGTGGCGCCGACTAGCTGACCTGGAATACCCAGACCTGGTGCATCACTTCCGGTTCTCCCTTGGGGAGCGGATGGTAGGGGTCGGAGACCTCCACCAGCTTCCACAACCCGGCGGATTCCAGCGAATCCATCTTGTCTTTGAACCCGTTGTCGGTGTAGGTATCGGTGCGCAGGCTGAAAATAATGTGCCCGCCGCCCTTTACCACCCTGACCAGTTCGTCGATGGAACCGGCCGGAGCGTGGCCCTGGGTGAATACGCCGACGATAACCGAGGCGTCGAAATTGTCCGTTTCGTAATCCAGGGTCTCGCCCATGGTCATCTGGTCCAGCGCCCGGTAAATGTTCTTGCGCCGGGCCACCTCCAGCATCCCCAGGGAGAGGTCCATGGCCGTCATGTTGTTGAATCCCATTTCGTGGAGACACTCGCCAACCAGACCGGTTCCGGCGCCGGCATCCAGGATGGAACCCTCTCTGGCCACGTGCTTTGCCACGTACTCCGACGTTCGCTGGGGAGAAATCCAGCCAAAGTCGGACTCGAGGTCGGCATCGTATTCCTCGGCCCACTGGTCATAACGCTCTTCCAGTTCCTGTTCGTTCTGAGAAGAGTAGACCCAGCGGACCCGATCGTTTTGCGTCATTGCGTACCTCTACACCCGTTGGTCGAGATTGTGGCCGGGAGTACCAGGCGATGCGACTATTTTTGGCAGACGAACAAGGCCCAGCCTACTTCTTTCCGGTCCACCGCCGCAGCGGTTTCCCGGTAGGCCTCGGCCAGGTAGGCAAACCTCTCCCGGTGTTCCTCGTTGCCCTGGGCCGCCGCGTCGCTGAGCATCAGGTAACTGGTTTTCAGGTGCCGGGAGATATCCTCGGCTTCCAGGACTTCGAATCCCGCCTCTTTCAGGGCTACCTGGTAGGACTCGAAGCTGAAATCGGTGTCGAAGAGCAGACGTTCGTAAACAAACTTGACGGCTTTTTCGCCCACATTGGGCTGGGGCTTGATCAGGTCGTCAAACACGAAGATTCCGCCGGGCTTCAGCACCCGGTAGACCTCTTCCAGAACCTTGACCTTGTCGGGAACGTGGTAAATGGTAGCCTGGCTCCAGGCCCGGTCGAAGGTGTTGTCTTCCAGGGGCAGGTCGGTGGCCGAACCCTTCTTGAAGCTGACCCGGTCGCGCACTTCCTGCGGCTGCTCTTCCAGCGAATCGATGGCATTGGCAATACGCACGCCGCTAAGGTCCACGCCGGTAACCTGGCAGCCGGTGGCCCGGGACAGGCCCATGGCAATGGTGCCGCTGCCACAACCAACGTCGATAACCACGGAATCGGCGCCAATGCGGCCGCGCTGGACCATGGTCCGGTCCAGGTTAGCGCCCGCCTCGAGGAAGGTCATGTCGGCGCCGTCTTCAAACAGGCCCCAGTGAACGCTGCCGTCCTTGTCCCAAAGCGCCCGGTAAACGGCGTCCTCGTGATCGTAGTATTGCTCAGTTTCGGATTCGCTAAACTGCAACTGCATTTTCGATCTCCGTCAGGTAATAATCGAACTCGTTGTCGTCGGTTACCAGGATGGCCCGGGGCCGGACCGGCACGTCGGTAACCTCGAAGGCCATGATGATGACCTTGTGGCCGGGGTTGGTCAGCTTGGCGGCCGCCCCCTGGACGGAAATGATGCCGCTGCCCCGCTCACCGGAGATGGCATAGGTCTCGAACCGGGCGCCGTTATCCACGTCGCAAATCAGGACCTTCTCGTACTCCCAGATATCCGACTTGTCCATCAGATTCTGGTCAATGACGATGCTGCCAATGTAGTCCTCGTCGCAGTTGGTTACGGTGGCCCGGTGAATCTTCGACCTCATGAGTTGTCGCATCTAAGTTTCCTCCTTGTCCTCTCTTGGGTTCGATAGTGTTGGGTTACGGTCAAAAATAGCGCGCAAGTTTCTTCTGCCTGGGCTCAAAGAGCTACCCGGTAGAGTCGTTCCACACCTGTTGAATACGTTGCGCTGTACTTATAGCGACTTAGTATCAGCCTCCCCTGCCCAACAAAGACTCTCTAATGCTGGAAGCGGGAGCAGCTAAGGTTCGCAGGGGAGTTGACGGCTGGGGAGAGAAGCGGTGTTTCCGAAGTAGCTGAAAAAGCGCCGGGAACCAATGTCCCGACGGAAGCCGGTACAGAACTTATTATGCCCTTCGGGCTCTGTAGAGTAAGGTATGTCGATGCACTGCCGTGCTAAACTTACACGCATCCTTCGATACCCCCCTTTTGGTTAGGGTGCGGTGTGGGGGCATAATACTTTCATCTGTTTCCCTTGTCAAACAATTATCCCGCCATAACCTCCGGCAAATGCCAAATATTGCGAGTTTTTGATAGATACGGGACCTAAAGTGGTGTGATAAGGTAGCATTACTTTTGAATTGCTACGAAATATGACAATATTGCACCGAAATTATCGAGAGGCTTCCTGATGTTTGATCTCTTAATTGACCGGGGACGCATTATTGACGGCACCGGGCAGACCTGGTTCCGGGGCAGTGTCGGCATCAATGGCGATACCGTTAACGTGTTGCGCGGCGATACTTCCGGGATGGCCGCCGGGAGGGTAATAGACGCCAATGACCGGGTTATCTGCCCCGGCTTCATCGACATGCACTCCCATTCCGACCTCATGTTGCTGACCGAGCCGGCCCACGAGGCCAAGCTGCGCCAGGGCGTGACTACCGACGCCCTGGGAATGGACGGCCTCTCCTATGCCCCCACTTCTCCCGCGCATCTGAAGGAACTGCTCACTTACCTGGCGGCCATTAACGGGACCCCTCCCCCCGACGTGCGCTGGGGCCGGGTCAGCGAATTTCTCGATTTGCTGGATGGCCGCACCGCCTGCAACGTGGTGTATTTCGTACCCCATGCGGCCATCCGGGTGGAGGCCATGGGGTGGGCGGACCGCCTTCCTACGGCTGAGGAACTGGTCCGCATGCAGGAACTGGCCCGCCAGGGTATGCGCGACGGCGCCTTTGGCTTTACCACCGGGCTTACGTATCCTCCTGGCGCCTACAGCGATACGGACGAGCTGGTGGCCGTCTGCGAGGCCATCAAGGACCACGGTGGGTTCTACATGACCCACGCCCGTTACAGCCTGGGCGACCGGCTTCTCGACCCATTCCGAGAGGCCATCAATGTGGGCCAGCGGAGCGGCCTGCCGGTCCATATCTCCCACTACCACAGCCCCGTTGAGGGCCTGGGAAGGCGCATGGTCGCGCTGGTAGACGAGGGCCGCGACGCTGGCATAGACGTTACCTTCGACCAGTATCCCTACCCGGCGGCCAGCACGGTCCTCCACTCGCTGCTACCCTACTGGGTCCACGCGGGGGGACCGGCCCTCCTCTACCGCCGGATCCACGAGCAGAGCATCCGGGACGAGATTGGCGATACGGTTGAACCGCAGTGGGGCATGAGCCTGGACCATTACATGTTCAGCCACATCGGCTCGGAAAAGAACAAGGAGTGGGAGGGACGCTCCCTGGTGGACCTGGCCGAACACCAGGGCAAACGGATGGTGGACGCCATCTGCGACCTGTTGATAGAGGAGAACCTGGAAGTCGCCTTTGTGGCCCGCACCGGCAACCCGGAGAACATTCGCACTATCGCCTGCCACCCGGCCCAGATGGTGGGTTCCGACGGTCTGCTGACGGGAAACTATCCTAACCCCCGCACCTACGGGACCTTCCCCTACGTGCTGGGCCAGTTCGCCAGAGAGGAGTGTCTGTTTACGCTGGAAGAGGGTGTGCGCAAGATGACCTCCTATCCTGCCCAGCGGTTGGGGCTGAAGGACCGGGGAATCCTGCGAGACGGGATGAAGGCGGACATAGTCGTCTTCGATCCTGACACGGCGGAAGCCAAGGCTACCTTCGAAGAACCCATGCAATACCCGGAGGGGATCGACTACGTCCTGGTCAACGGCCGCGTGGTAATCGACGATGGAGTCCATACGGGCGCCCGGCCCGGCAAGGCCCTGCGGTCGCAGTAAATGAAGCGCGTCAATTCGAGGGTGTAAAGAGGCGCAGACGTCTGCAGTTATCCTTCGAAGATTTGCCCTACCGGCATTCTCCAGCCGGGGACTACCTCGCCCCCGTCCAGGATGTCCTGCTCGGTGAGAATGACGGGCGCCTGGCCAGCCAAACGCAAGATGGCCGTTCGGTTTTGCGGGTTAAGGAGTATTACCATTGCCGCCCCGGCGGCCAGCCAGTCCTCCACTTTTTCTTCCACTTCGGTGTAGCGGTCATTGGGAGAAATGACCTCGATGGCCAAGTCCGGCGCGCCGGGAAAGTAGCCGGTTACCCGGCCTGCCTCAGCCACCCTGTCCTGCCGGACAAAGGCGACGTCCGGGGCTCGCACATGGTCCGGGTCAGTGCCGATAAGAAACCCGGTTTCGGCGGCGTACACTTTGCCCAGACCATTGACGCGAACATGGTAAATCAGGTCTCCCAGTACCACCGCCGCCAGGTTTCCGTGTTCCGCTCCCGCAGGCGCCATCTTGACCAGCTCCCCTCGTACCAGTTCGTAGCGATAACCGTCATTGGGCATGTCCCACAGTTCCTGGGCCGTTACCAAGCCGCTCTTTGTTGCCATAACGAATTTCCCCCAGTGAGGGTACTGCCATTATCCTCAATTCCGCTTTTTCGCCGGCGCGGAGTCTGACCTACCGTCCCTGCCACACCGGGGCGCGTTTCTCCGCAAAGGCCCGCACTCCTTCCTTGGCGTCTTCCGTTTCCAGGACTTCGTCCCGCTTTCGCTGGGCCAGGGCCACCCGCTCCTCCATCCCCATCTCCGAACCCTTGATGGACACTTCCTTGATGGCGGCCAGGGACAAGGGAGCGTTGGCGGTGATCATCCGAGCCATCTCCTCGGCCCGGGGCATTACCTCATCGGGCTGGACTACGTAGTTCACCAGCATCAGGTCCAGGGCCCGCTGGGCGTCCACGAACTCGCCGGTGAACAGGAACTCAAAGGCGATGTTCCTGGGCACCACCTGGGACAGCAATGCCGGCCCGCTGACCGAAGATATGCCGCGCTTGGCCTGGGGCCAGCCGAAGCGCGCCTCCGTCGAGGCGATGCGGATGTCGCTGCCCAACGCAATGCCGCACCCCTGGGCCAGGCAAATGCCATTGATGGCGGATATGATGGGCTTGTAAATCCTGGACTGCTCCACGTACAGGTCGCCGGTGGTAACGCCCTCATTTGCCTGGTCGTTGGCCATGGCCACCAGGTCGTGCCCGGTGGAAAAGGCCCGGCCCCGACCGGTAACGATGGCGCAGCGCACCTCCGGGTTGACCTTTACATCCTGAAAGGCCTCCCACAGGAGTTGGCGCATATTCGGGTCAATGGCGTTGAGCTTCTCCGGGCGGTTCATCGTAATGTACGCGATGCCGTCCTTGATGTCGTAAAGGGCTTCCGGTTCAGTCTGGGTGGTCAAAGTCGTCCCTCCTTCTGTTCAAGGGGCGCCGGTTCCGGCAGCAAATCCGCAAAGTCCCGGCCGCTCCGATATTGTGCCATTCTTCAATCTACGGTTGCCTAAATTATCCTCGAGCCGGTGGGCTTGGTCCCAATCACCCCTCCGGCCTCCAGGTCATCAATCTCCGTCCCCGATAACCCGAGCAACTCTCCGTAGACCTGACGGTTGTGCTGGCCCAGGGTCGGGGCCGGCCAGTGCACCTGCCCCGGCGTCTCCGACATGCGCCAGGCAAAGCCCTGGTACCACTTGGGCCCGACCCGGGGATGGTCCACGTAATTGAAAGTTCCCCGGTCAAGGTAGTGCTCGTTTTCCAGCAGGTCAGGGCCCCGCAGCACCGGGCCGGACGGAACGCCCTTTGCTTGCAGCCGCCGGGTCACGTCCCACTGGTCTTTGTCGGCCACCCAGGGGGCGATGATCTGGTCCAGTTCCCGCCGCTGCCGCAGCCGGTCGACATTGGTAAGGAAGCGCGGGTCGTCCGCCAGATCGGGCATGGCCATCGCCTCGGCCAGGCTGCGCCACTGCAGGTCGTTGGTGACGGCGATGGTCACCCACCGGTCATCCCCGGCGCAGGGGTAGGCATTGTGGGGCGCGAACCAGGGGGAATGGTTGCCCATCCTTTCCGGTTCTTCGCCGCTGATCTGGTAACCCAGAACCTCTCCCCCGATCAGGGCCACCGCCGACTCCTGCTGGGATACGTCTACGAACATACCCTTGCCGGTGCGCTTCCGGTAGCGAAAGGCGGCAAGCAATACGCCGGCCGCGTGGGAACCGGTAATGGGGTCGCCGTGGTTGATGCCCGATTTCATGGGCCCGTCGTTGGCGTAGCCGGTCATGTGGGCCATGCCGGAAAGCTGCTCCTGCCCGATGCCGTAGGCCACGTAATTCTGCCACGGGCCGCTGTTGCCGAAGGCCGGCATGGAGGCGTAAATCAGGTCCGGCCGAATTCCTCTCAGGGTTTCGTAGTCGTAGCCCAGCCTCTCCAGGCTGCCCTGCCGGAAGTTCTCTACCAGCAGGTCGCTGACGGACACCAGGTCCTCAAAAACCCGGCGTCCCTTCTCTTCGGTCAGCTCCAGGGTGATGCCGTACTTGCTCATGTGCAGGCAATTGAACCACCCGTTTCGATTCCAGGCCTCCTCGCCGGGATCGGAGTCAGGGTAGGCGGCAATTCCCGGCGCCGGGCTTATGGGACCGCGGTGGGAGTCATACACGCGCATGGACTCCATCTTGATGACCTCGGCGCCCATATCGGCCAGCAGCTTGGTGCAGTAGGGGCCGGCCCAGATGCGGGAGAGGTCCAGAATGCGAAAGTTCTTGAGTGGCTGTGCCGCGCTCAACTAGATCACTCCTTCGGCAAAGAGACGTTCCACACCCTGGCTGTCATAGCCCAGTTCGCCCAGCACGGCCAGGTTGTGTTCGGCCAGCAGGGGCGCCCGGCGGTATACCCAGGGATCCACCACGTCGCGGTCGGGACTGATGGGCGGCCCCGGGTAGCGAAGAGTACCGGCGATGGGGTGGTCCAGGTCGACGAAATAGTCCCTGGCCACCAGTTGCTCCATATCCAGGATGTCCTGCATTCCCGCTACGAAAGAGAAGCCCAGGCCATGGTCCTGACCGGCCTTGAATATGTCCACCTTGTCGTGCTCCAGCAGCCAGGGGAGCATCAGGGCGTCCACTTCATCCGCGTTGAGGAGGCGACCCTGGCGGGAGGCGAACCTGGGGTCCGCCAGTTCTTCGCTGTCCATAATCGTGGACACCTCCGGCCAATTCTGGTCCGGACCGGCGATAATGCCCACAAACCCGTCCTGGCAGGGGTAGATGCCCCAGGCGGCCCGACCGTAGCCCCGGTTGCCCACTCGGGTGAACTCCACTCCGGAATAGCTGTATTGCATCAGGGCGTTTTCCAGCACGTTGGTCGCGTATTCGGCAATGGCCAGGTCGATCTGCTGTCCCTCGCCGGTGTCTTCGGCGTGGAACAGGGCGGTCATTGAGGCGACGAAGGCATTCTGGCCGGCGCCCAATTGGGCCAGGGGCGCCCCTTCCTTCAGCGGTGGTTCTCCGGGTTCGCCCGTGATGTTCATCAGGCCCCCGGTAGCGTAGAGGTTTATCTCCGACGCTTTCCAGTCCCGGTAGGGCCCGGTCTGCCCGTAGTTGGAGATGGAGGTCAGCACCAGGGCGGGGTTGATCCGGCTCAGGTTGTCGTAACCCAGACCCAGGCGTTCCATAACGCCGGGCGCAAAATTCTCTACAACTATGTCCGCGCCTTCGATCAGCTTCAGGACGATTTCCCGACCCTTTTCCGATTTCAGGTCCAGCGTGACGCTTTTCTTGGAGGTGTTCAGGTAAAGAAACCAGGCCCCGCTCTCTCCCGGCAGACGCTTGTTGGCGAAGGGCGGGATATTGCGAACGGGGTCGCCGCTGCCGCGCCGTTCAATCTTGATGACGTCAGCGCCCAGGGTAGCCAAGAGCTTGGTGCAATAGGGGCCGGCGAAATAGTGGGTGAAGTCGATTACCTTTACGCCGTCAAGCAGTCCGGGCATGGAAATGGTCTCCCGATTCGCCTTCAGGTTGGCGAAAATCAGTCTGCATTGTTGCATTGGGTCGCCGGGATTGCAAGAGAAACGGTCCGTGGCTCAGGGCTATCGCATATCGCTTTAGGGGATAGCCCGTCGTTCCCGTCCACCGCGGCGGAGCGGAAACCTCGACCCTGAGGCGGCTCCCCTACCTTTGGATGAAAGGGACGTAAGTGCGAACAGTTTCATATGCGATAGCCCTGCCCGTGGCCCGGGCTTATTTCAAAGTCCCATGTTCCTTGGCCGGAACGCGACAGGGCGTAGGGACAGGGAACCTGCCGCTACCGTCCGATGAACGGCCCACCGCCTTCGCGCCAGGGGCGGATGCGGCCGCCCTGGTAGACATGACCTCCCTGAAGGGTAGGTGCCCGTAGTCATGGCGCGATGGCCCTGACCCTTACTTACCCTGGCGGAAGAACCGGTTTTCAGGTCTGGCGTCTCAGCCGTGAAGGGATACGGGCTACTGCTGTCACCGCCTTTGTGCTATTCTGCAAAGGCAAATTGCTGGATGCAAGGAAGGCGCCTATGGAGCGACCCATCTTCCAACCCGTGGGAACGCCGGTGGAGGAACTGGACACACCGGCCCTGGTGGTGGACATCGATGTCCTGGAGCAAAACATAGATACGGTCCACGGTCTATTCCGCCAGGTGAGACCTGACGGTCTAACCCCGGAAGTCGATTCGCTGGTCCGCCCCCACGTTTCCTGCCACGGTTGTCCACAGATAGCCCAACGGCAGGTATCGGCGGACCCGGCCTTTTCTGAAGAGCCCGTCAGTTGCTCCGGCTCCATTGCCGTCAACACGGTGGGGGAGGCGGAGGTTTTTGCCGCCGCCGGTTTCGACGACATCCTGATTTCAGGTCGTGTCGTGACGCGGCCCAAGATTCGGCGTGTTGTGGCCCTCTCTCGCGATATCTGGTTGTTTCAGGCGGTGGACAGTCAACGGAACGTCGAGGATCTCTCCCTGGCCGCCGAGGCCGAGGACGTTGTGCTGGGCGTGGTTGTGGACATTGACGCGGGTTATGGCCACGGGGGTGTGGCGCCTGGCGACGAGGCCGTCCGCCTGGCCC
Source organism: Dehalococcoidia bacterium (assembly GCA_965207275.1). Lineage (GTDB taxonomy): Bacteria > Chloroflexota > Dehalococcoidia > Lucifugimonadales > UBA3495 > Bin22. Next base: position 795,203 of record CBDBMH010000002.1, read on the forward strand.
AGGCTATTGAAGATGCGCCGGGCCTGGCGCTCATGGGAATTACTACCTACGAGGGCCCATTGCCCTTTGCCGACAGCAACCAACTGCGCAGGGAAACCCGCAACCGCATCCGCCCGGTGCTGGAGACGGCGCAACAAATGGAGCGGGCCGGGTTGGAGGTGTCGGTGGTGAGCGCCGGCAGCACCCACAATTATGACGCAGTTGCCCGCATGTCCGGGGTCAGCGAAGTGCTGGCGGGGGTCTATCCGCTGATGGATGCCCAGACCCTTGCTATACGGCCTGAACTGCAGCCCGCCGCCAGGGTGCTGGCCACCGTCATCAGCCATCCGACGCCGGAAAGGGCGGTTGTTGACGCGGGCCACAAGACCACGGGCCCCGACTTTGGCGTGGCCGTGCTGGATGGCGTCCCCGGGGCCAGGGCCACCCGCTTCAGCGCCGAGCACGGCATCCTGGAGCTGGAAGGGGAAGCCACCGGAAAACTCCAGCCCAAGGACAAGGTGTGGCTGGTGCCCTACAATCTGGCCCTTTGCGTCAACCAGTTCGACTATTTTCGGGCCGTCCAGGATGGCAGGCTCGTTGGATACTGGCCAATCTCAGGCCGTGGGCGGCTGGACTAGTGAACCAACCGCCTTGAAGTGATGGGTTGGGATTTAACCGTCATTCCGGAGCAGGCCGGAATCCAATAGTCCTGGAGAGTGGATACCGGCTTTCGCCGGTATGACGGGTTCTGGGGGTCAGACATTAATTCACTCTTGTTGGACTACCAGACCGTTTCTTCTATCCAAGGCAAGTAACCAGGGCAAGTAACCAGGCAAGGACAATCTGGAGGAGCATTGATTCGAGACCTTTATCGCCCGCAGCCCGGCACTCCCGTAGGGGACCTGGATACCCCGTGCCTGATCCTGGACATGGATGCCCTGGACCACAACATGGGCGTCATGGCCGACTACTACGAAGGCCGGCACAGCAAGCTAAGGGGCCACAGCAAGAACCACAAGACGCCGGCCATCGCCCTGCGCCAGATCCGCCGGGGCGGCACCGTCGGCGGCGTGTGCGCCGCCAAGGTGTCGGAAGCCGAGGTGATGGTCCACGGGGGCGTGCCCAGCGTCTTCGTCACCAGCGAAGTCGTGGAACCCGCCAAGATTGACCGCCTGTGTACCCTGGCAAGGGAGGCTGAAGTCCTGGTGGCCTGCGATACCCAGGAGAACGCCCGGGACCTGTCTCGCGCTGCCGACGCCCTGGGCGTCAACGTGGGCGTAGTCATAGAACAGGAGACGGGGCTGGTGCGGTGCGGCGTTCAGGAGGCGGAGGCCGGGGTAGCCCTGGCCAGGCTTATCGACAGCCTGCCGGGCCTTTCTTTCAAGGGCGTGATGAGCCACCAGATGATGGCAGAACCCTCTTCCGACCGGGAAGACCGGGTAACCGAGGCTCACCGCCTCATTCAACCGGTGCTGGACCTGCGGGAAGCGGTTATCGCCGCCGGATTGCCAGTGGAAATCATCTCGACGGGCGAGACCTGGAGCTACGACGTGGCCGGCGACATGCCCGAAGTCACCGAGATTCAGGGCGGCTCCTACCTGGTCATGGAAACGGGCTACGAGTACATGCCCGACTTCCAGTTCGCCGGCAAGGTGATCAGCACCATCATCAGTGTCCCCGGACCCGGTGTGGCGGTGGGCGACGCCGGGGCAAAGGCGCTGGGCGGCCTGAAGGGACTTCCCAGGGTGGAAGGTCGCCCGGGAGTGGAGGCGGTGGACATGGACACCGACCGCACCGTGTTTCAGGTGGCAGATGGGGTAGCCCTGGAAGCGGGCGACCAGCTGGTCCTTATCCCAGGCCAGCAGGACGCCATGGTCAGCCGGTGGGACCGCTTCATCGGAGTTCGAAACGGGGTGGTCGAGGTCGTGTGGGACATCCAGGCCCGCGGCTGTCATAACTGAATTCTGTACGCCGCTGGCAAACGGAAAGGGCCCGTCTTGTGACTCAAGACGGGCCCTTAAGCAATGGTCAGTCGTTTAAGCCGGGCCCCACGGGGACGGACAGCAACGCCTTGAGTTTAGCTGCGCTGCTGTGAGGGCCGGAGAGGACGGGCACGGGACAGACCGCCTGCAGCCGGGACAGCGCCGTAGCCATGGAAAACTGGCCCAGGAGCACGGCGTCCACGCCCTTAGCCAAGTCCATCACCAGTTCTTCAAGCCGGGCGTTGTAGGCCTCCTCCCCTTCCGTGCGATACAGGGGCATTAGTTCCTCGGCAGAACAGAGTTCCGTCTCTATCTCCCGTCCCTGCTCGTTGGCGGCGCGGTTAAGGTAATATTCGGAGTCCCGCAGGGTGGCTTCCCCCGACGCGATAATGCCAATTCTGCGGCCCGCCCTCACGGCGTCCTCCATAACCGGGCTGTAGGAGGACACCACCGGCACGTCCACCAGGTCCCTGGCCGTGTCCACCACCGGCGCGTAAACCGAGCAGGCCAGACCAATGGCATCGGCGCCATACTCCTCGCAATAGCAGATCAGCTGGCTCATGCGGCGGCGCAGTTGCGGAGTAATCTGCCCCTTGAAGTCAATAAACAGGGCCTCATCCAGCAGATTAATGACCTCCGCCTCGGGGAAGACCTCACTAAAAGCGACCTTGACGGGAGGCACTGACTCCGCCAGGGCATGAATCATAACAATGCGCATACGTGTTCCTTGCTCCGCCAAAGACGGGCGCTTACAGGAAGGATAAAGATTCCTGCAAATTGTAGCAGAGGCAAGACCTGGTTATCCACGAAGAAAATGAAGAATCCAGGGCAATCGCTCCTTAACAAACTGTCACTCTGAGCGAAGCCGAAGAGTCTAGAATCCAACCCACAAGCGTGCTTTCGGACCCGATACCAGACTGAAGACAAGGTTCTTGGGCCCTTCGGCAAGCTCAGGGCGACATATTTTTCACCAATGATTACTTGGCAACTATGGCCCAAGTCTAAAGTGAGACTGCTCAGAGGAAGACTCAAAGAGGAAAGAAATTCCCATGAATTGTGACGAAACTCAAAGCTACACTGCTTTTGGCTTTCGCCCTCCACCGCCGCTACGTTTGTTCAATGTGGGATTGTGTTGGGCAATCTTCTTTTTCTCGTGGTGTCGCCTTTCCTCACATGTGCTATTGGGATTGGCTTCTTTCCACACAAAGCGATGAGTCTTGCTTGAAATCGAACTTTCAGAGTGCTCGTGTTCACGCACCCGACGAGCCAGATTGTTCGTTTCGCCGATGTATTCGATGAATCCTGTGGCTATATTGATCCATCGGTATGCACCAGCCTTCGCGGGAGGAGCTTGCCCACTGTATCTCCCCCTGGTGTATGTTTGACAGTTCTTGCTCTCATCCGCAAGTGCACTGCCACCCCGAAGCAAAGCTATGGCAATGGCACCAAGCCAACTCATTTTCCTCTTCTGCCAGTCCGCGGTCGTTCGTGCATATTCGTGAGTGGATTAACGTCGTAGCTCTCTTCAGACTCAGTGGATGCGAATGGTTATTCCCCCGCGCTTTCCCTTTCCTCCAGCATTACCCGCAGTTCCTCCTTGGCCTTTCTTATTTCGGCCACCTTGTCGGAGATGGCGTCAAAGAGGGGTTCGCGGGACTTGATGCCTTCGGAGATGAGGTAGGCGGCGGCCTCGGAACGGCTGCCGGCGAGTTCCGCCTCAACCAGTTCGTCCAGCTTGTTCAGGCTGTCGGCGTCCACCCGCACCATGACCACGTTGTCCCGGGCGCCGCGATCGGCGGTTCCCTTGCTCCTGATGGTCTCCCTGATGTTTCCGGCCACCGATACGGCCTCGTCGGTGCCCTTTACCACGGCATCCGTTACCGTTTGGCTCACGTTCCGAATCACCCTCTCGTGGCGGCTGGTCTCGTTTTCCGACATGGCTTACCTCCTGTTAAGTAAATTACTTACGAATTACACGTAAGTATACGACAGGAAATACGAGCTGTCAACCCGCAAGATGGCGAGAGATTCCAGTGATTTCAAAGAGGCGCCCCGACGCTCATCGGCGTCGGGGCGCTGGGTCCTACGGGATGACGTACCCTGGATCGCGGTTAGAGACCGGTAATTTCTCCATCGGGTGTAACGTCCATGTCCATAGCCCGGGGACGGGTGGGCAGGCCCGGCAGGGTCTCAATGCGGCCGGCCAGGGCGTAGAGGAACCCGGCGCCCACGGAGGCGCGAATGTCGGCGATGGGGAAGGCGTAGCCCGACGGGCTGCCCCGAAGGGTGGGATCATGGGAGGTGGACAGGTGGGTTTTGGCCATGCAGATGGGCAGGTTGCCCCAGCCCTGGGCTTCAAAGCGGCGCAAATTGCGGCGGGCCTCTGCGCTCCAGGTTACGGTATCGGCGTGGTAGACCTGCCGGGCCAGGGCCAGCACCTTCTCCTCCACCAGCGCGTCCAGGGGATAGGCGTAGGTAACGTCGGGTTGCCCGTCGGCCGCGTTCACCACCGCTTGAGCCAGGTCGGTCATGCCGTCGCCTCCCCGGGCAAAGCCGTCAGCCTCCACCGCCGCGTCGGCCCCGGCCTCCAGGGCGATGGTCCGCACCGCCTCCAGTTCGTCGGGACTGTCGGTGCCGAACCGGTTAATGGCGACAACGCAGGGGAGTCCGAAGCCTTTGACGATGCCCACGTGGTGGGCGAGGTTGAGTCCTCCCGCGGTAACCCCCTCGGGATTGGGGGTGGCCAGGTCCCGCCGGTTGGCGCCGCCATGCCACTTCAGGGCCCGCACCGAGGCCACGAGGACGGCGGCATTGGGCTGTAGTCCGCTCTGACGGGTCTTGATGTGCATGAACTTTTCGAACCCCAGGTCCGAGCCGAATCCCGCCTCCGTTATTACGTAGTCGCTGTAGGCCAGGGCCACCTTGTCGCCGATGATGGAACTGCACCCGTGGGCAATGTTCCCGAAGGGACCGGCGTGGACCAGCGAAGGCTGCCCCTCCAGGGTCTGCACCATGTTGGGCATAGTGGTATGGCGGAGCAGGGTCATCAGCGACCCGACGACTCCCAGGTCGTCCACCGAAACGGGTTCGCCGGAGTCGGTGAAGCCCACCACCAGCCGAGACAACCGGCTGCGCAGATCGTCCGGGTCGGCGGCCAAAGCCAGAATGGCCATTATTTCCGATGCGGAAACGATGTCGAACCGGGTTTCCCGCAGGGGACTGTTGTTGCTGCCGCCCACGCCGGCGATGATGCTGCGCAGGGAGCGGTCGGAGGCGTCGGTCACCCGCGACCACTGGACGCCGGTGGGATGGAAGCCTGGAACCTGCCCCCGGAACACGGCGTTGTCCACCAGGGCGGCCAGCAGGTTGTGGGCCGATGCCACGGCGTGGGCGTCACCGGTGAAGTGGATATTGATCTCGTCCTCGGGCACCACCCGGGCCATGCCGCCGCCGGTACCGCCGCCCTTGATACCGAAAATGGGGCCGAGAGTGGGTTCCCGCAAGGTTACCACCGCCTTGCGGCCCAGTTTGCCCAATCCCTGGGTAAGCCCCACCGAGGTTGTGGTCTTGCCTTCCCCGGCCGGCGTGGGAGTAATGCCGGTAACCACCACCAGCTTTCCCTGCTGACGCTCCCTGCCCTTAAGCGCGTCGAGGGAGATCTTTGCCTTGTGACGTCCGTAGGGGATCAGGTGCTCGTCGGGTATTCCCAACTGTTCGGCGATTTGGGTTATGGGAAGCATGGTTTCTCCTTGTGGATTTAGCAGGCAGTCACTTCAAGAAAGAGGCCCCAGTGTTACCCGGGGCCGTGCAATCGAAGAATCCTGTCCGCCGTGCATTGGAGGAATCCTGTCCAGTGTTTGTAACTATTATACGGCTTTGGCAGCGACCTCCGCTTCCAGCCGGTCAATATCCTGCTCGCTTAGGTTGAAATACCTGGCATCGGGGTGGTGGAAGACCAGGGCGGACACGGAACCCTCCGGGTCCATCATGTATCCCTCGGTAAGTTCCACGCCGATGTTTGAGGTTACGTCCAGCAGCCGGAATAGCTGCTCCTGATCCTCCAGGCGGGGGCAGGCCGGGTAGCCGAAGGAGTAGCGGCGGCCCCGGTACTGGGTGCGGAACAGGTCCGGGTAGGTGAGGCCGGCCGGGTCGCCGAAGCCCCACATCTGGCGGATCTGCTTGTGGAGCAGTTCGGCAAAGGCCTCCGCCGATTCCAGGGCCAGGACCTGGAGGATATGGGAGTTAAGGAACTCTCCCTTTTCCCGCATCTCATCGGCCAGGGCGCGCACGGCCGGACCGATGGTGGTGGTGAACATGGCCACGTAGTCGGGCTGGGAGGAACCCACCGGGCGGGCATAGTCGGCCAGGCACAGCCCCTCGCGCTGGGACTGCCGCCCGAAGTAAAACCGTTCCAGCACCGTTTCTCCGTCCGGCGCATAGACCAACAGGGTCTGACCTTCGGAACGGCAGGGGAAAAACTTGAACACGGCGTTGGCTCGGATGTCCGGGCGGGCCAGCATGATGTCCTCAACCCGGCGAACCTGGTCCCGCAGTTCGAGGGCGTTGGACTCTTCCTGTTCCAGGGCCTCGGCAAACCTGCCCTTGTAGCCCAGGTGACGTACGTACAACATTTGGGGATTGATGTAGGGGAAAATCTCGGTCAAGTCGTAATCGTTGATGACGTGCAGGCGCAGGTCCGGCGGGTTGGGCACGTCCGAGTTGTGGCTAACCTGGGCCGGCGCCACCGCCGCCGGCGCGTTCGCGCCTTCCGATGCTTCCCGGGCCTGCGCGGAGCGAATCAATTCGTCGGTTTCCGCCTCTATTTCAGCCGCCAGCTTTTGCCGCTCGTCGGCGTCCTGGATGGTGTTGGCCAGAGCCAGGCCGCTCATGGCGTCCTGGGCGTAGGCTACCAGGCCATCGTACTCCGGGGCGATTCTCAGGCGAGTGAAGCGGTTGGACAGGGCTGCGCCGCCCACCAGGATGGGGGGTTCCACGCCGGCCTGCCGGAAGTCTCGCACCGTCTCCACCATCATCTGGGCCGATTTTACCAACAGGCCGGACAGGCCCACGATATCGGGACTGTGCTCCCGGCAAGCGTCGATCAGGTCCTGGGGCGGCACCTTGATGCCCAGGTTGATTACGTGGTAGCCGTTATTGGAAAGGATGATGTCCACCAGGTTCTTGCCAATGTCGTGAACGTCCCCCTTTACCGTGGCCAGAATAACCCGGCCCTTGGTAGCCGAATCGGCCCGCTCCATGTGGGGTTCCAGGTGCGCCACGGCGAACTTCATCGCCTCGGCGGACTGGAGCACCTCCGCCACAATAAGCTGGTTGGCGTTGAACTGGCGTCCCACCTCGTCCATGCCGGCCATCAGCGGGCCGTTGATAACTTCCAGGGGCGCCCGTTCCTGAAGGGCTTCGTCCAGGTCCTGGGCCAAGCCCTCCTTGGTGCCTTCAATGATGGCCAGGGCCAGCCGTTCGTCCAGGGGCAGATTGCTCCGCTCTTCGGTGGTGGACTTGGGGGCCTTGTCACGGAAATGGGCGGCGAAGGCTGCCACCGGATCATCGCCCCGATTCCAGATCAGGTCTTCCGAAAGCTGGCGTTCTTCCTCGGGAATGGAGGTATACCGCTGCATCATTTCCGAGTTAACGATGGCCATGTCGAGACCGGCCTGGACACAGTGGTAAAGAAATACGGAATTGAAGACCTCGCGACCGGCCGGGGGCAGGCCGAATGAAACGTTGGAGATGCCCAGGACCGTCCTGGTATTGGGCAGCGCTTCCTTGATCAGACGCACCCCTTCGATGGTTTCGGCGGCGGACCCGACATAGTTCTCATCCCCAGTGCCCGCCGGAAAAACCAGGGGGTCGAAAATCAGGTCATTCTCGGGGATGCCGTATTTTTCAGTCAACAGCTGGTGGGAACGCAGGGCAATCTCCAGCTTGCGTTCTCTGGTAATGGCCTGGGCCTGCTCCTTGTCGTCGTCGATGCACCCCACCACCAGTGCCGCGCCGTAGGCCCGGGCCAGGGGGGTGACAGCCTGGAAGCGGGCCTCGCCATCCTCCAGGTTCACGGAGTTGATGATGGACTTGCCCTGCAGCCGCTTCAGGGACTCTTCGATAACGGCGGCGTCGGTGGAGTCCACCATTATGGGACTCTTGACCTTCTTGGTAACCAGGTCAAGGAACTCAAGGATGTCCGCCATCTCGTCCCGGTCCGGGTCCTGCAGGCATACGTCCAGGATGTGGGCGCCATTACGCACCTGGCGGCGGCCGATTTCCGCGGCTTCCTCGAAGGAACCGCGTCCAATCAGCCGGCGGAAACGGCGACTGCCCAGCACGTTGGTGCGTTCGCCCACGATGGCGGGGCGGGTATCTTCGTCCACCACCAGCGCTTCTATCCCCGACACGCGGGACTCCTGCAACTGTACCGGCGTTCTCGGGGCAGCGTCTACGGCACGATCCGCAAGCAGCCTGATGTGCTCCGGGCCGGTGCCACAACATCCCCCAATAAGGTTAACCCAACCGTTCCCGATAAACCGGCCCAGGGCGGCAGACAGCATTTCGGGGGTCTCGTTGTACTTGCCGTCTTCGTCGGGCAGCCCGGCGTTGGGCAGACAGGCCACGGGGAATCGGGAAAGCCCGGCCAGGGTGCGGATGTGGTCGGTCATGAAGTCCGGCCCGGTGGCGCAGTTGAACCCGATCCACAGCAGGTCCCGGTGGGCCAGAGAGGTGTAGAAGGCCTCGGCGTCCTGGCCAGCCAGCAGAGTACCCATGGGTTCGATGGTGCCCTGGATGGCCACGGGAACCTGGAAACCCAGCTCGGCGAAGGCCTGGTCGATGCCGATGAGCCCGGCCTTGACGTTGATAGTGTCCTGGGTCGTTTCCAGCAGCAGCACGTCCGAGCCGCCTTCAACCAGGCCCAGGGCCTGCTCCCGGTAGGCATCGGCAAGTTCGTCGAAGGTAATGCCGCCGGTGACGGAAATGGTCTTGGTGGTGGGCCCCATGGAGCCGGCCACGAACCGGGGCTTCTCCGGAGTGGAGACGTCATCGGCCACCTTGCGGGCCAGCCCGGCGGCCACCCGGTTGATGCTGCGGGCCTCATGGGCCAGATCATATTCAGCCAGCACTACCGACGTTGCCCCAAAGGTGTTAGTCTCCAGGATGTCGGCCCCGGCCTCGAGGTACTGCCGGTGGATGTCCGAAATAACGTCGGGCCTGGTAATGACCAGGTACTCGTTGCAGCCCTCGTAGTCAACGCCACCAAAGTCATCGGGCCCCAGGTCCCTGGCCTGGATGGAGGTACCCATGGCGCCATCCACGACAAGAATTCGTTGCGCCAGCAGCGATTTCAGTTGACTAATGCGTTCAGAATTATGCATAGTTCCACATTGGTAAATCAAAATAGGTCATGCCCAAGCCTATAGGCCGGGGCATTGGACTGTCAAATTGCGGCCTGGATGACGGATACCCATGCCGCATCTGAAGCCCTGCCCGTTCAAGGATAATGGTTTCCTCCAGGCTGCCTTCCGACCGAAGCTGCACGTTGATGAGGTGAAGAAAATGAACAGCAACCCAATGATAATGGAAGCTCCCGGCGTCGCGGGGCTGCTGTCAGCTACGCCGGGATCAGCGCCGGTCGAGGAAGATCGAGCCAGGGGAATTATTCTGGGCCTGGCGGCAGGCAACCTGCTTGGCCTACCCGTGGAGGGTTGGTCGGCGACCAGAATTTCCATCGCATTTCCGAGCGGCGTGTCGGAGATCGACCCCCTGGAACGCTCCCGCCCGATGGACGACGACCTGGCCCAGGCAGTGGATCTGGCTGAAGCGCTGCTTGAGGGCGGGGACTACGTTGCCGACTTTGCCCAGCGCCTGGTGCGGTGGCGCCGGGAGAATGGGCGCGGCATCGGCATTACAACGTCCGCAGTGATCGATCTGCTGGAAGAGGGCCACCTGCCTCCCGAAGCAGCCCGAACCATCTATAAAGAACGAGGCCACATTGCTCCCAACGGCGGGTTGATGCGCTGCGCCCCGGTAGCGCTGGCACGGCACTCCGAATCGGCGATGCTGATCAGGGACAGCGCCGCGACCTGCGCGGTCACCCACTACGCGCCAGCCTGCCGGTGGTCGTGCATCATCATAAATGCTGCCATCGCCATGCTGTTGAAAGGGGTTGAACCTCCTGTCAAGGACCTGGTATCCGCCGCCGTGGCCGACGGCGCCCCGGTGGAAATTGGCGATTGGGCGGCCAAAGTCGGAACCGATGCTGACGGTCTGGCGCTGGACCAGGGCCACATCGGCCATACGCTTCTCTGCATGCAGGCCGGCCTGTGGGCCCTGGCGACGCCGATGGACCTGGAGAATGCCCTGGTCCGAATCGTCAGCGCCGGCGGTGACACGGACACCAACGGGGCAGTGGCCGGGGCGGCGCTGGGTGCGCGCTACGGGGCATCCGCCATTCCCCAACGGTGGCTGGACTGCATCCCCCAGCGAGACAGGCTGGAAAACCTGGCCCTAAAGCTGGTAAACGCCGCCGGATAAAAACGGCGTTCACACTTACGTCCCGACTACTGGCCGACTACAGGCCGAGGCCGGGAGCGGCCACTTCAGGCAAACCTGGAGGCCAGCGCGTCGCGGTTCATTTCCAGCCACCTTGAGTTAAGCTTGACGCGCTCCAGGGCCTGGCGGATGGTGCGGTCGGCGGCGGGGGCCGGGTGCTCCCGGAAGAAGGCCTCTACCTCGTCAATTTTCCCGGCGTCGGTAAAGTTGCCGCAGACGGAAACCAGGCGCATCAGGCCGAATCCCCCCGAACCGTACCGCCGGTCAAACTCGCCCCAGTTGTCCTGGACAAACTGCCAGGCCAGGTAACGGCCCTTCAAATTGGCGGCCACCGCAGTAATCACGGATATGGTGTCCTGGGAGCGGACATCGTCGGTGAGTGTCCGGCGCAGGGTTTCCAGCAGCAACTCGGGCTGAGTCGAACGGGCAACGGCCAGCAGCAGCCTTATTTTTTCCTCCTGCAAGTCGGTCCTGCGCTCCAGGTCCCAGAGCTGGTCGTAGGTTTTCTCGTCGCCGGCCTGGGCGGCAAGGCTGAAAACTACCCCGCGCAAGTCCGGTGGCAGGGTGGACGAATCAGCCAGGTAGCGCTGGAACCGCTCGGATGCCTGATTCAGCGATTCCTCATCGCCATATCCGCCGGCCTGGCTCAACACCGTGGTGCGCAACAGCGCATCCAGATGTCCCTCGCCTTCACGGGCGTCCCACCCGATGCGTCGGGCGGCCGGGCTGAACAGCTTTCGGGCGAAGGCGCGGAAACTGTTATGGCAGGGTTCCTCCGCCACCAGCAGTTCAATGTCTCGCAAGTTGCTGGCCAGGTCGCTCCAGACGGAGGCGTCCGTTTCGTTTTCGTAGGCCGCCGCCAGGTCCAGGAACTGGGTTATCGGCAGCAGTCCCGCCCTGGAAAGGGCGTAGGCGTCGTTCTGGATGCCCAGGCGGTCGGTGGCCGGCAGGGTAAGTGCGCTGATGGCGGGGATCAACCGCTGCCAGTCTTCATTAGAATAATTTACGCGGAAGAAACCTGTCTGCGAGGGGTTCACCTTGAACCAGGTATCGCCGCCGGCGGGCCGGGGCAGCTGCACCCTGGCCTCGGGCTGGTTCATAACCAGGGACTCGGCCCCGCCGCTGTGGGAAATGCCCACCGGCACCTGCCAGACGAGGTTTTCAGGTTCGGACTCCCCCAACAGGTTGTCGTACACGAACCGCTCCTGGGTCAGGGCCAGTTCAAGGTGATCGCCGGACTCGGTGGTTTCCACATTGAGCACGGGGTAGCCCATTTGACCGGTCCAGGTATTCATGATGGAGGTCACCGGAAGCTGGGATGCTTCCTCCAGGGCTGCCCACAGGTGCTCGGTACGGGCGTTGGCGTACTGGTTGGAGGTCAGGTACTGGTACAGCCCTTGCCGGAAGACTTCGGGGGTGAGGAACTGCTCCAGCATACGGATAACGGAAGCGCCCTTGCTGTAGCTGATGGCGTCGAATAGCTGGCTGATCTCCGCGGGGTCCTTAACCTCCTGTTCGATGGGATGGGAGTTTTTCAGGCCGTCCAGGCTCAGGGCCCGGTTGGTGTCCATGTTGACGAACTGGGTCCACATGTCCCACTCGGGGAAGGCCCAGTCGGTGGCCTTGGTACCCATCCAGGAGGCAAAACTCTCGTTGAGCCACAGGTCGTCCCACCATTCCATGGTGACCAGGTCCCCGAACCACATGTGGGCCATTTCGTGGGCCACTACCTCCGCCACCCGCTGGCGGGTGCCGGCCGAAGAGTTTTCCGGATCCACCAGCAGAGCCGTTTCCCGGTAGGTGATGCAGCCCCAGTTTTCCATGGCGCCGGCGGCAAAGTCGGGGATGGCAATGTGGTCGAGTTTTTCGAGGGGGTAGGGAATGCCGAAGTAGTCGTTGAAAAACTCCAGCATTCTTGCCGAGGTTTCCAGCGCGAAGCGGCCCTGTTCCTCTTTGCCCCGGGTGGTCCAAACTCCAACGGTGGTGTTGTTGACCGCTTCCTGCTCGATATAGCTCAGGTCGCCCACGATGAAAGCCATGAGGTAGGTAGACATAATGGGCGTGCGGTTAAACATGACCGACTTGAATCCGGCGTCCAGTCCTGCCTGCTCCAGAATGGGGGTGTTGGATACGGCCACCATGTCGGCGGGGATGTTCAGGGTCAGTTGGAAGGTGGCCTTGCAGGCCGGTTCGTCCCAGCAGGGGAAGGCGCGGCGGGCGTCAGTGGCCTCGAACTGGGTGGTAGCCAGATAGCTGACCTCCCCTTCCGGGTTGACGTACTGGCTGCGATAGAAGCCCCGCAGCTTATCGTTGAGTTCGCCAGCGAAACGCAAGTCCAGCTGGGCGGGACCGGCCTCAATGGTTTCGGGGAAGGTGAGGGTAACGGTCTCGGTTGCCTCGTCCTGGGAGATGGAGGCGGCGCGGATCCAGCGGCCATCCTTGATGACCATTCCGGCAGAGACCCGCATTTCGGCGGCGTTCAGGACGATTTCGGAGGTGGGTTCCCTGATATCGATGTCGATCACTTCCAGCCCGTCAAAGGTAAACTTGTCCATGTAGGGCTGCAGGTTGATCTGGTAGTGAATTGGACGAACATTGGTGGGCAATAGCAGGGCATCAACGGTGGGCATTTTCCAGCTCCTGTGAATCATATGCGGACGAACCGCAGGGAATTCTGTCTGACCTTTGACTTGGTACCGGTTTTCAGGCTAAGGCAATGATAAGGGCAGGGAAGTAGTGGTTCAACCGGGCAGGCCCCGGCCCCCGCTTTCACCGTTCGTGGATTCGCCGGAATCGTCGGGTTCGCCGGGTTTGTCAGGCTTGAGGGTTTCGTCAGCGTCCTCAGCCTGCGCCAGTTCCCGGTAAACCCGGATGGCGGCAGCCCTGGTGAGGGCAAAGTGGGTTATGGGGCCGAGAACCAGGGCGAGGATGATGGAAGTAAGGAAAGGCTGCCACGTTACCAGGTCCATGCGGGGCGACAGCCGGAAATCCTCCGGCAAAGTTGCCAGTTGGGGCAGAAGTTCCAGAAATACCAAGCCCATTCGAAATGCGAAAATCCCAAGGAACCACAGAAGGGAAAGCAACGCCATGGAAAGGTAGTCGTTTGCGTCCAGACCCAGCTCTATGTAATAGCCTCCGATTCTCATGCCTGCCTCCCAACATCTCCCGTCTATATACCAGCCGACACTTGTCCATCCACCACCGGACTATCTGGCAAAAGAACTTTGCTGTCAACCGTAAAGGGGAATGTTATAATGGCCCGAACTCAAAAGTCGGCCCTTTCCATAGCGGAATCCAAGGGCATAAAGATATTCGGGGAGATATTTCAGCTATGCCGCCACAGACGATGTTCGAGAAGATCTGGGACGCCCACCTGGTACACGAGGAACCTGGGCAGCCCTCGATTCTCTACGTGGACTTGCACCTGATCCACGAGGTGACCACGCCGCAGGCTTTCGAGGGCCTGAGAATGGCCGGCCGGCAGGTCCGGCGCCCGGACCTTACCGTTGCGACCGTAGACCATAACACACCCACCTGGGACCTGTCCCTGCCAATTACCGACGAAATTTCCAAGGGTCAGCTGGATGCCATGATCGAGAATACGCGCGAGTTTGGCATTCCCCTGTATGATCGGTACAGCCCCTACCAGGGAATCGTCCACGTCATTGGGCCCGACCTGGGGTATACACTGCCCGGCAAGACGGTGGTATGCGGGGACAGCCACACATCAACCCACGGGGCCCTGGGCTGCTTCGCCCTGGGCATCGGCACCTCCGAAGTGGAGCACGTGCTGGCGACCCAGACCCTCCGCCAGTTCAAGCCCAGGACCATGGAGGTCCGAGTCAACGGACAGTTGCCCATGGGCGTGGTCGCCAAGGACGTCATCCTTGGAATCATCGGCCGTATCGGCATCGGCGGCGGCGTGGGGCACGTTATCGAGTATACGGGCGAGGCCATCAGGTCGCTGTCCATGGACGGCCGCATGACGGTCTGCAACATGAGCATTGAGGGCGGCGCCCGGGCGGGAATGATTGCCCCCGACGAGACCACCTTCGAATATGTTTCGGGTCGCCAATACGCCCCCAAGGGCAGGGACCTGGAAAAGGCTATAGACGAATGGCGCCAGCTTCCCACCGATGCGGGCGCTTCCTTCGACAGATTGGTGGAAATAGACGCGGCCAGCCTGGAACCCTTTGTAACCTGGGGTACCAACCCCGGAATGGTTGCTAAAGTAACCGATCGGGTGCCCGACCCCGCGTCCTTCGATGACCCGGCCCAGCGAGAGTCGGCCGGCCGGGCGCTGACCTACATGGACCTGGAACCCGATACCCCCATTTCCGACATCAAGCTGGACCGGGTCTTTATTGGCGCCTGCACCAACTCCAGGCTGGAGGACCTGCGGGCCGCCGCCGAAGTCGTAAAGGGCCGCAGCGTTCATCCCGATGTCTACGCCATGGTGGTTCCAGGTTCCGCCCTGATCAAGGTCCAGGCGGAGACCGAGGGCCTGGACCGCATTTTCATGGACGCCGGTTTCGACTGGCGGGTAGCGGGATGCTCGATGTGCCTGGGCATGAACCCGGACATCCTTTCCCCGGGCCAGCGCTGCGCCTCCACCTCAAATCGCAATTTTGAAGGCCGCCAGGGCCAGGGCGGCCGCACGCACCTGGTAAGCCCGCCCATGGCCGCCGCGGCCGCCATCGCCGGGCACTTTGTTGACATCAGGGAATGGTAGGAGAAAAACAACATGGAACCTTTTGTGAAGATTAACGGCGTGGCCGCGCCCCTGGATCGAGCTAATGTCGACACCGACGCCATAATACCGGCCATTCATCTCAAGAGCATTCGCCGTACGGGGTATGGGCAGTTCCTGTTTGAGCGGTGGCGGTTCAACGAGGACGGCAGCGCCAGGCCTGAATTTGTACTGAATCAGCCCAGTTATGCCAATGCCAACATCCTGATTGCCGGCAACAACTTTGGCTGCGGATCCTCCCGGGAGCACGCTCCCTGGGCCCTGGGCGAGTACGGCATCCGCTGTGTCGTTGCGCCCAGCTTCGCGGACATTTTTTTCAATAATTGCTTCCAGAACGGTCTGCTGCCCATCGTGCTGCCGGAAGAGACAGTACGGCAGTTTATGGACCTGGCCCTGGAAAACCCGGGGATTGAGTTGCACGTAGACCTGGAGGGCCAGCGTATCTGGGACGAAAACGAAGAAGTTGTCGCCGAATTTGACGTGGACTCCTTCCGACGCTACTGCCTGCTGAACGGGCTGGACGACATAGGGTTGACCATGCAGCAGGAGGACAAGATAGCCGCTTTCGAGGCTGCCAGGGGCTAACCTGGGTCAGCCGCCGATCCAGCGCGCCACGGTGGCCGCCAACTGAAAGAACAGGGGGTAAGCGATTGAATACGATAGAAGCCATATCCGAAATTCTCAAGCGGGAAGGTGTGGAGTACCTCAGTTGCTTTCCCACCACGCCGGTAATCGAGGCCGCCGCCGCTGCTGGCATACGTCCCATTGTCTGCCGCCAGGAAAGGGTGGGCGTGGGGATTGCCGACGGGTTCAGCCGAGTAAGTGACGGCGAAGTTCCCGGCGTTTTTGCCATGCAGTATGGCCCCGGGGCGGAGAATGCCTATCCCGGGGTGGCCACCGCCTATTCCGATTCCACTCCCATTCTGTTGCTGCCCCTGGGCGAGCCCCGTGAACGGCAGGGCATCAGCCCCCACTTCAACTCCGTAACCAACTACGCCGGGGTCACCAAGTACGTCGAACAGATCAATTCTCCTTCCCGGACCACCCAAATCATGCGGAGGGCTTTCGCCAGCCTGCACCAGGGTCGGGTGGGACCGGTAATGGTGGAGATTCCCTCGGATATTGCGCTGGAAGAGGTGGATGAGTCGGCCTTCTTCTGGAGCGGCCGGGTCCGCCCGCTGGCTTCCCAGGGCAGCCCCTCCGACGTGGAGGCCGCCGCCCGGGCCTTGTGCGGCGCCCGCTACCCGGTAATCCATGCCGGCCAGGGCGTCCTCTACGCGAAAGCCTACGATGAGCTAATAGAACTGGCGGAACTGCTGCAGGTACCGGTGATGACCACCCTGCTGGGCAAGAGCGCCTTCCCTGAAACGCACCCCCTGGCTTTGGGCAGCGGCTCGGGCGTAATGTCCGGTCCCGTCTATCACTTTGTGCGCCGTTCCGACCTAATCTTCGGAATCGGCTGCAGTTTCACCAAGCATGGAATGTCCATGAACATTCCCCCGGGTAAGAGCATCATCCACGCCACCAATGACCCCCGGGACATCAACAAGGACTATGACGTTGATTATCCCATTGTGGGCGACGCCAAACTGGTGCTGCGCCAGATGATCGATGCCTGCCGGGATATTGTCGGCGAAACCCGGAAGAATGATGCAAGCACAGCCATTGAAATCCGTTCCGAAAGGGATGCCTGGCTCAACGACTGGGTGCACAAACTCAACGATTCCGGCAGGCCCATAAACCCTTATCGGATTATCAAGGACTTCATGCAGACCATCCCACCCAGCGAGGCCATCATTACCCACGACTCGGGTAGTCCCCGCGACCAGATAATGCCCTTCTACCGCACTGAGGGCCCCCGAAGCTACCTGGGCTGGGGCAAGTCCCACGGACTGGGCACGGGGCTGGGTCTGGTCATGGGCGCCAAGCTGGCCAAGCCGGAGAAGGTCTGCGTCAACTTCATGGGAGACGCCGCATTCGGCATGACCGGGCTGGACTTTGAAACGGCGGCGCGCTGCGGAATACCCATCATTACCGTGGTGCTGAACAACTCCACCATGGCAGTGGAAACTAACGCCATGGCCACCTCCCATGCCCTCTACGGCACCCGTGACCTGGGCGGCAATTACGCCGATATGGGGCGGGCCATGGGTGGCTATGCCGAGCGCGTTGAAGACCCTTCAGACGTTTCTGCCGCCTTCCAGCGCGCCCGACAGCAAACCGAAGAGGGCCGGGCCGTGCTGCTGGAGTTCATCACCGCGGCGGAGACGGAAACTTCCCACAGGCGGGCATTCTAGCGGGTGCGCCGCTGGGTAAGCCACTGAATCCAGGGAAATTGTGGTCAATGCAGGGCGGGAGAAAAACCCGCCCTGAATTTTTTGCGGAGGATTAGACGATGCCCCCACGTTCCAGGTACCTGTTCATTGCCAGCATGGATGTCCAGCAGGACAGGGAAGCGCGATTCAACGAAGTGTACAACACCGAGCATTGCCCGCTTCTTTCCCAAGTCCCCGGCGTCATTTCCGTCGCCCGCTTTGAGACCCAGGAATTGGTGATGGTGATGGGCGGGGAGACCAGGCGAATCGTAATCGAGAACGAGCCCAAGCACCATGCCATGTACGAGCTTGAGTCGCCCGAGGTGCTGACCGGCCCCGGCTGGAGCGAGGCGGTGGATGCGGGAAGCTGGCCCGAGGACGTACGACCCTACACCCTGAACCGCAGGCATACGCTGTTGAAGCTCACCTACCCGGAAAACCAGGGGTGAGGCAATTCGGCCCGCCCCGGCAGGTCTTGACAGGGGATAGGCGCTAGTTAGCAGTCAGCTAGAAACTGTCCCGAATATGGCAGTTGAGGGTGAGGCCATAGCTGGGCAAGGCCTCACCCCCATGCTGACTTTCCCCCCGCAAAGGGGGAAGGGGCTGTCGAGACAGTTGGTTAGCCCTGGTTGGCCAGGGGAATGGTGGCGGTAACGCAGGGCACGTCGCCATAGGTGGCGGTAGTGTGGCCTTGGCCCGTGGTATCGGCCACCAGGCGGGCATCGCCGGGGCCGAAGACGTGCTTGGACCCGTCGCCCAGGCCAATTTCCAACTGACCGGACAGGATAATCACGTACTGGGCCCGGGGCGCCGGATGCCAGTCCTGGAAGCGGCCCACGGGCGCCTCGCGGAAACTTATGGTGGTGGCGTCCTGGGGGTTGGTCCAGTGCGGGGTGTTGTCCAGGTCTATGGTCTCAACGTGAGTCTGTCCGTCGTCGCCGGTGTACATTCGATAGGTTCCCATGTCAGTCCTCCTAAATGAAATCGGATGTTAAATGGTCATTACGACCTTGATTATCCCGTCTTCCTGGTTCTCGTACATCTCGAAGGCGCGCTGCACTTCCTCAAAGGGCAGACGGTGAGTAAGCATCTCACCGGGGTTGCACCAGCCACGGCGCTTCAGATCCACCATGGTGCGTATGGGCGCCATGGGTTCACGCAATCGGCCTCCCGTGGTGGGGATTAGTTCGGGTTGCCGTTCCATCAACAGGTTGTGCTGGACCGGAATGAACTCATCTCCCTGGATGCCGAACACCATCACCTTGCCGAACTGGGCTACCAGTCTCAGGGCCGTGTTGAAGCTGTCCGGGTAACCGGCCGCTTCCACCACCACGTCTGCGCCGCGGCCTCCGGTCAGGTCTTCAACAGCTTCCACCACGTCTACCTGGTCGGCGTTGAAAGCATGAGTCGCGCCCATTTTTCTCGACCAATCCAGCCGATAGTCGATGGGGTCAATCCCCACCAGCCGAAAGGCGCCCAACTTGGCGCAAAGCATGGTAAAGGACAGACCGATGACTCCCTGCCCCACTACCACGACAGTCTTGCCCAACAGGCTGCCCATCTGCTGGACAGAAAAGAGAACGGTGCCCGAAGGCTGGCAGAGTACCCACTCGGCCAGATCCCCTTCGTCAGGGAGGGCGCACATCCATTCGGGGCCGGAGGCAATGTACTCCACCAGCCCGCCCGAGTTGACCCCTCGGCCAGGGTAGATGATAACTCGCTGCCCTTCGACGTACTCCTGGCAGCGGCTTTCCACCACAACACCGGCGCACTCGTAGCCCGGCACACCGATGCGGCCCGGGTAGTGGTCCTCAGGGAAAAGGTGGCTGTACTCGTGCCGGATGTCGCTGCCGCAAACCGAAATCTTCTCCAGCTTGATCAGGCATTGCCCATCATTGGGCGAGGGTATGTTTGCGTCAATGATTTCAAATTGCCTGGGGCCGACGAGCCTGGCAGCTTTCATCAATCGACTGCCTCCGTCAAGTTTATAGATTCCGTTAGAAACATTTGCCCGGGAGGAAGGCCCTGAAACTTACCGCGCTGCGTTGGAAAAAACTTGCAACAACAGCCTGGAGGAACAGAGCTCCTGGCGCCCTCCGGCACAGACCGTAGTCCGCCGCCGGCAGGGGGCATCTTTGAAATGTTCTCTAGTCGATATAGTTTTCCTGGGGGCCGAGAATCAGGTTTTCGGGGGCAGGCCGGTTAAGCTCCCGCTCAATTCGAAGCGCCCAGGGTTTCAGGATGCCGTAAAGGGTGTCGTTGATGGGCGTGGGGACGTGGTACTCCCGTCCCATGCGGACGGCGGCGCCGGTCAGGCCGTCCAGTTCCACCGGCCGGCCCTCCAGGAAGTCCTTGCCCAGGGATGACATACCGGTGGCAGGAAAATTGTCCAGGGAAGTCAGGCACCATTCCAGGGAGTCTTCCATTATTGGCGCGCCCGAGGCTCGCCCCACCTCCAGAATTTCCTCGATAGCCCCCTGGACAATGGCGCGAGTCTCGGGAATGGTCCGCATTTCGCCGAACAAAGTCCGGGTTGCCGCGCCCACAGCCGCAGATCCGGCCAGGTAGGAGAATTTCTTCCAGAGCATTCCCGGCATGTTTTCTTCCAGGTCCACCCGCCAGTTGGCCTCCTGGAAAACCGCCAGCAGTTTCCGGCAGCGCTCGGTAATGCCCGGATCCAGTTCCCCGAAGGACGCCCGGCCGGGGCCGCCCTGGGTTACCACTCCCGGCTCCCTGATCCGCCCTTCCAGGTAGCAGGAGCCGATGAGCACCTGTTCCCGGCCAAAGGCTTCCACCAGCTGCTGCCCATTATCGATGCCGTTCTGTAGGGTTAGAACCAGGGAATGCGGCCCCAGCATGGGCTTGACCGCCTCGATGGCAGCCGAATTGTGGTACATCTTTACGGTAAAGAGCACCAGTTCCTGGGGGCCTGCCTTGGACGTGTCCTCCACCGCGTTGCCGGGGACGGTAAAGTTGCCGTCGTTGGCGCTTTCAACCCGGAGCCCGTTGGCCCTGATGGCCTCCAGGTGAGGCCCTCGGGCCACGAAGGTAACGTCGTTTCCAGCCCGGGCCAGGAGACCGCCAAAGTAGCCCCCGACGCCGCCGGTTCCCATTACTGCGATTTTCATTGGTGTCTTCCCCTTACGAGAGAATCCTTCCGTCAATTGAGAAGGACCCTGCAATTCGTCCTATTGTTCGATGGGATAGCCGTATTCCTCGCGAAGGTCCCGCTTCATCACCTTGCCCATGACGTTGCGGGGAAGTTGATCGACAAAGACCACGGAACGGGGCCGCTTGAAGCTGGCCAGATGCTGCGAGCAATGGTCAATAAGGGAGGATTCGCTAACCTCGTCGGTCCGCCGCACCACTAGCGCCCGCACCTCTTCACCCCACTCCAGGTCGGGGACACCGATGATAGCAGCTTCGTCCACCTTGGGATGGGACATCAGTACCTGTTCCACTTCCTCGGGCGAAATCATTTCACCGCCCCGCTTTATAAAATCCCTGGCGCGGCCGGCCAGGTAGATGTAGTCGTCCTCGTCCCGGTAGGCCAGGTCGCCGGTATAGACCCAGCCGTCCTTGATGGTGTCGACGGTGGCGTCCTGTTGCTGCCAGTAACCCTTCATCATGCGGGCGCCCCGGGCAACGATTTCGCCGACCTCGCCGGCAGAAACGGCCCGGCCATCCTCGTCGACGATCATCACTTCCACGTCGTCCAGGGGTTTGCCAATGGAGGATAGCCGGCGCAATTTAACCTCTATTTCCTCCGGCGTGCCCTCCAGAACGTGGTCTTCCGGCAGCAGCATGGTGATGGTGGACGCCGTCTCCGTCTGGCCGAAGGCGTTGATGAAGCGAACGCCGGGAAATTCCTCGATGGCCTGCCGTATAACGGGCACCGGCATGGGCGCGGCGCCGTAGGTGATGACCCGAAGGGAAGACAGGTCATACTGCCGGAAATCCGGGAAGTCCATCAGCCGCTTCAGCATGGTGGGCACCAGCATGGCTCGGTTGACCTGGCATTGCTGGGCCAACGCAAGCCATTCCCCGGGCTCGAACTGGCGCATGATGGCCAGCGTCCGACCGCCGTAGATGGCGGCCAGCGCTCCCTGCAGGCCGGCTATGTGGTATAGCGGAACGGTGAGCAGATTGGTTTCCTCCACGTCCGGGTCCGCCGGTTCCACTGTGGCCAGGAGATAGGAGGCGAAACTGTCGTGGGTCAGCTGTACGCCCTTGGGAACGCTGGTAGTCCCGGAGGTGAACATGATAACGGTGGTATCGTCGTCGTCTCCCTCCGGGAAGTGAAGCTCATCGGGCGGAGCCTGCAACAGCTGTTCGTATGAATGCTGACCGGGACCGGGCGGACAGTCCATGGTTACCACCTGTTCGGGGGGCAGCCAGTCAAGCCCATCAATCAGGGGCAGGTACCGCTGACCAAGGAACAACATTCGAGGGCCTGCTATCTCCAGCATCTGGGCCAGTTCCTCGGCCTTGGCCCGGAAGTTCAAGGGGACGTAGATCGCATCCAGCAGGGCGGTGGCGAAGTACAGCTCAATATTCTGATGGGTGTTCACCTGCATGGTGGCAACCCGGTCGCCCGGACCCACGCCCAAGTCCGCCAGGCCATTGGCCAGACGATGGACTCGTTCCTGCAGCAGGCCGTAGGAATATTCCTGGCCCTCAAACAGCAGCGCCGTGCGGTCTGGCACGATGGCGCCGGCTATCAGGAGAAACTCCGTAGTATTCATCCAGTCACCAAGTAAGGTCTATCCTCGCAGCTACACCGGGACTCGGTCGCCGAACCGTCACTATTGGCAGGCAATCCGGGCCAACTGCCATTCCAGTTGCAGGCCATCTTCCAGGCTCAAGTCCAGCCCCTCGCGGATGGCTCGTTTCGCATTCCTGACGGCCGAAGACGGGCGTTCGGCCAACTCGACGGCCAATTCCCCTGCTGCACGCTGTACCGCGTCGTTCGGTACGATGCGGGTAATCAGGCCCATTTCCAGGGCTTCCGCCGCTCCGATTTTCCTACCCGTCAATAACATGTCCAAGGCTCTTGACGCGCCGCTGCTTCGCGGCAGGGTCTGGCTTCCACCGGCGGCCGGTACCATGCCCAGGTGGGCCTCCGGCATGGCGAAGACCGTGTCTTCTGCGGCTATTCGGATGTCGCACAGCAACATTATCTCCACGCCGGAACCGATGCAGTAGCCGTGGACCGCCGCTATGGTGGGAACCGTCAGCCGGTCCAACTGTCCCCACACGTCCCGTTGCCATCGCACCCGGCGGGCCGACGCCTGGGACGGCGCGGTGCCAAACTCCGTCAGGTCCGCCCCGGCGCAGAAGGCCCGCCCCTGGCCCGATATTATAAGGGCTTTGACTTCGTCGTCGCACTGGACTGCCGTCAAGGCCTCGGAGAAATCGTCCCGCATTCGGATGTTGTAGGCGTTCAGAAAGTCCGGCCGGTTCAGTGAAACGTGGGCAACGGAGCCCCGTTTCTCAAAGATGATGGCCCGGTGGGGAGCCATAGCCTCTATCCCTCTTGCCACTTATCCCTGCCATTTTTCGCGGGGCATGGCGAGCCGGTAAAGGTCGTCCAACTCTACCTCAGTGTAGCGGATGCCCACGTTTTCCAGTACGTGGGCGTCGCTGACCGCCACGGTCATCAGGGAATTAGCATCCGCCACCTCTTGAACGTATGGCTTCCTGATGTGCCAATTGTGAAGGTGGTTGTCGATCTCAATGGCGTGGACGTCTTCCTCGACAATTACCCGGGGAGAGTAATATCCCGGGTGGCAGTAGATGCGGAAAACGCCGCCCTCGGGCAGCAACAGTTCCGCCACCTGGTACTCATCAAAAGGATTCTGCGGTGGGCGGACTTCAATCTCCCAGCCGGGAATGATAATCACCTCGCCCGGGAAGCGCTCTTCCACCAGTTCCCGCAGCTCGGCTCCCCACCGCCAGTTGTGGTGGTCGGTTATGGCGATGCCGTCAATGCCCCGTTCCTTGATCTGGGCGATGAGCTTTTCGGCAATCGAAAGCGACGGAGGCTGGAAATTAAAGGCTTCCCAGATGTGGGTGTGCATATCCAGTTTGACTTTCAAGAGTAGCTCCCTTTTCTTGTAGCTTACTTGCCGGTGAATCGGGGCTGGCGCCGTTCCTTGAAGGAGGCTATCCCCTCGGCCCGGTCGGCGGTGCTGTGCAGAATAACGCTGAGATCGGCCTCCAGCCGCAGCCCCTGCTCCAGGGTCAGGTCCATGCCCTTTCCCACCGCTTCCTTAACGTAACGCGCCGCTATTGGTGCGGCGGCCAGCGCCTGTCCCGCCAATTCCGTGGCGGCATCATCCAATCCAGCCGCCGGCGCCATCCGGTTCACCAGGCCGATGTTCAGGGCATTGGCAGCGGTCAGTCTGCGCCCGGTCAGGGCCATATCCAGCGCCCATGCCGGCCCCACCAACCTGGGCAGCCGCTGGGTTCCGCCGTCCCACAAGACGGCGGACTGATCTGGCTCCCAGAGGGCAAAATGAGCGTCGTCAGAGCAGATCCGCAAGTCACCGGCCAGGGCGAGTTCCAGGCCGTGTCCCGTTGCGTCGCCATTCAGCACAACCAATACCGGTACCGAAAGGGCTGCCAGCGCATCCGCGACCTTAAGCCGGCTGATACTCTCGGCCGGATCTCCGTCGAGGCTGTCCACGGCCGTTCGGCCGGCGGAAAAATAGCCTCCAGAGCCTGTAACCGTTACCAGCCGGCACTCGTCGTCTTCTTCGCAGGTACGGCAGGCGTCCCGAATCTCCTCGGCCATGACCTCATCAATGCAGTTCCTGGTGTCGGGCCTGGCCAGGCGGATTTTTGCCGTCGTCCAGGTCCCGATGGTCTGATACTGCAAAGAAATGTGCCGGTAGGGAGTTGCGGATTCCTTCATGACATTGCCCAAAAGGAGTGGCTAAATACTAAGTGGCAGACAATATCTTGACAAGTGCTTATGCCCCTATTAGGATAATTTGGCAGTCTCAAGGCGAGACTGCTAAACGAGCGTAAACGCAAAGTTAAAATGGAAAGGAGGACAGAGAACGCACCATGGCTAATTTTGCTCCACTAGGGGAGCGGATAATAATCAAGCCCATCGAGCAGGAACAGACCACCCGAGGCGGGATTTTCCTGCCGGATACCGCCAAGGAAAAGCCCCAGGAAGGTGAAGTCATAGCCGTGGGCCCGGGCCGGGCCACCGACGAAGGCAGCCGGATTCCCATGGAACTGAGCGTGGGCGACCGCGTGATTTACTCCAAGTTTGCCGGTACCGAGTACAAGGATGGCGATGACGAATACCTGATTATGCGCGAAAGCGACGTTCTCGCCAAGGTTTCCTAGGTAACCAACCAACAGGTCCCTTCCGCCCGGATTGGGGAAGGGCAGGATGGGGGTGATTCTCTACCCAGGGAGGTGGAATCACCGCCGGTATGTTAAGGAAAACGAGCTAGATTCAACGCAGGAGGATAAAGAATGCCCGCAAAGAAGATGGCTTACTCGGAGGAGGCTCGCAAGACACTTCGAGTAGGTATTGACACCCTGGCCGAATCTGTCAAGGTTACCCTGGGCCCCAAGGGGCGCAACGTGGTCCTGGACAAGAAATTTGGTCCCCCCCTGGTCTGCAGCGACGGCGTAACCATTGCCAAGGAAATTGAGCTTCCCGACGCCTTCGAGAACATGGGCGCCCAGTTGCTCAAGGAAGCGGCCACCAAGACCAACGACGCCGCCGGCGACGGTACGACCACTTCCATCGTGCTGGCCCAGAGCCTGATTAACGAAGGTTTCAAGAACGTAACCGCCGGCGCCAACCCCATGGCCATCAAGCGTGGTATTGAGCACGCCGTCTCCTCCGTGGTGGAAGAACTCCGCGGTATGGCCCAGCCCGTCGAGACCCGCGACCGCATCGGCCAGGTTGCCAGCCTGTCCGCCCACGAAGATGCCATCGGCGAGACCATCGCCGAAGCAATGGAGAAGGTCGGCAAGGACGGCGTAATCACCGTGGAAGAGTCCAAGGGCCTGTCCGACGAGATCGAGTACGTGGAAGGCATGCAGGTCGACCGCGGCTACATCTCCCCCTACTTCATCACCAACTCCGACCGCATGGAATCGGTCATTGAAGACGCTGCCCTGATCATCACCGACAAAAAGGTCTCCGCCGTTGCGGACCTGCTGCCCGCCCTGGAAAAGCTGCTCCAGGTTGGCCGCAAGAACGTGGTGGTCATCAGTGAGGACGTGGACGGCGAGGCCCTGGCCACCCTGGTGGTCAACAAGCTGCGCGGTACTCTGAACATTCTTGCCGTTAAGGCCCCCGGCTTCGGCGATCGCCGCAAGGCCATGCTGGAAGACATCGCCATCCTGACCGGGGGCACCGTGGTCAGCGAAGAGACCGGCCGCAAGCTGGACTCCGCCGTAGTCGAAGACTTCGGCCAGGCCCGCCGGGTAAGCTCCACCAAGGACGAGACCACCATCGTTGAGGGTCGCGGTTCCGAGGAAGCTATCCAGGCCCGCATCAACCAGATCAAGACGCAGATCGAAGAGACCACTTCCGAGTTCGACCGGGAAAAGCTGCAGGAGCGCATGGCTAAGCTGTCGGGCGGCGTTGCCGTCATTAAGGTCGGCGCCGCCACCGAGATCGAGCTGAAGGAGCGCAAGGCCCGCGTCGAGGATGCCCTTTCGGCCACCCGTTCCGCGGTGGAAGAGGGGATTGTCCCCGGTGGCGGAGTTGCCTTGGTCCGCGCCCAGCGCGCCCTGGACAGCCTCAGCGGCCTTTCCGATGACGAAGAGGTTGGCGTCAACATAATCCGCCGTTCCCTGGAGCAGCCCCTGAAGCTGATCGTCGAGAACGCCGGTTCCGAGGGCGCCGTAGTGCTGAACCAGGTCAAGCAGCAGGCCGACGACTACGGCTACGATGCCGACATCGGCGAGTTCGGCCCCATGATGGAGCGCGGCATTGTCGACCCGGTCAAGGTTACCCGGTACGCCCTGCAGAACGCTGCCAGCGTAGCCGCGATGGTGCTGACCACCGAGTCCATGATCACCGAGATCCCCGAGCCCGCCCCGGCCGCTCCGGCCATGCCCCCGATGGACTACTAGCCAGTCGGTACGGCATTCGGGTAACCCAGACGAGAGTTCGACCGCCTCGGGCAACCGGGGCGGTCAATTGTTTCTTGGCAGAGACTTTCACGCCCCATTGGAATGCTGGTAAAATTGGCCCAAAATTGGGAGGACACCATTGGCCCAGGGAAAGGTATACAGGTCCCCGCAGGCAGCGCTGTCGGATGTCGAGGATGGTTCGACCATATTGGTGGCGGGCTTTGCCGGCTACGGAGTCCCTGAAGGGTTATTGGCCGTACTGCTGGAGGGCGGCAAGAGGGACTTGACGCTGATTTACCGGGGCGGGCCTCGCACGAATGGAGGGACCGAAGGAGCCTCTGCCATAGACCGGCTCGTGTCCATGGGGCGGGTGAGCAGAATCGTTTCGCCATTGCCGTTTTTCCCGGGCAACGGAGGCGCCATTGAAGAGCGCTGGCAGGCAGGACAGCTGGATATAGAAGTGGTCCCCCAGGGCATACTGGCGGAGCGTCTGCGGGCTGGCGGCGCCGGGATTGGGGGTGTTTTCCTGCCTACCGCCGTGGGCACCAGGTTTGAGGCTGGCAAGGAGAAACGTGCCTTTGCTCAAGGCGAGGCCGTCCTGGAACTGCCCCTGAAAGCCGACTACGCGTTTATTCGGGTGGCGGTGGCCGATACCCTGGGCAATGCCATCTACGAGGGTTCGGCGCGTAACTGGGCTCCCATAATGGCCATGGCAGCCAGAATTACTGTTGCCGACGCTGGTGGCATAGTTGAGCCCGGTGACCTGGACCCGGAGGCGATAATCTCTCCGGGTATTTTCGTGAACCGGATCGTTGCGGCCGGGTAACCGGCCAGCTTTCGGCCAAAAGGACTCACATGCCCCCAAAGCTGGATGAACTGACTATGGCCCGCCGGGCGGCCTCCGAACTTGAACCGGGCCAGGTGGCTGCCCTGGGGTCGGGGTTGCCGTGCCTGTTGGCGGAGGTCCTGCCGCCGAATGCGCCGGTGCAGTTTTTGTCCGACTCAGGCGCGCTGGGTTTCGTCGCCTTTGCCGGTGAAGGCGCCGGCGGCGGTTCCAGCCTGACCGGTCCGGACGGGGACGCCGTGTCCCTGGAAAGGGGCAGCTCGGTTATGGGCATGGTCGATTGGGCTGCCATGCTCCGGGGTGGACACGTGGCTGTATCCGTAGTCCAGCCAGCCAGGGTAACTGCCCAGGGGGACATCATAGGGTGGACGACCGCGGCAACCCCGGGCCTGTTCGCTCCCGGCAGGACGGTGGACCTGGCCGCCGGCGGCGGCAGAGTTATTGCCCTGCTTCCTCATACCGGCAGCGATGGCAGCCCCAACATAATAGCGGAATCCAGCCCCTTAGCAGATGGGCGTGGCTGCGTTGACATAATCATCACCGACGTGGCCGTTATTCGGATTGGGGAAGACGGCCTGACGCTGTCGGAGGTTGCCCCCGGCTGGACTTACAACGACGTGGCGGCCATCACTGGCGCGACCTTATCCTGCGCCGATGATCTTAGGGAGGTTTCGCCGGTCCTGGACTCGCTGAAGGGGGAGCGCCCCGGCAAGGTCTATCCCGACGGCCCCTCGGCCATCGCAGATCTGAATGATGGGGCAACAGTGATGATTGACGGCTTTGGCGGACCCGGCGGCATGGCCCATCACCTTCTGGTTTCCCTCAGGGACAGGGGTACCAAGGGCCTCACCATCATCAGCAACACCATCGGAATAGCCCGCATCGTCAACTTTGGAACCCCCGCCGGCAAGCTGGCCATAGACCATTCCATCCTGGTGGAAAACGGGCAGGTGGCCAAGGCCATCGCCACATACCCGGTTTCCCCTTCGGCTTCCCGTCCCAGCACCTTTGAGCTGGCCTACCGCCGCGGCGACGTGGAGTTGGAACTGGTACCCCAGGGCACCCTGGCCGAACGGCTGCGCGCCGGCGCCGCCGGCATTCATGCCTTCTATACTCCCACCGGCGCCGGCACCCTGATTGCGGAAGGCAAGGAGTCTCGTGTTATAGACGGCAAGGAATACATCCTGGAACAGGCGCTGACGGCGGACTTCTGCCTCATTCGCGGGCACAAGGCGGATACCCTGGGCAACGTGGTGTACAAGGGTACTTCACGGAACTTCAATGCGGTAATGGCTCCTTCCGCCCGCACAACCATCGTTGAAGTGGACGAGGTGGTGGAAGCCGGGGAGCTTGACCCGGAACTGGTCGTAACTCCGGGCATCTATGTGGACCGGATCGTAATTCGGCCCGAAGGATTTTCTCCCTACGAATAGCGGTTACTTCGGCCAAATCTGGCGAGGCAATGCAATGGTAGAAGAAAAGGAACGGCTGCCCCGGGAAGTGGTGGCCATGCGGGTGGCCAAGGAGTTGCCCGACGGCGGGTTCGTCAACCTGGGTATCGGCATCCCAACCCTGGTTTCCAACTTCATTCCCGACGGCAGCGTGGTCTTCTACCACAGCGAGAGCGGCGTTCTTAACTGCGGCCCCCTGGCCGAGGAGGACGAGCAGGACATTGATCTCATCAACGCCGGGGGCCAGTTCCTGCAGATGGTGCCGGGAATGGCCTTCTTCAGTACAGTGGACGGATTCGCCATGATCCGGGGCGGCCACGTGGACGTTACCGTCCTGGGCGCCCACCAGGTTTCCGCCACGGGGGACCTGGCCAACTGGATGCTGCCCGAGCGGGGCGTGGGCAACATCGGCGGCGCCATGGACCTGGCCGCCGGCGCCAGGCAGGTCATAGTTGCCATGGAACACACCGACCGCGCCAACGGACCCAAGGTGGTCCAGGAATGCACCTACCCAATTACCGGCAAGGGCTGTGTGTCCCTGATCGTTACCGACCTGGCGGTGATGCGGCCAACCCCCCAGGGCCTGGTCCTGATTGAAGTTGCCCCGGGTTGGACGGTGGAAGAGGTGCAGGAACTGACCGGGGCGGAGTTGCTGGTATCAGCGGATGTTAAGGAGTACGAGCTTTAGGGTCGGCTTCTGACCTGCTTGCAGACTATTCCCCACAGCCGGGTGGGTAGCTCTTTTGGGAAACCAATCGCCCTGATGGATCAAAGAGCCCTGCCGTGTCTGAGTTCTCGTTGGACCAGATAGCGCTGCCTCTTTTGAAGGAAAATCCACCCCACCTGTCATGAACCTGGTTGGTGTAGACTCGAATCCGTTCTCCTACACTGATGGAATATGGGATCTCGAAGATAAACTCAGGCCCCCGACTTCCCAAGTCCTTCAACTTCCACCCTTTTAATCCCACGGGCGCAGGGCCTCTGTTCACTATTTGGACATACTCATCAGCCTCGGATCTGGTTACGAGCCCATCATAAAAGATGCACTCAATCATCAACCCGGTGTTTGTCGGGTAAGGCGTCGGGGTAGGTGTGTCTGTGGGGCGTGGCGTTGCCGTCGGTTCGGGTGCTGGCGTAGGGAGGGGTGTGGCCGTGGGTTGGGGCGAGGGCGAGGGCGTCGGCGAGGGTGCAGGCGTCATCGGGGCAGCAGGTGAGGCTGTCGCCGTTGGAGCCATGGTGGGAGAAGAAGCCGGCGTGGTCGCAGGCGTGGAGGGCACAGTTGGCGCAAGAGAAGGCGCAGGTTCGGGGGGCAGCGCAACCGCTGTAGGTTCAACCACGATGGAAGGTAGGGGCGCTTGGGGCGGCACCGCGCCTGGCGTGGGCGCTAATGCCTCCCCAGTTCCCGGGCCGACGGGCCAGGGAGTTCCGGCCATCGGGGCAGTCCCGGATTCCGTGGCGTCAGTCCTGGCGGTCAGGCCTTGATCTCGTGCAGGTGTGGGAATCTCCTGAGCTTCTCCTGCCGGGGGATGGGCCGGAGTGGGCCTGACGACCAAGATCCATTCGCCCGTGGCCGAAGCGCCGGGCACCGGAAGCCGGATTGCCGTGGGGATGGGAGACGGGATCATGACCATCGGCCGGTCCGAAATTGGGCCGGTCTCGGAATCGGCGCTGCTGCCGTTGTTCCCAGTTCCCACCATAGTCACCGCGTCCAGTCCGTTCCGGCTGCCGTCCGTTTCCCTCAACACCAGGAATCCCAGCAGTATTTCCAGCAGGACCAGCAGGCAGAGTAACCCAATTGTCGTCCATTGGCGCGCCGTCATGGGCGGGAATGTAATGTCGACGGTATCGCAACGCAATGCCTAGCTATCAGAGGCATACAGGTCAGCCAAATTGGGATTGCTCTCAAACTGGGCGTCGTTCAATTTGCCAAAAGGCTTCCCCGTGCTATAATCGGGGTTACCAATTGAGCGAGCCCAGGTGGTTGGCTATTGGGGCGATGGGCCGGTATCCGGCTTAAAGGAGAATCGCCGCAAAGCCGACAGCGGATGAAGTGAGGATGGTGTTTCGGCCCGCAAGGTTCGACCCAGGTGTTCGGGTCGCTGGATATTCAGCGAACGCCAACATCAGGACACTTCAATATTTTTCAGGAGGAGTACCGTGGACAAAGGAAGTGAAATCTTCAACGCTGGCGCAGTGGACATTACCCTGGAGTACCGTGAGCTCATGCCGGACCAGGGCCTGTGCGTACAGGTATTTGGCGAGGTTGAGGGCGAGGACGTGGAGATTCTGCGTTTTGACTGCTTCGACCAGATGCCCCATTACCACTATGGCCCGGCCAACAACAACATCCGGTTGAACATGGACAAGACCACCGTAGGCAATCCCTTCGGCTGGACCATGAGCCACCTGCGCAGCAGGCTCCCCTCCATGATCCGTCGCTCCGGATACGACGCCTTGGCCGACGCCGTGGAAGCCAACCCGGTTTCCGCCGAGATCCTGGACAACATCGAGGCCAAGGGGCGGGAGATGTCTGTAGCCAAGCGCCGCACCGTAACCCACATGTTCGAGCGGATGCTGGAGGGCGATGTCTTCACCGTCGGCAACCTGCGCATCGGGCTGGAGTACCGGATTCTCCCCCAGGCCAATACCGAGGGTTTGGCCATTCACGTCCTGTCCGACGTGGCCGGTCAGAATGTAGAGCTGCTGGCGTTCGACTGCTTCTACAATGGCCCCCACTATCACTATGGCCCGCGCAACCAGGACATCCGGATTTACTGGGACACCACCACTTCCGGTGACACCCTGCGCTGGACCATCGACCAGTTCTACGCCGGCAACATGAAGAAGATGATCGACCGCGCCGGCTACCCCACCATCGCCAACGACGTGGACGAAGTGCTGCTGCAGGCCACCCTGCCGGCCATCGAGAAGCGGGCCTTTGAACTGGTGGAAGAGAACAAGAACCGGGACGACGACCCCAAGGCCGCCCTGCTGAAGGAGATCGAGACCCTCCGGGAGCGCGTGGCTGCCCTGTAGGTCTATTGCTCCGAAACTCTGGCGAATGGAAACGGCCCGGCTACGTAGCCGGGCCGTTTCATTTGGCCGTCATTCCGAAATACACTTACATCATCGTGTAGCCGCCGCTTACGCTTAACGTCTGCCCGGTAATAAAGCTGGCGGCGTCCGATGCCAGGAACACCACCGCGTTGGCGATTTCGCTGCCCTTGCCCATGCGTCTCAGGATGTAGGCCCTCTCCACTCTTTCCAGCACTTCATCGGTAAAGATGTCACGCATCTGGTTCCACATGCTTTCCGGGCTGATTTCCTCCTCGTCCGGCGGTACTATCAGTCCCGGGCACACCACGTTAAGCCTCAGCCCGTACCGCCCCGTTTCGCGGGCAATGGCCTTGCTCAGGGCAATTACCCCTCCTTTGCAGGCCGAATAGACCGCCTCCCGGTATTCTCCCATTCGCCCGGCGTCTGAACTGATGCTTACTATAGAACCCGACTGCCGTTCTACCATGTGCGGCAGCACCGCGTGGATGCAGTTGATGGGGCTCCACAGATTGACGGCCACCTCTTTCTCGTGTTCCTCACGGGGCTTGTCCAGGAAGAGGCGGTCGATGGTCCAGCCCACGTTGTTGACCAGCACGTCCACGCCGCCGAACTCGGCGATAGACTGTTCTACCATAGACTCAACCTGGCCCCGGTCGGTTACGTCGGTCTGGATCACCTTCACGCGGCTGCCCGTGCCCATTTTGCCCACCTCGGCGGCAACCAGCTCGCCCTGGGCCGGCGCAAGTTCGGCGATGGTGATATTGGACCCCTCCGCGGCGAAGGCGTGCACTATGGCCCTTCCTATGTTGGACCCGCCGCCGGTGACTATGACGTTCTTTCCCTTCAGACCCAGCTCCATGATTTCTCTCCCTTGATGATGCGGGCGGACCCGGTTTTCGGTTCGCCTACGGGTTAGTTACTCTTGGCGCCAAGAACTGGGCAACCGGAACGGGCTACGGACCCGGCACCCGGGGTATGCCCCCCAGCCGCAGTCGCAACAGACCACGTATGTCTTCCATGGCCGTCGACGTAATGTTCACCGTGCTGGTGGGGTCGTCGTCCCACTTTACCGGAACAGACTTGATCCGGTAGCCGCGCTTGGAGGCGATGATCAGCAACTCGGTGTCGAAAAACCAGTTATTGTTTTCGATGCTGGGGATTATGGCCTGGGCCGCCCGGCGGGTCAGCGCCTTGAACCCGCACTGCGCATCGGGGAAAGGGGTGAAGAACATCGACCTGATCAGCAGGTTGTAACTGCGGGAAATGAACTCCCGCTTGAAGGCCCTCGTAACCTGGGAGTCACGGCTCAGTCGGCTTCCCACGGCCACCTGGTAGCCCGACTCCAGGGCTTCCACAAGTTGGGGAAAGTGGTTCAGGTCGGTGGAAAGGTCTACATCCATGTAGCTGACAATGTCTGCCTGGCTCTCCAGCCAGACAGCCCGCAACGCCCGGCCCCTGCCCTTTTGCGGCAGGTGATAGTAGTGGACGTTGGGATGCTCGGCGGAAAGCTCCTGGGAAACGGCCTTGGTGCCGTCGGTGGAGGCATTGTCGGCGATGGTCACCTGCCAGGGGTTGGACAGGTGGCTGGCTAGAAAGTCAGTAAGCCGGTCAATGCTGCGCGGCAGGGTCGCTTCCTCGTTGTAGACCGGTATCACCAAGTCGACGGAGGCGGGCATCAGGGGCGCCATCCAATTCCAGGGAACTGCACCGCCGGGCAACGAAGCGCGACCGACACCTTGCCCTGGCAACACTCGAGTGGCCAGGGCAGTTTCTGATCGCCAAAACCGGTCAGGGAAGCGACAGCGTCCATCAGTGGCGGAAATGACGGACGCCGGTGAATACCATGGCAATGCCGTGCTTGTTGGCTGCCTCAATCACCTCGTCGTCCCGAATGGAGCCGCCCGGCTGAATGATAGCAGTAACGCCGGCCTCAGCGGCCAGTTCGATGTTGTCGGGGAAGGGAAAAAAAGCGTCTGATGCCAGCACGCATCCCCGGGCCTTGTCGCCGGCAATGCGCTGGGACAGGTGAACGCTGACCACCCGGTTGGGTTGGCCCGCCCCCATGCCCACCAGCGTCCGGTTCCTGGCAAAAACGATGGCGTTGGACTTGATGTGCTTGCAGGCTACCCAGGCAAAGGCCAGGTCATCCATTTCCGCGGCGGTGGGTACGCGCTCGGTAGCGGTCTTCCAGTCGCCAGGGCTTTCCGCAATAGCGTCCGGTGTCTGAATCAGCACACCGCCGGTTATGGGGCGAATATCCAGGCCAATGCCGCCCAGCTCCGAGCCGCCCGAATGCGTTTCAAGGACCCGGAGGTTGCGCTTCCGTTGTAGTATCTCCAGGGCTTCCGGCTGGTAACCGGGGGCCACAACCACTTCGTAGAAGACGGGATTCATGGCCTCGGCCGCCGCGGCAGTGACGACGCTGTTGAAGCCGACGATGCCTCCAAAGGCGGAGACCGTGTCGCCCTCGTAGGCCTGGAGGTACGCCTGGGCCTGGACCGAGTGGCTGGACAGCCCGCACGGATTGGCGTGCTTGATTACGGCGACGGTGGGTTCGGTGAAATCACTTACCGTGCGCCAGGCCGCGTCGGCGTCCATCAGGTTGTTGTAGGAGAGTTCCCGACCGTGAAGCTGGCGCGCGCTGGCAATCCCGCCGGCAGCGGCGTTGGCTGAAACATACAGCGCTCCCTGCTGGTGGGGGTTCTCCCCGTACCGGAGAGTGGCGACGTGATCGAAGGCCAGATTCAGTTTTTCAGGCAGAGGCTGCGCGCCTTCCGGCTGGGCCAGGTAGCCTGCCACCGTGGCGTCATACTCGGCGACGTGCTGGAATGCCTTGGCCGCCAGGCCGCGCCGTTCAACTTCGGATAGACCTTCGCCCGACAACTTCTCCGCCACCCAATCGTAGTCGGTCGGATCCACCACTACGGCAACCGAGCCAAAGTTCTTGGCCGCGGCGCGGAGCATGGTCGGACCGCCGATATCGATGTTCTCCAGGGCATCTTCCAGGGTGACGCCGGCCTTGCTGATGGTCTCCACAAAGGGGTAGAGGTTGCCCACCACCAGGTCTATGGTGACGATTCCGTGGTCGTCCAGTTCTTCCAGGTGCGCCGGAAGGTCCCGCCGCGCCAGGATGCCCCCGTGAATTACCGGGTGCAACGTCTTGACCCTGCCGTCCAGGATTTCTGGGGAGCCGGTAACGTCGGAAACCTGTTTGACGGGGAGGCCACCCTCTTCCTCCAGTGTGCGGTGGGTCCCGCCGGTACTGACCAGTTCAAACCCGGCGCTGGCCAGCTTCCGTCCGAATTCCACAACCCCGGTCTTGTCGAAAACGCTGATTAATGCTCTCAATTGAAAAGTCCTTCCTGTCGCCCCCACAGGTGGGCAGACCTCATATTAAACCCTTATAGCGCTGTCCTGGAGATAGCCTGGCGCCGGTCAATTGGTGAAAACCACCTGGTCATTGCCGGTACGCTCCACCACGTTGCCGACAACCGCCGCGTCCGGCGTAGTCGCCAGAATTGTGTCCGCCTGGTCTTCACGGCAGACTGCAACCATGCCCAGGCCCATATTGAACACCCGAAACATCTCGTCATCCGAAATGTTGCCTTCCCGCTGGATCAGGGAAAAGATGGCCGGAATTTGCCACGATCCTCTCCTGAAGCTGGCGGCAACGTTGGCCGGCAGGATTCCCGGCACTTTGCCCGGCAATCCCCCGCCGGTGACATGAGCAAGACCCTTCATTGCGGTCAGGGTGGGACCCAGCGCGGGAAAATAACAGCGGTGCCGGGTGAGCAGTTCCTCGCCCAGGCGGTGATTCAGGTCGCCGAACTGCCGGAAAAGCACTGAGGGGTCATCGTCGGAGTTGAAGACCCGGCGCACCAGGGAGAAGCCATTGGTATGGAGGCCGCTGGAAGGAATTCCCACCAGGAGGTCTCCCGGGACTATGGCGTCGTTCTGAAGCAGGCCGTCCTTCTCGGCCACGCCCACCAGGAAGCCGGCCAGATCGAAGTCATCGTCGGCGTACAGACCCGGCATCTGGGCTGTTTCGCCGCCTATCAGCGCGCAGCCAACCTCGCGGCAGCCCCAGGTTATGCCCCGGAGCAGGGTCTCCATGCGCTGCTGGTCCAGGTGACTGAAGGAGACGTAATCCAGGAAGAACAGGGGTTTGGCGCCCTTGGTAAGAATGTCGTTGACATTCAGTGTCACCAGGTCCTGGCCGATGGACTCGAAATGCCCCAACTGGGCGGCAATCTTGAGCTTGGTACCGACCCCGTCGGCGCTGGCCACCAGCACCGGTTCCCGGTAGCCGTCCAACTGGAAGAGTCCGGCGAAACCACCTCCGGAAGACAGCACTTCCGGTCCGTGAGTCATCGACGCGAAGGCCTTGATTCGGTCTTTCAGGTCTTCCATGGCGTCAAGCTGAACGCCGGATGCCTGGTAGGTCTCACCGGTCAATTAGCTGATTCTCCAAGGTTCCATAGTACGGGCCAGAAAAGGGGCTGTCAGCCCGGATATCGCACGGGGGATCCGCTTCAGCCGGGTACCTGAATCAACATTCAGATTCCAGAATCAGCTTACCCAGTTGCAGCTGGACGGGTACCGGATAGTTGCCGGTAAAGCAAGCGTCGCAAAAGCCGCCCTGGTCACCCCTTGATACCTGCAACAGTCCCTCAATGCTGAGGTATCCCAGAGAGTCCGCATTAGCCAGTTCGCGAATCTCCTCCACCGTCTTGTTGGCGGCGATGAGTTCATCCTGGTTCGCCATATCCACGCCCATGTAGCAGGGGAATTTGATGGGTGGCGCGCACACTCGGATGTGGATTTCCTTGGCGCCGGCCCGGCGCAGAACACGGATAACGTGGGGCGTGGTGGTACCGCGCACAATACTGTCGTCTACGACCACCAAGCGCTGACCCCGTATCACCTCGGTCAGTGGGTTGAACTTCTGCCTTACCCCCAGGTCCCGGAGCCTTTGTTCCGGCTCGATGAAGGTGCGGCCGACGTAGCGATTCTTTATCAGCCCATCGCTATAGGGAATTCCCGATTCCCTGGCGTAACCCACGGCCGCGGCCGTTGACGAGTCCGGGATGCCGATGACCAGGTCCGCATCAACGGGATGTTCCCTGGCCAATTGGGCGCCCATTTCCTGCCTGGCCGAATAAACCAGTGTGCCGTCCAGCACACTGTCGGGCCGCGCAAAGTAGATGTGCTCAAAGATGCACATGGCTCGAGGCCGCTGGGCCTCTTCCCGCAGGGCGGAACGCATACCGTTGCGGTCCAGGATTATCACCTCGCCGGGAAGCACTTCCCGCAGGTACTCCGCGCCCAGGTGGTCCAGGGCGCAGGTCTCGGAGGCAACGATCCACCCCTCCTCCAGCCTTCCCAAGCAAAGGGGACGTATGCCCAGAGGGTCCCGGGCCGCCATAACCGTATCCTCGGTCATTGCCACCAAGGAGAACGCGCCATCGAGGGTCCTCATGCAGTGGAACAGCCTTTCCTCCCAGCAGCCGCCCGGGGCGTTGGCCAGCAGATAGGCAATGACTTCCGAATCAGTTGTCGTGCTGAAGGGGCAGCCCCACTGCTCCTGGAGCTGTTTCTTGAGGTGAGAGGCGTTGATGATGTTGCCATTGTGGGCCAGGGCCAGCTTTCCCGCCATGCCCTCAACCATCAGGGGCTGGGCATTACAGATCTGGCTGGTGCCGGTGGTCGAGTACCGGGTATGGCCGATGGCGAACTCGCCGGAGAGAGGAAGAAAGTCTCGTTCCCGAAAAATCTGGGTTACGAGGCCCATGTCGGTGTGCACGTTGATGTTTTGACCGTCTGCGGCGGCGATCCCCGCGCTTTCCTGCCCCCGGTGCTGGAGGGCGAAGAGGCCGAAGAAGGCCACACGGCTGGCCTCGGCGCCAGGGACATATGCGCCCACAACCCCGCACTCTTCACGAGGGTGGTCCAGGGGGAACCGAGGCCTGTAATGTACTTCCTCAATATCCACGGGCCTATTTTACGTTCCCTTAACGAGGCGGTCAACGTAACGGATCGATTGCCGCAGAATCGGATTCGGGTCGCCGGCATTTTGCCGTGGAGGCCGGTTTGTGAGCGCCAAGGTTTTCGATGGCAGGACCGGCCCCACGTCAGCTAACGCTTCGGAAAGATTGACACCTTGCGGTCTTCGCCGAAGCCCACACTCTCGGTGCTGACGTCTTCCCGGTCTGCCAGTGACAGGTGAATAATCCGGCGGTCGGCTGCGGACATGGGTTCGAGGGTAATTCCCCTTCCCGTCTGGGAGACCCTTTCCGCCACCTTGTTGGCCATGTCACGGAGGGATACCTCCCGGCGCTGGCGATACCGTTCCACGTCCAGCACCACTCGTACACTTTCGCCAAATTCTTTCCGGACAATCAGGTTCACGATGAACTGGAGTGACTGGAGCGACTGCCCCCTTCGCCCGATCAGCAGTCCCGAATCGTCACCGGAGATATCAATGATCGGGCCACCCACTTCGGGGTCATCGGCGGTTCGCACCGTGCAGGTGACGTTGACGCCGGAGGTGGAAAGGATGTTGTTCAGGGCTACCAGCGCCAGGCCGGCAACGGTACCCTCGCCCGTACCGGCAATCGGCTGGCGGGACGGCGCGGTTGAATCGCCCGGCTGGGTGTCTTCCGTTTCCGATTCATCGGGGATTATTGTACGAGCGACACCCCCTGGCCCCAGGCGGGTTACCCGAACCCGGGCAACTTCGGCGCCGATGCCCAGGAACCCGGCCTTTCCCCTACTTAGTACTTCTACCTCTACCTCGCTGCGGTCGGCGCCTAGCTCCTTCAGCGCCAGTTCTTCGGCCTCTTCTACGGTTCTGGCGGTTCGTTCGACGGATTCCATCGTTCTCGTTCTCCTCGGACGCCGTGTCGTCTACGGCGGACTGGGTCGGCCGGCTCGCTGCCGGGGCCGACCTGGGGATCAGTGGGAACAAGGGCCCCCAGCCGGTTATAAAGTACTGAATGCCCACGCCAATAACATTGGAGATAATCCAGTAAAGAGGAAGTCCGCTGGGCCACTGCAGAGAGAAGAATCCCAGGAATATGGGAATCATCCAAA
Source organism: Dehalococcoidia bacterium (assembly GCA_965207275.1). Classification (GTDB taxonomy): domain Bacteria; phylum Chloroflexota; class Dehalococcoidia; order Lucifugimonadales; family UBA3495; genus Bin22. Next base: position 834,346 of record CBDBMH010000002.1, read on the forward strand.
GCATCATGTTTTGACTGGACTGCTGGCGCGGGTCCGGGGAGGGGGTCATTGTCATTTTTTGCTGCACAAAGGTAGTCGCTGCTACCAGGATGGGCAGCACTATGGGAGAAGGGTCCGGTTCTCCCAGTTTCAACCATAGAAAAGTGTCGCTCAATGGAGCGGCGGAGTGAATCGGGACGAAAGTAATCCAGGGATACAGCTTTTGGGAGAGGTCAACCAGGTCTTCCGGCTTGGTGAACAGGGTCTGAATCAGGACCCGGAAGAGCCCGATGAGGATGGGCAGCTGCACCACCAGCGGGCCGAGGCAGCCAATAGGGCTAACGCCGGACTCCCGGTAGAGCTTCATGGTTTCCTGGGAAACGCGCGCCCGGTCGCCACTGTAACGTTCCTGGATCTCCCGCATTCGGGGCTGCAGTTCGCTCATCCGCCGCATCTGGCGAATCTGCTTCAAGGTCAGGGGAAGGGTTACCAACCGCACCAGGATGGTGAAGGCGATGATGGCCAGCCCCATGTTGTTGAAGCAGACCACGTACAACACCATCAGGGTGTTGAGCATCGGGCGAATGATTACTTCGTTCCAGAGTACGAAGAAAAAGTCAAGAAATTCCAACGGGACTCCTAGTTGTCCGGTCCTGCATGATGGCGGGCGCTACGCCTGTCCGCTAATTGCATTGTCGATGAATGGAGCTGTCAAAGCACCAAATGGATTCCTTATCCTGCCCTTCGGTGACGGAAATTCGCCGGACAATACCGTTGTCGCCGGCTACAAATACGGAATAACGCTGAATGACTGACAGGCTGTCCAACTCGGTGCCCAGGGATGGATTGGGCGGAGCGCCGGCTACCAGGGGAGCCTTTATTTCGCCCTCTTCGAGGATAGGCAAGTTGCTGATTACCTCCCCATCCACCAGGTTTGAAGGACTGGTGCTCAGGAGCTTCATCTTGCCGTCAACGGCGGCTACCACCAGTCCCAGGGGCACCAGGGCGGGGGTCGAAACTATCGGCCCTTCCATGTTGTGCCGCCACAAAGCTTCCTTCGGTTCTCCCGCCAGGGGATTCTGGGGAGAGAGCGCGTAAACAAAACCGTCCATTGAGGGGGCGAATATAGTCTCCCCATCAGTTACGGGCTGGGCCCAAAACCAGTTCTGGCCTTCAAAGGCCCACTCCAGGTCGCCGTCATCGGCATCCAGGGCATACAGGTTCCGATCGAAGGAACCTATGAACAGCTTTCCCGCAAACAGCAGGGGGTTGCCCACCACTGCCCCACCGGTCTCATAACGCCACAGTTGGCGTCCGTCTCGCAAACCCACGGCGTAGACGTAATGGTCATGGGAGCCGAAGTATGCGACCCCGTTTTGAACTAACGGCGTCGACCAAATTTTGCCCCCGGTCCTGAATGGTGACCAGGACAGTTCCTCGCCGGTACCGGCGTTGTAGGCATAAAGGTTTCCGTCCTCGGAAACGACCATGAGAATAGTGGTCGGGCCCGTTTCGCTGTTGACCAATTCCGTGAGGACGGGCGCCCCGATTATTGGTTGAGGCTCCATCGAGGGATCGTTGCGCACGGCCCGCTTCCAGCCCAGGGTTTCCTCGCCCGTTTCCGCGCTGAGGGCGTAGAGGTGGCCATCGACGCCGCCCACGAATACCAGGCCCAGCTCTTCACTTACCGCCGGTGGCCCGAAGGCCCCTTCGATGCCGGTTCCGCTGCCCAGCGGTGGGTAGGTCCATACAACCCTGGGCGAACCTGAACCGAAATCTTCCAGGGCCCGCACTTTTACCTGGCGCTCGTCATCGCCCAGGTCCTGTCCCATCAGGGCGCCCAGGTCACCCAGGTCGCCATCCATGGGGGACACGACATAAACCCTGGTTGATTCTCCAGCAGCCTCGGCGAATGATGCTGAAACGGGCCCCCAGCCCAGGTTGTCGCCGCCAAGGTTAGGGGTGCATGCGGTCGCCAACAACGCAATAGCCAGGCACAGCAAACCACAGATCCTCTTCAGAGGGCTCGTGAATGTCGAGGGCTTGGGGTGGATGAAAGGCGCGCCGGACGGAATTCGAAGGCGCCAATTGGCTGGGAGGGACGGAAAGACAGAATTTAAGGACATTATTTATGGTACGGGGTCGTACCCTTTACCTCCCCCTGGGCGACAGTTCAGGATTCGCCTGGCGCCCATTACGCTGCCCCGAAGAAAACCATGCCGTTCTATGGCCTGGGCCGCATAGTGGGAGCAGGACGGGGTGAAACGACAAACGGAAGGGAGGTAGGGAGAAATGGCCGCCTGATATAACCGGATAAGTCCTAAAGCGACAAATCTCATGGGTTGATTACTGGCCATGAAAGGGTGTGGTCTGGAATAATTTGGCGCGCCGCAATAGATTGTTGGTGGCTTGTTTCAACTGAATATACTCGGCATCGGCGGCGCCGCGACGGGCGATAAAGACCGCGTCCCACCCTTCCTTAATCCTGTTTTGTCTTACTACTTCCCTTAGTCTACGCTTGACAATATTCCTGGTTACCGCATTCCCGATTCGCTTGCTGACCACAAAGCCGTATCGGCTATGGTCAAGGCCATTAGGCAACGCCCTCAACACAAGCAGGCGGTTTGCTGCGCTGATTCCATCCTGGTGAATCTCGGCAAAGCGCCTGCTCTCCGTCAAGCGATGGCGTCGCTGCATAGATCAGACTGCCCGTCAGACCGTCAGGCGATGCCTTCCCTTGAATCTTCGGCGACGAAGGACCGCCCGTCCGTCAGAAGTTCGGGACCGGGCCCTGAAGCCATGCACGCGGGCCCGACGGCGTTTCTTTGGCTGATAGGTTCTTTTCGGCATATTAAGGACACACTCCAGGCAAGAATTATAAGTTTGCCCTTCTATTTGAGTCAAGAAGACTGTTCCGAAGGCGTGGGGCAACCACGCGTTGGGGAGTCGATACGCCGGGGCGCCTCGGCAACGCCGCAGCCATATCACCGCATATGGGACAAGGACGAAATTTGGGCCCCAATAGTACCGGGGAATGCTGCTGAATGCCGTGCAAACCAATGATATAATGGACATACTACCTGAAAGCGCAGGTTATTGCCCTGCATGTAACCCCGGCCGAAGTGGCGGAATGGTAGACGCGCCGGTCTCAAAAACCGGTGGGAGCAATCCCGTGTCGGTTCGAGTCCGACCTTCGGCACCAGTTCCCCTTGAACTGGAACGCACAAGTAGGATCAGGCAAGTTGGCCGCCCAAAGGGGGCGGCTTTTTTTATGCCCCACCTGTCTGGGAAAGAGGGATCAACTCGTTGCTGGGCTGCTGTCCGGTCTCCAAACCTTGCGCCGGTAGGGTCATTATTCTCTTTGCTTTCAACCGATGGGCGGACGCCGGACCTGGGGCATGCTGGCTTCCAGCTTTCTGGCTACCTGCAGCACCTTCAACTCATCGAAATGACGGCCCACCACCTGGACCCCTATGGGCAGGCCATCCGGACTGAAACCGTATGGCACGGAGATGGCCGGAGAGCCGGTAAGGTCCCAGGGCAGGGTCAGGCGCAAGGTGTGCCGGCCCGCCAGGTCCCGCCCTTCGATGTGAAACTCGTTCTGCCCGTGGGGAAAGGCCGGCATTGGCACCGTGGGGCACAGGAAAATGTCGTAGCGAGTGAAGTACTCCTTTACCGCTTGACGCAGCTTCTCCCACTCATCTGCCGCGTTCAGGTAGTCGTCCATAGTGAAGGTACTGCCGTCCACGAAGCGGGACCGGAAGAGCGCCGTCAGTTCCGACTCCCTGCCCGCAATGGTGGGGGCGGAGTAGCGCCTGGCCTCCATGGTATAGATAACCGTGGAAATTGCGGAGGAGTTATTCTCGGTCAATGCCGGTATTTCCACCGGCTCAACGTTCAGGCCAGTCTCACCGAGGGCCGCCGCCGCTTCGGCCACCGACCGCTGGACGTCCGGCTTCACCGGCACGCCGGCGGTGGGGCTCCAGCCAACCTTCATCCCACCCAGGTCAGCGTCCAGGGGAGCGTAGTCCGGCACGGGCACGGGCGGCGTGTACAGGTCCACGTCGTCGGCGCCGGCAAGTACCGACATGCCCAGGGCCACGTCGCCGACGGTGCGAGCAATGGGCCCCACGTGGATTGCCCGCAGGATGGTCTGCGGCTGAATGCCGGTGTAGGGTATCCGGCCCAGGGTGGGCTTGAGGCCCACAACGCCGCAAAGGCTGGCCGGCGCGCGGATGGACCCGCCCAGGTCAGTCCCCAGGCCGAAGGGCGATAGGCCCGCGGCAATGGCGGCCACCTCGCCGCCACTGGATCCCCCGGCCGTGCGGTCCAGGCTCCAGGGATTGCGAGTTACCCCGAAGACATCGTTGTTCGTTTCCCACCAGAGGGCAAACTCAGGCATGTTGGTCTTGCCCAGCAGGATGCCGCCGGCCGCCTTTAGGCGGGTGTAGACCTCGGCGTCCTGCCGGGAAATGTAGCCATCGTAAATCTTTGACCCCAGGGACATTCGCATACCCGCCGTTTCGATGCAGTCCTTGAGGGTATAGGGCACACCGTGGAAAGGACCCAGGTCATCCCCCCTCATCACCGCCGCTTCCGCTTGCCTGGCCTCTCCCAGAGGATCATCCGCAAAGAAGACTATGGCGTTCAACGTTGGGTTGAGTTGGTTGATACGGTCCAGATGGGCCTGCACCACCTCAATAGGCGATAATTCTTTCCGGCGTATTCTTGCTGCCAGGTCGGTAATGGGGGCGTAGCAGATCTCTTCACTCATGCTGGTCCTCCGCAGGGCGAGGGTTTGCCGGGGCTTTCGATTAATTGGCGTCCCCGCACGCAGGGGCGACTGTCGGCTCGCCTCTACGGGTCAATGGGGATACGCGCACGGGTCAGGCGTTGAAAGACCCTGCAAATTTTCTTGCTGTGACTCGCCCGGTCTTCAGAGAATTGGCGGGCTACCGGACCGGCGGCCACATAATCCAGCCCCGGCGACCGGTGTTGCGCAGGCGGAGCAGGTGGCCCTGGCCGGTGGTGACGTACAGACTGCTCTGGTCGGCGTCGCCGAAGCAGCAATTGGTCGGGCCGTCCACGCCCACGGGCATGGGGTAGGTCTCCAGCACCCTGCCCTGGGGGGTCCAGACGTAAATCATGGGCCCGGGGCCGCTGAGAGTGTTCCCGGCCGTTCCCACGATATTCCCCTCCGAGTCCAGGCACATGCCGTCAATGCCGCGCTGGGGCCCTCGGTGGTCCCGGCCGAACTGGTGCAGCACGATGTACTCGCCCAGGGACCCGTCGCTATTGATGGGGTAGGAACGAAGTTCGCGCACACCGTCGGGCGAGGGGTCGGTCTGGATAATGTACAGGCTGCGCTCGTCGGGCGACACCAGCAGCCCGTTGGTGCCGGTGGTATCGTAGGTCATCCTCTGGCAGCTATAGCTGCCGTCGGGCTGGGGGTCGGCCCGCAGAATGTCCCGGTTCATGTTCTCCTGCTGCTCGCTGGGGTCGATGTTCCCCTCGTTCCAGGGATTGCTGAACCAGATGCGTCCCCGCCGGTCTATGGCCAGGTCATTGGGCGTGTTCAGGCGCTGGCCGTCCAGCCGGTCAACGATGGTGGTGGTGGTCCCGTCGGGATCGAAACGGACGATGGAGCGGCCGCCGGAGCAACAGCCGAAGAGGCGACCATCGGCGTCGAAAGCCAGGCCGTTGGTGTGGTTGGTGTTCTCGCGGTAGATGCTGCACTGGCCGGTCTCCGGGTCGTAGACCATGATGCGGCTGGCCGGAATGTAAGTGAACAGAAGCCGCTCTCCGTCCCAGGCCGGCCCTTCGGTCAAACGGCTGAATGGTCCCGCGACTTGTTCCCATTGCAATGCCATGCTGTCCTCCTGTGATTAGACGATTTTTCGGTGGGCTGGCCGGGGTGTCGCATACCAATCTGGGGGGACAACCCGCCATTCCCGCGCAGGCGCGATGCTCGGACTTAAAAATTGGAGATTCCTTCCTCGTCCGGAACGACGCTGTTCGGTGATATTCGAAGGTCCTCTATCAAGGGGCTGCCCGTAATCGATAGGCCCGCACCGCCGTTTCCTGGAACATGGCGGCCCTCTCGATATCGGAAAAGTCCCGGGAGAACTGCTTGAAGGCGTTCCAGACCGTGGTGTAGGGGTAGGACGCCTTGTCCACCGGGAAATTGCTTTCGAACATGCAGCGTTCCGGCCCGAATTGCTCAATGCAATAGCTCAGCCACGGGCTGACGGTTTCGGCCAGGTCCCGCGATGTGGGGGGAGTGGCGCGCCGGTGCCAGTCGTGGCCGCTGATCAGGTTGCCGAATCCGCCCAGCTTTACCACGACGTTCTCCCGCTGGGCCACTGCGGCAATGCCCCGCTGCCAGTCGGCAAAAACCTGGGCCCGTTTTTCGGAGTAGGGGCCCACTCCCAGGGGACGCCCCACGTGGTTCAGGATGATAGTGGTGTCGGGGAAGGCGCCAGCCAGGTCTGCCAGTTCGTTCAACTGGGTGTGGTACACCAGGGCGTCAAAGCTGAGGCCCAGGCCCTGCAAGCAGGCGAATCCTGCTCGGAGACGGGTATCCTGCAGCATCCCCGCCGTGTTGGATGCGGGGGCGCCGACCTGGGGGCTGGCGTCCCAGGCGCAGGAGAAGCGGATGCCCCGAAAACGGTCGCCGCCGGCCGCCACAAGGGCTTCCAGCACCGTCTGTACTGCCGAGCCCAGCAACAGGTCGGCGTGACCAACGATGCCGGCGGCCACTTCCGTGGGCCCGTACTGGCCGCTGGCGCTCTGGGCAGCAATGCCCCGGACGAATTCGACTTCGCCGACCGGGCGCAGCTCCTCCGGCCCACGGGCCCGGTACATGGAGTTGCACTCGATGAACACCGTCTGACTGACGTTGTGGCCGCCAGCCAGGTCCTGGACGAGTTGGTCCAGGAAGTAGCGGTCTGCCTCCCGATCCCAGAAGTGGTGATGCGGGTCGCAGATGGGCAGCTCCGGCTCCAGCGGTTCTTCCGCCGCCAGCGCCAGCCAGGATTCACGTTGACTGGTCACGTCTTCTTGCCTCCCTCCGCTCTACGGATAGTTCGCTGCCGGTTCGGTGGGCAACCTTCCAATTCCTCAATCCTGAAGGGCCGTCCACCCATGGGAGCAGCGGCCCGTTTCAGCTGGTTTTCCGGGCCTGGGCACGGAAACTGGGTCCAGGGGGAATATCCGAAGTCCCCGTCCCCCTTGCTAGTGGGAGTTTGGAAAAGCGGTGAATGGCCACCCAACAATGCCCTCTACCTCTTCCGTGCTGCTTGGCCGCGAACTTGACACGATTCCTACGCCAGCGAGAAGAACTCGATGATCGGCCCAAGGGCCTCGGGTTCTGTCAGGGTTGGCGCGTGACCCACGCCGGGCACTTCCACCATGCGACAGTCCTGCATCTCCGCGACCATGCGCCGGGCCGTCTCCGGCGACAGCAGGTCGCTGTCCCCTCCCCGCACCAGCAGCACCGGGCTCGGGATGTTCATCGCCAGCTTCCATGAGGTTTCGGGGTCGGGACGGCGGGGGTCGGTGCGGACCGCCGGGTCCATTTTCCAGGTATAGCGACCCCCGGGGAGGGCCTTAACCGCATGGCCCGCCATGGCCCGCTGGTCGGCTTCGCTGAGGGCGGCGAACCCCACCCGTTGCTCGCAGTGCCAGGCTATCACCTCTTCCATCGTCTCAAAGGTGGTCACCGCATCCCGGGTGCTGGAGGCGATGCGTTCGCCGCCCCGGGGATCAATCTCAGGGCCGATGTCGTTCAGCACGGCGCGCTCCACCCGGTCGGGGTAAGTTCCGGCGTAGGTCATGGAGATGCGGCCGCCCAGGGAGGTGCCGACCAGCGAAATTCGCTCGAAACCCAGGGCCTGTCGCAGCCCTTCCAGATCGGCAATATAGGCGTCGTTGCCATAGTTGGCGTCGGCCGCCCAGTCGCTGTTGCCCCGGCCGCGGACGTCCACCGATATGACGTGGTAACGGGCCACCAGGTGGGGCGCCAGGTTATCGAAATTGTGGGCGTTGCCGCTGAGACCGTGGACCATGATTACCGGCGGATCGCCGGCCTTGCCCCACTCCAGGTAGTGAAGGTTGAGGTCGCCGACTCGAACATAACGGTCTACTGCATTGGCGGTTCCTGTAGTCATGGGGCCTCCTTTATTTGGCGTAATCTTACTATTAAGGCAATGTTATGCTGAGCGAAGCCGAAGCACCTGAAATGGGTCTCTCAAGGTATTCTCGATTAGCTGAGCGTTGCCTTCAGGTTGGATGCGGGGCCTTTCGGCAGGCTCAGGAAGACATAACTCAATTGCTGCGGGGCAGTCAAAGCTGATGTGTTAGTGCTTTGCTCGATCAAAAAGAAACTGGTTCGTGGTCCTCTAACCCATAACTGCCGAGGCGATGTCCTCCATTGCCCTTAAGGCCCCATCTCCCGCATCGGCGGGCAGACCTATGGTAACGCGGTCGGCCCCGGCCGCCTCCAGGCACCCGATAAGTTCCGCGTCCGGTGGGACGTTGCAGACCATCAGGCGTATGGATGCGGGGTCGCGGCCGGCTGCCTCCGCCAGTTCGTCCAGGGTCGCCCGGCCCCTGCGTACCTGTTCCGCGTCAACCCGCACCGGCATCCACCCATCTCCATACTCCACCACCCGCTTGAAGACATTGGCGGCGAATCCACCCAGGTAGACCGGGGGATGGGGATTCTGCACCGGTTTGGGGGAGCAGCGAACGGGAGGAAAGTCTACAAAGCTGCCGTGGAACTCGGCTTCTTCCTGAGTCCAGAGCTGTTTCATGGCCAGGATATGCTCGCGGGTCTGGCTCCACCGGCGCCGAAAATCGCCGCCCATAATTTCGGTCTCTTCCTGGAGCCAGCCAGCACCAATGCCAAACTGGAATCGTCCGTTTGAGAGCCGGTCCAGGGTGGCGATCTGCTTGGCGTGCAGCAGCGGATTGTGCTCCGGTACCAGGCTGATGGCGGTGCCCAGCTTTATGGAGCCGGTGGCCGCCGAGGCGCGGGCCAGGCCAATCAGGGGGTCGCCAATGTCGGCCATGGAAGGAGGAATGGAGCCATCCGCGGTGCCGCCGTAGCGGGAAGTGGTGTTGACCGGAAGGATGGGGTGCTCCGGCAGCCAGAAGGACTCGAAGCCCAGCTCCTCGGCCCGTTGGGCCAGCGCCGCCGGGTCAATTGAGTTGGATGACACTCTCGCCGTAATTCCAATGTCCATGTCAACTCCTTCTCCAGAAATGCTGGCTTGATTCTACCACCTGAGGTTGGGTTCGGGGTTTACCATGCGGCGCCCTAATCCGGAGCAGTCGGGCTTTAAGACCCGTCACTCCGAGCGAAGTCGAAGAGTCCAGGGCGCCTAATGACTTGGCATTGCAAGTCCATTGGTCAGGGGCCTGCCGCGGAAGTCCAGGCCCTTCAGCAAGCTCAGCGTGACCTCATCCAGCGCCGGAGTTCATTTTCAGGTTTCGGCGCCTTTCCCCCGCACTCTGTTTGTGAACAGACCCCCGTCCCGGTTGCGGTTTAGTATACTGTCCGTCCACGGGACTCGTACATCGACAGGCCGGCGAACAGGATGTAACCAGGCAGGCAGGAGGGCCATAGCATGGCAGGGCATTCTTTGGACAGGGTCAAGTACCTCACCTTCGATATATTCGGCACCGTCATGGACCTGACGGGCAGCCTGGCCGGCCCAGCCGGGGATTTCCTGGCGGCCAACGGTTCGGAGGTTACGGGCCAGGCCTTCTATGCGGACTGGCGGGAACGGCAGCGCATCGAGCAGTACCAGGACAACCTGCTGATACTGGGGCACAGCGGCTACCTGGAAACCTGCCGGCGCGCCTTTGTCTACTGTCTGAAGAAGCACAACGTGGGCTATACGGCCGACGCCGTGCAGGAGTTCATGCAGGTCTATATGAACCTGCAACCCTACGCCGACGCCATCGAGGGACTGCGGTCCCTGGGCGACCGCTACCGGCTGGTTGCCCTGTCCAACGGGGAGCAGTGGTACCTGGAGAGGCTGCTGGAAAACAACGTGCCCGTGCAGTTCGATTCCATCATTTCGGTCGACCAGGTGGGAGCCTTCAAACCCTCCCCTGGTATATACCGCAAGGCGGTGCAGCGTTTGAAGTGTGAGCCGGGGGAGATAATGATGGTTGCGGCCCACTCCTTCGATATCCTGGGAGCCCAGGCCTGCGGTTTCAGGGCAGCCTATGTGAATCGCTACCAACTTCCCACCGAGGACTCGGATTACCAGCCGGACATTATCGTAGACGACTTTCTGCAGCTGGCCGAGCGCCTGCTGGCCTGAGGCCGTCGGCTCCCTCGGCCACCGGCGCAGCTATTACTTCCCCGTAGCCCCAACGGGATTCCCTGTTACAATGCTGGGTGATGGCATTCACAATGTCTTTGGCGACTGACCTCATGGGCGCGCCAGTTGTGGCCCAAGTCAGAGGAGAAGGTTCATTCTATGAACATAGGTCTAAGCATTCCGAGGCTGCCCGACGCCGAAGGCATTCGCCGCTTTGTCCGGCGAGCCGAGGAACTGGGGTTCGAGTCGGTGCTCGCCGGAGACCACATCCTGCTGCCCACGGGCGGGACCAATCAATACCCTTATACCGCCGACGGGTCATTCTCCCGCCCCTCGGACGAACCATTCCTGGAAACTATGACCATGCTGGGGTACATGGCGGCGTGTTCCGATACCATCAAGCTGGGCAGCACCGTCATAATCCTACCCTACCGCAACCCTCTGGTGCAGGCCAAAATGTTTGCGTCGCTTGACGTTCTGTCCAACGGGCGCATGATCTGCGGGGTGGGCGTGGGCTGGCTTGAGAAGGAGTTTGATACCCTGGGGGTTCCCTACGCCGAGCGGGGACCCATGAGTGACGAGTACCTGGAGATTTTCAAGACTTTGTGGACCCAATCGGACCCCGACTTTCACGGCAGGTACTTCGACATCGAAGGCATCCAGTTTTATCCCAAGCCGGTGCAGCAACCCCACATTCCCATCTGGGTGGGCGGGCACAGCCGCCCGGCGCTGCGCCGGGTAGCCAGGTATGGGGACTGCTGGCACACCACCCGTCAGACTCCCGATTTCGTGGCCCAGAACCTGCCCTACCTGCGGGAACAGGCCGAACGAGCGGGTCGCGATCCCGCGGAGATATCCATTTCCCTCAAACGTAGCCTGCACTTTACCGACCTGGCCGCAAGCGAGGAAAAGTCGGTGCGGACCGGCGGCGTTATCATTGCGACAACCCAGGAAGTTATCGACGACCTGGTATATTGCCGTGAGCTGGGGATAGACCAGTTGACCTACGACTTCCGGGTGGAGGGCATCGACGCCTGTGTCGGCGTTATGGAACACCTGGCAAGAGAGGTCCTTCCCGTGGCGCACCGCCTGGGTTAGCCGGCGGTAGGGCGTCACCAGTGAATTCGAAAGGTTAGACGCCTGGCTGACGCCCTGGCCCGCCAGGTTACAGGCCGTTGTCCATGAAAACCTTGGCCCGCTCCACCAGGTGACCGGCCGTCCGCTTCATCATTTCTATTTGGTCTTCGTTCACTTCCTGCTTGACGGTGCCGGGGACGCCGGTAAAGAAGGAGCGGTCGGGCACGTGAGTTCCGGAACGCACCACTGAATTGGCGGCGATGAGGCATTCTTTGCCGATGGACGAGCGGTTCAGGAAGGTGCAGTTATTGCCCAGCAGGGAGCCGGTGCCAATGCGCGTGCCGTGGACGACAACGGCATGGCCAATGGTTACGTAGTCTTCGATGACCATTCCATTGCCGTGGATGACGGCGCCTTCCTGAACGTTAACATAATTCCCGATTTCAACCTTCTCTTCCCCGTCGGCCCGGATGGTAACCCCGGGCCAAATGCTGCTGTATTCCCCGATTTCCACGTCGCCCACCACGTAGGCGAATTCACTGACCCACGCCGTCTCGGCAATCCTGGGGGTCTTGTCTCCGAGGCTCCTGATCAATTCATTCCTCCTGGCACCGTCCGCTTCTTTGGAACTTGGGACCGCCGCATGGCGGCTGCGGTATGGCGGACGCTGACAGGCACGGATTATACCCCAGCACAGGGGAAAGCGGGGCAACCGAAATGGGCCAAAAGGGGAAAGGCGCTTGAACTTTGGGGACATCCCGTCGTTCCCACGCGGGTGGGAACTTCGCACTCCGTCCAGGTCCTTCCCGGATATCCGGGGAACATCTGAACAAATCTCCTCTCCCTTGAGGGGAGAGGGTCAGGGTGAGTGGGATTGGCCGTTAGCAACCTGTCACCCACATCCTAACCTTCCGCCATCAAGGGGAAAGGAATTCTTCAAACCCTCCCGCAGAAAGGTCGGGGCGGGCGGGAATTGGTGGGGGCTTTCCGTGGACCCCTTCGCCAGTACTAAATCAAGCTAATGGCGGCAGTTCTGCCCTAAGTGGGCAGGCGCCAACCTCACCTTACGGCCCGCATGGCCTGGCGGGCGGCCATGTCCATCTCGCGGTCACGGATGGCCCGCCGCTTGTCGAACTGGCGCTTGCCCCTGGCGAGGCCCAATTCCACCTTGGCGACATGGTTCTTGATGTAGAGCCGTGTTGCCACGATAGTCAGACCCTTCTGGGACACTTCGTCGGTGAGACGGGCGATTTGCTCCTTGTGGAGGAGCAGCTTGCGGGGCCGCCTGGGTTCGTGATTGAAGATGCTGGCCGGGTCGTACTGGGCTATGTGCGAGTTCAGCAGCCATAGCTCACCGTCCTGGGGCCGGGCGTAAGCATCCCGCAAGTCCACCCGTCCGGCGCGGACCGACTTTATCTCGGTGCCCGTCAAGGCCAGGCCCGCCTCGTACCGGTCAGTGATTTCGTAGTTGAAAGTGGCCTGTCGGTTGACGGTTATGGTCCTGTTATTGGGCTGCTCTTTTGCAGTTGTCTTCTTCTTTCTGCTGGGCATTGCGCTGCCTGTTACTGTTCGAATTCCGGATAGAATGGGGATCCGGCTAGAATTGGGGCCGGGAGGGGCCTTCCGCACTGCCTCCCAACAACTCTACCGCTTTATCCAATTGGGGGTCGGAACCTGATTCGGAGTCGGCCTCCACCATGATGGTCGGGGTTATTCCCGAACCTTCGATGAGGGTCCCATCGGGGGTGTACCACCGGGCGATGGTATAGTAGATGCCCGAACCGTCGGACAAGCGATGCCTGGTATTTACGCTGCCCTTGCCGAAAGTGGTTTCTCCTACCACCGGGGCGCGGTCGTGGTCAATGATGGCGCCGGCGAAGACCTCGCTGGCGCTGGCGCTGTACTGGTTAACCAGCACGACCATAGGGATGTCCCTGCCGTTGCCGCCTGACGAAACCTCCCATTCCCGGCGGTTGCCCAGGCCGTCCAGTTCGTAGGTAACCAGCCCCTCATCCAGAAACTGGCTGGTAACATCCACCACCACTCCCAACAGCCCGCCGGGGTTATAGCGCAGGTCAACGATCAGGCCGCGGCCGTTGTTTTCCCTGAATTCCTGCAGCGCCTCGCCTACGTGGCTGTTGGTGGTGGAGGCAAAGCTGGAAATCTGCAGGTGTCCGATGCCGTCCTCCAGCATGGTGAAGCGCACCGTCTCGAGGGGGATTTCTCCCCTGGTAATGGGGATAAGGACCGGACTGTTTTCGTTGGCGTGGAGGACCAGCAATTCCACCGTGGTGCCCTTACGGCCCCGGATGCGGGAGACGGCTTCCTGAAGGCTGAGGTTTTCGGTGGCTTCCCCGTCCACCTCCAGAATCACGTCGCCGGCCCGGATGCCAGCCCGTTGGGCAGGCGTGTCGGGTAACGGCGCAATCACCGTCAGCTGATCTTCCCTGATTCCCACCTGGGCTCCGATGCCCTCGAACACCCCCTGAATCTTGGACTCCTCCTCACCGAAGCGCTGGGGGTCCAGGTATGATGCGTAGGGATCTTCCAGGGCATCCAGCATCCCCCGAATTGCTCCGCGGCTGAGCACTGTGGCGTCCATTGTGCTGCGGTCAATGTGTTCTCGCTGGAGCAATTCCCAGGCTTCTCCCAGCCGCCCGAACTCCGGCGGCAGTTCAGAGGACGAAGCCGTCACCGGCTCGGGCGTTTCAAAGGCTCCCTGCAGGCCGTAATTCACCGCCAGGGCCAGAGCAGCCCCGGCCGCCATTACTATCAGGTATGTTCCGAAGAGTCGGAGCTTGTTCACGGTGAACTCTTTCTTGCCAGATCTGGGTGCACCAGGTACAGCGTTGGGATGAATCGGGAAAGGGAATAAATTGTAACATAGCGGCTGGTCGGCCCAAGTTTTGGCGTTGCAGGAGATAGGGTTGCGGGTCAGGTAGAATTTCCCGGGCCGGGGCCGGTTTCCAACTTGCCCTGCCTGGAAGCGGATTGCGTCCGTTCGGGGCGGCGCCACTGACGCCGAAGCCCGTTCAGCAATCCAGCCAAATTGACATGCCGGAAAAGTGGCTGATAGCATAGCCGCACATTGAGCAGAGGATTGTATGGCAGCGCCAGGAATCGTAGCCTACGGAGCCTATGTGCCCAGATTCAGGCTGGGGGCGGAAACCGCCGGCTGGCCTGGCTCCCAGGAAAGGGCCGTCGCCAACTTTGACGAGGACAGCGTCACCATGGCCGTGGCCGCGGGGCTGGACTGTTTGCGCGGCCGTGACCCGCAAGCCATAGACGCCCTGTTCTTCGCCAGTTCCACCGCACCCTACGCGGAAAAACAGGGCGCGGCTATCGTCGCTGCGGCCCTGGACCTCAGGCGAGACATCTTCGCCGCCGATGTAACCGACGTGCTCCGAGCAGGTACCACCGCCTTGCGGTCTGCCCTGGACGCCATTGCGGCCGGTTCGGCCCGGCAGGCCCTGGTGGTGGTGGCCGACAGCCGCCAGGGGGCGCCCCGCAGCGAAACCGAACGGAACTCGGGTGACGGAGCGGCGGCTTACCTGGTTGGCCAGGATGATTTGATCGCCGAATTCGTCGGCGCCCATACACTTACTGAGAACATGCTGGACACCTGGCGCGCCGCCGGCGACCCCTTTGTCCGCTCGTGGGAAGACCGGTTCGCCACCGAAGAGGGCCTGGAGCGAATAGTCCCCGACGCCTTCGACGGCTTCCTGGTGAAGCTCCAAATGGACAGAAGGGACATAGCCCGAGTCGCTCTCTATGCGCCGGATGCACGCCGCCACGCCCGCCTGGCGCGACGCCTGGGTCTGAATACCGAACAGGTGCAGGACCCGTTGTTCGGTCGGCTGGGCAACACCGGGGCCGCCTTTCCGCTAATGCTCCTGGCGGGAGCCCTGGAGGATGCGGCCTCCGGAGAATTGCTCCTGGCGGTGTCCTATGGGGACGGCAGTGACGTCCTGGGCTTCAGGACTACCGAATTGGTAAAACAGGGCACGCCTCCGCCTGGGGCCCACCTCCGGCGGAGCGGGCTGGGGGCGTACCTGGATTCCCGCGCTGTCCTGCAGAGTTACGAGACCTACGCCAAGTGGCGGGATGTGTGGCTGACCGATGACGCCGCCCGGCGTCCCACTCCTTCTTCACCGTCCGTTTCGGCCATGTGGCGGGAAAGCAACAAGAACCTCAGGCTGTATGCTGGTCGTTGCAACGCCTGCGGTTACGTCCAGTATCCGCCCCAGCGGGTCTGCGTGAACTGCCAGGCCACCGACGATTATTCTTTCGTCAGGCTGAGCGACCGGCCCGGGGAGATTTTTACCTATTCCATGGACTATATCGCCGGCGCCGTGGATACCCCGCTGGTGGTGAGCGTGGTGGACTTCCAGGGCGGCGGCCGCATCATCTGCATGATGACCGACCGGGAACTGGACGAAGTTTGTGTGGGTATGCCGGTGGAAATGAGCTTCAGAAAGCTGCGGGTTGTCAACGGAATCCACAACTACTACTGGAAGGCAGCGCCCCGCCGCTTGAAGTCGGAAACGAGGGTCCGACGTGGCGGACAAGCAGGAGGCAGGAAATGAACGGCATCAAAGACCGGGTTGCCATAATCGGAATGGGCTGCACCAAGTTCGGGGAGCGCTGGGACGCCAGCGCCGCCGACCTGATGGTAGAGGCTGCCTACGAAGCCTATGCTGATGCCGGCATAGAGGCGAAGGACGTGCAGGCGGCGTGGCTGGGCACGGTCAGCAGTTTCCGCACCGGCCAGCCCCTGGCCGAAGCATTGAAGCTGGACTACATTCCCATAACCCGGGTGGAGAATGCCTGCGCCACCGCTACCGATGCCTTCCGCAACGCCGCCTACGCGGTGGCCGCCGGAATTTACGACATTGTCCTGGCCGTGGGCGTTGAGAAGCTCAAGGATTCGGGTTTCTCCGGGTTGGCGGTGCCGGAAGCGCCCGGCTCCGACGTGACTCCGCCCACGCCTCCGCCGTCCCAGTTCGCCATGGCCGCCACCCGCTACTTCCACCAGTACGGCATTCCCTACGAAGAGGGAAAGAGGACGCTGGCAGAGATCGCCGCCAAGAATCATCACAACGGTACCCTGAATCCCCGGGCCCACTTTCAACAGGAAATCAGTGCGGACCAGGTGGTCAACGCTCCCATGATCGCCTGGCCGTTGGGTCTGTTTGATTGCTGCGGGGTGAGCGACGGCGCGGCGGCGGCCATAATAACAACCCCGGAGATTGCCCGCAGCTTCCGCCAGGACTACGTTCTGGTGAAGGCGCTGGCCCTGTCCGTGGGTGCCTTCGGTGCCATCCGAAGCGACTGGGACTTTACCCATTTCCCGGAGAGCGTGCGGGCCAGCCAGGCGGCCTACCAGGAGGCCGGCATCGGCAACCCTCGCGAGGAACTGGACATGGCCATGGTCCACGACTGTTTCACTATTACGGAACTGATAATCTACGAAGACCTGGGATTCAGCCCCAGGGGCAGGGGCAGCGACGACGTTGCCAACGGTAGTTTTACCCTGGAAGGTGAGCTTCCGGTGAACACCGACGGCGGCCTGAAGTGTTTCGGTCATCCCATAGGAGCCAGCGGTATCCGGATGATCTACGAGGTCTACAAGCAGTTGCAGGGCAAGGCGGAAGGACGGCAGCTGCGCAAGGCTGACCTGGGCCTGACTCACAACTTGGGCGGCCGACCCGGGTCATTCACCTGCTCGGTCGCGGTGTTCGGGGGTCCGTCCGCGCATTCGGCTTAGGCGGCCCGCCCCTCCTTGAAAGCGCGAAGTCGTAAATCCTGACCGTCCGACCATCTACCTCCGGCGGCTCCGGCGGATCGATGCGTCCCCGGTGACACAAACACGTCGAAAACTGCATTCCAAGGGTCTTGAATGTCTTGTGACCCCCCTGGTATAAATACATGGCCCAATGGGAAGATGTGTGTGAGGCGGTGTCCCCCTTGTTCTACGGGTATAACCCTGTTTACCTGATTACTTTTCTCTTCGTCTGGTTTTATTCCCTGGAAAGCGCCGCAGCGCATCTACCTGCGGCCTCTGCCGCGGCGGACTATTGGGATACCTTGGGGTATCCCATAGCGCTGGCGCCGGGCTACTTGCCCATTTCCCAGAACATAGACTGGTTATAAAGCGTGGGCGGGGTTGTCCCTATGCCGCAAACGGTAACCATCCAGCCTGATCCAATAACAGTCGTCGGCCGGTCCGCCCGGGGCGGAAGCGTCCAGTTTCACATAGACGACTCAGTGCCCTTTGAAATGGCGGAACGCCGGCTCCGCGACTACCTGTCCCAATGTCGGGGCCTCTATTCCCGTGGAACGGTTACCGTAAACGTAGGCCGGCGCATCCTGGCCGCCGATCAAATGGCGGTCATCAAGAGCATCCTTGGCCAGGAAACCGGCTTGACGGTTACCCGCTACTGGTGCCCGCCCGATGTGTTGTCCAGGGCCCTTGCCGGTCCCGACGCCATTCTCAATCCCAGGCGGGCTCTGCCGCCCCCGGCTGCTGAAACTGCGGGAGAACTGGTTGATGAAGTCGCCTCTACGTCCGCCGCCGCGGCTCACCAGAAACTTGATGCGGCCGTCAGTCTGCGGAAAGCCGCTGATCAGGGTTCTTCAGC
This sequence comes from Dehalococcoidia bacterium, assembly GCA_965207275.1. Taxonomy (GTDB): domain Bacteria; phylum Chloroflexota; class Dehalococcoidia; order Lucifugimonadales; family UBA3495; genus Bin22. The sequence goes on from CBDBMH010000002.1 coordinate 852,377, forward strand.
ACCAGGCAGATCCGCTGGTTCCGAAGATGCCGCCAGGCCCGAGGGGCGGCAACTTTCCATGCAGTTTGCCGATCTGGAACAGCAAGGGGCCAGCGATTTAGGTGCGCCCGCCCTTGGCGAACTGGAAGGTCCAAGGCTCCCAGCGCAGGTCCGCCGCGAGGAACGGAAAGCCTCACCAATAGCTGACTCGGATCGTACTGACGCGTCGGGCACGGCCAACGGATCCGCCGCGGCGGACCGAGAATCGGTCCCTGGCGAGATTGAAGAGGCCCTTCCCTGTCACCCAGATCCCCTCGAAGAGTCAGCCAATTTGGGCGATCCCACCCGTTCCGTCTTGGGCGGATTGCCGGATGGTGTCCACCCCGTTGGCAACCGGGGGGACATACCTTCCCGGGGCGCTGAAGCCCTGATTATCAAGAACACTTGCCGCTCCGGGGAGGTGGTCCGGTACCCCGGCGACGTGGTGGTTTTCGGCGACGTTAATCCCGGAGCGGAGATAGTCGCCGGCGGAGACATCATGGTACTGGGGGCCCTGCGGGGTATGGCCCACGCCGGCTCGGACGGCAATTTGAAAGCAACTATCTTTGCGTTGAACCTGGAATCGCACCGCCTGCAGATAGGCCCCCACTTCGGCGAAAGGCCCCGGGCGACCCGGAAAGGGAAGAGTGGCCAGCCGCGGCAGGTCAATCCGCAGATCGCCTACCTGCGCCGGAGCGCCATATTTGTGGCGCCTTTTTCCGCCGCGGCGGACGCCCGAGGCGGACCTGCTGGTCCGCCCCAGGCGGAAGAGTACCATGGAGGAGTTCCTTATGAAGGGTAAGACCATCGTCGTCACTTCGGGAAAAGGTGGCGTCGGTAAAACAACCACCACCGCCAACATCGGGGCCGGACTGGCCCTGCGCGGCCATAGGGTAGTGGTAATCGATACCGACATCGGTCTGCGGAACCTGGACGTGGTGATGGGCCTCGAAAACCGCATTGTCTACGACCTGGTGGACGCCATCGAGGGCCGGTGCAAGCTGAACCAGGCAATGATTCGCGACCGGCACCAGTCGGAGTTGTACCTGATTCCGGCGGCGCAGACCCGGGACAAGAACTGCATAAGCTCCGACCAGTTGACCGATCTGTGCCACCAATTGGAACTGGAGTTTGACTACATAGTCATCGACTGCCCGGCGGGGATTGAGCAGGGTTTTCGCAATGCCATCGGCCCGGCCCAGGAGGCGATAGTCGTCACCACCCCGGAGGTTTCCGCCATCCGCGACGCCGACCGGGTTATCGGCCTGCTGGAAGCAGCGGAACTCCAACAACCCCGGCTCATCATCAACCGCATCAGGCCCGGCATGGTGAAGCGCGGGGACATGCTGGACAAAGACGACATCGTGGAACTGCTGGCCGTGGATGTCCTGGGGCTGGTTCCGGCTGACGACCGGTTGATTACGGCCACCAATCAGGGCGTGCCCGTAATCCATGACAAGAAGGCTCCCTCCGGCATGGCCTTTTCCAGAATAGCTGCCCGCATCGACGGTGAAGATATTCCGCTGATGGACCTGGAACCGAAATCCGGGTTGATGGACCGAGTCAGGTACCTGATGGGAATTAACCGAAGCGAGTACACCCATGCTTAGCAAACTCCTGCGCGCCAGGCCCCCCAACGACATCAGGGACGCACCGGGCAGCACCAGGAGCATCGCCAAAGACCGGCTTAACGCCGCGTTGAGCCGGGACCGCTATGATCTGCTCAGCCCGTCAGTTGTGGACTCGCTGGAGAGGGACATCCTTACCGCCATCTCCCGACATCTGGAGGTGGACAGTGAATTTCACGAACTGGAAATTCGCCGTCTGAAGGACTCCTTTTACCTGGTGGCCAGCATCCGGGTCCAGGCGATGCCCCGCTGGTCCGCCGTCAGCTAGGCTTTCCCCGCTGGTCCCGTCCCTATATAACTGCCAGGAACCTGCCCGGATCTTGCTTCAGGGCCGTGCCGCCTGCATCCCCTCAGCGCGGAAGGTGGTTACGCTGCTTTCCCCAGGGCTGAGGCTCAAGTCCGCGCCGGCGCCTCATGCCTCCCGGGGATCGTTTTTCACAACGCGGCAGTTCCATGGCTGCAAGGCCAGTTCTTGTTCCTACCTGACCAATCGGACCGAAACAGGTTGCCCTATGGCAATTTCGATTCAGCCTTCCCGGCCCGGAGTGCGGTGTTCAAATCCAGTTAACTGCTGGCCGGAACCCGTTGATCCGGGCGCGAGCCACAGCATTTTCCGGCCTATTATTGAATCCGCCGATAACTGGCGCCGCCTTTCATCAATCGGGAGCCGGGTATATAATCTGCGCAACCTTCAGGGCGTGATTCAGCGCTTTCCGCGCGATGTGGCGTATTGGTTTGATGGAATAGTTGTGCTTTTGGCCGGTAGAAACATAACCTGGCGTCGCCCCGCAGCCCGCACATTGGGTCTGAATCCCCCAATCCTGAAGCCCGGGGTGTGACCTTGGCAGGTGGACTTGGCGGCGCAATAGCCTCTCCCTTCAGTCGTTTTCTCCTGGCCCTGGAGCACAAGGACTACCTCACCCTGTGGACTGCCAACCTGTGCGCCGGGGCGGCGGCCTGGGCCCTGATTGCGGCGCGGGCGGTGCTGGCCGACGAATACAGCGAGCTGTATTTGTGGGTGGGCGTAGTTACCTTCGCGGCCATGATTCCCCGGGTATTCTCCACGGTCATCACCGGCTTCCTTGCTGACCGCTTCAACCGCCAGACGGTACTTCAGTGGACCTATACCCTCAACCTGGCGCACAACATTCTACTGGCCGGGCTGGTCATGATCGGGTTGGCCAACATCTGGTGGTTGGTGGGCCTGTCCCTGCTTAACGGTACCCTGCGGTCCGCCCAGATGACCACCACCCAGTCCCTGGTGCCCAACCTGGTTCCGCGGGAACTGTTGCCCAATGCCATCGCCCTGAACGAAGCAACCCAGCAGGGATCCCGTTTCGTCGGCGGAGCGGTGGGGTTCCTGGTGGCCGTCTGGGTCGGCAATGAACCGGTTTTCTGGGCCTGCGCCCTGCTGTACGCGCTAGGACTGGTGCAGGTGGCCCGCATCATGACCCGTTCCACCGGAAGAATGGATGCCAGCCGAGGTTTTCTCGGGAATCTGGCGGCCGGGTTTGCTTACGCCTATAGCCGTCCCCGCCTGCTGGCCATGATTCTCATTGTGCTGGGCCACTGTGCCCTGACCATGTCCTTCGAGTCAGTCTTGCCGGCTATTTCTGAAGACAAGCTGGGGGTGGACTCGGAGGGCGGAACCCAGCTGCTGATAATGGGGGTGGGGGTAGGGGCCATGTTGACCGCTATTTGGCTGGCCGGCATTCGCAGTGAAAAGACTCGCGGCTGGCTGTTCTTAGTTTTTGGCATCAGCAGCGGCGTGGGACCCATAATCCTGGCGCTGTCCACCGACGTGGGGCTGTCGCTGGCGGCTACGGTGATTATGGGTGTGAACCAGGGCGGATTCATGACCATTACTCATACCATAATCCAGTCCATCGTTGACGACTCGGTGCGCGGCCGGGTGTCCGGCGTGTATTCCTTCCACGTGGGCGGAAGCATGGCGCTGGCCAACGGCATTAACGCCGGCCTGGTGGACGTCTCCTTCCTTAACGCGCCATTGATACTGGCGGTGGGTGGAGCTTGCTTCGTGATCGCCATGTTCTTCAGCCTGTCCAACCGGTCCCTGCGGGGCATATATTTTCCCCAACCTGCCGTGCCGGCAACTGCCTAGTCCACGTACCTAGTTAGCCAAGGGTATCCGCACGCGAAAGCGCCTGGTGTTTCCCTGGCCTTTTCGCTTGACCTTCTTTTCCCTTGGCAAGCGCATTAATTCTTAGAAGTCCATCGGGCAACCCGCGTTGCCGGTTCTCTGCCTGAACGGCCAATGCTAAAATCGAGGGCGGCGGAGCGGATTCCACCGTCGATTACCGGAACGTAGATTTCCAGAAGGCAGGGAGGAAACAGCTTTGACACAATACCTGGCTGCCGTCAGCGCGCGGCGACCGATAATCGTGATAGTCGTGTGGGTGCTGGTGCTGGCTGTCAGCGCCGGCATCGTTGACCGGCTGCTGGCCAGCGCCACCACCACGGACTTCAAGCTGGCCGACCGCTACGAGTCGCAGCAGGCGGCCAAGGTTCTGGAGGAGGGACTCAGGGGGCCGGCCAAGTCGCCGGAAATAGTCATACTGCGGTCGCCAAATCTGACCGTGGACGACCCTGCCTTTCGCGCCAAGGTTGAGGGGCTGCACCAGGAGATCACGGGCCTGGGTCCGGAGATTATCTCGGGGGGGCTGGACGACCAGAATGTTTCCGATTTTCTTCCGGACCTGGTAGCTGCGGGAATGCCGGACTCGCCCATTTCCCACTACTACCAGATAGCCGACGCCGGTCCCGCCCTGCCGGCGGGTTTGGCGGAACAATTGCTTCCCATCCTGGTTTCCGCTGACCGGGATACGGTGATGATGCACTACACCCTGGCCGGGAGCGTCGAGGAGGCTATCGAGAACGTCCCTACAGTCATTCACGTCGTCGAAGATGCCAACCGGGACCAGGGCTTCGAGGTCCTGATTGGCGGCGATGCCAGCGTGGCCCACGAGAACAACGAACTGGCGGAGCATGACCTTGAAAATGGCGAAAGGTTCGGCGTTCCCGTGGCTTTCCTCGTCCTGCTGGTCCTTTTTGGCGCGTTGATTGCCACCCTGATTCCCCTGGGGCTGTCGGCCGTTTCCATCGCTGTTGCCCTGGCGGCGGTGGCCATCATCGGCCAGCAGTTCCCCCTGCTGTTCTTCGTCAACATTATGGTGGTTATGATCGGCCTGGCCGTGGGCATTGATTACTCTCTGCTCATCGTGCTGCGGTTCAAGGAGGAACTCAACCATGGGTTTCCCGTGCGCGAGGCAGTGGCGCGCACCGGGAACACGGCCGGGCGTACCGTCTTCTTCAGCGGCGCCACGGTGGTACTGGCGCTGGTGGGCCTGTTCATCGTGCCTTCGTCCTTCTACCAGTCCCTGGCCCTGGGGGCAATCCTGGTCGTAGTGGCCACCCTGGCGGCCACGCTTACCCTGCTGCCAGCTGTCCTGTACCTACTGGGACACCGGGTAAATTTTCTGACAATCCCTTTCATCAACCGATTGGCCCTCAAGGGAGCAGACACGTCCACGGGAGGTTTCTGGGACAAGGTCACCCACATCGTTACTTGGCAGCCCGTGATCAGCTTGCTGCTGGTGGCGGTGCCCATGATCATCCTGTCCTGGTTCTACCTAGACATCCGGACCGGCCTGAATGACGTTAATACCTTCCCGGACAAGGCGGAGACCAAGAAAGCATTTCTCCTGATGGAGGAAGAGTTTTCCTTTGGGGCCGTGACGCCGGCGGGCTTCCTGAGTCCGGCGGAGATCGTGATTTCCGGCGACATTAACTCCCCGCAAATACAGGAAGCTATCGGAAAGTTGCAGCAATCCCTGGTGGCGGACCCCACTTTCCCTCTGCCCCTCCAGCCACCGGTGGTGAATGAGCAAAGCGACCTGGCCCTGCTGGTTCTGCCCTTCCCAGGCAAGTCAACCACCCCGGAGGCTGCCGACAACATGGGCATCCTGCGGGATAGCCACGTGGCCCCCGCCTTCAACGGCGTACCGGCCACGGTATACGTGGGGGGCCTGACGGCGGAAGTAGCAGACTTCTACGGCATCGTACGGGTGTATACGCCGATTGTGTTCGCCTTCGTGCTGGGCCTGAGCTTCCTGATCTTGATGATGGTGTTCCGGTCAATAGTTATTCCGCTGAAAGCCATCATCATGAATCTGCTCTCCGTGGGAGCGACCTATGGACTGCTGGTGCTGGTGTTCCAGAAGGGGGTGGGCGCGGACCTTTTCGGTTTCCAGCAAGCCGATGTCATCGACGCGTGGCTGCCGCTGTTCCTTTTCACCATCCTGTTCGGGCTTTCAATGGACTACCACGTCTTCCTGCTGAGCCGGATACGGGAGCGTTACGACGAGAGCGGGGACAACACCGAAGCGGTGGCCTACGGCCTGCGTTCAACTGCCGGGTTGATAACCGGCGCCGCCCTGATAATGGTGGTGGTGTTCGGCGCCTTTGCGTCCGGGGAGTTGGTGGTGAACCAGTTGATGGGCTTTGGCCTTGCCATCGCGGTGTTCCTGGATGCGACGCTGGTGCGGTCGGTGCTGGTGCCGGCCAGCATGGAAGTGCTGGGAAAGGGTAACTGGTACCTGCCGCCCTTCCTGCGTTGGCTGCCGGACCTGCGGGTGGAAGGCGACGAGGGCCATTAGGGGATGTTGGTTACCTTACCCGTTCTCGCTGCACCTGAGGAGGCCGTTCATTGACCGAGATCAAGTCCGAACTCGACCGCTACCTGGAGATGACGCCCCATTCGCGGGCCAGATGGGAGGAGGCACGGGCATACATGCCTGGCGGGGACAGCCGCAACTCCATCTTCTGGAAGCCCTACCCTATTTTCGTCACCGACGCTTCGGGAAGCCGGGTCAGGGATGCTGATGGTGTCGAGCGAATCGACTTCATCAACACCATGACCACCATGATCCTGGGGCATGGGCCGACTGCGGTGGTCAACGCCGTCCGCCGCCAACTGGACCAGGGATTCGGGTATAACGCGCCCAACGAGCGGCAAATAGACCTGGCCCGCATACTGTGTGAGCGTATTCCCAGTTTTGATCTGGTCCGTTTCACCAACTCGGGCACCGAGGCGACGCTCAATACGCTGCGGGCGGCCCGGGCCTTTACCGGCCGGAGCCGGTTCGCCAAGGTGGAAGGAGGTTACCATGGCACCCACGACGGCGTGACCGTCAGCGTGCGGGTTGACCCGTCCATCGCCGGAGAGTCGGACAGTCCCGTTCCGGTAGCGGCCAGCGCCGGGCTCGCGGCGGGGGTGATGGAGCAAGTGGTGGTGGTCCCCTTCAACGATTCGGCTACGGCGTTGCAGATATTGGAGCAAAACGCCGAGGACCTGGCGGCAGTGATAATAGAGCCGGTGATGGGCTCGGTGGGAATGGTGCCGGCGCTGCCGGAGTACCTGGCAATGCTGCGGGACTTCTGTGACGCCAACGGCAGCATTCTCATCTATGACGAGGTGATCAGTTACCGGGTGGCGCCGGGAGGGTCTCAGGAGTATTACGGAATCACCCCGGACATGACCGCTTTAGGCAAGATCATCGGCGGCGGCCTGCCGGTAGGGGCCTTCGGCGGCCGGCGGGATATTATGGAACTGTACGACCCCACCGCCGGGCCTACCGTTTCCCACGCCGGGACCTTTAACGCCAACCCCCTGACCATGCTGGCCGGCGCCGTTACCATGGAGCAATTGACGCCTGAAGTCTATCGCTCGCTGGCTGAGTTGACCGAAGCGTTGAAGCAAGGCATCCGGGACGCCTGCGCCGAACAGGAGACGCCGGTCCAGGTGACCGGGCTTGGTTCCCTGTTCGGAATCCACTTCACCGACCGGGAGGTATTGACCTACCGGGACATTGCCAGCGGCAACTACGACCTAAGGGACCGGATGTTCCTGGGGATGTTGAACGAAGGCATCCTGATGGCTTCGAACCTGGTGGGTTCCCTGTCCACGGCAACGACGGAGCAGGATGTTGAAGCCTTTCTGGCCGCTTTCCGGACTGCGCTGTCGCGTAACACTTAGAAGCCCTTGATAGTCCATCCAGGGTCCAATGCAAAAGCGCCCCGCCGACTTGCGGGGCGCTGCCTTCAGCTCAAACTTTGTTTCGTTGCCTAGTCCACCGGGGGCCGCTTCTCCCACTTCTCGGGAGCCGGGTAGACCGGAGTGGCCACGTTGCGGCCGATTTCGCCGTCAAACCAGTCGGCAACCTCGGACCGCCACTTGGTGTAGTGAGGGGCGGCGCGGTGGGCCTCCAGGGCTGCCTCGTCGTCATATACCTCGAACAGGTGGATGCGGTTTTCGTGTTCATTGTCCTGCAGCACGTCGAAACGCAGGCAGCCCGGCTCGTCGTTATTGGAGCCGATGGCATCACCCATCATGGATGCCATGAACTGTTCCTTGAATCCCGGTTTAATGTTGATGGTCACCAGAAGCGCGATCATTGTTCCTCCAAGGCTAGTTTGTTGTCGTCAACCTCAGCAGTCCAGAGCGCCGGTCAAGGTCATTCCTTACCACCCTCTAAACAGGCCCATTATATCGAGGGGCCATTGGCAAGACAACCGCGCCAGAACTGCTGCACGGCGCCACAAAGTATAATGACAGCACAGGTTAGCCGTTGTAGAATGGCACAAACCCCAAGGCCCCCGGCCAGCTACGGGAAGCGCAGGAGGTTCCAGCATGGCAGATATACCGGTTGTCTACACCCTGACTGTGTGACCGGCCTCTGACCGGTTGCGCGACGCGTGGCGTCGGCAGGGAATCCAGTACGAGGAAAAGCGGGTTGACCAGAGCCAGGACACCCTGGATGAGGCGCTGATGTACGGCGACCAGGTGCCCATAATTCTGTATCCGGATGGCCGGGTGGAAATAGGCTTTGAAGGTCACCGTGGTTGAGAAATAGGATAGCGCGGCCAGTTGGCCGCAATGACACTGACCCGTCGAAAATTGGCACCAACATGATTGAGGAGGAGCGCCATGGCCAGTGAAACCAGCGTTGTTACCCCCCAGCGATTTGATGAAGGCTTCCGGTATGCCGACTACATGGCCCAGATCAACGTGAACAAGGACCGGATGGACGGCTATTACAATAACTTCGATGTCAGGCCTGATGACGAAGCGGCATTGAAGGCGCTGGCCGCCGCCCCCGACGGCCCCACCAAGATGCTGGTACTGGGCGAGGACTGGTGCGGCGACGTGGTGCGAGGGCTGCCGGTGCTGGCCCGCATGGCCGAGGCCGCCGGCTGGGACATGCGCGTCTTCCCCCGCGACCAACACCACGACATAATGAACGAGTTCCTGAAGAACGGTCAGTGGATGTCCATTCCTACCGCCGTCTTCTACACCTCGGACCACCAGTACATCCTGCACTGGATAGAGCGTCCGGAAGTGGCGGACCGGGAGCAGGCGGAAATCGAAGAGGCTATCCGCGCCGAGAACCCGGACATCAGCGACCAAGACTTCGGCCGGGAACGCCGGGCCCGTACCGCCGCCAAGGCCGAAGAATGGCAGCAGGCCACGGTGGAGGAGATCATAGACCGGCTGCAGCGGGGCATTGCCGGGTAACCGATCATCATCCGCCAATACCGCAAGGAACGGGAGCCGCAGCCTGCGCAGGTTGCGGCTCTACTCTTTCGTCGCTTACTGGCATAACCGGGGCGAAATGCCGGACTTCACGTCCTGGCCGACTGTCACCCCCATCCTGACCTTCCCCGCCAGAGGTCCGCCCAGGGCCGGATTTCGCACCGTCAAGGGGGAAGGAACCTCGCAGCAGCCTTTCGTGCTCTACGAGGAAGGAAACATCTCAGCAGATTAATTCCCTAACCTACCGCCAGGCCACGCACTTCCTTGGCTTTCTCGGGCAAGTCGTAGCTGTTCCAGGTGGCGCCGTCGTCGAAGGAGCCAAAGACCTGACCGTCCCGGGCGGCGCAGAATACGTGGGAAGGCTCCCGCGCGTTGACCCTGACGGCCATCATGGTGCTGTTGGCGGCAATGCCGGCGCCCACCGGCTCAAAAGTCTTGAACAGGTCACGGCTGCGGTAAAGGGCTCCCTGCCGGCTGCGGGCGGCGGCGCCGATGGACACGTAGAGCATATTGGGGTCGTGAGGGGCGGCGTACAGGTCCCGGGTGTAGGTGATTTCCGAGAACTGGCCGAAGTCGATGGGAATCCACTCGCTGCCCCGATCCGGGCCGATGAAGGGGCCCACGCGGGTGGTGATGAACACCGTCCGGGGAGAAGCGGCGGTGCACTGCACGCCGTGGAGGTCCAGGGTGTCCTCGCTGGGAGCCAGGGAACCGGTGATACTGTCCCAGGTGTCCCCGCCGTCAGTAGACCGCATCACGCCGGCCACCTCCAGGGCGGCGTACATCTCATCCGGGAAGTTGGGGTCGGCGGTCAGGCCGATAACCCGCGTGGGGAAGGCCATGGAAACTTCGTCAGCGCCCATGGGCAGGTGCAACCTGGTCCATGAGTCCCCGCCGTTGTCGCTGCGGTAAAGCTCACCCGGGGCGGTTCCCGCATACATGACCTGGGGGTCGCGGGGCCGGAAGAGGAAGGTCCAAACGGGCGGCGCCAGGGTGGGATAGTCGAGGCGCTCCCAGTGGTCGCCCCGGTCGGCGCTGCGGTAGGGGCCGTCCTGGGTGCCGGCGTAAATGATCGACGGGTCGCTGGGGTGCACGGCGACGCCGGGTACGATGGGGTTCTCCGGAAGCCCGTTGGTGAGTTCCTCCCAGGTTTCGCCGCCGGGAGAGAGGCGGTAGAGGCCGCTGCTTTCAGCGCCCACATAGACGTAGGTGTTGTGGTTGGAAGTCACGGCTAAATCTCCTTTTTGTCGTCTGGCTCAGGTTGAATGTGAGGGTATTGCAACAAAATGGCCGGGCGTTGTCAACTTGGGCCAAGGGTCAGGCTGCAATGGAAACCGGCAGGCATTACAGAAGGATTCGTCCTGTCATGTTAATGCCATAGCATGGATGACTCCCGCATCACGATTTTAGGCGGCGGAGAGGTAGTACCGGTTCGCCTGCGAATCGCTTCCAGGCATTGAATCCAATGGTCCCGGAAGGGGAATTTTTTGGATTCCGGGCCATTTGGGGCCATTTTCCGGTATTTTCGTATCTGTGAACGGCATTTGACCAGCGTGCCAGCGGCCCAAATGTGGGCCATTTTCCTGAAAAGCCGGCCACTTTCCAGATAGCAGAAGGAACAAAAACCGGTCCAGGAGGGGGCCATTCCGGGCCATTTTGGGCCGTTTTGGGCCACTCTCGGGAAGGGAGAATCATAAGGCCCACGCGGACCTTGTGTCGCATTTGGAAGATAGATACAAGGCGACCTACTCTAGCTTGAGCCAACAAAATACACTCCGCGACAGGGCTTTACGCCGGAGAGCCGGGTGAACAGTGGCAGTTGCCGGGCCACTCTTGACCGTTACCCGTCTACACGGGAAAAACTCTTCAGAGTGTCTCCAGTAATGATGGTAGAGGCTGGTTATCCAGCGGATCAAGGGGCACTTGTCAGTTGCAAGTATCACCTTGAACAGTGGCTCCGCTGGAACCATGGCCGCTCCGGAGGGCCGCCGCATTCTCTCTTCCGACGGGCCTTGATGAGCCTGGACAAGGAATCATGCCTGGCTTAATGGGTTCGAGGTTCCCGCCTTCGCGGGAACGACTGGTTTCCCCAAAATTGGAATGTGTTTGCCCACTGGAACCATGGCCGGTCCGCAGGAGCACCGCATTGTCCCTTCTTACGGGCCTTGATGAGCCTGGACAAGGAATTATGCTTGGCTCAATGGGTTCGAGGTTCCCGCCTTTGAAGATCTATGCCCAACCGGGTATTTGATCCGATTTACCATGTTATTGGGCCTGCCGACGTATCTGGTCCGAACCAGTCTGGATTCCGGCCTTCGCCGGAAAGACGATTATGTCGAAGTCTCCACGTGGGCAATCGCCGAAGTACCAGCCAGCGTTGCCTTACTGCTCGGCCAGTTCCACGGAGTACTGCTCGATTACCGGGTTGGCGAGCAGTTTCTCGCACATTTCGTTGGCTATGCGCTCGGCCTGGCCGCGGTCGGTCTCGTCAATCCTGATTTCAAGGAACTTGCCCACGCGCACTTCGGAAACGGAGCCATAGCCCATGTTCCTCAGACCGCCCAGAACGGTGATGCCCTGGGGGTCGTTGACGGTGGGTTTCAGGGTGACGTACACCTTGGCCAGGTACAAACTAATGGCCTTCCTTGCTATGGGAGTGCGTTGATTCCAAAGGTGTATATCTCACTTGGCCGGTCTTCACCCCTATCGCAGCCTCCCCGCTTCAAAGGGGAAGGGGCTGTTCAGACAGCCCCTAGTTCATCACGCCGCTGGTGGTGCAGGGCGCGCCGTTGGGGAACTCCGGGCCGAGAGTGCCCGCATAGTTGCGGAAGAACTCTTCAATCCGGTCCTCGTCGACGCCCTGCATGGTGTCCAGGACACCCCAGGTGTGAACGGCGACGGTACCTTCGGGAATTTGGTCGTAAAACCTGGTGACTGCCCACGACGGCGCCAGTTCGAAGTTGTCCATGAAGTTCTTGAGCTTGTCCAGTTCCGGGCCGTCGGGCAAATTGTAGCTGACGATGACGTTGCCGTGCTCCATGTTGTGGACAATGCGCTCGTCGGGCAGGCCATCCTCGTAGAAGCCGCAGCGGGCCCACCAGTCCCAGTGGTCGCCGGAAGTGGGCGGCGTAGTGTTGTAAGCCACGTTCTGGTCTTCCGGTACGTGCAGGCGGCTCGCCATTATCTCCTGCCGTTCGCCTACGCCATCTTTGTACTCGCTGGCCGTGCCGATGCCACCGCCGCCGCCCTGGAAGCTGATGCCGCCGACCACGAAGCCGGCAATGACCAGGAAGGCGATCACGCCGGAGGCGATGATATACCAGATATTGGTCCTGGGACGGGACTGGGGTATGGTCATTTCCGCCTGGCGGCCGCGTTGTGCGGACCTGCGCCGGCGGCGCCGTGAAATTGGCAACTCAATTACCTCCCAAGGGCCGGGCTGCCGCCGGCGCAGCTATAGTTCCGTGCCGGTAAGCCGGCGGTAGGCTTCCTTGTAACGTTCGGTAGTGAGGGATACCACGTCCTCCGGCAATTCGGGGGCCGGCGGCTCCTGGTCCCAGCCCTGGTCCACCAGCCAGTCGCGCACAAACTGTTTGTCGAAGTTGGGCTGGGACTTGCCCGGGCCGTAGCCCTCCATGTCCCAGAAGCGGCTGGAATCGGGGGTAAGCAGTTCATCGATCAAAATCAACTCCCCGTCAAGCATCCCGAACTCCATCTTGGTGTCGGCCAGGATGATGCCCCGCTCCTTGGCGTAGTCGTGGGCGAACTGGTAGACCGCCTTGCTGACGTCGGCCAGTTTCCGGGCCATGTCGGCGCCCACCATGTCCTCCACTTCCTGGTCGGACATGTTCTGGTCGTGGCCCTCTTCGGCCTTGGTGGTGGGCGTGAACAGGGGTTCCGGGAAGGTCATGCCCTCAACCAGGCCCTCGGGCATGGGCTTGCCGGAAACCGTTCCCTGTCGCCGGTACTCGGACCACGCGGAACCGGTAATGTAGCCTCGAACGATACATTCCATGTCGATGCGCTGGGCCCGCTTGACGATCATGGCCTGGCTGGCCAGTTCCCCGGAAATTCCGGTCAAGTCGGAGTTTTCGGCCAGCAGGCCCTGGGCGTCCGCCGAATCAGCCAGCGTTATCAGGTGATTGGGGACGATGTGGGCCGTCTTGTCGAACCAGAAGCCGGAGATGCGGTTAAGCACCTTTCCCTTTTCCGGTATGCCTGTGGGCAATACCACGTCGAAGGCGGAAATGCGGTCGGTGGCGACCATAAGCAGAACGTTGTCGTTGACGGCGTAGGTGTCCCGCACCTTGCCGCGATGAAGCTGATTGGGCAGTCCTGACTCGATAAGCATACCAATACCCTGCATTTAATTTAGTTTTGTGGATGGGGAAGGCATGGCGGCCTTCCCATGGGTCACGAATTGTACCGTCCCAATTCCCGGGTAAACCGCCCGTACTGTCGCCCTTGCTACGGAATGGAGCGGTCGGCGGATTGGTCTCAAACCTGGGCGCGTACCTCCGCCGGCAGCAGGCCGATGCGCTCGAACGTGTCGTCAACGTACCGGGTGTAATAGCCGTAGTCGAACAGCTCTTCCAGTTCTTTGCCGGGCAGCCACTGCCTGGCTTCGCCGTCGGAGCGAAGCAGGTCGCGGAAGTCCTCCCCCAGATCCCAGCTACGCATGGCGTTGCGTTGGACCACCTTGTAGGAATCCTCCCGACTCATGCCCCGGTCCACCAACGCCAGGAGCACCCGCTGGCTGAAGATCAGCCCTCGGCTGCTTTCCACATTTTGCCACATCCGGTCGGCGTTGACCCGCAGGTCCTTAACGATGCGGGTGAAGATGGACAGAATGTAGTCCAGGGCAAGGCAGGAGTCGGGCAGGATGATGCGCTCCGCCGATGAATGACTGATGTCCCGCTCGCCCCACAGAGCCACGTTCTCCAGGGCGGTGACGCTGTTGCCCCGGATGAGGCGGGCCAGGCCGCAGATGCGCTCGGCCAGCTCCGGGTTGCGCTTGTGGGGCATGGAGGACGAACCGGTCTGCCCCTGGCCGAAGGGTTCTTCCAGTTCGTGCAGCTCGGTGCGCTGGAGACTCCGCACCTCGGTGGCGAACTTTTCCAGGGAGGCGGCGATGAGCGCCAGGGTGGTGAGGAAGTGGGCGTACCGGTCGCGCTGGATCACCTGGTTGGACACGGGCGCGACCTCCAGCCCCAGGCGGCGGCAGACCTTCTCTTCCACCGCCGGCGGGATGGTGGCATGAGTTCCCACGGCGCCGGAAATCTTGCCGACCCGGATGCTTTCGCAGGCGGCAACCAGGCGTTCCTGCTGGCGACGGAGTTCCTCCCGCCACAGGGCCAGCTTGAGGCCAAAGGTCATGGGCTCAGCATGGACCCCGTGGGTGCGACCCATCATTATGGTGTCCTTGTGGGCCACGGCCTGCCCTTCCACCGCCTCAATTGCCTGGACCAGTTCCTGCTGGAGCAACTGGCCGGCCTCGACCATCTGCAGGCTCTGGGCGGTGTCCAGCATGTCCGACGATGTCATACCCAGGTGGAGCCAGCGTCCCTCGGGGCCAATGCCTTCGGTGATGGACGAAAGGAAGGCGGTAACGTCGTGGCGGGTAATTTCGAACAGCTCCATCATGCGCTGGTGGTTGTAATGGACCGGGCGCAGCCGTTCCATGTCCTCCAGGGGAATGAAGCCCTCCTCGGTCCAGGCTTCCGCCACTGCCAGCTCAACATCGAGCCACTTCCGGTATTTGTTCTCGTCCGACCAGACTTGCTTCATCGCCGGCCGGGAATATCGGTCAATCAATCGGTGTCCTCCGATGGGTATATGTTGCGGTCGCCAGGCCCCGCCCCCGTCATGAGGCGATACCGTGCAGGGAACGGGCGTGACTCACGTTCCTGTCAGGCCCATCAACTCCTTGGTGGTTGCCATAATGTCGCCGAAGTCGGTAAAGGGCCGGAAAGCTACCCCCTGTCGCTGGCACTCTTCGGCCAGGAAGCTGTGGGCGAACACGGTGTCGGCTCGTTCCGCGCCCTCAAAGTCGGAACGCCCGTCGCCCACGTAGATAACGTGGTAGCCCAACTGCCGGTAACGACCCACCACCAGGCCCTTGGAGTTGCCTCTTTCCGGTTGGCCGGGGTAGGCGTGGTGATAGTAATAGTTTATGCCTTCCGGCGTAAACCGGGTGTTGACGCAGTAGATGGGGACGTCCGGGGCTCCTTCCTTTTCCAGCAAGGCCGTGATGTAAAAATCCAGGCCCAGGCTGACCACCGCCATAGGGCTGTTGATTTCCTTGCAATACTCCCACAGTTCGGTGAAGTGAGGCCGCAGACAGGCGTTTTCCCGCACGTAGGCGCACATGGTGTCGCGATCGGCCCGGATGTTGTTGAAGGTTATTTCCTGGTAGTCCTTCAAGGTCAGTTCGCCGGCCCGGAACCGGGCCCGCACGTCCTGCCAGGTGTCGTCGCCGAACTTTTGAAGCAGCATTTCCGCGACGTTCTGCACCGCGGCCGTATCGTCGAAGTCGGTGAGTATTGCCGGGACCACCCTTACCGCTCCCTCAGCTGGCGACGGTAATTCTCATAGGCTTCGCGGATGTTGTCGTGGCGCAGGCCCAGTATTTCCGCGGCGAAGAATGCGGCATTCCGCGCTCCCCAGGGGCCCACGGCCATGCAGGCCACCGGGATACCCGGGGGCATCTGTGACGTGGCCAGCAGTGCGTCCCAGCCGTTCATTTCGCTGGAAGCCAGGGGGATGCCGATTACCGGCAAGGTACACCAGGCGGCCAGGACACCGCCCAGGGCGGCGGACCCGCCGGCGGCGGCTATGAGGACCTCAATGCCCCGGTCCCGGGCGGTTGTGGCGTATTCCTGCACCCGCTCCGGCGTGCGGTGGGCGGACATTACCCTTACTTCGTACTCAACCTGCATCTGTTCGAGAACTTCGAGCGTCTCCTTGACGACGGGTTCGTCAGAAGAGCTGCCCATTACTACTCCTACTAGCGGCACTTGCTCATTCCTTTCATTTTGTATTTAGCTTGCGTCCAGATCCATTTCGGCCCTGAAGGCGTCCAGGACAGCGGTTTCCAACACTTCCCGCTGTGGGCGCACCTCTTCGCCATTTACCAGCACATAGATGCGGTCATTGGACTTGCCCAGTTCCACATCCACGGCGCACTCGGTAGCATCATCCCAGAAAAGGGAGAACCTTAGTTCCTCATTGTCATCGAGTTCTTCTTCGTCTTCCTCTCCATCCTCCTCGTCTTCGTCCTCGTCATCTTCCCTCAAGTTTTCTATCGCATAAGGGAATTCCTGGTCATCATAGTATTCCATCAGGGAAGTGGATTCCACCCTGCCGGTGCCGCTGAGAACGACTTCGTTGACGTCCAACAGCAATTGGACAACCTGCAGCGAAGCGGCCAGCTGGTAGAGTTCCTGCCGGTCCCGGATGACGTCGGCGTCTTCCTCCACCGGTTCGCCCAGTATCCGCGCGAGGGCAGTCTCCACTTCGTTTCTCAAAACCAAAAGGTCGTCCCGCCAGGCCATTGCTACCTCACTAAAGGGTTCAGGGTCTATACCGTCTGGCCGGTCGCGGCGCCGCCGGCGCCCTTGGAGCCGAAGAGCCGCGACGGGTTATAAAGTAAAAGAACTCATCCGTTTCTCTAAAGTCCGCCAGGCCGAACTCGGGTCTGAGCCGGTGGGCGGCGTCCAGGAGGTCCAGGTAGCGCAGTCCCAGGTGCCCGGATCCCATGCTCCGGGGATAGCGACCCAGCCGGCGCAGACCTCGTTCGGCAGCCTGGTTCCACACGGCCAGCAGGGTGGGCTGTTTCAGGCACAACAGATAGGATATGAACTCCTTACCTGCTCCGGCGAGTTGGTAACCTCCGCCTTCCGCTACACACTCGTTGAACCGGGCCTCCAGCGTGATGGCGTCGTACAGGAGGAAATCAATGGTCTCGGTAATGTCTGCCATGCCGTTCGCGGCAAATTCTCCGGCCTTCCCGCTGCCGGAAGCCCGGTAAAGGGTCATTGCCTGCGGCTCGGTCAAGAAGGGCAGTTGCTCCTGGGACAGCCAACCCGCCATTTCCGCGCTCCGTTGCCAACGGCGCTTCCAGTAACGGGCCAAAACGCCGGTCTGGGCCGTTTCCCGGTAGGCCTGGGCCAGTTGGAACCGCTCCAGGGAAGGGTCTGACATGCCTACCACCTGCCCCGTCTGCCCACGGCAAGATCGCCAATGTCATGGCGGAACCGGGCGTTTTCAAACCGGATGTTATCCACCCGGCCGTAGGCCCTCGCACGGGCCGCTTCAATCGTATCACCGCGCCCCACGACGGTAAGCACCCGGCCACCGCTGGTAACCACCCTGGCGCCATCGCCTTCACCCAAGTTGGCGGCGCCAGCGTGAAATACCAGGGTTTCCGAATCTGCTCCCGGCTGCCCTGCCTGACCGCACCCCTGTCCCAGGCCGCTGATTTCCTTGCCCGTCTCGTAAGCGCCGGGATAACCGCCGGAGACCATAACCACCCCAACGTGGGGTCGGTCAGACCACCGAACATCGGTCGCCGCCAGTTTGCCTTCAATGCAGGCCAGCATCGTATCCACCGGGTCGCTCTCCAGGAGGGGCAGAATAACCTGCGCTTCCGGGTCCCCGAACCGGCAGTTGAACTCCAGGACTCTGGGACCGTCGCCGGTAAACATAAGACCGGCGTAGAGCATTCCCGTATAAGGGCAACCCAATTCGGCCATACGTTGAACGGTGGGCTTCAAGATGGTCCGCATTACCTCGTCCGCCAGGTCGCTGTTCCAAAATGGCGGGGGAGCAAAACTGCCCATGCCGCCGGTATTCGGCCCCCGGTCTTCATCCTCCAGCTGTTTGTAGTCGCAGGCCGCCACCGGCGTGGAGAGGTTCTCCCCATCGCAGAAGGCAAAGACACTTACCTCCGTGCCCCGCAGCCATTCTTCGACAATGACGGCGTCGCCGGCAGCGCCGAATATGCGATCCTCCATACAGCCCTTGACCGCCAATACAGCTTCTTCCGGCCCCGCGCAGAGGGCGACGCCCTTGCCGGCAGCCAGGCCGTCGGCCTTGATCACAACGGGAGAGGCGTGCTTGGTCAGGAAGTCCAGGGCCGCCGACTGGTCGCTGAACACCCGGTATTCCGGCCCGGGCACTCCGGCGTCCCGCATAACCTGGCGGGCGAAGCTCTTGCTGGCCTCGATGCGAGCGGCGGTCTGGGAAGGGCCGAAGGTGGGAATACCCACTTCCTCCAGGCGGTCGGCCAGCCCGTCCGCCAGGGGTTGTTCCGGGCCCACAACTACCAGGTCCGCCGGAATTTCGCGGGCCAGTTGCACCACCGCGGGCACATCCTCCGGCGAGACCGGCGCGTTAGTCGCAAGTTGCGCCGTACCCGAGTTGCCTCCGGCCACCCACATTTCGGACACCCGGGGACTGTGCTTGAGTCGCCAGGCCAGGGCATGTTCCCTTCCGCCCGAACCCACAATCAGGACTTTCATGGGAGAGCGACTCCGGTAGGCTCTACTGGCAGATAACACTCTGCGCGCCGCGGCCGACTATGCCGGGCGATGGGCGGCGAGATCGAGGAGAATCGAAGGGGTTGCATGCCTGTTCCTGTTCCCTTCCTATTCCCATTCAATGGTACCCGGCGGCTTGCTGGTAATGTCGTAAACAACCCGATTAACGCCGGAAACTTCGTTGACAATCCTGCTGGAAATGCGCCCCAAGACGTCGTAGGGTAGACGCACCCAGTCGGCGGTCATCGCGTCGCTGCTGGAAACGGCCCGGATGGCGCAAACATATCCGTAGGTTCTGAAATCGCCCATGACGCCGACGGTCCGGCTGTCACTCAGCACGGCAAAGCTCTGCCAGATTTCCTCGTACAGGCCGGCCCGCTGAATCTCGTCCAGGACTATCCAGTCGCATTCCCGGAGAATGTCCAGTCGCTCCTCGGTTATCTCGCCAATTATTCGGATGGCCAGGCCGGGGCCGGGGAAAGGTTGGCGGAGGACAATTTCCCGAGGGAGGCCCAGTTCCAGGCCCACCTCGCGCACCTCATCCTTGTACAGGTACCGCAGCGGCTCCACCAGGTCCAGGTCCATGCGCTCGGGAAGGCCCCCCACGTTGTGATGGGACTTGATTCGGGCGGAGGCCTGGTTCTCCGGCGTTTCGCTCTCGATAACATCGGGGTAAAGGGTGCCCTGGGCCAGGAACCTAGTGTCGCTCAACTCGACGGCGGCCTCTTCGAAAACCCGGATGAACTCCTCGCCGATGGTCATTCTCTTGGCTTCAGGGTCGGTAACGCCGGACAGCTTGGCGACAAAACGCTGGGCGGCATCAACATACAGCAGGTTCAGGCCCAGGCTGCCTCGGAAGGTTTCCTGCACCTGTTCCGGTTCGCCCTTACGAAGCAGGCCATTGTTGACGAAAACGCAGGTCAGGCGGTCGCCGATGGCCTCGTGCAGCAGCAGCGCGGCCACCGAAGAATCCACGCCGCCGGAGAGGGCACAGATGACTCGGCCGTCACCCACCTGTTCCCGGATGCGGGCCACGGAGTCGGCTACAAAGTTGCCGGGCGTCCAGGTGCCCTGGCAGTCACAGACCTGGTAGAGAAAATTCTCCAGCACGGTCTGCCCCAGCGGGGTGTGCTCCACCTCCGGGTGGAACTGGAGACCGAAGATGTCCTTGCCGTTGCTGATGGCGGCGTAAGGGGAGTTGCCGGTGGAAGCCGCCGGGGAAAAACCGGGGGGCAGCGAGGCAACCCGGTCGCCGTGGCTCATCCAGACCTGGAAACTGCCGGGCATACCGGAGAAGATGGAGGCGCTGTCGCCCTGCCCGTCCAGCCGGGTTAATTCCGCCGACCCGTATTCCCGCTTCTCGCCGGGCGACACCTGGCCGCCCAGTTGATGCACCAGGGCCTGCATTCCGTAGCAGATGCCCAGGACCGGAAGTTGCCGGTCGAAGACCCAGTCGGGAATCAGGGGCGCCCCGGGTTCGTAGACACTGGCGGGGCCGCCGGAGAGAATTACCCCCCGGGGCATGAAGCGCTGGGTTACTCTTTCCCAATCGGCGGATGCCGGAACCACTTCGGAGTACACCTTTAGCTCCCGTGCCCGCCGGGAAATCAGGTGACTGTACTGGGAGCCGAAGTCGATGATTACGACACCTTCGCCCACCGCCGCGCCGGAATCATCAATGTCTCGTCGGCCCGTTTCGGGTGTGGTGACCATGCCCGTCCTTCTCGCGTGATTGCGCCGGTAACGGTTACGAATTCAGTAAAGTCGTAGCTGATGTAATATACCACAGGCCATTTTCTTGTACCAGACGTGGGGTAGAGCCCAAATCCACCACCTAATGGGAGGAAAAGACCTCGTTGGAGCCAGCGGCAAAGCTGGCTATGATGGTTACGGGACAAACACAACCATCACCAACGAGGTGCAGTCATTATGCAACAGGGAGTCCTGCCATTCCAGTATGGGACGGAGCATCGCGCGGGGGGCATGACGGGGCTGTCGGGGTTGGCGGTCTATCTGGAAATGGCCGATGCGATGGGGCTGGGCGAGTCGATCCGGCGCTACGTGAAGGTCAAGGAGGGCGGACAGGGATGGACGGACCGGCAGATGGTCACCGCGCTGGTGCTGCTGAATCTGGCCGGTGGAGAAGGAGTGGACGACCTCCGGGTGCTGGAAGGGGACGAGGGTCTGGGCCGGATGTTGGGCCGGGTGGAGACGCACCGGCAGCGGGCTTGTGAGCGCCGGGAGGAGGGCAGCCGGTGGCGGGGCGGGCGGCGCCGCAGCGTCCCGTCTCCGTCGGCGGTGTTCCGGTACCTGGGCCGGTTCCACGACCCGGTTCAGGAGGAGGCCAGGCAGCCCCATACGGCGTACATACCCGCGCCCAGCGGCGCGCTGCGCGGGCTGGGGAAGGTCAACGCCGAGATGATGAGCTTCGTCCGGGACCACCTGGAGCAGGAGCAGGCGACGCTGGACATGGACGCGACGCTGATCGAGACCTACAAGCAGGAGGCGCTGTACTGCTACCAGGGCTACAAGGCCTACCAGCCGATGGTCACCTACTGGGCCGAGGCGGACCTGGTGGTCCATTCGGAGTTCCGGGACGGCAACGTGCCAGCGGGGTTCGAGCAACTGCGGGTGTTGCGGGAGTCGCTGGCCCATCTGCCGGAGGGCGTGGTGAAGGTGATGCTGCGGTCGGACACGGCGGGGTACCAAGTTGAGTTGTTGCGGTACTGCGCCGAGGGGAGGGATGAGCGGTTCGGAGTGATCGAATTCGCGGTGGGGGCGGACGTCACGGAGGGGTTCAAGCGTGCGGCAGCCGAAGTGGAGGAGAGCCAGTGGCGCCGGTTGCCCCGGATGGTGGGGGAGTTGGCGGTGGAGACGGAACAGGAGTGGGCCGAGGTGGACTTCGTGCCCGATAGATTGGCTTATTCCAAGAATGATCCCGACTACCGTTTCATAGCGGTCCGGGAGCCGCTGAGGCGGCCGCCGCTGCCGGGCATGGAGGATGACCTGGAGTTGTCGGTTCCGGCGATGGAGATGCCGGACCGGGGCTGGTACAAGATCCGGGGGATAGTGACTAACCGGGAGCTACCGGGAGATGAGGTGGTGCGGTGGTACCGGGAGAGATGCGGGAAGGGCGAGGAGGTGCATGGTGTGCTGAAGGAGGACTTGGCTGGCGGGAGGCTGCCGTCGGGACAGTTCGGGGCCAACGCGGCCTGGTGGGCGATAGCGGCGCTGGCGTTCAACCTGAACTCGGCGGTCAAGCAGTTGGCCCTGGGCGGTCAGTGGGTGAACAAGCGGCTCAAGGCGGTGCGCTTTGCTCTGATCAATCTGGCCGGACGGGTGGTCTGCCACGCCAGGAAGCTGCTGATCCGGCTGGCCCGGGGCCATCCATCCTTCCCGCTGCTGGCGGGAGCGCACCGGAGAATAGCGGCGCTGGCCCACGGCCCACCCTGACCTGGGACGGTCTGCGCCACTACCGACGGGCATTCAAGCGACGGGGACTCCCGCCGTAGGGACACTGCGCCCTTCTCCAGGACCGGTTGGCATAGACCTCGCCCTGGCGTCGCCGGCCAACGCCCCAATATCCCCTTCCAGCGCCTACTCCTGCCACGCCAACCCACTGCCAACCTGTCAGCCGTCAGCCGATGCCCCAACCGGCCCAATCAAGGAGCCCCAAAACCATTTTTCTCCCATTAGGTGGTGGATTTGGGTAGAGTTCCGATTTAGGTTGTTGGCCGGTGGAACAGCCGTCAAGGCTGAGGCAGTGGCGGTTCGCGAACCACCCTGCCGGTAATGAGACCACGCAAATGGGAACGCTAACAGACGTCAGTGCAGTCGCATGAGCGTCCAGACCCACAACCGTCATACCGGCGAAAGCCGGTCCAGTTGCCCGGTTTCTTTTTCGCCTTTCCTGATTGCTTGCCTCTATGCTTTCTGGACTCCGGCCAGAGCCGGAGTGACGGAGGGACAAGCCACTCATGCGATTGCGCTACCCTGCCTACCGGCTGGTTTACAAACAATACCAGTTCTGATATATTCAGGTTGCTGGGTAGCTGACGGGCCGATTACCCGGCAGTTGGCGTGGCGCATTCGTCTAGCGGCCCAGGACACCGCCCTCTCAAGGCGGAGATCAGGGGTTCGAATCCCCTATGCGCTACCAACCTCGACATCTATGGACCCTGAAAGGACTGTGATTCCTTTCAGGGTTTTTGCTGTTTTGAGCCGAATTTTTGGCCCGCCTGCGCCCTTTTTGCGCGCTTGGGAGAGCGTCCCCTGTAATTGGGATATACTCTCCCCATGAGTTTGCTCGCTCTCATCCTGGTCTTGACCGGTTCACTGGCCCATGCCGGCTGGAATCTGCTTCTGAAGCGCTCCGACAACAAGGAGGTATTCGTATGGTGCCTCCTGGTAGCAGGAAGTCTGCTGCTGGCTCCCCTGGGCGGCGTCCTCATCTGGCTGTATCCCATTGCTACTCCTGGCTACTGGCTGATCCTGGCTACCATCGTGGTGCACGTTTACTACTTTGTGCTGCTGGGGCGCGGCTACGCGCGAGGCGACCTCTCCCTGGTGTACCCCATTGCCCGGGGAATTGGCCCCATGCTGGTTCCTGTCCTGGCAGTGCTTACCTTGGGGGAAGAAATTGCCTGGCCCGCGATGCTGGGCATTGTCTGCATCATCATTGGAATTTACGTGATTTCCTGGTGGGGGCGCTTCCGAGAAATCTTGACCGCTCCCCTGTCCTTCCTGCGCGATGGCGGCATTCGCTACGCCCTCTTAACCGGACTTACCATTACCGTCTATACCCTCGTGGACAAGCGCGGGGTCCAGCATGTCCAGCCGATTCTCTACATGTACCTGCTGACCCTGGGCGTGGCCGCCGGGTTGGCGCCCTACATTCTGCGTAACTATGGGTGGGCGCCGGTCCTCCAGGAATGGCGGGCCCATGCCTGGCCCATTGTGATTGCCGGCTTGCTGGTATTTGCCGCCTACGGACTGGCCCTGACCGCCTTCTCTATTTCGCGGGTCAGCTACATTGCTCCCGCAAGGGAAATAAGCATTGTCGTCGGGGTGCTGGCGGGAGTCCTGATTCTCAAGGAACCCTTTGGGAAAGGTCGGCTTGTGGGGTCGGCCATGATCGTCGTCGGGCTCATACTGATATCCCTCTCTCCCTGACCCGTGAGGGTCTGATTACCGGCGGCGGCCCCCCCGGTTTCTTAATCGGGCAGAGTTGCGGGTGTTATAATTGCCAGAGGTTTGAGCTCCGTTTCCAAGTGAGGTGAAGGGCACGATGATAGATAAGGAAAGATTGATCAATTCCTTCTGCGAACTGGTCAGTATTGACAGTCCCTCGGACGAGGAGGAGGAAGTTGCCCAGCACCTGATTGCCCGCCTTACCAAGCTGGGCCTGACCGTGGAGCGGGATGCCCACGGCAACGTTATTGCTTCGGAGCCCGGGGAACTGCCCCTGCTGCTTTCCGCGCACATGGACACGGTGGAGCCAGGGCGCGGAATTATTCCCGTCATCAAGGGAGACAACATCGTTTCCCAGGGCAACACCATCCTGGGCGGGGACTGCAAGGCCGGCGTTGCGGCCATCATGGAAGGCCTGGAATCGGTAATCGAGGAGGGCTTGCCCCATCGCCCTGTGCAGGTGGTCTTCACTCGCGGAGAGGAAATTGGCCTGGTGGGCGCTTCCAACCTGGACTTCTCCATGATTCGCGCCCTGGAGGCCGTGGTGTTTGACGGGAACGGCCCGGTCAACACCATCACCGGGTCCAGCCCCAGCTACATGAGCTTCGACGTTAAGGTCACCGGCCGGGGCGCCCACGCCGGAGTGGA
This sequence comes from Dehalococcoidia bacterium, assembly GCA_965207275.1. Classification (GTDB taxonomy): domain Bacteria; phylum Chloroflexota; class Dehalococcoidia; order Lucifugimonadales; family UBA3495; genus Bin22. The sequence goes on from CBDBMH010000002.1 coordinate 877,012, forward strand.
ACCGGAAAAGGGCCTCTCCGCCATTCGCATCGTTACCGAACTTATCCAGAACCTTCCCCAGGGCCGCCTGGACGAGGAAACTACCTTTAACGTTGGACTGATTTCCGGCGGCACGGTGCGTAACGCCGTGCCCTCCGAGGCCACTTTCGGAGGAGAGTTCCGCAGCCGCAACACCGAGACTTTCGATTTACTGCGGCTGCAGGTTCAGGATACGTTAAGGCGGACCAGGGAGAAGTACCACGACGCCAAGATTGAAGAGGCCTTTGAGGTCATGTTCCGGATGTACAACCTGGACCCGGATGAGGCTGTGGTGCGGATGAGCCGGCGAATTATGGAAGACCTTAAGCTGACGCCGGATATCCGGCCTTCGGGCGGCGGCACCGACGGCAACGTCATGCGCCTGCAGGGAATTCAGAGCGTGGTCGTGGGCATGGCCACCAACGGCATGCATACGGTGGACGAATATGTGGTTATTCCGGACCTGGTGGATACGGCCACTTTCTGCCGGCATTTAATGACCAACACCCGCTGAGAATCGAGCTTAACGGCTGACAAAGGCGGGAAGAACAGAGAAAGAAACCGGGGCCCGGCAAGCTGCCGGGCCCTTGGCTTTTGCCCCGCGGTACGGCTAGTAGTGCGACAAAATTCAAACAATGGGCTGGGGATTAACCGTCATTCCGGACTTGATCCGGAATCCAGGGGGAGAAGGGTGGTGGATACCGGTTTGCGCCGGTATGACGGTTCTTCGTATCTATCATCACTCTAATGTTGCTGAACTACTAAGAAACTGTCTCAAAACCGACTCTACTCCACGGTGGGCGTCCTTCGACAAGCTCAGGATGAGCGGAGTAGGACTTACTCCGCTTGTGGTGAGCTTGTCGAACCACGTTTTGAGATAGTCTCTAAGTGGCGCCTCTCAAGACGACCGCCAGGTCCCCGGCAAATTCCCTGCGCTGCCAGGCGCGTATTCCCGAGGCGCCGGTGTCGGCAAGTTCGCTGTCCCACGAATCCGGGTCCTGGGCCAACCGTTCCAGGCTGGCGGCCGGCCAGATCAGGGCCGGGTCCAGGGCAAGGTCGGCGCCTTTTTCCGAGCGCCATTGCTTTAACTTCTGCTGGCGCGCCTGCACTTCCCTGCCCGGGGGAGTCCACCGGGGCCGCTGCGGGCGCTGGATGCCCGGGCCTCGCATCGCTTGCTGAATTCGCGCCCGCATTCTGTCCCCCAGCCGCCGTACCAGGTGGGGTGAAAGGCCCGGTACCTCTTCCAGGCGCATGGTGGGCTCCTGGGCCAGGTGCAGCAGCGCGTCGTTTCCCATTACCCGGTAGGGAGGCAAATCGATGCGTTCGGCTTCCGCTTCCCTCAGGTCAAACAATTCCTTCAGCACCGCAAGCTGCTGGGGATTGAGCCGGTCGCTGCCCTTGACCCGGAGGAAGTCCGGAGCGGGCACTTCGGCGGCAGCGCGCCCCGTCGCTTCCAGGCGGGCGAACTCCTCCTGCACCCATGCCAGCCGGCCCCGTTCCGTCAATAGTTCCCGCTGCTTGCTTGCCAGGGGAATGAGGTGCCGCACGTCTGCCGCCGCATAGGCGACGGCCTCCGCGCTCAGGGGCCGAAGGCTCCAGTCGGATCGCTGCAACCGTCGGCTTTTGGGTATCTCCACGGCCATGAAATGCTGCAGAACGGCGGCCAGATTGGGGCTGACCAGTCCCAGGAAGCGGGCGCAAGTCTCGGTATCAAACAGGCCGCTTACGGGGAAACCATATTCGCGGGAAAAAGAGCGAAGGTCGTAATCCGACCCGTGCAAAACCTTAACGATGGAGGGGTCGGCAAGGATTCTGCCCAGGGATGAAAGGTCTTCGAGGGCCAGCGAGTCCAGCAGGTACACCGATTTGGCCGACGCTATCTGGATCAGGCAGATGCGCCCCCGGTAGGCGTACATGCTGTTGGCCTCGGTATCAACCGCCAGTTCCGGCGCCGCAGCCAGTTCCAGGGCTACCCGGTCCCAATGCGCCTGGGTCGAGATGAACTGAGGTTGCGTCACGTGGCCTCCCTGCGCCCAGGGCAAGGGCGCTTTAAGGAACTGTCGCTCTGAGTGAAGCCGAGGAGTCCAAATTCCAATCCACAAGCTTGCTCTTGGAGCCGAAACCGGGCTGGGGGCATCCGCCTGCGGCGGATCAGGCGCTTCACCAGGCTTTCGGCGATATGACCGACGCTCAAAGTATCAGCCCCTATTCAAAACGCGATCGCCCTGTCCCCGCGTCGGATCAGCCGCCTTCCGCCGATAGATTACATCAAGCCATCCATCTTTCATACCCGTGCTATACTTGGCCGGCCAGGCGTAAGGCCGGAAATCAGGGGCTGCCTGGCACGAAAAACAGCGACCGGAGGACTTGATGAACGGAGCGGAATTGAAGGCCACCCTGGCTGCGGGCGGCCGGGTCTATGGCAGCATGATTACCCACGGCCGCAACCCCCGCTGGGTGGAGGCGCTGGGTGGCATAGGGCTGGACTACGTGGTCATCGACACCGAACACGGGCCACGCAGCCGCGCCGAAATGGCGGACTATCTATCTGCCTTCGCCAACTCTCCCGTGGTGCCCATTGTCCGGATTCCCATACCCACCTCCCATTACGTGACCATGGCACTGGACGGTGGGGCCCAGGGCATCCTGGCCCCCTATTGCGAGTCGGTGGAAGAGGTTAAGGAAGTCATCGGTGCCGCCAAGTGGCGCCCGCTGAAGGGGGAAGCCGTCCGCCAGTTGATGGATTCCGGGGCACATGTCAGCGACGACACCCGCGCCTATCTGGAAAACCGCAACCGCAATACCGTGGCCATCATCGGCATCGAGAGCGTCGAAGCCGTCAACAACCTGGAAGAAATACTCAAGGTGCCGGGCATTGACGGCATATTCGTCGGCCCCAACGACATGAGCATTTCCATCGGCTTCCCCGACCAGTACGACCGGCCGGAGTACCAGGACATCGTCAAGAAGGTGATCGACACCTCCGAGGCCCACGGCATTCCCACCCTGGTCCACCACCAGACAGCCGACCTGTCGGCCCACTGGGTGCGGCAGGGCGCGCGGTTCGTCCTTCACACCACCGACCGGCGCACCCTGGCCGAGGCATACCGCCGCGAATTCGCCGCCCTGCGCGAGGTGGGGGGATAGGGTTAAGCAAGGGCTGAACAGGTCCCTGTCGACCTTTCATCTACCTGAGGGCGGGAATCTTGAGTTGAGCAAGCGGGGTTCCCGCTCCGCTGCGGCGGACGGGAACGACGAAAAAGTGCTTTGGTAGCCTTCTACCTTCGATTTGACGACGTTGCCTAGGGGTCCGCATTCGGCGATTCCCACCGCCGGCGCAGCGACTCCACGTACACCCGTTCGTAGTCGCCGTGGTGGCCGGTGTGGAAAGCGTCGGCAAGCTGTTCCGCCCACAGGTACTCCACGTCCTCCCACCGAATGGGATAGGGGGGCTGGTCGAAGAAGTTGGTCACCGCCTCCCCGGTATCGGCGGCGTAGGCATAGCCCATCATCTGGAAGTTATCGTATTGGTTGCCGTGTTGGGAAACGAACCGGCCCTTCATGGCGGCCAGAATTACGAAGGCTGGCATCTCAATCCCCAAGGAGTTATCGGTATCCTCTGCTCGTCAATCCCAACAAGCGGGCCCGCAAGGCTGGAGAAGTCCCATTTAGCTAACTGGCAGCTACCTGGCGAAAATGTGGACCGTGGTAACGTCGCCGGCTCCGGAGCACTGGGCCAGCCCTACCCGGGCGTTGTTCACCTGCCGGGGGCCGGCCTCTCCCCGCAATTGAAGCACCGTTTCATGGACCATGCGGATGCCGGACGCCCCAAAGGGGTGGCCCATGGCCAGCAGACCGCCGTCGGTATTGACCGGCAAGTCTCCTGTCAATGCCGTCCGGCCATCCACCGTAGCTTGCCATGCCTCTCCTTTGGGAAACAGCTGAAGGGCCTCAATCTGCTGCAACTCGCCGATGGTGGCGGCGTCGTGCACCTGGACCAGGTCCACATCCTCCGGACCCAGGCCGCTCATTTCGTAGGCTTGCAGCGCCGCCGGTTCGGTCCGGTAGGGACTGAAGGCGGAATGGTCGCTGCCCCTGCCGTTGTAATTGCCCGAGGTCAGGGCGGCCGCCGCCACTCGGACGGCTCGGGACTCGTCCAGCCCGTAGCGGCCCAGCGCCTCCCTGGCGCACAGGACCGCCGCCGCCGAACCCTCGCTGGTGGGGCAGCACTGGAACAGGGTCAGGGGGTCGGCGATAGCCCGGGAGGACAGTACATCCTCGACGGTAAAGGTCTCCTTGCGGTGAGCATAGGGGTTCAGGGCGGCGTTTCGGCGCGCCTTGACGGACACCTGGGCCAGGGCCGACGCCGGCGCCCCCGTCTCCTCCATGTAACGGCGCATGCGCAGGGCGTAGCCGGCCATCATGTGGTCGCCGCCAATGTAGCGGTCCGGACTGTCGGCGGCGGTCACGGTCACCGGCCCACCGGGCACCTTTTCTGCCCCAAAGGCCAGCGCCACGTCGTAGATTCCGGAGGTGATGCCCCAGTAGGCCTGCCAGAAGGCCGTGGAACCGCTGGAGCAAGCGTTTTCAACATTGATGATGGGAATTCCCGTCAGGCCCAGGCTGGCCAGCGCCGTTTCTCCCACCGACATGCCGTGGTAATAGACGTGGCCGAAATAGGCCACGGGAATGTCCCGCCAGGCGATGCCGCAGTCCTTCAGCGCTTCCACAACCGCTTCCCGGGCCAGGGTGGCCAGGTCTTTGCCCCGGAAGCGTCCAAAGGGGTGCAGGCCGACGCCAACGACCACAACTTCTCGTCCGGGCTTGAACTGGACCACGTTAGACCTCCCCTTCTTCAACGGTCGAAACAGCCGGCGGCGCCCACTTGTAGACCATGAAGATGGGCCCGGACTCGCCCGACTGCGCTTCCCGCAAAGCCAGGCCCATTTCCATGCCAATCTTCAGTTGGTCGTGGGCAATGTCGATAACCTCGGCAAGAATGTGGGGCCCTTCCGGCAGTTCCACCTCCCCCAAAACGTACGGGACCGGTCCGGGCCACCCATCGGGCGGCACCCGGACGATGGTGTAGCTGTACAGGACGCCCGTGCGGCTCAAATCCGTCGGCTCCAGCCGGGGCGATGAGCAGGCCTGGCAAAAGACCGCCTGCCCGAAGACGTAAATGCCGCAGTCCATGCAGCGCATCCCGAGGAGGGATCCGGAGGTGGGCCGGTCTTTGTCCAGCCGTAACCTGGCCGGGTCTACTGAAACGGGCGATTTCTGGGGAGATTCGAGCAAAGTGTTGCTTCTCCGGATTGAAGTCCGCGCCGTGTATGGAATTTCAGATTAAGTTAGCGGGGTATGGCTGTCAACCAAAGGACAGCGCGGAGCAGGGCAATCGCGCTTTAATGAATGTCATGCTGAGCGAAGTCGAAGCATCTGAATCCGTACCTGCCAGCCAGGCATTGGGACCCAATCCACGACTCCAAGCGAAGAGTTTAGACCCTTCGGCAAGCTCAGGGTGACTGACTCTTTTCTGCCGGTCCTGGGGCAATCTGAGGAATATTTATAATGCGATTGCCCTGAAGCGCGGAGCAGGACAATCGCTTCTTAAGTGGAGACAGATACACAGATCCTCGGAACAGATGTCATGCCGTCCGGAGCTTGCCGCAGGGCCTGATTCGCCGCCGCCGGATTCCCAAAGCCCGGTGGCGGTTCTCAAACAACCTCCCAAGTTAGAGTTTAGACGCTTCGGCTTCGCCCAGACTGCCAATTCGTTGAGACTCTATTTGCCCTGATCCATCACGCCATTCCTTGCCTTGTCCCCGGCCTTGACGCTAATATGGGGCGGGTGGAGCATAGTGTCCGCCCTCCAAGGCGGGGCCCCAATTTGAGGTCGCCAGCCACGACCCACGTCAAGGGAGAGAATTGTGCCGGAAGCAAACATTAACGGTTTCCGAATGTACTACGAAACACATGGTTCGGGCCCGGCCCTGGTGATGATCCATGGCGGCCTTGGCGGTGGCGAAGGCTGCGCCCAGATGATGGAATGTCACGCCCAAGTCCTTTCCGGGTCCTATCAGGTTATTTCCTACGACCGGCGCGCCGCCGGCCGCTCGGAAACGCCCGAGAACCGGTATTCAATCCCCAACTTTGCCGTTGACCTGGCAGCGTTGCTGGACCACCTGGAGATCAGCCGGGCCCATATCCTGGGTACATCCGCCGGCGGCCCCATCGCCCTGCAGTTTGCCCTGGAACACCCGGTACGGACACTGTCTTTGTTGCTGATAAACACGATGACCTACGTCCAGGAGTCCGAGCGGGCAGTGCGGCAGCGGGAGTTGGACGAAATCAAGGGAGTCCTGGCCGAGAAGGGTGAGGAAGCCGCCGTGGAGGCCGGCCTGGACAGCCGCTGGCCGGGTATGCGCGAATCCGACCCTGACCGTTTTGCCCGGCTAAGGGCCATTAACCTCGAACAGATCAATGGCATCGCCAAGACAATGCAGGGCTACCTGGATATCGGGGACTCCCTGGAGTCCCGGCTGCATGAACTCACCATGCCGAGCATGATCGTGCATGGCGACGCCGACAGCCGGATAAACATAATGTGCGGCCTGCAGCTTCACCAGGGCATTGCCGGCTCCGAGTTTCACGTCATCCCCGGCGCCGAACACGGCCTGCTGACCAACGAGGCTCGGCGCATGGGCGGCCTGATCGAGGAGTTCCTGGCCGAAACCGCGGCGCAGTTAAGTCTGTAGAAGCCTCAATAGATAGTGTCGCATACCTGAAAAAGGGGAAGCCTGGAATGGGCGCGAATATCAGACCCATGGATGCATCTTCCCCCCATCCTTTAGTCTTCACAAGAAGGTGATTGTCTTGGCCACCACCGGAATAGACCATATTGCCATGCCCACCGCCAACGCAGAGAAACTCATCGAGTTCTACAAGCGGCTGGGCTTCACCATCAACGACGAAGACAAGTGGCGCAGCGGCGAGGCGGGAATCTTCTCTATCCAAATAGGCGATTCCAAGATCAACGTACACCCGGAGGGTTATACGGCCACCCTCCGGGGAAATACTGCCGTTCCGGGCTGCACCGACATCTGCTTTGTGTGGGAAGGGACGGCGGAAGAGTGTCAGCAGATGTTGGCCGAGGCCGGGGTGGAGGTTATCCGTGGTCCCGGTCCCCGCCGGGGCGCTCGGGCCGGCGGCGGCCTGCCGGCGGTAAGCCTCTACGCTCGGGATCCCGACGACAACCTGCTGGAGTGGATGGTGTACCTGTAGTCAAGCTTCCAGGGGCCAGCCGCCTTATTGGGTGCGCTCGGGAACGGGGAACTCTCGTTGCCCACATCAAGAGTAAACGAAGGGACGGGGAAGAATAACCCCCCTGTTAAAATAGCTGGAATCAACAATCCAACTTTGAGGTAGTAAACAAATGGCGCGTATGACCGGTAAGGAAGCCCTGGCCCAGATGCTGGCAGCCGAGGGCGTGGACTATATTTTCGGCAACCCGGGCACCAGCGAGACTCCTTTCCTGGACGTTCTCCAGGACTACCCCAGCCTGCGGTACATCCAGGCGTTGCAGGAGGGGACCGCCGTGGGCATGGCCGACGGCTACGCGCGGGCTACCGGCAAGCCGGCCTTCGCCAATATCCACATTGCGGGGGGCCTGGCCAACGGCATCAGCGCCCTTTACAACGCCTACCGTGGCGGAACTCCGCTGGTGCTGACGGCCGGCAACTCCGACACCCGCATGCTGCTCAGCGACCCGGTTCTGTCCGGCGACCTGGTGGAGATGACGCAGCAGTTTACCAAGTGGAGCGCGGAGATTCCCCACGCCGGCAACATTCCCATGGCGGTGCGGCGGGCCTTCAAGGAGGCAATTACTCCGCCGGTCGGCCCGGTATTTCTTTCCTTTCCCTGGGACACCATGGACGAAGAGGTGGACGTTGACATTGCCCCGTCGTCCACCGGCTATTACCGGATGCGCCCCGATCCGGCCGCCGTCACCAGCGCGGTGGAACTGCTGGCCCAGGCGGATAATCCGGTAATCGTGATCGGCGACCGGGTAGGCCAGTCCGGCGGCGGCGCCGAACTGGTGCGGGTGGCGGAACTGCTGGGGGCCAAGGTCTATGCCAGTTCCTATACCTATTCCGAAATCAGCTTTCCCCTGAACCACGGCCAGTTTGCGGGAATCCTCAATCTGAACAGCGCCGCCACCCGGCGGCAGTTGGCCGAAGCCGACGTGGTCCTGGCCGCGGGGACCAACGTGTTTTCTTCCTTCCTGTACGTGCCCGAACCCTTCCTGTCCCCGGGCACGAAGCTGGTCCACCTGGATAACGACCTGAAGGAAATTGAGAAGACCTACCCGACGGACGTGGGGATTCCCTGCGACCCGAAGGCCGGCCTGTCGGAACTGGCGGACGCCCTGGAGGCGGAAATGTCCGCTTCGGCCCGGGAGGCGGCGGCCACCCGGGCGGCCACGCTCGGCGATGCGAAGCAGCGGGCGCGGGCGGAATACCTGCGCCGGATGCAGGCCATGCCCGATACCAGGCCCATGCCGGTGGACCGGATGATGTACGAGCTTTCCCAGGCCCTGCCGGACAACGCGATAATTGCCGACGAGGCCATAACCTCCCGGGGCGCCCTGCTGCAGGCGGTGGAACCTTCGGAACCCGGCAGCTACTACGCCATACGGGGCGGCGCCCTGGGCTGGGCCATGCCCGGTTCCCTGGGAATTCAGCTGGCCAACCCCGACCGACCGGTGGTGGCAGTCGTGGGGGACGGGGCATCCATGTACACGGTGCAGGCCCTGTGGACGGCGGCCCGGTACAACATCCCCGTAACCTACGCCATCTGCAATAACCGCTCCTACCGCATCCTGAAGGTGAACATGGACGTCTACCTGCGGAATATGCTGGAAGACAACCAGAGGGATAGTGAATACGTGGGCATGGACTTTGCCACTGCCCTCCCCCTGGCGGAGGTGGCCGAGGCCATGGGCGTCGCCGGCCGCAACGTGGAGGACCCGGCAGACCTGCGGCCCGCCCTGGAGCAGGCCATTGCCGGCGGCAAGCCCTCGGTTATCAACGTGAGCATCGACGGTTCACTGTAAACACAGCGGCAGGTGGTTGCCAGCGAAAACCCCGGGGCGTCAACGAAGCCCCGGGGTTCTTTCCGTCTTATGCGACGACAGGATATTTGTACCAATGCAGGGTATGACGGGAACGGGCCTTTAAGAAGCGGGCTTTTCCTCCATTCCCAGGGCAATAATCTCGTCCCAGTCCGCTTTGTCCACCGGCTGGATGGATATGCGCACCCCGCGCTTCACCACCATCATCCCTTGCAGCTTGGGGTTGTCCTTTAATTCCTGCAGGGTAATCGGCCGGGTGAATGCCTGGTCTGCCTGGATGTCCACCATCAACCATGTGGGGTCGTCCGGGTTGCTCTTCGGGTCGTAGTATTTGGCGCCCACCTCCCAGGCCGTGTGGTCCGGGTAGGCTTCGCGCACAACGCGCGCAGTCCCCATTACCGCGGTGGGTTTGGCGCTGCTGTGGTAGAACAGCACCCCATCCCCCACCTTCATGTCGTCACGCATGAAATTGCGCACCTGGTAATTGCGGACTCCGTCCCACTCGGCTACCTGGTTTTCTTCTCCCAGCAAATCCTGAAACGAGTAGTTGGAAGGCTCAGACTTGAACAGCCAGTACTTTCTCTCTGCCATATTTCCTCCGGGGCGACCCAGGCCTGCCGCTTTGTGCCGGGGTTTCCCAACCCGCAGTTTCGGACTCGAAACCCGCTGTAGACCTCCAAGGGGTCTGGGGCGATCCGGCTGCAAAATTCGGCCGGGGGCATCACTTGCGCAGCCTGTGACCGCAATTTCGAGGCCGCGGGCGCTTACAGGGCTATTTCCCCTTCCTCGCCGGTCCGGATACGGATGGCGTTGGCCACGGGACTTATGAATATCTTGCCGTCGCCGATGTTGCCGGTGCGTGCCTTCTCGATGATGATGTCGATGGCCTTTCGCGTGTCCTCGTCCTTGACCACCGTTTCCAGCTTCACCTTGGGCAGCATGTCGATCACGTAACTGCCGGCGACCCCCCTGGGACCTCCAACTTCGATGCCCCTTTGAGCGCCCCGGCCAGTTACCTGGGCCACGTTAATTCCGGTCACGCCCGCCTCTGCCAGAGCGTCTTTAACCGCATTCAGCATTTCCGGTCGGATAATCGCTTCAACCTTGTTCATAGCACCCTCGCCAGCATCCAGTTTTTGTGAAAGTAGTGCGCAACAAAATTTCGAGGCGCCGCACTTAGAGATTATAGCGGATTTGAAAAGCGTTCAGAACAAGAGCATTCCTTTAGCAACTGTTCAGAGTTGATGGGTCAACGTGCCCCGTCCGCCTCCGGCGGATCATTCCGGCGCAGGCCGCAATCCAGTAAGGTTATTGCGGAATCCAGGTTGATGGTGGCAAGGGTTCCTGGATACCGGCTTTCGCCGGTATGACGGGTTGGGCTGGTAAGAAAACCCCCTTACCCTTGAACCGTTACTTCCTTCAACCTGACGCTCGCCTATTTGGCCTACCTGATACGAATGCCGGCGGCCTCCCGGTCAAAGCAGTCTGCAACCAGGTCTTCCCGTTCCTGCCGCAACAAGTCCTTTCGTACCCGCAGGCTGGGGGTTCGCGGCAACTCGTCCCTCACCTCGATGTAGCGGGGCACCTTGAAGTAGGCCAGGTTCTCGGCGCACCAGCGAACAACCGTCGCTTCATCCACGGTGGCGGGTGGCCGGGGAGTAACGTAAGCCTTGACCTCGTCCTCGCCCAGTTCCGAGGGTACGGCGATCACGGCGCAGTCCAGCACCGTAGGATGCCGCTTGATAACATCCTCGACTTCCTGGGACGAGATGTTCTCGCCCCGGCGCCGGATAACGTCCTTCTTGCGGTCCACGAAATACAGGAACCCTTCCTCGTCCTGCCATCCCAGGTCGCCCGTGTGGAGCCACCCGTCCTTCAGCGCAAGGTTCGACTGCTCCTCATTCCGCCAGTAGCCGGGCATCACCGCCGGGTTACTGATGGCAATTTCGCCCGGCTGACCCGTGGCCACCGGATTGCCGTCGTCGCCCACAATTCTTATCCGGTTGACGAATTTCGGGTCCGGGTGAAGCCGGGGCTGGCCCGACGAGTTGGGCCGGCGTTCCTGCCCCAATTTTTCAATGGCTCCGTAGCAGGTCTCCGTCATGCCGAATCCCACGATAATCTCGGTGCCAAACCGTTCCTGGAACGCCTGGAGAAATTCGGGCGAAAAGGCCGGCGACCCATAGAACAGCCTCACGTTGTTCTGTCGGTCCAGGTTTGATTCCGGCTGTTTGGCCAGCACCGGCATCATCATCCCGATGAAGTTGACCACGGTGGCATTGGCCTCCCGCACCTGTTCCCAGAAGCGGGAGGCGCTGAACCTTTCGGCAACCACCAGGGTAGCCCCGGCCGCCAGCGAACCCATGGTCGAGTAATATTGGGCGTTGGCGTGGAAGAAGGGCAGGCAGGTGAAAAACCGGTCGTCCCCGCTGGCTTCCGTCCAGTGGGCAAATCCCTGGCCGGCTGCCACGTACATCAGGTGGGTTACCTGCACTCCCTTGGGATTGCCCGTGGTGCCCGAAGTGTAGACCAGCATGGATATCTCTTCGGGAGCAACAATGGGAAGATCATCCAACTCGCTGGCTGTCTCCATGACTGACCCGAATTCCACCCAGCCGCTATTAAGAGCGTGGCTGTGGTTGTCCCCGCTGGCGGGTTGGTCCGCTCCCGATTCCAGGGCCTCAGATTCCAGGGCCGTAGAAACCAGCAGCTTGTGTCGCACGCTGGTCGATATCTGCGCCGCCGCCTCCGCCACCTCCAACAGCGTATGGTGGGCCACCATGGCCGCCGCCCCCGCATTGTCAAGAATGTACGCCGTCTCATCCCTTCGATAGGCAACGTTCACCGGAACGCTGATGGCCCCCAGCAGGGAAAGACCGAACCAGCAATAGTGAAATTCTGGCACGTTGGGCAGGAACAGGCAGACCCGGTCGCCGCGGCCGATGCCCAGGTCATGGAACATCCTTGCGGTTTGCCGTACCCGCGAGAAGAACTGCCGGAAGGTTATTTCCTGGCCCACAATGCGCAGAAACGGCTTGTCGGGATTCCTGCCAACCGCTTCCTGCAAAAACTCGCCCAGCGAGAGTTCCCAAGTGGCCTTTTCCTTGTTTTCTTCAACGTTCATCTACGCGTCCAGCCAGCGCCAATTTGCCTCGGGAAGTCAGGTCTTCAAGCCTGGTGACCGCCCGGGTCGCCAACGTGAATTTTCAGTCAAGCTACCACGCCGAAAAATAGGGGTCAATAGCCCTTCGAAGAAGCGGCTGTCGCGCGCCCATGTGGTCGCCAGCCCTACTGCGGGGCCGACCCTTTCCTTGACAACTGAAGCCGCTAAATCCTACAATCCGCCCAATTCAACCTTGCTTGAAACCCTTCAACAAGAGGAGGACCCCTATGTACCAGTGGCCCAAGGTAGTTTATAAAGAAGAAGGCATGCGAGAAGGCATGCAGATTGAGGATTCCGCCATCGGCGTTGACGACAAGATCGAACTGCTGGACGCCCTTTCCGAGACCGGTCTGCAGCAGATTGTGGTTGGCTCATTCGTCAGCCCCCGGTGGACTCCCCAGATGGAGCGGATTGACGAGATCGTCACCCGCTTTAATCCCAACCCGGACGTAACCTACACCGCGCTGGCCCTTAACTCACGTGGTGTGGAGCGGGCCCGGGCCTACTCCCCGCCCCTGACCATTGAGCGCGACCCCTATCCCCGCCTGACCTGCCACATGTGCGACGTCTTCGTCCGCCGCAACACCAACCGGTCCCAGATGGACGAAATGGAGCGCTGGCCCCAGATCGTGGCCCAGGCCCAGGAGCTCAACATCCGGGAGGCCGGCATCGGCTGTAACGCCAGCTGGGGATCCAACTTCCTGGGCGAGTTCCCGGTGGACAGTCTGATGACCCTGTTCGAGAAGCAGCACGGCATGTGGGACGAGGTGGGCATCAAGGTAGCCAGCTGTTCCATGGGCGATCCTATGAGCCACTGCACTCCAGCCAAGGTGGAGGAGAGTATCAGCCGGGTCAAGGAGCGCTGGCCCGAAATCAACCATTTCCGCCTGCACCTCCACAATGGCCGCAACATGGCCATTGCTTCGGCCTACGCCGCCATGCGCACCCTGGGCCCGGAAGATACCCTGGAACTGGACGGGACCATCGGCGGTTACGGCGGATGCCCCTACTGCGGAAATGGCCGCGCCACAGGCATGGCCCCCACCGAAGACCTGCTCCACATGATGGAAGACATGGGCGTCGAGACGGGCGTTGACATCGACAAGGTCATCGACTGCGTGTGGATGGCCGAGCGCATTATCGGTCGCGAACTGTTCGGCCACGTCTCCAAGGCGGGCCCGAGGCCCAAGCGGGTGGAGCAGCTTTACGACATGAACATGCCCTTCGTGGAAACTCTGGAACAGGCCCGCCACTTCAAGGAGGGCCCCAGCCTCTACGAAGGCGGCATCTATCCCTACCGCGAGCCCATCGCCAGCCCCTACCGGGAGCGGGTGGAAAACGGCCAGCCGGCCTTCGACTCCGCCGATGGCGACTTCCCCTGGAAGCAGGACTGGTTCCCGGCGAAGGACTAATCCGGCCCACCGGGTGCTTGTCGGACTATCAAATGCGCCGCCTGCAACCAGCGGGCGGCGCATTAATATTAAGACAAGGAATGCCGGGGAATTCCGGTATAGTGGCGATCCCGGTGCGGGTGTATAATGGGGTTGAGACTCAACCTGAGGATGCGGAGATGGTTAAGCAAAGAGAGAGAATTACCATGTCACGCGCATTCCTGGAAGGGTTGGCCCGGATCTTTGATCCCTTCTCGAATCTTGATTCTGGTCCCTATGGTGGTTCCAGGAAGAAGACGGACGCGGAAATGCTCCAGTCCGATTGGGCCAGAATCGGCCAGGATATGCAAAGGGTGCTGGATAGTATGGGCCAACAGGAAGAGAAGAAGACTGCCCGCTAGGGCTTAGCGATGGCCATTGACGATAATCAAATAGAATCGACCCCGAATAATCAGCCTGCCAGCCGGCAGGCTGACATCGTTCCCGAAGGCCGACAGGCCGTCACAATTGCACGGACTTGGCATGGCCCATTGCCTGACCCCGATTCATTAGCTCTCTATGAACAGTTGGTACCCGGAGCTGCGGAAAGACTGCTTAGTGTTTTCGAAGGTCAGGTTGCGCATCGTCATCGTATGGAATCCCACTCTTCCAGCCGGCGCAATTGGGGCCTGGCAGCAGCCTTTGTCATGGCAGTCCTGATCGTCGCCGCCGGCGCCGGACTGATTTACTTGGGCCACGGCTGGGCCGGCGCCGCCGTCATTGGTATCAACGTAGTAGGGCTGGCGGCGGTGTTCATTACCGGTGGTTTGCGGTCGCGCCGAGGTTCCATAAACCTGGCTGATTCGGTTGATGAGGACCAGGAATAGCAGGCCAGCCAGGTATAACAAAGCAATAACATGCTATGCTTCAGCTCAAATCAAACTGTGGAGAGACAAGAACATGACCACCAGCCCAACCGACCCCAACCAGATAAGACTCACCGGCGAAAATTCCTTCATCCGGCTTTCCCACGACGGCGGTTCCAGCCAGGCCACTCGCACCAGCCACTGGCGGGTCCTGTATTCGCCGGCCGGCGCGGGGCACGTTCTCTTTATGAAGAGCGACGAGATGGACAACGAGGTCCGCATCTACGCCGACAACATCGCCCTGGCCCGCTGGCTCCAGGACGAGATCGAATGCCTGCTTTTCCCCGAGTTTGCCGACCAGGGTATTCCCGTAACCGACGCCGAGTTCACCAAGTCCGGCGACGTACGCTCCTTCTGGACGGAAAAGATACTGAGCGACGACGAGGAGATTCACCTGACCTGGTACGACTTCCTGGAACCCTACATGCTGAGGGTCGAGGCCGGCAGCGTCCCTGGCAGGCCCCACGGGGTGTATAGCTGTTTCATTCCCTCCCGCCGGGCCCAGATGACCATCAACGGTAACGTCGTCGAGGGTGAGCCATGGCTGGAAATGCGCGGCGACAAACAGAGCAGCAGTTCCTGCCTGGCCTGGTCCGAAACCTGGGTACGCCCCTAGGTTTCAAGGGGTGGGAGCAAAAGTCCCTTCTGCCCTGAGGTTGGAGGGCTACATGAGGAAACGGCTCATATATCACACCCCATCCTGTTTCCCTGTGCCGTGGCCCGCCGCGCCAACCTGATACCAGGCAAAGATTGAATTGAGAGGTGGAACCTGATGACTCAGCCGGAATTCAGCGGGGACACCCCCGGCATCGAAGTGTTTCCCCAGTTCCGTCAGGAAATCTACGATATGTACCGCCAGGAACTGGCCGGCTTGACCGACGAGCAACTAGACTTTACCTCTGACCGGTGGGGCTGGAGTGAATGGAGCATTCGTTTCAACCTGAGCCACGTAGCCTCGGGCGACTTCCGCTGGCTGCTGCAGCGATGGGGGGAGAATCTGTTCACCGACGGCCTGCCGGAAATAGACGATTGGGCGGGGATTATCGATTCCCCTTATGACCGGCGGCTGGACGAGACCAGGTACTGGGAAGTTGACGATATATTTGCGGTGATGCGCAAGAGCATGGACTTCGTCTGCTCTATACTGGAAGGGGAAACCGTGGAATCCATGCGTGGCAGGGAGCTGCGCAGCTCAGTGGGTGGCCAACTGCACTGGCTGGAAGCTCACCCCAACGGCGTGCGGGAAGACCCGGAAGACCCTCCGTGGGGTTACATCAACCTGGAGGCCACCTTCCGGCACCGTTACTTCGAGTACATGACCCACCTGTACAACATCCAGCGGCTCAAGAAAGCCCAGGGCCTGGAAGTCGTGGTGGACGTACCCAATGTGGGCTACCATGCCCTGCCCGACTGGGACCGCAGCGAGCCCTAGCCCATAAGGCGTTTTCGTCAATTAGAAGGGCAGGAGACTCCGGCTGGTTTGCCGTGTCTCCTGCCCTTGGTGTCACGGGTTATTTTCAGCGGCCGAATGCCGGCCTCATGAGACCGGCCGGGCTGCCCCCGGGGGCTCACGGGCCAGCGTCAGCGCCCATACTTCCGAAGCCCCGGCTGCGACCAGCGCTTCCGCGCAGGCATTCAAAGTGCTGCCGGTCGTGCAAACATCATCCACCAGGATACATGCGGTACCGGACAGGTCGGCGCGGCAAAGGAAGGCCCCGGCCGTGTTGGCGTGGCGCAGGCTGCCATCGGCGGCCTGGGCCTGGGGCGCGGTATTCCGGACCCGGTTCAACCAGGTCGTATCGACCTTTATTCCAGTAACACGGCTCACTTCTCTTGCCAGCAGTTCAGCCTGGTTGTAACCCCGTTCCCTTAATCTCCTGGAATGCAGTGGTACCGGCACTAATACGTCCCCAGGCAGCGGGTTATCCGCCAGGTAGCGGGCCATCAACCTTCCGAGGCAGGGCGCCGCCACCCGGTAATTCCTGTACTTGAAACAATGGATGGCCTCCCGCAGCAACTCATTCATCAGGAAAGGAGACCGGATGCCTGAGAGATGCATTGAAGAAGTCCCTTGCTGAGGTCGGCAACGGCGGCATAGACCGACAACGCCGGGGTCGGCGCAAATTTCACAGAAGGGTGGTTCCAGTGGGGTGAGAGTGGCGACACAGGCAGGACAAATAATCTGTCCCTGCCGTCCGCATCCCACGCACGCTGAGGGGAGGACCAGGTCCAGCGCCGACCTGGCTGCGCCGCCCAGCAATGATGCGAGAAAGTGCGGCAAGTCCATCTCCAGGGGGAAGAAAATTGGTCGGTACCTGGATTGGTCTGGGGCAGCCGGGGCTAGCCTTGTGCTTCCACGCCATTGGACCAGTTTTGCAGGATACGCGAGTCCCCGGGAAAAGCCATGTTGGGCAGATTGCCCAAGGCAAAAAAGCCCAGATCCAGGGCTTCGGGGCCAGGCTTGAGTTCGCCGCCCCGCTCAACCCCGCTGAAGGCGGCCACGATAACCGGTTTTCCCGCCTCGGAGTACACGCCCACCAGGCGGTCAATCTCGACCTCCAGGCCCGTCTCCTCCCGCACCTCCCTTACGGCGGCTTCTTCCACTACCTCCCCTCGGTCAACGTATCCGCCTGGAACGCTCCACAGGCCGTAGCCCGGCTGGTTAGCCCTCCGCACCAGCAGCACCCTGCCCTCTCTGCCGATAATTGTGACGGCGGCCACCTTGGGATCATAGTAGACCACCCGGCCGCAGGAAGGGCATACCGGCCGCATAGCCCCGTTGCTTTCGCGCACTTCCAGAACGGCGGCGCAGCTGGAGCAGTATTTGTCCCCTTGTTGCATGGATTTGCCTGGAAATCAGTTCCCGTCAGCCGATGCCAGCAATGCCTCAACTTCGGCGCGTGAGGGCATGGAGTCCTGGGCGCCGCTCCTGGTGACCGACAAGGCCCCGGCTGAGGATGCGAACCTCACCGCCCGGCCCAGGTCGAATCCCTCTCCCAGCGCCGCCGCCAGCGCCCCGTTAAAGGCGTCCCCCGCCCCCACCGAGTCCATCGCCTCAACCTGAAAAGCGGGAA
The DNA here is from genome assembly GCA_965207275.1 of Dehalococcoidia bacterium. GTDB lineage: Bacteria > Chloroflexota > Dehalococcoidia > Lucifugimonadales > UBA3495 > Bin22. Next base: position 894,693 of record CBDBMH010000002.1, read on the forward strand.
CGAACTCGCCACCTTCGGCGGTAGCGTAGTAAACGCCCTGCGGTCCCAGGGTTACTATGGCCGTTCCAACCCCCATATTCAGCAACTTGTAGGCTGCCTGGGCTGCCGATTGTCGGTCTGTGACCGGCGAACCCACCAGGGCCCGGGCGTCCGTTTCGTTGGGAGTGATAATGTCGCAGCAGGAATAGAATGCCTCCGGCGCTGGGCGCACCGGGCTGGGGTCCAGGATTACGCGCACGCCCCGCTCCTTCGCCGCCTGCGCGCACCGCAGGGACAAGTCAACCGATACTTCCAGCTGCAACAGCATGGCCGACGCGCCCTCCAACAGGTTGATGACCCTGGCCTCCTCTGCTTCACCGCAGGTTTCGTTGGCCCCCAAAATCTGGATAATCTGGTTCTGGGCCGAGTCGTCAATGCTGATGACGGCGATGCCGGTACTGGCGCCGGGACTGACTCCCACCTGGGATACGTCCACCCCCGAATCAACCAGCGCCTTCAGCGCCTGGGAGGCGAAAATGTCGTCACCCACCCGGCCGACCATGGCCGTTTGCGCTCCCATGCGTGCGGCGGCGACGGCCTGGTTTGCGCCCTTGCCCCCGCCGTAGGTCAGGAATTGCCGTCCCACCACCGTCTCTCCCGCCGCCGGGAAACGAGGCGTCATTGTTACCAGGTCTATGTTGATCCCGCCCAGTACCACAATACGGGGCGGATGCTGGTCACCGGTCATGTTTTTCCGCGTTTCGAAGGTGGACTAAACCTACCATTCGTTTCGGTGAGTGGTCAACGCTTCAGCCTTGGAACCCCCGGAGCCGTGCTATAATTCCGGCGCACGGCGCGACAGTACAGGTTCCAGCAAGACGTGCAAAAGCTTTACAGAGGATTGGCGCAACATGGCTGCGGCTCTGGAAAACATAAAGGTTTTGGACCTGACCCGAACGTTGGCTGGCCCCTTCTGCACCATGATGCTGGGTGACATGGGCGCCGACGTCGTCAAGATTGAAGAACCGCAACGGGGCGATGAGACCCGTTCCTGGACCCCCTTCTGGAATGGAGAAAGCACTCAGTTCGTCTCCTTCAACCGGAACAAGCGCAGCCTCAGCCTGAACCTGCGGGAAGAGGAAGGGCTGGAAATTGTCCGCGCCCTGGCAAAGGATGCCGACGTGATGATCGAGAGCTTCCGCGCCGGCGCCCTGGACCGCATGGGCCTCGGCTACGAGGAGATTCGCGCCATCAACCCCGGCATCATCTATTGCTCTATTTCCGGCTACGGCCGCACCGGCCCCATGGCCGAGAAGCCCGGCTACGACTTGATTATCCAGGCCTACAGCGGCCTGATGGACCTCACCGGCGAACCGGACGGCCTTCCCCTGCGGGTGGGCTTTTCCCTGGTTGACCTTTTCACCGGGATGATGTGCTTCGGTTCGGTGGTTACCGCCCTCTATCACCGGCGGGAAACAGGGCAGGGTCAACGCCTGGAGGCCGCCCTGCTGGACGGTCAGGTGGCCGCCCTCAGCTACCATGCCACCGCCTACATGGCAACCGGCGTGGTTCCCCAGCGCATGGGTTCCGGCCACCCCAGCCTGGTGCCCTACCAGAGCTTCCAGGCCTCCGACGGCTACTTCATTCTCGGCGTGGCCAACCAGGGCCTGTGGGAGCGCTTCTGCCAGGGCATCGGCCGCCCCGAGCTCCTGGAAGACCCTCGTTTCAAGACCAACGACGACCGGGTGGCCCACCGGGCTGAGTGCGTTGAAGTCCTGAACGCCATATTCCGGGGAAAGACCGTGGCGGAGTGGGTGGACATCATCGAGCAGTGCGGCGTCCCCTGCGGGCCAATCAACCGGGTGGACGACGTGGTCAACAATCCGCAGGTAAACTCCCGGGGCATGATCGCCCAGCTGGAACACCCCAACGTCCCGGATCTCAGGATACCCAATTCCCCCCTCAAGCTGGCGGAGACCCCGGCCGTCATCAACCGACCCCCGCCGCTGCTCGGCCAGCACAACGACGAGATTCTGGGCCAGCTGGGCTACGACCTGCAAGCCATCGACAAGCTCAGGGAAAAGGGCGTCATCGGCATGGGCCCCTGACCTCCGCTTTTCTCCCCTGCCTTCTTACCAACCCTCCATTCCAACCCTCAATCCAGGAAAGGCAAATTGACCGTCAAGCAGAAAATCCGTTTAGTCCACACTTCAGACACCCACCTCGGCGACGACTGGCGCACCGACCGCGCCGAAGCGGCCTTCGCCCGGGTCGTCGACAGCGTCCTGCAACTTGACGCCTCGGCCTTGCTGGTAGTGGGGGATGTCTTCGACCACGCCCGTGTCCCCGACCGGGTGCTGGAGTTCTACGTGGAGCAGATATCCCGCCTGGATCGTCCGGTCATTACCCTGCCAGGCAACCACGACCTCTACCACCGGGACTCCCTGTACCGGCGCGAACCCTTCAGGCACACTCCCTCAAATTTCCACCTGTTCACCAGGCCCACAGGACAGACCATTACCCTGCCGGGAATGGGTTTAGACCTGTGGGGACGGGCGATGGTCGAACACACTCCGGAGTTCCGGCCCCTGGACGGCATGCCGGCCGCCAGGGATGAACGCTGGCTGGTGGCCCTGGCCCACGCTCACTTCCATTTCCCCAACGACACCGAGACCCGCTCATCCCCCATTTGGCCCAGGGAAGTGGAGGAAGCCCCCTGCCACTACCTGGCCCTGGGGCATTGGGAGCGTCATGTAGAAGTCTCCCAGGGTGATACCCAGGCCTGGTATTCCGGGTCTCCCCTGGGCGCAGCGCCCGACTACCACCACATTTCGGTCAACCTGGTGGACCTGGACCCGTTAGCCGGCGTTGCGGTCAGGCAGGCCGTATTGCCCCTGGCCGGGCCGGTGGAATCGGACTTGATTGAAACGGCAGGCATTGCCGCGCGGGAGGAATCATGCAGCACCTGAGCAGGGAGAAGCGAATTTACTACCTGGACCCCGAAGGGGAACCGGCGATAACCATCGATTCGGGCGAGGAATTGATGGTGGAGACCTGGGACGCCTTCGAGGGCCTGCGCGATCCGGTCCAGCTGGACGCCAAGGCGCTCAAGGGGCCGGCTACCGGTCCCATCTACGTTAACGGAGCGGAACCGGGCGATGCCCTGAAGGTGGAGTTCCTGAAGATTACCCCCAAGGAGGGACCGGCTCACATGGTCATGCCCGGCCGCGGTTTCCTGGAAGAGGAGTTTACCGAGGGGTATCCCACGGTAATGACTATCGAGGGGGGCCGGCTGGTCCTCCCCAGCGGCGTCAGGTTGACAATGAATCCGTCCATGGGCCTGGTGGCCACCACGCCCACCTATGTCCAGAATACGGCCAGTGACAGCGGACCCTACGGCGGCGACATCGACATGAAGGAGCTGGTCGAGGGCAGCGCCATCTACATGCCCGTGTTCGTGGACGGCGGGTTGCTGGCCCTGGGCGACTGCCATGCGCTGGTGGGGGACGGTGCGGTTGCCGGCACCGGCGCCGAGTGTTCATCGGACACCCACATCCGCGTCACCGTGGAAAAGGGCATGAACATCGCCAGCCCCCGGGCCCTCACTCCCGATCACTTTGTGGTCTTGTCCTACGGCGATGACCTGGCACCGGCCATGAAGCAGGCGGTGCGGGACATGGTGGACTTCCTGGTCAGGGAGAAGGGCATGGCCCCCTACGATGCCTACACGCTGTGCAGCCTGGCCGGCGACGTCCGCGTCTCCCGCACCTTCCGGCCCATCAGCCCGGTCAAGATGATGCTTTCCCGCGAGGCTTTGGAGCAGCTTTAGCGATTTGCCAAGAGGCGTAGCCGCTGGATGTCTTGTTCGGTAATATGGTATTCCAGCTTCTTCTTTCCGCGGGCATTCGGGTGAGGAAGAAACAAGACCGCCCGGTTTCTTCCAGGAGTGGGCACGGCCAGGTGAAGTTTGCGTTTGGAATTTAGCTGCCATATCTCCGAGCATAAGGTTTCGGCGTGTTTGCCCAAAACCGCTAGAACTCTAGCCCCGCTTTGTCCCATAACCGGTTCCAGCCACCTTTGAGTGCAAAGAGGCAAGGCCTGCTTCACGCCTTTCTCCTGGGTTGACTTACAGTGGACCAGTTCAGTCAGGGCAAAATCTTTGCCTTGTTCTGCTGGCCTCCCCAGGATTTCACCGGCCCGTACGCGAACTCCACGCCAGAACTGCACTGATCTGTAACTACTCTCGTCTATCTGGTAAGGCCCAGGCACTTCCTTATCGAAGCAGCCCTGGTAATAGGCAAATATTTCTTCATCACTCCAATGTGAAGGCGGAAAGACTTCCTCTCCCCTGATGCTGGGATTCGATGAAATGAACAGAATAGGCGCGGATTCAATATGTCCCCGCCAGGGTTCCGGCGACTGAAAAGCATCCGCAGGTTGGAGTCCAACGATCTGTTCGCAAGGATGGCCCGGCGAAGACCTGGCGTTCCGTACCTCTGGACATCGGTTCAAATCCAACAGCAATTGTTGGTGATTCATTGAGTCCTCAAAAGTTGAAAGGGTTAATTTCTGTTTCGTAAGTCGTGGGATTCCGCCGACTACTCTGGCATCACATCACCGAATACCCGCCGTCCACCGTAATCACCGCCCCGGTAACGTAGTCCGAGGCCCGGCTGGACAAGAACACCACCGTGCCCTGTAGTTCGTCTACCTCGCCCCAGCGGCCCGTGGGTATCCGGCCGCTGATCATCTGGTAGCGTTCGGGCTGGTTTACGGGAATGTCCGAAGTCAGGGTGGTCATAAACCAGCCGGGCAGAATGGCGTTGGACTGGATATTGTCCTTGGCCCAGGCCACCGCCAGGCTCTTGGCCAGCTGGACCACGCCTCCCTTGCTTGATGAATAGGGCGCGCCGCTGCCCCCGCCGCCGAAGATCGAGTACATGGACCCGATGCCGATTATCTTGCCGCCCCCCTGTTCCTTCATGTGAGGATATACCTCCCGGGCCGCCAGGAAGGACGCCCGCAGGTTGACGTCCAGCACCAGGTCCCACTCCTCGGTGGAGGTTTGGTCCGGCGTCTTCCGAACCACCGTACCGGCGTTGTTGACCAGGATGTCCACCCGCCCGAAGGCGGAGACTGAGTCGGCCACCATCCGCTGGATCTCCTCTTCCCGGGTGACGTCGACCGTCAACCCCAGGGCCTCCACGCCCATTTCCTTCAGTTCACGCACCGCCTCAGCCGTCTTGTCCCGGTCCCTGGCCGCCACCACGATGTTCGCTCCGGCCCCGGCCAGCCCTCGGGACATGCCCAGTCCCAGGCCGCCGTTGCCGCCCGTTACGATGGCGACTCTGCCCGAAAGGTCAAAAAGCTCCTGTACGTTCATGTTCCATCCCGCTGGTATGCAAATTTTCCTTACTCTACCACACGGTTATCAATTCTAAGGGTATTGCCTCGGTAAAAGACGCCCACCCTATTGACTCAGTGGATGGCGCGTCTCCACCATAAAACTACAAACCCTCAAAAAGGAGGCGCCACCCCCAAAGGGTCCCATCTGTACCCTGCGCATCTCTCCGTACTTCGCGCCTCTGCGGTTGAGTGAATTCTGAGTAATCGACTGCCCTGTGCCAGCTGTAACCCCGAAAACGGTACAGAATGAGACAAAATGGGACACCTTTCAAAAAATCCCATCTTCGTGAGTCTTCGTGCCCCTTCGTGGACAAACAAAGAAAAGGAGCCAACCATGAGAACCCTCAGTGAAATCAGGAGAGAAATCCGCGCCCTTCAGCGCAAATACCACCGGGAACTCGCCATTTACCGCATGCGCCGGGTCACCGAACAGGTCCACCACGACTACGCCCGCGCTGTGGCCGACCGGCAGGAACCCCCCAAGCCCCTGGAGGTCATTCGGAGGATCGCCGACCGGGGTTTCCGGCTAACCACCTGGATGAACCTGCTCAAGTACCTGGAAAGGGTCAGGGAAGCGGGGGAAATCCCCGACCCCCGGAACATGCTATCGAACCTGCTGCCCTGGACATGGGAGACCAGGTACGACCACCTGCTGAGGCGAGAACTACCCGCACCGGAACCGCAACCCGACCCGTCCCTGCTCTGGGCCCGCCGGTTCGCCACCACCTGAAGGAACCACCTGAAGGAACCGTCCGAAGGAACCGTCTGAAGGAACCGTCGGAAGAAACCGTGCCATCCTTGGCAGGACAAACGCGCCCTGACTGATGTCATGCTGAGCGAAGTCGAAGCATCTAAATTCCATCCCTCGAATCGCCTTCCCTACCCGTAACCGAGTAGAGGGGAAAGGCTTTGGGGCCTTCGGCTGGTTCCGGCGACCGGGTCAGCCCTTGGCGTTGCGACATATCCTGAGGTTGGGGTGGCCAGCCCAACCCGATCATCAATAACGGCAGACCTCTGGCGCAAGGTCCCGCGTGCAAGGGCCCCCAGTGGCCCAAAACGGCCCAAAACGGCCCGGAAAAAAGGAAAAGTTGGCCACTCTTAAGCGGACAACAGATAGGAAATTGCCGGGTCGCCGGCACGGAACTGGGCCGGTTGGACCGCTGTCCAGCCCCGATTTCAGATACGAAACGGCCCAAAACGGCCCAAAATGGCACGGATTTCAAAAAAATGCTGAAAAAAAGGCACACGGAGGCAGGGTTTTGTAGGTGCAGGCTGGCAGAACCGAATGAAGCGAATGGCCGGTCCCACGGCAACCCCGTTGCTCCGCGCGCCGCACCGGGCTATCGCATATCGGATTTGGGGGATATGCCGTCGTTCCCGCGCCGGGAGACCATTGCATAACCGTAATTCCGGCGGAAGCCGGAAACCAGGAGGACGTGGGGCTAGTACGGACGTGGGCCAGACTGAACTGGCCATCTGTATAGGTCCCAGGTTACGCAAAGATCTCCGCAGCCGGGCACCTCGACCCTGAGGCGGCCTCTTTCCACTATGGACTCAAGGGTATGGATTGAACCGTCGTTCCCGCCCCGGTAGACCATTGCATAACCGTCATTCCGGCGGAAGCCGGAATCCAGAAGGGCTTGGGGCAAGTACGGACGTGGGCCAGACTGAACTGGCCATCTGTATAGGTCCCAGGTCACGCAAAGATCTCCGCAGCCGGGCACCTCGACCCTGAGGCGGCTCCCCTGCCTTTGGATGAAAGGGAGGTAAGTGGGAACAGTTTCATATGTGATATCCCTGCGATTTCACCAGCATTGGAACACTATCTCACGTTGCTGGTAAGTTGACACCCCTAGGGGTATATGGTACGTTTCCAACGCTTGGCATAGCGCATTTCCGTAATTTCGAGGTGGGTTAAATGGATTCAAGCGTCACGCTAGTCGTCCTGCCGCTGGCCGCCGGTGTAATAGCCCTTGTATTCGCCGCCGTCATGGCCATGCGGGTGGTCGGCGCCGAGGCTGGCAACGAGCGAATGACCGAAATTGGCGACGCAATCCGAACGGGAGCGTCGGCTTTCTTGCGCCGGGAATACCTGGCGTTGTTGCCCCTGGTAGTAGTTGTAACGGTGGTGCTGGGCGTGTTGGACTACACCCTCTTCACCCATGACATCGGCGTGCCCGCAACGGCCATTTCCTACCTGGTCGGCACCATCTGCTCCGGGCTGGCCGGTTTCATTGGGATGAACGTAGCGGTGCGCGCCAACGTGCGGACCGCCGCCGCCGCCATGCGAGGCCTGAACCCGGCCCTGCGCGTAGCCTTCTCCAGCGGCTCGGTGATGGGGGTGACGGTAGTCGGCATCGGCTTGTTGGGCGTTACCATCCTCTACTTGGTCTTCCAGGACATCAGCGCGGTGGCTGGATTCGGCTTTGGCGCCAGTTCTATCGCCCTCTTCGCCCGGGTTGGCGGCGGTATCTTTACGAAAGCCGCGGACGTGGGTTCCGACCTGGTGGGTAAGGTTGAAGCGGGAATTCCGGAAGACGATCCCCGCAACCCCGGCGTCATTGCCGATAACGTTGGCGATAACGTGGGCGACGTGGCCGGCATGGGGGCCGACCTGTTTGAGTCCTACGTGGGAAGCATCATTTCCGCGGTGGCCCTGGTGGGCGCCGGAACCCTGTTTGCCATGCAGGATGCCGACAAGGTGCAGGCCCTGTTCCCCATGTTGCTGGCCGGGGCCGGCATCATCGCCGCCATATTGGGCACCTTCGTGGTGCGCAGCGGCGAGCAGGCGGACTTTGAGAAGCTGCTGTGGGCCTTGCGGTACGGCATATTCGCGGCGGGTGGACTGTTGATCGTCTTTGCCGCGATTCTGACCATAACCGTAACCCAGGAATGGTCCTGGTTCGGGTGCGTGGTAGCCGGCCTGGTGGCCGGGACCATCATTGGCCTGGCAACCGAGTATTACACCTCATACAGTTACGCGCCAACCAAGCGGGTCTCGGAGTCCTCTCAAACTGGAGCGGCCACGGTAATCATCAGCGGGATCGCCACCGGCATGCTCAGTACCCTGATTCCGGTGGTGTGCATATCCGTGGCAATTCTGCTGGCATACTGGTTCGCGGGTTTCTACGGTGTGGCGCTGGCCGGTGTGGGCCTGTTGTCAACCCTGGGAATCACCCTGGCTACCGACGCATACGGCCCGGTTGCCGACAACGCCGGCGGCATTGCGGAACAGGCCCAGTTGGACCCCCAGGTCCGTGAACGCACCGACGCCCTGGATGCTTTGGGCAATACCACCGCCGCCACCGGAAAGGGCTTTGCCATTGGCTCAGCCGCGCTCACTGCCCTGGCCCTGCTGGCTGCCTACGCCGTCAGCGCCGGATTGATTACCCTGGGCGACGACGGACGCCTGACCGCCGGCGGCGCGGGGATTAACCTGCTTGACCCCCGAATCCTGGTTGGCGTGGTGATTGGCGCCATGCTGCCCTTTATCTTCTCCGCCATGACCATGCAGGCCGTGGGCCGCGCTGCCCAGGGAATTGTCGATGAGGTGCGCCGGCAGTTCCGGGAGATACCTGGGCTGATGGAGGGCAACGCCCGTCCTGACTCGGCCCGCTGCGTTGACATCAGCACGAGGGGAGCATTGCGAGAGATGATTCTGCCCGGCGTGATGGCGGTTGTCGCCCCGCTGGCGACGGGATTCATCCTGGGGCAGGAGGCCCTGGGCGGCCTCCTGATTGGGGCCATTGCGGCCGGGTTCATGCTGGCTATCATGATGGCCAGCGCCGGCGGCACCTGGGACAATGCCAAGAAGTACGTGGAGCTGGGCAATTTTGGCGGCAAGGGTTCCGACGCCCACAAGGCCGCCGTGGAAGGCGACGTGGTGGGAGACCCCTTCAAGGACACCTCGGGCCCCTCCCTGAATATTCTGCTGAAGCTTATGGCGATTGTATCCCTGGTATTCGCCCCGGTGTTTGGCAGCGGTTTGATCACCCTGGGGTAGGGCGGGCCCTTCTCAAGCGGCCTGACTCCGGAAATCAAAGGGACGTGGCTCCAGCCCACGTCCCTTTTGTTGCGGCTGTGACTAGCCTCCTCGAAGGCAGCTCACCAGGGATCCCCCTACAGCTGGACCAGTTCTACCTCCACCGACCGTCTGTCCACTCTCAGCCTGCCGACTGTGCCCAGTGTGCCCGGTCCGTGCTTTCTGCCGGGATAGGTGGGGCTGCCAGGGTTGATGAACAGGATGCCGTCGTACCAGCAGACCAGTTCTTCGTGGGTGTCGCCGAACACCACCACGTCCACCGGCTGGCCGAACTTGCGGGCCGTGAGTTCGGCGCCTCCGGTGTTGGGGAAGACCAGGCCAGTACCGTCCGGGCTGGTGGGTATGCGGGGTGTCGGCCACTGGATGTCATGCACCATGCCGATGCGGATGTCCTCAACCTGAACCACCCTCTTTGCTTGAGCCAGGCGGTCGCCGTCTTCCGTGGGGTCTTCGTAGCCGCGCACCGCCAGCACTGGAGCCAAGGTTTCCAGGTAGTCGAGGACGCCCAGGCATTCCAGGTCGCCACAGTGCAGAATCAGGTCAACACCGGCCAGGGCCTGGAACACGGCGTCCGGCAGGTCTCGGCCGCTGCCGGCCGAGTGCGTGTCTGAAACCAGGCCAACAAGCGTCAAGGCTTTGCCTCGAACAGACTGATGGATGGGCGCCGGTGGAAGCTAATTCCGGTTCTCCCAGAGGGTGAAGTAGTCGGGAGAATCATCGCGCAATGCCTCTGTCAGTTCCTGATAGCTAAGTTCCTGCAGTACCTGGTTTTCCTCGCTTACCAGCCGGGAAATGACTCCTTCCCACTGGGCAATGTCGGAACCGCCGGGATAGGTATTCAGCAACTCACGAAGGCTGTTGATCAACTTGTCGGAGTGCATGGAGAGAGCGCCGCCGCTGATTATGAACACTACCACGGCGGGCAGGTCCTCGTCGTCCAGGGCATCAACGCCCAGCCTTTCCAGGATAGAAGACATGGCAACATTGCGAACGATCTCTTCCAGGCGCAGGGGCAGGTTGATAATGTGGGCAAAGGGATAGATGTTGCCTTCCCGCAAAGTACTGGAGAACTCCTGCTCAAGGCCCCGGAAGAAGTCCCCGTCAAACACCTCTTCGGCATTCATAAGCAGCACTTCCGAGCAGTCTTCCCGAAGGTCCACCACCAGGAACTCCTTCAGGTGGGGGAAGATGTAGAGCATAATGTCCGGGCGTTCCCCGTCCGGCAGTTGACCGTAGAACGGATCGTCAATCAAGGGTTATCTCCTCTGTTTGGGCCTGGCCAATGTTGCAAATGTCTTCCAGTTGGCGGCAAATCCAGTGGTTTATATCCTGGCGGTTGATCGATTCTGACAGGACAGTGGCGCGCCTCCTTCTTTCGTCCTGAGGCATCGTGATGGCGGCATGAAGGGCTTCCATGGTCCCCTCCACGTCGGTGGGCGAAACGGGAAGGGCGCCCTCCCTGAGTTGCTCATATGCGCCACTGGTCTCCGAAAGGACAAGCACCCCGTCCCGAGTGTTTACGACGGGCCCTTCCTTGGCCACCAGGTTCATACCCTCAATCAGGGTATTCACCAGCAGCACATCATACAGCTTCATGCCGGCAATTGCCTGGGTGTAGTTGTTCTCCATGAAGGTGGTAATGGGCTGCCAATCTTCGGTGCCGAACCTTTCGTTGATCTGGTTCACCAGTTGCTGTATCTCATCCATGTACCGCTGGTACTGGCGGATGTGAGTTCGGGAAGGCACCAGGAAGGCGAGAAAGCTCACTTTACCGTGCAGGTCGGGGAACCGGTTCAGCAGCAGTTCAAAAGCTTTAAAGCCCCGCACCACGTTCTTATTGGGTTCTGCGCGGTCGATGCGGACGATGGTGCTGGCGCCCCGGCGCAGGGACATGAGGTTTTCTTCGTGCTCCAGAGCCCGGGGCGAGTTGGCTATCCGCTGGACTTCAGCCACATTAATTGAGAGGGGATACACCCTGGCGTAGCTGGATATGTCCTCCCGGTGAATTACGTGGGCTTCGCGGTCCACCGTGGCGTCGGGAACAAATGTCTCCACCGAATTCAGGAAACTCTCCCGGTCCTGTTCGGTCTGGAAGCCCACCACGTCGGCGCTGGACAGGGAAGAGCAGATTTGCCGCGCCATATAGGTGGGAATCATCTGCCAGTAGCGGGGTGTGGGCCAGGGTATGTGTACGTAGTGCTGGATGATGGAGTCCGGAAGGTCCTCGCGGACCATCCCCGGCAGCAGGTAAAGGTGATAGTCATGGCCAATTACCACGGGCGGCATGTCGTTGTTGCGGGCCTGCCTCACCACTTCCTGGGCGAAGGCCCGGTTGACGGGCAGATAGCCTCCCTGCCAGGCATCGTGAACGCTAGCGTCCACATTGGGATTGTATGGGGGGTTCCACATGTAATGTTGCAGGAACCAAAGCAGGGGGTTGCACAACACATTGTAATACTTGTGGTAGACCCGCCGGGGGGTGACGACATACCTCAGGTCAATCTTGTGCCCGGGCAGGGGCGACCTGTAGGGAGTGTCCTGGTGGGAAGTGGCGATGAGCCGGTCACCCTCGCCCATGGCGCTGGCGATCCAGGTGAAGGGGGTATTCTGGGCGAGGGAGTTGAGCGCGGTTACTATGCCGCCGCTGCCCCGTCGGGCTTCGGGCCGCCCGTCCGGGGCGACATAATGCTCCACCGGGCCCCGGTTGCTGGCCAAGATCAGAGACCGCTGATTGAGCAACGACTGGCAGATGCGATCCAGGTCAGACATTGGGAGAACCGCCGCCGCCACCCTTCCGGATTCCATTACCCCACCCCGCAATCGCCATCCGATTTCTCCTTTGAAGGGCAACCGAGATGCCTGCCACCAGAGGGGTCAAGCACCCTGCAGAGCAATGAATCTCACCTTGGTTCAGGTTAGGCCAAGGGCATTGGGTTGTCAAGGGAATCAGCCCTGCCACCTGCTGACTGATTGCCAATTCTTGGACAACTTTTAACGTTATCCAGCATATTACAGGCTAATGCTGCCGAGAATCGTGAGGTTGTTGGCGTTCGAATCAGTGGGCTGGGCAGGTTGAAGGCCATGACTCGGGCTGGTGTGATTCTAGCGACGCAGTTTCATGATGGCGTCCGGAACGGCGCCAAGGGTGGCGACGCTGATGTCCGGATCGGTGGCGGGGTCATTGTGGTCCGGCCTTTCGTAGAAGCCTTCAATCCAGATCGTCCGAAGTCCGCAGGCCTTGGCAGCGGCCACGTCGTTGAAGATGTGGTCGCCCACGTGGACCGCCTGCGCCGGGGTCGAGTCCAGTTTCGCCAGCGTCAGGTTGAACATTTCGCAGGAAGGCTTGGAAAAACCCACCTCGTCGGAAAAAGTAAGGACTTCAAAGTAGTCCAGCATACCGTGTTCGGCCAGGAAGCGGCGGAAGGAAACGCCGGGAGTCATTCCGGTATTGGAAACCATGCCCAGGCGCAGTCCCATGTCCTTGACGCTTTGCAGGACATCCACCGCCGCAGGGTGGGGCCCGGGAGGATAGTCAAAGAACGAATCGGAATAACAGGCGGCGACTGCCTGGAAAGTCGCGTTGGGAATTCTTTCGACCAGGCGCGGGCTGATGAAGTTGACAAAGATCTGCACCTGCTGCAGGAACGTTACGTCACGATGGGCATCTCTGATCTCCTGGCAGCGCCGAACCCCGTCCCAGTATGCCTGCTCGATCCGGTCCAAGGTGAAGCTCTCGCCGGCCTGGGCCAAAACGCTCTGCGCCCCTTCCAGCCTGGCGCGAGTGCGTATCCGACCCTGTTCGGGGTTATCGAGCAGGAGGGTTTGCCAAAGGTCAAATGTTACGGCGTTAATTTCACTCAACGGACCGGCCCCAGGGGCTGAAATGGGGACTCGCGCATGGTCACTGAGGTCTCTTCCAACGCTAAACGGGTGGACGCCGCCTGTGCCAGTCGGTCGCCTGTTCGTAGGCATGAGCGGCCCGCAGTACAGTAGCGTCCTCAAAGGGGCGACCGGCCAGTTGCAGGCCAATGGGCATTCCCGATTCCGAAAATCCGCAGGGTACTGAAATAGCAGGAGTGCCGCTGATGTTGTAGGGTCGGGTGTACTGGGTCAATGCCCCAACTGTCCCTACGCTATTCCCTCCAATGGTTACTTCCGTGGACAGGATGGGCGGCGCGGTAATGGGTTCGCTTGGGCCGGCCAACAGGTCCACATTCCGCAACACCTGTGCCATTTCGTAATTGAACCTGGCCCGGGCTTGCTGGGCTTTAAGGTAGTCGGCCGCGCTGACGAATAGCCCCGCCTCCAGCCGCAGGCGCACTGAAGGCGTCAACTTGTCCCCGTCCTTAGCCAGGAGGTCGCGGTGATAGGCCGCCGCCTCCGACATCAGGATAGTCCCGGAGATTGCCTGGGCGTCGGCAAACATGGGCAGCGAAACCTCGGTTACCGTGGCGCCCATTTCTGATAATTGGGCTATTGCGGCGCGCACCGAAGACTCGACCTCGGAGTCCAACGGGGCCTCGAAATACTCCTTCACCAGGCCGATGCGCAGTCCTTCCACCGAACCGGTCAGGGCCGCCGCGTAGTCTGCAATTTCCCGGGTCGATGTCGCCGGGTCTGCTGAATCGTGGCCGGCTATGACGTTCATGGTCAGGGCGGCATCTTCCACCGTTCGCACCATGGGACCCGGGTGGTCCAGGCGCCAGGACAGGGGAGTAAGGCCGGCCCGGCTGACCAGGCCATAGGTGGGCTTGAGGCCCACGATGCCGCACAGGGCCGCGGGTATCCGCACCGACCCGCCCGTATCGCTGCCCATGGTGATAGTGCATTGGCCTGCCGCGGCGGCTGACCCGGAGCCTCCGCTGGAACCGCCCGTCACCAGTTCCGGGTTCCACGGATTGTGCATGTGGCCGTAGTCGAAATTCTCGCCGGTAGGGCCATAGGCGAACTGGTGCATGTTCAGTTTGCCCAGCAGGACGGCGCCGGCCTGCTGGAAGCGGGCCGCAACGGTGCAGTCTTCCGTTGGAATGAAGTTGTCCATGATTCGGGACCCGGAAGTGGTCCGTACGCCGGCGGTGTTGAAAAGGTCCTTCAGACCAACGGGTATGCCGTGCAGAGGTCCTCGGTAGTTGCCAGCCAGAATCTGCGCTTCAGCCCGGCGGGCGGATTCCCTGGCATGGTCCGGCAGCAGGGTTATAAAGGAATTCAAGGTCGGCTCGGTGGCCTCGATCCGGGCCAGGTGAGCATCAACGACTTCCACCGGGGAAACCTGCCGGTCCCGGATCAAGCGGGACAACCCCCCGGCGCTCATGTAGCAAAGTTCCAGCGCATCCACGGTCTACCCCCTTAACCCAGATAATAATGGTCCGGATCGAAGCTGGCGTCAGGTTCGAACCCGGTGGTGTCGATATTAATGAGCCCTCTGTTGGCGGACAGGGCATTCTGGACATAAGGGAACAGTTCGTCCATGTGTGGATCGTCGACGTTGAGGCCCGCCGCCCGAGCCAGGAAATTGAAGGTCTGACGGTCAATCTGATGGTCCGAATCCAATACAGTCACCTCCAATGGGTGGTCTCCATGCTCCCCGGCTCACCGATGCTGATGGCCGGGATGCTAGCCGGCTTTTGCCGGATATTATCGGGGGTAAGAAAGAGTATGGCAATTCGTCGTTGCGCCTGGTCAAATGCATCTTGGTTCCGACAGAAGGCGTTCAGCGGTAGCACAAGGGAAAAGCTCCCTTTCTTCTGCTTCAAGGGTCCCCCCGGCCAAAGGTCCGCATCAGGCGGACCCCTACGATTCTTGCGTCCGAACCACCAAATTGGGAAGGCTAACATGAGCCAACCAATGGGTTCCCCGCCTGCATTGGGGTACTCAGTTAATGCAAATTTTTTTGATTTCCGCGCCATTTTGGGCCATTTTGGGCCATTTCGTATCTGGAAGGCGGGCTAGATGGCGCCCCGGTGGCTCGAAAGTGAGCCGCTGGCCAGATAGGAAAAGGGTAGACCGGGTGGGCCATTCCGGGCCATTTTGGGCCGTTTTGGGCCACTTTCCAGCCTGGAGCCGGGGAGACGTCCTGACCTCCGGCCTCTCCGGCCAAGGGTCCGCCTGGGGCGAATTCCGCTCCCTCTGGGAAAGGGGTGATCCGAGCTTGATAGGGCTATGTCGTGAATGGGCCATGAAAGTATGGTAGGGAAGCGTTACCCAGGGAATCAAGAGGCAGGTGTCAGCGGGGCAATGGCGCTTTAAAGAAGGTCATGCTGATCCCTTGGGCCAGGCTCAGTCCGCCCGCCAAAGGCGGATATTCCACCGGGGCGGACTCAGGGTGACTTGATTCTTTGCTGCCAGACCTGGCGCAATTCGAAGGAAATTTATGATGCGATTGCCCTGGTCGTTACGACCTAACATGCTAATAAATCGGATCGAGTGCAAGAAACTTGGTTCCGGCATTTCGTGAAATTTTGCGGCACTAAGGGTCAGGTCCCCCGTCCCTGTTTTGTACCTGCAGAGCCGATGTGGCAGGGCAATCGCATTCTTGACTTGGGCCATAGCTGGCAAGCAATCATAGGTGGAAAGTATGCCGCCCTGCCCAAGGCCCGCCGCGGCGGACGGACTCCTGACCCTGCCCAAGGGCCTAAAATCCTGCCCCTCGGCCCGCTTTCGGGTCAGAAAGCTGCCTGGTGTGATGGAGTTTACCCGCCGCGGCGGGTTCGGCTTCGCTCAGAATGACCATCAACATAATGCGATTGCCCTGGCCGATGTGGTAGTGTGATTGACCAGCATTGCTTGCCGGTATCAAATTCAGCCGCGGCTGTCGTGGCCCGAAGCTGCTGGCAACCGTAAATCCCAAGTCAAGGGAGCTTTGAATTGTTCTGCCCAGGCTGCTCCGTCCGACTCGTTGAATTGGCGCCTTTTTGCCCCCGGTGCGGGAGAGACCTGCAATCTCTGAAAGAAAGGGTGGATGCGGATTCCCCGGGGACCGGCCCTGACCTGGCGGTACCATGGCAGGGCAAACAGGTGGCCATGGGCCTGATCCTGGTGGGTATCGCTTTCCTGGCGATCAGTGGTGGTACCGTCATCCTGGAGTACCTGGGGGCCGGCCTGGCGTGGGGAGCGTGGCTGGGGAGCCATGCCATCGGCCTGGTCATCCTGGCAACTGTGTGGCTGCTGGGTCAGCACCAGGGCCGAATTTCTTTTGCTACCCTGGGATTGCGCCGTCCGAAGACTTCCTGGCCCTTTGCCTTATTCCTGGCCATGGCTGTGGTGGCAGTCAGCATTGGGTTTACCGCGCTATACGCCCTGGCCATGCAACCCCTGGGAATAGACCTGCTGGTGCCGCCGGATGTGCCAGGGGAGATAATATTCGGTGGCTATGCCATGGTCTGGACCTTCGAAGCGCTGGCTGGGTGGACTCCACTGACGGAGGAGATATTCTTCCGGGGCTTTGTCATGCCGGGCCTGGTGGCGCGGTGGGGTGTCTGGGGCGCCGCAGTGGGCAGCGCCTTGATCTTTTCCCTTTTTCACCTGCATCCCGGGGTGCTATTGCCCATCTTCATCACCGGGTTGTTGCTTGCGGCCCTGTATCACTTTACCGGTTCACTGTGGCCGCCGGTCATTGCCCATGCCGGCCAGAACTCGGTGGCCCTGGTGGCCATAATCTATGGGGGCTAGACAACAGGTTACGCTTGGGCTAGAGTTCCAGCGGCGGCGGCAGCGCACGTTGGTTGCAGCGCACAGTTCAGCCAACCTCAACAAATCAACTTCAGGCCGGCAGGAATGACCAGGGACCGCATCAAGGAAAAATTTGACGCCATCAGGGCGGAAAAACGGCCGGGCTTGATCCCCTACCTGACCACCGGGTTTCCCGACCTGGAAGCCACAATGGAACTGATTCCTGCGCTGGCCGAAGCCGGCGCCGACGCCATTGAGATCTCCATTCCCTTCAGCGACCCCCTCGCGGACGGTCCGGTCATCCAGGAGTCCAGCTTTCTCGCTTTGGAGGGAGGAGTCACGCCTGACGACTGCCTGGACCTGGTGGCACAGGTACGGGGCCGGGTTCCCGACACACCACTTATCCTGATGACCTATTACAATCCCATTTATGCCTACGGGCTGGAGCGATTTGCCAGGCGAATGGCCGAATGCGGGATTGACGGTGTGATTCCGGTGGATGTGCCGGCGGAGGAGGCTGGGCCTCTTTATGGGGAGTGCAACCCCCGCAATATACACATCGTCCCTCTGCTGGCCCCCACCAGCACGGACGAGAGCATCGAGACGGCCGTAGCAATAAGTTCGGGTTTTATCTACTGCGTCAGCCTTACCGGCATTACCGGAGCGCGGGACCAGGTTTCGCAACCGGGGATAGAACTTATCAGGCGGGTGAGGCGACGAACTTCTCTGCCGCTGGCCCTGGGGTTCGGTATCTCCCGTCGCGAGCACGTTGAAACCGTGTGCGTGGAGGCGGAAGCCGCTGCGGTGGGTAGCGCCCTCATCCGTACAATGCTAGAATCGCCCCGTGACCAGTTGGTGGCGCGGGCCAGTCGACTGGTTTCAGAACTGGCGGGCAAGGGTTGAACGCCGGTCGGAGGGACGATCCGATGAAAGTATGCCGAGGGCTAAGGGGCGCCACGAAGGCCGAAAACAACACGGCGGAAGACATCTACGGCGCGACCAGGGAGATGCTGCAGCGCCTGATTGAAGCCAATGACATAGAGGAGCGGGACGTGGCCATGGCCTACTTCACCGTGACGCCGGACCTGAACGCCGCCTTTCCGGCCGCGGCCGCCCGCCAACTGGGCTGGAACAGTACGGCGCTGATGTGCGCAACGGAAATTCCCGTGCCGGGCTCCCTGCTGAGTTGCATCCGTGTGCTTATCCTGATTAATACTCAAAAAGAACCGGAAGAATTACAGAACATTTACCTGAAAGGGACGGAAGTTCTCCGTCTTCACGGATTGCAGACCACCTGATTCCCCTGGTTCCTGAATCCGGGAGCATCAAGAGCTCGGGTCTGGTTACCGGCTTCCAATACGGCCTTCGGGCCGTTTTTCTATTTGAATATATGACCATTTCAACGCAAACGAGTTTGTGGTAAACCTGTGACGGCGCATTAGAGGGACCACGCCGGTTCTCGCCTGACTGATTTCCGAAGACGGTTGGGCTTCCCTCCAGGGCAGACTTGTCAATTAAAGTCTGCCCAACCCTTTTTGTCCGCCATCTGGGGACTTGCCGGCAAAAATATGATTTTACCTATTATGTTATGCGGATTGATTTTGATGGATAGATGGTAGATACTAGCCTTTAGGTAAGTATCTAGCTAGAATGGCTTAACCTCTTCAAAAGATCTGGATGTGTAAATTGCTGCGGAGTACGGCCATGTTTCCACAGATCAGCCTTGTTTCACTGACTCGCGAGGATGTGCAGCGCGTGGCCGAATGGCTTGATGACCCTGAAGTAAATGCCCTGTGGTTTGGGGAAGATGAGAACGGGGACCCGTTACACATGGGATATTCTCCCAGGGAAGTTCTCGGCGCGCCGGAAGAAAGCTGGAATGAGTCCATTCCTGATGAGGAACACCGAAAGGTTTTTTCCGTGTACACCACCGAAGGGGAACACATCGGCGAGGGCCAGCTGGAGTTCGAATGGCCCCTTCTGGAAGCGCAGTTGGTGCTGATAATTGGCCGAAAGGACCTCTGGCATCACCACTATGGCACCTCGGCTCTCATTGCGTTGCTGGACGAGGCTTACGAGACTTACGACCTGCACCGGGTGTGGGTGGATGTGCCCGAATACAACGAGCACGCTCTTCGACTGTGCCGGCACGTGGGATTCGTTCTGGAAGGGCATTTTCGCAAGACCCACCGCAAGGGGGATTCCTGGTACGACTCCTTTGCCATGGGGCTGCTGGCGGATGAATACGAGAGGCGCCGAGCCAGGCTGATGGAATCCCCCACGGAATAGCGGCCACGGCCCGCAGGGTTTACGTCGGCCCCTGAACGCCCTATAGTCCCGTCCACAATATCCTAACCTGTTAGGTGAATGCCATGGCAGTGATAACGATTAACGGGCCAATTGGCAGCGGCAGCTTTGAAGTTGGCCAGATGGTTGCCGAGCGGCTGGGAATTAACTACGTGGACCGGATGGTTATCGCCGAGGCGGCGCGCCGCATTGGTTCTCCCGTAGGGAACCTGGTGGAAAAAGAGCAGCGGGTAATCCGTTTCCGGGAGCGGCTTGGCCGGTTCCTGCAGACTATGCTCGAACGTTCCGCCATTTCGGGCGTGGGCGGCGAGCCTTATTTTGGTCATGGCACCGAGATGCTGCCGGCTGAGACCTATACGGAACTACTGGTTGACTCTCCTTCCTCCGCCCAAACTGTAAACGACAAGGCCTTCATCGAGGCAACCAGTTCCGTCATCAATGAACTGGCGGCCGGCGGCGACGTGGTCATCATTGGCCGGGGAGGGAACATGATCCTGGCCGACTCTCCCGGCACGTTGCACGTGGGGATGCTGGCCCCCCTGGAATCCCGGATAGAAAATATCATGTCCCGCGAACATTACAGCCGGGAAGAGGCCACCAGGTTCGTCCTGGAGCTGGAAGAAGCCCGGGTGGCCTTTTTCCGCAAGTTTTTCCGGGTGAACGCCAACGACCCGGAACTTTTCCACCTCATCCTGAACGGCGCCCGAATACGGCCCGAAATTGCCGCCGAAATCGTGGTACACGCCGCAGAGGACTTGAGGCATTCTACCGAGGGTGTGCCGGCCTAGCAGGCCGGCGTACGGGCGGTACCGGGTCAGCCGCCGCTGGGCGAGGCGTGGCGGCCTCGAGCGCCTCGCGCCCAATTGGTCTGTGCATTTCATGCGCCGCACCTTAGCTCAAACCTTCCTCCGTCTCGTGGAAGCGCGCCGTCAAGGTCTGTGACAGAATGATCCCCCTTTCTGATGCTGACGCCCCGGCAAAGCCCGCAGCGCTCGTCAACAAGGCCATCATTGGATTAAACCTGCTGGTCTTTCTCTATGAACTGGTACTCGGCGGCCTGGGTTTCCTGTTTGGCGCAGACGGGTTGCGTTTGACCCTTTTCTTCCTGACCTGGGGTTTCATCCCCAGGGAATTGACGGAGGGCGTAGCTTACGAAACGTTTGTAACAGCAGGAGACATAAGCACTCCGGTTCCTACCTGGGGGACCCTGGTTACTTCCATGTTTATCCACGGTGGCCTGCTTCACCTGGCTGGAAACATGATGTTCCTGTGGGTCTTCGGCGGCAACCTGGAGGCCCGGCTGGGCCACGTAAAGTATGTCCTGTTCTATTTTGTGACGGGAGTGATAGCGGCGCTATGCCACTGGGCGATGGAACCCGCTTCCCCGGTTCCCCTGGTGGGGGCCAGCGGAGCCATAGCGGGAGTAATGGGCGCATATCTGATGCTTTATCCCAGGAATCGCATCAACTCATTGATAATTTTCTACTTTATTACGGTTATCAGGCTTTCCGCCTTCTGGTTGCTGGGATTCTGGTTCGCCTGGCAGTTGGTGCAGGCGGTGGTGGCCTTTGGGGTGTCAGCCCAGGTTAGTGTCGCCTTCTGGGCCCACGTGGGCGGATTCGTGGCCGGCGTGGGAATCATCGCCGTTTACAAGCTGCTTGCGGGCCAGCCGGTGCTTCCATCCAATAGGCCGCCCAATAGGCCGCCGTCCTCACCCAATAGTCCCACCAGGTATTGGCGTGGCCGTCCGCTTGACTGACGGCGGCCGCGAGTTGGGCCAGGCCTAAACTGTGTTAGAATTGCGCCTGCGAAAAGGCAGCCCTTGATATTTGCTCCTATATTTCGGATACTTGTCTAAACTCCAGACACTGGAAGGTGGAGGAACAAATGCTCGACTATAAGCCAAACATTGTCCTTTCCAACGACGAACAGGAATACAAGGTTATCGGCACCAGGCCGGTAAGGCCCGACGGCGCCGACAAGGTTACGGGCAAGGCCAACTACAGTGCGGACATCAACCTGCCCGGGATGCTTTACGGCAAGGTGCTGCGCAGTCCTCACGCTCACGCGGTCATAAAGTCCATCGACACGAGTAAGGCCGAGGCGCTCCCCGGTGTTCGGGCAGTGATAACCTCCGCCGACATCGAAAAGCCCTCCGGCCGGGCATCCGAACTTGCCGAGGGCGCTATGGTTAACTATAAGTTCCTCAGTAACAACGTCATAGCCGATGGCAAGGCCCTGTACAAGGGACACGCCATTGCCGCCGTGGCCGCCGCCAATCCCCACCTGGCGGAAGAAGCCCTGAAGCTTATTGAGGTGGACTTCGAAGTCCTTACGCCGGTAATGGACGCCAAGGAAGCTATGAAGGGAGACGCTCCCCTGGTCCACGAGCGGCTGGCTGGCTTGACGACCTCCAGCATACGGGCCGGCGGCGTACTGGATGATGACGATGCGACCAAGGGTACCAATATCGCCAACCACTTTGAATTCAAGCTGGGCGACCCGGAAGAAGGGTTCAGGCAGGCGGATGTAATCGTCGAGAAGGAAGTTGCCACCGTGGCAGTTCACCAGGGATACATCGAGCCCCACAGCGGCACCGCCATGTGGCACGAGGATGGCAGCCTGACCGTATGGTCCAGCAGCCAGGGCCAGTTCACTGTACGGGAATATACCGCCCGCCTGTGCGGAGTTCCCGTGTCCAAGGTCAAGGCCATACCCATGGAAATCGGTGGTGGTTTCGGCGCCAAGCTGACCATGTACATGGAGCCGGTGGCGGCCCTCCTGGCCCGCAAGGCCGGCGCGCCGGTCAAGATGTCCATGAATCGCACCGAGGTGTTTGAGGCCAGCGGCCCCACCTCCGGCACCTATATTTCCGTCAAGCTGGGCGCAACCAAAGAGGGGAAGATTACCGGCGCCTCCGCCACCCTGATTTTCGAGGCCGGCGCTTTCCCCGGCTCTCCGGTAGCCGGCGGCGCACAGTGCATGATGTCAGCCTACGACATACCCAACGCTTTCGTTGAAGGATACGACATAGTGGTGAACCGCCCCAAGACGTCGGCCTACCGCGCTCCGGGTTCTCCCGCTGCCGCCTTCGCCATGGAAACGGCTATTGACGAGCTATGCGAGAAAATCGGGATGGACGCCATCGACTTCCGCCTGCTCAACAGTTCCAAGGAGGGCGTCCGACGGGTCACGGGCCCCTTGATGCCCAGAGTTGGCTTCATCGAAACCCTGGAAGCGGCCAAGGCGCATCCTCACTGGTCTGCTCCCCTGGAAGGGCCTTTCCGGGGCAGGGGAATCGCCAGCGGGTTCTGGGGCAACAACACCGGCCCATCCAGCGCGGTGGCCCTGGTACAGCCCGACGGCAAAATCAGCCTGACCGAGGGTTCGCCCGACATTGGTGGAACCCGCGCCTCAGTTTCCCAGCAGATGGCCGAGGTGCTGGGCATACCGGTGGAGGATATTAACCCCCACATCGGCGACACCGACTCCATCGGCTTCACCTCCAATACGGGTGGCAGCGGCGTCACCTTTAAGACTGGTTTCGCGTCCTACACCGCCGCCCAGGACATCAAGCAGCAGATGATGGAACGCGCCGCCAGGCTGTGGGAAGTTACCGTCGATGACGTGGAGTATGTAGACGGCGTTCTCCAGCACAAGTCTGATCCCGAACTGCGGTTGACCTTCCAGCAGATGGCGGCCCGCCAGAATGCCACCGGCGGCCCGATAGTGGGCAGCGCCGGCGTGAACCCCGGCGGCGCCGGACCGGCTATCGGAACCCACATTGTGGACCTGGAGGTAGACCCGGACACCGGTAAGGTGACCATCCTCCGGTACACCGCCCTGCAGGATGCCGGCAAGGCCATCCACCCCAGCTATGTGGAAGGACAGATCCAGGGCGGCGTGGCCCAGGGCATTGGCTGGGCGCTGAATGAAGAATATTTCATCAACGACCAGGGACACATGGTCAACTCAAGCTACCTGGACTACCGGATGCCCACCTCCCTGGACCTGCCGATGATCGACACGGTGATCGTTGAGGTCGCGAACCCCAACCACCCTTATGGCGTCCGCGGCGTTGGCGAGGTATGCATCGTGCCCCCAATGGCGGCTATATCCAATGCGCTGTACCAGGCCATCGGCGTGAGGCTGAACAGCCTGCCGATGAACCCTGGCAACGTTCTGGAAGCCTTGTGGGGCAAGGAAAACGGCGGCACCTAGACCGTACCAGCGGGTGAAAAGCGATGCCTGAGGTATGGATACCTACAACCATGCAGAGCCTGACCGGTGGCCAAAACCGGGTACAGGTGGAAGGGAGAACCGTCCGCCAGGTCATCAACAACCTGGAGGTGAAGTTCCCCGGAGTCAAGGCCATTCTTTACGATGAAGAGGAGGATGACCTGCAGGTCGGGATTGCTGTCATCGTGGACGGTGAGGCCAGCCAGATCGGCCTGCTGGAACGCGTGCAGGAGACCAGCGAGGTGCACTTCCTGCCAGCCATCGGTGGCGGCTGATCTCAGGCGGGTTAAGTCATTCAGAATTCTGTGGGCCGGGCATCACTGCCCGGCCCTGACGCTTTATCGAGGAAGTCTATCTGGCGAGAGAGCCGGCACGGCGGGGGCGCAACATGACGACGGAATCCAGGAACAGAGACACCGAGGCAGCCTGGAATTACCATAACTCAACCAAGCATTCCTGGCACAGCGTCCATAATTCCAACCATCACCTGGACTGGAACAATCAGCCGTCGCCCTTCAAGATTTATCCTGCCCTGGAGGGCCGCCGTCTTCCCACCGACCTGGCTTCCAGCGACGTTTCGGCCTTGACCGCGCTGAAGGCCCCGGCAGGGCCCCAAACCGCTGACCTGGATCTGCGGCGGTTGTCCGGGCTCCTCTACTACTCCGCCGGAATTACCAAACGCGGCATTGTGCCCGGGGGACAGATATTCTTTCGCGCCGCAGCCTGCACCGGCGCCCTGTATCACATAGAGTTTTACCTGGTCTGCGGCGACCTGGAAGGCCTGGAGGCCGGGGTGTACCATTTCGGCCCCCACGACTTCTCCCTGCGTCAACTGCGACAGGGAGACTACCGGGATGCGCTGGTACATGCCTCGGGCAACGAGCCGTCGGTGGCGGGCGCGCCGGCCATCCTGGTGACCAGTTCCGTTTACTGGCGCAATTCGTGGAAGTACCAGAGCCGGGCCTACCGCCATTCATGGTGGGACAGCGGCACCATGCTGGCTAACCTGCTGGCCATGGGGAAAGCCTACGGGCTGCCCCTTGAGGTGGTGACCGGCTTTGTCGATGATCAAGTCAACCATCTGCTGGGACTGGACACTTCAAGAGAGGCCGCGCTGCACATTGTACCGGTGGGCAGGGGAGCCGCATCGTCACTCGTGGTGGCGCCGGAGCCGCCGGTTCTGGAACTGGAGGTTAGCTCCTATTCCTCCCGGGAGCTGGAATACCCCCAGATAATAGAAGCCCATCAGTCTGGCAGCCTGGCTTCGCCCGACGAGGCCGCGAGATTGCGAGCGTCTCCCACCGTAGCCGATGAAGAAGGGCCCACAGGTGGGTTGATACCGCTGGAACCCCTGGCTCTTGACGAGGAACCTGATGAATTGATAGAGCCGGTAATTGTTCGAAGGGGCTCGAGCCGGCGGTTTCGGCGGGATCCCATTTCCTTTGCCCAGCTATCTACCATACTTGAAAGGGGCAGCCAGGACATTCCAGCCGACTTCCTGGATATGCCGGGCTCGGCGCTGACCCAGGCGTACCTTATCGCAAACAATGTAAGCGGACTCCCAGCAGGTTCTTACGTTTATCATCCCCATCAAAGGGCGCTGGAGCGGCTTAAGGAAGGGGAGTTCAGGCAGGAAGCGGGTTACCTGGGCCTGCAGCAGGAACTGCCCGCCGATGCCAGCGTCAATGTCTATTTTCTGACCGACCTGACTGCGGCAGTGGAGCGGTACGGAAACCGGGGTTATCGAATGGCCCAAACGGAGGGGGCGATCAGGGCGGGAAAGATGTACCTGGCCGCCTACGCGCTGCGGTTGGGGGCTTCCGGCCTGACCTTCTTCGACGACGATGTGACCGACTTCTTCTCGCCTCACGCTGCTGGCAAAAGCGTGATGTTCCTCATCGCCCTGGGCAGGTCGCGTCCCAGGAGGAGGGCTGGCGGCTAGAGGTGAGTGACTTGGCCAAAGCCTGACGCCAAAAGGGACAAGTCGTCAATCGAGGGTCAGACCTCCACTGCATCTATCTTGACGGTCCTGCCGGTGCGGGCCGACGCAATAGCGGCCAGGGTGGTTTCCACAGCTCTAAGCCCGTCTATGCCCGAGGCGGCGGGTTCCCGGTCTTCCGATACGGCCCGCTGGAAGTCCTCCGTTTGGGCGACGAAGTTTCCCAGGTAGTTTTCCGGGTATGATTCAGCGCGGTTGACCGTGTCGGAAACCACCTCGATGTCGCCCTTTTGCGCCTCCCAAATCGTTTCGCGGGAGGTGAAACGGCCATTAATGCCGTAGACGGCCAGGTCGTTCCTGGTGTCCGGCAACAGGCGGCCGCAGACCAGGGTTCCCAAAGTCCCTTCATTCAGGCGCAGTGACAGGGCCGCGATCTGCTCCAGGGGGCGGTCAGCCGTCTGCCCGTCGGTGATGGCGGCCACTTCCACGATTTCCTGGCCCAGCACAAATCGCAGCAAGTCCATCACGTGGACCCCGGTCCCCATCATGGTAGAAGCGCCACCCATGGCTTCGGGATCGTCCCACCATTGTCTCAGCCCTTCCCGCGCGGGGAAAACCTCCTGGCCTCGAGTACCGAATCCCCATTGTCCCTGTACCAGGGTGGTCCTGCCCAGTACCCCATCGGCTACCAGGTTACGGGCCAGGATGTGTCCGGGATTGTGCCGGAGCTCGAAGCCCACTCCCAGTTTGACGCCCCGGTCGCGGCAGACCCTGACCATTGCCACCGCGTCTTCCAGGGTGGTGGTCATGGGCTTCTCGCACAGGACGTGCTTTCCGGCCTCTGCCGCCCGCATGGCCTGTCCGGCGTGCAGGGAGTTGGGCGACGAGATGAAAACGCCGTCCACCCGACTGTCTGCCAGAAGGTTGTCCAGCGAACTGTAGGCGGCCTTGGCATTGTGCCGGGTCGCGAAGGCATCGGCCCGTCCCTGGTCCCGGCTGTACACCGCCACCAATTGAGCGTCGATGGCGGCATTGATGGCCGGCGCAATCTTGTTTTCCGGATGCATTCCCGTGCTTACGATTCCCCAACCGAATGCCACGTAGTACCTCCCGGTTTGCCAAAGAGTGTCAACGTGCCCAAGATAGGCAATGGCAGGGCGGGTGTCAAATTGGACTCAATAGCCTGCACTCTGATATCCGCCGGATGCTGCAATTTCAAGGCACTGCCGCGGAGAATACCGTTGGCGGCTATGTATTCTCCTTGACAATAGTCGCAAGCGGGCTTAAATTAACGGGTAGCCGGCCGATGGTCGGTTGCGATTTAACAGTATGAATGTCTTCAGGGCGCCGTTATGGCCTAATTGGGAAGGCGGTGAAAATCCGCAGCGGTTGCGCCACTGTAAGCGGGAAGCCCCCGGCAATATGCCACTGTCCAGTTCGCCGTTCCAAAAAGAGGAACGGGCCGAGCGGGATGGGAAGGCGCCGGAGGGGTGACGATCCGCAAGCCAGGAGACCTGCCCCGGAGACTTTGGACCTTTGCTCTGCGCCATTCGGAGTCGGTTCACGGCTGGGGGCATATTTTGCCCCGTCCGCCAGAATCAGGTGAATTACCGATTCCCCGGGTTGTAGAGCCCGGGGATTTTTGTATTGCTGTTGTAACCTTTCTCCCCGGCTTTAGGAAAGCATTTGTATGACTACTGACAAGACTGGAATCTCCATGACCGTTTTGGCCGTTGGCCCCGGTGATCCGCGCATGCTCACCCTCCGTGGCCGGCAGGCCCTTGAGGCTGCCGACCTGGTGGTGGGGTTCAAGACGGTGCTGGACGTGGTGACTGAATGGTGCGGCAGCGCCGAAATGCGGCCCATGAGCTACCGCGACCAGGAGGACGTGCTGGAATACACGGCGACCCAGGCCGCCGGCGGGAAGAACTGCGTCATCTGCTGCTGGGGCGATCTGAACGTCTCAGCCGCCGAATTGCTGGCCCGGGTCTACCGCCGGGCGGAAAGTGTTGAACTAATCCCTGGCATCAGCTCCATCCAGATGGCTTGTGCCCGGTCCGGCATCGCTATGGAGGAGTCCCTGTTCATCACCCTGCACCGGAGGGATGGTTCAGAGTCTGCCCTATCCGAACTGGAACATTACCTTGGGGAGGGGAAACGCAACATTATCCTGTTGCCTCGTCCCTTCGACCTGATGCCGGCGCAGATAGCCGGTGACCTGGTGAACGGCGGCGCTTCTCCGGATCGTCCGGTTACTGTCTACCAGCGGCTGACCCTGGAAGGCGAAAAGGCCTGGAGCGGCACTTTGAGCCAATGCGCAGCCATCACCGAAGAATTCAGCGATCTTTCTATCATGGTATTTCCCCGTTCCGTCGACGGAGACCACTGATCAGAAGGCGAAAATAGTTTGACTACACCAACCGAAATCGGACGAAAACTGGTGGTCTTCGTGACCACCGCCGACACCGACATCCTTACTGCCGACCGCGCCCTGGCCGGCGCGCCCGAGGGTGGTCCGCTGGTACGCGCCTACCACCCCATGGCCCTGGACACCGATGAGGCGCGCCAGGAGTTGCTGGATTTGGCGGGAGAAGCCGGCGTGGTGCTTCTGCGCCTGCTGGGCGGCAAAAGGGCTATGCCCGAAACCTTCGATCCCCTGGTCAGCCTTTGCCACGAGCGTGGCATTCCCCTGATCGCCTGCCCGGGCCACCAGGAATGGGACGAGGACCTGGTTACCGCCTGTTCCGTCCCTGTGGCGGAGCTGGAGACCGTATTCTCCTACCTGATGCGGGGCGGCATCGACAACTTCCGCAACCTGTTCCTGTTCCTGAGCGACACCTACCTGGGTAGCGAGTTCGGCCACGAGGCGCCGGAGCCCGTTCCCTGGGAGGGGATTTATCACCCGGACGGTGACTCCGAAGTTACTGCCAATGTGGAGAGTTTCGTTGCGGCCCGCTTCCAGGCCGGCCGGCCCAGCGTGGGCCTGCTGTTTTACCGCGCCCACTGGATGAGCGGCAACCTTCAGTTCGTGGACGACTTGATCCGCTGCCTGGAAGGCAAGGGAGTCAACGTTCTGCCCGTCTATTCTTACAGCCTGAAGCACAACCCCGAAGAAGAAGGGCAGCGCAGCCACACTCTCACCAGTTTCATGGCCGACGCAGATGGCCAACCGCGCGTTGACTGCATCATCAACACGATGGGTTTAGCCATGAGCGACCTGAGTCAGGAAGGTCCCACCATCGCCACCGGCTGGTCGGTGGACCTCTTGGACACGCTGGATATTCCCATCATCCAGGGCATCGTCAGCACGGGGTCACGGCAGGAATGGGAGGAAAGCTCCCTGGGCCTGGGGCCCATAGACACGGCCATGAATATTGCCCTGCCGGAGTTCGACGGCCGCATTATCACCGTGCCCATTTCTTTCAAGGAGGAAACGGCCGGCAGCGAGCAGAACGGGCTTGCTGGGCCCAGGCTCCAGCGCTACGTGGCCGCTCCCGACCGGATGGACGCCCTGGCGGGCCTCGCGGCCAAGTGGGCCGCCCTGCGCTTGAAACCCAACGGTGAAAAGCGCATTGCCATCATTATGAGCAACTACCCCACCAAGGACGCCCGTATCGGAAACGCAGTGGGTCTGGACACTCCGGCGTCGGTGATCAACCTGCTCCGTGCCTTCAAGGCCGCGGGTTACGTGGTGGAGGACATTCCCGCCGACGGCGATGACCTGGTGCACCGCATCATTGAACGCTGCAGCAATGACCGGGACTCTTTGACGGAAGAACAGTTGAGGCTGGCCGCGGGCCACGTGGAACGCCGCCAGTATGCCCGCTGGTTTGAGAGTTTCGCCCCCAAGGTGCAGCAGGAACTGCAGGAGGCCTGGGGCGATCCCCCCGGCCGCGTGTATCGCACGGGGGACTCCCTGGCCATGGCAGGGCTGGATCTGGGCAATATATTCGTCGGGCTTCAGCCGCCCCGGGGATTTGGGGAGAACCCCATTTCCGTGTACCACAGCCCGGACCTGACTCCTACCCACCATTACATCGCATACTACCGCTGGATTCGCGACGTTTTCCAGGCCGACGCCATGGTGCACGTGGGGAAGCACGGCACCCTGGAGTGGCTGCCTGGCAAGGGCATCGGGCTTTCCCAGGCCTGCTATCCGGAGGTGGCCCTGCAGGACCTGCCCCTGTTCTATCCCTTCATCATCAACAATCCGGGCGAAGGCACTCAGGCCAAGCGCCGTACCCATGCCACCATCATCGACCACCTGATACCGCCGATGACCACCGCCGATAGCTACGGCGACATCGCCAAGCTGGAACAATTGATGGACGAGCACTACCAGTGCCAGACCCTGGATCCCGGCAAGTTGCCCATGCTGGAGAGCCAGATCTGGGAAATGGTCCAGCAGGCGGAACTGCACCGCGACCTTGGCGTGGAAGACCAGCCCGACGATTTCGGCGAGTTCATGCTGGAAATTGACGGATACCTGTGTGAAATCAAGGACGTGCAAATCAAGGACGGCCTGCACATCCTGGGCGAACCTCCCACGGAAGAACAACTGGTGGGCCTGCTTTCCGCCCTTACGCGCCTCGACATAAGTGGTATTCCGAGCCTGCGCCGGTCCATTGCCGAGGCCCTGGGACTGGACTACGCCGCTTTGCTTGACGACCCCGGGCGCACGGTTAATGGCAACATGCCCGCGGTTCTGAAGGAACTGGACACCGAAACGCCCCTGCGCAGCGCCGGCGACGTTATTGAACGCCTGGAACTGCTTTGCCGCAGCGTCCACGAAAGGCTGCAGGTTGGCGGCTTCGACGGGGATGACGTGCCGGGTATCGTCGCGGAGTTGCTGGGGCGTTCCGACGCGGCGACCGAATTGGTGCTCCGTTACGTGGCCGACTTCATCTACCCGTCGCTGATGCGTACTTCCGACGAGATTGGCAATCTGTTGCGGGGGCTGGATGGCCGGTTTGTTCCGCCGGGGCCCAGCGGCGCGCCCACTCGCGGCATGGCAAACGTCCTTCCCACCGGGCGAAACTTCTACTCCGTGGATCCGAAAACCCTGCCATCGCCGGTAGCATGGGAGGTCGGTAAGGACCTGGGGGACGCTTTGCTGGAGAAATACCTCCAGGAAGAAGGCGGCTATCCGGAAATGGTGGGGGTGGTGGTCTGGGGTACCTCGGCCATGCGCACCCACGGTGACGACATTGCCCAGATCATGTATCTGCTGGGCGTCCGGCCCGTTTGGCAGGCAGAGAGCCGCCGGGTCTCGGGCCTGGAAGTTATTCCGCTGGAAGAACTGGGGCGTCCTCGCGTAGACGTTACGGTTCGCATCAGCGGCTTTTTCCGCGACGCGTTCCCTAACCTGATCTACCTCTTGGACCAGTCTGTGGAACAGGTGGCTTCGCTGGATGAACCCCCGGAACAGAATTTCGTGGTTAAGCATCTTCAGGAAGACCTGGAGCGGCGTTCCGAAGCATCCGGCTCCCAAGATGGAAGCGCCGATGAACGCGCCGGTTCCCTGTACCGAATATTTGGCAGCAAGCCGGGCACCTACGGGGCCGGCATCCTGCCGGTGCTGGACGAACGCAACTGGGAGTCTGTGCATGATCTGGCCGAGGTTTATACTGCCTGGGGCGGCTATGCCTACACCCAGCAGGACTTTGGCGTCAGCGCCCGGCCCCAGTTCCGCCAGCGGTTCAGCCAGATTGTGGTGGCCGCCAAGAACCAGGACAACCGGGAGCATGACGTCTTCGACAGCGATGACTACATGCAATACCACGGCGGCATGATTGCCACCGTCCGCGCCCTTACCGGCCGTAACCCTCGGCAGTTCTTTGGGGACAGTTCCGACCCTTCGCGATCCCGGGTCAGGGACCTTCAGGACGAGGCGCGCCGGGTGTTTCGCAGCCGGGTGGTCAACCCCAAGTGGATGGACTCCATGAAGCGCCACGGCTATAAAGGC
The DNA here is from genome assembly GCA_965207275.1 of Dehalococcoidia bacterium. Lineage (GTDB taxonomy): Bacteria > Chloroflexota > Dehalococcoidia > Lucifugimonadales > UBA3495 > Bin22. The sequence continues at coordinate 926,238 of CBDBMH010000002.1, forward strand.
GCTTTCGAACTGGCTGCCACCGTGGACTATATGTTCGGGTACGACGCCACGGCCCAGGTCATCGAAGACTGGATGTACGAGAATGTTACCGAAGAGTACATCCTGAACGAGGGTATGCAGCAATTTTTCCGGCAGAGCAACCCCTGGGCCATGCGGGGCATCATCGAGCGATTGCTGGAGGCGATCCAGCGAGGTATGTGGGAGAATCCGCCGCCGGAGATGCTTGAACGGCTGCTGGAACTATACCTGGAGCTTGAAACCGACCTGGAAACTAGACAAGAGGCCGGACAGTCCCCATAATGGCAATTTCAACAAGAACCGGGCGAGCCGGGGAGGAAGGACATGGAAATACTGTCCGAACTGATCAATGAATTGACTTCCAATGATAGGATGATGTGGGTCATCGGCGGCGGCGAAGTTGCCAGCGAGAACACGTCCAAGGGAATCAAAGAGCCGGACTTCAGTAACGGCTGGTACACGATAGAAGCCGACAACTGGCACTTTCACCTGGCCGAAACATCGGTTAACGGTATCCAGTTCGTAGAAGCGGAAAGCCATGGCGGCATGAAGTCTTTCTACGTCCGATTTTCGAAGGATTGGGAGGAGACTCTGGTACGGTGCTACTTCCCCAACCCTTACCTGGACGACGACAATAACCGGGCCGATTACCAGGCGGATAAGTACGATGCCTTCCTGGAAATGAGGGACCGCTACGTTGGGCGGGAAGAGGGAGTCGTTTACGTCCAGAGGTAAGCATCCCAGGTTTCGTCCGGACCGATTGAGCAGGCAAGGGGCTTGAAACAACCTGATCCAGGGTAACAGGCTGTGAAGCCAACGATTCCAGGGAGGCTTCACAGCTAACAGAAGCGAGAGATTCAAGGAGGGTAAGATGTTGACAGTCCTGAGAAGCGTGTTTGGTGATAGCGCGTCCCCGATATGGGCTCCCTGGCTGCTGCTTGGCGCCGCCGTCCTTTACATGGTCGGCTACGTCGATTCCAGCGTCCATGGCGCTGCCCTGGGTTCCCCGGCCGTTTTGGGCGCCGTTCACGAGTTTTTCCATCACGCACGGCACGTCGCCTTGATGTGCCACTAGACCGGCAGGTCACGCAGTGCCCCCGTTATGCGGGGGCATTGGATTTTTCGTAGCTACTCACGCTGCCCGGAACGGCCTGGCTGTTCAGGAGGAGCGAGCAGTGTGTTTGCACAGTTTAAACAGACGCAATTCAGTTGTGGAGTTGAATTATGCGTAACATACTACCTGTGGCACTGATAGTGGGCGTTATTGCCGGCGTGTTGGTCGGTGGTTTCATGAACGTGTTCAATGTCCCGGTTATGGAATGGGCCATTGAACTGGAAGGGGCCGCCGCGGCCGCCGAAGCCCCGGCCGGCGAGGAAGAGGAAGAAGCAACGGGCTTTTACGCCTTCCTGGGATCCCTGGGAATGCAGCGCATTGGCCTGGTCCTGGGGTTGGCGGTCCTGGGTGTAATATACGGGGCCATTTTCACCGGCCTTTTTCACGTCGTCAGACGAGCCTTTCCCGGCTGGAACATCTGGGCCTGGGCCCTGATTGGCGGGACGGTGTGCTTCTGGTCGGTATCCCTGTTCACCCAGCTGAAATACCCTCTGAACCCCCCTGGTATCGGTGAGGACGCTTCGCTGCTGGCGCGGCAGGGTTTTCAGTTGCTGTTTATCGTGCTGTCTGCTGTCTCCGCGGTGGCAGCCGGGTTCATTCTCCGGTACATACATGAGGCAGGACTGGAAGGATCACGGCGGTTCTGGAGTTATGCCGGCACCCTTGTGGCCTATGTAGTTGTGGCGGTGATAATTTTTGCGGCCATCCCCGGAAATCCCGATCCTATACCTGATTGGGTGCCGGATGCGTTGATCATAATGTTCCGCACCTTCTCCATCTTCGGCCACATGGTGCTATGGTTGATCATTGCCCTGGGGGTAAGTGGCTACATCAGGTACAAAGAGCGGGGAGTCAGCGCCGTGGCCGGCCCAGCCGGAGAGCGCGAGATGGAGACGGCTTCGCGGTAATAGCCTGACTTCAGTTTTTCTGGAGGAACTTACTTGACCCTGCCCAATCGAGAACCGTCTTTTCCTTTCACCGCCATCGTGGGGCAGACGGCTATGAAGCGGGCTCTGTTGTTGAACACCGTCAATCCCCGCATTGGCGGTGTTCTTATTCGGGGCAAGAAGGGCACCGCCAAGTCCACCGCCGTCCGCTCCCTGGCCGCGTTGCTGCCCCAGGTCACCGTGCTGCAGGGCTGCCCTTACAGTTGCTCCCCCGAAGTGAGGCAGGGCCTGTGCCAGTGGTGCGAGTCGGGCAGCAATGACAATCCCCCGGTCAATCATCAGGTCCGCATTGTGGACCTGCCCGTAGGGGCCAGCGAGGACCGCCTGGTGGGTTCCCTGGACATCGAGCAGGCCATCAAGACGGGCACGAAGAGCTTTGAGCCCGGGCTGATTGCCGCCGCCCACCGGGGCATTCTGTATATCGACGAGGTCAACCTCCTCAACGACCACCTGGTGGACGTGCTGCTGGACGCTTCGGCCATGGGCCGTAACTACGTGGAGCGGGAGGGGATCTCCGTCAGCCACGCCGCCGAGTTCATCCTGGTGGGTACCATGAACCCGGAGGAGGGCGACCTTCGGCCCCAGTTGCTGGACCGGTTTGGCCTGGCTGTGGAGGTGGACGGAATAATGCCGGCGGAGGAGCGGCGAGAAGTTGTCCGCCGCCGCATGGCCTACGAGGTAGACCCCTTTACTTTCATGGATGAGTGGGAAGATCAGGAGGAACGGGAGCGGGAGCGGCTGTTGCGCAGTCGCGCGTTGTTGGACCAGGTAACTGTAAGCGACGACATCCTGGGCCTGATAACCGACATCTGCGCCGAGTACCAGGTAGACGGCCTGCGCGGCGACATCGTGATGTACAAGACAGCCAGCACCATCGCCGCATACGACGGCCGCACCCAGGTGGAGGTGGAGGACGTTCGGGAGGCCGCGTTGCTGGCGCTGCTTCACCGCCAGCGCCGCCAGCCCTTCCAGCAGCCTCACCTGGTAACTGAGCAGCTGGACAACATGCTGGAGGAATACCAGAGCCAGACCCACAACCGGGAACCCCAGGACAACAATCAGTCCTCGTCCCAGGAACACGCCGCGGAAGACACGGACCCCTCCGATTTAGGCGACGAAGAGCAGGACGACTCTCCCGAGTCCGGCGCCGGGCCCCAGGACCAGTGGTTCGAAACAGGAGACCCCTACAACGTCCAGTCCATCCTGTTGCCCCCGCCTGATCGACGAGAGCGCCCTTCGGCGGGCCGACGGGCCACCACCGTCAGTGGTTCCAGCGCCGGTCGCTACGTCCGCGCCCAGACGCCCCAGGGACCGGTTACCGACCTGGCTCTGGACGCCACCCTCCGGGCGGCAGCGCCCCAGCAGCAGGGTAGGCGGGAAAAGCTTCCCGAGGACTCCAGGGCCGCCAACTTGCTCATAGAACCCTGGGATGTGCGGGAGAAAGTGCGTGAGACCAGGACCGGCAGCCTGATTCTTTTCGTGGTGGACGCCAGCGGCTCCATGGGCGCGCAGCGGCGAATGGTGGCGGTCAAGGGCGCCGTGCTATCCCTGCTGCTGGACGCCTACCAGCGGCGGGACCGGGTGGCCCTGATCTGCTTTCGCGGAACCGGAGCGGACCTGCTGCTCCCCCCCACCAACAGCGTTGACCTGGCCCAGACCTATCTCCAGGACATGCCCACAGGTGGCCGTACTCCCCTGTCCCGGGGCCTGTACGTTGCCCTCGAAACCCTGGAAACGGAGCGGATGAAAGACCGGAACGTACTGCCCCTGGTAGTCCTGCTTTCGGATGGCAGGGCTAACGTCGCCCTGGACGGGAGCGGAGCGAACGCGACCGATGAAGCCCGCGGATTCGCTTCTATTTTCAAGGACAAGCACATCACCAGCGTGGTCATCGATACTGAACTGGACTTCATCAAGCTGGAACTGGCCCGGCCCCTGGCCGACGCTATGGGCGCCCGCTACCTGAAGCTGGAGGAACTTCGAGCGGATAGTCTGGCCGACGCCGTCCGTCGTGAATTGCCCGGGGGAGAGGCCGCGCCTGAGGCAGGTTCCACCGGCGCGGAAGAAATGCGCCGCTTGTATTACAGCATCAATCCCTGCTGAACGGTAGAAGGGCGGCAGGCTGCCCAGGCCTGTTCTCCGGCTTTGACCAGGTTACTCGGCACTATAGTAAACGGCTGCGCCGTTAACTCTCCCATACCTTCACGGACTCTTCCTTTACATCACATAACTAAATTGGTAACCTTTTTCTGCAACTAGGGAATTTTCCGGGCGCCGTTGGCCGCCCTATCCAGATAATTAGAGGTTGCTTCTTGCCGCGAGTCCTTCCCCATGCCGATATGGACAAGATAATGTCCCTTTCCAAGCGAAGGGGCTTTGTCTTTCAAAGCAGCGAAATCTATGGTGGTCTGGCTTCCACGTGGGACTATGGGCCGTTGGGAGTGGAGCTTAAGCGCCACGTCAAAGAGGCCTGGTGGCAGTCGGTAATTGTTGGTCGCGACGACATGGTTGGCCTTGATGCGGCCATATTGATGGCCCCCCAGGTCTGGGTGGCCAGTGGTCACGTGGAGAATTTCTCCGATCCCCTGGTGGAGTGCCGCGAGTGCCATCTGCGGTTTCGCGCCGACCAGTTGGAAACGGAAGTCTGCCCCGAGTGCGGTGGCGCATTTACTGAACCCCGCCGCTTCAACCTGATGTTCCGCACCTTCATGGGGCCGGTGGAAGACACGGGCCACGAGGTTTTTCTACGGCCCGAAACAGCGCAGGGCATCTTCGTCAATTTCCAGAACGTGGTTAATTCTTCCCGCAAGAAATTGCCCTTCGGCATCGGCCAGATCGGAAAGGCCTTCCGCAACGAAATCACTCCGGGCAACTTTACCTTCCGTACCAGGGAGTTCGAGCAGATGGAGGTGGAGTTCTTCGTCAAGCCTGGCACGGACGAGGAGTGGCTGCAGAGGTGGGTGGATGAACGTTTCAACTGGTACGTCAATTACGGCATCCGAAAGGAAAACCTGCGTCTGCGACGGCATGACCGGGATGAACTGGCCCATTACGCCAAGGATACTTACGACATCGAGTACCGGTTCCCCTGGGGATGGGGAGAACTTGAGGGCATTGCCAACCGTACCGACTTCGACCTGGAGCGCCATGCCCTCACCAGCGGCGAAGACTTGACCTATTTCGACGAAGAGTCCAAGGGCCGCTATCTCCCTTACGTAATCGAGCCTTCCGGCGGCGTTGACCGGGCTACTCTTGCCTTCTGGCTGGATTCCTACGATGAGGAACCGGACGGCGACACCGTGCGGGTGGTGTCACACCTGCACCGCCGGCTGGCGCCCGTAACCGTGGCTGTGCTGCCCCTGAGCCGTAACGCCCGCCTGGCGCCCACCGCCCGAAGCGTCCACGACAGGCTGCGGCGCCATTTCAGCACCCAGTACGACGATGCCCAGAGCGTGGGCCGACGGTACCGTCGTCAGGATGAAATCGGTACTCCCTATTGTGTGACGGTCGATTTCGATACAATGGACGACCATAAGGTGACCATCCGGGATCGGGATACAATGCACCAGGTGCGTATTCCCATTGCCGATATGGTAGACATTCTTCAGGATAAGGTGGAGCACGGCTGGTAGGGTCGAAAGTTAGCGTACTTGGTTTGTCTCAACTCCGCGGCTGAACGATAAGCAACGCCGCAGGGTCAGTAATACCAGGATCGCCATGTGTGGGGATGGGAGGTAGCAGTGATGACGATTTTCAGCGGCCGTCTGCATTTGCCGGACATAATGGGCCAACGGCGCTTCAGGCAGGGTTCCGGCGTACTGGAAAGCGGAAGGGAGAAAGCAATGCCTGGAAACCTGGTTTCAGAGACTTTGCGAGGCGGCTTGTTTACTCGGGTTGTCGGCAAGAGGCTTCTCTTCTTCCAGGAAGTGGGTTCCACCATGGACGAGGCCAGGCTTCGCGCTGAAAGGGGCACCGAAGAGGGTACGGTCATCGTGGCCGAAACCCAAACGGCCAGCCGCGGTCGGCAGGGGAGAAACTGGGTTTCCAGGTCCGGCAATCTCTATCTTTCCGTGGTCCTGTATCCCTCGATACGGACTCTGCCGTACCTGAACAGTCTTTGCGGCGTCGCGGTGGTGCGGGCCATAGCAAGTATCAGCGGCCTGAAGCCCCGCATCAAATGGCCCAACGACATACTGCTGAACGACAAGAAAGTGGCAGGGCTGCTGGTGGAGAGCGCCATCGCCGGCGACGAAGTGCGTCACTCCATCATCGGTATTGGCGTAAACGTGGCCCTGGACCCCGATGAAATTGATGAGATTGCCGGCGGGGCCATCAGCCTGAACCACGCATCCGCCGGCGACATTCCCAGGGACGAACTGCTGCGAGAAATCCTGCAGCAGCTGGATGCCTTATACATCCAGCTTAACCACGGCAATACCCCCGTTGAAGAGTGGGAGGAACTGCTGGATACGCTGGGCCAGAGGGTACGGGTAACCTGGCAGGGCGAGGAGTACGTGGGCTTCGCGGACGGCGTGGACGCTCAGGGAAGTTTGATGCTGCGGCAGGATAACGGCCAAGTCCGTACCCTGGCAGCCGGCGACGCCTCTTCGTTAAGGCCTGCGCCTTAGGGCCGGTTAAACATGACCATGCTGGAAAAATTCAGCCTGGAGGGTCGGGTAGCCATCGTTACTGGCGGGGGCACGGGCCTGGGCCTGGAAATGGTGCGACACCTGGCCCAAGCCGGAGCTGACCTGGCCATCGCCGGCCGGCGGCTTGCTCCCATCGAAAGGGCTGCTGCCGAAATAAAGGCTGCCGGTCATGATGCCATTGCCGTTCCCACCGACGTCAGCGACTCAGCCCAGGCAAATGCCCTGGTCCAGGCTACCCTGGACCACTACGGCCGCATTGATGCTCTCGTCAACAACGCGGCCCTGGTCTCCGATAGTGTTCCCACACCCATTTGGGACTTGACCGACGAGGACTGGCAGGCGGCCCTGGACGTAAACCTCAGCGGCGCCTTCTATTGCGCCCGGGCCGCTTCTAAACCCATGGCGGACCAGGGCTGGGGCAAAATCATCAACGTTTCTTCGGGCTTCGGGTTGCGCGGGGGCCGCGACATCTACACCTACTGCTGCACCAAGGGCGGCATCATCCAGCTTACCCGAGTCCTGTCCTTCAGTCTGGCCCGCTACGGTATCACTGCCAACAGCATTGTCCCGGGTTTCATACCGACGGAGGGCACGGATACGGAAATGCGCGAATCGCTGCCCCGTTCCGGAGCCTATTTACCCATCGGCAAGTTGGGCGTGCCCCAGGACATTGGGCCGGTGGCCGTTTTCCTGGCTTCTCCCGCGTCCGACTATATGACGGGTGAGATTTTCACCCTGGACGGCGGCGGGCTGGCGGCGGGAATTGCGCCCACCGGCTACGCGCCTGAGATTCCGATGGAACCATAGCAGCCACCTGGGGGTGGCTCCCCGACCCTTCCCTGGAGATGCGCGATGCCGGTCCTGCCTCAATACAACCTTGCGGGAAAAGCGGCGATTCTATATTCAGCCGGCGGCGACGAAGCCCCATTCCTGGCCCTGGCCCTTGCCGAGGCTGGGGCATCCGTTTTTGCAATAACCCGGAGGAGGGATACTCTGGACTCCATTCTGGAGGGATTAAGCGGTGGAAACAGCAGACACGGCGGCATCCAGGCGACCCTGGATTCGCCGGGCGCGGTGGCGGACGTCCTGGCAGAATTTGACAGCCGATTTGGGGAGGTCAACATCCTGGTCAACGACAGCCGCAGCATGTTGGGCAAGGCGGCGATAGAAATCGACCAACCCGAATGGGATGAGGTCCAGGCAAGAAACGTCAAAGCTACGTTCCTGCTGTGCCAGGCTGTAGGCGGCCGCATGATTGCCGGTGGTTACGGTCGTATCGTTAACATAATCTCCTGCCTCGCCGAGCGGGGAATGGTCAATGGCTCGGCCTTCAGCGTCAGCCAGGCGGGACTGCTTGCTTTGACCCGCTCCCTGGCGGTGGAGTGGGGACCGCACAATGTTCGGGTCAATGCCATCGGTACCGGCTGGTCTACAGCCGAAGATGTGCCGGTGGATGTCCAGCGGCAGGAACAGCTCGTCCGCTACATACCCCAGCGCCGAAAGGGACACCCCGGGGACATTGGTCCCCTGTTGGTCTACCTGTGTTCCGAGGCCTGCGACTACACAACGGGCCAACCGGTGTACGTGGACGGCGGCCTTAACGCCCACCCTTGAACCCTTTTGGCCGGCTTGGCAGATCATGGCTATCACAACATCCCGTCGAAACCTGCGGCATGGCGCGAAACGGATTTCGAACAGGTTTCCACTCACCCCTTTGCCGCAACCGGCCCCGTTGAACGCCATATTCGGCTGGGGTACAATACCCCACGATGTCAATGCAACCTGTAACCCGCCTTCGAGGCATGTATGACCTGCCCAGGGAGTCCTGGCTGCGGAAGCAACGCATGCAGGAATCCCTGACCTCGCTGATAGGCAGCTACGGCTACCGTTTTTTGGAGACTCCCCTTCTTGAGGGCACTGAGCTTTTCCTCCGGCAGTCAGGTGGCGACCTGGCATCAAGGATGTACAGCTTCGTTGACGCCGGAAGCAACCAGGTAAGCCTGCGCCCGGAATTTACCTCGCCCATAATGCGGCACTACCTGGAAGGAGGCAAGGATCTGGCTTTGCCGGCACGTTTCCAGTACGCGGGGCCGGTATTCCGATACGATGAGGCCCACCCCGAGGGTTCGGGCCAGTTCACCCAGGTGGGGGCGGAATTAATCGGGGCGGACAGCGTGATAGCTGACGCGGAATTGCTTACCCTGGCCTCGGAGACCTTATCAAGAGCGGGCGTAGTGGGCTGCCGCATTGACCTGGCCGACCTGGATGTGTTTCACAGCGTGCTGGACATTGCCCAGGTGTCTGACCGTGCCCGGAGTTTTATACTGGCGTCCCTGCCCCAGCTTAAGAGCGGCCTTGCTTCCCTGCCCCAGGTGCGGGACAGAGCTTACCAGCTCCATCTCGGCGACCGGAGTCCGGAGAATCAGGAACTGAGCGCTGCCATTACCGGTCTGGATGATGATCAGGCCAGGCAGGTAATCCAGGGCTTCCTGCAATGGAACGGCACTGACTTGCGCCGGTTCGGGCAGCGTGATCCGGACCAGGTGGTCGACCGCTTTCTGCGAAAGCTGAAGGGCAGCGACAATGTCGGGCAACTGGAGAAAGGCTTGGAACTGGCTGCTTCCCTGACCTGCCTGCGGGGCGAGCCGGTAGCAACGGTCGATGCTGCCAGCCAGGTGCTGGCTGAAGCCGGGGCAGACTTGACGGCCATTAATCGCTTGGGGGACTTGGTGGAAATCCTGGAGTCCTGTTCCGAAACCCGGGGAAAGGTGACTGTGGATTTTGGGCTGGCGCGTGGTCTTGCCTATTATAATGGAATAGTTTTCGAGGTCTGGCACCCCGACTGGTCGGCTACCCTTGGTGGGGGCGGCCGGTATGACGGACTGGCCCGTGCTCTGGGTAGCGAAACAAATGTGCCTGCCCTGGGTTTTGCTTATACCCTGGAAACCCTGCTGGCGCTGGTCGACCGTCGCCACAACCTTGATGCCGACTCCGAAAGCCACGGCAGCGTCCTGATTGCGGCGGAATCAGAAAAAGTGTGCAGCGAGGCATTCCGAGTGGCCCGCGAACTAAGGGGAGAAGGGTCGTTGGTGGAACTGGACGTGCAGGCGCGCGAATTGTCCGAAGTCCTGGCTTGCGCCGCACAACGCGGAGTCGGCCGGGTGGTGTATGTAGATTCGGAGGGACAGCAGGCATCCTACCATGTTGAGTAGTTCCGCAAATGGAAACGGCGGTTGGACGGGGAATCGGCGTGAGTCGGCGCTGCGGCTGGTAATCCCCAGCGATGGGGAACTCTACGAGCCAACGCTGAACTACCTGGAGTCTTGTGGAGTTCGGGTAAGCCGTCCCAGCGCGCGCCGCTACACCGCCACCATTCCCTCCCTTCCCGGCGCGGAGGTGTTGTTCCAGCGCAGCGCGGACGTTACCACCAAGGTGGAGGAGGGCAGCGCCGAACTGGGCATTACCGGCCTGGACCGGTACCTGGAGTACCGTAGCGACGAGCGCAAGGTTATCAGCCTGGTGGATGACCTGGGCTATGGTCGCTGCGATTTTGTCCTGGCTGTTCCCGACGCCTGGCTGGATGTGTCTTCCATAGACGACCTGGCGGATCTGGCGCTGGAGTTCCGGCAGGAGGGTAAGCAGCTACGGATTGCCACCAAGTACCCCCGCTTGTTGCGTCAGTACCTGTTCCAGCGGGGCATTAACTACTTCACTCTGGTGGCGGTCAGCGGAGCCCTGGAGGCTGCGCCCGTCGCCGGTTACGCCGACCTGATCGCTGATCTGACGGCTACGGGCACTACTCTGCGGGATAACCGCCTGAAGACCCTGGAAGGCGGCACCATTCTGAGTTCCCAGTCCTGCCTGATAGCCAATACCACGTCCCTGGTGCAGTCAAAAGAGGCGTTGAGGCTGGCCCGTGAGCTTGTGGAAATGCTGGAGTCTCACATGCGAGCCGAGCCCTACTACCGCCTCACCGCCAACGTGCGAGGCAGTTCGCCCGAAGAAGTAAGCGCCACCGTCCTGAGCCGGCCGGAGGTTTCGGGGTTGCGCGGCCCCACTATTGCCAGGGTCTATAATGTGGAGGAACAAGACTGGTACGCCGTTACCCTCCTGGTACGCAAGGACCGTTTGATGGAGGCGGTGGACCACTTACGCGACTGCGGCGGAATCGAGATTTCCGCCTCACAGCTGAGTTACCTGTTCCGCGAAGATTCATCGGTGTTTAACAGGCTGTTCGAGCAGGCTGGCATGGCCAGAATGGAGTTTGGGGGTCAGTAGTGCCAAATCTCCCCATGCACATATACGTTGCGGACCAGGTGGCCAGGGAACTCGACTGGGGCTTTGTCCACGATAACCTGGGGAGTTGCTTCCTGGGCTCCACTACTCCGGATGTCCGCGCGATGACCAAGTGGGACCGGGAGCGGACCCACTTCGCTGCCCTGTCCCTGGGAGCAGTGGGTGACGGTACTCGGCGGATGTTCGAGCTCTATCCGGAGTTGGCGGATCGGCGCAACAACCCCGCTACCCGTTCCTTCGTGCTGGGCTACATTAGCCACCTGACCGCCGACGAGTTGTGGATCACCACCATGTATCGGCCTTATTTTTCCTCGGGGCAGACTTTGGCGAAGACTGACGAAGAGGCGCAGATGTGGGACCGGGCCGTCCAGCTTGATATGGACCGGCAGGCGCACCAGGAGCTGAACGGATTCAGCCAGGCGGGCCGGATCATTTGCGATGGCGAACAGGGTGTTGAGATTGACTTCATCAGCCCCGAAGTGCTGACTGAGTGGCGGCAGTGGGTGGAGCGCTTTATGAGCTGGGAATTCGACTGGCAGCGCTTGAAGCGGGCCCTCAATCGTATGTACCGCGACAACGACGACGTACAGGCCATGGTGGACCGATTCCTGGCCAATATGCCCGAAAGCCTGGATGATGTATACGATAAAGTTACCAGGGACAGGGTGGAAGGCTACCGGAAGGCGGCCGTAGAACAGACCCTGGCGCAGGTTAAGGAGTATCTTGGTGAAGCTTAAAGTGGTGGAAGGGCTGGCCGAGGCCGAAGGGGTGCTGGCCCGCTTTGATCCCCTGGACATGGACTCCCTTCCCGAATCGGTGCTGGAACGCACCAGGAAGGCCTTTGGGGCCGACGTTACACCGGAGCAGTCCGTGATTACCATGTTGCAGGACGTTCGGCGCGAGGGCGATGCCGCTGTCCGCCGCTACGCGCGGCTGCTGGATGGAGCGGACCTGGAAGAGTTTCGAATCAGCGATGCGGACTTGCGGCGGGCCCGCGAGGTCATTACTCCGGAGCTTGAGTCCGCCCTGCAGGTGGCCGCCCAGCGGATTACCGATTTCCACCAGGCCACGTTGCCCCGCAACTGGATTGACCTGGAACAGGGGCTGGGCGAAATGGTCCGGCCGTTGGAGCGAGTGGGCCTTTACGCCCCCGGGGGCACGGCCGCCTACCCCTCCACCGTCCTGATGACGGCAATCCCGGCCCGGGTGGCTGGCGTCCAGGATATCGTCCTGACTACCCCGCGGCGCGGCGACGAACCGCTGAATCCCGCGGTTATGGCAGCCGCCCACATCGCCGGCGTTGACGCGGTCTACCAGGTAGGGGGTGTTCCCGCCATCGCCGCTATGGCCTACGGCACGGAAAGCATCCCCAAGGTGGACAAGATTTGCGGGCCGGGCAACATTTTCGTCGCCTGCGCCAAGAAACTGGTTCAGGGCCAGGTGGATATCGATGGTATATTCGGCCCCACCGAAACCATCGTCATTGCCGACGAAACGGCTCGGGCCAGCTTCTGTGCTGCCGACATGATCGCCCAGGCGGAACACGACCCCCTTTCAACGGCCATCCTGGTAACCGACTCCAGGAAGCTCATCGCCCAGGTTGAAGAGGAAGTGGAACGGCGGTTGGCGTCCTTGCAGCGAGGCGACCTGGCCCGGGATGCGCTGGAACGGCAGGGCCGCATCGTGTTGGTAGAGAACATGAACGAAGCGGTGGAACTAGCCAATCGCATCGCTCCGGAGCACCTTTGCATGATGGTTGCGGACCCCTGGGCGTGGGCCGGCAAGGTCAGGAACGCAGGTGGCTTGTTCCTGGGTGAGTTCTCCCCTGAAGTTATGGGGGACTACATCGCCGGACCCAGCCACGTCATGCCCACCGGCGGCACCGCCCGCTTCAATTCGGCTCTCAGCGTCCACCATTTCATGCGCACCATGCCCGTGGTTGGTCTCTCTCCCCAAGTATTCCAGGGCCTGGGCCATGCGGCAGTCCAGATCGCCCACGCCGAGGGCCTTACCGGCCACTCCGGAGCAATCGAAGTGCGCCTCGACAGCCTGAAGGCCGGGGCTTAGGCGATGGCCGCAGGGAGCCCTGAAGTTGCCCTTAGACCCCAATCTTGGCCCGGAAAATTGATATGACCGACGTTAGAGACCTCCTGCTGCCCCACATCCGCAATCTGAAGACTTACGACGGCGTTGACCCCATGGAAGTTATGGCGCAGCAAGCCGGGATTCCGCCAGAGAAAGTTATCAGGCTTAATGGCAACGAGAACCCCTTTGGCCCTTCGCCCGAAGTGGTCAAAGCCCTGGGCAGTTTTCAGCATTATAACCATTACCCCGACCCCGACCAGCGCCAGTTGCGGGAGACTCTCTCAGGTTACCTGGGTGTACCGGCTGATAGAATCATTGCCGGTAACGGCAGCGACGAGCTGATAGACATGATTCTACGCATGTTCCTGGGGCCGGGGGAGAACATTGTCATTCCTACTCCCACCTTTGGAATGTATGCCTTCTCGGCAGAGGTGTGCGGCGGTAAGGTAAAGTCAGTGCCCCGGAATGAGATTTTTGACATAGACGTTGACGCCACCATTGCCGCTTTCGACGGGGACACCAAGGCCATTTTCCTGGCGTCTCCCAACAATCCAACCGGCAACACTGCATCGGAGACCGCCATACGCGCTCTGCTGTCCACCGGCAAGATCGTAGTAGTGGACGAGACCTACTATGAGTTCTGCGGCCATACGGTGCTTCCACTGGTGGATGAATTCGCCAACCTGGTCGTACTGCGCACCTTCAGCAAATGGGCAGGTCTGGCGGGTCTCAGAATCGGGCTGGGGGTGATGGACCAGGATATTGCCAGGACCATGATGAGCATGAAGTCCCCGTACAATGTCAACCTGGCCGCCGAGGTAGCCCTGATCGCATCCCTCAACGACCGTCCCACTTTGCTCAATCGGGTTCAGGCAATAGTGCAGGAACGCAGGCGTATGATCGGACTCCTGGAGGACATACCGGGAATCCAGGTCTGGCCATCCCAGGCCAACTTCATTCTGTGCCGCCTGCCCGAAGGTCGGGGCCAGGAAATTTTCGAAGGACTGTGCCGGCGGGGAATTTTCCTCCGATACTTCAATACCGCGCAATTGAAGGACTATGTAAGGGCCAGCGTGGGCCTGCCCGAAGAGACGGACCAGGTTGTCGCTGCGCTGAAGGATCTGGTGGGTGAGTGATGGTGGAGAAGATTGAACCGGTGGGCGCCGACCTCGCCCCATCGGGCGCAAGGACCGCGACCCTGAACCGGGAGACGGCTGAGACCCAAATTGCGCTGACGGTAAACCTGGACGGCCAGGGCAAATACGAAGTGGACACTGGCAACGGCTTCCTGGACCATATGGTAAGCCAGATAGCCCGACATGGACTTTTTGACATAACTCTGCATGCCACGGGCGATGTCCACGTAGGCTGGCACCACCTGGTTGAGGACGTGGGAATTCTGCTGGGGAGAGCGTTTAACGAGGCCCTGGGCGAGGTGCGAGGCATTCGTCGCATGGGCCATGCCATAGTACCGCTGGACGAAACCCTGGTCATGGTGGCGCTGGACCTCAGCGGCAGAAGCTACGCGGTGGTGGAGACGACCCTGGACGATACAATGGTAGAGACCTTGTCCGGAGACCTGGTCCGCCATTTTTTCGAGTCCTTTGCGCTGGAGGGCCGCATTAACCTGCACGCGAAGGTGCTGACTGGCATTAGCCCCCACCATAAGGCCGAGGCCCTGTGCAAGGCGCTGGCCCGCGCCCTGCGTGACGCCGTTGAATACGACCCCAGGGCTGGCGGCCAGGTGCCCAGCACCAAGGGCACGCTGGACAGCTGAAAAGCTCAAGATTTACATAATAATGCAAAAGTGTACGGAGGGTGATTTCACCCTCCATACACTTTGGTTGTCCCGTGGTTAATCTAGAGGCGACCTGCGCTAACGCCCCTTCCTGGCGATGAACTCGGGGAAGGCCTGTTCAGCATTGTAACCTCGCACTCGGTTGGTGGTGAAGTCGCGCTCGTTGGCCCACTGCTGTTCCAGGTCACAGCCCATGTGCATCAGCAAGAGTTCCTTGATGCCCATGATGGATTCTCGCCGATTCTGGGAGATGGTCCTGCCGATCTCCATCGTCTTCTCGCGAAGCTGTTCCGCAGGTACCAGATGGTTCAGCAGGCCGATGCGGTGGGCTTCTTCCGCCTCTACCACCCGCCCGGTGAACAGCAGCTCCTTTGCGATGGGCCAACCCACCTGATTCGGCAGCGTCCAGGTGGAATTGATCCGCCCGTAGGCGGCGGCCAGGAAGCGGAAGCTGGTGCGCTCGCACCCCACCCGCATGTCCAGGGAAGAGGACAGTACAGCGGCCCCGCCATAGGCCAAACCGTTCATCATGCCAATCACCGGCTTCAGCGAAGCGCTGATTTCGTAGGTGCCCCGCGACCGGTTCCGGTCCTGCTCTTCACGAGAGCCCTGGTCCGCTTCCCGGTCCCGTTCCCGTTGTTCGTGGATGTCACCGCCAGCGGAGAAGGCCCTCTCCCCGGCGCCCGTGATGACAATACAACCTACTTCATCGTCATCGTTCATAGTCCTGACGGCGTCCTGGAGTTCCCGGTTCAACTGCCGATTCATGGCATTCAGCTTTTCCGGCCGGTTCAAGGTGAGAATGGCAACACCATCCTCCTTCTCCACCAGGATAAACTCGTAGCCCATTTGTTCCTCCTGTTTCTGGCCGCCCCTTCGCGCTTGGGTCAACAGGGGATTCCAGTGCTTTCAATTTGTCGCTATTGTATGGGCGCCCTCAGGGGTAGTCAAACCCCGCTTGCCGGACCGCCAGGCGCTATTACCAGCTCCAATGCAGCGCGGCCCACTTTCCTTCTCTTTGGGCGATTGACACGCGGGCCGGAGCCAAGGATGATTGACTTGTAATGTATTCAGCAGAAAGACATTTGGGCATTCAGACGTTTGCCGGAAATGGCCGGAGCCGGACCGGCCTGCTGCGAGTCTTAATTCTTTCCCTGGCGTTCGCCCTGATTCTGCTGGGCCTCACGGGACAGGCCCTGGCGCAGGCTCCTTCCGCCGGGGCCGTGGCGCTCGAAATAGATGGCGCCATAAACCCGGTTAAGGAGAGATACCTGGGACGCGCCCTGGAGCATGCCCGTGATTCCGAGGCTGCTTTGCTGATCATTCGCCTTGATACCCCCGGCGGCCTGCTGGGTTCCACAAGGAAAATGGTAGAAATGCAGTTGGCATCCGATGTCCCTACGGTGGTGTACGTTGCCCCCAGCGGCGCACAGGCGGGGTCCGCCGGCACTTTCCTGGCTGCCGCCGCCAACTTCGCCGTAATGGCCCCTGGAACCAACATCGGCGCGGCCACCCCGGTATCCGCCACGGGGGAGGACATTGGCGAAACCCTGGCCAACAAGGTAACCAACGATGCTGCTGCGCTTATCCGCAGTCTGGCCCAGGAACGGGGCCGCAACGCCGAGAAGCTGGAGGAGACCGTCCGCGAGGCTGCGTCTTTCACCGCCACCGAAGCCGTAGACCTGGGAGTGGTGGACTTTATCGCCACGGATACGGACGACCTCATTCGGCAGCTGGATGGCCGCCAGGTAACTACTCGGGGCGGCGCCTTCACCCTGCGAACAGAGGGAATGGGCGTCACGGACCTGGAAAAGAACCTGCTGGAACATTTCCTGGAGTTCCTGGCCAACCCGGACGTGGCATTCCTGCTCCTGACCATCGGCGGCCTGGCCGTGGTTATAGAACTGTTCAATCCGGGAATGATCGTACCCGGTGTGGTCGGAATCGTTCTGCTCATACTGGCGTTCCTGGCCCTGGGCAGCCTGCCCGTCAACTGGGCGGGGGTGGCGCTGATCATCCTTGCCATGGCCCTGGGCTTCCTGGAAACCCAGGTTTCGGGCTTTGGCGTTCTGGGCGTCGCGGCAGCCATATGCCTGATTCTCGGTGGATTCTTGCTATTCGCCCAGTTTGGCGCCCCTTCGCCGACCCTTTCCCCCATTTCGGTGAATCCGTTCCTTATCGTGGCCACCGCATCCCTTCTGGGCGGCGGGCTGCTATATCTGGTATGGGCCATACGAAAGTCGCAAAAAGCCGATCGCGGTGAAGACACTCTTCCCCAACTGGGCAGACTGGGCACGGTTATAACTGAGCTGTCCCCCCGGGGAGTTATCAGGATGGAAGACGGGAATTGGACGGCGGTTTCCGACAATGACCAGGTGATAGGTGAAGGTGAAAAGGTTATAGTAGTGGGAGTAGACGACCTGGTGCTGACCGTTATACCCTTCGACGAGACGAATTAAAGGACCAGGGTTAACCGGGAGTAGGAATACGGGAAGTACATTCCCCAGGAGGTACCAATGGCAGCGGGTATAGTTATTGTCCAGCAGCAAGAGCGGATGGTGATACAGCGGTTCGGGCGTTTCGACAAGGTGGTGGGACCGGGGTTTCGCTTTCTGGTGCCCATCATTTTCAACGGAACCAAGGTGGGGATTTGGGAAAGGACGCAACGGGTACCTACCCAGAAGTACATTACTACGGATAACGTTGTGGTAGACCTGGACTTCGTAATCTACTACCAGGTGATGCCTGATGACGAGAACCCCCGCAGGGCCGTACTGGATGTCCAGGACTTCGAGGCAGCGGTGGTCAACCTGGCCGTGGCGGAGTTGAGGTCCATCATCGGCAACATAACCCTGGCGGACGCCCTGGCCGAACGGGAAAGAATCCAGGGCAGACTGCAATTGGCCCTGGACGAGAATACCGGAAGGTGGGGCGTCAAGGTACGCAACGTGGCCATCAACGAAATTGACCCGCCGCCAGGAGTCAAGCAGGCCATGGAACGGGAAAAATCGGCGGCCGCCATCAAGACCGCGGAAATTACCGAGTCCGAGGGCCAACGCCAGGCCCAGATTAACCGGGCCGAAGGCGAAAAGGAGTCCGCCATATTACAGGCCGAGGGTAACCGCCAGGCGGCCATCCTGGAGGCGGAGGGCGACCAGCAGGCAACGGTGCTGCGGGCCCAGGGGTTCAGCTCCGCCCTGGAGCAGATTTACAACGTAGCCAACAACGTGGACGCCAAGACCATGAGCCTCCAGTATTTCGACACTCTGAAGTCCCTCGGATCAAGTCCCTCCACCAAGTTTATTTTCCCCATGGAGTTTACGTCCATGCTGTCGCCTTTCCTGGGAATGGGGAGCAACCAGCAGGCCGGCAATGGCGGCGGCAACGATAGCTCTCAGACCTAGTTTTCACCTTGCATGAGGCAAAAAAGAGTCCCCTGGCTTCCGCTCTGCGGCGGGCCAGGGGATTTCTGCTGTTCCGTTCAGCGGGGTTGCCGGTCAGATTCTCAGCAATCTGGGCAGGGCTATCAGACCCTCCGCGTCGCTGCCCACCACATCCGTTTCGCCGGCGCCGTGAAGCAGGGCGATATGAGCGTTGATGAGGGAGTCGCAGGAACCGGAATCCAGCTGGATCATATACTCATCCAGTCCGTTCACCAGGTTGGGGAGTCTGTCCTTGAGGAATCCCAAACATTCCTTGGCGTTTCGCTTGGGAGGAAGCTTGTCGCCGAACAGCAGCAGCTTGCTTGCGTGAGGATAAACCTCTATGATCTGCTGCCCCATTTCCGTAAGCTTTCGGTTCAGCTTGACGGCGCGATAGACGAGCTGGGTAACTATTGACTTCTTATTGGTGAAGAAGCAGCTGATGCCCATGCGGGCCAGGTCCAGCTCTGCCTGCCGTCCCTTGTTCTCAGGATAGACCATCTGGCAGTTGCAGGTAGATTCCAGGCAGCAGAGGCCGGTGGGTAGGGTGAGGGGGCTTCCTATGGCGACGAAAAGGGGGTGGTACTTGCCGACCGCCTCAATAAGCTCCCGGTTCTCGGAGAAGGACCCCATCAAAACGATTCGGGAGTCGGAGTCGATGACAGCCAGCGAACTGCGCTGCCGCGTGGTGGTCTTGAGGTCTACGCCCATATAAAGCATACGCACATCCCTTCCATGAAGAGTTGGATCTAACGAGGGGGCGGAAAGCCCGACGGTATTTGGTAATTGAGGTCACTCGTTTTCCGGGAAGGAGGTCTCCAGCAGATCCGGAAGGTCCAGCATTTCTGCCGCCGCCGAATAGGGTTCCAGCTTCCCAAGTCCAATATCTTCCAAGTAGGATTGCAGGGATTGTTCGCGCTTTATACGGGCCCTAATCCGTTGGAAAAGTTCCTCCTGGAGCGCTTCAAGAAACTCTTGCCGTCGCCTTTCCGCGCGGCGTTGTTCCAGGAGAGACCGATGTTCCCCCGCACCGGCGGGGGCGGTTAGATTCGAGCGATGTTCTTCGATTTTTGCCCAGAGGTCTTCAATGCCTTTACCCCGGTCAGCCTGGGTGAGGACCACAGGAGGTTCCCACTGCGGGGCCTGTTCCGCCGTCTGGAGCATGGCACGAATGCCAGCGGCCATGCGGTCGGCGCCCTCTCGGTCGGCTTTGTTAACCAGGAAAATGTCGGCGATTTCCAGGACTCCCGCCTTCAAGGTCTGTATGGCATCTCCCGATTCAGGCATGAGGGCTACGACAACCGTGTCGGCAACGCCCATAATACCCAGTTCCGTTTGCCCGACGCCTACGGTTTCCACCAGTACGACGTCCTTGCCGGCGGCGTCCAGCACCCTGACCAGGCTCTTAACGATCCTGGGCAACCCGCCCCCCTGGCCCCTGGTGGAAACGCTTCGGATGAAGACGCCCGGGTCCAGGTAGTGGCGCTGCATACGTATGCGGTCGCCAAGTATTGAGCCGCCGCTGAACGGACTATCGGGGTCAACTGCAATGATTCCGACGGTCAGTCCCAGTTTTCTGAGGTGCCCGGTGAGGCGGTCAACCAGTGTGCTCTTGCCTACCCCGGGCGGGCCGGTTATGCCTACGCTATAAGCATGACCGGTGTGGTGGTCCAATTGTTTGATGGCAGAGATCACCGCCGGGTCCCGCCGCTCCAGCGAGGTCATCGTGCGGGATATCGCCCGCTGGTCTCCGCCCAACACCCTGGCAACTTCATCATTCATCCGGCAGAGACTCCGGCTGTGACCTTTGCTTCGTTTACCATAACATCGTAAAATTTTCAGCGTCAAGGTAACACATGCCGGGATACCCACCCAATGCATTTTGTTATCCGGCAAATCCCAGTTGATCAATTGGTATTATCGACCACTGGGAAACGGGAAACGTCACCTAATTAACAAATGTTCAATATTTTCAGTAATTTTATACTTATATAAAAAATGTTTTCATCCCGGTCTACTGCCGGCATTCTATTGCCATCCCAACCCCTTCAAACCGTCCGGGGCGACCGGGAAACGGAAAAAACTCCGCCAAATTCCTGGATGGGGCCCGGTTGGGAGGCTAATCCCTACGGGTATCCCTCTCGGAAACGGCGGAGAATTTATGTGTCCGCTGCCGGTACAATCAGTGGCGGTACAATCAGCGCCCAAAGAATCACTCAATCAGTGGCGGAAGCCGGTCTCAAACCCCCGGGCTCCCGAGGCGATCAGCAGGTCGGGGCGATTACCCCACCGGCGCAGAAAACGGCCAAAGTTCTTGCGGCTCATTTCGTCCCGCTGGCCGTCATCCAGCTCCGTCCATTGGCGGTGTTCGTGGCGCACCATAGGCAGGCTGCTGTCGGCTACCACGCGGTAACCTCTTTCCTTGAACTGGAAACAGTAGTCAATGTCCAGGTTCCGGTAGAAGCGGAACCCCTCGTGCATCAAGCCCACCGTCCGTACGGCTTCGCGCCGGAAGGACATACAGTAAGCTTGCATTGCGTCCGCTTCGCCGCGCTCCACCTCCTCGTGGAAGTGCTGCATATCGTCCGTGGTAAGTCCGTAGGGCCCAAATATTCCCACGGATTCGTCGGAAAGCTGTTGAGCTATGGAACCCAGTGCGTCTCCCGTCAACTCCGTGGAAGCGTCCAAAATGACGATAAACTTGCCCCTACTTAGCTTAACGCCTATATTCTTGCCCGCGGCGTCGCCGATGACGTGGTCGCAATGGACAACCCGGAAGTCCTCATCCCGGACCCCGTAACTCTCCAGCCATTGGGCGGTATCGTCGGTTGACCCGTTGTCGATGGCAATGATCTCTGCGGAATACCCTTCCGCGTGCGTTCTCATGGCCCTAACGCACCGCTCCACGTCTTCAGCATAGTTATAGGCGTTAAGGATAAAGGTGAAATCGTACAGGTCTGGCAGATCGAGCGCCGATTCCACTTCGCGGGACGAGGAAACCCAGTCCCATCGCTCTTCCTGTTGTTCCATCGCCGTCTTGGGGCGAATTCGGGTCTCCCGTGGCGTGTCGTACACCACGTAGCCGCCGGATGCCAGTTCATTCCTGAGAGAGTCCGCGGTGGCGAAATCCACCTGATTGCGCGAGGCTCTGCGCTGGCTGGCTGCCGTAACGATCGATTCAGGTAGCTGGTAGGCATCGGGCACCAGGTCCAGGTCCAGTCCGAAAATACGGTCAAAGTCCAGGAGCAGAGTCAACTTGGCTTGCCCCTGCAGCTGTGAACGCACCATATCCCAGGTCAGGGCCAGCGCTGTAGGCAGGTCAAGATCGTCGTTAACGGCGTCCCAGAATTTCCGGCGCCAGTCCTCCGTTTCCGGGGGCAACTGCGTCAGGTTCGGCAGGCTCCTCCATTCCCAGACCCGGTTGCGCAGCTTGGAAAGGGCGCGCTCGCTGGCCTTGAGGGAGTTGAAGGTAAAGTTCATTCGGTGGCGGTAGCGCACGGTCATACAAAGGTAGCGGAAGGAAAGAGGGTCTATACCACGGGAAGCCAGATCATCCAAAAGGAAGACGTTTCCCGATGACTTGGCCATCTTGGCCCCGTCCGCAAGCAGGTGTTGCCCGTGTACCCAGTAGTTCACGTGGGTTTCTCCGAAGGCACCTTCGCTCTGGGCGATCTCGTCCTCGTGGTGAGGGAATACGTTGTCCACGCCCCCGGTGTGAATGTCGAACTTCTCCCCCAGGTACTTGTGGGCCATGGCCGAGCACTCAATGTGCCAGCCCGGGAAGCCTTCTCCCCAAGGGCTGTCCCATTTAACGTCCCTACCCGGTTCAGCCGCTTTCCACAGGGTGAAATCCCGGGCGTCCCGCTTCAGAGGGTCCGCTTCAGCCCGGACACCCTCCAGCAGGTTGCCGCCGAAGTTTCGGGACAGGCCGCCGTATTTCGGGAATTGGGGGACGTCGAAGTACACGTTTCCGCCGGCTTCGTAAGCGTACCCGTTGGCCACCAGTTGTCCCACCATCGCTACCATTTCCGGAATGTGGTTGGTGGCCCAGGGAAAGACGTGGGCCGGGATGATGTTCACCCGATCCTCGTCCTGGAAGAAGCTCTCGGCATAAAATTGGGCGATTTCCTGGATGGTTTTCCCTTCGGCCAGGGCGGCCATGATCATCTTGTCGCCGCCCGCCTCCACCAGTTCCTGGCGCATGTGGCCGACGTCGGTGATGTTCTTCACGTGGTACACGTCAAGTCCCTGCACCGTCAGTGCACGTCGGATCCAGTCGGCCATCATGTAGGTGCGCAGGTTGCCGATGTGGGCATACCGGTAAACGGTCGGCCCGCAGGTGTACATCTTGATCTTGCCGGGTTCGATGGGGCGGATTTCGTCGACCTGTTTGGTCAGGGTATTGTAAAGGCGCAGCAAAGCTCCAATACCTCCTTCACAAGCCCCGGGTGTTCGAAGGGAAGCACCATCCTTGCGGAGCCTGAACCCTATGTGGGGAGCGGATGGTGGCAGGAAATTGCTGTCAAGACCACCCGCAGGGTTAAGTTTGCTCCAAGTTTAGCATTATTGCCACAGGTTTGCATCAGGCCATTGGTCGCGCAATCACCGCTTCCATAATGCTTAAACGGGACAGTGGCGCCCAGGTGTCTAGCCGGAGTCGCCAAAATGGCGAGCTCTCGTCATTCCGGAGAAAGCCGGAATCTGGCGCCAGCCTCCGGTGTCGGAGCATAAGCAACAAAACGCCTGGATTCCGGCTCGGGGGCCGGAATGACAGGAAAAATTGACGACAGGCCCTACCCGGGCATAACCACTATGCGCCGGTCCTTCAAGGAAGCTGTTGTTTCTGGCGACAGGTTCGCTTCAGCCAGGATTTCATCCGCGTCGCTGCCCAAGACCGGCGTTGGGCGTCCCAGACGCATGGGGGTAGCGGACAGATGGGCTGTGTTGCCCAGGTGGTCCGCATTACCCTGCCCTGGATGGTTCCTGGATACGATCAGGCCCGCCTTTCGTATGTCGGCAGAGTCTCTAAAATCACCAATTCCGACATTCTGCGCTGCATATATTCCAGCCTCATTCAGGCGCTCCAGCCAGTGGGAAACCGGCTTTGCGCCAAATACGGCCGAAATGGCCTCGGCTGCTTTGCCATCCTGCGGCAATTCCCATTCTCGCCCATCCTTCAATTCGGGAAGATCCCTGACGTGGCTGAACTCCGGCATTGACAGCAACCGTCTGACTGCCTCCTCTTCACCGCAATGAACGTAGAGCCAGCCATCGGCGGCGGGATACAACCTGGAGAATGCCGATATCCCCTTGAGACCGCGGCCCTCGGGTTCCCTGCGCTGGTGGCCCTCAAAGTCCAGGAAATAGGGCGATTGCAGCAATCCGGCGGTGAGGGCCAGGCCGCTGTCAACCGACTGACCCTTGCCTGTCCTGTTGCGCTCATGCAGCGCCAGGGCCACCGCGTAGGCGCCCATCATTCCCGTGCCGTAATCATTTACCGGATATGGCATCAGCAAGGGAGCATCATCCCTGCCCCCGCGACGTACCTGCATGCCACTGGTTGCCTGGGCCAACTGCTCCCACCCGGGCCTTTCGCTCCAGGGCCCATCGTAACCGTAGGCGTTCAGAGAGGCATACACCAGGTCAGGTTTGCGTTGGAGCAGGCTTTCGTAGTCCAGCCCCAGCTTTGCCAAACTGCCCTTGCGGTAATTCTCCACCACCACGTCGGCCGATTCCAGCAGCTTGAAGAACACCTGTCTACCATCTTCCTGCTTCAGGTCCAGCAGGATGCTGCGCTTGCCCCGGTTTACGTCCAGAGAACCTGACGGATCATATGGACGGGAGGGGTCGTCAATCTTTATGACGTCCGCCCCGTATTCGGCCAGAGTTCGGCCGCAGGTTGGGCCGGCCAGAACAATACAGAGGTCGAGAACCCTGATTCCTTCGAGGGGATGCAGTACATTTTTACCTGACATAACGTGTGGCTTGGCAGGTGAAGGGTTGGTGGAAGCCTGCTCAATCTCACCGAGGATCTGGCTGGTATGTTCGCCCAGCAGGGGCGCGCGGCCATGGACGGCGCCAGGCGTTCCCCGCAGTCGTACCTGGACGCCTGGCTGCTTCATGCGGCCGAGATTCGCGTCCTCCACTTCGACCACCATCCCGGCTTCCACCGGGTGAGGATGCTCCAGCCATTCCTCTACGGTCTTGCAAACGGTGCAGGCGCCACCGGCCGCGCTTACTGCTTCCTGCCATTCCAGGGCCGTGCGCTGGCGGAAGGTTTCGGTAAAGCGCTGTACCCACATGTCCGCCGTTTCCAGGTCCAGGGGCTTCCCGAAGTCTGCCACGGCTTCCGCGCCCCATTCCGGATTTCCCGCAGCCTCCAGGAACTGGTGAACGAACCGCTGGTAATTGCCGTGATTCTGTACCCATCGTGCATCGGCGCACTGGTATTGCCTCTGCATGGGCAGCCGCGGCTGGTTGCGCGGGTCCGGGTCTTCCAGGTCGTGGAACTTGACCAGGTGCCGGCCCATGGCGGTAAACATGGCGTCGTACAGGGGCACTTCAATGCGCTGACCCTTGCCGGTCCGATCTCTGGCGCACAGGGCCATAGTTACGGCCACCGCTCCTACTATGGCGGCAAAGGTGCTGGCAACGGGCAGCGGCGAATAGAGAGGCTCAGCCGATCCCTCCACACCGGGGTAGAGGCCGGTGGCCGCGCCGATAACAGGTTCCCACCCCCGCTTTTGGCGGTCCGGATGGTGCTCGCCGAACCCCGGCAACGAGCAATACACCAGGCTGGGGTTATCCGCAGACAGCTTTTCGTAACCTATGCCCAGGCCGTCCGCAACGCCGGGACGGAAGTTTTCAATGACGACATCGGCTTGGGCCGCTAACTTTCGCGCCATCTCTTGCGCCGCCAGGTCTTGCAGGTCCAGCACAAGTGACCGCTTGCCCCGGTTCCATGTGGCGAAGGCCAATTCCCTTCGGGCCGGGTCTCCGCCCGGCCGCTCCACCTTGATCACCTCGGCGCCCTGGTCCGAGAGCAACATTCCCAAAAGGGGGCCAGCGATGTAGTGTCCAAAGTCCAGGACTTTCAGTCCTCGGAGGGCGCCGGTAGTGGTTTCCTGAACGGCTGTGGTGCTGGTCATCTTTATCCCTCGATCTTTTCGATACTGATGGTGGCGCCGGATTGAACCTGCTTGAACACCGTGGCATCGCCTTCAACCCGGCCAATAACGGTAACCGCGCTGGCCGGCCTGATTTCGTCACCCTGGCTGGCCGGCGTTCGCCCAAAGAAGATGCAGAAGGCGTTCCCGGGCGGCCAGTAGCCAAGATCGCCCAAAACCACCACTTCCTGGCCCTGTTCCAGGCCGGCCTTGACCGGAATGCCGAAGTAGATTTCGTCCCCCCAGGTGTTGGCGGAGGCCTCGATGGGGAGGGCGTTGGCGATGGCTGAGGCCGTGTTGGTATCGTTGAGTGTGGCTTTAGCCCTGACCGGACCCGCCTCTATCCGAATGCTGATGCTCATAAAATGCCTCCAGGTTCTCACTATCATAGGGGTCAATCATAGTAACCCAACCGCCGAACCTGTATCTGCGCCAACACTTAAATGAGTCAATGAAAACCGGATTATCTCCGTCGTCCGTCAGCATTGCCGCCAGTCCCGAGTCATAATCTGCCGGTTTGTCACTGGAGGCCGCCAGGACTTCACTGATGTGTCGCGCCGGATTGCCGGCCGAGTTCAGGGCCCGAGAATCGCACTGCCTGCAGACCAAGCCCGGATAGTTGGTAACAAATTCCGGGTCGTAACCGTCCAACAGATTTCCTCTACATACCGAGCAGCTTGAATGGCGGCCCTGGGAATCTCCCCTTTCAAAATCAGGCATCGCTACCAGTTCCTGGTGGATTAAACTTTGAAGTGAAGGGTTGGGATTTAACCGTCATTACGGCCAAAGCCGGAATCCAGGGCGTCTGCTGTGGATTGCTATTGGCCTCCATCACCTTTCTGGATTCCGGCTCAAGGCCGGAATGACGATAGACATTTACCACCCATCACTTCAATCTTGTCGGACTACTGGTGGACCAACCGCCTGGGAGTGATGGGTCGGGATTTAACCGTCATTCCGGCGCAGGCTGGAATCCAATAGTCCTGTCGAGTGGATACCGGCTTTCGCCAGCATGACGGGTACTAAGTGTCAGTCATCACTTCAATCTTGCGGGACTACTATTCAATCAAAGCAGTGTTCTCACGCATTGGGCCCAAATCTCTCTGGCTCGCAGCCCTCCAGGGGCACATCGGTTGAACCGGAGGTCAACAGGTCGGCAGTGGCCTTGCCCATGCCGGTGCTCAGCAGGATGCCCTTCTTGCCGGCGCCGGTGGCCAGAAAAACGTTGTCCCAGCCCGGGGCCCGCCCGACAATGGGCATATAGTCCGGGGTTACCGGTCGCAGGCAGGCGGTGTGGCGCGCCAGGCTGGCGTAACCGAGTTCCGGCATCAGTACCCTGGCTGCGCCCCATATTTTCTGCTTGGCGGCCTCCGTTGGCTCCTTGTTGAACCCCTCGTCCACTTCCGTGGTGCCGCACCAGACCAGGCCGTCTGCCCTGGGATAAACGGAGGCCCCGGCTCCGTTGAAATCGCCGGCCAGGGGTGGCCCGTGCAATTCCAGCCGGAGAATCTCGCCCTTGAGAGGGTCAACTGGCACTGAAATGTCCAGCCATTGCTCTGCCTCCCGCGACCAGGGCCCGGCGGCCATAACCACCTTTTCGCACGCAATCTCGTCATCAGCCAGGATTATCGACAGCACCCGGCCATTGTCGAGGCGGACGCCGCGAGCCACTCCGGCCCGAACCGTCGCTCCGTTCTTTTGGGCGGCCTCAGCCAGGGCCTGAGTGTAAAGCAGGCTGTTGACAGTCGCGTTTCCAAACAACCTGACCCCTCCGATCAAGTCCTGGGAAAGGCGCGGTTCCAATTTCAGGAGTTCGCTTCGGTGCAGCCATTCGCCGGAAAATCCCTCAACCCTGGCGTCCTCGAACAGGTTCAGTGATTCCTGGAGAGCCGGTACCTCGCCCTCTGCGAAGGCCACCTTGGTCAGCGATATAATCCGACTTTGAAAGTCTATTCCCGTCTCGCTTCGCAGCTTTCCCCACACTTCCTTGTGCAGCTTGAATGAAGTCATCGCCAGCGCCGACAGGGAGCCGGGAATGCAGGAACCTTCCAGGGGATTAAGCCCCCCGGCGGAGAAGCCCGAGGCCTGGGAACTTATTCCCTCCCGCTCGATGATGGTGGCCTTGACCCCCTCCAGGGACAGAAAATAGGCGGCGGCACAGCCGGCCACTCCGCCACCCACGATAACTACTTCACTGGACTGCGCCATTGGTGTAACGCTCCTCGATGTTAATGTTGGAAGCAGGGTTGGGACGGGCAGGGGACTATGTTATAAAATTGGATACAATGGCAAACTGTGAGGAGGAAATATGCCAATCTATGAGTATTATTGCGCCAATTGCAACGTCGAATTCGAAGCCATAAGGCCAGCTTCCCAAGCCGATAACCCGGTGGCCTGCAAGACTTGCAACCAGCCAGGGGAGCGGCTGCTTTCGACCTTTTCCTTCAAGTCCAATACGTTCACCGCCCCCAAGCTGAAGCCCGCCACCGGCGCCAAACGCTCTTACTCCCTGGAAGGGAACACGGAACCCCAGTCACCCTGATGCCGGTTCCGGCTTCTTCAACGCGCGGGCTTCGCCGCACCCGATTCAGGCGCAGATCGCACGCAAGAACCTGAAGGTATAGATTCCGGTGTAGTGGGCGTCGCTCCACAGGAACTGGATGGCATAATTCCCAATCGGCATCTGGTCTATAGCCCGGACATCTTCAGGAACGGTATCAGGGTCCAGCCTTGGTCGCCCGGTCATTTCTTCAACGCAACTGGCACACTGGCACCTCAGCCGCAGCATTCGATGCGGATAGGTGGTGCGCTGTCCATCGTCCCACAGAATTGATATGGAGCTGCCTTCGAGATCGACTTCTTTCGGGAAAACGGCCTCTTCCATCAATCTAGTCCTGTTGCAAACATATTCGGGTTTTCCTTTTTGGAAGTCAGGGCCGGGCCTCGGGGGCCTGCACTTCGGCAAGGCGGGCCGGTCGGGGCATCTCGTCCGGGTCGGTGGGTATCTCGATGATGCTTGGGCCATCGGCATTCAGGGCGGCCAGGAAAACGTCGCCAATGTCCTCCGGTCGGTCGACTTAGAAACCGTGTCCACCGAACAGTTCCGCGTATTGGTCAAAGCGCGGGTTATTGGTGTCGGCCCCAACGTACCGCTCATCGAAGGCGTAGCGCTGGTAAGCCTTCTCCGACCCCCAGCAGCTGTTGTTCATTATCACCGTTACCACCCGCAGGTTGTAACGTACCGCGGTGGCAAACTCCTGGGCGTTAAAGAGGAAACCCCCGTCGCCGTTGAAGTTTACGACCGGCCGGTCCGGCGCGGCGAACTTCGCGCCCAGGGAAGCCGGGAAGCTGAATCCCAGCCCTCCCAGGTCCAGCGAGGTCATCAGGCTGCGGGGCTGGAAGAAGTTCAGCCGGTCCTGGCCGAAATTGGGGGCCAGGCCGGCGTCCAGGGCGACTATAGCGTCCCGGGGCATAACTTTCCGCAGTTCCCCGTAAACCCGCTGGGGCTTGATGGGCGACGAAATGTCCCGCGCCTCCGCCTCCAGCCTCTCGTTCCGCCGAGCCGCCCAGTCGTGGATGTCGGACACCCACCGCGGATTGGGTCGGGGTTCCCGCTGCCGCACCTCGGTGATTATCTCCTGCAGTACGGCCCGAGCGTCGCCTTCTATTCCTACCTCCACCGGATAGTTGCGGCCCAGTTCTCCAGGGTCAATTTCAATCTGGACAATCCGGGCTTCAGAAGGGACGTACCGGTTGTCGTAAAAGGTGGTCGATTGCCCCAGCCTGGTGCCCGCGGCCAGGATGACATCGGCCTGCCGTGCGGCCTCAATTCCCTCGTCGGAACCCAGCCGCCCCAGGTGCCCCAGGAAGTGGGCATGGTCGTTGGGAATGGCGTCGGCGCGACCATAGGAGGTAACCACGGCGGCGCCCAAAAGGTCGGCCAGTTGCGACACCTCTTCGGCGGCGTTGCTCCATTGGATGCCGCCGCCCGCCACGATTACGGGGCGTTCGGCGGAAAGCAATGTGCGGGCGGCCCGTTCCACCAGGCCCCGGTCGCCCCGGGAACGGGTCTGTCCCGTACGGTAGTTCTGGGGCGGTAGCAAGTCCAAATCTATTTCCGCGCCGGGCAGCAGGTCCCGGGGAATATCCACCAGCACCGGCCCCATTTTGCCCGACGTGGCTACCCGAAAGGCCTGGCGCAGGGCATCGGGCAGTCGCTCTATCTTGTTGATGGGAAAACTGGCCTTGGTGATGGGCTTGAACAGGGCCACCTGGTCGAATTCCTGGGTTGAATCTCGCCACTGGTGGTCCCGCGAGGCGGAGGGCGCCAGCACCACCACCGGCGAATGGGCCACGTATGCCGAACCAATCCCGTAGGTAAGGTTCAGGACGCCGGGGCCATTTGTGGCCAGGCAGACGGAGGGAGCGCCGGAAATGCGGCTGAAGCCGTCGGCCATCAGCGCCGCCCCCTGCTCGTGGCGCACCCCCACGAACTGCATGGAATCGTCGTCGTACAGGAGGTCCAGGATGTCCAGGAAGGAGGACCCCACAATTCCAAAAATGTGGGAAACGCCTTCCTGGCGCAGCATTTCTATGACGGCCTGGCCGGCGTTAACTCTTGGGGACAAGGTGGGTGCCTCCGTGGGCGCTGGTAGCGCTGCCTTGGTCTGGGGCCCTGACGCTGGGGAAGTTTAGCACAAATAAGGATGCTGTTGGAAAAGGCTAGACCTAATGGTATAAGGGTAACGGCAGAAGGACAGTAGGACGGAAAGATAGAAGAATAGTTAGATTGCCATGGGGATGAACGAGGAAGGGGTATGACTTCACCCGATTATTCGCCCGAGTTCTATCGACAATACGCCGACCGGTACGCGCGGGTTGCGGAAGAATTCCGTCAGTCGGTGTACATAAGGAGCTCTCATCCCCACCTGAAAAATGACTGGGACCTTTGGGACCGCCTCTTGGAACTGGCCCCGGGAAAACGTGGATTGGACGCCGGCTGCGGCGCCGGGGCGCGGGATGTGTTACATGCCTGGTCGCTGGGCTATGACGTAACCGGCATCGATGCCATAGCGGAGAATATCGGCTTGGCTCGCGACTTGCACCCGGAAATTGCCAGCCAGGTGTTTGTCGCAAACCTGGAAGAGAGGCTGCCCTTTGACGAAGGGAGCTTTGACTTCGTGGCCTGCAACGCCGTCATCCAACACATCGCCCCGGCTGAGGTTTACCGCACTGTGTTGCCCGAACTGGTTCGCGTGCTGCGACCGGCCGGCGTCCTGCAGTTGATGTTCAAGAACGGCGAGGGAGTAGCCAGGGTGTTCGATCGGGATTACGGAGTAGAGCGCGCCTTTCAGCTGTACGACGAAAGAGAAGTGCTGGAAGTCTTGCGGGGACATGGTATGGAATTGGTTGAAGGGGTCAGCAACGAGTTGGGCGGTCTGCTCTACTTCACCGACCCCAAGCCCATGGAACACTGCGTCTTCTTTTCCAGGAAAGGCGAGTAATCTCCATCCCCAGGTAATAAACGTCCCCAAGTAATAACCCCGGCCCGGCTAACCATCAATATCGGCGTAAGAGACGCCCAGTTCCACCAAAGACTGCTTCCCAACCGTCGGCCATCAGCGCCGGCGCAGCATTTCAATGTCGGCCCGTCCGCCGTTAACTCGTGGGGACAAGGTGTGCGCCTCCGTGGTCGCTAAGTGTCCGCAGCCAAGAATCAAGTCCCCCTGTGCCATCCGCAAGTCCCCCGAGCCTGCCACAAGTCCCACTGAGCTATCCGCATGTCACCCTGAGCTTGCCACAAGTCACCCTGAGCTTGCCACAAGTCAACCTGAACTTGCCACAAGTCCCCCTGAGCTATCCGCATGTCACCCTGAGCTTGCCGAAGGGTCTAAACTCTTGTCTGGGAGTCGTGGATTGGGTCCCAAGGGTTGGCTGGCAGGTACGGATTCAGATGCTTCGACTTCGCTCAGCATGACATTCCCTAGAAGGCGCTTGTCCTCTGGTGTCCGCAGCCTTACTTGACCCGTGGGAGGCCAAAGTACTTCTCAGGATACGTCCCGGATCCACATCTCCATTCGTCTTCAAGCACAGAAAAAACCCTTGACAAGCATTACTCCGGCGGTATAATTTCTCCAGTCCGGAATTGGTCTGACCACTTGCCACGGAGCGGGCAATTGCAGGAACGCATTCACAGCGTTAAGCGCCGCAGGCTGTACGAGGAAATCGTGCAGCAGTTTCACGCGCTTATCCGCCAGGGAACGCTGAAGCATGGCGACCGCCTGCCTTCGGAGCGGGAGTTGTCGGAACAGTTCAAAGTCAGCCGCAGTTCGGTGCGGGAGGCTATTCGTTCACTGGAGCTGCAGGGACTGGTGGTCAGCCGCCGAGGTTCCGGTACCTTTATCAATACCGAAAATCTGGAGGCGGCGCTGGACCTGGTGGCGGCCAACCTCAACGTCGGGGAGACGGCGTTGCAGGACGTTTTCGAAATGCGCCACCTGATGGAACCCCACATCGCGGCCCTGGCGGCCCGGCGTGCCACCGCCGACGAGGTGGAGGCCATGCGGGAAATCCTCAAGGAGCAGCAGGGCCAGATTGATATGGGCGGTACCGGCGTCGAGTCGGACACCGCCTTTCACTTCGCCCTGGCCTCCGCCACCCACAACTCGGCCCTGGTAAAGGTGGTCAGCGCCATCGAGGACATCCTCCAAATGTCCCGTGACCGCTCCCTTCAGGAACCCGGCCGTCCCCAGCGCTCCCTTGCTTCCCATTGCCAGATTCTGGACATGGTGGAGCTGGGCGATGTGGCCGGGGCGCGCCAGGCTATGGACCACCACCTTACGGCCGTTGAACCCTCGGCTCGTCCGACGGTTGATGTGCGGGAGCCGGTGGCCCTGCCGGCTGACGACTAGCTTCTATTGGGGAGATATTAACCCTGGCCAAATAGGAATCGGCTTAAGTCCAGAAAAATTTTTGCGGGAGGAAATCTTATGAGCACAGTAGCTGTGGAGGTGGTGTACCGGGGTATTTTTCAGAAGACCCTGGCTCGGAACATCGTCCGCTCCATAGTCTTCGCTGCCAGGAAGGAAGGGAAGTACGGCACGGCCTTTGGCCGATACGGCGATTCTCCGGAGCGTAACGGCATTCCGGCCAAGCAGTTCGCCATCGTCGCCGACGACCCCGAAGAACTGGAAGAGAACCTGGCAGTTTACGAGGCGCAGGAAGTAGACGTAACCATCAACGTGGACGACACCATGTGCAAGGGCATCGAGTCCTGGGCCTGGTACGGTCTTCAGCCAATCAACGCCCTGACCAAGGCTGGCGGCACCCTGATCGTGACTTCCCGACAGGAAGTGGATGACCTTATCGAGGACATCCACCAGAAGGACCAACCCTACAACATTTCGGTCGTGACTTCCATTCCCAGCTTCTCCGGTCTTTGGGTATACAAGGACGATCACACCGACGTGCGCATTCTCGGCGCCCTGGCCAAGGTCTGCCCTCAGCTGGTCAGCCTGGAGTCCATGGTTGAAGCCATCCAGGACCAGGGCTGGAACGACCTGAAGGTCCGTTCCGCCGAGCGGTCCTACGACCGCGCTTCCATGCGCCCGGTGGAACCCGGCGAGGGCAACCAGGAAGAGCCCTTCAGCTTCGACCTGCCCGGCTGGACCCAAATGGAAGAAGGCATAGTAATCCGCAGCATCGAGCAGGGCGGCGGCTTCCGCGGTGGCCAGGAGGGTTACCAGCCCGTCCGCAGCGCCGTATTCAAGAAGTACAGCACCCGCTCCATGCGCCCCATTGTCAATTTCGACACCTGCATAAAGTGCACCCTGTGCTGGCTCCAGTGCCCCGACACCTGTTTCGACGTTACTCCCGACGGCCTGTACGACGCCAACCTGGAGTCTTGCTGCGGCTGCGGCGTCTGCGAAGCCGTGTGCCCCGTGGCCGACTGCGTCACCATGATCAACGAGGCCGAGTTCAACGACAACGACAGCCAGTACGAGATGTGGCAGAAGGACAAGGAAGGCTACACCCAGTGGATGGTCTCGCTGATTGACAAGCAGAAGCAGGTCGACCGGACCCACGGCTTCCACCACGTTGGTGGCTACGCCGAAGAAATCGCTGAAGTAGCGGAGGACTAATGACTACCGTCGAAGAACAACTGTTTATGACCGAAAAAGAGGAGTTGATCAGCGGTAGCGAGGCCGTGGCCATAGCATGCGCCCTGGCCGATGTTGACGTGATCACCGCCTACCCCATTCGGCCCTACGACACCGTGATGCAGTACGTATCGCAGCTTAAGGCCAACGGGGCCTTTGACTGTGACTTCATCGTGGCCGAAAGCGAACACTCCCAGTTTGAAATCGTCAAGCATGCCTCATCGGTGGGCGCCCGCACCTTCTGCGGCTCCAGCGGCGTGGGCTGGTTCTACGCCTTTGAGGCCATCGCCGTAACCGCCGGCTTGCGGCTCCCCGTGGTGGCCATGGTAGGCAACCGGGCCCTGGACGACCCTGGCGCTTTCGGCGTGGAGCACAACGACGCCCTGGCCGTTCGCGATCTGGGCTGGATGCTCTATTGGGTCGCCACCGCCCAGGAAGCCCTGGACATGGCGCTGATGGCCTGGCGCATTGCCGAAGACTCCCGGGCCTTCCTGCCCATGGCCCTCAGCTGCGACGGGTCCTTCCTGACCCACTCCCAGGCCATTGTGAATGTTCCCACCCAGGAGCAGGTCGACCGCTTCCTACCCGGTTACGACCGGGGCCGGCTCCAGCTCCATCCCGACAACCCCATCACCGTAGCGCCCCAGGTCAATGAGGACTGGCTGATGGAAATCCGCCGGCAGTCCAACGAAGCCATGACCCGGACTCCTGGCGTAATCAAAGAGGTCTACGAGGAGTTCAAGCAGGTCTTCGGCCGGGGCGATCCCAGCCCCTTCATTGAAGAGTACATGATGGATGACGACCCCGACATTGTCCTGATGGGCATGGGCACCCTGGCCCTTCCCGTACGGGTGGCCATTCGCCGCATGCGCGAGCAGGGCAAGAAGGTGGGCTTCGTCCGCCTGAAGTTCTTCCGCCCCTTCGCCACCGAGGAAGTCCAGCAGGCTTTGGGCGGCGCCAAGGCCGTGGCCGTGGTGGACCGTGACTACTCCTTCGGGTCCCCCTCCTTCGGCGGCGTACTGTTCAATGAAGTCCGCGCGGCCCTCTATCCGCTGGAGAAGCATCCGCATGTGGTAAACTTCATTGCCGGCCTGGGCGGCCGCGAAGTTCGCGTCCGGGACGTGGAAGAAATGGTGGAAATTACCCAAAAGGCCATCGACACTGGTAAAATTGACCAGGAATGCAACTGGATCGGAGTGAGGGAGTAAGAATTATGACGCTAGTACGGGATCTCCCCCAGGTACGGGGTGTAAAGAACATACCCATCCAGGAAGGTTTTACTTCCGGCCACCGCACCTGCCAGGGCTGTGAGTCGGCGTTGACCATGCGGCTGATGATCAAGGCCGCCGGCCCTCGCACCATCGTTGTGGGCAGCACCGGCTGCATGTACGTGGCCAACACCACCTACTACAGCACTCCCTGGGTGGTGCCCTGGATGCACACTCAGCTGGGTTCCTCCGGCGCCGCTGCCACCGGCACCGCCGCCGGCCTGGCCTCCATGATGCGCAAGGGCAAAATGAAGGACGAGCCCATCAACGTCATCGCTTTCTGCGGCGACGGCGGCGGCGTGGACATGGGGCTGGCGGGCATTTCCGCGGCCCTGCAGCATGATGAGTACAACCTGCTCATTCTTTGCTACGACAACGAGTCCTACGCCAACACCGACATTCAGGTTTCCGGCAGCTCCCCCTGGGGCGCTAACTCCACCTTCAGCCCCCCGGGCAAGGTGCACCGGATCATGAACAAGCGCTGGAAGAAGAACACGGCGCCCATGCTGGCCGCCGGTCACCCCAGTTGCCGCTACGTGGCCACGGCCTGCGCCTCCTACGGCCTGGACTTTACCAACAAGATTCGCCGGGCACTGACCATCGGCGGCCCTACATTTATACACGTAATTGATCCCTGCCCCAAGGGCTGGGACTACGACCCCAAGTACTCCCACGAACTGGGCATGCTGGCCGTGGAGACCGGCCTGTGGGTGCAGTACGAGATCGCCGACGGCGAGCTGACCCTCAGCGGCCCCTCTCGAAACATCCAGAGTGGCGTCCGCCAGCGCAAACCCGTCCGGGAATACCTGCAACGGCAGGGCCGCTTCGCCCACCTGACCGAGGAGGACCTGGAGTTCTTCCAGGGACGGGTGAACGAAAGCTGGGACGAGTGGTGGCTGCCGGGCGTGGTGCCCTTCAAGAAGCCCGAGGAATAGGGATTCAGGCAAGACAACGGTAGAAACACTTGGGGCGCCGTGGAAGCGGCGCCCCTTACACTTGTCTCATCAAATCCTCCACTCGCCATTCGTCGTTTCCGTCCGGCGCCTTTACCAGCCCAATTACTGACACCTACCCTTTGCCACCATCGATAGTTCATCCCTACCATATTCTCATGTCGGGTACTCTCCTGCTTTCCCTGCTCCCCTCCTTCGTAGTCTTTCGACGTAGTTTCGCGGGTCTCAAGGGTGGGAAAAGGCCGCCGTAGAGTCGCCATCGTCATCGGGGCCACAGATACAAAGTGGACGGAAATGAGCGAAAATGAGATGGAATTTTTATTTTCTCTCCGTCTCAAGCTGAGCTCTATCTGTAGAACTCCGCCAAAACGCGCCATTTGGCTGCCCTTGCCTAAACACCCCCCAGGTCTTAAAGTAGGGACACTTTCCCCAAAACACTGTTAAAGGAGCGTCCCCGAATGGATCCCATAAATCTTTACGACTACGAAGCCAGGG
The DNA here is from genome assembly GCA_965207275.1 of Dehalococcoidia bacterium. GTDB lineage: Bacteria > Chloroflexota > Dehalococcoidia > Lucifugimonadales > UBA3495 > Bin22. The sequence goes on from CBDBMH010000002.1 coordinate 962,608, forward strand.
CCAAAGTCAGCCTGCCCCATAATCACTGGACCTTTATCGAAGCCGGGGCCATGGACGAGTTCACCACCCGCCGCAACCGCACCGCCTTCGAGGACCTGACTATACGCCCCCGCTTCCTGCGCAACATCGACAATCGCGATCTCTCGACCACCATGCTGGGCGAAGAAATCAGCATGCCTGTTTTCGTCTGCCCGGCCGGCGGCCATAAGCTGGCCCATCCCGACGGCGAACTGGCCACCGCCCGGGGCGCCGGCATGTCCAACACCCTGATGATGCTCAGCACCTCCTCCCACTACAGCATGGAAGAGGTGTCGTCCGTTGCCACCGGGCCCATGTGGTTCCAACTCTACCATCGCGGCCACGACCTGACGGAAATGCTGGTGCGCCGCGCCGAAGAGGCCAACTTCAAGGCCATCGTGTTGACCGTGGATACGCCGGTCCCTTCGGCCAAGGAACGGGACGTTCGCAACCAGTACGTCAACCCCGCCGAACTGGCCAACTTCCGCGCCACCCCCGAACGCCTGGCCGAGGTCAGCGGCACCGACGAGGCCCCCAACTGGCAGCCGTCCCAGGTGCCGCCCTTGACCTGGGAGGAGCTGGACTGGCTACGAAACCTCACCGGCCTGCCCCTGGTTCTGAAGGGTGTCAGGACGGCCGAGGATGCTCACATCGCGGCGGAAAGCGGCGTAAATGGCATCCTGGTATCAACCCACGGCGGTCGCCAGATTGACTCCACCATGAGCGCCGTGGAAATGCTGCCGGAGATAGTGGATGCGGTCAATGACAACTGCGAGGTCTACCTGGACTCAGGTGTTCGCCGGGGCAGTGACGTGCTCAAGGCCCTGGCCCTGGGCGCTAAGGCAGTGGGCGTCGGCCGCCCCCTCTATTGGGGCCTGGCCGAAGACGGCGCCGACGGCGTCCACGGCGTCCTGGAAATCCTGCGGTCCGAGTTTGACCGGGCTTTGGCTGTGTGTGGGCAGACCTCGGCCACCAATCTGGAGTCCAACCTGATTAACATTCCCCACAACTGGGGCCCCGCCCGCATGGCCCCGTAGGGTCGCGTGAGCAGGAAGCTTCATTTACGGGAAGGCCAGGAATCCGGGCCTTCCCGTTGCATTTAGGTCAGCTCAAGGAGCATCAGGAATGGATTCACGGCTGGGCCGGTTGTTGTCGCGAATATCCTGCGTTGTATTGATCTGGGCAATAGGGTGCTCTCAAATTGCTCCAACGGCGACTCCCGATGTGCCCGCCACCGTGGAAGCCGCCATTGCCGCATCCCTGGAATCGGTGGTCACTCTCCAGACTGAAGCCACTGCGACGCTGGCGCCAACGCCAACTGCCACTCAGAAACCAGCGCACACACCCACTCCTGTGCCTACGGCTACGCCCACTTCCACTCCCGTGGCCACCCCTACGCCCACACCCACGCCTATCCCGACCGCTACGCCGACTCCGACTCCGCAACCTACGCCAACTTCAACACCCGAACCTACGTTAACCCCTACTGCCGTGCCTACAGCTATACCCGTCCCCACTCCGACGGGACTCAGTGTTGCGGCCTCACCGAATTCCCCCGGCGCTCACCTGGACAGCTTCAGGCATAGCTGGACTATGGAAGTCAGCGACGGAGGAGATGAGGGTCAAACGGTCTTCTATTTGACGGTGGAGGGGGAGTTCGAATCGCCCGACAGCCTGACTTGCCGGCAGACAATCGGAATCGGTGGATTTTCCTTCTCAGGGGACCAAACAGTAATAATTGGCGACCAAGCCTGGATAAACGAAGGTGATGGCTGGAAAGCCACGACGGCTTCGGACTCTGAGGTTATAGATTCGCTGGATGTCTGTGCCGGCGCTCCCCATTTCTGGGATGATTTCAACACATCCAATTTTCAGGAATTGGAAGGTGAACTCGAGGAAATTGGCGGCGTGGCAGCCTCTCGGTTTGACCTGAACGACATAGCGGACGACTTTTTTGCCTCGGAATATACTCCCAAGGAATGGAAAGATGCCGCCATGGAGGAATTTGTTCTGTGGCTGGCAGTTGATGGTGGATGGCCCGTGTCCCTCTCGGCCAGGTTCGTAGCTACTGCGGCGGAACTCGACCTGGCCGCTCTCGGGATGGAGGGCGAGCAAGAACTTCTTGTGAAAATGGTGGTTCTGATAACCGATGCCAACGAACCTGAGATCCGCATTGTCCCACCTCAAAACCAACCACCATAGCGCGTTTTGACGCCCCTGCGCTTAGACCGGCCATCCTTCCATTCGGTACGCCATATCCCAGAACATGTACTCGTACCTGCTGCTTACCATAAAGGCGTGGCGCATGGCTTCCCTTTCCTCCGCCCCCGCCTCCTCGGCGGCAGCGTCGACGAAGCCCCGCCAGGCGTTGACGCTGTCTTCCAGGAAACCCGCCACGTAGAAATGGGTCCACTGGCTATAAAGAGGGTGCTCCGATGCCCCGACTTCGTCCTTGAGGAGGTGGTACGTCCAGGGACACGGGAGCAGTCCGGCGGCGGCGGGCCCCAACCCGTACAGTGACGCCGTAGTCAGCATATGGTTGACATAAGCGGTGTTGGTGGGAGAGCGACCGACTTCATTGATGTATTCTGTGGAGACCTGGGCCGCTTCCAGCAGTTTGTGGTGCAGGGGACGCTCTATGGGCGTAAGTACCCTGTGGGCCAACGCTTCCAACGCCGCCGAGTTGGGGGCCTTGGCCATGGTCATTACGACGGTCCGCCCGAATCCCTCCAGGTACTGGTAGTCCTGCGTCAGGTAATAACGAAACTTCTCGACGGGAAGCGTCCCTTCCTTGATTTCCCGCAGGAACGGATGGGCGAATATGGCCCTCCAGATGGGTTCCGCTTCATTCTTCAGTTGTTCGCTGAAAGATGGCATTGTCCAAGCTCCAATTCTCGGCCCACGATATTCAATTAGGAGTCTTCGTCCCTATTTGTGATGAGGGGAAACTTCCAGGCTAAGTCAAGGGGCTGGGCACGGTCACCTGCGCCTCCCCGGTCACTACGGGCTCCCTTCGGCTGTTCTCGACCCACACTCGCAACTTCCAGACCGAGCGCTCCCCGTCCTGCTCCGTCCCCGTAACTATACCCTGGGCCGAAAGACTGTCCCCGGCGTAAATGGGGCGGCGGTAATTGACGGTGAGTATGCCACCCTGCCGGAAATCAATGCCGAATCGTCGGTCCAGCAGTTCGTGCAGGTACGCCAGCCCCAATTCTTCGGGAGCCACCGTAGTGGCCAGTCCCATGCCACTGGCCAGTTCCGCGCCCGTGTGGACATTGCCTGCTCTGCCGCCCCTGGCCATTGCGGCCTCCCCCACCAGCGACCGGTGGGCTAGCTCCAATCTCTCAACGGTCTCTTCCGTCACCCTTTTGATCACGGGTCCAAGAAACCCTTCCTCAGTACAACTCCCGGGCCGGGCCGGCCGTCGCCCCAGTCTCTCCGGAATACGGGTCGGCCCGTGCCTGAAAACGTGCTGGCTTCGCAAGATTTCCGTGCCGATGTCATCAACGGCAAAAGTTTCCACCACCAGCCTCTCAGACCCCCTTTCCCTGCTCCTTTCCCTGATCCAGCCGGTAACCTGAACCCTCCGACCGGCCACCGGAGGCCTGAAATACCGGTCTGTATGGGTAACACTTTCCAGGGTGCCGAAACCACCTTTTTGTAAAAGGACTATATGGGGCTCACAGGCTACGATATTCGGAAAGAAAGATCCTCGATAATCTACTGCTTCCCTGAACATCTGCAGCGATTCGTCTCCAACCATATATTCCAGGAAACCCAGCTGGTTTCCAATGGGTACCCCCTTGGAACTCAGGAACAGGGAGGTCATTTTTCGCTCAACCGTTCGAATTCATGCCAGTCAGCGTCGGCTGCGGCCTCATTTCCCATCGCCCGGTGCACGCCGGAACGGGCCCTGTACGCCCCGGCCAGGGCAGGGTCCATTTCCAGCGACCGGTTCAAGTCCGCCATGGCCCGGTCGATTTCGCCGAGGTCTGCAAATGCGATACCGCGATTCATTATGAGGCTGGCAAACTCACGTCCTGACCGGAGGGCCTCGTTGAAACTGGCGATGGCTTCTACCGGCTTGCCCAGGTTCCTCAGGGCAATTCCACGGTTATAGAAAGCGTTGGAGAATGCAGGAACAATGGCAAGGGCCCGGTCATAGTCCGCGACCGCGGACTCGTACTGATGAAGGTCACTGTAGAGGTTTCCCCGCGCGTAGCAATAATCGGCGTCGTTGGGCCTCAGCTTCAAGGCCGCCGAATAGAAGTCTTCCGCCTCTACCAGTTGGCCCAGGTCCCGGTGGGCAATCCCCAGGTTGTACCAGGCATTGGGCATCTCTGAATTCAGGTACAGGGCCTGCCGGAAATTGGCTATGGCGTCGTCATAGTTTTTCAGGGAGGCGTGGGCTACTCCCCTAGCGTAATAGAAATCGGCATCCTCCGGTTCCAGCTCTATTGCCTGATCGTAGTCCCGGATAGCCGCTTCGTATTGCTCCAGGTGGCGGTGCACCACGCCCCGAGCGTAGAAAGCTACCGGATAGTCCGGTTCCTCATTCACCGCGGCAGTGTAATCGGCAATCGCCTGGGCATAGTTTCCCGAATTGCGCTGGGCGATTCCACGGTAATAGTAAGCGGCGGCAAAGTGGGGATTGATAGACAGGGCCTGGTCGAAGTCGGCGATGGCGGCGGAAAAGTTACCCTGCTGCAGGAACATTTGTCCCCGGCCCAGGTAGTCATACTCAGAAGCTGATTCGGGCATAGGCTCTGTTAGGCGACTCTAAGTGGATAGTGGTGGTGCACATAAGATAAGCCTTGTAGAATGAGGCGTCAATTAAGGGCTGACGGGTATTGTTCGGTATGTTTCAGAATTCTTCCTCGTACATATCGTAGTGGGAGTGGGCCATCCCCAATTTGACATAAGCTTCCTGCGCTCGTCGGTTGGTTCGCTCCACGTACAGCCGAATGCCGCAGACATTGCCCGACTCCCGGGCCTGTTGTTGAACATGTTCGTATAACTGCCGGAATATGCCCCGCCGCCGGTATTCCGGCCGTACGTACAGGCTTTGCAGCCACCAGAAATGAGCGTTGCGCCAGTCGCTCCACTCGGTGGTAACCATCAGTTGAGCCACTGCTTCGCCGTCCATCGCGGCCACCAGGTAGAAACCCAGCGAATCATCTTCCAGCATGGCGCTAATTCCCCGCCGCAACGTATCCAGGTCCAGGGCCTTGTCCTCCGTTTCGCGGGCCATGGCAGCGTTGAAACCCACCAGGGTCTCCAGGTCGGCCCTGTTGGCCCGACGAATAGTAGCTTTCGAATTCAAACTGCCTCCGAGATGTGCCAATGTCTCAAGTCAGGATAACCGGTGGGGACTTTGCAGGGGCAGACCCGGGTGTACACCCAGGCGCTGACTTACGTTGATTGCCGAAGTCATGGGTCGCAGGTTCTTTAGATAATAGTCCACCCCCCGTCAACCACCAACAGTTGGCCGGTAGTGGCCCCGGCCGAGGGACTGGCCAAATAAATGGCGGCGCCCACCAGTTCGTCGGCGGTCATCCGGCGTCCCAGCGGCATGTGGGCCCTCAAATCCGCGGCCAGCTCGTCTTCGGTGCGGGTGTCGGCAATCAGCAGTCCTGGAGTCTCCGTGGGGCCAGGCCCGATGGCGTTGACCGTGATGCCGTACTTCAACCATTCCAGGGCCAGCACTCGGGTCAGGCTGGCCAGTCCTCCCTTGCTGGAGCAATATGCGGCCCGGTTCTCCCCGGCAACAATGGCCAGCTGGGAGGAAATGTTGATAATGCGCCCGAATCCCTGCGCCATCATAATTTTAGCGGCGGCTTGGGCGCAAAAGAAGGGTCCCTTCAGGTTGGTGTCAATTACCGCGTCCCAGTTCTCCTCGGTTACCTCGAGCGCCGGTTGCCGCCGCCGTATTCCGGCGTTGTTCACCAGGATGTCCAGCCGCCCGAAGTCTTGCGAAACCTGGCTCATCGTCTCGCGAATATTGGCTAAATCAAGCACATCCAGAACGTAGGCTTTGCTTTCCACCCCTTCGCCGCGGATGCTGTCGGCAGTGATTTGGGCTCCCACCATCTGCTCTGGTACATCCGAAACTGCCACGTTTGCCCCCGCCTGTGCCAGCCCCATCGCCAGGGCGCGGCCAATACCCCTACCCGATCCCGTAACCATCGCGGTCATTCCATCAAGGCTAAGTCCGGCATAAGGCATGGTGTTCGTCCTCCCGAGTCATTTCTTGGTTGAATTATATCAAGCCGTCCCTTTCGTACAGGGTTGCTAAAGGCGGCAGTCGAATCTATCATGCCTTGGTAGTCGGCGCTTCCCGATGACATACGCCTGCCCAAGAGGTAAGTCGACCCATGCCCCAATCTACGCTGAAAATCGAAGGCGCAAAGTACCTGGTAACCGTCGACCCTGAGCGCCGCATCATTGCCGACGGTTCCGTCCTCATCGAAGGTCAACGTATCTCCCTGGTTGGCAAGGCTGCCGAACTGGCCAGCATACCCGCCGACCGGGTTATCGACGCCAACGAGATGGTAGTAACCCCCGGTTTCGTCAACGGCCACATGCACATCAGCTACGCCCATGCGACTCGGGGCGTTTTCCCCGACGACCTGGGCCCTGCCTATTTGTCAAACGTCTTCCGCCTACAGGCGGCCATGACCCCCGAAGAGGAATACTTCACCTCCCTGCTGGCCATTACTGAGCTGCTCAAGCACGGCACCACCTGTTTCCTTGACCCAGGCAGCACCAAGGGGCTGGACACCTGCATGGCGGCCTATAAGGAATCGGGGTGCCGTATCACGGTGGGTTGGCAGGTAACCGACCGACCCAACCCCATTAACCTGCCCGTATATGAGACCGACGAAGCTATCCGGCTGATGGAGCAGGTCATCAGGAGCTACGATCATCGCCTGGAGGATCGGGTGCGGGCCTGGGCCATGCCATTTTCCCCCGGTTTCTCCTCCGAGGAACTACTGCGCGCCGCTGGTTCACTGGCTGAACAATACGACACCCGCCTGACTCTTCACTTTAATAACGGTTCCCGCTATGTCCAGGAGTGCCTGCAGCAATACAGTTTGCGTCCCACCCAGTATCTTGAATCCCTGGGAATCTTGAAACCGAACTTGACCCTGGCCCACGGCCTGGGTATCGATCAATCAGAAGTCGACTGTATTGCCGGCAGCGGCGCATCGGTCGTCATGTGTCCCACCGCCGCCGTCAAGGGAGGAGCAGGGGTTGCCCACGAGGGTATGCTTCCCGAACTGTTGGCCGCCGGCGCCACCGTCGGCCTTGGCACCGATGCCGGCAACAACTCCAACCTCCTGGAGACCATGCGCTCCATGTACCTGGCCGCGGTGCTCTACAAGGATTCCCGCCGGGACGTGGGAATGATTCCCGCCGAAACTGCCCTGGAACTGGCCACCATCAGCGGCGCCGAAGCCATGGGCCTGGGCCACGAAATCGGGTCCATAGAAGAGGGCAAGAAAGCGGACCTGGTCTTGTTCGACACTCGCCGCGCCGAGTGGCGCACCCTGTTCAACCCGGTAAATAATCTGGTCTACAACGCCGACGGCCGCAGCGTCCACACTGTAATCGTTGACGGACAGGTGCGTGTGGAAAATCACATGCCCTTGTTTGTGGACGAATGGGCGTTGGTCCAGAAGGTCCAGGAGTTGGGAGAAGATCTGCTGAACCGGGTAGGCGTCTCCTACCCGACTCGCTGGCCGATGGTCTAGCGCGATTCAGGAACGATTACTAGCCTTTCAATCGGAAAATGCCAGGATGGGAACGAACCCGGCCCCCTTCCCTTGACGTGGTTGACTGGTATCAGGAGGGCCTTCTCGTGGGCATCCGCTTCCCAAACAATAGCTCTTCATAACTTTATGAACCATCTCTCGGTGCGAGGACAACATGGACTTGATTAACGACTTCGGCATTCTCCTCCCTACCCGCGGTGTACTGGTCTACGCCGACGGAGGCCGCCCCCGGGTTGAGTTGAACTGGCAGATGGCCGAGACGGTGGAACGCCTCGGATACGACTCGGTATGGGTTGGCGACAGCGTGACCTCCAAGCCGCGCCTGGAACCCCTTACCATGATGTCGGCGCTGGCCGCCCGTACTCAGCGGGTCCGTATCGGTACCGCTGTGATGTTATCCGCCCTGCGCCACCCGGTCCACCTGGCCCACGCCCTCGCCACCATCGACAACGTTTCCAACGGTCGAACTATCCTGGGCGCCGGGGCCGGCCGTGGCGATAACCAGATGTACGTGGACGAGCACGAAGTCGTGGGTATACCCATAAAGGAGCGGGCAGATCGAATGGAGGAGGGCATTCGCCTGATGCGCTCCCTCTGGTCCGGAGGGAACGTGACTCTCGAGGGTGACTACTACCCCCTGCACAACGTCACCCTGGAGCCTCACCCCCTTCAGGATTCGCTGCCCATCTGGATTTCCAGCAACTGGGTGAGGAGGGGATTGAAACGTGTCGCCGAGATGGGAGACGCCTGGATCACCAACGTCCCAAGTGTGGAACTGTTCGACCGATGCTGGGATAGAGTGCAGGAAAACGCGGCAAGCGTCGGGCGGGACGCTAACGACATGCCAAGGGCTCTTTACATCTCCGTAAACCTTAACGAAGAGGCGGAGGCGTTGGCTGAGGGGGACCAGTTCATGCAAGCGTATTACAGCCGCCCTTATGAGGCTGTAAGCAAACAGCTCTTGTGTGTTTTCGGCCCTCCGGAAAAGTGCATAGAGTCGATTAACAGTTTTCGAGGAGCCGGGGTGACCTATTTCATCGTCCGCTTCGCCTCACCGAACCAGATGGAGCAACTCAATCGCTTCACCAGATTCGTCCTGCCCCACGTGGGGTAAGGTACCCCAAGGCAGTTAGGCAGGAAGAGGTCGCAAAAAAGGGCGGGGTTCGGGCCCGCCCGTCAATTATTCCAATGACCTGCGCTGCTTACTGTTCAGATCCGTCCGCCTCTTCCCGCATCACCCTCCGAAGCACCTTGCCGGCCGCACTCATCGGCAGTTCGTCACGAAAATCCACTATTCGGGGCACCTTGTAGTTGGCCAGGTGCCGCTGGCAGTGGGCCAGGATCTCTTCCCGTGCCGTTGCCTCCGACGCAAAGTCCTGCCCCTCCTTGAGGGCGATTACTGCCCGCACCGTCTCCCCCCGGTAATCGTCGGGAACGCCCAGCACCGCTGCCAGCCTGACCCATGGGTGCTGGTAAAGAACCTCCTCCACTTCTCGAGGCCATACCTTGAACCCTGCCGCGTTGATGACATCCTTCTTGCGGTCAACTATGAAGAAGTAACCACTTTCGTCCATGTAGGCCAGGTCGCCCGTGTAGAACCACCCGTCCCGAATGGCTTCGGAAGTTTCCAGGGGCCGGTTCCAGTAGCCTCTCATCACCTGCGGACCCCGCAAGGCAATCTCTCCGATTTCTCCCACCGGCATCTCGGCTACGCCGTCATCGGCATCGAAGATCCGCGCATCCGTATCGGGCAGGGGAACGCCTATGGAGCCGGCAATGGGGGCATTCACAGGGTTGGCGTGGGTGAGGGGGGAGGTCTCGGTCAGGCCATAGCCCTCTACCAATACCTCCCGGCCCACCAGGGCGTCAAAAGACTCCTTAACCGCTTTCGGCAATGGCGCCGCGCTGGTGCGGCTGGGACGCAGGGAAGACAGGTCGTAATCGCCCGCGTCCGGTTGATTCAGGAGGGCGATATACATGGTGGGAACGCCCAGGAAACGTGTGGCTCGATAGTCCTGGATGGCCCGCAGTACCCTTTCGGCATAGAATCGGCGGAACAGGACTATTGTGCCTCCGCAGGAGATGGGTACGCTCATCACTCCCGCTATGCCGCCAATGTGAAACAGCGGCAGGGCAGCCACGAAAACTTCCCCGCCGGGCTCGTAGCCAAACCAATCCCGGAACTGAACCGCGTTTGCCACCATGTTGGCGTGGGAAAGCATGGCTCCCTTTGGAATGCCGGTGGTGCCCCCGGTATAGGGGAGCAAGGCCAGGTCCCGTTCGACGTCAATAGAGGGCATTTCAGTCGGGCGAGGCGCCTCCGCTAGCGCCTGCTCCCAATACAGAACATCACCCTCCACCCGGCCGCCGGCGACGACAACATTGGAGATGGGCGTTTCTTCCAGGATGCTCTGCGCCGTGGGATACAGATTGGCTTCACATAAGAGGGTTCGCGACCCTGAATCGTTCAGGTGATAGGACAGTTCTTCGGCCTGGTACATGACGTTGCAGGGAACGGGCACCGCTCCGGCCTTGAGAATGCCGTAGAAGCCCGCGATCAATTCAGGAGAATTCTGGATGTAGTAAGCCACCCGGTCGCCCTTCGCCACTCCCAGGGATCCCAGTACGGCGGCGAACCGGTCAGAATTGTCGTCCAGGTCGCGGTAAGTCCACTTTACGGCCGGATCTCCTTCCGGCGGGTCCAGGTAAACAATGGCAGGCCGGTCAGGGAAACGTTCAGCGGATTCCTGCAGAAAGTGGTAAAGGGGAGCCCGGGGGTATTCCAGGCTGGACGGCATCCCGGGTGAATAGGACTTAAGCCAGGGTTTTGGGTCTGAATCCATGCCGCAACTATGCCTGGCGAGAAAATCCCGTTTCCAGTTGAATCATCATGCGGTTCAGGTCCGCAACGTACTCTTCCATCTGGCGAATACCTTCGTCGTCCAGGTGGGCGTAACGTCGCTGGGAACCTATGTAGTCCTTGACCGTGGACTTGCGCATGATGTTCTGCCTTTGGAAGACGCCGTCCTTCCACTCGTACAGTGGCCAGATACCGCTCTCCACGGCCAGCCGCGATACCTCGATGCCCTTGTTGTCGTCATAGCCCCAGGATGGATTGCAGGGAGTCAGGATCTGGATGAAAGCCGGCAGACGGTCGCAGGCCGCCTTGATTTTCCGTTCCAGGTCCTGCGGGTGAGAGGTGGATGCGGTGGCCACGTACTCCGCCCCACTGAACATAAGCATGAGAGTGAAGTGCTTGGGGTGCCGCAGCTTCCCTGAGGGGCGGACGCTGGTGCGGGCCATGGGCGCCGTACTGCCCGTGGCGTGGCTTCCACTGGCGGCATGCGCCTGGTTATCGCATACAACGTGGAGGTATTTGTAACCCTGCTGGAAGCTGGTGGCCATGTCCTCCAGGCCGAGGTCAATCTGCCCGTCGCCGTCAATTACAACTATGGGACGGTCAATATTTCGTACTTTCATGGCGGTAAGCATGCCGGCGATTCCGCTGTCGTGGGTGCCCAGGCCGCTCCGCTGCAGGAAATCCCGGCCGATTCCGCAACCCTGCCCGAAGATGATGGGGTTTTCTTCCCGCAGGTGGTCAAACACGATGTGCATCACCAGCCGAGTTGCCAGGTTCTCCGGACAGCCGGGGCACTGGTTGGCGGTTACGTTCATGTAGACCCGCTGGTCGGTGGTGTCCTGGATCATCTTTATCGGCATTTCATTTTCTCCCTGCTGGTGGAAAGAATCGCCCGGCTGTTGCTAACCGTTCAACATACGGTTCAGCATTTCTTCGTCTTCAATAACTTCAAAGTGCCAGTCCAACGGCTTGGCGGCGTTCCCCTGGCGGGCTGCAGCCAGGGCTTCCTCAGCGGCGAATACCACGTTGTAGTGGGTCACGTCGCGGCCGCCCAGGCCAATGATGCGTCCCAGCACTGCCGGCGCATTGGGCTGGCCAAAAAGGGCGCTACGCAGGTCCTGATAAACCGCGGCAACGGTATTGCGGTCCAACACCACGACGCCCCTGACGTTGCTCAAAGCCTCGACAAGGTCTTCACTGGGGAAGGGACGATAGGTCCTTATCTTGATCAGCCCGACCTTCTTTCCCTGCTCTCGAAGGTGATGCACGGCCAGCCTCGAGGTTGAAGACAGAGAACCCATCGCGACAATGGCAACCTCGGCGTCATCCATCTGGTAGGTCTCAATGAGGCCGCCGTAACCGCGCCCCACCAGGTTCATGTAATCCTGGTGGGCCTGCTTCAGCTTGGTCTTGGACGTAACGTTCAGCGCCTCGTCCAACTGGAACCGTCGTTCCATGTACTCGCGCTCCACGTCAATATACCCGTAGCCGCTCATGCGCTGGCCGCCGTAATAAGCTGCAAAGTCCAGGTTCTTGATAAAGTCCACTTCCGACGGAAGCTCATAGGAGGGGAGGAAACTGTCGACCGCTTCCTGGCTGGGCGTCTGCACGGGGTAACTGTTGTGGGAGACTTCCCACCCGTCGTAGGTGACGAAGGCTGGCAGCAGCACGTCCGGGTCCTCGCTGACCTTGTACGCCTGGATCACCGTGTCCATCACGTCCTGCGCGTTCTCGCAGTGATAGTGCATCCAGTGAATGTCCCGATACATGATGGTGTCCTGGTCGTCGGACCGAACGATGGCCGGGGGCTCCAGGGCCCGGTGGGCAACTACTACTACCATGGGGATGCGGGCGTAGGAGGCGAAAATAAGCTGCTGGGCCGCGATCAGCAGCCCCTCGGAGTTGGTTGCAAAGGAACAGCGAGCACCCGACTGGGTGGCCGTGATCTGCGCGTTCATCACGCTGCGTTCGTGTTCCAGTTCAATCACTTCAGCTGGCAATTCGCCCCGCTGGATCATCCGGGAAAGCTCTTCGCCGACCTCGTCCGAAGGACCGATGGGGAAGTAGCACAGTACTTGCACGCGAGCCAGCTTCAATGCATGGGCCGCGGCCTTGTTGCCGGTCAGGGCCTGGCGCCTGGTGGGAGTCGGGGTTGTCATCTACAGTCTCCTGAAGTGCCTGGCCGCGGCTAGGTGTCAAGATGAATGCGCTGATGGGACGATATCTCGGGTCGGTGGGGCGCTGCAGTAATATCCGTATATTCCGGGTTGTCTCGCTTCACCCGGTCTTCGTCCACCATGGTCAATGCGCTTCCCACGCAGACCTCGGCGCAAATTCCGCAACCCCTGCAGAAATCCACGTCAATGCGATAGCCCTGGTGGGGCAGGTCCTGCCGGATGATGAACCCCGTGCCATCGGGACACATCACCTCGCTGATGCACACTCCGGGACAAATGCACTTGTTGTCTTCGCACACGGGTACCTTGTCCCGCCAGACGAAGGGACTGCCTCCCATGAAGCCAGGGAGCTTATCATAGCGGTCGAACTGGTAATACTGGGGAAGATTCTCCACGGGCGTGTGATCCAGGCGCGCCGGCGTCCGGTCCACCTGGAACTTCACCCCGCCAATGGCCTGGACCGTTTCGTAGGCTTCGGTAGTTGCCTCCACGTTCCGTTCGCCCACCGTACCCGGGAATGTCTCACGTATTACATCCAGCAACTCGCCCAGATCGATGGCCTCAGTTATGCGGGCGTAGGCCCCCAGCAGCGTCAACCCTACGGGCGGCGGATTGCGCCGCAGCAAGCGGCTGGCGATGCCCGTGGCGTCCACCGTGGCTACAGCCCCCTCCAGGTTGAAGGGCAGGTCAATTTCCTGTGGAAGCTTGGGGGAATTGACCAGAAGAGTGCCCAGCTTCATCCGTCCTATGGCATCGGCGATCAGTTCGTGGGTGTTGTTTTTAGCTGTGAGCAGCAGCTCTTCCTGGAAGACGATGACCTCGGAAGGATGGTAATTGGCGCAGCTGGCCATGACCTCCGAGTCGGAAATCTTGACATAATTGATGACGGGCCCGCTGCGGGCGCGAGTGCCAGGGTAGACGTTCACCGATACGAACCAACCCTGGTCGGCGTACAGCTTCGCCAGGGCCTCACCTGCTTGTACCGACCCCTGGCCGGACATGCAGAGAAGGTTCAGTTCCGTAGTCTGCGGCATGCAAATTCTCCTAAAGGGCCAACCGGCCCGAATTGCCCCGCTATTCTACGATACCAGGTTGCCTAAATCAAACAAGAGGAAGGGATTGGGGAAGAGATCAACAGCTGAATTCAAGTTGGGAGGATGCCCGGTCTACACTGTCAAGAAATCGGACTACTGCGGGAATGACAGCGTCGCTGTGACTCCAACCTTCCATGTGGTCCAGGCCAGGGAGAGAAAGAAATTCCAGGTTGCCATGGCCCTCCACGCACTGCCGGGCCAGCGAGTATGCCGGGTCTTTCTCGCCGGCATATATCAGGCCCGGGGTCCGCAGCGAGTCCAGGGCATCCTCGAAGCCTTCCGAATCGCGTATGGCTGTGGTAAGCGCTATCAGCGCCTCGATGTCGTTTTCGGCAAACTGGGTTTTCACTTGATCGGGGATTAGTGCCGCGTGGTGGCCGCCTGCGGACAGGGCCTCCCTGGTTCTGCTGAAGCGGTCGATTCTCCGCTGCAGGGGCACGGGGTCGCGGACGTAGGGATGCATACCTCCCAGCACCAGGGAACGGAGGCGCTCAGGCGCAAATTTCGCCATTCCGAATCCAACCCAGGCGCCGAAAGAATACCCCATGAAGTCAACGATTGGGGCTTCCAACCGTTCCAGGACGGCGACCACGTCCTCCACCAGCAATTTCATCCGGTAGTCGGCCACAGAATGGGGTTTGTCGCTGGTTCCATGGCCTCTGAAGTCCACCAGCACCAGCGGCCTGAGCCTGCCAAGCTGGTTCACATAACCGGCATCAAACCAGTCGTTGTGCCGCTGCATGAAGCCATGGGCCAGGAGCAGGGGGACCTGGGCATCATTGTTGCCGCCCATTGCCGGTTGTGAATGGAAGAAGATTCGGACCCCATTGTTGGAAACAAAAGGCATGGGTGGCGAGAGTGGTCAGGTACCGGGGATCTGGTTCGCCAGGGGAACGGCGATGGTAATCCGGGGAACTTCGCTGGTTACCCTGGTGGTGTGGCCCTGGCCCGTCAGATCTTCCACGAGCACCACCGCGCCGGGGCCAAACCGGTGAAGGGAACCGTCTCCCAGGCCAATCTCGCCCTCGCCCGACAGGGTGATGATGTAATTGCGGCGGGATTCTACGTGCCAGTCGGCGAACTGCCCCGGCTGCTGCACTCGAAACCGGAGACCGGTGATTTCGGTCAAGGACTGTGGGTTTGGGAATGCGTCAATGTCTATTTCTTCAATGTGGGCTTGACCGTCATTGCCGGTGTAAATTCGAGAGATCTTCATGGTTCGGCCTCTTGTAAAGGGAGAGTCTAGTCGGAAGCGGCGCCCACGGCAACGCGGTCATTGAAGAAGCCCTGCAGTATCTGATCAGCAATGCCTCTTGCGTCCAGCTGCAGCCTCTGCCGTTGCTCCACCGCCGTACCGTGCTCCACGAAGGAGTCGGGCATTCCGATGCGAAGGACCGGCACATCCTCAAGTCCGGCCTCGGAAAGGGCTTCGAGTACTGCCGATCCGAATCCCCCTGCCAGCACGTTCTCCTCCACGGTAACTATCCGCCCAGCGCTCCTGGCCGAATCCACCAGCAGATTGACGTCCAACGGCTTCACATAAATGGGATTCACCACCCCGCAGGCCAGCCCGTATTCCGTTAGCAAGTCGGCAGCTTCCAGGGCGGCGGTGGCGGTCTTGCCCAGCCCGAATATCACCACGTCGCTGCCCTCGCGGATCACGGCGCCTCTACCGAGCGGCAGCTCCCTCAGTGCTTCGTCCATGGGGCAACCTGTTGCAGTTCCGCGGGGAATGCGGATGGCAAAGGGGCCCGGATACTTGTAGGCCGTGTAAACCAGGTGTTGCAGGTCGTTCTCATCCATGGGCGCCGCCACAACTGCGTTGGGCAGGCACCGCAGGTACGAAATGTCCAAGAAGCCGTGGTGGGTCTTTCCATCCTCACCCACAATACCTGCCCGGTCAGCTATTACCGTAACGGGCAGGTCCTGAAGGCAGACGTCGTGCACCAACTGGTCGAAGGCCCGCTGAAGGAAGGTTGAGTAAATGGACACGAAGGGCTTAACGCCGGTAGATGCCATTCCCGCCGCCATGCTGACGGCGTGCTGCTCGGCAATACCCACGTCGAAAACCCGATCTGGGAATTCCTGTCGCACTTCTTCCAAGCCTGTGCCTTCCAGCATGGCTGCCGAGATACCAACCACCGCCTCATCATCCGCCATCAGCCTTTTCATGGTGTCGGCAAAAACTCTTGAATAGGTGGGCGCCCCTGAACCGGCCCCCAGGGGAGAACTGGGCTGGTGGAATTTTACGGGATCATCTTCTGCCGGCTCGTACCCGTGCCCCTTATGAGTTACTACGTGGACGATGGGGACCTGGCCCGTGGTAAGTTTGGCTTGCTCCAGGGTCATTTCCAGTTGCCGGAGATCATGACCGTCCACCGGTCCCAGGTACTGGAACCCCATTTCGTTCCAAAAGACGGTGGGAAGGATGAAAGTGTCAAGGCTGTCATTGAAGCGCTTTACCAGCCGGTAGATTGCGTCTCCCGTGGGGACTCGCTTGGAGAGGGCCCGCATTCGGCCAATCATCGCCTGGTATTCAGGGTGGGTGATTACCCGCTTGCGCCAGTTGGTCAGAAAGCCGATGTTTTCGGAGATCGACATGCCGTTGTCGTTGAGCACGACAACCAGCTTTCCCGGATTCAGGTGGACGATATTGTTCAGGGCCTCAAAACTGGAACCCGAGGTCATGGCGCCGTCTCCCACCACGGCCACCGTCCATGCATCCTGGCCGCGAGTGGCAAAGGACTGAGCAATGCCCAATGCTATGGACAGACCGGTGCCCGCGTGACCGGCGCACAAGGTGTCGTGGGGGCTTTCCGTGGGCTCGCCAAAGCCTGAAATGCCACCGGCCAGGCGAATATCCTGGAACTCATCCCGCCTGCCCGTAACCAGCTTGTGGCTGTACATCTGGTTGGTAGTATCCCACACCAACCGGTCCGTGGGGCTTTCGAAGACTCGGTGCAGGGCCAGCGTTAATTCCACCACGCCCAGGTTGGACGCCAAGTGCCCGCCCCGTTCAGTGATCACCGAAATTATGGTATCCCGAATCTCGCCCGCCAGCTGGTTCAACTCTTTCGGGTTCAGGCTCTTCAAATCTGCGGGTGAGTCGATTCTTTCAAGTAATCTCGGTCTCATAAGCCACTCCTAAAACGATCCGGCTTGCCCTCGCCCAGGGATCGAGCTAGTAGGAAAAGGGGATTTTGCCATCAAGCCTAAATTTATGGTCCGGTACTGTCAAGGAAAACACTATTCCTGTGAAGCCCTGGTAGCGCGTCGATGAGAACCGGCTCAGATCATGTGCCCCTGGCAGGATACGGCTACCGAAACCTGGATGTCGTGAATCGCCTGAGACATGGTCTGACCAATGAGGTCTAGCTGGCTGACCTGGGCGATGCGGTCTGCGGCACGTGCGTGTTCCTGGCGGGAAAGGAGGCGGGGGAATATGCCGCACGCGTCGGACAGGCAGATGATCATCTGGTCCCTGGGATCCGGGATTTCATCGCTGAAGAGAACGTTCAAAATGCGTAGCTTGACTTCCCGCTCGACGGAACCGTCTATCGCAGGGTAGCGCCTGGAACGAAAGACCCAGAGAAATCGGTCTTCCTCCTGTTCGAGGATGCCTTTCTCCACCAACCGGTCCAGGGACTTCTCCCGAAGTTCGGTGCCGCGGCGGGATACCTGCTCCACCCAGTAGCGGGTGTCCTGGCCTTCACCGGCGGCGATCTCAGCCAGTACTGGGTCGAGGATGTTATCGCCCACCGGGGTCTCATCAATCAAGATCAGGTTCTGCAGGTCCGTATCAATCTTGTTCTCCATCGCCAAGTCCATCAGTACGGCGCCTGCCAGCGCATAGTCCACTGACCAGGTTGGAACCTGGATGAATCTGCCATCTTCGTCGCGTAGAAGAAGCAACATAATCTCTTCAACGAATCTCAACATAACTCAGGTCACCTCACGCCATTATGCTGCCGGCTGTCTTGGAAATGTTAGAAATATAATCAAGAACCCAAGCAGGACTCTCGTGTCACAAGGGTCAATGTAGGAATAAGGGAAGCCTTGTAACGACCAAATATATTGTATCACAGTATTGTTGGGACACAGCAGAATACCCTCTTTTCCGCTCACTCTCCCTCAGTTTCTCTTGTGTATTGCACATTCCAACCACGAAAACGTGGAAGTCCTTACAGCCTTGGCCAACACCAACCGCTCTCGCGCTCCACCGGAGATGGGCAGGACGTTTTGGTCAGAATAAGGAGAAACGGATTGAGAAACAAAAGGTTCCCCATTAGTAAACATACCGGTCCTTTCTTCATTAAACGGAAGAGAAGGGGAAAGGAAGGGAAGGAAGTGTGGTGGGCAGTACTGGACTCGAACCAGTGACCTCCTGCGTGTAAAGCAGGCGCTCTAACCATCTGAGCTAACCGCCCGTAGCTGGGAGATGCGGAATTACTGGCGCCCAAAGGGGCATACAGATAACTTGAACTTGAAAGGGGTGGCGCGCTTGGCGGGATTCGAACCCACGACCTCTGCCTCCGCAGGGCAGCGCTCTATCCACTGAGCTACAAGCGCATCTAAAGCCTGGACCTATCTGGTGCCGAGGGAGGGATTTGAACCCACACGTCCATAAGGACACTGCGCCCTGAACGCAGCGCGTCTGCCGTTTCGCCACCTCGGCACGGCAATTGGGAAAACCGCGACCAGAACTGTCCAGATGGTGGGCGATGGAGGATTTGAACCTCCGACCTCCTCGGTGTGAACGAGGCGCTCTAACCACTGAGCTAACCGCCCCTTTAGTTCCGTCGGAATAGCAATTATAGGGAAACCAATGCAGGGGCGCAACCCTTATGGGCCGCATGTGCGCGGCGGATGACCGGTCCCTTTTCGCTATGCTGTTATTGCAAACTCCGCATCGCCAGGAGGGACGTCCGTTCCACAACTCTACTGGGCAGTCATGCCGCCGTCTATCACCAGTTCGCTGCCGGTGACGAAGGATGATTCATCGGAAGCCAGGTAAAGAATCCCCGACGCTATGTCTTCAGGCGTCCCCATCCGGCCCAGAGGCGTTCGTCCCACCCTCAAGTCGTGGACTTCCTGGATGGAGTGGGCTGCCTGAGTCATGGGACTGTCCACGAAGCCGGGATGCACAGAATTGACCCGTATACCTTCCTGGGCGTACTGAATGGCCGCTGCCTTGGTAAAGATGCGCACGGCTCCCTTGGAAGCGTGGTAGGGGCTGGAGGTCTCGCTTCCCACTATTCCGTAAATCGACGAGATGTTTATGATGGACCCACCCCCGGCCTTGCGAAGTTCGGGGATAGCCAGTTTGGTCCCCAGGAAGACTCCCTTGCCGTTGACCGCCATCACCCGGTCCCAGGTCTCCCCCGGGGTCTCCTCCACCGTGGTGCGTCCGCTGATGCCGGCATTATTGACCACCACGTCCAGCTTGCCGTACTGGCCTACGGTGGCGTCGATTACCGCCTGCCAGTTCTCCTCGTCGGTCACGTCGAGGAACATAAAGGTGGCCCGGCCGCCGGCCTCCGAAATCTGCGCCTCGGTGGCCCGGCCTTCTTGTTCCAACACGTCTGCCAGGACCACCGCAGCCCCTTCGCTAGCCAGCAGTCTGGCAGTGGCGGCACCAATACCGCGCGCGCCGCCGCTGATGAGCGCTACTTTGCCTTCGACCCGCATGTGAGCGACCTCCGCAGAGAAAATCTTAAACGATGTTTTGGGGATGAACAGCCCTCCACAGTCGATACGCAGGTTTGAAAGAACCGGCGGGGAGCGTTATGTCGACTGAAGAGTGGAAAACCGTGGCCTTCGTTACATAACGTCTATTGTGCGAACCAACCTGTCGGGGAGCCGGAAGGGCCGCTGGAGCAGTTCTATTGAGGCCTTCGCCCCAGCTTTCTTTGCTTGCTCCGCGTAACCCTTCGGCTCAGTCTCCTGCCGCCGACTGAAGCACCGTCATGGGTCCGTCCAACTCCACCAACTGCGCTTCGACCTCTTCCAGCAACAGGTCCAAGTTCCAACCCCTGGCTGCTGAGATCGGGACGCTGGGGTAGGACTGCAGACCGGCCGGGGGAAGGGTCACGTCGCCATCATTCTGTTCGGCCAGCAGGTCCATCTTGTTAATCACCAGCAGGCGGGGTTTGTTGCCCAATCCCAGGTCTTCCAAGGTCTCCTCCACAACTTCGGCCTGTTCGGGTGCTTTAGGATGGGTGATGTCCAGTACATGGAGCAGCAGGTCCGACTCAGCCAGTTCTTCCAGCGTGGCCCGGAAAGCGGCCACAACCATGGGCGAGAGCTTCTGGATGAACCCTACCGTGTCGGTCAGCAGCAGTTCGTCGCCCGAAGGGAGCCTTATACGCCGGGTTACGGGATCGAGGGTTGAGAAAAGCTGGTTTTCCGCCTCTACTCCGGCGTTGCATAGAGAGTTAAACAAGGTGGACTTCCCGGCATTGGTGTAGCCTACCAGGGATGCCATAGGTACGCTTGCCTTTTTGCGACGGCCTATGTAAATGGCCCGCCGTTCCCTGACCTTGTCAAGCTCCGCCTGGATGCGCTGAATGTGGCGCCGGATAAGCCGCCGGTCCGTCTCCAGCTGGGTTTCGCCGGGCCCTCGGGTGCCGATGCCGCCGCCCAGCCTCTCCAGGTGAGACCACTGGCCCACCAGGCGGGGCAGCAGATACTGGTGTTGGGCCAATTCCACCTGCAGTTTGCCCTCGTGGGTGCGGGCGTGGCGGCCGAATACGTCCAGAATCAAGGCCGTGCGGTCGATGACTTTGACCTGAAGGGCCGCTTCCAGGTTGCGTTGCTGCGTGGGAGTCAACTCGTCGTCAAAGATGACGGTCTCCGCCCTTTCCTGGGCTACGAGGTCCTGTACCTCAAGAAGTTTGCCCTTTCCCACATAGGTGGGGGTAAGCCGGTCTGACCGCTGGGTTACCTTGCCGACCACCTGTGCCCCGGCGGCGTCGGTCAGGTAGGCCAGCTCATCGAGGGTGTCGTCCAGCTGCCACAGGTGTTCGCGGCTCTTCAATTCAACTGCGACCAACAGGGCCTTTTCTCTATCGGGTTCAGTGCTAACTGTTCTTCTGGGAATGAGCCTAGCCCTCCCTTGGCGCCGGTATGGTCCAGGATTCAAGGCGCTGGCAGCCCGTCTCCACTCTCTCGTCTGGCGTGGTAAGGGATAATCTTATGTAACCTTCGCCGTACTGCCCATAGCTGGAACCGGGAGTAACAACGATGTCGATATCTTCAAGCAGGCGGGCGGCGAAATCGGCGGAAGTGAACCCCTCGGGAACACGTGCCCAAATGTAGAGGCTGGCTTGCGGTACCGCTACCGACAGGCCCATCTTCTGCACGGCCTCCACCACCCGGTCACGCCGGCGCTGGTAGATGATCCGGTTTTCCTCAATGCAGTCCTGGGGCCCGGTAAGGGCCTCCATGGACATTTCCTGGATAGCTTGCGGAATGCCGGAATCCAGGTTGGCCTTGATCTGGAAAAGGGACCTGATCATGTCGGCGTTGCCCACGGCCATTCCCATACGCCATCCGGTCATGTTGTAGCTCTTGGAAAGGGAGTGGAATTCAATACCCACTTCCTTCCCTCCTTCCACCTGCAACATGCTGGCGGCCCTGTAGCTGTCATACCCCACCTCGCTGTAGGCGGCGTCGTGGAGCAGGGCGATGTCGTGCTCCCGACAGTACGACACATAGGTCGCCAGGTCCTCGGCGCTGGCCACTGCGCTGGTAGGATTGTTAGGGTAATTGAGCCACATCACCTTGGCGGCCCGCGCAATGTCGTCGGGGATTGCGGACAGGTCCGGAAGCCAACCGTTCTCCTCCAGCAAGGGCATTATGTAACTCTCGGCGCCAGCAAACATAGTGCCCACGCCGTAAACCGGATAGGCAGGGTCGGGAACCAGGGCGATATCGCCCGGGTCCAGGAAACAGAAGGCCACGTGTCCAATACCTTCCTTGGCGCCAATCAAGGGAAGCACCTCTGTATCCGGGTTTAGGCTTGCGCCGAACCGGTTGGCGTACCACTGGGCGATGGCCTGCCGCATTTCCGGCAGGCCGTCCGTCTCTGGGTAACGATGGTTGGGCGGGTCCTGGGATGCGGTAAGAAGCCGGTCTATGATCGGCTGTGGAGTAGGTATGTCAGGGTCGCCAATGCCGAAAGTTACTACGTCGGCCCCGGCCGCACGCTTCTCCGCGATGATGCGGGAGATTTCCACGAAAGGGTAAGGGGCCAACTTGCCAAGTCTGCTAGAAAATTCCACTTTGCCACTCCTGGGAAGAGTAAGGTCCGAAAGTCAACTGAAAAGCTCGGACAGCTTGCATTCTGAGTCAGAGAGGATACTTGCGCTTCCTCTCGGGGAATTTTTGCGACGCTTCAAATGAAAGAGTTCTGGCAGCCGTGGTGGTGACCTTGATCACCACTCGCCGTTAAATACTTCAGTGGCGGGTCCTTCCAGGTATACTTCGCCTTCGCCATCCCATTCGATAGTCAGGATGCCGCCTGGCAGACTTATGTCAACTCTATCTTCAGTAAGACCCTGCAGGCGAGAGGCGACCGCGATAGCGCATGCGCCGGTGCCGCAGGCCATGGTCTCGCCGGACCCTCGTTCCCACACTCGGGCGTTCAGATGGCCGGAATCAACCTGGTTTACTATCTCGAAGTTGACCCGGCGGGGAAACATGGGGTGCCCCTCCACCAGGGGGCCTATGTTATGCAACGGAAACTCCCCGACGGGCTGGTCGATGTAGGTAACGGCGTGGGGATTGCCCATGGAGACAAATGCCAGGAAAAGCCGGAAATCCCCGGGATGGATGGGGTATTTCAGCACCGGCCCGACATTGCCACCCATGGCCGGATCAAGGCTTACCGGGATGTCACCGGGGTTCAGATGAGGTAATCCCATGGAAACCCGGGCTCCTTCAACGCCCGCACTGCTGTATATGGGGTAGACCGTGCGAATACCGGCGAGGGTCTCAACGGTTAAACCGCTTTCTGATCTGGGCACTATTTCCCGTTCAATAGCGTACTTCGCAAAGCAGCGAATGCCGTTTCCGCACATTTCACCCTCAGACCCATCGGCGTTGAACATGCGCATCCGTAAGTCCGCCTGTTCCGAATCCAGTATGAGAATAAGGCCGTCGCCGCCGACACCAAAATGGCGGTCGCTCATAGTCCTGGACAATGTCGGCCAATCCTCCTCCATTCTGCGCGCGTCAATGTAAATATAGTCGTTGCCGGCCCCGTGCATCTTGGTGAAATTCATCAGGCCCTCTGGGTGCAGATTGCGGCTATTTTACCACAGCGCAGGGCGGGCAAAGGGAGAGGCGTTGCGCTAGGAAAGCTGTGCGACCAAGTTGAGTGACGAATTCGTAAGGTCGGGGTCAAGGCCGTGAAGCCAGTTGATCCGCAGGTCATCTGGCTTGAACCAGGCGTACTGCCTCCGTGCCAATCGATGTGTTTGGAACTTGGTCTTCTGGACCGCCTCCTCCAGTGAGGTTTCGCCATCCAGGAACTGGCCCAGTTCCCGGTATCCGGGACATGCCAGATTACCCTGCCCCAGGGTAAATCCGAATTCCACCAGTTTCCTGGCCTCGTCGAGGAAGCCGTTAGCCATCATAGTGTCCACCCTGCGGTCGATCCGTTCATAGATGACTTCCCGTTCCATTGTTAGCCCAATCACGAGGCCTTCCACTCCCTCCCTCGACTCTCTTTGCAATGCAGAGGGCGCCATTCCGGTTACATGGAGGATTTCCAGAGCCCGGATCACCCGGCGAACATTTCGGGGGTCTATTTCGTCGGCCCTCTTTGGGTCGCAATGCTGAAGTCTCTGGTAAAGGGTGTGGCTTCCCTGTACGGCGGCCTGGGCTTCCAGTTCGGCTCGGTACTCTAGGTCCGGAGGAACGGCGGGGACCTCCCAGCCATCGTGGAGCGCCCAAACGTATTGGCCTGTCCCTCCCACGACGATGGGAGTAGAGCCGCGGAGCTTTATGTCTTCTATGGCTTCCCTGGCCACACTGAGGAATGTGCCCAAGGAAAAGTTCTCAGCTGGCGTCAGGAGATCAAATAAGTGATGTGGTACGCGGGCCCGATCTTCCAGTGTGGGTTTGGCCGTGCCAATGTCCATGTACCTGTAGATCTGCCGACTGTCGGCATTTACTATCTCGCCGCCAAGGCGCTGGGCTATGGAGATTGCCAGTTGGGTCTTGCCCGTGGCGGTGGGCCCAACTATGTAGAGGAGGCCGGGCCTTTCTGAAGACATTAGTCGTCGCGGAGGCGGAGCACCTCAGCCGCCACGTGACTTTGCATCTCCCGCCAGCCGGGCTATTTCCATGAAGGAGTCAACCTGCAGGCTTGCTCCGCCCACCAGGGCTCCATGAATGCAGGACTGCGACGCGAACGCCACGATGTTACCGGCGTTAACGCTGCCGCCATAAAGAACAGGTATATCTGCAGAACCCTCGCCGTACACGTTGTGGAGGGTCTCCGTCACAGCGCCACCCATGATCTCGGCGGCAATTTCGGGAGTAGCGGCCTGACCGGTTCCGATGGCCCACACGGGTTCATAGGCCACAATAAGGCCGGAAATGTCAAAAGCATGGGTTTCGGCCAGCCCCAGGTTGACCTGTTCAGATATCACGTCTGAGGCCCTGCCTGACTCCCTTTGTTCCAGGGTCTCACCCACGCACAATATCGGTTTAAGGCCGTGACCGAGGGCGGCTTTGACCTTCGCGTTCACCATCTCGTCCGTCTCGCCAAACAGTTGCCTGCGCTCCGAGTGGCCGATAATCACGTACTCACAGATATTCACCAGCATGGCTGGAGCGACTTCGCCGGTGAAGGCGCCAGAGTCCTGGTGGTGCATGTTCTGCGCGCCTACCCTGACGGAAGAACCGGCAACGGACTGTCTAACCTCTGGCAGCCAAATCGCCGGTGGGCACAGTATGATCTCCACCCCTGAGGCCTGGGTTGCCAATGCCTTTACGCCTTGAGCCAGCGCGCGGGCCTCTGACAGGGTGGTGTTCATTTTCCAGTTTCCGGCGACTACGGTGGCTGGCATTCCTGCAGTGCTCCTTTTTCCCATTCAGCGCGACGGTTAAGGACCGAATTTAGTCAGTTTTCCTGAGTGTGACATTGCCAGTAGCATTATGTTGGTAGCTGGGATGTTGCCTATCGAACCCAGGTTACAGTCCCGTTCGCTAAACGCGGGGATTCCCTCACCACGGGTAAGTTTGGAGTAAAGCATAAAGGGAACGGGGTGCCAACTGTGGGCCGCCATAATAGCCGGCGTTGAGTGATCACCGGCCACCATGAAAACATCCGGGTTCAACTCGCGGATCCTGGGGATCAGAGGGTCCAGATCCTCCAGCGTCTTTACCTTTGCGTCGAAGTCCCCGTCTTCACCGGCAGCGTCCGCCGGTTTGTAGTGGATAAAGAAGAAGTCGTGATTGTCGAACTCCTCTTGTAGCGTGTCCACCTCGTCGCTGAATGTTTTCCCAGTGGGAATGATGCGCATGTTGGCTACGGTAGCCAGGCCGCGGTACATTGGGTAGGCGGCGATGGCGCCCGGATTGAGGCGGTACACATCCCCCATGGGAGGAAGCGATGGCAACTGGGCCCATCCCCGAAGAAGAACCATGTTTCCTCGCTCTTCTTCTGAAAGCAGCGCTGCCGCCCGGGACACGAACTCGTTGACCAGGGTTGCCGTCTTTTCAGCGGATGGTTCCAAAGGTTTCACTGACATAGCGGGGACGCCGGTTATCTGCGGGTCCGTCTCAGTCACTGATTCGGATAGCCCCTCTCCCCGCAGCCTCAAAACAAAGCGGTAGTCCTGGACCGGAAACACATCGACCTGGACGCCGGGGATTTCGATGGTGTCCAGACGGTGACAGAGGGGGGCGCTGAACTCGGTAGGTATCCGCCCGGCCCTGCGGTCAACCAGGTTCCCTTCTTCGTTGACGGTACAGAAGTTTCCCCGCGCGGCCACGTCCCCGGGCCGCAATTCCACGTCAATCCCGAGAGCTTCCAGGGCGCCCCGGCCGATGATGTACTTAAGTGGGTCGTAACCGAAAAGAGCCAGATGCCCGGGGCCGCTGCCCGGAGCCACGCCGGGAAGGACCGGCGTGGTCATGCCGCAGGCGCTTTCCTGCGCCATGGCGTCCAGGTAAGGCAGGTTTGCGGTTTCCAGCTCCGATTTTCCGGTATCGGGGTGGGGCAAGCCGCCCAAGCCGTCTACCACCAGCAGGACAATCTTTGACGAAGTAGTTACGTAGCAGTCGTGAAGTAGTTCCAGGTCAATCATCTCGCTCACACCTAAAGTAGTTTGCAGTGGCAGTAGCCGCGAAAACGTAAATCGGTTGCAGTTTCAAGCATCTGGCAGGGCTGCGATTCCAGGCAGGGACCTGCCTTCAAGGAATTCCAGGGAGGCGCCGCCGCCGGTGGATACGTGGGTCATTTGGTCCAACAGCCCCAGTTCCTCGACGGCCTCGGCAGTTGAACCTCCCCCCACAACGGTCGTAACATCGGGCAACCCAGCGATCGCATTGGCGACGGTGCGCGTACCCTGGCTGAAACGGGGCATTTCAAACACGCCCATAGGCCCGTTCCAGATTATTGTGCGGCAATCCCTAAGTTTACCGGCGTATTGGGCGGCCGTTCCTTCTCCGACGTCCATGATATACCAGTCGTCAGGCACCTGGTCAGCCGGTACGGTAAAGGATTCGGCGGGTTCAGCTTCAAAGCCGCTGGCGACGACGACGTCGTCGGGCAGATGAATGGAAATGCCCTTCTGCGCTGCCCGTTGCATCACGTCCCTGGCGAAGTCAAGCCGGTCGGATTCGACGGACGATGCTCCCGTTTCCTCTCCCAAGGCGTTCAGGAAGGTTACGGCCATGCCACCGCCGACAAACAGGTGGTCCAGCTTGTCCAGAAGATTTTCCAATACCAGGATCTTGTCGCTGACCTTGGCCCCGCCCATCAGCGCGGCCAGAGGGCTGGCCGGGGATTCCAGGGCTTTGCCCATTTGCTCCACTTCTCGCTGGACCAGGAGGCCCATCGCGGATGGCAACACGGTTGTTATGCCGACAGTGGAGGCGTGGGCGCGGTGCGCTACCGCGAAAGCGTCCATCACGAAGCAGTCAGCCAGCCTGCCGAGTGCGGCAATGAAATCCGGATTGTTCTTCTCTTCCCCTGGATGAAATCTGAGGTTTTCCAGAAGTACAACCTGGCCGGGGGCCATGGAGTCAATCTCTGCTTCGACTTCGGGCCCAATGGAGTCTTTCAGGCTCCTGACCGGATGTTCCAGGAGTTGGGCCAGGCGGTTCCCTACAGGCTCCAGCCTGAGTTCGTCCACCTCTTTACCACTGGGGCGTCCCAGGTGGGAACACAGTATGATGCGGCAGTTTTGCTCCAGAAGGTAGCGTATTGTGGGCAAAGTGGCCCTGAGTCGCTGGTCGTAAGAGGCGATGGCCTCAATTCCCTGCTCGATGGGAATATTGAAGTCAACCCTCACCAGCACCCGCTTACCCGCCACATCTAACTGGGAAAGTGACCGCTTGGCCATTTTGTATCTAGGCTCCTGGCTGTATAGTTTCCTGATCAAATGCCGGAGTCGATGGTAGCAGGGCCAGCGACGCGATATCACGGAGACCCACCGTTCTCGAAGCGGAGATGTTCTCTTCGTCGACGACTCTCATGGCCTCTGCGACCAGCGTTTTTGCCCGTTCCTGGCAAAAGTCCCTGGCATCGACTTCCTCCATCAATTCCACAACCCTGGCTATGTCGGAGGGATCAAGGACCCGTTTTGCGTATGCGGCCCCTATTTCCCGCCTGGCGGAAAGGCTGCAATTCTCCAGAGTGTAAATCAACGGCAGGCTCTTTTTCTTGCTCAGGACATTGCTGGGAGTTATGCCGTCACCCTGGGCGCCCCAGAAGTCGGCAAGATCCCGGGTAATTTGCCAGGCCATGCCCAGCTTGACCCCAGTATCTCTAAATTGCGCAACCACCCTGTTGTCACCACCGGCGGCGAGGGCTCCCCCTGCGGCCGAACAACCGGTAAGCGACCCGGTCTTTTGGGCAATCATATCATTGTATTCCCCAATGGTAACCAGCAGGCGATCCTGGAATCCCAAATCAGCGTACTGTCCCTCGCACATGGACAGGGAGGAACGGTCAAGCATCTCGGTAGCCTGCAGAACTATATCTGAGGAAAAGCCGCCGTCCAGAAATCGCATGACAGCTACTCTGGCCATGGCGTGGAAACCGTCACCTGCATTAATAGCCTGGGCGGGGCCCCATATCCACCAAATGCTGGGGCGGTCATCCGAATCTACCCTTCCGGCCTGTACGTCGCCGTGAACCAGCGAAAAGTTATGCAGCAATTCGACCGCCGCCGCCATGGGCAAAGCGCTTTCGAATGTACCACCTAGCGCATCGCACACAGCCGGAGCCATCAAGGAATGAAAGCTGGCCTTCAGCGGTAGGGTATCCGGCGCTCCCTGCTGGTCTACCCATCCCAACTGGTACTGAAGCAGGTTATAAAGAAAGCCTACCCGCGCTGAAAAAAGCTGCCTCAGCTCTCTTTCCAACCCTTCTCCATACAGTTCAAGTCTGCCTTGAGAGTTAATCTTGCATCCTCCCACACGCACTTGAAGGTGCGGTCGAGTTCGCCTGCTCCCACACCCGAAGCACGTCATCGAAGGCGGTTGCCCCTTCCCGGAGCAGCGCCGGAACGTCTCCCGTCATATCCACGATAGTCGACTGCAGGCCGGCAGGGGCGGGCCCCAGGTCAACAATTTCAACTGACGCACTTCCCAGGGCCTCTTCGATTTCCTCCGGACTATTGAGGTTCAACTGGCCGCTACGATTGGCGCTGGTTCCCGTAATGGGACGGCCCAGTTGGCTGGCAAGGCTCAAGGGTATCCAGTGAAAGGGCATTCGAACAGCTACAGTCTCGCGGTCGCCGGTTATCCGGGTGGACAAACTGGCCTTTTTCCGAAGCACGAGGGTCAGGGAACCCGGCCAGAAAGCGGAACCGAGCTGTTCAATATCCTTGTCATCGGCGTGGGCCACCATGTTCACTTGCTCCCATGAACTAACCAGGACTGGGAGGGCCAGGTCCGCAGGTCTTCCCTTTATATCAAAGATACGCATCAGCGCCCGCTCGTTCCCGACATCGGCGGCAAGGCCATAGAGAGTGTCTGTGGGAACGGCAACCACTCCTCCCTCCCGCAGACGCTGCAGCGCTCCGGCGAGTTCGGAGATGCTATGTGGGGCCGGGGGCGATGGAACCAGGCCACGATTCGTACTAGCGTTGTCTGCCTTCAATGCCGTTAATTCAGTCTAGTGTGGGATTGAATGAGAGTTTAGCACGTCCGATCCAGATGGGTCGAGGTTGGCCACCGCGCCCGCCAAGAACAGCAATGCTTATCCTGCCTCCAAAAACCGCCCGGCGAACTTCCACCAAGAATTGTACTGAGAGGCGAAAAGCCGCTGCTGAGGGTGTTGGGATGCCTCTTGGGCCCGGAATCGCCCCGTTTCGCCTCTGTGAGCGGCATTTTCATGCGTCGCTTGTTTCACGAAGAAAAACAAAATGTCTCCTCATCGGATATACGGCCTTGCTGAAAAGTCTCTCTGGTAAACTCTCCAGCAACGTCATTACGAGGCAGAATAAGAGGACAGGTGCGGGACCTTGTATGCTGGAAAATTCCCTTCACATCTACTGGCGAAACTCTTGGCCAAGCAAGGCGTCCAGGACCCAAAAGTGTTGGTTGGGCCGAAAGTGGGCGAGGACGCCGCAGTGGTCGAAATGGGCAATCAACTGCTGGTGGCCAAATCCGACCCCGTTACATTCGCTATAGACGATATTGGTTGGTACGCCGTCCAGGTAAATGCCAACGATGTAGCATGTACTGGTGGTGTACCAAGGTGGTTCCTGGCTACCCTATTGGTTCCTGAGTCTTTTACGGAGATGGAGGCGGAGGCGATATACGATCAAATTCTTGCGGCCTGCACTTCGCTGGACGTAGCTCTCATCGGGGGGCACAGCGAGGTGACATACGGACTCAGCCGTCCCATAGTTGCGGGCACGATGCTGGGCGAAGTAGGACCGGACCGGATGGTTAGGACCGGAGGCGCGCAGGAGGGTGACAGTGTAGTCATAACCAGGGGAATAGCCATTGAGGGATCTGCCATACTGGCGAGAGAGCGACGACAAGAACTGATAGCAGCGGGAGTTTCCACAACTACGGTAGACGTCGCCGGTCAGTATCTCTACCAGCCAGGGATCAGCGTGGTAGATGCAGCACGCATAGCATGCTCCGCCGCCGAAGTTCATTCCCTGCACGACCCGACGGAAGGGGGACTTGTAACCGGGCTAAGGGAAGTAGCGCGGGCTTCCGGTATGGGATTGGCCGTTGAGCAGAGCAGCATTCCCATACTGCCTGAGTGCGAGGAGATTTGCCAGGCTCTGGGGATTGATCCGCTGGGTCTGCTGGCCTCGGGTTGCCTTCTCCTTTCTTTGCCCGCGCCGCAAGCGCCCATCCTGTTAAGGGCTTTCGACGAAGCAGGAATATTTGCCTGCGAAGTGGGCCAGGTTATCGCTCCTGAAGAGGGGCTGGTTATGGTGGGCTACGAAGGCGAGGGTCCCCTTCCTGAGTTTAGTCGGGACGAACTGGCTCGTTACATTTCTGAAAAGTGTAACAAATAATGAATTTGATTCCCAAGTTCACCGTTATTCCTCTTGGCCGCCATAATGGTACACTTTTCTGAGAATAGGATTCATTAGAAGCGGCATTTATTACATTATATTGCTGCTGGAGTACACTTTTAGCGCCGCCGCCAGGTGTTCAGCCGTTATATTGGCGCCGCTCACGGTAATAGAAACTTTCTTCCCGCTCAGGGACCCCCGTTGTTTCAGTGCCCCTGCCGTGGCCGCCGCTCCGGCTCCCTCCGCCAGGGTGTGGGCCTTTTCCAGCAACAGCCCCATGGCATACCGCAAGTCGTCATCGCTGACCAGTACAAAGTCGTCAAGCAGATGCCGGATTATCCGCTGCGGCAGTTCATAACCATTCATGGTGGCAATCCCTTCGGCGAAGGTGTTCATTGGCGCCTGGACCAGTTGCCCTTGCCTCCACGACAAATACCCTGCCGGCGCTCCCTCGGCCTGGACGGCCCTGACCTTGATATCGGGATTTATTCCATTGGCTACGATGCACGCCCCGGATACGCCGCTTCCGCCTCCCAAGGGCAAAAACATTACCTCCACGTCCGGCAAGTCCTCAATAATTTCCAGCGCCTGAGTCCCTACGCCGGATATCAGCAGAGGTTCGTCGGTAGGGTGTACATAGCGATAGCCCTCCTCCCGCGCCAGGAGCTCCGCGTGGGCCTTGGCTTCGTCGAAATTCTCGCCGTAAAAGACCAACTCCGCTCCCAGGGCCTCCATGGCCGCCACTTTAAGGGGGTTGGGGTCCCTGGCCGGAAGGGCGATCAGCGCGCGGGCCCCGAAAATCCGGCAGGCGTTGGCGATGGACTGACCATGGTTCCCCGTGGAGGCGGTGATCACACCGCGCGACCGTTCCTCCTCGCTTAAGTGGGCGAGAAAATTGATTCCACCTCTGCCCTTGAACGCTCCCAGCGGATGGTATTCCTCGTGCTTCAGATAAATCTCCGCGTCAAAAAGCTGGCTCAGGCCGAATGAGTAGTGGAGCGGGGTCCTTGCCAGGTAGGGCGCGATCGTTTTCCGGGCTTCGTAGACATCAATCAGAGTTGGCGGTTGAATCATTTTTCCTCATTCCTCTCTAGCCCTTCCTCTGGTAACTGGCCGGCAGGCCGAGGGGTCGTAACAGCGCCAGCCTAGCAAAGGAAGGGTGAAGGGTCAAACCTTCGCAATCAGCAGTCAGGCGCACGGTCCCTCGCCTCCAATAGTCGACGACCGCCCCGGGTTAAATGCAAGCGTCGGTACACTTGATTCCCCACGGCAAAGATGCGCGAATCTCCGACGTGCGCCGGCGGGTAACACCCTGCGGCCAGCGCCAAAAATGGAAACGTCTCAATGTAGTAGGTCATCAGAGTTAGGTGTATTTGTTACAAATCCAATGGCGCTAGCCCCTCGTCGTGTAATGCGAGAAGCGCAGATGGCTAGGCCATTCGCCGCTGGAAATAAGCGGGTCAGGGACAGAATGTAGAGCCTCAGGGCCGCGTCTCTGCGCCTCCATGCCAATCGCTCCCCGAAATCTGTCGCCCTGAGAGCCGTTTTCAGGCCCCTTTGGGCCACAAGGCAGTCCCGAAAGCCTGCTAAATCAGCAATTCCGTAGCTGAGTTTTCGTTCCAGCTATTTCTTAAAAAAGTTTAAAATATAGTATAACCAAGTATTGACAATCACCGGAACAGTCAGTACAATTCAGTACATCATATTACTCAGCACTACATCACCAGTAAAGAGGAGGAGTACCATGGCCAGGAAGACCAAACTCATGCAGCGTGTAGAAAAGGAACACCAGCGGCCCCTGGAGAAGTTGCTACCCGAAATGGTCAACGAAAGAGGGCTGTCGAGTACCGCCGAGGAACTGGGCGTGAGCAAGGCTACTCTCGGGTACTGGTTGCTCAAACTTGGAATCAGCGTGCGCCGTGTAGCGCTGGCCCCGGGTGAGACCTTGGAGGTAAAGCGGGTAAGTTAAATCACCTTCCGGCCTGGCATATTGCCGGAATTGAAGGGACCAGAATATGCCCTGATGGTGGATGTGATGAGAGGGATGGTTAAGACTGTAGACCGATGCACTAAGCCGCCCGACCAATGGTTCGGGCGGCTTTCTCTTGGTGTGGAGTGAAGGGACTCACGCCTGTAAGGATTCTTGAACTTATTTTAGTTTTATGTCAATCACCTGACTCCTGCCCGGTCCTTTAATGGCTGGATTTGCGCGCTTTCGGCATGTTTATATACCTGTTCCCCGCTGAAACGCCCTCTATGCGCTTCCTGGGCAAAAGCGGTACATTTATGTCTACCACTTTTCCCTTTCGCAATGTACTGGCTTAGCAAAACTTCACCCCTGGAATATGTCCTCGGGCAGGAAAGC
Organism: Dehalococcoidia bacterium; assembly: GCA_965207275.1. Taxonomy (GTDB): domain Bacteria; phylum Chloroflexota; class Dehalococcoidia; order Lucifugimonadales; family UBA3495; genus Bin22. The sequence continues at coordinate 995,621 of CBDBMH010000002.1, forward strand.
AGATACGGTGACGTTGGGAAGGTCCACAATGTTGCTTATCTTCAGGTCCACGGCCACGCTGCAAATAATGTAGGCCTGTTCCTTGCTCCATCCTCTCTCTTGCAGCAGCTCAATCATGTTTATTAGAGCATTCCTGGCTGCCAGCGTCAGGTGGTCCTCTCCTTCCTGTGTCCCATCAGCCCGGATGGGCATACCCATAGTGGCGGTGAAATTGCGGGGCGCGGCCCATTCAGGTGGCAGGAAATAGCCAGAGTGCGCGTACCTGGGAAACCGGATGTTATGCCGGGCGGCTTCACCCTTGAGTACCCTGAATCGGACCGCCACAGTTGCTCCCATTTCAATTGCGGTAATGCAGCATTCCGAATCTCCCTGAGCGAAATGGCCGTCGCCTGCTGAATAGAGGGCGCCATTTACGTTGACCGGAATCAAAAGCCGGGAACCTTTTGTAAGCTGTTTTGCGTCCACATTGCCGCAGTTTTCCCGGGGAGGCAATGTTCGCAGTCCCGTCTCTGCGACATCGCCGCCGGCGGGCACCGCGTCCTCCGGATCAGGGGGGGCGGCAGCGCCACCTCTCCTGACCAGGTCCGCTTCCCGCTCAGCCCACGCCCGTAACTGATCGTGGGAGGGGGCTATTCCAGCGGTACCCATGAAGGAACCGTCTATAATGCGCACCCCCGGTATTTGAGGTGAAGCAGCCCACCCATCCTCAATTTGCCAATGGGCCAGGTACGGCTCAGTGAAAATATCCCTCAAGAATCCCGCTCCGGGACGGTTGCGGGTCCACCCGTTTGGCTGGGCAACCACGTCCAGGTATTCAATCTCCAACAGATCCCCGGGCTCCGCTCCCTTGACGTACACCGGACCGGTCAGAGGGTGGGCTACTTTGGCATCCAGCCCCTCCAAGTCTGCCACCGTCATTCCGGGCTGAATCTGGCAGTCGGATGCGTCCCTGGTTTCCAGCACCACTTCTTCGCCCTCGTCCACCTCCAGGATCGGGGGAATGTCTGGGTGCCAGCGATTGTGGCCCTTTTCCGGTTGTTCCTTGAGCCGCTTGGCGCGGTCAATTTCCACGCTTTGCATGTTGCTTACCGCCTTATGTAAAGCTTGTCAGGATGGAGGGATTCTATGTGTAGTCCGTAATCTGGTCAATGCTCCAGGTAAGGAGTCGACCCTGATACGGGAACGGTGTCATTATCACTTCATGGTGATGCCCGTTGGCGGTACTTGCTCACAATCCATTAACCGCCGTCCACCTTGACCCCCTTTTCGGGCAAGGTTATCATCCCAAGAACCGTTGGAAGGGGCCTGAGCCGTTGTGAGCTACGGGCTTCTTTCCTACCCTTTCACTCCCCACCCTACCCTGTCAATTATGGAGGGCCCATGCCGCAAGCTCACGAACTAATAGTCCAGTTCCTCGAAGAAGCGGGAATCGAGTATGTTTTCGGTATTCCCGGCGGGGGAACGGGCCAGATTTATAACCTCCTGGTAGGTCGGGAAGAGCGGGTGAAGGCCATACTTTGCCGCCACGAGCAAACCGCCGCCATTATGGCAGACGCTTATGCCCGAGCCACCGGTAAGCCTGCCGTGGTCATGGGGCAGGGCCTCTTTATTGGCTCCAATGCCAGCTTCGGAATTATGGAATCCATGCTCAGCAGTTCGCCCATGCTGGTACTAACCGATACTTCTGACGGCGGTTCTGCCCAGCATCCGGCTAACCAGTCGGGCGCGGGCGAATACGGCAGTATTGACCTGCCTACGATCATGAAGTCCATGACCAAGTACACCACCCTGGCCACCAGCCCCAAGGAAGCAGCCCTGGGCACGCAGCTGGCCATCAAGCACGCCACCAGCGGACGGCCCGGTCCGGCAGCGGTAGTGATGCGTTCGGCTTCCATCGCCGGCGAGGTGGATGTGGAGTCGCCTCCGTTTATCCACAACACGTCCGGATACCTGAGCACAACCAAGCCCCAGAGCGCTCCGCAGGACATCGAACGGGCGATAGAAATCCTTTCCTCCTCGCGCCGCCCGGTTATCATGGCTGGCAACGGTGTGCACCAGGCCAAGGCCCACGCCCAACTGCAGCAGCTTGCTGAATTGTGGGGGGCGCCGGTGGCCACCAGTTACAAGGGAAAAAGCGCCATTGCAGAAACTCATCCCCTGTCGGTGGGCATGGCCGGGGTTTACGGTCAGGAAGCGGCCAATAGGGCGGTGGGGGATGCGGATACGGTCATAATTGTGGGGGCCAAGCTCAGCCCCCAGGACACCGTCCGCGAACGCCCTAGTGTGTTTGACCCGCACCGCCAGCGGATCATCCAGATAGACATTGATGACCGCAATGCCGGCTGGACGCTTCCCGTGGAGTTGGGCCTTATCGGCGATGCTGGAAGTATCCTGAGCCAACTGGTAGAGGCTTCAGGAGCGGCTGCCCAGGACTCGGTCGCTAATCGGCAGGAATGGACCGACAGTATGCCAAGGCGAAAGGAAGCGGATGGATTCTATGAAGACCCGGCCATGCATCTGGACTCTTCTCCCGTAATGCCACAGCGGCTGGTGGCCCTTCTGAGAGAGACGATGCCGGACAACACCGTATACGCGCTGGATGCCGGCAACAACCGCACCTGGATGGCCCACTTCTACCAGTCGGCCCAGGCGAACACTTTCTTTGCGCCCGGTGGCACGGCTGGAATGGGCTGGGGCCTGCCGGCCGCCGTCGCCCTGAAGCTGGTATACCAGGACCGGCCCGTGGTCGGTGTGACCGGTGACGGTGGTTATATGATGACAGTAAACGCCCTCTCCACCGCCATGCAGTATCAACTGCCCCTGATCTGCATCGTCTTCAACGACAACGCCCTCGGCATGGTGCGCCATCATCAACCGGAAGGCAGGCGCATCGCCTCGGAGTTCATTGAAACCGACAACTCTGCCGTGGCCCGCGGATTTGGCTGTTTTGGGGTGCAGGTTAGTGATTCCAGGGACCTGCCCGGGGCCCTCCGGGATGCCCAGGCCTCCGGTCTGCCTTCGGTTATCGACGTTATTATCGACCGCGGCCCGTCCCCGGACGACTGGCGGGCCGACCTCAGGACCGCTGGGGAGACTTAGGTCGACTCCCTATCTCTTTAGAACCATGAAGCGAACGGGGAAGGGCAGGTCTGCAGCCTGCCCCTTTCTCTTTACCTGCTACCGGAACGTTGAGAGCATGGCCGAATTTGGGTATATTGCCCTTGTGCCCAGCTTACCGCGGCCCCAGTTTCCCAGTGTTGGATAAATTCGTGAAGCAGTGAGGATTCCCATGGCAACTTGGACCGAAGCCCAGATGTCTTCCATAGACAAAATGCTGAATCCCAAATCCGTCGCCGTAGTAGGCGCTACTCCCCGCATGCAATACGGCGGCCGTTTTTTGAACGCCATGCTGAAGGCCAATGACCGGGTGAACATCTACCCGGTAAACCCTCGCTACGATGAAATCATGGGTGTCCAGTCCTATCCCAGCGTATCGGACTTGCCCGAGGCGCCGGACCTGGTGGGAATAGTGGTGCCCTACCACCAGGTGCTCAGCGTCCTGCAGGAGAGCCACGCCAAGGGAGCCAAATCGGCCATAGTTATTTCTGCGGGATTTTCCGAGCGTGACGTTGACGACCGCCGGGACCTCCAGGCGGAGGTAGGCGCATTTGCCAGGGAATCGGGTATTCGCATTTGCGGCCCCAACTGTCTTGGAGTTGCTAACGTACAGGCCGACATCTGGCCCTCCGCTTCTTCCCGCGGTTCCGATGGTCTGAGCGGGCCTATTGGCCTGGTCTGCCAGAGTGGGGCTTCCGCTTTTGGGCCCTTTCTGACCCGTGCCGTCGAAGAAGGCATCGGCCTCAGCCACATCATTTCCACGGGGAACGAGGCTGATCTTGATTTTTGCGATTTTGCGCGTTACCTGCTGGACCAGGATTCGGTGAAGGTAATAGCCGGCTTTGTAGAGGGATTCAAGGACGCCCGAAAGCTGGTCGAAGTTGCCAAGGTGGCGGCGGAGAAAAGGAAACCCATCGTCCTGATCAAGATAGGACGTTCCGACCTGGGCTCCCGCGCTGCCCGTTCCCATACTGCCGCCCTTACGGGATCTGATGCCTTGTACGACGAAATATTTGCCCAGTACGGCATCACCAGGGTTCAAGATTATGACGAATTGCTGGAGGTGTCGCAGTTGCTGGCCCACACCGGCAAACCCGCTCAACCGGGCATTGCGGTGGTGTCACATTCCGGTGGAATCAGCTCGCTCACGGCGGATATGTGCGGGCAGGCGGGCCTGGATTTGCCACCACTCACAGAGGAGGCCAGGGACGGCATTAACGACGTGCTAAAGGGCTTTGGTTGGGCGGCCAACCCCTCTGACGTAACCGGATTTGCCAACAGCGACTCCTTCCCGGAAATCATGCGCCACATGAGTGAACAACCGCAGATTGGTACCCTTGTGGTGGCCAGCGCCGGGTCCGACACCCAGGCCGAACAGGTAATTGCCCAGCGGGACATTAGCGAACGTGGTTTGGCATTCCTCTGGACCGGCACTCGTTCCGCCACCGCCGGCCTTTCCAAGCTGAAAGAGGCAAGGATACCCATATTTTACGTCCCGGATAAACTGGCCCTGGGCCTCAAAACCCTACTCGGATACCACAATTGGCTGGATAGAAGGATTTCGCAGGGATTTGGAACTGTTTCGGCGATGAGCGAAGATCAGAGTTCCAATGTTAATGAACTCAGGCAAGAAAAAGGTAACATATTGTCGGAATCCAAAAGTAAAAAGCTGATTTCTGCCTGGGGGATACCCATAACTCGCGAAATTCTGGCCGAAAATGCGGCTGAGGCGGTGCGGGCGGCAGGGGAAGTCGGCTATCCGGTGGCCCTGAAAGTGGATTCATCGGACATATTACACAAGACCGAGGCGGGAGTGATTCGCCTGGGCCTGAGGGACTCTGACCAGGTTACGGCTGCCTATGAGGAGATTATGTCAAGCGCCGCCCAGGCAGTTCCCGGGGCCCACATTAACGGTGCCCTCGTGCAGGAAATGGTCTCGGGAGGAGTCGAAGTGATCGTGGGAATTTCCTACGATGGTCAACTGGGTCCCGTGCTTCTGTTTGGCACCGGTGGCGTGATGGTGGAGGTATATAACGATGTCGCTCTTCGTCAGTGCCCCATCACCAGGGTGGAGGCGCTGGACATGGTGGATCAAGTCAAGGGGTCCCGCCTGCTAAAGGGCTTCCGGGGCGCTCCTCCGGCAGACGTGGATGCCCTGGCAGATGTCCTGGTGAGGGTCTCTCAAATGGCAGCCCAGCTGGAAGGAACCCTGGCTGAACTGGACATCAATCCCCTGATGGTCTTGCCCCAGGGGCAGGGCGTAAAGGCGGTGGATGCGTTGGCCCTCCTCAAGGAATAGGCACAAATCCGCAGAAACCGCCAATCTGTATAGGCGGTGTCGTCAAAAGGGCGATATCTCGTCATTCCGGCGAAAGCCGGAAACTAGCGCCAGCATCCGATGTCGGAACGTTCGCCACAAATTGCCGGGATTCCGGCTCGGGGGCCGGAATAACAGGATAATTGACGACAGGCCCAAGGGCGGTACATCGGGGCCCGACAATTCAATTGCTTCCTCGGTCCCTGGTCCACTCCTTTCGGCTTGTTCAATCGCGCTGCTGCAGAACGTTTCCCGCCAGATCCGTAATGTGATCGATCTTGACCAGGACGGCGGCGCCCGCGCGTTCCGGATCACGGTCAAGTTCCGCCTGCACGGTGCGGTACATCACGTTGTTCCGGATTGCTCCGGACTCGTACACCGCAGCGGTGCCGTGGAAACGCCAAGTAACGTGCAGGGCCGAATTCCGGTAGAAGATCACCACGTGGGGGTTGGCCGCCACGTTCTCCAAGGCCGATCTCTTGGCCCTTTCCCAGTAGGCCAATGTTTCCCGATCGAAAACCATCACGCTGCCCTTCATGCTGATCTGTGGCCTCCCGTCTGCCGTGGCTGTGCCCAATAGACAGGTGCAACCGTCATCCATTGCGCTGTACAGGAGTTGTCTCATCTCGTCGCCAAGGTAAATCATGCCTTCACCGCCCACTTTACATCGCTAGTGCTTCGATTACAGGGTCCCCGCTTGTGATTCGATCAGGTTGGAGTCCAAATATAGTATAATGCGGGCCAATCGCCATAGGATCCGTCCCGCGATTTTCCCGTGTTGGGAAGTTCCTGTAAGCGGAATTTGCTTGCAAACATCCTCTCCAAGCCTTTTATTGATGGAGTCTTTCCTTGCTTAAGCGCCTGGAAATTCGCGACATTCCCGAGTCCAGCCAGTTACAGCTGTCATTAAGGACCGACGATGGCCTGTGGGCCGCTCCCCCCGTTCAGTTTCGCAATCCTTTGGAAGCCGCCGACCGGTCCGAAATTTCGTGGTACTTCCAGGAATACCCTGAGTACCCCTTTGGCGCCGCCAGGCAACGGGCGGAGGCGGTGGAGAATGGCTTTCGTAATTTTGGCCGTCTCCTCTTCGAAATAGTCTTTGGTTCCGAGTCATCCAGGGAGTTGTTGGACTCGGCCTCGCAAGGCGGTTGGGCCGACATTCAACTTTCCGTAATCTCCGCCCGCGCAGACTTCCATTCTCTACCCTGGGAGCTTCTAAACAGCCCGGAAACGGGATATTTGTCAGCATCGGTTGGTTCGATTGTTCGCCAACACAGCGATGTACAGCCTGAAGTTTTCGAACATACCCTCAGCAGCCAACAGTTGAACGTTCTGGTATCCACGCCCTGTGGCGAGGGAGAGGGGGCAAATTATTCTGGAGGTCTGGCCCCTTCACTGGTGCCTGTAATGGAATCCCTGGACGTTCAGGTGGAGCTCGACTTTGTGCGCCCGCCTTCTCTTGAGGCCCTCGCGGGAATCCTTGAAGCAAAGCCGTACCATTACCATTTACTACATTTGGACGGCCTGTTGCTCGATTCTCAAGGCAATCTTTTGCTGGAGGAAGAGAACTCTGTTCTCGCACCGGTGGCCCCTGCCGAGTTGGCGGGCGTCGCAACAAGGGCCGGTATACCCTTAGTGGTCCTGTCGGCTGGTGACCGCGGCGCCAGACCTGAAGCCCAAGGCCGGGGCTGGGAAGATCTGGGCCACAACCTTATTCGGTCGGGAGTGCCGGCTGTCGTAGTTCTTCCCCATTTCATGCGGGGAACCCCGGCGGCCGAAGGTTTTCTGCGCCGCTTCTACCAGGGTTTGTCAGGTGGTTCCGAAGCAGGGGCGGCCTTGGCGGTGGCCCGGACCTGGATGATGGAGGAGCCTCACCGGCCAACGGTCGCAGGGCCACAAGTCTCCTGGGACTGGATTACTCCCACCATATACCAGCGATCCACTTATGTTCCGCCGGTCATCGAGGCAGAACGCCCCAACCCCCTGGCGGCGCCTGTGATACAGCCGCAGCCCGAACAGGAAGCCGAGGGCCAGTTTCCCGCAGCTGGCCAGTACGGGCTGGTAGGCCGTCAGCCCGAAATAGCGCGGCTGGAACGGTTGCTGCAAACCAATGCGGTAGTCCTGATGTCCGGTAATACCGGCGTCGGCAAAACGGAAGTGTCCCTTGGCCTGGCCCGTTGGCTCAACAAGACGGGGCGCGGCCTGTATCCAGGGGGAATCTTCTACACTCCCTTTGAGGCAGCCCACTCCGCCAGTCTTGAAAGGGTCATTCACGAAATTGGCACCGCCGTGCTGGGCCTGAGGTTCGCGGACCTGAACGGGGAAAGACAGCGGGGCTGGGTGATTGAATACCTGAGAGAACAACCGTCCTTGCTGATTCTGGATGGCGCCGAGAACATCGACGGCTCTCTATCCGGCGCGGCAGGCTTGCTCGATGAGCGGGAACAGGAAGAACTGGCGAAATTCATTGAGGAGTTCACCAGGTCTGGACCCAGCCGCGTCCTGTTGAGCAGCAGAACCACTCACGCCGGTTGGCTGGACATGCCATATGGACTTATGACCCTTGAGGGACTGGACCGCTTCGACCGCAACGACCTGGCGGCCGTTATCCTGACCAAAGCCGGTGTCGCCCCGGACCGCATCAATGAGGAAGTTTCAACCCTTTTGGCCGATATCCAGGGGCACCCACTGGCTTGCCAGATTGCGCTACCTTTGCTGAAAGAAGTGCCCGCTTCGGTGATTCGCAATGAATTGAATGTGGGCCTGACTCAATTGCCCGCATCTGCGGTAGAAGAAGGCAGGGACAACTTCCTTACTGCGTTGCTGGAATATTCCTGGAGCAAGATGTCCCACCGCAGCCGCACGCATCTGCCTTTCCTATCCCTTTTCCAGCGCCGGGTCATGATGGACATTCTGACCCACATCACCCAGGAGTCAGCCTACCGGGGCGCCATGGGCGAGGAATTAGGTTGGGGCGCCTGCCGGACCCTGCTCCGTTCGGGTCTGTCGTCGGGATTTCTGGATCCCATATCCCCCAGCGTGTATCAGATTCATCCTGCCCTGCCAAGCTTCCTTGGTTCCAAGCTGGGGCGCCAGCTGCGCGCGGATGCCATCGGCCGCCTGGAAGCGGAATTTGTTCGCGTCTACGCCGATACCGCCGACTACTTCATGGAGTCTCTTTACGAGAACCAGGACTCCGGCGCAACCGCAGTCCTGGCGGAAGAAGGAAACCTTAACCAGAGCATGGGACTGGCCCTGGAAGCTAAGCAGTGGGACAACGCCCAGCTTATTCTGCAACCGTTGGCCCAGGTCTACCGGATGCAGCGGCGCATCCCCGAGCTCCGGCGACTTCGTGGTCAGTTGCTTGAGGCAATCGGAGGTGATGCCGAAGCGGCGAAGGAAGCCGGCGCCATCGATCTTTGGCTTTATCTGCTGGGAACCGACGTCAGTGAGTCCGTCGAGCAGGGCGACGTCATCCGAGCCCAGGAGCTAAACCAGCAGCTTTCCGACTATTTGACCGTCCAGCCTGACGCCTACACAGACCCCAGAGTAGCTTCCGTTTACCACCAGTTTGGGGCCATTGCCCTGCTTTACCGCCGGCTTGACGAGGCCGCTGGCTGGCTCCAGCGGTCCCTGGACATCATAGAGGGCGGTGAGGACCGTTCCGCAGTGGCCGACGACTATTTTGCCCTTGGCCAGGTCCGCCAGTACCAACGCCTGTATACAGAGGCCAAGGAGTGGTACAGCAAGGCCCTTGACATACACCAGCGCCTTCCCGACGAAGAGGAAATGGTGAAGGACTTTCGCGCCCTGGGCATGGTCACACAGCTCAAATTCGAGCATAAAGAGGCCGAAAGCTGGTATCACCGGGCCCGGGACATGGTTGAAGAGCACCGGGATGAGGAAACGGCCCTTCAGGTCTACCACGAGCTTGGCACGGTTTGCCACGCCCAGTACAACTTCGATGAGGCCAAAAGCTGGTACCAGCAAGCTTTGGGCCTGAGCGACCGACTGGGCAACCAGGCTCAGATGGCTACCGAGCTTCATTTTCTGGGGCTCCTGGAGCAAGACCGGGGCATCGTCTATGAAGAAGCCGAGGAGTGGTTCCTGGCTGCCCTGGAACGTAAGGAGGAACTGGGCGACCGGCGGGGATCGGGTGACGAATGCCGCCAGTTGGGCGTTCTGTTCCATGAGCAGAAGCTCTATGACCAGGCGCAAGACTGGTACCACCAGGCGCGGGAAATCTTTGAGGAACTGGGCGATGTGCAGCGAGTTGCTCGGACTTACGGACAGTTGGGCATGGTCGCTGAGGAGACGGACAACATTACCGGCGCCCTGGAGTGGACGGCCCGCACCTATCAGTTGGCATCCGACTATGATTTGCCGGTGATGGTGCAGGTAAAGGCCCACCTGGCCAGGCTGCGGGACAAGTTCGGAGAAGAGAACTTCGCCCGATGGTGGCTGGATTTCACCGGTGATGAAGCCCCGGCAGACTTGGATGTGGATACCAGCGGAATACTTTAGGACTGGTCCTGGAATGACGGCCTGACACCGGCGTTGCAGGTTTGCAGGCCAGCATTTCCGGAATCAGGCGTTGCTCATTTATTGTTCCCAAGTCAAAAAAGGAGGCAAAGAATGGCAGTAGGCAGGATCGAAATTACCTCCCGTCAACCTTTCGCCAACGGCGAGTCTTTCGGCGACGTGGGTCCCTATGAACAATTGGATGGGACGGTCTATTTCACCGTTGACCCGGTTAATGCTTTCAACGAGACGGTCACCGACCTGAGGCTGGCCCCTCGCAGCAATACAGGAGAGGTCCATTTTTATTCCGACTTTCGCATTCTGAAGCCCGTGGACCAGGGCCAGGGTAATGGCCGGCTGTTCTTTGACATTCTCAACCGAGGAAGGGGGCCTTGCCTTCGCAACTTCAACAACGCCCCCGATTTGGCGCCGGACGTTCCCCTGGAGGCAGGTAACGGATTCCTGATGCGCCAGGGCTATACCGTTGCCTGGTGCGGGTGGCAACACGACGCCCCGGACGTGCCTGGCGTTCTCAGGCTCTACCCCCCGGAAGCGCGAAATGCGGACGGCACCCGGATTACCGGAAAACTGGTGGTCACATTTGTGCCCAACGAACCCATCAACGAGGTGTTCGTTTCCGACCGGAATCACAGGCCCTATCCCTCCAATAATCTGGAGGACTGGGACTCGTACATGACTGTGCAGGACCACGAAGACGGTCCGGAAGCGGTGATCCCACGGGAACAATGGCGTTTTGCCCGTTTGAAGGATGGGCAGGTGACGCCTGATGCCAATTATGTCTACAAGGAATCGGGTTTCGAGCCCGGCAAGGTGTACCAGGTAATCTATTCAACCACGGGCGCTCCCATTGTGGGGGCCGGATTGCTGGCGACCCGAGAATTGGCATCATTCCTTCGTCACGGGACCGAGGAAGAGGGGAATCCCTGCGCCAACTCCCTGGAGTTTGCCTATAGCTTCGGCTCTTCCCAAAGCGGTAGATTCCTCCGCGACTTGCTCTACTATGGCCTCAACTACGATGAAGAGGGACGCAGAGTCTTCGATGGGTTGATTCCCCACGTCGCGGGAGCCAAGCACGGAGAGTTCAACCAGCGGTTTGCCCAGCCTTCCAGCCAGGCCAGCCGCAGCCCCAACAACCTTTTCCCTTTCAGCGATTTGGAACAGACCGACCCGCTCACGGGCCAGACTGAGGGAGTCCTGACGCGCTCGGCCGCCCAGGGTCCGCTGCCCAAGATTATGTACACCTATACCTCGTCGGAATATTGGGGCGGCGGCGGTGCGATGGTACATATCGACATTGAGGGATCCCGCGACCTGGAAGTTCCCGAAGAGGTGCGTGTCTATCACTTTGGCGGCGCCCAGCATCCCCTGGGTACTCCCTACCTTCGAGACAGTGACCCATCCAATGGCAGCAAGGGCCAGCAGCCCTTCAACTGCCTGGATTATCGTCCCCTGCTCCGCTCGGCGCTGGTGAACCTGGACCGCTGGGTCACAAATGGCACTCCGGCGCCGGCCGGCAAGTACCCACGCCTGGACAACGGTACCGCCTCTGATCCGGATACCGTGTCGGAAGCCCTGCGCCAAATACCCGGAGTGAACACTCCGGAACCGTACCGTCTCTTTCGACGCATGGACTTCGGGCCTGAAGCCGGAGTTGCCGCCAACGTACCCGCTGTCATCGGCGAGCCCTACCCCCTTCTGGTGCCCTCGGTGGACGAGGATGGTAACGAGCAGGCGGGAATCCGCCTCCCTTTGACAACGGTTCCCCTCGCAACGCATACCGGTTGGAACCTGCGCCACGCGGACATCGGCGGAGAGGGCCAGATCCTGTCCTCGGGCGGCGCCACCGGCGGTACCCTGGCGGGATCCACCATTCCCTTCCCTGCCACCCGTGCCCAGAGGGAAGCTACAGGAGACCCCAGGCTCTCTATTGAGGAGAGGTATTCTTCCAGGGAAGAATATCTTGCACAGATACGCTCGGCTGCCGTGGAACTGGTCGGCCAGGGTTACGTCCTGGCCGAAGACGTTGAATTGCTGGTGTCCCAGGCGTCTGACCACTACGTGGAGTTGACCAGCCGAGTTCCTGAAGCCCAGGCTGCGGACAATTAGCTCACCGCCAGCGAAGGTTCAAATCCGGGGGAAATCTATGGACAAAACCACAAGGCTGCTGAGCGAATACTCCTGCAGACTGGACTACGAAGTCTTGGATCCGGGCACCATCCACCAGGTTAAGCGCACCTTGATCGATACCCTGGGGTGCGCTATGGGTGGTTACTTGTCGGAACCTGCCAAGATCGCCCGCAACCTGGCTGGATCAGTCACCGGAACCCCATCGGCCCGAGTGCTGGGAACTTGCAGGGATAGCTCGCTGGATATGGCTGCCTTCGCTAACGGGTGCATGATCCGTTACCTGGACTGTAACGACTCCTATTTCTCGCCGGGGGGCGGCCACCCCAGCGATATGATTGCGGCGGTGCTGGCCGTGGCCGAAGCCAATGGTTGCGATGGCCGTCAGGCTATTACGGCCATCGCCCTAGCCTACGAAGTTTTTTGCCGCCTGTCGGACCAGGTCGTCACCGGCGACTATGGCTGGGACCAGGGCATGTTCAGCATAGTGGGCGCCGCATGTGCGGCGGGCGCCCTGATGGGCCTGGACCAGGAGCGAATGGCCCACGCCATTTCCCTGTCCCTGGCCCCCAACCTGCCATTGGGCGTTACGCGGACCGGCGAACTGTCCATGTGGAAAGGCTGCGCCACGGCCAGCGCCACCCGGGCTGGCATCTTTGCCGCCCAACTGGCTTCCCAGGGCATGTCCGGCCCCGGAGAGCCATTTGAAGGTCGGCGCGGCCTCTGGGAACAAGCCGGGGTTACTGAAGAGGTTACCCTTGAAGAATTCGGGGGCAACGGCCGTGGATTCTTGATCAATGAAACAACTTTCAAATTCTACCCTTCCCAGATTCACACCCAGGCTCCCATTGGCCTTGCCGTAGACCTTCACGGCAGGGTACGGGGCCAGGAGATCGAGTCCATAACCATAGAATCTTATCGTTCGGGAGTTAGCAGTCCCGACACCGAACCGGAAAAATGGGATCCGCAAACCAGGGAAACTGCCGACCACAGCATCCCGTTTCTGGTGGCAATGGCGCTGCAGGATGGCGCCGTTACCCCCGCCAGTTTCACCGCCCAAAGGATCGCCGAACCTTCGCTGCGCACGCTGATGTCAAGAATGACCATGGCGGAAGGGCCCGGCTTCACGGAAAAATATCCGCAGCAATACAACTGCAGGATTGAAGTAACTGCCACCGGAGGAGACCGCCACGAAGCCAGCACCTCTTATCCCAAGGGCCACAAGCACAATCCCCTGAGCGACCGCGAAGTGGACCAGAAATTCACCAACCTGGCCTCGGCCGTGCTTTCGGAACAACAGTGCAGCGAGGCTTTGAAATTGCTCTGGCGTATCGAGGACGAGCCGAACCTGACCCGCCTGTTGGAAGTTCTGGTAGTCTAGGGGGCCTGTGGAAGATATTCCCGGTATGTCGGCCAACCCTGTCAACGATTTTCGAGCCCTTTTCGCCAGCCAGGTCCGGCTGGCGGGCGAGGAGCCAGATTTGCCGCGGGCGGCCCTCTACCTTGCGGGTGAAGACTGCTCTGATCTTGACGTAAACCTTTACCTGGGCCAATTAGGCGATATGGCTGAGGAAGTCAGGTCGACGGTGGGCGGGACTGCCGAAGCGGAGGGCGTGGCCCGGGCCTTGAATCACTACCTCTTCGAAGTAAAGAGGTTTTCCGGTAACGCTGTCGACTATTACAATCCTGAGAACAGCTTCCTCAACCGGGTTATGGATTCGGGCATTGGCATCCCCATAACCCTGTCGGTCTTGTATTTGGGGGTTGCTGCGCGCCTGGGACTGGACTGTCACGGAATAGGAATGCCCGGACACTTCCTGGTAAAGCTGAACGACATTGATCTCTACATGGACCCATTTCATGGCGGCCAACTCCTTTCGGCCGGTGATTGCAGGCGGCTGGCAGAGCAATTGTTTGGCCCCGGTTTGAATTGGGATGAACGTTACCTTTCGCCTACGCCGGCCATCTCCATTCTTGCCAGAATGCTCAACAACCTGAGGGTAATCTATGCCCATCGCCGGGACCTTGTTCGGCTGACAGGTGTGCTGGAACGAATGCTGCTTATCGACTCGTCTAACGTAGCGCTGTGCCGGGAATTGGCAATCTGTCACGTCGAGCGGGGCGATATCTCCGCCGCGGTACGATCGCTGGAGGAATTAATCAGCATTTCCACTGTCGAAGAGGATGTGGAGACCGCCCAGGACTTTCTCCAGAAGATACTTGGTGAAGGATAATACGGCCATCTGTCCGTACTGCAATCCAACTGTTTCTGATTTTCGTAGTCTTCTACGTATGGCCTGCCGACTCCAGGCTATGGGAGAGTAACGGTGACTGACTACCAGGTCCTGGAGGACCAGGAACTGCTAGTTCGAATCGCTGCAGGAGAGAAAGATGCCCTTGAGGCCATTTACGAGCGGTATTCATCGGCGGTCTACTCCCTCGCCAGGTATATGCTTCGCTCCGAAGCGGTAGCCGAAGAGGCCACCCAGGATGTGTTCCTGAACATTTGGTTGAAGGCCGCCAGCTACAACTCGTCCCGGGGGCAACCCAAGACGTGGATAATGAGCGTGGCCCACCACAAAGTCATTGACATTATCAGGTCAAGGCGAAGGGCCGAGGCCATTTCCGACCCCAAGGAATACGAAACACTGGACCTGTTGCCCTCAGAACAGATCGGAACTGACGAGGCCGTCGAAAGGAATCTGGAGGCCGAGCGGGTTCGTCGCGCCCTTGATCGGCTGCCGGTCGCTCAGCAAGAAGTGGTGACTCTTGCTTATTTCAGCGGTTTGTCCCAGTCAGAAATAGCTGCAAGGCTCGGGCAGCCCCTGGGCACGGTAAAGACCAGGGCCAGGTTGGCCTTGCAGAAACTTAGGGAAGAATTGCGCCAAGATGACGACGAGTAATCAGCCAGGGTTTCTTCCTCCGGACCATCCGGAAGAATTGCTGGAAGCCTTCGCCCTGGGTTCTCTGGAAGAAGGGGAACGGGAGGAGGTAGAGGCGCACCTTTCCGCCTGCCGTCATTGTTCCAGCCTGCTTGCCAGCCTTGAGAATGCCTCGGTTCGGTTGGCGGATGCCATCCCTCAGGCAACCCCTCCTGCCTACCTGCGAGCCCGGGTAATGGAGGCTGTTGCCGCCTTGCCGCCGGTGTTTGTCCCCCAGGTCAACGAAGTAACCCCGTCCGTTGTGCCGCCCGATGCGGGATCTCGCTTTACCTTCAGCAGCTTTGCGATGCCGCTGGCCGCCACGCTGGTTGTCGGCCTGCTCACGGCCTCGCTCATAATGAACGTCGTCACTACCAGCCGAATTAATTCCCTGGAACAGGAACGACTGGAAACTAATGCCAGGTTGGAAGGGCTGGAAAGAAGTCATGCGTCAGCCAACGCGGGCATTGCTCAATTGGCGGTTGAGAACCATCAAACGGATTCCGCGTTGAAGCAGGTTATGGAAACCAGCTACCTGATGGCCAGGCCGTTCACCCAGCCCTTGTTTTTGCGGCCCACCGATGGCGGCAGCGATTCAGAGGGAGTGCTGCTGGTCACAAACGACGGTAAGAAGGCCATTCTCATGCTGGCAAACATGGATCAGCCCCAGGGATACCAGGTCTGGCTGTCGCGTAATGGTCAACACCTTCCGGTAGGCCAGATAACGGTCGATTCGTCCGGTTGGGGAACCATGGCCTTGAATCCGCCGGAATCCCTGTACGGCTACGACTGGATGAACTTGACCGTCGACGAGCCCAATGCTGAGAGCGGCGCCGGTGGCGAGATGGTCCTGCAGACCAGAATACTCTCGCCGGGGGCCAGGTAGATCACGACAGGGAAAGTGCGCAAATGAAACCGGCTAACTATTCTCTAATTGTATCTTACCGGAATGACCCGGCGGCCGTCCGTGCCGACGACCTGACCTGCGAAATCTGCGGCGGCCAAATGATTCAACGCCAGTGCAAAATCAGGTGCCCTAATTGCGGATTCACCCGCGATTGTTCCGACCCATGATGGAGTCCTCTACATTATCGGCGCCTTAATGGCATGAAGGCGCGTCTTGCCAGCACTTCCGGTTCTGCTATACTTGGCGCATGCTCCTGGCATAATACTTTGGCAGAGTAGAGTCTCTGTCAGGGTTACGAGTGGGGGAATTCACTACTTTTCGTAAGGGGTGTCGTATTATGGGAATCAATATCAAGGGAATTGGCCATGTCGGTATCCTGGTTTCCGACTTCGACCGGTCTTTCAAGTTTTATACCGAGGTACTGGGACTGAAGGTAACCAATCACCGCAAACGGCCCAACGGCGCTGAGACAGCCTTCCTGCGGTTTGACGAGACCCACCACGACGTTGTTATCGCCAGCGCCCCGGAAGGCGTCGA
Organism: Dehalococcoidia bacterium; assembly: GCA_965207275.1. Lineage (GTDB taxonomy): Bacteria > Chloroflexota > Dehalococcoidia > Lucifugimonadales > UBA3495 > Bin22. The sequence goes on from CBDBMH010000002.1 coordinate 1,012,086, forward strand.
TGTGTCCGAAGCCGTTCCCGCCGACGCTCGCCTGGTGCAACAGATTGCTTTCGTGGTGGAAGACCGGGACGAGTTCATGCGAGCCCTGGCTCACCTGCACAGTAATGGGGTCAAGATCATCAATGGTCCAACTACGCACGGCATTGAGAGCGACAACAACATCTACGGCAGCGGCAGCCGCTCCTTCTACTTCAATGATCCGGATGGCAATCGCCTTGAGATATTCACTGACGGCATGAAGGTCAGAGACGGTGAGCGCTTCCCCAGCCCCGACTACCTGGAGGCCTTGGAAGACTTCATGCGAACCCAGCGGGGCGTCGAAGTTTAGCCTTCAGCCCATCCTACGGTGAATGGCGAAAAGCTGCGGGCCCCTCAGTTGAGGGGCCCGCTGTTTTTGTGGCTGATTGGGAGGCGCTATTTGCCGAAAGGCCACCATTCCGGATAATCTCGCAACCGCAGCCATCGAAAGAGCTGCGGCTGCGCCTCCACGGCCAATCTCAGGGCTTCCAGGATGGGTTCACGGATGGACTCGTGGGCCTGCCCTGATGAGCGAAGCTTGAATAGATGGTAGCACTCTCTCAGGTTCATCTTCGAAAGGATGCGCCGGTAGTGCCCGTGGGTTACCAGGTACTGGGCGGCCTGCGGCGAAATCTTCATGATCTCGTTGAAGCCGTTTTCGGATAATTGCATGGCGGAACGGAACTCGTCCTCTACTCCGGCTTCAACCAACAGGCCGGGCACCTTGTAACCCAGGGTCACGTTGAGGCTCTGGGGAAAGTAGGACTGCATCCGGTGGCGCTTGAATTCCCGGTAGGCGCCGTAGTCCATTATGAATTCGAAGGTGTAGTCCACCAATTCGAACTCCCTTATTGGCGCGTCGTGATCACCCAGATTGTTCATGTGTCTGTCAATGAGCTGTGACCGATCATCATGATTTAGCTCCTGGGCAAGCTTCCAGGCCTCTTCGTAACTTCCCGCCATTTGGCGGAAAAGGATGGTGGCGATAAGCTTGTCCTCGGCCTGATGGTCGAAATCCACCAGCCGCACCGAAGCTGGCGATTTTGAACTGATTTCAGGGATGGGAAGCCCAAGCTGCCAGGCCCTTTGCAACGACTCCTCCAGGAAAGCACTGCGGTCCGCATACTTAATCAGGGTTGGCGTTATGAGGCGACCTTGTTCGCGAATCTGCTCACCCAGCGCGCGTTCCTCGGCCAGCCCTGAAGACATGAGCTTCGATATGGCGTGTTCCAGGACTCTTGCATTGGCTGTGATCCCTACGTTGGTCAGGGTCGCTGCTGGCAGGACCGACCTGCAAGCGTCGGTGGCCAGTCGTCTCAAACGCAGATTGTAGGCGCCTTCCCGCTCCCTTTCTCGTTGGGGCCGAACGCTGCGAAGGTGTGTCATGCAACCGTCCAGCAGTTGATGGTAGCTGGCGAACAGGCCCTGACAGGTGGATATGTATGCAGCCCTCGCTTTGAGATTTCCGTCCAACTCCCTGGGTACGTGATAGTAATCGATAGGCATTACCTGGTAGCGGGAGGACTTCTCTGTATAGGATGCCAGCCGATTGTCTTCCAGGGAATCGCAAGCCAGGCGGGAAATGTCCTCCACCGCCAGGTGAACTACCGCGTGTTCGGCCACCGAGGAGTGGCCGTAACCCAGAACCCATCGCTCGTGAAAGTCTGCTGCCTTTTCCCTGCTAACCTGCTCGGCAATCTCGTCGAAGGGTTCCGGCCGCCGGGAGGTCATGGCGAACGCAACCGCAATCTCCTCTTCGGTGAGCTTGTGCGCGTCCAGCGGATAAACTCGCGAGGAATAGGGTGGGGCCTGCGGTATGGTCATCGAGTCAGGTTCCTCAAGCTTATTGGGACAAGGCGAAGAAAAGATGGGGCCGGGAGCGGGGGCCTCTAGGTAGTTCGAATTGATGGCGCCCTAGCCTTCTAAATCAGAAGGCTTATTGGCCTCTCCAGCAGTCCCTTTACTTCAACCAGGAAACGGGCCGCCTCGGCTCCGTCTGCCACCCGGTGGTCGGTAGAGAGGGTAGCCTTCATAACCTGACCTACCGCCAGTTGCCCTTCGCGGACCACGGGCTGTTCCTTAACGGTTCCCACCGCCAGCACGGCGGCATGGGGCGGGAATATGATGGCTGCAAAGCTGTCCACGTCGAACATTCCCAGGTTGCTGATGCTGAAGGTGGTACCGCTGTATTCCTCGTTGCGCAGTGATCCACTGTTGGCACGAGCAATCAAGTCCTTGCTGGCTGCGGCAATTTCCGCCAGGGACTTGTTACCGCAGTCGCTAATGCCGGGAACAATCAGGCCCGACTCCAGGGATATAGCGATGCCGATGTTGATGGCGCGGTTAAATTGCAGGTGGTCTTCCTGGAAGAAGGCATTGAACTTGGAGTGCCGGGCCAACGCGATGGCGCAGGCCCGCACTACCAGGTCGTTGACGCTTACCCGGCTCTCCGCCGCCACGGCGTCGTTTATCTCGCGTCGCAACTCCATAGCCTTGCCCATCTCGATGTCGGCGGTGACGTAGAAGTGCGGGGCCTGGCGCTTGCTGTCCACTGTCACGCGGGCTATGGCCTGGCGCATCCGCGAAAGCTCAACCCGCTCGCCATCGGAAGTGGCCACCCCATCTACCTCGGGTAATTCCCTGACATCGGGAGCCATCTGGGCAGCTGAAACGACAGGAATCGGACTATCTGCTGCCGCCGCCTCCGGAGCACTTGCATGGTACGCAAGAACATCCTGCTCGATAATCCTGCCACCCGGCCCAGTGCCCTTGACTTGGGCCAGGTCAATCCCTCTTTCTCTCCCTCGCCGGCGTGCCAGGGGAGACGCCTTGATCCAACCCTCCGGCTGAACGCCATCACCCGACGGCACGAATTCCAGCACATCCTTCTCGACAATTCTGCCGCCCGGTCCTGTGCCGGAAACCAGGGTCAAGTCTAACCCTCTTTCCCTCGCCAACCGGCGGGCTATGGGAGAAGCCCGGACTTCCCCGTCCTGCCTCGCCGGCACAGTGTCAGCCGTTTGCACGGCAACAGGTTCCACATCGGCGGCCGGTGCCGCCCCCAGCGAAACGGACGCTTCCTCAGGATCCTGGCCCAACTCCTCCCCGGGGTCGGCGATAACCGCAATGGCGTCGCCCACCGCCACCGGAATGCCTTCCTGGGCCACCCTGCGATGAAGTACGCCGCCGGTATAGGCTTCGAATTCGACGGTGGCCTTGTCCGTCTCAATGTCGGCAATAACCTCACCCCGGGCCACCTCTTCGCCTTCTTGCTTGTACCAGCGGACGACAGTCCCTTCCCGCATGTCGTAGCCCATTTTCGGCATTACAATGGTGGTCGCCAATTCAGCCTCCTGTCTGGCCTCGTGGAAAGGGTGGATCGTTACATGTGGACTGCGCGACCCTCGGCCGCCAACGCCGCCTCTTTGATTATCTCAGAAATCGTGGGATGAGCATGGACCAGCCACCCCAGCTCCAAAGTAGTCCCTTCCAGCAAGCGGGTAAGGGCAAGCTCTCCCAGCAACTCGGTAACCTCCGGGCCCACCAGGTGCGCGCCCAGGATTTCGCCGTACCTGGAATCGACCACCAGCTTGATCAATCCTTCGGTCTCGCCCATTCCCAGGGCCTTGCCGTTGGCCTGGATGTTGAATTTGCCGATCTTCACGTCGTGGCCGGCTTCCACCGCCTGGGCCTCGGTTAAACCAAAGCTTGCAATCTGGGGCTGGCAATAGGTCGCCCTAGGCATCAAAGTATAATCCAGGGGCTGCGGCTCCAGGCCGGCTATTGCTTCGGCGGCCACCGTGGCCTGGGCGGAAGCTACGTGGGCCAGGGCCAGCTTCCCGGTGACATCTCCGATGGCGTAAATCCCGGGCAGGTTGGTCGCCATTCTATCGTCCACCTGGACAAATCCCCTTTCGGTGGCCACCCCCAGGGACTCCAGACCCAGGTTTTCACTGTTTGGCTCGACTCCGATGGCCACCAGGACTTTATCGCAGGCAATAACCTGCTCATTGCCGTTCCTGGATATAGTGACCTGGAGCCCACTGCCGGCGTCAGATATTCCGGTTACGGCTGCTCCGGTGACAATGCTTATCCCGTGCCTGCCTAAAGACCGCTCCACTTCTCGGCTGATTTCCTGGTCCTCGCCCGGGGCTAAACGCGGCAGCAATTCGACCATAGTGACTTCTACGCCGTACATCCGGTACAGGTAGGCGAACTCCAAGCCGATGGCGCCGCCGCCTACAATGATGATGGAGTCAGGAAGGTCGGCCAGGACGATGGCCTCCTTGCTGGTGATTACCCTCTCTCCGTCCACCGGCAGGGTCGGAATTGAGCGGGGCCTGGCCCCGGTGGCGATGACGATGTTCTTGGCCTGTAGTCTCTTGCCTTCAGGGCCCACCTCGACGACGCCGTTTCCGCGCAGGGCCGCCTCGCCGGTAATGTGGTCCACGTTGTTTTTTCTCAGCAGGTAGGATACGCCCCGTACGTTGCGATCAACCACCTTGCGGCTGCGCTCTATGGCGGCGGAGAAATCGGCGGAGAAATTGTCAAACTTGATCCCGAACTCATCAGCCCGCTTGAAGTAGGAGACCACCTCCGCATTTCTGAGAAGGGCTTTGCTGGGAATACAGCCCCAGTTAAGGCAAACTCCACCCAGCGCCTCCCTCTCAACAATGGCGCACTTCAGGCCCAGCTGGGCGGCCCTGATTGCCGCTACATAGCCCCCTGGGCCCGCCCCGACAACCGCCAGATCGTACTCCCCGTCCATCACTACCTTCTCGGATACAAGGTTGGCCCGATTATACCGAGCCGCAAACTGCCTAACAAGCTCAACAGATTGGGGTTACCGAAGACGGTTACCCTTAGGCCTCCGCCCAAACTGTAAAATCTTCCTTAAACGTGCTACCATGGCTATTGTAATTCAGAATTCAGGGGGAGACATGGGATTCGGGCCTATCGGGTTGCCCCAGATACTAATCATTCTATTGATCGTATTGCTTATCTTCGGAGCAAAGAGGTTGCCCGAAATTGGTTCGTCGCTGGGCAAAGGCATAAGGAGTTTCAAGAGTTCGGTCACTGGCGAGGAAGAAGCCAAGAATACAACCGTTAATAGCGAATCTGCTGAGTCGGTGGACGACAAGAAATAGACCTACAAACAACAGGCTTCTTACAGATTTCTTATCTAGAGGACGGCGGCAGGCCGTCCTTTCTTATTGCCCCTCGGGTAGGGACGTCATTTCTCTCCGTGCCCGCTGGCGCGCCCTTCCCGCCAGCCAGGCCAGCAAAATGCCCAGTTCGTACAGGGCGAGAAGCGGAGCTGCCACCAGCGTCTGATTAAGCGGGTCAAATGTCGGTGTGATGATCGCGCCCAGGATGAAGGCGATTACCACCCAGTATTTTCTGAATCTCGCGAACATCCTGGCGGTTACTATACCCAGCTGCCCCAGCAAGTACATTACTACCGGTGTCTCGAAGGACAGGCCCATCCAGAAGTGCAGCCGAAGCATCACGTCCACATAGTTGCTTATTCTGATCAAGGGGTCGGCCACACCGCCGCCAAAGGTCAGTAGAAAAGGCAGCGCCCGGGGCGTCAGCACAAAGTAGGCAAAGGCAAGCCCGCCGCAGAAAGCCAGCAGGGCGCCGGGCATGAATAGCAGCAGGTAACGGCGCTCCGAGGTGGTCAACCCTGGAGCCACGAACCGGATGACCTGGTAGAGAATTACTGGCAACGCCAGTACGAATCCGCCCACAAGAGAGACCTTGACGCTGGTGGAAAGCAACTCGGCCACCTGGGTAGCGATGAGGTTAACGCCTTGCCCCCCGTTGACTTCCTGAGCCGGACGCTTCAATAGTTCCACAACGTCCGTCCAGAAGAAGAATGCCACCATGGCGCCAATTACAAGGGCGGCCAGGCAAATGAAGATTCGGCGCCGGAGTTCGCTGAGATGTTCAAGGAGCGTAAGTTCACGACTGCTGCTCATTTCCGTCTCCGCTTCCGGCGGTTGGGACTGCCCCGGTGGGGGGCGGCGCTGGTGGCTTTTTGCTCGGTTCGGTGTCCTGGGCCGACGAGGGATGGCGCGGCTCGCTCAAATCCGTGGCAGCAGTCAACTCATTGACGCTGCGCTTGACGTCGCCAATCAATTTCCCAGCAGTCCGGGCCATTTCGATGGTGTTGGCAGGCCCCATCACCAGGAATGCGATGAGGAAAATAACTGCGAGTTCCAACATTCCCACGCTAAAGAGGTTCACTATGCCTCCTCCTCGCCATCCCTTAAGGGGCAAAAGCCCAGGCACCGACTACCCACTGAGGCGGCAAGACCGGCCGGCATTTGATAGCCCAACTCTTGCAACATTTCGAGCATACGGCAAAGGGGAAGCCCGACCACGTTGGTGTAGCATCCACCCTTCAGGGTGGCGGGCCGAAAAGCGGTGTCCTGCACCGCGTATGCGCCGGCCTTGTCCATTGGAGTGCCCGAGGAGATTGAAGCCTCCATCTCCTCATCTGTGAAATCGCGCATGACAATTTCAGCCGTCATGTGGTCGGTCAGATATTGCCCCGTGGCAACGTTTACTACGGTCAAGCCGGTGGTGACCTGGTGGTCCGTTCCTCGCAATTCGCGAAGCATGCGTCGGGCGTCATCCTCATCTTCGGGCTTGCCAATGGATCGCCCTTCCAGGACCACCGTGCTGTCGGCCCCGATGACATATCCCACTGTCATGTTCTCCGCAACCACCATGGCCTTGTCTACGGAAAGCCGCCTGACCATGTCTTCGGCCGTCTCGCCTTTCAGGGGTTCTTCCGGGGCGTTGGATGGCTTCACTACGAAGTCCAGGCCAAGTTCAGTCATCAACTCCCGGCGCCTGGGAGAGCTGGAGGCGAGCACCAGAGGCGGCTTTGTCTGTTTCAGCTCTAATACCGCCACACATTCTACGTGGTGGGTCTGGGGAAACATATCCAGGGGCTGTATGTGGTCTACAGCATATCGTTCTGCGCACAGGACCTTGAGATCCCTGGCCAAAGTTTCAGGATCGCATGATACGTAGACCAGGCGAGGCGCTCGCAGGGCAATCAGCTTGTCCAGGGCCGAGCGCTGGCATCCCGCCCTGGGAGGGTCCAGGATGACGACGTCGGGCGACCGCGGTAATTCGGACAATACCTCTTCGGTTTTGCCCAGCAGAAACTCCACGTTCTCAATACCCTCGGCATTTTCCCTGGCGTCAGCCAGTGCCGCGGAAGATTCTTCAATGGCGTACACCTGTTCCACGAAAGGAGCCAATAGGACCGCGAAAGTCCCTACTCCCGCATAAGCGTCCAGCAAGACCTCTCGGCCCGACAGGCTGACCGCTTCCCGTACAACTTCGATCAAACGGGACGCCTGGTCTACGTTTACTTGAAAGAAGGATGGAGAAGCCACCCGGAACTGCCGGCTTCCCACCGACTCCAGATAATGCTTTTGTCCCGTGGGAATGGCGATTTCTTTGTTCTTCAATGGCGGCTGCACCAGGAAGTCCGCCGTATCCCGACCGGCTCGAATGGCCAGTTGCGTCGTCTCACCGCAGTGGTCCTGCAATACCGACAGGATGCCGTTGATTCCATCGTGCATCAGCAAGCACTGGTCGATGCGCACGAACCGGCGAGTTTCCCGGTTCACGAAGCCCAGGTCACCAGTCCTGCCTACGGTGAACCTGGCGTGATTGCGGTAACCCAATTGCTGGGGAGATGGCAGGGTGGCCATGACAGTAATGTTTTCCAGGCCTCCCACGCGCCCCAGCGCATCCATTACCTTGTCGCGCTTGTATGCCAGTTGCGCCTGGTAGTCCAGGTGCTGCCACTGGCACCCGGTGCACTCTCCGTAATAGGGACAGGGAGGCTCCACCCGGTCAGTTGAAGGGGTCAAAACCCTTACGACCTGGGCTGCCACGTACTTTCGCTTTATCCTGACTACTTCTGCCTGCACAATCTCGCCAGGGATCCCTCCCAGAACGAAAACATCCTCACCATCGTGGGAAGCCATTGCTTCGCCCAATCTCCCCCACGATGTGAGGGACAGCTCAATTTCTTGCCCTATGTGAAGCTTCTGCTGAACCAATGGATCACCCTATCACACTATAAACCAAGAAACTGCCATAATCCAAGAAAAAAGTAACTGGACTAGCGTGACGCGATGCCCATGAACGGGTCCGCAAGTGTATTGAAGGACTGTGCTGAGGCGCACTGATTCCGGTTGACCTGAATGGAGGGCAAAGGCTAAACTGGAAGAAATCCAACCGAAAAATGTTAGTGACTCTATCACTACTCAGGTAAGCGGAAGGATTGCAGCAATTTAACAGGGGATTAGAGCTTCCCCGGAGGAACAAATGCCCGAACCAGTGGACGTTACCGAAAACACCTGGGCGGATCAAGTAGAGGGGTCTGAACTGCCCGTGTTGGTAGATTTTTGGGCCGAATGGTGTGGCCCCTGCAAAATGATCGCCCCCGCAGTCCATGACCTTGCCTTGGAATATGACGGCAAGCTGAACGTGGCGAAGCTAGATGTGGACAATAATCCGAACATAGCAATGAAGTTCGGAGTCCGCAGCATTCCGGCGCTGATCTTTTTCAAGGATGGCCAGCCTGTGGACCAGGTGGTTGGCGCCGTCCCCAAGGGAGCTTTGAAGCGAAAGATCGATTCCGTATTGGAGAGTTAGCAACCGCGTCCTTACCCACTCAGGTAAGGTATCAGGGGAGTGGAAGGGGCCCGGTGGCTCTTGCGGACTTCAAATCCGTTGTGCCTCGTGAAGAGCGGGGTAGGTGGGTTCGACTCCCTCGCACTCCCGCCACCTTTCTTCGCAGCTACTGGATAATAGACAAGCCCGGTCACTCCACGGCCGGGCTTAATTCTTGGCCTTATGCTCGCCTTTTCGACTCGTTTGGATCGACCGGTAAACCTGATCGACGGAAGTCCCTTAGCTTGTCCGGTGTTAGCGTGTCTGTTACTCTACCCATACACTGTCGAACGTGCCCTTCGCACGCCGAGGATCCCTCCTCTCATTAACTAACCGGTTCCCTGTCATATTGGTCATATTAGAGGCTAGCATTGGCCCAACGCAACGAAGTTCACGCATCCCTCTTCGCTACCTGCATCGTTGATCAGCTTTATCCCCAGGTAGGAGTAAGCGCCGTAAGGGTTCTGCGAAGGCTCGGAGTCGCGGTGGATTTTCCTGAAGATCAGACTTGTTGCGGACAACCCCTCTACAATTCCGGTTTCACCCAGTTGGCCCGGCAGTTGGCCAGAAGGGTGATCCAGAGCTTTTCGCTGAGTGACTACGTGGTTGTACCCTCCGGCTCCTGCGCTGCCATGCTGAAGGTCTTCTACGTTGAACTATTCGCGGGAGACCCTGAACTTGAAGAGCGGGCCGCCCATTTGGCAGGCAAGGTTTACGAGTTTTCCGAATTCCTGGTTAAAGTGCTTGGCGTGACGGACGTAGGCTCCTACTTTCCTGCCAGGGCCACATACCATTCCGGCTGCCACTTGCTCCGGGAAATGGAGGTGCGCCAGGAACCCTTGAATCTGTTGGAGCACGTTGAGGGTCTTGATCTGGCCCAGTTGCCCCAATCGGATACCTGTTGCGGATTCGGGGGCACCTTTTCCGTCAAGTATCCCCACATATCCCAGGGGATGATGGAAGACAAGGTGAACAGCGTGCTGTCTACCGGCGCAGAGGTGTTGGTCTCCTGCGATATGAGCTGCCTGATGCACATCGGTGGCGGACTGAGCCGCCAGGGACACAAGGTGGGCGTTCGTCACATCGCCGAAGTCCTGGAAGGCTTGTCAACTGAAGGAGGCCAAACCCTTGGCTGAAGTCAAGACCGGTGATTTTGTCTCCGCCTCTGGCGCTGCGATGCAGGACGCCAATCTGAGACGCGCCCTGCGTCAGGTGGGTGGCGGCTTCAATGATGCCAGACTTGACGCCATTGAAGAAGTAAGCTGGGAAGTATGGGAAGAGTGGCGGGAAGAGGCAAGGCGCATCAAGATTCATGCCCTGGATAACCTGGACTATTATCTTGAATTGCTTCACGACCGGGTGACCGAAGCCGGGGGCCAGGTACATTTCGCCCGAGATTCGGCCCAGGCCAACGCCATTGTGGCGGAAATCGCCCGCTCCCGTGACGTTAAGGTTGCCACCAAGAGCAAATCCATGGTTTCCGAGGAACTGGACCTGAACCAAACGCTGGAAGCTAATGGAATTGACGTCTACGAGACAGACCTGGGCGAGTACATAATCCAGCTCGCCGGGGAAACTCCTTCGCATCTGGTAGCCCCGGCTCTGCACAAGACCAAGGAACAGGTTTCCGAACTATTCCACCGGGAACTCGGTGTGCCTTTAACCGATGATATTGAAGAAATGGCCAGAGTGGCGAGAAGGTTTCTCCGAGAGAAGTTCTTAAGCGCCGACATGGGTGTCAGCGGGGCAAACTTCCTGGTGGCTGAGACGGGAAGTCTGGTAATCATTACCAACGAGGGCAACGGGCGACTGTGCACATCAGCGCCTCGCGTTCACGTCGGTATCACCGGAATAGAAAAGGTCATCCCCTCCCTACAGGATCTGGCCGTGTTCCTGCGACTGCTTCCCCGTTCTGCCACCGGCCAGCGGCTCACGAGCTATGTCAGCATGGTTACCGGTCCCCGCCGGAGCGATGATGAGGATGGCCCTGAAGAGTTCCACCTGGTCCTGGTGGACAATGGTCGCTCCAGGCTGCTGGCGGATCCGGACCTTAGGGAAGCCCTTTATTGCATTCGCTGCGGCGCATGCCTGAACATTTGTCCCGTATATGGCAAGATTGGCGGGCATGCCTACGGTTGGGTCTACCCAGGGCCCATAGGAGCAATAGTTTCCCCGGCGTTAGTAGGACTGAAAGAGGCGAAGGACCTTCCCCAGGCCTCAAGTTTGTGCGGAGCCTGCCGTGAAGTGTGTCCCATCAGGATCAACATTCCACGAATGCTGCTTCACCTGCGCCACCGCCTGGCCGAAGGTTCCAATGACTCGGAAAAATCCGCAACCACCGGAGAAGTGCAGGCAGCGCAGGCCTACTCCTGGCTGATGAGCAATCCAGCCGCGCTTTCTGCCGCCGCAAAGGTCGGGAGGATGGTGCAAAAGCCCTTCGTTTCGGGCGACAAAGTGAACAAGAGGGTACCCCTACCGCTGGTTTCCAGGTGGACTGAAGGCCGAGACCTGCCAGCAATGCCCCGCCGAACGTTCCGCGAGGTCTGGGCCCAAGACTTGCAGAACGAAGCAGAATGACGAAAACAGGTCAACTTGTGGTGGAAAAACAAAATTTGACAACGCTGGGGGTACCCAAGGACGAGTTTCTGGACCACGTCCGGAAGAGCCTTGGCCGCACCCAGAACGCCGAAATGGCTCCCGATCACTATCCTCTGGGGGAAAACCTGGCCGACCTGGAGGCAAGGGCAACGTCCGCCGCGTATCGCATGGAGAAAAGCCGCGGCGAGTTGGCGGACCGCTTCGAGGCAACGGCAAGAGTTCGCAACTGGAACGTCTTCAGGACCTCCAGCGCGGAAGAGGCCATAGGCTACGTAGTTGATATGGCTGCCAAGCTGGATGTTTCCAGGGTCGCCCGGTCTGATCAGACCGTATTCGGAGAATTGGGCCTGGATTCGGCCTTGCGGAACTCGGGATTGGAACTGGTCATTGCGTCTCACCACGAGTCAACCGACCGGCCTGGCGTCAGGGCGCAAATTATTGAATCCGGACTGGGGGTTACCGGCGCCGATTATGCGGTGGCCGAGACCGGCTCAGTGGTTATCGTGCCCAGGAAGGGGCTCAGCCGGCTGGTTTCCCTGGTGCCGCCGGTACACTTGGCCATAGTAAGGGCAGAGGATATAGTCGAGGGGCTGGACGAAGTGTTCCTGTTCCGAAGGCAGGCTTACCATCAGATCGGCGGCGACATGGGAAGTTATCTCAACTTTATCACCGGTCCCAGCCGGACGGCCGACATCGAAATGAAGCTCGTAGTAGGAGTGCACGGCCCCCGGGAAGTCCACCTGGTGTTGTTGGCTTAGAACCCATCTATTTTGGCCCGTTTCGGAGGCGCGAATGTCCGTAAGGATCGGTTTTACCCAGTTCAGAAAGCAGATGCTCGAAAAGGAAATGGAAAACATTATGAGCCTCCTGCCTCAACTGGGTGTGGAGAAGGTGTATCTGACGGGAGATATGGTTACGGGCGATATTTCGCCTGACAGCCGCATTGACCTTATTGCCGTTCACGACACCGATGGCGCTTTTGGGCGTCGGGCCGACTTCTTTTCGTACCACCTGAGCAGCATGGTTGCGGTGGACTGTCAGGTATACACGCCAACCGAATTTGAGGAATTACGGTATACGCTGCCTGCGCTGGTAACGGCAATCAAGCATGGAAGGGTGATTTACAGTGCCGAATAATCTGGCCGAAGGGTCGAGGTGGCTCAAACAGGCCGAACAAGACCTGTCGGATGCCCAATATAACCGGGACGGTGGACGCTATAATCTGGCCTGTTTTCTGTGCCAGCAGGCTGCGGAGAAGGCGGTCAAGGCCTACTTGTACCATCGTGGAGCAGAGGATGTCTGGGGACATTCCCTGATTGATCTGTGCGAGGACGCCAAGATTTTTGAGATGTTCTTCGACACGGTCAAGAGCGAAGCCAGGCAGTTGGACAAGTACTATGAAATTACCCGCTACCCCGGCTTTCTGCCCGGCGGCATCTGTTCGGAAGCCTTCGAAGATGCGGACGCGGAACGGGCGCTGTTCCTCGGCACCACGGTGGTCGACTTCGTCAAAGAACGCCTCACCTAGCGAGGCTGTCAGAAATTTCTTCCGTACTGCAACAAACGCACTGTCCGGTCGGCTGTATCTTCCAACAACTCTTCGGTACGGGCCAGGCTCCGTTCAAAGCTCATGGGCCTGTCTGCGATGCACACTATACTGGCTATGCCGTGCTGGTATAGTTCATGGTAACCGTCTCCCAGGCTGCCGGCCAGGATAACCGTAGGAACCCCGTGGGGCGCGGCCTTTCTTGCTACTCCTACGGGGGCCTTGTCATAGATCGACGAGAGATCTGCCCTGCCTTCTCCGGTAAACACCAGGTCGGCGCCCTTGATGTGCTCCTCGAAGTTCAGCACCTCGCATACCAGGTCAATGCCGGACTGCAATTGGCAACTGGTAAACGCCATGAGGCCCGCCCCCAGGCCACCGGCTGCCCCTGCCCCCGGATGCTCCTCGTTTAGAAAGTCTATTCCCAGGTCCCGGTGGGCTACGCCGGCAAAGTGGGCCAGCGCTCCATCCAGTTCCGTCACCATTTCCGGTGTTGCGCCCTTCTGTGGCCCGTAGATGGCGGATGCTCCGGTGGGCCCGCACAAGGGGTTGGTTACGTCCGTTGCGCCGGTTATGGATACTTCAGCAAGACGAGCGTCGAGGCCACTTATGTCAATCCGTTCCAACTTTGCCAGGGAGGAGCCTCCCTTTGGCAGGACCTGTCCTCTATTGTCCAGAAATTTGGCCCCCAGCGCGGATGCCATGCCCATTCCGGCGTCGTTAGTGGCGCTGCCGCCCAATCCCACCACGATTCGGTCAAATCCACGATCCAGGGCATGCTTGATGAGTTCCCCGGTACCGAAGGTCGTCGTTGTTCTGGGGTTGCGGCGTCGGTGTGGCACCATGGCCAGGCCAGACGCTCTGGCCATTTCAATCACCGCCGTCTGCCCGTCCCCCATGACACCCCAATCGGCCTCTACGGCGTGACCCAACGGCCCGGTAACTATGGTGCGGAATAGTTGTCCGCCCGTACTGTTCACCAGCACCTCAAGGGTACCGTCGCCGCCGTCCGCCACGGGCACCAGGAAGGTCTCGCAGTCAGGCAATGCTTTCCTGACGCCCCGCTCAATGGCCTGGGCGGCGGTAAGCGCTGAAACGCTGGACTTGAAGCTCTGGGGGGCGATAACTATCCTCATGGCTGCTCTCCACCTGTAATGCGACTATGTCTATTTTAGTCCCTCTCTGCTAAAATCGGTTCAAATTGTGGTCAGGCAGTTAAATGGGAGGTGGCTCATTGCCGTCCAGGGAAGAACTTAAGGTCCAGGTTTTTGACGCCATCGATGCCCGCGCGGACGAACTTGTAAACCTGGCGCAAACCATTCTAAACAATCCTGAGCCCGGTTTCAGGGAAGTGAAGACGTCCCAGTTGGTTTCCACTGCCCTGGCGGAGATGGGTATTCCATTTCGCACCGGGCTGGGGCTGACGGGCGTCCGCGCCGACCTGCTGGGAGGCAGCCCAGGGCCGACCATGGCTCTGCTGGGCGAGTTGGATTCCCTCATAGTTAACGAACATCCCTATGCCGATGCTGCCACCGGCGCCGCCCATGCCTGTGGCCACCACTGCCAGATTGGCATGCTCCTGGGCGCGGCAGTAGGGCTGAACCAGCCCACGGTTCTTTCTCAGTTGAGCGGCCGCATTTCCTTCATTGCAGTGCCGGCTGAAGAGTATATTGAAATTGAGTATAGAGACTCCCTTCGCCGGGACGGCAAGATTGAATTTCTGGGCGGCAAGCCGGAACTAATCAAGCTGGGCGAATTCGACGACGTGGACCTGGCGATGATGGTCCACACTACCAGCACCGTCGAGGAAGGCAAACTCTGTATCAGCGGCACTAACAACGGCACTGTGGCCAAGAAGATTCAATTCCTGGGCAGAGGTTCTCACGCCGGAGGGTCGCCCCACTTGGGCATCAACGCCCTCAACGCGGCGACGCTGGCATTGTCTGCCATACACTATAACCGGGAGACTTTCCGCGATGCCGACACGGTGAGGGTGCATCCCATAATCACCAAGGGCGGTGAGGCAGTTAGCGCGGTGCCCGCCGAAGTCCGGATGGAGACCTTTGTACGTGGGAAAACCCTTGATGCCATTATGGATGCCAATAAGAAGGTCGATCGCGCCCTGCGGGCCGGCGCCATGGCGGTGGGAGCAGGGGTGAGGATTCAGACCATCCCCGGCTATATGCCCCTGGCCCAGAACAGCCAGATGAATGAAATTTTCCGACCCATCGCCACCCAGCTGGTGGGCAGTGAAGGCGTGGGACACGTCGCACACCGCACCGGGTCTACCGACATGGGGGACATCAGCCAGATAATGCCGGCAATTCACCCCTATGTTGGCGGCGCTACCGGGCTTGGGCATGGAGCAGATTACGTGGTGCAGGACTACCAGTTGGCGGTAATTACCGCAGCCAAGGCAATGGCCGGCACGGTAGTTGACCTGCTGGCCGACGGCGCCAGCGCCGGCAACAGGGTGGTGGCGGAGCATCGTCCCGAAATGACCCGATCCGAGTACCTTAAGTTCATGCGGTCTCTGGCCAGCGAAAAGACCTTCGAGGCGGAAAACAATGTCAACTAGAGAAGAATTGAAAAAGCGGGCTTGTGCTGCCATTGATCGGCATCGGGAGGAACTCATCGGGGTTTCCCAGCAGATTCTCAAGAACCCCGAGCCAGGCTTCAGCGAATACAAGACCTCCCAGTTAGTAGCCGACAAGTTTGACGAAATGGGCATCGGGTACCGGCGTGGCCTGGCCATTACGGGAGTAAAAGGCCACGTTTCTGCCGGTGGCGGACCCGGCCCACGGGTCGCGGTTATTGGAGAACTGGACTCGCTAATAGTCAATGAACACCCCCACGCCGACTGTGATACTGGCGCAGCCCACGCCTGTGGGCATCACTGCCAGATCGGGATGATGCTGGGCGCGATTCGCGGCCTGACTCAACCTGAGGTACTGTCGGAACTTTCCGGTGAGTTGGTTCCCTTTGCAGTGCCGGCCGAAGAATTTATCGAAGTAGCCCGGCGACTGCAGTTGCGGGAGGAAGGCAAGCTGGAATTCATGGGTGGAAAGCAGGAACTAATCCGCCTGGGGGAATTTGATGACGTCGACATGGCCATGATGTGCCATACCGCCAGCGATATGGGTGAGCACAAGTTCGCGGTGGGTGGTACCAGTAACGGTCACGTGGTCAAGTATGTTCAGTTCCTGGGCCGGGGCTCCCATGCCGGCAGCGCCCCCCACATGGGCATTAACGCCCTCAACGCCGCGTCCTTTGCGCTCCAGGCCATCCACAGCAACCGGGAGGTGTTCCGGGGCGAAGACACAGTGCGTGTCCACGGGATAATGACCAAGGGTGGCGAGGCGGTCAATGCCGTACCCGCCGACGTTCGTTTGGAATGGAGGGTGCGTTCCGCCACGCCAAAAGCGGTGGTCAAGAATTCGGCCATTGTTGATCGCTGTTTTAAGGCCGGAGCGCTGGCTGTTGGAGCGAAGGTGAAAATTACCAACATCCCCGGCTACCTGCCTATGAAACACGACACCCATATTCAGGACTTGTTCCGGCAGAACTCCGCGTCCCTCGTGGGAGAAACGCGAACGTTGGTAATACCTGGTCGTCGCAACCGGGGTGGCTCCACCGACATGGGCGACCTGAGCCACCTGATCCCCGTATGCCACCCTTATGCCGCCGGGGCTGTGGGTTCGGGACACAGCAAGGAGTATCTGATTACGGACTACGAGTCCGCAGTAATTAATCCCGCCAAAATCATGGCCATGGTTGTAATTGACCTGCTGTCTGAAGACGCCAAAAGGGCCAGGGAAGTCATGAGTTCACACCGGCCGGCCATGAGGAAGGATGCTTATCTGCGGTTTCAGCGCCAGCGGGCCGAAGTGATAGAGTTCGACGGCGCCCAGTAGCCCCAAAGAATAGCCTCAATTGTCATCGGTGGTATTGGAACAAGGCGAGCCTTCGCTCCCTGGACTGCGCCCACTATAGCAACCCTGGCAGTCCCCACAGGTGGGGAAGGTATTGGGCACAGGCTCCTGATATAAGTGGGACAGTCAGGTTGTCGTCCAGGGGAAGGGGCGCAAGTTCGGTCAGACCGGCAACTACAGCGGCGGCTACCAAGACCCATTGAAATTCAAGCACACCCGCAGTTGCCAGGGCGGCCACCACCAGGATGGACATCCCTACAAACGCTACCGTCCCCACCGGGGACTTCC
Source organism: Dehalococcoidia bacterium (assembly GCA_965207275.1). GTDB lineage: Bacteria > Chloroflexota > Dehalococcoidia > Lucifugimonadales > UBA3495 > Bin22. The sequence goes on from CBDBMH010000002.1 coordinate 1,029,174, forward strand.
CCAAAATCCTTGGCCCTGGAATTGGTCTACCAATCAGGGCTGCCGCCGGGTCACCAAGAGATAGGAACAGCAACACCGCTATTGCAATCTCCTTGTCGAAGACCAGGAAGGAAATGCATGCTGCAATGAGCAGGTAGGTGGCGCCGGTAATGCGAGCTTCCTCTTCCTTCTTGAGCAGCAGGCTCAACCAGTAAAGAAAAATGCGGTTGAGCCAGGGAATTCGGAAGCGTATGAGGTCCAGCGCCAGGCTCCCCGCCGCTAATATTCCGATCAAGAGAACTGGAAGCGGGTCGGCAAGGAAATAGGCTATCAAGGGAATCGCGGTGCCAATCGCCGCGTGGAACAACCTTCGGGGCCAGGGTGGTCCTTTACTCACATCCACCTTGAAAAGTGGGACCTTCTTCTCCATACGCGCCGCTCCCACAACAAACAGCGCCCCGTGGGCTCAGTCCTGACGGGGCGCCACAGGGATTGAGGAAGGTAGGAGTCTAGAATTCGATCGTCAGACCGTCACCGGCTCTCCAACGCAACTCTCGAATCTCCGCATCCTTGGGAACTTCAAATATCAGCCAGCCGTCGACTCCAAATCCCTGCTGCAGTTCGAAGGCCCGGGTAGACCCATCTTCATAGGTCGTGTTCCACAGGAAGCACAGGTCTGCCGGATGCTGGAAAGGACACCTGGCAACCCTTTGACCGGAGATGTTCTCCGGTGCATCTATCTCTTTGGGCCGTTCCTTCACATCGATGGGAAAGTACTTTTCGTGGAAGAAGTCGCGCACCTCGGCGGCGGCCTGATCAATGTTCACGATGGCGCTGGTGGCCTTGTGGTTCTCCACCTTTACCCGCAGCATTAGCAGTTCCTGATCTTCCTCTTCTGGAGCAATCCGGAAGTACTTGGGGGCCTCTCCAGACCGAGGAAGCGTGTAGACCAGCTCAGGCTCCCTTTCCATGGTCACCACACTCAAATGAAGGGTGCGGCCGGTGTAGTACTTGCCGAGGGCGGGCGAGACATCCTCGCACCCCACCATTGCCAGTAGTGGCAGCGCCAGGGCAGCCAAAAACAGGGGTCTGAACAGTGTAATGATAAGTTTGGAAAACCTCTTCATAGCCTCTCTAGGAACCGGTGGTTGTCAAGGTAGGAAGTTGCCGGAGGCGCGCTACCAGGTCCTGCAGAACTCCCAGCAAATAATCCACTTCTTCGACTGTATTTTCCTTACCTAATGTAATGCGCAAACTGCTGCGGGCCTGTTCCGCGGTTTGTCCCAGCGCCAGCAGCACGTGGGAGGGTTCCAGTGACCCCGAACTGCACGCGCTTCCGCTGGAAGCTGCTACGCCGGCCATATCCAGCCCAAGAAGTATAGACTCTCCTTCCACGCCGTCGAAAGAGAAATTTATGTTGTTAGGCAGCCGCTCAGTCGGGTGCCCGTTCAGGCTGGATTTTGGAACGGTTGCCAGGACCTCGCCCACAATTCTGTCCCGCAACGCAACGCAATGCTCACTGGAATCTTCCCTGCCCGAGTGAGCCATCTCCAGGGCCGTGGCCAGTCCTACAATTCCGGCGATATTCTCCGTTCCGGACCGCCTTTCCCGTTCCTGGCCGCCCCCCAGCAGAAGAGGCAGAAATGGAGTGCCCCTTCGCACAAACAGCACCCCGGTACCCTTGGGGCCATAGAACTTGTGCCCCGACAGGCTCATCATGTCTACCCCCAGGCTGCGGACATTCAGGTCCAGAAAGCCAGCCGCCTGTACCGCGTCGGTGTGCACCACTATTGTCCGGTCCAGTTCCCGGGCCCTGCGCTGCACCGCCTGCGAAACCTCGGATATCGGGTTAATGGTGCCAATCTCGTTGTTTGCGTACATCAGGGAGACTACCGTAGTTCCGGGGCCCGTCGCATTGTACACCTGCTCCGGACTTACGGCGCCGAACCGGTCCACGGGCAAATATGTTACCTCGAAGTCCAGGTTTTCAAGGTATTGGCATGTGTGCAGGACTGCGTGGTGTTCTACGCTGGAAGTAATGATGTGGTTTCCGGTTTCGCGCAGGGCAGTTGCTGCGCCAATGATGGCCGAGTTGTCCGACTCAGTGCCTCCGCTGGTAAATACCACCTCGCTGGTACGGCAGCCTAGAACCCTTGCCACTCTCTCACGGGAGTTGTCCAGGGCATGCCGCGCCTCCTGCCCCACCGTGTGGATACTGGAGGGATTCCCGTACAACTGGTTGAAGTAGGGAAGCATAGCCTCGAGTACCCGAGGGTCGGTTGGCGTGGTACCGGCATGGTCCAGGTAAATCAAGCCCGGCGAAGACATAGCAACCTCAAATTTGGCCTGCCCTACATTTTAGCACAGGGAAATTCGGTTAATAGCTAACGTTAAAGCCCGAATTCGGGGCCCTCCAATAATTCACCCCATTTTCCTTCGCTGCGGCTCCTGCCATTTCATCTTCGGCTTATTGCCGTCGGCGGCTAGACCTGATCAGTTCCACAATCTCTATTCGGTTGAGCAAACCAATCGGGTGACCATCCTTTACCAGAGCAATTACCTGATCGCCCTTCTCGTCAATTCGTTCCAGGGCATCAAAGACGGGGGTTTCCGCATCAATTGTGGGGAAAGCAGTCAGGGGCGTCATCAATTCAGCCAGGGTGGAGGATTGCAGATTTTCCTGGTTGAAGTATGTAAGTTGCCTACCGGTAACCACCCCAAAAGGAGGTCCATCAACTAGAAGGCCCGTGTAACCCGTAACGAACAGCGCCATCAAGGCTTCCTTGGAGAGGGCCGGCAAGTGACCGGGCAAGGTCTGCCATTCGCCGGACAAGGCCTCTTCAATACGGTGAGACCGAAGTGACCGTCGAACTGATTCTTGCCGGTAACTGACGGAGGCAACGTAAAGGAGGAAGCCTCCAACCAGGGCCAGCCACAGGGCCTGCAAATTACCGTTCCAAGCCCAGTAAAGTCCTCCGCCCATCATCAGGATGCCGATTCCCTGTCCGGCGTGCAGGGCCACCCTGGTAGCCAGCCAGTAGTTGCCAGTGGCGCCCCAGATGGCGGCGCGCAGGACCCGTCCCCCATCCAGCGGAAATCCCGGGAGCATATTGAACACGCCGAGGGAGAGATTGATCGCAAAGAGAGAGAACAGGACCGCGTTCAGGTGGGAACTGTACCCCCCGACCAGTTCCCAGGCCAGCCAGAGGACGCCGGCCAGGGCCAGGCTCGTTACCGGGCCCACGACGGCAACCAGGAACTCGGTCAGCGGCCGTTGGGCGTCATGACCCAACTGGGAAACTCCTCCGAAAATGAACAGAGTGATTCCCCTTACCGGAATACCCCAGGCCAGGGCAACCAGGCTGTGAGACAACTCGTGCAGCAGCACCGACAGGAAGAAGAGCAACGTAGTAAGCACCGCCACGGCCCACCGCGATTCAGCGCTCCACCGAGGGTATACATCCTGGAAATTGGAGGACATGAGAAAGATTACCAGGAAGAAAACTATCAGCCAGCTGTAGTTTATGCCCAGGGGGATGCCGAAAACTCTGCCCAGGCGGATTGATGATTCCATATCGCAGTGTTAACCATCCAGAGATGAGGGCTTACATCGCCCCTACTATCATCTAATCATACGATGGTTATATTAGGTACAGATTTGGGCCAAGCTGAAAAGAAGCGTTTATCGAAAATTTATCGGAAAGAATGGAGAAGGGTCCCATCCCGACGGGTAAGTGTTATGTCAAATTAGCGGAAATGGGTGATTGACTGGATGCGGCCGTCAGGCCAATTATCTTGTAGATGAGCTTGGCAGCGATGTAGGAGCAAGCCGGCGGTCCCTCCCGGGGGGCCAACTCGTTCACATCGAAGCCCACTATCCGGTGGTTCGCGGCAACTTGAGCCAACAGGGCCACTACGTCGTTCCAGAACATGCCACCCGGTTCGGGCGTGCCTACTGCCGCCATCAGTGACGGGTCCAGTGCGTCCAGGTCGACTGATATGTAAACCTCACGGTTCAAACAGGCCGCGACTCGTTTAGCGAATTCCTCCGGAGGTTCGTCGACAGGCGGGGGCCAGCCGAATGCGGGTATGGCCTGTTCCCTCATATAGTCGCGTTCATCCGGGGACATGACGCGAACGCCTGCCAGGACAACGGGGCAACGTTCGCTCAGCCGGCGGGCTCCGGAAGAATGGCCCCAGGAAGTGCCCAGGTATTCATCCTTCAGGTCAGCGTGAGCATCCAGGTAGAGCACCGACAACCGGGGGTAATGTTCCAGGTGGGCCAGGGCCGAACCAATACATACCGAGTGGTCCCCACCGATCACGCCCACCAGGCGATTTGAGGAAACGTATCGTCCAACGGCCTGGCGTACCCTCTCCACCATCTGAGCGGGGTCTCCGGTGTGGGGTTCAAGGGCCGGCGTAGTGTGGATACCCACACGGGATACATCCTGGTCCAGCTCCCAGTCGTAGTCTTCCAGAGCATAGGAGGCCTCAAGGATCGCGGCCGGACCAAGGCGGGCGCCGCTGCGGACTGAAGTGGTGCTGTCGCACGGCACCGGAATAAGGACGGCGCCGGCCGTTGAGAGGTCGCTTTGGTGGGGTGGCAAGGCTAAGAAGTTGGCCGGTATCCAGGGCAGTTGGTTGTCCTCTTTCCCAGCCATCGCTTGCGGTATTCGCCTCAGGACAACAGGGCCGAACGTTGTTCCCGGGTTTCGCTCAAGCCCTGGTCGCTATTCAGCCACTCCAGGCCCCGGTCCAGCAGCCAGGTTTTCATATCCGTCAGGTCGAATAGATCCCTGGCATCCCGCGTGGCCTGGTCGTTGTCGAAGGACTTGCAGGAAAAGATGTCGATATTGACGTAATTTCGGTAAGGGAAAGTATGGATGCTGATATGGCTCTCTGCGATGATCACAAACCCGGATACGCCGGCGTCCTCAATCTTGGGGCCATTGTATTCCAGTACGTTGGGTTCCGTTATCCTGGTCATTCCCAGGTTGTCGGGGTAGTGAGTGAGAAAATTTCTGACCAGCTCCACGTCCCACATTTTTCCGGTGTCGCCGGCGTAACCGTCAATAACCAGGTGCATCTTTCCTGTCTTTCGCCTCCGGTAGTCAAAAATTAAGCGGGGGACAGTTACGTCCCCCGGTCTATCTCTTGGCAAACAGCGAAGTATAGAATATCATCACTAATGCTTTTCTTCAACGCTGTAGATTGGGAGCGAATAGGGGGATTTCAGGTAGCCTAACTCAATCGCGAGTGCGGTCTGGCAAGGCTCTCCTGTTGCCCTTTGCGATATGGAAGACCAGAAAACAAACGACATTATGATTCAGGCCTCTGACCTGACCCACTTTTATGGGCCGCAGCCCGCGATCGAAGACGTGAACTTCGGCGTAAAGCGGGGCGAAATCCTGGGGTTCCTTGGCCCCAATGGGGCTGGCAAGACCACCACCATGCGTATTTTGACGGGGTTTATGCCGCCCACAGAGGGCAAAGTAACCCTGGCGGACTATGATGTGGTGGAGCAATCCCTGGAGGTGCGCAAACGCATCGGTTATCTGCCGGAAACCGTGCCGCTGCACACCGAAATGCAGGTAACGAATTATCTGAAATACATGGGCACCCTGCGCGGCATGCCTAGCCGACAGATCAAGCGTCGCGTGGGTGAAGTGATTGATGTCTGCCGTTTGGAGGACTATCACAAGACAATTATCGGCAAGCTGTCCAAGGGGTTTCGGCAGCGTGTGGGCATCGCGCAAGCCATTCTTCACGAACCGGAAGTGCTGGTCCTGGATGAGCCGACCATCGGGATTGACCCCATTCAGGTTGTGGAGACCAGGCGTCTGATCCAGGAACTGGGCAAGGAACAGACGGTGGTATTGAGCAGTCACATTCTTCCTGAAGTAAACATGATCTGTGAACGGGTTCTGATCATCCACGAAGGACATATAGTGGCCGAAGATACACCCAGCAACCTGGCACAAAGGCTTCAGGGCGTCGACCAGCTTCAGGTGGAGGTTGGCGGCCCGGTACAGGATGTCTTGACCGTGCTGCGCCGCGTCCCGGGAGTATCTGAGGTAACCCAACGGTACAATCAGGGCCGCAACGTGTTTGTTGTCCAGGTTCAGGAAGGCCGAGACCTGCGGGACGAAATATCTCGCGCCATAGTCAGCAACGGCTGGAGCTTGCTGAGCATGCAATTGGTGAGCATGAGCCTGGAGGACATATTCCTGCGGCTAACCACCCACGAGGAGCTCTAAAATGCGGACAATCCAGGCGGTGGCCTGGAAGGAAGTTCAAGTCTACTTTGGCACCCCTACGGCCTATATAGTCGGCATGATTTTTCTGGCGCTGACCGGCATTGTCTTTGCCTTTGGCGTGGTGCCCAGCGAGAACAATCCTTTCCCTGAAGCCACCTTGGACACTTTCTTCACCTGGACTTCTCTTTTCCTGATCTTTCTCCCTCCGGCCTTGACCATGCGCCTCCTGGCGGAGGAGCAGAAGCTGGGCACCATCGAGTTGTTGTTGACCTCTCCGGTGAGGGACTGGGAAATCATAATCGGTAAGTACGTGGCAAGCTTCGCCTTCCTGCTGGCGATGCTTGCCCTCACGCTCTACTACCCCATATTGCTTTTCATCTTCGCGGACCCGGACCCGGGGCCCTTGTACGCGGGTTACCTGGGGTTGATTCTCTACGGAGCGGCGGCTCTGGCCATCGGGATGCTCACTTCCACCATTACCAGCAACCAGATAGTGGCTCTTATTGTTGGTATCGGCGTGATTGGGGCCCTTTACGTTGTCCACTTCAGCACTGATATTGTTGGCGGAATCGCCGCTGTGCTGATCAGCGAAATTGGTTTCCAGGCCCACTACGAGGACTTTGGCCGAGGCGTGATAGATACGAAGCACATTGTGTATTTCCTGAGCGTAACCGCAGTATTCCTGTTCCTGGCGATCCGGGCCCTTGAATTCCGGAGATGGAGATAGAATGAGCGAACAACCTACGGATGCCGGCGGAGATTGGAGGCGGCAAAGAGGACGTGGCCGCGCAGGGCGATCGCAGGAACCGGAAAGCCCGGAATTGGAAGAGGTCCAGGACGAAGATTCGGAGGAGGGGGAACTCAGATCGAGAACCCTCTTCAGCTTCTTTGAGCCGTCTCTAAACGCCATCGGTTCCTTCGGCGCGCCGCTGGTAATAGCGGGCATTGTGGCAATTGTGTCGGGGGCCATCCTGGTTGCCTTCGTCACTTCCATGCGTCTCTACGGCTACATCAGCCTGGGATTCGGCATTGCCCTTTTGCTGCTGGTTGGCCTTATTTCCCTCAGTTCCGTTGTGGCGGCATTCATAAGCCGCACCGGGCGGTATGGCGTCAACTCTCTGATTATGTTAGTCGCCTTCCTGGGTATCATTATCGTGGCCAATGCGGTGTCTTTTGGCAATAACGCGCGGATGGACGTTACGGCTACCAACCAGTACAGTCTTGCCGACCGTACCGACCAGCTCCTGGACAACCTGGACCACGACATCGAAATTATTGCATTCTACAAAGGCGAGGTTTCCCTGGGCCCCCAGGGAAATCCTGATGCGGCTTACCAGTTGCTGAACAGGGAGAACAAGGTACTTGAGACTTTCCGGGAGTTTGAAGCCGCCCGTCCCACCAAGGTTGAGACCTCCATTGTTGACCCCGACGTTAATCCCCAGCGCGTGAACCAGTACTTTGGCACGACGCCCATTGCCTTTGTCAACGAGTCCATCGTGGTTAAGCTGAAGGACGGAGACGTTCAGGACGTAGTCCAGCCGCGGGATGCCGGTTACAGTCACCTGGAGCAAGACCTGGTTACCAGCATTCTGCTGGTAACGGGACAGGAACAGAAAGCCGTCTATTTTCTCGCCGGCCACGGGGAGAGGAGCGTCAACAATACGGGTTCCGACGGTTACGGTGAGGCCCGAATCGGCCTGGAACAGGACAACTACCGCGTAGAAACCCTTCTCTGGGCCAGCAGCGACGAGGACGTCAGTGTTCCCGACGACGCCGCGGTCCTGGTCATCGCCCGGCCTACCAACGAGTTGCCCGATGCTCACGCTGATGCATTGCACCGCTACCTTCAGGGAAAGAATCCTGACGGCACCGACCGTCAGCAAGCTGGTCGGCTGATCTTCCTGGGCGAACCGGATACCCCTGATAGCTTCCGGGAGCTTATTGCTTTCTGGGGTGTGATCCTACGGGGTGGCTACATTTTCGATGAGGCGGCATCGCTGCCCGACAATCCCGGAAATCTCCAGTTCACGGTATTTAACGATACCAACATGCCTCCCCAGCTTTCGTTCTTCATTAACCAGCAGATTTCCGATGCCCGCAGCTACCAGGAATTGTGGAAGGCTTTGTTGGGAATCACCGCGCCCAAGGGCAGGTCCCTGGGCCAGGTGACCATGCCAGGTACTACCGCGCTGGACATCCGGCACGACGGCAATCCTCAGCGGCAGGTCGTACCCCTGGCGATCAGTTCTCAGGCCAGCTACCTGATCGATGACTTGGAGCGAGAGGAAGTCAGAAAGGGAGAGGTGGAGAACGCCGACCCGGAGGGGCCGTTCCCTCTGATGGTGTTTCACCGCAGCCCTGGCGCCCTGATGACAGATGAGGCATCCGCCCCGTCCGCTCTGGCAGAGAGTCAAATTTCCCAGATGTTCGTCATTGGCGATTCCGACTTTCTGGCCAATAGCTTTTATGAGCGCGGCGGCGGGGCTGACCTGTTCCTGAATTCGGTAAACTACCTGGTGGGCGACCATTCCCTGGTTTCTCTACGGCCCAAAGCCCTGACCGTAAGGGAATTCAACGTGGACAGGAACCAGGAGAATTTCGTGAAATTCACTTCCTGGTTGCTCCTGCCGGGGCTGATGGGCCTGATGGCCGCTCTGGTATGGTGGGTGCGGCGTTAGATTTGCCAACACCTGCGGCAGCCACGGTGGCGCGGCCAATCCGGCGCGGGTTAGCTGTCGACCTTTTGGGTCTCCAATCCATGACAAGTTCCGTCTCCGTATATTCTGGGTGAATCTCTTCCGGTTCCAGCAGCGGGTTAACATTCAATGAACATACGGCTTACCATACTCCTCACCATCGTTCTTCTCCTATTTGGAGGCACCTTTGCCGGCGTAATCCTGACCCGTGATCCTGAGCCCCGGCAGGAACAGGCCTGGCTGTGGAGGGTGGACGATAACTCCCTGACCAATATCCTGGTTACCTACGAGGGCGAGACGGTGGAATACCGCAAGAAGGAGGGTGGCGTTCGCTGGTTCATAGTGGAGGAGGACCAGGACCGCCAGGTTTATCAGGACAAATGGAGTGGCACGCCGCTTCTGTTGAGCGGCCCCAGGGTGAACCGCACCCTGGCGGACGAAATGGAAAGTCCTGCCCAGTATGGCCTGGACCCGCCCATTACCTCGGTGAGGCTTACGGAGCGTACCGGCCGAACTTATGAGGCCCACCTTGGCCTGGAAACGCCTGACGGCCAGAATCAATACGCCCGCCTGGTAGGGTCGCCCAAGCTCTTCACGGTGCCGCAAATCTGGGCAAGGGTAGTCAACAGGCTGGTCTTCCAGCCCCCGTATCCACGGCTCTATGATACCGACATCGAAAACCGGGAGTTGCTGAACGTAGGTAAGCAGGACGCCGTACGTATTGAGGTTACCGTTGATGAGGAAACCCTGCACTATGTATGGGACAGCGTTTCCCAAGCCTGGTTCCTGTTCGACCAGGCCGAGGGCGCGACAGAAGAAGATGATGTCCGGATTCCCGACGAACTATGGAATGACCGGGATGTTCTCCTGGAAAACCCGGATGTAGTCGACACGGTGACAGAGAACCTTAAGGACCCTGAAGAGTATGGGCTTGATCCGGCTGCCGTGCGGGTATGGGTGGGTTTCAATCGGAATAAGGCCCATGAGTTCTTTCTCGGCGACCTGACGTCGGACGGACAGCACCGTTACGCTTTGACTTCTGGGCAAACGGAGCTGTTCACCGTGCCTGCGGAATGGGCCACTGCTATAGAAGAGCTGGCCACCGATCCTCCCCTGCCGCCGGAAGAAGGAAGCTGACAGCGGTCTTCGGACCTCGCCATCCTAACCTGCTGACATCGGCATTCCTGCCCAGTTTGGAGAACCATCAGCAATTGGCCAAAGGGGGAACACTCTTGAAAGCTGAAATCCTTTCCATTGGCACCGAGCTGCTGATGGGCGAGTTGACGGACACCAACGGTTCCTGGATTGCCAACCAACTGCCTCCCCTCGGGATCCAGCTCCAGGGGATTTCCATCGTAGGCGATGATCTGCCGGCCCTGTCTGAAGCCTTTTCCCGTGGCCTCCAGCGGTCCGACTTCATTTTCACCACCGGCGGACTGGGGCCAACCCAGGACGACCTTACTCGAGAAGCGGTGGCAGCCGCCCTGGGCGAGACGCCCGCCGTTCAAAAAGAGGTAGTTGAAAACCTGGAAAGGTATTTTGCCGGCAGGGGCATGACCATGCCGGCCCACAATATCAAGCAGGCGCACCTCATTCCCTCCGCCCGGTTTGTACGCAATCGCAATGGCACCGCGCCCGGCTGGTGGGTGGAAAGTGATGGCAGGATCATCGTATGCATGCCGGGTCCTCCCGGAGAGATGCAACCCATCTGGCACGAGGAAGTGGCGCCAAAGTTGCGGGAGCTTGTGGAAGATGAGGTCACAATAACGAGAAATATCAAGACCCTTGGCATGTCCGAGGCGGCCATCGACGAAGAGATTTCCGAATATTTCGGCCACGAGAATCCTTACCTGGGGATTTACTCCAAGGCAGACGGGATTCACCTGCGGATAATTGCGCGCGCCCGAGATGAGGACGTAGCTCGCCAGATGATTGTTCCAGTGGAAGCCGCCATAACTGAACGGCTGGGTCCTTACATTTGGGGATACGACTCCGATACTCCCGAGCAGGCCGCCGGAAAGGCTCTACACGAGGCTGGATTGACGCTCGCCACCATGGAGTCCTGCAGCGGCGGATTCCTTGCCAACAGCATTACGGATATCCCGGACAGTACAAGTTACTACAAGGGAGGCATCATTGCCTTCAATCTGGAAACGCTGCTGGCTGGCGGAGTTCCATCCCACGTTCTGGAAGAGCATGGCCTGGTGAGTCCTGAAACAGCCATGGCCATGGCCAACGCTGCCCGGGACGGTATGGCCGCCGACTACGGCATAGCCATAACCGGAGTTATCGGCCCCGAACCGGTTGGAGAGCAGCCGGTGGGGCAGGTGTTCCTGGCAATTGTTGGCAAAAAGAACACCCGGGAGTTGCAGTTCCGCACGCCACCGCGCCGTATTGTCATTAAGCGGAGGGTGGCCAACACTGCCCTGACCGAATTGCGGAAGCTGATCGTATCAGAGAACGAGGGCTGAACCTGGGTCGCATACCGTCTTCGACTTGGGTTGACCAATGAATGTGGGGCAGGCTTTACGCCTGCCCCACTGCTCGTAAACGAGTGTTCGCTGTCGATTGCTAGGCGGTCAACTGCCGATAGAGCATGGGTAGCCGCTCCGGCAGCGCCCAGATATCTCCCAGCACCTCGTAGCCCATGTCCCCGCACATCTCCTGCAGGTAGTCGTGGCCAGCCTTGTCTACCGTCAGACAGAAGGGGGTAATGTCCTTGCGCTTGGCCTCCAGCAGCGCCATGTGGGTGTCGTGGACCGCGTACTCCTTCTCCACACCTTCCCGGCTGTATCCTCGGTCCTGGGGACGCCCGTCGCTGATCAGGAACATTATCTTGGTCGGCGAGTCCTGGTTTTCCAGCTTGGTTATGGCATGGCGGATGGCGCTGCCCATGCGGGTGGCGTGCAGTGGCGTAATTTTGTCTATGCGCCGCTTGATGCGCTCGCTGAAGTTCTCCTCAATGTCCTTGATCACGTAGAACTCCACGTTTTCGCGGCCATAGCCCGAGAACCCGTAAATACCGTAGTTGTCCCCGATGGATTCCAGGGCGTGGATCAGCAGCGCGGTACTTTCCTTCTCCAGGTCGATGATGCGCTTGTAGTGACGGCGCACCAGTCCTTCCCGGCGGCGGCGCAGCCAGACCATGTATTCCACCGGGTCGTCCGGAGCATCCCGATCGTCCACCGTGTGGCGGCCTTCGTCGATGGCTTCAGCGGTGGAAGCGCTCATGTCCAGCAGGAATACCACCGACACGTCGCGCTCGATCTTGTTGCGACGCCAGTAGATCTTCTCGTCGGGCGGAACCTTCATTCGGATATCGGCGGCGGCCTCCAGGGCTGCGTTGAGGTCGATATCCTCACCGTCAATCATTCGGTAAATCTTTCGGAAGGTCTCGGGCATGATCAACTCGAACTGCCGCTTGATGTGGCTGAGCAGGGTCGAGTAGTTCTTCAAGGAGTCGTTATAGAAGTTGGAGTCTCCTTCGTCCAGGGACTTTTCCTTGACCACGCACCATCGGGGCTTATAATCGTTGGCCCGGAAGTCCCATTCATCGTAAACGTAGGTCCTGGGTTCGCGAGCCTCCAGCTCGCCTCCCTGGTCGTCGTCGTGCAGCAGGGGTCCGTAGCCCTGCCCCGGCTGGGAGTTGGGGGGCGGAACGCCGGCTTCCTTCATGATGTTCTGGGCGAAAGTACTGGTGCTGTTATTTATGTCGCCCTGTTCCGCATCCAGTTCCAATTCGGCGCTGTCCTGCAAAAGCTGTTCCAGCATTTCCTGGGACAAAGGTTCTCCCTCTCCCTGCTGGCTCTGTTCCATCTGCAGCTTGGTCAACAACTGGACCATCTCGGGCTTGAAGTCGCCCCGGTAGTCCACCGGTTCGGGGGAGTCGTAGGGGTCGCCTTCGCCGGCATCGCCGGAGGAGTCCTGGGAAGCCTGCAGCTTGTCCAGCAGGGACTGGAATTCCTCCTCAGAGAAGTCGCCGGGTTCTTCCATGTCCTCCGGTTCCCACTGGTCTTCCGGCTGGGTCTCGTTCTGCAAGCGAGAAATAATCTCGTAAGCCCGCAGGGTCGCCTCCGCCGTGTCTTCCACGTTGGCGGCCACGTTCCGCAGCACGTAGAGAATTTGAGCCAGCATAGTGGCCTCTTCCTTGAAGTCCACAGGCACGGGAAGGTTGTTGAAATGATCCAGGCTCATACGGATCAAGAGTTCGATCAAGGCCTCCTGAAGGGGCAAGTCTTCCACCTCAGGCCGGGAGGCCAGGGCTTCGGCCTGCACGTCAATGGCGGCCCTGCGAATGCCCGGGTACTCCGCCTTGATCCGGTAATCCAGGCGCACGTCTTCAAGGACGGTAAACAGGTCGAAGGCCAGGCGGCGGTCGTCGAAGAGGCTGAGGAAGCGGCCGATGTCGGTATACGCGCGCATCTGACCATCGGCTTCAAGATCGCCCACCAAAACGTCGTCGCTGATTTGGCTGGCGCCCCTTTCCCGCTCGAGGATGTAGCGGCGCTCGTCTTCAAAGAGAGGGGCCGGACGGCTGAAGTCGTAGTCAAAGCTGCCAAACTCCAGGTGTGCGACCTGGTGGGTAGCGACAACTTTGAACCAGGAGAAGTTCTGTTCCTTGTTCTGGTAGTGGTCCACCACCGGCGGAAGAAAAACTTTGGTGCCATCGGTAGTAGCGGTATCCTGGTCTACCCAGCCGATATTGCGGCGGACCAGTTCCTGTGTGCTCAACGCTTCAATTGGAGAGCCGGACAGGGCGCGGCAGTAGAGCCGCACCACGCCCTTTACACGATCAAGTTCCAGGCTGGAGGAAAGGGTTTCCAGCAGGGACTCTGAGGTGTTGGACTCCACCTTGAAGAAGGCGATGCCACTTTCCGGGTTGTCCTTGAGGAGTTGCACCCCGTGGTGGAACCAGGTGTCCAACTGGTTCAGGGTTACCCGGTGCGTTACGCTGTCCAGGCTTTTGAGAAAGCAGGGTACAGCCTCAGGCGTTACGGCCAGCAGGCCCTCGCAAAGGTCCAGGATGTGGGCCTGGGACCCGGTGGGGATCTGGCTCAAGGCCTGGCTGCCATCGTTCAGGAAGCGGGAGGTATCTCGAATGCCGACCTTGGTCAATCGCTCACCCAGTTTCAGGAAGCGGCTGGTCTGACCTTCGTCGACCTGCTGGAGGGCCTTTGGGGCCACCTCGAAGCAACTCTTGACCTCACGCCAGTTGCCGTCGGACAGGGCGCGGCACATGGCCAGGAAGGCCTCCCGCTCTCGGCCCATGGCCGGCAGGACGTCTTTCCCCAATGTAAGGCACTCGACTGCGATGTCGTAGGACTTGTAGGACAGGGCCTCTACCAGCGACGCGAATACTTCCACGTCCCAAAAGGGCAGGCTGCGAATCAGGTCCGGACTGACCTCGAAGAACCGGCTGGAGAGAGTGCTGGATTTCCAGGTCCCCTTGTAGAGACTGCGGCCCAGCCCAGCCCAGCGAGGGATGTACTGGGGGCGCAGGTTAGAAACAATGGACGGGCTGGCCTTAAAGAAGGAAACGGCCAGGGCTGGGGAATCCTGGGACAGGTATGTGCCGCATCTGGCCCACTGCATGAACGAAGGAAAAGCCAGAGAACGGGCTACCAAGGGGCAAACCCGGTAATATTCTACTGCCGATTCCCAGGATCGCACGGTCTGGCCGGCGATGGCGGAACCCTCCTTGGCCCACAGGAGAAGTTCTTCGGAAGAAAAAGACGATTCCATTGCCTCGAGGGCTTCGCGGTAAGAATCCAGAACCGCGGGGGGGAATTTGGCCAGTTCAGTTTCCAGTTCATCAAAGGGAGCGTTGCTCAAGACGTCAGACCCTCCTTTTTCAAAGGCTCTTCCATAATGTCCAGAAACTGCTGCAAAATCTTGGCAGTAGCGCCAAAGACCACGTGCTCTTCGTGAACATAGGAATAGACCGTGGATAGTCCCTCACCGTTCCAACGGGTTTCCCAGCGGACATTTGCCGGATCGTAAAGGTTGCCGATGGGAACTTCCAGGACCTCCGCTATTTCCAAATCGCTGGGTTCAAAGGGATAAGAGGGAGGAATTTCTCCACAAACACCCTCACCCCGAACCCGCTGCGGGTTACCGCATCGTCCAGTTCACCCAGGATGGTTACATGTGATGGGTCTATGCCCATCTCTTCGTGGGCTTCCCTCAGGGCAGTCGCCAGAAAGTCTTCATCTTCCGGGTCCCTGGCTCCCCCGGGGAAGGAAATCTCACCCTTATGGTACTCGACTAGCTCTGAGCGCTTGTTGAGCAAAACACAGTAGTCCCCGTCCTTGGGGTACAGGGTAATTAAAACGGCAGCAGGCATTAGGCTTTCGTCGATCAAACTCCACTTGGATCGCCGCGCCAATGCCTGCCTGACCAGGTCCGGGATGGATAAACCCATCTAAACCTCTATTCGAAGATGGAGGAAACTACCTCTTCGACGCTGCGTTGCAGTTCGGCTTCATCAGTCAGAGTCCAAACGATGGCCACCTGGCAGGCGCGACGCGCGGGAATGCCTTCCCGCATCAGGCGCCCGGCATAAATCAAAAGGCGGGTGCTGGCGCCTTCAGCGAGTCCGTGGTCCCGCAGATTTCGGACCTTCTCGCCCAGCTTGGCCAAGGCGTTGGCCTCGTCTTCGGTGCAGCCGCTTTCCTTCTGGACGATCTCCGCTTCAATCTCGGCGGGAGGGTAGTCAAACTCCACTGAGATGAAGCGCTGGCGCGTACTGTGCTTCAGATCCTTCAGGGCGCTCTGATAATGTGGGTTGTAAGAAATACAAAGCAGGAACCGATCGTCGGCTTCAATAATCTGCCCCGTCTTTTCCACGGGCAAAATCCGGCGGTGGTCCGTGAGGGGGTGAATCAGCACCGTGGTATCCTTGCGAGCTTCTACGACCTCGTCCAGGTATAGAATAGCGCCGGCCTTCACTGCCCGGGTCATCGGGCCATCAATCCAGCGGGTACCATCCGAGTCCAAAAGGTAGCGTCCCACCAGGTCGCTGGCGGTGAGGTCTTCGTGGCAGGCGATTGTGACCAGGGGCACGCGTACCTCACCTTCGCGCAGGTCCTGTGCAGGACGCCCGCTGTCCATGGGGCGAACGACCGTCATTGGTCGCCCGAGCTTCCAGGCCATGTATTCAACAAAGCGGGTCTTCCCGCAGCCGGTTGGCCCCTTTAGGAGCACCGGAATGTGCTGGTTGTAGGCAGCCGTAAAGAGTTCCAGTTCGTCGCCTACCGGGCGATAATAGGGTTCACTGCGAACCAGAAACTCTTCGATCGCATATTCCTTGAATTGGGGTTCATTCTGTTCGGACTCAACCGCTTCTACCATTATGTTCGTTCAATCCTTCCTTCGACTCTACGTTTCCAAATTTCCCGGACCTTTGTTTCCAGTTCTTCCAGCCCGCCGTCGTTATCGATTACCTCCGAGGCCCGCCGGGCCCTCTCCTCCGACGGCATCTGGGCGGCTATTCTCCTGCGAATCTCCTCGGGGGCGAATCCGTTCCGCCTTTGCAGCCTTTCTACTACCTTTTCTGCCGGGGACTCGGTGGTCCAGACTTCACCGACAAGGTCGTCCCAACCGGCTTCGAATAATACAGCCGCTTCCACGACAGTTACCTGTGTTCCCTGGTTCTCAAGGACACCCAGCTTATCCCTCACGATGGAAGCCATCCGGGGGTGCATTATGCCGTTCAGAGTTGCCAGCCGGTCGGGGTCGGCAAAGACGATGCCACCCAGTTTTCTCCGGTCTATTTCGCCTTGTTCCTGAAGAATGTCCTCTCCGAACTCCTTGACCACTTCCTGCCAGGCTTCGGAATGGGGAGTATAGGCCTCGTGCCCCACCTGGTCCGCGTTAATGATGGTGGCGCCGAGCTGCTCCAACAATCTGGAGACTTCGGTCTTGCCCGTGCCAATGCCGCCGGTCAGGCCAATGACTAACATTCAGGCCCCATTCTTGAAAACACTCCGGCAATTCTAACAAGGGGGTAACTATGGGTCAACCTTGCGCCGAGTTCCATGTCGACAGCCTTGTAGAGTGCGTTGCCGCTTTCCCGATGGAACGATGGCGCTATGCGGAATGGTCAGAGGAGAAGAAATTCCCGTCTTGGCCAGGACTACTGCCGTAACGTGGGCGGTGGTAAGGCCGCTGGCCCAACGGTCGGGGCATTTTACTTAGGCCGTGGTAAGAGTGTCATAGTTCGATTTTCATTTCGCCCCAGCGACCGAGGTACGTCTCCTGCAACCGGCGGAACTTTTCCTGGTAGTCCGCAGTGTGAATGGGGCTGGTGGTCATTATTACGGCGTCTTCGCGATTATCGGAGTAGTAGTTCTTCCTGATACCCACTTCTTTGAAGCCGTACTTCTCGTACAACCTCTGGGCGATGAAGTTGGACACCCGGGCTTCCAGGGTCAGTACCGTTGATCCATGTTCCATGGCGACTCTGACAGACCCGATGAGAAGCAGCTCGCCGATACCCTTACCGCGAAACTCCTCCCTGACCGCGATCTCGGTGATATGGGTCTCATTGCCCTGGAACCAGAGGCCCACATACCCCGCAATATCGTGGAACTGAGACTCGGAGGCATGTTGCCGGCCAACCATATCCCTTACGCCTTTGACCATGCGGCCCCAAAGGGACGCGTCACCGGGTTCGTCGTCGGTAAGGGGCAGGTCGGGGAGATCCGGCCCCGGCTCGGAGTCGGTGGTTTCCGGCCAGTGAGCCACCAGGTACCTGGCATACTTGTTGTTAAGATCGCGTTTAAGCGAAGCTCCCATAAACAGGGGAGCGAAAGCTTCTCTCTCGATCTCCAATACCTGCTCGATGTCTGAGGCCGCCATCCTGCGGAGTTCTACGTCCATCGCTCTAACCGACCCGACCTTTCAAGAGGCGCGTTAATCCAATTCCAAGGCTGGCCGAATTTTAGCATAGCGACCTGCGATTGCAATTGGCGAGGCGGGTCCGGACCGGTCGATGGGCAGGGTTACGTCCACCCCTGAATCCGGTGTGGGTGACTCAGGTTCCATCAATTATGGTCGCCCGGCCTTTCGGTTGGACCCCTGGTTGATGCGGGAGTAGAGATGGCAACCTTTCCATACACGCCGTCGTAGCCTGGTTCGACGTAGATGTCGCCGGTTCTCACCCTGGTAATGGCTGAGGCCAAGGCTTCGTCGCCGGTGGCAGCCAGTTCCGCTTCGGTCGCCCAGAGGAGGGCGCGAAGTTCGGAGCCTGCGGCGGCGACGATGTCGATATATTTGCGATGTACGCCCTTGGTGGTGGGTCCGCGCCCGGTAACGGCGGAGATTATATCTATAAGGGGGACCATGCGAACAAAGGGAGGACGGCCATTGTCAGAGAGAACCGCGTTAGGGGGAAGGGTCCCGGAGTGATCAAAGCCTTGGGCGGGCGCCCTGTGGGCAGTGCTCGTACCCCCATTTGCCCTCAGGTTCAGGGAGCGGTGGAGGACACCGAGCGTTAGCGGCCGTCCGCATTGGGGGCAGGCGTCACCCTCCTGAAGGGTGCGGTCAGGGTGCCAGCTTACGGCGCACTTGCGGTGGCCGTCAAAGTGGTACTTACCCTCTTCCGGGTACATCTCTACCGTAAGCTCTACTTGATTGTATTCAAG
Source organism: Dehalococcoidia bacterium (assembly GCA_965207275.1). Lineage (GTDB taxonomy): Bacteria > Chloroflexota > Dehalococcoidia > Lucifugimonadales > UBA3495 > Bin22. The sequence continues at coordinate 1,047,753 of CBDBMH010000002.1, forward strand.
GCCCCGTTGCAGTCCCACGAAGGTGGGATCGTTCTGGAAGACGGTTAGCTCACGGCCCAGACGGGGCAGGGAATGGGCGTCGGAGAAAGACACGATAGCCTTGTCCGCCAGGTCAGGCACCTGCCAGTTCATCTGCGGGTCGCTGGACAGGCCGGTCTCAATGGCGGGGACGTGGTCAACCATATCGCCGAAGGCTTGGGAAAGGCTGTCGAAACCGGACTTGGAGCCGAAGATGCCGTACCAGGGTGTCCAGGCATGGGCGGGAACAACCAGGCAGTCCGGGTTGGTGTCCAGAGTAAGGTAGACAGCATCCCGGGCGGACAGAGCAAGGGTTGGCCTGCCGTCGGAGTTGAGGTTGCCAAACTTGCCGTACTCCCGGGTCAGAGCTGCCGCCGCGGCCATGTCCGGAGCAAAGACGAGGAGGTGGACCCTTCGACCCCGGCCATCCTGCCTGAAGACGCAGCTTACCTCGGTCCCCATGACGAAGTTCACGCCGCCGTAGTGGTATGCTCCGTCGGGGCCTTCCTTGAGGGCAGTCTTCAGCTCCTGGAACCAGACCGGATGGGTAAAGTCGGCAGTGGCGAGGAGGTCAATTCCCTTGAGGCGGGCCCACCTGGCCAGGTTGTCCAGGGTGAGGGCCGAACTGGTGGCGTAGGCGTAGGAAGAGTGAAGATGGAGGTCGGCGACAAAGGACATGCTCAAGTCTAGCACAGCCGGTGCGGGGCAGGAACAGGGAAGCGAGACGCGGGCAGTTCCCTATTCGGAGAGGGCCAAGAGAAGTTCCCCTGTTTCGGACGGAATGTGAAGCGGGGCCTGGTGGCAGGAATCCAGGTGCTGGATTTCCACGTTGGGGACCAGCCGGGCCATGGCAATCTGGAGGCTGGGCGAAAGCAAGCGGTTCCGGTCCAGTACCACGTAGGTGACCGGACAGGGGAGGTCGGAAAGGGCCAGGTCGACTTCCGTCTTCATCAGCCTGGTGGGCAGGGGGCCAAAGTAACCAAGGGCGCGGTTGATTTCCCGAGGCTCCATGCCATTGCACAGGTACCTGGTGATTACCGAAGGAGTGAGCCTGACGTCTCCGCCCAATATGTTATTCAGGCTTAAGGGCGGGGAGAAGCGCTTACGAACGGCACCGGGCAGACGGGAGAGCGGGGTCTTGCCCTTCTCCGGTACCACGCCGGCGATCATGGCCAGTCTCTTGGGAGGATCGGGCAAAAGGGTGGCGGCCTGCGCCGCGATCATAGCGCCGACGCCGTGGCCGACCAGGACCAGGTCCCTCATTGCCCGGCGTTCCACGGCCCGGGCGATGGCCTGGACACATTCGTCCAGGCGGACATCGGCGGTGTCGCCCTGTTCGTCGTCACCGTGACCGGGAAGGTTAAGCAGGTAAAACTGGCTGGAATACCGGGGGGTGTAAAGCCGGGGAGGGTGCTCCGCCGGCGCGGTAACGCCGCCCCAAACCTTGTTCCAGAACCAGGCTCCCTGGCCCGCGTCGTGTACTATCAGAAAATCGGTCATGCCAGTGCAACTTACTCCAGGGAAGGGTTAACGACGGTACCGGGCCCGGGGCGGATTCCTGCAAGCTGAAAAGTCGACACTATACCCAAGAAAACCGTGAATCCTGACTCGCTATTTCAAGGCTGTTGTCAGGCTGTCCAGGAATTGACCTTCCTGTTCGGGCAGCACGGTTCGGGGGTCCAACAGAACCCGGTCGTCTTCGATGCGTCCGATCACGGGCTGGTCCGCGGCGCGCAGCCTCTGCATCAGGCCTTCCGGCCCGCCTGGAATGGGAGCGCAGTCCAAAGAAAGGACCCTGGTGGGCAGGGTTTCACCCGGCAAGCTGCCGCCGCCGATGGCAGACCTGCTGGCCTCCACCCTGGCGCCCGTGAGTCCCCCACGGGTGACCGCCTGCATCCAGACCTGGGCACGCTCTTCCAGCAACTGGGTCGGCGCAGAGATCATCCGCCAGACCGGTATTTCCCGTTCAGCTTCGCCGCGCAAATAGTGCATCAGGGTGGCAATAAGAGAGGCCAGGCTCATCTTGTCGATGCGGAAGGCGCGGGCAAAGGGGTGCCGCTCAAGGCGGTTAACCAGGTCACGGGAGCCGACGACGATGCCGGCCTGGGGGCCGCCCAGCAGCTTGTCCCCGGAAAAGAAGGTCAAGCCCACGCCAGCGGCCACACTCTCCTGGGGTGTGGGCTCGTGGGCCAGGCCGTAGTTCTCGGTGGGCAGCAGGGCGCCGCTACCGACGTCATGAAGGACAGGGATGCCGCTTTTCGCTCCCAGGGAGACCAGTTCGGCAGGTTCCACGGCTGCAGTGAATCCCTCGACACGGAAATTGCTGGCGTGGGCTTTGAGGAAGGCGCCGGTATTCGGAGTAATGGCGGCCTCATAATCACGTGCGTAAGTCCGGTTGGTAGTTCCCACGTCCACCAGGGTCGCCCCGCTCTGGGAGAGTACGTCTGGCACCCTGAAGCCCCCGCCAATCTCCACTGCTTCGCCACGGGAGACGATCACCTCTCTTCCGGCAGCCAGGGCAGACAGGCCCAGCAATACGGCCGAGGCATTGTTGTTGACCACCAGGCCCGCTTCGGCGCCGGTAATATCCTGGAGCAGGTTCTGCAGGTGGGCCTGGCGCGACCCCCGTCGGCCGTTGTCCAGGTCGAATTCGAGGTTGGAGTACCCCTGGGCGGCGTTGATGGCCGCTTCGGTGGCAGCCCTGCTGAGGGGGGCGCGGCCGAGATTGGTGTGAATTACCACCCCGGTGGCATTGATTACCGACCTGGGAGCCGGTCGATTCATAGCTTCGATGACTGTCCGGGTGGCGTCCGCCACTTCCTGAACGGTAGGGGCGTCCGCGCCGTTCATCACGCCGGCCCGGGCCCGGTCAAGTTCCTGGCGCACGAGGGATAGGATCCACTCCCGGCTGTAGGCCTTCATTTCCCAGGCCAGAGTGTCGGAGGAAAGCACCCGTTCCACACTGGGTATGTTGCGAAGCTGGATCAAATTCCAAAGTCCTTTTAGTATGGGGGACTCATCAACAGCCCGCCCTTCATGAGAGCCTGGAAGAGTCTCTTGCCCGGTTCCTGCAAGCAGCAACCAATTCTATCACGAATGGAAGCCGGCGCTGACTGCCGAAAGGTCTCCAAGCCGCGGGCAATTGGGCCGGATTCCAGTATCAGGTCCGAGCCCCGGGTTGATGTGTCCTGGTTTCCACAAGACATGAAGATTTTCTCCCATTTCCATACTTTTCTGGCTGGCTCGAATTTCCGACTCTCCAATTTTCTCTATGAAGGCTTGAAACCTGGGACTGCCAATGGGTTACCGCCTCCCTTAAGGTCTTCAGATAAGGCAATTTTTTTGATTTCCGTGCCATTTTGGGCCATTTTGGGCCGTTTCGTATCTGGAAGGTGGGTCAGATGGGGCCCCGGTGGACCGAAAATGGACCGCTGGCCAGATAGGAAATGGGTAGACCGGGTTGGCCATTCCGGGCCATTTTGGGCCGTTTTGGGCCACTTTTCGGACTTGAGCCAGGGAGACGTCCTGACCTCCGGCCTCTGCCGCCAAGGGTCCACCTGAGGCGGATTCCGCTCCCTGGTGAAGAGGTGATCTGACCTTGAGGGCGCTATGTCGTGAATGGGCCATGAAAGTATGGTAGGGAAGCGTTATCCAGGGAATCAAGAGGCAGGTGTCACCAGGGCCATGGCGCTCTTATGAAGGTCATGCTGAGCCCCCGGGCCAAGCTCGGCCCGCCCGCAAAAGGCGGATATTCTACCGGGGCGGACGCCGAAGCATCTGAATCCGTAGCTGCCAGCCAGGCAATGGGACCCAGGGCCATCGCGCCTTATCGAACTGTCACTTTGATCCCTTCGGTCTCGCTGAGGCTGAACCCCGCCGAAGAGTCTAGAATCCACCCTTCAAGCCTACTTCCGGACCCGTAACCAGACCGGTGGGTAGGATTCTAGGCCCCCGCCAAGGGCGGACATTCTGCTTCGGCAGGCTCAGGGCGACATGACCGCTGTTCCAAGTATCAGCCTCCATTTAAGACGCGATTGCCAGGCATTGGGACCCAATCCACGATTCCCAGCCAAGAGTTTAGACCCTTCGGCAAGCGCGCCAATCCGCCTAATGCGTACGCTGGGGGCGGCGGGCTCAGCGTGACTCGATTCTTTGCTGCCAGTGCTGGCGCAATTCGAGGGAGACTTATAGTGCGGTAGCCCTGCGGGGCGCGGTCTGCGAATTGGCAAAACTGGATGAAACCATTTAGAATATATGCTTACACGAGGACCCTTGTTGAAATGGCGATCCTTTCCTAGTTGAAACGGTCCCCTGGATGGTCGTTATGAAAGGGACATTAATTGGAGTTTCGGTCTTTGTAATTCTCTCCGTGGCCGTCAGCCTGGCGGCGGTGGGCGCCGTGACGCAGACGTATACCGGGACGGCGCCGGCCGGCATAAACTCGATGGCGGTGCCGCAGATGGAGAGTCTCCCCGGGTTGGCGAAGGAGGAAGAGCAAACCGGCGTCTACCGTGCCTTCACTTACGTTTGACCCTTCCATTAAGGCTTCGCCCCCCGTGCGGGGGCTTCGTTTTTGACCCTTAGTTCGGCTTCCACCCCTGGCCCTAGAGTCTTTTCCCTATTCAACACTGTGTCGGAGCTTACCCATGCAACCTGGACTTTCCCCCGAGCTTGACGGCCTCAAGAACATGGTACGCCAAATCGTCCGAGACGAATGCGTCCCCCTTGAAGCGGAATATCTGGCGAACCCACCCCAGGAAGGGGTTGACGATGGCGGCCCCAAGGGAATCGCCGAGACGGTTATGGGCATCGTAGGAACCCTGGACCACGGGAAGTGGGGAAGGCTGAATCGGATTTCCAAGGAGACCGGCATTTACACCTCCTTTGTGCCTGAGGAGTATGGCGGCGGGGGCATGGGAGCCCTGGGCCACGTGGTGATGGACGAAGAAATACACAAGAGCATCGTCCAGCTTCCGACCTCTCCGGTACCGATGATGATGATCGGTTCGTGCACGACGGAGCAAGAGGAAAATTACCTCTATCCGGCCATACAGGGCGATCTGAATTACGCTTTCGGGCAAACGGAACCCCAGGCAGGCTCGGACCCGGGAGGAATGATGCAAACCCGCGCGGTGCGGGACGGGGACGATTGGGTGATCACGGGCACCAAGATGTTCATTTCGGGAGCAGCGAATGCCGACTTCCTGCTGGTGCAGGCGGTAACGGACCAGGAGAAGCGGCAGCGGGGCGGCATCACCATGTTCATCGTGGACAATCCCACTCCGGGGTTGAGTTTTGACCCCATTCGAGTTTGGATAGTTCCCACCCGGGCCCAGCAGTACATGGTCAACCTGGATGAAGTGCGGGTGCCCCAGACCCAGGTTCTGGGCGAAGTAGGTATGGGGTTCACGCTGGGTCAAAAGTGGCTGGTCCACCATGACCGGCTGCTGCGCGGGTCCATGGCATTGGGTATCCTTACGCGGGCCCTGGAAATGGCCATTGAATGGGCAAAGCAGCGGGTTACCTACGGGCGGCCCATCAGCGACCGCCAGGCGATCCAGTGGATGCTCACTGACGTTTATATCGACATCATGAACCTGCGGGCGGTTACCCGGGAGACTGCCGCCCGGGCTGACCAGGGCGAGGACGTACGGGTTGAAGCGTCCATGATCAAGTACTGCGCCGGGGAGTGGGGCTGTCGCAGCATTGACAAGATAATGCAGGTATTCGGGGGCATGGGCGAAACCCTGGATATGCCAATTCCCCACTGGTATCACCTGCTGCGCCACGCCCGCATCGGCGGCGGCACCTCGGAGATCCATAAGTTCGTGATGGCGCGGGGATTGCTGGATGGACGGGTATCCTTCCAGGGTTAGCCGATCATTCCGGCGCGGGCCTGCCCGGTGGGCCCTAGTCTGCCCGCCAGGCTGGTGGCGCAGGGGCGGAGAAGTCGGCAGCTTCTTCAGCGTGTAGATGGCAAGCACGGACTACAGGCTGCAAGATCTTACCCAAAGCTGCTCCGACCACACCACACTGCCCATCGAGGACCGGAAGGGCGCCTCCTACTGCTTCAACTGCATCGTTACGGGCTTGCAGGGTCAGGCGTACAGTGTCGCCTGCCGCATCCTTTCGGACCGACACCTGGCGGAGGACGCGGTGCAAGAAAGCCTCACTTCCGCCTACCGCTCTTTCGGCCAGTTTCGGGGAGACAACCTGCGGGGCTGGCTGATGCGGATTGTTACCAACAACTGCCGAGATATGCTGCGGGCCAGCCGTTCCCGCCCTTCGGTACCCCTGAACCCTCTGGCATCCGACACTGAGTCGGACGACGGTAGCCTGTCGGTTGTCAACCTGCCTTCCGTCGACGAATCCCCTGAAGAGTTTGCGGAACGCGGCGAGCTTCGCCGTACGATTGAGGATGGACTTGCCTCGCTGCCAGAGGAAAGAAAGCTGGCAATTCTGCTGGTGGACGTGGAGGGGTTCAGCTATGAGGAGGCTGCCACGGCGCTGAACTGCTCGGTGGGGACCATAAAGTCCCGCATAAGCAGGGGACGTCGGGAGATGCGGGACTATTTGAGAAACGCAGGGGAACTTCTACCTTCCGGGTTCCGTCAGGAAAAGTAGGAATATGTGGCTTTTTGGCGGACATAGGCATTTGAACGAGGGCCGGCTGACGGACTACATCAGCGGCCGTCTGTCGTCGGTACAGCGGTCTCGGGTGGAACGTGCCGTGGAAAGATGCGCCCGTTGCCGGGAGGAGTTGGAGTCGCTGCAGCAGACCAGGGCGTTGCTGCGTGCCCTGCCCCGGGAGCCGATGACGCGCAGCTTCGTTTTTGCGGAAGCGCCGGCTGCGGCCGAGATCTACCGACCAGCCCGGGACGCGGGATTTCGGATGCCGGGATGGGCCTACGCCGGGGCGGCGGCGGTGGCGGGGGTGGCCGTGATCGTATTTGTTCTCAGCGGGGAGGTTGGGCCGTGGCTGTCGGGAGGCGGGGAAGAGGGATTCGGAGACATGGCTTCCACGGCGGCCATGGAAATGGAGCGGGTCGAAAGCATTCCTGCCCAGCCGGCCGTACCTGAATCCATGCAGCCAGCGCAGCCGGCGGCTGCCCAGGCTGCGCCCGCTCCGGAACAGGCCATGGCCATGGCCTCCGAACCGAGCTCGCCGGCATCGGCGCCCATTCCGGCGCAGGTTTCAGCGGAGCGCCATGAAACCGGCGGTCAAGTCGAAGTGGCAAAAGAAGTCGTGATTGAAGGGCTTGCGGAAACGGAGGCCGGACCTCCGCCTACATCGGCCCCGGTGGCGGCTGAAGCACCACAGGCTGCCGCCATGGCGGTAGTGCCGGCGCCAACAGCGGCGCCGGCCTTTGCCGCAGCTGAAAAGGAGGCCGCTGCGGGGGAGCCCGAACCGAGCGCGCCTATAGAAGCGGCGGCAAAGGTTCCGGATAGGATCGTTAGTCAAGCTGATGCCGGGGATCCCAAGGCGACGGCAAGAGCAGAGACCGATGCGGTGCGGGCGATACCGGCCGGCGGTGCGGTGTCGAGCGCGGGGGCGATGGAGGATACCCCGACCCTTGCTCCGACAGTTCAGAGTGCAGAGTTGGCGCCGTCGGACCCAGGGGCTTCAGGAGCGTCGGCAGCGGCATTGGAGGCAACGACCGCGGCGGAGGAATCCCTGGCCACACCTCTGCCAGGGACGAAGCAGCTGGCAGGTACGCCGGGGCCAGCGATGGTGGAGCCGAAGGCTATCCCAGGCGCATTAGGGCCGGCGCACGCAACGCCTGAGTTGCCGGAAGCTACGGCCTCCGCGCCGGCGCAGAAGATGGAGCCTACGCCGGTGGTGGCAGCCATTGCCCGGCCTACGGGTGTGCCGGAGCCGACCGAGCCGTCTGTCAGGGAGTTGGGACAGAGCGAGCCAGGGGCCGCCGGACCTGCTGACCCGGCTGGCCCTGTTGGCCCTGCTGGCGCTAGGAGCGAGCCGGGCCCGGCCGGGCCAGCCGGTGCGGACGGGGCAAGAAGTCCGTCAGGGCCGCAAGATGATGCGAACGCGGCCACGGCTCAAGGCTCCAAGTCTGATCACGGCTTGCCAGAAGCGCAGGGAACCCAAGGTACTTCCGGCTCGGCCGGGGTTTCGGGCTCTGCTCAGGCTGGGGATGAGCGTGCAACCGGCCTATTGTGGGACGACCTGGCATTGGCAGTCCTGGTTGGCGCAGCGCTGGCGACGGTGATCCTGGTGGTGGTTGTGATGCTGGTCCGTTTCCGTTCCGCCCGACGGCGCGGCCAACGCCCGGGAACAAAAGCCGAACAAGATGCGTCTCTAATAGTGAATCGTCCTGGACTGGAGAACTGAGGAGGCAGCGGATTATGTTGATGTCAAAGGCAAAGTACTTTTTCGCATTTTTACTGTTGGCGGTGGTTGCCATGCTGGCAGCGGCCTGTTCATCGCAGGTGCCGGTCAGCACCACGGTGGGAGGCGTACAAGCGGGTGAGGAAACCGTGGCTACGATTCAAGACGAGGTCAGGGAAGAGGAAGGTACCGCCGGTCCAAGGGAAGTAGAAGCGGCGGCGGAGGCGGTACAAGACCCCGCGTCAATAGTTGCGCCGGTTGAAGCAGTTCCATCTGCTGAAAGCGAAGCGATCGCCTCCCAGGATCTGAGCGGCACCAGCGTTGCCGGTGGCGACGAATTCCCCGCAAAAATGTCGGGACGGGAGAACGGGGAGGCCGCCGGAATAGTGGTTTCGGGTTCAGGCCGGGCCAGCGCGGCGCCGGACGTGGCAGCCCTGAGGCTGGGCGTCCAGGCCATCGAGGCCACTGTGGGAGAGGCGCGCTCTGCCGCCGCGGGGGCAATGAATGCGGTAATGGAGTCGGTCAGGGACGACGGCGTGGAAGACAAGGACATCCAGACCGGATATTTCAGCATTCAGCCCCGCTACACCGGACGGGAAATTACCCGGTGCGTCGACGCCGCAGGCCCGGATGAGGCGGCGACAGAGACCGAAGCCAATACGGAAGGTCCTGCCTCGACGGGCATGGCTGACAGCCCCAAGGCGCAAGAATGCTTCCAGGAATACCGGTCGGTGATTACGGGTTACGAAGTCAGCAACAACCTTACGGTGCTGGTACGGGACCTGGATACGGTGGACGACGTTATCGACGGCGCAGTGGAGGCCGGAGGGGACAACATCCGGTTCAACGGGCTGTCGTTCTCCCTGGAAGATACAAAGAAATTGGAGACTGAGGCCCGCAGCGCCGCGGTCTCGAATTTGAAAGCCAAGGCCGGAGAACTGGCGAACCTGGCCGGAGTCGAGTTGGGCGAACTGGTGTACCTGACGGAGACGGGAGGCTTTCAGCCACCGGTGGTCAGGGCGGAGTTTGCGCTGGCGAAGGCGGCGGCCGACTCCTCCGGCGGCATCGCAACCCCCATATCCCCGGGGGAAGTTTCGGTCGAGGTGAACGTGGTGGGGCAGTACCTGATTGGCGGCCGGGAGTAATGAATAGACCGAAGATGTTCCGGGTCCTTATGGTTGTCATCGCAACATCATAGTCTTAGAATCAGTGTGCCCCGGCGGTTTCCGGGGCACATTGTTGATTGGCATTAACCGCGTTCTCCCGGCAATGGAAACAGGCCAGACTATGGTATTGAGCGACCGTTCAATTAAAGAGGCGCTGGGTGAGGGCCGGATCGTCATAGATCCGGTAGACCCCGAGGATATTCAGCCGGCCAGCGTCGACCTGCACCTGGACCGGAAGATTCTCGTATTCAGCAACCACCAGCAACCGCACATCGACGTCAAGGATAGCCTCGAAAGCCTGAGTGAACTGGTAGAGATCGAAGAGGACAAGCCCTTTATCCTGCACCCCGGCGATTTCGTTCTGGGAAGTACGGTGGAGCACATCGAACTGCCCGAGGACCTGGTTGCCCGGCTGGAAGGAAAGAGTTCTCTCGGCCGCATCGGCCTGGTGATTCACTCCACGGCAGGATTCGTGGACCCGGGCTGGAAAGGCAACTTGACACTGGAGTTGAGCAATCTCGCCAGGTTGCCCATAACCCTGTACTATGGCATGAAAATCGGCCAGATTTCCTTCCTGACTCTCACGACCCCGGCGGACCGGCTGTATGGGTCCGAGTCGCTGGGCAGCAAGTACCAGGGCCAGACGGAACCCACGGCCAGCAGGTTTCACCGGGACTTTGTACCAGGGGAGTGAGTTGGAAAGGCGAGTTCAGGCTTACCGGAGTATCCAAGGCCCAAAGCCGCTCGCGGAAATGGAAGAAAGGTGAGACTATAGCTTACCGCTGTGAGCCCGGCAGCAGCTCCATTGGAGCGGCGCTTTACACTCTGCCTGTACCGGAACAACTGACTGAAGATGAACGAAAATGCTCCCATGCAGCGGGCGGTTGCACTGGCGCGCCAGGCTTTGGGCACCACCAGTCCGAACCCGGCGGTTGGGGCCGTGATAGTGAAGGACGGCGCGGTGGTGGGGGAAGGATACACGCTTCCGCCAGGGCAACGACACGCTGAGGTAGGCGCCCTTGACCAGGCCGGGCCGTTGGCCGCCGGCGCCACCCTGTACACCACTCTGGAACCCTGCTGCCATTTTGGGCGAACGCCTCCCTGCACCAACGCCATCATTGCCGCTGGCATCAGTGAAGTAGCGGTAGCAGTTATTGATCCCAACCCGCTGGTGGCCGGCAAAGGAATGGCAAGGCTCCGCGAGGCGGGAATTGCCGCCAGGATTGAACCTGCCGAAGGGGCGGAGGAACTCTACGAAGCGTTCGGCAAGCACATCGCCACCGGGCTGCCCTTCGTGACCGCCAAGTATGCCATGAGCCTGGACGGCAAGATCGCCACCTATACCGGCGATTCCCAGTGGATTACCGGCCCCCTTGCCCGATCCGAAGTCCAGCGCATGCGTCGGGAGTGCGACGCCATCATGGTAGGCATCAACACGGTGCTGGCAGATGACCCCCAGCTTACCGCCCGGGACAATGATGGCGTGGCCCTGGCCCGGCAGCCCATACGGGTGGTTCTGGACAGTCACTGCCGGACGCCGTCAGCGGCCAGAATGCTGGCCGAACCTGGAAAAACCCTTATCGTGACTTCCAGCGACGCGCGGGGAAGCGAGATCGAGCGACTGCGGGAGGCCGGAGCCGAGACCTGGACCGGCGCTCAGCACGAGCCGGGGATGCTGGAAATGGGAGAAGTACTGGTGGAACTGGGCCATCGCGGCGTGGTCAGCCTGCTGGTGGAAGGCGGGGGAATCACCCTGGGGTCCCTTTTCGACGACGGGCTGGTGGACAAGGTGAAGGTCTTCATCGCCCCGGTCATAATCGGCGGCATGCAGGCTGCTTCGCCTATTGAAGGCCACGGGCCCGAGTTTATGTCCGAGGCATGGCGGGTGGAGCGGACGGAAATTCGGCAGATAGGGCCGGACTGGTTGATAACGGGCTACCCCGGCAAGAATGCCGGTGGAGCTTAGTTGTCGCTGCCTTAATTCAGCATTCTTGGGAATGCAAACGGGCTGCGGTTGACGCTGCTCTGCGTCCGCCGGCATGGCGCCGGAAATGAGTCGGCGTGGGGAAATCAAGCTCCATCCCACATATGAGCTTACGGGCCATTGATCCATCCGATGGGAAGGCGCCGGGGCGATTCGGCAGGCCCAGATCGACCAGGCCTTCCACCGCCGGTTAGTTGCCAGCAAAATCCTGGACCTATAGAACTATTTCTATCTGGACGTATTCATCAGACAGCTTCAAAGGCGGTCGTTCTTATGTTTACCGGAATTGTGGAAGAAGTCGGCACTGTGGCGTCCTGCGGCGACTACGGACTTACCGTGTCGGCCAGCCTGGTCATGAAAGACTTGAAGCTTGGGGACAGCATCGCCGTGAACGGGACATGCCTGACGGTGGTGGAATTGGAAGGAGACGCTTTCCGCGTAGACCTGGCGCCTGAAACCCTGCGCCGCACGTCCCTGGGTGAACTGTCCGAAGGCAGCGTGGCCAACCTGGAACGGCCGTTGGCCGCCAGTGACCGGTTGGGGGGCCATATAGTGCAGGGGCACGTCGACGGCGCCGGACGGGTAACGTCCATCAGGCCTGAAGGCGACTGTTACATTTTCCGGGTTCGCGTACCCAAACGGCTGATGCCCTACGTGGTGGAAAAGGGTTTCATTGCGGTGGACGGCATCAGCCTTACCGTGGTCAAGCGGGGGGCTGCATCCTTCACGATTTCTGTGATACCATACACCTTCTCCCACACCAACCTGAAGGAGAAATCGGTTGGTAGCAGGGTGAACCTGGAAGTGGACATCCTCGCCAAATACGTGGAAAGCCTGATGTTGAGACAGGCAGGCACGGGTTAGGTGGGGAACAGGGGCAGGGGCGGATTCAAAACCTGAATATCCGAGGAGACTGACAGAAGTTATGCCTCTATCTAGCATGGAAGAGGCCCTGGAAGACCTCAAAGCTGGCAAGATACTCATCGTCGTCGACGACGAAAAGCGGGAGAACGAGGGCGACCTGGTGATGGCGGCCGAAATGGTTACTCCCGATGCGGTCAACTTTCTAGTTACGCATGGCCGCGGTCTCCTGTGCATGCCCATGAAGGAGGACCGGCTGAATGAGCTGGGGATCAAGCTGATAGACAGCGAACATGCTCCCCACGAAATGCCCACCGCTTTCACCATGTCAGTGGACTTTAAGGTAGGTACTACCACTGGCATTTCCGCAGCGGACCGGGCCGCGACCATCCAGGCCCTCATTGATCCGGAAGCCCGGCCAGAAGAATTTTCCCGGCCTGGGCACCTATTCCCCCTTCAATACCATCCTGGCGGCGTCATGGTCCGGCCGGGGCACACGGAAGCGATCGTTGACCTGTGCAACATTGCCGGAATGTACCCCGCCGGTGTCGTGTGCGAAATTATGAACGACGACGGTTCCATGTCCCGTCTTCCGGACCTGGAAGTCTTCGCTGCCGAGTATGGACTAAAGATACTCAGCATTGCGCAGATCATCGCTTACCGCCGCCGGTACCAGGTGGAGATAAAGCTGGTGGCCGAGGCCCGGATGCCTACCAAGTACGGCGAATTCAAGGCCTACGCCTACCAGAGTCCCTACGACCCGGGCGAGCATATTGCGCTGACCATAGGCGACTGGGAGCCGGACGAGCCGGTTCTTACCCGTATCCACAGCGAGTGCCTGACCGGCGACGTATTCGGCAGCATGCGCTGCGATTGCGGTGAGCAATTGGAACTTGCCCTGAAGCGGCTGGGAGAGGAAGGCAAGGGCGCTTTACTCTACATGCGGCAGGAAGGCAGGGGGATCGGCCTGCATAACAAGATCAGGGCCTATTCCCTTCAGGACGGTGGCGCTGACACCGTTGAGGCCAACAAGATGCTGGGGTTTGCCCCAGACACTCGCCATTACGGTGTGGGCGCAAGAATTCTGGCAGACCTGGGGGTTAGAAAGATCCGGTTACTGACAAACAATCCGAAGAAGCTTATAGGACTAGCCGGGTCCGAGGTTGAAGTGGTAGAGCGGGTGCAGCTCGAGGGGGCGCCCAATGATGAGAACCGCAGTTACCTGGAAACCAAGCGGCTGAAATTCGGCCATATTCTGGGGTCCTGCTCGTAAGCAGGAGCAATAGCGGTCAGAATTCATGGGGCGGACCAGTCGTGGTCCGCCCCTTCTATTTTCTAGCGGGAGCGACGCTTTACCTGACCTGGGAGATCAAATAGGCCTCGATGAAATCGTCCAGGGCGCCGTCCAAAACTGCGTCGGGGTTGGTACTCTGGAAGTTGGTGCGGTGGTCCTTGACCGACTTGTACGGGTGGAGCACGTAGCTGCGAATCTGGTTTCCCCATTCGGCGGCCACTCGTTCACCCCGCAATCTGGCCAGTTCCTCGGCCCGCTGTTCGTTCTGGCGGGCCAGCAGGCGGGCGGTGAGGATGCGCATCGCGTATTCCCGGTTCTGGTATTGAGACCGCTCCGTCTGGCAGGAAACGACAATGCCGGAGGGGATGTGAGTGAGGCGCACGGCCGAAGCTACCTTCTGCACGTTCTGGCCGCCGGGCCCGCTGGAGCGGAAGGTGTCCATCTTGAGGTCTTCAGACCGGACAACAAGCTCCTCCTCTTCAGCGGCCGCCGGAAGGACTTCAACCTGGGCAAAAGATGTATGCCGGAGGTTGTTGGGGTCGTAGGGCGACAGGCGGACCAGTCGGTGGACGCCCCGCTCCGAGTTAAGGTAGCCGTAGGCAAAGGCCCCGCCTATTTCCAGGGTAGCGCTGCGCAGGCCAGCCTCGTCGCCGTAGGCCATATCCATAACCTGCACGGTACGATTCTGGACTTCGCCCCACCTTGCGTACATCTTCAAGAGCATCTCGGCCCAATCCTGGGAGTCGGTGCCGCCGGCCCCGGAATAGACGGACACGATGGCCGGCCGGTCATCGTAAGGGCCGGACAGGGTCAGGGCTATTTCCTCGCGGGCAAGCATTCGGGAAAGGAGGAGGGCGTCCGCTTCGATCTGTTCCAGGAGGGTTCCGTCGCCGTCTTCGGTGGCGAGTTCAGTCAGTTCCAGGAGGGTTGTGGCATGGGAGGCCATATCCCGCCACAGGCTCACCGTGTCCTTGAGGCGTCCCAAGGTGCGCATCTCCTGCTGGGCATGGCGGGGATCGTCCCAAAAGCCCGGCTGAGAGGCTTCCCGCTCCAGGCGGGCGATGGTGGCTTCCCTTTCCGGGAGGTCAAAGACGCTCCACGACTGAATCGATTTTCAGGACGAGGGACCCCAGTTCCTGCCTGATGTCATCCATTTGTTTTCTCCTCGGTCGGGGCGGCCGTGTATTGGTGACGCACCCAGATGTCGTTACGATTTCTTGTAACCAATTATACGGATGACGGCAGGGGATTGCCAGTTGGGTCGGGTCTTCCAGTAATGAGGTGATTGAATTGCCTTCAAATATGGGGGTTGGTAGAATGGCGTAGGTAAAACCGCATTCAATATCCATTGATCCTGGCAAGCCTTCAGATCGTATGCGCCAGGGACAAAGAGGCGTTCCTTGGAACTACTTTCCATAGCTCTGCTCGGCCTGGCTGCCTATCTCATCGGCTCCGTTTCCCCGTCGTACATCCTGGTGCACTATCTCAAGGGCATTGATATCAGGGAAGTGGGCAGCCGAAACGCCGGCACCCTGAACAGTTACCACCAACTGGGGGCCTGGTGGGCTGTCCTTGTTTTCCTGGTGGACGCAGGCAAGGCGGCCGTCGCCACGCTGCTACCGATGTGGGTGGGACTGCCGGAATGGGCTGCGTTGATTACCGCGCCCCTGGTTATAGTCGGGCACAACTGGACTTTGCTGCTGAAGTTCCGGGGCGGCAAAGGGGCCGCGTGCCTGATAGGGATCTGCCTGGCGCTGGCGCCGGCGGCAACCATGATTGCCATTATGCCCGGGGTGATTGTTCTGTTTCTGTCGAAGAACGCCATTGCGGCGCTGACGGCCGGATTTGCCCTGGCCAACGCGCTGCACCTGGCGGCCTGGCTGTTTAACCTGGAAGTCCTGGTTCGGTCGCCGGGATGGCAGCAGTTCACCCTGTGCCTGGCCCTGACCCTGTTTGTGGCGGTAGTGTACGGAATTTCGATCAAGGGACAACTGCTCGAAGCATTTCGCAGGAAGAGCGTCAGGCGGGCTTTCTACGGTTCCTGAACCAGGTGCAATGGCCCGCGGGGACTGCCGCCCACCCCGACAGCTTGCCGCCCGTTATATTTACCATGGCGGGTTGGTTATAATTGCCTGGCGGGGTACAAGCAGGCGGGAGGAACGGTACATTTCCCCTGGCGACAACCCAAATTAGTGCAGGACAACTCTATGCTGGACCACGGAGCAATTGACCAATCCAATGCGAACTCCACGGAGGCCCTGCGGCACCGGATGCGCCATTCGGCGGCCCACGTAATGGCCGATGCCGTGCTACGCATCTTTCCGGAAGCCAAGATGGGGATCGGGCCGCCCACCCAGGACGGCTTCTACTACGACTTCGACGTTTCGCGCCCCTTCACTCCTGAAGACCTGGAGAGCATCGAAGGGCTAATGCGGGAGACCATATCCGCCCGTCAGCCTTTTGTTCGGGAGGAAATCAGCCGGGGCCAGGCGGCGGAACTGTTCGTCGATCAGCCCTACAAGCTGGAAATCATAAACGACCTGCCCGAAGATACAACGCTGAGCATTTACCGGCACGGGGAGTTCGTTGACCTGTGCCAGGGTCCCCACGTAGATGGCACCGCGGACATCCAGGCGGTGAAGCTGCTGAACATCGCCGGCGCCTACTGGCGGGGGGACGAGCATCGTCCCATGCTCCAGCGCATTTACGGCACCGCGTGGGAAAGCAAGGAGGCCCTGGACAGCTATCTGACGCGGCTGGAAGAGGCGGAAAGGCGCGATCATCGAACATTGGGACGACAGCTGGGGCTCTACTCCATCCACGAGGAAATTGGGCCGGGTTTGATAGTCTGGCACCCCAAGGGCGGCGTGGTGCGCGGCCTGGTGGAGGATTACTGGCGAGACATTCACTACCGCCACGACTATAGCATCGTTTATTCGCCCCATATAGGGCGGGCCCAACTCTGGCAGACCAGCGGTCACCTGGCCCACTACCGGGACAGCATGTATGCCCCGCTGGAGGTGGACGAGCAGGAGTATTTCCTGAAGCCCATGAACTGTCCCTTCCATATCATGGTGTACCGATCCGCGCTGCGCAGCTATCGCGAACTGCCTCTGCGTATCGCCGAGCTGGGAACGGTGTACCGTTACGAGAGGAGTGGCGTTCTTCACGGCTTGATGCGGGTGCGGGGATTCACGCAGGACGATGCCCACATCTTCTGCCTGCCCGAGCAGGTGGAGGACGAAGTGGGCGGGGTACTGGACCTGACCTTCGAATTGCTTGATGCCTTCGGTTTCAGCGACTATTCCATCTTCCTGTCAACCAGGCCCGACAGCTACGCCGGGGAACTGGAAATGTGGGACCACGCTACCGAGTCCCTGCGGCGCGCCCTGGAACAACGCAGCCTGGCTTTCGACATTGACGAAGGCGGCGGGGCGTTCTACGGGCCAAAAGTGGATATCAAGATCCAGGATGCGCTGGGCCGGGAGTGGCAATGCACCACGGTCCAGTTCGACTTCAACCTGCCGGAGCGGTTCGACTTGTCCTTCATGGATCCGGAGGGAGGTCGCAGCCGGCCCTACATGGTCCACCGGGCCATCCTCGGTTCCCTGGAACGGTTCCTGGGGGTACTGATCGAACACTACGCCGGGGCTTTCCCGCTGTGGCTGGCTCCCGTCCAGGCCACGGTCATCCCAATAGCTGACCGGCACCTGGAGTACGCCGAATCGGTAAAGGGCCAGCTTGAATCCCAAGGATTCCGCGCCGAAGTGGACAGCCGCAGCGAGCGCATGAACCTGAAGATTCGGAATGCCCAGCTTCAAAAGGTGCCGTACATGCTGGTGGTGGGAGACCGGGAGCAGGAAGACGGAGCGGTAGCCGTACGTACCCGGGAAGGGGGCAATCTGGGCGCGATGCCGCTGGACGAATTGCTGGCAAGGCTGGCAGAGGAGTTGGAGTAAGATGCCCAACCGCTTAATTGACGAGACCAGCCCCTACCTGCTGCAGCACGCACATAACCCCGTTGACTGGTACCCGTGGGGGGAGGAGGCGCTGTCCCGGTCTAAGGATGAGGACAAGCCCATCCTGCTGAGCATTGGGTACTCCGCCTGCCACTGGTGCCACGTGATGGAGCGGGAGTCATTCGAGGACGAGACCATTGCCAGTCTGATGAACGCCAACTTCGTCAACGTAAAGGTGGACCGGGAGGAACGGCCGGACCTGGACGCGGTGTACATGGAGGCGGTTCAGATGCTGACCGGCAGCGGGGGCTGGCCCATGACCGTCTTTCTCACGCCGGAGGGCAAGCCCTTCTACGGCGGCACCTATTTCCCGCCCACGGACCGGATGAATATGCCGGGCTTTCCCCGGTTGCTGCTGGCGGTGACCGAAGCCTACCGCACCAACCGGGGGGAAATAGAACGGGTAACGAATCAACTTACCGAGCAGATGGGCCGCTCGGCCCAGCCTGCCCAAGGAAGTGGCTTGCTTTCAGCGGATATTCTGCACGAAGCGTCCTCGCGGCTGGCAGCCAACTTCGATTACCAGAACGGCGGCTTTGGCGCGGCGCCCAAGTTTCCCCAGCCGATGACACCCGAATTCCTGCTTCGCTATTACCACCACGGCCACAGTCCCCGGGCCCTGGAAATGGTGGAAATGACGCTGGTGAAGATGGCCTACGGCGGCATGTACGACCAGTTGGGCGGTGGATTTCACCGCTACTCCACCGATGCCTTCTGGCTGGTACCCCATTTCGAGAAGATGCTGTACGACAATGCCCTGCTGGCCCGCCTGTACCTGCATGCCTGGCAGATTACCGGCAGGAATCTGTACCGCCGCATAACCGAAGAGACCCTGGACTACGTTCTCCGAGAGATGACCGACCCGCTGGGCGGCTTCTACTCGGCCCAGGACGCCGACAGCGAAGGCGTGGAGGGCAAGTTCTTCGTCTGGTCTCCGGACGAGATTCGGGAAGTCCTGGGCGAGGCCGACGGCAATATGCTGGGCGGCTTCTATGGAGTCACCGACGCCGGGAACTTCGAAGGGGCCAACATCCTGAACATTCCTCAGGAACCGGAAGGCTTTGCGCTGGAGCACGGTATAAGCGAGGACGAACTGACCGCACTCATTGCCCGGGGCAAGCCAAAGCTGCTGGAAGAACGGGAGAACCGCATACATCCCTTCCGCGACGACAAGGTAATAGCATCCTGGAACGGCCTAATGCTGCGGGCCTTTGCCGAAGCCGGCGCAGCGCTAAAACGCGCGGACTATCTGGCGGCTGCTTCGGCCAATGGCCGCTTCCTGAACCAGGAGATGATTGTCGACGGTGGCCTATTGCGCACCTACCGGGAAGGGCAAGCCAAGATACCGGGCTACCTGGAAGATTATGCCTGCGTGGCGGACGGCTTCCTGGCGTTGCATGAGGCCACGCTCCAGCAGGAGTGGTTGGACCGTGCGGTAGCCCTGGCCAACAGAATGATTTCTCTGTTCTGGGACGAGGGCGTCGGCGGGTTCTACGACACGGGTTCTGAGCACGAGAGCCTGGTTACCCGCCCGCGGGATGTATTCGACAACGCTCAACCGTGCGGCGGATCCGTGGCCTCGGAGGTGTTGCTGAAGCTGGCAATCATCACCGGCGACGAAGACTACAACCTGAAGGCTTCTCAGCCGTTGCGGGCCCTCGGCAGGCTCATGACCCAGGCACCTGGCGGGGCAGCCTACTGGCTGGGGGTGCTGGATTTCTACGTCTCACTGCCCAGGGAAATCGCCATTGTCGGCGACCTGGAAAGTGAGGACGTGGGTGCGTTGCTGGATGCCGTTCACCGCCGGTACCTGCCCAACAAGGTGCTGGTGGGCGCCCCTGGCGATGCGGAGAATGCTGATGTCCCGCCAGGGTATAAAATTCCCCTGCTGGCGGAGCGGGGAATGGTTAATGGCAGGGCCACCGCCTACGTTTGCCAGAATTACGTCTGCCAACTGCCCGTTACCGACCCCCAATCGCTGGCCGAGCAGCTGGATTCCTAGCTCGCAAGCGCAAATAACGATCCATGCACTTTATTCGTCAATCCGGTTGAAGCGGACTCGCAATACCGGAGTGTCTGCTGTTCGCTCCACAGGCACTTTTGCCCATTCGGCGATGCGATAACCCACTACCCATGCGATTCCCTGCTTTCCCACCAGCAGGGGTACCCTGTCGCGCCACGCCCGGGGTACCTTTGCGTCGATATAAAAATTGTGTAATCGCTTCATGGTGGCCATACCAAGTGGCTGAAATCGGTCACCCTCCAACCGTTTACGCACCTGGAGGTCCGAGCCCAGGGCCGCAGGGTCAAAATAGGCGGTAAAGTCGTCGGGCTGACGCAAATCGGGAATCTGTGACGCCACCAGTTGCTCCAGAGCCACACACCATTGCCCATAGAAATGAATGCCATTTGCTGGCGCAATATTATGGGGCAGTGCTGGAGAATCGTCGGCCAGGTCTGGGAATGGGCATTCGGAAGCTGAGTCGGGGACCGACTCGGTCCTATAGATTGATATCCTGTCGGAGGACAGGTCCAGGGTTACGTTCCCGGGAAGCGTCAAGTTTCCGGCGGAGCGGTCGGAGCAGGCGAACTCGGTCATGCTCCGCAGATGGCTCTCTCCCAGCCGCCGGGAATCGCCTTTCGCCGTCACGTAGGCCCGCCGGAGGGCCAGTCTTTGCATGGCCGGGTGAAGGCGGTCGAAGGACTGCCGAAGGAAGCTGACGGCAGGCGGCGACGCCGGGCGGGCGGCGGCATTTTCGTCATCACCAATGAGATGGTCCCAAACTCGCTCCAGTTCGGACTCCATGAAGTCCAGATCCAGGGAGGCGGTATTTGCGAGCCGGACCAGGGCATCGCGCACCCGCGGGTTGTAATCACTGGCGATGAGCGGCATAAGCTGCTGCCGGACCCGGTTGCGGGTAAACCGAAAGAGGAGGTTTCCGCTGTCCTCGCGGTAGCTCCGGCCCAGCTCTGTGCAGTATTCCACCGAGTCCGCCTTGGACACCCCTAGAAGGGGGCGGAAGATGACCGGGGTGTCCAGTCCGGTAGGCCAGGGCCAGGGGGCGGTTTCCATCATGCCCCGCAGGCCGTGCAGCCCGGACCCCCGCATTATGTGAAGCAGCACTGTCTCAGCCAGGTCGTCGGAGGTGTGGCCGACGGCCACGGCCGGCGCTCCGACCCGGTGGGCCACCTCGGCCAGGAAGCGGTATCGCATCTCCCGTGCGCCCTGCTCGAAGGAGGAGATGCCCTGCTCCCGCTGGTAGGCGATGGGGTCCTGCTTATCCACACTGAAAGGCAGGCCGAGTTCCCGGGCCATAGCCGCGACGAACCGGGCGTCTTCGTCGGCTTCCTCTCCGCGGAAGTCGTGGTTCAGGTGGGCGACGTGCAGGGAAAATCCCAGGGTTTGCCGCAGGCGATTCAGGCTGTACAGCAGGGCTGAGGAATCGGCCCCCCCGGATACGCCCACCACCAGGGAGGCGTCGCGACCGTTCAGCCCGCTCCGCTCGAGGGCGGCGGCCACCTTCCGGTCAACTTGGGCGACGACGGGCATGGCTATCGGCCGCTAGTCGTTGCTGGGGGGACTCTGCCCCAACAGGTGGCAGGTGGAGTTGTAGGTGAGCAAGCGGGGGCCCCTGGAGTCCATTTCAAAAACGCTGACGGATCCCAGGGCAAGGCGCAATCGGTGGAAATTGGCCAGGGGAATCCCCAGGACCTTGCCGCAGATGGCCCGGATGGTGAAGTTGTGGGAGACGACGGCCAGGTTATCCTCGTGTCTGTGCGCTTCCTGCAGTTCCAGGATAGCCTGCCAGGACCGTTCCTCGAGAGTCACCAGCGACTCTCCGCCAGGCATGACCACGGTCTCCGGGCTCCTGTTCCAGGTATCAAACACTTTTGGCCAGCCCGCCCGCATCTCCTCTCCGGTCACGCCTTCAAGTTCTCCGAGGGCCAGTTCCTTCAGGCCGTCGTGGGTATTGACTGGCAACCCCAGGCACTGGCCTATTTCGCTGGCTACCTGCCTGGTCCGAGTCAGGGGGCTGGCGTAGATTGCGGCCAGGTCCCATTCCCTGGCCGCTTGGGCGATCACCTTTGCCTGTTCGACGCCGGCGGCGTTCAGCAGGGTGTCGTATTGGCCCTGGAATCGACCCAGCTTGTTCCATTCGGTCTCGCCGTGGCGGACCAGGTAAAATTTCACGTTGTTTCTCCGGCGCTCAGACTGGGTACCCGCTGCGCCAGGACTTCCTCTATTCTGACACCGTTCATAGAACGCACGGTCAGCTTCAGGTCACCATACTCGAGAATTTCGCCGGCTTCAGGAATGTATCCCAACTGGTCGAGGACAAAACCCGCCACAGTCTGGTAATCGCCTTCGGGCAGATCGAGTTTGAGCCGGTCATTGGCGCCGATGATGGTCATGCCGGCGTTCAATCGGTATGTGTTCTCGTCTATCTCCGAGAATTCCTCAAGCTCCTCATCGCGTTCTTCGTCCACCTGGCCGACGATTACCGACAGGTTTTGCTTCAGGGTTACCAGGCCCGCTATGCCGCCGAATTCGTCCACGGTAAGGACCAGCCCGTAGCCACCCTGCTGCATTTCGGAGAAGGTGTCGGCCACCGTCTTGGTCTCAGGGACGAAGTAGGCATCTCGCAGCAGTTCGGTGACACTGTCTTCCAGTTCCATATGGCCCCTTCCCAGGGCAAGGAGCACGTCCTTGTTGGAGAGGACGCCAACAACATTCTCCGTATCACCCGCATATACCGGGAAGCGGGTGTGGTTGTATTGTGCGTAAAGGGCGAGAAAGTTCTGTAGGGTCATACCATGTTCCACCCACACTATCTCGGTCCTGGGCGTCATTATTTCCTGCACCTTCTGGTCGCCGAACCTGAAGACCTTGTTGAGCAGTTCGGCCTCTGTCTGTTCCACTGCGCCCGTCTGAGCCCCCACTTCAATCAGCGAACGTATTTCACCCTCGCTTACCGCTGCGTTGGAATTGGTGATGCCCATGATGCGGGTGAAGGCGTTGGTGATGGCCTGGAGAACTCTTACACCTGGCGAGAGGAAGAATTCGACCAGGGTGAGCGGCCTGGCGTAGGCAAAGGCCAGGGTCTCCGACCGGTTCCAGGCCACAGTCTTGGGCAAAGTCTCACTGAAAATGAGCAGGAGCAGGGTTACTCCCACGGTGGAAACAATAACCGCCACGCTTTCGTTGGCGATCATGTTCAAGGCGATGGCTGTGCCCAGGGCGGCGGCGGCGGTGTTGACCAGATTGTTGCTAAGCAGGACAGTGGCAAGCAGACGTTCGGGGCGGGATATCAGGCGTTCCACCAGCCTGGCGTTGCGCCGGCCAATGCTGATCAAGTGGATCAGTCTGGCCCTGGACAGGGCGATGAATGCGGTCTCCGACGAGGAGAAGAATGCGGACAAGAACAGGCAAAGTACAAGGAGGGCTAACTTGCCTAAATCCTCAGACTCCATTTTGAAACCCTTAGGCCTCCTGAAGGTTTAATGTTTATATCCATGACACCGGATAAAGGCGACACGGCCTTGATGGAATGGATGATAGCATTGGGGCAATTTCGATGTAAAGTTGACCCTTGCCAGCGCTGAACTTAGTATGAGATTGCTTCGGCTCTATAATCGCCTCTATTGAGCTCGGTTACGGAAGGGGGTGAATAGCCTTTCCGCAGGGAGAAGCAACTCCTTTTGTATCTGAAAAGGACAGAC
Source organism: Dehalococcoidia bacterium (assembly GCA_965207275.1). Lineage (GTDB taxonomy): Bacteria > Chloroflexota > Dehalococcoidia > Lucifugimonadales > UBA3495 > Bin22. Next base: position 1,071,163 of record CBDBMH010000002.1, read on the forward strand.
AATGGGACTGAAAGTTCTGGGCATTGAAACCTCATGCGACGAAACGGCTGTGGGAGTGGTGGAAGACGGGCGGAGTCTGCTTTCCAACATTGTGTCGTCGCAGGTGGAACTGCATGCTCCCTACGGCGGCGTGGTGCCGGAGGTGGCCTCCAGACAGCATATAAGGGACATGGCGCCGGCCCTCCAGAGAGCCTTGGCGGACAGCGGCCTAGACCTTTCGGACATTGACGTCGTGGCGGCAACCTACGGCCCTGGCCTGGCCGGTTCGCTGATTACGGGCCTGAACACGGCCAAGGCCCTGTCCCTGTCCCTGGGCAAACCCCTGGTGGGCGTCAATCACCTGGAAGGACACATATATGCGTCCTGGCTGGCCAGGGGGGATGAAGATCATCCCGAGGATTCCCCGGGATTTCCGCTGGCCTGCCTGGTGGCTTCCGGGGGGCACACCGACCTGATATTGATGGAAGGGCACGGCGTTTACCGTCTGGTGGGCCGTACTCGCGACGACGCGGCAGGCGAGGCCTTTGACAAGGCGGCCCGCATACTCGGTTTGGGATTCCCTGGCGGCCCTGAGATTCAAAAGGCGTCCCAGGGCCACGACGGAACCGAGTTTTCTCCCCTGCCCCGGGCGTGGATGCGGGATACCCTGGACTTCAGCTTCAGCGGTGTGAAAACCGCTCTGCTTCACCTGGCCCAGGCGGAGGGCTTGTACCCGGGCGACCCGGAGGCCGAAAAAACCGGGGAAATGCGGGACAACATTGACCGGCTGGTGGGGGAGATGGCCGCAAACTTTCAGGAAGCGGTGGTAGAGGTGATGGTGGTCAAGACCCTGGAAATGGCCCGCCGCTACAAGGCAAAGGGAATCGTGCTGGGAGGCGGCGTGACGGCCAACGCCAGGCTGAGGGCGGAAATTACCAGGGCATCCCAACTGCCCGTGATAATTCCTCCCCCGGTGCTATGCACAGACAACGGGGCTATGATTGCAGCGTGCGCCTACTTCCAGTTCGAAAGGGGCGACGAATACGGCCTTGAACTGGACATAGACCCGGCGCTACCTTTGGGCTGACCCGGAGCGTACGGCAAGGGCCTGGGCCGGTTCACTAATGGTGTCACCGCATAAGGGCTAACGAACTAGGGCTGGGAGTGGATCTGGGGCCTCAGCATTTCATCCCAGCGTTCCTGCCGGCACCTGAACAGGCACTCAACCAGGTCGTCAATGTCTGGTATCCTCTCCGCTCCGAGGACGCTGAAAGACAGGTTCCAGTTGGAACCCTGCAAGGTGACTTTCCCGCCGGCCCGCCGGACGTTGTGCCTCCAGTAAAGCCAGGCGCCCACCAGAACGCCGGCCAGCAGGACAAAGGGTACGAAGTCCATGTTTACGCCCGGGAGGCCCGGCCCCTCGAACTGGCCGGCCAACCAGTAGGCCACCAGCAGGTAGAAAGCCAGGGCGGCTACCAGAGTCAAAATGCCTCGAACGGGAGACAAGGTGCCCCTTCGGGCAGTATCAACCACTACCCCCTTCAGTTCCTCAACGGGTAGCATAGTGGCCTCGCGGGCCCGGCCTTCGTCTCGGAAAAAGAGAATCCGCTGGGTAGTTGCGATCAGCAGTTGACCGCTGCCGGATGGCTCATCCAGCAGGCCTTCTTCCAGCGACAAGACCCTCGCCACCCTTTCCTCGGGCAACAGGGCCACACCCCGCACCCGGGAAAGATAATTCCTGGGCTGAATCGCCTGTTCGATCAAGACGTCCTCCCTGCTTTTCGAACCTCCGGCAACATTGATCCCGCCGCCGCTCCGCGGTAGGGGCCAGGTGGTCCTTTCGCAGTGCCGGGGACTGTCGCAGGGGCCGTCAACAATGCCAGCCGTGCGCCGAAAAGTTCCGGCGTATGTTACCATTGCCATTGCTTAATAGACCAGCCTTTAGAAGGAACGACGGGAGGTGACCATGCCGGACCTGTCCAACGAAGAAATCCACGCCCTGGGAAAGTCAGTGGGGCTGGACATCCAGGAACCGGAATTAACCCAGGTCGGGTACAGCCTTAACGCCATCCTGGAAGCCATGGCAAGCATTGACGCGCCCGGCGCCAACGCGGCAGAACCCCTGCCTCTGATTTTCCCCACCCAGGAGGTCCAGGATGAGTCCTAGCGAAATACCCTACCTGTCCGCGACGGAACTGGGCGGGCACATTGCAGCAAGAGAGATAAGCCCACTGGAAGCCGTGGAAGCCTATCTGGCCCGTATTGGCGACATGGACACGAAACTCAATGCCTACATAACGGTCTGTGCCGACCAGGCCCGAGAAGAAGCGAGGCAGGCCGGGGAAGAAATCGCCCGCGGCGAATACCGGGGCGTCCTTCACGGGGTGCCCGTGGGGGTGAAGGACCAGATTTACGTTAAGGGCGTCCGCAACTCCGACGGCTCCAGGATAAGGGACGAATTCGTGCCCGACTTCGACGCCACGGTAGTCACCAACTTGCGAAGGGCCGGGGCAGTCATCCTTGGCAAGCTGAATATGAGCGAATTCGCCATGGGTGATCCCATAAGTTCCTACTACGGCGCGGCCCACAATCCCTGGGACCTGGAGCGAAACCCGGGCACATCGAGCACGGGTTCCGGGGCGGCCACCGCCGGGTTTCTTTGCGCCACGTCCCTGGGCGAGGACACGGGCGGCTCCATTCGGGGTCCGGCCGCCAACTGCGGGCTGGTAGGTATTCGGCCCACCTGGGGAAGGGTCAGCCGATACGGCGTGGACGGCGCCTGCTGGTCGGTAGACACCATCGGCCCCATTTCGAGAACGGTTAACGACTGCGCCGCCACCATAGGCGCCATCGCCGGCTATGATCCCAACGATCCCTATACCGGTCGCGTTCCGGTGCCCGACTACCGGGCGGCCCTTACCGGTAATATTCGAGGGCTGAGGGTGGGTGTGGTCAAGGAGTTGATGGACCCGGCCCTGGGCCTGGACGGCCAGACCGGCGAGGCGGTCGAGGCGGCCATCCAGGTGCTGGCGGAACTGGGCGCGGAGGTGCGCCAGGTATCCCTGCCCCTGGCCCAGCAAACCGGGGCCATCGTCCGCACCATCACCCACACGGAGCGGGTAAGCCTGCGCCCCGAATGGCTGCGGGAGCGGCCCGAGGACTATCACGTCAACACCCGGATCGCTTTCATGGCTGGCAACCTGATACCGGGCCAGGTGTACTACAAGGCCCAGAAGCTGCGGGCCATCGTCAGGAGGCAGGTGCTGGACCTGTTGGAAGAGGTGGACGTGCTGGTGCAGCCCACATCGTCCGCACCGGCGGGAAAGCTGGACTTCACCACCGGCGTGGCCAGCAAAGAGTCTGCAGCCCAGGCGTTGGTGGAGGGCAGTTACCGGGGACCCTACAGCCTGAGCGGAGCCCCCGCTCTTTCGATTCCGTGCGGCTACACCTCTGAGGGGGAAGGGGCGCTGCCCCTGGCCTTGCAGATCGCCGGCCGGCCCTATGGTGAAGCCACGGTACTCAACGTGGCGTATGCATACGAACAGGCCACGCCCTGGCACAATCGCAGGCCTCCCATCTAACTCAACTCTAACTCGCCAAGTCTTGATGGAGACCAATACTTCAGGGAGACGGGACTGATGACTCTACCGAACCCGGGCGCGTGGCAAGCCAAGCTGGAAAGCAATTCCCCGGAACTCTACAAGGAAATTATGGACGTAAGGAACCACGTCCTGACGGACGGCGCCCTCCCTTTGAAGGTGAAGGTTCTGATGACCATGCTTTGCGACGCAATAATGGCCCACCCGGACGGCGTCAGGAATATCGCCAACCGGGCAAGGGCAGTGGGCGCGACCGAGGAGGAAATTGCCGAGACCGTGGGCGTGGCCTTTGTGATGGGTGGCACGGCGGCGCTGACCACCGCGTGCAACGCGTTCAGGGATGAGTAGCGGACATCCTTCCTTGCTTGCATAGATCGGTACGTTGCATTGCTTGGTACATTTTTACTTTCCTTGCGGCCAGCTTGCGCAAACGTCAGTTCGGGCCAAATTCAAGCTCAGGGCCGGCAGACAGCTTGGCAGTCCATCAACACAGTTTGAGTCACGGCGACACGAAGACAAAAATTTCCTGACCATGTCCGGTTAATTCCGACCTGAAGGAGGCAATATGGTAGCTGGAACTCTTTCCAGGAGTCTCGTATACGGCAGCCGGGGCATCGTCTGTTCCAACTCACCCCTGGCCGCGTCAGCCGGTATCCAGATAATGAGAGAGGGCGGGAACGCCTTTGACGCCGCGCTGGCTGTGGCTGCTACCGAGGCGGTAACCCTGGTGCCCCTGTGCGGCATGGGAGGCGACTCATTTATCCTGGCCTACGAGTCCGCCACCGACCAACTGACCGGCATAAACAGCAGCGGTACAGCGCCCACGGGGGCCACGGCGGACTATTACCGGTCCCGGGGTTATGAGGAAATGCCTTTGGAAGGCCCCCACGCCATTTCCGTTCCCGGCGAGGTCGCCGCATGGGAGGAGCTGCACCGCCGTTTCTGCACCATGCCATTTCCCCGTCTGCTGGAGACCGCTATTGGGTACGCGGAAGAGGGATTCCCGGTGTCGCCACGGGTTGGCCGCAGCTTTGCCGGCGCCGTTGGAAAGCTCTCCCAGTTCCCGGCCAGCGCGGCAATTTATTCTTCCAACGGTGGAATGAAGGCCGAGGGAGAGATCCTGGCCAATCCGGACCTGGCCCGGAGCCTGCACCAGGTGGCGCAGGGAGGAGCGGATGAGTTCTATCGGGGCGACCTGGCCCACCGCATGGTAAAGGAACTCAGGGAGGCGGGAGGCCTCTTTACCGAGTCGGACTTCGCCGACCACCGGCTGGATGTTTACGACCCAATTTCCACGACTTACCACGGCTATACCGTTTACCAGACGCAGCCGCCCACCCAGGGTTTTCTGCTGCTGGAGATGCTGAACCTGGTGGAGGACTTTGACCTGGGGGAAATGGGCCATAACTCCGCCAATGCTATCCACCTGATGGCGGAGGCTAAGAAAATTGCCTATGGCGACCGCAACCGCCTGGCCGGCGACCCCCGGTTCGTCGAGTGGCCGCTCCAGGAGTTGATTTCAAAGCCGTACGCAGCCCGCCGTCGTCCGGAGATTGACCCGGCCAGGGCCAACAATGGCGCGGTGGCGTTTGCCGAAGACGGCGACGGCAACACCACTTACTTCTGTGTGGCTGACGGCGCGGGCAATTGCGTGTCGTGGATACACAGCCTGTCCAACGGGTTCGGCTCCGGCTTTGTCGCCGCCGGCACGGGAGTTCTGTTTAACAACCGGGGCGGCCGGGGCTTCAGTCTTCGGGAAGGACACCCCAACATCATTGAGCCGGGCAAGCGCACCATGCACACCCTGAATTGCTACATGGCCTTCCGGGACGGCGAGCCGGTGATCGTAGGCGGCACACCGGGCGGCGACTACCAGCCGCAGTGCGGGCTGCAGGTGCTGGCTAACCTGATCAATTACGACATGGACCCCCAGGCGGCGGTGGAGGCGCCCCGCTGGTGGAGCTTCCCCGGCACCGACCCGGCCACCATCAAGACGCCCCTGGAACTCAAGCTGGAAAGAGGAATGCCCGAATCGGTCGGCCAGGCCTTGGAAGGCCTGGGCCACAAGGTGGCGTGGCGGCAGCAGGGCGTTACCGACGGGATTGTGCAGCTGATCGTCCGGGAACCGGAGACCGGAGTGCTGAAGGGGGCTTCGGACCCACGGGGGGACGGACATGCGGCGGCGTGGTAAATTCGCCGGTCTAGTTGGTTTGCTGGACTAGTTGGAATGAATTGGGGGAGAAGCGATCTTCTCCCCCTCTTTATTGCCTGCCAGTCGGCTCTGTCTTTAGAGCAAGGTTGGCATGAAAAACTCCCGCTCACGGTCGTCAAATCCCTGCATGCTTTCGGGCTTAATGCCGGGGTGGTCCAGGGCCGCCTTTACGATGCGGCGGTTAAAAACACTGGTTGCGTCGGAACCCAGGTACTCATCGACCGGCATCCAGAGGCACTCCTCGATCTCCTCTTCCTGCATCGTGATTTCGTTGCTGAGGGGGCTGAGGCGGGCCACGAAGTAGATGTCGGACTTGCCGTAGCGATAACCGTGCCAGTGACGGAAGCATGCCAGGGCATCGAACTGGGTGTGAATGCCCGTCTCCTCCAGCACCTCGCGTATGGCCGCGTCCACCAGGTGCTCCCCCGGGTGTACGGCGCCGCCGGGCAGCTTGTAGAAGGGAGGCTGGCCCGGGTTGCGGTGCCTCTCGCACACTACCAGGAGTTCCCGATTGCCGTTCAGCACCACGCCGCCTACGCCGATGTAGTGCGTGGCGTAGGGGGGGATGAAGGCCCCGGTCTCCAGCTGCAGGGTCATCATCAGATACTGGTCGTCTTCCATGCCTGGAGAATAGAGATTGGGGCGTTCGCCCGAATGGTGAAAGCAGAACCCGGCGGAAACCGCCACCGGCACCAGCGCAGACAGGCCGATGGGCACCTCCAGCCACACAACCTTGTAACCATCTTCCCGCCAGGCAGCCAGCGAGTCAGCCAGCAAGGTCCTGAATTCCCCCGGGTCTACTGGCAAGGCCGCGGGATTGGGCAGAATTCCGCCGAAGGGGTTGGTGGTGGCTTCCAATATAGTGGTCATGTTCCTTTCACCGACTGTCTCAGTTGTCTCCGGCGAAGTATAGCACAGGGTCTGGCGGCGGCCCTGGGAGTCACCGAAATCCCCAGGGCATTCGCGTTTTAACGAATGTCATGCTGAGCGAAGTCGAAGCATCTGAATCTCCACCTGTCAGCCAGGCATGGGGACTAATGCTCGACTCCCAGCCAAGAGTTTATGCCCTTCGGAATGCTCAGGGGTCTTGATTCTTTACTGCCACCCTTGGCGCAATTCGAGGGAAACTAATAATGCGATTGTCCTGCCGGAATCCCCAGGGCATTCGCGTTATGATGCGAGAAGGGCCATGCGAGGAAAGCCCTTCGTTCCGGCGTAGGAGGAATCGGACTCAGGCGTATCCCCCTTCGGGCGAGAACCTCCAACCTGCCGACTGCGGCTATCCCTCCAGCGACAACTACGCCCCCTTCGCCGTAATCAAAATGCCACTAACCTGGTGACACCTTCCTCTTGATTCCCCGGGTAACGCTTCCCTACCATACTCCTATGGCACATTCCAGCCATGGCCAAATCACCCCTCTCGCTCGGGGAGAGAGGCCGGGGGTGAGGGAATCCCATCGGCTTTGGTTTTGCCAGTGGCCCGGAACGGCCCAAAACGGCCCGAAATGGCCCATCCGGCATGCACATTTTATATCTGGGGGACGGCCCATTTTCGGGCCACGGGGGCGTCTCTGATCTCTCGTCCAGATACGAAACGGCTCAAAATGGCCCAAAATGGCACGGATACAAAAAATTGCCTTAATTGAACCCCCGGAGCCGGGCGAACCTCCAGATAGGAGACAGCAGGGTTTCCCTCAAGTGACAACCTGGCTCCTCATGCCGGAAACAAAACGTGATTGCCTTGCCTGCCGGGCTTATATTGGCGACCTCAAAAAAAGGCATAATCCGATTGCCGGGCCGATGGAGAATATTGCAATCCCTCTTGTATTGCGTGATATAATCGGGCACAACGGGAACAGGGGAGCGAAAAGATACAGATTTCCGTCGAGATTATGTTTTGCGGTATACCGGGAACTGGGATCTGGTTCCAGGTCCAGGGCTGACTTGCAGGACATTGCGGCGGTATTGTAATCTAACTGCGAATCCTTGGATCCTGAGGAAGAATTTGGGAAGGAGGTACTCCGCATTATGCAGCAAGCTGCAAGGACTAAGATAGACGCCGGCAATGTCAGTTTCGTCGTACAGCACGAGCTTTGGGACGGCAACCTTCAGGACCACTCCGATCAGGGCGTGGTAATACTGGTGGAAGCCAATGACACCACGTTGCTGCGGTTCAACTGCTTCGACATCGAAAAGAGCTACATCTATGGACCGGAAGGCAAGAACAAGCTTTGCCGGATGGACCCCACCGTGGATGGCAACCCCATCATGTGGACGGTGAAGCAGATCCGCAACAACCTCCCCGTCATGCTGAAGGAGGCCGGTTATGAAGACCTGGCCAGCAGTGTGAACATGGGGGAGGTCGAGGCCGCGCTGGGGGAACTGGAATCCACGGCCCGCGAGGTCTACGCCAACGGTCGCAACACCGTGAAGCACAACCGTGGCCACGACATCTTCGAAGCTGGCAACATCCGGTTCGGGCTGGAACTGCGCAAGCAGGCCGGCGGCGACGGCGGCCTGGCCATTCACGTCCTGTCCGACCTGGCCGGCACCCCTGGCCGCACCTACACCGAAGAGACCGAGCTTCTGGCCTTTGACTGCTTCCGGGACGCTCCCCACTACCACTATGGCCCCCGGAACAAGAACCACCGGATCTTCTGGGACAGGACTCTCGTTCCTGACACCCTGGAGTGGACCCTGACTCGGTTCAAGAACAAGGACCTGAGGGACATGATCGCTCGCGCCGGGTATCCTGGCGTTGCCGCCGACCTGGACCAGGACCTGATCGACTCCATCATGCCCGCCCTGGAAGCCAAGGCTCGCGAGCTGCAGCCCGGCGCCGAGGTAGAGGTGATGGACGGTCCCGCCACCCCCAACCTGGTGCCTAGATAAGCACCGCGGTTTAGCCCGTCTTGAGTTCCGGGTTGGCCTGATTCCAGGCCAACCCGGATTCCGTTTTTGTAGCCCTGGAAGATTCTTCAAATTGCCACGCATGAGGCGGATTCCCAGTGAGAGTTGGATCACCCGGGCCGTTCATTTTGTGTGGCCTGGCCATATTGGCGTTTACCTTCATGGTACTGGCCCTATCCTCCCGGCTGGGCAGCGAACCACGCCCGATAGAAGAACTGGGCGCTGGAAACCGGTTTCCGGAGGCGCCCAAGTTCGAGGGAATCTCGCACTGGCTGAACAGCGAACCCATAACCCTCTCCGAGCTTCGCGGTAACGTAGTCCTGGTGGACTTCTGGACCTATACCTGCGTCAACTGCCTGAGGACTGTTCCCCAACTCCAGGAATGGCACGACCTTTACTCGGACGACGGGTTGAGGATCATCGGTCTGCATACACCTGAGTTTGAGTTCGAGAGAGACCCGGCCAACGTCCTGACTGCCGCCCGAGCCCTGGACGTAACCTGGCCCGTCGGCCTGGATAACGACTACGCAACCTGGGACAATTTCGAGAACATCTTCTGGCCCACCAAATACCTGATCGACCACCGGGGCAGGCTGCGATACCACCTCATAGGGGAGGGTAACTACGAGACCTTCGAGGGAGAAATGCGCTCGTTGCTGTTGGAAGCACGGAGTGATTTGTCGGACGATCCGCCCACTCCGGCAATGGACCACCTGCCCGATGCCAGGTTTGAGGAGGCTCCGGACAAGCACATCACCCAGGAACTGTACACCGGGTACGATAGAGGCCGCTTTCAACGGGAATATTACGGAGTAGGGTTTGTGGGGCAGCCTGAGTATTATGCGGCCCCTGGCCGGACGCTGGAACTGGAGGCGCCCGAATACCTGGAACCGGACCAGCTCTATTTCCAGGGGACGTGGCGCAACGAGGGGCAGCGGGCCCTTCACCTGGGGGATAAAGCCAACTTCGCGGACTATGTTGCCCTGGTCTACTCGGCGAGAACGGTTAACGCGGTGATGTCGCCCGAAGGCGCGGAAGCGGTAAAGGTCCTGGTGAAGCTGGACGGCCAATTCCTGGTGGAAGAGAATCGGGGTGCAGATGTGGCCATCGGCCCTGACGGCGAAAGTTATCTCCTGGTGGACAAGGCACGCATGTACCGGGTGGTGGAAAAGCCTGAATATGCCCAGCGCAAGAAGCTGGAGCTGAGCGTGGGCGGGAAAGGGCTGGTCGTGTATGCCTTCACCTTCGGCATCTTCGCCGAGGGCCCTTGACCGGAACGTAGCTGGGCCGCTGTGGGAATAGCGCTCCCCACCGATATGGCCTTTTGCTCGTAAGACTTCAGTACAGGTGGCAGGAGGTTGTGTGACCGGGCGCCACTTCCCTGGTTTCCGGCACCTCAACCGCACAACGGTCCATGGCGAAGGGACACCGGGTATGGAACCGGCAGCCGGAAGGAGGGTCCAGCGGTGAAGGTACTTCCCCGGTGAGAATAATCTCATCCTGTTCAATGTCGGGATGTGACGGCAGGGCCGCAGACATCAGGGCCTTGGTGTAGGGATGCAGGGGGTTGTTGTATAGCTCTTTTACCTCGGCGTATTCGACTATCTGCCCCAGGTACATCACCGCCACCCAATCGCACATGTACCTCACCGTGGCCAGGTGGTGGGCAATCAGCATGTAGCTGACCTCGTACTCCCTTTGCAGGTCCTTCAGCAGGTTCATGATCTGGGCGCGTATGGAAACGTCCAGGGCGGACACGGGTTCATCCAGCACGATCATCTTGGGGTTAAGGGCCATTCCCCGGGCGATGGCCAGGCGCTGACGCTGCCCTCCGCTGAACTCGTGGGGATAGAGATTGGCGTGGTAGGAACTGAGGCCCACATCCTGCAGCAGCTTCTGCACCCGCTCCTCGATCTCCTTCCTGGGTACGTCCCAGTTGATGACCATGGGTTCGCCGATCAGGTCGCGGACCCGCATCCGGGGATTCAGGGAACTCCAGGGGTCCTGGAAAACGGCCTGGACATTGCTGCGATAGGCCTTCCGGTGATCGGAGTCGGTATGGTGAATGTCCTCGCCTTCGAACAGGATGCGGCCCTCCGTGGGTTCCTCCAGCATCAGCAACAGCTTGGCCGTTGTGCTCTTGCCGCAGCCCGACTCGCCAACAATGCCCAGGGTCTTGCCCTTTTCAATTCGGAAAGAGATGCCGTCCACCGCCTTCAGGTAGCCGGTGGTCTTGGAGAAGAGGAGGCCCTTGGTAACGGCGAAGTGTTTCTTCAGGTCGACAACTTCCAGCAGGGGAGCGTCCTGTTCAGTGGCGCCGGAGGGTTGCGACGCAAGGGTCATGACAACCTCCAGCATGCCGCTCGGTGGGTCTCCGAAACCCGGAAGACACTGGGGTATTCCTCCCGGCACCGGTCCATAACGTAAGGACACCGGTCTGCGAAGGGGCACCCGGCGGGCAGGTCATGCAGGGCCGGGGGCTGCCCCTCGATGGCGTAAAGCCGGTCAACGTCTTCTTCCAGCTTGGGCACCGATGCCAGCAGGGCTTCGGTATAGGGATGGGACGGAGAGTTGAAGATTTCCCGGACATTGCCCATCTCCACAATCTTGCCGGCGTACATTACCGCCACCCGGTCGCACATCTTGGCGACCACGCCAAAATCGTGAGTGATGAAAATGAGGGCCAGGTTCTGCTGCTGTTGCAGGTCCTTGAGCAGCTTGAGGTACTGGGCCTGGATGGTGACGTCCAGCGACGTTGTCGGCTCGTCGGCGATCAGGACCGCCGGCTCGCAGGAGATTCCGATGGCGCCGACCACGCGCTGGCGCATGCCGCCGCTCAGCTGGTGGGGATAGTCCTTGACCCGGGATTCGGCGGCGGGAATGTTAACCTTGCGGAGTACGTCCAGGGTGTGCTGAAGGACGCTGCGCTTGGGGATGTCCTGGTGTATCTGGATGGCCTCATTGACCTGGTTGCCGATGGTGAACACCGGGTTCAGGGAGGTCATGGGATCCTGGATGATCAGGGCAATCTGGCTGCCCCGGACCCTGCTCATTTCGTTTTCCGTCAGCTGAAGTATGTCCTGACCCTGAAGGACGATCTTGCCGTTGACAATCTCCCCGGGCGGCGTGGGTATGAGGCGCATCAGGGAGAGCATAGTCACCGACTTGCCGCAACCGGACTCACCGACGATGCCCAGGGTTTCGCCTCGCCGCAGGTCAAAGCTGACGCCGTCCACGGCTTTGACGGTACCCCAACGGGTGCTGAAGTAGGTGCGAAGGTCTTCCACCTCCAGGACCAGTTCGTTTTCCGATTCAACTGCTGCCATCAGTGGCCGCCATCGTTAATATTGAGAAGTATTGCCGTCGAAGAGTGGAGGGCATAGCCCGAAAGTTTAGGTGACTCTATACAACCCCCCTGCCCTTGTCAACAGAAAGGCCTCCTGGGCACGGCAATCGCATTATAAATCTCCCAAGAATTGCGCAAGGACTGGCAGCAAAGAATCAAGTCACCCTGAGTCCGCCGCGGCGGACCGAAGGGTCTCAACTCTTGGCTGAGAGTCGTGGATTAGGTCCCCATGCCTGGCTGGCAGGTACGGATTCAGATGCTTCGACTTCGCTCAGCATGACATTCCTTAAAACGCGATTGCCCTGTCCACCTGGTCAGGCCGTCCGCTATTTCACGGCCAGCATGTCGCAGGCCAGGCCCAGCATTATCTTGGTGCCGCTGATCAGGCTCTTGATACCGATGGACTCGTTGGTCCCGTGGGTGAAATTCAGCATCGGGTCGTCGTCGGGATGGGAGCCGTTAAAGCCGTAGGTGACGGTTCCCAGGGGGCGGGTAAAGCGGGAGTCGGTGAAGCCGTTGCTAATGGCGGGAACCCACTGGATGTCGTCCCGCTCCAGGGCCCGGGCCGTGATGCGCTGCAGGCTGGAGGACAGGGGCGATTCAAAGGGAGAGGAATTGGGCCGGGCCATGTAGTCAATCTCGTAGGAGACGCCGGGAACGTCAGCCAGCACCTCGTCCAACTGGCGGCGTACGTACTCATCGTCCTGGTGGGGCAGGGTGCGCACGTCGCAGGTGAGTCGGATGGACTCGGGGACGCTGTTGGACTTAATACCGCCCTGCACCATGGTTGGAGTCAGGGTCATGCGGGACAGGGCGCGCAACATAGAGGCAAAGCGGGGATTTTCCGACTGAATGTCGCTGATGATGGCGTCGACGTTGGCCGGCGACGGTTTGTCCTCGATGGCAAAGGTGGAAAGGTGGTCGAAAATGACGGTGGAGGTGTCGCGTTCGGCGTCGTAGCCTTCGATGGAGTTCAGCGCTCGACTCAAGCGGTAGAGGGCGTTGGTCCCCTGCCAGGGCACGGAGGCATGGGAACTTGTGCCCTTCACGTCGATTTCCACCTGCAGACGCCCCTTCTCTCCAACTCCCAGGATGTAGGTCAGGGCCCCGGCGGCCTGGATGGGGGTGCCTCCGCCTTCGTTTACGGCATAGGGGGCGGCCAGCCTGTCCGGGTAGTTTTCGGCCAGCCAGCCGAAGCCGTAGCGTCCTCCGTGCTCCTCGTCGGCGCCGGCGGCGAGGATCAAGCCGTCCTCCAGTTCGATGCCGTTACGTCTAAGGAGACGGACGGCCATAAGCTGGCAGGTGAGCAGGCCCTTGCAGTCGGAGGCGCCGCGACCAAAAATGCGTCCGTCGTGGATGGTGGCGCTGAAGGGCGGGAACTGCCACTTGGCGTCGTCCTCCACCGGCACCACGTCAGTGTGGGACATGAACATGAGGCCCGCTCTGCCGGACCGGCCTTCCATGCGGGCGATAAGGTTGCCTCGGTTGGGGGCTGATTCCAGGATTTCCGACGGGATGCCGTCCTCGGCCAGGAAGTCCCGGGCCAGTTCGCAGACCGGCGTTTCGTCGCCGGTGGGCATGAAGCCCGTGTTGACGGAAGGAATCCGCACCAGGGCCTGTTCCAGGGCGATGATGTCGTCCAGGGAATCGTCAACCTGGGCGAACAGTTCTTCGAGATTTGGCATAATTTGCCTCTCTTATGTCCGGTTGGGGCGAGTGTAAACAGGGGTGCTGGCAGTGTCAACGAAATCCGGCCGATTGCCGCCACCGTTCTCCCCAGAGGCCGTCAAGGCTTATAATCGGCCCCGGCAATACCTGACCACAAGAAACTCAGGAGAGGAATGAATTGGCAACGCAACGCGATTTTGTCGGTTACGGACGCAACGTCCCCCAGATCCAGTGGCCCAGCGGGGCAAGGATAGCCGTGTCCCTGGTGGTCAACTACGAGGAGGGTTCCGAGTATTCGCTGCTGGACGGCGATGACCACCACGAGAGTAACAACGAGGTGCCTTCGCCCATACCTCCGGGCCAGCGCGACCTGTACAACGAGTCTTTCTTCGAGTACGGCAGCCGGGTGGGAGTATGGCGGCTGCTGGACATGTTCCAGCGGCACCAGGTCAAGTCCACCTTCTACTGCTGCGCCCAGGCCCTGGAACGCAACCCCGAATTGGCCCGCGAAATAACCGCCCAGGGGCACGAACCCTGCGGCCATTGCTACCGCTGGGCCGAGGTGCACCACATGTCTCGGGAGCAGGAGGCGGATGATATGCGCAAGGCGGTGGCGGCCATTGAGGCCACGACCGGAGAGCGGCCGCTGGGCTGGTTCACCCGGTACGGTCCCAGCGTCAACACCCGGGAACTGGCGGCGGCCGAAGGCGGGTTCATCTACGACAGCCTGGCCACCAACGACGACCTGCCCTACTACGTTACCGTTGGCGACAAGCCCTGGCTGGTGCTGCCCTACAGCTTTGAGACCAACGACGCCCGATTCTGGCGGGGTGGCCTGGTCAGCACCGGCGATTTCTACGAATACTTGAAGGACTCCTTCGACTGCCTCTACCGGGAGGGGGCGACTCATCCCAAAATGATGTCGGTGGGCCTGCACTGCCGGATTACCGGGAGGCCGTCCCGCTCCCAGGCAGTGGAACGGTTCATCGAATATGCCAAGGGATTCGAGGATGTCTGGTTTGCCCGCCGGATGGATATTGCCAGATGGTGGCTGGAGAATTATCCGGCTTGAGCGTTTATCGAGCAGGATATTGCGAGACTCTTGCCAGGAGAAGAGAATAGGAAGGCAGGAGTGGGGAAATGGGAACTGTAATCGCAACAATGGAAGTAGGCGACCCCCAGGGCCGGAATTTCCGGGAAGTGGAGTTGGAAGTAGATACCGGTTCCACCTATACCGCGCTGCCCCGGAAAATGCTGGAGAGTTTGGGGGTGCGGGTTGTCACGTCCGTGCCGGCAAGATTGGCGGACGGCGTCCAGAAAGCGGTAGATATAGGGCAAACCGCAATCAGGCTCGGGGGTAGGCAGTTCATCACGACAGTGATATTCGCCGAAGAGGGCGAACCCAGCTTGTTGGGCGTGGTCACTTTGGAAGATGCGCTTCTGGCGGTTGACCCAGTTAACAATGAGCTGATACCGGTAGAGGCCAAGCGATACTGAATCCAGGGCAGGTGAGTTTGCTGGCAAGAGGACTCTGGGCGGTCTGGACAAGGGGCCAGGCCAGACCGGCCGGGGTGGCGATTCCGCCAGGGCTGGTACGACGGATTGTCCCTAAAATTGAACTGCGATATCCCTGGTTGTCAGATACGAATTTATTGCGCCACACACTGCTTTGTGGTAATTTTAGGCTAGTAAGTTGTAGGCATCACGCCGACTGCGAGGTAATGCTATGAGCTACAAGCCCAAATACCTGGGTCACGTTAACCTCTTTGTACGCAACGCGGAGCGTTCCCAGAAGTGGTACGAGGACATCCTTGGCCTGCACACCTACGATTTCAGGCCTGGTCGGGCAGCTTTCATGTCGGCCGACATTGAACAGTCCCATGAAGTCGCCTTGATCGAGGTGGGAGAGGAGGCCCCGGGCATCCAGGACCGCCAGGTGGGCCTGAACCACATGGCCTGGATGATGGAAAGCCTGGACGATCTCAAGGAAATGTACCACCGGCTGAAGGAGAAGAACGTCCCCATCGGTCACATTTCGGACCACGGCATTTCCATAGGTATTTACTTCAACGATCCTGACGGCAACGGCATCGAGGTTTCCTACGAGTTGCCGCGGAGCCAATGGAACCGCGAGGAAAACGTTTTCATGGCCGAGGGGCGCATGTCCGGCCAGTTCCCCGGCCCGTGGGACGAGGAAATGGCTGCCCAGCAGACTGCCGCCGCCGCTCGGTAGAGGCGGTTGCGGGATCCAATTTAATGCTGCAGTTAATTGATGAGACCTAACGGAGGAGAAGGTATGCCGAGCCAGGAAGACATTGCCTTGATGGCTCATTTAATGCGACGAGCCGGTTTCGGAGCCAGCCGCGCTGAACTGGAGGAGCGGTGCGCTCGGGGCTACGAGGCCACCGTGGAAGAACTGCTCAATCCGGGTGACGATACGGGTATTGACGAGGATGAGCTGTACCGATATTTCCCCCAGTTTGAGAGTTCTCTGGCGCCGGTGGCAGCCCAGACGGAGTGGGTGTACCGCATGGTCAACACCGAGTGGCCGCTGAAGGAAAAGATGGCCCTGTTCTGGCACCAGCTTTTCGCCACCGGAAATTCCAAAGTGGACAACCCGCCGGAACTGCTGGCCCAGATAGGCATGTTCCGCCAGGAAGGGCTGACCAACTTTCCCAACCTGTTGGTGAAACTGGCCCAGAATCCGGCCATGATTTACTGGCTGGACAACAACGGCAATCACTACGGCTCCATCAACGAGAATTGGGGCCGAGAGTTGCTGGAGCTTTTCTCCATGGGGGTGGGTCACTATTCCGAGGAAGACATTAAAGAAGCATCCCGGGCCTTCACCGGCTGGACCCTGGGCGCCAAGCCGCCCCGCCAGCCCGTTGGCCGCTTCTACTGGAACTTCGAGTTCAGGCCTGAGGATCATGACTACGGGGAAAAGGAGTTCCTGGGCCATACCGGCAACTTCGATGGCGACGACATCATCGATATCATCGTCAAGCAGGAAGACACGGCCAGGTTCCTGGCTCGACACCTTTACAACTTTTTCGTGGCGGACGAGCCGCAGGTTCCGGCCTGGAACATCACCCCGCCCAACGATCCTTCGGCCATAGACACCCTGGTTGAGGCCTACATGGACTCGGACGCAGACATCAAGTCGATCCTTCGGGTGCTGTTCAATTCCGACTTCTTCAAGGACGCCCGATTCCAGCACGTCAAGAGTCCCGCCGAGTTGGTGGTCAGCACGGTCCGCATGGCCGGCAACTTCAACCAGCCCCGGACCGGGTTCACGCTGCTGGCCTTCGAGTGTGGATGGCAAGGCCAGGAGTTGATGAATCCCCCCAGCGTGGAAAGCTGGCACACAGGTTCAGAGTGGATTGACGGCGGCGCCCTGGTGCGGCGGGTCAACTTTGCCGCCAAGCTGCTGTCGGACACGTCCCTGCCTGGTGTCAAGTCCATAGTGGCGGGGCTGAAGGAACGGGGTACCCTGAGCCCGGCCGAGTTCATCCGCTCCTGCCTGGACCTGGTGGGTCCGGTGGAGGTGGACGAAGGCACCTTCGAGGAACTGCTGAGTCATGCCCGGGATGGCGGTGATATCAGCTGGGACACGGAAGAGGGAGCCGCCGAGGCGGAAAAACGCACGGGAGTAATGCTGGCAATGATCGCCGCAACCCGGGAGTTTCAGTTTGCCTGAGCGGGTGTGTGGCAATTGAGTGTTCACGCCCGCCGCGACCTTACCGCCACAGGCGGATGTTCCAACCTCGTCGAGGGTAGGGAACTGTTTCATAGCTTGCCAAAGCCGGCCACTATCAGCCGGCGATTCTAGCCAAATCGGGAGGACAAAGATATGGCTTCAACCAGGAAAGACCCGGTGCTGGTGGTCCTTCAGCTTTCCGGCGCCAACGACTACCTGAACACGGTGGTGCCCTTTACCAACCCCCTGTATTGGGAGAACCGGCCCAACCTGGGGCTACCGGAGAACCAGTTGATCAAGTTCACGGACGACCTGGCTTTCCACCCAACCATGGGGCCCGTGAAGGAGTTGTGGGACCAGGACCAGATGGCCATCATCCACGGCATCGGTTACGAAAACTCTTCCCGATCCCACTTTCGGTCCATGGACATCTGGCACACCTGCGAGCCCGACAAGGTGGGAACCGAGGGCTGGCTGGGCCGCGTCATCCGCGACCTGGACCCCACCGGAGAGAACGTGCTGAAAGGCGTCAACTTCGGCCAGGGACTGCCCCGGGCCATGGCCCTGCGCGGGGTCCCCGTTACGTCAGTATCCGACCTGGCTTCCTATGGCGTATTGACCGACATTCCCGCCATTGGCGGTGGTGACGATCGGGAACAGATGCTGGAGCTCTTCTCCCGGGTTTATTCCCCGGCCATTGGCGCGGGCGCGGTGATGGACTACCTGGGTCAAACGGGCCGGGACGCTTTGAAGGGCGCCGACATCATCAAGGCAGCCCCGGAGCAATACTCGTCGACCATCGAGTATGCCGACAACCCCATTGCCAAGAGCCTGAAGAGCGTGGCGCAGGTGCATCTGGCCAACCTGGGTACACAGATCTTCTACACCCAGTACGGCAGCTTTGACACCCACTTCAACCAACTGCCCGCCCACGCCAAGCTGTGGACAGACGTTTCCGGCGCGGTAAATGACTTCTTTGCCGACCTGCGGGAACATGACGCGTCGGACAACGTGGTTATGCTGGTCTTCACCGAGTTCGGCAGGCGGGTGCAAGACAACGGCACCGGCTGCGACCACGGCCGGGGCGGCGTGGCCTTCGCCCTGGGGGATGCGGTGAACCCCGGCATGTACGGCGAGTACCCGTCCATGAAGGCGGAGGACCTGTTTGAAGGGGACCTGGTTCCCAGCTACGATTTTCGTGGCTTTTACTCTACTTTCGCCGAGCGCTGGCTGGGCCTGGACGCCAAGCCCATCGTCGGCGGCGAGTACGAGCAGCTGGATTTCCTTTAAGCCGCTGGGAAAAAGGCAAGTCCAAGAATGTAGGGGCGGGTCTGAAACCCGCCCCTACAGGGATAGCAGGGCCAGGATATCCTGGCAATTTGCGTCGACAATATCGAGGAGATAGAAATGCTTACCACTGTGGCAGCCGGGAGGGTCTTCGATTACAGCCACTGCATTGGAATGTATTCCACTTCCGGCATCGGGTTCCTGGTGCCCATGGACTTTGCCCTGGGCAGCGACAACACCGTCTACGTACTGAACCGGGGCGTGGACGAAATAACCCTGCGTATCAGCAAGTGCACCCTGAACCACGAGTTCATTACGGACATTGGACGCTTCGGCATGGGCGACGGCCAATTCGTCTGGCCCATGGGCATTGCGCTGGATACCAACGAGAATATCTACGTATCCGACGAGAACACCAACAAGATCACCGTCATGGACGAGGATGGGGAGTTCCTGGCGAAGTGGGGCGAGGCCGGATCCGGGGAAGGCCAGTTGCGCGGCCCTGCCGGCATTGCCATCGACGGAGAAGGCAACCTGCTGGTGGTGGACAGCCAGAACAACCGGGTCCAGAAGTTCACCAGTGGCGGCCAATACCTGGCGGGCTGGGGCAGCGAAGGCAGTGGCCCGGGCCAGTTCAACAAGCCCTGGGGCCTGTGCCTGGACGCGGAAGGCTGCGTTTACGTGGCGGACTGGAAGAACGACCGCGTTCAGAAGTTCTCTGCCGACGGTCAGTTCCTTACTGAGTTCAAGGAGACTCCTGGGGGTGTGGGAGGCTTGCGCCGTCCTACCGGCGTTTCGGTAGACTCGGACGGCGACGTTTACGTAGCCGACTGGGGCAACCACCAGGTGAAGATTTACGAACCCGATGGCAAGTTCATTGCCGCCCTGGTGGGGGACGCGGAAACCCCCTCGCCCTGGGTGCAGGACTACATCGACGCCAACCCGGACGTGGCCAAGGCCCGTCGCCGGACCAACATGGAAGTGGAATGGCGATTCAATCGGCCCACAGCCGTCAGGTTGGATGCCGAGGACCGTCTATACGTGGCAGAATCGGTGCGCCACCGCATCCAGGTCTACACCAAGGAGCGGGACTACGCGGAGGCCGCAATAAACCTGTAGGTGAAAGCAGGGCTAACAGCAATTTGAAAAGGGGCAGGTTGCGGCCTGCCCCTTTCTCTATTCAGCTGCGGCGCCTTGTGTCCATTCAGCTGGGTCTGCCATTGGATCTGCCGCCCGCAAGTCGCCCGCCGGCAAAGCCCAACAGGGCGCCCACTGATGCCTTGGTCATCCAATCCGCGATGTTTATGAGACTGTCCTGGGCCGGGGTCATCTCTTCCGCTGAAACGGGAGCCAGCCAAATCAGAAGAGAGACACCCAAGACAGCTAACCCAAATAAGAGACCTAAAACCGAAAAAGTGGAAAGGCGCGACATTCAGCTCGATTCCCTTGCATAATTTCCATTGCCTGCAAATTGCCGCACTAAGCCTATTCCTTCTTGGAGCGTGGCCACAAAGAGTAAAACAGGGCTCCGGTGCTGACAAACACTATGAGGAGGCCGACTACCAGCAAAATAGGGCCAAGAATATTGGCTGTCGTTTCCATCGGATTTCACCTCCTGTTTCAAGGTGTTTACACATTCTAGCATGACTTATGGTTGGTGACCCTAGCCGCTATCCCCCTATTGTCTCCGCCAGCCCAGGCACATGCGCCGCGCCCTCGGGTACGGTGATAGATGCTCCTTGCAGGGCGTCGCCGATGGGTTCGCAGCGGCCTCCTAGGCACTGGGCCAGAAATGCCTCTGCCACGGCGAAGAAGGACAGATTATTCTCGGGGCGGACGAATCCGTGCCCTTCGTCCGGGTAGAGGACGTAGGTTACGGGGATTCCCTTATCCTGCATTGCTTTAACGATCTGGTCCGACTCCGCCTGCTTTACCCGAGGGTCGTTGGTTCCCTGTCCGATTAGCAGCGGTTTCCGGATGTTATCAACGAAAGACAGGGGAGACCGCTGCAACAGGAACTCCCGGCCCTCCACGGTGCGATAGTCACCCACACGAGTGGTGAACAGTTGAATCATCGGCTGCCAATAGGGCGGTACTGTCTCCATCAGGGTGATAAGGTTAGACGGGCCGACTATATCAACGCCGCAGGCGAAAACCTCCGGCGTGAAGGTCATGCCCACCAGGGTGGCATAGCCGCCGTAGCTGCCACCCATGATGGCAACCCGTTCCGGGTCGGCTATTCCCCGATGGATGGCCCATTGGACGGCGTCGACCAGGTCGTCGTGCATCTTGCCGCCCCATTCCAGGTTGCCCGCATTGACGAAGTTCTTGCCAAAGCCCGTGGAACCACGAAAGTTGACGCTGAGTACAGCGTAGCCCCGATTGGCCAGCAACTGGTAAACGGGGTTGTAGCCCCACGCGTCCCGTGCCCAGGGGCCGCCATGCACCAGCAGCGCCATAGGAAGGGGACTCGCCACACTGCCGGCCTGATTCGGGTCGGCCTCCACCGGCAGGGAATAGTAACAGACCAGGTCCAGCCCGTCCCGCGCCGGAATCACCACGGGATGGACTTTGGCCAGGGGCAAGTCCTCCAGGGCAGCCCGGTTGGTGAAGAGGAACTGGGCGTCCCTGCTATTTCGCAGATAGCGGTAATAGCTCACCGGTCCATCGTCCCGCAGATAGGCCACGATCCAGCAGCCATCGTCCAGAGTGCGGCTGACAATCTCGATGTCTCCCGCCGATACTCCAGAGAGGAACTCCAGGTCGCGGTCCACGGCGTCGTCCATAACCTGCCAGGACTTGCGGTCATAATTGAAGGCAACGGCCTGGAGTGTCCTTTCCGTGGGATGCAGAACTGTATCGGCCACGTCGGCCCGGTCGTCTGAGGCGAGAACGGTTATCTCGCCGCTTTGCAGGTCAACTGAGGTGAGGGCGGCCGTATCTCGGCCTCTGCTGTCGGTGAAATAAAGCGCCCGCCCCGCGTCGGCAAATTCGATTGGGCCGGTGGTAACGGAGTCTTCCTGGTCTACGGTGAAGGCCGGTTCCCATCCGCCTTCCTGTGTTACGCGCATGAACTCAGTGCCGCCATCCTCATTCGAGCGGGCGGCAAAGCGTACTCTGAAGTCATCATCGGTAACGAAAAAGGCGAACTCGTCGTTCTGGAGGACCAGTTCCCGTTCCCCGGTGTTCAGGTCAATGAGATAGAGGTCATGGTACTGGGCTTCGCGATCATTCAGACCTACCTGGATGTGGTTGGGATGCTTGTGGCTGTCCCGCTGGATCTGAGCCTGAACGTTCTCCATCGGCGTAAGGTCAAGGATGTCACCCGTTTCAAGGTCCACCATGTAAAGGCGCCAGTTCTCGTCACCGCCCTGGTCCTGCAGGTAAATGATGCGGTTGGGGCTGTAGGTCCAACCGTACCGGCGAATGCCCCGTCCCGTGTCCCGGGTGACGGGGCGAGCTGACGAAGGGTCGTTGGCCGGAGCGACCCAAACATTAAGGACGCCGTCCACCGGAGCCAGAAAACTGATGTGGGTACCGTCGGGACTGACCTGCGGGGACGCCTTGTCAGGGTTACCGAAGAAAAGTCTGCGCGGTATCAGGGGCTGGACTTCACTGGAGATTTGCTGAGGCATTGGGGTCATTCCTCCTGAGCTTCGTATATCAAAAGAAAGAAAGCCGCTCAACGGCTCATGTTGAAAGCGGCCAATGGGTATCCCTGCGGTGGGGTTACCCTCGGTTACTGCGACTGCGCCCCACCCACTGGAATATCCGACACGTCGACGCCCGCCTCCGCCAGCAGATTCCTGATGTGGAGCTCGGTTTCTACGTAGGCGCCCTCGCCGATGTGGTCGAAGCGGATGATACCGTCCTGGTCGATCAGGTACTTGCGGGGCCAGTAGCGGTTATTGTAGGCGCGCCACGTCCTGAAGTCGTTGTCCATGGCTACAGGCCAATGGACCTCCAGCCGGGGAAGGGCCTCGCGGACGTTTTCCTCAAGCTTCTCGAACTCGAACTCGGGCGAGTGCACGCCCACCACCAGCAGACCGCGGTCGGTGTACTTGTTGTACCAGTCCCTTACAAACGGCAGGGTGCGCTTGCAGTTAATTCAAGAATAGGTCCAGAAGTCGATGAGCACCACTTTGCCCCGCTGCTCCTCCATTTTGAGGGGTTCGCTGTTCAGCCATTGCACGATACCGCGGAAGTCGGGGGCCTCAGTATCGCCGGCGGGTGTTGTGACGAAAGGTGTGGGAGATGGCGCGGCTGTAGCTGTTGGGCGGGGCTGCACCCGTTCGGGACCGGTAACTTCGGCAGATACGATGCTCTCGGTAGGGGCGGAAGGAGCAGATACAATCCACAACAGCCCAACCAGGGCTAATACTACGGCGGCCGCAGCCGTCAGCGGAAGCCAGCGCAGGACATGGGATGAAGCATCCGGTTTCACTGTAGATGATTTCCTTGCGTAGTCAGCTGATTTCGAATACGCAGAGAAGGGACGGCTGGATTCCAACGGGCCGTCCCTTCTTTAAGTCCGTTAACGGGCGCAACTGCCGCCGGCCGCCACTAATTGTCGGCTGGAACCGGTTCCGCCAGCCTGCTGGTGAAAGCGGGCATTACGTCCCGGGCCAGCCATTCCAGCTGTTCCAGGATTACTTTCTCCGGCGTGCCAACGGGGTGGCTCATACCCACCCGCTCCAGGCCGGGGTACTGTTCTTCCAGTTCCTTAAGCTGCTCGACAATCAGTTCCGGGGGGCCGCACAGGAAGCCCTGCCGCTCGACGGCCCGTTCGATGGTGGGCAGACCGGCAGTGGGGGCGCGACGCGGGTCGCCCATGGCTTCGATCTGTTCGTCGCTCAGGGAACGGACCAGGCGCAGGGGGCCGAACATCTTGAGGTTTTCTTCGTAGTAACTGGCCGCTTCGCGGATGGCCTCTTCCTGGGTGTCGGCCAGGAAGAAGTGGAAGCCGATGGCCAGGTCTTCACCCAGCTGGACATCTTTACGGCCGGCCCGCACCAGCGCATCCCGGTAGGCGGCAATCACGTCGTAGATGGCTCCGCCCTCGGACACGCCGCCGCCGATCATTCCCTTGATGCCGTGCCTGGCCATGAAGTCCAGGGCGCGGGGGGTGGCGCTCTGGATGGGTTGCCAGGTCTCCACCGGTAGGGTCAGCGGGCGCGGCACCAGGGTGATTTCCTCCAGTTCGTAGCCCCGGTAGGGGACGCGCGGCGGAATGGTGTAATACTTGCCCTGGTGGGAGAAGGACCGTTCGTTGAAGGACTTGAGGATGATTTCAACCTGCTCCTCGAACAGGTCCCGATTGGCCGGCTGGTCCAGAAGGGGCGCCCCAAAGGTCTCAACCTCCCGGGTATGGTAACCCCGTCCGACACCGAAGATTACCCGGCCCTTGGTCAGGATGTCTGCGGTGGCGAAGTCCTCGGCCATGCGCAGGGGATTCCACATGGGGGCGATGTTGAAGCCGCACCCGAATTTCAGGTTCTTGGTCAGGTGGGCCAGGTGTACGTTAAGCATCAAGAGGTTGGGGATGCACTCGTAGCCTTCGGGCTGGAAATGGTGCTCCGCCATCCACATGGTGTCATAGCCCAGGCGGTCCATGGTCTGGGCAATGGCAGTGGCCTTGTCGAAGACGGTCGCTAGGTATTCGTCGGAGAAAGACCGGTCATTCACGGCGGTGCCACCGTAACCGACGTCTTCCATATCCACGTGGCCGGCGAACAGGCTGTCAAACTTGGAAATCATGGCGCGCCTCCTGTTGGACTGCGTTAGCGGGATTATAGTTTATATGGGGGGATAGGGGAAGGCGAGGAGACCTAAAGCCGACGCAGCCGCGGCATCAGCGCGCCCATGGTCACCGCCAGGACTATCAATGCCACCCCGTTGACCAGGAGGGCGGTCTTGGAACTGGTCTCTCCGGCCAGGAAGCCGACCTCGAGCTGACCCAGGGGAGCCATACCGATGCCGAATATCCAGGAGCCCATGGCGCGGCCGCGCTGCTCATTGGAAACGCTGAGTTGCAGCAGCGTGTGGTGCAGGATGTCGGTGGCCGATGCCAGCAGGTTGATGAACATTACGCAGGCCACCGCAACCCAGAAGTAGGGGGCCTGGCCCAGCAAGATCTCCCCGACCCCGAACATCCCAATGATGCACAGAAGCAAGACTCCCTTCCGCCGCACCCTCTCCATGGCAGCTACGGTAAACACGCCAATGGCGCTGCCCAGGAACCGGAACGCCGTCAGCAGTCCCAGTCCGAAGGCGTCAACGCCCAGCACTTCCCTGGCCAGGATGGGCAGCATGACCTGGTGGGAGAAGCCCAGAACCTCCGCTCCGGCGGTAGAGATTATGAGGCTGAGCATGCCCCGGTTGTTTTTCAGGGCGCGGAAGTAGTTAAGCAGGTTTTCCAGGATGGGTTCCCGGACCTCGGGCGCTGCCCCGCCCGGGTGGCGAAGCCAGCGCATTATGACAACCCCGGCGCCGTAGGTAAGGCCCATGAACAGGAAGGCTGCTGCCGGACCCTGCCAAGCAATCAAAGCGCCGGTAACCAGGGAGCCGATTATCCCGCCAGTCCACTGGGCCAGAGATACCAGCGCTATGCCGTTGATGGCGCGGTGTCCGCCGACTATATCGTAGACGTACACCTGGCGGGAGGTCATGTAGAAAGCCTGGGCTGCCCCCAGCAGGAAGGTCATCAGCATCAGGAGCCAGATGGACAACAGGCCCGAGAAAAGTAGCCACGACGCCAGGAGAGAGAGGGAAAGCATCGCCAGGCAGGCAATGCGCATAATGGCCCTGCGGTCGAAGCGGTCAGTAACTGAGCCTGCCACCAGCCCCACTATCAGGTTGGGTGCCGAGCGGGCGGCAAAGATGGCGCCCACCATGCCGGCGTTGCCCGTCATATCGAATACCAGCCATCCCAGCAGGACTTGCTGCATGCCCCAGCCCAGCTGGTTGGACACCGTGGAAAGCCACAGAATGCGGAAGTCAACGTAGCGGAGGGCAACGGCCATCCTCACCATTGGAGAACGCAGCCTTCGGCGTCGGCGGCGACTGTCAGACAGGGGCAAGTTGGCCAACAGGGAACGATCCTTTCGGGTGATCAGGTGAGGTCGGCAAGCGGGTTGGGACGGGAAAGAGAATACGCCCGGAAACCGGGCAGGGCAAGCTGGGCAATCGGCTACTCACGCCAACAGCGATTGCGCAGGCGGAATAGCGTCGAGTGGGCGCTGCCGGTAAAGCGAAGAAGGAGGCCAGTGAACCAGGCGTTCAGTGCGGGTAAGGAATAGATAGTGACGTAGACGTGGGGAAGACCGACAAGAGAAATCCAGAAGGCGATACGTTCAGTGCACGGCCGATTTAACGTGACAAAGCCTGGGGGCAGGAGTTGGGAGGCAGCGGCAGACACCAGCCTGGGCAAGTCACTCAGCTTTCACCTTATCAGGCTCCCGAGCCTGACCGAGGTGAAGGCACAGTGATTGACCAGCGGCAGCGCCAGGAAGGCGGAAACGAGGGGGCGTGCCAGCGCAGATACAGTCTGCGGCAAGACTGTACCATCCGGCGGGGCGCAAACTGTCTCAAGGGAGAGTGGGCCATGGCCAGGGCTATCGCACCAGTGAACAGAACCGGCGCCGTCATACCGGCGGAAGCCGTTATCCAGTTGCCGAATGCCCTTGGCATCTTTGGGATTCGCTATCCCCTTAGGCTTCTGGATTCCGGCCTTCGCCGGAGTGACGATTGGAAGGGCAATTCATGCGATGGCCCTGGGCCCAAAGGGTTCACTGCTTGAATTGGCGGCCCTTTTCTGGCAATATGAACCTATGAACATTGGAGCTTTCGAAATAGTAGAACCCATCCCCGAACTGCGGGAACCCCACGCCTTCGCCATGATTCGCCCCTGGGTAGACGTGGGCAGCGTGGGTACCCTCACCCTGAGCCGCCTGGAGCGCTACCTGGGTTCCAAGGAGCTTGGTAAGCTGGCTCGTCCCGGCAACTTCTTCGACTTCACCCGCTACCGGCCGAACATCCGGCTGGTGCAAGGCGAACGGCGGGTAACTATCCCCAACAGCCACCTCCGCTACGCCACTTCGGAAGAGGGACCGGACTACCTGTTTCTGCACATGATGGAGCCCCACGCCGGCAGCGAGGACTACACGGACTCCATTCTGGAAGTGGTCAGGCATTTCGGCGTGACGCGTTACTGTCGCCTTGGCGCTATGTACGACGCGGTGCCTCATACCAGGCCCCTGCTGGTGACCGGCTCCCTTGGCAACGTAACTCAAAACAAGCCTGTGCCGAACCTGAAGTTGCGCAGCAGCAACTACCAGGGTCCTACGACGATAATGAACCTGGTTTCCGAAGGCATAGATCGCATGGGCATCGAGACCATCAACTTCATGGTACATTTGCCCCAGTACCTGCAGCTGGAAGAGGACTACACCGGCACTTCGAGGATGATCGAGTGCTTGAGTTCAGTGTATCCCAATATTCCGTCGGACCTGGCTCCCGTGCGCCGGGGCCAGCGCCAGTACCGGGAATTGAGTTCGGCGGTGGAACGGAATTCGGAGTTGAAGACGCTGATTCAGCAGATGGAAGCCTATTACGACGCCCAGCAAGACGAGGAGGAGGCTTCCGGCAAGGAGACGCCCACCGAGGTCAACCTTTCACCGGAGATTGAACGATTCCTGAGCGAACTGGGCCAGCAAATGGATAACGAAGAGTAGCGGCCCCGCAGACAGCCCGCAATCTGAAAGTTGCAGCCAGAGGGAACCGGATTGAAGGTTCCCTTTTGTTTATGGCAAGCGAAAATAGAGTCAGGCAATGTTATCCGCCCGAGATGGCGCACCCGGGGGTGAGGCGGGTAGGAAATTCGCGGCATCGCCGGGGCCTCGAATCGTAAATCCTGCAGGCGAAGGTTTCGGCGTTCAGCATGGGACACATCTCACCGGGGTGATCGGTGAACTTTATCCAACCGTTTCCATCCGCGCCCACATTGATACGGGGCTGGACCTGAAGCCTCCTGGACTCGGCTGCAAAGTTCTCCACTTCGCTGGCGGCCAGTTCCAATACCAGCGGGCCCCGGCAGCACATGGCCTGGCAGAGGTTCATGCAGATGTGGCTGGCTTCCCCTGGGCTAATGCCCGGAGCGAGGAAAGACGGCATGCCTGATCTCCCGGCAGGTTAGGCGTGGAGGAAAGGCCGACTCTGGACGTGTAAGCGGGATACGGATGGTTGGTGGCGACGGATGGATTCGAACCAACGACCTAGCGCTTATGAAGCGCCCGCTCTGCCACTGAGCTACGTCGCCACCGGGCAGGCACACCGACCAGCCGCCAAGTGTTGCCTGGGCCAATAATGGTAAAGGTGTGAGAGCAGAACTGTCAATTGGCCGGTGATGGAGGTAGCTTTCCGATTCAGCCGGTTTCGTGTGAGAACAGGGTAGCCATCCGCCTGAGGCGGACCCCAAAATAGTCGGCGTCCACAGCACCCAAGACGAAAGGCTGTCTCGACGGGTGGAACGGCCGACCAACCGTCTCTCAGTCCCACGACGCACTACATTCCCATGACCCACAACGATAGCAACAAGTACGAGGAAATCGCTCAGGCCGCCGTCCACGAGGCGGGCCAGCGGCTTGAGGAGGCGCTTACGCAACTGGCCCAAAGGCTGAGGCCATTCCCTTCCTTCCTGGGCATGACTTCAGTGCAGGCGGTGGAGGTGGAACCGCTCATGCCGTCGGGCAGGGACCTGGGGTGCATAGTAGTAGACCCGGAGGGACAACTGTGGCGATTCGAGGTCACTGCCATTTCGGGCATTGCCGGTATCGCCGAAGCTGACCAGGTGGAGGAGTTTCAACCGGCGGATCTGGCCCCGCTCGAGTACGTCGTCTATGCCAGCGCTGCAATTGAAATTCTGGCAGCAGAGTTGAGAAAGAGAGGCGGCTGACGTGCAGGCCGATCGGAGCTACTCCAGGGTGATGTCTCCACTCTGGCCGCCCCGCTTGCTTGCCAGTCGGACCGAGCCAATTTGCATGGCGCGGTCCACTGCCTTGCACATGTCGTAGATGGTGAGGGCCGCCACTGACACCGCGGTCAGGGCTTCCATTTCCACTCCCGTCTTGCCGGAAGTGCTGGCTATGGCGGTTATGTTGACTGAGTTGTTGGACTCGTCGGCTTCCAGTTCCACATCCACCTTGTTAAGGGGCAGGGGATGGCACAGGGGGATAAGCTCCGAGGTCTTCTTCGCGCCCATGATGCCCGCCAGCTGGGCAATAGTGAAAACGTCACCCTTCTTCACCTGTCCCTCAACTATCAGGCGCAGGGTTTCCGGCTGCATCCGCACCGAGCCCCGGGCCACGGCTTCCCTGTCGGTGACCGGTTTCCACCCCACGTCAACCATCTTCGCCCGACCCTGCTCGTCCAGATGGGTCAGGGCGGCGGCAGCGGCGGCAGCGGGCGGTCCGTTGGTGTCAGCCATTAAAATGCTCCTGTTCTTGGAGGGCGCTGCCGGAATTTGAAGGCATTCGCTGCAACGCGCCCATGAATACCGATGCGGGGGAAGGGGCCCTTGTCAGCCGAAGCAAGTCTTGCAGGGAATGAAACCGGCAGCCACGGCATCGTCGTGGGTATGGTACGCGCTGTAGCCGTCGGATACTCTCATAAACCCACGGGTGAACTTGCAGCCGCGCAGGTGGAAAGTCCTGCGGTTGGAAGTGGCGCTGGCAACGTAGGCCGGTTCGGTGTATCCGTTCGTTGCGGATCCCTCCAGTTTCTCCACCCGTCTCCGGATTTCCTCAACCGCCCCCCACAAGTCCTGTACTTCACGGTCTTGAATCATCCTGTCACCTCCGGAGAAAACTGATCGGTCGCGGTAGCCCGTTGGCGACTTTGCCCGAATGGGGCTAGCCGCCGATGTGGTACATCTCCACCTTTTGGCGACCATTCTGCAAGGGCGCCAGTTCCGTTCTTTCCTCGGAATAGCGGTCCGAACGGATGGACCAGATTCCGTCTATGCGCCGCTCCAGTTCTTCGTCGGTGGCGCCGAGCCGCATGGTATCCCGCAGATCCAGGCCTTCGGATGCGAACAGGCAGGTATAGAGTTTGCCGTCGGTGGAGAGGCGGGCCCTGGTGCAGTTACCGCAGAAGGGCATGGTCACGGAGGCAATCACACCGATTTCGCCCGTCCCGTCGACGTAGCGGTAACGGTTGGCGACCTCACCCCGGTAGTTGCTCTCTGCCGGTTCCAGAGGCAACTCCGCGTTAATCCGGCTGACTATCTCGGATGCTGAGACGACGTGATCCCACTTCCACCCGTTGCGGTTGCCCACGTCCATGTATTCGATGAACCGGACAATGTTCCCCGTGCCCTTGAAGTAGCGGGCCAGATCCACGACGGTGTGGTCGTTAATCCCTTTCTGCACGACGGCATTGATCTTTATTGGGGCCAGGCCTGCCTCGGCCGCCTTTTCTATTCCGTCCAGGATGCGCTGGACCGGAAAGCCGCGACCATTCATGCGTTTGAAAATTTCGTCGTCCATCGTGTCGAGGCTAATGGTAACGCGCTTCAGCCCGGCATCCTTCAGCGCCCGGGCCTGCTGGGGCAGCAGGTAAGCGTTGGTTGTCAGGGTAAGGTCAACCGACGGGTCGATGCTGGAGAGCATGGCGATCAATCGGGGCAGGTCGGTGCGCAACAGGGGCTCTCCCCCGGTTATACGCAGCTTGTTAACCCCGAGGCCCACAAACACTCGGGCCAGCCGCGCAATCTCCTCGAAGCTGAGGACCTCGCTCTTGGGGAGAAACTGGTAGCTCTCGCCGAAAATTTCCGCCGGCATGCAGTAGGTGCACCGGAAGTTGCACCTGTCGGTTACGGATATCCTCAGGTCCCGCAGGGGACGGTTAAGCAAGTCCTGTATAGCCAATTGATGGTACCCGATTGCCAGACTTGGATGAATTGCCCAGGTAAACTAGCACGCGGCGAACATTTGCCGTAAGGCCTTCACCGCCCGCTGGGAGGCATCGCCCCGGTGGCTGACCCGGTTCTTGTCTTCCATCGACATTTGGGAGAGGGTACTTAGAAAAGAGGGAAGATAAAAGACCGGATCGTAGCCGAAACCCTCGCTGCCCCGTGGTTCGTATTGTATCATCCCCGCCACGGAACCTACCACCGACACCTCAATTCCGCCGGGCTCACAAATGGCGATAACGCAGCGGAAGCGGGCCGTTCGCCGGTTCCAGGGGACGCCTTCCAGGTTGGATAGCAGCAACGACACCCTATCCGCGTCGGAGTGGCAAAGGTCGCCGCCGTAGCGCGCCGAGTGCACCCCCGGCTCACCGCCCAGGGCGTCCACTTCCAGGCCGGAGTCGTCGGACAGGGTGAGCATTTGCCCGAGACCACAATATGCGCGGGCCTTGAGCCAGGCATTCTCATGGAAGGTGGCGCCGGTCTCGTCAACGTCGTGAGCGATGCCCAGATCATCCAGAGATACCAAATCTACCGGCAGATCCGCTAACAATTCCCGGTACTCACGTACTTTGCCGAGGTTGTGGGTTGCGACCAGTAGTTTTCTCCTATCCAACAGTAACTCCTGAAGATGCTTGAGCAGTGGCGTCTAGGCTCGGCCATGACAAGCCGGGCTTCCCACGGCGATTTGCCGCCTTGGCCTGCCCTTTAGATGACACCCTTGTCGGCCAGTACGGCAACGGCCCGGGCATCGAGGCCCAGCCAGGAACCGAGCACCTGCGCATTGTGTTCACCCAGCCGGGGTCCCGCATGCTCAACTGCTCCGGGGGTGTCGCTGAACTTGGGTATAATGCCCGGCATCAGCGTGGTTCCGATTTCCGGGTCTTCAATTTCAATAACGTCTTCTCGGTCCTGATAGTGGGGGTCTTCCACTATTTGTTCGCTCCCATAGACGGGCCCCACCACGCCGCCGGCCGGCACCAGGTTCTCCAGGATTTCGGACTGGGTCCGGCTGCCGAGCCACTGCTGAAGAATATCGTTCAGGGCGTCCTTGTTTTCCAGCCGGGACGCATTGTCGGCAAATCGCGGGTCCGTAATGTGGTCCGAAAGCCCCATGGCGTGGGCCAAAGCTTCCCAGGTGCTTTGGGAGGTGGCGGACAGGCCCAGCCAACGGTCGTCGCCGGTCTGGTACAGGCTGCGGGGAGCGGCGTCGGGGAAGTCGTTGCCCACCCGTTCACGGACGATGCCCAGCAGGTCGTACATTGGAATGTGAGGTATACACAGGCGGAAAAGGGGTTCGAAGAGGCTCAGGTCGATTACCTGCCCGGTCCTCTCTCCGTCGGCAGCCTGAGAAGGACCCCTGGCGACCTCGCGCCGGTACATGGCCATCATTCCCGCCATGGCGCCAAAGACGCCGGCAATTTCGTCCGCCAGGGGAATGGGCGGCAGGACCGGAGGGGTTTCCGGGAAGCCCGTCATGGCGATATAA
Organism: Dehalococcoidia bacterium; assembly: GCA_965207275.1. Lineage (GTDB taxonomy): Bacteria > Chloroflexota > Dehalococcoidia > Lucifugimonadales > UBA3495 > Bin22. The sequence goes on from CBDBMH010000002.1 coordinate 1,103,318, forward strand.
CCACTCATACACTCGGCTATGGTTCCGAAACCGGGACGGTCGCGGTAAGGCCCTGTCTGCCCGAAGCCGGAATACCGCAGGATGACCAGGCCCGGATTAGATTCGTGCAATTGGTTGGGCCCGATGTTCCACCGCTCCAGGGTTCCGGGGCGGAAGCCCTCAATGAGCATGTCGGCCTGACCGGCAAGCTGCAGCAACAGCGCCTGTCCATCGGGATTGCCCAGGTCCAGGGTCAAGGACTGCTTGTTGCGGGAATGCACCTTCCACCAGAGCGAAACTCCGTTGGCAAATGGGCCCCAGTTGCGCAGCGGATCGCCGCCGCCCGGCCGTTCAACCTTCACCACTTCGGCGCCGAAGTCGGCCAGCAGGCTGCTGGCAGTGCCGCCGGCGACGATGATGGACAGGTCCAGCACCTTCATGCCTCGCAGCGGGCCGGACCTCATGTTGCTGCCGTAATCCAGGCTGGAGTATTCAGTCGACACTTTGGTGCACACCCTGGATGAAGGATTGTATTTGGAAGAAGGACCTTATTTCGCTGAGAACCAGCGCAGGGTATTCCATGGGCAGGAAGTGAGATCCCAGCCCCATGGGTTTTACCGCTGCGTCCCCTGCCATGTCCAGAAAGCGCCTTACTCCCGTGTCCTGCAGGGTCTGGGCCTCCGGATAGCTGCCAAGGAGCAGCAGGAATCTGCCGGTCAGGCCTTTCAGGTAGGGAGAAACCTGGAGTGCCTCCCGCTTTTCGTAGAAGATGGCTTCCACCTCGGGTGGGCACTTCAGTTCGGCGCGGCCATCAGGAAGCAGCCTGGTCCCTCCCTCTATGAACGCTCGAAAGGCTCGATGGTCCCAGTCTCGGAATGCGGAACGCTGCCGGTAGGCTTGGAACATGGCATCCCGGCTCTCCCAGACCTGCCGCTTTTGCCTGGTGCGCTGGGCCCGCAGGGCCAGTTCGCCGGGCGGGGCGTTGGAGGGTCTTTCACCCACCCGCGTTTCCACCAGGCAGGCCTGCCGGACTCGTCCAGGCAGCAGGGAGGCGGCAATAAGGGTCGCCAAACCGCCGGAAGAATGGCCCACCATGCTGACGTCCGACAGCCCCAGCCGGTCGATCACCGCCGCCAGGTCTTGCCCCACCAGTTCGAAGGAGTAGCCACAGTCCGAGGGGTCGGTGTCGCCGTGGCCACGCTGGTCCAGGGCCAGCACGTGGAAGTCGGCCGCCAGTTCACTGGCTATAGGCAGCCAGGCGTGGGCCGACAGGCCGGTGGCGTGGACCATAACCAGGGGCGGCTTGCCGTCGTCTCCCCATTCCAGGTAATGGTGGGTGATGCCATTGGCGTAAATGAAGCGGTCGGTAAAGGTCATTATTCCCGATCCGTGGTCCATTGGCCTGCAAGAGAATCAGCCTTATTTCTGGCCCAGGCAATTCTGAAGCTATTCTAGCGGCAGTTGCTGAGCTAATCCACCGGTTACCGGGCTGCCATCGCACGAGAAATAGCGATTGTGCAGATTTTCACTATCGGCCCATTCAACGTTATGCTATAATCGCCGGGACGGCTAGATTCGAGGTCCCGCTGGGCTCTATGCTTGAAGACTACTTTCGGCAATACGGTTTAGTTGCCATTTTCGCTGTGGTGGCCTTTGCGGTTCCAACCAGTCTGATTCTTGTATCCTGGCTCCTTTCCCGCTTCAGGATTCGCCCCAACAACCCGACTACGGTCAAGCTGGAGCCGTACGAGTGCGGCGTGCAGACAATCGGGGGCGCCTGGAACCAGTTCAACTTCCGCTACTATCTCTACGCAATCCTCTTCGTGATCTTTGACGTGGAGGTTGTGTTCCTCTATCCCTGGGCCACCAAGTTCATCAGCTTTGAATTGTTTGCCATGATCGAGATGGCGATATTTGTCGGCATTCTGATGGTGGGGCTTGCCTACGCCTGGCGCAAGCGCGACCTGGAGTGGGGGAACTAGGTCATGCAACTTTCGGGGGGACAGGGCCCGCTGCACGACCGGACGTGGGGCATAGACCGGGAGGAGGGTCAGATCGTCAATGACCTCATGTCCATTTCCAGCGAGCCCATCGACGTCCCTTTCATTGAAGTACCCGATGACCTGAAGAACAACCTCCTGGTTACTTCGGTGGACGCCCTGGTCAACTGGGGCAGGAAGTCGGCCCTCTGGCCCGTTTCCTTCGGCCTGGCCTGCTGCGCCTTCGAAATGATGGCCACAGCCATGGGCCGTTTTGACATCGCACGCTTTGGAATGGAGGCTTTTCGGGCGTCGCCCCGCCAGGCGGATCTCATGATCGTGGCTGGCACCGTTACCTGGAAGATGGCCCCGCCCATTCGCCGCATATACGACCAGATGGCCGAACCCAAGTGGGTTATTTCCATGGGCGTTTGCGCGACCAGCGGAGGTCCCTACTACGGTTCCTACAGCGTGGTGCCGGGTGTGGACCATATCATTCCAGTGGACGTCTATGTGCCGGGGTGCCCGCCGCGTCCCGACGCACTGCTCTACGGGATAATGGAGTTGCACGACAAGATCAAGAAGTACCATCACCTTCGAAAGACCGGCGAGTCGGACAGCAACTGATGGCAATGCGGGAGGTTTCAGGGGAGGAGCTTGCCGATGCCCTGGATGGGGCGCTGCCTGGCGCGGCGCACGGTTTTGATGGCAACACTGTGTGGGTCCAACCATCCCGGGTCAATTCCGTGGCCGAATATCTCCGCAATGACCCAGCCCACGATTTCCAGTTTCTTAATTCCATCAGCGCGGTCGATTATGTCGAGTATTTCGACCTGGTTTACCACGTCACTTCCCTGCGTCAGATGTCTACCGCGATCTTCAAGGCCAGGGTTTACGGGCGTGACGATCTTAGAGTGCCGTCGGTATACGGGATATGGCGGGGAGCGGACTTCCAGGAACGCGAAATCTGGGACCTGATGGGCATCTGCTTTACCGGCCACCCGAATATGAAGCGCATCATGTTGTGGGAGGGCTTTGAGGGCCATCCGCTGCGCAAGGATTTTTTGTAGGAACGGACGGTTTTTCACTGGGCGCCGGCCCAGGCCAATGCCGACGTAGCGTCTCAAACAGATTGATATTGTTTAGAAGCGAGATTCCATGACCATCCGCACCGAACCTATGACCGTCAATGTGGGGCCGCAGCACCCCAGCACCCATGGAGTGTTCCGGGTGCGTATTACTTTTGACGGTGAGGATATCGTCGAGGTGGAGCCCGTATTCGGGTACCTGCACCGGGGAACGGAGAAGCTGGCCGAGGAGCGCAACTACGTGCAGGTCGTTACCCTTACGGATCGCCTGGACTACACTTCGTCCATGATCAACAACCAGGCCTATTGCATAGCGGTGGAAAAGCTGCTTGAAGTTGAGCCACCCATGCGCGCCAAGTACCTTCGCACACTGACCGCCGAGCTGCAGCGAATTGCCAGCCATCTAATTGCGTTGGGTTTCTTCGTTCAGGAGTTGGGAGCCTTTGGCACCCCCCTGATGTACAGCTTTCGCAGTCGCGAACGCATTCTTGACCTCTTTGAAATGCTCTGCGGCGCCCGCATTACGGTCAGCTACATGCGGCCTGGCGGCGTGTTCGCCGACGCCCCCAGCGATTTCTGGCCGGCCCTGGACCGCTTCCTGGAAGACTTTGAAGAAGAACTGGCTGAGATGGAGCGACTGCTCCTGGAAAACGAAATACTGATGGTGCGCACCAGGGGCGTCAGCCCCATCTCCGCGGAGGTCGCCATCAACTGTTCCGTTAGCGGCCCCGTGCTGCGGGCCAGCGGCATCAACTGGGACTGGCGCAAGCAGGAACCCTACGATGCCTACGACCGGGTGGAGTTTGACGTTCCCATTGGCTCCAGCGGCGACAATTATGACCGGTTCTGGGTGCGGGTCCAGGAGATACACCAGAGCCTGCGCATCGTCAGACAGTGCATCGCCCAGATTGAGCCTGGCCCGGTAAGGCTGGACCTGCCCCTGGTGCTGAGGCCAAAGGCAGGCCGGGAAGCTTACGGCCGGGTTGAAGCGTCCAAGGGCGAGCTGGCCTTTTACCTGGTCAGTGATGGCGGTATTTCGCCATATCGTTGCAAGATAAGGTCCCCATCTCTGATAAACCTGACCATTATTGATCACTTGCTGGTAGGCTGGAAACTGGCGGATATGATCGTCTCCCTGGGCAGCATTGACATCAACATGGGGGAGGTTGACCGGTGAACTGCCAGTTGGCGTCCGACAGCGTCCTTTATGCCAATGGGCTGTACCGAATAATCTACAACCTGGCAGGGAGCTTCCTGCCCTGTTGGATTGCATACGTCATCGCCGGGCTGGTCATCGTATTCATGCTGGTTAACGCCGTATTGCTGGGGGCGGCAGTCATTACCTGGGGTGAGCGACGTGCGCTTGGCCGATTCCAGAATCGGGTTGGCCCCAACCGCTGGGGTCCCTTCGGTATGCTCCAACCCATAGCGGACCTGCTGAAGCTCTTGACCAAGGAAGACCTGCGGCCCCAGGGCGCTGACCGGGTCGTATTCGCCCTGGTGCCTATTCTGATGGTCGCGCCCCTGATACTGTTGACGGCGGTAATACCCTTTGCCAAGAATACGGCGCTGGCGAACCTGAACGTGGGAGTTCTGTACATCCTGGCCGTCAGTTCCGTATCTTCGGTGGCCATATTCATGGCCGGTTGGTCTTCCAACAACCGTTATGCCATGTTTGGGGCCGCCCGGGCGGTTGCCGTGCTTATCAGTTACGAGGTGCCCGTGGTGCTATCCCTGCTGGGCGTGGTAATGGTGGCGGCATCCATGTCCTTGGGCAGCATTGTGGAAGCCCAGTCCCTGCCCTTCATCCTGGTTATGCCCATGGCCTTCTTAGTATTCCTGGCCGGCATGTCAGCCGAGCTGAACCGTTCCCCGTTCGACATTGCGGAGGCGGAATCGGAGATCATCGCCGGTTACCATACCGAGTACAGCGGCGTGAAGTTTGCCCTGATCCAGGCGGCCGAGTTTGGCGGCGTGGGAGTGGTGGCGGCCATCGCGGCCACCCTGTTCCTGGGCGGCTGGTCCGGCCCCTGGTCCGAATACCTGGGCTGGTTGTGGTTCCTGTTGAAGACTGGCATTGTGGTCTTCCTGTTCATCTGGTTCCGGGCCACCTATCCCCGACTGCGTATTGACCAGATAATGGCCTTTTCCTGGAAGTTCCTGCTGCCCCTGAGCATGATCAACCTGGCGGTGGTAACCCTGGAGGTCTTCTTCCTGCGGGGCGACGACGGGGCGCTGACCACGGCGGATCTGGGGATTATGGCCGTCATCAATGTGGTCGTTATGCTGGGCTCAGTGGTGGTCTTTGGCAACTTGATTCGGGATAAGGTGACGTTCCGGACGCGCCAGCCCCAGCAGGCGGCGGTACCTGGCGTGCCCACCATTGAGGTGAGCTAGTATGTACGGACTGGCAATGGTCAAAGGGTTGATGGTCACCCTGAAGAACCTGACCAAGAAACCCTTCACCATACAGTATCCCGAGGAGCGGGCCCGGCAGCATCCCCGGTTCCGTGGCGAGGAATTCGTCTGGTACGAGGAACGGTGCACCGGCTGCGCATCCTGCGCCAAGTACTGTCCCCTCGGCATCATCAAGATAGAAACGTCGCCCAGTGGCAGCGCAATAGCCCAGGGCGACAAGTACAATCTGGAAGTCTTTGATATCGAGCTTCAGCGGTGCATGTTCTGCGGCCTGTGCGTAGAGGCGTGTCCCTACGACGCCCTGTTCATGGGCAGCGGGTTTGAGCAGGGCCAGTACAGCCGCAAGAACATGGTCATCACCATCGACCAGCTTCGCAATGCCGAAAAGCATCCCAGCACCTGGTTCCGGCCCCAGCTTGAGGGCTACGAAGGAGAGACCAGTGTCCGCCGGGGCACGCCCACCATCGCCCAGGGGGACTCCCGCATTACCTACGACCCCCGGGGCGGCCCTCCTCTGGGCTGGCGCGAAGTGGGCCGGGAAGCCTGGCGTTGGCACCAGCGGGAAAAGGCCGGCATGCGCCTGGAGCAGGAAACCGAAGGGGGAGACACTGTCGAGGAGACGGCGTCGGGGCAGAATGGGCACGGCTAGGGATTTCCCGAAAAATGCAAACGACCACGGCCAGGGCAGCGCCGCAGGGGCAGGTGCGCTCCTGTGGTAGCGGCGCAAGACGTAGCCTTCTGGGTCCTGGCGGTGGTTTCCATCGCCGCCGCCCTGGGAGTGGTGGTGGTCAAGGACCTGTTCCGTTCGGCCTTACTGCTGGCCGTGGTTTTCATTGCCGTGGCCGGCTTCTTCGTACTGTTGAGCGCCGAGTTCCTGGCAGTGGTACAGGTCTTGATTTACGTAGGCGCGATATCGGTGCTGTTCATTTTCGCGATTATGTTGACCCGAGACGTGCGCGAGGGCAACCTGCCCAACCGGTTGCAGATTCCGGCCATATCAGTTTCTGCGTTGCTGCTGGTGGGTTTGATTGTTGCCGCCGTCAACTCCGATTGGAGACCCATTCCCGAGGCGGCCTCGGAAATGGTGACGTCGGCTCAGACCCAGGCAGCCACTGGCCCGGGGAATGAAACCTCATCCACGGGCCTGGCGGACCTGTTGATCGGGGAATTCGTGCTGCCCTTCGAAGCCGTTTCGCTGCTGCTGCTGGCGGCCTTGATTGGTGGGCTTGCCCTGGCCCGGTCCCGGGGGACTTAGCCGCCATGTCACTGGAATCCATGCTGATTGTGGCGGCCATCCTGTTCGCCATTGGTTTGTACGGCGCGCTGGCCCGCAGCAACGTGATTGCCGTATTGATGTCTATTGAGATAATGTTCAACGCCGTCAACCTGACGGTGGTCGCATTCGCCCGTTACGTGGCTCCGTTGGCCCTGCGGGAGGAGATTGGCAGCGTCCTGACGGGCCAGGTGTTCGCCATCTTCGTCATCACTGTGGCTGCGGCGGAAATTGCCCTGGGGCTGGGTATCGTGTTCGCCATGTACCGGAACACCGAGTCCGTGACCCTGACTGAGGCCAATCAGCTTAGGCACTAGGCGCACGCAGAGTGGGCCGGCATGCCGTATCAGACCGATAATTTACGGATAGTATGTGGGTTGAATTCAAGAAGACGCCAAACCTGATGATGGCTGAGATGTGGAAGGAAGTCCTGGAAGGGGAGGGACTTCCGGCGCGCATTCTCCCCGACGGTGACATCCGCGATTGGGGCGAGAGGGTCCCTTTTTCCGTTTACGTACCCAAGGGCCGTGAGCACGTGGCCGAAGAGATACTGAGGAAGCTTTAGATGGTCACCGAGCCGCTGGCCTGGGCAATCTTCCTTCTGCCCCTGTTATCCTTCCTGCTGATTTCCCTGGTCGTAAGGCCGTTTCTCAACCGTTTCGCTCATTTTAGCGGTCACCTTCTCATCGCGTCACTGGCCGTTTCTCTTGCCCTGTCGCTGTTGGTCCTGGTCAGGAGCAATGAAGGCGCGGACCTGACCTTTCTGGCGCATACCTGGCTGGACCTGGGCGATGCCGCCATCCAGATTGGCCTGCTTTTGGATCCATTGACCTGTATCATGCTGGTGGTGGTCACCGGCGTTAGCCTGCTAGTCCAGATTTACTCGCTGGGCTACATGCGGGAAGACCCGGGCGTGGCCCGTTATTTCGCCTACATGTCCCTGTTCACGGCTTCCATGCTGGGGCTGGTGCTGTCGGCCAATATCGTCCAGCTTTACGCCTTCTGGGAACTGGTGGGCCTTTCGTCCTATCTGTTGATCGGGTTCTGGCACGACCGTCCCTCTGCGGCTGCCGCGGCCAAGAAAGCCTTTATTATCACCCGCATCGGCGATGTGGGCTTCCTGCTGGCCATCATCTACCTTTTCTATCACGGCCCCCAGTTTGCCGCCCAGGGACTGAATCCGCTTCACATTCCAGACATTTGGCAGGCGGCCCAGCCCCTGGTCGCCAGCGGCGCCGTCCTGGGTGGGACTGCCCTTACCCTGGTTTGTCTGGGGATTTTTGCCGGGGCGGCGGGGAAGTCCGGCCAGTTTCCGCTGCATTCCTGGCTACCCGACGCCATGGAGGGTCCCACGCCGGTCAGCGCGCTGATCCACGCCGCCACCATGGTAGCCGCCGGAGTGTTCCTGGTGGCCCGGTTCTTCCCCCTGTTCCAGGAGGCGCGGGACGCGATGATGGTGGTGGCCCTGGTGGGCGGGTTCACCGCTTTTGCCGCCGCCACCCTGGGGTTGGTGATGGACGACATCAAGCGGGTGATGGCTTACTCCACCATTAGTCAACTGGGGTATATGATGGCCGCGCTGGGGTTGGGAGCCTTCGGCCCGGCCCTGTTCCACCTGTTCACGCACGCCTTTTTCAAGGCCCTGCTATTCCTTGGCGCAGGCAGCGTCAACCACGCGGCGGGCACGTTCAACATGCGCTACATGGGGGGCCTGCGCCGGCACATGCCCTGGACCTACGCCCTGCTGTTGCTGGGCGGCCTGAGCCTGGCTGGCATAGTCCCCCTCGCCGGCTTCTGGAGCAAGGACGAAATCATCACCGCAGCCTGGCTGGGCGGCGGGATGGTGGAACCCTGGGTGGCGCAAGCCGTCTTCGGACTGCTGGTCGCCGCCGCCCTGCTGACTGCCTTCTACACATTCCGAATGATTTTCATGACCTTTCACGGGGAGTTCCGCGGCGGCGGGGCAAAGGAAATCGAGGACGCCGCCAATGAGGGTAACCCGGCGCCCAACGCGGTTACCGACGAAGTGCACCTGGGGGAATCGCCCCTGGTGATGGTCGCCCCCATGCTGGCTCTTGGCATTGCGGCTGTCGTGGCCGGATACCTGGCCAATCCGCAGTGGGTCAAGAGCTTAATGGGCATCCCCGGGCACTGGTTCTCTCATTATGTCGAGTCGGCGCTGCTTTACGGACATGCTGAAACGGCCCCTTTCAACTGGGCCGCTGCCGGGATTTCCACCGCTGTGGCGCTGGTGGGCATTGGCCTCGCCTTCCTGGTTTACGCTCAGAGAAGACCGGATAGGGTCCGGCAAGCCGGCGATGCCGATGACGAAAGCCTGGCCGCCGAGCCGGCCGTAGAACACGAACATGAGGGAAGCGCCGCCGAAACTGCACATGGACCCGGGCCAATAGTGGCCGCACCCCTGGGCCCGGAACCGCTGGCCAGGGGCGGCCCCTTCCATACGCTGCTATACCGAAAGTATTTTATTGACGAACTGTACGAAGGGCTGGTGGTGCGACGGGTCTTCTACCGCTTTTTCGCCGGGTTGATCGACTGGCTGGACCGGAACCTGGTGGACTCCACTGTGGACCTGTCTGCCTGGCTGACCCGACAGACCGGGCGACTTGTTGCCCAGGTGCAGACGGGCCAGGTACAGCTTTATGGCGCTGTAATCGTACTGGGCGCGGTGCTTATTGTGGTTGGCTATCTGGCTTTCGGAACGGGGATTGGAGAGTAGTCGGGTGTTGTCTTTTCCGGGACTTTTGACATTAACCGTCTTCTTGCCGGCCCTGGGCGCCCTGGCAATCCTGGTCGTCGTGCGGGGCGACCGAGGAGTGCGCGGTTTTGCCTTCCTGGTGGGCCTGGTGGACTTGTTGCTGACCGCCCTCGTCTTCCTTTCCTTTGACCGGGGCGAAGGAGCCGCCAGGTTCCAGTTGGTGGACCGAATCCACTGGATTTCAACCGAGACCTTCAACGCCAGCTACTTTCTTGGCGTGGACGGTCTAAGCGCGCCCATGGTGCTGCTGACGGGACTCCTTGGTTTCTGTGCCATCATCGCTTCCTGGTCCATACGGGAACGAGTCCGGGAATACTTCATCTGGCTGCTTCTGCTGCAAACAGCGGTAATGGGCGTCTTTACGTCCCTGGACTTCCTCCTGTTCTTCCTTTTCTGGGAACTGGAACTGCTGCCAATGTACATGCTCATCGCCAACTGGGGGACCGGGCGGAAGACTTACTCCGCGATGAAGTTCCTGATCTTCACCATCCTGGGCAGCGCCTTCATGCTGGTGGCCATAGTGGCGGTGGCCGCAAGTCAGAGCGCCGGTTCCTTCGACATGACCGTGTTGCTGGAGCCGGGTTCCATGCTCGGCGGCGCGTCGGCCGCGCTGCCCTTGTCCCTGCTGTTCTGGCTGTTCTTCGTGGCCTTTGCCGTCAAACTGCCCACGTGGCCGGTACACACCTGGCTGCCCGACGCTCATACCGACGCCCCCACCGCCGCCAGCGTGATGCTGGCCGGCGTGATGCTGAAGATGGGCGGGTACGGCCTGCTCCGCGTCAACGTTGGGATGTTCCCGGGAGAAGTAACGGCATTCGCCTGGCTGCTGGTCCTGTTGGGCGTCATCAGTGTGTTGTACGGCGCGGTGGTGACCATCCGGCAGACGGACCTGAAGCGGTTGATTGCGTACTCCAGCGTCAGCCATATGGGGCTGGTGCTGGTGGGCATCGGATCCGTGGGGGCCGCCGCCGGCCAGGTAACCGGCGTGGGCTTGAACGGAGCCGCCATGCAGTTGTTCACCCACGGCACTATTACCGGCCTGCTTTTCGTTGGCGTTGGCCTGATTTACGACAAGGCGCATACCCGCTACATTCCCGACCTGGGCGGGCTGGCCGCCCGAATGCCGGTGGCGGCCGCAGCCCTGGCGATAGCCGGATTTGCTTCCCTGGGCCTGCCCGGGCTCAGCGGATTTGTTTCCGAAATACTGGTGTTCTTCGGCGCATTCCGCGCCTTCCCAGTTATGACCATATTGTCGGTGCTGGGGATCATTCTCGCCGCCGGCTATATCCTGTGGATGCTTGAACGTTCCCTGTTCGGCCCCCGGAGGGAGAGGTTTGCGGACTTGACCGACGCTTCACCCCTGGAAGCCTTGCCCCTGGCGCTGCTGGTTGCCAGCATTGTGTTGGTAGGGATTTACCCCGCGATTCTTACCGAAGTGTTTGACACCGCTATCGTCCCGATGGTTGACGTGATAAACGCCGACGCCACCAGCGTGGCGAGCACGAGATAGCGGGTTACTGTACGAAATGACGCTGCACGACCTGTATCTGATATCGCCGCAATTGAGCATGGCCGCCCTGGCCGTGCTGGTAGTCCTGGTCGACTTGATGACCTCCCGCAAAGGACTGGTAAGCGGCCTGGCCCTGGTGGGACTGGCAGCGCCCCTGGCCTTCATATTGCTCCAGTTATACGGCCTTCCCGGCGGCATCCTGGGCACCGGCGCGGAGAACCTGGCGCCGGCCACCAGTATCTTGCAGGACAGTTTGGCCGTGGACCGTTTCAGCATTTTCTTCAATCTGCTGGTGGTGGCTGTTCTGGCCCTGGTTTTCCTGTCCTCCGTCGCCTATGTCCTGGAACTATCCCGACTTCGGGGGGAGTTTTATGGGCTGATGCTCCTTTCCGCCAGCGGAATGATGCTGCTGGCGTCGGCCACGGAGCTCATTACCATCTACGTGGCCCTGGAACTGACCACTCTGCCCCTGGTGGCCATTGCCGCCTTTCTGCCCAATGCCAGGTCCAGCGAAGCCGGCATGAAGTTCCTGCTAATTGGGGCCATCAGTTCGGCGCTTACCCTGTACGGCATGGCCCTGCTTTACGGCTTCAGCGGCAGCACCACCCTGGAGGGCATCGCCCTTTCCCTGGGCGGTCCCCTGCGCGACGACGTGCCCTTTGGCAGCCACGCGGTGCTGGTGGGAATAGCGGTGCTGACCGTGGGAATCGCCTTCAAGCTGTCCGCCGTCCCTTCCCAGATGTGGGTGCCCGACGTCTACGAAGGCGCGCCCATTCCCATGGTCGCCTTCCTTTCGGTGGCCAGCAAGGCCGTTGCCTTTGCCCTGCTGCTGCGCTTCCTGTATAGCGGCCTGCTGCCCTATTACGGCGACTGGGGTACGCTGCTGGCAATTCTGGCCGCCGTCACCATGACAGTGGGGAACCTGGCCGCTCTGGCCCAGAGCAACATACGCCGACTGTTGGGCTACAGCACCATTGCCCACGCCGGCTACCTGCTGGTGGGTGTGGCGGCCGTTGTCCAGCTTGGCGGTTTCGGAGACTGGGCCCCGATGCCGTCGCTCTCCCCGTCGTCCGACGCCCCCGCGACCGCAGTTCTGATGCTGCACAGCGTCAGGGAGGGTGATCCCTCGGTGGGAGGGAGCATGGCCTTTACCACCTTTGGCCCCAGCAGCGTTCTGTTTTACCTGGTGGCCTACGCCGCGGCCAACCTGACGGCCTTCTTCGCTATCCTCGCAGTCCACTCCCGAATCGGCAGCGACCTGATAGAAGATTACGGCGGGGTGTTCCGGCGGTTTCCCTTCCTGGCCATAGCTCTGGCGGTGGCTCTGATCGCTCTGGTCGGCGTGCCCCCCACGGGCATATTCGTGGGAAAGATTTACTTGTTCCTGGCGGCGGTGAACAGCGACCTGGCTTGGCTGGCTTTCCTGGGAGCCATTAACAGCGTAATATCCGCCTACTACTACGTCCGGATAATCCGGATCATGTTCCTTGCTCCGGAATCGGAAGCAGTAGCCGCCGTGGGGCTGGGCGGCATCCAGTCCAGGGGCGCTCGAGTCTCCCCCTTCACGCTGATTGCGCTGGCGCTGACCCTGGCGGCGACCGTCCTGCTGGGCGTCGTATTCGGGCCGGTGGTGCAGGCAGCCGAGGGGGCGGTATCGGCCCTGCCGGGAGTTCATTTCCCATAAGACAGGGAGTGAGCCAGGTGGTGGCATTTTGACATTGGAACAGGGGCGGAATTGGCAGTCGTTGATGAACCCAGTCTCCAGGTTCGCGGTTCCCACCTTCCTGGGACCGAGGGGTCTCGCCAAACCGGACTTGGACGTCCGGCAGTCAGTGGAAAGGGACGGCATAAAGTCGTAACGTTTCTTACGTAATTCGGCGCCAATTGACACTAAATTGGTGCAATGCTAGACTGCGGTATCCTGGCCCGGCAACCATCAATACCGCTCGAAGGGTCGGTAAACTTGTCCAGCCAAATAAGAACCGTAGGCATCATCTACAACGCCCGGATTCCCGAGGCTCTGGACTTGAGCAATGCTATCGTAAATGAGCTTTCCCTGGAGCAGAGCAGCTGGATTTCACCGGCGGAGAATCCCGAAGAGTTGCGAGAACAGGTTTCAGGCACCGACCTGGTGGTAACCGCCGGCGGAGATGGGACGATGCTGCGGGCGGTGCAGGTTACCGCCCCTATTGCGGTCCCAATGGTGGGCATAAACATGGGTCGCCTGGGATTCATGACCGAACTCCAGGTGCATGATGCCCTGGAAAAGCTCCCGTCCTATTACAACGGCCACGCTCGGGTAGATGAACACAATATGATCAGCGCTCGCGTCGTGCGCCACGCCAACTCGTCTGCGCCCAAGGTGGAAGGCCCCTATCACGCCCTGAACGACGTGGTCCTGACCCGTGGGTCTGTCTCCCGGGTGGTAACCATCCGCACCACCATAGATGGGGCGGAGGTGGCGTCGCTGCGGGCCGACGGCATTATTTTGTCCACCGCTACGGGCAGTACGGGTTACAGCCTGGCCGTCGGCGGTCCTATTCTGGACCCGTTGTCCGAAGACCTGATCATCAAGCCGGTGGCCGCTCACGTAGGAATGTCGGCGGCATTGGTGTTGCGGCCCGGGTCGAAGGTTGGACTTTACCTGGAGGGGGCCCAGGAAGCGGTGTTAAGCGTGGACGGGTATATTGAGCGGGAGTTGCAGCCCGGTGACCGGGTGGAAGTCGAGCAAAGCCCCCTGAAGGCCAGATTCCTGCGGGCCCATCCCAGCAACCATTTCTACGCTACCCTGACCCGCCGCCTGGGCTTCAGCATTAGAGGACAGTAATCAGCGCCGGCAGGATTCCATTATTGGCGCCGGCGGCCAGGCAAACAGTAATACGCATCCAAGGAACATGGAACGAGACCTTACCGAAACTACCATCGCTTCAGCAACCCATTACCAGGGAACAATCCTTGCCTTGCGAAGGGACCGGGTGCGGATGCCCAACGGCCGCATAACCGTCCGCGAAGTGGTCGAACACTCCGATTCAGTGTGCATGGTGCCCCTGGACGCCGAGGGCAACGTCCTGCTGGTGCGCCAGTACCGGAAGCCTACCGAGTCCGCCCTGCTGGAAGTGCCGGCCGGCGGCATCGAGGAGGGCGAAACTCCGGAGCAGGCGGCCATGCGCGAGCTGCAGGAGGAGGTGTCGCACGTGGCCGGCACCCTGACTTCTCTGGCGGGATTCTGGCTGGCCCCCGGCTGGTGCGATGAGTACATGTACGCCTTTCTCGCCACTGACCTGCAGCCTTCCGCCCTGGAGCAGGACTTCGACGAAATGGTTGATACGGTTCGCGTGCCCCTGGCAGAGACCCTTGAACTGATAGAGGAAGGGGTGATTCAGGATGCCAAAAGCATCGCATCCCTGCTGCAGGCCATGCGAGTCGTTGGAGCGAACCCGGCAGGATAGTTGGGCTGGGTGTCCCGGCTTTGAGTCAGCCGCACGACAGGTGGAGGGGTCTGGGGCCAACGGTGCGACAGGCTCACCAGCAACGGGACTGGGTTGATTTGCAGGCCATGCGGATTGTTGGGGACGCCGGTTCTGTGGATAATTAGGGGAGAAAATCGGCAGGGGCCTTTTTGCCATGCCGAAAATGGGGAGAGAACAAATAGACTATGCTTGAGCATGATGTCCTGGTAATAGGCGCAGGACTGGCGGGCATGAGAGCTGCCATTGCCGCCAGCGCGAACGGCGCCAACACTGCCATTATCAGCAAGGTGCATCCGGTACGCAGCCATTCCAACGCCGCCCAGGGTGGCATTAACGCCGCCCTCCTTGATCGGGGCGACGACTGGGAAGACCATGCCTACGACACTATCAAGGGAAGCGACTTTCTGGGTGACCAGGACGCCATCGAGATAATGTGCCGCTCGGCCGGCCGCGCCCTGATCGACATGGAACACATGGGAGTTACGTTCAATCGGGACGATGAGGGCAAGCTGGGCACCAGGGCCTTTGGCGGCCAGCGCCGGGCACGAACCTTCTTCGTGGGCGACTTCACCGGACAGGCCCTGCTCCACGTGATGTTCGAGCAGTTGATCAAGTCCCAGGTCCGCAGCTACGAGGAGTGGTTCGTTACGTCCCTGATTATCGAGGACGGCCAGGTGGGCGGCGTAACCGCCCTGGAAATCCGCACGGGCCAGCTTCACGCCATCCGGGCCAAGACCATCATTCTGGCCACGGGCGGGTGCGGCCGAATATTTGAGCCATCCACCAACGCCCTGATCGTTACCGGGGACGGCATGGCCCTGGCCTACAACGCCGGCGCCGGCCTGATGGACATGGAAATGGTCCAATATCATCCCACGACCCTGGCCGGCAGCGGTGTGCTGCTGTCCGAAGCGGCCCGCGGCGAGGGGGCGTACCTTCGGGACAAGAACGGCAATCGCTTCATGGAACGATACGCTCCCAACATGATGGAGTTGGCGTCCCGGGACGTGGTCTCCCGCGCCGAGCAGACCGAAATCAACGCCGGCAACGGCGTCAACGGCTGCGTTTTCCTGGACTGCACGCATCTGGGTGAAGCTCTCATTATGGAGAAGCTGAGCCAGATCCGGGAAATTGGCATTGACCTGGCCGGCGTGGACATGATCAAAGAGCCGGTACCCATCCGGCCCGGCATGCACTACATCATGGGTGGTATCAAGACCGACAATGACGGCCTGACCAGCATCCCCGGCGTGTACGCCGCCGGCGAGTGCGCCAACGTCAGCGTCCATGGCGGTAACCGCCTGGGCGCCAATTCCCTTCTGGACACCATCGTATTCGGCGAACGGTCCGGCAACCACGCCGCCGACGCCTGCCGCAGCATCAATTTTCTGGACTTTAGCGAGGACGAAGTTGTTGCCAGGGAGGAACGCCGGATCGCCGACCTGCTGGAGCGGCCCGACAACGGCGACCGCTGGGGCGCCATCCGCCAGGCCATGGGCGAGTCCATGGTGCGAAATGTTGCCGTCTTCCGGGACGAGCAGACCATTGGCGAGGCCATCCGAGACTTTTCGGACCTGCGCGAACGCTACAACGTGGTGCCGGTGGAGAACAAGCGTCGCATCTTTAATACCGACCTGGTGTTCGCGCTGGAGCTGGGATACATGCTCGACGTGGCCGACACCATCGCCTTCAGCGCCCTTGAGCGGCGGGAAAGTCGCGGCGCCAATGCCCGTACCGATTTCCCGGAGCGCGACGACGAAAACTGGCTGAAGCACATTGTCGCCAGGAAGGGAGAGGTCGGACCTGAACTGTCCTACCTGCCCGTAACCATCACCAAGTGGACTCCTGAAGAGAGGAAGTATTAGCCAATGGACGTTACCATCAAAATCAGACGCTTTGATCCTGAAGCGGAACAGCCAGCCAGCTACTGGGAAAGCTTCGATGTTTCCGTGGCTGACAATGCGACGGTGCTGGATGCGCTGATCAAGATCCGCGAGGAGATGGACGGCACCCTTACCCTCCGTTGCTCCTGCCGCAGCGCCATCTGCGGCTCCTGCGCCATGCGCATCAATGGCCATGCCGGCCTGGCCTGCAAGACGGCGCTGGCTCTGGCCATTGGCGAGGACAATTCGGTTACGATTGAACCTGCCGGCGTTATGAAGGTGATCAAGGATCTGGCCGTGGACTTTGAAATGTTCTGGGACAAGATCCGGGCCGTGGAACCCTACCTGCAGCCCGCCGGGGCGGAGCCCGAGGGCGAGTACATCGCTTCCAACGATTCCATGCTGCACCTGTCCGGCGTCACCGCCTGCATCATGTGCGGCGCCTGCGTGTCCGACTGCACCGTGCTGGAAGTGGACCCCACTTTCCTGGGCCCGGCGGCCCTGGCCAAGGCCTACCGCTTTACTGCAGATCCACGGGACGGCAACCGGGAAGGGGTGTCCCGCGAACGGCTGCGCAACCTGAGCGAGGCCACGGGCATGTGGGACTGCACCCGATGCAACGAATGCGTCCAGGCGTGTCCCAAGGGTGTTGCGCCCATGGACCGCATCATGGGCCTTCGCGAGCAGGCTCTGCAGGCCGGCTTCACCAACAACAACGGCGCCCGCCACACCGGCGCCTTCACCGAATCTGTGGGCAACAGCGGTCGGCTGGACGAACTGAGGCTTCCCATCAAGTCAGTTGGCGGCGTCACCAACGTGGCGGCCATGATCAGCTACGCCCCGGTGGGCTGGCGGGCCCTCACACATGGCAAGATGCCCCCTATCCGCCACCATAACGTGGAAAATGTGGAAAACGTCCGCCGGTTGTTTCGCAAGCTGGAACCGGAACTGGCTGGGACGCGGATCGGCAGAAATTCACCCTTCGGCTAGGCTATTCGATGCCTCGGGCCGACGGGCTACTCCCCTTAAGAAAGGGGCGCATTGACAGGAGGAACTTAACAGTGAAGTATGCTTTTTTCCCCGGCTGCGTTTCCCAGGGAGCCGCGCCGGAACTGTACCCCGCCGCGGTGATGATTTGCCAGCGCATTGGCATTGAGCTGGAGGAGATTCCAGGCTGGACGTGTACTGGCGCCGGCGTAATGCAGGAACGCAACCAGTTTTTTGCCGATACTCTTAATGCGCGGAACTTTGCCAAGGCCGAGCAGATGGGCTTGCCGATCCTGACCATTTGCAGCACCTGCCAGGGCGTAATGAGCCAGGCCAACAAGCGAATGTTGCGGGACCCGGAGTACCTGGCCGAAATCAACAGCCACCTGGCCGAGGAAGGCCTGGAGTACAAGGGCACCGCCGAGCCGAAGCACCTGCTGTGGATCCTGATCGAGGATATCGGGCTGGACAAGGTTACCGAACTGGTAACCCGCCCGCTGGCCGGCATTCGTATGGCCCCATTCTACGGCTGCTACATCGTCCGTCCCACGGAGGCCCTGGACATCGAAGAACACCCGGAGCGGCAGACTTCGCTGGAGACTCTAATCGAGACCCTGGGTGCCACCGTGGTGGACTTCGAGGGCAAGACACGCTGCTGCGGCTTCCCCATTCTTACTATCAACGAGAAAAACTCCATGGCCATGGTGGGCAAGCATACGTCGGAAGCCAAGGACCTGGGAGCCGACGCCATGATCACTCCCTGTCCCCTCTGCCATCTGAACCTGGACGGCTACCAGCCCAAGGCTTCGGCCCAGTTGAAGCGCAAGGTTGACTTGCCAATTCTCCATCTTCCCCAGGCCATTGGGCTTGCCATGGGTATTGCCCCCCAGGAACTGGGCCTGCAAAGGCACATCATGAGCACCCAACCCTTGACCGTAAAGCTGGGTGGCGGCCGCTGATCCGCCGGTCCCGCCCAACCTGAAAGGGAAATCAACAGTCGGCGGCGCCAACCTGCGCCGCCGATTCTCTATAAAGCCGTGGGTCTCCGCGACACTCTGCTACGGAGGATGTGGGAACCAGTGCAGCGCCACGATGAGAATATCCTATTGATGCCTGAAGACTGGCAAAGGGCCCTGGCCATTGTCGCTCACCCCGATGACCTGGAATACGGCGGGGCCAGCGCCATCGCGAAGTGGACCGCCCAGGGTAAGGAGGTCATTTACCTGATGGTGTCCAGGGGCGAAGCAGGAATAGACAGCATGGACCCTTCGGTTGTCGGGCCGCTGCGGTCCCAGGAGGAAATCAACGCGGCCGCCGTGGTCGGAGTCAATGTGGTGGAGTTTCTTGATTACCCGGACGGAATTATCGAGTATGGCGTCGCCCTGCGCCGGGACTTGTGCCGGGCCATTCGCAGGCACCGACCGGAAGTGTTGGTTACCATCAACTACGGCCTGAAGTTTTCTTCGGGCCACCTCAATATGGCCGACCATCGCCACGTGGGCCTGGCCGTTCTCGATTCCGCCCGGGATGCTGGCAATCGGTGGATATTCCCGGAGTTAGCAAAAGAGGGACTTGCGCCCTGGAACAGAGTGCGCTTCGTCGCGGTGCTGGGAGCCGACCGGGCCAATGCCCATCACGGCATCGACGTCACCGGGTTCCTGGAGCGTGGCCTGGACTCGTTGAGGCAGCACCGGGCTTACCTGGACAACCTGGCTACCTCGGCCGAGGAGACCTACGATTTCCTGACCGCCCATGCGCGTGATGCAGGGCAGGCCATTGGCTGCGAACACGGTATGCTGGTGGAATTGGTCCTGATTAACGAGCCCTGGGGATAGTCCTTGGGAGTTACGGGCTCAGAATTGCGCCAACAATGGCCCTGCTGGCTCTCCTGTTTTTTGGCGGGGGAATTACAGAGGTCACCAATTGCTGCTGCGTTCCGCATGAACGTGGTCGGGCAACCGGTAGGACAAGCCCTCATCGGAATAGGCTGACACCATCAGCAAAGTTGCGAAGGTTGGTTCGCCGGCTCTTCTGAAGACTGACTGCAATCGCTTGATCTTCTGGTCCAACCGGTACCAGAACAAAGGGAAAGGCAAGTTGCTTTCCGGGAAGCGTAGCTGGTCCGCCAGATTATCACCAATCAGCCCCCTGGAAACGGGATAAATGAGCTTGTTTACCATGCTCTTTCGCGCTTCCGGGTCTTCAATTCCGGCCACCAGTGGCGCCGAGTTGATCAGGGCATTGGACATCAGGATGGCTTCGTCGGTTGGCGGCGGTTCGCAGAGCAGCCCGATCTGGTGCATCGCGGTGGCGCTTGCTTCATCGGTGTAAAGGATGCTTTCAGGTACACCCATCAGGTAGCCGGAATAGCGCCACACGGCGTAGAAACCGGCCTTTTCCTCTGCGGTGTATTCGGCGCCCAGCTTGCTGGAAAACTCAAGAGTGCGTCCGGCGAAATTGGCAACTGCAAAGCCCATGTGTGCCGCGCTGATCGGTACTCCCCAGGCTTCGTGTTCCCATTCTTCGGACTCAGCTAACAGTCGACGAATCTGGCCGTGGATAAAGCGGATGCGAACCGAGAGTTTCCAGCCATCGCCCTGTCGTTCCAGCCCCCCGGGGAAGAAGATTTCCAGCATGTGGCGATTGTTCTGCCTGAGCCTCCAGACGCCGTTGTCAAAGATTCGGCCGGTCTGGGTGAAGGACTTGCTGATCAGCGTCGAGAATCCGACTAGCAATGTGCCAGCAACAAAGCCCGCAAGGATGTTGGCGGCGTTCCGCTGAAAGGCTATTATGCCCGGGTAAAAGACGCTCTGGTCCAGCCAATCAGGCACCGGTTGGGGAGCGGTGATAAAGAAATCACGCAATGCCTGGGGCGCTTCCCTGAGGCCCGCCTCGTCTTCCTGCATTCCGGCATTTATGAAGCGATGAACGTCGTCCGAAGACAAGGAGGCCATCTCTTCCAAGAGGGCGTCCATGACTGGGTCGCCGATCAAGGTGTGGGCAATGTAGTTATCGGCGGCGGACTCGTTGACAATCCGCGCCTTCTGGTAGTTTTCCCGATATGCGCTGGGAATACGATCAGCGGATAGCATAACGCAAGGTTCGCAATACACACCTGGAGGCAATAACAATACCTTGCTGCCTCGGAGTGATGTTACCACTTCCAGGTAGTCTATCGCTATTGGATGGAAGGCTGGAATTGCAAGCAGTTCTCGTTCAACTGGTTTGACCACGAGGGGCGGCCCTTTGACATGCCCCTGGCGAAGGGAGAATCAACCGCCAAACCGGATGAACTGGGCCACTAGCGCGACTCTAGCCAGTTAGGGTGGGGGCAACCTCACGAACCGCGTCCAAGGTTCTTTCCACGTCCTCCTCCGTATGTACGAGGGAGGGGTAATACTTCTGGGGCCACCCTTTCAGAATGCCCCGCTCCAGCAGGCCCTGGTTCAGGCGGGCCATAAGACTTCCGTTGGCTGCCAGGCCATCCCGGTAATTTAGGACCGGCCTGTCAATGAAATAAATGTCGAATATGGGGTCCTCCCCGCTGCTCTGGACGGCCAGGCCGTTTTCGGCGCAGATTTCCAGCAGGCCTTCCCGGAGCCTTCGCCCCGTGCTCCACAAGCGTTCGTAGGCCCCTTCTTTCCGCATCTCCGCCAGCGTTGCCAGGCCGGCGGCGCAGGCCACGGGATTACCGTTCAGGGTGCCGATCTGGTTGACGTAGTCGTCCGAGTCGACCAGGGACTGGTCGTACACCGACATTATGTCACCCTGCCCCATGACTGCGGCCAGGGGGTAGCCGCCGCCCATTATCTTGCCCATGGAGCAGAGGTCGGGCGTTACTCCGTAGTATACCTGGGCTCCGCCGTAGGCCAACCGGTAACCGGTGACCACTTCGTCAAAAATCAGCGGAATGTCATATTTCCTGGTCAGGTCCCGCAATCCCTGAAGAAAGCCGGGCCTGGGGGCGATAATGCGCTGCACCGGTTCCACGATCACGGCGGCCAGTTCATCGTGGTGGGCATCGATGATGGACTCGGTAGTGTCCAGGTCGTTGTAGGGCGCTATCAGCATCAAGTCCTGGATGGCGCGGGGAATGCCGCCGCTGTTGGGCACGGCCACGGGAAATTCCTCGGTGGCGGAGGGTGTAACACTCATCAGGGCGTAATCGCTGGTCCCGTGAAATCCTCCCTCGAACTTGAGGATCTTGTCGCGCTTGCGGTAGGCCCTGGCCGCCCGCATACATTGGAAGCAGGCGTCGGTGCCGCTGGTGGTGAACCTTACCTTGTCGGCGCAGGGAACCGAGTTGACCAGTTCCTCGGCCAGCAGGACCGCTTTTTCATTGGTAGTAAAGAAGGTGCTGCCCTGGCTAACGGCTTCATGCACCGCCTCCACCACGGCGGGGTGGGCATGCCCCAGCACCATAGGGCCGGAACCCATCAGCCAGTCCACGTATTCGTTGCCGCTAACATCCCAGACGTGGGATCCCCTTCCCTCCCGTGCGAGGAAGTTCACCGATTCGGGAAAGTTCGTATTGCCCGAACCGCCGCCGGGCAGGTAACGGGAAGCCTTTTCCAGCAAATCCATTTCCCGAGAACTTCGATTCACCACTTTTCCACCCTCTCCATACTGATCAATTTGTCTCGTCTAACGATATTCTACAATACTTGGGGCGACTTGGTACCATCCAAGAGAAAGCGGCTTCAACCATGCACATGTTCGAAGCCGCCGTTTTCCGCTGTGGTGTTACAGATCCCTCAGGCCGAGCCAGCGGTTTGGCGAGTCGGAAACCCCGCGGGCGCGCCGCCACTTGCATCGCATTTCACCCTGGCCGTTACGAGCCTTCGCTCCTGGAGTTCCGCATAACTTCCACCAGTTCCTGTACGCTGGCTGCCGAGGCTTCCAGGGCCTTTTGCTCGTCGTCGGTCAGCTTGATTTCAATGACCTGTTCCATGCCGCCGGCGCCCACCTTGATGGGAACACCCACGCACAGGCCATTGATGCCGAACTCGCCTTCCAGGTAGGCGCAACCGGGGAGAATCCGCTTCTTGTCCAGAAGAATGGCCTCCACCATCTGGGTGATGGACGCGGAGGGAGCGTAGTAGGCGCTGCCCGCCTTGAGCAGGGCAACAATTTCTCCACCGCCCTGGCGGGTGCGTTCCACCAGGCCGTCCACCGTCTCCGGAGGCAACAGTTCACTTATGGGAATGCCGCCTACCGTGGTGTAGCGGACCAGGGGCACCATATCGTCCCCGTGACCACCCAGCACGTATGCCTGGACATCCTCCACCGAAACGTTCATTTCCTGGGCAATGAAGGTGCGGAATCGGGCTGTGTCCAGCACACCGGCCATGCCGAACACCCGATTACGGGGAAATCCACTGCTTTCGAGGATGTTCTGGCACATGGCGTCCAGGGGGTTGGTTACCGCCAGGATGATACAGTTGGGAGAGTATTTGACCACCTGCTCCGTTACGGCCGAAGTAATGTTCATGTTGGTCAGGAGCAGGTCGTCGCGGCTCATGCCGGGGCGCCGGGCGATGCCTGCGGTTATGACAACCACATCGGAACCGGCGGTGGCCTCGTAATCGTTGCTGCCAGTTACCGCGGCGTCCGAACCAATGACGGGCCCCGATTCCAGCATATCCAGCGCTTTGCCCTGGGGCAGGTCTTCCACCACGTCCACCAGGACCGTATCGGCATAACCAAGCTGGTGTATTCTCTGAACGGTAGTGGCGCCCACGTTGCCGGCGCCCACTACGGTCACTTTGCTTCTCATCTGGTAAGTACTCCTCTGTTTCTTGCTGGGGCAGGACTCTTCACCTGCCGGCCAGTCCGTTCCTAAATTGCATCTACGATGGAGTTGAGGGTGGCGCTGGGGCGCATGGCGCGGGCCGCCATCTGGGTGTCCGGGCGATAGTAGCCCCCGATGTCCGCAGGCGCTCCCTGGGCCTCGTTCAACTCCTGAACGATGGTCTCCTCGTTGTCCGACATCTTGCGGGCGACTTCCGCAAAGCGAGCCCGAAGCTCCGGATCCCTGGCCTGGTTGGCCAGTGCTTCCGCCCAGTACAAAGCGAGGTAGAAGTGACTGCCCCGGGTGTCGAGTTCGTTTACCCGGCGGGACGGCGCCCGGTTATGTTCCAGGTGCTGCCCGATCCCCTGATCCAGGGTCTCGGCCAGGAGCCGGGCCTGGTCGTTGTCGAAAACCTCGCCAAAGTGCTCGAAAGACGCGACCATGGCGCAGAATTCGCCAAGGGAGTCCCAACGCAGGTGGCCTTCTTGCTGGAACTGTTGTACGTGCCGGGGCGCCGAGCCGCCGGCGCCCGTCTCGAAGAGGCCGCCTCCGTTGAGCAGGGGGACCACCGACAACATCTTGGCGCTGGTGCCCAGTTCCAGGATGGGAAACAGGTCGGTCAGGTAGTCGCGCAGCACATTGCCCGTGACTGCGATGGTGTCTTGACCATTGCGGCTTCGCTCCAGGGTCGCCTTCATGGCTTCCAGCGGAGGCATGGAACTGATATCCAGGCCCTCGGTATCGTGGTTGGGCAGATATCGCTCCACCTTCTTGAGCAGCTCAGCGTCGTGGCCCCGGGTGGGGTCGAGCCAGAAGATCGCCGCCTGCCCGGTGAGCCTGGACCGAACAACGCCCAGCCTGATCCAGTCCTGGATGGGAGCGTCCTTCGTCTGGCACATCCGGAATATGTCGCCTTCCTCTACATTCTGATCCAGGAGGACGGCTCCCGAGGCGTCAACCACCTGAATTCGACCGTCGCCCGGCGCTTCAAAGGTCTTGTCGTGAGAGCCGTACTCCTCGGCGGCCTGGGCCATAAGGCCGACGTTGGCAACGCTGCCAAGGACGGCCGGGTCCAGCGCCCCATTCTCCTGACAGTCTTCTACGACGGCCTGGTAGATTGTGGCATAGGAGCGGTCGGGGATCAGGGCTATGGTGTCGTGCAGCTCATTATCGGGGCCCCAACTGCGTCCCCCATCGCGGATGATGACGGGCATGGAGGCGTCAATGATGGTGTCGCTGGAAACGTGCAGGTTGGTGATGCCGCGGTTGGAGTCCACCATGGAAAGCCCTGGCCGACTATCGTATACCGTCCGGATATCCGCCTCGATGGCTGCCCGGGTTTCCTCCGGAAGGCCCTGGATCTTGGTCAGCAGTTCGGCGACTCCGTTGTCCTCATCCACCGCTACCTGCGCCAGTTCCGCCGCGTACTTGTCAAATACTTCCTGAAAGAAAACGTACACGAAGTGGCCGAAGATGATGGGGTCCGACACGCGCATCATGGTGGTCTTCACGTGGAGTGAGATCAGCACGTCCTCCGCCCGGGCTCTTGCCAGTTCGTCGGCGTAGAACCGGCGCAATGCGCGGATATTCATAACGGCGCAGTCAATGATTTCGCCGGCCTGGAGGGGAATTCCCGACTTCAGCGCCGTTTTGCTGCCGTCGGTGGCCACGAACTCAATGGTGGCCGAACCCGCCTGGGTAGTGGTCGTGGCCTGCTCGCTTCCGTAAAAGTCCCCGCTGGCCATGTACCCAACGCGAGTCCTGGAAATCTCCGGCCAGTCCTGCATCATACGATGGGGATTTCGTTTGCCGTGTTCCTTGACTGCGGTGGAGGATCGTCGGTCGGAGTTTCCTTCTCGTATTACTGGGTTGACCGCGCTGCCGAGTACCCGGGAATACCGCGCCTGAACTTCACGTTCCTCGTCGTTGGCCGGCTGGTCGGGGTAGTCGGGAACGTCGTAACCCTTCTCCCGCAGCTCGGCAATGGCCGACTTCAGCTGGGGAATGGAGGCGCTGATGTTGGGCAATTTGACCAGGTTGGCCGATGGGTCAAGGCACAACTCGCCGCACATGCGCAGATAGTCCGGAATCTTCTGGTCCTCGGTCAGGTTGTCAGGGAAATTCGCAATTATCCGGCCGGACAGCGATATATCCCAGGTTTCCAATTCAATGCCCGAACCCTTGGTAAAGGCCTGCAATATCGGCAGCAGTGAGTGCGTCGCCAGGTAGGGAGCCTCATCCGTTTCGGTGTAAATGATCTTGGCGGCTTCTGCCATTTTCCTCTCCTCAGCAAGTTAGTATCAGGGGCCGTTGCCAGCTACCGGATATGGTTGAAGTCTGACTCGGCCCTCGTAAATTGGCAGGGATCCTTATCCGTCTGTTCCCCGATTCGCAGGCGCAACAGATTAACCCATCAAAGGGGGGAGAAGGCCCGCCCATTATACAATGATTAGGGATTGCCCGGTAGCCCCGGAAGGACTTTCACTAGTGTGCAGGGATGGAGTTCCAATTCGGGTGGTTTGGTGTGCGAGACCAGGGCAGCCCTCCGCCTGAGGCAGACCCCTGCAAATTCGAGGACCACAGCAACCGAAAGGGAACGCTGCCAGGCGCAGGCTGTGTTTTTCCCTAGAGCATGTCTTTCCCTGCGGCCACGGAAGGATGTATTATTTAAGGGAGGACCGGCTGGGGGACGCGGCATTCAAGGTTTGGATTGATGTCCAGGACTGTAGCTGTTAATGGCGTTGGTAGTAACGGGGAACCGTAATGAGGAATCTCGGTAATCTTCTCGTTCACTTGTTCAGTCGCCAGGGGAGGATGGACCGCATCTTCCCTTCGTCGGTGCATGACCGCTGCCTGTACTGCGAGGAGGAGATTCGGGAGTCTGCTTCCTACCAGAGCTTCAGGGTTTGCCCCTATTGCCGCTTTCACTACACCCTGTCGGCCCGCCAGAGAATCCAGCTACTGGCCGACCGCAAGAGCTTCAGAGAGACTCACAAGTACCTGAACTCCGTGGCGCCCATCACCTTTTCCCAGCGGGGTTCCTACCGCAACCTGGTGAGCAAGGATCAGAACCGTACCGGCCTGACCGAAGCCACGGTTACCGGCCCGTGCCGGATTGACGGGGTGCGCGCCATGCTGGTGGTCTTGGACTTTGGCTTCATGGGCGGCAGCATGGGCAGCGTCGTTGGCGAGAAGATAGCCCTGGGCCTGGAGGAGGCAGCCCGCCAGGAACTGCCCCTGGTGGCGGTGGTAACGGGCGGCGGCGCCCGCATCCAGGAAGGTGTGCTGTCCCTGATGCAGATGGCCAAAACGGTGACGGCAGCCAACCGATTCAAGGAGAAGGGGCTTCCCTTCGTGGTGGTGCTGGCCAACCCCTCCACCGGGCAGGCGTACGCCAGTTTCGCCAATTTGGCGGATGTAATCCTTGCGGAACCGGGCTCGCTTATCGGCCTGTCGCCCCTGCGGGCCCTCCGCGAATTGTCGGCGACTCCGCTGCCGCTGGACGCCCACACCGCGGAATCTCACCTGGAACATGGTCTGCTGGACAACGTGGTGGACCGGGAGTCGCTGAAGACTCGCCTGGCGGCCCTGCTCAGGTTGCTGACCGCAGAGAAACTGGGCAAAGGTGAATTCAAAGGCCCGCCCAGAAACCGTCCTCCCTTGGGGCCGGACCCCGAAGTATGGGAAGCGGTGTCGGTTACCCGACATGGCGAACGGCCTTCTGCTACCTACTACATCCGCAATACACTCACCCAGTTCTTTGAACTGCACGGCGACCGCCTGAGTGGCGACGATGGTTCCATTGTCACCGGGGTTGGATACCTGTACGACCAGCCTGTGGCGGTGGTGGGGCAGCAGCGGCCCTATTCCCTGGACGGGTCCAAGTATCATGTGAACCCGGATGGACTGCGAAAGGCCCAGCGTCTGATAAAGCTGGCCACCAGGTTCCGACTGCCCGTCATCTCCTACATCGACACACAGGGAGCCGATCCGGGGCTGGAAGCGGAGGAACATGGTATGGGCAATGCCATAGCCACCACCCTGTCCCTGCTGCTGGAAGCGCCCGTGCCCATAGTGGCGGCTATCATCGGCGAGGGCGGCAACGAGGGGGCGCTGTCCCTGGGAATTTCAGACCGAATCATTATGCAGCAATACGCCGTGTTCTCGCCCATTACGTTCAACCGCGCGCCAGGGGGTCCCTTTATTGACCCGGAGTTGGACCGGGAGGCGGCGGAGGCGTTGATGCTGACTGCGCGAGACTGCCTGGAACTGGGCATAATCGACGCCATAATACCGGAACCGGTGGAGGGCGCCCATAACGACCCCAGGCAGGGCGCGGACGATCTGAAGGCCGAGACCTATCGCCGGTTGAAGGAAGTCTCAAAGGCATCCAAGAGCAAGCTCCTGGGTGATAGGTACAAGAAGTTCCGCCAGATGGGGGAGACCAGCGCTTATTCGCAAGAGGCTATGGACCGGGAGGTGGAACTTCTGCTGCGCATCACGGCAGGTACCCGCCGCAGTCCCCAGTCTGCCAGAACCAAGAGAAAAAGGGCTTCCGAAAAAACTCCTGAAGCCCCTGCTGTGCCGCTGGAGGTTGACTAACCCAGTCCGGAATGGCGGACCGGGTTTTGCGCCGCCGTCAGGCTGGATCCCTGCCCAAAGCCTTCAAGCTCTGCTTCATTCCATCCACCAGGTTGGAATATTCCTCGCCCACCGCCGAATCCAGCAGCGCAGTAGGGCAACTGCTGTCCCGGTACGTCGCCCTCAACTCCAGTGAACCCAGGTAGGGCGCATCTACTTCCTGCGCCAGGTTTTCGCCGCCGCCCTTCCCGAAAATGTCCCCCGTGTAGTTCTCCACGATGCCGATCACGTTCAGGTTCAGCTTTCGGATCATGTTGATACAGCGTTTGGCGTCAATATTGGCCAGTTCCTGCGGGGTGCTTACGACCACAAATCCGTCCATTGGCAGGGTCTGCATTACCGTAAGCGGGGAGTCGGAGGTGCCGGGAGGCATGTCGACTATCAGGTAGTCCAGATCACCCCAGTCGGTGGACTGCAGGAACTGGTTGATGGCGTTGTGGATCATGGGGCCGCGCCAAATTATGGCCTCCTCTTCATTCTCCTGAAAGAAGGACATCGAGATTACCTTCACGCCCCACTTCTCCGCCGGAATGATCTGGCCATCGACGTAGTCGGCCTTGTCGGTGAGGCCCAGTACCTTGGTAACATTGGGGCAGTCGATATCCACGTCCAGCAGACCCACATTCAGGCCGTCCTGGGCCAGGGTGGCGGCCAGGTTCACCGCCACGGTGGTCTTGCCCACTCCTCCCTTACCGCTATACACGCCAACTTTGGTCTTGATGGTTGACAGCCTTTCCGTG
The DNA here is from genome assembly GCA_965207275.1 of Dehalococcoidia bacterium. Classification (GTDB taxonomy): domain Bacteria; phylum Chloroflexota; class Dehalococcoidia; order Lucifugimonadales; family UBA3495; genus Bin22. The sequence goes on from CBDBMH010000002.1 coordinate 1,131,853, forward strand.
ATTTGGCGCCGCTGCTGCCAGCTTCGGCGGATCTGCTCCAGCCGGGGATTTTCCTGGGGCGTGGACATACTTCCTCTCAGCCCGGGCCGCTGACCGGTCTATGGTTGATTCTGGCGGCGCGGTGTTTCTCGTGGTTGGGCTAGATGCCCAGCATCATGCGGGCTTCTTCGCTGATCATCTCGGGCGACCAGGGCGGGTCAAAGGTAAGTTCAATCTCAACCTCTTCCACGCCGTCCAGGTCCTGGACGGCCCATTCCGCCTGCTGGGCAATGTGGGGGCCCATACCGCAGCCGGGAAAGGTGAGCGTCATCTGGACAAACACATTATTGTCGTCGGTAACCTGGACGTCGTAAATCAGGCCCAGGTCCACCACGTTAACCGGAATTTCCGGGTCATAGACGGTCTTCAACGCCTGGTAGACTTCTTCCCTCGACAGTTCGGCGGGCATAGTGCCTCCTTATCCTATTGGACTGGATTTAGTATATGAAACGTGGCCCGGCAGGTCAACGATATTCGTAACCTGCCGCCAAGCCGAGGGGACTGTCCGACGGCCTGGCAGGCAGACATGACGCGCTGAATTTGCCGCAGAATCCGCAAGTCGGGGGAGGGACTTGGTTTCCGCTCCGATTGAGACCCAGCAATCAAATCCTACGGAATCAGCAGCAGCTTGCCGGTGGTTGCTCTGCCAGCCAGCTGTCGATGAGCCTCCGCTGCCTCGGACAAGGAGAATATATGCTCCATGCGCAGTTTCAGCTGGCCGGAAAGCACCCAGCCCAGCACGTCACCGGCCCGCTGGCGAAGCTCCTCGGCAGTCGCCGTGTAGTCGCCAAGACCCGGTCGGGTCAGGAACAGCGACCCATTGCCCAGGATTCTTGGGTCCATGGGAGGCACCACACCGCTGGCCTGGCCGTAAAGCACCATGTAGCCCCGGCGGCCCAGGCAACTTACACTCTTATCGAAAGTAGTCAGGCCGACGGCGTCGTAAACCGCCCTCAGGCCTTCGCCGTCAGTGGCCTGTTTGATTACCTCAGCAAAGTCTTCCTGGGTATAGAGAATGACGTGGTCCGCCCCGGCGCCGCGGGCCAGTTCGGCTTTCTCCTCCGTTGATACGGTGGAGAAGACGTACCCGCCCAGCTGTTTGATCATCTGGATCAGCAGCAGGCCGACTCCGCCCGCTCCGGCATGGACCAGTACCCGGTCACCCGCCTGCACCGGGTAGGTGGAATGGCACAGGTAATGAGCCGTCATGCCCTGCAGCATGGCGGCGGCGCCCTCGCGGGCTCCCAGGCCCGTGGGCATCTTGACCAGCCGGGAGGCGGCAACCACCGCCTGTTCGGCGTAGGACCCCTGGCTGCTGCTGTAAGCCACCACGTCCCCTTCCTTGAGGTCGGTAACGGCTGACCCCACGGAGCGGACAACCCCGGCGCCCTCCACGCCGATGGTCCTGGGCAGGGGCGGGCCCGGGTTGATGCCGGCCCGGCTGTAAATGTCGGTGAAGTTAACTCCTACCGCCTGGATTTCGACCAGCGCGTCCGAGTCGCCCGGGGTGAGGTCGGCCACTTCCCGGTACTGCATTACGTCCGGGCCGCCAAATTCGTCAATCTGAACCGCTCTCATGATCTCTCCTCGTTCCAAGTCGATGTCAATGCGCCTCTCGGTGGCGCAGGCCTAGTATACCACCAGGGATACCAAAGGCTTCCCCCGGCGACACCGTGGGCGCTGAGGCCTGTCCGGTTCCATTTGTACTCCTTAATGGAGGGTGGAATAAATCCGAGGAATAATTGATCGAGGTGTCTATTCGCTCCAGTGGGCGGACCGGCGAGTGTTACCCTTCGTGAAGCCCGGTGATACCAGCTAATGGGCGAAAACCCACTCGTGTTCCGGGGCGTCCCGCTCCGTGCCGGGCGCTTACTGCGAAGCGAAAATGCCACCCATATCATCACCAAAGAAGAGGCGTCTCAAAGCGAAATTTCAGTTTGCCAGTGCTGACGAATGCTGTTACCATGTTGTCAACAAGCCTGAATTTCCCCCGTTCAGTTTCGCAACACGTTGGGGAAAGGGAACCAGGTCGTGAGAAAAATCCCCCTCAATTGTAGATCCGTCAAGCATTGGCGCAATTCTTTGCCGGGTGGCAGATTTAAGCCTTTTCCCTTGCCAAGGCATCTTCGCCGGATAATCCTGGTAGTTTTCCTGACTTTTCTCTTTCACGCGCAAGGGTTATGGGTTGGGTGAAACTCCTGAGCGAAAGTATCCGGCTATCCCGACTGCCCAATCTTGATTTACCCAGTTCCGGCGGCTTAGCCCGGTCCGTAGTACCTGGCCGCCATGTCGGGCCGATCGGCCAACAGTAAGCAGGAGGTATTTGCCTTGGTTACGCCCAATGACTCCGCCACCGGTTCTGCCGTCGTTTCGGCGCCACCTTCCGAACGGGCGACGCCCGACAACCTGCACGAAGCTCTTGGGTTGTTCGTAATTGAGAAGAAAAACCTCAAGAACTCCAAGAGGTCGATGGATGGGCACCAGGAAATTATCCGTTTCATAGACTGGTATGGTCGAGACCGAAGGATCCACGACCTGTCCCCCAGCCTGGTAGAAGACTATGCGCGGGAATTTTCTCAGAGGGGATCAGATGCCCAGAAGCGGCTGGTTCCCGTCAAGGAGTTCTTTGTCTTTCTCAAGAAGATGGACTGGACGGAGATTAACCTGTCAGTTCACCTCCGGGCCAGCCGCTCGCGCCGGGCCGGGACGGGTCGGCAGACCACTGCCGCTGATGGCCAGGCCAACGGCCCTCGATTGAGCCAGGAAGGCTACGAGCGCCTGGTAGAGGAACTGGAAAAGTACAAGGTGGAAAAGGTCAAGGCCGACGAGGAAGTCCGGGAGGCCATGGCTGGCAAAGACTTCCGGGAGAATGCTCCACTGGATGCCGCCAAGGAGCGCCAGGGCTTCGTGGCCGCCAAAATTCGGGAACTGGAGTCCGAGGTGGCCAACGCCCAGATTTTGTCCGGTGAGGCGGAAGCCAACTCCGGCAAGCGCGTGGTAGTCGGCAGCAGCATCACCATCAAGGACGTGGCTTCCGGAAAGGCGATAAATTACATCCTGGTGGACAAGCGGGAAGCCGATGTCAAGTCGGGCAAAATTTCCACCGTTTCTCCCGTGGGCCAGGCATTGCTGGACAAGTCGGTGGGAGATACAGTAGAGGTTACTGTGCCCAGCGGGACCCGCAAGTTCCTCATCGAAACCATCGGCGCCTGATAGTCAAAGCGCCGCAGGGCAATACGGATCCCGAAATAGTTCGGGGTCTCCAGGAAACAATTCAGGGGTGAGTGTCAACTCACCCCTTTTCCTTGCCTGGCTTTCGACCGGACCGCTCAACCTCGAAAAAAACGAACCTACCCGAGATTCATTAACTCCTCGAGAATCCTGTCGGGCTCGGGCAGGGTTCCCGGGGCATAGGTCTGGCGGAAACGGACTATTCCATCCTTGTCCACGATGATCACAGCGCGGGTACCGGCGCCCCGTTCCTCATTCCACAGCCCGTAGGCGGTGGTTACCTCGCCCTTGGGGTGGAAGTCCGACAATTCGGGGTAAGGCAACCCTCCCATGGCCGTGCTCCAGGCCCGGTGGGCGGCAACGTGGTCGCAGCTGATGCCCAGAACCTGGGCATTCGCCTCCTGGAATCGGTCGTTGAAAGACCGGAAGGCGGTAGCTTGCGTGGTTCAACCAGATGTGAAGTCAAAGACGTGGAAGGACAATATAACGCTCTTCTCGCCCTTGAACTGGCTCAGGGTAATGTCGCCCTCGCTGACCGAGGGCAGTTTAAAGTCCGGCGCAACGTCGCCAATATCTGCTGGCATACCTCACCTCTGTTTCGCAGTCTGAGTGGTCTCTCGCTCCCGAGAAACCAAGCCGATTATACCCTATCAAGGGCACGTATTCTAATGGCAATGAAGGCGCGAGCCGGTGCGATCAATGAATCGCTACCAAAAGGGACGGCACCGTGCCATAATGCAGGCCAGCAAAGCCAGCTAGGGTTCAAGGAGGAAGGTATGGACGTCTATGAATGCATCCGCTCCCGCCGGACGGTGCGCCAGTACAAGCCCGACCCGGTGCCGGAGCGGGTGATCCGAAAGATCTTGCGGGCCGGACGCTGGTCCCCCAGTTCCAGCAATTCCCAACCCTGGCACTTTGTCGTGGTGACGGAACCTGAAATCATCGGCAGGCTGGCGGAGGTTGCCACCCAGGGGGCCTTCATCGGCAATGCGCCGCTGGTATTTGCCATAGTGATGGCTCCCGATGCGCCCCGTCCTCAGCTTGACGCAGGGCGGGCCCTGCAGCAGATGGAACTGGTGGCCTGGGAAGAAGGCCTTGGCACCTGCTTCGTGGGCGTCCGCGCCGAAGAACAGCAGGTGGGAGTCAAGGAAATTCTGGGTATCCCCGAGGACTATCACCTGATTACCCTGATGCCCTATGGCTACCGCACCGGCCTGCCTTCGGGACGGCCCAGCGTTCCACGCAAGCCAATGGAAGAAATCGCCCACCGGGAACGTTTCGGGAATCCTTACGTTGCCGGGTAAACCTGAAGAGGCTTCAAGACAAACGTCGGAGGACTGCAATGCCCTACGCAAGTGTGAACGGAGTCAACCTCTACTACGAAGACCATGGTCCCAGGACCGGCCCCACAGTAATCCTCACGCCCGGCGGCCGGAATGACACCAACGGACTGCGCCCCATGGCCGCCCTTCTGTCCGCCCACTGCCGGGTCATCCTGCATGATCGTCGCAACTGCGGCAAGTCGGACATCCTTATCGCCGGAGAGCTTTCCGAACAGCACCATTGGGGCGAGGAGATGGCCGAACTGCTGCTGCAACTGGACGCGGCGCCGGCCTACGCTGCCGGCGGTTCCGCAGGATCCCGCACCAGCCTTACGCTGGCGGCCCGGCGACCCGAGGTGGTAAAGGGGGTCTTTATCTGGGAGGTGAGCGGCGGCCCCAACAGCGCGGCGGCCACAGCGCCCAACTATTACGGCCAGTTCATCGACGCGGCCCGCCAGGGCGGCATGCCGGCCGTGGCGGAGACCGAGTACTTCGCACAGCGAATAGTGGACAACCCCGCCAACAGGGATGTGCTAATGACCATGGACCCGGCGGAGTTCATCTCCGTGATGAGCCGCTGGCAGGAGATTTACTCCCGCCCCAACCCGGTCAGCGACCTGACCGAGGAGCAACTGAAGTCCATTCAGTGCCCGGTCGTGATGTTCGAAGGCAACACCCCGGACGAGGTGCACCACGTTTCGGCGGCCCAGGCGGCCCACCGCCTGATACCTAACTCGGAGCTGCGCCCCTCGGCCTGGACCCACGAGGAATGGGACATCGTGGGCCAGCACGACCACACTTTCCCCGGCATCGCCGCCACCAACCGCTATCACATGAAGGCCACCTTCTACGCCCCCCAACTGCTGGAGTTCATAGCTAAAGTGGAAGCAATGGAGCCGGCGGCGGTTGGATAGAGGTTGTTCCACGGAGCCCAGGAAAAAGGTGACAAACAGCTGGGGCGGGTAATCAACCCGCCCCTTTTCCATGGAAGCCGGTCCCTGTCCGTTGCGACTATTCCCCGTTCCTCTCCTCCATAGCTTCCAGCACCGCACCGGGAGTGATGGGCAGCTTGCGGACTCGGGCGCCGGTGGCGTGGTAGACGGCGTTGGCCACTGCGGCCAGCGGCGGGATGATGGGACCCTCGCCCACGCCGCGGAGGCCAAAGGGGTGACGGGGGTTGGGCACCTCGATGATCACCGCCTCAATCATGGGCAGGTCCAGCGTTGTGGGCATACGGTAGTCCAGGAAGCTGGAGTTGGCCATGGTCCCGTCCGGAGTGTAGTAGTACTCCTCGTTAAGCGCCCAGCCGATGCCCTGCACCGTAGCTCCCTGAATCTGGCCCTCCACGAAGCTGGGATGCACCGCCTGACCGGCGTCCAGGAAGGCAGTGAAGCGAAGGATTTCAACCTTGCCCGTATCCGGGTCAACTTCAACGTCGCAAATGTTACCGGCGAAAATGGGGCCCACGCCGGTGGATGCGGCAGAAGAAGACGCGGTTACCGGCCCGCCGGTACGCATCAGCCGTCCGGCCAGTTCCTTGAAGGTAAGGCGATCTTCCGTCTTGGCGCAGACAAAGGCGCCGTCCTGAAAGTCCACGTCCTCGTCCTCCACTTCCCACAGGAGGGCCGCCCGGTTCTTCATCTTCTCCTTCACCTCTTCGGCGGCGGCAATGGCGGCCAGGCCGGTGTCGAAGGCGGTGCGGCTGCCGCCGGTGTTGGCGGTATATCCCACACTGTCAGTATCGCCCACCGAGGGATTCACGTCTTCCGAGGAAATGCCCAGCACCTCGGCGGCCTGCATTGCGATGGCCGTGCGAGTGCCGCCAATATCCACAGACCCCGTGATGATGTTAATTGTGCCGTTATTGTTGACATTGATGGTGGCCGAGGAGGTCTGGCCGCCCTGGGCGCGGAAGGCTACCGCCACGCCCCTACCCCGGTTGGGGCCGCCCAAGGGAGCGTTGTAATGGGGGTGGTTCTTCATCGCCTCTTCCAGTTCAATGCAGCCAAAAACCGAGTGAGGCACCCCGTTGGGCATCCGGTCGCCCTCCTTAACGGCGTTTCTTAGGCGGAGGTCCATAGGATCAAGGCCCAGTTCGTCCGCCAGTTCGTCAATGGCGCATTCGACGGTGAACGCGGCCTGAGGCTGGCCGGGAGCCCGGTAGGACTGGGCCTTCTGCTTGTTGCAGACCACGTCGTACCCGTCCACCAGGACATGCTCAATGTTGTAGGAACCGAAGCTCGTTATGGCGCCGCCACCCACGGGAGACCCGGGGAAGGCGCCGGCTTCGTACACCATGTAGACCTGGCCGGCAGTGATCTTGCCGTCGCGCTTGGCGCCAATCTTGACTCGCATGTAGGTAGCCGAGGCGGGGCCGCTGCCCTCGAATACTTCCTTGCGGCTCATGGCTATCTTGACCGGCCGGCCGGCCTTCTTGGCCAGCACGGCGGTGACGGGAGCCAGGTAGGTAACTCCCTTGGCGCCAAAACCGCCCCCAATCTCCATGGGAATAACCTTTACCATGGACTCGGGCATGGCCAGGATGGCGGCCGTGGTGTTGCGCACGGCAAAGGCGCCCTGGGTGCTGGTCCAGACGGTCAGCCGGCCGTCGGTTGACCATTGCGAGGTCGCAACGTGGGGTTCGATGTAGCCCTGGTGGACCGTTTGAGTCTCGTACTCCCGCTCGATGATAACGTCGGCCTCGGCAAAGCCGACTTCCACGTCTCCCAGCTTGTGCTGAAGGTGGCCGGCGATATTGCTGACTTCGCCCGTGTCATCTCCCGGGCCAAAGCGTTCCACCCGGAACCTGGTGGTCATGGCGTCGTGCAGCAGCGGAGCATCTTCCTTCAGCGCGTCGTGCAGGTCCAGCACCACCGGCAGCAGTTCGTACTCCACCTCAATCAGGTCCAGGGCTTGCTCCGCGACGTGAGGATTGGTGGCGGCCACGGCGGCCACGGCATGGCCCCGGTAAAGGACCTTGTGTTCCGCGAGGATATTCTCGGCTATGATTCTGGGGTTCTGCTGGGCGTTCTCAAAGTCTATGTTGGGCCGCTGTTGAACTATGGCAAAGTCCTTGGCGGTGGCGACGGCCATAACCCCGGGCAGGGCCTCGGCCTTGCTGGTGTCGATGCTGAGAATGCGGGCATGGGCGTGGGGACTGCGCAGAACCTTGCCGTGAAGCATATTGGGCAGGTTCAGGTCAGCGCCAAACCGGGCGGCGCCGGTTACCTTGTCGAAGCCGTCGTGACGCGCCGGGCGGGTGCCCACCACGTTGTACGTGTTTCCGGCGGTGGTTGTCATTGATTGCCTCCTCTTATTCTTCCGGCAATGCCGGATAGGCAATGGCATAGCTGGGTTCCGGTTGGCCCTAGTCTAGGCACTGGGCCAAAGGGTGTCAAACGGGCATGGGAGTACCCAGAGCAATCGCATTTTGATACCGACAACAGGCATTCAGGGAAGGTCTGAACAAGTCCCATTAATCCGTAGTTCCCGTCCGCCGCGGCGGAGCGGGAACCTCGCCAGCTACGAAGTCGTGGCCCTCACCTCCATCCTAACCTTCCCCGCCAGAGGCGGATCGGCCGCGGTGGACCCCATCAAGGGGGAAGGGACTTATTCAGAAGTTCCTTAGATGTCGTCCAAGGGAAAAGCGCCCTTCCTCCCGGTTCGAGAGTCCCGCTGGCATGGGAGCGACGGGTCTTCCCCGCAACGCATTGCAGTTGGCCTGGGACTGTCCTCCTCCAGGTTCCCCGGGGAACGGGAAGACCAACCACCGATCTGGATGCCTGAAACGTGGGACAGCAAGTGGCAGGGCAATCGCGTCTTAACGGACCGTCACTCTGAGTCCGCCGCGGCGGACGAAGAGTCTAGAATCCAACCCACAAGCGTGCTTTCGGACCCGAAACCGGGCTGAGGGGCAAGATTTTAGGCCCCCGCCAAGGGCGGACATTCTGCTTCGGCAGGCTCAAGGCGACATGACCGATGTTCAAAGTATCAGCCTGCATTAAAGGCGCAATTGTCTTTCAGCAAATGGGTTCTCGCCTACTTCATGGTTCTCAGATGATTCAATTTTTTTTGATTTCCGTGCCATTTTGGGCCATTTTGGGCCGTTTCGTATCTGGAAGGTGGGCCAGACGGCGCCCCGATGGCCCGAAAATGGCCCGAAAATGGGCCGGTGGCCAGATAGGAAAAGGGTATACCAGGTGGGCCATTCCGGGCCGTTTTGGGCCGTTTTGGGCCACTTTGCAAACTTGAACCAGGGAGACGTCCTCACCTTCAGCCTCTCCGGACAAGGTTCCGCCTGAGGCGGATTTCGCTCCCTCAGCGAAAAGGGGTGATCTGAGCTTGGCAGCGTTATGCGGTGAGTGGGCCATGAAAGTATGGTAGGTAAGCGTAACCCAGAGAATCAAGACGCAGGTGTCACCGGGGCAATGGCGTTCTAAAGAATGTCATGCTTGTGGTAAATTATGCCAATGGACGTTATCTTCGACCGGGGCGTCTTCCTCCCCGAACTGGACCTGTGGCTGGATTCCCTGCGCAAGAAGGAATTCGGCCTTATCTCCCACGCCCACTCGGACCACACGGCACGTCATAACCAGCCGGTGTTGACCCCCAACACCCGCCTGCTGCTGTCCGACTACCTGAAGCGCTCCAATCCCATCACACTGGAATATGGCGAGTCCCTGGACCGGGGCGACTACACCCTGACCCTGTATCCGGCAGGTCACTGCCTGGGTTCCGCCCAGGCCCTGGTTGCCAGCAAGGCCACGGGCGAGCGACTGCTCTACACCGGAGACTTCAAATCCCGGTCGAGTCCCATCAACGAACCCCTTGAGCCCGTGGAATGCGATACCCTGGTTATTGAGTCCACCTATGGCCGGCCCGAGTACGTTTTTCCGTCGGAGGAGACCGTGCTGGAAACGGCCTACCAGACCCTGCGCATGTGGCTGACCAAGGGCGAACGCCCGGTGGTACAGGGTTGGCGGCTGGGGAAGGCCCAGGAGATTATGCACCACCTGTTGGCCCAGGGATTTGAACTGGTGGTGGAGGAAAGCATTTTCCGAGTTGCCGAAGCCTACCAGGAAGCCGGAGTTCAGTTTCCAGCAGAGTTTTCCTGTCTCAACGGCCACTGGGCCGAGGGGCAGGTCCTGGTGTGCCCGCCGGGTTTTCGAAAGGCCAGTGAGATGAACCTGGCCCTGGGCAAGCGGTACATGGAGTTGACGGGCTGGGCCTCGGGCAAGGGCGGCCGTCGGTGGGGTCGCCGGGGCGACGCCAGCCTGGCTTATAGCGACCACGCCGACTTTAACGACCTGGTCAATTATGTACAACAGGTGAACCCCCAGCGGGTGTACACGGTCAACGGTTTCCCCGACCTGGCCGCACATCTGCGGAGTCTGGGCTACCCGGCCGTCCACCTGGACCGGAAGAACGGGCGAGGGGATAACGGTGGGTTTCAGATGAAGCTGGTGTGACCCGCGGGTCAATGCGGCCCGAGCGCCGGCTGGCCGAGACAGAAGCAGAAGGGCGGGTGCCAAACACCCGCCCCTTGCTTTGCCTGTAATCTGTCCCAGCCCTAGTCCGGCGTGGTGCCCACGGCCGGCAGAGCGGCCTCCTCGTCGGCGGCCAGCATGCGGTTGACCGCGCTCAGGTAGGCCTTTGCGCTGGCGACGATGATATCGGTGGAAGCGCCCCGACCGAAGAAGGTCCGGCCGCTGCTCTCAATCCGTATGGTCACTGTACCAATGGCGTCCAACCCCTCGCTGATGGACTGGACATTGAAATCCACCAGCTTGGTGTTGCAGCCAATAACCCGGTCAATTGCCTTGCACACCGCGTCAACCGGACCGTTGCCCGTGGACGCGTCGGAAATCAGGTTGCCGTTAACGTCAACCAATCGCACCGTCGCGGTCGGTATGTCGTGGTCGCCGCTGGAGAACTGGACGTGCTCCAGTTCGTAGCTGATGGATTCGGTGGCGACCCGCTTTTCCTCGTCCATCAGGATTTCCAGGTCCCGGTCGGTTACTTCCCGCTTCTTGTCGGCCAGTTCCTTGAAGGACTCAAAAACGGTGGATACCTCCTCGCGGGACAGGCTGTAGCCCAGGGCCTCCAGTCGCGCCTGCAGGCCGGCGCGGCCGCTGAGCTTGCCCAGAACCAGGCTGTTGCCTGGCACGCCCACCCGCTCGGGCTGCATGACCTCGTAGGTGGAGCGGTCCTTCAAGACGCCGTCCTGGTGAATACCGGAGGCGTGGCGGAAGGCGTTCTCCCCAACGACGGCCTTGTTGGCCTGGACGGACATGCCTGTAATGCGGCTGACCAGGCGGCTGGTGGGAAAGAGCTGGGTGGTGTCGACGTTGATGTCAACGCCGAACAGGTCCTTGCGAGTGTCCAGCCCCATGATGATTTCTTCCAGGGAGGCATTGCCGGCCCGCTCGCCGATGCCATTGATGCAGCCCTCCACCTGCCGGGCGCCGGCTTCCACGGCGGCCAGGCTGTTGGAAACTGCCAGTCCCAGGTCGTTGTGGCAGTGGACGCTGAGGGTGACCTTGTCCATGCCGGCCACCTTTTCCTGGACTTCCTGGAGCAGCCGGGCGAAGTCAGAGGGTATGGCGTATCCCACCGTATCGGCAATGTTGATCGTGGTGGCGCCGGCCCGGATCACCGCCTCCAGCATCTGGAACAGGTACTCCGGGTTGGTGCGGGTGGCATCCATGGGTGAGAACTCCACGTCGCCGCAGTAACCCTTGGCTCGCTCCACCATGGTAACGGCCATCTCGATGACCTCTTCCCGGTTCTTGCGAAGCTGGTGCAGGACATGGATGTCTGAAGACGACAGGAACACGTGGATTCGGGGCGACTCCGCGCCCTGGATGGCGCCCCATGCCTGATCGACATCGTTCGGGTGCGCGCGGGCCAGGGAACAGATAACCGGCCCCTTCACCTCTTTGGCGATGGTGCTTACCGCCTGGAAGTCGCCAGGGGAACTGGCGGCAAAACCGGCCTCAATAATATCAACATTGAGCCTGCCCAGCTGACGGGCAATTTCAACCTTCTCGTCCACCGTCATGCCAATGCCGGCGGACTGTTCTCCATCCCGGAGGGTAGTGTCCAGGAACCTTACAACTTCGTTAGCCATAACCTTACCCTTCCTAAATTTCGGTAGATTCGTACCTTGTGGTCACGCCTGCGCCAAAGAAAGGGAGGCCAGGGCCCCGCAGTCCACCGCAGCCAGCCCAGCCAAGACCAGCGTGCGATGGTGAACTGCTGTGCAAGTTACCTCCGCATTCATATTGTTACCTCCTGCCGGGGAGTCCCTTAATTCCCTTGCGGCACTCCCGTCTCCAGACTTTCCCCGATCATCCGGGGCATCGGTGACCTGTCCGGTCGGTCATCCCCATTTTAAGACCTACTTCGGGTCCATCCAGGGCATCATCGCCCGCAATTCCTTGCCGATGTTTTCGATGGGCGCGTTCTGGGCGGCGTCCCGCATGGGGCCAAAACGGGGCCGGCCCTCGTGGTTCTCGGTGATCCATTCCCGGGCAAAGGTTCCGTCCTGGATTTCCCGCAGCACCGCCCGCATATTTTCACGAACGTGCTCGTCGATTATGCGTTCCCGCCGGCTCAGGGACCCGTATTCCGCGGTGTCGCTCACGGAGAAGTGCATGTAGTTATGACCGCCCTGATACATCAGGTCCACGATCATCTTCAACTCGTGCAGACACTCGAAGTAAGCGATCTCCTGGGGATAGCCCGCCTCAACCAGGGTCTCGAAGGCCGCGTTAACCAGCGCCGTCACGCCGCCGCAGAGGATGCTTTGCTCGCCGAACAGGTCGCTTTCCGTTTCGTCCTTGATGGTGGTCTCCAGCACGCCGGCGCCGGTACAACCGACACCCTTGGCATAAGCCAGGCCCAGCTGCTTGGCATTACCCGTCGCGTCCTGGTGCACCGCCAGCAGGCCGGGTACGCCCACGCCTTCGGTAAACAACTCACGCATACGATGGCCGGGAGCCTTGGGGGCCACCATCATCACGTCCACGTTATCCGGCGGCACAATTTCCCGGTAATGAATGCTGAAGCCGTGGGCCACCATCAGGGCATTGCCCGGCTGCAAGTTGGGGGCTATCTCGTTCCGATAGGTCTCGCCCTGCACGTGGTCGGGAATCAGGACCATGACCACGTCGGAAGCTGCCGTCACTGCAGCAACGTCGTCCACTGCAAGACCCTCGGCCGCCGCCGTTTCCCGGCTACGGCTGCCGGCATACAGGCCCACCATTACCTTCTGTCCGTTGTCCCGCAGGTTGAGGGCGTGAGCGTGGCCCTGGCTGCCGTAGCCGATGATGCCGATGGTCTTGCTTTCCAGCGCCCCCAGATCTGCGTCCTGGTCGTAGTAAACGTTTACCATTGCCGTTCTATTCCTTCCTCGTTCTTGATGAATACCGGCCGACGCCGGATTGCCCTGCCAGCCAGCCTAGTACGAACCCACTTCGTAGGCCTCGTTGGCCTTGAGATGGTCGCCGTGGTAGTCCAGCACCAGGTCGTCGCTTACCCGGCCATCGGACTGGCCGCGCACCATGGCCACCCGGCCGGTGCGCATCAGTTCCAGCACGCCAAAGGGTTCCAGCAAGCCATAAAGGGCCTGAATCTTGTCTCCGCTGCCGGTAACTTCGATGACCATGGACCGGGCGCCCACATCGACGATCTCCGCCCGGAACGGGTGGACCATTTCCAGTATTTCCCCCCGAGTTTCCGGGGTAACCTTCACCTTGATCAGGGCCAACTCCCGGGAGACGATCTCCTCCTCGGAAATGTTGGCAACCTTGACCACCTCAATCAGCTTGTCCAGCTGCCTGGTGGCTTGGTCCAGGGTGTACTGGTCCCCCTCGACAACGAAGGTCATGCGGGACAGGCCTTTCTGTTCGCTGTTGCCCACCGCCAGGCTGGATATGTTGAAGCCCCGCCTTCTGAACAGGCCGGCAACTCTGGTGAGGACACCGGGCCGGTCCTGGACCAGGGCAATAATGGTGTGATGACGGCCGTTACCGTTCATTTAGAAAATCCTCTCGGGTATGGGTTCTTCCATCATTTCATTCACCGACTCGCCGGCCGGAATCATCGGGTACACCTGCTCATCCTGCTTGACAATGAAATCGACCACCACCGGGCCGGGAGTATCCATGGCCTGCCGGATGGCGGCATCCACCTGGGCCTTGTCGGTGACCCTGATTCCCGTAATGCCGTAAGCCTCGGCCAGCTTCACAAAGTCCGGGTTGCCCGAGTAGACCGTTGCGAAGAAGTCCTTGTCGTAGAAAAACTCCTGCCACTGGTGGACCATGCCCAGCGTGCCATTGTTCAGGATGGCGAACTTCACGTCGATGTTGTTTTCCACCGCCGTGGCCAGGTCGCACATGGTCATCTGAAAACCGCCATCTCCGGCTATTGACCAGACAACCTTGTCGGGCCGGCCCACCTTGGCGCCCAGAGCAGCGGGAACCTCGAAGCCCATGGCTCCCAGCCCGCCGGAGGTGAGCAGCGAGTTGGGTTCCTTGTAGGCGTAATGCTGCGCCGCCCACATCTGGTGCTGCCCCACACCGGTTACGATGATGGAGTTGCCCTCGGTTATGTCCGAGAGTTGCTTCATCACATACTGGGGAAGCAGTTCATCGGACTGACGGATGTATAGGGACGGATGCTCCGCACGCAGGGTGTCAATGTACTGCAGCCACTCCACATGTGTCTTCCGCTCCACCAGGGGGAGCATCTGGTTTATAACCTGCTTCAGGTTGCCTAGCACCGGCACCGTCGCCGTCACGTTCTTGTGGAACTCCGAAGGGTCAACGTCCACGTGCACAACCTTGGCGTTGGGGGCGAAGTCCGAAAGGCGCCCCGTTACCCGGTCGTCGAATCTCATGCCCAGGGAGATCAGGAGGTCTGCCCGGTCGATAGCCAGGCTGGCGTAGGCCATGCCGTGCATGCCGGGCATACCCGTGTGCAGAAAATGGTCCGTGGGGAAGGAACTGATTCCCAGCAGGGTTGTAATCACCGGAATCTGAGCCTTCTCGGCCAGTTCCCGCAGTTCGCCATAGGCGTGGGAAATCAGGACGCCGTGGCCGGCAAGGATAATGGGACGCTCGGCCCGGTTGATCAGTTCCACCGCCTGGTTCAACTGGATCTGGTCGGCCTCCCCCGGCGGTTCATATCCATGGAGATTTATCGAATCGGGCCATATGAAAGGCCGCCGGTCGCCAGCCAGCACGTCTTTGGGGATATCCAGCAGCACCGGACCCGGCCGGCCGGTCTGCGCTATGTAGAAGGCCTCCTTGACCGCTGGGGCAATGTCGTCCACGTCCATCACCAACATGTTGTGCTTGGTGATAGGGAGAGTAATGCCGGTTATGTCGGTCTCCTGGAAGGCGTCCCGCCCGATGGCCGGGCGGGGTACCTGGCCGGTAATGGCTACCATGGGAATGGAGTCCATCATCGCGCCGGCAATGCCGGTAACCAGGTTGGTGGCCCCGGGGCCGGAGGTAGCGGTGCAGACGCCTACCTTTCCGGTGGCGCGGGCGTAGCCGTCGGCGGCCATGGCGGCTGCCTGTTCGTGCCGCACCAAGACATGGCGCAACTGCGGGTAACCGCTGAGGGCCCCGTAAAACGGAAGAACCGCCCCGCCGGGCAGCCCGAATATGACCTCCACCCCCTCCTTGAGGAGGCTTTCGCAAACTATTTCCGCGCCGGTGTATTCCATATCTGCCTCAAGCGCCGCAAATAAAAAAGGCCCGTCCCCGAAGGGACGGGCCTAATGACACATTAACCCGCGGTACCACCCTTCTTTTCCGGCCCGCTGCAACAAAAACATTGCCGTCAACACCGGAACAACTCTTTGCAACCTTTAACGGGGTCAACCGCCGCGCCCTACTCCGATTCAGGCGGGCCGCTCCAGGGCGAGTTGGGAGCCTTACTGTCGCCGGACTTCCACCATGCGCCGGCTCTCTGGTGACAGAGCGCTCTTATTACTCCCTATCACAGCGGTATATTCAACCGCATGGAATACTATCAGTCAGACCAATACATGTCAATACCCTCATAACGAAAAACGGAACCGATTTGTCGTGATCCAGAGAAAAGGACTTCAAATCGTATTTTTTCGCACATGCCCGGTTTCTGTCGATTTGAGGGTCAAAGTTGGAACCGGCTTTACCCCAAAGAGTACAAAGGCTCGATGGCATTGCATCCCGATGAATCCCGTCCCCTTCAGCCTTATCCGGACGCATTTGCCAGAGGTTGGCAATGGTGTAAGATTAATGGTCACACAGGCCGGAAACTACCCCAGCGCACGGGTCAGCCGGAAGTTGGAGGGGCACAATGCCTAGAATAGCAATTGTCGGCACCGGACTTATGGGCACTTCCCTGGGGATGGCCCTGAGGAACTCGTCCCTTCTGAACCTGGAGCTGGTGGGCACCGATTCCAGCGGAGGTTCCCGGTCCGGAGCCCAGAAGACCGGGGCATTCAACCGGGTGGAAGGTCGCCTGCTGAATGCGGTCGAAGGCGCCGACATAGTGGTGCTGGCAACCCCAATTGTGGCAATGAAAGAATTGCTGGATGTAATGTCCTCCCATTTGCCCGAGGGTTGCGTGGTCACGGACGTGGGCAGCTCCAAGCAGGCGGTCATAGCCTGGGCTGACGAATATCTCCCGGAAGGCGTTCACTTCGTGGGTGGCCACCCCATGGCCGGCAGGGAAACTCCGGGACCCGAGAATGCCGACCCCAACCTGTTCAAGGGCATTACCTACTGTGTAATCCCCAGCGCCAGGGCGTCGGAGCGGGCCGCCGCCGAGGTTACCACCATGGTTGAGGCCCTGGAGGCCACTCCCTATTACATCAGCGCCCAGGAGCACGACAGCTTCGTGGCGGCGGTGAGCCATCTGCCCTTCCTGCTTTCCGTTGCGCTGGTGGGCTGCACCTCGGGAAGTCCCAACTGGGACGACATCGCGCGGGTAGCCTCCAGCGGCTACCACGACCTGACGCGCCTGGCATCGGGCGATACGGTAATGCACCGGGATATTTGCGTAACCAACCCGGAGCCCATCGTCGCCTGGATAGACAGCTTTATCCGGGAACTCTACGGCATCAGGGAGCTTCTGGCCGAATCGGACAACCTGGACACTGAAGCCATCATGGACTTGTTTGTGAAGGCCAGGGACAGCCGGGGAAGGTGGCTGGCCGGCGACTATGGGGCCCAGGCCCGCCAGTACAATCCCCACGCCGAACTGCCCACCTTCGCTCAAAGCATGGGCGACATGTTCGTGGGGCGCCGCCTGCTGGACGCCCAACGCCGCCTCTTCAGGGGCGGACGCGAGGAGGACCGCAGGCGCTGATGTCAGTTTCACGGCGCGACGATGCCATCCTGGATGGCGAACCGACGGCCGAATCACCGCCCTTGTTGGTGGTAATCAGCGGCCCCTCGGGCGTTGGCAAAGATGCGGCGATTGAAGAACTTAAGAAAAGGGACAGGCCCTGGCACTTTGCGGTTTCCGCTACTACCCGGCCCCCCCGCCCCGGTGAGATTGACGGCAAGGACTACATTTTTCTCGACCATGAAACCTTTCTGGAAATGAGGGAAACGGGGCAACTCCTGGAGTCCGCCGAGTATTCGGGCCGCTGGTACGGGGTGCCTCGCAGCCAGGTTGCTGAGGCGCTGGAACTGGGCCGGGATGTTTTCCTTAAGATAGAAGTCCAGGGAGCCGAGACCATCAAGGGAATGGCGCCGGAGGCGGTCCTGATCTTCCTGGCGCCAGCTTCCATCGAGGAATTGGCAGGTCGCCTGGAACAGCGTCGGACGGAGGCGCCGGAAGAGGCGGCGCGTCGCCTCAATATAGCGCGTCAGGAAATGGCCCAAATGGGCCGCTACGATTACTGCGTGGTAAACCGTGACGGCCACCTGGAACGGGCAGTGGCGGACATTGAGGCTATCATCGCAGCCGAGAAGTGCCGAATTGCGCCCAGAAAAGTTAAACTGGGGTAGGCCTGCGCAGGGCTTGAATTCGGGACTCGAAGTTTCTAGAACGTCCCAATCTCCCAGAAAGGATTGAATAGTCGTGGTCTCCAGGGAAAGCTCCCCAATCGCCGTACGTCCCAAGCTTCCGCCGTGGCTCAAGGTCTCCATGCCGGGCAGTCCCCGTTACCTGGAACTCAAGCAGTTGATGCGGGGCCACCAGCTGAATACAGTTTGTGAAGAGGCCCACTGCCCCAACATCGGGGAGTGCTGGGGTCGCGGTACCGCCACTTTCATGATTCTTGGCGACATTTGTACCCGTCGCTGCCACTACTGCGCCGTTACCACCGGTCGTCCCCAGGGTGTGGATCTGATGGAGCCGGGGCGACTGGCTGAGACGGTGAAAAAGATGGGGCTGCGCTACTGCGTGATTACCTCGGTAAACCGGGACGACCTGGCAGACGGGGGCGCCTTCATCTTTGCTGCCTGCATCAACCGCATCAGAGAGGAAATGCCGGAGTGCAAGGTTGAGGTGCTGATTCCTGACTTTGGCGGTTCTCGCGACGCCCTGGCCCGGGTAATGGATGCCCGGCCGGACGTGCTGAACCACAACATCGAGTCCACCAAGCGGGTGTTTCCGCGGGTGCGGCCCAAGGGTGACTACATGCGTTCCCTGGAATTGCTGGCCCAGGCCAAGGAACTGTACCCGGAAGCGGTTACCAAGTCGGGCATAATCGTGGGCATGGGCGAGACTGTGGCGGAAGTGGTTGAAACTATGGGTGACTTGCGGAGAGTGGACTGTGACTTGCTGACTATAGGCCAGTATCTGCGTCCATCCTTGAAGCATATCGCCATTGGCCGGTTTTACCATCCCTCGGAATTTGCAGAGCTAGCCCACATGGGTGAAGAAATGGGTTTCAAGCATGTCGCCTCGGGCCCCCTGGTGCGCAGCTCTTACCATGCCGACGTCCAGCACGATGCGGCAGTCTTGAATGTATAGCTGCTCCGAAGGCGTTCGTCTCCCCTAAGCTACCGGACTTCGGTTTCAGGCACTCATGGAAAAAGGCGTCAATCTGATCCTGGTAAATGCCAGGGTGTTTACTCTGGACCCCCGGAATCCCACGGCCAGCGCGGTCGCTATCGCCGGTGAACGCATCTCGGCAGTGGGCGACACCGCTGACATAGCTGGTCTCCGCAGGCCGGGAACGGAAATCATAGATTGTGACGGCCTGCCGCTTATTCCCGGTCTCAACGACGCCCACACTCATGTCCTGGCCACCGCTGCCAGCCTCTCCGCGCTGGACTGCCGCTCCCCTGGCATTGATTCCGTTACCAAATTGCTGGCGGCTATCCGGGATGAAGCTGCCGTCCTGCCGCCCGGTCGATGGATTCGCGGCTACGGCCTGGACCCGATGGATCTCCGGGAGCGGAGATACCCGACCCGCCAGGAACTGGATACCGTGACACCGGGCCACCCGGTACGGCTGGAACACTCCAGCGGCCACGCGGCTTCCCTGAACACAAGAGGGCTTGCCGCGGCGGGCATTTGTGCCGAAACACCCGACCCGCCCGATGGAGTGATTGTAAGGGACGATAGTGGAGACCCCACCGGACTTCTGATGGAGATGGGCGGTTACCTGCGCCACAAGCTGGGCAGAACTCGTTCCAATGAGGAACTGGAAGCGGGAGTTGCGCAACTGAGTGAAAGGTTGGTCAGCAGGGGCGTCACGTCCGTGCAGGATGCGGGGCCGGAAAACGGCTCGGACCAATGGGAGACTTTCCAGGGGTTGACCGCCAGGCAAGTATTCCGGCCACGGGTGACCATGATGGTCGGCGTTGGCAAGCTGGCGGAAACGGTGGACGCCGGATTGGGTTGGGGCTGTGGCGACGATTGGCTGAGAGCAGGCCACGCCAAGATCATACTCACCTGTACCACGGGTCAACTGACGCCGCCTCCGGAGGACCTGGCTGAACTGGCATCGCGAGCGTGGAGCCTGGGTTTTCCGACTGCGGTCCACGCCATTGAGGAGGAGGCGGTGGCAGAGGCAATCCGCATTTCGGCGCTGAAGAACTCCAGCCACTACTCCGCACGGGAGGGATTGAGCAGTCCAGAGTTCCGACCCCGGGCAAGAAACCGGGTAGAACATTGCGCCGAATGTCCCCCCGGGTTGTTGAAAAAACTGGCGCTCTCCGGGGCCATGGTGGTCACCCAGCCGGGTTTTGTCTATTGGCGGGGAGACGGCTACCTGGAGCGGGTTGAGCCGACTAAGCTGCCGCACCTCTATGACTCGAAGCGAATGATGGAAGCAGGGATTGCGGTGGCTTTCGGGTCAGACTCGCCGATAATCGATCCGAACCCCTGGCCCGGGATATACTCCGCCGTTACCGATATGACCAAGGGTGGCTCCAGGCTACCCCGGTCTGAAGGCTGGGAAAGCTCCGATGGGCCCGGATCCCAAGGCATTAACCTGGTACATGCTTTGTCCGCTCACAGTCTTGCGGGAGCCCGGGCAGAAGGTACGGAGGATCGGAAGGGAATGATTCGAGCGGGAATGCTGGCCGACCTGGCCGTGCTGAACGGTTCACTGGACGAGTACCCCCTCGGCGATATTCTGAGGACGAAGTCCTGCCTGACCATAATTGGCGGCAGGGTAGCATGGAAGGAAAGGGGCCTGAGGTCTGCCGGTGAGTGAACGCCGAAGGGATCCAGCTAGCGGCTCCGTTCGCGGACGTATGCGGCCATAGACTCCAGGGAATCGCGGCTCGCGCTGGCGGGAAGGGTTTCCAAAGCCCTGGTAGCGTCATCACAATAGTCCCTGATGACGGCGAAACAGTCTGGAACGATCGAAGAATTCCTTACCATATCCAGGGTACGCTCAACCTCGCCGTTCAAGCCTGGTTCCCGGAACAACTTGGGGATAGGGTTATCCTCCGGGTATCGTTGCATCAACATGATGCTGGGTAGGGTCAAGACTCCCTGCCGCAGGTCGTTGCCCACGGGCTTTCCCAGTTCCGACTCGTCGCCCAGTATGTCCAGCAGGTCGTCCACCACCTGGAATGCCATGCCGATGTTGTAGCCGTAGCTACTTAACGCCTGTACCTGCACTTCCGAAGCCCCGCTGAGGACTGCCCCGGTTTCCGACGCGGTGCGAAAGAGGGAGGCCGTCTTCCGGTAGATTCGGTCATAGTAACGGTCCAGCTCCTGCTGGGGATTGAAGGTGTTGAAATACTCAATGAGTTCGCCGCTGGCCAGTTCCATAATGGTTTCCGCGAACCGCCGGACCACCCTGAGGTTGCCCGTGTCGCACACCAGTGTGGCGGAAGTGGCAAACAGGAAATCACCCAGCAGTACCGCAACCTCTTTCCCCCACAGTCCGCTTACCGACGCTTTCCCCCGGCGGGTGTCGGCGTCGTCCACCGTATCATCGTGAATTAGGGTCGCCAGGTGAAGCAACTCGACCCCGGAAGCCATCTTGACCGGGTTCTCCTGGTCCAGGGGACAGATGTTGGATGCCAGCAGAGTCAGGGCGGGTCGGACTCGCTTCCCGCCGTGGGACAGGGCATGCTCGAGCAATGGCTCCAGTTCGGGAATGGAAGTATGCGCCAGGTCCTGGAGTCGGTCCTCAACCAGGGACAGTTGTTCCAAAATGGGGGAGTAAATTGCGAGCGCACGGGTATCCAGTCCCTGAACCAAAACAGCCTCTAGGTTTCAGAGTGGCCGAGCCGCTCGGTTTCCTGCTCGACAACCTTGGGGTCAAGCTTAGTGTACAACGGAGAGGGTTGCCTCAGGCTTGAACCGCCCTCAATGGCCCCGGCCAGGATTTCAAAATCCCACGCTTCCTGTTCCACCGCGCCATCGAATCCAAGGAATTCGTGGACTTTCTGCGAACTGAAGGGCAGGAAGGGCGCCAGCGCCACCTTCAGGCAGTTGATGACCCGAATGGAAACGTTCAGCGTATTCGCGGCATCTGCCTGGTCTTCCCTGATTGCCCTCCATGGGGCCTTGGCATCCAGGTAGCGATTGGCGTCCTGGGCAAGCCCGAACGCTTGACCTATGGCTGCCTTGAATTTGGCCCCCTCCAGGCTTCGCCCAACCTCGTCCAGGGCGGAGCGGGCCGAATCAAGGACCTGGATGTCCACTTCGTCCAGTGTACCGGCCTGGGGCACCCGGCCGTCGAAGTTGCGGTAGGTAAAGGACAGCACCCGATTTACCAGGTTTCCGTAGGTCGCCACCAGTTCCTCATTGTTTCGGCGAACAAACTCGGCCCATGAAAAGTCGGAATCTCCGGTTTCCGGCATATTGATGGACAGCAGGTAGCGAAGCGGGTCCGGGTCATAGCGTTCCAGATAGTCGGGCACCCAGACGGCCCAGTTCTGGCTGGTAGAAAACTTGCGATTTTCCAGGCTCAGAAACTCGTTGGCCGGAACGTCAAAGGGCAGGTTCAGGTTGTTGCCGTAACCCATTATCATCGCCGGCCAGATTATGCTGTGGAATGGAATGTTGTCCTTGCCGATAAAATAGTAGCTCCGGGTGGCCGGATCCTTCCAGAAATCCTCCCAACGGCTTTCCTGCCCCGAATTGGCTGCCCACTCTACTGCCGCCGACAGGTATCCGATAACCGCCTCAAACCACACATATATCCGTTTGCCTTCGTAGCCTTCCAGGGGGATCGGGACGCCCCACGTCAGGTCGCGGGTTATGGCGCGGTCCTTCAAGCCGCCTTCCAGGAAACTCCGGGTCTGGTTGGACACGTTGGCACGCCAGTGGGGTTGTTCCCGAATCCATTCCAGTAGGGGCTGTTCAAATGCGGACAACTTCAGGAAAAAATGCTCCGACTCCCGAAACTCCGGGGAGCCTCCGCAGAGGATGCAGACCGGTTCGTTGAGCTCCTGCGGGTCCAGCGTGCGGCCGCATAGGTCGCACTGGTCTCCCCTGGCCCGGTTGTAAGCGCAGTAGGGGCACACTCCTTCCACGTACCGGTCTGGCAGGAACCGGCTGCAGCCGGGGCAATGGGCCAGCAGCATGTTGTCGGTGTATATGTACTCCTGCTCCAGCAGCGACAGAAAGATGTCGTGAACGACCCGCTGGTGGTTTTCGGTGTTGGTGTGCGTGAAAAGGTCGAACGAAATTCCCAGGCGCTCCCAGGTTTCCAGGAAGTCGGCGTGGTACCGCTCGACAACTTCGGCCGGCGTTATCCCTTCCTGGTCCGCTCGAATGGTGATGGGCGTGCCGTGGGTGTCGCTGCCGGACACCATCAGCACTTCGTTGCCGCGCATCCGGTGATAACGCGCGAAAACGTCGGCAGCCAGGTAACAGCCGGCCACATGCCCCAGGTGCAATGGTCCGTTAGCGTAGGGCCAGGCAACCCCTATGAAGATCCTTTCACTCAACTCACGCCCCCATCCGCAACCGGAAATCCTTCTCTTTCGGCGAAAGACTGATTTTGGGCCCCTGGAAAAATCAGGATGTAGAATAGCACAAATTTACCTGGCCAGTAAGCGGAGCAAACGGAGAGCGACTGTTAAGAACCGGCGAGGCAGAGTTGGCGAGGCATCGTGCACCAAAGGGCGTTATTCCGGTCCGCCGCGGCGGACCGAAGTCCAGCGACGTTAAGGGAAATTCAGGCCGTTGGTAGCGGGGATTCATGGATACTTGCGCAACCCGACATGAACGTGCTTTCTGCTACGGAAATCCCGCCAATACCGAACAGTTACCTGCACTCACGCAGGGTTGACAAATCAAAGGATGAAACGTAGGGTATCCACAGCGACAGCAAAGGGGTATACCTGGCATGTCAGCCCGAAATTGCTATTCGCAAACGAACCTGATGAGTTGTTCCGGGCCGCCTTGGGACAGCGAAACAGAGTCAGGCTACACCACAAGTGGGTTATGTAAATCCCCCGGCATTCCCGATTCTTATCGGCATTCACCTTCCCCACTCGAACATCCCCTGTTTACCAGCCCTTTTGGCGGTTCTTCCCCGACCTGGCGCGCCTAGATTACCTTGCTCTCGCCTTTCGCTGCCATCAACCAGACAGGAGGATTATTACATGCAAAGCCAGGGGTTGCCTCAACCGATTCCCGCAGAATCGTCGCCCGAGGAGAGCGCTGCCGAGGCTGTAGAGAACGGGCAGGCCGGTTCATCTCCCTACATTTCGGTAAAGTCTCTTTGGAAGGTCTTTGGCCGGAACCCGGAAAGGGTACTGGAACCCGAGTACGCTGACAGGGACAAGTCCTTCTTCCAGAGCGAATTTGGCAATGTAGTTGGTCTTCGCGACGTCAATTTTGATGTCCGCAAAGGGGAGACCTTCGTAGTGATGGGCCTGTCGGGCAGTGGCAAGTCCACCCTGGTCCGCTGTCTTCTCCGTCTTATCGACCCCACGTCGGGCGAAGTCGTCATCGATGGTGAGGACATTACCCAGATGACCGACAAGGAGCTTGTGAACTTCCGACGCGCCAAGATCGCGATGGTTTTCCAGCATTATGGTCTTATGCCTCACCGTAACGTTCTTGATAACGCTTCCTGGGGGCTCGAAGTGCAGGGCGTGGCCAAAGAGGAGCGCTACGAGCGAACACGAAGCACCTTAGCACTGGTTGGGCTGTCAGGTTGGGAAGACTCTCTTCCCAGTCAATTGTCCGGCGGTATGCAGCAACGGGTCGGCCTGGCCAGGGCGCTGGTGGTCGACACCGACATCCTCCTCATGGACGAACCCTTCAGCGGCCTCGACCCGCTGATTCGCCGCCAGATGCAGGACGAACTGCTGAACCTGCAAACCGAATTGCAGAAAACCATCGTATTCATAACCCACGACCTCAACGAAGCGCTGAAGCTGGGAGACCACATAGCCATCATGCACGACGGCGAGGTGGCCCAAATCGGCTCTCCCGAGGATATTGTCCTACGTCCAGAGGACGAATATGTTGGGGACTTTACCCAGGACGTACGGCTGGAAAGCGTGCTGACGGCGGCAAAGGTTATGGTGACCCCCAAGGCTACCGTAATGGGACGCCAAGGTCCCCGCGCCGCCCTACATACCATAGGCGAAAGCGACGGCGACGTGGCCTGGGTCGTGGATAGTCACGAGAAATATAAAGGCTTGCTGTCTATTTCTAGTGCCGAGAGGGCGCTTCGCTCTGGCGTGAAACGCTTCGACGAGGCTTGGGAGTACGTTGAACGTGATTATCTACCCGTTTCGCCCGAAACTACCTTTGACGCCTTGATTCCCATCGCCATGTCCAGCGATTTTCCTATCCCCGTTGTTGATTCTTCGAATACCTTAGTGGGCGAGGTGCATCGCAGCGCCCTGGCGGAAGCCCTGGCCGAGACATCTGCGGTAGATACGGATTACGCCGCCAACGCGGCAATGAACGCCGCCATTGCTGCCGAGAATTAGGGCTCAGGAGCCGGCGAAAGACCTTGAAGAAACACAATTGCTCTCCAGAAGGTACTTGCGAGTGATCCACTCAAGCCTCAGGAGGCCATCATGGCAGTCGACCTAAAGAGACTTGCAGGTTTAGTAAAGCCGATCAGAAGTGAGTCTCAAAGTCAACAAAATAATGGGGCAGCGAAAAAGCTCTCCCTGATTGTTGGAGTTATTGTATTCGCCGTTTTGGTTTCAATTATCGTTAACGGCACGGATATGGAATCCGCCAAGGATTTTCCGGTTAATCTGGGACCAACAGTCACCGGAGGAATCGATTCTTCTATCACCTGGGTGATTACCAACTGGGGTTGGTTTTTCGACGCTATCA
This sequence comes from Dehalococcoidia bacterium, assembly GCA_965207275.1. Taxonomy (GTDB): domain Bacteria; phylum Chloroflexota; class Dehalococcoidia; order Lucifugimonadales; family UBA3495; genus Bin22. Next base: position 1,157,181 of record CBDBMH010000002.1, read on the forward strand.
GCCACAATTTGAAGATTGCACTTGGCAAGCTCAGAGACTTCTTAATTTGGATTCCCTGGCCTGTGGTCGTGGGGCTGGTGTTCCTGATAGGGTGGCGAGTTGCGTCCATTCGGGTGGGCGTTGCCTCGGCTATAGGGTTAGTCATTATAGGGATAGTAAACCTGTGGGAACCCGCAATGGTGACTATCGCTATCATGACAGTGTCAGTCGCTATAGCAGTAGGGATTGGAATCCCCCTGGGGATCTTGGGTGCCCGAAGTAACACCATAGATACTTTTATGCGTCCTATCCTCGATGCCATGCAAACGATGCCTAGCTTCGTTTATCTGGTGCCGGGGATTATGCTATTTGGGTTGGGCAATGTAGCAGCAATATTGGCGACCGTTCTTTACGCGATTCCTCCTTGCATCCGGCTAACCAGCCTGGGAATAAGGCAGGTAGATGCATCTGTAGTAGAAGCAGGCCGGGCTTTTGGAGCTACGCCTCTGCAGATACTCTTTAACGTTCAGATTCCGATGGCTGTCCCTACGATAATGGCCGGGATCAATCAGACCGTAATGATGGCACTGGCCATGGCGACCATAGCTGCTATGGTCGGAGCCGGAGGCTTAGGCATTGAAGTTCTGCGATCGATGGGTCAGCTCGAAGAAGGAAAGGCTTTCGTTGCCGGAGCGGGGATTGTAGTGATGGCGATCATAATCGACCGCATCTCTCAGGGCTTTATACTGTCTAGGCGAACGGAATGAACTGACTGCCAGGACCTCGGACCCTTGGGAAGGGAATGAGCCAGGCTTTTAAGGTTTGACTAGCAGGAAGAGCTCTTGAGCTTCAGTCGCTAAATGGTTTGACAGTTCAGGGGCTCACTGATAACATTGCGAATTGTCTTAAAGGGCTGTCATTCTAGGGGATCTCTAGTTGCACGCAAGTATGAGGGAGGTAAAAGTGTTTGCAAAGTATCGAAGGCTGCTTGTTTTGGCGGCTCTATTTGCCATCTTCGCCCTGGTGGCCTGCCAGGCTGAACCCCAGATCGTCGAGGTCGAGAGGATCGTCGAAGTCGACAGGGAGGTTCCGGTAGAGGTCCAAGTCGAAAAGGTGGTTGAGGTCGAAAGGGAAGTTCCTGTTGAGGTAGAGAGGGTAGTCGAGAAGGAAGTTCCCGTTGAGGTGGAGATCGAAAGGGTCGTTGAGGTCGAAAAGGAAGTTCAGGTAGAGGTACCTGTCGAGGTTGAAAAGATCGTCGAGGTCGAAAAGATCGTAGAGGTAGAACCTACGAGAGAGAAGCGAGAGTTAGTTTTCGCCGGACTGGGCTGGGACAGCGCGCTGGTGCAGAATGGTGTGGCCCGCTACATAGTTGAACACGGATATGGCTATCCTACTACCCAAATTGAAGGCCAGACCGTTCCGTTGTTCCAGGGTCTCAGGAAGGGCGAGATCGATATCACTATGGAGATATGGTTGCCCAACCAGAACGCCGTTTGGAATGAAGCGGTCAAGAACGGCGAAGTGATTCCGGTAGGTAGGAGCCTCGAAGATAACTGGCAAAGCACGTTTATCGTGCCTGGTTACCTCCAGGATGCGAATCCTGGTTTGGTTTCGGTTGAGGACCTGAAGAATGACGATATCAAATCGTTGTTTGTTGAACCTGACAGTGGCGGAAAGGCGGTCTTGTATGGTTGCATTTCGACTTGGGCGTGTCGGGGTGTCAACGAAGGTCAGCTTGATGCATACGAACTCAGAGACCACGTTGAATTGAGAGACCCAGGTACCTCTGGCGCCTTGGCCGCTGCAATCGAAGGCGCCTACCTTAGGGAAGCCCCGATTCTCTTCTACTACTGGGGGCCAACGAAGTTAGCTAGTGAATTAGATATGAGGCCGCTAGAGCAACCGGACCCATCGGAATGTCCAAATAACGATCCAGTTCACGGGTGCGAATTCCCTGCTGCTCAGATTATGATCGCCATGAACACTTCCCTGGTGGACGAAGCCCCCGAACTGATCTCCTTTTTCAGAAAGTGGGACTGGTCAGCAGTGAATCAGTTGGCAGCGGATGGGTGGTATTCGGAGAACAAAGATAGTTATGAAACCAGCGAAGCAGCCTACTCGGCTACTGGTGTCTGGTATTTGAAGAACAACGACGGCTGGAAGGATTGGGTTCCTTCGGATGTACTTGCAAATGTGGAAGCGGCCTTGGCTCAAGAGGGATAGCCATCGTCGCACAGCATAGATTTGCAGTGGAGGGGCGGCCCAGCAGCCGCCCCTCTCTTATTTTGCCTGATATAATGGCCTCGGTTTGCCCCGGCTCGGGGGGGCCGTGATCCTGCCACGAGGTGCTTGATGACTACGCGTGAACCCATCTCCGACGCCACCCTGGAAACGCTGCGCGACATTCCCACCCAGACCCTGATTGACGGCCTCTGGGTAATGGGCTGGCCCATGAGCTATATCGAGGGCGCCCGACCTCTGCAGCGGGGCCAAAGCATGGCTGGCCGCGCCGTAACCCTGCGGTTCGTCCCTCATCGCCCCGACCTGGCCCAGGACAAGCCCAAGGGCGACCAGTCTGCCGAGTACGTGGCCTACGAACTTTGCGGCCCCGGGGAGGTACTGGTTATCGATTCCATGAGGTGGACCTACAGTTCCATTGGCGGCGACATCAAGTTCATGCGCCTGCACCAGCGAGGCGTGGGAGGTCTGGTCACCGACGGGGCCGTCCGCGACAGCAACTCTCTGATCGAATACGGCTTCCCGGTCTATTCGGCGTCCACCACCGCCAAGCAAGGGCCTGCGGAATTCTGGCCCTGGCAGGTCAACGACGCCATACAATGCGGCGGTGTCCTGGTCCGTCCCGGCGATGCCATTGTCGGCGACGATGACGGCGCGGTAGTGGTGCCCCAGGCCGCGGTTGACCAGGTAATTGCCATCGCCCACGAACGCGAGGAAGTGGAAGGGGTGATCAAGGCCCAGCTTGAAGTGGAACGATGTTCCCCGGGCAAATATTACCCGTTCAACGACCTGACGTGGCAACTCTTTGAGGAAAAGACCGGCAAGACCCGGCAACAGCAGGTGCGGTAGAAACAATCCGCACCGGCTGGTTTCTTGATGACAGGAATTGAAACAATTGGAGGAATGAATATGCCCAGACTGCCCTTGGCTTCCCGCGACAATGTGCCGGAAAACCAGCGCGACCTGTTTGACACCCTGGTGGGCGACGGCCCCGTCCCCAACCGGGGACCCGGTTCAGTTTACAGCCACGTCCCGGAGCTTGCCCAGCGCCTCACCTCCCTTAATGGCTATCTGCGCCGCGACTCCAGCCTTTCCGACAAGATACTGGAGTTGGCCATGCTGGTCACGGCCCGTGAATTTGACTGCCAGCACATCTGGAACGCCCACGCCGCCTCCGCCCGCGAGGCCGGGGTGCCCGACGAGCTGGTGGACGCCCTGAGGGAGGGGGAAGAACTCATCGACCTGGCCCCCGACGAAGAGGCCGTAGTCAATTACGGTCAGGAGTTTTACCGAACCCACCACGTCAGCCGGGGCGCCTGGCAGGCTGCCTACGAACAGTTTGGCAAGCAGGGTATCATCGAGTTGACCGTGGTCATGGGCAACTACGCTTTGTTGGCCTTCTGCATCAACTCCTTCGATACCGAGTTGCCGCCCGACCGGGACGAAAAACTGCTGCCCGTTTAACCGAAGGCTACCGCCCGTCCGTTATATCCTGAAAGCTGTTGGGGGCAGTCACGGCGACTGCCCCCTCAATCTATTCGCAACCTGTTGCCAAGTCGGCTCGGTTCAACCGGCCTGCCGGAAAATCTGTATCCGGTGCCTCAGGCTGTCCACCACGTACACCAGGCCATCGGGTCCCAACTTTACCGAAGTGGGCCCCCAGAAAAGCTTCTCCACGTTGGCCGACCGCTCCCACTCGTATCCACGGTGACTGTCATACTCCGGCCGGCGCTCTATCTCCGGCTCGAGATGCGCAGTCCGGCGGGCGTCAGCTTCATCCGGGTTGGCGGAAAAATAGTCCTGCGCCCAGAGCGAGTCCCTTGATTCGCCCCGGAAAGAGGCCACGAACCTTCCCTGTGGATCCAAAACCTGGACCCTTTCGTTACCCCAGTCAGCTACTATAATGTTGCCCTGGTGGTCCACCGCCAGGCCGGACGGCCGGTTGAACTCCCCGTTTCCCTTTCCGGGTACCCCGAAGGCGCCCAGAAGGGCCCCGTCGGCGGCAAACTTTTGGATACGGTCATTGCGCCAATCTGAAACGTAGATGACGCCCGCCGCATCGGTCGCAAGTCCCCAGGGCATGTTAAATTGCCCTGGCTCGTGGCCGTACTCCCCCCACTGGGAAAGAAACCGGCCCTCCCTGGTGTACTTCTGGACCCGGTGATTCAGGCTGTCGGCTACCAATAGGTTATAGTCCTGGTCAAAGGCGATGAAGGAGGGACGGTTGAACTGGCCTGCCCCGGTCCCGACGACGCCCCACTTGTCCAGATAGTTGCCGTCCCGATCAAAAATCGATATCCGATTGAGGGCCTCATCGGCCACGTAAAGACGGTCTTCGTCGTCAAACGCCAGGGAACTGGGCCACCAAAGTTCGCCGTCACCCGTACCCCCGGTACAGTATTCGCCCAAGTACTGCTCGTCTGAGGTGCAGCGCGTAATCCGTTTGTAGGCGATCCTTACTCCTACCTCCGGCCCCGCCCGGTTCAGGACGTGGATGATGCCCATGGAGTTAACCGCCAGGTCCACGGGATTATTGAATCCCCTGCCCTGGTTGGCCATGAACCCCAGAGTGTGGCTGTATTCAAGACATGTGGTGGTCGTCATTGGCATTTGTCCTCAGGCCAGCTGGTACTCCCGGGTTGCCACGATTAGCTGCAGCATTTCGGTTACGCGGCCATCCGAGCAATCGACGGCGCCCCGCTCTCCAAATTCCACAACCCCGTCTCTTGCCGCATGGCCTACCAGGCTCTCCCTGGTGGCCTCGGTAATGTCATAAAGGCCGATGGAGTCCAGGCAAACGTCCACGAAATCTCCCGGTTCCAGCCTGTCTGCGGTATTCCGCACGCGCCGCAGCGCGGCCTGCACCCCCGGGCGTCCCAGGTCACCAATTTCGAGGGCTGCGGAATTGACCCGCTCCACCAGGTTCCCGGTATCAATCCACTCCCGGCCGGTATGCCACCCCTCGACGGTGGGGGGATTTAGAATCTCTTGCCCCATGAAGCTTACGTCCATGGCCAGGTTGACGATGCCCCACTCCGGAAACCGGTAGCCGCCGGCCAGCCGGGCGGTACCGGCTACCATTTCCGTAGGGCTCTTCACCTTTGCCAATCTGGCCTCGTCTCCCTTGAAGAAATCGGCGAGGAGAAGAGCGCGCATCACCTCGCGTATGCTGCCGTCGGTCTCGGCAAACTTGTCCGCCAGGTACTGAATCCCGTCTTCATTGGGGGTGTCAGAGACGAAAAACCCATACAACTTGGAAGCCACGAACCAGGCTGTGGCCGGTTGCTGGCAGATTATGTCAATGACGTCCTCTCCGTTAAAGGGCCCGGTGCTCCCCAGGAAAGTCTTGTCGCTATCGTCGTGGTCTTCCGGGAAATAGACGAACTGCCAGTCCAGCCGCCCGTGGGGCCAGATGGAGTCCCGGGAGGCGCGAATGCTCATGTAGTCTGCGTTGGCTATTGTCCAGCCGGTAAAGGCGCGGGCGCAGGCCTTGACGTCATCCTCCGTGTAGTTGCCGATGCCCATGGAGAAGAGCTCCAGCAGTTCGCGGCCGTAGTTCTCGTTGGGCGCATCCTTGTGATTGTCCTTGTTGTCCAGCCAGAAAATCATGGCCGGGTCGCGGGACAGTTCCAGCAGCAGGGTACGAAAGTCGCCCAGGCTGCAGCGGCGGAAGGTGTTGGTCTGGTTGACAACGGCCTTGGCATGGTTGAGCTTGCCATAGGCGGTAGCGAAGAGGCTATGCCAGAACAGGGCCAGCTTCTCTTCCAGCGGGCGCCGGGTGTTGATTATGCGGTAGAGCCAATAGGCCTGTGAACTCTCGATCAGCATCAGGCTGTTCTGGTCGACATGGTACCGGCGGATCAGGTCTTCATCCATAACCGGAGCGTTTTCGGGGTAGAGGAGTTGCTCCACCGTCGCCTCATATCCCTGGGCCACAAAAGTATCCAACTCGTCTCGCGTCGCGCCGAAGCCGGCCCGCCGCATCAGGTGGGCCATCAGTGCCAGTTCGTCATTCGCCATTGCCTTCCCTCCCGGAAGTGCTTGATCAGTCTGAGTTTCGCTTGCTAGGTCCGCAGCAAAAGCCTTCAATGAACGGAGTATAACATTTGCTGGCCTGGGCAAGGAAACTCACAAAACCAGCCGAAATTCATTCGGCAGATACATCATGACGGTCGTAATCGGGCTCGTACCCCGCAATCCAACCCAGTTCCTTCTGCCGAGGCAACGACACGGCGCCGGGCCTGGTTCCCCCGCTCAGCTCCTTTCCGATCACCTGTTCAAGGCCCAGACCCTCGATTTGCGCCGGCGAGAGTCCCAGAATTTCGCCAAGCACATATTCGTTGGCTTCACCCATATCCGGCGCCGCACCTCGAACCCTTACGTCGGCCTTGCTGAGCCGCCATCCACGTCCCAGGAAGCTTGGCGAGTCAGCGCTGCCGGGCGGGTGGAAATCTGTCTTCTCGAAGAGCCCACGCTCCTTGAAATGTTCGTCACGGAGTAGCTGGGCGGCGTTCAAGACCGGGGCGGCCGGCACGCCGTGCGCGTGCAGCGCCGTAACGATGTCGTCCTGGGTCCGGCTGCTGCTCCACCCGGTTATAAGAGTGTCCAGCTCGTCCTGATTCTCGTACCTTGTCATTGGGTCGGCAAAGCGGGGATCCGAAACCAGGTCAGCCCGGGAAAGTGCTTGGCAGAAGGCAACCCAGTCTTCTTCATCCCGCACCGACAGCGCCACCCACCGGTCGTCGCCCTGGCACGGGTAGCAGCCGTGGGGAGACCGGTACTCATGGCGATTTCCCATGCGCCGGGCACGACGGGCGTTAAATGCAAAGTCCAGCAGTCCTTCGCCGAAAAAGGAGACTCCGGTCTGGTACATGGCCAGGTCAACCCATGCGCCCTTGCCGGTCAGGGCTCGGCGGTACAGGGAGGACATGATGGCCAACTGGGCCGACCAGCAGGCCAGGAAGTCGGTGTATGAATTTCCTATCTTATTGGGAGTGGAACTGCCGGCGAGCCTGCCGTCTTCCGCCGGTTCCAGGTAACCCATAAAGGCGCCGGACCCGTGGGTGGGTTCCAGGGCGGAGGCCATGGCGCCAAACGTGCTCCAGGGGCCGCTGTGGCCGTACCCGGTGTTGGAGACCAGGACCAGGTCGGGCTGCACCGTTCTCAGGCTGGCATAGTCGAGGCCAAAGCGCCGGGAAACTCGTGGCGTGAAATTCTCCAGGACCACGTCGCTGATTGCCACCAGGTCCAGCAGGTGTCGCATGCCGTCGTCCGACCGCAAATCCAGCGTAAGGCTGCGCTTCCCCCGGTTCAGGGTCCGGAATGTGCCCGCCCGGTTCCAGAAATCCTCGCCTGGTTCGTTATGGGGATACGGACCGGTGAGGGTGCGGGTGGTATCAACAAAGGTGGCGTGGTGGGTGTCGATCTTGATAACCTCGGCGCCCATATCAGCCAGGTACGCGCCCACGTAGGGCATCGCAAACACCCTGCTGAGATCTACTATCCGGATACCGGCCAGTGGCGAGGCTCTCAACTAAATAACCCCGCTGGCGCAAAGGCAGACCAGTTCTTCAGCTGAAAAGCCCAGTTGGCCGCAGTAGATTTCCTTGTTGTGCTCACCCAGCAAAGGCGCGGGACGCCGAACCCGGTAGGCCTCACCGGGCAGCACGGGCCCAAAGCCGGGGTACTTGGCGGTACCGGCCACCGCATGTTCAACCTCTACGAAGAACTCCCTTTCATCCAACTGCGGGCAGTCATACAGGTCGCCCGCGTCCTGGGCCATGCCGAACACCAGGCGGCGTTCGCCCGAAGCTTCAAACAGGGGCCTCCGGTCCCATTGTGCCAGCCCCTTGATCAATAGCTCTCTCAGTTCCTCGCCGTGTTCGATTCGCCCCGATCCGCTGGCGAATCTCTGGTCCTTAAGCTCCTCACAGCCAATCAGGTCGGCGACCACAGCCCACGGCTGTGACCCCTGCACCGAAGGAACTACGTACCCGTCTCTTGCCGGCATCAACTCCTCGAAACCGGAGCCCCTCACGGGGCGGCGGCCCTTGATGGCGCCCATGTACTCGTAGTAGGGCACTGCCTGCACCAGGTGGGTCGCCAGGCATTCGGCGGCCGATACGTCCACCTGCTGCCCGGACCCCGTGAACAGACGCTGGAACAGGGCGGTCATGGCGGCGGTGGCGGCGTTGACGCCCGCCACGTACCAGGACTGGTCAAGAGCGTTGCGCAGGGGTTCGCGGTCCGAGTCACCGGAGTGGAAAAGGTGCCCGCTCCGGGCAAACACCTCGATATCTGTTGCGGGAATGTCCCGCAAAGGTCCGCTCAGGCCAAAGGGAGTGATGGAAACGGCGACAATCCCCCCGTTTATGGCAGACAAGCTGGAATAGTCCAGGCCAAGGCAATCCGACTCGGCGGGGCTGAAATTCTGGACCAGAATGTCGGCATCCGCCGCCAGCCGGTCCAGAATTCCCCTTCCCGTAGGGGACGAGATGTCCAGGGTAATGCCGACTTTGTTGGAGTTGAGGTAGAGAAAGGGCAGGCTCTTTTCGGGATGCGGATCATCGCCAGCGAAAGGGCCCTTGCGCCTGGCCGGGTCACCCGCTTCAGGCGGCTCGACCTTAATGACTTCGGCCCCATAGTCGGCCAGCAGCCTGGCGCAAAAGGGAGCGGAAGTACCACCGCCCAGTTCCAGCACTCTGATACCGGCGATCAGGTCCATCCCTACCAGGGTTCCTCGGGCCAGATCAAGGGCAACTCCTGCCCTCGCTTTGGCAGGACCACCGTACCCTGGCCGGCGGCGGTCTGGTGGCCCCGGCTGTTGGTAAGGGCGACTGTGCAGTCTACCAACCCAAAGCCGTCCACCTCTCGTTTGCCGGAAATTGCGCCCGAGGCGGTCAGCACATCGCCGGGAAAGTCCATGCCACGGTGCTGGACATAGAACCGCTTGAACCAGCCACCCTCACCCGCAAAATCGATCATCAGCTGACCAAGGTACTGGTTCTTGAGCGACCCATTCACCACCACGTTGGGTAGCCCCTGTTCCGATTGGGCAAAGGGCAGGTCCCAGTGGATTCGGGCATAATTGCCGTTGGCAGCAGCCCAACGCACCAGGTGAGTGGTGGTCATGGGCCCCTTGACCACGGGAGGCAGCAGGTCGCCCTCTGCCACGTCCTCGAAATATCGCTGGCTGCCCCCTGGCGGTTGCGGCTTGGGCAGGATGACATCGGAAACAGGAGGCGACAGCTGGACCCCTTCCAGTTTTACCGCAGTAACGGTTTCGTCTGCCTGGGTAGCGCCCTGCTCGGGCAGGCTTCGGTGGATGCTGACCCGCTTGGCCAGGCTGATCACCTGACCCAGTTGGTTGGTCTGGGTTTCCTGCCGGACCACAAAGACCAGCAACCCCGACCTGCCCTGCTTCTCAAAAATGTCCAGGACCTTGAACTGCCGGGTAATCCAGGCGCCAACGTAGGCCGGCCGCAGGAACTGCCAGTCGCTGCCCCCGTTGAGTCCGTAACTGTTGAAGGGCAGCGGCACCTGGAAGTGAGACTCCTGTCCCGCCCCGAAATACCCAATGGGCGGCCCGATGTCCTTCCACGTTGCCAGCGGAGGGCACATGATGCCGGCGAACCGGGACTTGCTGGCGTATCCGGCGTCCCGGTACAGGAGGTTGCCGTCCTCAATGGCGTCGGCCACGTCAAAGGCCATCTCCTCGCTGATGGGGTACCGGTTCCGTTCGGGTTCCGTCTCAGTGCCCACCTGGGCCCGGACTTCGTCGGTTATCAGGCTTTCGGGCATATCACCTCCGGGGCCTTTGCGAATTACCAACCAACATGCGGAAGCTTAAGGGGCCCATGCTCGCGGCGCGATTCCCTCAATGTCGGTAACGACGTCCACCACCGAAGGTTTGCCCGAATTGGCGGCCTCGGTCATGGCAGCCTGCAGGTCTTCGGGCCGTTCGACCCGGATGCCGAAGCCGCCCATATCCTCAGCCAGCTTCGCAAAGTTGGTGTCCGGGAATACCCACAGTTCGTCCACATTGCCGGTCGCGCCCACACTCTCGTAGGCCCGCTCGTTGCCCCGCTTTTCCTGGTTCAGCGAGTGGTTGTTGTTGATGACGGTCACGGTGTTTATGCCATAACGTACGGCCGTCTCCATTTCGCTCAGGTGATACCAGAAGCCGCCGTCGCCGGTGAAGCACACTACCGGTCGGTCCGGCACGGCGCATTTTGCGCCCAGCGCGGCGGGAAAGGCCCAGCCCAGGGAACCGGCACAGCGCAGGAAAGTCTGGGTCGGTTTGAACAGGTCAATCATGGTACCGGTCCAAATGCCCGAATGGCCCGTGTCGGACAGCAGCACTCCGTCATCGGGAAGGAACTCGGAAATCTCCTTGCAAAGCCGCTCAGGCCGGATGGGCGAAGAGTCGGAGTTGGCCAGGGGCGCCACTTCGTTGCGCCACTCCTGCACCAGCTGCTGGGCTCGACCTACCCACTCTCCGCGGCCGCCAATAGGTTCCAGGTGCTCGATCAGTTTCCGCAACGACGCCCTGGCGTCCCCCTGCAGGCCCACCTGTATGGGGTAACTGCGCCCCAGTTCCCCGGGGTCAATGTCCAGCTGCACCACGGGCGTACCGGACCTGGGAATCTGCCACTCCGTGGTTACCTGGCTTCCGGTATGGCTGCCAATAAAGAATACCAGGTCAGCCTCCGAGACCACCCGGTTGGCGCACCAGCGGGAGTAGGTCCCGCAAACGCCCACCGAAAGCGGATGGTCGTCGGGAATGGTCCCCTTGGCGTTCAGAGAAGTGGCCACCGGAATGGACAGCATTTCTGCCAGATCCACCACTTCCTGCTGGGCACCGGAGGACCGTACGCCGCCGCCAGCCACGATGACCGGACGGCGAGCTTCGGTCAGCGCGCGGGCCGCGTCCATAATCATTTCCGTTTCCGGCTCGCCTCGGAAGGGTGGCACATGGGTGAAGGGAGCCTCCACCATTACCTCCAGGTCTGCTTCCGCATCCACAATCAGGGCGCCCGAGGAACCCTGGAGGTCCAGATGGGTAGGTCCTGGGGCGCCGGAAGTAGCCTCCCGAAAGGCTTGCCGCAGCAGCCTGGGAAACTCGTCAGGATTGTCCACCATGGCGTTGAACTTGGTCACGGCGTTAAAGGGCTGGACGTGGTCGACTTCCTGGTAATAGTTGCGGTTTTGCTGCGATGGAGAGCCTCGGCCGGTCAGCGCTACCACGGGGGCGCCGCCCAGGAAGGGGTCCTGTAACCCCGCCGCCAGATTGGCAGCCCCCACATTCTGCGCCATGCAAACCGCCGGCCGCCGGGCCGCCCTGGCATACCCATCTGCCATGTAGGCCGCCGCCTTCTCGCTGTGGGCCATAATTCGCGCGATGCCCACCTGCTCCATTTCCACCAGGGCGCGGGTAACGACCATGGGCATGTAAAAAGCGTGGGTTACTCCGTACGCCTGCATAGTTTCTACCAGGAAACGCGCCCCTGTCATTCGTGGCATGGGTAGACCTCCCGAAGAGAGTTGCCAATTGCATTTCGTCGGATGATAGCGTCAGCTACGGGCGCTGGCAAGAGTAAGCCGGCGCTTCACCGGGTCTCCATACGAAAAGCCCCAAGTAGCTACCAAATTCCGGTCGTTAAGCGTATAGTTGCACCAAGCGAATAACCCAGATTCTTGATTGGAGGCAACAATATGGCAGAAATATTGGGCCTTGGCCTGACCCACTCTCCTTCCCTGATCAAGCCCGACGAAGAAAAGGACTATTCCGTCTTTCGCAGCTTGCGGAACCCCAACCTGCCGGAGGAACTGAGGAACCCGTCCAACTGGCCGGAACCCATGCGCATCGAGTTCGGCGAGGACGAGGGTCTGTCTTCCGCCATCATGGCGCGCAACCGCCTGGTGAACGGCTTTCGGAAACTCCGGGAGGAGCTGGACGCTTTCAATCCCGACTTTGTGGTTATCTGGGGCGACGACCAATACGAGAACTTCAAGGAGGATATAATCCCTCCCTTCTGCGTCATGGCCTACGACGAGATGGAATGCCAGCCTTTCCATACGGGAGACGGAGGTACCCGCTTAAACGTGTGGAACGAGCCGGGCGATGCTACCTTCAAGTACCAGGGCAACCGCACTGCCGCCCGCGCTCTGGTCCGCGGCCTCATCGAGGAAGGCATCGATATGTCCTACGCCTACAAGCCATTACATGAAAAGGGCGGTCTGGGCCATGCCATCCTCAACACCCTGCTATACCTGGACTACGACCGCAAGGGCTTCGACTATCCCGTCGTGCCTTTCCTGGTTAACTGCTACGGCAGCCGGGTGATTCGTAATCGGGGCGGCGCAGTTCAGTACGAAGAGGAATTTGATCCCCCGGGGCCTTCCCCCAAGCGGTGCATGGAAGTGGGGGCCGCAGTAGCTCGCGTGCTCAAAGACAGCCCTTACCGGGTGGCCCTCATTGCTTCCTCCAGCTGGTCCCATGCCTTCCTGACCGACAAGCACCACCGCTTTTACCCCGATGTGGAGTCGGACCGGGCGCGGTTTGAGGAACTGAAGGACAGCGACTACGCCGCCTGGAGCCGCATATCCATCGACCAGATCGAGGACGCCGGCCAGCAGGAATTGCTCAACTGGATGTGCATTGCCGGCGCCATGCAGGAATTGGACTACAAGACGGAGATCGTGGACTACGTTGAGTCCTACATCTTCAACTCCAACAAGTGCGTGGCCATGTTCAAGCCATAACTGCTGAGGAGACTGTTGGACAAGTCCTTTCCTCCTTGACGTTGGAAGGCTGGGTTGGGAGTGAGCGCCTTCGCATCCCAACCGTTGCTACGGAACTCTTGAAACGGGACATGTTCATGGCATGTCCCGTTCCCATTCGCCCGCTCCTAGGTAAAGACCCATTCCATTCCGAGGCGTCTGCGATGGTGGGGCGGGCTTCAACCCCGGCTTGCTGGCGCTGTAGGTGTCCTTTCGGGGCGGTCCCATTTAATCGAAAGATGGACCAACCAGGAAAGGGGCGGGAAACCTTCCCGCCCCCGAAATTCCTTTGTCAGGCTGCCTTGCCTACCGCTCAAACACCGAGGTAATGGGCTGGTTACCCGCGTTCTCCACGTAGGGTTCTTCCCGGTAAAGGGACAGGGACTTCATCACCGGAATGTCCTGGATGGAGAACAGAATCGCCTCGTCATCCGTGTCGTTGGCGTGTTCGTGCCAGGCCCACGAAGGCACCACCAGGAAGTCGCCCTCGCCCCAGTCGAACCGCTGGCCGTTGATGACGCTATGGCCCTTGCCCCGGAACACCTGGTACACGGCGCTGCTGGTGTGGCGGTGGGCCTTGGTGTTGATGCCCGGCCGGATCATCTGGATCCAGCAGGCCATGGTCCTCAGCACCGGCCCGCCGGTGGCCGGGTCCGAGAACTCCATAGCCACGTCGTCGAAGGGACTGCAGTCGGTTTCCGCCAGGCTGCGCAGGGCGGCGTGGGTTTGGTCCCACTTGTAGTGCCACAGGGGCGAATAGGGGAGGTTGTTCTCTTCCCATGCCGGCCGCAACGCGCCGGAGGCGTACTTTCGCACCGACTCGCCCGTGCCCACGATGGGCTGCTGGTCTTCGGGGAACTGTTCATAGAAGGTTGCTTCCAGGTTGTTCACCAGGGGAGTGTCCAGCCCGTCCAACCAGATCATGGGTCCCTCACCCTCGTTGTTGTGGTCGTGCCATGTCCAGGAGGGTGTCAGCACCAGGTCGCCGGGCTCCATGTAGCACTTGTCGCCTTCAACGGTTGTGTAAGCGCCGGTGCCCTGCAGCACCCAGCGGATGGCCGTGGGGGTGTGCCGGTGGGCCGGGGCATTCTCGCCGGGCAGCAGCAACTGAAGGGCCGCCGAAATGGTGTGGGTTGTCCCGTGGTCCAGGCCCGGGTTGGCCAGGCGCAGCACCCGCCGCTCCACGTCCCGGTCCGGCGTTACAATGTCGCCGCTGCGCAGCACCAGGGGCTGGGCGTCGGCCCAGCGCCACGCAAAGGGCTCAACCTGAGGCTTGCGCTCCAAACGGCGGCCCACCCAGGCGGCACGCAAGCCAGCGGACTCGGTATTATCGTAGAACTGTTCTTCCTCTTCCGGGCTGACTCTTCCCAGCAGTTGAGTCATGGTACCCTCCCTCAATTCGCAGAATTCTTGGCTTGGCTTGATTCTAATTGGGCGGTATAAGGGTGTCAATTTGATTCATAGTGTATAGTCTCGACCAACTTCCCTGGAAACGAACCGCCTCAAGAGTGGCCGGAACTGCCGGAAGATGCACTGTTCCAGCACCTGACGTGAGGATCGACGACATGGCCGGAATACCGACCGGAAACGCGGACATCATCCTCTACAACGGAAAGATCATTACCGTTGACGGCAGCGGCTCAATCCAGCAGGCAATCGCCATACAGGGCGACCGGATCATGGCGGTGGGGACCGATGCTGATGTGCTTCCCCTCGCCGGTCCCGGCGCCGCTGTTCTTGACCTGCGCGGGCACACCGTGATTCCGGGCATCGTGGACATTCACGCCCACATGGACCGCGAGGGCCTGAAGTCCGTTTACCCCTCGCTGGAAGGGCTGGGCTCGATCACCCGAATCCATGACCGAATCCGGGAGCTTCTTGCCAATAGAGCGCCGGGCGAATGGGTAGTTACCATGCCCATCGGCAACCCGCCCAACTACGCCGATATGCCCCAGTCGCTGGTGGAGGGCCGTTTCCCCAATCGCCACGACCTGGATGCCGTGGCGCCGAACAACCCCGTCTACATCAAGGGCATCTGGACACCCTGGAACGTGCCGCCTTCCGTCTCCATAGCAAACACTGCCGCTCTTCGGCTGGCCGGTATAGACCGTCAGACCGAGTCTCCTGATTCAAGCGTCAGCATTGAAAAGGATGCCGATGGCGAACCGACCGGCGTCTTTGTTGACTCGGGCCGCTACCCCTCAGTGGAATTCACCCTGATGCAAGTCGTACCCAGATTCACCATGGGTCAGCGCGTCGCGGCCTTGAAGGAGTCGATGCGCCTCTACAACTCGGTGGGCACCACGGGCACCTACGAGGGCCATGGCGTCGCTCCCGAGGTGCTGCAGGCCTACAAGACTGCCTGGGACGCTGGCGAGATGACCGTCCGCGCCAACCTCACGGTAAGCCCCTGCTGGGCTTCCGTCGAGCAGGCGGCGCGGGAAATGGAGGCCTGGGGCCACGGGTTCTCGGGGCCGGGATTCGGCGACGAGTTCCTGCGCATCAGCGGCTATTTCATCCAGTATGGCGGCAACCGCTACACCGCCCAGGCCCGTTCAGCTCTGCTTCCTTATACCGGCTGGGCCGGCTTCATCCAGAGCTACCATCCTCCCGACTTCTTCGCTGAGACGGTGCGGCTGGCGGCGGAGCATAACATCCGCGTAAACACCCTGGTCCGGGAACCCCTGGAGGAAGTGCTGGAAGTCTTTGCGGCAGTTGACCGCGACATTCCCCTGAAGGGCCGCCGTTGGACGCTGGCCCACGTCCTCCAGACAACGGAGAGTCAGCTGGAGCGCATCAGGGGCATGGGCCTGCTGGTGGAGACCATTCCCCTGACGGAGCTATGGCTGCGGGGCACGCCCTACCTGGACAACCCCGGCCTGGCGGATACGGCCATCGCGCACAGCCGCTACCTGGAGCGGGGTGTGGACTTCAGCTTCGGCACCGACAATAAGCCATACAATCCTTTCGCCACGCTCTGGGCCGCCGTGGCCCGGCGGGAGAGGGTAACGGGCCAGGTTCTGGGACCTAACCAGCGCTTGACGCGCCTGGAGGCCCTGCGGGCGTTCACCATGGGAGGCGCACGCTTCTCCTTTGATGAGGAACGGCGAGGCTCGCTGGAGCGGGGCAAGCTGGCCGACCTGGCAGTGCTATCCGGCGGCCTGCTGGAGATGCCGGAGGAGGACATCCCAGTCCTGGAATCGCGTCTGACAATGCTGGGCGGACAAATCGTTTACCGGTCGGAGGACTTCTGAAGCAGGCCACATGTACCAGGCAGCGTTCCGATTCGGGTGGCTTGCCGGTCGAACCGGAATCAAGGCCAAGTGTAGGTGCGGTTCGCGAACCGCCGCTACCGGTAATAAGGCCACCCAAAAGGGAACGCTACCCCTTTACCACCACCTCTTGTGCCAAGCCAGGACTGCTTGAAAGCCTTTGCGCGGGTTAGCCGGCCTAGTCCACCACCGCTATGGCGGCCAGTTCCACCTTAAGCTTTTCATGGGTGGCCAGCCGAGTTACCTCAATGGTCGCGGTGCCGGGACGGTGGTCGCCAAAGTATTCCCACCATACTTCGTTCATCTGGTCCTGTTCGTTGACGTTGGTCAAGTAGCGAGTTACCTGCACAATGTCGCTGAAAGTGGCGCCACAAGCTTCCAGGCCCTTTCGGACGTTTTCCAGGGCCATGCGGGTCTGGCCCTCCATGTCTTCGGGAATGTCGTCAAATTCCGACTCTATATGGGGATGGCTGTGATATACCTTGGCCGCATTGACGCCGGCCAAGAACAGCAGCGACCCACCCGTTACCTTCACGGCCGGAGCATAGGGCAGGTTGACGGAAGGGTCGCGTTCGGCGGTGTGGATGACCTCAATTCTCTCGGACAACGTGGTTTCCTCCCGATTTGTTTGAATGTAGGCCGGCCGTCAGGCCGATCGGCTTTCAATTATAGATGAGTCCCTTGTATAGATGAGTCCCTTGACCACCGTTCGCGCTTAGTTGACAGTGTCCACCCGCCCAACTAAACTTCCGCAAGCCTCGAGGAACGCTGCATCTCGGTATAAGCGAGTTTTCCAAATATCTTGAGAGGGGAATACTTTGACGCAGATCAAGAGCTTCGGGACCATGAACGTCGACTGGGAAGAGCGGGTCGATTTTGAACGCCTGCGCACCCAGCGGCTTAACCGCATCAAGGGTCTTTTGGAGAAGTCTGAACTGGGGGCCATCCTGTCCTTTGACATGAACAACACCAGGTATCTGACGGCCACCATAATCGGGACCTGGGCCATGGACAAGCTGGTGCGTTATTGTCTGCTGCCCCGCAATGACGAACCAATCCTGTGGGACTTTGGTTCCGCTGCCCGTCACCATCAACTTTACTGTCCCTGGCTGGGGGAACGCTCCCGGGCCGGTATCTCTACCCTGCGTGGCGCAACCCCGCCTTCCGCCAACTTGGCCGAAGACGTTGCAAAGAAGATCAAGGCCGAACTTGAGCTGCGCGGCTTGCAGAATGAACCCGTCGGCGTGGACGTGGTTGAACCGGTGGTCCTCTTCGCCCTGCAGAAGGAGGGTATCAACGTGGTGGACGGCCAGCAGATTATGCTGGAAGCTCGCCGCATCAAGACCCAGGACGAGATTACCCTGCTAAACACCGCCTGCGCCATGGTGGATGCCGCCTACGATGTCCTATACCAGGAATTGCGGGCCGGAGTGCGGGAAAATGACGGGGTGGCCCTGGTCAACAAGGTCCTGTACGAACTGGGTTCCGAATTCGTGGAGGGTGTCAATGCTATTGGCGGTGAACGAACCAGCCCCCACCCTCACATCTTCGCCGACCGGATCTTACGCCCTGGCGACCAGGTCTACTTTGACATACTGCACAGCTACATGGGCTACCGAACCTGCTACTACCGGACCCTGGCCATCGGCAGCGCATCCCAGGCCCAGATCGACGCCTACAAGAAGTGCCGAGAGATTCTGGACATCTCCATCGATGCGGTTAAGCCCGGCATTACTACCGCCGACATTGTCCAGCACTGGCCCAAAGCCGAAGAGTTCGGGTTCGCCAACGAGGAGGCGGCATTTGCCCTGCAGTACGGCCACGGGGTGGGATTAAACATCTGGGAGGCGCCTATATTCAGCCGCCTGTTCTCCCTGGAGCATCCCCAGCCCATCGAGGAAGGCATGGTCTTTGCCCTGGAGGCCTTCTGGCCGGCCGCTGATGGCTGGTCTGCAGCACGTATCGAGGAAGAGGTGGTGGTAACCGCCGATGGGCCCCAGGTCATTACCAGGTTCCCCGCTGAGGACCTAATGGTGGCGGGGGTGAAGTACTACTCCGCCAACGGGCCGCTGAACACCACGCGGGACGCCCAGTCCCACCGCAATCGGCCCGCCATGCCGGCAGCCCACGCCTAGTTCGAAGACGGGGGTCAAACCGGGCGCCAAAAGGCTAACGAGGCGGAAACTTTGCCCGCCTCGTTCGTTATGCCAGGCAATCGTCGCGCGGTGCGCCTACTGCTGTCCCTCCGGCGGGTCGGACAAGCCCATGAGGATGTCCTCCAGGGTACGGTCCAGGGCCGGATCCAGGTCCACCGGTTCCACGTATGGCGTTACGTTGTAGTCCGCCCGGACCTGCTCAATAATGCGCTTGGCTTCCGCGTTGTTTTCGGCGATGCGGTCCAGGTTGGCCTGCAGTTCCCGCGATTCCGTTTCCCCCAGCGCCAGCAGTTCGCCCAGGTCGATATCCAGCTTGAAAATGGACTTCAACCGCCGCATGATGTCGTAGAAGGATCGGTGGTCCCGGAAAATTCCCAGTTGCTCATTGTTGGAGACGACAAAGGGATACATGGGCGCCATAGCCCCCAGGCGAAACATCTGCACATCCGGGTAATCGAAGTGAGCCATGGAAACCATGGCCATGCCAATGGTAGGGCCGCGCCGGCCCTCGGTGCCGCGGCTGGACATGATGACGCTGTGGCGTTCCAGGTTTTCCTTCATCTCGGGGCGACTGTATACGCAGTTTATGCGCCGCTCCAATTCCGGGGGCGCGGGACCGTTGACGCCTTCCACCGCCACAGTCTGCTCTATGCCCAATTCCTTGACGGCCTGGAAAAAGCCCTCTCCGTAAATGTCTATGCGGGCCCAGGGTTCCTCTCCCATGAAGATGATGAGGCCGTTGCCTGCGTCATAGAAGTCGTTCTCCCTGGTCATGGGGCTGGAGGGAAGGCCCTCCTGGAAGGCGGCGGCCGGCCGGAAAGTATCGTGGGTTCCGGCCACCTGGAAGGGATAGCACAGGGCTGAGACCTGGTCGCCAAGCTTTCCGATGTGTCGTGCGCCAAGTTTTTCGACCAGGTAGCGGGGCAACCCGCTGGAAATTCTCCCGCCGTTGGACCACTGGCGGCGCCAACCGGCAATCATGTATTTTGCTTCCGGTTTTTCGTGGAGGACTAACAACTCATCGGCCATTCAGTGTTCCTCCCTGCATCGATTCGGTAATGCTGTTCCAACTTTAGAATTACTGGGATGCTGGACGCAACAATTATAGCAGGATGTGAACATACCATAAAAAAGGGGAACTATATACTTGATACTTGTCGATTTTTTTGATTTAAGGGCCATTTTGGGCCGTTTCGTATCTGAAAACAGGGCCAGGACAGTGCCCAATGGCACTCCGGTGGGCCGCCTGGAGCCGTTTTCCAGATAGGGAATTGCCCCGGGAAGTGGCCCCCCGCCGGGCCATTTTGGGCCGTTTTGGGCCACTCCGGCCCACGGTCGGCGGAGGCCAGAACGGACCCTGATTCAGTCTCGCTCTCCATGCTTGAAGCGGGTGGACCAGAGTGACTCCGAGATTATGGTAGGGGAGTGTTTTCCCTGAAAGCAAGGGGCCGGTGTCAGCCAGTCAGGGCAATCGCATTTGGATTTATCACTGAGTGTCCTACTTACGCCCAAGTCTGGAGGGCGTCTGCCCAGGTTCGAGATTCCCGCTCCGCCGCGGCGAACAGGAACGACGGTTAAGACCCAACCCACCAATGCAATTCTTTCGGACTACCAGGGCGGAGAATCTGAACTCTACCCAAGTCTACGTGGTACAGCGAAGGTCAGGTGCGATTGCCCTGCCGCTAAGCGCCTGACCGCACTGCTTCGGCTATGCGCTCCGCCAGCATCAACACCGCCGGGTTGATGGGCGCTCGCACCAGGTCGGGCATGATGGACGCATCCACAATCCGCAGTCCCTCTACGCCATACACGCGGCCGAACTGGTTCACCACTGCCAGGTCATCGCCTTCGGGTCCCATGCGGCAGGTGCAGGAAATGTGGGAATAAGTAGTGGCCTCGCGCAGCAGCCAGCGGTCAAGGGCATCGTCCGAGACCAGGTCCGCTTCGGGCGGGTCCACCATTTCCCCCACGTACTGCCGCAATTCGGGGCGCCCGGCCAGCTCCGCCGCCATCCTAACGCCGGCCCGCAGACGTTCCCGGTCAAAGGGGTCCGCCAGGTAGTTGTAGTGCATGGTTGGCTGCGCACGGTAGTCGGAGGACGCCAACTTCAGCTCTCCCTGGCTGACCGGCAGAAGCAACGCAACCATCATCTCCACGGAGCGCTGCTCCGAATCCCGGTCCTGGGCGGCTGATGACATATCCCTGGCTCGCGGGGGGACGAAGCAGCCCAGGCTGATGCTCAGATCGTTCCTCAAGTCTGAGTATGGCGCGGTGAAACGCAGAGCGGCGCCGCCCGGCGCGGCCCGGGTCTGCGGGGGGTGGCCTTCGGCGATCTTCCAGGTGAGATACACCTTGGGGTGGTCCTTCAGGTTTCGGCCGACTCCCCGCAGGTCCTGGACGACGGGAATGCCCAGTTGCGCCAGTTGGGACTCCGGGCCAAGGCCGGAAAGCAGCATCAAGTGGGGAGAACCTACGGCGCCGGCAGAGAGGATTATGTCCGTTCCCGCTACGGTGAACGTCTCACCGCCGGATTCCACCTCTACCCCGATGGCCTTCTTTCCCTCGAAAATGATCCGCTTGGCGTGGCAGTTGGCCCGGATGGTCAGGTTCAGGCGATGGCGGGCCAGGTCCAGGTGGCCCAGGGCGGCGCTCCACCTTATGCCCTGGTGATTATTGGAAACGCCCGGCCCGATACCGGCGGAGTCCGGGTGGTTGTGGTCCTGGGTAGGAGGAAACCCGGCAGCAATACAGGCATCGTAGAACGCCTTCTGGGTCGGGTGCCAGCGGTCGGGGTTGGAGTGGTGGACAAAAATCGGCCCCTCGCTTCCGTGAAAGTCGTCCGAGCAGTCCGCGTCCGTCTCCAGCCGGCGGAAGTAAGGCAGGACTTGCCGGTAGCCCCAGGCGTCGTTGCCCCGAGCGGCCCAGGCGTCAAAGTCATCGGGTGTCCCCCGGTAGAAAGCAGACGAGTTAATGGCGCTGGAGCCGCCCGTTACCTTCCCGCGGGGCACCAGCATGGGTGGGGCTGCGTCGGTGGCGGTGGCGGTAAACTGCCAGTTGTGATGGTCGGTGGTGAGCCACTCCGGGTGGCCGCTGGCCGTACGAGAGGCCGGCGGCTCCGGAGCGGCGGCGAAGCCAAACTTCAACCGGTCAGGCAGACGCTCAAAGTCCGGGTAGTCCGGCCCGGCTTCCAGCAGCAGCACCGACTTTGCGGAGTCTTCAGACAAGCGGGACGCCATCACGCAGCCGGCGGAACCGGCGCCCACAATCACTACGTCGTACTTCATAGCCACCTGCCAGGGTGATGGTTCCGAGGAACGGAAAGTTGCCTGGGCTAAACGAAGCCGGCCGGAGTTGTTCCCCGGCCGGCCGGTTTGCTGGTTGGGAGTCGCCGCAGCCTAGTCGTCCGCAGGAGCAGGCTCTGCCACCCGGTTGTCCACCAGTTCGGCCGCGCAGGCCGCGTCGGTGAGCAAGCCCCACTTGACCATCCAATGGTAGGTGTCTTCCACAATCTCGTCGTTGTAGGGCGTGTTGTAGGAATAGCGAATGCGGGTGAGATGGAAGTCCTCGGGAGTAATTCCGCCGTACTTGACCGCCACGGAAGCGAACCTGGGCTCATCTATCAGGTAATGGAGAAACTTCCGCTTATCGGCGTTGATCATGTCCACCGCCTTGACGACCGCCCGGTTGATGGCGGCGAAAGTGTCCTCGTCCATGTTGTCGCTGGCGTTTTCGGCTCCCAGGTAATGGCCTTCGCACACCGGACGGCAGCCCAGCTTTTCGGCCAGGGTGATCCAGGGCTCCATCAGGGCGGCGGCGTCCACCTCGCCGTTCATCAACGCCTCGAAACGGTACTGGGGAGAGCCGTAGTGCACCAGCTTGATCTTCTCCTCCGGCAGGTAGCCGGACAGCAGCCGCAGGGCTACGTAGTGAGAACCGGCGTGGAACTGGACGGCCACCGGCCTGTTGCCCAGGGTGCCTGGGTAGTAGTGGGCCGAGTCCCCGCGTACCAGGATGGCCTGGCTGGCTACGGAGGAGCGAAGGGCAATAATCCTGGCGCCCTGCCTGCTTTCATAGGCCCGACGGACCTGACCCTCTTCTCAAGCGCGGTAAATGGAAACCTTGGCGTCCTCAAAGGCCACGTGTCCCAGGACGGGATTCACTTCTTCGGGATTCTCGGTATGCGCCACCTGGCCGCTGCTGACGGCGGTGACAAATTCCATGTCGATGCCCTCAGCTTCAAACAGCCCGGTGTCCTTTGCAACCAGCCAGGGCAGGCTGAATATGGCCCCGTTAATTTCGCTGACCACCTTTTTCATAGGTGTCATCCTCCGCGGTCGGATCTTTCCCTATTGTACCTTCATATCAGGGCGCAAGTTTACCAAAACGGGAGTGTATCGTCTATTACCCACCTGAATATGGCAACGCACCATGTTCCAGGTCCGGATCTTGGTCATGTCGATGGAAACCGGAAGCTAAATTCCTCTCAACCGGCGGTCACGGAGTTCAGCTTGTCTCCTTTCACTGGAATACTCTTTCTGGGAACAATACATTGACCCAGGGCTATCGCATGAGTGACCAGACCCACAACCGTCATACCGGCGAAAGCCGGAGTGACGGCCGGATAGGCCACTCATGCGATAGCCCTGTACCTTGAACTGGGAAAACTTGACGCTATGTGTACCCCCAACTACAATCCGCTTCAAAACGCCTGTGTGCGAAGCTGTACCTTGCAGTCACCCTTCCGGTGTAATTGGTGGGTACTGCGAAAGGGGAATACTTATGCCGAAGATGACCGGAGGTCAGGCCCTGGCGCGATCGCTGTATCTTGAAGGAGTCAGGGTTATCTTTGGCCTGCCTGGCGTCCAGCTTTACCATGCCCTCGACGGCCTGCAGGGCGAGCCGGGTATTCGATTCATTACCACCCGTCACGAACAAGCCACGGCCTACATGGCCGACGGCTTCACCCGGGCAGGCGGCGGCACCGGGACAGCCATGATGGTCCCGGGCCCCGGCCTACAGAACGCTTCCGCAGCCATCGGGACCGCCTACGCCGCCTCCTCTCCCATGCTGGTAGTTTCCGGGCAGATTGAGCGTGACCTGATTGGCCGAGACCGGGGCATTCTCCACGAGGTCAACGACCAGCTGGATACCATCCGCCCCGTTACCAAGTGGGCCAAACGCATTCTTGATCCGGCGGAAGTGCCGGAGGCAGTCCACGAGGCCTTCCACCAGCTGAAGACGGGCCGCCCCCGGCCGGTAGAGATTGAAATACCGCCGGAAACGCTGGCCGAAGTCGCCGACGTGGAACTGAGGGAGCCGGAAGAATACCCCCATCCCGCGGCGGACGCGGAGGCGGTGAAAACCGGCGCTCAAATAATGTCCGAGGCGACCAATCCGCTGATCTGGGCCGGCGGCGGCGTCATATACTCCGAGGCGCAGGAGGCCCTCCTGAGGGTGGCCGAATACCTCCAGGCGCCGGTGATAACTTCGGCAGAGGGCAAGGGGGCCATTTCCGACCGGCACCCGCTGGCTTTGGGCGCCCAGCGCCTCCGGAACGACCCCGTAGCGAAGGACGATCCGAATTTCGACGTCATCCTGGCTGTTGGCACACGCATGGCCAACCCAGCCTGGTTGGGTGGCCAGCGCATCGTCCAGATAGATATCGATCCGGCGGAACTGGGGCGCAACTACGATAATACCTTTGGTATCCAGGGCGACGCTCGTCAGACCCTGGAATCGCTTTACCAGGGCCTGGTACAGCTGGGCCCGGCCCGGGAAGGCAGATACGGCGAGTTTGAAGGGCTGCGCCAACGCCGGGCCGATTCTGCTCTGAGGGTTGAACCCCAGGAGTCCATAACCGCCACCATCCGGGAAGCAATGCCTGACGACGGCATCCTTGTGTCCGGCATGACCCAGATCGGCTATTACTGCCGCGCCTTTTATCCGGTGTACGAACCCCGGTCGTTCCTGACATCCTCTTACGCCGGCAACCTGGGGTACGCGTATCCGGTGGCCCTGGGCGCCAAGGTGGCCCAGCCCGACAAGGCCGTGGTCGCCGTTTCCGGCGATGGCGGGTTCCTGTTCAACTCCCAGGAGTTGGCCACCGCCGTACAGTATGGCATCAATGCGGTAGTGATCGTGTTTAACGACAATGCCTACGGCAATGTGCTGCGGGACCAGGTTAATCGCTTCGAGGGGCGCGTCTATGGCGCGGCCCTGCACAATCCCGACTTCGTGAAGTTGGCTGAAGCCTACGGCGCCAGGGGCGTCCGGGTGGAAGCGGACCGGTTGGGGCCGGCTTTGCAGGAAGCCCTGTCCATTGATGCGCCCACGCTGATCGAGGTGCCCGTCCAGGCCATGCCCACTCCCTTCGAGTAAGGCGGAGGCACTGACCTGTAACCAAGTCATGGAGGGCATCCGTTGCAAGCGCGCCTTGAGAATCCCGTCGAGTCTGGGCCGGTGCGTTTCGGCATATTCGACTGGATAGATTCCAATGGCGGCCATGCGGCCGACCTGTACGAGCAACGACTCAGGTACCTGGAATTCGCCGACGCCGCCGGCTTTTACTGTTATCACATGGCCGAACACCAGGGAACTCCCCTGGGTATGGCGCCCTCGCCCGGCGTATTTTTGTCGGCCGCCGCCCAGCGCACCAGGAACATCCGGCTGGGTCCGCTGGTCTATCCCCTTCCCTTCTACAATCCCCTGCGCCTGGTGGAAGAGATCTGCATGCTCGACCACCTGACTCGCGGCCGAATGGAGATAGGCATAGGCCGGGGCATATCCGCTTACGAGCTGGACTTCTTCGACATTGATGTGGAGCAGTCGAGGGATATGTTTCGGGAAGCTCTTGAAATAGTTGTCATGGGCCTGAAAACGGGCAAGGTCACTTACGACGGCGATTACTACACTTTCAAGGACGTGACTCTGCCGGTGCGGCCCTGGCAGAAGCCCTATCCGCCGCTGTGGTATCCAACGGCCAACCCCGACTCCATCCGCTGGATCGCCGCCGAAGGAATAAGCACCGTTACCCACTACCCACCCATGGAAGTAATGCGGGAACACATCGAACTTTACAAGTCAGTATGGGACGAGAACCGCCAGCGGCCGGACCGCCTTAACGCACATGAAGTGGAGCCCAAGTTCGGGATTACCCGCCACATCTATGTCGCGGAAAGTGATGAACGGGCCCTGCGGGAAGCCAGGTCAGCTTTCGCCGACTTTATTGCCAATTTCAACCATTTGAGAATTCTGAACGGGGACGATACCGGTCGCACCAATTACCTTGCCGACTTTGAGGGCCGCCTGGCCGACGGTCTACATATCGTGGGTTCTCCGGAAACGGTGACCCGTACCCTGAAAGAACATCTGGACACTACCGGCTCAAATTACTTTGTGGGGTCCTTCTTCTTTGGCACCCTGTCCGAAGAGCAGACCCTGAAGTCGTTGCGGCTATTTGCCGGGCAGGTAATGCCCCACTTTGCGAGATAGGAGTCGGGTTCAGATGGACGTCGATGTCGCAGGGGCGGTTCGCGAGGTGTACCTATGGATGGAATCCGTCTATTTGGCCTGAGTGGGAACGCTAAGCTTTGAGCAGGAAAGCCTTGCCTGATGCGACTGGCCAAGTGAAGGGGTCGAAACCACAGCGGGATCGGGTAGTGGGCCATTCAGCTTCCCTGTTGGAACTGCACGAACGGATAGTTGGGTGTTCGCTGTGCCCCAGGCTGGTGGCACACCGGGAGAAGGTGGCCGGCGAAAAGGTTGCCAGGTTTAGATACCACGAATATTGGGGCAAACCGGTCCCGCCTTTTGGCGACCCATTGGCAAGGCTGCTCATTATGG
Source organism: Dehalococcoidia bacterium (assembly GCA_965207275.1). Taxonomy (GTDB): domain Bacteria; phylum Chloroflexota; class Dehalococcoidia; order Lucifugimonadales; family UBA3495; genus Bin22. Next base: position 1,183,450 of record CBDBMH010000002.1, read on the forward strand.
GACTGGCGCCGGCGGCCCACGGTGGAAACCGCACCGGACGCTCTTTCACCGGCGATCCCAGCGGGGACTGGCTTTACGGGGCGCTGTACCGCAACGGCTTTGCCAACCAGCCAAACTCTACCTCCTTGAACGACGGGCTGGCGCTTACCGGGGCCTACATCACCAACGCCGTCAGGTGCGCGCCACCGGGCAACCGGCCCGTCCCCGCGGAGAAAGCGGCCTGCCAGCCCTTCCTGGTGAAGGAACTGGAACTGCTGGACCAGGTCAGCGTGGTGGTGGCACTGGGAAAATTCGCCTTTGACGCCTACCTCCAGGCGCGATCCGCCTCGGGCGCGAGCAACCCCAGACCTTTGCCCAGGTTTGGGCATGGGACGACATGCGAATTGAGTGATGGGATTACTATGATCGCGTCCTACCACCCCAGCCGGCAGAACACCCAGACCGGGAAGCTGACCGAGGATATGTTTGACGGCATTTTTCGCCAGGCTAGGGCGATATTGGAAGGAGCGCATTCCCGCTAGAAACTGTCGCTCCCCACTGTTGTGGGAGCGGCAAACTGTCGGTAGCAGGTAGACTGGCGACTCTTGCCCTGCCGAATCTGGATTGACCTGAAAAAGAAATACTGGAAGGATAGCCATGAAGTACGATGTTATTGTGGTGGGCGCCGGTTCCTCGGGCTGCGTTCTCGCCGCTCGCCTGTCCGAAGACCCCGATCGCCCGGTCCTATTGCTGTAGGCGGGGCCGGACTACCCCGACCTGGAAACCCTGCCCGACGATCTGAAATACGGGCATACACAGGATGGGGAATTGCGGGATGCGCCGCACAACTGGTCTCTAACCGGAACCATCAACCGGGTGCAGGGGCCGCGGCATGTGGCCCAGGGCAGGGTGGTTGGCGGTTCCGGGGCCATCAACGGTCAGCTCCTGCTGCGGGGGATGCCGGAAGACTACGACCGTTGGGCCGAATGGGGCAACGACGAATGGTCTTATCTGAAGGTCCTTCCCTATTTCCGCAAGATGGAAACGGACATGGACGTTCGGGACGACTTCCATGGCTCCGACGGCCCGGTGCCCGTGCTGCGCCGCAACGATCAGGAATGGACTCCCATCCAGAACGCGCTTTACCGGGCTGCCGTTGCCGCCGGCTTCCGGGAAGATGAGGACATGAACGGCCCGGAGTCCACCGGCGTCTCCACCCTCCCGCTCAACAACCCCGACGGCATACGGATGTCTGCGGCTTTGACCCACCTTAACCCGGCGCGGCACCGGTTGAATCTGACCATACGGGCCAATGTGCTGGCCCGCCGGGTCGTGTTTGACGGCAATCGCGCTATTGGCGTTGAGGTCGAGAGCGGCGGCGAGGTCCTTACGGTAGAGGGCAGCGAGATAATCCTGTGCTCCGGCGGCTTAAAGTCTCCTCACCTCTTGATGCTTTCCGGCGTCGGTCCCGAAGACCAGCTAAACGCCCTGGACATACCGGTGGTACATGCTCTGGCGGGCGTGGGCCAGAATTTGCGGAACCATCCTTCGGCCAGTGTCGGGCTGCTGGCGAAGGACGAGGTCGAACTGCCGGTGGATACCTTCCATCCGCGTACCGCCTTGCGTTTCACTTCGGCTGGGTCGGAACACCGTAACGACATCATGGTCATGACCAGTTCCCGGTTTGTTACCCTGACCGGCGAACCCCTGGCCGACCGGGCCATCCACATATCCTGCGCCCTGGAACTGCCCGCCGGATATGGTGAACTGCGCATTGTCTCTGCCGATCCTGGGCAGCAACCCGAGTTTCACTACCACTACCTTGAAGAACCCTGGGACCGGGAGAGGATGCGGGAGGCCGTGCGCCTTTGCGCCAGGCTGGCCGCATCGGAAGAATACCGGGACATAGTAGACGAAAGGACTGCACCCACCGACGAGGAACTGGCTTCAGACGACCTTTTGGACGAGTACCTGTTCAGGACGCAAGGGACCTCGCGCCACGTCTCCGGAACCTGCAAGATGCGGCCGCCCGCTGACGATGCAGCGGTGGTTGACCAGTTCGGGTCGGTTTACGGAGTGGAGGGTCTGAGGGTCGCCGATGCCGCGATCATTCCCTACCTCATCCGGGCCAACACCAATGCCACCGCGCTGATGATTGGCGAGCGTATAGCAGACTTCATCAAGGAAGGGAAGTAGCGGGCGGCCTCCGGCGGTCGGAGAGAGGGCCGGTACTGCCTTCCGCTGGCCCGCTGCTACGTATCTCGGTCCAGGAAGCGACGCACCGATTCCATCATGGCGGACCGGTCGTAGGTCGCGTACATTATCTGGGCGTTGCGCACCAGGTCGCCGGCAAAGAAGCGCTCGTAATGCAGGCAGCGCGTTCCGAAGGCGCTGCAGGCAATATCCCAGGCCAGGTGAAACAACTTCGTACGATCGAGGGCCGTAGCGGTGTCGGTGGCCAGGTAGCGCTCCAGATCAGGAGCAATTTCTGAATCGAAGTCAGCCTGCCCCGGCAGGGCCATCATGCTGCTGGAACCCAGCAGTTGCATGATTTCCACCATGCGGGGGTAGAAGCTGCGGGCGTACATGTTTTCTGCCACGGTCAGGGGGACTCGGGCCGGCGTCATCAGTCCCCACTCGTCGGTGGCGGCATCCACCTCGGCGGTGCGCAGCAGCGCCTTAATGATTTCCAGGGTCATGATCATTTCGGCAATGCGCTCCTGCACGTGCGCTTGCTCCCCTGAACCCAGGGTCTCCACCATCAGGGAGGCCGTGCCCAGCAGGAACTCCGTCTTTGCGACCAGCCGGGTGACCACCTGGTGGAAGCTGTGATAAATCCAGCCCGTCCGGCTGGTCATGTTGTTGCAGCTCTCCACGCTGCCCAGCAGAAAGACCCGTTCCCACGGCACCAGCACGTTATCGAATATGGCGACGGCGTCCATCTCCTCGAACCGCGCCCCCAGGGGATGGTCAAAGGGAGTGCGTCCGTAGTCGAAACTCTCCCGGCAGATGTAACGCAGGCCCGGCGTGTTGCTGGGGATGGAGAAGGATACGGCGTACTGGTCTGCGTTGTCCGCGGTGTGGTGAGACCGGGAGGGATATACGGCGATCTCGTCGGACAGGGGACCCAGGGTCGCCAGCACCCTTGCGCCCCGTACCAGTATGCCGGCGTCGGTCTCCTCGATTACCTTCAGGGCAACGTCTTCGGCAAGACTGTCGGTTATGTAACGTTGGGGGGACCGGCTGCGCTGGGGATTGACCAGAGTGTGGGTCAAGCACAGGTCCTGTTCCCGAATGAGTTCATAGTAGCGGCGGACGTTCTCGCCGAAACCTTCCCGGTCCTGGTCGAAGTAGGGCGCGGCCGAGGCCATGGCCACGAAGGCGGCGTTCATGTAGTCGGGTGTACGGCCCATCATTCCGCCGTGATAGGTGGCCCACCGGTAAAACATCCGGCGGCGGCGCTCCAGGTCGTTCAGGTCTTCGGGCATGATGAAGGACATGCCCACCCGCTCCCCGGAGGTGGGAGATATGTAGGTCATTTCTTCCAGCAAGGCCGGATCGTTCTGCATGTCGTAAAGAGCCGCCACCGAGCGGGCCCCGTTGGCGAAGCCGGGGTGAGAGGTTACATCCCTGACCCGCTGGCCACCGACCCAAACCTCGGGAGGCCGATCCCTCAACCCTTGCAGATATTCATCACCAGTGCGAACCGGCATACCGCGAACCTCCGCAATCCTTTGTTTCAGTATATCAGGAAGGGATAATTCCATGGATTCCGGGGATGGCGGAGTCGCATCCCAGAAGTTCCCAGCTTGCGGGCCCGACCAGCACCAATTTCGGCACATTCCTCGCCAGCCACAGAACGAACGGGTGAAGCTTCCTGCGTCAGAACCATGCATTCGCCATCGTTAGTGACAATTGCCGGTTACCCCACCACACCGGTTACCCCACCACAACGGAATGACAGGTGCCAGGGTGAGCGAGCTCAATGTAACGTGATTGCATCCCAAGGCCCACGAGGTTATATTCTGGGGGACGCAGCGCAACCGCCGTCCGCCGGATTATGGGCCGGCGGTGGCACAGTTGTCCGGGCATCGCCGGCATGGCTTTCTTCAACGGATGGACAGCCGGCGCCACTCTGGAGCCGGGCAGCGTGGCTGCAGACATCAGGACAACAAGGAGAAGCTATGATCTACGAAGTCAGGACATACACCCTGGAACCCGGTTCGGTTCCCCAGTTCGAGGAAAGCTTTGCCGAGGCTCTTCCCCATCGGGAAAAATATTCCCCGCTGGCAGCCTTCTGGCATACGGACATAGGCACCCTGAATCAGGTGGTGCATGTCTGGGGCTACGAAAACCTGCTGGAACGCGAGCAGATCCGGGCCGAGGCCGCCAAAGACCCCAACTGGCCGCCCCGCGACACCAGTATGATCATGACCATGGAGTCGGAAATCTGGAACCCGGCCTCCTTCATGCGCCCCATGGGCGGCGGCCAGGAACTGGGTAACGTTTACGAAATGCGCGTCTATACCTACAAGCCCGGTTCCATTCCCGAACTTCTGAACCGATGGGAAAAGGCGCTACCCTGGCGGGAACAGTTCTCCCCCTGCGCGGCCGCCATGCACTCTGAACTGGGTGGCCTGAACCGGTGGATGCACATCTGGCCGTATAACGACCTGAACCACCGCGACGAGGTGCGCAAGGCTGCCAGCGGCACGCCCAACTGGCCCTCCGGCGCCCCCGGCCGAATCAGGCAGGAAAACAAGATCATGATTCCGGCCTCCTTCTCCCCCATGCGCTAGGTTCTCCTTCGATTTCAGCGCGCCCCTGGTGTATGCTTTGAGCATGCCGGGGGCGCTGCCTTTTGCAGCCGCTTGTCTTTAATGAAGATTGATAGCCTGATCGATTCCGTGGAAACACCGGCCTTTGTGTACGACGAGGCCGAAGTCCAGCGGGTCTTGAACGTTGCCAGTACACTCCAGGTTGACACGGGTTGCCGCGTACTGTACTCCGTGAAACCCCTTTGCCTGTCTTCCCTGCTGGAGATGATGACTCCCCAACTGTCGGGCTTTGCCGTCAGTTCCCCGTTTGAGGCCAGGCTGGCACGGTCGGTTATGGCCAGGGGAGCTTCCATTCACTTTACCAGTCCCGGAATCCGCCCCGGCGAGGCGGACGAATTGCGTGAGGCTTGTGACTACGTCGCCTTCAACAGCTTGAGCCAGTGGCGCCGATTTGGGATCGAATTTGCGGGCCGTTGCAGTCTGGGTCTTCGGGTCAACCCGGGGCTGTCCTTCCTGGACGATGAACGCTACGACCCCTGCCGTCCTTATTCCAAATTAGGCGTCCCGATAGAAGAACTGGCTTCCCTGGCGCGCAACGACAACGTTGACCTTGATGGCATTGACGGGATACTGGTCCACTCCAACTGTGAGTCCACGGATTTCGGGGAGCTACGCCAGACGGTTGATTGCCTGACTGACAGATTGCCGAACGTGCTGGCACGGCTGAAGTGGCTGAACCTGGGGGGTGGTTATCTGCTCAATGAAGGTGTTGACCTGGAACCCCTGCGCAGAGTGATACGTACATTGCAGTCGCAATACGAGATAGACATTTTTCTGGAGCCGGGAGCAGCCTTTGTCCGGTCTGCCGGGTACATCGTCTGCTCGGTGCTAGACATTTTCTCCAGCGGCGGCAGGGACATAGCGGTCCTGGATGCCAGCGTTAACCACATGCCTGAATTGCTGGAGTTTGATTTTGAACCGGACGTGGCCGGCCACGATGATGAGGGCGCCTGGCCGTACATCCTGGCCGGCTGCACCTGCCTGGCCGGGGACGTTTTCGGCGAGTACCGCTTCAATCGACCGCTGGACCTGGGCGACCGGGTGGTACTCTTGAACGCCGGCTCCTACTCCCTGGTCAAGGCCCATACCTTCAATGGAGTAAACCTGCCCAGCATTTACTCATTGAACTCTCTGGGCACGATTCGGTTGGTGAAGCAGTTCACCTACGAAGACTACGCAGCCCGGTGGGAGACGAATGTCGGCCGTCCTGTATGAGAAGGAAGTAATCGTCCCGGTTGGCGCCTCGTTGGACAGTCCTCTGGCCCAACTGGAGCAAGCCATTCAGGCCTCCCTTGTGCCAGGAGAGGCGCCCCTTCGGGTGGCTGTAACTTCGTCGTCACCCAGGCAATTCCATTGCGAAGTTGGCGTCGCCGCCGGCCTGGGGGAATTGCCCTTTCCCTCGATTTTCCAATTTGTCCCCCGTTCCCTCGAGAATACCGATGCCTTCAATGCCGTCTTGCTGGTCCCCACGGGCGTTGGCGCGGAAATAGGTGGCCACGCCGGTGACGCAACCCCGGTGGCCGGATTGCTGGCCGCCGCCTGCGATACGCTGGTCACCCACCCCAACGTGGTGAATGCCTCGGACATAATCGACATTCCCGCCAACTGCCTCTACGTGGAAGGCAGCGTCGTCGCCCGCCTGCTGATGGGCGAGGTGAGCCTGCAGCGGGCTCGCAACAACCGAATGATCGTGATATTGGGCCACCATCGGGACGAACTGTTTGTGAATGCCGCCATCAACTCGGTTAACGCGGCCCGGGCCACCTATGGCCTGGCGGTCCCCGCCATCGTCCGGCTGGGCTCCGAGTTCGTCATGGAGTCGGAATATACCCAGGCCGGCCGCGCCGCCGGCCGGATTCAGGGCCTGGAGTCACTGCTCGACTCGCTGGAAGAACGGAGAGGAGAATTCGACGCCGTTGCCATCTCAAGCCAGATTGGAGTCCCTCCCGGTTATCACGCCGAGTATTTCGAGAGCAACGGCGAGATGGTTAATCCCTGGGGCGGCGTGGAGGCGATGCTGACCCACGCAATTTCCTCTGTGTTTGGCGTGCCCTCGGCCCACGCTCCCATGCTGGAGACCCAGGAGATCGCCAACTCGGACCCGGGCATTGTGGACCCGCGCATGGCTGCCGAGGCGGTCTCTCTCGCCCTTATCCAGAGTGTTCTGAAGGGACTACAGCGCAGCCCGGTCATTGTGACCAACGACGGGGCCATGAGCCACCAGGGAGTAATAGGCGCCGCCGACGTTGCATGCCTGGTGATACCCGACGGCTGCCTGGGATTGCCGGTTCTGGCGGCCCTGCAGCAGGGCATCAAGGTGATCGCGGTAAAGGAGAATCGCAACCTTATGCAGAACGACCTTGACTGCCTGCCCTGGGGTGGCGGCCAGTTTTTCCGGGTGGAGAATTACTGGGAAGCGGCCGGTGTCATGTCGGCCCTGAAGGCGGGAATTGACCCGGCGTCCGTGCGACGGCCCATCCCTCCCGCGCCGGTCTACTATCGGAGCGATTAAAATTACCTTACTTTTGCGCGGGCATGGAGGCACAAAAGAGGGGACGCCTCGACGCCTCCTCTCTCCAATGCCTGGATGTGACCCGTCGCCTAACCGGGCAGCAGACCTTCCCCGGTGAAAATGCTTTCCGCTTCCTCCAGGGTCAGGTCGGTTTCCGGCAGAATAAGGTCGGATTCCATCAACTCGTCCAGCGGGACGGGTTGGCCCTTATCCCGGACCAGGGTTTCCATTTCCAGCAGCAGAGAACGCAGGGCATCCCGGTCCTCACCCTCTACTGCTTCCACCATGCGGTTGTCGATGTCGTTAAGCTCGTCGATAGCAGACCCGGACAGGTTGAACTGACCCTCGCCCAGAATTCGAACAATCATAGTCCCGCCACCTACCCTTGAGAGCCGCTGTTGCCCCGGTTTCGCAGGGCATCCAGTTCGGCGTCGATATCCGTCTGGGCCGAGGGCAGCGCAGCAGTCCGGCCGCTGGTCCCCTTCAGGGCCGCCAGTTCCTCTTCCACGCCCTGGGAGATGGATATCTGGGCCAGTTCCCGCTCAATTTCGTCTCTTGGGCCGCCGAAGTCGTCCAGCACCCCGGTCTCCACCAGTTCGTCTATGGCGCCGGCCTTGGCTTTAAGCTGGTCCGTCTTGTTCTCTGCCCGCTGCATGGCCAGGGACACGTCGCTCATCTCCTCGGAGATACCGCCCAGGGCCGAGCCGATCCTTACCTGGGCCTGGGCAGCGGTGTACTGGGCCTTGATGATTTCCTTCTTGTTGCGGAAAGCGTCCACCTTTGCCTGTAGCCGCTGTTCGGCGATGGTCAGCTTTTGCTGTTCCTGCTCCATGCCCTCTATCTGTTCGTCCAGGCCCTGGAGTTCAATCAGCGCGTTTTGCTTGCGTTGCAGGGCCAGCCGGGCCAGGTCCTCCCGGTCGGCTTCCAGGGCCTGCTTTGCCTGCCGGTCCAGCCTTTCGATGTTTTCCCGCACTTTGGACGCCTGCTGCTGAATTCGGCGTTTGGCGGTTACCATTTCCACCACTCCCCGCTTGACGTTCTGCAACATTTCCAGCTGCTTCTCATAGGAATAGTCCAGCGTTTCCCGCGGGTCTTCCGCCTGGTCCAGCATCCGGTTCATCTTCGACTTAACTATGGTTGACATTCTGGAGAACATTCCCATGGGTGTTACCTCCAATTATCTTATTGTCCGTATCTTATTGCCCGCCAAATGGTCTCGCGCCACTGGCGGGGAAAACAGCAGGTATGGGTTCAACCTCCGACCCTGCATCAATATCTATCCTTCTTGCCGAACAGGGCGACTGCACCAACTATCACCCCAAGGACGATGCAGATTGCGCCCAAGATCCAAAGCAAGAAGTTGAGAATACCGCTGACAAGCAATATCCCCAAAATCAGGAGAAAGATGGCTACTCCGATTCCGCTGAATGATCCCATAAGCTTCTCTTATTAGCTCCCATTTATTGAAGAGCGCCCGTCTGCCGGCGTAGGGGCCAACACGTCAACGAAACGCGCCGGTGAACGGATGACATTGGGGTGCGACATGCCAGTTGCGGGGCAGAAAGTCATCTACATTGCTGCCGCTCCACCCATGACGCTCAATTCAACAATACCTGCCTCGTGATTAAGGGTCAAGGGTAACCCCTTGCCGACAATGGCTGTCCGGCATTTGACCGGATACTCTCGAATACATCCGGGTTTAACGCAAAATTGTCGGAAACCCTGCGCCGGCTGAAGCGAAGCTCGGCCGGTACTTGCGGAAATTACGCGGCCCTGGAGACCCTTGCTCTTTGCGGCCCGTGCTATCATGTAGGCGCCCGGAGAAGTGAAACTCCAGAAATGGCACAGGGGCGGCCCTGGCGTGGCAGGCCGCCGGTCTGCTGCGGGCAATCTTTGGACGGGTAGTCAAGACTTTCTGGCGAGGATGATGACCCATGCTTCGCTCGCTGTTCGGCAGAGGAAAAAGAAAAGAACCGCCGCCGGCCCGCGTTGAAAATTCCATACGGGATGCCCGAGTCGGGGATGTGGTGGTCGTGAACGGGTTTGCCCTGGAGTACGACGACTGCTACTTCGTCGTTGAAAACGTGCACCGGTATGGAGGAGGCGGAATAATCTGGTACGAGCTGGTGGTTGCCGACGCGGATAACCGGCTGTGGCTGGAATGGTCCGAGGATGACGCCGGCCTCCATGTCACCGCTACCGACAGCCGCCGGCCCGTGGGCCTGGAGTCCATCGACTTGGCCGGGGATGACTTGCTGGACATGGACTCCAGCAGGTCCATCGACCGTTTTGTTGAGATTGACGGGTTGCGGTACATGTATCGGAACAGTTTTGAGGCTTTCTACTTCAGGGACAACCGGCCCACCGACGGCGAGGGCTTTTACCTGTGGGAGTTCCTGGCCGAAGACGAAAGCCGGGTGCTGTCCATCACCAAATTCGAAGAGGCGCCTTTCGAGGCCCACTTCGCTGACATTATTCGTTCGGAAGGCGTGCTGCTTTACCCCGGAGAAAGGCCAGAGCAAAGGAGCCGGTGATAGCTTATGGAAACCCTGATTGACTCGCTGGTATTCTTCCCTCGGGGCCTGGTTTATGTTGCCCTGGGCGTCATAGTCCTGCTGCTGGCCAAGCTGGTGCGGAGCGTCATTACCAGTCATAAGGAAGACGAAGAGGTAGTGCAGCGCCAGAACCTGGCCGAAGCCCTGCGCCTGTCCGGCTACCTCGTCGGGGTTGTACTGGTGTTTGTTGGGGCGGTCTACCAGCCTGCCCACCTGGCGCTGCTGGACACCGGGACCGGGCTGGGATTCGACTCCCAGTTCGCCCTTGACGTACTCAGGGTGTTTCTCTACTCCCTGGCAGGAATCATCGCCCTCAACCTGTTGAGAATTTCCCTGGACAAACTGGTCCTCTACAAATTTGACGTGGAGAAGGAAATAGTAGAAGACCGCAATGTGGGAACCGGAGCGGTGGAGTTTGGCATCAACGTCGCTACCGGCTTGATGATAGCCGGCTCACTGTCCGGCTCCGGCGTTGGCGGAGAGGCCCTTGAGGCCGTTACCACCCTGGCTTTCCTGGTGCTGGGACAGGTTGTGCTGATTCTGTTTGCCCTGTTCTACCAGTTGACTACGTCCTTTGACCTTCACGACGAAATTGAGCGGGACAATGCGGCAGTGGGGGTGGCCTTTGGCGGGAACCTGATCGCCATCGGGTTTGTTATGCTCAAGGCCCTGTCCGGCGACTTCCTGAGCTGGCAGCAGAGCATCACCGAGTTTGTACTCTTCGCCGTTGTCGGGTTCGTACTCCTCTATTTGCTGAGACTTATAGTGGACCTGCTGGTCCTTCCCAGGGTCAACGTAAGCCAGCAAATGACGGGGGAGAGGAATGCCGGTGTGGCCCTGGTGGAGAGCGCGGTAGTCATCAGCTGTTCCCTGATTTTGTTCTTCGCCATCTGATGAGCGGCTGTTAGCTCCCCCAGGGTGCCTGGCCAGTGGTTCGGGAAACGGGGAGTAGAAGTCTCTTCAGTGGGGGTAACTCTAGGGCGTGTCTTCCAGCCGACGGGCGATGCGGAGGTTGGCTTCTCTTTCCGCTTCCAGTTGCCGGGCATCCTCAATCAAGGAAAATCCCTGGTCCAGTATGTCTTCCAGCAGATCCGGTGGGGTTATGCTGCGGTTAACCACCGGTTCCAGCAGCCGGTTATAGAAGTCGGAACTGGGTACCAGGCTTTTCCAGTCTCCCACATGATCGTCCAGGGAACCGTCGTATAACCTCAGCAGGAAGACGGCCCGCACCGGGTCAACGGCCTCGTCGATGAAGGTTTCCACCCGGAGGTCGTCTCCGTGGCCCGTGCCAAAAAGGGGTTGCCCGAACTCGTCATCCCACAGAACGTCCTCAAAAATGTCGTAGCGGTCTATGTAGGCCTCCGTTTCCGCCAGCAAGCGACTAATGAATCTGCGGCCTTCAGCGGTGATTTCACCTCCCGCCCCTTCTTCCGAGAAATCTGTCAGGCCCAGGCTGACGATTCGATCGACCACCTGGTTAAGGCCGCTGTCATCATCCGGTGAACTCGGCTGGGGGAGCAGGACTTCATGCTTGTCCAGGAAATAGATGGCCGCGCAAGTTTGAAGCCACTCCAGCAGGTTGGGTTCGCCGGCGTCGTATCCCTGTTCCGCAGCGTATTCAAGAGCATCGTAAATGGGCGTTAGCAGCATGAGGGCAATGCCGTCGCTTTCGATGCCGTCCGCACCCACGCTGTCGCCTGTAGGCTCCGTCATGGCCACTTGGCCGGCGGGTAGATCGGACACTTCAATGTGGCACAATCCGGACCTGCTTTGCTCCACCACCGCCCAAAAACTGTCGTAAATTTCGGGCAGGTCCGGATTCTTTTGCAGGTCAAATGAGTCCTGGATACTCAGCCAGGCCTCTTCGTCTGTGGGAAAGATACGTTCAAGCAGATCATGGCCGGCAAGGTTTGCTGCCTCAATCGGCAAACTCATTTCCAGGGTGGCATCGGCCGGCAGTCCGACAAGTTGCAGCAGGATGGTCAGGTGATCGCCCACAGGGTCGAACTCAGGCCTGTCGATTTCTCAGCTTTAGGCCGCCGCCGCCGCCGCTGAAGCTGCCGCTGCGGGCTCGGGAGGCGGAACCGAAGCCGGATCCCGAACTACCCCTGGATATGGCGCTGCTGGAGCGGAAGGCTCCGGAGCTGCGCTGGGTTTGCTGGTAGCTCTGACGGTTGGAACTCAGGTTTCGGCTGGAGTCCTGGTACCTGGAGCCGGCAAAGCCCTGCTGCCGAGTGGTGTACCTGCTGTTTCGGGCAACCTGGGTCCCATACCTGTTGGACTGACGGTAGGTGGCCCTGCTTTGGCGGATGGCAGGGCCGCGATTTATGGGAGTGGAGTAAAAATAGGGACCGGGCATAAAGGCCGAAGCCAGCATGTATCCAAAAAGAAAGCTTCCGGCGCCAAAACTGCTGTGATAGTAGCCGTTTGCGTTGTGTCCCCGCATTTCGTGCCGGTCGTCTACCTTCACGATGCTGAACAGCCGGTCGTCCCGCTCGTCCTCAATCTGGTTATTGCCGTTCAGGTCCTCCCATCCCTCCAGAGTTAACCGGTCCCCACTCTGATCAGCCCGTATGAGAATTATGCCGTCGCCTTCGTAGATTTCGTTAACCCGATCCTCGAATTCCGAGGCGCTCTTGGACTCCTTGAATGCCTCCTGCACATCGTCAAGGTTTATGCGACCTGCGGCGCCGTCGGTAGCGGCCCAGGAATCGTAGGACTGGCCCCCGCAGGCGGCTATCAGCGGAGAACCGGCCACCATTCCTCCGGCAAACAGGGCAGTGCTGAGTTTTCTCATTCGTGGTGCCATAATGACTCCTTCTACATCGAGCCGGTTAGGTGCTAACGAAAGTCAGGATAGTTGTCCTTTGGCGACAGCCAGGCAAGACTGCTTGCCGGTCCATTTCATCAGGGAAAGTAGCTCCAGTTTTGCGTTTTCGCTCTTTGGCGTATTTGGCGGCCTTTCATCCAGCAGCTCCAAGGGAAAGCTCAGCAGCCTGGAGCAAAACTCTTCCTTAAGCCGCTGCTGAAAGTCATCCCACATGTCCCTGGCGTGGAGTATGTAGTCGGCAACCGCTGCCTTATGGTCGTGTCCCCCGGAAGCGGAACTGAAGACGGCCCGCTGCAGGTCGGCCAGGTGTTCCCGCCAGAACCGGTCTCCGCACTCCAGAAGGAGGCTACTTGCCAGTGATTGCATGGCTTCATTGCCCAGGCTCGATTTGATCTCCGCAAGTTTTGCCAGCAATTCAGCCTCGACCAGTCCTGGCAGTTTGTCCAGGGCTTCGCCGGCCAGGATGGAAACATCGATACCGTAAAGAATACGCGCCTCTTCCGCCAGGGAATGGAAACGGGTTTCATAATCGAGGGAATCCAATTTTGGAAAATGGTTGTGCACAAGAGATGCCGCACAGCCTCGCGCGGCAACCCGGAAGCGACCGTCAAGGTTGCTGCCGCGAAGAATGTCCCGACGCAACTGGTAGTAGGCCGAAGCTTGAGCATCGCAAACCGCACCGTAATCGCTGGCTACACTGCGGGCTGTGGCTGCCTCCCTTTCGGCTTCGTTCTGGCGGCGGAGAATGTAGCGCTCAACGGCGCGTCCCTCATGGAAAAAGGCGCCTCCGTCGTCCTGGCGCTGCTGATGTGCGGGCGCGGGCTTTCCTTCGGCCAGGGGAAGCATCCATCGGTCTTCCCACGAATGCAACTGTCGGCCTGAGCCAAACATGCCCTGCCTGCCGCTCCTGCCCTTGAGCTGGATGGCAACTCGCGGGTAGCGGCTGAATTCCGCATTGACAACGTGCAGACCGAGTCCGAATTCCCAGGCGGCAGTTTCGTGGCAGGCCAGGCCTTGATGCGGGTCGGCTTCGGCGCCGCTTATTGAGAAATAGCATCGTTCACCCTGCTGGCGCCACGCCACGGACAATTCCCGGCAACCTTCCAGGGCAGCCGCCAGGAATTCCGCCTCTTTCCGCGTGTAACAGACCACACTTAGCGAGCCACGCCCGTTCCGCACTTCCTCGATTATCCAGGCCATCCAATTTTTGAGGATAGTTCGGTCCAGTTCCGGGTCAAGAACAATGTCAGTTCCCCTACCGGCCAGGTTGGTGGCAACGGTGACCGCCCCGGCCTGACCAGCGCTTCGGACAATGTCCGCCTCCTCTTCTGTAGTTACGGCATTGAGCACCCGATGTTGTATGCCGGCCCGGGTTAGGGCGCTACTGATCGCGCGGGTAGCGCCAATGCTTTGCGCCCCTATCAATACCGGCCTGCCGAATCGCTGGCACCGACTGGCCTCCTGAACGATTCCGGCATTTTTTTCCTTTTCCGAAGCATATATGCGGGAGGGAAGCTCCACCCGGCGGGTATCCCGGGCCTGGGGGACGGACACCACCCGCAGGAAGTACCGGCGTTGAAATTCCTCGCTGGCAGCCTGAGCGGTGCCCGTAATTCCGGAGAGAGAACGATAGAGATTCGTGAACCCCTGGACTGAGATTTGGGCCAGGCTCTCACAGTCGGAGCAGACCGTCACTCCCTCCTTGGCCTCCAGGGCTGCCTGCAGGCCGTGACGGTAGAGATTGTCGGGCTTGGTCCTTCCCGTGTGCTGGTCCAGGAGGACGACGGCATCCTCGGCGACCAGGTAGTCTCGGTCTTTCTCCAGCAGCAAATGGGCGCGGAGGGACTGGTACACCTGGTTGGCCAACTGAAGCTGACGGGCCGACTTGCGTGACAGGTCCTCGCTCATATTCCGCGAACGTCGAGCCCCCGATGCCTGCGGGCAGAAATCACCCAACCGCTCACTCAGGAGAGCCAATCCCCTTTCCGTAAGAGAGACGAATCTTCCTCTCTCGTCCACCGTGTAGTACAGGTCCGAAATAAGGGATTCATCGGGAACGTCCCCGCCATCGGGGAAGAGGGCAGCCAGCCCCTGGCGATAAGAGCGGGAATGTTCCTGGGCCTTCCGTCGCAAGGCTTCGTCAAAGGGGGCAGCCAGCAGCGCCAGGCCCAGCAACCGACCATGTTCCGCGCCCCCCGGGGACAACCGGTCAAGTTCGGAAAGGTATTCCTGGCACCGAGCCTGCTGCCGGCCCAACATTTCCCTGACCGCGCCATCAACACGGCCCCAGGGATGGGCGGATTGGGACGGGGACCCAGCGATAATCAGGGGAGTATCTCCTTCGTCGATAAGGGCCTGATCAGCTTCGTCGACGATAGCGACTTGCAGAACAGGTTGGACCCGCTCCGATTCCATGGAGACCAGGTTGTCTCTCAGGTAATCGAACCCGAATTCTCTGACCGTTCCGTAAACAATGTCGCAGGTGTAGGCGGCCCTTCGTTCCGCATTGTCCATAGGTTCCAGGATGACACCGGCGGTCAGACCCAGCGACCTGTAGAGCGGAGCCAGGAGACGGCAGTCTCGTTCAGCCAGGTAGTCGTTAGCAGTGTGAACGTGAACTTGCCGGCCTAGCACCGCGTGCATCAACGCGGCAAAGGCGATGGAGATGGTCTTGCCTTCGCCAGCCTGCATTTCCACGATCTTGTCGGACAGCAGGTGAAGGCCAGCGAGGAGTTGCTGGTCGGTGGGCAAGAAACGGTAGCGGCCCTCAGAATCCAGGCGGCGCACCGCCCGGTAGAATTCAATGGAAAGCAGCGAACCGGAGCCGAAACGTTCTCGTCCGGCGGCCCTTACTTGCTTCACTGCATTATCCAGAATCTCCTGATCCGCAAGAGTCTCGGTACCTGCCAAATCTTCGCCGGCGCTTTGGCAAGAAGTCTTCAGCCCGGCGGGGCGCCAGTCTTGCTCGAAAAATTTCCACGCCCCCAGGCGACGGCCGATGGCCTCGTTGACAATGGCGAACACCATTGCCGCTATATCGGGAGAATCGAGACCGGGCTGTCCATGGGATTTCCCGGCTCTGGCATTGTGGATAGCGTTCTTCAGTTCCTGGTCCGACCAGTCCTCCACGCCCAGTTGCTGGTGAAGGCGGCGAATGCGGCGGACTGAATCTTCCTCGCGCCCCTTGCGTGCCGTTGGAAGGCGGCTGGCGATTTTCCTGGCGTGTCTCACCGCCCGGCCAGGGATGCCCGTCATTGGCGGGGATAAAGGAACAATGGGGCGGCCATTCGCCGCACTACTGAATACCGTCATACACATTTCCAGGCAGGCCCGGGCGGTCGGCGGGGTGTCAGGTCAACCCGAAGATTACCAGACCCGCCTCGTGTCCGGGGATGTCCCAATCATTATAACGGAGGAGCAAATGGTCTTTCGCTGCCAAAATTCCGTTCGCCGCGCCTGGGTGAGTCCGGCTGAATTCCTGTCCCAACCCCGCCTCCAGGCGCCATTCCCGGCTCACCTGGCACCGAAAACCCGCCCTCCTGGCGATTTCCTGGTACTCTTCGGACAGCCGCCGGAACTCCCGGTCGCAGCGAAAAGGTATGGGAGTGACGTAATAGTCGCTCGATAGGAAAAGCCCCAACTCGTTCTCGAACACCTGGACCATGTCGGTGTCGCCGAGCCACCCCTCCATGGCAAAGAACAGGTCCAGGGGAATGTCTTGCGGAACCCGGTGATAATAGTAATTCTCCTCCGATTCCACCATCCTGACCGGCACTGAAGGCTTATCCTCGTAACTCAGCAATTGTTCCGCTTCATCACCTGTGAGGAACAGGTAGGGAATGTTGCCGTTGGTGGCATCGACCAGCACGGGAATGCCGTCCACGTTATAGAGGAGGGCGGCGTGTTGCCAGTAGCGCATGTACCGGCGCGCGAACCGGAAATCAAAGGAACGAAGCATTTCTCTCAGCTTAGTGACCGGCGCCGGGTCCCTGGCTCCATCCCCGCCAATCAGGTACTCGGATTCGAACCCGTAGTGGTCGGTGAGGAACTTCAACGCCTGGACCTTCTCGGTGCAGATCCCGCCCGCCCCCGCCGCGATGTTTCGTACCGTTTCATCACCTATCTTGAACATCAGTTTCTGGCCTGTGAACCTGGAGTAGTTCTCGAACTGGCTCTCCCAGATGGTTCGTCCAAGGGCATTCAGGAACTTCAGCTGGTGGTCGTGGGTGTCCAGCTTCATAGTTTCCGATACTTCGCCCGGAAGCAGACGGTCTTCAATCGCCGTTGCGACAAAGCCTTCAAAGAAAGCCCCGTCGTTGTTCCAGCGGCGGCGGTGAAAGCCCGTCCAATTGCGTTCGTATCCTACGTCCAGCCGGTCAATTTCGATTTCGATCAGCAATGCGCCGGAGTCTCCAACACGCACTTCGGCGGCATGTGGCACTTCGTCCAGTTGCAGCGGCGCCTCTCCCTGGCGAAAAATTAAACCGGAATAGACGGATGTCAAATTGCCAGCGTCGTCGCAGGCATACACCAGGTCCTGAATGGCCCGGAGCGAATGGAGTGACTCGGGAGTTATGTCGCCTCGGCCAAGCAGCGACCGGTCATCAAGGTGGAGCAGGTATTTATTGAGAAGCATACCCGTTGAAAGGGCATGGTCATCTTCAGCCATGCGCAATGTGGCGGCGCGCCGGGTCAATGAATCGGAAAGCCGGAAGAATAGAGCAGGACTGTTCAATTCAGACTCTGGGGCCAATGGTGAATTCGCTTGCGCCGGGGTGCGAATCAACTCTCGGGGAGAAGAGTGAGGGTCGGCCATGGGAACGACCTGGATGACTCTGCGGTTTTCCGCTGGCAATGTCCAACGGCTTGGCGCCTTCGCAGGGAAGGATGGGATTGCCCCTGGCCTGGGCCGACATTTGACAGATCGGTCCTGTTAAAGAGACCTTACCCAGGAATGGTCGGGGTGAGAGGATTCGAACCTCCGACCTCTTCGTCCCGAACGAAGCGCGCTAGCCACTGCGCTACACCCCGAATCAGTTGCTCCATAACCGGCGTATCCCTGGCACCGATACTTTCAGCAACCCGACACGGGTTGCCGCGGACCTGAGCCGGTGGGCAACGGAATTCATTATACAATATCGAGTGAATACAAAGGTAGAAGGAGTCGAGACAGTCAGCAACTAAGCTTAGTTTCCTGGGCGGAATAGAACACGCTGTGGAACCAATGAAGCACGGTCAAGGGGCTTGCCTTCTAACCCTCCGTTCCGTCAAGCATTTCATCCCCTATCTCGCTCAGTTTGGCCTTGTTCAGCACCCCGTCCCATTTTCGATGCAGGGTACCGTTGGCGTTAACGAAGATGGTGGTGGGCAATCCCAAAACCCGATGGGATTCTACTATGGCGCCGTCATCGGTAAAGCCGGCCGCATACGAGACGCCCAAGTCGTCCAGCAGCTTCTGGGCATCTTCCTTAGTGCCCAGACCCAGAAACTGCCCCAAGTCCACCCCTACCAGCGTAACCCGGCCTTCGTACTCATCCCTGAATTCCTGGAACTCGGGCATTTCAGCTCGGCAGGGGGGACAAAGGCCGGCCCAGTAGTTGATCACCAGGGGCTTACCCTGCAGGTCAGACAGCAAGACTTCCTGGGCGCCCAGTTCCTCCTGGCCCTGGTACAGGGTAATGGTAAAGTCTTCGACCGCTTCCGCCGTGGCCCCGGTCCCATCGGGCGCCAGATCGACCGGACTCATTCCGCAACCGGTCAGGACCAGCAGGTAAAGGGCCACAATTGACATCAGGGCAAATGGCCTGAATTTCCAAATCAAAATTTGGTCCTCTCAAATGACTTTATGATTAGAGTGCAAGCCGGCAAATTAACCATTCGACGGGACAGCTTCCTGCGTGATGCTCGCCACCTTATGTTCAACAATACGCTCCAGGGCTACAGGCGGTTTGCCGCCAGCTACTCCGTGCCAGTCCAGGCTGGAATCGGCGGCCAGCTTTAACCCACCAGGTTTCTCAAACGTTCCTGGAATATGACCATTCTCTCCAGGGTCTGGGTCAGTCTTCGCATCCACTCGCCTCCCATGGCCCTGGCGGAGAGCCGGATTTGGCGGTTGCCGACGCTGGTTGCAGAACCAAGGGCCCGTTGCAGCGGCAGCTTTGCGCTGCCCACATCCTGCCGCAGCCCCAGGGTGATGCCGCCGCTGGACTGAATGACCGATTCCACGCCGGCGGCGACGGCGAGAATACGCAGCTCAACCAGGGTCAACAGATTCTCCACCGATGGCGGTGGCGGGCCAAACCGGTCCCGCATCTCCTCTCGGAATCCCGGTATTTCAGTTCGCTCCCTGGCCCGCGCCAACCGCTGGTACAGGGCCAGCCTGGTAGGGGTGTGGGCAATGTAATCTTCAGGAATATTGGCCGCTACGGGCAGCTCAATCCGTGGCAACTCCATAGTGATTGATCCAGTTTCCTGCGCTCCGCCGTTACCGTCCCCGGCCATTAACTCCGATACAGCCTCGTCCAAGAGCTGACCGTACAGTTCCAGGCCAACAGCATGAATCTGGCCGCTCTGGGCCGCTCCCAGCAGGTTTCCCGCGCCGCGAATCTCCAGGTCTCGCATCGCTATGCGAAATCCTGATCCCAGTTCTGATGCCTCCAGAATGGCTTGCACTCTCTGCTCCGCGGCCTCGGTAATGCGCTGGCCCCGGGGAAGCAGCAGGTAGGCATAGGCCCGGTGTTCGCCCCTGCCAACCCGGCCCCTCAACTGATATAGCTGGGAAAGCCCAAACCTGTCCGCCCGGTCAAGAATCAAGGTATTAACGTTGGGCATGTCGAGCCCGGATTCGATTATCGTTGTGCAGACCAACACGTCCGCCTCGCCATCTGCAAAGGCCTCCATTACCTCTTCCAACTCCACCTCGGGCATCTGGCCGTGGCCGATCATGAACCTTGCCTCAGGCACCAGGACGGCCAGTTCCGCGGCGGTCTGCTGAATGGTCCTAACCCGATTGTGGAGAAAAAAGACCTGGCCTCCCCGTTCTATTTCCCGCAAAATGGCTTCCCGTATTGTCTCCTCGTTGTATTCGGACACGAAGGTCTTGACCGGCAACCGCGCTTCGGGCGGAGTGTTCATTACGCTCATGTCGCGAATGCCCGTCAGGGCCATGTGCAGAGTGCGGGGAATGGGGGTAGCGCTCAGGGTGAGGACATCCACCTGGTTGCGGAGGCGCTTCAGAGTTTCCTTGTGGCTCACGCCAAACCTTTGCTCCTCATCCACCACTACCAGGCCCAGGTTCTTGAACTTCACGTCCTTCTGAAGCAGCCGGTGGGTTCCGATTACGATATCCACGCCGCCGTTTTCCAGCCCTAGCAACACCTCCTGCTGCTCCCTGGGAGTGCGGAACCTGCTCAACACCTCCACCTGCAGGGGGTAGGGACTGAGCCGCTCGCTGAAGGTGGCATAGTGCTGTTGGGCGAGGACGGTAGTTGGGACCAGCAGACCCACCTGCATTCCGTCTGAAACTGTCTTGAAGGCGGCGCGCAGGGCGACTTCCGTCTTGCCGTAACCCACGTCGCCACAGATGAGGCGATCCATGGGCTTGGTCTGTTCCATGTCCGACTTCACTTCTTCAATGGCTCGTACCTGGTCGGGAGTTTCCAGGAAAGGAAAAGAGTCTTCCAGTTCCCGTTGCCAGATTGTGTCCTGGCTGAAATCGTGGCCCTCGGCCGCCTGCCGGGCCGCGTAGAGCCTGATCAGCTCCTCGGCCATTTCACGCGCCGATCCCTTAACACGTTCCTTGATGCGCGCCCAGTCTGCCGTGCCCAGCCGGGTCAGTGCGGGCGGCTGGTCCTGCGCTCCTACGTAGGCGCCCACCCGGTCCAGATGGTCTGTTGGCACGTAGAGCTTGTCATTCTCCGCGTACTCCAGGACCAGGAATTCCTTGGGTTCTCCGTTATCCTCCATGTGGGTTGTTCCGGCGAACCGGGCCACCCCGTGGTCCACGTGGACCACGTAGCTGCCGGGAATCAGGTCCGAAAGGACTATGTCCTCACCCAGTTCCTCCCGATTACGAAGGGGACGGTAGCGCCTTTCCTTAACCGTGCCGAATAGTTCCGCATCCGTGAGCAGGGTCAGGGGAGGGTGGCCGTCGCTGCCTTCCACATCCCAGCCTTCGTTCAGGTAGCCTGGTACGAGGTATATCTGCTCCCGCTGGGGCGGCTCCTCCAGGCTATCGGTAACCCGGGCCGTTATTCCGACCTCTCCCAGCACTTCGGCAAGCCTGAGAGTGTGCTGGCTGATGGCGACGTATGTTCTACCCTCACGCAGCGTCTCTCCCACTTCGTCGGTGAACTGGCCCAATTGGCCGAAGTAGGACTTGGGAGCGCGGAAGGCAACGTCCGCGTCGTCTGCCAGCCAGCTTTCCATGTGGGCGCGCCGGGAGTGCTCCCGCACTCGAACCGATATCCGGTCCCAGGAAAGGTAGGGAGAGGGAAAGTTTCCCGGCAGTTCGCCACGGGATTCCCGGCTCTCACGCATCCTGAAGAACTTTTCCTCCAGGTCATGGGCTTCGGTCTCAATTTGGCTTTCCCGGTCCAGGATCAGCAGCCCTTGGGAGGGCAGGTAGTCCAGCAGGTTGTGACGGTTCAGCAGCCCGTTGTAGAAGGACAGGGTTTCCACGTTGGGCGTGGCAAAGAGTTCGGCCAGTTCTTCGTCGAACCGCTCACGCGCCCACTGAGTGCAGTGCGAAAAGTCCATTTCCTCGGTGCGCTTGTCTACGGAAACCCGGTCGGCCAGTTCAGGCAACTGTTCCCGGGCTGGGATCAGGTCCACCTGCTGGACGGCAGGCGTGCCTTCTCCGGTTGCCAGGGACCGCTGGGTGTACGGATCGAACCATCGGATGGTGTCAACCTCGTCGTCCCACAGTTCCAGGCGGTAAGGGTATTCCGCCTGGGGCGGGAAGACGTCGATTATGCCGCCCCGCAGGCTGAAGGTTCCCGGACTTTCCACCACCGGCTGGTGCCGGTAGCCGAGGTTCAGCCAGGCGCTGAGCAAGCTTTCCGTGCTCCTGACCCGTTGCCCCAGGCGCACCCGAAGGGTTGAATCCATGTCGTCATCGGCGGCTTCGAACACTCCCGGCGACAGGGTGAAACGCATCGCGGCCGCAATGGAAGCGATTACCAGGGGAGGGCTGGAGGTGTAGCTTTCCCAGGTCGCTAGCGAAGACAACGCCACCAGTCTCTGATTGACGGTCCTGGCGTCCACGGCAAGACGCTCGAAGGGAAGCACTTCCGGTTCCGGCAGCAAATAGACCGGGGCTGACTCGCTGGCATAGGTGACTAGTTGGTCATGGAGCCGGCGGGCGTCTTCAGCCCGGGGGGTCAGTACCAGGGAGGGCGCCTGCGAGCGAAGCCACAACAATGCCACGTAAAGCGGCCTCACGCCCCTCCGGGCGGCATACCGCGGCACATCCTGGCCGGGCCGGATGTTTTTTTCGCCAGGGCAACCGGGGAAGTCCTCAGCAAGCGAGGCCAATAGTCCGGATAACGACATTGATCAGGACTCCACTACAGCCGCGCAGGCGCCGGGCTGTTTGTAATTCTGCAGGCGGCAACAGGCAAAAGGGCTAACGGCCACCGCTAGCCCCGGGCAAGTTTCGATTTTAGGCGAAGACCCCGCGCCAGGCAAGGGTAATGACCGTCAAGGTAGCGTCTTGGAAATACCCAGGCAGTCAGGGACGTTATGGCGCCATGCTATAATTGCCTGGTCAAGAAAGGGTGCCTGTTATTCGCAGTGTATTAGTCTGCAAGAGAAGAATATTGTCCCAGCCATGAATATTTCCCGCCATAACCTTCGGGCCAGCGAAGCTGCTTCCGAAATTTGCAACGACATTCCCTACCGCCGAATTGTGGTGAAGGTCGGCACCGCCGTCCTTACCGACACAGCCAACGACGGCGGGCTTAACTTGCCGATGATGGTGGACCTGGTCCGGCAGATCAGTCACCTGCGTATTCAGCAGAACGCCGAGGTTATATTTGTTACCTCCGGAGCCATAGCGGCGGGCCGGCAGGAATTGCGCCAGGCTGGACAGCAACTGGCGGAACGGGATATTCCCTCCCGTCAGGCGCTGGCTGCCATAGGGCAGGGCCGCCTAATTCATGCATACCAGCAGATGTTCGAAATCTACGGAGTCCACGTAGCCCAAGCCCTGCTCACCATAAACGATCTGGCGGAACGTCAGTCCTACCTGAACGTGAGAAACACGCTTGGCGCCCTGCTGGACCTGGGCGTCGTTCCCATCCTGAATGAGAACGACGTGGTGGCGGTGGACGAAATTGGTGAGGTATTCGGAGACAATGACCGGTTATCTGCCCTGGTGGCCAACCTGGTGGACGCTGATCTGCTGGTTATACTCACGGACACCGACGGCCTCTACACCGCCGACCCTCACAGGAATCCGGACGCCATCCTGGTTCCCGTAGTGGACCGGGTTGACGAGGAGATTCAGGCCATGGTGGGGGCGCATCGCAATCCCTGGGCGCGGGGTGGAATGCCGACGAAGATTGAGGCCGCTCGCCTGGTAACTTCGACCGGTATCGCCATGGTGCTCTGCAGCGGCAGAGCGGACGACGCCATTCTCCGGGCGGCCCGGGCGGAGCCTGTGGGGACCCTGTTCCGGCCCTCCGGGGAAAAGCTGGAGGCACGCAAGCGCTGGATGCTGAACCGGGTGAAGGATTCCAAGTGGGGCGAGATAGAGGTTGACGGGGGAGCCGCAGACGCCTTGCTCAACCGGCACGTCAGCCTGTTGCCGGCCGGCGTGCGGGGAGTGCGAGGCGATTTCCACCGGGGCGACATTGTTTACATTGTGGACGAGCCCGGCAGGCACATCGCTTGTGGCATAGCGAATTACGATGCCCAGGATATTGCCAGTATCCGTGGTTTCCAGTCCGACGGTATTGTGGCCATACTCGGCTACCACTACGGCCAGGAAATTGTTCACCGCAACAACCTGGTGCTTATCTGAAGCTCAGTCTCTTTCGGAACAGCGCAACCGGAATGATGAAGGAGAAGCCAATGGCAACCGTGACTGACAGGGACTCGTTGCTGAAGCTGGGCAGCACGGCGCGGCGGGCTGCCAGGGAACTTGCCCGCCAATCTACCGAAACCAAGAACCTGGCCCTCACCAACATTGCCGAGCTTCTCGAAAGTGAGCAGGGACCCATTCTGGCAGCGAACCGGGAGGATTACGAGGCGGCTAAAGCTTCGGGGATGGACGAGGCAATGCTGGACCGCCTGCTATTGACCTCCGACAGGCTGAAGGGCATGGCCAACGACGTGCGGACAATTGCCTCCCTTCCCGATCCGGTGGGGGAAATAATGGAGTCCAGGACCCTGCCCAATGGCATGGAAGTGGAACGCAGGCGTGTTCCCCTGGGGGTGATTGGCAGCATCTACGAAAGCCGGCCCAATGTGACCATCGACATTGCTACCCTGACCCTGAAGTCCGGCAATGCCTGCCTGTTGCGGGGCGGCCGGGAAAGCCTGAACTCCAACCAGGCCCTGGTCAGTCTGCTGCGCCGGGCCATCGGAGAGGCTGGCATAAACCCGGACACTGTTCAGTACGTGGACAATCCGGACCGCGCCCTGGTTGACGATATGCTGCAAATGAAGGAGTACATTGACCTGCTGGTACCCCGGGGAGGGCAGGGGCTGATCAACTTTGTAGCCTCCACCGCCGCCATGCCGGTGGTGGCCGGCGGCGTGGGAGTATGCCACGCGTACATTGACCGGTCAGCCGACCTGAAAAAGGCCGCCAGTATCGTATTCAACGCCAAGGTGCAGCGGCCCACGGTATGCAATGCCCTCGATACCGTACTGCTCCACGCCGAGGTGGCCCCAAACTGCTTGCCCGACATCGCACGGGAACTGTCCCGCGCCGGGGTGGAACTCCATTGCGATCACCGCTCCCTCAGCATCCTTGGCCCGGAGTCGGGGCTAAACACTCAGCCGGCCAATGAGGAGGATTGGGGCAGGGAGTTCCTGTCTCTCACGGCCGCCGTCAAGATCGTAGATTCGCTGGACGAGGCCCTGGAGCACATTGAGACCTACGGCTCAGGCCATACCGAGGCTATTATCACCGGCGATGACGAGGCGTCTCGCCGCTTCCAACTGGAGGTAGATGCCGCGGCCGTCATCGTCAATGCCAGCACCAGGTTCACCGACGGGGCGCAGCTGGGGCTGGGCGCCGAAGTAGGCATCAGTACTCAGAAGTTCCACGCGCGGGGCCCGCTGGGCCTGCGTGAACTCACTTCGTACAAGTGGGTTATGATCGGTGATGGGCACGTCCGAGAGTGATTGCCGTGCGCCAGGAGAAAGGTCGGAATCCCTCCCTATTGCGGAAGGCACTGTAGCGGGAAGCGGTCAATCCCAGACGAAATTCGGGGCAGGTCTCAGACCTGCCCCGCTGAATTCCTGGGTTCTCGCCTTCCCTTCGGTTTTATCGCTTCCGAGACACGGCCTTAAGCGCCGCGTCCTTTACCTTTTCCGGTGTTAGGCCGCACTTCTCCATAAGTTGCTCGGCCCGGGCCGACTCGCTGTAGCCCTGCAGCGCCACCATCTCCAGCGGCACCGGATGGTTCCCGCCCAGTACCTGGGAAACAATGCTGCCCAGGCCGCCGTGGAAGTAATGCTCCTCCGCCGAGACCACCGCGCCGGTTTCCCGGGCGGCGGAAACTATGGCTTCCTCATCCACTGGCTTCAGGGTGTGGATGTTGAGAACCCGTGCCTGAACTCCCTGGGCCGCCAGGAGATCCGCCGCGTCCAGGCTGACCGAGACCATCACGCCGGTGGCAATGATGGTTACGTCATTCCCCTGCCGCAGTTGCTCGGCCTTGCCCAGTTCAAATCGGTAGTCGTCGTCGTGCACAACCGGCGTGGCGGCCCTGGACAGACGAATGTAGAAGGGCCCAACCTCGCTGGCCGCCCTCTTCACCGCCTGCACCGTTTCCACCGTATCCGCCGGAGAAATGACCGTAAAGCTGGGGAGGGAGCAGATGAGGGACAGATCCTCGATTCCGTGGGCAGACATTCCGTCCTCTCCGGTAAGTATGCCGGCGTGGGTGCAGACCAGTTTGAAGTTCAGCCCCGCCTGGGATACCAGCACCCTCAGCTGGTCGAAGGGTCGTCCCACTCCAAACACGCTAAAGGTGCTGACAAAAGGAACTTTGCCGCTGGCGGCCAGTCCCGCGCCTACTCCTACCAGGTTCTGTTCGGCAGGGCCGAAGTCAAAGAACCGCTCCGGGTACTTGTCGCGCCAGAGGTGAGTGAATACGGATACGTTCAAGTCGCCGCCCAGCACCACGATGTCGGGGAAGGAATCGGCCATTTCCAACAGGGTTTCGCCATAAACTTGCCTGGTCGAGGCCATTCTGCGTTGCGCCACCATTAGGCCAGTTCCTCCATTGCTTTCTGAAACTCCTCTGCGTTGGGCGACCGGCCGTGGAAGCCGGGGTTATTCTCCATGAAGCTGACGCCCTTGCCCTTTACCGTGTGGGCAATTATTACCGTGGGCCTGGTACGCCGGGCGCGGGCCCTTTCGAAGGTTGCCAGCAACGCCTCCAGGTCGTGCCCGTCGGTTTCCATCACCCGCCAGCCAAAGTCCCGCCACTTGCGGTCCAGGGGGTCCAGGGTCATCACGTCGTCGGTAAACCGGTCATTCTGGATGCGGTTCCGGTCCACGATGGCAACCAGGTTTGTAGCCTTGTGGTGGGCAGCGGACATGGCCGCCTCCCAGATTTCTCCCTCGTCACATTCCCCGTCACCCAGCAGCGCATAGACCATGTAGTCTTTGTCGTCCAGCCGGGCGGCCAGGGCGCAGCCCAGGGCGAAGGACAGCCCCATGCCCAGGGAACCCGAGTTCATTTCCACGCCCGGCGTCATCGGATGGGCGTGGCCCTGGATGCGGCTGTTCAACTGCCGGAAGGTGGAGAGTTCTTCCCGAGGAAAGTACCCGGCCCGGGAAAGCACGGCGTAAAAGCCGGGCGATGCATGGCCTTTGCTGAGGATGAAGCGGTCCCGGTCGGGCCAGCCGGGGTTGCCAACGTCATATCGCATGACCCGGAAATAGAGGGCAATCAGGATTTCCAGCTCAGAAAGAGAACCGCCGGGGTGCCCACTTCCGGCGGTGTAGATGGTCTGAATAATGTCCCGCCGAAGTTCCCTGGCCATGGACTGCAATTCGGGAACACTGTAAGTTTGCCCCGTCCCGGGGGCGCTCCCGCCAATCATAACGATACTAATGTACTCCCGTAGTATTTTGGAGATTGACAGTCCACATTTGTGGCCCAGCCCAATCTGCGGATAGCCGCCAAGAATTATAAGTGCCACGTTTGAGGGTGTCTAGGCGAAGAAATTGCTTTATAGTACATTGATAATTTGAAAAACGTTCTAACGAAGATTCGGCCGGCCACTGCCCTTACACGAAATGATTATCGATTTCCACTGCCACATTTTACCGCCATCATTCCCCCACCGGCATGCTGAATTGGCGAAGCTGGACGCCACATACGCTGCCCTTTTCCCCCAGGCTGAAGCGAAGATGGCTACCGCGGAGTCCCTGGTGAAGGCCATGGATGGCGCGGGTGTCGCGCTGTCTGTGGCGATGGGGTTCGGTTGGGACACCCAGGAAGTCGCCAGGGAGACCAACGATTACATCATTGACGCTGTCGAACGGTATCCTCAACGACTGGTTGGCTTCTGTTCGGTCAATCCGTCCTGGGGCAAAGACAGGGTCCAGGCGGAAATAGAGCGCTGCGCCGCCGCAGGCCTGAAAGGAATTGGGGAGCTTCACCCGGACAGCCAGGGTTTCGACATCACCGATTATTCGGACATGGCCCCAATGATGGAACTGGCTGAGGCCATTGGGTTGCCGGTCTTGATACACACTTCGGAACCGGTGGGGCACCAATACCCCGGCAAAGGAGAAACAACCCCGGACCGGGTTTATAAACTAATTCGGAACTTTCCCGACAACATCATCGTTTGCGCCCACTGGGGCGGAGGCCTGCCATTTTATGGACTGATGCCCGAAGTGCCGGCGGAAATGGCCCACGTTTATTTTGATACGGCGGTCTCTCCGTTCCTTTACAAGCCGCAGATTTTTGACGTGGTTTCCAACATAATTGGGGCAGACAAGGTCCTGTTCGGGACAGACTATCCGCTGATTCAACACAGAAGGCTGATCCGGCAGGTAGAACAGTCCTCCCTTGACCCAAATTCAAAAACTGCGATCCTGGGCGAGAACGCTGCAGGGTTATTGGGTTTGTCAGAATCCGGCATCTCACCTCGCGCTCATACAAAGGACTGAGGGAGCAAAATTGCAGCATCCTCAGGAGGCGAATTTGGAGACGCTCGGCGACCTGCTCCAGCCAGGGTTGGACATAGTATTTGTTGGCCTGAACCCATCGACTTACTCGGTGCGGGTCGGCCACTACTTTGCCAATCCCCGCAACCGGTTCTGGGCGGCGCTGAACCGGTCGGGCCTGGTGGGAGAGGAGCTGGGTCCGGAGAGAGACCATGACCTGGCAACCTTCGGTATCGGGTTCACCGACGTGGTGAAGCGGCCCACTCCCCAGGCCTCCGGGCTGAAGGCCGCCGACTATCGCCAGTGGGCGCCGGTGTTGCGGGAAAAGCTGGAACGCTTCCGGCCACGGATTGCCTGCTTTCACGGCATGACCGGCTACAAGGCATACCTTAAGTACGGGGAAGGGGCAACCGAAGCGCCGGAACTGGGCTTGCAGGAACGATGCGTCGGCGAATCCCGAATTTTCGTAATACCGAATCCAAGCCCGGCCAACGCTCAGTATTCGCTGGATGACCTGGTTGGCTGGTACCGCAAGCTGGCCGAGTTCAAGGGGGAGCTGACCCGATGACCGCCGGTTCCCGGACCCTTCGC
The DNA here is from genome assembly GCA_965207275.1 of Dehalococcoidia bacterium. GTDB lineage: Bacteria > Chloroflexota > Dehalococcoidia > Lucifugimonadales > UBA3495 > Bin22. The sequence goes on from CBDBMH010000002.1 coordinate 1,212,116, forward strand.
GTCTTTGTTGCGCTGGACTTGCCCGTCCAGGCCAAGGCGATACTGGAGCAGGCGGTTCGAGAACTGGCCGACACGCTGCCCACAGGCATTCGCTGGGTTGACCCCGCCGGCATACACCTCACCCTCAAGTTCCTAGGCGACGTAGATGCCGGGCTCGTACCTGATGTGTTGGCTTCCATGGAAAGGGCGGGTACGAGGTTCAATTCGGCCTCTTTGGCATTGGGCCTGTCGGGACTGGGTGTCTTCCCCAATACCAGGGAACCCCGCGTGTTGTGGGCCGGTGTGACGGGGGACCTGGCGGAACTGGGGCGATTGCAGACCCTGGTGGATGAGGGACTGTCTGAGCTTGGCTTTGACGAAGAGCGTCGGCCCTTCCGTCCGCACCTGACTCTGGGGCGCGTGCGGGACCAGGTCAAGGCGGACTATAAGAAAAGAATAGGCGAAGCAATGGCCCAAGCCCAGTTACCAACCGGTCACAGCTGGGATGCGGGGGAAATGCATCTAATCCGCAGCACCCTGACGCCCAGGGGCGCAATTTACGACTCGATAGGTTTGAAGCCACTGGTGGCAGGGGAGCGAGTTTAACCATGACCAATCAGTCTATTGTTGTCCGCCCTACTCCCCCTTTCGCTTTCGAGCACACTGCCGAAAACCAGCCTTACTTTCGGAAGGGGCAGATCCCTTCCACTGACGTTTACCGGCGCCTGTTGGACCTGGATGGCAAGCTGGCCCTTGCATCCGTCCGGTTTAACGGGAAGCTTGACGAACCGGAACTGAACATAGACCTGCAAGGCGGGGAGCTAACCGGGGCTGAGTCGGAGATCGCCAGGTCTCAAGTCAATCGTCTGCTGGGCGCCGAGCAAGATGTCCGCCCTTTCTACGAGTTCGCGATTGATGACCCCGTCATGGCCAACCTGGTGAAGGCATTTTACGGGATGCACCAGACCCTGGCCCTCTCGGTGTTCGAGACCATCGGGCAGGCGATACTGGGTCAGCAATTGTCCGCCAGTGTGGCCCGGGTAATCCGTGGGCTGCTGGTGGAAACCTATGGGCCCAGCCTTGAGGTTGATGGGGAGACTCATTACGCCTTCCCCCGGGCGGAAGCCATTGCCTCCGCGTCAGTTGAGGAGTTGCGTGGACTCAAGCTGAGCCAGCGGAAGGCAGAGTACCTGCACGGGCTGGCCCTGGCGGAACTGGAAACGCCCGGCGGCCTGGACTGGGTGAACGAATTGGACGATGAGGAAGTGGTCAGAGAGGTAACGTCTCTTCGCGGCGTGGGCATGTGGTCAGCCCAGTGGGTGCTGTCCCGGGCGCTGGGCAGGTCCGACGCTTTCCCGGTGGGAGACCTGGCGCTGAGGAAGATTGTTTCTCAGCTTTACTTTGGCGGCGAGTCGATAACCGACGCGGAACTGGGCGAATTCTCTCAACGGTGGTCGCCCTTCCGGTCCCTGACGACTTCATACCTGTTTGCGGCGTTGAGGACTGGCCGCGGGCAGGAGGTCACTGCCACGGGTCAACGAGTTTATACGCCAGGCTAACGCCCTCCGGCTTTCCAGCCCCACGGCTACAGTTCATCGCAGTGGAAGGCGGCGTAAACCCTCCCAGGCTTACCGGAACATTCGCATCAGGCTCTTGGGGTCCCGGGTGCGGGAGAACTGGCGCATCAGTTTCTGAGTCTGCTTGAACTGATTCATCAGACGGTTGATGTCGGCGGGGGTTGTGCCGCTGCCCCTGGCGATGCGGCGGCGGCGACTGCCGTTCAGGATTTCCGGACGCCGCCTCTCTTCAACAGTCATGGACTGAATTATGGCCTCCACCCGCTTGATCTGGTCGTCATCGAAGTCGGTAGGCATCTTGCGGGACATATTGTTCATGCCCGGAATCATTTCCATTATCTGGCTGAGAGACCCCATCTTCTTGACGCTTTGGATCTGCTGCAGGAAGTCCTCCAGGTCGAAGGAAGCCTGACGGAATTTGCGCTCCAATTCCTGGGCCTGCTTTTCGTCGACCGCCTCCTGGGCCTTCTCTATCAGGGTCAATACATCGCCTATGGCCAGGATGCGGGAGGCCAGCCGGTCGGGGTGGAACTGTTCCAGCCCGTCCGGACGTTCGCCCACACCCATGAACTTGATGGGAACACCGGTTACGCGGGTGACCGAAAGGGCCGCGCCGCCGCGGGCGTCGCCGTCCATCTTGGTCATGACCAGGCCGGTCAGGTTTATTCGCTCGTGAAATTCCTGTGCGGCGTTGACGGCGTCCTGGCCGGTCATGGCGTCCACTACCAGCAGGGTCTCATGGGGTTGGGCCACCGTCCGGGCCTCCTCCAGTTCTTCCATCAGCTCATAATCGATGTGAAGGCGGCCGCCGGTGTCTATGATGGCCCAGGTCAGGCCCTGCTGCCGGGCCCGTTCCACGCCGTTTCGAACGACCTGGGGCACGGTGGACCCCTTTGGGTCTTCCGAATAAACGGGCACGTCTAATTGTTTGCCCAGGGTCTGGAGCTGGGAAATGGCCGCCGGGCGCCGCAAATCGGCGGCAACCAGGATGGAGGTATGGCCCTGCCGGCGCAGTTGCAGGGCCAGCTTGGCGGCGGTTGTGGTCTTGCCGGAACCCTGCAGCCCCACCAGCATCAGAATTGAAGGAAGCTGGCTGGATGGCGTCAGACGGTGGTCGCCCCCGCTCAGCATTTCCGTCAATTCTTCATGGACTATCTTCACCACCTGCTGGCCGGGAGTGAGGCTCTCCAGGACGTCGGCGCCCATGGACCGTTCCTTGACCCTGGCGACAAAGTCTCGGGCCACGCGGAAGTTGACGTCGGCCTCCAGTAAAGACCGACGCACCTGACCCAGTGCGTCGTCAATGTCCTTCTCGGTCAGGCGGCCCTTGCTGGAAAGGCGGTTGAATATTCCGGTAAGTTTGTCGGTCAGACTCTCGAACATCCCCAGCTCCTGGATCAGGCGCTCCCCTCCTCTAATTTCTTCGAACTATAGGGGGCGCCAAATATCCATGCTCAACTTTACCCATCATGATACCAAACCCCCCTGCGGGTTGACAGCATTGGCCATTCATTATGACAACCCTCCCTGTGCTAGAATTTTAACGACGTCCATGCAACTACTGGGCAACTACCGAGCAACTACAGGCGAAGGTGAAACCGTTCAGTGATTCCCGTTAAGCTCAACCTCAGGAACTTCCTGTCCTACCGCGAGAATGTGCCGACCCTGGACCTCACTGGGCTGCACGTTGCCTGCCTTTGCGGCGACAACGGGCACGGCAAATCGGCCCTGTTGGACGCCATTACCTGGTGCCTGTGGGGGCACGCCAGGGGGCAGGTGCAGGACGACCTGGTCTCTTATGGGGCCGACGAAGCCCGGGTTGAGCTGGAGTTTGAGGCGCGGGACGGCCGCTTTCGAGTCGTCAGGAGCCGCCGGAGGGGAGGCGGGCGCCGCCGCCAGGGAGCATCGGACCTGCAGCTCGTATCTCTCAATGACGAAGGCCAGGTTATGCAGGTGGTTTCGGGCAATTCCATTCGGGAAACCCAGGCGCGGGTGGAGCAGTTGGTTGGGATGGACTACGACACCTTCATCAATTCCGCTTTCTTGATGCAGGGTCGGGCCGACGAATTTACCAACAAATCGCCAGCGGAACGGAAAGCCGTATTGTCGTCCATCCTGGGCCTGGAGGCTTACGACAGGTTCCAGGTCAGGGCCCGGGAGAAGGTAGCAGAAAAGCGCAGCGAAACGGACCGGTTGACCGGCCGGGCGCTCCAGATTCAGTCAGAGAAAGAAGCCCTGGGCGATCCCGGTGAGGAGTTGAGAGCGACCTCTCGCCAGTTGGAGGAGATTTCCGGACGATTGGAGCGGGGGCGAAGAGAGGCAGATGAGCTTAGGGCGAAGGTGACTGAATTGCGGGCCCTTCGTGTAGCGCTGGCCGAGAGGCGGACCCGCCAGGCGGGGCTGGACGCCGAAATTACCAGGCTGAACGCTTATGTGGAGTCGGTGGAAGCCCGCATCGAGGAACACGAGGCCGTAATCGCCAGGACGGTGGACATAGAGGCCGGGTCGGCCAAGCTGGCGGCCGTCCTGGAGCGATTTTCCCAGCTTGAAAGCGCTCGGCAGGCCTACGACGTCCTGAGACAGGAACACAACAAACTGGTCAGGGGCATTGAGCTTGAACGAGCGCGCCTTGAAGCTGAGGTCCGCCAACTGGAAAGGCGCATCACTGAAGACCTGGTTCCACTGGCCGGGTCGGAAACCGCGCTGGCGAAGGCCCTGGAGGAAAACCGGGCCAGCCTGGCAGATCTTTCCGATGTCGCAGCAAGCCTTTCCGAGATGAGGCAAAGCGTACAAATTCTGGCCACCAGTATTGGGGAGGCACAGACGCTGGCAACGCGCTACCAGTCGGAAGGCGAACAGATCAGTGAAAAGCTCAGGTTTCTGGGACAGGCGGACCCAAACGGAGTGGTTTGTCCCCTGTGCCAGTCGCCGTTGAGCGAAGATGGGTGCCGGCGACTGGCCCAAAGCTATGAGGCCGATATAGAAGAGAAAAGGGACCAGTATCGGGCCAACCGCAACAAACTGCGCACCCTGGAGAACCAGAAATCCCAGCGGGAAGCGGACCTGGCGAAACAAGAGCGGGAGCAGAACGCGGAAGCCAATCGACTCCAGGAGGAGATAGGACGGACCGAAGCGCAGATAGCGGCCGCCCGGTCAGCCGCAGCTGAATTGGAGACGGTCCAAGGCAGGCTCAATAGGGTGGCTGCTGATCTTGAGAGCTTTGCCTATGCCCGGGATGCCCAGGCCCGGTTGAAGGCCGTAGAAGCTGAAATGGAGACGCTGGGCTACGATGATGACGCCTATAGCCTGGCATTGCAGCAGTCGAGGAAGCTGGAGCCCTTCAACCAACTGAAGGTTCGGTTGCAGGCAGCCAGGGCGCAGTTGCCCGAGGAGAAACAGGCACAGGCCCAAAATCGGGCACAGGCGGATAGGCTGGCTGGGGAATTGGAGGCGCTGGGCCGGCAAATAGGCGAAGCGGAGCAGGCCTTGGCGCAAGGACCGGCAGCGGAAGCCAGCCTGGAACAACTAGCCCGGGAGGTGGGGGACCTGGAAGGGGAACTGCAGGCGGCGCTGAGCAGAAAGACGTTGCTGGAAGACCGGGCGGAGCGGCTGGACAACCTGGCGAAGGAACTAGCGCAAAGCAACGCAGCCCTGGAGCAGGCTCAACTGGACCAGGGCATCTACCGGGAACTGGTGGAGGCATTTGGCAGGCAGGGCATCCAGGCCATGCTTATCGAAACGGCGGTGCCCCGGCTGGAAGAAGAGGCTAACACGCTGCTGGGGCGCATGACCGATAACCGGATGCACGTAAAGCTGGAGACCCAGCGGGAACGGCGTTCGGGAACGGGGGAACCCATCGAGACGCTGGAGATCAACGTCAGCGACGAGCTGGGCGCCCGCAGCTATGAAATGTACAGCGGTGGCGAAGCCTTCCGGGTCAACCTGGCGTTGCGTATTGCCCTGTCCAGGGTATTGTCCCAGCGAACCGGGGCGCCGCTGCCGACCCTGTTCATCGACGAGGGGTTCGGCTCCCAGGACGCTTCCGGGCGGGAACGCATCCTGGACGTTATCAGCGCTATAGAGGACGACTTTGACAAGATAATAGTCATCACACACCTGGACGATATGAAGGATATGTTCCCGGTGCGAATAGAAGTACAGAAGGATGAGAACGGCTCCACCTTCTGGCTAAGCCAGGACTAGTAGCCGATGGATGGCGTGCGCGGGGCACTGTCTTATGGGGTAGGTTGCAAAGCGGCAGGGGCAGCCACAGAGGCTGTCTCTTCAATTACCTTACGGCGGCGACATTGCGTTTTGGTTCAAAAGGAGACTTTATGCTGGACGATAAGCTAAGGAGATTCATTGGGGAGAACCGCAGGGGGGTGCTGACCACCTTCCGGCGGAACGGTTCAGCCCAGATGAGCATCATTACCTGCGGGCCCTTGCAGGATGGGGTGGCATTCACGACAACGGAGGACCGGGCCAAGCTGCGGAACCTGCGCCGTAACTCCCGCTGTTCATTGCTGGTGGCGAGGGAAGACTGGTCGGCGTATGTTGTGCTGCAGGGCGCCGCGAGGCTGCTGTCGCCCGGCAGCGCCGATGCGAATGAACTGCGACTGGCCCTTAGAGAGGTGTATCGCACGGCGGCGGCGAGTGAACACCCGGACTGGGATGAGTACGACCGGGCCATGGTGGAGCAGAGGCGGTCGGCAATTATCGTGGTACCGGAGCATATCTACGGCGGCAACGTCTCGTAGGACGTTAGGCCCGGCGGCGCTAGCGAGGTTGCAACGAGGCCAGCAGTTTTTCCGATGCGGCGGAGACTTCGGCCACCGCAAGGTCGAAGGCTTCACGGTTGGCGCGGGAGGGGGCGCGGTAGCCGCTGATCTTGCGAACGAACTGCAGCGCGGCGGCGTTGATGTCATCACCTGTCGCGGCAGGCTCCTGGGCGCGCAGTGTCTTGATGCTTCGGCACATTGGGCGACTCTCTCCGGTACAGATTCGATAACAGCTTGACGGTCAGGCCGGCCAAGTCCACTCGAAGGTTGAATAGTGGCCGTTCTTACCCGAATTGTCCCAGGTCATGCCGTGGTCGGTGTAGCTGCTGTTGGTTCCTCTGGCGATGGCCAGGGAAGAGCTTACCGGGTGGCCGGTATTCTCCAGGCGCATGGCCTCGGTCCTGCGGCCCACCACCAGTCCCTTCACGGTGAAGTCGATGATGCCGGGGATGCTGACGCTCCGGCTGTGGCCTTCGCTACGGAAGTCAATGGAGCAGTACCGGATGCCCAGGTAGTTGGAAGTGAGGCGCATCCACCGCTCGGAAGGGCCGCCGATTTCACCGGACAGAATGCGGGTCAGGGCGGCGCGCTGGGGCTGATCGGCCCGCTGGTCGATGTAGTTGGCCAGAGTCCAGTCACCGTCCCCCATGATGCCCGGGGTGTATGCGACCACCAGGAAGTTCAAATCGTCCAGCGCCACGCCCTGGTAGTCGCCTTGCTGGATGTGGAAGGCGAAGGCAACGTCGCAGTGGCCCTCGGTGGGCACGGCAGGGCCGCCGCCAACAATGCACGGGCATAGAATCTCGCAATTGCAGTTCTCGAAATAGTCGCCCTTAAGGCTCCACCGTTCTCCGGTAGCCACGATTTTCACCTCGTTTCCGGGCTTTCCCTGATTGAGGCACCCTTGAATCAAGTCACCCCTGCCGCCGAAGAGGAGCAGGGGTGTAGTTGGTCCGGTTCAGCCGACTTTCCTGGGGGCCAGCTATTTGCTGCCGAAGGGTTGGATGAGCACCCGCAGGGTGCCGTCGTCCTCCTTGCGCTGGGTAAGCAGCTTGTGACCGGCCTGCTCGGCCCAATAGATTACGTCGTAGATATTCAGGGCGTCGTGCAGGATTGCTTCAACGAAGGAGCCGCGGTCATCGTCCATCTGGCGGCTGAGGGCGGCAATGACGCCGGCGCAGTTCTTTCCCCGCCCATCGACCACGGCCCACCCGTCGTGGTGGCCGTGGCCGTTGCCATTGGCGGCGACCGGCTGGCGTCGGACGTCAATCTGGCCGGACTTGCGCAGGTCCAGTTGTTCCTTGAAGTGGGCCACGGCCTCCCAGGCCACGGCCCGGTCCCGTTCGCCGCTGGAGCAGACGGCCCCGCGCACGCCAACGATGTCAGGGTTAACGCGGGCCAGTTCATCCAGGTTGTCCAGCTTGAGGTGTCCCGAAAGGGCGGTGCTGAGTCCGGCCTGCTTGGCCTCCATTACCATCTCGCGCAACCGGGCTTCGGGAATGAAGTCAAACAGGTTGCGGCCGTCCTTGGTCAGGGTGTCGATAAGGAAACCGTCGCACTGGCCCTCGATGGCCAGCTTGACCATCAGATCCGGGTCCAGGCCCCCCTTGAACAGGTGATTGTCGGCAAAAAGGGAGCCGATGAGCTTGGTATCGTAGCCATGCAATGCCCGGCGGGCGCCCTGCAGGATCTCCACCGCAGATTCGTAGTCGGCCTCGCAGAAGCCCACCTTCACGGAGGTGGCGTTCAGCATACCGGCAGCCTTGACGGCCATGGCCACGGTGCCGGCCTGGTTGGGCACCACGCCCAGGGTCACGCTAACGTGTTTGTGGGCGGGGATGCGGCTGCGGACCTCTTCCACCAGGTTGGGATGGCCGGAACCGACCAGGGCCTCCTGCAAATTCTTGACGTCGATGATGTCGGCGCCGCCCCGGTCAGCCTCCATCGCTTCGGGCATATCCTGGACGCTGACCAGGAGCATCATGCCGGAACCCTCGGCGCCGCTTCCAATGCCGTTGTTCAGCCAGGGAGCATGCTGCCGGGCCTGGGCCGGGACGGCGGCCGTCTGGGCACGGGGGACCAGCGGCATCAACTCCCGCTTAAGCTCGGCCTTTTGCTCGTCGGTCAGCGGCATCAGCGGGGGACGGACGTGGCCGCCAGCCATGCCCATCAGCTCGCCCCAATACTTGCACATGGGGGCGGGCAGGACGCCGCCGGACTTCTGAACGGTGCCACCCCACCACTTGTCGGACAGGGCCTTGAGGTCCCTGAGGTGCTTTTCGTAAAACTCCAGGTCCAGATCGCCCTTGCTGGCCCGATTGATGAACTGGACGTAGTTGTTGCACTCGGGGGTGTCGAACCGCCAGTCGGAGGTATTGGCAAACATCACCTGCTGGTGGAAGCCCAGTTCCCTGGCCTTGGGGTAAATCCACTCGTCGGGCGTGCTGATGATGGACTGCTTGCCGACTAACAGGTGGGTCTCGATGGAAGTCTGCTGGTTGAAGCTGGCTTCCTTGACGCCCACCACGTTGGGAATCTGGCACAGGCGCTTAAGCCCCTGGGGGCTCATAACGATGCCAAACTGGGGGGAGTTGTAGAACATGATGGCCATGTTGGTGTGGTCGGCCAGCGCCTTCACGTAGTCGTAGACAACCTCTTCGGTCTTGGCAACCATATAGGGAGGGGCGACTACGAGGAGGTCAAAGCCGTCAGACTCGGCCCGGTCGGCCAGGGCCAGCATGTCCTTCACGGAGGTGTGGGTGACGTGGGCGGCAATGCCCCATCGGCCGGCGGCTTCTTCGGCCACGATGTCCATCACGCGGGTTCGCTCCTCGAAGGTGAGGCTCCAGAACTCACCCATGCCCCAGGTGCAGCCGCCGCCCCGGGTGCCGAGGCTACGGATATAGCGCATGTTCCGACGGAGGCCTTCTTCGTCGATGAGGTTGTCGGGGGTAAAGGGAGTCATTATTGTGGTCCACTGGTCCTTGAGGAACCCCCACGCCCACTCCTGAGCTTCATGCTTCCTATAGTCAGCCATTGAAAATCACCTTCCGCGTATGGTTTGCGAGCGGTTTTCCCGAAACCGAATTTGGGCCAGAAAAGGCTTCCAGGGTATTAGATTCAACCTTGCCAAGAATTGGGCAAGAAACCGGCCGGCAATAACCAGCTTCTTACCTAGATAATTGTATGCAAGGCGTCGAAAAGCGTCAACTGCGGCTGATATTTGAGCCAGGGCAATCGCATGAATGGCTTCTCCAGCCGTCACTCCGGCGAAAGCCGGAGTCCAGAAAGCAAGGAGTCAAGCAATCGGAAAAGGCGAATGGATATTGGGCAGCTGGATACCGGCTTCCGCCGGTATGACGGTTGTGGGTCTGGATATTCATGCGATTGCCCTGATATTTGAGGCGCGTTCCTGTCCTGGCAGTTTCGATGGTGGAACCAGGAAAGACACTCAAGTTTGTCCCTGCGCCCTCACCGCCCGGTCCCTTCCGCCAAGGGCGGATTTTCCAGGGCTGCCAAAGGCAGACTTTCCAGCACACCAAGGGCGGGCGTTTTACCCGCCAAGGGTACGCATGGGGCGGATGGCCGCTCAGGATGGGCGGTTGGTGGGAAGCAGGCTGAGAGCTGATTTTTTTGTTTTCCGTGCCATTTTGGGCCATTTTGGGCCGTTTCGTATTTGGAATCGGGGCTGGGCAGCGGTCCAGCGGGCCCAGTTCCGGGCCGGCGCCCCGGCAAATTCCTATCTGTATGTCCGTAAAAAAGTGGCCCACATTCCCGAATTTCCGGGCCGTTTTGGGCCGTTTTGGGCCACTGGGGGCCTTGCCCCGGCAAAGGCGGAGGCGCCGCCCCGGGCCCTGGCGCCCGAGGTCTGCCTGAGGCGGATTCCGCTCCCGTGGAGGGAGAGGGGGCGCCAGGGCAATCGGGCCTTATCGAACTGTCACTCAGAGCCCTTCGGCCCGGCTCAGGGTGAACTCCGACGAAGAGTCTAGAATCCATCCTACGAACGTGCTTTCGGACCTGAAACCAGGCTGGTGGGTAGGATTTTAGGCCCTTCGGCAAGATCAGGGCGACATGACTTCTCGTCAGGGAGTCTGCCTATGTTTAAGATGCGATTGCCCTGCCGGGGTGAGCTGGGTTTACGGTTACGTTCCTCAGGTGGTGGCGAACCGGCGGGCCCAGAGGAGGCCCAGGTCGGGCCTGGGTTCCGGGGGCGGCAGGTCCCCCACCAGCAGGCGGTCGTACTTGCTCTGCCAGACCCAGGGCAGCAGGTTCGTCACCATGTTACGGGGGTCGGGGATATCTCCCGCCTCCCGGACCCTTTCCAGGTACTTGATCAGTTGCATCCAGGTGGTGAGCCGGAAACCCCGGTCGGCGATGCGGCGGATGATTTGCTGGGGGCTGGGCGGGTCCTGCCGGTCGGCCACAGCGCGGGCGTAGTCGTGGTGGACTTCCTCCGTGATGCGGCGCATGCGGTAGATGGACAGTTCCCGGTGGTACTTGCGCTGGAGGGCGCGGATTTCTCTTCTGATTTGACTGAGGGTTGTCATGGTTGGCTCCTTATCTTTTTGTTCACGAGGGTTCACGAAGCTGGGCTTTTTTGAATAGTGTCCCATTTGGTCCCATTCTGTCTCATTTTGGGGATGGGACCTGTCACCCCTCAGGGCAATCGCGCCTTATCGAACTGTCGTTCTGAGTCCGCCGCGGCGAAGCCGAAGAGCCTAGAATCGATCCTACCAACGTGATTTCGGACCTGAAACCAGACCGGAGGGCAGGATTTCAGGCCCTTCGGCAGGCTCAGGGCGACATGACCGCTGTTCAAAGTATCTGGTTGCACCTGAGGCGCGATTGCCCTGTATCACCCCCATCCTGACCTTCCCCCGTCAAGGGGGAAGGGACTCTAGGCAGGGCGGTCATCCGCCTGAGGCGGACCCCTACGATGGCGGGGATTCTGACCTCCTTTGCCACTTCTTCAGAGTATGTAATCTTATGGTGGAGATGGGTTATGCAGGCTGGCAAGGGGGAAGTGTCAGTCGCCTGGCAAGAAGGGCAATAGCACTCACGTAATTTAACAAGATTGAAATGATGGGTGGCAGATCTTTACCGTCATTTCGGCCTTGAGCCGGAATCCAGAATGGTTGCGGAAGTCAACGGCAATGCGTAGAGGAGGTCCTGGATTCCGGTCCGACGCGTCGGACCGGAAAGACGGTTAAACCCCAACCCAACAGTACAACTCTGTTGGACTACTCGCCAAGAGGCTGGCAGGAGGGGCAGAAGTAGGTCCCCCGGGCCCTGACACGCATGCCGACGATGGGGGCTCCGCAGCGGGGGCAGGGCTCACCTGCTTTGCGGGGAATTGTCCAGGTGTTTAGAGCGGACGGGGGATCGGGCCAATATTCGTCCCGGGCCCGGTCGTAAAGGGCAAAGGCGGCGTTGAGGCTGGCGACGATGCCCTCCTTCAATGCTTCCAGCTCCAGCCGGTTGAGGCTGGCGGCCGGCCGAGTGGGGTTAATGCGGGCAAGATAAAGGGATTCGTCCACGTACAGATTGCCCAGGCCGGCGACCACCGATTGCTCCAGCAGGAGCGCCTTGACGGGGGCATTTCGGTTTCGGAAGGTGGCGGAGAGGTAGTCAACCGTAAGGTCGTCAGACAGGGGTTCGGGACCCAATTCCGGCAGCGCTTCATCAAGATTGGCGGCCAGCCACAGGTGCCCGAACTTGCGGGGGTCGCGGAACCACAGGGACCGGTCGTCGTCCAGGGAAAAGGTGTGCCTTACCATGGGGTCCAGTTCCCGGGACGAAGGCTGGACGCTGACTCCGCCGGTCATGCCCAGGTGAATGATGAAGGTCTCGTCGGAGTCGAGAGGCAGAAGGATGTACTTGCCGCGGCGGTGGACAGCCAGCACCCGCCTGGAATGGAGACCCAGAACAAAGTCCTCCAGGGAAGGCAGCTTTACCGTAGGGGCCCATCCCACCTGAACAGCGGTAATGGAACGGCCCGGCAGTCCCGCGCGGAGCAGGACTCGCCGGGCATTCTCGACTTCGGGCAGTTCGGGCATCAGGTCAGACAGTTGACGGGCGTGGCTGAGGAATGGGCCGGCCGGCCCGCCGCCTATAGTCGCTTCACGGCCAGGGTAACTTCCATCCCTTCCACCTTCTGGGTCTCGCTTCCCTCGGCATCGTCCAGGACGCCCGACACCAGTTGCTCGCTGAGGGTTTCCTGGCTGATGTAGTCGGCATGCCCCTGCATCACCCGGCCCAGTTCGGCGGGACCCTGATAATAGGTCACTATCCGGTCGGTGAGGTCGAACTGGGCGTTGCGGCGCAGGCCCTGGATACGGTGGGCAATTTCCCGCGCCATTCCCTCGTCCGCCAGTTCGGGAGTTACCCGGGTGTCCAGGGCAACGAGGCAGCCAGGTTCAATAGATACCCAGTAATCGTCCACCTGCTGGAGGCCGTGACCGGTAAACTCGCCGCTGCCCTGGGACTGGGACGCTGCCCGGACCCGGTCGTAGTACCCCTGGGCCTCGCCCTCGAAGTTTTCCAGTACCGTAAGCTCTTTGATGTTGAGTTCTTCGAGAATCTGGGACCGGACCTGGCGCAGGTGGCCGGCGTTGCCCCAGACTCGCACTTCGGCCAAGGGCTGGCGGACCTTGACGCCGGCCTTGGAGCGAGCGGCGCGGCCCATGCTGGAAACCTGCATGGCCAGGCGGGTGGCTGCCATGAGTTCCCGGTCAATGAGGGAGGCATCGGCAACGGGATAGGAGTCCAGGTGGACGCTGTCCGGGGCGGAAGAGTCTACGACGCATACCAGGCTCTGGTAGATTTCTTCGGCCATGAAGGGAGCCAGGGGGGCCATGAGTCGGGCCACGGTAACCAGGCAGCGATGCAATGTGGCGTACGCCGACAGCTTATCGGTGTCGTTCTCGCTCTTCCAGAAGCGTCGGCGACTGCGCCGGACGTACCAGTTGGAAAGCTGGTCGATGAATTCCTGGAGACGGCGACCGGAATCGGTGGGATTGTAGGCTTCCATGTAGCCGTCAACCTGTTCAACCAGGACATTGAGCTCGGACAAGATCCAGCGGTCAAGCTCGTTTTCGGGTTTCCAGTCGGTCGGGACCTGTTCCGGGTGAAAGTTATCGATACTGGCGTAGTTGGTGAAGAAGGAAAAGACGTTCCACAGGGTCAGCAGCACCCGGCGAAGGGTTTCGTTGACAAGCTTGTCCGAGAAACGGCGGGGTTCGCCGGGATGGGATGCGGTGAAGAGGTACCAGCGCAGGGCGTCGGCGCCGTGAGCATCCAGCACGGTGGCTGGCTGGACAACATTGCCGACGTGCTTGCTCATCTTTTGGCCCCGGCTGTCCAGGATCAGGCCGAGGCAAATGACGTTCTTGTAGGAGGGCTCCCCTTTCAGGAGGGTGGCCAGGGCGTGGAGGCTGTAGAACCAGCCGCGAGTCTGGTCCACCGCCTCGCAGATGTAATCGGCGGGGAAGCGGCCGTCGTCGGTCATGGCCGGGTTGTCGAAGGGATAGTGCCACTGGGCGAAGGGCATGGCGCCGGAGTCAAACCAGGCGTCCATTACTTCGGAGATACGCCGCATTTCGCCGCCGCAGCCTGACCGGGTGCAGGTGAGGACTACTTCGTCAACGTAGGGGCGGTGAAGGTCGAGGCCATCCAGGCCGGCGTTGCCGTTTACGAACTCCTTCAGCTCCGCCACGCTACCGACGCAGATGCGGTTGTTGCAAACCTGGCACTGCCAGATGGGAATAGGGGTGCCCCAGTAGCGTTCGCGGGAAATGGCCCAGTCTACGTTGTTGCGCAGCCATTCGCCGAACCGGCCTTCGCGGATGTAGTCGGGATACCAGTTGATGGTGCTGTTGCCATCCACCAGGCGGTCTTTGTGGGCCGTGGTGCGAATGTACCAGGATGACTTGGCGTAGTAGAGGAGGGGCGTGTCGCACCGCCAACAGAAGGGATAGGTGTGGCGGTAGATGTCGCGGCGGTAGAGCAGGCCCCGTTCGGCCAGGTCCTGCATGATGTCCTCGTCGGCTTCCTTGACGAACTTGCCGGCGAAGGGGTAATTGCCGGTAACCAGCCCTTGCAGGTTGACGGGTTGAACGAAAGCCAGTTCCATGTCCCGGCCCAGCCCCAGGTCCTCATCACCAAAGGCGGGGGCAATGTGGACGATACCGGTGCCATCTTCCATGGAAACGAAGTCGCCGGCCACGACCCGGGGACTGAATTCCTGGGAAGTTTCCAGGTCGGTGACCGTGGCTCCGCCGGGACCGGCGCGGCGGACAAATTGGCGGATTTCGCTGCCGTATTCCAGGGGAGAGTAGAGAGGTTCATACCGGCAGCCGACGAGGTCGGCGCCCTGAACTTCGTTGATCAACGAGTATTCACTCTGAACGTTGGCTTCAAGCAGTTGCGCCGCCAGAATCAGTCTTTGCCGCTGCCCGTCGGCCTCCATTTCGACGACCGAATACGATGCGTCGGCATCGACGGCCAAAGCGGTGTTGCCCGGAAGTGTCCAGGGGGTGGTCGTCCAGGCCAGCAAGTAGGTTGGCACGTCGTCGCTGACATTCAGGCCTTCCGCGGGCTGAGTCAACCGAAACTTGACGAATACTGAGGGATCGGGGGTGTTTTCCTGGTAGCCGAGGGCAACCTCGTGAGAACTAAGGCTGGTCTCGCAGCGGGGACAGTGGGGGGTGCCACGCAGGCCCTCGTAGAGCAACCCATCGTCCCACAGCTGCTTTAGGATCCACCAGCCGGTCTCGATAAAATCGTTATGCAGGGTGACGTAAGGGTCGTCCATATCCACCCAGAAGCCAATGCGGTCGGTGAGGACTTCCCATTCCTTGACATAGCGGAAGACGCTCTCACGGCACCTCTGGTTGAACTTCTCGATGCCGTACTCTTCGATCTCCCGCTTGGAGGTCAGGCCCAGTTCCTTTTCGATTTCCAGTTCCACGGGCAGGCCGTGGGTGTCCCAGCCTCCCTTGCGCAGGCAGCGAAAGCCCTTCATGGTGCGGTAGCGGCAGATGACATCCTTGAACACGCGGGCAAGGACGTGGTGAATACCCGGGCTGCCGTTGGCTGTGGGCGGCCCTTCGTAGAGCATGAACAGGGGGGCGTCGGGCCTTTCCGATTCGGTGCGGCGAAAAACGTCGTTATCCTTCCAGTATTGAAGAATGCGGGAATCTAGCTCCGGCATGTTGACGCGGCTGGGTACGGGAGTAAACATCTCAGAAAAACCTCGGAGGAGGGTCTTATTTGAGAGGGTATTATAGCGCAAAGTAGCGGCTTGTCAGGCGAGGAACAGCCTCGCCGGGACAAGGCGGCGGTTTACCGGGTCCGCCATCAGGCCGAACCCCTCAAGCGTGTCCGCGCCCAGGAGGGGCTCACAGTCGGGAGGGCCAAAAATACATACCCTTATGTGTTCTTCTTCATTTAGCCTGATCAGCACGTCTGCCATGCCTAGTCGGACTTCCCGACCATCGGCCAGTTCGAACTCGCTCACCTTTTCCGGGGTAATGCCCAATTCTTCAAGGAAATCCGCAGGAAGCAACGTATAGATGCTGCCGGTATCGACCATGGCAGTAGCTTCTGCCAGGCGGCTCCCATCTTTAGGGCCTATTTGGAATGTCTGGCAGAAAAGACCCATTTTTCAGGCTCCGTTTAGATGGTCAGGCAGGACGATCAGTCCGTCCAGAACCGGTAGAAGTGGTGGACGGGCCCGTGGCCCCGACCCAGCGGGTAGGAGTTGCGGATTGCCTCGGTTACGAATTCCTTAGCCTGTGCCACGGCGTCCAGCGCCGATTTCCCCTGGGCCAGGCCGGCAGCGGTGGCGGACGCAAAGGTGCAGCCGGTGCCGTGGGTGTTGACCGTGTCGAATCTTTCCGACGTGAACTCGGTGAACTCGCTGCCGTCATACAACAGATCGGTGGCCGGTCCGCTCAGGTGGCCTCCCTTCACAACCACGGCCCTGGCGCCCAGCGCCACGATCCGCCGGGCGGCTTCCCGCGCATCCTCTCCGGTTTCGATTTTCATTTCCGTCAGGGTTTCCGCTTCCGGAATGTTGGGGGTAACCAGGGACGCCAGGGGCACCAGGAGAGTTTTCAGGGACTCCACGGCTTCCTGCCTGAGCAAAGGGTCTCCGCTCTTGGCCACCATCACGGGGTCTACCACCAGGTTCTCGATACCGTGGCGGCGAAGCTCCAGCGCTACGGTCTCCACGATGGCCGGGCTGGAAAGCATGCCCGTCTTGACGGCGTCGACGCCAATGTCGGTGACGACCGCTTCAATCTGGGCGGCGATGATGTCTGTCGGGAGTTCGTGAACGGCGGTTACGGCAACGGTGTTCTGGGCGGTGATGGCAGTCAGCGTCGATGCGCCATACACCCCGAGGGCGGAGAAGGTCTTCAGATCGGCCTGAATGCCCGCGCCTCCTCCCGAATCCGAGCCGGCGATGGTCATTGCAACGGGGGCCCTTCGGTTACTTGTCATCTATTGCTGCTGGACCTCCCCGGGACCACCACCAGGGCTGTGATGGTCGCGGAATATACAATCAACTACTTACCACTACTTACCACCTGGGGCGATCCCCACAGGGATCAGGTTTCTTCCTGGTCGTCGCGATCAGGCAAGCGCCACTCCGGGTCTGTCTGTTCTGCGTAGACTGGGTCCCTGTCGTCCTCGTCGTCACTCAGTTCGCCCAGCTGGCTGAGGGCGATGGCCGGAAGGGTTTCGATGTGCATTCCCACCCGGTGGCTCATTTCGAGGGAAAGCCTGGCGACTGCGTCGTTGTCATCGGCTTCGGCAAGCATTACGAAATCGAAGCGGCCCAGGACCGCATACTGGGTCAGAATTTCGGCGCCCTCGCAGTCGCAGTCGCGGACAGACTCGACCACCAGGTCGGGATTGTCGCGAAGGCGCCTTTGGCCGTTTTCGGTGATATTGCCCATAAGAAAGTAAAGTGGCATATGTTCCTCGCTGTCGATTAGTGGTTCAACAATCTGGAAGTGACGAAAGTGAAGGAGGACTCGTCATACGTTCGACAGCCAAAATCCAATGTCGGGAACACCTGGATTCCGTGCTGTGCCGGAATGATGGGCAATACCCGACGCATCGTCTCAATACAGTCGCGCCACTAACTGCGCATTCCTCAGGATGTTGTAGTTCCCAAGTATATCACTATGCAAAGATAACCAAGGCCAGGGCCAGGCTGGAATGCGATGGCGACGGCAAGGGAGGTTGCCCAAGCCTCGCAGGGAGGCCTTTGTAGGGAGGGCAGCGTGCGGCCGAATGGGAATCAGGTGAGTGGGCATTGACATTAGCTTGCGGGATTGATAGAGTATCGAATTACGTTGAAAGGTACCCCCGTTATACGGAATTGAGGAAGGCCAACGAATGCCCACAGTCAACCAGCTGGTCAGGAAGGGGAGAAAGCCGGTCAGGAAGGGGACCAAGGCGCCGGCCCTGCATTGGGTACAGAACTCGTTGCGGAACCGCATCAAATGGGGCGAAGGCTGCCCCCAGCGGCGCGGCGTGTGCATACAGGTCCGGACCATGACCCCGAAGAAACCTAATTCGGCCCTTCGCAAGATTGCAAGAGTGCGATTGACCAACGGCGTTGAGGTAACGGCATACATCGGCGGAGAGGGGCACAACCTGCAGGAGCACTCCGTGGTCTTGGTACGAGGCGGCAGGGTTAAAGACCTGCCCGGCGTACGCTACCACGTGGTTCGAAGTGCCCTGGACACGGAAGGCGTGCAGAACCGTCGCAGGGGCAGGAGCAAGTACGGGGCAACCAAGCCCTAGTTCATCGAGTTCCCGCCGCAGGGCTTGGCACGGCCCTTCAATTACAGTTTCCGTTAGGCGGTAGGCCCTCCAAGTTCACTTTTTGGACAGGGGGAAAGGTATCCTGTCCAGAAGTGAAATTTTGTTTTGTAATCTGGAATTCAACTCAAGCGAGGATCGAGGGTTCGGCGGCTATGTCGAGAAGAAGAAGAGCGGTGCCCCGGGTAATACCCGAGGACTCCCGATACAACAGCGTTCCCCTGGCCCGGTTCATCAACCGGGTGATGACCCGCGGAAAGAAGTCCACCGCCCAGCGGGTGGTCTACGGCGCCCTGGAACTGGTACAGGACGAGTCTCGGCGGGACCCTATGGAGATCTTTGAGCAGGCCCTGAAGAATGCCACTCCCCTTGTCGAAGTAAAACCCCGCCGTATTGGCGGGGCAACTTATCAGGTGCCCACGGAACTGCGCGCCAACCGCAGCGAGGCCCTGGCCATGCGCTGGTTGATTCGGGGAGCCCGTTCCAGGACGGGAATGCCCATGCGGCGCGGCCTGGCCAATGAGCTGCTGGACGCGGCGCGGGGCGAAGGTTCGGCCGTGAGGCGCAGGGAAGAATTGCACCGGATGGCGGAAGCCAACCGGGCCTTTGTCCATTATCGCAGATAGACTAGCAAGGAAGAACGTAGATGGGAGTCCGAGGTTCCCACTGAATGGTTTCTGCTTATCCAATCCAGAAAATAAGAAATATCGGGTTCATAGCCCACATCGACGCGGGCAAGACCACCGTTACCGAGCGGGTGTTGTACTTGACCGGTCGCATTCACAAGGTTGGCGGCGTGGACGAAGGCACCACCGCCATGGACTTCATGCCCCAGGAACGGGAGAGGGGTATTACCATTACGTCAGCGGCCACCACCGCCGAGTGGAACGGCCATCGGGTCAATATTATTGACACCCCGGGGCACGTGGACTTCACCGCCGAGGTGGAGCGGAGCCTGCGGGTCCTGGATGGCGGCATTGTGGTCCTGGACGCCGTCGCAGGCGTACAGTCCCAATCGGAGACGGTCTGGCGGCAGGCGGACACCTACATGGTTCCCCGCATCTGTTTCGTCAACAAGATGGACCGGGTAGGCGCCAGTTTCCCCCGCACTATTGAATCCATCAAGCGCAGGCTCAAGGCCAATCCGGTTCCGGTGCAGGTCCCGATTGGCGAAGAGGACGGCTTCGTCGGCGTCATTGACCTACTGGGGGGGCAGGCCTCCATTTACCCAAAGGGCCGCGACAACAGCGGCGGCGTTACTCCACCCGAGCAGGGCCCGGTGCCCGACGAGTACCAGCAGACCTACGAGGAATACCGCCAGGCCATGATCGAGAAGATCGTGGAAACCGATGAAAGCCTGTTGATCCAGTATCTGGAGGGTGAGGATTTGCAGGAGGAAGACCTGCGGTCTGCCCTCCGGGAAGCTACCATCCAGAGGCAACTGGTGCCGGTGCTTTGTGGCAGCGCCATATCGGGTAAGGGTGTACATTCCCTGATCGACGGGATTGTGGACTTCCTCCCGTCTCCCGCGGACGTTCCTCCGGTGGAGGGCGTGGAGCCGAAGACGGAAGAGACCGACTGGCGGTACCCGGAGGCCGACGGTCCCCTGTCGGCCCTGGCCTTCAAGGTAGTCACCGACCCCTACGTGGGCCGCCTGGTTTACCTGAGGATTTATTCCGGCACCGTCAAAGCCGGAGCGTCGGTGTTGAACGTCAGCAAGGGCCAACGAGAACGGATGGGCCGATTGCTGCAGATGCACGCCAATCACCGGGAAGAGCTGGAGTCCATACAGGCGGGCAATATTTGCGCCGCTGTTGGCCTCAGAAACACCTTTACCGGCGACACCGTCTGTTTTGAAGACAACCCCCTGATTCTTGAACCTCCCAAATTCCCCGAACCCGTAGTCTCCGTAGCCATCGAACCCGCCAGCCGCGCCGACCAGGACCGCCTCTCCGATGCCCTGCGCAAGCTCTCGGACGAAGATCCGACTTTCGTGGTGAGGTACAACGACGAGACGGCGCAGACCATTATTTCCGGCATGGGCGAGTTGCACCTGGAGGTCCTGGTGGACCGGATGCGGCGGGAGTTTTCGGTGGAAGCCAATGTGGGCAGCCCGCGGGTCTCCTACCGGGAAACCCTTACCAGGCCCGTTCGCAGCGAGGGTCGATTTGTGCGGCAGTCGGGCGGCCACGGCCAGTTCGGTCACGTGTGGGTGGACATTGAGCCCCAGGAGCCCGGGACGGGCAATTCCTTCGTCAATGGCATCACCGGCGGCGTGATACCCAGGGAATACATTTCGGCGGTGGAAGCCGGAGTCAAGCAGGCGCTGGATAACGGCCCCCTGGGCGGCTATCCGCTGGTAGACCTGAAGGTTACCCTGTTCGACGGCAGCTACCACACGGTTGATTCATCCGAGATGGCCTTCCGCAGCGCGGGAATGTTTTCGATCAGGGAAGGAACTCCCAAAGGCGGTCCGGTTTTGCTGGAGCCCATGGTGGAACTGGAAGTGGTGAGCCCCAGCGAGTTCCTCAGCGAAGTTCTCGGCGACCTGGGCATCAGAAGGGCCCAGATTCGCAACATCGAGGGTGAAGAGGATATCCAGACCGTTCGGGCGATGATTCCCCTGGGAGAGACATTCTCGTACACCACAGCCCTTCGGTCCATCACCCGGGGCCGGGCGTCCTTCACCATGGAGTTCAAGTATTACGAGCAGGTTCCGGAGCACCTGGTGCGGACCCTGGTCGGGAAGTAACCCAGTGGCAGGCCGGATTCTGAGGTTAGGATTTAGTTACGCATGGTAACCAGACAGAAAGTAAGGATCATCCTGAAGTCCTTTGAGCACAAAGTCCTGGACAGTTCCACGGAGCAGATAGTGGAGACGGCGGAAAGGACGGGCGCGCGTATTGCCGGCCCGGTGCCCCTGCCCACCCACATCCGGCGGTTCTGCGTAATCCGGGGCCCGCACGTGGACAAGGACTCTCGGGAACACTTCGAAATCCGGACCCATAAGCGGCTCATAGATATCCTTGAGCCCACGTCAAAGACTATCGATTCGCTCACCCGGCTGAATTTGCCGGCGGGCGTAGATATATCCATCAAGCTGTAATTGCGCAAGCTGTAAGTGCGCAAGCTGTAGTTGCGGGCAATACCGCGAACAGGAAGCGAAACAGGAGTTGGCAATGCTCCGCGGGTACCTAGGCAAAAAAATAGGAATGAGCCGCATCTTCAGGGAAGACGGGCGAGTGGTTCCGGTGACTATGATCCAGGCGGGCCCTTGCTCCGTTACCCAGATCAAGACCAGCGAGAGCGACGGCTACGAAGCTGTCCAGCTGGGTTTCGATCCGGCCAAGAAACTCAACAAGCCCGAATCAGGACACCTGAAGGGTGGGCCAGCGGTGCGTCATCTACGGGAAGTCAAGGCCGATGACGTTGGGGAATTTGAACTGGGTCAGCAGATCAGCGTGGACATATTTGAACCCGGCGAACTGGTGGACGTGATTGGAAAATCCAAGGGCCGGGGTTTTGCCGGGGTTATGAAGCGGCACGGGTTCGGTGGCGGCCCCAGGACGCACGGCCAGTCGGACCGGGCGCGGGCCCCGGGTTCTATCGGTGGCGGCACCACCCCCGGGCGGGTATTCAAGGGCCTGAAGATGGCCGGCCACATGGGAAACAGCCGAGTTACGGTGAAGAACCTGGAAGTGATCCAGGTTGACCCGGAGCGGAACCTGCTACTCCTGAAGGGCGGAGTTCCGGGCGCGCCCAACGGATTGCTGATGATTCGCAGGACGGGCAAGCGGGCGTCCGGCTACGGCCAGTAATCTCGCAGGTTATAAGACTTAAGGAATTGGAAATGGAAATCTCCGTTGTCAATCAAAGAGGCCAGGCTGCCGGAACCATTGAAGTAGATGACTCGATTTTCGACGTGCCCATGAACCATGCCCTGGTGCACCAGTTGGTGGTTTCCTACCAGGCGAACAAGCGGCAGGGCACTCACGACACGAAGACCAGGGGCGAGGTGTCGGGCGGCGGCCGGAAGCCCTGGATTCAGAAGCACACGGGTCGCGCCCGCCAGGGCAGTATCCGGTCTCCTCAGTGGCGGCACGGCGGTATCGTCTTTGGTCCCCATCCCCGGGATTACCGGCAGGACATGCCAAAACGTATGCGACGGTTGGCGCTGAAGTGCGCCATTTCGGAGAAGATCAGACAGGGCACCCTGCTTTGCGTGGACAGCCTGGACACCCTGGACGGCAAGACCAGGTCCATGGTAGCCCTGCTGGGCACGCTGGGCATTTCCAGTTCGGTGCTGGTAGTAACTGAAGAGTCGGACACCAACGTGGTCCGGGCCGGGCATAATCTCAAGCAGGTATGGACCCTTCCCGTGAACCAGTTGAACGCTCACGAATTACTGCGACGCAGCACGGTGGTGATCACTCGGGATGCGCTCAAGAAGGGCGAGGCCCTTTGGTCCTCCAGCCCTGACCGGCGTCCCTCGGCAGTTCGCGCCGCCAATGGTGATGAGGAGGCCTAAATGAACATCTACCAGGTTTTGTTGAAGCCTACCATCACTGAGAAGAGTACCCTGTTGCAGGAATCGGGGCGCTATACATTCGAGGTTGCCCTTGATGCCAACAAGGGCCTGGTCAAGGAAGCAGTCGAAAGGAATTTCAACGTCACGGTTACCGACGTTAACATCACCATGCTTCGGGGAAAGCGAAAGCGGTACGGGCCAAGGTTCAAGAAGAGGCCCGATACCAAGAAGGCCGTGGTAACCCTGCAGCCCGGCGACCGGATCAACCTGATCGAAGGGCTGTAGGAAGCAGCAAACCAAGGGCAAAGGTAATTGTCATGCCACTGAAGAACCTTAAGCCAATAACGCCAGGGACGCGTAATGCGGTCAGGCCGTCTTTTGAGGAGATTACCCGGCGCAAGCCGGAGAAGTCGCTGCTGACGCCTCTGGCCAAGCACGCCGGCCGCAACAACCGGGGTCGCATCACGACTCGGGCCAGGGGCGGTGGAAGCCGGCGCATGTACCGGGTGGTAGATTTCAAGCGGCGCAAGGACGGGGTACCGGGCCGGGTGGTCTCCATCGAGTACGACCCGAACCGCACGACTCGTATTGCCCTGATTTACTACGCCGACGGCGAAAAGAGCTACATTCTGGCCCCTCTCGGCCTGGAGGTGAACAGCTGGGTAGAGTCCGGCCCCAGCGCCGAGATCAACCCCGGCAACTGCCTCCCGTTGCGGAACATTCCCACCGGTACGGTGGTCCACAACCTGGAGATGACCCCAGGGCGGGGCGGCCAACTGGTCCGCAGCGCCGGCGTGGGCGCGCAGGTTTTGTCCCGGGAGGGCGATTATGTATTGATCCGATTGCCTTCCGGCGAAATGCGGCGAGTGCTGCTGAACTGCCGGGCGACGGTGGGGCAGCTTTCCAATCCGGACCATAAGAACGAGAGCCTGGGCAAGGCCGGGGCCAAGCGGCACCTGGGCCGGCGCCCCAAGGTAAGGGGCGTGGCCAAGAACCCGGTGGACCATCCTCACGGTGGTGGCGAAGGTCGCTCTCCCATTGGCATGCCGGGGCCCAAGACACCCTGGGGGAAGCCTACGCTGGGTTACAAGACCCGGCGAAAGAAGAAGACCAGCGGAAAATTCGTAATACGCGGCAGGCGACGGTAATCTATGTCCAGATCTGTTAAGAAGGGGCCCTACGTTCACCCCAAGCTGATGAAGAAAGTCAACGCGGTGCAGCGGTCGGGCGCGCCGACGGTGATACGCACCTGGTCCCGGGCGTCAATGATCATGCCCGAAATGGTGGGGCTTACCATGGGCGTTCACGACGGCCGGCGTCATATTCCCGTCTTTGTTACGGAGAACATGGTGGGCCATCGGCTGGGCGAATTCGCTCCCACCCGCACCTACCGGGGCCACGTTTCCCGGTCGGAGCGCACCAGTCGGGTGAGGTGAAGCTATGCCGCCGGTTAAAGCAGTCGCAAAGCAGATCGGGGCTTCCCAGAAGCGTTTGAAGCCCATCCTGGACCTGGTCCGCGGACGGGATGTGGATGAAGCGCTGGATACATTGAGCCTGTTGTCTTCTCCGTGGGCCAGGACGGTGTACAAAGTGGTGGCTTCGGCCGCCGCCAACGCGGAAAACAATATGTTCATGGAACGAGACAACCTGAAGATTGTGCGCATTACCGCCGATCCGGCCCGTTCCATCAAGCGGTTCCGGCCCAGGGCGCGGGGGCGCATTGGCCGGATTACCAAGCGTTCCAGTCACATCACCGTCGTTGTCGACGAAATTGAGCAGGAGGCCTAGTGTATGGGCCACAAGACGCATCCATACGGATTTCGGCTGGGCATAATCAAGGACTGGAAGACTCACTGGTACGCCAACAATGCGAGCAATTACCGTAACCTGGTCCTGGAAGACCTGAAGCTCCGGAATACCGTTCACGGGGAATACCGGGGTTTTTCCGACGCCGGCATATCCAAGGTGGAGATTGACCGGGGCGCCCAGGATACGGTGATCAATATCCATTCCGCCCGCCCCGGCATCCTTATCGGCAGGGACGGGGAACGGGTTAAGAATTTGCGGAGCAAGCTGGAGGCAATAACCCGCCGGCGGGTCCAGCTGAACATCGTCGAGATAGAACAGCCGGAACTGGACCCCTTCCTGGTGGGCCGGAACATTGCAGACCAGTTGCAGCGCCGGGTGGCCTACCGCCGGGCCATGCGCCAGGCGGCCCAGCGGGCCATGCAGGCCGGCGCCCAGGGAATAAAGATCATTGCCAAGGGCCGCATTTCCGGCGCGGAGATTGCCCGGACTGAGAAACTGATGATGGGCCAGGTGCCCCTGCATACGCTGCGGGCGGACATTGACTACGCGCTGGCCGAAGCAGCCACCGCCATGGGGCGCATCGGGATCAAGGTCTGGATTTACAAGGGTGAAATCCTGCCGCCGGCCCCGGAAATAGTTGAAGAACTGGAGACCATTGAAGTCCGGGTCGAATCGGGACCCGACGATGAAGACTTGACCGAAGCCATTGCCGACGACGTGATCGACGGAGTGGCCACCAGGGGGGCTTTCGATGTTGCAACCTAAACGGACCAAGTACAGGAAAATGGGCCGGGGCCGTCGCAAGGGCATGGCCACCACCGGCAACAGCGTGCACTTCGGAGAGTATGGCTTGAAGGCCATGGGCGCCGAGTGGATTACGGCGCGCCAGATCGAGTCGGCCCGTGTTGCCATTACCCGCTATTTGCAGAGGGGCGGCCAGGTATGGATTCGGGTCTTCCCGGACAAGCCCGTCAGCAAGAAGCCGGCCGAGGTCCGCATGGGTGGGGGCAAGGCCGCCAACGACCATTGGGTGGCCGTGGTGAAGCCCGGGCGCATCCTGTTTGAGGTGGGCGGCGTCCCGGGGCCCCAGGCGGTGGAAGCCCTTCGGCTGGCGTCCCACAAGCTGCCCATTCCCACCAAGACGGTCCAGCGGGACCAGGTGGCTGCCAGCCTGGGCAGCAGTTAGTTATAGGGGACTGCCGAAGTAATGGAAATTAACGAAATTCGTTCCCTGACCAATGATCAACTGGCCGAGGAGTTAAGCAAGACTTACCGGGAGTTGATGAACCTGCGTTTCAGGGCGGCCACCAATCAGCTGGTAGATACCAACCAGCCCCGGAAGACGAAGAAAGATATCGCCCGCCTGCACACGGTCATGCGAGAGCGCAACATTACGGTGAATTAAATATGTCAAAGGAAATGCGAAAGGTTCGCACGGGTCATGTAGTCCGCACCAGCATGGATCGTACGGCAGTGGTGGAGACGGTCTGGAAGCAGCGGCACCGCATCTACCGGAAGCAGATGAGAAGGGTGACCCGGTTCTACGTTCACGACCCCCTGAGCCAGTGCCAGGTGGGCGACACGGTACGCATCCAAGAGACCCGTCCCATTTCCAAGACCAAGCACTGGCGCCTGCTGGAGATTTTGCAGCGGCGGCAGGTGGCGGACGTTCAGCCGATAGAGCTGGAATCCAACCTGGACGCGGAAATCGCCGGCGAGACCGAAGATGAAGCGCCGGTGGCCGAAGCTGGCGCCGACACCGGGGAAGAAGAGGACTCCGAAGAATGATTCAGACATACACTCGCCTGAACGTGGCCGACAACAGCGGCGCGAAACTGATCAGGCTGATAAATATCCCCGGGGCCAGCAAGCGCAAGTATGCCAAGGTGGGCGACGTCATCGTTTGCACGGTCAGGGAGGCCGTCCCCAACTCACCGGTGCGGAAGGGAACGGTGGTGAAAGCCGTGGTGGTCCGCCAGGCCCAGGGTCTGCTGCGTCCTGACGGCACCTACATCAAGTTCGACGACAATGCCGCGGTAATTATCAACGACAACCTGATGCCCCGTGGAACCCGGATATTTGGCCCGGTGGCCAGAGAACTGCGGGACAGGGGTTTCATGCGCATAGTGTCCCTGGCGCCGGAGGTGGTCTGATGAATATAAGGGCCGGTGACGAGGTTCGCGTAATCGCAGGCAAGGAGAAAGGAAAGACCGGCCGCGTTGAACGCAGCCTCATTTCCCAGAATCGGGTTGTGGTGGACGGAGTGAATATCATTACCCGCCACATCAAGCCCCGGCCCGGGCTGCGGCAGGCCGGACGCATCCAGGTGGAGGCGCCGATTCACGTTTCCAACGTAATGCTGATTTGCAACAAATGCGGCGAGGCCATCAGGCCAATCAAGGTCATGCTGGAAACGGGCCAGCGGGTACGCGGTTGCCCCAAGTGCAAGGAAGTGTTAGATGACTCTCGATAACGAACAGGAACAATCGCAGACAGAGGCGCAGACAGAGGCGCAGACAGAGGAAGGAACCGAGGAGACCCAGCAGGCCCCCCGGCGGCAGCGTCAGTCCCGGGGCCGGCGGGGCGGCGGGGCGGCTACTGCTGAAGCCGATCCGGCGGCGGTGGCCACAGCGCCTTATCCCCGATTGCGGGATACATATCGGAACGAGATTGTGCCAGCGATGATGGCGGAGTTCGGGTTTGCCAATTCCATGCGGGTCCCCCGCATCCAGAAGATAGTGGTGAACATCGGCCTGGGCGAGGCGCTGACCAACGGGCGGGCCATGGAGGCTGCCACCCGGGACCTGACCACCATTACGGGCCAGAAGCCCATTATCACCCGGGCCAGGAAGTCCATCGCGGGCTTCAAGCTGCGGGCCGGCAACCCGATAGGTACCTGCGTAACCTTGCGGGGCGCGCGTATGTACCATTTCCTTGACCGGCTCATAAACACGGCCCTGCCCCGTATTCGTGATTTCCGGGGTATTTCCAGGCGTGGATTCGATGGCCGGGGTAACTTCTCCATCGGCCTTCGCGAACAGATCATCTTTCCGGAGATCGACTACAACCAGATCGACCGGTTTCGGGGGTTGCAGGTGACCATTATCACCAGCGCCGAGAACGACGCCGAGTCCATCAGGCTTCTGGAAATGTTCGGTATGCCCTTCGTGCGGGAAGGCTAACCGCCGACGCTAAACTTTTACCCTAGGAGACACCTTGGCAAAGAAGTCGATGGTCCAAAAGTGGATGCGGGAGCCAAAGCATCCCGTGCGCAAATATAACCGGTGCCACCGCTGCGGGAGGCCCAGGGCTTATATCAGGTATTTCGGTGTTTGCCGCATCTGCTTCCGGCAGATGGCCCTTACCGGAGAACTGCCTGGCATCCGCAAGGCCAGTTGGTAGCGGCGGGCGGGGCCCATTCCCAGCGCTATTGTTTCAATTCAGGAGATTAACGGACTATGCCGGTTACTGACCCAGTCGCTGACATGCTTACCCGGATTCGCAACGGGATTCACTCGCGCCACGAATCCGTGCTGGTTCCCCACTCAAAACTGAAGGCGTCGGTTGCCACCATCCTAAAGGAGCAGGGGTATATCCGGGATTTCGACATGCCCCGGGGGCACCAGTTCCCCACCATGCGAATTCACCTGGCCTACCGCACCGGCAGGGAACCGGTCATCACCGGGCTGAAGCGCGTAAGCAAGCCGGGCCTACGGGTATATGTGGGCAAGGGCGAGATACCGAGGGTCTATGGAGGTCTGGGCGTCGCCATTATTTCCACGTCCCAGGGCGTCATGACCGGAAGGCAGGCCTGGCGACTCGGCATAGGAGGAGAACTGCTCTGTTATGTCTGGTAACACGCTGGAACGAGAAAATGCGGAAGGGCGAACCCTTTCCAGGATTGGCCGTAAGCCGATCCCCGTGCCCGACGGTGTAGACGTCGAGATTCAATACGGCGGCGTAACTGTGAAGGGACCTCGGGGGACGCTTACCCAGAATTACCATCCCGAAGTGAATGTGAAACTGGAGGCTGGCGAGGTCATTGTGGAACGGCTGTCGGAGCGCAAGTTCCATCACTCCCTGCACGGCCTTACCCGCAGCTTGATTGCAAATGCCATTGTCGGCGTGACCGACGGCTACACCAAGACCCTGGAACTGATGGGAGTTGGTTATCGCGTCCAGCAGTCCGGAGAGGGGATAGTCCTGAACGTGGGTTACAGCCACCCGGTGGAGATTCAGCCCCGGGAGGGGGTCACCCTGGAGGTGGAAGGCAACAACCGGGTCCACGTCCGGGGCATAGACAAGCAGAAGGTGGGCGAGCTGGCGGCGCAAATCCGAAAGGTGCGTCCTCCCAACGCCTACAAGGAAAAGGGAATCCGCTACCAGGGCGAGGTATTGCACTTCAAGCCCGGCAAGGCGGCGGCCCGCAAGGCCTAGCGACAGAGGTATTCAGTTTCCAGTCGGAGTTGTTTGCAACAGATGCCGAGAGACAGAGACGCCCGCAAGTTGAGAAATGTCCGCCACCGCCGGGTACGGAAGAAGGTGTCGGGAAGCCCCGAGCAGCCGAGGCTGTGCGTTTTCCGCAGCCTGCGTTCCATCTATGCCCAGATCATCGACGACAAAGACGGCAGGACCCTGGTGGCCGCTTCCAGCCAGGAAGCAAACCAGGAGGCCGGAAGCCCTATCCAGCCCAAGACCGCGGTCTCCACGGTGGTTGGACAGATGCTGGCCCGGCGGGCCCAGGAGCATGGCATCACCCGGGTGGTGTTTGACCGGGGTGGCTACAAGTACCACGGTCGGGTGAAGGCCCTGGCAGAAGCAGCACGAGAGGGAGGTCTCCAGTTCTAATGGTCAGTACAGGAAACAGACCACGACCCAATCGTCCGCCACGGGAAAGAGAAGAGGACCCTTCCGGGTTCACCGAAAGGGTGGTATATACCCGGCGCATTGCCAAGGTAGTGAAGGGCGGCCGACGGCTTCGCTTCAACGCCCTGGTGGTGGTGGGCGACGGAGACGGCAACGTCGGGGCTGGAATGGGCAAGGCCCTGGTTATCCCGGACGCCGTCAGAAAGGGCAACGCCATAGCCCGCCGGAACATGGTCAAAATTCCGATAAAGAACAGCACTATTCCGCACGAGATTTCCGTGAAGGTCGGCGCTTCCATTGTGGTCATCAAGCCGGCGCCGGAAGGGACGGGAATCATAGCGGCCGGCGCCATGCGCGCCATCCTGGAACTGGGCGGCGTGCGGGACGTAGTCGGCAAGTCCCTGGGTTCTCGAAACCCCATTAATACGGTACAAGCAACCCTGGAGGCGCTGCGACGGTTGCGCGACCCCCAGGTCGAAATCGCCCGCCGGCTGGGCACTCAAGCGGCCGACTAGGCGGCGAATGACAGGTGCAAGAATGGCCCAACTCAAGATTACGTGGACCAAGAGTTACATTGGCAAACCCCAGAACCAGCGGCGGGTAGTGCGCGCGCTGGGCCTGCGGCGGCTGAATCATACCGTGACGCTGGGCGATACGCCGACCATCAGGGGCATGGTGAACAAGGTTTCCCACCTGCTGAAGGTGGAGGAAATCCCCGAAGACTAAGTGGGCCGGCCAAGGGAGCAAGCCCTTGCCGGTGGAATTACGAACAACCGAACTATACCCCGGATGCGGCCTGACGGTTGCCAGGCCAGGGATCCGGGGTGAATTGTCCAGGAGCAGAAGCGCCATGATGGAGCACCAGATAATACCGTCCCCCGGCGCCCGGAAGAACCGAAAGCGGGTGGGTCGAGGCGACGCAGCCGGCCAGGGTAGCTACGGCGGCCGCGGCATGAAGGGACAGAAGTCCCGTTCCGGTTATCGAATAAGGCCCGGGTTTGAGGGCGGCCAGTTGCCCCTGATCAAGGGCCTCCCCATGAAGCGGGGCTTCAATAACAAGTTCAAGACTCACTATTCCCTGGTCAAGCTGGAAGACCTGGAAGCCTTTGACGCCGGAGCCCGGGTGACCCCGGAGGCTATGTACCACCAGGGATTGGTGCCCAACCTGAAGTCCCCGATCAAGATTCTTGGAAACGGGGAATTGAGCAAGTCCCTGACGGTGGTCGCGGACAAGTTTACGGGTCCGGCCCGCGCCAAGATCGAGGCCGTTGGTGGCGCCGCGGAGGAAGTCTAGCTAGATGATTTCGGCGGAGACGCAAGGTGGAGGACGCTGGCCCCGATTAATACAGGCCGCCATAGACGCATTCAGCCTGCCGGACCTGAGGGCGAAGATTATCTTTACCCTGGCAATTCTGGCCCTCTATCGGTTTGTATCCCACATACCCATTCCGGGAATCAACACCGCCCAACTCCAGGACCTCTTCGAGAACAACCAGCTTCTGGGGTTCCTGGACCTGTTCAGTGGCGGCGCCCTTAGCCGCATGAGCATTGTGGCACTGGGCGTATTCCCTTACATCACCGCGTCCATCGTGATGCAGTTGCTAACGCCGGTTATTCCCACGCTGCAGCAGTTATCCCGGGAAGGCGAGGCGGGCCGGGTCAAGATTAACCGGATTGTGCATTGGCTTACGGTACCCATCGCCATTGCGCAGGGTTTCGGCCAGTTGATCCTGCTGCAGCAGAGCAACGTGCTTACCAACGTGGGCTTTACGGGACCCGCGCTGCTGCCCACGATGGCCGCCATCATATCCATGACCGCCGGCACCATGTTCCTGGTCTGGCTGGGGGAGATGATTACCGAGCGGGGCATTGGCAACGGAATTTCGCTGATAATTTTCGCCGGCATCGTGGCCGGATTCCCCGGGCTGATAACCCAGGGGTTCTTGGACCGGCAGGATGTGCTGGGCATCGGTTTCTTCGTGATAATCGGTGTGCTGATAATCGCCCTGATCGTGCTGTTTAACGAAGCCCACCGGAGGATTCCGGTGCAATACGGCCGCAGCATATTCCGGGGTGGCCGGATGTACCGGCAGAGCGGCGCAACCTATATTCCCCTGCGGATTAACTCCGCTGGAATGATTCCGCTCATATTTGCCTTCTCCATTGTGATTCTGCCCGGTACGGTGGCAACGTATTTTGCCACCAGCACGGGAGTCCTGGGGGACGTGGCCAGGTTCTTTGCCGACCTGTTCAATCCCACCTCGGCCATCTATTGGGTGTTCGTATTCGTGCTGGTGGTGATATTCACCTTCTTCTATACCCTGGTGGTATTCCAGCAGCAGAACCTGGCAGAGAACCTGCAGCGCAATGGCGGTTTCGTTCTGGGCATACGGCCGGGCCGGCCCACCCAGGAATATCTGAATCACGTAATCGTACGCATTACCACCGGCGGCGCCCTGTTTCTGGGGTTTGTGGCAATCGTGCCCTACCTGGCTTCGCTGGTTACCAATGTGCAGGCCATCCAGTTAAGCAGCACCAGCCTGCTGATTATGGTGGGGGTGGGACTGGACACTCTCAGGCAATTGGAAGCCCAGCTTCTGATGAGAAACTACGAAGGATTCCTGAGGTAGGCGTCGACGTTGCCCGTACGACTAGCACTATTTGGCCCGCCCGGCGCCGGCAAGGGCACCCAGGCCCAGTTGCTGAAGGACAACCTGGGGCTGGCCCACATTAGTTCCGGCGACTTGTTCCGGTCCCATTTGCAGCAGGGCACCGCTCTGGGGACCAAGGCGTCGGAATTCATGAACCAAGGGCTGCTGGTTCCGGACGACCTGGTAATCGAGATGGTCCTGGACAAGGTCTTGGAAGTGGGGCAGGAATCCGGATTCATCCTGGACGGGTTTCCCCGAACCAGGGAGCAGGCGATGGCGCTGGACCGGGCTTTGGGCGAGAAGGCCATGCCGCTGGACAATGCGCTGCTGGTGGACGTTCCAGAGAAGGAGTTGGTCAGAAGACTGGGCGGCAGGTTCATTTGTCGAGCCTGTCAGTCACCCTTCAACCTGGAACCCGACCAGTTTGATTCGCCGCCTTCCTGCAACCGTTGCGGCGGCGAACTGTACCAGAGGGAGGACGACCGGGCCGAAGCGGTGCAGGTCAGGATTGGCGTCTACCAGGAACAAACGGCGCCGGTGTTAGACTTTTACCGCGAGAACGGGCTGCTGAGGGAAATTTCCGGCATGGGTCCGGTCGAAGTAATCAATGCAAGGGCCATGGAAGCTCTTGAACTGGACACCTAGTCCCAGGCAAGCTACAATTCTGTTTTGCCCTTGGCAAAATTGAAGGTAGGACAGGTAGTATGAACCGCAAACAGAAAAAAGAAACTGCGTCCAATTCGCCATCGACTTATACCGGCGGCATCACCATCAAGACGGCCCAGGAGCTGGACGCCATGCGCCATGCCGGCTCCATCGTCGGCTCCACCCTTACCCTGCTGAAGCGTTCGGTGGAACCCGGCATTACTACCAGGGAACTGGACAGCATCGCATACAAGAATATACTCGGACATGGCGCCAAGCCCGCTTTCAAGGGCTACCACGGCTTTCCCGGCACCATTTGCGCGTCCGTCAATGAGGAAATCGTTCACGGAATACCTGGCAAGCGGGCGCTCAAGGAGGGCGACATCATCAAGATGGATGTGGGGGCCATCATCGAAGGATTCATTGGGGACGCTGCGGTTTCCGTAGCCGTTGGCGAGGTAAGCGATGAAGCTATCGATTTGATGGATGCCACACGCCAGTGCCTGGAGAAAGGGATTGAGGCTGCCCGACCCGGCAACCGGCTTGGGGACATTGGCTCCGCCGTGCAGACCCTGGGTGAGGCCAGGGGTTACGGCGTGGTGCGGGAGTTTGTGGGACATGGCATAGGTCGTTTCCTCCACGAAGACCCGCAGGTGCCGAATTACGGTCAACCGGGACGGGGACAATTGCTTCGCGCCGGCATGTGCATCGCCATCGAGCCCATGCTGAACATCGGCGACTGGCGCACCAGGGTTCTGGATGATGAATGGACGGTGGTGACCGCCGATGGACTGCTCTCGGCCCACTTCGAGCATACCATCGCCATTACCGAAGAAGGTCCCGAAATCCTTACCAAGCACACTTAGGACCAAGCACACTTAAGACCAAGCATACTTAAGGCGGGACGAACGATTTGAAGACGGCCCAAGACGCCGAGCGCGATTTCCAGGAGGGTTATGCCGAAGAAGGAAGCTATTGAAGTAGAGGCCAAGGTAACCGAAGCATTGCCCAACGGCATGTTCAGGGTGGAGCTTCCCAATGACCACCAGGTGCTGGCCCACGTGTCTGGGAAGATTCGAATGCACTTCATCCGGGTGCTGCCCGGTGATCGCGTCCTGGTGGAACTGTCTCCATACGACCTGAGCCGGGGCAGAATCACCTATCGCTTCAAGTAAAACCGCCTTGGCGACCTTCCCTTCGGTTGCCGGGAGAAAATAATGAAAGTAACCGCATCTGTGAAACCCCGGTGCGACAAGTGCCGGGTAATCAAGCGCAAGGGCGTGGTCAGGGTAATCTGTTCCAACGCCCGCCATGCCCAGCGACAGGGCTAACTGACCGCACTTTCAGGAGGATGAGGATATGGTTCGTATCGCCGGAGTAGACGTGCCCGACCGCAAGCGGGCCCATATTGCCCTGCGCAGTATCTATGGCGTTGGGCCGGTTATCGCCGCCGAAATCCTGGAGAAAGCGGGCATCGATCCCGACCTGTCGCCCAGGATGTACGAGTTGGAAGAAAACCAGGTGGACCGGATACGCGAAATTGTGGACCGGGAATACCTAACGGAGGGCGACCTGCGTCGGGACGTCAACCAGAACATTCGTCGCCTGATTGAAATCGGGTCCTACCGGGGACTGAGACATCGCAGGGGCCTGCCGGTAAACGGGCAGCGTACCCGCACCAATGCCCGTTCCCGCAAGGGGCCCCGCCGCACCGTGGCCGGCCGCGGTCGCCGAACCGGTGGCAAGAAGTAAACCGAAGTTTATCGAGGAAAGTTTATGCCCAGACCACGAACTCGCCGGCGGGAACGTCGAACTGTGCCCCAGGGCCGGGCTTACATATATTCCACCTTTAACAATACGTTGGTCAGCATTACCGACTCCGATGGCAATGTCATCGCGTCGGCCAGCGCCGGAACCGTGGGTTTCAAGGGTTCGCGCAAGGGGACGGCCTTTGCCGCCCAGCGGGCCGCCGAACAGGCCGCCCGGCGGGGCATGGACATGGGCCTGCGCATGATTGACGTATATATCAAGGGCCCAGGGGCCGGCCGGGAAGCGGCCATAAGGTCCCTGCAGGGCGCGGGACTGGTGGTAACCAGCATCCGCGACGTAACTCCAATCCCGCACAACGGCTGCAGGCCGCCGAAGCGACGAAGGGTATAGAAGAAGGATTATGGGAAGATACACAGGTCCATCCTGCCGGCTTTGCCGGAGGGCAGGCGAGAAACTATTCCTGAAGGGCGACCGGTGCTTTACGCCCCGGTGCGCGGTGGAACGCCGACATTCACCCCCTGGGGATCAGAACAACCGGCGGCGGCGCCCGTCGGATTACGGTGTCCACTTGCGGGAAAAGCAGAAGGCCCGCCAGATTTACGGGGTCATGGAAGGCCAGTTCCGCCGCTACATGGCGGATGCCTTCAACAACCCCGGCATCAGCG
The DNA here is from genome assembly GCA_965207275.1 of Dehalococcoidia bacterium. Classification (GTDB taxonomy): domain Bacteria; phylum Chloroflexota; class Dehalococcoidia; order Lucifugimonadales; family UBA3495; genus Bin22. The sequence goes on from CBDBMH010000002.1 coordinate 1,247,219, forward strand.
GCCTGAATCTTCTCCGCACCCTGGAGCGCCGGCTGGACAACGTGGTCTATCTGTTGGGCTTCGCCGACTCCCGGAAACAGGCGCGGCAAATGGTGCGGCATGGCCACTTCATGGTCCGGGGTGTGAAGACCAACATCCCCTCCTTCCTGGTAAGGATGGGCGACACCATCGCGTGGAAAGAGTCGTCCAAGAATTCGGACTTCTTCAGGGAGCGGACCGACGGCATACCCAAGCGTCCGGTGCCTTCGTGGCTGTCGCTGGACGTGAATGAGATGGTGGGAGAAGTAGCGGCCCTGCCCGCAGACGAAGACTTGTCCCAGACTATAAACTCCAGGTTGATAGTAGAGTTCTATTCGAGGTAGTAGGTCTCATGCTGGATGCTTATATTCTCCCATCGGTCCCGCCGGAAGGGGCTACCGAAAACATCAAGCCTGGAATTACCGTACTGGAATCCAGGGATGAATATGCCATGGTTGCCCTGGAACCCCTGGTTCCGGGTTTTGCGCACACCATCGGCAATCCCATTCGCCGGTTTTTGCTCAGCTCCATTCGGGGCAGCGCCATCACGTGGGTGAAGATTGAGGACGTGGTCCACGAATATACGGCGATTCAGGGTGTCAAGGAAGAGGTTATGGACCTGCTTCTCAACATCAAACGAATCCGGATCCACGCCCAGAGCGACCGTACCGGAAAGATGCGGCTGGACGTGCAGGGTGAAGGCCGGGTATGCGCCGGGGATATTGCCACCTCCAGCGATTTCGAAATCGTAAACCCGGAGTTGCACCTGGCCACCCTGGACGACCCGGAAGCGACCTTGTCCATTGAATTCAATGTGGAGTCGGGCCTGGGCTACCGGCCGGCCACTCAGTCCGATGGCAGTTCCGGCCTCCAGGTAGGCGTGCTGCCGGTGGACGCTATTTTCAATCCGGTGAGGAAGGTCAACTACACCCGGGAACCCACCAGGGTGGGCCAGCGGACCGACTACGAGCGGCTGGTGCTGGAGCTCTGGACGGACGGCACGATCTCGCCCCTGGATGCGTTGAGCGAGGCTGCCGACTCCCTGGTGGAGGACTTCTTCCTCTTCAAGAACCTTGCTGGCGGCGGCGCGACGCTTACGAGCCGGCCCAGTTTGAACCTTTCACCTGAGCTATACCAGACTCCAATCGAGCGATTGGAATTGTCTCACCGCACCCTGAACTGCCTGAAGCGGGCCCACATCACCAGGGTCGGTGAAGTGCTGGAGATGTCCGACGAAGAACTGCTGAAGATTCGCAACTTCGGCGAGAAGTCTCTCAGCGAACTGCGCTCCCGATTGGCGGAGCAGGGGGTTGGCGATAGTTCCGCCGACGCTACCGCGGTTGGCGAGGAGGTCGACCGGCCCGCCGAAGAGTCGGATCAACAGGATATGGAGGGTATTGCCCTCATACCGTCTTCCCAAGGGATGGAGAACTTGATCGGCGCGCTGAGCAAAATGGGCGACGATGACGAAGAGTTCGACGACGATCTGGACTATGACTTTGAAGATGAAGAGGAGGACTGCTAGGCCATGGCATCCCACAGAGTAGCCGGCCGCAATCTCAGCCGATACAAGGACCAGCGGAAGGCCCTGCTGCGGGGGCTCACCTGCGAGTTGATCCGGCACGAACGAATAACCACCACCCTGGCCAAGGCCAAGGAAACCCGCATAGTGGCGGAAAAGTTGATTACCCACGGCAAGAAGGGGTCGCTGCACCACCGCCGCCTGGCTTTGGCGCAGATCCCCAACAAACAGGTGGTGAAAAAGGTGTTTGACGACCTGGCCGAGCGGTACGAGTCCCGCCCTGGCGGGTACACCAGGATCGTGAAGCTGGGTCCACGGCAGGGAGACGGAGCGCAAATGGCCGTCATCGAGTTGGTCTAGATTCTCGCTACCCGAGTTTCGATTGCCGAAAAGCCATTCCACCCTCGGTGAAGGATTCGCGGAAACATCAGCAGGCAAGCGACGCCTCGCCCTGGTGATTGAGTACGAAGGCACCGAATATGCGGGCTTTCAATTGCAGGCCCAGGAACCAACCATACAGGGCGAGCTTGAAAAAGCAATTTTTCGGCTGACGGAAGAAGATACAAGGGTTCGTGGGGCCAGCAGGACTGATTCCGGCGCCCATGCCCTGGGTCAGGTAGTAGACTTCGAAACAGGAAGCAAGTATACCTCCGAAACCTTTGTGGGGGCCCTGAATTACTATCTCCCGGCGGACATAAGGGTTCTGGATGCGGCGCAGGTTGACGGTAGCTTCAATTCCCGCAGGGATGCCGCAAGCCGGACTTATCGGTATCGAATTCTGAACCGGCCCCGTCCATCGGCCATATGGCGGCGGCACAGCCACTGGATAGCGGAATCCTTAAATGTTGAATACATGAACCTGGCAGCGCAGGACCTGGTGGGTGTCCACGATCTCAGGCCCTTTACCCCCGCCCATCCTGCGGACAGAAGCGCCGTGCGGCGGGTTGACCGGTGGGACGTAGCGCCAGCGCAGGATGACGAACACATTGTGGACATTACGTGCGAAGCCAGTGGCTTCATGCGGCACCAGATTCGCCGGACAAACGGGGTACTGGTGGAAATAGGCAGGGGAAACTTCCCGGTCGGGACCATTAGCGAAATTCTCAGGGGACAAGAGGACAATTCGATCATAATTTCTATCGACAGCATACCGACTCTTCCCGCAAAGGGTCTTAGCCTGTTGAACGTAAGATACAAAAATCCCTGGTAGCAGGTCGTTGCAGATGAAAAGACAGAGCACTTATTTTCCGAAGACTGGCCAGGTGCCACAGAGCTGGCGGCTCATTGACGCCACGGGCAAGTCCCTGGGCAGGCTCGCCAGAGACGTGACGGTGGCCCTGCAGGGCAAGGACAAGCCAACCTACACGCCCCACGTGCTGACCGGCGACCATGTGGTCGTGGTCAATATGGACAAGGTCAGGATCACCGGCGACAAGCTTTTGCAGAAAACCTATTATCGCCACAGCGGTTACGTGGGCAACCTGAAGTCATTTATCCTTCGGGACATGTTGGAAGATCACCCGGACCGGGTACTCCAGCTGGCGGTGAAGGGGATGCTGCCCCGCAACAAAATGGGCAGGGAGATGCTGAAGCGTCTCAAGGTATATGCCGGGGACACCCACCCCCACCAGGCCCAGGTGGGCCAGCTTTCGGAACAGACACAAGGATAATAAGGACGGTTACAAGCTTTGGTGCAGGCGGAAACACAACAGCAGTATTTCTACGGGACGGGAAAGCGCAAGACGGCCATTGCCAGGGTACGGCTTTATCCCACCTCCGACGGTGGCCCCATGCTGGTCAATGGCAAGCTGGTGGATGAGTATTTCAACTGGCTTCCCTGGCAGGTGGTAATCGACGAACCCTTCAAGGTGACCAACACCAGGAACCAGTTTCAGCTGGTGGCGAAGGTGACCGGCGGCGGGGTTAACGCCCAGGCCGAAGCTATACGCCACGGCATTGCAAGGGCCCTCATCGTTTACGATGCGGGACTCAAAGCCACCCTCCGGCGGCACGGCCTCGTTACCCGGGATTCCCGCATCAAGGAAAGCAAGAAATACGGCCTGAAACGGGCGCGCCGCGCTCCCCAGTACACCAAGCGCTAGTTACCTCTCGCTTCCGAAAGACTCAGGGGACGGTCCTTAGGGACCGTCCCCGATTCTTTTTGTGCCTTCGCGTGGGAGTTGATCAACGGTCACCTATTGCAGCAACCCGCCTATGGTCAGCCAATAGAAGATTATGTAAGCGCCGGCCAGGACCATCAACCAGTAGCCGATCGGTTGGATGTAGGGCAGGGCCTTTCGCAGTCCTCCGACCATGGCGCTGCGGAAGAAGGCAATGCCCAGGGTCAGCGCCATTACGACCAGGCCCATGCCCAGGGCGAAAAGCAGGAAGTTCAGCACAGTGCTGAGGAAGCTGGAATCCGCTGCCGACAGCCCCAGCACCGCCAGGAAGATGGGCAGAGTGCAGCTGAGGGACGCTACCCCGTAGCTTATGCCGAAGAGGAAATAGCCCCTGACGCTGACCTGCCCGGGGTTCCCGATGCGGGTGGCGGCTTGGGCCGCTATGCCGGTATACAGTTTTCCGCCGCCCACCAGCCAGGCGCCAGTCAGGGTCAGTAACACGCCGATTATCAGGCCAATCCAGGGGATGTAACTGACCACGAAAGATGCGCCAAAACCGATGGCGGTACCGGCCAGGCCAAAAAGCACGATAAAACCCGCGGTTACGGCCGCGCCTACCAGAAGGGCTTGGGTCAGCTGGCGCACGGGTCCGGCCCCGTCCCCCGCCACACCGGATCCCAGGTAAAGGCCCAGGTAGGCTGGAAGCATGGCAAAGCCGCAGGGATTGACCGCAGATGCCAGACCGGCAGCAAAGGCGAAGAGCGAAGTAGCCGTTACCAGGCCTCCCAGGAAGCTTCCCGAACGGCCGGACAGTCGTTCCACGAACAGGTTGACGAAATCGATCCCCGTGCCTCCCCCGATGGTCTGGGACGCAATAACAGCCAAAGCGATGGCCCCGAAGGCAACCAGAGCCGCAATTATGTAACCCCGGTGCCTGTTTCCTTCCGTTGCGGTAATCAATGTCAGACCTTCCTCCTGCGTTCTCCTCTTTATATTATATGGGGCAGTGCCGGGTTACCGGTAGCCTCATGAGTTCACCAGAATTGCGCCAGCCTTACTATCTTGTTGAGTTGGCTTGTTGAACGTGCTTATTGAACGCGGTTTTCCGGCGAACTCTCGTAGGGCGACACATTCATAAATAAGAAGAGGGCGGTTAGGAAGACCGCCCCTAAGGGTTCAGGCGCCGTTGGATTTAGACGCCCAGGTACTCGGCCGCGGCGTCCAGCAAGCTCTCCACCAATTCGGCGCTTTCGGCCTCGCAGTAAATGCGGAGCAGTGGTTCGGTGCCGGAAAAGCGGGATGCCAGCCAGGCGTTGTCAAAGAAGAGGCGCTTTCCGTCAATCTCGTCGGAGGCTATCACTCTCAGGCCGGCCAGTTCGGTCAGTTCCCCCGACCGGATTCGGGCCTGGATGGCCGACCTGGCGCCGGCATCGAAGGCCACGTCGCGCCGGCGATAATAATGGGGGCCAACAAGGGCGAACAGATCGTCAATAAGCTGCGATGGCGTTTTGCCGGTGCGGGCCATGAATTCCAGGATGTAGAGGCCGCTCAGGATGCCGTCCCGCTCCGGAATGTGGCCGCGAAAGGCGAAACCTCCGCTTTCCTCGCCGCCCATGATCCCGTCAACCTCGCTGAACCTGGGACCGATGTGCTTGAATCCGACGGGCATGTCGTGAACGGCGACGCCGTACCTTTCGGCCAGCTTGTTCAGCATGATGGACGACGTTATACCCTTGACCAGGGGTCCCCGCATGCCCTTGTACTCAAGAAGGTAAAGGGCCAGCAGAGAGAAAACTTCCAAAGTGCTGATGAAGCTACCCTTCTCGTCCACAATTCCGACCCGGTCCGCATCGCCGTCCAGGGCAATGCCGACGGAAGCGCCCTCCAAAGGTACCCTTGCCATGAGACCGGACAGATTGTGGCCGATGGGCTCGGGCTGGTCCATGCCGGGGAAGGCCGGGTTGCGGTAGCCGTTCATCTCGGATACCGTCGTCGTTTCTCCCGATACCAACTCGTCAATATAGCCGGCGCCGGCGCCGAACATGGAATCGACCATCAGCTTGAGTCCTGCGCGCTTGATCGCCGCCAGGTCGACCAGCGCCTCTATTCGCTCCAGGTAAGGCAGCTTTGGGTCGAAGTCCACGATCAGGCCACCTTCCCTGCCCTTGGCCAGGGAAATGGTTGCCGGTTCAATGACCTGGTCGATTTTGGCCTCCATCCGGCCCGTGATCTCGTCCGTGGCGCTGCCGGCGTACTCGGGCTTGAACTTGAAGCCGTTCCAGATGCCGGGGTTATGGCTGGCGGTGATGATGGCTGCCCCGGCAGCCTGCTTGTCCAGCACACTGAAGCTGACCACCGGCGTGGGGGCCGCCTCGTGGGTCAACCAGGCCCGGATTCCATTGCCGGCGCAAACGCAGGCCACGGTCTCCGCGAACTCCCGAGAAAGGAACCGGGTGTCGTAACCCACAACCAGTCCCCGGTCAGCGTTGCCCGTGTCCTTCAGGTAGTCCACCAGACCCTGGGCGCAGCGGGCGACATTGGCGAAGGTGAAGTCCTGGGCGATAATTGCCCGCCAGCCATCGGTGCCAAACCTGATTTGTGAAGACATTTTTTTGACTCCCCGAAATAAAGTCCCCGCCACGGACCTGCATTCGGCAGCTTTCGGGCGGGGACTGGTTCCCTCACTATTGGGGGTCTGGTTCCCTGGAATCGAATTTAAAGCCCGGCCTTCTGCCGCAGCAGGTCGGCCTTGTCGGTGCGTTCCCAAGGCAGATCAATGTCGGTGCGCCCGAAGTGGCCATAGGCGGCGGTCTGGCGGAAGATGGGGCGACGCAGGTCCAGGTCTTCGATGATGGCGCCGGGTCGCAGGTCGAAGTTCTCCTGTACCAACTGCTCAATCTTCTCGTTGTCCAGGTGGTTGGTGTCAAAGGTCTCCACGGACACGGAGATGGGTTCGGCGACGCCGATGGCATAGGAGACGATGACCTCTACCCGGTCGGCCAGGCCGGCGGCCACCAGGTTCTTGGCCACGTAACGCGCGGCGTAGGCGCCGGAGCGGTCAACCTTCGTCGGATCCTTTCCCGAGAAGGCGCCGCCGCCATGCCGGGCAATGCCGCCGTATGTGTCTACCAGGATCTTGCGGCCGGTCAGGCCGGTATCTCCCTGGGGCCCGCCCACCACGAACCACCCGCTGGGGTTGACGTAGATGTTGGTGTCGTCGTCCATCAACTCGCCGGCGATGGGGTTGATAACGTGCTGCTTGATGTCCTTGCGGAGCTGCTTTGAGAAGGCTTCCCGATCATCCTGATCCTCGTGCTGGGTGCTGATGACCACGGCGTCGACCCGGTGGGGCCGGCCGTGGCGGTACTCAACAGTTACCTGGGATTTGCCATCCGGGCCCAGGTAGGGAAGCAGTCCGTCCTTGCGGACCTTGGACAGTTGCTCGACCAGGCGGTGGGAAAGGTCAACGGTCAGGGGCATAAGGCCATCGGTTTCGTTGCAAGCAAAGCCGACCATCATCCCCTGGTCGCCGGCGCCGGTGGCCCGACGAGCGTCGGCCTCGGACTCGCCCCGGTGCTCCAGGGAAGTGGTGACTCCGCTGCTGATATCGGGAGACTGCTGGCTTACGTGGGCCACGACGCCACAGGAATTGCCGTCGATGCCGTATTTGACGTCGGTGTAGCCGATGTCCAGCATCACTCTCCGGGCAATCTCGTTAAAGTCCAGGTTTGTTCCGGTGGTTATTTCACCGGTTACCATGATCAGGTTCTTGGTGGCCACTGTCTCGCAGGCGACGCGGCTCATGTTGTCTCCGGAAAGTGCCGTGTCCAGCACCGCATCGGAAATCTGGTCGCACAGTTTGTCCGGGTGGCCTTCGGTCACTGACTCGGAAGTCAGCAGATATTTGGGGGAAGTCATGAACTGGATAGGCATTGTTTAATCCTCCATATTGTGGGGCCGGCGATGTTACTTATCCCTGCAGATGGTTGTCAGGGAAGGCAGCGTCGTCTGCCCCGCGCATCGATGGGAACGGGGCCGGGTACTCAGCGCCTAGGTGCCCTCTTCCCAGCTTTCCTGGTAGCGTTGCTGCTCGGCAGTCAGGCGGTCGATCTGGATTCCCATGGACTCCAGCTTGAGCCGTCCCACTTCCTGGTCGGTTTCCGAAGGTACAACGTACACACCGGGCTTCATTTCCCTGTGGTTCTTGACCAGGTATTCCACGCTCAGGGCCTGGTTGGCAAAGCTCATGTCCATCACCGCGGAAGGGTGGCCTTCGGCGGCGGCCAGGTTAATGAGGCGACCCTCGCCCAGCAGGTAGATGTGGCGCCCATCGGTGGTGGTGTATTCCTCGACATAGGGGCGCACCTCCCGGTGGCCTACCGACATAGCTTCCAGGGCCGGGATGTCGATTTCCACGTTGAAGTGGCCGCTGTTGGCGACGATAGCGCCGTCGGGCATGACGGCCATGTGATCGCCACTGATGGTATGGCGCCCTCCGGTTACCGTGATAAAGACCTCGCCCACCCTGGCCGCTTCCATGCCGGTCATGACGGTGAAACCGTCCATGACGGCTTCCAGCGCCCGCACCGCGTTGACCTCGGTGACTATGACGTGGGCGCCCAGACCCCGGGCCCGGGAAGCCACGCCCCGGCCGCACCAGCCATAACCGCCAACGACCACCCTGCGGCCAGCCCACAGGATATTGGTGGCCCGGGTGATGCCGTCCAGGGTACTCTGGCCGGTCCCGTAGCGGTTGTCGAAGAAGTGCTTGGTCTCCGCCTCGTTGACGGCGATGATGGGGTACTTCAGGGCTTCGTCGTTGGCCATGGCGGTAAGCCGGACTACGCCGGTGGTGGTCTCTTCCGTGCCGGCGGCCACTTCGGGCAGCAGGTCCGAGCGTTCCTTGTGGAGCATGCTGACCAGGTCGGCCCCATCATCCATGGTGTACTGGGGCCTGTGGTCCAGGACGGCGCTAAGGTGGCTGTAATAGGTCTCGTTGTCCTCGCCCTTGATGGAGAAGGTGGGGATGCCGTACTGGCTTACCAGGGCGGCGGCCACGTCGTCCTGGGTGCTGAGCGGGTTGCTGGCGCAGAGGGCCACGTCTGCCCCGCCCTCCTTCAGGGTAATGGCCAGGTTGGCCGTTTCCGTGGTCACGTGCAGGCAGGCAGCCATGCGGAGGCCCTGCAGCGGCTTCTCCCGGGCGAAACGTTCCCGAATGATTCTCAGGACGCCCATCTCCCGCTCGGCCCACTGTATGCGATTTACTCCGTCATTCGCCAGGGACAGGTCCCTGACATCTCCCTTGGTATCTTGTAAAGCCAAAAGTTAACTCCTTATGCTGACAGAATTGCTACTGGAACATCTCTCTAATGACCCGGGTAGGTCGTCGGATGCCCTCCGGCGATCCATGCCGGGGTACCATCCTCGATGTTGTAAAGGTTGAGGGTGTCGTAGCCCATGGAGAAGGCCACCTCGCAGGCCAGGCCGCTCCTGACGCCCATGGCGCAGATGAAAAGCACTTTCCTGTCCCTGGGCACCTCGTCTATCCGATCGGACAGATCGTCTATGGGGATATGGACCGCGCCCGATATGTGGCCGGTAACCCATTCGTCGTCGCGGCGCACGTCCACGACTACGGTGTTTTCCGGCTCGTTGTCGAGCATGGCGCTGGCTTCGTCGGAATCAACCCGGAAATAGGGTTCGCCGGGTTCTTGCCTTGGCATGATCTGTACCTCCTTAACTTATGGAAACCCGGTCCATTCCTTTCTCGGGTTTCGAATATTGTTTAACTGACGTAGCGTCCCACGATGGGGGCCAGCTTGTGCTTGATTTCTTCCGAAATGCCCCGCGGGTCAGTAATTATGGCGTCCTTCAGGGCGGAATTGCAGGCGCAGGTCTCGGCGGGCCCCAGCCGGGGAATCACCAGCCGCAGCATTTCCTTGGAATGGGCCACGTTGCTCAGCAGGTTCTGGACCACCATCTCCACCGTCACTGATTCTTCCGACTCGTGCCAGCAGTCGTAGTCGGTAATCCACGCCATAGTTGCGTAGCACATCTCCGCCTCCCGGGCCAGCTTGGCTTCCGGCAGCGCGGTCATGCCGATGATTCCCGCGCCCCAGGAACGGTACATGAATGACTCGGCCCGAGTGGAAAAGGCGGGACCCTCCATCACGATCATGGTGCCGCCCACGTGGGTCGTGACGCCTACTTCCCTGCCTGCTCCGGCGATGACCTCGCTGGCGTCGGCGCAGAAGGGGTCCGCAAATCCGACATGGGCCACGATACCCTCGTCAAAAAAGGTATGGATGCGGCGCCTGGTCCGGTCGATTATCTGGTCTGGTACCACCAGGTCCAGGGGGGCGAACTCTTCCTTCAGGCTGCCAACGGCGCTGACGGATATCAGGCGCTGCACGCCCAACACCTTCATGGCGTATATGTTGGCCCGAGCGGGTATGCCCGTGGGGTTAATGCGGTGGCCGCGGCCGTGCCGGGGCAGGAATGCCACCTTTGTACCCTCCAGGCTGCCCACCACAACGCTGTCGCTGGGACGGCCAAAGGGCGTGTCGACGTCGATGTAGTGGACATCGGTCATACCGTCCATGTCGTACAGGCCGCTTCCCCCAATTACGCCAACGGTTGCCTCGTGGTCCGGCATCTGACGCTCCTAGAGATTGGGTACTTGCTCGGGAAGGTAGTGGGTGCTGCGGAACACCCGGTTTACCACCTGACCTTCGGCATCTTCCGCGAAGTAGGGATTGATGTATTCCCAGACCACGTCACCTTCGGGCGTAACCTGGAACATTCGACCGAACATACCCTCAGTAATCAGGGTATTGCCGTTGGGCAGGCGGCGGGCCCCGGAAATGTAGGCGCTGAAGAAGTTGTAAGGAGGAGAGTCCTGGTAGGACCAGACAATCTCGTTGGTCGCCGGGTCAACTTCAATCACCCGGGAGAAGGGCAGGCCGGCGTTCTTGCGGTGGGAGCCATTGTCGTAGACCAGCACATTCCCGTTGGGCAGCAGGTTCGGGTCGTGCTGCTGGGCCAGGACTGTGTCGCCCAATTGCCAAGTGATGTCGCCGGTCCGCTTATCGATGATGCCCACGGTGGAAATATTGCGGAAGCTGAACATCACCCGGTCGCCGTCCAGGGGCGCCACCGTGTTTCCGTGGCTCCATTCGTCCCGCAGGTCATTGAAGGTGATGACATGCCTTTCCGGGTCCAGGTGTTCGGCGGCGTGCCACTCCCACACCCGGTTGCCGGCGCTGTCCACCTCCACCAGGACGTCGGCCCACATACCCTCGGCGTCGGTCCCCGGAACGCCTCCCTTGATGGTGGCGGCCTGGGCCGGGTCCATCAGTTCAACGGTCATGTACAGGGCTCCGCCTTCCGGAGTACGCCGGGCGTCGTGGTGATGCTCCTTGTCGTAGTGCTCCCAGAGCACGTTGCCCTGCCAGTCAACCTCCAGCATGACGCCGCCCTTGAACCGTTTCCAGGAGGGGAACCGGTCCCAGGTGTCGTCACGAGTCTTGCCGCCGTAGAACAAGTTGCCATTGGGCAGCAGGTAGCCGTACAGGCCCGGCGGGTGGGGAAGGTCCCACCGGTGGGCTTCATTGCCCTCCATGTCCACCAGGTAAACGGCGCCGCCACCGCTCATGGGGGCGTAGAGAAGATAGCCGGGACAGGCTCGGTCCGGGTCACACGCGGTCAATCCGGTGCGGGCCATCCGACGGCGGGTTTGCTGTTCGGGCGCTGGCATATCTTTATCCTCTAACCGTTTCCAGGATTGTAGTTGTCCCTGTCTAGCTGCCGGTGACGGCCAGCTTCAAGCTCTCAACGAAAGGCGGCATTGCAATCCCGCTTTCGGTAACGATGGCGGTTATGTAGCGGTGCGGCGTAACGTCAAAGGCGGGGTTGATGGCCTCCACGCCCACGGGCGCGGTGGGTTGCCCCTGGAAGTGGGTTACTTCGTCGCCCGCCCGCTGTTCGATCTCGATTTCTTCACCGGACTCCAGGCTCAAATCAACGGTGCTGGTGGGGGCGGCCACGTAGAAAGGAATGTTGTTTTCCTTCGCCAGGACGGCCAGGGAATAGGTGCCGATCTTGTTGGCCGTATCTCCGTTGGCCGCAATGCGGTCGGCCCCCGTGATGACGCAGCTGATTGCCCCCCGTTGCATCATTATCCCGGCGGCCGAGTCCACCATCAGGGTCGCGGGAATACCCAACTGCTGGAACTCCCATGACGTCAGCCGGGCGCCCTGCAGGAAGGGACGGGTCTCGGTGTTGAATACCTGGAACCTGCGGCCGGACTCCCACCCGGACCGGATTACCCCCAGGGCCGTTCCGAAGGCCGAAGTGGCCAGTGCGCCGGTATTGCAATGGGTGAGGACCGCGCCGCCTTCGGGCATCAGTTCCCGGCCGAACTCGCCCATGCGGCGGTTGATTTCCTCGTCCTCGGCCTGGATGGTCTTCGCCTCAGCCAACAGCCGATCATTGATACGGTCCATGTCCGGTTCAGACCGCGCGACTTCCAGCATGCGGCGGACGGCCCACTGAAGGTTGACGGCGGTAGGACGGGCGGCGTTGATCAATTCGCCCGCGGTGCGGAGCCGGTCCAGGAACGCGTCCCGGTCATCGGTGGACAGTTCTGAAGCCGCCATCACCACGGCATAGGCGGCGGTAACCCCGATGGCCGGGGCGCCACGTACCTGCATATCTCTTATGGCGGCAACGGCGCCACGGTAATCGTTCAACTCTACAATCACCTGTTCCGCCGGAAGGCGGGTCTGGTCAAGGAGTTTCAGGGTGCCGTTGTCCCACTGTATTGGCCGAATCTCGTTCAATGCTGGATTCTCCGGCTATCAACTACGGGCATAAAAAAAGCTCCTCGTTGAGAGAAGCACAAAGTCTTACGCTGCTCCCTCATCTTTCCTCTCCCCACATAACCGGGGAGAGGCCGGATTTAGCACCTTGCCCCGTGGCGATACCTTCGCTGGGGCGGGTTGCCTGGCTTCATCGGGCCGTTCCCTCTGCCGATCTGGATAAGGGTCCCAGATATAGTATTAAGTTTTTAACCCATTAGCGCAGGGCTATAATAATCAAGGTGGCAAGGGATGTCAAATTAACCGGTACCCGTTGTCCAGTACATCGGAACCTATTTGTGACGGAATGCGTAACCGTAGCCCCATATTCGGTGCGTTCCCTCTCAATAGAGTGAACGATAGGTTATTTGGCGGGAAGTTCGACCACGCTGCTACCGGGTGACGTCGAAGCCGAGGGTCGCGCCCTCCATTTGACATACCTGGGAAGGCTTCAACATAATAGCGCCAATTGCAGTCCACCCGTTACGGATACCACCGCCCTGTTTCCAGCATGAATCAAAGGGCCTACCACATAACTCGCGCCGACCTGGGTCTGTTCACCGACTTGTACGAGCTGACCATGGCCCAGACCTATTTTGAACGAGGAATGCTGGCGCCGGCCACCTTTGATTTGTTCTTCCGCAGCTATCCGCCCAATCGCGGCTACATGGTCGCCGCCGGATTGGAGGACGTTCTTGACTTCCTGGAAGGTGTCAGTTTCGGCGATGGCAGTCGGCAGTACCTCCGCGAGACCGGGATGTTCACCGAGGAGTTCCTGGACTTCCTGGGGAATCTGCAATTCACCGGCAGCGTACGGGCGCTCCCCGAGGGCCGCATTTTCTTTGCCAATGAACCGGTCCTCGTGGTTACCGCCCCGATTATCGAAGCCCAGTTGGTGGAGACGCTGGTTATAAACCGGCTGAACTTTCAAAGCCTGCAAGCCACCAAGGCGGCCCGTTGCGTCTGGGCGGCTGAAGGACGGGCCATTTCGGACTTTGGCGCGCGTCGGGCCCCTGGCGTGGACGGGGCCCTGAGCATGGCCCGTAGCGGCTATATTGCCGGCTTTCAGTCCACCAGCAACGTGATGGCGGCTCGACGGTATGGTATCCCGCCGGCCGGAACCATGGCGCACTCCCTCATTACGTCCTTTCCCAGCGAGCTGGAGGCATTTCGGGCTTATGCCCGCGCCTTCCCCCAGCGTACAATCCTCCTGCTGGACACTTACGACACCATCGAGGGCGCAGGAAACGCGGTGCAGGTTGGCCGGGAAATGGAAGCCCAGGGGAACAGGCTGGTGGGCGTGCGGCTTGACTCGGGAGATTACCTGGAATTCAGCCGGAAGGTGCGGACAATTCTGGACGAAGCGGGCCTGGACTATGTCCGCATTGTAGCCAGCGGCGGGCTCGACGAGTATGAAATCGGCCGGTTGGTCCTCGAGAAAGCGCCCATAGATATTTTCGGCGTGGGTACCAGGGTGGGGACCTCCGCGGACGCGCCGTATTCCGATATGTCCTACAAACTTGCCTGCTACGACGGCAGGCCGGTCATGAAGCTCAGCCCGGAGAAAGTATCGCCGCCAGGGGTCAAGCAGGTCTACCGTCTCCTGGATGACCGGCGAAACTTTGACCAGGACCTGGTCGCGCTGTTGGAAGAGGAGCTACCGTCGGGTGAACCGCTTCTGGAGACTGTCATGGAAAGTGGGCGAAAGACTCGCCCCGAACCCGCATTGTCGGAAATGCGGGAGCGATTCAACGCCGACTTTGAACGGTTGGCGAGCAATTTCAAGCAAACAGTAAGTCCTCCCAGGTATCCGGTGACCTTCAGTCCGGCGCTGCAGCGGTTGACCAGGCAGATACAAGCGAATCTTCTGGCGCAACCGGACACTGAGGCAGATTGATTTCCGGCAGCGCCATATCAAGTTGCGCCCCCATTAAGTGGGCAAGGAGCGGTTGAATGAAGACGGCAGTCTGTGTCAAATACGTGCCGGTCGTCTCGAGAATCACCTTCGACTATGAAAAGAAGACCATCGTGCGAGACGGAGTGCCTTCCGAGGTGAACCCGTTTGACGTTCTGGGCCTGGTCAGAGCGGTGCAGCTGAAGTCCGGTCCCGAGGACGAAGTAGTAGCCGTTTCCATGGGTCCGCCCCAGGCCAGGGAAGGGCTGGTCACCTGCATGGCCCTGGGCGCCGACCGTAGTGTCCTGTTGAGCGACCGGGCATTGGCCGGTTCCGACACCCTGGCCACCGCCCGGGCACTGGGCATGGTCCTGCAGCGGGAGCGGCCTGACCTGATTGTTTGCGGCCGCAACAGCGCCGACGCCGAGACGGGCCAGGTGGGGCCGGAACTGGCCGAACTGCTGGGCCTGCCTCACATCAGCCAGGTACGAAAACTGGAACTGCTTCCCGACGCTAACAGGGTGGTGGCTGAGCGCATCACCGATGAGGGCTACCAGTTGGTGGAGTGCCCCTTGCCTGCGGTGGTCTGCGTAACCGAGGGCGTAGCTGCCGAGACCTTCGCCAACCGTCAGCAGATGGCCGAGGCCCAGGACAAGCCGGTGGAAGAGGTGACTTGCGCCCAGTTGACTGATGACCTTTCCCAGTTTGGCCTGGAGGGTTCGCCCACCTGGGTGGAAGACATACGCCTGGTGGAGCCTACCCGGCAGGGCTTGATGATTGAGGGGGAAACCCCGGAAGCCGCCGCCGGCCAGGTGGCCCAGTTACTGCAGGACAGCCTGGCGGTCCTTGGCACGGAAGACCCGGCCTACGTACCCGCCGCGGACGGCGCCCGCTACCCCGATGAAAAAGGGCAGGCCATCTGGGTGGTGGCTGAAACTTCACAGGCAGGGCTGCGACGGGTAACCCTGGAGCTGCTGGGCAAGGCCAGGCAGTTGACCGGCATTACCCGCAGCCAGGTGGTCACTGTACTCATCGGTAATGCCGGAGACGGCGCGGCGGCAACCGTGTCCGCCTATGGCTCCGACCGGGTGGTTACCCTCGACAACGCCGCCCTGGGGCCGGTATGCGGCCGGGCGGTGGCCAATGCCCTGGCAGAGGCGATTGCCGCCGAGCAGCCTTATGCCGTGCTGTTCGCCGCCACTGCCGACGGACGGGACCTGGCCTCACGCATCGCCGCCCGGCTGGGCCTGGGCCTAACCGGCGACGCCATTGACCTGGAAATAGATGAGGAAGGCCGCCTGGTGCAGTTAAAGCCGGCCCTGGGCGGGAACGTGATTGCCCCTATCCTGTCCAAGACCCTGCCCAACCTGGTCACCCTTCGGCCCGGACTGCTGGCCCCCATCGAACCCGACGAATCCGCCACAGTCAGCATTGAATCCCTTTCCGCCCCTCCTTTTGAAGGTAACGATATCACTGTGGTGGAGACCCATTACGAAGAAGATCCCGGCGGTATAGCCCTGGCCCAGGCCGAAATAGTCCTGGGCGCCGGCATGGGCATCGGTGGACCGGAGAACTTGCCTCAAGTCCAGGCCCTGGCCACCGAAATTGGCGCTACCGTGGCCACCACTCGCAACGTGGTGCACGCCGGGTGGCTGCCTCACCAGGTGCAGGTGGGCATCAGCGGCCGTACTATCGCGCCCCAGGTGTACCTGGCGGTTGGAATTCGCGGGGTATTTGACCATACCGTCGGAATACAAAAAGCCGGGGTAATCGTTGCCGTCAACAGCAATCGCCGCCACCCCATTTTCAAAGCGGCGGACGTGGGGATTGTCGGCGACTGGCAGGAGTTCCTTCCGCCGCTGGTGGCGGCAATCAAGCCGGTGCTGGAAAGGTATGTGTAGGCGCTTAGACCTGCCTATTCCGGTGAAAATGGCGCCCAACGCCCCGCTCTGCGGATGACACTCCTATGGCGAAGTAATATAATGGCCCCAACCATCCGGTCTGGGGTGATTCAGTCCGCGCTGGACTTCACGCCCTGCCCCAGGTCCCAGACGTTTCACCTGCAAGAGGTACAACATGGACTTTGCATACACCCCCGAACAGCAACAGCTACGCGAAGACGTGCGCGTCTTCATCCAGGAAAATGTCAACGAGGAAGTCCGCTATGAAATTGAGGAGTTGGGAATACGGCGGCGTGGGCCCAAGGTCCGTGAATTGTATCGGAAGCTGGGCGAACGCGGCTGGGTCGGCATAAGCTGGCCGAAAGAATACGGCGGGCAGGACGGCAACCGTATTGACCAGTACATTGTAGAGGAAGAATTCGCCCGGGCCGGCATTACCGTCGGCGGCGCCGGCAGCGGCGCGCCCGCCATCCTGGCCGCCGGCACCGATGAACAGAAGAAGTTCTTCCTCCCCGGCCTGATTAACGGCGAAATTTCCTTCGCCCTGGGCTTCACCGAACCCCAGGCCGGCGCGGATTTGGCCAGCTTGCAGTGCCGGGCGGTACGGGACGGCGACGAGTTCGTGATCAACGGCCAGAAGATGTTCACCACCGCCGCCCACTACGCCAGCCACATTTACCTGATGGCCCGCACCGATCCGGATGCGCCCAAGCACCGGGGCATCTCAATCTTCCTGATCCCCATGAACACCGAAGGCATAACCGTACGCCCTCTGTGGACGATACAGAACGACCCTCCAGCGCCGGCGGGAACCACCTACGGCGACGCCCGTACCAACGAGGTCTTCTTCGAGGATGTGCGGGTGCCGGCTTCCTGTATGCTGGGCGAGGAAAACATGGGCTGGTACGTGGGCGCCATGGGCCTTAACCTGGACCGGGTGGGCGCCAGCCGGTACCTGATTTCGGTCAGGCGGGACGAGGACATCGTCAATTATGTCAAGGTTAACGACCTGGGGGGCATGAACCTGTCCGAAGATACTTCAGTGCGCGACCGCATCGCTGAGCTTTGGACCGAAGCCCAGGTGTGCCGGTTGATGACCATGCGGAGCATGTCCCTGGTGGAAAAGGGCGGCGCCTTTACCTATGAGGGTTCCGCCGAGAAGGTCTTTGCCCCCGAGCACGGCATTCGGACCACCGAGACCATCGCCCAGATCCTGGGCCCTTACGCCCAACTGTTGAACGGCTCCGAGGACGCCGTAGAAGATGGGGTATTTGCTCACAACCTGATGGGCGCCTTCCAGTCCGGTATCAACCACGGCAGCACCCAGGTAATGCGCGACCAGATTGCCCGGCGGGGATTGGGAATGCCCCGGAACTAGCGGCCCCTCGATATCCACCGCCAGAGAGGCAGCAATATCAATTCTACGGGAGAGCGCCAGGGACCTTTATGGACGTACTACCTAACGAAGAAGAACAGATGGTAAAGAATTTGGCCAGGGAGTTTCTGGAAGCGGAATGCCCCCCCAGCTTGGCCAGAGAAATGGAGAAGGATGACCTGGGCTACCCCCCCGAGCTCTGGCGGCAGATGGCCGACCTGGGTTGGCTGAGCATCTCCCTTCCCGAACGGTACGGTGGGCAGGGTCTCCCGCTGACTTACCTGGGGCTCATTTGTGAAGAAGTGGGCCGGGCCATCGCTCCCGTCCCATTCCACTCCACTATGGTGGCTGCCCTGACCATCGCCGAAGCCGGAACTGACCTGCAGAAGCAGGACTTGCTGCCCCGGGTGGGCAGCGGGAACCTGGTCTTGAGCTGGGCCTTTTCCGAGGAAAACCCCCGTTACCTCCCTGAGACCATTTGCTGCCAGGCTACGGAGGATGGCGACAGCTTCGTTCTGAACGGCACCAAGATGTTCGTGGATAACTTTGTCGCCGCCGAGAAGTGCCTGGTGGCCTGCCGCACCGGGACGGCCACCGACGACAACGCCGGCATTTCACTGCTGCTGGTGGACGCCGGCAGCGACGGCGTGAGCCAGATTCCCCTGACCACTCTGGCCAAAGACAAACAGAGCAAGGTCACCTTCGACAACGTCCGAGTGCCCAGGTCCAACCTGGTTGGTGACCTCAATCGGGGCTGGCCCATTGCGCAGTCCATGCTTGACCGGGGCACTGCTCTCTTGTGCGCCCAGATGGTGGGCGCGGCCCGTAAGGACGCCGAGATGGGCATTGAGTACGCCAAGAACCGGGTGGCCTTTGGGCGGCCCATCGGCGCCTTCCAGTCCGTCCAGCACATGTGCGCCGACATGATCCTGTGGGTGGACGGCGGGCAACTGCTGACCTACGAGGCCCTGTGGAAGATGGACCAGGGCCTGCCGGCGGCCATGGAAGTTTCCCAGGCCAAGTCCTTCTGCAACGATAAATGCGAGGCCGTGGTCCGGACTTCCCAGGTGCTTCACGGCGGAATGGGTTTTATGATGGAATTCGACCTGCACCTGTGGTACCGGAGGGTCACCGCCTGGACCATGCGCCTGGGCACCAGCTTTGAACACCGGGCCAGAATTGCCCGGGCATTGCTCGACCAACCTGGCCAGGTACGGCTGGGGATGAACCTGGAAGTGCCGGCCTGATTTGGCGCAATAACCTTAAGGCAGTGTACCGGATTCAACAGGCTCGCGAGGCAGCCCTTTTTCGGCGGGGAAATATACGAGGCGGGGGCCCGCACCCGAAGGGGCCAGACCAGGCACGGCGCCTTGGAATTATTCCGGCAGCGGAGTACCCACAGCTTGCGTGACGGCGGTGGCACCGCCTCTGCCGCATGGACCGTCGCGCCAGGTTTCTGGCTACTCCAGCGGCTAATCTGGAACGGTGGGCTGGTTTCCGGGAGGGAATAACCAGGACGTGAGACAGATCCTCGTAGCTGTCGGAATCCCGTCCTTCTTTGCGGTACCTGTAGCCCCCTTCTTATTGCAGTAATAGTGAGGTGCTTGCTATGCACGTCGGACTGGTTATGGAATGTGACTACCGTCTGGGCGTAACCCAGGAAGAGGCTTTTGACGAGGCCTTTGCCATGGCGGACGTGGCGGACGAATATGGCCTGGACGGTGTATGGCTGGCAGAGCGTCACTTTGCCGCCCCCCGCAGGCCCGGCGACCCCATGGGAGCGGGCATCCCGTCGGTGGTTTCCGTGCCCCTGGTTATGGCCAGCGCCATCGCCGGCAGGACGAAAAATGTGAGGATCGGCACGGGCGTTAGCGTCCTGCCCCTGTGCCATCCGGTCAGGCTGGCCGAAGAAGCGGCCACCGTGGACCAGGTGAGCCGAGGGCGCCTGGAGTTCGGCGTGGGTCGAAGCGGGTTCCCCCGCTCCTACGATGGATATGGAATTCCCTACGCGGAAAGCCGGGCGCGCTTTGCCGAAAACCTGGAAATTATCCTGAAGGCCTGGTCGGAGGACCGCTTCACCCACGAAGGGGAGTTCTACCAGATCAGCGACCTGTGTGTCCTGCCCAAGCCCTTTCAGAAACCCCATCCCCCGATCCGTATTGCCGCAACCACCAGGGACACTTTTCCTCAAGTTGGGCGAAGCGGCCACTCGGTCATTTTCGGGCTTCGTGGCTTCGACGTGAACGAAGTGGACGAACATATGCAAATGTTTCACGAGGGACGCGAGGAGGCAGGTCATCAGGGCAGGGGTGAGGTCTTCCTGCGGGTGCCCATTTACGTGGCGGAGACCGACGACCAGGGGCGGGGTGACCCGGAAGAGAGCACCATGCGGTCATATCGGAGGCTGGGCGGCCTGTTCGGAACATCGGCAGGCCAGGCAGGCACAACCATGTCCGAAGAACGGCGGGAACGGGCGGAGCGCCTGGCCAACGTTACCTATGACGATCTGCTGAAGGACCGACTGGCCTACGGCAGCCCGGACACCGTGGTTGAAAAGTTGATGCAACTGACCGAAAGGCTGGGCCTGGACGGCGTCATAATGGAGCCCAACGTGGGCGGCGGCCTGACGGTGGAGCAGGTGCTCAACTCGGTAAAGCTTTATGCCCAGGAAGTGGCGCCGCGACTGCGGGAGGCGGCCCAGGCGCCGTAGACGCTTCGCCAGGGTGGTTGAACGTTAAGATGGGCGGAGAAGAGACTCCGCCCATTGGCTTTTCAGACCAGGCCCCTGTTCTTGCGGAAAACGAGGGCATCGAAAAAACAGCCTTCAGTCCGCCTCCATTCCGTCAAAAAAATCGGGCGAAACGGAATCGCCATCTTCGACAAGGGGCCACCCTCGAATGTAATACTCCCGCCCCAGGATCATGTTGGCCGCCTCTCTTGGCACCCGGTCGTAGGGCCAGTCCGGAGCCACCTGGGTACGGTGACTGAGGATGCATCCCATCTTGAGATCCATCTGGTCGGCAACGTTCATTTCCAGGTTGATGGTCTCCGGTGGCGCGCCGTCGTTGGCCCGGTTGGGGTCGGGCAAAGGGAAATCGATGCCCTGGGCCCGCAGGGTCTGGGCCCATTCCATTCGAAAGCCCCTGGGACGCGCGCTGTAAAAGAGGCGCTGGGGAGCGTAGGGCCGCACCCCGTTAATGAAATGTTGGGGATAGGCCTCCGGATCGGCCGACCGCTTGAAGGCCTCGGTGGCGTGCCTGTGGATTGCAATATGGTCCGGGTGCCCGTACAGGCCATCCGGGTCAAAGGTAAGGACCACCTGGGGCCGGAACCGGCGCATTTCCTCCACCAGCCGTTCTATCACCACCTCTGCCGGCGCGTTTACGAATGCCTGGGGATGCTCGTTGGGGGGTGTGCCCGCCATCCCGGAGTCCCGGTAGTGGAGAACTATGTGATCCCTCACCCCCAGGATGCGCACCGCCCGGGCCAGCTCCGCCCGGCGCACCGACCCCAGCGTTTCCGGGGTGGCCGCGCCTTCCTGCCGGATTTCTCCCTCCTCGCCCAGGGTGGCGGTAATCAGGCGAATCTCCACTCCCCGGGCCGCGTGAGTTGCCAGGGCGCCGCCAACGGGAAAGGCTTCGTCGTCAGGATGGGCAAAGCAGGCCAGCAGCCGGTGACCGGGCATAGTGGGGCGCACCTCATCTGGATAGTGGATATTTACTGTGCCATGAACAGCGCTATTCTACCAAAGGGAGACCAAGGAGGGACAGGGAGCGCAAGTCAAGGGCAAGGTTCCGCTTCAAGTGGTTTTGTGGGTGGACGAGGGCAGCCATCCGCCTGAGGCGGACCCATACATACTCATCAAGCCAAACTTCCTGAATTGGAACGCAAATCCCGTACTCCGGTCTAACAAATTTGCCCTGCCCTGCCGACATTTGATTCAAAGCAATCATTTATGGGATTTTGCCCAGTAATGATTTGCCTGGACCGAGGAATAATCTTGCCCGCAACAGACGAGGCAGGAGGACATATTCTCACCGTGAAGTCCATTCCTCTACCGAAAAGAGACATCCTGCGAATTAAGGCCGGATTGCGCTGATACGGATTTGCAAAGATAATTGGACCAGTGTGTGTACTTCTGTCATGGGAGGCGCTTCAATGTCCAAGATAAGCATGATCCACCACATCAACATCCAGATCACCGACCGGGAGCGGACGCGGGAGTGGTATGAGCGGGTCCTGGGGGCCCAATTTCTCGACCGCGGCCCGGCTCTGAACCGCCGCCAGCTTCAGCTCAGGCTGGGGACGGGTGAAATTCACACCTCCGACACCGATAGGCCGGTAAAGGTGGACCGGGTCCACTTCGCCATCGAGGTGGAGGACTTCGATGAAATGCTGGTCCACCTGGACGAACAAGGCGTTCCCTACACCCGGACGGCCGGCGGTTCATTTACCGGCGCCGGAGGAAATGATCCCCGGCAGGGAGTCAGGGAAGACACCGGCGAGCGATACACCTATATCAGTGACCCGGACGACAACCTGATAGAACTGGTGTACCATCCTCGGGGCCTGGAGAGTTCCTCCGGCGAATCCATCGACCTGACCCACGATGACGCTAATGTCCGCTGGAGGCAGATAGAGGGGTTCGTTGAAGCCGCTTACTCTGAGGAGCGGGCGCCGGTCGGCTAGTCCCGAGCCGGCATTCCCGGCTCTTGACTTGGGCCCCAAACCGTTACAAGCTAGGGGCATCTTCTCCAAAGGAGTTTGCAAATGGCCTATACCACTGACATGTATGAGGGCATGATTGCCGAAACGACCACCATACAGGGCCACAACGGGGA
The DNA here is from genome assembly GCA_965207275.1 of Dehalococcoidia bacterium. GTDB lineage: Bacteria > Chloroflexota > Dehalococcoidia > Lucifugimonadales > UBA3495 > Bin22. The sequence continues at coordinate 1,269,748 of CBDBMH010000002.1, forward strand.
CACCATTGGCGCCTATGTCGCCAAGCCCCTGGGGGCCGGCCCCTTCCCGGGCATGGTGCTGATTCACCATGCGCCCGGTTGGGATGAGTTCTACCGCGAAACGGCCCGACGCTTCGCTCACCACGGCTACCTGACCATTTCCCCCAACCTGTACCATCGAAACGGCCACGGCGACCCCGTGGCGATTGCCGGCCAGGTACGCGAGTCCGGGGGCATTCCCGACGACCAGGCCCTGGGAGACGTCGGGGCGGCCATGCGCTTCCTGCGCACCCTGCCCAACCTCAACGGAAAAGTGGGCGTTTTCGGCACCTGCTCCGGTGGCCGTCTGACCTTCCTTACCGCCTGCCGTGTCGATGGCTTCGACGCAGCCATAGACTGCTGGGGCGGCCGCGTGGTGGCCTCCGGGGACGACCTTACCGCCAACCAGCCGGTGGCGCCCATCGACTATACCGCCGACCTTTCCTGCCCGCTGCTGGGACTGTTTGGAAACGACGACCAGGCCCCCACCGCGGAACAGGTTAACCAGCACGAAGAAGAACTGAAACGACACAACAAGAGCTATGAGTTCCACCGCTATGACGGCGCTGGGCACGGTTTCTTCTACTACGACCGGGCCATGTACCGCCAGGAGCAGGCCGTGGATGGCTGGAGCAAGATCTGGCCCTTCCTGGAAAAGCACCTGGGCTAACGTCGTTTCCCATCTCCCGAACCGCCGTCGCCGACGAGTCTGCGGCGACGGCCGACCAAGTATGGCTGCAAACTATGGGTGAATATGCCGTGGCAATCGACGTTGGTGGGACCTTCACTGACGTTGTCCTGTTGAACCTGTCCACCGGCAATCTTCGACTGCTGAAAACCCCTTCCACTCCCGACGACCCATCCCGTGGATTCGTCGCCGGCTTGACCCGCATACTCAGCGAGAATGGAGTTGCCTGCTCCCAGGTGCGCCGGGTATTTCACGGCACCACCATTGCCACCAATGCCATTTTGGAGGGAAAGGGCACTCCCGTTGGCGTCCTGGTCTCCGAGGGCTTCAAGTACGTGCTGGAAATCGGACGGCACAGCATGGCCCGCATGGCCAACCCCTATGTCTGGGTTAAACCGGAAAGGCCGGTGCCGCCGGAGCGGGTCTTGGAAGTCCCGGTACGCATCGCCTTTGACGGGACCATAATTGCCGATCTGGACGAGGAAGCCGTCCGAAGGGCGGCGGCCCACTTTCGTGACCAGGGGATAGAATCTATTGCCGTCTCCTTTACCCACTCTTACGCAAATCCCGCCAGCGAACACCGAGCCCGGGAGTTGGTAATGGAGACTTTCAAGGATGCCTACCTTTCTCTGTCCTCCGAAGTGCTGCCCGTTTTTCGGGAGTACGAGCGGACCATTACCACCGTCCTTAACTCCTACGTCATGCCCCGGGTTAGCGGCTACATCGATAACCTGGACCGGGACCTGCGGGAGATGGGCATCGAAGCTCCCCTGCTGATTATGAAGTCCAACGGCGGCGTCATTGGCGCGGAAACCGCTATCCGGCAGCCGGTGTACACCGCTCTTTCCGGTCCGGCGGCTGGCGTAATGGGCGCGGTCGTCGTGTCCGAATACGCTGGGGTTGAAGATTGCATTTCTTTCGATATGGGCGGTACCAGCACCGACGTGTCCCTGGTCAACGGGGGCGCGCCCACCGTCACCCTTAAAGGCCAACTTGGAGACTGGCCGGTGCAGCTTCCGATGCTGGACATCGCGACCATCGGGGCCGGGGGCGGTAGTGTGGCGTACCTGTCCGCTGCCGGCAACTTGAACGTGGGGCCCCGCAGCGCCGGGGCCGTGCCTGGACCCGTCTGCTACGGCCTCGGCGGGGTTGATCCCACGGTAACCGACGCCAATCTGGTGCTGGGCCGCATCGGCGACGCCATCGCCGGCGGCGCCCTTACCCTGGACGTTGAGGCGGCCCGTGCAGCCATCCAGGAGAGGATTGCCGCGCCCCTCGGCCTGGACCTGAACCGCGCCGCCAGCGGAATTCTGCAAATAGTTAATTACAACATGATGGGCGCTATCCGGAATGTCAGCGTGGAGCGTGGCTACGATCCCCGCCGGTTCGCCCTGGTCGCCTTCGGCGGAGCCGGCCCCATGCACGCCGTCAGCGTAGCCTGCCTTTTGGACATGAGCACAGTTATAGCGCCGCCCAACCCAGGCGTTTTGTCGGCCTACGGGCTGTTGGTTACCGACTTCAAGAACGACTACGCCAGGACCTCCTTGCAGAAGCCACCGGACTATGACCTGGCCGATATGGAGGACACCTACCGGCGACTGGAGGAGGAGGCCGTTGGCTGGCTTGATTCCGAGGACGTTCCACCTGACCGGCGGCAGTTGACGCGTTCGGCCGACCTTCGCTACGCCCACCAGGGTTCGGAGGTTACGGTGGAGTTGTCGGGCAGGTCGGTGGATTCCGTTGTCCTGGAGGCGGCATTCCAGCGTTTCCACCAGGAACATCACCGGCTCTTCGGATTTCACCTGAACCAGCCCGTGGAGGTTGTGACGCTGCGCGTTACCGCCCGGGGGGAAGCGGAGGCGGTGGCAATGGCCCCGATTCCTGGCGAAGCCATGGATCCTGCCAAAGCACTGGTAGGCCAGCGTTCCGTCTATTTCGATGAATCAGCAGGTCTCTTGTCCTGTCCCATTTACGACCGGGCCTTGCTGGCGCCGGGTTCAACAATTATTGGTCCGGCCATTCTGGAAAACCTGGACTCCACTGTCATCGTCGAACCGTCCTGGCGCGCCCGCGTTGACGATTACGGCAACTGTATTATTCGGCCCGTTTAGCAAGGCCCGTTCATCAAGGGAGGAACAGCGGCATGGCAGCCAGCCCGGTGAGAAAACAGGAAAGTGTCCGGCAGGACTCCGTCGACCCCATAACTCTGCAGCTTATTCGCGGCTCCCTTCGTTCGGCGCGACTGGAGTGCGAGCTTCTGATCGAGCGGACGGCCATGTCCGCCTTCATCCGGGAAAAGAAGGACTACACCGTAAGTTTCCTGGACCAGAAGGGCGAGGAAATTTACGGCGAGACCATGGGCAGCGACATCATGGGCTGCGTGTGGGATCACTACCCCCCGGAAAACATGCACCCCGGCGACGTTTACTGGTACAACGATCCTTACCTGTCGCGAGGCAGCATCACCCATACGCCCGACATGGTATTCATTGCCCCCGTTTTCTACGAGGAGGAACTGGTGGCCTACTGCCATTCCTTCGCTCACTTCTGGGACCTGGGCGGCTCTCGTCCTGGGAGCATCGGTCCGGCCAACACCGAAATCTTCCACGATGGCACGCTGGTTCCGCCCATCAGAATTGTGGACCAGGGCCGGCTGAACGATGAAGCATACCGCATCATCCTTCGAAACTCCCGCTACCCGGATCTGCTGGAGGGGGACACCCGGGCCCTGATGGCCGCAACCCTGCGGGCTGAGGAGCGGCTGTTGGAAATATTCCGCCGCTTTGGCCGGGAGACTACCCTGGCCTCCATTATCCTGGATCAGCAGGAAACAGCCGATTTTATTCGCCGCAAAACGCTGGAACGGATACCTCAAGGCAGTTATGAAACCCGCGATTACCTGGATAATGACGGTGTGGGCAATGAATGGCATTCCTTCCACCTGGAACTGACCAGGACGGGCGACGAGATTACCCTGGACGCAACCGGGAGCGATGACCAGGCGCCGGGCTCCATAAACTTCATCTCCAGCGAAGGAGCGGTGGCCGCCTATTTCGGCCAGCACTTTCACCAGTACGACCCGTCATTGACCGCCAATCAGGGCCTGCTGGCCGCGGCAGACAGTGTGAAGTTGCGCCCCGGCAGCCTTCTTCTACCCCAATGGCCGGCGGCCCTGGGCTGCCGGGCCCACACCTTCACCAAGCTGAAGAACGCCGTGCGCGCCGTGGTGGCCCGGGCCAGTGGCGGCGATACGATGGCGGCCATGGCGGTCTATGTCATTGCCTACTGGCGGATGAAGGACGCGGAAACCGGGGAGTGGTTGCTCTGTACCGATGGCATTGCGGTTGGGCACGGCGCCCGGCCCCAGGCCGACGGAATCGATGCCGTTTACAGCCGTCACAACGAGAACTACCCGGCCGAATTCATGGACATGGAGTATCCGCTTCGCATGGAGCGGTACGCCATCAACCCCGACTCCGGCGGCCCCGGCAAATACCGGGGCGGCTGCGGCATCATCCGCGACGTGCGCATTTTGGCTCCGGAAGGCACCTTCGGTCTGCGGGTGGAGAACAACCGCTTCCCTGCGTGGGGCGTGGCCGGCGGCAAGTCCGGTGGCACTTCGCGAGTGGTACTTAACCAGGGCTGCGAAAACGAGCAGGAAATCCGGCCTTTCTCCGACGACAACCTCTGGTACGCCGGAGATATGGTGCGGATCTATACTGCCGGAGGAGGCGGTTGGGGGGACCCCCTGGAGCGGGAAATCAAGCTGGTGGAGGGCGACGTGCGGGGCGGCTTCGTCTCCGTGGCTGCGGCCCGTTCCGAGTACGGGGTGGTCATCAACCCTGATACGCTGAAGGCCGACACATCGGGCACCCAGGCTTTTCGGAAAGACTTACGCCAGGTGCGGGAGCAGCCTAAACTCTTCCACCGCTTCATCTACTTTGACGACGAGGAAGAGGAACGCAGGTGGGTCGAGCGCCACATGCCTCGCTAGAGTTCCCGGCCCCTTGAAGCGAGTTGTGACAAGTCCGGGATGAGCAATTGGAAGCTTCAGGCATCCAGCGTCGTAAGCCGCTCCGTGAACAGCGCAGTCAGAGCTTCGGAATCTACATCCAGGCAGATGCGGGCGTTTGGTTCATCCGTCTGCCAGTCAGCCACCGTCTGCCCCAGGGTTAGCTCGCTCTGGGTCTCGATTTCCACCTGTGCCGACTTCAGGGTAAACAGTTCCGGCTTAACCGTGTATCCCACCGCCGGCATATCGTTATACCGGACTCCTTCATCGGGCCCGATCCGGCCAGAGCGGATATAGGCGCCTCGCAAATACTCCGTGGCCCGGGCCAGCAACTGGGTCCCCGGATTCGATCCCTTGGCAATGGTCTCCAGTTGCGCCGGGCTGACGGTAACCCGGTTGCACACATCCAGCCCTACCTGAACGATGGGTGCGCCAGAGCGATAAAGTATGGCGGCCGCTTCCGGGTCTTCGTGCAGGTTCGCGGTGGCTACCTGGGATACATTGCCCGGAACGGTAACGGCGCCGCCCATGACCACTACTTCCCGCACCGAGTTTGCCACTTCGGGATGGAGCGAGAGGGCCAGGGCCACGTTGGTCATGCGCCCCAGGGCCAGAATGGTAACTTCCCCCGGCATCGCCATCACAGTTTCCACGATGGCCAGTGCGGCGTGTTTTCCGTTAACGGGAAGCGAGTCTACTGACGTGTCGCCCATGCCGGTTATTCCGCCAAGGCCGTCAGCCCCGTGAATGTGAGAAGCCCAGCCTTCCTTTGCCGGACGCAGCAGCGGTTTGCCCGCTCCCCGAGAGACGGGAATGTCAGCCCTGCCGGCGGCGTTCAGCAACTGGAGGGCATTGGCGGTGCAGGTATCGACGGAGGAATTGCCGTAAATTGTGGTAAGGGCAAGCACCTTGAGTTCGGGGCTGGCAAGGGCCAGCAGCAGGGCTGCAATGTCGTCGATTCCGGGATCCGTATCAATAATCACCGGCCTCATCTGGCTGGCTCCCCCCGTGCTGGCATGGACTTCAATGCTCTCCCTGGCCGTGACCTGACTTTAATGTGAAAGCAAGTACGCGCCGCGCTAATCCTGGAAGAGGGGCATTACCTTTTCTGAGAACAGCCGCATGGACTTACGCACCTGGTGGGTATCCATTTCGCCGGTGTTCAACTTCAGCATCAAGTTGCGCACTCCCACGTCCCGCATTTCGGCCACCTGGTCGGCCACCTGTGAGGGCGTCCCCAGGATGAAGGCCTGTTCCAGAATATCCCCTGGCGGCGCGGGGCGGTTGGGGTCAGGGGGCGGGAATCCTCCGGGGTTGAACACCTCCCTGGCGTGGCGGAAGTGAGTTCGTTCCCGCTCAAAGCCCGCGGCAGCTACCTCCAGAGCTTCATGGTAGCTCTCGGCCACAAACAGGTCCCTCGAAGCCCAGCACTGGTCCATGGCGCCGTCCACCTGCTTCTCCTCGAACCCGGCTTCAAACATCGTGGAGCGGTACCCGTCAAGCCTCCTGCGCAAGGTGTCCTGGGTCTGGATGCCGATCATTATGGGCCTACCGATCTGCGCCATCTTCATGGTCGATGCTTCGCTGATGCACGCCCGCACCAGCGGCGGATGGGGCTTCTGGTAGGGTCGGGGGCGCAGGAGCGGAAACCTCACGTCCCAGTGCTCGCCCTGGTAATGCAGGTCTTCGCCCGTCCAGGCCGCCACCAGCAGATCTTCGGTTTCTTCCAACCGGGCCAGCCCGTCTTCCATGGTAATGCCGAAGCCCAGGTATTCATAGTGATTGTAGGCGGAACCGCGCCCGGTACCGACGATCAATCTGCCGTGGCTCAGGTTGTCCAGCAGAGATGTTTGAATGGCCAGCCTCACCGGGTGATGAAAGGCAAGCTCGGCTACGGCAAATCCGATCCTGACGCTTTGGGTTCGAGCCGCAATGGCCGCGCCAAACACCAGGGGGTCGGCATGGGCGGCCGCGCCGTCAAAGTGGTGCTCGGTGAGCCAGACCGAGTGCATGCCAATTTCCTCGGCCAGCAGGATTTCTTCCAGGGTGTTATCGATGACAGCCGAGTCCCTTTCGGGCTGGTGGCTGACGGGAAAGACGAAAGAGCCAAACCGCATGGGCGCTTCTCCGACAGTTTGATTGTTGTAGGAAGAATTATAGCCTACCTGGAGCGGGTGCAGGAAACTCCCCGTCATTGCGCTACGGACCTGATGTCGGGCTTCAATTTGGCAACCTTTGCTTTGCTCTACCCCGTTTCTTCACACTTGTTAGCGGCCAGCCAGCAACAATGTTAGAGTTGGGGTTAGAGTTGGTCAGAAAATTGTCGCCAATGCGTTTCAAATCAGGCTTGGCTGCCTTCCTGGGCGCCTGTTGCACGGAATTGAAGCGGTGACACCCGCCACGGAGGACAGTCGTGCGGCGAATAGCTATTGTGGGCGGTGGCATAGCCGGTCTGGGCGCGGCATGGGCGCTCCACCAGCACCCCGACCGCTTCGACTTCCGGCTCTTTGAGGCCCAGAACCGCATCGGCGGCAATGCGATTACGGTCGCCATGCCGCAGCGAGATGGCAGCGCAATCCCTTTTGACATTTCGGTGACCGCCTGCATCCCATCGGTGTACCAGCACATTCTGCTTTTGATGCAAAGGTACGGCATTGACCTGGTTGACACCCGGTTCAGCTACAGCGTCAGGTACCGGGGGCAGGTTTACGCCCACGATTTCGATTCCAGCATCAGGGAGCAGCTGCAATCCGATATTGCCAAGTTCCAGCGGGTATTAAAGCGCCTGCACCAGATAGGCTGGCTAACTCGCTCCAGGTCAAAAGCGCTGAACGCGCTCAACCCCTTCAATTACATCAGCATGGGAACAGTGCTGAACCTGGGCGGGTTCTCGGGGGACTTCAGATATAAAGTACTGAAGCCCATGTTTGTCAACTTTCTCATGGCAACCAACGTGTTCGACATGCCCGCGTCCCTGTTTGCCAGGTACCTGGAATTCTTCGACATCGAGGTCGCAACGCCAATGCAGACTTGGGACCAGGGGACCCAGCGCATTTACGAGAGCCTGACCGCCGGTTTCAATGACAGAATCTATCTCAACCGACCGGTACGAAAGGTGTTTCGCCAGCCCGGGGGCGTAATAGTGGAGGACGAGGAGGGTGTAAGGGAAGACTTCGATGAGGTGATTCTTGCTTGCAATGCCAACCAAACGCTCATGATCCTGGACAAACCAACCCTGCTGGAACGTACTATCCTTTCATCAATCCGCTACGAAAGCGAGCTCCACAACCATACGGTAGTGCACTGGGATGCTGCGGTCCTTCCGGACAACGAGGTAAGGCCCCTGCAGACCAGGAGCAACCACATAGAGCAGTACGGTGTCAGGCCGGACAATTACGAGATTACCTATATCATGCACAACCAGCAACCCTGGGTTCACCGGTCGGACAAGCCCTGCCTGGTTACCTACAATCCTGTCAGCTCTATAGATGAGGACAAGGTCATAGCCCGAACCTGGTTTCAGCACATCGTCCACGACGTGAGGCACGTCGCGCTGCTGGTCCACTTGTTCCGCTTCATCCAGGGTAAGCGCCGGACCTGGCACTGCGGCGCGCATACGCTGGTAAACAGCCAGGAAACGTGCTTCGTCACCGGGCTGGCTGCCGCCCGTCAGCTGGGAGCCGATTACCCCTTCGAAGATGCCCAAGCAAGACGCATTTTCAATTACTATGGGGGCATCCTGTACGGGTGGCGCTTCAGGAAGGTGAAGGGTCGATGATCGGTCATAGCCCGCCATAACCACGCCGGTTCCCCGAATCGTAGCTCCACTATCGCATTGCCCCTTTTCCTACACCTCGCTGGCGATTGCCTACGGTGCGTCCCCGCAAGTGTTAAAATCCACCTGAACCCAGACTGTCGAAACACTGGAACCGGCCGCAGGCCCTTTCCTGCCGGCCGACTGGAGGAGCCGTGGCTATTACCGAACTGGAAATCACCAAGCGCAGCAGCTTCGCGTCCGGCGAGAATTTTGGCGACGTGGGCCCCTACGAACTGCTGGAGGGTACGGCCCATTATGCCGTAGACCCCTCGCACGCCAGCAATCAGGGGATTACTGACCTGGACCTGGCGCCCCGCAATACCGCCGGAAAGGTGGAGTTCTCGGCGGACTTCGCTATGCTCCGGCCGGTCAACGGGGACCAGGGCAACCGCCGCATCCTTTTCGACGTGGTCAATCGAGGCCGGAAGACCGCCCTCACTCTGAACAGCGTCCCCAGCGCTACCGATCCCACGGCGCCCCTGGAGGCGGGCAACGGTTACCTGATGCGCCGGGGCTACACCGTGGTCTGGGCGGGATGGCAGGCTGACGTGCCGCCCACCCCAGGGCTTATCGGCCTCCACGTGCCCGAGGCCGCCGGCCCCGAGGGTTCCCTGTCGGGCCGGATTCTCTGCCAGTTCCAATGCGACCAGCCTACCCAGGTGTTCCTGCTGGCGGACCGGCAGCACCTGCCCAACCCGGCAGCCGACCCGGAGGAGGCGGACGCCGTCCTTACCGTACGCGACCTTCCCAATAGTCCCGCTACGCCCGTTGACCGGGGCCAGTGGTCCTTCGTGCGGGTGGAGGATGCAGACGTGGAGCCAGACTATAACCACGTCTACATGCCATCCGGATTTGAGCCTGGCCGGATCTACCAGTTGGTCTACACCACCACCGGTAGCCGCATCGTTGGCCTGGGTTTTGCCGCAATGCGCGACGCGGTGTCCTTCCTAAAATACGGGGCGGCTTCCGCCGGCAATCCCTGCGCCGGTGGTATTGACCATGCCTACGCCATGGGACGCTCCCAGAGCGGGCGGTTCCTTCGACAGTACATTCACGTGGGCATCAACCAGGACGAAGAAGGGCGCATGGCCCTGGACGGCATTTTGCCCCATGTGGCCGGGGGAATGCGCGGCGAATTCAACCTGCGCTTCGGCCAGCCGTCCAAGGACGTTTGCTACATCATTCCGGAAATGTTCCCCTTCACCGACACCCCGCAGACGGACCCGGTATCCGGCGCCCAGGGTTCCCTGCTGGAGGCAATGGAGCGACGGGGCCCATTGCCCAGGATCATGTTCACAAACACGTCGGCGGAATACTGGCGGGGTGACGCGGCCCTGATCCATACCGACCTGGAGAACCTGACGGATGCGCCCCAGTCGTCGGCCGTCCGCCGCTACCACTTTGCCGGCTGCCAGCACGGGTCAGGGGAGTTTCCACCCCTGGAAATCCGCCCTGCCGATGGCATTCGGGGCCAGCTGCCCTTCAACAGCGTTGACTACGCTCCCCTTTCGCGGGCGACGCTCGACAACCTGGACCGCTGGGTAACCGCTGGGGAAGAGCCGCCGCCCAGTCGCCATCCCAGCCTGGACGAGGGGACGGCGGTGGAGTCCCATACGCTGCTGGAACGGTTCGCTCAATTGCCCGGCGTAAGGGTCCCGCCCCACGCCACCCGGGCGATCCGGCTGGACTATGGGCCGGAAGCCCACCTGGGTCGTACCACCACCCTTCCCGCCGTGGAAGGAGAAGAGTTCCCGGCGCTGGTGGCAGACCTGGACGATTCGTTCAACGAACGTGGCGGCATTCGCCTGCCCGACCTTTCGGTCCCCGTTGCCACCTACACCGGCTGGAACTTGCGAGACGAAAGCATCGGCAACCCAAACCTCTACATCGGCATCACGGGTGGCCTCGCCGGCTGGACTCTGCCCCTGCCGGTGACGCAGGCTGACCGAGAAGCTGCTGGCGACCCGCGCTCTTCCATCGAGGAACGTTACACCGACCGAGATGATTACTTGGACAGGGTAACCCGCGCCGCACAGGACCTGGCATCCGAGGGTTATTTGCTCGAGGAGGACATACCCGAAGTGGTTGAATTGGCGGGCAGAAAGTACGATTATTTCACGGGGAATGGTGGAGAAAGCTAGGGTCTACCGGGCCTTGTGCCGATCATTTCACCATTGACCTGTATTACGTGGGGGTAAGATGACCAAGGTATTGGTAGTGGTTTTAGATGGGCTTCAACCGGCGCAGGTAACTGAGAGGTTGATGCCCAACCTGGCTGCCTTCGCTGCTTCGGGGGTAACCTTCGCCGACCACCATGCCGTGTACCCCAGCGTAACCCGCGCCAACGCGTCAAGCATGGTTACTGGCCGCCATCCTGGCGGCCACGGCATTTCCGCCAATACCCTGCTGGCTCCCGAGTACGATCCCTGCAACCCCATGCCGGCCCTGGAACCCCAGCTTGAGCAACTGGCCCAAAGAACCGGGAAGGTTCAGCTGGCGCCCACACTGGGCGAGGTCCTATTCGGGCACGGGCAGGAATACGTGGCGATTGGTGTGGGCACCAGTGGCAATGCCTACCTCCACAACCCCGCTGCCGATACCTGCGGCGGCGCAACAATCCACCCGGACTTCACCCTGCCCCGCGCCCTGCAAGAGGACATGGTTGCCCGCTTTGGAGCCTGGCCAGCTGAGTCTCGCCCCAACACTCCCCGCATGGCGCATGCGGTCAACATTCTGACCGAGTATATCCTCCCGGAACGTAACCCGTCCGTCGCCCTAATTTGGTCCTCGGAACCGGACAAGTCGCAGCACGACAGTGGAGTAGGTTCCGAGTTGTCCGACGCCGCAGTTGCTGAGGCTGACGCCCAGTTTGGCAAAATCCTCCGCTGGCTCGACCAGGCAGGAAGGGCCGGTGAGACCAATGTGATAGTGGTCTCAGACCATGGTTACTCGACTATTGGCGAAACGGTCAATATTGAAGCCAAAACCCGGGAGGCCGGCTTTCCCGTTGGTGGTGAACCCGGCGGCGTGGTGGTAGCCAGCAACGGCGGAGCGGCGCTGTTTTACGCCAGCCCGTGGAAACGGGAAACTGTCGTCAAATTGGTGCAGTGGCTCATGGCCCAGTCCTGGTGTGGCAACCTGACCGTTGCGGATCGGGTGGGCCCGATCCCCGGCACCTTGCCCGCCGCCCTGGTGGGTGGCGAAGGGCGCCGCGCGCCTGACGTGGCAATGTCCTTGCGTTGGAGTCCCGACGGCAATCCCGCCGGTTATGGTGGGACCATAGTCTCCACCGGCGGTGTCCCCGGCCAGGGCCAGCACGGGTCCATGGGGCGCTCCGAACTGCATAACATCCTCTTCGCCCGGGGCCCCGGATTCAAGGAAAAATTATTGGTTGACGTTCCCTCAGGCAACATCGATCTGGCGCCCACCATTCTGGGACTGCTGGGGCTACCATCGGAGCAAGGGATGGAAGGTCGGGTCCTGGAGGAAGCCATGGCCGGAGGGCCTGACCCTTCGGAAGTGGAATGGTTTTCCGACCTTCACAGCACTGAATGTCCTGTGGGCGAAGAAATGTACCGCCAGCAGATCAGACTTTCCCGAGTGGGCGAAACCGTATACGTACACGAGGGAACCAGCGGCCTGGGTGCCAGATGATCAAAGTACCGGCAGTTAGCCCGTGCCCCGGTCCGGTTTACGAGCGTGAATAAAGTACATGGGCGTAAAAATGCCCAGCCGCCCGGCTTCTGCCATGGCCATCGCGCACAGGTTCAGCAGGTCCGACACGCGCACCGTTCCCTTAGGCGCTATTCCCAGCGCCTCCAGTCCCATCAGCGTGTTGTGGGTAAGCCAGCGCCCAACCTTCGAGCTGCGAAAGCTCGCCAAGGACAGTCCTGAACCTACCAGCGGCTGGTACCAGGGCACCGATGGGCCGGCGTGAATGGAAAGGTCCCTCGTTTCCAGGACTTCAAACCCTGCTGACCGGAGCGCGCTATTGATGGTTTCCGCGTCGTCGATAATCAGGAGCCCGCCCCCCAGTTTTATGTTGGCCTTCAACTTCAGATGGTGTGGATTCTCCGCATCGTATTTCTCGGTCAAGCAATACTCGTATGCTCCAAAGCATGCTCCCGGTTTCAGCAGGCGGTAAGCCTCGCTGTAAACGCTTAGCTTGTTGGGAGCGCAACAAGTAGCCTCTATTGAGTACACTGCATCGAATGACTCGTCAGGAGCATCGACACTAAGGAAGTCGCATTCCAGAAAGTCGGCCAGGTCCGACAGTCCCGCCTCTTCCGCATAGCGTCGCGCCCGTTCCAGCTGATAGGCATTGCTGTTTACCCCGATGATCCGGGCGCCGGAATAGTCGGCAATCTCAAGGAGCGACCCACCAACACCGCAGCCCAGGTCGGCAACCAGCATATTGGGGCGAAGCTTGAGCGCGTCGGCCAGGTTTCGCTCGTGGCGGGCCAAAGACTCCTTGAAACTTTCGCCCGGCATCCTGGGGGCAAAGTGAAAGGATCTGCCCCATCCGTACTCATAAAAGTCCGTAACCAGATTGTAATACAGGTCATTAAACTGCCTGTGGCCGCTGCCTTCTTCCTCCAGCTTCCCGCCGCTGCCTTCCCTGAAGCGGCGCTCGTAATCCCGGAAGGTGCGAGCAACGCCCGATGGGCTTAGCTGGTCCTTGAGGGCCTTTGAAAGTTTGATCGACATGAACGACTATCCTGGCGGGCAACCAGCCGGCGGGCGATCAGGTGGTCCCGCGCCAAATCGAGGTAATTCAGTGTGTCGATATCTATGTAACCAGAGTGTCCAGGCTCAAAGGTGCAGAGTCTTGCTGGTACAACAACAACGCTTCTCGGCGAAAACGTGAAAGGACATTGGACTCGGATTCGCTTGCGAGGGAACTTGAGAACCGCCGAACCCTGTCGCTCCCTTACTTTATCAGCGTGACATCCCAATGTCAGCCGTCCCGAAAACCGCGGTCCCTTTGAATGCGTGCGTCGGATGGTGGAGATAGGCGCCCGCAGGATGGCACGGGGCACTTGCTATCGTTGCGGGGATCGATGAGTCGGCGGCCTGAGTCTCTCGCTCGGCATTCCCCACTGGCTTGAGGGCGGAGCGGCTGTCGGCTCAACCAAAGACCATGCCGCCGTGGGAGGAAACGGGGTGGTAGTGGTACTCCTCCTCTCGGAAGAGATTATCCGGCTGGCCTATTGGCCTGCCCTACGCATCAGCGATCCAATCGGCCAGGACTCTACTCTCAATCCTGCCAATGTCCACCCCGCGGCAATTACGGCGGGGCGGGTTGTGGGTTGCCACACCCTATCCTCGTCCACCAGCAGGAGCTTGGGAATGGCACTCCCAAGCTCCCGGCGACAGTGAGCCGCAGGTCCCAACGGCGTCGCGAGAGGCGGACTCAACAACCAGGATGCTTTGGAAGCTGCCTTGGCAAGCAAATCTTGGACTAAACGCAACCGGAGGAACTTGGAGAGCCTATGCTGGGCTGAAGAGAGAGTCGCCCAAGGGCTTCCGTTACCAGAAGCGAGGCAGCAACGCTGTTACTGGACCATCAATGTGAACCGAAGTTGGAAAGTTCTGGATGCTTCCGATATGGTGGGCCTAAGCGTACCGAACTGCGAACTTTCCGCTGGGAGGTTCTGCTATAGGGATTCCATTTAGGTGTCTCCAGCGAACAGGCACCGAGGCCGCACGATGATTGCCACCCTGCTACTCGCCACCGTCTATTTCGAGCGCTCTGACATAGGCCGAATAGTCTATGGCGGGAACAGTCCCGATAGCCTGGAGGTCCGTCAGCAACCGGAACAGAAAAGTAACCAGAGACGTAGCTGCGGAACTTCCAACGACGCCCTCGACAGTGGATTCGCCATAACTCACCGCAAATGAACCGTGATTGAGCGCGCATCCCAAGTCAAGCCGTTGAGCCTCCTGGACCTGAGCCATCACCTCCCTCAGCGCCTTTGGAAAAGCGCTGGGGGATGAGTTGGACAGAGCCAGGATTCCGGCAAGAATCCGGTGGGGTGGCTTTGGGTCCAGCGCGCCGTCAGCCGAAGGAATTACCGCGCTGGTTCGCCGCAGCGACCTCACGGAGGCAGCCTTGTCGCAGGCGAGACGCAGGTTCCTGCTGTCGATCCGTTGCTTGACCTCGAACACCGCGTAGACGGCTTCCGCCGGGACGTACTGGACGTTTCCGCCCATGAACAAAGGCGGCGAGTATTGCCTGTCGAAAACTATGACGTCCATCTGGTCGCTCCGAAGTCCGTCCGCATCCACCACAAACCCGTTGGCCACCCGGTACCGGTTGGGGAGAACCCTGGCCAGAAAATCCAGCCAGGCCAACTCCGTTTCATCGCCCAGGGTTCCCCCGTGGTCAACCGCTCCTCTTATGCCCGTCAACTCAGCGACCATCCTCTGTTGGGTGCTCTGGAACAGGCTGTTCAGGTCTATCCGGTTGCGGCCCTCTGCCATACTCATGGATTCACCACACCACTCTTTCCCACTGGCCATTCCGTACCCTGCCCAGTGAAGCCCCGGCTTGCCTGGCGATTTCCTGCTTTTCGTCTGGGGACAGGTCGGAAGAGATGATGTTTGCGCTATTCGCCGGGTCAATGAACTCGGCTCGCGGGAAGTTGGCTGCCAGAAATTCCAGCACCCGCTTCAACTCGTCCGCAGTGCCCTGGGGTTCACGCCCTTGAAGCGCCCGCAATACCGCAAGCTCAAGATAGAACGAAGGGAAATGCAGGCCACGGTTTGACCGCCATATCTTGGCGGCGCGTATCGCGGCGCTTTTCCCGGACCTTCTGACCAAAGAAATATGCTTGTCCACGTTGGTCTTGGTCCATCCCTGCCGTCTGCTGAGATACAAGCTATGATCACTCTTGCCGGTGTGCTTCCGCGCGGGCACCAGGTCCACCTTTACGCCGTTCACTTCCACTCCAATAGAAACATTTTGGCAGCGGGGACTCAACCCCTCCTGATCGGCGTACCGGTGAAGGCCCTCAAACATCTTTCTCAACGACTTGCCCGACCTGGGTTTCAGCGATATGAACAGGTCAAGGTCCGTACCGCCTCTGATTGAAGTGCCCTTGGCAAAGGAACCGGAGTTGTGGACTCGCACCAGGCGCGTGGAGTACCACCTCTGGATCAGCCCTCTGAGGCGTTCCCCCGCCTGGTACACAGCCGTCCCGGGACCCTTTTCTACTTCGTACTTGCGTACAATCCGGTCAACGTACCTGTTGGCGTTCAAGTTAATCGACCTTCGACCTGCCGTTGACTGCGCGGGAAAAGCAACGGGCAAACCCAGAGACGGAATTGGTAGCATCCCGGCCAACTCCAGGAAGGGACACCCCGTTTGCGGTCCTGCTTGCCATTAGTCAGTCCTGATGATATATTTCTGACATTCTAACAACGGATACGCGCCGTGCCAAGCCTGCCCCGCCTGATTATGGAACACGCGTCGGAGTTGCCCGAAGGCTCGTTGCTGTGCCCGAACGTCCTGCTTCACCTGGGCAACAGGGATGCGGTGGACCAGGCGTTGTCGCGTCTTGCCCGCAGCGGGCGACTGAGCCGAGTCTGTCAGGGCGTTTACGTCCGGCCTGTGGAAACCCGTTTCGGCCCACGCCCTCCGTCAGTTGACAAGGTGATCGAATCTCTGGCTGAACTGTGGGGAGAGACGATTGTACCCTGCGGCGGAGCGGCGGCGAATGCCCTGGGGCTCACCACCCAGGTGCCGGTCAGGTCCGTTTACCTGACTTCCGGCCCCAACCGCAGGCTGAAACTCGGCGCGGTGACGGTGGACCTGCGACACGCCCCCAGGTGGCAGCTTGTAGCGCCGCGCCGCGCCGCCGGCGACGCCGTGCGCGCTTTGGCATGGCTGGGTCCCAAAGAGATTGAGGAGAGCCTCGGCGTCATTCGCCGGAAACTATCTGCCGAAGACCTGGACGAACTGGCGGCGTCCCGGGCATTGATGCCCGCCTGGATCGCCGGTCCGGTAAGCGTGATGGTGGCCGGTGGCTGACCTTCCGTTTCAGTCCCTCTCCCCGGATGACCGGCGGGACGCCCTGGAGGTCGCTGCCGGTCTCAGTGGACGGCGAGCGCATCTGCTGGAGAAGGACATCTGGGTTGTGCAGACCCTGGCGGCCCTCGTTGAAACACCCTTCGGAGCGGACCTGACCTTCAAAGGGGGCACCTCCCTGGCGAAGGCATACCATGCCATTCGCCGGTTTTCCGAGGACCTCGACATTACCTATGACATCCGCGCCATCGCGCCGGACCTGCTGACGGACGGGGACGACGAGGCCATTCCGGCGACCCGCAGCCAGGAGCGCCGCTGGACCCGGGAAATCAGGAGACGGCTGCCAAGTTGGGTGGCAGATCAAGCTCTGCCCTCCGTTGAGGCCAACCTGGCCGAGGCGGGTCTATCCGCTGTACTCCGGGCCGAAGGAGACCACGTATTTGTTGCTTACGAGCCTCTGTTTGACAATTATGGCTTCGTGAAGCCCGAGGTGCTGGTCGAGTTTGGCGCGCGCTCGACCGGCGAACCTCGTGAGGAGCGTCTGTGCAAATGCGACGCGGCCAGCTATGTACCGGCTGTCGCCTTTCCATCCGTGCGTCCCTTCATCATGTTGGCCGAGCGGACGTTTTGGGAAAAGGCGACAGCCGTGCACGTCTACTGTCAACAGCAACGCAGCCGGGGGGAGCGTCTCTCCCGGCACTGGTACGACCTGGTGAGGTTGGACGATACGGGGTACGCGGAAAAGGCGCTGGCAGACCGTGCCCTCGCGCTTTCGGTGGCGCGCCACAAGTCGATGTTCTTCCGGGAGAGGGACGCAGCCGGCAATTGGGTCGATTATGAAGCGGCAGTCGTTGGCGGGTTGCAACTGGCGCCGGAGGGCCTGGCCTACCGGGCGCTTTCCGACGACTACGACAAGATGCTGAGCGATGGGATGCTCCTTGACGACGAAGAACAGTTCGACGACTTGATGGAAAGATGCGCTGAGATTCAACGGAAGGCAAACGGACTATTGGCGCAGGCACCGCCGGAAGGTACTGGGCTGGACCCGTAATTTTGGACAGAGGCCGGACGCGGTGTCGTAAAGGCGACATGCCCCGGTCAGGCTGAGCGGCGCATTCTTGCCCACAGCCGGAGCGTCCCGCCGGCGCACACCGCCGCCAGCGTGGCCACGATCAGTATCGTCTTGACCAGGGTGAACGCCGCCGCCAGCCAGGCCAGCGGAGACGGCGCCCCGTCGTGGCTCAGGGCCAGCGCGGCGACCGTGACGTTCTCCAGCACGTCCGCAAAGGCGAGGGCCAAAGGCAGCAGGTACAGCGGCGCTCCGCCGCGAAAGAACCGGAACAGCAGGACCGCGAACAGCAGGCCGTAGCAGGCCGGAAACACCATGTCGATGGTCAGCGCGGTGGTGGCGTAGACGGCCCTGGCGCCGGCGTCGAGGCCGTCCAGGGCGTCGAACAGGGCCGCCGCCTCCCCTGGCGTGTACCAGCCCCGGCCGTCGAGCAGGTCCAACCCGCCCAGCCGTACCTGGCGCCAGGCCAGGCCCGCCACGCAGCCGGCGACGCCCGCCAATGCCGCCGCCGCCACCCGCCGGTTGGCGCATCGCTCCACCGTCCCGCCCACCGACAACGCCATCATCTCCTCCTGACCGGCCGGCCGCCCGTTCGACATTCCCAGGGAGCTTCGCTTCATCACCGCCTGCCGACGGCGCCGAACCGAGAGCCACCTGTGACCTTCGGTTCGCGTTCTTGCATAACCAACATTACCAGCGTTCCGGCCAGCAATGCAAATGTCGCTGGCCGGAACGCTCCTTTCGCCAACGAGCGCCGAAAGGGGCCACCAATACACAGTCCCGCACAATGGTTGCGTGTTTCTCTCAAGGCCGGATCTCGCCGTCTGAGAGCGCTCCCTGCGCCTCAACCTGGATAACTCCCGGCAACCAGGCGAGGCCGCTCCGGCCATCTGCCGGGGCAGCCTCTACCGGTCGCGCCGGCAAGGAAGGACATTGCCGTTTCCGTGCCAGCGCCGCACCGGGAGCGCCGGACCGCCACCTCGGGCAGCGTTCCATTCCGTGGAACAACGCAAGGGGCCGGCAGCATCGCCGCCGGCCCCTTGTGGTGCTTTGCCGTTTCAGCGGCTCCGGGCTAGTCGTCGTCCACGATGGTCATGGTTCCCACCGCGTCGGGCGAGACGAGGCTCCCGGGCAGGTACGCCTCCACCGCGAAGTACTCGTCCGGCTCCTCATCCTCGTCCTGCTCCAGCCACACCTCCCCCGTCAGCTCCGTCACCCCCGGCTTGAACACCAGCTCTCCCTCCGTCGTCTGGTAGTCGGACCGGTGCGCCCGGTCGTCCAGCAGGTGGTAGGCCGGCGCGGTGTACCACCGCACCCGGATCTCCTCGGTGGACGCCTCGGACAGCCGCACCCGGAACTCCAGCACGTCGCCCTCCACCGCCGAGGCGTCCTCCACGGCGACGCTGATCTCCACCTCCGGCGCGGCGTCGTCGTTGTCGGACACGCCGACCGTGGCCGCGCCCTGGGTCGAGGACACCGTGTAGCCGCTGCCCGCGTTCACCGTGGCCGTGACCGAGCCGTCGGTCTCGTCGGCGTCGTCGTCGGTGGTGCCCACGGTGAGGGTGACGCTGCCCGTGGTGGGGATCGTCACCGTGCGCTGGCCCGTGGCCGCGCCGTAGTCGCCGCTCTGGGACACCGTGACGCTCACGTCCAGGTTGGCCGCCGGGGCCGGGCTGGCCGTCACCGTGAAGAAGGCGTCCCCGCCCTCGGTGATGCCGCTGCCCGCGCTGACGCTCACCACCGGCGTGGGGGCGTCGTCGTTGTCGGACACGCCGACCGTGGCCGCGCCCTGGGACGAGGACACCGTGTAGCCGCCGCCCGCGTTCACCGTGGCGGTGACCGACCCGTCGGTCTCGTCGTCGTCGTCGTCGGTGGTGCCCACGGTGAGGGTGACGCTGCCCGTGGTGGGGACGGTCACCGTGCGCTGGCCCGTGGCCGCGCCGTAGTCGCCGCTCTGGGACACCGTGACGCTCACGTCGAGATTCGCGGTCGGGGCCGGGCTGGCGGTCACCGTGAAGACGGCGTCGCCGCCCTCGGTCACCCCGCTGCCAGCGGTGACGCTCACCACCGGCGTGGGGGCGTCGTCGTTGTCGGACACCGCCACCGTGGCCGCGCCCTGGGACGAGGACACCGTGTAGCCGCTGCCCGCGTTCACCGTGGCCGTGACCGAACCGTCGGTCTCGTCGGCGTTGTCGTCGGTGGTGCCCACGGTGAGGGTGACGCTGCCCGTGGTGGGGACGGTCACCGTGCGCTGGCCCGTGGTGGCGCCGTAGTCGCCGCTCTGGGACACCGTGACGCTCACGTCCAGGTTGGACGAAGGCGCCGGGCTGGCCGTCACCGTGAAGACGGCGTCCCCGCCCTCGGTCACCCCGCTTCCAGCGGTGACGCTCACCACCGGCGTGGGGGCGGCGTCGTTGTCGGACACGCCGACCGTGGCCGCGCCCTGGGACGACGACACCGTGTAGCCGCTGCCGGCGTTCACCGTGGCCGTCACCGACCCGTCGGTCTCGTCAGTAGTGTCGTCCGTGGTGCCGACGGTGAGGGTGACGCTGCCCGTGGTGGGGATCGTCACCGTCCGCTGGCCCGTGGCCGCGCCGTAGTCGCCGCTCTGGGACACCGTGACGCTCACCGACAGGTTGGCCGCCGGGGCCGGGCTGGCCGTCACCGTGAAGGTGGCGTCCCCGCCCTCGGTCACCCCGCTGCCAGCGGAAATGCTCACCTCAGGCGTGGGCGGAGGCGTCTGCGCTGACGCCGCCTCCAGCGCCGTCAGCTCGGTCACCACCTCGTCCCAAACCGGGCTGCTGTGTTTGTCCGCCATATCCTGCGCCTCGGACGCCGTCATCGGGCCGCCCGTGACGCCGGCGCCGTCGTGCTCGCCGAACGCGACGAGCACCCGGTTCCAGCGGTTCACGTGGGCCGTGCCGTGCTGCGTCTGCGACGCCAGCTCCCTGACCTTCGCGATCACGTCCGGGTCCACCGTGTAGCCCGTCTGCTCCTCGACGACCGGGTCGTCGTTGTCTGCGACGCCGACCGTGGCCGCGCCCTGGGTCGAGGACACCGTGTAGCCGCTGCCCGCGTTCACCGTTGCGGTGACCGAGCCGTCGGTCTCGTCCACGTCGTCGTCCGTGGTGGTTATGGTCACCGTGGCGCTGCCCGAAGTCGGGATGGTCACCGTGCGCTGGCCCGTGGTCGCGCCGTAGTCGCCGCTCTGGGAGACCGTGAGGCTCACGTCGAGGTTGGCGGCGGGGGCGGGGTTTGCGCTGACGGTGAAGCTTGCGCTGCCGCCCTCGGTGATGCCGCCGCCCGCGGTGACGCTCACCACCGGCGTGGAGGCGGCGTCGTTGTCGGACACGCCGACCGTGGCCGCGCCCTGGGACGAGGACACCGTGTAGCCGCTGCCCGCGTTCACCGTGGCCGTCACCGACCCGTCGGTCTCGTCCGTAGTATCGTCGGTGGTGCCCACGGTGAGGGTGACGCTGCCCGAGGTGGGTATCGTCACCGTGCGCTGGCCCGTGGCGGCGCCGTAGTCGCCGCTCTGGGACACCGTGACGCTCACGTCCAGGTTCGCGGTCGGGGCCGGGCTGGCCGTCACCGTGAAGATGGCGTCGCCGCCCTCGGTCACCCCGCTGCCAGCGGTGATACTCACCTCGGGCGTGGGCGGCGGCGGCGTCTGCGCCGCGGCCGCTTCCAGGGCGGTCAGCTCGACGACCACCAGGTCCCACACCGGGCTGCTGTGATTGTCGGCCATGTCCTGGGCCTCGGCCGCCGTCATCGGGCCGCCGGTGACGCCGGTCCCGTCGTGCTCGCCGAAGGCCAGCAGCACCCGGTTCCAGCGGTTCACGTGGGCCGCGCCGTGCTGGGTCTGCGACGCCAGCTCCCTGACCCTGGCGATCGTTCCCTGGTTGACCGTGTAGCCGCCGTCGTCGTCGGACACGACCACGACGGCCGTCCCCTGGGACGAGGACACCCGGTAGTCGAGGTTGGCGCTGGCGTCGACGGTGACCGTGACCGATCCGTCGGGCTCGTCCACCTCGTCGTTGGTGGTGGCCACCGTCAGCGCGGCGTAGCCCGCCGACGGGATGGTCACCGTCCGCTGTTCCAGGGATATCCCGGAGTCGTCGCTCTGCGACACCGTGACGCTCACGTCCAGGTCCGCCGCCGGGGCCGGGTTGGCGCTGACCGTGAAGGTCGCGTCCCCGCCTTCGGTCACGTTGCCGTCGGCGGTCACGCTGATCACCGGCACGGACGTGTTGGGCGCGGGCGTCTCGAAGTCCACCGTGAAGGTCTTCGGCGTCGCGCCGGCGGCCAGGGTCCGCACGGTGATCTGGTCCAGCTGGTTCGTCCCGTGAAGGACGGAGACCACGTAATGCGACTGCGGCTTGAGGCCGGTGAGCTGGTGCTCGGTGGCGGTGGTCGTGACTTCCGTCAGGACCGGGACGCCCGTGAAGCTCTCGTGCCAGACGACCAGGTAGGACGCGCCGTCCCCCTGCGGCTTCCAGGCGACGGTCGCCGTGGTGTCGGAGACGCGCTTGAGCTGCACCGGCGGCGGCGGCGGCAGGTCGTTGTTGGCGATATAGACCGAGGCGTAGCTCCTGAACCTGTTCAGCCGGTAGCCCTCGCCGAACCGCACCGTCGCGCCGAGCATCCCGTTGGAGCCCCAACCGGTGTCGTCGACGGTGGGGATGGTGAACGAGACGCTGCCGCCGGTGGGCACGTTCACCGTGCGCTCGCCCAGGTGCTGGGCGGCGACCACGGAGCCGGGGCCGGCCACGCCCACCCTGACGTCCAGCGGCGCGTCGGGCGCGGGGTTCACGGTGACCGTGTAGACCGCGTCCTCGCCCTCGGTGATGGTCCCGCCGGCGGCGCTGATCGACACCTCGGGCACCCGCTCCACGATCACCGACGCGGGCTCCGCCTCCACCGGCGAGCCCGCCGCAAGGGTGGTGAAGCGGATCACCGGGCTGGCGGTGCTCAGCTGCGTCGCGCCGTGGTCCTGGTAGTAGACCACCGCCCGGTACTCGGTGTCCGGCTCCAGGTGGCGGATGTTCCAGGCCGGGTCGTTGGGCTCGGCCCCGAACCAGGCCTCGTCGGCCGGGACGCCGGGGAAGGGCGACGTGGTGGACCAGTAGCGCACCTCGTAGCCCTCGGCGCCGACCACCCGCGGCCAGCTCAGGTCGATGCCCGTGTCCGACAGGTTGGCGTAGGTCAAATCGCCCACGCGCTCCACCACCGGGTCCGGCAGGTCGCCCAGCAGCCGCTGGCAGCCCACGCAGGAGCCCAGCGTGCGGTGGAAGCTGAAGCTGTCGGTGCGCACCGTCTTCGGCGGCGTCTCCGTCGAGATCTGGTTGTCGCTGCGCTCGTACAGCTTGTAGCCCTCGACCTGGAAGGTCACGTTGCCGACCACGTTGGCGCCGACGTGGATGTCGACCTGGACCGGCGTGCGGCCGACCGTGACCGAGCCGGCGCTGACGGCAGAGTCAGTTCTGAAGGTGTGCAGGTGCGAGGCGGCGGGGCTGGTGAACCAGACCCGGTGGGACCGGAAGTACTCCGACGTGCCGCTGCGCAACAGCGGCTTGGCGAAGTCGGCGCTGATGGAGAAGCGCTTGTCCTGGTCCGCCGGCGGGTCGTTCTTCGTCCGCACCCAGAAGTAGTGCGCCTTGCGCCCGGTGTTCAGCGAGGCCGGGAAGGCCAGATTGAGCCCGCCGTCCTCGATGGAGGTCCAGGTGGTCCCGTCGTCGATGGAGAACTCCAGGGTCTGCTCCCACTGGTCGTCGTCCCTGATGATGAGCGGCACCCGCACCTCGGGGTAGTCGAAGCCTTCCACCTGGTACAGCACGCCATTTTCATAGAAGTTGTGGCCGACGGCGTGGGGCCGGTGGATCAGGAACGTCCCGTGGTCGAAGGCGTCGCTGTCCTGGCCGGCGGCGAGGCTCACCGGACGCCACTTGTTGGCGTCGCCCTCGTAGACGGACTGCGACGAGAAGGGGCAGCCGTCGTGGCGGTCCAGCAGCGGGCCGGCGGTGCTCCCGTAGCCGAAATGTATCCCATCCCGGCCAAGCCCTTCGACGATGGGGTCGCCCAGGTTGTAGGGGCTTCTACTCCCGGTGTGGCACATCAGCCGGTCCCGGTCCGGTTGGCCCGGCCCGATGTAGCCGCCGTGGTGGCTGAGCGGCTCACCCACCTGGCTGGCGACGTAGAAGTGCCGGCGCTCGTGGGGGTCCACCGCCTGCCACTGGTAGGTCACCGCCGGGCCGCCCTCGGTCAGCGTGATCGTGGGCGGCGGGTCGTGCCTGGTGTGGTTGGCGACCACCCAGCCCGTCGAGCACGTGTTGCCCGACACCGTGCCCTCACAGGTCCGGAACTGCACGAAGGCGTCGGCGGCCCCCAGGTTCAGGCCGATCTTGAGCGCCTCGGAGTGGGTGCTCCAGGAGACGGCGGGGTTGGGGTAGAGCGACCAGGAACTGTGGCCGTCGCCGATGCTCCAGCCCTCGGGCAGCCGCAGGCCCTGCCGGCGCTCGGAGTTCGACGCGGTGGCGCGAAGGGTGTACGTGCTGTTGGGCTGCACGGACGCGTCGTATACGTACACCCAGTAGGTGGTGTTCGGCTCCAGCCGCAGCCCCGAACCGTCGTCGCCCTGGTAGGTGAAGGTGAAGGTCCGGTCGCTGCTGCCCACCGGCATGGAGGGGCGCGCCAGATCGGCCAGGACGTCGGCGGCGGTGCTGCCCGGCGAGCCGCCGGAGCCGGCCCAGATCTGTACCCTCAGATCACGGGCGGCGTCGGAGTCGCCGATCTCGGCAAACTCGACGTCGACGCTGTTCAGGCGGTAGTGGCCGCCGTTCTTGCCCGTCGTGAACGACTGCGCGCGGTCACGTACGGTGCTGGCAGTCGTCACATCCAACGCCGCGCCGTCCGCCTGGCCCAGGTTGCTCATCACCGCCGGCTCACCGGGCGGCGCGTTCACCGGCGTGGGCTCCACCCGGAACAGGGGCGAGATGCCGTAGAAGGCGTGGTCCTGGGTGCTGGCGACGGTGTTGTAGCTGATGGGGCCGGTGTCCGCGTCGGTGGTCGAGAACCGTCCCCGCCGGGCGTTGCTGGCGCCCAGAGGGTTCGCCTCCTTCGCACCGTCGGTGCGGGTGCCCGTCCACGGCCAGTCGTTCGAGGTGCTCCTCTCGCCGCTCTCGAAGCGCCGGTCCGCCATCGCCCAGTTCTCCCAGGTGTCGGACCAGAAGCCGGCGTTGTTCGCCGCGACCCGCTCGCCGTTCAGCCACCAGACCTCCGCGTCCGTGTGCCCGGCGTCGTTGGGGTTGGTCCGGGTGTGGTCCCGGGCGTCCACCGCGGCGGTGGAGCCCACCACCCGGAAGTGATCGGCGTAGCGCCGGACGGCGGCGTGACCGTCGCGGGCCGCCTCCCGCACGTGGGCGTCGTAGACGCCGATGTCGGCGGCGGTGGCGTCGCGGTGGTCTTCGGTCATGAACAGCAGCCGGAACGTCTCGCCCGCGCCCAGATCGAGCGGCTTCAGCGGCCAGTCCAGGGGCACGGTGTAGGAGCCGTCCGAGTGGGGCAGCAGCCGGCCGTTGACTCCCATGGACAGAGTGGAGCCGCCGACCAGGGTGATCCAGTTGCCGCCCCCCTGCGCGCGGATGCGAGCGTCGTTGTTGATGCTCCAGCCGGGCGCCGCGCCCTCGTCCTCGGAGTTGCTCTGCGTGAACTTCACCTGGCTGTTGCCTTCCGTGAGCCCGGCTGCGTCCAGCACGACCCAGTAGCGGGTGTCCGCCTCGAGCGCGACGCCCGGGTGCGTGAAGCGGTACGTGCCGGCCTGCCGGTTCACCCAGTCGGGATTGGCCAGGGTCCCCACGACCGTGCCGGGAGCCCCGTTGGCGCCTTTGTGGACGGTGACCGTCAGCTTGGAGCCGAAGTCCTCGGTGGACCGCCTGAAGGCCACGTCCACGCTGGTCAGGGTGTACCCCGAGGGGTTGCCGCCGGTGTCGAAACCCTGCGCCAGGTCCACGTGCAGGCCCTGCACCAGGCCGCTCGACTGGCCGGTGTTCTTCACCAGCGGCGGGTCGTCGTCCCGCACCCGGACCGTCGCCGTCCCCAGCGACGTGGCCAGGTCGTAGTCCGACCCGTCCACCAGCGTCACCGTCACCGAGCCGTGGGCTTCGTCCACGTCGTCGTTGGCGGTGGCGATCTCCAGCGTCGCGGTGCCCGAGGCCGGAATGGTGACGCTGGTGGGCAGCGCGCCGTACCCGAAGTCCCCGGTCGTGGCCACCGTCACGCTCACCGGCAGGTCCGCCGGGGGCGCCGGGGACGCCCTCAGCGTGAAGCTGGCGCTGACGCCCTCGGTGACGGCGCCGCCGCCAAGGATGCTCACCCGCGACGGCCGCGGCTTGCTGACGCCGTCCAGGCTGATTTGCAGTGACTCATTCGGGGCGTTGCCCCATCCGCCTGTCGAGGCAACGGGTCTATCCAAATAGTTGTGGCTGATGCTCCAGCCGGGCAGGCCTCCGCTGTCCTCGCTGTCCGAACTCGTGTAATCCAAAGAGCTGCTACCCCGACTAACGCTCATATCGATCACGAGGAAGTACGAGGTGTTCGCCGCAAGGTTGATGCCCGCGCTGGTGAAGGTCAGCGTCTGGTCCGAGGTGGAGGCGGGAAAGCTGGCGGGGTTGGTCAGGGTGCCCAGCGAGCTGCCCGGAGACCCGCCGGAGGCGGCGTGGATGCTGGCGGTGAGGTCCGAAGAGCTGAAGCCGCTTTGGATAGCGTTGAATCGCACGTCGACGCTGCGCAGGCTGTAGCCGAAGCTGTTGGAGCCGGTGGTGAAGGCCTGAGCGATATCGTTGGACAGATTTACTGAACCAGCGTCCGCCTGGCCGGTGTTGGCGACGAAGGTGTGCGTCTCGACGGTCTCGACGGCCGTGCCGTGGATGGTGATCTTGCGGGACTGGCCGAAGGAGGTCCAGGCGCCCGAGGTGTTCCAGGTCCGGTAGTGGCCGTCGTCGGCGATGGTCCAGCCGTCCGCGCCGCCGGCGTCCTCGGCGTCCGACGCGGTGTTCTGGATGGTGTTGGCGCCGGGAGACAGGACCAGGGTGACGTCCAGCACCGCCCAGTACGTGGTGTTCGCCGCGAGCGCCACGCCCGAGTGCGTGAAGCTGTTCGTGCCCGCGGCGATCGTGCCGGGCTTGGTCAGGGTGGCGACCACCGCGCCCGGCGCTCCGCTGCTGTCGCTTCTGATCTCGGCAGCCAGCTTCCCCGCCAGCGCGCCGTCGTTGATTTGCGGAAACGAGAAGTCGACGCCCGTCAGGGTGTACCCGCCGGCGTTGGCGCCCGTCGTGAACGCCTGCGCGTGGTCGTGCTGGACGAAATTGCCGGTGCCGCCGTTCGCCTGCCCGAAGTTGCTCACCAGGAAAGGCTTGCTGACGCCGCCGAGGCTGAGTTTCAGTGATGACGCGCTGGTGATCCATGCGGCTGTTGAGGAAAATGAAAATGCTCTAAACAAAGCGCCGTCGCCGATGCTCCAGCCGGCCAACTGTCCGCTGTCCTCGCTGTCCGAAGTCGTGACGCGTATATTCGAGAAAGGCTCATCACTGCTGATATCGAACATCACGAAGTACGTGGTGTTCGCCGCAAGGTCGATGCCCGTGCTGGTGAAGGTCAGCGTCTGGTCCGAACTGGAGACGGGAAAGCTGGCGGGGTTGGTCAGGGTCCCGAGGGAGCTGCCCGGAGACCCGCCGGAGTCGGCGTGAATGCTGGCGGTGAGGGATGAAGAGCTGAAGCCGCTGGCGATAGTGGCGAATTCCACGGCGACACTGGTCAGGGAGTACCCACTGGGGTTGCTGCCGGTGGTGAACGCCTGGGCGTAATCATTGCCCAGAGATACACTGGCTCCGTCTAACTGGCCGGTGTTGGCGACGAAGGTCTGCGTCGCCTGCTGCGCAGAGGCTGTTTCAGTCCCTCCAGACAGCAGCGCGAACAGCGCCGCCGCCATCATTACGGCCAGGAGCAGCCGGGTCAGCGCCCACAGGGCGCGCCGCCGGGTCAGCACGACGCCCCCGGAAGTCGGGGGGGGGGGGCTGAAAGGGGTAGGTATGAAGCGTTGCCTGCTTTCCCCAGGGTCTTCAGGGTCTTCGCCATGAGCTCGGCCACCATCGCTAATCACCTTCTCGCCGCCAGGGGCCGCGTCCCGTAAAGGTTGCCCAAGGTTGCCCAAAACTGGGACCTCGCCCGGCGTCGTCCATTGTTTTCTTGAAATTGTCTTCTTGAAGCAGCAATGCTCTTGAAGCAGCAATAACGATTATCCGCGAATTCGCCGCCCGCCGCAAGACGGCCGCCCGGCCCAAATCCACCACCTAATGGGAGGAAAAGACCTCGTTGGAGCCAGCGGCAAAGCTGGCTATGATGGTTACGGGACAAACACAACCATCACCAACGAGGTGCAGTCATTATGCAACAGGGAGTCCTGCCATTCCAGTATGGGACGGAGCATCGCGCGGGGGGCATGACGGGGCTGTCGGGGTTGGCGGTCTATCTGGAAATGGCCGATGCGATGGGGCTGGGCGAGTCGATCCGGCGCTACGTGAAGGTCAAGGAGGGCGGACAGGGATGGACGGACCGGCAGATGGTCACCGCGCTGGTGCTGCTGAATCTGGCCGGTGGAGAAGGAGTGGACGACCTCCGGGTGCTGGAAGGGGACGAGGGTCTGGGCCGGATGTTGGGCCGGGTGGAGACGCACCGGCAGCGGGCTTGTGAGCGCCGGGAGGAGGGCAGCCGGTGGCGGGGCGGGCGGCGCCGCAGCGTCCCGTCTCCGTCGGCGGTGTTCCGGTACCTGGGCCGGTTCCACGACCCGGTTCAGGAGGAGGCCAGGCAGCCCCATACGGCGTACATACCCGCGCCCAGCGGCGCGCTGCGCGGGCTGGGGAAGGTCAACGCCGAGATGATGAGCTTCGTCCGGGACCACCTGGAGCAGGAGCAGGCGACGCTGGACATGGACGCGACGCTGATCGAGACCTACAAGCAGGAGGCGCTGTACTGCTACCAGGGCTACAAGGCCTACCAGCCGATGGTCACCTACTGGGCCGAGGCGGACCTGGTGGTCCATTCGGAGTTCCGGGACGGCAACGTGCCAGCGGGGTTCGAGCAACTGCGGGTGTTGCGGGAGTCGCTGGCCCATCTGCCGGAGGGCGTGGTGAAGGTGATGCTGCGGTCGGACACGGCGGGGTACCAAGTTGAGTTGTTGCGGTACTGCGCCGAGGGGAGGGATGAGCGGTTCGGAGTGATCGAATTCGCGGTGGGGGCGGACGTCACGGAGGGGTTCAAGCGTGCGGCAGCCGAAGTGGAGGAGAGCCAGTGGCGCCGGTTGCCCCGGATGGTGGGGGAGTTGGCGGTGGAGACGGAACAGGAGTGGGCCGAGGTGGACTTCGTGCCCGATAGATTGGCTTATTCCAAGAATGATCCCGACTACCGTTTCATAGCGGTCCGGGAGCCGCTGAGGCGGCCGCCGCTGCCGGGCATGGAGGATGACCTGGAGTTGTCGGTTCCGGCGATGGAGATGCCGGACCGGGGCTGGTACAAGATCCGGGGGATAGTGACTAACCGGGAGCTACCGGGAGATGAGGTGGTGCGGTGGTACCGGGAGAGATGCGGGAAGGGCGAGGAGGTGCATGGTGTGCTGAAGGAGGACTTGGCTGGCGGGAGGCTGCCGTCGGGACAGTTCGGGGCCAACGCGGCCTGGTGGGCGATAGCGGCGCTGGCGTTCAACCTGAACTCGGCGGTCAAGCAGTTGGCCCTGGGCGGTCAGTGGGTGAACAAGCGGCTCAAGGCGGTGCGCTTTGCTCTGATCAATCTGGCCGGACGGGTGGTCTGCCACGCCAGGAAGCTGCTGATCCGGCTGGCCCGGGGCCATCCATCCTTCCCGCTGCTGGCGGGAGCGCACCGGAGAATAGCGGCGCTGGCCCACGGCCCACCCTGACCTGGGACGGTCTGCGCCACTACCGACGGGCATTCAAGCGACGGGGACTCCCGCCGTAGGGACACTGCGCCCTTCTCCAGGACCGGTTGGCATAGACCT
This sequence comes from Dehalococcoidia bacterium, assembly GCA_965207275.1. GTDB lineage: Bacteria > Chloroflexota > Dehalococcoidia > Lucifugimonadales > UBA3495 > Bin22. The sequence goes on from CBDBMH010000002.1 coordinate 1,299,445, forward strand.
CGCCCTGGCGTCGCCGGCCAACGCCCCAATATCCCCTTCCAGCGCCTACTCCTGCCACGCCAACCCACTGCCAACCTGTCAGCCGTCAGCCGATGCCCCAACCGGCCCAATCAAGGAGCCCCAAAACCATTTTTCTCCCATTAGGTGGTGGATTTGGGCCGGCAGGTTCGGGCATTTTCGCCAGCCTGCCGGCGCCTGGCCGGCGCTGGTATAATCCCCCCCAACCAGCCAGCCCATCGCCCGACCTGGAAGGGGACCTGGGCCATGTTGGGCGTGGAGACGCACCGGCAGCGGGCTTGTGAGCGCCAGGCCCGCCCAACGGCCAGATCAGCCGAGGTTCGCCGTGACCACCGCCAACACCAGCGCCAACTACCAGGAGTACGCTACCAGGGCAAGGCAGCCGATGGACCTACCCCGGAGGGTCCATTCCCGAAACGTCCGGCAACGCCCATCTCCGGAGGGCTGCTGCCGGACACGGCGGGGTACCAAGTTGAGTTGTTGCGGTACTGCGCCCGTTCGGAGTGATCGCCTGATGAAGCGTGCAGCCGAAGTCAGTGGCGCCGGTTGCCCCGGATGGTACGACCAGGAGTGGGCCGAGGTGGACTTTGCCCGATAATTGGATCCAAGAATGCCGCGTTTCATAGCGGTCCGGGAGCCGCTGAGGCGGCCGCCGCTGCCATGGAGGATGACCTGGACGGTTCCGGCGGGAGATGCCGGACCGGGGCTGGTACAAGATCCGGGGGATAGTGACTAACCCTACCCGGTGGTACCGGGAGAGATGCGGGAAGGGCGAGGAGGTGCATGGTGTGCTGAAGGAGGACTTGGCTGGCGGGAGGCTGCCGTCGGGACAGTTCGGGGCCACGCGGCCTGGTGGGCGATAGCGGCGCTGGCGTTCAACCTGAACTCGGCGGTCAAGCAGTTGGCCCTGGGCGGTCAGTGGGTGAACAAGCGGCTCAAGGCGGTGCGCTTTGCTCTGATCAATCTGGCCGGACGGGTGGTCTGCCACGCCAGGAAGCTGCTGATCCGGCTGGCCCGGGGCCATCCATCCTTCCCGCTGCTGGCGGGAGCGCACCGGAGAATAGCGGCGCTGGCCCACGGCCCACCCTGACCTGGGACGGTCTGCGCCACTACCGACGGGCATTCAAGCGACGGGGACTCCCGCCGTAGGGACACTGCGCCCTTCTCCAGGACCGGTTGGCATAGACCTCGCCCTGGCGTCGCCGGCCAACGCCCCAATATCCCCTTCCAGCGCCTACTCCTGCCACGCCAACCCACTGCCAACCTGTCAGCCGTCAGCCGATGCCCCAACCGGCCCAATCAAGGAGCCCCAAAACCATTTTTCTCCCATTAGGTGGTGGATTTGGGCCGGCAGGTTCGGGCATTTTCGCCAGCCTGCCGGCGCCTGGCCGGCGCTGGTATAATCCCCCCCAACCAGCCAGCCCATCGCCCACCGGGACCCCAACGCCAGGCCCGCCCAACGCCAGATCAGCCGAGGTTCGCCGTGACCACCGCCAACACCAGCGCCAACACCAGCGCCAGCAGCAAGACCCCCAGGGCCCCGAAAGTCCGGCAACGCTTCCGGCTGCCCGACATACCCGACCGCGAGCCTGATGAAGTGACTCAATACGACCAACTTTTCAAGGATGGCCGCTCTCGCGACCTGGCCTTCCACTTGGGAAATCCCGAGACCACCCTGGTGGAGGCCGACCGCTGGATCGCCCCGGACGCCGCTTTCGACAAGCGCCGGGCGCGGTACCCCGACCTCATGGTGGCCTTCGGCGCGGACCCGGCGGCCTACCGGGCCAGCAACGGGTACGTAGTAGAGGAGCAGGGGAAACCGCCGGACTTCGTGTTGGAGGTGGCGTCGGAGAGCACCGGGGAGCATGACGTGGGAGACAAGCGGGACTACTACGAGTCCCTGGGCATCCTGGAGTACTGGCGCTTCGACGAGACCGGGGAGCACCACGGGGCGAGGCTGGCCGGGGACCTTCTGGCGAACGGCCGGTACGAGCCGATAGATATAGAGGAACTGCCCGGCGGGGCGTTGCAGGGGTACAGCCGGGCGCTGGGGCTGAACCTGAGGTGGGAGGAGGGCCGGCTGGTGTTCCGCGACCCCGCCACGGGGGAGCCCATCGCCACTCTGGAGAGCGAGCGCCGGGGCCGCGTGCAGGCCGAGGCTCGCGCCGACGCCGCCGAGGCCCGCAACCGGGAATTGGAGGAGGAACTGCGCCGGCTGCGGGGCGGTTAGGGGATAGCGAACGCAGACGGCGGTGGCAACCTGGAACCCCTGTCCTGTAGGAGAAGGACTCCAGTACCGCCGTTCGAATCGTGCTCCCCTGCGCCGCTAATCGGGCCTCCGCTCCGTTGGCTTCAGCATGGCGGAGCAGCCCCGCTCGTCCACCAGGTGGTTCACTGAAACCCGCCCGTGGCGGTCGTATCCGGTGGTATAGGCGAATTCGACCTCAGCACCCCAGGGCACCCGGCCCCCGACGCGGATGGTGCCTTCGCCGGGCTTGCCGCCATTCCGTGGCCCGCCGGCGCCCTCGATCACCATCCCGTTGCGCCCGCCCTTCTTCCAGCCCATGACCTTGAGCTCCACCGGTGCCACCAGTTCCGCCGGAGAAGGCGCGAACAGGACTTCGTGCAGCCGCCTCAGCACGTCCCCGGAGGGTTTGCGATGGCCGTTCATCACCTGGGAGAGCATCCCGATGCTGATGCCGGCCCGCCGCGCCGTCTCGTTCTGGGACCAGCCGTGAGCGTCCATGCGCTCCCACATGTCAATGACCAGGAACATTAGGCCAGTAAAGGGCGAAATTTACAGAGTCTTTAGGCCGGCAGATTTACAGGGTCTTTAGGCCACCCTGGGAGCCACACCAACGACCATTTCTGCACTTCGAACGGAGGTGCAGCGATGGCGTACCGGGAGGTTCCCCGAATGGAAATAGGAGAATTGATCCGCCGCTGGCAGGCGGGACAGAGCCGCCGGCAGATCGCGGAGAGCACCGGGCTGTCGCGGGACACGGTGGCCAAGTACCTGGCGACGGCGGAGACGGAGGGCATCGCCCGGGATGGGCCGGTTCCCAGCGAGGAGCAGTTGAGCCGCCTGGCGGCCATTGGGCAAGTGGGCCCGCGCCGGGTGGTTACGCCCACCGACGACCTGCTGGAACCGTGGGCGGACCAGGTCTACCAGTGGCTCACCGGGGACCGGTTGCAGCTGACCCGCATTCACGAGTTGTTGGCGGCTCGCGGCTGCCAGGTGTCCTACCAGTCCCTGCGGCGATTCATCATCAGGCGCAACTGGACCAGGCTGGGCAGTACCACGGTGCGCATGGAGGACACCCCGCCGGGGGAGGTGGCCGAGGTGGACTTCGGGCGCCTGGGCCTGGTGCCGGACCCGGCTACGGGAAAGCGCAAGCTGGTCTGGGCCATGATCATCGTGCTGTGCCATTCCCGCCACTGCTTCCTCTGGCCCATGCACCAGCAGACGCTGCCCGAAGTCATCGCCGGACTGGAGGCGGCCTGGGCCTTCTTCGGCGGCGTGCCCCGCTACCTGGTCATCGACAACTTCCCCGCCGCGGTGGTGGGACCGGACTCGCTGAATCCTGTGCTGACCAGGAGCTTCCTGGAGTACGCCCAGCGCCGGGGCTTCTTCGCCGACCCGGCCCGGGTGCGCCACCCCAAGGACAAGCCCAAGGTGGAGCGGAACGTGCCCTACGCCCGGGAGCGCTTCTTCAAGGGCGCCAGCTTCGACAGCCTGGCCCACGTCAGGGCCGAGGCCCCCAGGTGGTGCCGGGAGGTGGCGGGCACCCGCGTCCACGGCACCACCCGCAAGCAGCCGCTGGTGGTCTTCCAGGAGGAGGAGCGCCACACCCTGCTCCCCTGGGACGGCGAACCCTACGAGATCGCCCACTGGCGCACCCTCAAGGTGCATCCCGACCACCACGTCCAGTGCCAGCAGGCCCTGTACTCGGTGCCCTCGGACCTCTGCCCGCCGGGGCAGAAGGTCGAGGTCCGGGCCGACAGCAAGCTGGTGCACGTCTATTACAAGGGCCGCCTGATCAAGGTCCACCTGCGCCAGCCCAAGGGCGGACGCGCCACCGATCCAAAGGACTATCCCGCCCGCATCGGCCCCTACACCACCCGGGCGCCGGACCAGCTCAAGCGGGAGGCGGCCCGGCTGGGGCCGGCGGTGGGTGAATTCGCCCAGCGCCTCCTGGCCGACCCCCTGCCCTGGGCCAAGCTCCGCCAGGGGCACAAGCTGCTGCGCCTGGCCGAGCGCTACACCGGCCCGCGCCTGGACGCCGCCTGCCGGAGGGCCTTGGACGTGGACCTCATCGACGTCCGCCGCCTGGAGCGCATCCTGGTGCAGGCCCTGGACGAGGAGACCTCGCCCCAACTGCCCCTGCCCCCACCCGCCGGACGCTTCGCCCGGGCCGGCTCCGTATTCGCCCATTCCGCTCATGCTCCAATCCACCCACCGGAGGTGATCACCCATGTCCAAGACCACTGACCTCACCCCACTGCTCAAGTCCCTCAAGCTGGGGGCCATGGCCGCCACCCTGCCCGAACGCATCGCCCTGGCCAGAAGGGAGCAACTGGACTACGCCTCCTTCCTGGAGATCATCCTCTCCGATGAGGTGAACCGCCGCGACCACCGCCGCACAGAGACCCGCCTGCACCGGGCCGGCTTCCAGGAAATCTGCCGCCTGGAGGACTTCGACTGGACTGCCGACATCACCCTGGACCGACGATTGCTGGACGCCGCCTTCTCCCTGGAATTCCTGGACAAGCGCGAACACGTCCTCCTGGTGGGTCCCGCCGGCGTCGGCAAGAGCTTCCTGGCCCAGGCCCTGGGCCACGCCGCCGTCCGCGCCGGACACTCCGTCCGCTTCGTCCACGCCGACGACTTCTTCAAGGCCATGAACCAGGCCCGGGCCGATAACTCCACCGACAAGACCTTCCGCTCCTTCCTCACCCCGGACCTGCTCATACTGGACGACCTGGGCCTGCACCGCTTCTCCGCCCAGCAGTCCGCCGACCTCTACCAACTGATCATCGACAAGCACCGGGCCTCCAGTTTCGTCGTCACCAGCAACCGGGCCGTGGAAGAATGGCTCAGCCTCTTCAACGACCCCATCCTCGGCAACAGCGCCCTGGACCGCCTGGCCAACACCAGCTACCAGATCGTCATCGAGGGCCAGAGCTACCGGGAGCGCCTGTCGCCCCACCGCACCCTGCTGGGCAAGGTGGCCAAGATCCTGGGCAAAGGAGGTGATTGACCCGCCGTCCATAACCTGATATTCATTCATTGACCACGCCCCAGGGTGGCCTAATGTCCGTGTAAATCACTGGCCTAAAGACCCTGTAAATTGACACCACAGGGCCGGCGGGTTGATGTCGGCAGGCTGGGCGGTCTCCACCTTCACCGGAGCCTCCAGCACCGTCTCCATCCGGGCCTGGGCGGCGGGACTCAGATTGCGCTGGCCCCGGCTGACCTGTACCACGTAGCCATAGGTCAGTCCGGCCCGGTCCGCCACCTGCCGCAGGGTCATGCCACGCTCCCGGGCCCGCTCCCGGAGGTAGGTGCTCTCTCCGCCCTTGACCACGCCGCCCTGGCGGTAGACGACGCCCTGGGGAGGGACTTCACCCAGGACGGCCTCGATCTTGCCGCGCATGTAGGGGGTGAGGTTCTTCTTGCCCCTGGCGACCTGGGACAGGTGGGAGGGACCGACGCCCATGAGGGCGGCCAGTTCGTTGAGGTTGAGGCCGCGCTCCCTGGCGGCCACGGACAGGTGGGACTCGGCCCGGCCGGTGGCGGCGCCGGGTTGGGCTGCCGGGGCGGCGGTTTCGCCGGTGTAGTTGACGCGGTTGGCGTAGTCGTCGCCGTCGTCGCCGTTGGTCTGGACGCTGGGTTCGATGCTGTAGCTGACGGTGCTCGTGGCGTTGGCCTTCATGTCGTTTCCTCCAAAACGCAGAAAGCGGGGCCGGCCCCTGTCCTTTCGGTCCAGGGCCGACCCCGCTGGGATGCAGGTATGTATTCGGTTGTGATGTGGTTCAGGAGCCGATCCCGCGGCCCCAGGGCAATGGCTACCACCGCCCGGCACGGAGGCGCCGGCGATGGCGTGGGGGTTATGGTTCGGTCATGGACGTTCCTCCGTTGTCGTGGTTATGGTTGACAAGGTTGTGGTGGCCGCCGACGCCGTGGCGACGGCAGTGGTTCGCGCCAGGGTGTCCCAGCTGGGGATGAGATTCCGGCGCAGGGACCTCAGAAGACGCACGTCTCCCCGGGACCGACGCCGCCCAGGAAAGTGGCGCGATTGGGAAGGGAAAATCAGGTGGGGAAGGGGGAGCAGTTGCGCCGGGCGGCCACGCCGTGAACGGGCTATGGCAAGGCGCAGGGCGCAACGAAGAACGCCGCTGGTCCCGACGGGAATGGCAGCGGCGGCAATGAGAAGGAGCGGCTACGCCGGGACGTGGTGGAAATTAGCGCCCGGGCAGACTTGGCGGTAGCCGTGAGCGAGGATGGGGAGGGCTACGCGGTGATGGAATGCGGCGTAAACGGCGGCGGCGTTACCGCGAAAGACGTCCGGGCTGGCAACGGCGTCCAACCGGAAATGGTCAGGACCGCCGCGACGCTGCTGACTTTGAGCAACGGCGCCGGGACGTGAGGACGCGGCCGGAGGCGAAGTCGTTCCAGCCGCAGCGTGAGGCGTGAGCGCGGTGTCGTATGCGCTCGACGAGTTGGACCGAGGGTTCAGTCCCTGGATTGCCGGATTGGTTTCGTTTTCACCTCCTGAACGATGTTGGCGATGCTGACGACTGCTTTGCGAAACGGCGCCAGCGTGGTTTGATGTCCCGCATCGACGTGGACGCCGGAGGAGCGGGGCTCGACTCCGTGTCCACATCACGCAGCGGGTGGCGCTTGTCTCCGTTGAGACCGTCTCAGGGAGAGCGGGGCTCGATCCCAGGCAAACGGTCCGGGTCGGGGACGGACCCGCCAGCTTTCGTTCGGGAAAGACTGGAAAAACCGTGAACTGCATTGATTATCGCCCGCGCCGCCGTTGCAGGGAACGGATTTTGCAAGCGCCTGGACCGCCCCGCCGGTGATCGCTTGCCCGGCGCTTGCTGGCGGTTCGCCGCTGTCATCTCTAACGTAAAGTGAGCCACCACGCCACCCGGTCAGGCCCGACATTGAGCGAGCTGGCCACGTCCGCTAATTCCGCCAAATCCCCAGGGTGAGGATCCGGCGCAGCAGCTTGCGCCGCAGGATGGCCCTGCGGGTGTTGTGGAGGGCCGACCGGCGCCAGCGGATGTGCTCCCGCCGGGCAAAGTCCCGGGCCGGCTGTTTGGCCGGCGGCAGGGTGAGACCGTGCTCCTCCAGCAGGGCCAGCTCCAGCGCCAGGCGCCGCTCCTGGTTGACCAGCCAGGACAGGCTGCGGCCCCGGCTGGGATGGGTGGCCCTGATCTGGCGCCACTCCTGCACCAGGGGCCAGGCGTCGCCGTAGACCTCCACGTCGTCCTCCGCCGGTTCCAGGGCGACCAACTCCGGGTACTCCCGCCGCGACCCAGCGGGCCTGCTGGCGCCCAACCCGGCCACCGGCGGCGCCGGGGACGGCGACGGATCAATCGCCCCCTTGCCGCCAGGCTGGTCCGGCGTCTGGGCCGCAGGGGAGCTCCCCGTTCCGCCGTCGTCTGGCACGTCGTCCCGGTCCTCGCCGGCCAACGGAGCCACGGTCGACCCGTCGGCCCGTTCCTCCAGGGCCGCCACGCGCTGGGCCAACTGCCGCACCTGCCGCCGCAGCCGTTCCATCTCACCGTCGCCACCCGCGCCCAGGAGCAGCTCCAGGGCGTCGGCCACCCGCCCGGTGACCCGGTCCTCGTCCAACGCCCGGACCAGGGTCTTGTAGTTGATGCCCAGCAAGGCGGCCGTCTCCATTCGCCCCTCCTGCCGGTCCAGCTCCCGCAGGAACCCCATCAGCTTGATCTCCCGCAGTTTGTCCGCGTCGGCGCCGGAGCCGTCCCCGGCCGGCGTCCCGTCCACGTCGTGTTCTTCCATCCTCGACCTCCTGGCCTACCCGTCCAATAGGGGGCCTCAAGCCGTCCCGTCCACCGCCTTCAGCCGCATCGCTTGCTCCGATGACGCCTGGGGTTTACTTCCCTAAAGGGAAATGGCCCCGGAATTTCCGGAACCTGCCCTCACCCCCAAGCGCTTGCAAACGGGGCAAATCGGCCCGATTTATTCCATAGGTTTTGAGTTCAAAAGGGGCCTGAAAGTTCCCGAAAGGGAAATCCTCCCAACTTCTGTACACGGGTATCACATCACATCGGCCCCGGTCCCGCCAATTCCTCAAAAAGGCGGACGCCGGCGTCCGCCCCTATGGGCAATTGGATTTTCGACTCTCCCTGCTCACACTCGAAGAGGGGCGGAGGCCCTGGAAACCGGCGCCCGTGCCGGAAAGGACAGGAAGGGTCCGATAGTCCGATGGCCTGTCTCGTCTTCCGACGCCGGTTCCCCGTCCGGAAGGACGAACATCTCGACGAGTTCAACAAGAAGGAGGCCAAGACCATGAGTACGAGTATCAGTATCAGAAGCATCCTGCTGGGAAGAGACGCGAAGAGGGAGCCGGTGCTGCTTTCCGTCACGCCGCCCCGCCAGGGGGAGCGCACGCTGCTGGCGGTGGAGAACCTGCTGGGTTCGGTAGCCGTCCCCGAGCCCTTCTCCCTGGATCTGGCCGGCGACGACGCCGGCGTCACCCTGCTGGCCCGCTGCCTGGACGAACAGGTGGTGCGGGGTCAGCTGTCCGCTCGCTACCCCCAGGCCCGCATCCGGGCCCTGACTGCGGAGGAGGACCCGCTGCGATTGGAGGAGGGGGAGCAGGCCTGGGGCATGACGCTCAGGGCCTCGGGGCCAGAGTACGCGCCGCTGCGCACCTTCCGGGACGACGACCTGCTGGACCCGGGAGCGGACCCGCTGATGGCCATCCTGGGCGCCCTGTCGGGCCTGAACGAAGGGGAGCGGGTGGTGGCCCGCCTGCTGCTGCGCTCCCTGGGGCCGGAGTGGTCCCAGGTCCACCGGCAGAAGCTCCAGCGCCGGGAGCAGCCCGCCGCCGGCCAGTCCGTCCAAAACGCCCAGGCCACCCAGACCCAGATCCATACCAAGGACGGCGTGACCCTGGCCATTCTCGGCGTGGCCGCCCTGGTGGGGCTGCGGGGCTACCTGTGGTACCAGGACGGGGAGCTGCTGAAGGCGGCGCTGCTGGGGACGGGCACGGCCCTGGGCCTGGTTGCCGCCGGCTGGGGCTGGTGGCGGTGGAGGAAGGCCCGAAACCGGGTCTACGACCCCCTGGCCATCAAGGAGAAGTTGGACCGCATCGCCTTCGACGGCGAGGTCCAGGTCACGGCCATCCTGCCGGAGGGGGCCGCGCCCGACCGGGCCAGGGAGCTGCTGGGCCGGGTGGCCGCCGCCTACCGGGACTACGACAACCCCGCCGGGGCCGGGTTCAGAGTGAGCAAGGTCAGGCCGGTGGTTCCCAGCGTCCGCCTGCATCCCGCCGGGCCGGGGCTGTTCGGCAGGCGCAGCGTCCTGGGGGTCAGGGAGGCGGCCGGCCTGTGGCACCCGCCCGGGGCCAGGGACGAGACGCCCCTGGTGGCCCGGGCCGGTTCCCGGGCGCTCCTGCCCTCGGCTAGGGGCGTGAGCGGCGGGGCGCTGGTGGGCGAGACCACCACCGGAAGCGCCCGGGAGATCCGCTTCCCCCCGGACCTGCTGCGCCGCCACCACCTCTACGTGGCCCGCACCCAGATGGGCAAGTCCACCCTGATGGAGCACGCGATCGTCCACAAGCTCCGGGAGAAGGCGGCCGGCCGCGACGACGACGCCATCGTCGTGGTGGACCCCCACGCCGACCTGGTGGAGAGTCTGCTGGCCCAGGCGCCACAGAACCTGGTTGACCAGGTAAAACTCATCGACCTGGCCGACCAGCGGGGCCTGCCCGGCGTCAACCTGCTGGACACCCGCGTCTTCGCCGATAGGGACCGCACCGCCGATTCCGTGGTGCGGGTGGCCCACGGCCTGTGGGAGCAGTGGGGTCCTCGGATGCAGTCCATCCTGGAGCACGCGGTGAAGAGCCTGCACGAGGCCAACGAGAAGCGGGGCGCGGATGCGCAGTACACCATCATCGACGGGCTGCGCCTGCTGTCCGACGACGACTTCCGGAACGAGGTCCTGGCCCAGGTGGACGACCACCATCTGCTGCGCTGGTGGGCGAGGGAGTTCGGAACCTGGCGGAGGGACTACCAGGGCATGGCCCTGGCCCCGGTGCAGACCCGCCTGGCCTACTACGCGTCGTCCAAGACGGCCCGGGCCATCCTGGGTCAGCCCTGCTCCACCATCGACCTGCGGGAGACCATCCGGCAGGGCGGCATCCTGCTGGTGTCCACCGCCCAGGGCGCCGTGGGCCGGGACGTGGCCGCGCTGGTGGGGTCCTCCATTCTGAACCTGGTGGACGCGGTGATAAGGGAGCAGGGCAGCCTCCCGCCGGACGAAAGGCGGGGCGCATTGGTCGTCGTTGACGAGATGCAGACCATGCCCGGGGTGGACTACGAGTCCATGTTGTCTGAGCTGGGCAAGTTCGGGGCCAGCTTCATCCTGGCCACCCAGAGCCTGGGCAAGCTGGAGGAGTTGTCCCGCACCATGCGGGACACCGTGCTGGCCAACGTGGGCTGCCTGGCCGCCTTCCAGATGGCGGGGACCGACGCCCGGCAGCTGGTGTGGGAGCTGGGCAAGGAGCGGGTGTCCGAGGACGACGTGACCTCCCTGGACGTGCACCAGTGCTACGTGCGGGCCACGGTGGGGGTCGAGCGGATGGACGCCTTCTCCATGCGGGTGCTGCCGCCGGAGGCGGGAGACCCGGCGGTGGCCCGGCGCATCCGGGAGCTGGCACTGGGCTACATCACGCCGCCGGAGGAGGTCGGCCCCCAGGACGACGAGCTGCGCAAGCTGGTGGAGAGGTACCGGGAGGAACTGGAGCGGCTCGGGCAGGGACACCAGGGGCAGCGGAGGGAGAACGCCGCCCAGCCGCCGGCCCAGCCCCAGCCCTCCGGCCGGAACCGGCGGCGCAGCAAGCGCGGCCCGGACGGTCCGGAGACCGGCGCTGACGCCGAGCCGGGCGCCAATCACGGCAACGAGGAGCCGGTCGACGAGGAACCCATCGGTGAGACGGAACAGGACGGCGGAGCAACGTTCGATGAATGGGAGGTGGAGGAATGAGACGCTGGCTGAACCCCGGTCAAGTGGAGTTGCTGCGCGCCCTGGCGGAGATGCCCTTCCTGGACCGGCTGGACCTGGCGGCCCTGACCGGCCGGTCCCGGGGCGGCGTCTACGAGGCGGTGGGCTGGCTGGAACGGGCCGGCCTCGTCGCCGCCGTGCCCCACGGGACGCCGTTGCTGGCGCCCACCCGCAGGTACCATCTCACCGAACACGGCGTGAACGCGCTGGCCCAGGAGGAGGCCCGGCCCGTGGACCGGCTGCTCCGGGAATATCCCCTGTCGCTGCGCTGGCGGCGGACGCTGCTGGAACGCCTGGACGCCGCCGCCGTCATCTACCGCCTGGCCTCGACGGTGGCCGACCTGCGTCACCCGGTGGGCTTCCGCTGGCACCGGGCCCTGCCCCAGGACGCCAGCATGATTCTGCCCGGCGGGGTCGTTCTGGCGGTGGTGCGGCAGGGGGCCACCGCCGAGCGCGCCGCCTTCGCCAAGCGCCTGTGGCGGCTGGCCCAGGGTCCCCGGCCCAGCGCCGTCCTGGTGATGGTCCCCGACGAGACCCGGCTGCGCCAGGCCCAGGAGATTCTGCGCGACTGCCGCCCCCCGGCGCCAGCCTTCTTCGCGTTGGAGCGGCACGCGGCCGTGGCCTCCGGCGACGATGCCGTCTGGCGGTCCTTCTCCCCTGCCGCCGTGTCCCTGGAAGCGGCCATGGCCCGCGCCACCGGCGGCGGCGTCCTGGCGGCGGAGCCGCCCCTGCTGCGGGTGTCCCTGCCCCGGGACATCGACCTCACGGATATGGATGGCGGCGACGCAAGCAACGACATACCTGACCACCTGCTGCCCGCGCTGCTGCGCCCCGCCGAGAAGCGCGCCCTGGACCTGATGGCCGACTGGCCCTGGCTGAATCGGGCGGACCTGGCCGGGCTGCTGAACGTATCCGAGACCCGGGCCTCCCAGCTCACCGCCGCCCTGGAACGGCTGGACCTGGTCGCCGCCGTCCGGCGCGACGCCCGCCGCCTGGCCATCACCGACAGAGGGCTGAAGCTGCTGGCCCGCCGGGACCGGACCTCCACCGGCGAGGCCAGGCAGCGCTGGAGCGTCGGCGCGGACGTATCCGGCCGGCGCAGCCGGCAACTGCTGCGAGACCTGGCGCACACCGCCGCCGTCCACCGCTTCGTCGCCGCCCTGAACCGCCAGGCCCATGGCCTCGGCTGGGAGGTGGAGCAACTGGACCCGCCCCACCGGGCCTCCCGCTACTTCCGCCACTACGGCGGACGCCGCGCTCTCCACCCCGACGCCTTCGGCTGCCTGCGCCGGGGCGAGCTGCTCCGTCCCTTCTTCCTGGAGTACGAACGCCGGGCGGTGCGTCCCGCCACCATGGCCCAGCGCCTGGCCCCCTACCTGCGCTACTACTCCTCCCACCGGCCCGCCGACGACCACGGCCACCGGCCCCTGGTCCTGCTGGTATTCGACGACTACATCGCCCTTCCCCACTTCCTGGAGGTGGCCCGCCGGGAGATGTTGCGCCTGCGGACGCCGCTCCCCCTGCTGGCCTCCCACCGGGAACTGGTGGAGCAACAGGGTCCCCTGGGTCCGGTGTGGCTGGCGCCCGGCGGCGACTTCCGGCCGGAGGAACCCCTGCACCGCTATCAGTGAAACGCTATTACATTACAAAGGAGGATCACCGTTATGAGAATCTACTACGTCGGAGAATCCCGCAGCCGCAGCCTTTCCGTCGCCACCGCCCTGGGGGTGGACGGGGAGCACTGGAACGCCGTGTCCGAGCGCGTCCTGGACTGGCGCCGGGTCATGGAGGACGACTTCAACGTCCCCACCGGGCGGGTGCTGCGCGGCGCGGACCTGCTGTCCCCCCAGGGAAGCCCCCTGCCCCGGGGCCGGCGCAACCGCCTTCCCACCCTGGAGGAGGGACTGGAAATCATGATGACCGGCCTGCGGGTCCTGGAGCACTCGATGAACAACCGGGGCGGGGTCAGCGTGATCAACGTCTGCCGGCGCAGACCGCCCTACCCCCACGACCGCAACCGGTACCGGTACCGAGATCAGGACCGCGCCGCCGCCCGGGGGCGGCTCCTGGAACTGGTCAACGCTTCCCTGGCGGCGGACGGACGCTACGGACATATCATCGAGGACCAGGCGGAGCGGGACGGCCTGCCTGCCCTGGCGGCGGGACCCGTTGACCCGCCGGCAATCTGCCCATGCTCTGGGGAAGGCGACACCGGCCAAGCCGTGGCCCGGTACGCCGGCGCCCACATCCAGCCCTGTCGCCGGGCCGGGGACGACGAGTTGCTTCAGATGGCCGGCCTGGTCTCCTACTCCCTGCTCCAGCAGGAGGACCCCACCGCCATGTCCCAGGCCCTGAACTTCCATCTCGCCTTCGGCATCCTCAAGGGCGTCCTCGACCGCCGCGCCGGTCCCGAAGACCCCCAGGGCGTGCACCGGACGTGAGCGGAGCGGGGAACGGCGAAAGGCAAAAAGGGGGCCGGACGGAATCATCCGTCCGGCCCCGCATATAATTGTCGGGAAACTCGTTGACCCGGAGTCAGTTGCTCATCGACGTGAACCCGGAGCTTCCCATTCTATTGGCATCGCCGGCGGCGGCGGTGACCGGCTCACCCGCCTCCGGCAGAAGGTGGTGGAGCAGCCCCAGCCGGGCGGCCAGGGCGAACAGCGACAACAGGTGGCCGGAGCCGACCCTGGAACCGGCCTTCCAGCGCCGCACCGTGCGGGCGTTCACCCTCAGCTCCCTTGCCAGGCCGCCCCAGGTGAAACCGGCGGTCCGCCGGAATCGGTCCAGCCGGTCGGGAAAGTCCCGGGGAAATTCCTCCGGCAGGATGTGGTAGACGTACTGCTGGCGGCGTCCCATGCCCTAACCTCCTTCGCGTTCGTAGTTGCGGCTTCCGCCGGAAGCCAGCCGGTGGCCCGGCCCCGCCGGAAGCCGAAGTTCCGGCCGCCGGCGGTCGTCCAGGCCCAGCCGGGAGGCCAGACCCCGCCAGGTCAAGCCCGGGGCCTCCATGTATTTCCGTTCGTTGTTCCATTCCCGGATGGTCATGCTTCCACCTCCTGATGTTCATAAATTACGATCACGTCTTGGTCCAGGAGCAGGGCCAGGCCGCCGGGCACCCGCAGGGCGACGCGCACCAGGGCCAGCACGGCGCCCCCGCCGGGCTCGCCGCCCCGCTTGCGCCAGCGCCACAGCTGCCGGCTGTCCACCCCCAGGGCCGAGGCCAGCCCCTCCCAGGACAGGCCGGTCAACCGCTTGATGATCTCCAGCTTCTCCAGGAAGTCCTCGGGCAGCAGGGCCACCCCCGGCGGTATCGCCAGGGCCGTCGTTTGTTCCGTTCCTGAGCTACTCATCGTTCTTCTCCTCATCAACTCTCTCCATGACGAACAGAACGTCGAAGTCGGTCACGCCCAGGGCTTCCATCAGCCGCCGACGAGTCTCCGCCGAGGGGCAGCGTTCCCCGTTGATCATCTGGGACAGGTAGCCCGAGGAGCGCCCGACGCGCCGGGCCAGCTCGTTCTGGCTCAGGTTGAGCCGGTTCAGCAGTTCCCACACCGCCTCCGCCTTCAGCCGCACCCGGAAATAGGGTTGCCTGCGTTTCATTCCCTTGCCTCCTTGGGGACGGTTTCCCTGCCAGCGCCGTTGGGGTGGTTGACGTTTCCGTCGTGCCTGCCGGCGTGGGCGGCCCTGTCGTAGTGTTCGGGATGTTCCAGCCAGTGGCGGGCGATGATGCGGGCCAGCAGCCGCAGGCCGTCCCGGCGGCGCTGTTCCTGCTCCCCGGTGAGGTTGCGTTTCCGTTTCAAGCGATTTCTCTCCCGATTGTCCCCACTGACATCCGGCGGTGGCCCGGACGCGGGGCGGTGGGCTATACTCCACCGAGACCGTAGAGATTCCGTTCTGTTATGCTGAGTGTATCAATCGGCAAGCGCTACGGACAATGGCCGCGCGTCATTTGTTGCCATTTCCTGCCCAACTATTGACCAAGTGCTCGCTTTGATGTATCAATATAGGAACAATCGTTTGCCCATCGTCCCGTGGAATGGGGAAACGCGCTGCGGGAAGGGAGGGACGCGCCGTGGACGACATTGACCAACATCTTTTCCAGCCGCCGGACCGGGAGGACGAACCCCACGCCAACGAGGAGATCGGCCCCCTGCTGAAACGGCTCAGGGGTCCCCTCAGCCTGCGGGACGTAACCCGCCGCGCCGGCGTCTCCAGCTCCTACCTCTCCGAGATCGAACGGGGCGAGCGCCAGCCCGGCCCCAACGTGGTGCGCAAGCTGGCCCAGCTCTACCGGGTGGACGAAGCCGATCTCCTGAAGCGGGCCGGCCACGGCCCCCGGCCCGACCCCCACGGCGACGACGCCCTGGAGGTGGAGCGGGCCTACCGCTACGTCCTGGACGATCCCCACTTCCGGGTGGGCACCCGGCCCGACGGCCCCCTGACCCTGAACTCCAAGCGCTTCATCGTGGAGATGTACCAGAAGCTCACCGGCCGGAGGCTGTTGGAATGACCGAGACCGTGAATGCCCTGGATACCGTGGACCGTTTCTGCCGCGACCTGCTGGACGAACATCACGAGGGCCAACGCCACGACCCCGAGACCATCGCCGCCCGCTTCGTGGCACGCTTTCGCGTATCGGCCCGTCCCGCCCTGGCGGAACTCAGGACCCTGCTGAAGGAGGCCGGGGTTGGAGAGGTTTCGGAACTGGCCATTGACGGCGCCCCCAAGGGGTTGCATGTGGGTGTATTGGGCCAGGAGTGCCACATCTTCTACCGGGAGGAGCTGTGGCAGGGAGCGAGGGACTACACCGTGCTCCACGAGACCTACGAGATCATGCACGAGACCCTGTGCCACCTGGCGACGGGCACCCAGCCGGCGGAGGAGGTGTGCCGCCAGGCCGACCGCTTCGCGGCAGGAGTGCTGATGCAGCCCCAGGAGTTCCGGACCCTGGCCCTGGCGTCGGGGCTGGACGTGATGGCCTTGCAGCGGGAGTACGGCTACGCCTACGCCGCCGTGGCCCTGCGCCTGGCCGAGGTGGTGCGCGGCCGGCCCTACTTCGTCGTCCTGTACGAGCGGCCCGGGCGGGAAGACCCGGCCACATGGCCCAGGGGCGAGGACCTGGCGGCGCTGCGGGCCACGGTGGTGCGGCGGACCAATGGCATGGGGCCGCCGGCTTCCTCACTCGTCATGGGCAAGCGGGGCGGTATTCCCCAGCGGCATCGCCGCGTGCCCGCCGGGTCCCTGGCGGAGTTGGCGGCCCGCAGCGGCCAACGGGAATACGCCGAGGCCGACGGCCTGGCCGCCGTGGCCCAGCCCGTCCACTGGAAGGGGCGCCTGGCCAAGCTGGCGGTGGTGGCCGTGCCTCTGACACACCGCGACGCGCTGGCCCCGCAGTTGGGCTACCGACGGGAACGCTCACGTCAATTGCCGGCCCGGCCCCGGCTGGCGGCTTCTTGACGGGACGGACCGGACCGCTGATAATAATAGTAAGACAAACGAATATCACAGCAGGCAAAAAAATAGACCATGCCGCCGCGCAGAATTTCCAGGACCATCACCTTCTCGTTGCCCCCGGAGATGTACCTGGAGGTGCAGCGGGTGAAGCAGGAAGAGGGCCGCGACATGAGCGAGCTGGTGCGGGAAGCCCTCCGCCTATACATGGAAGACCGGGAACTCCGCCGCGAGCAACTCCGGCAACGGCTGCGCTCCCGCCACGCTGAACACGAAGATGATCAAGGAGGACACAATAATGAATAAGCAGAACGACCTGGCCCCCGTGGCCCTCTACGCCCGGGTCTCCAGCGACCGCCAGGACGTGGACCTCTCCGTCGCCGCCCAGCTGCGGGCGCTCCGCGACTACGCCGACAGGAACGGCTACCTGGTGGTCCGCGAGTACGTCGACGAGGCCGAGAGCGGCAGGATCGCCGATAGGCCCCAGTTCAGAAAGATGCTGGACGAGGCTTCCAAGCCCGAAGCGCCCTTCAACGAGATACTCATACGGAAGACACAATAGTAACGGAAAAATCCTTTACTCGTGGGGGCTTGAATTGAGGGATTAGGGCACCGAAAGGTCATAGTCCCGGCGGCAGCTTGAACAAGGGGTCAGACTTAAGAGTATGGCTCCTTGTTGTCGTTTCCAAGATGGCGGCAAGTGCTCCCCATTTTGGTTAGCATGGGGTGGTTAACCTGGTAGTGTATCCGTTTGAAATGTGCGTGAAGGCCTTGCGGATTGCCATCCTTCCCCTGGGTCGACTACCATTGCTTCACAAATGGGAAGTGGCACTTTCCCAATCCACCCGAACGGAGAGAAACGTCTACCCGGCGCCTTCGACGCCGAAATAATGGCGGTGCACATAACCGTGGGCGATACTAGGGAAGAGCACCTAGATCAGCCCACTACCACACTGAACGGGCCAAGGGCGGAAAAAGGGAGGCAAGGCGAGGGCGGAGGCCCTTACACACCCGAACAGCGGTCGGGGCTTGCTCCAACCGTTTCAAAGGTGGGGTGGAATTCAGCAAAACACCTGTGTCAAGTACACAGCCTTTCGCCCTTCCCAAACGCCGTAAGACGCCCCGATTCCAGTAGTGGAATATTGCCTGTCCAACAAATTGCGGCGATGCCCTGAGCTATCCATCCAGCCGTGAACTGCCATAGCAGCGAGTTGGTCCGGGCTCCCAGACGCAATTTCAATGGCAAGGTTCTCAGCAATACCGTAGCGGTATCCTTTACGGCAGTTGAGTCCTTCCTGGTGCAATCTGTCCGTCGGGTCCAATCCTTCGGGAGTATCATGGGAGAAGTAACCTCGCTGGGCCATATCGACGCTGTGGGCCCGCGCCACCTCCGCCAAGCTGCCATCCCACAAGAGTGCCAAGCCTCCGTTGGTGACCCGGCGCTTATTGATTTCTTCATGAGTCAACCGTTCCAAATCTGACAGAGTTTCAGCCGCGCGCTTAGCCTTTGCTTCCTGACGGTCAGCTTGAAACTCCGCAATGTTAGGAACGTCCAACCCTGGAAGGAAAGCAAATCCGGCGTAGATGACCAGACCGATGGCAGCGAACCAAGCACCAAAACGCCAGGGGCGTTGGCGACGGCGGATTACCCGCCAGTGATTGTCGCCTTTTGGCCGGCGACGGTGGGTATGCACCGACCAGTTGTGAAAGTGCGTGTAGGGCAACAGACCTACTCGCCTTTCAAGTTAGCGGCGATAAAGAGTACTGCCCCGAATCCGAACCCAGTCAGCACAGCCACGCCAAACAGGAAAACCATGACTTCGGCCAAAATGCATCCTCCAATTGGGGCACCCAACCGGAGGTCGCGAACGCAGCCGGGCCAATCCAAAGGGGACGCCAATGACGCGATGACCGCCCCCGGTTCGGGGCATTGCAACTGACCGCGTCGGTAAGCACACACCGGCGCGGTTGTCTTCATTGTATCAGCCGGGTTTGAGCGACGCCGGAGCAGATGCCCAAGCCCGACAAGCACGGCTCCTACAAGAAACGGAAAAAGTACCGTTAACCTTCCTCAGGTGTTAAGAACTAATGTGCTATTATAGACTTGTGCCATGTACACTCGGTTGTGGTGGTCGAAAGACCCGAAATCGAATCCGATCATCATGATAAATCACAGGAGGGAACCATGCACCGAAATCACGACACCCGGCACGAACGGGACAACTGCATCGTCTGCCTCATTACAGATAGATTGATTCACGGATTTCCTCTGGAGGAAATCCGTCGGGCCATCGGTAAGCTGGACGCCAAAATAGCCAGGAACCCGGAAGATGGCCCATCCTTCATGGCAAGGGGCTAGCTTCACAAGAGGCTGGGGGACGATTGGGCGGCGGTGGAGGACTTCGGAAAGGCTATCGCCCTGGAACCCGAAAATGTCGAAGCCTACCACAACCGGGCCAGGACCCGCCGCGACTTGGGAGACCACTCCCTGGCCAAGGAGGATTTCAACACCATCATCAGTCTGAACCCGGAGGACGCCGTAGCCCATTACGGCCGGGGAACCTGCCTTGGCAGGTTGGGAGACCTGGAACGGGCGATTGCCGACTATGACACGGCCATCGGCCTGGACCCCACAGACCCCATTCCTTTTTTCGACCGGGGCTGCACCCGCAACGAGTTGGACGACCTGGCAGGGGCTATGGAGGATTTCGACCGGGCCATTGCCCTGGACCCCGGGCGTTCCATCTTCTACCACTGCCGGGGCAGCGTCCACAAGGACGTGGGGGAGTTCGAGCAGGCCATCGAGGACTTCAATGCCGCCATCGAATTGGAACCGCTGAACAACCTGTCCCGCAGGACCAGGGGAGTGACCAGGATGCTGATGGGGGATTGCGATGCGGCGTTGGAAGACCTGGACGCCGTGCTGGACCTGGACCCGGACAACGCCGGCGCCCTCTGCGACCGGGGGCTGGCGCTGGGCACCATGGGCCGTTACGACCAGGCCATCGGGGACTACGAGCGGTCCCTCCACCTGGATCCCGACAATCCCGACGCCATCGCCGGCAAGGGCCTGGCCTACGACGGCCAGGAGCGATACGAGATGGCAATCCAGGAATTCACCAGGGCCATCAAGCTTGACCCGAGCTCCGCCCAGTTCCTCTACCACCGGGGGATGACTCACGGGAATCTGGAGGCTTGGGAGAAGGCCAGCGACGACTTTGACGCCGCCCTGGCAATCGAACCCGACCACGGCCCCGCTCTCATGGGCAGGGGGTTCGCCGTGCTCAATCAATGTCGGTATGAAGAGGCCCTTTCGGATTTCAACAGGCTCGCCAAGATATTCCCGCTCAACTCCGATGTCTATTTCGGGAGAGCCTGCGCCGGCGTCAACCTGGGCGATCCCCGTCAGGCATTGAAGGACTTCACCAGGTCCATCAACCTGGACCCCGAACATTCCTACTCCCTGCTGAACCGGGGGGCGACCTACCTCAACGAGGACGAACCGGAGAAGGCGATCCGGGATTTCGACCGGTTGATCGGCCTCGAACCGGACAATCCCGACGCTCACCTGTACCGGGGGAGGGCGCTGGCCTGCCTGGAGCAATACGAAGCAGCCATCGACTATTTCAACCTGGCCATTCAGCTTG
Organism: Dehalococcoidia bacterium; assembly: GCA_965207275.1. Lineage (GTDB taxonomy): Bacteria > Chloroflexota > Dehalococcoidia > Lucifugimonadales > UBA3495 > Bin22. The sequence goes on from CBDBMH010000002.1 coordinate 1,319,827, forward strand.
ACCCGGAGGAAGCCGAAGGCTACTACGCCAAGGGGATGGCCCATATGGAGCTAGGGGACTATCCCACAGCTATTGAGGACCTGGAACAGGCCATCAGGCTGGACCTTCACCACCCGTATGCCGAATGCGGGTTGGAAACAGCATCCCAACTGGCCAAGGGCAAGGGCGTCGTGTAGTGCCGGCCCCGGGTCTGCCGCTAACAGAAGGAGAAGCGGCTTGGGCCCTACACTCCTTATGTGGCGACTGTGCCCCCGACCGGTCCGGCGGGCCGGTCCGGGGTCAGGTTTCTCCGATCCTCGTCGGTAGACGAAACCGCCGTGTCCGAAGCGGACTTCCGGCCGCCCCAACCGTCGATGAACAAAGGATCGGAAATGGAGACAGCGCCGTACCACAACGCTATTCGGCAGCCCCGGCCGCCTCGGGCAGCATCACGGCAATGCCGCCGGGGACCGACCGCGCCAGACGTATGATATGCCAGACCTCCCCGCCGGTAGGGACGGCGCCATTGAGCCAATCCGTCACGCGGGCGGACTCTACCCCCAGGCGTCCGGCGAACTCCTCCCGAGACAACCCGGCAAGCTCGATCAGCCGATTCAGCCGCTCGCCGAAGTCCTCGGGGCAGGAATCCGGGCAGGAACCCTCCTCTCTCTACAGTTCCCATTTCCCACCTACCCTCTACTTGCTTGCCTGTTGATCCGTTTACGTTGAGCCGGTATTCCGGTCGAATTGCTCCTTACGGCCACCCTCTTGGCCTTGGTGTAAATTGGCTTCATCCGGTGACAGAGATAGCTCCGCAGTTCCGAGGCGTATAACAATCAAGCGAATCCCGGCTTCCGCTCAATCAGCCGCAAAGCCCTGTACTCGCCGTGGAGCTAACACAAGAGGTCGGCAATCCACCCTTCAAAGCGTAATGCCGCGTCCGGTAGACGAGTTGGGAGAAAGCCCCCCGGTTTTCCCGGTCGGGAAAACCGGGGGGCTTTGTGATATACAAGCCGCAGCTTCAGAGTAGCTGGCGGCCTGTCAAAACAGGCTTGACTCAATATACGAACTTATGTGCTATTATACATAGGTCATCAATGGAAAATGGCAGACTGACACCGGTCCTCACCAGTCATCATAGCAACGATACAACATAGGAGGAGAAACATGACAAGAAAAAATATGCGCCGGAAGGCAAGACATGAAGGGAAAGGGGACGAAGACCCGGCACGTCAAATGCTCGAAGCCCTTACCCACCAGGAGCGACGGAGGGCGATGAGACGGCTGGACGCGGACATTGAATCCGATCCGGGGAACGCCACCGCCCTCACCATCCGGGGAATGCTCTACCAGGTGCTGGGAGACGACCGCCGGGCAGAGGAGGACTTCGGCCGGGTGATCGAGCTGGAACCAGGCAACGCCGAGGCTCACAGCTTCCGGGCCCACGCCCGAGCCCAGGTGGGAGATTACCACCAGGCGGCGGAGGACTATGACATCGCCATCTGCCTGAACCCGGACGAGCCCGTGTCCCATTGGAACCGGGGGGTCTGCGCCGCCGAGTTGGGCGACCCGGTCACGGCCATAGACTACTTTGACCAAGCCATCGACCTGGAGCCATGGACCGCCCGGCCCTACTTCAACCGGGGGTGTGTCTACTCCGGCCTGGACGAGAAGGACCGGGCGGTGGAGGACCTCAGCAGCGCCATCAACCTTGACCCAGGCATGGCCCTCGCCTATCACGTCAGGGGCGGCATCCGCCTGGAGCTGGGACTGTTGGAACAGGCCGTCAGTGACTTCGACGCCGCCGTCCAGCTCGAACCGCTCAACAATCTCTCGCGGTGCGAGAGGGGCGTCGCCAGGTTGCAGCAGAGGGAATGGGACAGCGCCTTCCGCGACTTCGAGGCGGTCCTCTCCCTCGACCCGGACAACGCCCGTGCCCGCCTCGGCAGGGGAGTCGCCCTGGTCCAGCTGGACCGGCCCGAAGAAGCCCTGGAAGAGTTTCAACGGTCCCTCATCCTCGACCCCCAGAACCACGACATCTACGCCGCCAGGGGACTGGCCTATGCCGGTCTACAGCGGTACGAAATGGCGATAGCGGACTATACCAAGGTGATCGACCTGGACCCGGACAACCTGGAGGTTCTCTATGAACGGGGAATGGCCTACATGGGCCGGGCCAGGCACGACCAAGCCATCGCCGACTTCGAAGCCATCCTGCGCGTCGAACCTGATGACGGCGACGCGCTCCATGGAAGAGCACGCGCCTTCTTCCGGCAGGGCAAACGTCAGGAGGCTTTTCAGGACTTCGACCGCCTCGTGGAACTGGCCCCCGATGACGCCGAATCCTACTACCGGAGGGGCAACGCCTTCCACCGCCTGCGGGAGTACCGGCAGGCGGTGGAGGATTACGGGAGGGCAATTACACTCGACCCGGACCACGTGGACTCCATCGACGGCCGGGCCTATGCCTACTTCAAGATGGGCGAGTACGAGAAAGCGGTCCAGGACTACGACCGGCTGACCGGTCTCCGGCCCGGCCGGGCCGCCTTTCACTATCACAAAGGGCTGGCCCTGGCAGGCGTAAGCCAACTCAAAGACGCCATACGGGCCTTTGACCGGGCCATCGAGCTGGAACCGCACTACACCTGTGCCCGCAACAAGAGGGCAATGGCCCTCCACGCACTGGAAACATATGACAAGGCGACCCTCGATTCCTTCCGAAACCCGTTCTTCCTGTATCACGTGTCACCCGCTTGGGAGATGCCCGACCACGGCGGGGTTGGACGGGAAGCCGGGCAGGACTGACCTGACCGCGATGCGACCGCGCTTTGGGTGAGACAACGGTGCTGGTCAACTTCGCCCGGTCCCACGCAGCGGAATCGATATTGGGTCCGTGGGCATTAACGTACCAAATGCGGACTTATCAGTGGTAGATGGCACCTCGATCCCTTGCTGAATACCTGGAAACCCTAACGCGCAGACAATCCCACCATCAAGGAGCCGTAACCTATGCGGCTCCCTCCGCCGGCAGTTGCCCGTTTTCGCAACTGCCGGAATTCCTGTAATCGGCCGGTCTCCAGTTGAGTTTGTTGGATGGACAGGTTAGCGCTGGGCGTCTGGAAGCACTCCCAGCAACCACGCCCAGTCTTCCACTTATTCCTAAAAAGAAAGATGCTTCCACCTCCCGGGGTCAAGAGTTGAAGGCCCAATCATGGGATCAGCCCGAAATCCCGAAATACCTCTGTCATAGCTTCCAGCAATTCAGACGGTGCGTTGTAGAAAAAGAGATGCCGGAGCAGGAGCCTCTCGTAGGTATCGGGAACCTCAGGCGCAAGATGGCTAAGGCCACGGTTCATGATCTCCATGTAAGTATCACGAGGAATACCCCAATTACGCGGTATCCGTGTAAGGTCCGGCAACGGAACCGCCCCCCATTCCAGCAAGTGGCGCACCATCTCCACTTGGCCCCGGTTGGTAGCTTCGTCCAGGGCCGTACCCATATTTCCGAACACCCGCCCCATTCTCTTGTCGTATTCCAGGTGCGGAAACTCCCTCTTTAAGCGTTCCCAATTATTGCGTAACGGGTCGTATCTACCATCCGGGGCGTTGGTCCAGGGCGTCTCCAGATCCGCTCCGTACTGCAACAGGATGTCAACCAACTCCCGGTTGCCCGTCCCGGCAGCCAGGTGCAGAGGAGGAAAATTTATACGCACCGCCGTGTCAGGGGATGCGCCATACTTCAGGAGGGTTTCAACAAGTTGGGGCATTCCCTTATTCACCGCATCGTGAAGCAGGCTGTTCAGAGTAACCACTGTGTTCAGTGGGCTATGGTTCCATCTGTCCTTCTTTGGAAGTCGTTTTTTCATTGACTCGGGCAGACCAGGGAGCTTGGCGTAGTCGATGTCGCCGGTCGGCAAGAGCAAGTCTGAGGGGGTGAGGTGGGGCCACAGGACATGGCGGTCCCCCACCGGTATTCGCAGGGGGTCCAGGTTGGCCCCATGCTCCAGAAGGATTTCGACAGCCTCGCTGTTGTGCTCCCAGCCAGTCCCAACCGTACCTTCCAAGTGGCTCTGCCACCGATTGACAACTTCATGGAGGTTGACCATTGCCAGGTCCAGGGAAGTCAGGCCCTCTTGGTTGATTGCACCGACGTCAGCCCCGGCATTCAGAAGCAAATGGATGGCCCGGCCCCGGTTCATTCTGGCAGCCACGTGGAGGGGAGTGGTGCCCTGGTAGTCGGACGTTCCGGGATCAGCCCCGGCCTCCAACAGGGTCGCCACGCATTCCAGATGCTGATAGAAAGTCGACCGGTGGAGGGGAGCTTCGCCCCGCTGGTCCTGCCGGTTGACGTCCGCCCCGGTGGCGATGAGATCCCTTACTAACTCCGGGTACCCGTAGGCAGCGGCCACGTGAAGAGCCGTTCGGCCCGCCTCGTTGGCGCTATCGATGTCCGCGCCGGCGCCGGTCAAAAGGGGCAATAAGGTCCGGTGATTGCCCCGAACCGCTAAGTGCAAGGGTGTTGAGGAATACAGACGGTCCTGAGCGTTGGGTGAAGCCCTTCCGGCCAGCAACCTTGCCACAGCAGGCGCATGACCCCGGGCCGCCGCCAAATGCAGGGGTGTGCGACCATAATGGTCCGGCTGGTCCGGGTCGGCTCCAGATTCCATAAGGACTCCGATCACCGCCGCATGTCCCCCGGCGGCGGCGTGGTGCAACGCCGATAATCCCAGGCGGTCTCTCAAGTCCTGGTCCGCCCCCCAATCCAAAAGCCTGAAAGCGGTTTCCTGCTCTCCAGCCTTTGCCGCCAGCATTAAGGGGGTCACGCCAGCGGTGTCTACCGGATTCACGTTGCGCGGTTTCCGGGCGGGCAGGTCCTCTCCCGGCTCGCCGGTGGCGGCACGGTGCAGGACAGTGCGCCGCTTGGGAGTCGGTGGATCGAAGACGGAGAGCATTCCCTTGTTAACCGGCGGGCCGGCCATGGCGAAGACATTCAAGACCGCCTGTCCAAGCATCTCCGGGTCCTGCCAAGGAGCTATCAGGAGGGTGTGTTCAGGCTTGGGCGGGTTTTCGAGCGAACCGTAGGGGTGCCGGGACGACAGCATTGGATGGAAGGCTATGTACTCGCTAGGGCCAAAGAAGTCCGCAGTGGGGGAAGTGCCCAGGAAACGCGCCTCGTAGCCATCGGAAATGGCGGTGACGAGGGCTGCGGTGCGATACAAGTTGCCCACGCTTGATGCTCCCGCTGCTTCGGCCAAGCCTGGGCCGGCGGGCAGATTGCTTCCGGTGGCTGCTGGAGTTGGGAGGTCCACGAAGGGAAGTCTAGGAAACGCCGCTTCCCGCATCGCCTTCCCGATGGCGGCGGGGTCCAGGACCGACAGCTGCCTGAAACTGGAAGGAGCGCGAGAATCGTAAATCGTGACCGATCCCATACGGAGCGCCACCGCAAGATCGAACTTGTAATCGTTGTATCGCAAATTCCCTCTCCGAATCTGTGGGTCCATTTCAATTTGACTGGGGACCCGATTGACTGGGAACCCGATAACCCCAGATTGATTCAGATGGATTCGCAGGCTATTCAGTGCCGTTTACACGGTGGATTAAGCGCGTACCCTTCTGCGCTAACCCGACCGGGAGGTGCAACGAATGCCCCAATATCTGCGTGGAGTATTGATTTCACACGAGCCTGTGGCTGGCAAGGAATAATGAGCGTTGCCTTTACGGCGGCAAATTGCCACATATCGACTCGATCTTTTCCCCCCCACCACTCGACTGAGTTCGAGTTCGAATATGTTATCAGTTGCAATGTTATCGTTCAATTGTTATTCTCGAACTAGTAGCTCTTCGCGTGGTTTGGAATATACTCATAGGGTTTTCCGTAGTGGGGGCAAGTCAGTGAAAAAGAAAACCAAGTTCGACTCGGACGCCTTCTACGCCGCCCTGGATGCCGAGAGGCAGGCCCGGGAATGCACCTGGAAGCAGGTGGCGGATGAATGCGACATCAGCGCCTCCACCCTTACCCGCATGTCCCAGGGCAAGCACCCTGACGTAAACGGTCTGGCGGCGTTGGCGGCATGGTCGGGATTGGACGTGGATCGGTTCTTCCGAAGCAGTGTCGTCAAGGGGGCGCCAGAGCCTCTGGCCATCATTTCCACCTGCCTGCGCACCGACCCGCGCCTGAATGAAGAAGCCGCCGTTGCCATCGACCAGATGGTCAAGGCAGCCTATAGGAGCATGACCAACCCGTGAACGCCCTCAACATCAGTTCATTCATCTGGAGTGTTGCCGATGACGTGCTGCGGGACGTATACGTTCGGGGCAAGTACCGGGACGTGATTCTGCCCATGACCGTCATCCGCCGACTTGACGCCGTGTTGGAACCCACCAAGGAGGCTGTCCTGCGATTGAAGGAGCAACTGGACGCCGCCGGAGTGGCGAACCAGGGCGAAGCCCTGCGCGGAGCGTCCGGCGAGGCGTTTTACAACACTTCCCCCTTTCGCCTGCGTGATCTCACTTCGCGCGGGAATCAGCAGCGTTTGCGTTCCGACTTCGAGGCGTACCTTGACGGCTTCTCGCCCAACGTGCAGGAAGTCCTGGAAAAGTTCCGGTTCCGCAACCAGATACCCACGTTGATTGAAGCAAACGTTCTTCATGCCCTGCTGGAAAAGTTCCTGGACAATTCCATCAACCTCAGCCCCCGGCCCAAGCTGAACACCGACGGCGAGGTGCTGCTGGAAGGGCTGGACAATCACGGCATGGGCACCATTTTCGAAGAACTCATCCGGCGATTCAACGAGGAGAACAATGAAGAGGCGGGGGAACACTTCACGCCCCGGGACGTGGTGCAGCTCATGGCCCGCCTCATCTTCCTGCCCATTGCGGACCGGGTGCAGTCGGGGACCTACCTGGTATATGACGGGGCCTGCGGCACCGGGGGAATGTTGACCGTCGCCGAAGGGACACTGACCCAGTTGGCAGAGGAGCGAGGGCAGGAGGTTTCGATCCACCTGTTCGGCCAGGAGGTGAACCCGGAGACCTATGCCATCAGCAAGGCGGACTTGCTCCTGAAGGGCGAAGGAACCGAAGCCGACAACATGCAATACGGCTCCACCCTTTCCGCCGACGCCTTCCCGGGACTGAAGTTCGATTTCATGTTGAGTAACCCGCCCTACGGCAAGAGCTGGAAGGGCGACATGGGGCCGCTTGGGGGGCGGAACGGCATCAAGGACCCGCGCTTCGTTACAAACCACGGCGACGATCCGGAATATTCTCTTATCACCCGCTCCAGCGACGGCCAGATGATGTTCCTAGCCAACATGATCAGCAAGATGAAGCAGGACACCCCGTTGGGCAGTCGCATTGCCGAGGTGCACAACGGCAGTTCCCTGTTCACCGGCGACGCCGGGCAAGGCGAGAGCAACATCCGGCGCTGGATCATCGAGAATGATTGGCTGGAAGCCATCGTCGCCCTTCCCCTCAATATGTTCTACAACACCGGCATCGCCACCTATATCTGGGTGCTCAGCAATCGGAAGCCGGAGCATCGCAAGGGCAAGGTGCAGCTCATAGATGCCAGCAAGTGGCATACGGCGTTACGGCGCAACATGGGCAACAAGAACTGTGAGCTGTCGGGGAACGACATTCAACGTGTCTGCGATGCGTTCCTGGCTTTCGAGGATACGGAGCTGTCGAAGATATTCCCCAACGAGGCTTTCGGCTTCTGGAAGGTTACCGTGGAGCGCCCCCTGAGGCTGGCCGTGGACCTGTCGCCGGACCGGCGTGGAAGCTTCCGAGATGCTTGCCGAAAGGCAAAGGAGGAAACCTTGGCTGACCTGGTTGACCGGGTGGGTTCTGAGCTCGGCGCCGGTCCGCACCGGGATTTCAACCGCTTCATGTCGGCGGTTGCTACGGATGCCACTGCCCACGGGATTAAGCTGACCGCCAAGCGCAAGACGCTGCTCAAGACATCACTGGCCTCTAAGGACAAGACCGCCGAGCCGGTGATAAAGGCGGTTCACCGAAAGGGAACTGCGGAACCCGATGAACTGCGCGGCCTATATCCTGGCGCCATCGACGGCAAAACCGCCGTCGTGGAGTACGAGCCGGACACGGAACTGCGCGATACCGAGCAGGTGTCCCTTCTCCACGAAGGCGGTGTGGAGGCGTTCCTGCGTGAAGAGGTGCTGCCCTTCAACCCGGACGCCTGGTACGTGCCGTCGAATGTCAAAATAGGCTACGAAATCAGCTTTAACCGCCACTTCTACAAGCCCCAACCCCTGCGCCCCCTGGAGGAGATTCGTGCCGATATTCTGGCCTTAGAGCGAGAGTCTGAGGGGCTGCTGTCGGAGATTGGCGTGGGTTCCCAAGAAAAGATCCACCCATCGAGGCTGGGGTTTATGGCCGGTAAACTCAGGGTTCCCGATGACTTCGACAGCATGGGCGGCCTGGAAATTGAGCGGATGTTCGGAGGAGTGGAGTGACCTTCCTGCTGGATACCCACCTGCTGCTTTGGGCTGCGGGCTCCCCCGAACGGTTGACCCTTGAAACCCGACAACTTCTGAACGGCCAAGGGGTGATATTGGCATTCAGCGTCGTGAGCATTTGGGAGGTTGTCATCAAGAGCGCACTGGGCAGAAGCGACTTTCGCGCTGACGCCCGCCAATTGCGGGATGGTTTGCTGGCCAATGGCTATCAGGAGCTAGAAATAAGGTCGGAACACGCCCTGGCGGTCGGTCAATTGCCACCGATTCACCAAGACCCGTTCGACCGCATACTCATAGCCCAAGCACAGGTTGAAGAGTTTACGCTTCTCACCACCGACGGCGACGTTTCCCGCTACCCTGGCCCGATTCGGACAGTATAATGGCAGTGGACTAACGGTGCTGCACCCCCCGCCACCTCTTGGAGAAGTTATGGGCAGATATACTGGGTTCTGGGACAGGAAATGGAGGTGCTGCCGGCGATGACTGTACGGTACATCGCCCCAACTGCGCTCAATGCAGGACCAAATTATGGAGTTCATAACCAGTACATGGCTGACGCCAGTTGTGGCGATTGCAACGCTAGTTGTTGCAATCGTAGCAACCTCTGTGGCAGTAATGGCTTGGCGAAAGCCAAAGACTCAAGTCAGCGCAACCATAGACCCAAAGGGATTGCCCAAGATTTACGGAGTAAACGATACGTCCACATTCCATGCCACAAGCGGAACGCCTTCCTTGCAACAGTTGACGGCAGGAGCAGAGCTGGACGCGAAGGCCCAGGGATTAGCCGAGAACCTGTATGAATTGGGCCTACAACAGTATGACCATCCGGTCAACAACCGGGATGGCGCAATTGACCTGGCACGCCGCGAGATGGATCGGTTGGCCCAAGAACTTAGCCATGAAGAACGAAAACTAGCAGAACAGATCGGCAAGTCGCTGGCAAATGCAGACGAGCAAAGCGAGCGGGAAAACGCTGAGGCTCGATACCGGGGGTTGTCTTCGACCGCCAAAATCTACACTCAGCACAAGAGGAGTGAGAGCGAAGCCCAAGAGAAGATAGCCAGAGATTTGGAAAAGCGAGTGCCAAGGACCGACTACACATCCGTGAAGCAGCGAATTGCATCCGGAGTGGCGGACCTTGGTTCGATAATAACCGAAAATAACCGAACTCCCGATACTGTGGCAGTCAATCCGAACGCTCAACGACAAAGTTGACCGCCCGAACCTCGTGGAGAAACCGCCCAAACCAGAAAGGTTCCACGTCGAATTCTGGATGGCTGATGGCAGGATTCTACCGGACAAACGAGCCGAAAAAGATGGAGACTGGCTAGTTAGCCACAAGCACGGTTTCCTAGTTCCGTGCCCTCCTCCAACGCGAATTTGGAAATTCAATGGCAAAGGCAGAACAGTCCCTACTGGTAAATCGGTGCTGATCGTCAACAGGGATCCCAGTAGCGAGTGGGAAACTGAGTTCTGGCGCCCAGGTGGGTACATGGACCAAACCTACCTGAGAGCCGTCGCGGGCAGGCTCCCACACCAGTTGCGCAGAGCTTACAGACAACGACAAATCAGGAGAGCGCAATGGTGTGTGGTCGGCATACTCTGGGTCGTCAACGTCGTTCTATTTCTAGTCAATAACCTCTAATTCAGCAGCCGACAAGTGGGCGAAATGACCATTAACTTCAAACTCCCAGAACTAGTTCAGTATCCCGCCTGCAAGCCCTCTGGCGTCGAGTGGCTGGGTGATGTGCCAGAGAATTGGGAGGTGCGGCGGCTACGAACCGTGGCGGAGATGCGTGTCAGCAACGTGGATAAGTACACCAAGGAAGGAGAATTCCCGGTTAGGCTCTGCAACTACGTGGACGTCTACAAAAACGACCGCATTTCCCAAGCCATGCCCTTCATGAGCGCGACGGCTTCACAGGACGAAATCGAGAGATTTAGGCTGAAGCAGGGCGATGTGCTCATAACGAAAGACTCCGAGGCCTGGGACGATATTGGGGTTCCAGCCCTGGTAAACGAGTCAGTTGACGACCTCATCTGTGGCTACCATCTGGCCTTGCTGCGACCATCCAGAGAAATACTGGGACCGTATCTGGCTCGAGCATTGCAGACCAAAGGGGTTGCCCATCAGTTTCACGTTCGGGCGAATGGTGTGACGCGGTACGGCCTTACCCACGAAGGCATCCAATCTGCCCGAATCCCCATCCCGCCCATCGCCGAGCAATCCGCCATCGTGCGCTACCTTGACCACGTGGACCGGCGCATCCGCCGATATGTCACTGCAAAGCGCAGGCTCATTGAACTGCTGGAGGAGGAGAGGCAAGCCGTCGTCAATCAGGCCGTCACCCGGGGTCTCGACCCTGACGTGAAGCTGAAGCCCTCCGGCGTGGAGTGGCTTGGCGATGTGCCAGAGCATTGGGACGTGCGGAGGCTACGAACCGTGGCGGAAATGCGTATCAGCAACGTGGATAAGCATACTCGAGATGATGAAATTCCCGTTCGCATATGCAACTATGTCGATGCGTACAAGAACGACCACATCACCCCAGACTTGCCGTTTATGAACGCAACTGCCACGTCAGATGAGATGGACAGACTCCAACTGGAGCGGGGCGACGTTCTTATCACCAAGGACTCAGAAGCGTGGGATGATATTGGAGTGCCTGCCCTGGTAACAGAATCTGCCGACGATCTGATCTGTGGGTACCACTTGGCTTTGTTGCGACCCCGTAAGAATATTATCGGGGACTATCTGGCACGGGCTTTGCAAAGCGATTCGGTTTCTTGCCAGTTCCAGGTGGCAGCAAATGGTGTAACGCGATACGGCCTTACCAACAACGGCATCCAATCGGTGCGCCTACCCCTCCCTCCCCTCGCTGAACAAACCGCCATTGCCGCTTATTTGGACATAGCCACCGCCGAAATAGGTGCCGCCATCACCCGTGCCCAACGTCAGATAGAATTGCTGGAGGAGTACCGCTCCCGGCTTATTGCCGATGTGGTTACGGGCAAAATTGATGTGCGTGAGGCGGCGATTGACTGCTGATATGATGCCCGCATTTTGCTGGCAACCGTCATAACCGATGGAGCGAATCATGGAAGACTGGCAACAAATCATCAAGAGCATCGCCGTAACCGCCGAGAATGTATCTACCGTGGGGCGAAGATTCTTTGAGATGGCAATCGACAGGCGAGCCGACCCGGCGTTGGATGCATATTGGAAACGAGTCAAAAACCGCAAGAGGGCCGGTGAGATCAGACCCGAATGGGACCTTCTTGGCAGGGTGGCATTTGACGGAAGCGGCAATCGATGCGTCACCGAAATGGATGGAGTTCCACAGAGCCTGAAGGAACTTATGGACCGCTTGATACGTACGGGTGGGATCAAGCCCGGACCTTGCCACACGGTCAAAACGAGTGACGAAAATCACCTGTATATGCTGGAGATAGGAACGGGTTGGCCGACGCGAAATGCAATGATTTTCGTCTTTTGGCAACGTCCGGCCTGAGCGACCAAGAGCCATCCCGTACGCTTCGGCGCAACAGTTGGGAGCTGACCACAGCATAGAGAGAGCTAATGGACGAAGATGGTATCCCTTGGCTGAACTGGGCTTGAGCAGGGATAGTCCGGCCTTTTATACGGTGATTCACAGTTATTGTGAGGATGGCTTATGAAGAACATCACAGTATCCGTTGACGAGGAGACCCATCGGCTGGCACGCATCCGCGCGGCGGAGTTGGATACCTCGGTTTCAGCGTTGGTGAGGCAGTTCCTGCGTGGCCTCGCAGGAAGCGGTCCCATCGTCAGCATCTCCACCGTTCCGGACAATGAGGAAGCAACCGTCGAGCTTCGTCCGCGCAACCTGGATGAAGTGTTTGCAGACTTCGATGCCCGGGGGGTCGGGGTGTCGGAAAGGTTGACCCGCGAAGAGCTGTACACCGAAGCGATTGAGGGGAGCAATGCGCTTCACTGACACCAATGTATTGCTCTACGCGGTTAGCCCTTTGCCGGAAGAGGCCGAAAAGCGCCGCCGTGCCCGTGATTTGTTGAGACGGCCTGATCTGGCGGTTTCAGTGCAGGTATTCCAGGAGTTCTACTACCAGGCAACACGCCCCACTCGCTCGGGGCACATGACTCACGACGATGCGTTGGCTTTTCTGGGCACTCTCCTACAATTTCCAGTCCAGGCTGTCACGCTGGACCTGTTCCGAGAAGCGGTGGCAATCAGTCGCCGCTATCGGCTGTCCTATTGGGATGGAGCGATTCTGGCGGCGGCCCGCGCCCTGGGATGCGAGGCTGTCTATTCCGAAGACCTGAGCGCCCAGCAAGACTACGATGGCCTGCGAGTGATCAATCCCTTTTAGAAGCTATTTCAAAATTCGATTAGTGAGCAGGATTACAAAGGCCAGCAGGACGAAGCCGAAATAGAGATCCGCTTTTCTCTCGTATCGAACTACCAGCCGACGAAAGTTGTGCAACCAGGCGAAGGTCCGTTCCACTACCCACCGATGGCGGTAGTTGGACACCTGAGCTTTCCGGCCCGGTCGCGGCCTTTTGCCACGTCGTTCCGGGATGCAAGGCTTGATTCCCCTCCGCCGCAACCGGTTTCGGAATGCTCGAGAATCGTAGCCTCGGTCGGCTACCAGTTCCCCGGGACGACTGCGGGGTCGTCCCCTGGCCCGCGGTACCCTCACCGTTGCCAAGGTAGCCTCGGCCAGAGTGATCTCCGCCCGCTGGGCGCTGGCCACCAAGGCTCCCAGAGGGGTTCCCTGGTTGTCTACCACCAGCATCAGTTTGGTGCCCTTGCCCTTGCGGGTCAGTCCTACCTGGTCTCCCCCTTTTTGGCTGGGGCGAAAGTGGCATCCAGGTGGGCCCGTTCCCATTCCAGCCTACCTTGGGCATCCAGAGTGCCCAGCAGAGTCCGCCAGATATCTTCCCAGACCCCTTGTTCCTGCCACTGGTTCAGTCGTCGCCAGCAAGTCACGGAACTGCCGTACTCTCCCGGAAGGTCCTGCCAGCGGCAGCCCGTGCGCAACACATACAAGACACCATTGATGGTGCGCCGGTCATCGGCTCTGGGACGCCCCCTCCGCTTAGGCGCTGGCAACCAAGGCTGTATCAGTTTCCATTGGGCATCGCTCAATTCCTGCTCCACCGTTCCACCCCACACTTTCCCTTTGGTCAGGAGCATAAACCTTATTCGGTATTTTTGAAATGGCTTCTAGGACGAAGTGGAAGTCAGATGACCACCGATACCAGCGAAAAAGGGTTGGAAAGCCTGATATGCGCGGCCCTGACCGCACCACCGGACGGTGGCGGTTGGCTTCAGGGGGACCCGACGGACTATGACCGGGAGCACTGCGTCGATTTGACCCAGCTTGCCGCCTTTATCTCGGAGACCCAGCCCGAGGTTGCGCCCGCCCTGGACCTGGAGCAGGACAGCCCCACGCGCCGCAAGTTCCTGGCCCGCCTGCAGGGGGAGATAACCAGGCGAGGGACCATCAGCATCCTGCGGCAAGGGATCAAGCATGGACCACATCAGATTGACCTGTTCTACGGAGCGCCGTCCCGGGGCAACGAGAGGGCCAGGATCCTGTACGGGAAGAACCGGTTCAGCGTTACCCGTCAGCTACGCTACAGCCGGGATAACTCGCAACTGGCCCTGGACCTGTGCCTGTTCGTCAACGGCCTGCCCGTGGCAACCTTCGAGCTGAAGAACAGCCTGACCAAGCAGACGGTGGCCGACGCGGTGCAACAGTACAAGCGGGACCGCAATCCCAGGGAGATGCTCTTCGAACTGGGACGCTGCCTGGCCCATTTCGCCGTGGACGACCACGAAGTGATGTTCTGTACCCACTTGCAGGGCAAGGGTTCCTGGTTCCTGCCCTTCAACCAGGGTTGGAACGACGGAGCCGGCAACCTTCCCAACCCCAACGGACTCAAGACCGACTACCTGTGGAAACATACCCTGAGCCGCGAAAGCCTCACCGACATCATCGAGAACTACGCCCAGATCGTGGAATCCAGGGACCCCAGGACGGGACGCAGGAAGCGGGAGCAGATCTGGCCCCGCTACCACCAGTTGGACGTGGTGAGGAAGCTGCTGGCCGATGCCTACAGTAAAGGTATTGGCCCTCGCTACCTGATACAGCACTCGGCGGGCAGCGGCAAGTCCAACTCCATCGCCTGGCTGGCCCACCAACTCATCGGGCTGGAAAAACACAACGCGGCCATATGCGACACCGTGGTCATAGTCACCGACCGGCGGGTGCTGGACAAGCAGATACGGGACACCATCAAACAATTCTCCCAGGTGCGATCGGTGGTGGGCCACGCGGAGACCTCGGCCCAACTCCGTAACCTGCTGCAACAGGGCAAGCGGATCGTCATAACCACGGTCCAGAAGTTCCCCTTCATCCTGGACGCGCTGGCCGACGAACACCGGGAGCGCAAGTTCGCCATAGTAATCGACGAGGCCCATTCGGGACAGGGAGGAAAGGCGAGCGGAAACATGAACCTGACGCTGGCGGGCGGCAGAAGTGAAGAGGAGGACGACACCGCCGAAGACCGCATCAACCGACTGATGGAGTCGAAGAAGATGCTGAGCAACGCCAGCTACTTCGCCTTCACCGCCACGCCAAAGAACAAGACGTTGGAAATCTTCGGCGCCCCGGTTCCCGAGGGCGGTAAGACCCGCCATGTTCCCTTCCACTCCTACACCATGAAGCAGGCCATTGACGAGAGCTTCATCGTGGACGTGCTGAAGCACTACACGCCGGTGGACAGCTACTACCGGCTGGTCAAGACGGTGGAGACCGACCCGGAATTCGACACCAAGCGGGCGGGGAAGAAGCTGCGCCGCTACGTGGAGGAGCATGACCACGCCATCGGCGTGAAGGCGGAAATCATGGTGGACCACTTTCACGAGCAGGTGGCCGGGTTACAGAAGATCGGCAGGCAGGCGCGGGCCATGGTGGTGACCGGCAGCGTCCAGCGCGCCATCAGCTACTACCACGCTATCCGCGACTATTTGGTAGAGCGCAACAGCCCCTACCAGGCTATTGTGGCCTTCTCCGGCGAGCACGACTACGATGGGGTCAGGGTCTCGGAGGCGTCCCTCAACGGCTTTCCCTCCAACGCTATCACCGACCGGATACAGGAGGACCCCTACCGTTTCCTGGTCTGCGCCGACAAGTTCCAGACGGGCTATGACGAGCCGTTGCTGCACACCATGTACGTTGATAAGCCCCTCTCCGGCATCCAGGCGGTGCAGACCCTCTCCCGCCTGAACCGGTCCCATCCCAAGAAGGGCGACGCCTTCGTGCTGGACTTCGCCAACGGCGCCGAGGTGATCCGGAACGCCTTTGCGGACTATTACCGCACGACGATTCTTTCCGACGAGACGGACCCCAACAGACTGCATGACCTGAAAGCCGGTTTGGACGGATTTCAGGTATACGCCCCGGAACAGTTGGAAGAATTCGTGGAGAGGTTCCTGTCGGGCGGAGGGCGCGAACTGCTGGATCCGATCCTGGACGCCTGCGTTGCGGTGTACCGGGAGCAGTTGGATGAGGACGGGCAAGTGGATTTCAAGGGCAGGGCCAAGGCTTTCCTGCGGGCCTACGGATTCCTGGGATCCATCCTGCCCTACACCTATGCCGAGTGGGAGAAGCTGTCGATTTTCCTGAACTTCCTGGTTCCCAAGCTGCCCGCGCCCCGGGAAGACGACCTTTCCCAGGGGATACTCGAAGCCATCGACATGGACAGCTACCGGGCCGAAAAACAGGCGGCGCAGGAAATCCTGCTACCGGACGAAGACGCCCAGATAGACCCTGTACCGGCCGAAGGAGGGGGACAAAAGCCTGAACCGGAGATGGACCGGCTGTCCAACATAATCCGGCAGTTCAACGACCTGTTCGGCAATATCGATTGGCGGGACCAGGACAAGATAGTCCTGGTGATAGCAGAGGAGTTGCCCGCCCGGGTCTCCGAAAACAGGGCATACCGGAACGCCATGGCAAACTCGGACAGGCAAAACGCCCGAATCGAGCACGACAAGGCCCTGACCGCCGTGGTGACCGCCATGCTGGCAGACTACACCGAACTCTTCAAGCAGTTCAGCGACAATGAGTCCTTCCGGCGGTGGCTGTCCGAGCACAACTTCGCCGCCACATACGTCGAAACCGGCGATTCTCGTGGAATCACGGAGAGGTAAAGCCTCTCTCCAGCGCAACGCAATTCCAGCGAGGAGAGTTTCCAAGGAGAATCGAGATTGCCGGAGAGGGCTCCATCACCGTGGTCCTCAAGCCGACGCGAGATACCAAGAACGCCTACCGCCGCGACGAGGCCGAAAATGACCCGCCAGTGGGCAACTTCTTCGTACAGAAAAGAGCGATGCCCGGCGGCTCGCCGCCGGAGTTGGAGCATGAAACGGTCGACAGGAACCAGCGATTGGAGTTCCATCATTGATGTATCTTCGACGCGAATCCCGTTATGGTAGCCTGGAGGTCCCCGCCGCCCACGGGCATCAAGGGCTCCGGTGGAGCGGTGGGCGGCAAAGGAGAAGCGCCATGGCAGGGGAACACGAGGAGATGGAACCGCGAAATCCGACTGGAGATTCCTACGCATGATGGACGGTATTGACAGAGAGGCCATGCTTCGGATGATTGCGCGCTTGACCGAAGACTTCCAGGCAGACCCTAAAAATACCGAAGCCCTGGCAAGTAGAGCGCAACTGTACGGCGAACTGGGGGACTTCCGCCGGGCGGCGGAGGACAACGGCCGCATCATCGAACTGGACCCGGAAGACTGGGCAGCCTACATCAACCGCGCCCACGCCCTTTCGGAACTGGAAGAATACCAGGCTGCCATCAGGGACTACGACGTGGCAATACGGCTGTCTCCCGGCAAGGCGGTAGCCCATTACAGCCGGGGAGCGTGTTACGCCGAGTCGGGCAACCTGAGCGGAGCGGTGAGCGACTTCGACGTAGCCATCCTCCTGGAGCCTGAAAACGCCGCCGCCTACTACAACCGGGGGCTTACCTATGCCGAGCTAGGAGACTTTCTCAAGGCGGCGGAGGACATGAGTCGGACCATCGAGCTGGATCCCGGCCAGCCCGATGCCTACTACTTCAGGGGGATGGCTCACCGGGACCTGGGGGAGATGGAGCAGGCTATCCTGGACTTTGACGCGGCCCTGGAGTTGGAGGAGAGCTACGGACTGGCCCGCTACGCCCGGGGCATATGCAAGCTCAACCTGCGGCGGTTCCAGGATGCGATCATCGACTTTGACGCCGTTCTCGCGCAGAACCCGGACAATGCCGGGGCGCTGCGGAGCCTGGGTGTTGCCCTGGGCAGCGTGGGGCGTTACGGGGAAGCGATGGAGGCATTGGACCGCTCCCTGGAGTTGGAACCGGACAACCCCGAAACCCTGGCCGTTAGAGGGCTGAACCACGCCAGCCTGGAGGAGTACCAACTGGCCGTCGAGGACTATACCCGGGTGATCGCCCTGGGCCAGGGCGACCTGCGGGTGCTGTACAGCCGGGGCGCGTCCCTGATGGAGTTGGGCCGGTGCGAGGAGGCCATAGGAGACTTCAACGCCATAATTCAACTGGACCCGGACAATGTGGGGGCGCACCTGACCAGGGGATTTGCGCAGACGGAACTGAGAGCCCACCGGGAGGCTATGGAGGATTACGACCGTGTGGTGGAACTGACCCCCGACGACGCGTTGGCCTATTACAGCAGGGGGTGTGCCCTTGCCGACTTGGGCGAGCGTCAAAGGGCATTGGAGGACTTCGGAAGGGCCATCGCCCTGGAACCGGAGGAAGTGGCATCCTTCCGCCAACGGGCCCTCGTGTACCGGCAACTGGGCCAGCCGGACAAGGCCGTTGCGGACTACGACGAGATCCTCCGCCTGAGGCCCGATGATACGTCTGCTAGCGAAGAGCGCCGGCGGGCCGTGGAGGAGGCGGGGGAACATTGAAACGGTGGAGCATTCCATTTCCCATAGCGGGGTGGCTCATTGTAGTTCCCCATCACGATGCAAAGGCGGATAGGTATGGGTTTGAAACATTCCTGGGGTACGCTCCAGATACCCTCCGCAGCCATTGCCTCCTAAATTGGAACACTACCGAGGCTCAGTGTGGGCCTTGACTAACCCGGGACGCTGCCTTGGCGCTGCGCGGTTGAGTCGGTGATGTTTGATTTATCTCCAGCATGGGCCTCGGCACTGGTGGCTTGTCTCCTTGGGACGCTCCCTGGCCGGAGCTTCCGCTTCAGGGTTGTCTTGGTTGCGCTGGTCGTTTCCGTAGGCATAGCCGTACCGTTCGCCTTTGCAACATTTTGGATCGCCAATCTCTTCGATGGGAACAAGTTGCCGAAGGATGTTAATCCTGGGGAGTGGGCCAAAGCAGGACTTTACTTTCCCCTTCTTGTCCAATGGCTGGGGCACCTTCTGATGGTGGGGGTCGCGTACTTCATAAGGCAAAGGCTTCTTCCGCTTGGAGGGAAGGACACACGGACCCGTAAGTTGTTGGCTTTTGGTAGCGCTCTTGCAATCGTCCTTGTCGTGGTCGTACCGCTCTCTTTTGGCACTGACCTGCTGAACACAGTCCGGGTGGTTCTGAAGGCTTTCTCGTAGATTGACTGGGAAACCAAAGAATTATGGGGGTCTTTCCGAATATTCCATCCACCGCACCGACTCAATCACCGAGGCAGCCAAATCCCGGTCGAAATTCGAACAGGAATAGAAGCGCACGACCAGTAGCCTTAGCCCGGTCGCCATGTCCCGCCCAATGCCTTCGCAGTCTCCCCTCATGTACCCAAAGACCATGCTGGATTCTCTGCCTCGGTCAAGGAGGAGTCCAAAGCCTTCCCTGTACGGCGCATCCACGCGAGCCGCTGTATTTGTAAGGAGCCGATCTACCGTTAACCTATCAATAGTGTCCGAGGACACAGGTACGTCCAGATTGAAATGTAGAGCGATTATCTCTTGTTCTCGCGGTCCTTCAAAGACCGACAGGTGCTCCTCGGCGATTGTGGGGACAAAGTGGCTGGGTACGCTGATGAAGACACCACCAGGAAGCGATTGCTCTTCCAAGGGTTCTTTGGATCCGGATCCCCACCCTAAGGACACGGACCAAAGCAAGGCACAGGCTATGAGGACGGCTATGGTACACGATATCTTGAGCAATACCTTACTCAATCGTTTCACCTTAGTTCTACAGTCGCACAAAAGCTGACTCGGTAACTTTGGCCTTGCTGAACGGGCAATTTTGTTACAGCCTAAGCCCAAATCCACCGATAGGCAACGGTTAGATCAGAAAGATCCGGGCAACCGCATTCTAAATTACAAACCAGTTACTCCGGCGAGAGCCGGAATTACGGTTTGCAAGGTCCCCCAAAATTGTAATGCGTTTGCCCCGTGTTCATTGCTGGACCGGTAAACGGGGACTGGAACCGGATGGCTTGCCGATTCGGCTTCTGCCCGATTCCCCGGCTGCTGCCTATGTCGCCGAACAGGGAACGCGGGAATGGAACGACTGGCGGTACGGGCGCGATTTCCGGATTCCCTAGGCAACCGGAACTACATCACCGAGCGATGAAAGCCGTCGCAAATTTGGCGGCGGCTTTCACTCTTGCGTTATGGCCCACCACACCAGCCCCCCTGGTTTCCCTTTTGTCGTCATTAACCGGTGGCGTACTCCGGCCGCTTCAACATCACCGAGCACCCCCGTTCGTCCACGACGTGGTTGACCGACAGTCGCCCGCGGCTGTCGTAGCCGCTGGTATAGGCAAATTCGACCTCCGCGCCCCAGGGAACCCGCCCGCCGGTCCGCATCGTATCTCCGCCCGGCCCGCCGGCCCCCTTGACCACCACGCCATTTCGGTGGCCCTTCTTCCAAGCCATGACCTTCAACTCCACCGGTGCCACCAGCTCCGCTGAAGAAGGCGCGAACAGCACCTCGTGCAGCCGCCGCAACAGGTCCCCGGAGGGCTTGCGATGGCCGTTCATTACCTGGGAGAGCATCCCGGTGCTGATGCCCGCCCGGCGGGCCGTCTCGTTCTGCGACCACCCGTGGGCGTCCATGCGCTCCCACAGGGCCTGCGGGTTGATGTTGGCAGGTTGGGCGGTCTCCACCTTCACCGGAGCCTCCAGCACCGTTTCCATCCGGGACTGGGCGGACGGGCTGAGATTGCGTTGCCCCCTGCTGACCTGGACGACGTATCCATAGGTCAGCCCTGTACGGTCCGCCACCTGCCGCAGGGTCATCCCACGCTCCCTTGCCCGCTCCCGGAGGTAGGTGCTCTCTCCGCCCCGCACCACGCCGCCCTGGCGGTGGACGACGCCCTGGGGAGGGACGTGGCCCAGGAGGGCCTCGATCTTGCCGCGCATATTGGCGGTGAGGTTCTTCTTGCCCCTGGCGACCTGGGACAGGTGGGAGGGACCGACGCCCATCAGGGCGGCCAGTTCCTTGATGTTGAGGCCGCGCTCCCTGGCCGCGATGGTCAGGTGGGATTCGGCCCGTGCAGTGGCGGGGCTGGGTTCGACGGCCGGGACGGCGGCTTCGCCGGTAAGGTTGACGCGGATGGCGTTGTCGTTGTTCTTGCCGCTGACATTGACGCAGGGTTTGATGTTGTAGTTGACGGTGTTGGCCTTCATGTCGTTTCCTCCAAAAGGCGGAAAGCGAGGCCGGCCCGAATGGACCGACCCCGCTCTCCTGATAAAGATGCAGGTCGTTGGGTGCGGTCCATTCGCCGCTGTGGCGTCCGCCGGTGGCAAAACGCGAAGAGCGGGGCCGCCTTCCCAAAGTTGGGAGAGACGGCCCCGCTCGCAGGCACCTATTCAATTGTCAGGGGCGGCCCAAGGGTCCGCCCCGGTTTCCGCTGCGCCGCGCTACGGGCTGCGGGCTGCGGGCTTGGGTTGTTACCAACGGTTCTTCAAACCGGGCAGTGGCAGAAGGGAAGGAATTGGGCTAATTGTCGTTTGCAAGCACCTCCTCGTTGTTTACGTTGAGCAGCCAACTGCTACCGAAGCGGTTGACGCAGTTTGGACGGACACTGGCCGCTGGCTTGACGTGCTACTCCTTTTCACGTTTTCGCTGGGAGAGACGCCAACCCGCCGTTCATCGCCGTCCGCCGGTCTCCCTCCCACGCCGGATGCGCCACTCCCTCGGCCCCGGTCCTGCAACCGAAGTGCCGGACCGGGGTTACGCAAGGCGCGCTGCGCCCCGGATCAGGCAGCGCAACGGAATACGCCGGTTGGGGGTTGGCGGAAGACGCAATGCACCCAGGGCGCCACCCCCGGGAATCGCAGGGTGAGGGAGTTGGAGAGGAACAGAATGCGGACGACGGCTATGTCGAAGGCCGCCGCGCCGGTGCGCTCTGCGTTGCAATGGCAAGCGTCCGGTCCGCTGTCGTCGTAGCCGGGCCGGAGCGTGTTGGGCCTGCGGCGAAGCCGCTTCTATCCCAGCAGCTACGCCGCAGTCGTAATGAGGCGGCCGGAGCCGGTCAATCGGTCCAGCCGCAGGGTGAAGGGAATGCGAAGTGGTTTATCGCTCCGCCCTTCATACCGGTGGGCAAAAGGATGCCGGTGACTCCGTGCTGTTTCCGGTTGCCACCTCCTTCAGTCAATCTGTGAGATTGGGATACCACCTTGGCTTGGGTTGCCTGGTGAGACGCACCGTGCGCCCCGATGGACAGGGATGCCGCGCCTGGTATGAGAGTCCTGGTGAAGCGCACCGTGCGCCTCGTGGTGAAGTTGGTCCGGCCGGTGCGACGGCGGCAACTGCGCCGGCGCCTCGGCGATGTCCCCTGTGGCAGCCATCGGGAGAGCAGGGCTCAATCCTCTTGGCGAGTCCAACGAGGGCGGGCCGTTCGGAGAGCAGGGCTCAATCCTATGCGGCCGGTCCCGGGTCCGGGGCGGGACCCTCCAGGTTTCTAGGGCGGGAAACGCTGGAAAAAGCCTGATCACGCAATCCAGTATCCGGCCCCGCAGCCACCCGCGCAAGGGCTTCACTGCCCCGGCACCGAAAGTGTTGCCTTTTTTTGACCTGGAATCTAAGCGCGGGCGTCCCGCCCTCACCGTTGCCGACCGCTACCGCCACCGTCCCAGGGTCAACAGCCGCTTCAACCCGTGCAGCAACTCCAGCCTGGCCCGCCGGGTCCTGACCCTGGCCAGTTCCCGCTCCCGCCAGGACACCTGCTCCCGCCGTTCCGCGCCTGCCAGGGGCGCCGTCTCCGGGGGCAAGGTCAGGCCGTGCTCCTCCAGCATCGCCACCTCCAGCTCCAGGATCCGTTCCCGCCTGGACACCCAGGGCAACCCCTTTCCGAGGGGAGAGTGCTCCTCCCACAGCCTCCGCCATTCCTCCACCAGGGGCCAGGCCGCGCCGTACACCTGCCGGTCGTCATCGTCGGGTTCGCGCGTCACCAGGTCGGGGTAACGCCTCCTGGACCCGTTCCGGTCCGTTTTGGGCCCACCTGTCTCCGCGTCCGGCGCCGCGCCGATCCGGGCCTCCAGCCGCCGTTCCAATCGCTGTAACTCCCGGGCGAACTCCCGGCGCAGGCCGTCCACCACTCCGCCGCCCAGGTCCTCGCTGTTGCCCTGGCCGTTGCCGCCACTGCCGCCACTCACCGTAGCCAACTCCCGCTCCAGCTCGGCCACGCGCTCCTCCAACTCCCTTACCCTCTGCCCGTCCGCCGCCGCCCGTTCCAGCAGCAACCGCTCCAGAGCTTCGGTCAAGCGCGGCGACATCTCGCCCGCTCCCTGGCTGCGCCACAGGGTCTTGCGGTCGATGCCCAGCCGCTCCGCCGCCTTCACCGGCCCCAGGTCGTGCACCAGGTCGTTGAGCAAGGCCCGCAGGCGCACCTGGTGCAGGCTCTCCAGGCTGGGAGCGCCGTCCCCCGGCCCATCCGGTCGCGTCATTCCAATCACCTCCGTGCCGGCGTTCCTCGTGGAACATTTCCAATAGGGGCGTGGAACACCGGCGCCGAACTTGCCATGTTCCCCGTGGAACATTTCGTAGCTGGCACCGCCCCACGGCCCTGGAACCGGCCCTTCCCGAAACTGTTGCCCGATTCCGTCCCCAACGCCCTCTCTCACCCCGATTTCAGCTACGAACACGACCATCCCGTTCACTGCCCCCAAACTCGAATCCCTGTACACGTCCATGACACCACGACCGGGATGGCCCGCGTCAGGTCTTATAGGGTGGTTCACGGATGAACCATGGTTCATGGAGGAACCACCCCACAAGGGGTTGGATTGCTGGAAAGGGGTCTCCAGACTTGTTGGCGAACATCAGTTCGATACACCAGCAAGAGAAGGCCAACATGTTCCTGCGATTCATCCCCAGGTCCGGCAAGGCCCGCCGCCTGTCACTCCTGGCGGCGGCGCTGCTGCTCTCGGCCATCGTCGCCGTTCCCGCCGGCGGCCTCGCCCTGGCCCAGTCCCCTCCCGACGACGACAACCTCTCCCTGGTCAACCGCGACCGGCAGATGGTGGAGCGGAAGAAGGAGGGGGACTTCGTGGCCCGGCCCGTCTTCAGCCGCCAGGTCGGCGCCCTCCACTACTCCATTCGCCATCCGGACACCGGCGAGTGGATCACCAGCACCTACCGGGTCCAGGGGAGCGGGAAAAAGCTCTCCGAGGGCTGGGAGTACACCTTCGAGTACCCGGCCCTGGACGAGCAGCCCGACCTGGACCCGGAGCAGCCCTTCCTGCTGGTGCTGGGGGTGCCCCGCCGGGGCGGCGGCGAGCGCCACGTCTTCCACGCCCTGATTCCCGTCCACCAGCCCAAGGGACTGTGGGACAAGGTGCTGGGCGCCCTCGACCCATCCCGCTGGGCCAGGGCCGCCGCCGGGTGGCTGGTCCAGGGCGCCCACGGGACCCTGTGCGGCGTGGTGGAAGGCATCACCGGAACGGAAATCGCCGACTGCGGCGGTGAGCCCCGGGGGCTGATGGGAGACATCCTCACCGGGACCCCGCCCAACCTGACCTACGAACATCCCTTCATCAAGAAAGCGTGGACGGCGGTGTGGGCCGTCGCCTCGGGGGCCTTGGTGGTGATCCTGGGCTGGATGGGCCTGAGCTTCATCGTCCAGGAACATCTCGGAAGACATCAATCGGGCTGGCGGGAGATGGTGCCCCGGCTGGTGCTGGGACTGACCGCCGCCGCCTCGTCCCTCTGGTGGTGCGCCCTGGTCATCGACGTGGCCCACGCGGTATCCCAGTTCATCGCCGCGTCCCTGGAGGTCACCCCCGGAGACCTGCTGCGGGCGCCGTTGGACCCATTGCTGACGGCGGTCATGGCCGCCAACACCGGTCTGGCCATCTTCATCGCCCTGCTCTACCTGGTCTTCGGCTTCTTCGTCCTCTACCTGCTGGTGCAGATGGTCCTGCGCCTGGCCCTGATCGACATCCTGCTCTGCCTGGCGCCCATCGCCCTGGGGCTGTGGATTCTGCCCCACACGGCGGGCTGGGGCAGGCACTGGCTGCGGCTTTTCATGACAACGGTGTTCCAGCAGGCCGTCCAGCTCATTGCCGTGGCCCTGGCCTTCGCCTTCCTGGAGCAGTTCGCCGACATCGGCTCGGGAGCGGTCGGGCAGGACCTGGTGTGGATGCTGCTGATGGCCATCGCCTTCATGTACCTGGCGGGGCGCATCCCCGCGATGCTGGGCAATCACGGCACCTTCGACGCCTGGCTGCACACCCTCTACTTCGGCATGTCCCTGCCCGGCTCGATGGTGCGCTCGGGGCGGGCCCTGGGGCTGATCGCCGGTGGAGCCGCCGGAGGACCGGCGGGGGCGGCAGCGGCGGGAGGAGCCTCGGGCGCGGCCACCACCGCCGGAGGCGCGGTGAACTCGGCGGCGCAGAACGCCACCCAACCTGCGCAGGGAGGACCCACGCCCCGCAGCCAGGGGCCGTAGCGAGAACGACGACAGCCGCCGGCGCGGACTTCTTCTGCGCCGTCAACCATCCCAGGAGGTGGAGCGATGTGCCAATAGACGGCGGGGACTCATCCGCAACGGGCGAACCCGAGAAATACGAACAACAAGGAGAGAACCATATGGGAGACCTGACACAGACCATATCGAACCTGGTGGGCATCCTGCTGGGGCTGGTGGGCGTCGTGGGCGTGGGCTACTTCATATACGGGGCCTATCTCTACCTCACCGCCTCCGGCGCGCCCAACCAGATGGAGCGCGGCAAGAGCGCCATGATGACCGCCCTGGCGGGAATCGTGCTGGCCCTCGTCGCTTATGGAGTCGTCGAGCTGGTGATGAACGCCGTGGTGGGCAACACCGTGGACCCCAACCTGCCCGACCCCAAAAAGGTCAAGACCAGCTAGGAGGGATGGGATGAGAGAGCACGAAGTACCGACCCACGTGCAGGCCGAGGACAAGGTGCTGCTGTGGTTCACCTTCCCGCAGGTGGTGGCGGTGGTGGCGGTGTGCGCCGTGGCCTACGGCGCCTACCGCTACTTCCCCCTGGCTCCCTCGGAGGTCCGGCTGGGCATCGCGGCCCTGCTGGGCATCCTGGGCATAGCCGCCGTGGTGGGGAAGGTGGGAGGGAGGGGGCTGCCCCTGGTGGCCGCCGACCTGCTGAAGTTCAACCTGGGGGCCGGGCGCTATGCCGGGTCCCCGGGCCAACTCGCCATCAGCGAGCCGCCCCCGCAGCCCGAAGCCAGGCCCGACCCGCTGCGGCTGCTGGCCAAGAAGGCGGTGGGCAAGGCGGTGAAGGCGGCGCGGCGTCATGGGCGGAGGCCCTTCCGGCCCCACAGCTGGTTCGGCAAGGGACGCCGTTCCAGGGACGCCGACGCCGACCGGCCTCGGACCGAACGCGAAATCGTCAAGCACCGGAAACCGTGGAGCCGGTTCCTGGCCGTGGCCGGGGTGGGCCCGCTGGCGGTGCTGGCCCTGGTGCTGCTGCCCAGTTCCGCTCTGGCCGACGACCCGGAGGATGAACCCCCATACGGAGATGCCTGGCGGCTGGGCGAAATCTACTTCGTCCCGCCGGACCCGGTGCCGGGGCGGCGCGTCTTCATCGAGGGCATAAACGTAACCGCCAACCACGCCAACGTCACCCTGCGCGCGGCCCACGAATTGCACCTGCGGGGGAGGGCCTACGGCGGGAGGACCGGAAAGACCCTGCGCATGGGGTTCAACACTGCCATGAGCGCCGGGCAGTCCAAGAGCTACAACCTGTCCCTGGACGGACCCTCGCCCTCCTTCACCTTCTCCTGGGTGGACGCATTGGGCCGGAGCGGGGCGGCGTCCCTGAAGAGCGGCCAGATTCCCTGGCCGCTTCCCCAGGCCGACGGGGAGCTGTGCGACCTGGAAATGACCTCCCTGGAGTGGACGCCCGGGTCAATCAGCGGCGTCATCGCCTCCGAGTGCATCACGGAGACCCGCCACGAGGTGGACCTGCCGGTGTACGGCGGCCACTTCAGCCAGTCGGTGCCCGCCCTGTTGGACGCCACCGTCACCGGCATCACCGGCACGGTGTCTGTATCCGCCGGTTCCAACGCGACCAGCGCCACCTTCGTCCAGGGCGGCGAGACCAATTTCACCCTGACCGTACCCGACGGGAAGGCGGTCCACGAGCTGGAGATCGCGGCGGAGCCTACGGCGGTGCTGAGCGTGCCCCGGCCGCCCATGTTGCGGACCACCCACCACCCGGCGCGCACCGACGTGTACACCCGGCGGGTGACGTGCAGGTGCGGGGAAAGCTCGGCGGTGAAGACGGTGCGCATCCACGTCCATCACCCGGAGCACGTGCGGGCGGTGAAGACGGAGCGCGTTGCGGTCACCCCCAACAGGTCGGAGAGCATTGCCCTGGCCCCGGCGCCGGTTACAGGCATGGACCAGCCCCTGGGCGTCGGCGCCGACGCCCCCTACACGGACCTGATGGTGCCCGCTGCCACTTCCGAACCGCCCAAGGCGCAGCAGACCACGGTGGGCGATTCCACCTGGTGGGATTTTCCGTGGTAGGGCGCGTCAACACCATCCTCCTGTCCTCGGCGGCGGCAATGGCCTCCGTCGCCGCCGGGGACCCGGAGGACAAGAAGGCCGCGATGCTGGCCGCCTTCGACGCGGTGCTGACCGGCATGGCCTACGCCGGGGCGGGCCTGTGCCTCTTCGGAATCGTCTGGGCGGGATTCGTTCTGATGGCCGAGGGCGCCGAGGGGGAGGGCCGGGGCAGAGCGAGAAACGCCGTGATCATGGCCGTGGTGGGCCTGGTGGTGGTTTTGTTGGCCAAGGGCATCGCCGGCGCCATCAACAGCCGCATCATCGAGGTCTTTCCCATCCCATAGGCGGGAAAGGAGTTGAAGATAATGAAACTGACGCTACCCAACCCGAGGGACCTGGCCCGGCGCTGGCCGCCGTACCGGTCTCAACCTCAGACCCTTGACCCAGGGGTTGAACCGACAGAGGAACCCTCCGCCGAACCCAAGCCTCCACCCCCACTTTCCCTGTTCTTCATGCTGTCCCACCTGGAAGAGGACGGCCCGGTGCGCCTGGACGGGGTGAAGCTGGCGGTATTGGAGGTGATGGGGTTGGAGCTGGACGAGCCCAAGCTGGGCGCCTTCGCCGGTTCCCTGAACGCCATCGACTTCCCGGTACAAATCCTGGTTCGGCAGCATCCGCCGGTGTTGCAGGGCTTGAGAGAGAAGCTGACCCAAGCCCAGCCGGAGGACCTGCCGCAGCAGACGAGGGACGCCGCCGACTCCCTGGCGCGGCTGCTGACCACCTTGGAGACCAGGGATGGCATCCTGGACCGGCGCTTCTACGCCGTGTGCGAGCACAGCCGCGCCGACGAACTGCGGGCGCTCTTGGTACGGGCCGGATTGGGAGTCTTTCCATTGCACGGCCAAGCTTTGCGCATGCTGCTGCTGGCCTCGGCCCTGGGCGGGTCGCCCCAGGAACGGGACGAGGACGCCGAGATTGAGGTCGAGGTGAACCGCCGTGACATCCGCATCGGCAACCACATGGTGCGCTCCCTGCATTTGGGCAAGTGGCCGAGGTCGCTGGCACCCGGTTTCCTGCAAGGGCTGATGGCCGCCGGCGCGCCCATGGACCTGTCGGTGCACCTGGGCGCCATCCCGGCGGAGCAGGCGGCTCGCAGCCTGGAGTGGCAGAAGGTCCGGTTTGAATCGGCGCAATCGCTGTCCTTCAAGCGGGGCCGCTCCATGTCGCCGGAGGCGGAGATCGCCCTGGAGGACGTGTCCAGATTGCGGGACGAGGTGCAGCGGGGCCGGGAAAGGCTGTTCCACGCCTCCCTGTCCGTCACCCTCCACGCCGACGATGCGGACACCCTGAAGGACCTGACCCAGAAAGCCCGGGCCCACTTCGCCGCCACCCTGGGCAAGCTGGACAACCTGGCCTTCCGGCAACGGGAGGGGCTCCTTTCAACCCTGCCCCTGGGCCTGAACGCCGTGGCGGTGTGGCGGACGCTGGACACGTCATCCCTGGCGAGGCTGTTTCCCTTCTCGCCGCCGGACCTGGACACGCGCAGCGGCACCCTGTACGGCATTGATCTCAGGGCCTGCGCCCCCATCGTCTACGACCCCTTCGACGGAACCCACCTGAACGCCAACACGGCGGTGCTGGCCCGTTCCGGTTCCGGCAAGAGTTTCGCCACCAAGCTGGGCGTGCTGCGGGGGCTGTGCCGGGGAGTGCGGGCCTACATCATCGACCCGGAGGGCGAGTACACCGACATGGCGAGAGCCGCCGGCGGGCGGGTGCTGTCGCCGGGCGTCCCCGGCCAGGGCATGAACCCCTTCGTCATCGACCGGGGCGACAGCGAGGAACTCTTGCAGCGCATCGGCAGCCTGCGAAGGCTGATCGAGGTGATGGTGGGGGAAAGGCTCAGCGCCGAGCGCAGATCGTCTTTGGACCACGCCCTGGCCGGTTACTACGCCGAAAGGCGGGAGCGCACCGGCTTCCGCGACTTCTACGCTTACCTGCAAGAGGAGACGCCGGAGATCGCCCACCTGCTGCGTCCCTTCGCCACCGGCAGCCTGCGGGACCTGCTCTCCGACGAGGGCGACGACCTGCTGGCCCGCGAGGCCCTGGTGACAGTGTTCGACCTGCACCTGCTGGAACCGGAACTCAGACCGGCGGCCGCGATGGTCTGCACCGAGACGGTGTGGGCCGCCGCCGCCCAGGACCCCCGGCCCCGGCTGCTGGTGGTGGACGAGGTGTGGAGCATCATGCAGCACCCGGAGGGCGCCGCTTTCATGGTGAGTATGGCCAAGCGCGCCCGCAAGCACCGGCTGGGGTTGCAGTTCATCACCCAGGACGTGCAGGACCTCCTCAGCGAGGACTCCTCCCGCGCCATCACCGGCCACAGCGGCAGGGCGCTGTTGCAGAACGCCGCCTTCAAGCTGCTGCTCCAGCAGGACGCCGCCGCCGTCAGCACCGTGGGCGAAGCCTTCGACCTGCCCGAGGAACTGCAACGCTGGCTGCTGTCCTGCCCCCGGGGCGACGGGCTGCTGCTGGCGAGAGGCCAGCGGTTTCCCGTGCGCATCGAGGCCACGCCGGAGGAGACCGAGGTAATCGAGTGGCGGCCCGGCCCGAGGCGCTGACCCCCGAACCCGAGATAGAGCCAATCCAATAGATAGCGAGGTAAACGGTATGAGTATCAACGTGAGAAACATCATCCTGGGCGAGCGGCAGACCCGGAAGCCCCCGGCGCTGGTGGCGGTGACGCCCCACCGCCAGGGCGAGCGCACCCTGCTGGGGGTGGAGAACCTGCTCCAGTCCGTCGCCGTCCCCGAACCCTTCTCCCTGGAACTGGCCGCCGACATGGACGGCGTCACCCTGCTGGCCCGCTGCCAGGACGACCGGGTGGTCAAGCAGCAGCTGGCCGCCCACTACCCCCAGGCCCGGGTGCGCCAGGTGCCCCCCGAAGACGACCCCATGCTCCGCCGGCCGGGCGAACTGGCCTGGGGCCTGACCCTGCGGGTGGACGGGCCGGAGTACGTGCCCCTGCGCACCTTCCGGGACGACGACCTGCTGGACCCGGGCTCCGACCCATTGCTGGCGGTCATCGGCTCCCTGTCCGCCCTGCGCCCCGGCGAGCGGCTGGTCAGCCGCCTGCTGCTGCGCTCTCTGGGTCCCGAGTGGTCCCAGC
The DNA here is from genome assembly GCA_965207275.1 of Dehalococcoidia bacterium. Taxonomy (GTDB): domain Bacteria; phylum Chloroflexota; class Dehalococcoidia; order Lucifugimonadales; family UBA3495; genus Bin22. The sequence continues at coordinate 1,350,428 of CBDBMH010000002.1, forward strand.
AACACCAGGCCCGGGCCCACAAACGGGCCGTGCCGGAGAACCGGGAACCCTCCTACACCTATCACACCAAGCCGCTGCAACTGGACGGGGTGACCATGGCCGTCCTGGGCGCCGGCGGGCTGGCCGCCCTGCAGGGCTACCTGTGGGTGCAGGACGGGGAGATTCTCAAGGCGTCCATGCTGGGCCTGGGCAGCGCGCTGGGCCTGGTGGTGGCCGGCTGGGGCTGGTGGCGCTGGCGGAAGGCCCGCCACCGAGTCTACGACCCGTTGCTGATTAGGGAGAAAGTCTCCCGCGTCGCCTTCGACGCCGAGTTGCAGCTCACCGCCTTCCTGCCCGCCGAGGAGGGCGCGGAGCGGGCCGGCGACCTGCTGGAGAGCGTGGCCGCCGCCTACCGGCACTACGACCACCCCGCCGGGGCGCGGTTCAGGGCGGGCCGGATCAGGCCCCTCCTTCCGGCGGCGACGCTGCATCCCGCCGGGCCGGGGCTGTTCGGGAGGCGCAGCGTCCTGGGGGTGCGGGAGGCGGCGGCCCTGTGGCACCCGCCGGGCGAGGGAGACGAGACGCCCCTGGTGGAAAGGTCAAGCTCGCGGGCGCTGGCGCCCCAGGCCCGCAGCGTCAGGACCGGCGCGCTGGTGGGCGACGCCACCGGCAGCACTCCCCGGGAGGTCAACTTCGCCGAGGACCTGCTGCGGCGCCACCACCTCTACGTGGCCCGCACCCGCATGGGCAAGTCCACCCTGATGCACCGGATCGTAGCCCACAAGCTGAGGGAGAAGGCCGCCGGCCGCGATACCGACGCCATCATCGTCGTCGACCCCCACGCCGACCTGGTGGCCGGCCTGCTGGAGCAGGTGCCCGAAAGCCTCACCGGCCAGGTGCGGCTCATCGACCTGGCCGACGAGTCGGGCGCGCCCGGCGTCAACCTGCTGGACACCCGCGTCTTCGCCGACCGGGACCGCACCGCCGACTCGGTGGTAAGGGTTGCCAAGGGGCTTTGGGACCAGTGGGGTCCCCGGATGCAGTCCATCCTGGAACACACCGTCAAGACCCTCCACGAGGCCAACGAGCGGCGGGCCGAGGCCGAACAGTACACCATCCTGGACGGGATGCGGCTCATCTCAGACGGCAGGTTCCGGGCCGAGGTGCTGGGCCTGGTCGGCGACACCTACCTGCTGGACTGGTGGGTGAGGGACTTCGACAACTGGCACCGCCAGTACCGCTCCGAGGCCATTGCCCCGGTGCAGACCCGCCTGGCCTACTACGCCTCCTCCAAGCGGGCCAGGGCCATCCTGGGCCAGTCCCGCTCCACCATCGACATCCGGCAGACCATCCTGGACGGCGGCATCCTGCTGGTGTCCACCGCCCAGGGGAGCGTGGGCCGGGACGTTTCCGCCCTGGTGGGCGCCTCCCTGCTCAACCTGGTGGACTCGGTGATCAGGGAGCAGGAGAGACTGCCCCTGGACCGGCGGCGCGGCGCCCTGGTGGTGGTGGACGAGATGCAGTCCATGCCCGGCGTCGATTACGAGTCCATGCTGTCGGAACTGGGCAAGTACGGGGCCAGCTTCATCCTGGCCACCCAGAGCCTGGCCAAGCTGGACGACCTCTCCCCCACCATGCAGGATACCATCCTGGCCAACGTGGGCTGCCTGGCGGTGTTCCAGGTGTCGGGCAGCGACGCCCGCCGCCTGGTCTGGGAGCTGGGCAAGGACCGGGTGTCCGAGGATGACGTCACGTCGTTGCCGGTGCACCACTGCTACGTGCGGGCCACCGTGGGCGCCGACCGGCTGCCGGCCTACTCCATGATGGTCCGGAAGCCGGAGCCGGGCGATCCCCGCGTCGCCGACCGTATCCGGGAGGCAGCCCAGGACTACACCACCAGGGCCGGGGAGATCGCCCTGGGGAACGCCGGTGCGGAGGAGAAGCTGGGCGAGTACCGCCGGCTGCTGGCGGAGCGGCAGAATGGCGCCAATCCCGCGCCGCCGCAGGAACCTCCCCAGGAGGACCCCGGCCCAAATCGCAACAAGCAGCGCAGCAGGCACAACCAGCCGGGAGAGGATGGCGACGACCCCGCTGGCGGAGAAGTGGCGGAATGACCCTGACCCGCTGCCAGGCGGACCTGCTGCGCCGGTTGGCGGAGACGCCCTTCGCCGACCGGCTGGACCTGGCGGCCCTGTCCGGCTGGTCCCGGGGCGCGGTGTACGCCGCCATGGACCGGCTCGCCGAAGGGGGGATGGCTTCGGCCATCCCCCACGCCACTCCGCTGCTCCCGCCCACCCGCCGGTATTTTCTGACTGCCGAAGGGGTGGAGGCATTGGCGGAGTTGGAGGGGGTCTCTCCGGATGGCCTGTTGCGCAGCCGTACCGTGTCGGCCCGGTGGCAACGGGCATTGTTGGAGCGCCTGGACGCCGCGGGCGTCATCTACCGCCTGGCCGCCGCCATCGCCAACGCCGGGTTCCCCATGGCCTTCCGTTGGTATAGAGCCGCGCCCGCCGACGCCGGCATCGTCCTCCCAGGTGGGCGTACTGTCGCCGTAGTCCGCCAGGGGGATACCTCCGACCGCACCGGCTTCGCCAAGCGGCTGTGGCGGCTCAGGGAGGGAACGCAACCCGGCGGCCTCCTGGCCCTGGCCCCCGACTTGGTGCGGCTGCGCCAGGCCCGCCGGCTGCTGGCCGGCGCCCCCTTCCCGGTCTTCGCGGCCCTGGAACGGGACGCGGCCCTGGCGGGCCCGGACTCCCCGGTGTGGTTTCCTCCTTCCATCCCTGCCGCCCTGGACCTGCGATCCTTGCTGGCCCGCCTGGAGCGGGGCGGCGGCCTGCCGGCGGATGAACCCGAATCCCAGCCTCGGTTGCCTCCCCCCATCGGCCTGGACCTTCTCTCCGACATCGCTCCCGGCTGGCTGCTGCCCGCCCTGCTGTCTCCCGCCGAGAAGGGCGCCCTGGACCTGCTCTCCGACTGGCCCTGGGCCTCCCGGCAGGAGCTGTCCGGCATCATGGGTGTGTCGGCGCGGCGGGCGTCCCAACTCCTGGCCAGGCTGGGGGAGTTCGGCCTGGTCGGCCACGCGGCAGGATTGAGAACCCAACGGCTGGCCGTCACAGATAGGGGGCTGGCGCTGCTGGCCCGCCGCGACCGCACCTCCCTGGTCGCGGCGCGGCGGCGCTGGAGCATTGCCCCGCTGGACATGGCGGAGCCGCTGACCTGGCGCAACGTCTCCGGCTCCCGCAGCCGCCAGTTGCTGCGCAACGTGGAACACACCGGCGCCGTGCACGGTTTCCTGGCGGCCCTGGCGGAACAGGCCCGCGCCGCCGGGTGGCAGGTGGCCCAACTGGACCCGCCCCGGCGCGCCTCCCGCTACTTCCGGCACGACGGCAGACTGCACTCGGTTCTGCCCGACGCCTTCGGTATCATGCGTCGCGGCAACGAGACCGTGCCATTCTTCCTGGAGTGGGAGCGCCGCGCCGTGCGCCCCGTCACCATGGCGGCCCGCCTGGCCCCCTACCTGCGGTATTACTCTTCCCAACGTCCCCTGGACGACCACGGTGGCCAGCCCGTCGTCCTGGTGGTCTTCGACGACGAACTGGCCGCCACCCACTTCCTGAACCTGGCCCGGCGGGAGATGGACCAGGCCGGTGTTGAAGTCCCACTGCGTGTGTCCCACCGGGCCGCCCTGGAACGGCCGGGACCGATGGGAAGGGCCTGGCTCACGCCCGGCGACTGGGAGCGCCGCTATGCCTTTTGACCACGGACAGGCTGAACGCCTACCCCCAAGCGGTATAGGGAGCTTTCGGCGGCGACGTGGACTTTGCCCAGCTCATCAAAATCTACGCCGCCGCCCCGCCGGAAGAATCCCGCCGGTATTCGCCAGTAGAGGACATCGAGACCCGGACGAAGATTGTGATTGGCGATCCCGACGAAGCCATAATCAGCACGTCCCACGTGGGGCGGCACAACCTGACGATGCGGATGTCCATGCGCCGCTACACCAGGTTGACCAACTCCTACAGCAAGAGGTTTGAGAATCACTGCTACGCAGCAGCCCTGTACTTTACCTACTAGGATTTCTGCCGTCCTTACACGACGTTGACGAAATGGGCGAGCGGGTATAAAACTACCCCGGCGATGGTGGCGGGATTGACCAGCCAGGTTCACTGCATCCGCTGGCTGTCTGATATGGTCAGCGAGTACATGCCAAAGCCGGGGAAGCGCGGCCAGTACAAGCCTGGCGCGAAGGCGTGCATTTCAAACGTATGCACTACCCCACCTTGTGCCTTCATGTGGCACTTTGTACCTCATTCTTTCGTTCTCTGAATCCCATATTACCCTTGAGCGGAGCAGATATGACAAAGCACGCAGCGCCGAAGTTCGCCCTGGGTGCGGCCCTCATCTTGGCCGTTGGAGTCGTCTTGTTGTCGAGCGTCCCCTCGACAGCCACAGGGCAGTCAGAGTCATCCGTCGCGCGGTATGGGGGCAATGCATACATCGATAACGAATTGGCTCCGGAAGGTACGCTCATTGAAGCGCTCTCTGCCGGAGCCGTGGTCGCGGCAACCACTGTCAGCGTCCTGACCCCGGAAGTCAACTACCTTCTGATTGTGCCGCCGCCGTCCCCGGTGGCAACGTTGACCTTCAGGGTTGGCGGGTACGCGGCCAGAGAGACTGCGATATGGGAGCAGGGTGTAGCTACATTTCCATTCAACATTACTGCCATCTCGTTGGCAATGCCTGGGTCTGTCCTGACTGCCACACCTGAACCTACTCTCCCGTTCGTAACGCAATCAGGGACTGAGGGTATCGTGCTGATGCAAGGCCCTGTGGGCCCCCAAGGGCCTCGGGGATTCGCTGGAGAGCGAGGGCCGGAAGGCGCGCCTGGACCCGCTGGCAAAGCGGGCGCACAGGGGCCGCCAGGAGAGAAAGGGCCTCAGGGAGAAGTTGGGCCTGTCGCTCAGCCCGCAAGCCAACTGCTGACCTTCATCGCTCTGGCGATGTCAGGAACGGCTTTGGGAGTGATTATCCTGACAGTGTTCATTTACTGGTATTCGCAAATTCGATAGAGATAGGGTTACCGTTCCGACGGACAGCGTTCCGAGTCAGGTGGTCCAACCGGCAGGTGACAGGGCGAACGGCGTGGTCTCGGAGATCAGGGGCGCCGCCAGCCCACAGATAGCCCTTTCCAGGTCAGCAATGGGGTTGGAGTGGGTGGAGGAATTTGGTCACTTTGGAGCAGTCATCGAGCCAGATGGTGCTGGCATCAGTGGTCACGATGGACGTTTCGGTTGACGCCTTTATGATGATGTTGATACTTCCGTCTTTAGAGGTAGCACGGCAACCGCTCTAGGTTTCGTTCCGTACCAGTCGTGTCGAACCTCGCGGAATGACGCTGGTTGCCGGCACCCGTAACGACAATTCGAGCTTGCTGGCCTGTTTCGTCGGCAATCCACAGCATCTGCGCTATCATTTCCGCGTCCGGATGTCTGAACACAGCGTATCCGTCATCGACGCCCGAAGCTAGGGAGGAGTGTCCCGCTTGACCTACTTCGATTTCCATTGTGGCTGTGCCGGCCCCTCCCAGGCTGCCCCCCGCTCCGGGGGAGAAGCGGGCCGTCATGCCGTCATGCTCGCATTGAAATGTTATCCCTATCCCTCGAGGTTCGTTATCAGCGAGGATAACAAGTCTGGGTTCTTGTGTCCTGGGGTTTGAGCAGTTGGAATAACCTTCGGGGCACTCTGGGCCGAAGTATAACCAGCCTCCTTGCGGTTCTCCGGAGCAGGCTGCGAGGAATAAAAACGTGGCAAGTAAGCAGGCGATCCTGAGGGAAGAATTCATTGGGGTACTCCTTCCTGGCTGCGAACAGTGCGGCCCCATGTTAATTCGCACTCGGCATGGGCACAATGAGCGAAGCCCCGCTGGGGTTGCGGAGCTTCTTTGCTCTTTTGCTTTGAGTGTGTGCCTGGTTAGTCGTACTGGTCCAGGTGTTTTCCTCTGTCCGTGTGGGCTTTGTCAAAAATTGACTTTATCTCTTTGTCGTTCCATACGACGCTGGCGTTTTCTCTGATGTCGTGGATTGCCAGCCAGTCCAGGTCCTCACCGTCAGCGGTGGTGTTATTGCTTGACGTGTACTCGTCCCTCAGGGCACTTAATGTCTTGAGGGTGGTCTGGTGTTCCTGGTAAGCGGACACCATGTCCTTCCAGTATTGTTCGTAGTCCAGTCCGACTGAAGCGAGGACGCTTACGCAGTCGGCCTTGGCCGCCTCGTCTGTTTCGCAGTTGGACCTGGCTTGGTTCACCAGTGTCTTCGCCTCCGTCTCTGTGGTCGTGATGTCCTTGGTTTGGGCTATGGAGGTCAGTAGCACGTTGTCGAACGTCGATAGTATCACGGCTTTGATGGCCTCGCTTTTGGTAAGGCTTGGATCGGTCAGCATGTGGGACTGGTAGGCGGTCCTTAGGTCTTGAGTGGTGAAGTCCAGTCCGTTCACCGTGGCTAGGACGGTGTCGTCTCCCTCTTTGTCTTGCAGGATTTTCTGGAGTTCCTCCCCGTGGTCGGTAATGGGTGGGTCATCTGTGGTGTCTCCCTGTCCGAGGGGCCCCGCGTAGATCAAGCCCGTGACGGCCATCGAGAGAAGGGCGATGAGCCCCATGGTCGCCAGGATCAGTCTCTTTCTTGTCATAAGGCTCTCCTGCCGTGATTTAGTTGTCGTGTACTCGGTACCGCGTGTTCTTCAGGGTCTGCCCGCCGCCGTGGCCGAATATCTGCCACTTGGGATAGCCTTTGGTCATGACCACGGAACGCTGACCTTGCGCGTAGAACTCGAGGTCGTGGCTGGCATAGTTCGCCCGCGAGTGTTTGCAGTAGTAGATCGAGGTAGAGTCGTTGATGCAGGGTTTTGTTTGGCGGAAGTATATGAACCACAGGTTGCCATTGGGCCAGTAAGAGTTTTTGATGGTGCTGAGAGTGAAGTTCATACAGAATGGGTAGCGGGTGACATCGTTGCCGCAAGGGTTCATCCTTTCGATCTCGCCTTCGTTGGTGTGGTAGTACATTCGGAGGTGGTATCCGCCGACGCCCCCACCCTCTTCGATTGACTCCTTCACGGCTGTGGTGTGTGACCTGGTTCTCACTATGACGACATGCCAGAGGAAGGTTTTGCCGTCCACCGCGAATACGTGGACACGATGGATGTTGTTGACCCCGGTAACGTTGTCTGCGCTGGCATTGTAAGCAAGTGCCATGGTGGCAACAGAGACGACCATCGTCAAGAAGACGATCAGTAACGCCTTTTGAGAAAGTACCTGCGTCAATTGCAAGGGAATCCTCCTGATTGCTCGTGTTGTGCGGAATACGGACCACTTAACTGCTGGGTACAGCCTCCTGTCTGAGATTACCCGGAGCTTGGAGGACGATTCCGGCTCGCAACGGGCGTTGCGGATGCTATCACTCATGCTCACTGCGTCCGCATGATGCAAATGAACTATTTTCGGTGAACCTTACCGGAAGTTCATACGAGGCCGATGCACTGGGCGGACATGACCATTCCCAGCCGCGTCGATGCCCCTAACTTCTGCATCATGCTTGAAATGTGGTTGCGCACCGTGTGGTAGCTGATGTGGAGTTCTTTGGCGATCTCTCTGGGTGTCAGGCCCAAGGATGTGAGCTTGAGAACTTCAAGCTCCCTTGGGGTCAGTTGCTCCATACCCTCGGGGAGCCGCACCGGAGCGGTAAGTTGTTCTGCCTTTCTGGTTGCTGGATTATGCAGTAGGTCACTTTTCCATTGTTCGTGGAACAGGTGAACGAGCAGCGTTTCGGGGCTAACGGGTTCGGGAACTATCATGGGCGTGAGGCTCACCGTTTTCCTCTGTCCAGAGGTGCAGAGCATACTCACTTCGTAGGCTGAGGGTATCCGGTTCTCCCGGATGGCCTGCAGGGAGGGACAGTTCTCCCGGCACCATGGCACTTCCTCATCGACGGGACAGTTCTGCACCACATCGTAGCAGGGACGGCCGATAACATCCTCAGCCTTGTGCCCGGTGCAGGGCTTGTGCAAAGTAATTGACATAAGATGGCCTTCCCCGTAGATAGGGATTGCTACGCCTATCTGATGGAGGAAGGCCATAATGGATTCTAGTCTTGCTGAGTTTGATGTCAACGTTTGCTGGCCTTGGGATTTGAGTGAAGGCTCTGGGAGTGAAGGCTCTGGGAGTGAGGGTTCTGGTTTCGTGGTTGATTGGGGCAGTCTGTATGACTTTCTGACCCGGCTGGAGGACCGCCGGGACCCTCGTGGCGTGCGCTACCCGCTGGCGCGGGTTCTGGCCCTGACGCTGCTGGCCAAACTAGCGGGAGAGGACCGGCTGACCGGCATTGCGGAATGGGTAGAGCATCGCAAGGAGGCTCTGGCGCGGGCACTGGGGTTGGCGCGTCCCCAAGCGCCCCACCGGACTACATACAGCCGGATCCTGGGGTCAACCGTGGCAGTTGAGGATTTCGAGGGCATGGCGGGAGCATTCTTCGCCCAGAGCCGGCGGCTTGGAGCTATGGTGCAGCTGACTATTGACGGCAAAACCCTGCGGGGCAGCATTGGGACCGGGGAAACCCAGGGCGAGCATCTGCTGGCAGCTTATCTGCCCGGCGAGGGAGTGGTGCTGGCCCAAGTGGCGGTGGACCGTAAGGAAAATGAAATCACTGCGGCTCCGCGACTGTTGGAAACCATCGATTTGCGGGACAAGGTGGTCAGCGGCGACGCCATGCTGACCCAGCGGGAACTCTCCCGGCAGGTGGTGGAAAGCGGCGGCGATTACTTATGGAGCGTCAAGGATAACCAACCCCAGTTGCGCGATGATCTGGCCACCTGCTTCGCCGACGCCAGCCCGTCGGAACCGGGCTTGGCGGCCACGGTGGAAAAAGGGCATGGCCGCATTGAGCAGCGCCGCCTGTGGGCCAGCGCTGACCTGAACGGCTACCTGGACTGGCCTTACGTCCGGCAGGTCTTCCGCTTGGACCGGCGCACCCAGTGCGTCAAAACGGGCGCCGTAACCAACGAGACCGTCTATGGCATAACCAGCCTGTCCCCGGAGCGGGCGGACCCGCAACAACTGCTGTCGCTGGCCCGGGGACACTGGAATATCGAAAACGGCTTGCATTACCGGCGCGACGAAACGCTGCGGGAGGATTGGTGCCATCTGCGGTTAGGTCATACTCAACGCATGATGGCGGCGATCAACAATCTGGTTCTGGGACTGCTGCTGCGGCGTGGGGTCAAAAACGTGCCACAGCAACGCCGCCGTTACGCCGCACACTGGGATGAAGCCCTAAAACTCATTACCTCCGCCTGACTCCGACTTTGCACAAGCCCTGTGCCCGGTGATGCGCTCGGCGCTCCGATTCCAGTACCGGATTATCTGATCCAGGTTCACGGCGTAGGCACCATATGGGGCGCCGTTGAGCGAGTCGAGTCCTATGATGCCGGAGGTGGTTGCCATTTCATACCGCCGGTACGTGGTTTGGCCGCGGTTACAGCTTTGGGGACATTTTGGTGTGGCTTCCCAGATTTTCGAGGCTCCCCTGTATGAACTCTAGCCGCGGCTGGTTGTACGGCGGCGGATTATTGACAAATCCTCGCCGGGCGTCAACTCGGTCTTCTGAGCAGATTGGAAATTTGTGTGGAGACGATACCTCTCTCAATATCGCCTGGTTTCGTGAAAGTATTGGTTTAATGTCTCTTGTATCTGTTATTTGGCTACTAATTCCGCAAGTTCTTCACTGGCGTATTTCTTATGAGTTTCATCTCCATTACGGTCATTGTGGAGTGACAGCCATTGCAACAAGCCTGGGGCATCCGAATCAGTTGACGTTTCTGCCGATCCTCCCGGCGGAGACCGCACACCGGTGGCACCTCGGAAACGGAGTCATTACTCAGCGACTTCGTAGGCGCCTCCAATGTTGAACGGCGTCTGTAGCCTCACAAACTCCTCGGGCACCCCAAAGTAGTCCGCCACCTCCAGCGAGCGGGTGAGGCCCTCCCTCACGGCTTCCCCGGCGTCGGTGAGCAGGGTGTGGGCGAAGTCCTGGGCCTCCCGCTCGTGCCGGTAGCCCAGCAGGGTGTTCCGGTAGACCCACAGTTGATTGCCCGGGTGCATCACCTTGTGCCCCAGGGAGTGGGCGATGTACCAGCGGCTGCCCTCGGGCCCCAGCGAGTCGGCGATGCAGATGATTCCGTCGACTTCGATCTCCTTCTGCTTCACGAGAGGCAGCCGTTCCACCCGGTACCCCATGATGTTGGCCACGTCCTCCGCGTCCACCCGCCCGCTCAGACCCAGCTTGCGCCGCAGGGCGGCTCCCCTTCGCTGTGCCCGGGTCATTCTCCCGCCTCCGTCCGGCGCCGCCGTTCCTGGCGCACGAAGTTGATGAAGTTGTGGATGGTCTCGACATCCTCCAGGGGCAGGCCCCGGATGGCGTCGTAGAAGGATACGCTGGCCTCCTGGAGCAACTCGGCTTCGAGGACATCCCGTCCCAGGATCCAGGCGGGGCTGACCTCCAACCGGAAGGCCATCTCCTCCAAGTGCTCGTGCTTGGGCTTGACCCGTCCCGCCTCCCAGGACCAGACGGTCTGGGAACTGACCCCCACCTGCTTTCCAAGCTGGGCCTGGGTCAAGCCCAGCTTGGTGCGGGCCTCCCTGATCCGGTCTCCGATGTTCTTCCACTGGTACTCCCTGGCTTCAGGCATGAGGGATTTCTCTCCCGGGGCTGGTCTGACTTGGGCCAATCCGGGGACAATAATAGCACAGTTGTTCCCATTTCTCTTGACAGGCGGGACGGCGGCTGCCTACAATCATTCTAAACACGGTCTAACCGTGCTTAGAATATACCAGGACCGGCAATTCCGCAATGACACGCCGACAGCGCACCGCGGTGAGGCTCAGACCCCAGGCCCTCTGGGACCGCCTGGCCCTGCTGCACCGTTCCCAGAACTGGCTGGCCGACGAGCTGGGCATCAGCCGCAGCCACCTCTCCCGGCTGGTGAACGGGGAACGCGCCACGTCGGGCGGCCTCCGCCGCCGGATGCAGCGGGTCCTGGAAGTGGAGGATTTCCATGAGTTGTTCGTCATCGAACGTCCCGCAGACCAAGAGTAGCGCCATAACGGATGTACCCCGGCGCGGCCTGAAAGCCGTCGTCGCCGGCCGCCCCTTCCTCTACGGTTCCGGCGTGCTGCCCGAGGACTTCGTGCTGCGCCTGGAACGCCTGAGGCGGGCCACCGGCCTCACCCGCAACGGCTTCGCAGACGCCCTGGGGGTGGACCGCAAGCAGGCCCAGCGCTGGAACGACGGCACCGAACCCTGCGGCGGGGCCATGCTCTCCATCGTCCGCCTGGCCGGGGTGGTGCCCGGCGGCCTGGACCTGATCATGGGCGACGGCTTCCTGGCGTCCCTGGGGAGGCCGTAGCGCCATGTCCCGCCAGAAGCTGCCTCACCGGCGCGGACTCTACGAGTTCCCCGACGATTTCCCCCAGTGCCTGGAGCGGTTCAAGGAGGCCAGCGGACTGTCCTGGAGCGAGCTGGCCCGCCGCCTGGGCACCAGCACCCTCACCCTCCGGCGGTGGCTGAACGGCGTCCAGCCCAGCGCCCGCTACCTGCTGGCCCTCCAGGACCTGGCCGAGGAATTGGGTCTGGCTCACCTGATGCCCAGGGCCCGGGCCCTGCACCGCGAGTAGCCCTCCGGGGTGTCCCGCGTCAACTGCTTTTGCCGATTCGCATTTCTTAGAAATGTCCTTAATCATGGGGTTTCTCTCCGGCCCGCTCCTTTCCTTTCACCTTCGTTTCTCCACCGGGCTGCGCCGAATGGTTCACGGATGAACCACCCTATAGGCGGTTCCCGCAGAGGCTATGGGCGTCCAAACTGTCATTGGACCAAACGTTCTATGACCGGTTCTTCCGCGTTGATCTCTCCGGTCAAGCGCCCCTGAAACCCAACGGCAGGGCCGGCTATTCCGAAAGCAGCCGTCCGGCCTGCCGGGACCGCCGGAGGAACGATTTGACAGACACCAGGAACCCGAACAGACCCACCAACTCCATCCGGGACGGTCCGGAGGTGGGCGCCGTGCGGATTCGGTCCAAGCCGACCCCAGACGCCCAGGACCGGCTCCGTCGCCTCTTCACCCTGCTGGTCAGGTACGCCACCGCCGACGGGACCACCCCTTCGGAAACCCGCTCCCTCAGGGAGGACGACGAGGAAGCGGTTGAAAGGTGAAACAGGCCAACCGCGAGAAAGGCAGGAGAGGCAGCGGCCGGCTGACCGGCAGCCCTTTGACTCCGCCCCGCCCTTCGGGTATCATCAACCCAACAGGTTGGCCCGGCGGTGCTGAGAACACCCCGGGCCATGGCGCCACCTGCTGAAGACAGGTGATGCGGTGGTATTGTACTACTTGCAGACCCGTCCCCGGCAGGGGCGGGTCTTTTTGGTTTCTATCGCGTAAATTTAAGGAGGAAGGTATGGCGAGAAACGCAGCAAAACGCCCACATCAGCAAGATGGTAACCGGGCGGCAATCTACGCCCGCGTGTCCGACAAGAGCCAGGACGGGGAGGACAAGACCTCCATCTCGGAACAGATCGGCGAGATGGAAGCCTATTGCCGGGACCGGGGGCTGACCATCACCGCCCGATACCAGGAGGTGGGCCGGGGTTGGTCCAAGAAGCGCCCCGAGTTCCAGCGGATTCTGGCCGACGCCAAGCAGGGACGCTTCGACGTCATCGTCTGCTGGAAATCCGACCGCCTCAGCCGGGGTATGTACACCGCCGCCGCCCTCATGGAGGTGGTCGAGGCCCACCAGGTACGGCTGGAGTCCGTCATGGACGCCATCGACATGAAGACCTTCGGACTCATGGCCGCCATCGGCAAGATCGAGCTGGACAACTTCCGGGAGCGGGCCACCCTGGGCAAACGGGGCACGGCCAAGCAGGGCCGGGTGCCCACCGGCAAGCTCCCCTACGGCTACCGCATCGGAGAGGACGGCAGACCCGAAGTTGTGGAAGAGCAGGCCGAGGTGGTGCGGCGCATCTTCCAAATGTACGTCCACGAGGGGATGGGCTCCCCTTCCATCGCCGTGAGGCTGACCGACGAGGGAATCCCTACCCAGACCGGCAAGCTGCTGTGGCGTCAGTCCTACATCCACTACGTTCTGCGGAACGAAACCTACACGGGAACCTGGATTTACGGCAAGGAACGCGTCATCTCCACCGAAGACGGCGTCAAGGTCTACCAGCAGCCGTCGGACACCTGGATTGAGGTGCCCGTGCCTCAGATCGTAGACGACGAAACCTGGGGGCGGGCGCAGACCCTGAAGATGCAGCGGAGCAGAAGGGCCAGGAGGAACACTAAGGAGACTTACCTGTTGCAGCACCTGCTCAGGTGCGGCGAGTGCGGTCACAGCTTCCACGCCAAGTCCACTTGGAGCACCACCAACGTTCAGGGCGGGAAGAAGTACCGCTACGACCTGCCGACCCCCCGCAGGTACTACCGGTGCAACGGAATGCACAGTCTCCGCCTGAAGTGCCGGGCGCGTCACTACATTCGCGCGGAGCGACTGGAGGAGCCGGTATGGAGCGAGGTGAGGCGGATGCTTCAGAACCCCGACCTCATCGTAGCGGGCATCGACACCCTCGATACCCAGGAGAACGGCGGATTGGAGGAGGAGATGGCCCAAGCCGAGCGGGATATGCGGAGCATCCAGACGGAGGAGGACCGGGCCATCAGGCTGTTCGTGTCGGGGAAGATCACCGAGTCCCAACTGGACCACCAGCGCAGGTACATCACCGAGCGGCTGGAGAGCGCCAGGGCGAAGCTGGACTACTACCGTGCTCAGGAGGCGAGCGGAGCCGAGAAGCGGCTCTTGATGGACGCTGTCCTCGCCTGGGTCAGGGAAGTCGGCAAGGGCCTTGACGACCTGACCGATGAGCAGCGCCAAGAGATTCTTCAGATGGTGGTGGAGCAGGTCGTCATCGACCGGGACAACAACGTGGACATCACGCTGGCTATACCCATCGACGATGAACCGTCAGGGGATGGTCTCTACTCACCCGATTCCCCTTCACCTGATTCCATTGCGGTTGCATCTGCCATATCCTGGTCTGGAAGTTCAGCCGCTTCACCCGCAAGCGCGAGCACGCCGTCGCCTTCAAGTCCATGCTGCGCAGGAAGGGCATCCGCGTGGTCTCCATCACCGAGCACGCCGACGACACCCCCACCGGCAAGCTCATGGAGGCCATCATCGAGTCCGTGGACGAATTTTATAGCGAAAATCTAGCCGAAGAAGTTCGGCGGGGTATGCGCGAGGCCGCCTCCCGGGGCTTCTGGATGACCACCAACGCCCCCTACGGCTACCGGCGGGTCTACGTCCAGGACGGGGCCAAGAAGCGCCCCCGTCTGGAACTCAACCCGCCCCACGACGCCCTGGTTCGGCGCATCTTCGACCTCACCCTCCAGGGCAGGACCTCCCTGGACATCCTCAAGACCCTGAATGCCGAGGGCATCCCTTCACCCAACGGCAGGCAGTGGCGCAAGACCACCGTCCACAAGCTCCTCTCCAACGAAGCCTACATGGGCACCCTGGTCTGGGGACAGAAAAGCAGGGACGGCCAGGAGCCGGTAAGGGTGGAGAACGCCTTCCCCGCCATCGTGACCAAAGAGGAGTTCCGGCGGGTCAGGAAGCTGCTGGAATCCCGCGCCCCGGCCGTCACCCATCCCCGCCGCTCTTCCAGCCCCTACCTGCTCAGCGGCCTGGCCAAGTGCGAGACCTGCAACAAGGCCCTCACCGCCGCCGAGGCCAAGAGCGGCAAATACACCTACTACGTCTGCCAGTCCATCCTCAAGCAGGGCAGTGGCTCCTGCGACACCCCCAGGCTGAACGCCAGGAACTTCGAGGACGTCATCGTCTCCAACATCCGCGAGAACATCCTCACCGAGTCCAACATCCGCGACCTGGTGAAGCTGCTGGACGAGGAGATGGACGGCGTGGCCAGGGAGCAGCGGCAGAACCTGGAAACCGTCGAAGCCGAGTTGGAAGAGGTGAGGCGGAAGCTGGACCGCATCTGGCACTTCGTGGAGAGCACCGACCTGGACATGACCGACGCCTCGGAGCGCATCCTGGAACACCGCCACCGCCGGGAACAACTGGAAGCCGCCGCCGAGGAAGCCAGAACCGTCTTGGCGGAACGGCGGGAATTGCTGGACAGCGCCGACGTGGTGGCCGCCTTCGCCGCCAACATGAGCGAGTTTCTCCGGACCAGTGAACTCACCGAGACCAAAGCCTTCGTGCGGTCCTTCGTCAAGGAGGTACTGGTCCGGCCCGGCGGGGCTACGATTATCTACTCAATACCAACGCCGGAAGATAGTCCGATAGGAGGGGCGGACGCCGCTGAAATCGCCTTGAAGGGCGGAGTTCGCAGTATCGGATACGGTGGTGGAGCTGGCGGGACTCGAACCCGCTACCTCTTCAATGCCATTGAAGCGCTCTCCCTGATGAGCTACAGCCCCACGAAAAAGGGGACGCCCGAAGACGTCAAAAAAGCATAACAAAACCCGGCTGCCGCTGCAACCGGGTTTCGCTTGATTCTCCTGGTATTCAGCCTTCCGATCGGCTAACCCTGGCGCACAAACTTCACTACCGTGCGTCCGGTGCTGCCCTCGTAAGGCTCAACCACGTATAGATCCTTGTGGGAGTCAACCCATATGCCATGGCAGGAGCGGTGGGTCAGGGATCCCCACTGGGTCAGCAATTCGCCTTCAAGATTCATGATGCTGACCAATCCGCCATTGTGCTCGGCGCAATAGACGATGTCCTCGTCATCAACATATACAACTGCAGGGCCAATCAACTTGGTAGGGAAATCAGTAATGTGATTTCCTTCCTGGTCAAACACCTGGATGCGGTCGTTCTCGCGGTCGGATATAAGCAATCGCCCGCGAGGGTCGATCCAGGCTCCGTGGGGCAGGTTAAACTGGCCGGGGCCGGAACCGGGGCCGCCCCAGGACTTTATCAAGTCACCTTGCGGAGTGAACTTGTGCACCCGGGCGTTGGCGTAACCGTCGGCGATAAATACCTCGCCGGCTTCGTTCACGGCGATACCCGCCGGCAGGTTGAATGGTTCCGCGCCGCGAACCACGTCCGGCCAGGCGTTGGAACTGAACACCGAGTTATCTACGCCTGTATCTGAGCGATAGCCCTTGGTGCCAATGGTCATCAGCAATTCACCCTCGGGCGTGAACTTCATTATCTGACCATCGTTTCGCTCCACCAGCCAAACGTTGTCCTGGGCGTCAATGTAAATGGCGTGGGGAAAGAGGAAAAGCCCCGCGCCCCAGGAGTTCAAATAGTTTCCCTCCCGGTCAAAAATCATGACGGGATGATCCGGGTCGCGGTTAAAGCAGTAGACCCTGTCCTGCGAATCACCATATACGGCGGCAGCCGGCATGGACCAGCCGTCAGGTACTTTCGCCCAGTCGGTGTGCATTTCGTAGGTGTACTTGCCGCTGCCTACAACTTCTCTGGTTGTCACGGCTTCCCTCCTTCAAATCCTGCTATAAGTATGTTCCTGGTTCGGATTGGCCTGATTATGACAAGGTTCCTGGGGCAGGTCAAATAGGAAAATGTCAGCGTCACTGGGCGGCGCCGCATCACGCAAGGGTTCAGGGAGTAATTGGAGGAACCCACGTTCCCGGAACTGCCTGGCGTTCTCCGGTCCATCGCTCATTGGTTGAAAGACACTCTGAGCGACGCGAAAGAATCAGCGATCGGCTCGGCCAGCCGGGTATCGGACTCATAGCCGGGCCGAGGGACAGGATTTCAGGCCCTCCGGTCCGCCGCCGCAGACTCAGTGCGAAATACTCTCGGCCCACGATTACTTGCCAGCTTTGGCCCAAGTCTAAAATGCGATTGCCTTGCATTCCGGTACCAGTAAAGCGGACTTTGGAGTAAACTGGGACATGAAGGCTATTCCTTACTTTGAAGTCAAGCGGGGCCATTTATGACGGACAAAACGCCCGACATCGCTCTTGAGGAGACCCTGGAGTTTCTGACCCGTAATGCAGAGGCGCGGTGGGGCAGCGATTACGTGGGTGAACAAGGCGACCTGCTGCAACAGGCGGCGCGTCACATCGTCAACGTTGCCAACAGCCTGCCCGAAACAGAGACCGAGCCCGGATTCTTTCAGTAAGCTATTCATCGGTTCCTGAATTCAGAACACGGCTTACATCCCTTGAGTGGAGGACATCATGCCCGAAGCCTACACCCTCAGCGTCCGCGATGCGGCGGAACAGGTGCGCAGCGGTCAACTCGCGCCCACCGACTATGTCGGCGCCCTTCTGGACCGGATAGACAACCACGAGCCGGACTTGCAGGCCTGGGTCACCATCGACCGCGAGGCAGTAGTGAGCGACGCCCGTCAAAGGGAACAGGATCCGGCCTCGGGCATCATGGCCGGTGTACCCGTGGGCCTGAAGGACATCTTCTACACCGCCGGTATGAAGACCACTGCGTGCTCCCGCATCTACGCCGATTTCGTCCCTGATTACGATGCCACCTGCGTTTCAAAGCTGAAGGAAGCGGGCGCGGTAATTCTGGGCAAGGCAGTGACCACCGAGTTTGCCACCTCCGACCCTTCGCCTTCCCGCAACCCCTGGAATCGGGAGCACACTCCCGGCGGGTCGAGCAGCGGTTCGTCCGTGGCTGTGGCCGCGGGTATGTGCCCGGCAGCCTTGGGGTCACAGACCGGCGGCTCCACCTGTCGCCCCGCCGCCTACAACGGCATTGTGGGCCTGAAGCCCACCTATGGCCGAATCAGCAGGTATGGGGTGGTTCCGGTAAGCTGGTCCCTGGATACCGTGGGCATACTGGTCCGCACGGTTACCGACGCTGCCATTCTGCTCCAGGCCATGTCGGGATACGACGCCAACGACCCGGGCTCCGCCGAAGAACCGGTGCCCAGCTTCCTGGAGGAAATGGGACGGCACGCCGGACCGCCCCGGCTGGGCCTCTTGAAGACCGGGTACTTCTTTGACCGTTCGACTGAGGAAATCCGCCAGCACACCGAGGCAGTGGCCGCTCAACTGGCGCAGGCCGGCGCCGTTATTGAAGAAGTGGCTCTTCCGGACAGTTTCGACGCAGCCCCCGACGTTCAACGCATCATAATGAATGTGGAATGCGCCGCCTTCCACGAAAGGTTCTTCCGCCATCGGGCCGATGAATATGGCCCCCGGTTGCGCGCCAACATCGAGATGGGCCTGCTCATCCCCGGCGTTACCTATCTGCAGGCCCAGCGCCTGCGCCGCGAGTTTCGCCGGGACCTGACCGAGTTGACCGAGAGGGTGGACGCTCTGCTGATGCCGGCTACACCGGCCCCGGCGCCCAAAGACCTGAACACCACGGGCGATGCCGCTTTCCAAGCGCCCTGGACCTCTGCCGGGCTGCCCACTGTAGTTGTTCCTTCGGGAGTCTCCGAGTCGGGGCTGCCCCTGGGAGTACAGTTTGCCGCCTCGCCTTTCCGCGAAGGCCGCCTGCTGGGGGCTGCCCGCTGGTGTGAGCAGGCGCTGGGCCTGGACCTGCGGCCGCCGGATTATAGCTGAGGTTTTTTACTCGCTGGTTTCCAGTAACACCTTTCGGTCGGCCAGAGGAATATCGGCACGAATGTCAGCCGGCAGGTGTTCGTAAGTATCCAATAGGTTTTCTGTTAGTTCTGCCGCACTCCAGAGACGTATTTGAAAGAAGGAGCTTTCGTTTCTGTTGCGGACTGGTCTCGTAAAGTCGCTAAGGCTAACCAATAAACCGTGGTCCGCCCCAAAACTTTGGACGTTCCCCAACAGACGGTCATAATCGGGTAAATCCACCGGAGACTTGCCTGACTTCACCTGGACACAGAGCCTTGGCTCTCCGAAGCCCATTTCTCCTTTGCCTGCAACTACGTCTATGCCACCGTCCGTGCCACGCCGAGTTTGTAGTGTAGTGTACCCTTGGGCCTTCAGAATATTCTCCACCAAATACTCCAGCCGGTGGCCGGTGAACCTTTGACGAACCCGTTCCATAATGCGATCGCCAATCGCCTCTACCAAATCTACCGCAATAGTGTCATCATCGGCGACACCCGCCGATATAAGCTCCGTGTCATCAGAAATTCCGCCATTGTGCCGACTTACAACTTGCCATATTCGCTCTTGAGCATTTAGGCGGTTAACCCGAAACACCGTCAACTGTCCGCCAAAAGAATACAACAAGTCCTGATCAAAGCTGGAACGAGGGATATCTACTGCTTCCCACTCTACGGAACGAACGTGGGGCATTGGATAATCCGGTTCATACCTGTAGTCCCCTACGATCTTACCAACCGCCACAACCTTGTGTTGTTTGCAAGGCAAAACCACGGTTTCTCCTGCGTTCAGTTCAGAAGCGAAGCGCCACAATTGATTAGCCGCGTTGTTGCTTTGCATTAACTGCCGTAGAGCATCTCGGCTGTCGAAATCCCTAACGCTATGTCGGAGGTCGAAGTCTATACCCACGACATCGTTATTCAGCGCGAACTGCTCAAACTCGCCGAAGCGACCTGCCTTTACAACCCAGACCTTCATGAGGCGCTCCAAATCCCTTGGTACCATAGTTTAGCATAGCTTCGCTGTCTAATTGGAAAGTAGCCAGACCGCGCCACTAAGGGACTTTTCGAAAAGTCTCTGCCCAGTCAACGGGCAAAGGTTCAAATGGGAATGATGGCTACAGTCGAATTTACCACTGGCGTAACCCAACTCCCATATCCTGTTTTGAGAAAGTCCCTAAAACACAGCAATGGGGTTTACCGGCGACCCCGTGGTGTTGTGAAGCCGTAATGGGCCGATGGACACCATGAACTCCCATCGATTGCGTTCCTTGCAGGCTTCAGCCACGTCCTCCAGGTTGGCATTGTCCAGAATCCAGAGTCCCATGGCGGTAATCCCCACCTGGTGGATGGGCTGGATCACCCTGGAGTACTGGGCCGGACTTACGTCGTTTCCCGTGTCAGAACCCAGCACTGAGATGCCGCGCTCGTGGAACAGGGGCAGGCAGGCGGCCTGGCAGGCCGTGGAGCCGGCCGAACGTTCCACCGGACCCTCCACGTTGCGACGGTAAAGCTGGCCCGTACGCACCAGCAGAATGTCGCCCTCTTCCACCTTGAAGCCGCATCTTTCCTCTGCGGCCAGGATGTCTTCAGGCATCACTCCCTCGCCCCGCTCCAGCCAGTCAACGCCCCGGACCAGGGGCACATCCACCAGGATGCCGCGACTGATAAAGCCGTTCTTGGCCTCTTCCACCGAGCAGACGGTAGCGCCCATGCTGGTGGAGACCATGTGGGCCGGCTTGCCGTTGTAAGTTCTGCCTTCCCAGAAAAAGTGGGCCAGGCTGTCCACGTGGGTGACGGTGTAGCCGTGGAAGATCATTCCGAAATAGTCGATGGCCGCGGCGTTGGGACGGTTGCTGACCTTGTCGCCGCTGGCCCACCCCTCACCGCTCTCCACCATAAAATGGACGGGCGGAGCCGGCGCGTCCAGGCTGGGCTCAAACATGACGGTGCGGGCCAGCGACACTGTTGTGCCTTCCCGCACCGTGGCCAGGGCGCGCCTGGTCTTCTCGGGAGTTATCAGGTTAGGAGTGCCCAGTTCATCATCATCGCCCCAGCGACCCCAGTTGGAGAATTTTTGAAAGTAGCTGAGTACCTCTTCTTCCGTGGGTATCTGCCCCATCATAGTGCGCCCCCTCCGGTAAAGATTATTCGCCTGTGCTCTCCGGTTTCGAGGCATTATGCCCCAACGGAAATGGGCCGGCAACAACCGCAAGACGTGATTGGGCGTTGTAACCCGGCGTAGGGAACGGGCCAGAAAAACGGGTAAGTCTGTTACGAGACATAGCCAGGCCAGCCGGAACGTTGCCAGCACTGGCCAATCGCTAGCGTTCCAATTTAGGTGGTTTGCTGATGGAATAGCAGTGAAGGCTAAGGTAGGGACGGTTCGCGAACCGCCCCTACGGGTAATGAGACCAACTAAAGGGAGCCGCTACCGGCCAATCATACGTCTTGTTAGCCCGGACCAAATATGGTATTCTGACTGACACCTTCTAGGAAGTCGTACCGAATATGCAGTGCCAGATTTGCAAAAAGGCCGGAATGTCCGGCAACAACATCAGCCATTCCAACCGCCACACCAAGACGCGGTTCAAGGCCAACGTTCACAAGCAGACTATCTTCCTGAACGGCAAGGTGCAGCGGGTCAAGATCTGCAGCCGCTGCCTTCGAACCCTGCATAAGCCTCCCAGGGTTAAAGGCAAAGCGGCGGCAATGTAAGCTCAACCAGTGGACCGAATATAGCTGAAACCAGGAAGCCCAGATCATTCTGGGCTTCAGTGGTTTGCCATCAGTTGAGATTCCCGCAATCGACCTTCAAGGCAAGAACCGCAACCCGCACAAACACCCCCGCATTCTGCCCATTGCCGCCGATACCGATTCATCCCGGTTGAAAATTGCCGTACCTGCCACCAGTATTGTGGCCCCCGCCTTCACCGACTCTTCAGCCGTGTAATCCGCCTTGATTCCGCCGTCCACTTCAACCTGCGCCGGATACCCCTTTTCTTCGATCAACTCCCGCAACCGGCGAATCTTGGACACCGTTTCCGGTATGAAACTCTGGCCGCCAAAGCCGGGGTTCACGGTCATGACCAGCACTATGTCCAGGTAGGGCAGCACTTCTTCCACTGCCGCTATCGGTGTACCGGGGTTCAGCGCCACGCCCACTTCAGCCCCTTGCTCCTTCACCTGGAAGACCGTTCGGTGCAGATGAGTGCAGGCTTCGGCGTGAACGATGACCTGGTCGGTGCTGGCTTTCTGGAAGGACGGCAAAAGACTGCCCGGTTCCTGCACCATCAGGTGGATGTTCAGGGGCAGGTTGGTGTGCCTGCGGACGGCGTCAATGACGACCTCGCCGAAAGAAATGTTGGGCACAAACTTGCCGTCCATAACATCCACGTGGATCAGGTCGGCTCCGCACTCCGTTGCTTCCTCCACCTGCTGTCCCAGGTTCGCGAAGTCGGCCGCCAGGATGGATGGCGCTATTAGAATGCGGGGTTCAGAAGTCATGGTCTGCTGCCTCCAGCAGTTGCCTTGCCTGGGCCAATTCTTCGGCAACCCGGTTGGGCGCCGTCCCCCCGGGGTTGTTCCGGGCGGCCACCGACGCCAGCGCCGTAATGTCGTAGACCCCCTCATCAAACCGGTCGCAGAAGTCCAGGTATTCCTCCAGCGTCAGGTCCGGCAATTCCTTGCCCTTCGTTTCGCAGTGGGCGCACAGCCTTCGCATGATGCCATGCGCCTCCCGGAAGGGGACGCCCTTCCCCACCAGGTAATCGGCCATGTCCGTAGCCAGCATGTAGCTCTCGCCGGCCAGTCGCGCAACGTGGGGAGCATTCAGTTCCATGCCTGGCAGCATCCCCTGGAACACCCGCAGCGTTGCCAGCAGCGTGTCCACCGTGTCGAAGAAACCCTCCTTGTCCTCCTGCAAATCTCGGTTGTAGGTAAGGGGAAGGCCCTTCATCAAGGTCAGGAGCGCCATCAGGTGACCGTAGACCCGCCCCGTCTTGCCCCGGGCCAGTTCCGCGAAGTCAGGATTGCGTTTCTGGGGCATTATGCTGCTGCCCGTGGTGAACTCATCGGAAAGCCGCACAAAGTCAAACTCCCGGCTTGACCAGATGACTATTTCCTCGGACAGTCGGGACAGGTGCATCATGCAGACCGAGGCGGCGGCCTGATACTCAAGCAGAAAGTCCCGGTCTGACACCGCGTCCATGCTGTTGGCGGAGACCGAACCGAAGCCCAGCTCCTCCGCCAGGAAGTGACGGTCAGTAGGGTATGGCACTCCGGCCAGGGCGCCGCTGCCCAGGGGAAGCACGTCCGCGCGGCGGTAGCAGTCAGTGAATCGCCCCGCGTCGCGCACAAACATCTGGAAGTACGCCAGCATGTGGTGGGCGAAAAGAACCGGCTGGGCGCGCTGCAGATGGGTATAGCCGGGCATGAGCGCGTCCCGATACTTTTCGGCCAGGTCCAGCAAGGCCCGCTGCACGCCCCGCAATCCGGCTACCGTTTCCCTGATGACCTCCCGGGTATACAGCCGCATATCAAGGGCGATCTGGTCGTTGCGCGAACGGCCCGTGTGCAACCGTCCCCCCACGTGCCCTACCAGTTCGGTAAGCCGTCGTTCGATATTCATGTGCAGGTCTTCCAGCGACGGGTCCCAGGGAAAAGTATCGGCCTCAATCTCCTTTTCCACCGACTTGAGCCCGGATACGATAGTCTCCGCATCCTCGGCTGGTATTATTCCCTGAAGCCCCAGCATCCGGGCATGGGCGATGGAACCCGCTATGTCCTGCCGGTAGAGGCGCCGGTCATAGTGGATGGAAACTGTGTAATCGCTGAAATCAGTCACTTGCCGCCCTGTGTCAGTAAACCGAATCTCAAGAAAATGGAGCCCGCCCCAAGGCGGACTCCAGTATAGCATGACCCGATTATCAGACGACTCTTACTTGCTCGACGCTGCGTTCAGGAAGTCGTAGCTGGCCGCCAGGTTTTCAAATACCTCCGGGTGAGGGGGTATCTCCATGATGGCCGGCCCCTGGTAGTCCTTGGCCTCGAGCAGGCGCAGCATCTCCCCGCAATCCAGGTCACCCGTATCCACGGATGGATGGGGGTCGCCATCACGAGCTTGCTTGAAGTGGACAATCTTCAGCATGTCCAGCGGCAGCGCGTTCAAGTCTCCCAGGGGGTCGCTTTCGGGAAAGCGGCGCAGTTGGTTGGTGGGGTCGGGGCACAGGCCCAGGAATCCCCCCTCTTCTGCCGACAACCGTTTGCGGCATTCCTGCACCAGCATCGCCATGCTGCCAATGGTTTGCCCCGAATTCTCCAGGGATATAATGACTCCCTGCCGCGCCGCCTCCCTTGCCAGGTTTGCCAGGTTGAGCGCCGACTCGGGGATGTCCTCCGGCGAGTTCCACGTCCCATCAATGGAGTTGGGATCCACCAGTCTGAGGTGAGGCGTTTCCCGGCCCACGATCTTTGCGCCTGCCAGGGCCATCTGGAACTGCTCCCCCGCCGGGTCAACGTCCTGCGTCAGGCAGGGCAAGGCCATGGCCAGGTCAAACTGAAGCTCGGTGAATCGGTCAGTAATGGCCTGGAGGCCCGGCAGGTTGGGCCGCCACTCGTCTCCCTGACCGCTTTCGCAGCTGCCCAGGCAGGTCTGGCGCAGTTCAATGTGGCGGGAGCCACGCGCCAAAGCTTCTTCAATCAATTCAGCCAGGTCCTGCTCCATCAATTGGTTGCGCCAAGAATTGGTGATCGCCCCAAAAATCATCGGTGCATTCCTCCTAGTATTTCGAGATCGGACTATGTGGTTATGACTATACTCCAGCCGCAACATGTACTCAAGGATGGCCCTTCCGTACTGGCGTTTCAGACCGTGAGGACTGCACTGTTAGCCGTGCCGGCGAAAGCCTCACCTGGCTAATCCAGTTGAGTTTGTTGCGCCCCAGGATCAATTCGGTTCCCACCTTGCCCCTGTGCTAAAATTAGCTGTGTGGACAGTGGAGTACAACTCCACACAAATACCCGGGAAAGCCCCCAGGAGGTTGAAATGGCCGAACTTTACCAGGAGAAATGCATTGCCTGCCGCCGCGATTCTCCCTCCGTAACCCAGGACGAAGTCAGCGAGCTTCACCCCACCGTTTCAGAATGGGAACTGCTGGACGATGCCGGCATCCCCAAGCTGGATAGGGTCTTCAGGTTCTCCAACTTCCAGCAGGCCCTGGACTTTACCAACTCCGTGGGCGACCTGGCCGAGTCCGAAGGGCACCATCCGAAGATCGTTACCGAATGGGGTCGGGTCGGCGTGACCTGGTGGACCCACAAGATTCGTAACCTGCACCGCAACGACTTTATTATGGCCGCAAAGACCGACAAACTTTACGAGAAGGTCGCTGCGGAATAGCCGGTCGTCACCGGTCTCCGGTGCGGGAGTAGCAATGAGGGTTATCTACCATCTGAACTCCGGCAACGTTCAGGCCGTGGCTTCTGAAGCCGCCTGGGCCGAGGCCATAGGCTATGACGGGGTTTCCGCCAACGAAACCGCCCACGACCCATTCCTGGCCCTGACCCTGGCTGCCACCGCCACCTCGCGGGTGACCCTGGAGACCCACGTAGCCATTGCCTTCCCACGTTCTCCCATGGTGGTGGCCTACACCGCGAGAGACCTGCAGGACCTGTCCGGTGGTCGCCTCCGTCTGGGCCTCGGTACGCAGGTGAAGGGGCACATCGAGCGTCGCTTCTCAACCAGCTGGGGTTCGCCGGGCCCCAGGCTGCGGGAGTACATCCGTGCCCTGCGGGAAATCTGGCGCTCGTGGGACACCGGCGACCCCCTGCACTACGCCGGCGATTACTACCGGTTTTCACTGATGACGCCCTTTTTCAGCCCGGGGCCAAGCCCACATCCGCAGCCGCCCATCTTCAACGCCGCCGTCAACGCCTACAACTGCCGGGTCGCCGGCCAGGTCAGCGACGGGCTGGTGCTGCATACCTTTACTTCCGCCGAATATGTGCGACAGATCGTGCGGCCTAACGTGGTAGCCGGGGCCAATCAAAGTGGACGTGATCCAGCGGAAGTAACCATCAACGGCGGTGGATTCATCGTAACCGGCCCGAATCGGGCCGCCCTCAAGGAGGCTGACCGCGACGCCCGTCAAAGGATCGCCTTTTACGCCTCAACCCGCACCTATCTGCCCGTGCTGGAATGCCACGGATTCCAGGAAATTAGCCAGAGATTGCATCGGATGTCCCTTGAGGGCAAATGGGATGAAATGGGAGACTTGATCAGCGACGATATGCTGAACGCATTTGCCGTTGTGGGGGAATACGACGAAATCGCGCCCATGCTGCTGGAGCGTTACCGTGGCCTGGTGGACGAGGTGAGCCTGACGCTGCCGGTACGGGGAGACGTCGAACAACGGCAATTGAAGCGGATTATCAGCGAATTGCAGGAAGCCGATTAGGCAGCCTTTGGTTTGGGCGAAGCGCCTCTGCCAAGTTGCTGAAGATGGGTGATTAACGTCAAGTTCGCAGGATGTGGCCGGGGGGTAATTTCAGGTGGCAGAGGTTGGGAGGGGGACGAGAGATTCGGCGCCGGGTATCGGCCCGGTTTTCAAGCGGGGCAACGAGAGCAAGCTGACCTACTCTCTGAAATGGGCGGCCTGGGAGTGGCTTTACACCATTGCCGGTTGCCGCTCCATCGGTTTTGAGGTCAAGCTGGAGGGACCCGGCGGACGGGTGGTGGACCTGGCGGCGGTGGGTCCGGGCAACACCATCTACATAGTCGAGGTAAAGGCCAGCCGCGCCGACTTTGCCAGGGATAATCATACTCACGACGACCTGGAAGCCCTCAAGGGGCTGAACGAACCCTTGCTTCGTCGGGGACGACTGGCGCGCCGCACGCTGACCCAGGCCACCCGCTATGCCCGGGAAGCCAGGTCCGACGACTGGGAAGAAGAGCCTTCCTACCAACTGGCCCTAGCCGACTACCAGCGGCTCCGCAAGGAAGAGCAGACCTACCGCGACCGGGTTGCCACTTTCAGCGTGAAGTTCCACGACCCCCGCTTTCTGGCCATCGCCGATTACCACTACATTATGGCGCCGCGGAAGCTGGTGCCTGCCAGGCGAGTCCCGCCCCAGTGGGGCCTTCTGGACGAAATTCCCGACGTGGTGGTGCCGGCGCCCGGAAAGGAAGTCCGCAAGAACTCGGGCATTCTCTCCAATATTCTACGCTCCATCTCCCGGAGCAACTCCACCTCAATGATGCGCGCCCAAGGTGTGCTTTTCACCGAGGACGGGGCCGTATTTCCCCGGGAAATTGACGAAGAGCATTGAACGACAGAAGGTGGCCGCCCCATTCGGAGCGGCCACCCCGTCTGGTTCATTCCAGGTCTAGCTGGAAGGGGTCTGGTCTTCCAGCCTGACCGTAGCGGTAACTCGGGGAACGTCACTGGAAGTGCGGGTGGTATGGCCCTGGCCGGTCAGGTCCTCCACCAGACTGACGTGGCCTGGCCCGAACTTGTGGAGCGACCCATCGGCAAGGCCAATTTCTCCCTCTCCGTAAAGGGTAATCACGAACTGCCGGCGTGGCGCAGTGTGCCAGTCGCTGAATCGGCCCGGTTCCGCGATGCTGAAGGATATGCCGGTGGCCGACAGCAATTCCTGCAGGGTAGGATGGGTCGCCGGGTCCATTTCCTCGATGTGGGAATGCCCGTCGCTGCCGGTGTAAAGCCTGGTAAATGCCATTTCGTCCCTCCTTTTGTGCAGTGAGATTGTGGCGGGTGGTTCAGGCTCCTGCCCGCCCGCCGGAAGAGGGTCAGAACAATCAAGATGAGCCTTATCTCACTCTGACGCTCGCTTGCCTGATCTTTCTAGTAGTCCAACAACTTTGACATGATGGAATATGTTCCGCTCGCCCTGAGCTTGTCGAAGGGCCGCCCATACATGGTTCGACAAGCTCACCACGAACGGACTCTTGCCCCAAACGTCAGAACAATGTTGATGGCCTACCAGGCTAGGAATGCAGGAACTTCCAGTCCAGAGATCCCAGGTCAAACTTGACCCGCCGGAATCCCTCGGCATAGGCCAGGCCGGCGGCCTCACCCTGGCGGGCCGAGCCTCTTTCTATTCTTTCCATCCGGTCTGCCGGCGTTCTTGTACGCATCTGGCTGACGTGGAGGCTCAGTGAAACAGCCTTCGCTTCCAGGTAGCCTTCCACGTCTATGTACACATTGGCATCTTCGGTCCCCCACAGGAAGGCTTCCTTCACCCGGTGGGGTTCCAGGCCTTCTTCGGTGATTTGCTCGGGAAAGTAAAGATGGCTCCAAGCGTAGGTGTAGGCGGCGTCTAAAGCCACCTGTCCACTCATGCGGTGGTCCCGGTGGGTGTGGCTGGCAACGCGGAAGGGATCGATGGCGAAGACAACTTCCGGCTTGTGCCGGCGGATTTCCCGCACCACTTCGCCCCGGAACTGCAGGTCGTCATTCAGGGTCCCGTCGGGGTGCCGGAGGAAGACCACCTCCTTCACGCCCAGATAGGCGGATGCGTTTTGCTGTTCCTTCTCCCGAATTTCGGCCAAGCGCTCCGGGGACATTTCCCGGTCACCGGTGCCCTTGTCCCCATTGGTGCACATTACCACCACAACTTTAGTGCCGGCCTCAGCAATCCACTTGGCCATGGTTGCGCCCACACCGCCCTCCGCGTCGTCCGGGTGAGGCGTCACCACCAGTGCGCTGCGGGGCGGCTCAGTAACTATTTCAATCCCCAATAGACCAATACCTTCCTTGATAACTTGGCGCTCCGGCCAATTTCCGGTTGTCAACCGGAGCGCATGATATTTCGAGCCAACGGGTTTGCCTAAGGGCTGTGGTCAATTGCCTTTACCGGCACTCCGGCGAAAGCCGCAATCCAGAACCGTCTCCGGGTGGCGGACCTTCGGCACGAATCTGCTGGATTCCGGATCAGGTCCGGAATAACGGGCCAATTTGACGACGGGTCCTAGAGGTGGAACACCACCATCTTCAGCTCCGTCATTTCCTCTATGGCGTAACCGGGTCCCTCCTTCCCCATGCCGCTGTCCTTCAGGCCGCCATAGGGCATCAGGTCGGCGCGCCATTGGGGATGGGAGTTGATGTGCAGGTTGCCGGACTGCACCTCCCGGGCGAAGCGCATGGCCCAGTCCACGTTCTGGGTGAATATGCCTGCGGAAAGGCCGAAACGGCTATCGTTAGCCATTGCTATCGCCTCATCAATGTCCTCAAAGGCGCTGACCGCAACCGCCGGACCGAATAGTTCCTCCCGGGAGATGCGCATGTCGGGCTGGACGTCGGCCACGACGGTGGGGGCGTGGATGGTACCCTCCTGGTCGCCTCCGGCAACCACCCGAGCGCCCTGCTCCACGGCTTCGCCAATCCAGCGACTGACGCGGGTCGCGTCTGACTCGCGGATCATCGGCCCCATCTTGATGGATTCGTCCAGCGGATTGCCCGTGGCAAAGGCGTCGGTGGGCACCTTGATGGCGTCCAGGAAGTCCGCGTAAATGCGACGGTCAGCCAGCACACGCTGGGTGGAAATGCAGACCTGGCCGGCGTTGGCGAAGCCGCTGGCCACGGTGGCGGCGGCAACTCTCTCGATGTCGGCATCGGACATGATGATCAGGGGGCTGTTGGAGCCCAGTTCCATGGTCACCTTCTTGATGCCGGCGTTGCGGCAGATGCGGTCACCCACTTCCATGCTTCCGGTGAAAGTAATCTTGCGGACGCGGGGGTCGCCGGTAATGGCGTCGCCAATCTCGCCTCCGGAACCGGTAACGCACTGGATAGCTTCGGGGGGCAGGCCGGCCTCCAGCAGTATTTCCACCAGCTTGAGCGCCGAAAGGGGAGTATCCCCGGCCGGCTTGAGCACCACGGCGTTGCCGGCGGCCAGGGCCGGCCCGACCTTGTGGCACACCAGGTTCAGGGGGAAGTTGAAGGGGGCAATTGCCGCCACCACGCCCACCGGGACGCGAATGGTAAAGCCGAACTGGCTGGTGGCGCCGGGCGCGGCATCCAGCGGCACCGTTTCGCCGTGCAGGCGTTTGCCCTCCTCGGCGGAGCCGGTAATGGTCTGGAT
Source organism: Dehalococcoidia bacterium (assembly GCA_965207275.1). Classification (GTDB taxonomy): domain Bacteria; phylum Chloroflexota; class Dehalococcoidia; order Lucifugimonadales; family UBA3495; genus Bin22. The sequence continues at coordinate 1,380,152 of CBDBMH010000002.1, forward strand.
GGCCCGCAGCACCTCGCCACGTCCCTCGGCGATAACCTTGCCTTCCTCCATGGTGATGGTGCGGCCCAGGTCTTCAACCCGCTCGGCCATAAGGTCGGCGGCTCGGCGCAGGATGGAGTACCGCTCAAAGGCGGGCAGCTTGGCCATAACCTCGGCGCCACGGACTGCGCTGGTTATGGCCGCGTTTACGTCGGCGGCGCTGCCGCGAGGGACGGTGTCAATCACCGACTGGTCGAAGGGGTTGTAGACGGGCATGGTCTCATCCCGGTCCACCCAGTTCCCTGCAATGTACATCTTCATGGCTATTTTTCTCCTGGATTTTCTTTAACGAAACACATTCCACGGCAGGTACAAATGAAGCCGCTGGCGATCGTGCCCTATATTAGCATATTTCGGCCTTGAAAATTGGCCCATTCAGATAGTAGTGCCTCTAGGGAACAGGTTGTGCCTGGGCGCCAAGAGGGGGGCCTGAGTCTGAGGATAACGAATAGGGAAGTCAAAGCGGGAAAAGGAAGCCCGTAATGCAGGTGCAACACCACCGCGTCTTGCCCCTACCCGACTGGAAGGAAAAGGGAAAGCTCGCCTACCTCCCTAGCGCCGTGGAACGCCCCACGTCGGTGACGGTGTAATGGCCGGCGCGGCCGGGGATGCGCTCCAGCCAGCCAAACTTGCTGCGAGCGGCGTTGCGCAGGGTCTGTACGAAGTTGTGCGCCCTCGGCCAGCCCACAATATCGAACAGGCGGCCCAGAGCTTCGGCGTCCACCCCGTCAATGGACAGGTAACGATTGGCGCCCTCCGCCGCCACCACCACTCGCCGCATATCTCCCAGGGGATTGGCGGCACGGCAAAAGTCAACGAAAGCCCGTTCCGATACCTCGGGCACAACGTTGGCCAGGGCGGGGTTATTGTTTCTGCCGAGGCCCGCGCCATTGGTGGCTTCCACCCCGTTGCCCGCCCCCTCCAGCTGGGGCCAGGCTTCCTCGGGCTGCTCGTTCAAGGACGCATCCCAATCGCTCAGGACCGGCGCTGGCGGTTGCTCGGGCGTGGGGGCCGGTTCCGGCTGAGCCTCAGCGCGCGGCGCATAGATCGGCTCGGACTGCTGGACTGCTGGCTGCTCCGGAGTTTCGGAGACCGGGCCGACGGTGGCGGGGGCTGGATACTCCTCTGGGGACGGCCCTTGACGAGTAACGGTCGCCTCACCGGCGGCCGGCTGCGCCGGCACCGGAGCGACGGGGGCCGGCGGTTCAATCCTGGTTACGGCGCCAACCCCGGCCTCAGGAGAAGTTAAACCCGCCAGCAGAGCGTGCGAAATATCCGTCAGAACTATCCCCAGAATCCGGTCGATGACAATTTCATCCTCGGATTCCAGGTTTATCTGGGCATTGTTGGGCAGTGTGATCGAAAGCCTGAGCATCGGTATCTCTGCCGGCGCAGGGAGATAATGTAGCCTTTATGTTAACGTCCGTCCCCCACCATATCAAGTTTGGGACCGCCACCCCAAAAAATATTGGGGGAAGGGGCAATAGGGCAGGGTGGTGTAAGAACGAGACAAAGGGTCGCGCTATCAACTTGGGTAACTAGAGCGTCTGCTTCAGCCGGATGGCCAGGGAACGAGTCAGACCCGGTACCGCCGCAATATCGTCCACCGGGGCGTCCTTGATCCCCTGGATGGAACCGAATCGGCGAAGCAGCATCCGCTTCCGCTTGGGGCCGATGCCGGTGACCATGTCGATAGAAGACTTGAGACTGGACTTACTACGCAGATTCCGGTGATAGGTGATGGCGAACCGGTGCGCCTCGTCGCGTATTCGCTGGACCAGGTACAGCCCCTGGGAGTTGCGGGGCAGCTCAATGGGTTCCGAAGTGTGGGGGACGAACAGCCACTCATTTTCTTTGGCCAGCGCCGAAAGGGGAATGTCGTCCAGACCTAGTTCCAGCAGCACTTCCAGGGCGGCAGACAGGTGGCCCTTACCACCGTCGATAATCACCAGGTCCGGTTCAATTCCCCAGGCCGACGTATCCCCGCCGTCCGATTCTGCGGAGTTTTTCTCCCTTTCAGCCCTGGCTTCGGCCAGCCTCTTGAATCGCCGCCGCAGCATTTCCTGCATGCTGGCGTAGTCGTCTACTCCGTCCACGGACTTGATCTGGAACCTCCTGTAATGGCCCGTCCTGGGCCGCCCGTCCTGGAACACCACCATGCTGCCCACCAGGTTGCTGCCCTGGACGTGAGAAATGTCGTAGCACTCCATCCGCAGGGGCAGCGCCGGCAGGCTCAGCTCCTCTTCCAGCTGCGACATAGCCTGGTGCAGCACGTCGGAGTTGTTCAGCCACTTTATGCGGTGCTGGGCCAGGCCCTGGACCGCGTTCTCCGCCACCACGTCCATCAGTTTTTTCTGTTGGCCTCGGTGGGGACAGATGAGTCGAACCGCGCCCTCTCGCCGCTCCCGCAACCAGTTCCTGACCAGTTCCTGGTCCTCCAGGAGATGCTGGATATAAACCACCGGTGGAATCACCAACGCCGTCTGGTAGAACTGGCGGACAAATTGGCCCATGATCACTTCCGGCGAGTCGTCCTGGGTACCCTCCATAAAGAAGTGGTCACGGCCGATTAACTTTCCCCGGCGGATGAAGAAGATCTCCACCCAGGTCTCACTGGTCCCCTGGGCCAGGGCAATGAAGTCCATGTCGCCGCCCGGGTTGGACTCGACCTTTACCTGCTGCTCCTCCGCCACCTGGTCGATTCCCTTTATCTGGTCCCGCAACACCGCGGCCCGCTCAAACTCCAGCTCCGCCGCCGCGGACTCCATCTTCTTCTTCAGTTCCCGGGTTACCGCCTCGGTATTACCCTCCATGAACATGATCACCTGCTGGATGACCTGGGCGTACTCCTCCTCCGTGGCCAGGCCGGAACACGGGGCAACGCAGCGGTGAATGTAATACTCCAGGCAGGGGCGCGGGTCCCGGCCCGTGATCGTCTTGGTGCAGGACCGGTAGGGGAAAAGCTTCTTGATCAGGTCCATTGTCTTGCGGACGCTGCTGGCCGTGGCAAAGGGGCCAAAATACCGGGCCCCGTCGTTGGCCACCTGCCGGGTGATGTAGACCCGGGGAAACTCTTCCGTCAGATCAATCTTCAGGTAGGGATAGGTCTTGTCGTCCTTGAGCCGGGCGTTGAAGTGGGGCTTGTACCGCTTGATCAGGGTGTTTTCCAGAATCAGCGCCTCCGCCTCGGTGTCGGTGACGATGAACTCGAAGTCCGTCATACGAGACATCATTCGCCGTATCTTGGGCGGGTGGCCACTGGGAGAGCCGAAATACGAGCGAAGGCGATTGCGGAGTACGCTGGCCTTGCCCACGTACAATACCTCGTCCCGGGCGTCCTTCATCAAATAGACGCCCGGCTTTTCCGGCGTTACGAGCAGGCGATGTTCAAACTGGGCTAATGGCATCTGTCATACCGGAGGCGGAGGCTTGCTCCAGAAATTTGCGGGCGTCAGGCCCATATCGGCAAGGTCGGACTCTAAACGAAGAAGGACACCGCGATCAGGACCGCCGCAACAATTCCGGCCAGGGTGAGAATGCGCCGCAATTCCCTCGCCAGGTGAGTATAGGCCATCGGTTGTACGTTTCTGCCCTGGGAGGAAGAAGTTCCGGTCGGCCGTACTGCCGCCGGGGCGGGCTGTGGATTCACCGGCCCGGCACCGGCGCTGGCCGCGGCGGTAGTGGTGTCGGCGACGGCCGGCGGGGCAATGTTCGTGGCAACCGCGCCGCCTTCTTCCAACAAAGTCTGCGCGCCACCCTCGGCTGCGGACCGGGCCTGGCGTCTCCTCCGCCGGTTCAGCTGGGCCTGTCGCGCCGCTACTCTTTTGCCTTTTCCCGGCATGGCAAGGTTCCTCCTGCATTTGGGTGCGATTGAACCCGGCCTGTTCCCCAATCGGCTTCAAACCGGCGGGCTCAATCGGTATTTCTGGCTAATGGCGGACGCTGGATATTTCACCCGCGCTATGTAATCTATTATGGCTTATGCAAGGCGGCAAACGCAAATGGAGCGCCCTCGGCACTTCGCCGCCGGCGCTCCGAAAAAGGACACTGAATAATGCTGTTCAAACGGCCCGGGGATGGCTCTTCTCGTATTCGTCCCGCAGGTGCTCCGAAGTCAGGTGGGTATATACCTGGGTGGTGGAGATGCTGGAATGTCCCAGAAGTTCCTGGACGTGCCGCAGGGACGCTCCCTTCTGCAGTAAATGAGTGGCGAAACTGTGCCGCAGGGTATGGGGTGTAATCTTCCGGTCTATGCCGGCCCGCTTGCTGTAGGTCTTGAGAATGTTCCAGACCCACTGGCGGGTAAGCCGCTCACCCCGGTGGTTCACAAAGAGGGCAGGCTCTTCCTTATTCTGTCCCAGCAGGGACATTCGGCTGGTGGACAGATAGTCCTGCAGTCCGTCCAGCGCACGGTCGTGGGCGTAGACGATGCGCTCCTTGGATCCCTTTCCCCAGCACCGGATGTATGATTCCTCGAAATCGATATCCTGAACGTTCAGTGAGACAAGCTCGCTGACCCGCAAACCCGTGGCATACAGCAGTTCCAGGATGTTGGCATCCCGCTGTCCTTCGGCGGTGCCTGCCTTGTCCGCCTCCTTCAAAAGCTGTTCTACTTCTTCCTCGGTCAGGTACTTGGGCAGCGCCCGTCCGACCCGGGGGGAACCCAGCGACTCGGTGGGCGGCTCCTCGATGACCCCGTTCTGGGCCAGGAAAGTGAAGAAGGACTTGATGGCCGCCACCTTGCGGGCGGTGGTGGTGTCCCGGTAGCCTTTCCTGCCCCTGAGGTCGGCGATGTAGTCATTCAGCAGGTCCAGGTCCACCCGCTGCCAAACATCGTCGCTCTCGCTGGCCCGGCCTAGCCGTTCACCCAGGAATTCGGAAAATTGCCCCAAGTCGTTGCGATACGCGTCCAGCGTATGTTGAGAAAACCCTCTTTCTACCACCAGGTGTTGGAGAAAATCCTCTATCGCTTTTTGCATCAAGCTCGTCTCCCGTATCTATAACACTCGCCTTGTCGACGAGGTTAGGATGTTGTCCCACCTCTTCGATGGGATACCGGGATTCTAGCAAGATTACGTAAACTCCCTCCTTTTGCACTCGGTGCAGATTACGAGTATTTCGGCGATGAAAGGGGAGGCGAAGGGGAAGCATAATTCAAGGCAATCGCATGAATGACCCATCCGGCCGTCTCTCCGGCGAAAGCCGGAGACCAGAAAGCATAGAGGCAAGCAACCAGCAAAGGCGACACGGAAATTCGGCAGCTGGATACCGGCTTTCGCCGGTTTGACGGTTGTGGGTGTGGACACTCATGCGATTACGCCGATGCCGAATTGGTCCGACTTTGGTTGAGGTCGGGCCCTCGTGGTATTGTTATGCAGGCTGGCATTCCGTCAGTCTTCCGTCAGTCGCGTCATATTTTTGGTTATTATCCCGTTCTTTCACCGGAGGGATATTGGCGGCCCGAGTCAATACCGGAAAGTTTGCGCCACGGCGGCTTCCCGAAATCAAGACTGCCGCAGTCTGCCTGTCGATCCTGGTAGGCCTGGCCCTTTATCTGATCTTGCCAGCGAGTCCGGTTCTGGCCGCGATGGTTCCGGCAAGCCCTGCTCCCGTTCCCGCCACCGACACCTCGGCGGGAAAACTTTCCCTTCAGGAACAGCCCGAACCCGCGCCGCCGAATCCTCTTATCTACCTGGACATCTGGCTGTTCGGGGGCCTGGTGCTGCTGGTGGCCCTCATCGTCGGCATCAAATACCTATGGAAAGCCCTCCAGCCCGACAACCGCGATCCCTCGGAAGGCCTGCAGCCCTGGGAGCGCCCAGACTATGATGACGAATAGCATCTGGTTCCCCGCCCAATACGGTCAGCAGTTACCGGTTGACCCTGCTCCTCGCCTGCCTCAATTCCTTAGATCACCGGCTGAATCCCTGTCGCCCAGGAACTATCGGTTGTCGCTCTGCCCGAGAGAATTCCGTTCTCGCATTCGGACATGTGGTTGGGGATACTTGCAAAGCGGCGGTGAAGCACGTGGCCCTTGCCTTCGAGTACACTGACGCTCCTGTCTGGTCCGCCAAAACTGCCTTGCCACTATGCGTCGAAAAGGTTAGAGTATTTGCTGTGCCTTGCATTGGGCATTGTCGGCAAGTCCATGTTTCAAGCTTCAGGACCTCAACCATACCTGATTTTCGAAAGGGACTTTGCGGTAAACATACATTGAAGAGATTGCGCTAAATCTATTCGGCCAACAATTTCAGGAGGTTCTCACGTGTACCAGACCATCAGCAAGGAAACCATGGCGGCGCTGGGCAAGATTGACACGCCCAGCATTTGCAACGCCATCGAAGGATTCAATGTGCGCGGCAAGGAAGAAGGCTTCATGCTGCCCGAAATCAAGGGAGTTTTTCGAAACCTGCCTCCGGCCGTGGGTTACGCGGTAACCGGAGTTATCAGCGCCGTCCAGCCCGAGGGGCGTAACGTCTCCCGCGAGGACTGGTGGGACCTGATAGTTTCCGTTCCCGAACCCCGGTTCATTGTCCTTCACGACATCGACAACCCGCCCCTGGGCGCCTACTGGGGCGAGGTACAGGGCAATATTCACAAGGCCCTGGGCGCCGTGGGCGTTGCTACTGACGGCACCGTCCGCGATATCGACGAGGTGGAGGCCCTGGGCTTCCAGTTCTTCGCCAAGGAAATCTCCGCGTCCCACGCCTATGTCCACCTGGTCGAAATCGGCATCCCCGTCACGGTGGGCGGCCTGACCGTCAAGACCGGCGACTTGCTTCACGGCGACAAGCACGGCGTCACCAGCATTCCCTTTGAAATCGCCGAGCAGATTCCCGGCATGGTCGAGACTATCGCCGACTACGAACAGAAGACCATCGGCCTGTGCCAGTCCCCGGACTTCACATTGGAAGGGTTGAAGGAAGTGGCCAAGATCACCCGCCCCTATTAACCGGCACTCGACGACCCGGATTCCCAGGCGCTGTTTCCCAGGGATCCGGGACGTCGGTTATTTCTATTTCGGAAAATGGGCGAAGGAAGCCGCCCCCGCGAACCCCTGTTTACAGACCTGCCGAACCCATGCGGTTAAAGCAAACCCGATTGGTTGGGAGTCCGAATAAACCTATGAAAGCGCTGATAACTTTTGCACTGCTCGCCCTCGTTATTGCCATGACTGCCTGCGAACTTCCGCAGGAAGAGGCCACCCCTACTCCCATACCCGACGTTATTCCCACCCCTCGGATCGCGGATACCCCCACCCCGGCCGTTATCGGGACGCCTACGCCGGTGACCGTGGCCACTTCCGGTGGCAGATCCATCCGCCAGTACTCCCAGCCACCCGCCATGGAAATTGATCCGGAGGGAAGCTACACCGCCGATATCCAGACCAACCAGGGTACAATTTCCGTTGAGCTCTACGCGGAAGACGCGCCGGTCACCGTCAACAATTTCGTCTTCCTGGCCCGGCAGGGTTTCTACGACGGGGTTATCTTCCACCGGGTGATTCCCAACTTCATGATCCAGGGGGGTGACCCCACGGGCACCGGCACCGCCGGCCCCGGGTACCGCTTCCAGGACGAAATCGTGCCTTCCCTGGCTTTTGACAGCTCCGGCATCCTGGCCATGGCCAATGCCGGCCCCAACACCAACGGCAGCCAGTTCTTTATCACCGTCGCCCCCACCGCCCACCTAACCGGCCTTCACACCATCTTCGGCCGGGTTATCTCCGGGCAGGAAGTGGCCGACGCCATCGCGGTAGCCCGGGCCGACCGCAACAACCGCCCCCTGGAAGAGGTGGTAATCCAGCACATCGAGATCAAGGAACCTAACTAGGTGCTGTCGTCAGATTGAAAGTAGTAATATCCCAGCGTACCATTTCGTCGTTCCCGCGAAGGATCGAACCTCGCCGGCTGAGATCAAGTTCCCTGCTTCCCCAGGAATGACGGGGCAATTTGATGACGCTCCCTGGGAGCTGCACCAAAGACTCTTCCACCTTGATGGGGGAAGGTAACCATTGAGAGTGAGAAGCACATCCATCCTGCCTTCATCAGAACCAGTCCCGCCAGCACCGGAGCGCCAACGTGACCTTCCAGAACCTGATCTACGAAAAGCGAGACGCCATCGGCTACCTCACCCTCAACCGCCCCGACCGGCTGAACGCCTTGAATGCCGCGCTGCTGGCCGAATTTCGGGAAGCCCTGGACGTGGTGGATGACGACCCCGACATTCGCGTGGTAATTCTGACGGGCGCCGGGCGGGCCTTCTCCGCCGGCTTTGACATCACTCGCGAACCGGGAGAGGAGGACCCCCAGGACATGCAGCCGGACCAGTGGCGCGCCCACCTGAAGGCCCACATAGATACCTTCATGAAGGTCTGGAACCTGGGCAAGCCCGTAATAGCCGCGGTTAACGGCTACGCCCTGGCCGGCGCCTGCGAACTGGTGCAGGTCTGCGACATAAAAATTGCGTCGGACCGGGCCATTATGGGCGAGCCCGAAATCCGCGCCGGCGTTGGCCCGCCACTGCTGATAACGCCGTTCAGCGTCAACCTGGCCACCGCCAAGGAACTGCTGCTCACCGGGGACACCATTGACGCCCAGGAAGCCGCCCGCATCGGCCTGGTGAGCCGTGTCGTCCCCCACGATGAGTTGATGAACGAGTGCGAGAAGGTGGCCCGGAAAATCTGCCTGATTTCTGAAGTGGGCGTCAAGATGACCAAGATTGCGGTCAACCGGGCACTGGAAGGAATGGGATTCCTGTCGGCCATCCAGCACAACCTGGAGCTCATGACCCACTTCGACACCAGCGTCACTCCCGAGCAGGAAGAGTTCAACGCCATCCGGCGGGAAAGCGGCCTGCGCGCCGCCATGGACTGGCGCGACGCCAGGTTCCGGGAACTGAGGTAACCGGCAAGCCCGAAGCAGGGCCTACCCCCTTTCTAGCCCAGTATCGAAATAAACACGCCCGCCACCACCGCCGACCCGATTACGCCTGCCACGTTGGGCCCCATGGCGTGGGGCAGCAGGTAGTTTTCCGGATTGGCCTGCTGGCCCAGATTGTGGGCCGTCCGCGCCGCCATGGGAACCGCAGAAACGCCGGCTGAGCCAATCAGGGGATTCACTTTTTCCTTTACAAACAGGTTCATCAACTTGGCGAAAAGCAATCCGCCAATGGTGCCGCAGGAAAAGGCCACAATGCCCAGGGCGAGAATTGCCAGGGTCTTCAGGTCGAACACCCTTTCCGCCGTCAACTCCGCCCCGATGGTAATCATCAGGAAAATAGTGGCAATGTTCAGCAATTCATTGGAGGCCGCGTTGCTCAGCCTGGGCACCACGCCGCTCTCCCTGAAGATATTGCCAATCATAAACATGGCAATCAGCGGGGCCGACTCGGGAACGAACAGGATGATTATCAGCAGGGCGCCGGTGGGGAAGATCAGCTTCTCTGTCCTGGATACTTCCCGGGGCGTCTTCATTTCGATGCGCCGCTCCCGCTGGGTGGTCAAAAGCCGCATCAGGGGCGGCTGCACGAATACGACGCTGGCCATGTAAGAGTAGGCCACCACTGCCGTTATGCCCAGAAGATCGGGCGCCAGCTTGGCCGACGCGAATATGGTGGTGGGACCGTCCGCGCCGCCGATAATTCCTATGGCTCCCGCCTCTTCCAGGGTGAACAGGTCCGGCGAAGTGAACACTCCCATGCCCAGCGCCGACCAGAAGGCGACGAAAATTCCAAGCTGGGCCGCCGCTCCCAGCAACAGCGTCTTGGGATTGGCAATAATCGGCCCGAAGTCGGTCAAGGCTCCCAACCCCAGGAATATGAGCGGCGGCAGAATGTTCCAGGACGACAGCGTGAAGTGGAAGATAATCCCGAACAGGCCTGAAGACTGCAATTCTCCCGAGGGGTCAAAATCGATCAGGCCGGTTTCCGGCAGGTTGCCCAGGATAATGCCCAGGCCAATGGGCAGTAGCACGTAAGGTTCCATGCCCTTGCCGATGGCCAACAGCATAAACGCTCCCCCCAACAAGAACAGGAGAGCGTTACCCCAACTGAGATTTGCAAATCCGGATTCTAGGAGAAACTCCATAAACGCCTGAATTCTGCGAATGTCACCGGCTGTCCGAGTCAGCCTGTTAGTCCACCTACCGGTCTCTTTCCCTCAGGGGGCGGGCATCGAAGGCCACGATGCGTCCCTGTTCCCGCCACCCATTGCTGTCCGTCCTGGAGTCTCCCTCGCCGGTGACCAGGTTCTCCGACTGCTCGCGTTGGTAAGCTTCTACCGCCATGGCAATGGCCAATCCGATGGCAGCGGACAATTCCGGATCCGTCCCGTCCTCTTCCGAGTTTCCGACGGAATCCTGACGCGGCGAAACTTCCGCAGTTTGCGCGAGTTCGGCCCTGGTTTGCGCTCTTCGCAGCCGCCAATCGCCCCACCGGCCGATCACCGCGGTAAAGACCACCAGGGTACCCAGAACCAGGAATGCCGCCCCTACGCCCGCATAGGTGAGGAACAAAGCGCGGTTGAGGTCAAATTCAATCACTGGAAGCAGCCTTTCTACCAGGCATTACTGTCAGTCCGTAAAAAATGCGCTGCAGGGTAGCCTTCCGCTCCCATTGCGATGCCGGATTGGCCGCTGACCCGCAAACCTTGTGGATTATACCACCACCTATCAAAGATTCGGCGTTCCGGTCCGGGCCACTCCACCGTCCTGGTACGCCAGTGGCCCGGCCAGGCCATTTACTGCCCCTTGACTTGGGACTATATTGTGTCGAACCCATCAGGAGGAGGTTCTCCCATGTCTGAGATCGAACGGCGCCTTGAAGCAATGAGGCTTACCTTGCCCGATCCTCCCGAACCGGCCGGCAACTACCTGCCCGCCAACCGCAGCGGCAATCAGCTTTGGTTGGCCGGAGTCGGTTCCCGTACCACGGACGGTTTTCGCATATCGGGTAAGCTTGGCAGCGACCTTAACCTGGACCAGGGCTACGAGGCCGCTCGCTGTTGCGCCCTTAACCTGCTGTCCAGGATCAAGGCCGAGGTTGGCGACCTGGACCGTGTCGACCGCTTCATCAAGGTGGTCGGCTTCATCAACAGCGATCCCTCCTTCGGTGGACAGGCCCAGGTACTTGACGGGGCGTCCGACCTGTTCGTCCAACTCTATGGCGAGGCCGGTCGACACGCCCGTTCCGCCCCGGGCATGGCCGCCCTCCCCGGTAACATCGCCGTCATTGTGGAGTGCGTCGTGGAAATAAAGGAGCCGGACCTCTGATCCGGCTCCTGCTTGTCCATCCGGCTGTGCCAGCCAGGTCATGCTGACCCTTAACTTCCTCGCTGCACCTCAATGTCGGACAATTTCTCCACGAAGTGAAGGATTGCCGAGTGGTCCAGTTCCTGGTCGCCGTCGTTTACCAGCGACCCCAGCATTTGCTGGACCAGCGCCGTTGCCGGCAGGGGCACGTTCAGTTCCTGGGCTGCCTGCAGCACGTTCCTGAGGTCCTTCTGGTGCAATCGGATTCGGAAACCGGCCCGGAAGTTGCGGTCCAGCATCATGGGAGCCTTGGCCTCCATTACCGCGCTGCCGGCCAGCCCTCCCCGAATGGCCTGGAACACCCGCTCCGGGTCCACGCCGGCCTTTTGGGCCAGCACCAGCGCCTCGCTCAGGGCTTCAATGTTCAGGGCTACTATAATCTGATTGGCCAGCTTGGTCGTGTTTCCCGCGCCTATGTCACCCGTCAGGTTTACCGTCCCCCCCATGATGTCGAACAGGTCAAAGCACTGGTCGTAGACCTCCTGCTTGCCGCCGACCATAATTGCCAGCGTGCCGTTGATGGCGCCAGGCTCGCCGCCGCTGACGGGCGCGTCCAGCATCTCCACTCCCTTCAGTGTGCATTCGGCAGCTATCTTCTGGGACATAATCGGCGAAATGGAGCTCATGTCTATTACGATGGATCCCGGTTTGGCGCCTTCCAGCACACCGCCGGGCCCCAGTATGGCCCGCTCGGAGTCGGCGGAATCGGGCAGCATGGTTATTATCTTGTCGGTAACCGCAGCCACTTCCATGCCGGAAGATGCCGGTGTGGCGCCTTCCGTAGCCAGTTCCTCCACGGGTTCGCCTACAATGTCGTAGACCGTCAGTTCGTAACCGGCCTTCATCAAGTTGCGAGCCATGGGCTTGCCCATGATTCCCAGGCCAATGAATCCTATCTGTTCAGCCATCTTTCTCTCCCTTTAGCGGTCGTCACCTTCGAGAACGACCATTGATTGCCAGTTGCAACTCTACCACAAGGGCAGGATGCCATACCAGATTTTGAGGCTGACGGAGGTACCCTTCCTCAATAGGTGGTCCGACCTCCGGAACGGTGGGGACAGACCCGCGCGGACCGTGTATCACGTACGCTGCCGACCCAAAATGGAAATGGACTGGGCAAGAAGCGCCCCGCCTTTCAGGGCAGGATGCAGCGCTCACCGAGTTGTTCTTGACCAACTCACGCTGCCATTGAGTTCGTATCTCGGGAATCCTTACCTTGATCGGCGCCCAGGCCGCTGACATTAGCCTCTTGCTTACCAGGACTGCACGTTACTAACATAATGGGAAACGGTTTTGGTTCCTCGCGTGGAGGGCGAGACCGGCACAACGGACTGGCAGGTCAGGGCCGATCCGCGGGGATGGCCCAAAAACGGCCCAAAACGGCCCAAAATGGCCCGAGACGGTACCAATCTTGGTTCGTTTTCCGTATGTAGAGTGGCCCACTTTCGGCCTGCCGTGGGCCATGAAATCGCCTCTCCCAGATACGAATAATGCGGAAATGGCCCAAAATGGCCCGGAATTCAAAAAAATTGACAATTGGAAGGGGAGCTTCCTGGGTAAGAGCAACAAAATCGCCCTGGCTGCTTCCCTCTCATCCAGGCACGACCACCGGTTTAGAATCCTGAACCAAAACCATAGGGGGCGGCGCGCCGCCGGTCTATGGACTATCTTGATTCCGTTACGAGCGCAAGACTCTCAAGCAGGATTTAATTCGGCGTCCAGCCAGGGGCGCATGGCCTAGCGCCCCTGCCCATAATTGTAGGGGCGCCTGAACTTGGAGCCAGGCTGCTGACGTCAGCCCGTTGTACGGAACCCATGCAAGGCGTATCATAGCAGCCGACATACTTGGACTGAGGAACACATGGCCAACTCGGGAAAGGCCCTGGTAACCGGCGGGGCAGGATTCATAGGTTCGCATCTGGTTGATCGGCTGTTGTCCGAAGGCTTTCAGGTTGCAATTGTCGACGACCTGAGCGGCGGCAAAATTCAGAATCTCAACACGGCGGCCACTTTTTACCACGCAGATATCGCTCACACGGGGCTGGACGAGATTTTCGTCAGAGAACAGCCCGACCTGGTCTTTCACCTGGCGGCGAGAGTGAGCGTCACCAATTCGGCCCAGAATCCCGTGGACAACGCCGAGGTAAACGTCATTGGGACGCTGAAGTTGCTGGAAGCAGCGCGGAAAATCGGCCTGGAAAAGCTTATTTTCGCTTCTACCGGCGGGGCCATATATGGTGACCCCGAGGATAACCCCTGCAGCGAGGAGACCCCGGTTGAGCCTGTTTCTCCCTACGGACTTTCCAAGCAGGTCGGCGAAGAGTACATCGCCCTGTACCATCGGCTGTACCGGCTGAATTTCACTAACCTGCGCTACGGCAATGTTTACGGGCCCAGGCAGGACCCCTATGGTGAGGCCGGAGTGATTCCCATCTTCATCCAGGCAATGCTGGATGGCAAACGACCGCGCATATATGGCGACGGTGAGCAGGAAAGGGACTTCGTTTACGTGGACGACATTGTGGAGGCCAACCTTCAGGCCGTCCACGGCGGCCACCATCGCACCATGAACATTGGCACCGGTGTGGGAACCAGCATAAACCTGCTCTATGACACTCTGAAGGCGAACCTGAACTTCCCGCATGAGGCGGAGCGCCGTCCCCGCCGGCATGGTGATGTACACAAGATCTTCCTCGACTGTTCCTCGGCTCGGAAGCATTTGGGTTGGGCCCCGGGAACGACTCTGGAAGAAGGACTGCGGAAGACTGTAGAATATTACGGAGGAAAGGAAGTTCCGAGCCGGCGATCTGCTTGAAATGGAACCGCCACCTCCGGAGGCACATTGAACTGCCTTAGTCTGGATTAGGATGGAGGACTAAACGATAAATGGAAGCTGAGTATGATGCGATAATCCTGGGAGCGGGGGCCGCCGGACTGGCTGCTGGGCTTTACTCTACCAGGGCCATGATGAAGACCCTTGTCCTGGAGTCGCTGGGGCCCGGCGGTCAACTGTTAATAACCGATGAAATCGAGAACTACCCCGGCTTTCCCAAGGGTGTCAAGGGCCAGGAACTGGCCATGATGATGGAAGAGCAGACCACCAGGTTCGGCGCCACCATCGAGTACGCCGAGGTGGAAGCGGTAGAGGACTTGGACAAACCCGTCAAGGTAATCAAGACCTACGACAAGGAATATACGGGAAAGAGCATCATCATAGCTACCGGCGGTTCCCACAATAAGCTGGGCGTAACCGGCGAGGATGAATTTTCCGGCCGGGGCGTCTCTTATTGCGCCGTCTGCGACGGAAATTTCTTCCGAAACCAGGACGTGGTGGTGGTGGGTGGCGGTGACGCCGCCATGGATGAGAGCTATTACCTTAGTGGAATAGTCAATTCCGTAACCATTATCCACAGGCGGGATGAGTTGAGGGCGGCTCCCATTCTCCAGGAGCGGGCCTTTGCCAGCCCCAAGTACAAGTGGCTTTGGAGTCACGTGGTCGAGGAATTTACCGGTAATGAGGCGCTGGAACATGCCAGGGTCAAGGACCTGAAGACCGGCAAAATTTACGATTACCCCACGGCCGCCGCCTTCATATACGTCGGGTTTCATCCCAATACCGAATATCTGAAGGGTATGCTGGACATGGATGCCCTTGGGCACATTCATACCGACATCCACATGCGCACCAAGCTGCCGGGCGTTTACGCCTGCGGCGACGCCAGGGCTGAGTCTACTCGTCAGCTGGGCGCGGCAGTTGGCGACGGCATCACCGCCGCCCTCGCCGCCTACCACGATCTGGTTGGCTGAAGATTACCCAGGTCCAGGCAAGAAGCGGGGATGAGCAATTGCAACTCATCCCCGCTTATTATGCCTCCTGTGGTTCCTGAAAGAGGACCAGGGCCCGTCGTCAATTTATCCAGTCTTTCCGACCCTCCAGCCGGAATCCGGGCGTCCTGTGGCCAATGTTCCGACACCGGGCGCTGGCGCTATATTCCTGCCTTCGCCGGTATGACGATATCCCCCAATTTTGACGCCCTCGCCCGGCGCCCGGCTCCGCGGCCTCCTGTTCCTGTTGACCGGGTACCTTTCACGGGCGTCTGGCTCCCGCTATCCTGCCAGAACCCTGGATACCTCCTGGCCCAATAACACCACACTCCCCGTAATGATTACGCCTATGGCCACGTATCGGAAGACCGCGGTATTCATCCGTCGCGCCAGCAATGCGCCTGCGCCAAATCCCACGAGCAGGGATGGGACCAGCAGGGCAATGTTGACCAGGGTGTCGCGGTCCACCAGACCGGTGGCGGCATACAGGGCAAACGCCACGATGTAGGCACAAAGGAAGTAGAAGGCCAGGGCAGCCCTCATCTGCTCCCGCTCCCAGTTCTGGGCAATTATGTATGCGGCTGCCAGCGGCCCTCCGATGCTGAGGGTTGTGATTGAAAGTGAGGTCAGAAATCCCACCAGTAATCCGGATCCCGGCCTTCTAGCCATGGGCAGCTGTATGTTCAACAGATTCAATACTCCCAGGCAGAGGATGGCTGCGCCAATTATTATCCGCAAGGCCGTCGGGTTAGCTGAACCCAGCACCAGTACGCCCAGTGGCACGGCGACGATGCCGCCCAGCGCCATTCCCCTGAGACGGCTGAACTGCAGGTGGCGCCAGGTGGTAAGCAGAACAAAGGTCAGCACGATGGGAATAATGGCGTTAACGGTAACTATGGCTGCCTTGGGATCCAGGAAAAGCAGCAACACCGGCGCCACCACCAGCCCCATGCCGAAGCTGACGGTGCCCATGATGGTAGCACCCACCGCAACCGCCAGCAGGGCTATCAACAATTCGAGCCCGCTCAGCAACGGCGCCTCGCCGGTTTCCGTGCCATCAAGTACGGGGTTGAGGAGGTATCAGATTCGGGGCAGCGGGGGATCAGGGCTTCCAGAAGTCCAGCAAGTACTCGAAGGTCGTCCCCATGGTGATGTAATTGGAAGGCCAACCGAAAATGCCCACGCGGTTGACAATGTTGGTGCGGTCCCAAATTATCGTGTTTCTCAGTTCATAACCCACCGACCGCAAAGCCTCAACCACTGCGGTGTGGATGGTGATGCGCCGATTATCCAACCACATGTCGGGCACGTCAATCACGCAATGGCCCCGCTCTTTCAGGACAGGAAAGAGGCGACCGTAGATATCCGCCATGGCTTCCTGGTAGTCCTCCAGATCAAGGATGCCCAGGTCCCTGGCGTCCTGGCTGTATTGCTCGGTCTTAAGGTATTGCTCGTTCTTGCGCGCCGCGCCGCGCCGGCTCTTGTTATGCCTTGGCCGGTTCAGGAGGTTTGCGTAGGGAGGGGAGGTCAGAATCAAGCTTACCGATTCAGGTTCAAGGTATTCTCGGATGTATCGCGCATCGGCGGGAAAGGCAATCTGTGCCGTATTCTCCGATTCCGGCGGATCTCCCAATCTGCTGCGGCAAAGGTCAACGTATTCCTGCTTCAGATCAAATCCCACCGCGTTGCGGTTCAGGTCTCTTGCCGCCACCAGCGTTGTGCCGCTGCCCACAAACGGGTCCAGAACCAGCTCTCCCTCGTGTGAAAACAAGGAAATGCACCTGGCGGCCAATGCAATGGGGAACGTAGCCGGATGGATGTTCTTGTCCCGGATGTCCCTGGACTCATAATAGAATTGCCAAACCCCCAATTGGGACTTGATCCATTCCTTTGCGGTCATGCAGTTGATGTGATTGGGGGGACAATCGCAAAGCCTGCCGCTACCCAACCGTATAGGAGTCGCCTCCCGTTCAATCAACAATGTCATTGTTCCTCACCACCCTTCACACTCCCGTCTTCCTGATCGTATCGGTATAGTTCAGCTCTGGAATAGTCCCAGGTCGGCTGCCATCTGCAGGGCGCCTTCTACATTTACCACAGGCGGACCGTTTCGCTGGACTGAAATCTCAACTTTCTGTCTTTCGGTGACCGTAAAGGCGCGTTCACCATCCAGGGCCACAGCGCTATGCCGGGGTTCCAGGGCCACCCGCTCCCCTTCCGCTAGGCGTTCCCAGTGGGCAATCGCGACCTCCGCAACCATACCCGGAGCGATGGGAGCCAGTACCCAAGCCCAATCGCTTTCCGGCGATTCACTGCTCCGAGTCGGGTTTGCCTCGGTTTCGACTCTTCCCGGTACGCCCGGCCTGGCCAAAATGTAACGAAGGCCACCGGCTTCACTCATCGACAGCCGCTGAAGCCGAGACCCTACCGAAGAAAGGCCAATTGAGGCTGGTTCCGCCCGGGTCAGAAAGACTTCGTAAAGGGTGGACATGTCCCAGATGGCCCTGGTGGCAACGTATCGCTCCCGCGACAAGGCAACGTCCACCAGCGCCATATCCCTGTACTGTCCGTCTACATATACCGCCAGTGTCTTGCTGACCGTTGATACCAGTTCCGGCTGTAGCCTTCCTTCCGCTACCAGGCCGGCCACTAGACCCGCCAGGGTTCCCTCCACCATTTGGGGAAAGACATTGTTGGTACCGGTGGAAATGGGGACAAGAGGAAGGGAGTTACTACCGCAGGCTACGGCCCGATTGGTCCCGTCACCACCAAGGGTAACAAGACAGTTGACGCCTTCCCGGGCCATTTGCGCCGCCGCCCGGACGGTATCACCCTCGGTATAGTAGGTGGGCATGTCCAGCAAGGTAAGTCCAAGGGAAAGGTGCGAATCATCTCGGGCTCTGGTACAGAGGTGGGAACTGTCGGGCATGGCCAGGACATGTTCAATTCCCACTGCCTGTAATCCGATCAATACCCTCCGGACTATGTTTACTTTCTCCCAATCCGGTATGACCCTTCCCTGGGCAACCAGCCGGCGAATGTCTTTGCTGGCCGCCGGATTGGCAATAATTCCCACTTTGCCCAAGTACGTTGTCCCTTTCGGCGGAAAACACCAGCGTTTTCAGCCTGCCTGCCTTTGCTATAATCACCTCGATTGTAAAGACTCTTCGAACGTAGTGTCCCCTTGAGAATTGTTCGGGAATTGGCCAAAAGCAGGGTGTATCCCTCCGGCCGGAAAGGAGAATGAAAATGGAACAGGAAATGGCTTTCAAGTCGGCCACGGAGTTGCGCCATCTGATTGACTCCAAAGAAGTGTCGTGCGTTGAACTGACGGAGTTGTTTCTTCAAAGGATCGAAGAACTCAATCCGGTTCTCAACGCTTATCTGGCGTTGCGTCCCGATGACGCCCTGGCAGCGGCGCGGCGCGCCCAGCAAGTCGTACAAGAGGGAGGACAGGTGGGACCGCTGCACGGTATCCCCACATCCATCAAGGACCTGGAAATGACCAGCGGCATCACCACTACGCTGGGTTCCGCAATGTTCCGTGACCGGGTTCCTGACATGGATTCAGTGGTGGTGGAGCGAGTGAAGTCGGCCGGGGCCATCATCCTGGGCAAGACCAATACGCCTGAGTTTGGTTTGTCGGGCACCACCGAAAACAGGTTGGGAGACGCCTGCCGCAATCCATGGGACCCCAGCAGGACGCCCGGCGGTTCCAGTGGTGGCGCGGCGGCGGCCTTGGCTGCCGGTCTTTGTACCCTGGCCACAGGAAGCGACGGGGGCGGGTCAATCCGCATTCCGGCCAGTTTCAGCGGCGTGTTTGGCATCAAGCCTTCTCAGGGCCGGGTGCCCCGATACGGAGGCTACGGCTATCCGGCGGCTAATCACTTCTCCCAGTCAGGCCCAATGTCCCGAACGGTGGCGGACACTGCCCTGCTACTCCAGGTTCTGGTGGGGCCTGATGCCCGGGACCCGGTATCCATGCGGGAAACCCCTCCTGACTTTGGGGCCTCACTGGAACAAGGTGTGGAAGGCTGGAGGATTGCGTGGAGTCCGGATCTGGGGTACGCCGGAGTTGACCCGGAAGTGGTCAGGGTTACGGAAATGGCAGCCCGAGCTTTCGAAGAACTGGGGGCAGTGGTGGAAGAACCGAATCTCGCGATTGAAGACCCCTTCCAGGCCTTCTGGGACGTCTTCTCCACCGCCTCCTACACGTCCTACGGGCACCTGCTGGACGAACAAAGGGAGCAATTCACCTACTACGGCCTTCGAGCCTTCGATCACGGAGCCGAAGTAACCGGGGCTGCCCTCTCCCGCGCTCTGCTGCGGGTGGATCAACTTCGACGGCAAATGGAAACGTTCTTTGACGACTATGACTTGCTGCTTACTCCCACCATGGCGGTGCCGGCTTTCCCGGTTGACGAGCGCCCGGCAGTTATCGGCGGCAAGGAAGTAGACCCATTCTGGGGTTACCTGCCATTTACCTTCCCGATCAACATGACGGGTCAAACCGCGGCCAGTGTACCCTGCGGATTTTCAGAAGATCCGGACAGCGCCGGCATGCCCGTCGGGCTGCACCTGGTGGGGCCCCGGGGCGCGGAGGCAAGAGTGCTTCAGGCCTGCGCCGCCTTCGAACGGGCCCGGCCCTGGGCCGACAAACGGCCGCCAGTTTCCTGAAGCCCACCCCAGAAGGTCCGGCAAATATGATCACCGCCCATCGGAAAAGCCCGGTGGGCGGTATTGGTCTGTCGAGCTGTCAAGGACTAGTTTGCAACTCTTTACAATAACTTTGACCCGTTGACCTCGGCTCCAGGGCAATCGCATTTTGATTCCGAAAAAAGGCGTTCGGCTGTAGTACAAGGGAAGAGATCCCTTTTCCCTGCTTCAAAGCTCCCGTCCCTGGAGGTACGCCCGAGGCGGATTCCACCGGTGCGGGAATGCCGGGTCTTCCCCAGAGCATACTGCCGTTGCCTTGGGGATCCGCCCCCTCCAGGTGTCATCAGAACGGGAAGACGAACGACCGACTTAGGAGCCTGAAACGTGAGCCAGTCAATGGGTTCCCGCCTGACTTGGGGATCTCAGATAATCCAGTTTTTTTGATTTCCGTGCCATTTTGGGCCATTTTGGGCCGTTTCGTATCTGGAAGAGGGGCCGGATGGCGCACCGGAGGCCCGAGAATGGGCCGCTGGCCAGATACGAAAAGGGCAGACCGGGTGTGCCATTCCGGGCCGTTTTGGGCCGTTTTGGGCCACTGCCAGGTAGACATCCAAACCTCCGGCCTCTCCCGCCCAGGGTCCGCCTGAGGCGGATTTCACTCTCTGGTGGAGAGGTGATCTGACATAAACAGGACTATGTCGTGAATGGGCCATGCGAGTATGGTAGGGAAGCGTAATCCAGGGAATCAAGAGGCAAGTGTCACTAGGGCAATGGAGTTTTTTAGAAGGTCATGCTGAACGAAGGCAAAGCAACCGAATCCATAGCCGCCAGCCAGGCATTGCGACCCAGCCCACGACTCCCAGCCAGGAGTTTAGACCCTCAGGTCCGCCGCGGAGGACTCAGGGTGACCTGATTTTTTGCTGCCAGTCCTGGTGAAATTTGAGGGAAATAGATAATGCGATTGCCCTAACCTCGGCTCGCACAGTTGACGTTGACACGAAATCCTGCTAGAAGGAACCAGTTATGTAAATTGGCTTACACAGTATCACTCTGTGCCGGGTGAAACCATGTACGATTTAACCAGATGGCTATGCTGTTCCATCCTGCTTCTGGTAGCTGCACTAGCCGTGGCTAGCTTCACTCAAAGGGGTTCAAGCGCCGCGGAGGCCGACGGAGTCGCTGTGGGGTTACCCGGCAAATCGATGATGCTCACGGCCCCCGCACGCCAGGCTTTGCAGACTTCGGACAAAGCCTTTCCATCTGAGAGCGCAGGTTTCTCCGCTTTCTACAGGATGGGGGAACCAGATTCGCACAGCCTGGACAAGGGCGCCGTCGACGACCTCATCTTCAGCCCACTTCGATCAGGAGATACCACCTTGCGGACCGCTCCCGCCACGTTGGTCGACATGGGCCAGAACTATACCGTGGCCACGTTGACCCTGGAGAACATCGACAGCCTGCAATCGGAGGTGAACCTGTACTATGACGACGAAGGCTGGATTGTAGCCTACCTGGACAGCGGCGAGGCCTCCGCATTGGTCTGGCAGGCCAAGGGTATCGACCCGGAGAATCCCTCTATTGATGACAACGATATTGGCAGTACGATTCTCTTAAGTGCCATAAATGTTGTGGTGAGCGAGGCCCTGGGCAAGACAACCATAGAAGACAATGACTCAGACCTGGGGCATTACCACTGGCAGTTCCCCAACGCCGACAAATTCCTGATGATGGCCGTGTCGCGGGAGAACCAGGGAGAGTATCCGGTCCAGTTTGCGGTGCCCGACAGCCTGACGGTCCTAGAAATCTCGGCCAGCCTGTGGATCTCGCAGGGAACCAATCCCCAAGCGCCTTGCGCCAGTGTTACGCTGGATGATTCGGACTTGATCGCCAAAAAGTGTGAAAAGGGCATCTACAGCGGCAAGGTCAACTTACCTCTTCCTACAGACCCCCCGGTCCATACCTGGAAATTGACCCAATTAGAACAGGATGAAGGGGCCAGTGGATCGTTGATGGTGATTATCTATGGTTCCTCCAGCTAGACATCCGCCAACACTTGGGACCAGTATTGCGTAAGCTATTGTTCATTGCCGCGTTTCTGGCTGCTCTGCTGCCCTGTGGGCCAGGGTCGGGATTGCCATCGGTCAAGGCTTCGGAGATAAGGGAGGCTAGTCCTCCACCCCAATTGTCTTTGCAGACCAGTGGCAAGGACGTGGCGGTGACCTCTATCGCCCAGGTCGGGCTGCCCTATGTGAATGAAGGCGGTACCGTTACCATCGACATAGGTGTTTCAAATAATGGGACGGAGCAAGAGACCTTTAGTGTCAGTTTACGGGACGACACCGCCAACTCGCCTATCGGTTCCATAGAAGTAACCCTGGCAGCCAGTAGCTCTACCACCATCAGCATTGCTTGGGACACCACAGGGGCCACCGGGGGGCCTAAGCCGCCGGATTCAACCTTTCCCGGCGCAGTTCACGTATTGAAAGCAACGGCTGTCCTTGTGGGCGACACGGTGCCGGAAAACGACTCAAAGACCTTGTACCCAGATGGCTTGCCAGGCATTTATGTGATCGCCGCCCCAACGGCTCCGGCGATAGAGTTCCAGGAAGGAAAGGAACCCGCTGTCTGGGAGACCAGCAACCTGGCATCCGAACATCCTGCACTGAATACGGAAGTCGCAGCGGCTGCCAGGATCTATGCTGGGCCCATCAGGGGCCAGAGGACTCTCCTCCCCTCCATTCCGGCTATCTCAACAGATTCGACACCCCTGGGCGCGCTGTTCAGAGAGGGGGCGCGGTCCGAAGAAGAAGGGTACTTGCGTCAACCTGACATCGCCACCGTCGTGGCTTCGGATGAGACCGTAACCATCCGGGGCCGCATCAAGCTGGAGGGCAGGGAAAGCAGCCTGGGCAGCTACGTTGAAGTTGATGGGCAGGTTACTTTCGCTGACCGACAGGGGCGTTTCCTGATCCAGCGGCCGGCGGGGAGCTTTGACCTGGCGATCAAGGCTGCAGGGTATCTGTCCGTTGACATGTACAACCTCAACGTGGAAACGGGAGAGGCGCTGGTGGTTCCGGTAGTAACGCTGCCTTTCGGCGACGCTGACGGCAATGGCGTCATCGATATCTATGACTTAACCGTGGCCGCCGGAAACTACGGCCAAACCGTCGCAGACCTGCAGTTACGCTGATCGCCCCAAAGCTCAAGCTATCGCGTCCCGCAGTACCTCCACCAGGTGACGGGCCGGCCGGCCGGCGCCATGCTCCACCTGCTGGCGGCAGGAGACGCCCATGACGGCCACCTCCCACTCCGGGCCCCGCTCCCGGATGGTCGGGAAGAGCACCTGTTCCCCGATGGCCATGGAAATGTCGTAATGTTCCTTCTCGAACCCGAAGGAACCGGCCATGCCGCAGCAGCCGGAGTTGATCAATTCAACCTGGTAACCCGCGGGCAGCCGAAGGGCGGCCAGGGAGGGCGCGGTGCCGACCAGGGACTTCTGGTGGCAGTGGCCATGGAACAGTATTTTCTTTTCCAGGTCGGTAAACTCCAGGTCCAGGTCGCCCCGCTCGGCCAGCATGGCGATGAACTCGTCGATCAGGTAGCTGTGCTCCGCCACTTTGGCCGCCCGCTGGCCCTGGCAGAATTCAGGGTACTCGTCCCGGAAGGTCAGCAAACAGCTGGGCTCGCAGCCGATTATGGGCACGCCCTGGTCGGCGAAGGGATAGAGGCGGTCAACGTTGTAACGCGCTTGGGAGGCGGCTTCGTCCAGCAGACCCTTGGAAATCATGGTTCGGCCACAGCAGTCGGCATTGGCCAGCTGCACGCGGTAGCCGGCGGCTTCCAACAGTTCAACGGCGGCAATGCCGATCTCCGGGTAGTTATAGTTCATGAAGGTATCGTTGAACAAGGCAACCGTTCCTTTGGGTGTGCCCTTGATCCGAGCGGTATGACGGTAGTTGAACCACTGGGCCAGGGTGGTGGTGGCCAGCCTGGGTAGTTCCCGGCTGGGGTGAACTCCGAGGATGGCGCTGGAAAGAAATCGGCCCACGGGGCTGGCGGCGCCCAGGTTCGCCAGGGGAGCAAATTTGCTGCCGGCGCGGCTATAGCGTGCGATGTGGGCAAAGAACTTGTTCCGGAAGGGCCGCTTGTTGGTCTTGTAATAATTGTCCAGAAATTCGTACTTCAGCTTGGCCATGTCCACTCCGGACTCACACTCGGACTTGCAGGCCTTGCATTCCAGGCAGAGATCCATGGCCTCATACAGGCGCTTGTCGGTGATGGTGCCTTCGGGCAGCTTGCCGGAGAGGGCAGCCCGGAGGAGGTTGGCCCGGCCGCGGGTGGAATGTTCCTCGTCGCGGGTTGCCATGAAAGAGGGGCACATGGTGCCGGTAAGCTTGCGGCAGGCCCCCATGCCGTTGCACATTTCCACTGCGCCGGCGTAGTTGGTGTCCATGGAAAAGTCCAGGGTGGGTATCAGGGAATTGGCGCTGTAGTCCGGCCCATAGCGCAGATTCTCCCGCATGGGCGGGCAGTCGATAATCTTGCCGGGGTTCATGATGCCCTGGGGATCGAAGGTGCTCTTCAGGTCCCGGAAGGCCTGGTAAATCTCGGAACCGAACATCTTCTCAGTCCAGACACCTCGGACAATTCCGTCACCGTGTTCGCCGCTCATGGACCCGCCGAACTCCTTGACCAGGTCGCTGATCTGTTCGCCGATGGAGATCATCTTCTCGACGCCTTCGGAACTCTTCAGGCTGATCAGGGGGCGGATGTGGAGGCAGCCGACGCTGGCGTGGCCGTAGTAGCCGGCGGTGGTGTTGTGATTGCGCACGACCTCATCGAAGCGGCGCACGAACTCACCCAGGTTTTCCGGGTCAACGGCCGGGTCTTCCACGAAGGGAATGGGCTTGGCGTCCCCCCGGATGCTCATCAGCAAGCCCAGCCCGCCCTTGCGTACGTTCCAGACCATATCCTGGTCGGCGCGGGACAACAGGTTCACGCAGGCGTAGGCCAGGCGGCGATGTTCCATGTCCTGTTTCAGTTTGTCCATCTTGGAGGTCAGTTCGGCCTCGGACTCGCCGTAAAACTCCACCAGGAGCATGGCCCCGGGGTCACCCTGAACAAAACCCAGGTTGCGGGACTGGCCCATGGACTCTCGGGAGCGGTCCAGGACCATCTTGTCCAGAACCTCAACCGAGGATGGTTCGTGCTTCAGAACTTCCACGGTAGCCGCGCTGGCCTCAAAAATATCCCTGAAGTGCAGGACGGAAAGGGACGTCATTGTAGGCCGGGGAACGAGATTAACCCTGGCCTCGGTGACGACGCACAGGGTGCCCTCAGAACCGACAACCATCTTGGTCAAGTTGACCGGGTCCTCTCCCAGGAAGGAGTCCAGGTTATAGCCGCTAACCCGCCGCATGATCCTGGGATACCGGGATTCTATTTCCGAGAGGTTATCCTGGGCGATGCGCAATACTCCCCGATAGATGTCGGACTCCAGGGTGACACCCTGCAGACGGGCTTCCAGTTCGTGGGGCTCCAGGGTACGGAACTGGGCCTGGCTGGCGTCGGACAGGACAACGTCCACTTCGTGGATATGGTCAAGGGTCTTTCCATAGATTACGGAATGGGCGCCGCAGGTGTTGTTGCCAATGCCGCCACCCACACAGGCCCGGTTGGAGGTGGTGGGATCGGGGGCATACTGCAGGCCGTGAGGAGCGAGATAGCGGTTCAGCGAGTCGAGAACAATGCCTGGCTGGACCTTCACCCAACTCTCTTCGCGGTTCAGCTCCACCACATGGTTGAGGTATTTGCTGAAGTCCATGACTATGCCATGGTTGATGGTCTGGCCGGCCAGGCCGGTGCCGCCGGCCCTGGGCAGTACCGGCACCCGGTTGTCCCGGGCGACTTCCATGACCGCCAGCACGTCCTCGGTATTGCGAGGAATTACAACGCCCACGGGTTCCATCTGGTAAATGCTGGCGTCGGTGCTGTAGAGGACCCGGGAAAAGGGATCGAAACGCACCTCACCGGACACCCGCTTGCGGAGTTCTTCAGCCAGTTCGGCCCGTTCCTTGCCCTGGATGCGACGAGCCGCCTCGGTGGTAGCCATAACCATTCCTCGCAAAATGAAACTGATGGAAGGTCAATTCAGTAGAAGGTAAGTTTATCACAGGGCAGCGCAAGGAAAGGCCGGCAATGCGAGGGATGGCGGCAACAAATTTTTTTTGCAATCCGGGCCATTTTGGGCCGTTATGGGCCATTTCATATCTGGGAACTGGATTGGACAGAGGCCAATCGGGCCGAATTCCGGGCCGGCGCCGCGACAAGTCCTATCTGTTGTCCACGAAAAAGTGGCCCTCGTTCCCCCTTTTCCGGGCCGTTTTGGGCCGTTTTGGGCCGCTATTCATGGCGTCTCCCACACAAAGTTGTCGTTCCGTGCCCGGGCGCGAAGGCACTTCGACGGGCTCGGGATGAACTCGACAACAGCGGCCCAGAGCAGACACGCGGGTCGGCACCTGCCGAGTTGGGTCTGTATTCCCATAGTGGTGGGGTGTTATACCAGGTGGCAACCGGGAAGTGTCAGGGCTATGACAGTCCAGCGAATTGCAGGTTGGGGCGCTTCGGCAAGTCAAGGACACCCTGAGTTCAAGCTGGTTGGGAAAGCCAGATTCGAGATGCGATTGGCCCAGGTCAATCGCATATGAATCCGTTCACACTTACCTCCCTTTCGTCCACAGGTAGGGGAGCCGCCTCAGGGTCGAGGTTCCCGCTCCGCCGCGGCGTACGGGAACGACGAGGTATCCCCCAAGTCTGATATGCGATTGCCCTGGCGATCGGCCCAGGGGGCGTTTGAGGTTGGACTGCCCCGGTGCTACACTGGCAACCTACGATTTCCCGAAATTGCTCCAGCACACCGCAACCGGAGGTTGTAATGGCGACTCAGAACGAGACGGAAGTAAAGGACTTGCAAAGGACTGCCCTGGAGAACCTCTGGGTATACCTGCGGGAACCCAGCGACATGGCGGAAAAGGGCGAACCGCAGATCTTTGTTGAAGGCAAGGGGTGCCAGGTTACGGACGCCCTGGGCAACACCTACATCGACGCCATGTCGGGCCTGTGGTTGAAGAATGTGGGTTATGGTCAGAAGGAAATTGCCGACGCGGCCTACGAACAGATGCTGAAGATTACCTACATGCCCATGGGCACCACCACGGAACCCACGGTGATGCTGTCGGAAAAGGTCGCTTCAATAATGCCTGGGGACCTGTCCCGCTGCTTTTTCACCAGCGGCGGTTCCGAGTCGGTGGAGACGGCGTTAAAGCTGACCCGGGCCTACTTCAAGCGCATGGGCGAACCGCAGCGCACCAAGTTCATCAGCCGGAAGGACTCGTACCACGGGGCGACCATGGGGGCGCTGGCTTTGGGAGGGAACTTCCTGTACCCCAAGGACGACTATGAGCCCCTGATGCCCAACTCCTTCCATGCTCCCCAACCCAATTTCTACCACTGCGAGTTCGGCAGCAGCAGTCCGGAGGAATGCGGCCAGAGGTGCGTCGATGCCATAGAGAACATCATCAGGTTTCAGGGCCCGGAGACGGTGGCGGCCGTGGTGGCGGAGCCGGTATCCAGTCCCATGGGCGCAGTGGTGCCGCCGGATAACTACTGGCCCCTGCTGCGGGAACTGTGCGACAAGTACGGCATTTTGCTGATTGCCGACGAGGTAATTACCGGATTCGGGCGTACGGGCAAGTGGTTCGGCTGCGACCATTGGGGCGTAACGCCGGATATGATGACGGTGGCCAAGGGCATTACCAGCGGGTATATCCCCATGGGAGGGACCATCCTCCGCAAACCCATCGCCGACGCCTTTGTGGGCAGTCCCCGGGCTGCCTTCCGCCATGTCATCACCTTTGGCGGGCATCCCGTGGCGGCCGCCGCTTCGCTGAAGAACCTGGAGATCATGGAAAGGGAAGGGATGGTGGAGAACTCCGCCAGGATGGGCAAATACCTGCTGGACGGACTGGAAGAACTGCGGGAAAAGCACCCCATCATCGGTATGGTGCGCGGTCTGGGCCTTATGTGCGGCATGGAACTGGTCCAGGATCTCGATACCAAGGAACACTATCCCGCCGATGCGAACCTGGGCCCCCGGCTGACCCAGGGATTCGCGGATCGTGGAATCTTCCTGCGGGGCGGCGACATTATGAACATTATGCCGCCGCTATGCGTTACTCCGGGCGAGGTGGAGCAGATTGTTGCCACTCTGGACGACGTTATAGGGCAGGTGGCCAGCGACCTGGGAGCAGAGTAGCCTCCAGCCGTGTTGAGTTGTGGGGAACTCTCAGCGATGCTCCAAACTGGCGGCTTCAAGAGAAACTGCGAGCGGGGCCTTAGAAACAGGCGTTTCTGAAGGAAGCGTTTTTCACTCCCGCCCCGACCTTCTTTCGACGTCTGGGAAGGAACCAACAAGAGAAAGGCCGTAGCAAGCGGGTGAGGAACAGGGGGATCTATGTCGAGCGGTGTTTCGTCTCAGGAAAATGTGGTGTTCTTCAATGGCCAACTCATTGCGGAGAGGGAAGCGGGCATTCCCATCCGCGACCGGGGGTTCATTTACGGCGACGCGGTGTTCGACGCCACCCGGACCTTCAGCGGCCGAACTTTCAAACTTCGCGAGCACATACAACGGCTGTACAACTCACTGCGATACCTGCGCATAGACCCGGGGATGACTCCGGAGGAAATGGAGCGATGGTCGCTGGAGGTAGTGAACCACAACCATCCCCTGCTACCCCCCGGCCAGGACATGTGGGTAATGCAGCGCATCAGCCGGGGAGTGGAAGCCACGGAGCCGGGCGCTGCCACGGGTCCGACGGTGCTGATTGAGAGCCATGCCATCCCCTTTGCGCGGCGGGCAAGCCTGTACCGGGACGGAATCAACGTCGTGACACCATCGGTACCGAGAATACCGCCCCGGTTCATCAGTCCCCGGGCCAAGACGCACAACTACCTGAACCTGGTAATGGGAGACCTGGAAGTACAGGACACGGACCCCAATGCCTGGGCAGTGCTGCTGGATGAGGAGGGGAATCTGACCGAGGGACGGGGCAGCAATATTTTCCTGGTGAAGGACGGAACGGTGGCGACCCCGCAGGGTCGGTTTGTGCTGGAGGGCATAACGCGAGGAGTGGTAATGGAACTGGCGCGGGGCTTGGACTTGCCGGCGCAAGAGGCGGACCTGGACCTGTATGACGCCTATACCGCAGACGAGGCATTTCTGACTTCCACCAGCCTTTGCATTTGCCCAATCAGCAAGATCAACGGAGCCGCCATTGGCGACGGCCAGGTACCGGGGCCCATAACGCGCCAGTTGATGGCAGCCTTCAGCGACTTGGCGGGTATGGATTATGTTGAGCAGTATTTGGCGCATCTGACGGCGTGAACAAGGGAATCCCCGCACCGTCGCTTTGATTGAGGAGGATATTATGGCCGGCAACCTTGAGCAGATTCTGGAGACCACGGAAGCGGAACGCCTGGCCACCGGGTTCGTGTTTACCGAGGGACCGCTCTGGCACCCGGACGGCTACTGGTTGTTTGTGGACGTGCGGCGCGAGCCGGGGGCCATTTTCAAGCTGACTCCGGGCGGGGCAACGGAAATCTACCGGGAGCCAAGCAACGGGTCCAACGGCCTCACCTACGACCTGGAGGGCCGGCTGATTATGTGCGAAGGCGACGGTCGCAGGATGAGCCGGCGGGAACATGACGGGTCAATAGTCGCCCTGGCGGAACGGTGGGACGGCAAGCGTCTAAACCGGCCCAACGACGTCGTTTGCCACTCGGATGGAAGCATTTACTTCACCAACCCGGGCGGGCGGGTGCCGGAGGATGAACGAGAGATTGACTTCAGCGGAGTCCACCGAATTGCGCCGGACGGCGCGGTAACGGCCGTGGTCACCGACACGGAGTACCCCAATGGACTGGCCTTCTCGCCCGACGAGGGCACCCTCTACGTCACCAATACCAGGGAGCAGATGTATATTGCCGCCTATGATGTGTTGTCCGACGGGACGACGGCCAACGGAAGGATATTCGCAGACATGTCGTCGGACGAGCCGGACGGAGTTCCCGACGGGATGAAGGTGGACTCGGAAGGACGGGTGTACAGCACCGGCCCCGGTGGGTGCTGGGTGTTCGAGCCCGACGGCAGCCACGTGGGAATCATCCGTCTGCCGGAAATTCCGGCCAACTGCGCCTGGGGCGGCGAGGATTGCAGGACAATGTTCTTCACGGCCCGGACGTCGGTGTATACGCTGCGGATGCGGACGGCGGGCATTTCTCCCTGGCGGGCGAGCTGAAGGCTGGATCCGGGGGTAAACCGGTGGGTAATTCCGTGGAATTTTTGGCGACCTTCCGGCTGTGGAATAGCCCTGTTTCATGCTCTATCTTCTCGTAGCTGCCGGTGGGGCTCTTGGCACCCTTCTTCGGTTTGCGGCCGGGAGACTGGCGGTCCAATTACTGGGCCCCGGGACCGTCTGGGGCACCTTCTTCGTCAATGTTACCGGGTCCTTTGCGCTGGGGTTTTTCCTGGCTTACGCCCTGCAGCGGGGGGAGATTTCGGGAGATGTGAGGGCAACGGTGGCCATCGGATTGCTGGGGGGTTATACCACTTTCTCCACACTCAGTTATGACACGATCCGTTTGCTGGAGTCGGGAGAGTTAGCCCGCGCCGGGGTTAACATTGTAGGGAACCTGGCGGTGGGACTGGCAGCGGCTTACCTGGGCATTCTTTCGGGGCGGACGGTATGAATAAAGCAGTCGATCAAGTTCTTGTTAGCGCAGGGAGCGGGTGTTAAACTGGGTTGTGAAATGCTTCACCAGTTGATCCCCCCCATTCACTGACCCTTTACGATCCTCGTTCGACGTTACCCGCACCGACGGGAATTTTCCACAGGGGCCGGGCAATGAATCACCTGATAATCCACGAGAAGCCGGAGACCAAGTTCGACCATCTGATAGTCGCCTTTGCAGGATGGCCCGACGCTGGCGAAAGCGCCACCTCAGCCGTGAAGTACATTATCCGCCAACTGGGAGCTACCAAGTTTGCGGAGATAGACCCGGAGGAGTTCTATGACTTTACGCAAGAACGCCCCCGGTCGTACCGCACTCGGGACGGGCGCCGGCGGGTGCGCTGGCCATCCAACGATTTCTACAGCTGGCAGGCTCCTCGGCCTGTGGCGGAGGGCACGGCGAAGGGGGCCCTGTTTTTCATCGGCGTAGAACCCAACCTGAAGTGGCGCACCTTCTCGGAAACTATCGCCAACCTGGCCCTTGACCTGGGAGTTAAGACGGTGGTGCACCTGGGGGCGTTGCTGGACGCCGTTCCCCATACGCGCCAGGTCAAATTGACCGGTTCGTCAACCCAGCCGTTGCTCCAGGAAGCATTACAATCCGCCAACATTGGCACTTCCAACTACCAGGGTCCTACGGGAATCAGCACGGCAGTGATGGATACGTGCACTCGGAAGGGCATGAGCCAAGCATCCCTGTGGGGCCACACATCCCACTACCTGCAGGCGGCGCCCAACTACCGGGTGTGCTACACCCTGGCCGAGCATATCTCCCGGGTCTTGCAACTGCCCGTCAACCTGGAGGAATTGCTGTCCGCCGCTGAAAACTTCGACCGGGAAGTGGTACAGGCTATCGACAATGACGAGCAGCTGGCCAATTATGTGCGCAAGCTGGAGGACCGGTACGATGAGTCGGTAGCGGATACCCCCATGCCCGAACCGGCCGAGGTTGTTGTGGAACTGGAGCAGTTCCTACGGGCGGAACAGCGGCGCAACCGGGGTGGAGCCGGCTGACCGGCGGAAAGACTTCAGGGACCTTCACGACGTGAAGCAATTCAGATCGGTGCTGAAGGGTGTCGCCAACTGATAAGTCCGGACGTAAGACTTTATCCACCAAAGCAGGCTCAACGGCTCCAGGCCGGCGTAGCAGGAAGAAGGCCGCGCCTTCCATACCCGTCCACGACGCCATCCGGCTGATGACCGAAGCGTATGGTCCCTTCCCCGAGGAACCGCGCCTGGACCCCATCCACGAGCTGACCTTCACCATCCTGTCCCAGCATACCTCGGACACCAACTCGGAGCGCGCGTTCCGCTCCCTGATGCAGCGATTCGGTTCGTTGGAGGCAGTAGCCGGGGGAGATGTAGCCGAGATCGAGGAAGCCATCAGCGGCGGCGGGCTGGCCAAGATCAAGGCCCCTAGAATCAAGGAAGTCCTGGGCAGAATCATTGAACTGAATGGGTCACTGGACCTGTCCTTCCTGCGGGAAATGCCCCTGCCGGAAGCCAAGGCCTGGTTGAGGCAGCTTCCCGGCATCGGACCCAAGTCCGCTGGCATCATTCTCAGCTTCTCCCTGGGGATGCCGGCCATGGCCATCGACACTCACATCTACCGGGTTTCCCAGCGCCTTGCCCTGATCGGCCCCAAAGTCACGGCAGAC
Organism: Dehalococcoidia bacterium; assembly: GCA_965207275.1. GTDB lineage: Bacteria > Chloroflexota > Dehalococcoidia > Lucifugimonadales > UBA3495 > Bin22. The sequence goes on from CBDBMH010000002.1 coordinate 1,412,486, forward strand.
AAGGCGCACGACCTGCTGGAGGAGGCGGTGGAGCCGGAACAGGTGTACCCATTCCACCAGGCCTTCATCAACCATGGTCGCCTGGTCTGCAGGGCCCAGCGGCCCCGTTGCCTGGAGTGCGTGGTCGGCCATGGCTGCCCGTCCAAAGACAGCTTCATCAAGGCGGCTGAAAAAGAAGCCAGGGCCGCCGAAAGGGCCAAAGCGCGGAAGGGCAAATCACCGGCCAGACCCCGCAGAGCGGCGGCGCAGGCACCCCACTCCTACCCGGAAGTCTAGCACTTTCGCCCGCCCCGAACCGGCGAGTTGCAGCTTGCGGCGTTTACTCCGGTTGGTTAATGGCAGAGAGCAATGGCAACCAAACGGTCTGTCTTTTCGCTGGCGTCGAACCATGCCACCTCACTTGGAGCGCTACCGGTCTGGTGATGGCGCTCCTAATAAGGTGGTTTAGCGTATGGGATCAGGGCAGACACGCAGGTCTGCCCCTACGATTGTGGCCCCAAAACGACCTATTCAGGAACTCTAGCCGGTTGGGTCAGGGCAACCGCGTTTTAAAGAATGTCATGCTGAGCGAAGTCGAAGCATCTGAATCCGTTCCTGTCTGGCAGGCCTTGGGACCCAGTCCACGACTCCCAGCCAAGAGTCTGGACCCTTCGGCAAGCTCAGGGTGACTTGACTCTTTGCTGCCGGTCCTGGGACCATTTGAGGACGATTTATGCTGCGTTTGCCTTGCCAATTTGGTCAGGGCAATCGCGTTTTAAATAATGTCGTGCTGAGCGAAATCGAAGCATCTGAATCCATTCCTGCCAGGCAGGACTTGGGACCCAGTCCACGACTCAGCCAAGAGTCTAAACCCTTCGGCAAGCTCAGGGTGACTTGACTCTTTGCTGCCGGTCTTGGGGCCATTTGAGGATGATTAATGATGCGTTTGCCTTGCCACTCTGGTTCAGTCGTTGGCAGATTCGAGGGGTTTGTAGTAAAATCCATTGGCGTGCCCCGGTCGTCTAGCCAGGTTAGGACGCCACCCTTTCAAGGTGGAGATCATGGGATCGAAGCCCATCCGGGGTACCAACCCTTCCAACCGGTAACGGTAAAACCCCCTCGACCTCCGCGCTATCCTCACTTTGGCATGGTATAGGGCCTTGGGCGGATCCAAAACCCGCACCGGGACCTTGAAGGATAAATGGCACTGAGAAACGGCTTATTGCGATTGAATCGTATTCTTGGCAGGGATGCGGCGGAAGAGAACCGAGAGCCTGTAGCCAATACGATTTGTCCTCACTCCGGCGCCAGTTTACCCCAGTCAACGGAATCTTCCTCGCACGACCAATCCACTTTTTCACTGCCTGGGTGGGCCCTTTCAGGCCGTGACCGGCGCATTTTCTCCAGGAAACGTCTCATCATTGGCGGCTGCCTGCTGGCTGTACTGATCTTCCTTTTCTGGCTCAATTATCCCTTCATGCCCAACTATCGCATTCTTCTCTTCAACAGGCCTACGACCGACGCATCGTCCGGTTCGACCGTGGGGCGCTGGTCTATGGCCGGGGGAGACCTGGCGCAAAGGAAAGTGGCAATGAGCGCCGGCGGTCCCGTTACTCTGCCCGAAGGAAGGGTCCGGTGGAGGGTGCCGACGGGGGAGGGAACGCGGGCCGGCCCCATTGTCGCCGACGGCGTGGTTTACCAGGGGGCATATTTCAAGATTATGGCCCTGGACGCCAGCACCGGGGAAACAGTCTGGACGCAACCCGCCTCCGGCCCGGTGCAGGGTTCCCTTGCCCTGGCGGGAGAGAGGCTTTACGCCGGGTTCCTGGACCACCGGGTGAGGGCGCTGGACCGAGAAACCGGCGAAACAATTTGGGAGTTCAGGACCGGTGACATCATAACAAGCTCTCCGGTGGTGCATGACGGAATTCTATACCTGGGGGCCTGGGACAACCTGCAGTACGCTCTGGACGCGGCCAACGCAGAGGAAATCTGGACCTACGAGGCTACCGACAAAGTGGGCTCGCAAAGCCCAATTGCGGATGGCGTAATGGCGGTGGCCGACAAAGGAGGCCGGATTCACCTGCTGGACGCCAGGACGGGACAGAACAGGCTCGTGTACCGGACGCCCAAGTCAACCAACGCTTCTCCGGTTATTGCCCATGACCGGGTGTATTTCGCGGCCGGCGGCCGGCTCTACGCCATTGACGCCACGGAGAAGGAGGTGCCGGGACAGTACCAGTTCAAACGTGTCTGGGCCCAATTGTGGCTGTGGCAGGTCCCTGGCGTCCCCCGACCGGCCGGGCAGCAAGGGGGACTGTGGCGGTTCTCGCCGGATGGCGCCGATTCCACCATAGTCGCATCGCCGGCGGTGACCAACATGCGGCTTTATGCAGGTGACCTGGATGGCCGGCTTTACGCCATTGACCCCGTTACCGGAGTGGAGCAGTGGCGACTGGAGGTTGAGGGCGGCATCTACGCGTCTCCCATAGTAGTGGGTGAGACAGTGTACATCGCCACGCAGAAGGGGTACGTTTATGGGGTGGACGGCGATTCGGGCGAGGAATTGTGGCGTTTGAATCTGGAAGCCGGGATTAACGAGCCGATGGCCTTCGCAGAGGGAGCGCTGTATCTGCGCACCGCCGACGGAGCCGTAGTGGCAGTTGAGTAGCCGGCAGGACTTGGGGAGCGGCAGCATCGACCGGAGTAGGGTAATCAATGGGCGCTGAGGACGCAGTAAACAGCCGGGTTGACCGGGCTATAGAGCAACTGGAACAGGACAACCGTGAACTGAAGGATGCAGTAGCCAGGCTCCAGAAGCAGGTGCGGCAGCGAGAGCTGGACACGGCTTACATGTACATCCACTCAAATTGGCTGTGGATTCGGTGGTTCCTGGTGCGAGACCAGGACCGGGCAGGCGACGATGCGGCGCTGCTGGAACGGGCCCGGGCCGCCGAGTCAACAGTCCGAGATAACCTTCCCCGCAGTTTGCGTTCAGTCCAGTTTGAACCGGAACCGATGCAGGCGGCCTACCGGTGGCGAATCGAGACCACCGTCATCCTCAACCGGCACGGCTACACATTTTTCGACTGAAGTCCCCAGTATCCCGGCGGGGCATCCGGTTAATTGGCCTGAAGGTCCTTTGCTTAGCTTGTTGAAGGGAAAGGGATAATGGGCTATGCTCAATCCTACTTCCGGAGAATTGTGTCGAGGGCGGCCGGAAACTAACTTCAAGGAGTGGGAAATGGCGGGAGACAAGGAGACTTACGAAATAGATTTGAACCCTGATCAGATGGCCTTCGTAACGGCGATGAAGGACAAGTACAAGCTGGCCGACGAAGGCAAGACCATGAGAGTAATCATGGACTACCTGATTTCCAACGCCGATGTGCACGAAGCGGTCTTCACTCAGGTGCGGTGCCTGCGTTGCGGTTAGTCCCGCTGCTCCTGGTCAAGAACTCCAACTGAATCGAAATCGTCTAGTCCATCGGCATTTCCAGCCGGACGGGCCCTTACCAGAGGATAGTGAGGAGTTCGTCCGGCTTTTTGGCGCAGCGCTGTTGGTCATCGGACGCGAAAGCGGGAATCCCACCTGGCTTCTCCCTTGACCACTCCATTCAGGTAAAACAAGCAATCAGGCAGGCGGCAGAGTCGTGACGCGCCACGACTATAGCTGGCAACCGGACGGAGATACCCTCCCCTTGTTCAGGTTGTCCCTTAGGGGAGGGACTGGGCCTGGAGCGCCTGTTTAGGGTAGTTGCGGTTGACCGAGACGGTCTTACCCCTCCAGCGTCCGCTTCAGGCCCTCAAGGGCCAGGTAGTAGCCGTGAACGCCAAATCCGTAGATTGAGCCTTTGCAAACAGGCTGCACGGCGGACACGGCGCCCCGGGAGGTGGGATTGGAGGCGTGGACTTCGATGACCGGATACCGGACCTGGGCAATTGCCGCCCGCAGCACGCCGTTCAAGGACGTATAACCGGCCGGATTGATGACGGCGCCGTCCACGTCGCCGTCGTGGCCGGCGTAAAGGGCGTTCGCAACTTCCCCCTCCACGTTGGAGTGCACAAACTCCACGTCTACGCCCAGGCTTTCAGCGTAACCCTTTACCTGCTCGTTAATCTCCTCCAGGGTCATGGGCCCAAAGATTTCCACCTGCACCTTGCCGCGCATGTTCATTCCCGCGCCTTGAATTACCAGGATTTTCGCCATTTTGATCTCCCATTCCAGTGTTGTTGAATTTGATGACCGGACCATCGGCTTTCAAGCCGGATGGCCCATCGGCCTACCGAATATACCTTCTGTCATTGCCGCCGGCAAGGAGGACATTCCCTTTCTCCAGGCCAGCTGACGGAGCTTATAACCCTAACGAGCCTCTTCCGCATGCAGCGCCTGAACCTGCCGGGTCTGGCCCCATGCCAGGGGGGTAAGTATAAGCGAGGGCAGCAGCAGGCCCAGGCCGGCAAGGGCGTTGACCGTTATGGCCCAGGGTGTGCCGAAATTTTCGGCCATGATGCCAATGGCCAATCCGCCCAGGGGAGTTCCAATGCCGATGCAGACGCTCATCAAGCCCACCATGCGGCCACGCATGTCAGGCGGGGCAGCCAGCATGGTGATGGTGCTCTGCATGGTCCCGAAGCCGGATTGGCCCACGCCGCCCAGAAGCAGGACACCAAAGGCCAGCATATACCAGGGCGCCCAAACAAACAGTATGCCCATGACCAGCACGGCGGTGGAGCCGATCAGAAAGAAAAGACCGTGCCGCTGTAGGTCCCTGGTCAGCGCCATGGCGCCGGCGCCGACCAATTGACCGATGCCTTCGGCGGCGACCAGCAGTCCGACCAGGGTGGCCCCCACGCCCAGGCTGTTGGCGCCGATATCGGGAATGAATTGTTGCAGGGGGAAGGCAAGGGCGTTCATGATTATGGTGACGTAGAGCATTCCCCATAGCAGGGGCGTGGCCAGGGCATACCGAACGCCGGCGCCCAGGCTGCGCCAGACCGGTTCAAGAGTGGCGATCCTGGAGTTGTTGGGTATACGCACCCTCGTCATAACAGCCAAATCGGCCAGGTGTATCAACAGGATGAGGCCGGCGGCGCCCACAAATCCGCCCGTTTCCACGGAAACTCCCCCCAGCCAGCCGGATACCAAGGGCCCGGAAGTGTCGATCATGATGCCGCCGAGGAGAGGTCCAATCATCTTCCCGGCGGTGTTGCTGATGGTATCCAGGGAAAGGGCGTTGACCAGGCGGCGCTCGCCCACGATGTCCAGGATGCCGGTTCGACGGGAGGGGTCCTCCAGCGCCTTGGTTGCGCCCTGCACGAATACGGCGGTGTAGACGTGCCAGGCCTGGATGGCGTCGGTTACTATCAGCGCCAGCAATGCAGCCGCCACCAGAGTGTTGATGATCTGGGAGGCCATCAGAATCCGCCAGCGGTTGAAGCGGTCCGCGATGAAGCCGGTAAAGAAGGATAGGAAGGGACGAGCCAGGTTATTGAAAACCAGCACCAGGCCCAGTTGAAAAGGAGACTGGGTTGCCTGCAGAATCAGCCAACTGAGGACCAGCAGTTCCATCCGGCGGGACAGTTCCCGAAGGGTGCCCACGTACCAAATGGCCCGGAACTGCGGGTCAAGAAGAACCGAAAAAACGGGTGCATCTCGTCGAGGTCCAAGCCTCAAGGTTCCTCCGCCTCCCCACTCAACACGTCAGCAAAATGCAGCCGTCTAATAATAGCTTATGTCGCTTGCAATCACCCCATACCTCTTGGACGAGAATAGCGGCAAAAAGCGACCGAACCTCTCCAAGGTAGCGCTGAAGTATAAGGTGCAGGCTTCTATGCTTAGCCGGGTTTTCTGCCTCGGGATTATTCCCCCTCTCGCCGTCAATGCCACGAATATTCACGCCGTAGCGCCGGCCTCCGAAGTCCTGGCCTGGCAAAACTGAACATGCGTTGATTCGGTTGCAGGCTAACATATCGCATATGTTCAGCTTTTTCGTAACTAATTAATGTATTCATGACTGATTACAGCTAATTTTTTTGAAAATTCCCCTTTTGGTTGCATTTTGGGAAATGACAGGTATATATTGTTGCCAATTGGTAGAGGTCAGGTCCGATCGGTCCGATCCGGCTGCGCTTGGAGGAGGCAGCGTTTCAGCGCCGATTTACGCGGAAGACCTCTCAAGATCCGTTTTCCAAGGAGGCTCACTGGTGGCACTTTCGGACAAGACCCTGGTATGCGTCGATTGTGGCGCAGAGTTTATCTTCACCGTGGGGGAGCAGGAGTTCTTTAATTCGAGAGGATTCGTCAACGATCCCAAGCGGTGTCAGTCCTGCAGGTCGTCCCGCCGGTCGGAAATGCGGGGAGGTTTTTCCACCGGACCCCGGGAGATGTTCCAGATAGTGTGCGCGGAGTGCGGAGTCGATGCTACGGTTCCATTCCGTCCGCGGGGAGATCGGCCGGTTTACTGCAGCGATTGTTTCAGCCGGAACCGGAGCACGATGTCCCAGTTCTAGGCAACGGCACACCTGAATCAGAGAAGGGGCGTAAGCGCCCCTTTCATCCTCTGCCTTCAAATAATCTCAGGCAGGTCAACAGACTACGGGGCCCGGTTTCCAAAAGGAACCGCAGCCGGGGCTTTGATTCGTCTGCACCTGAGAAGACAATCCCCGCAACTTTTGCGGGGATTTTTCTGTGCCCTCCCGGGCGGGAATCACATTGCCGCCCGCCAACCGAGTTACTGGCGGCGCTTTTTCGGCGCGCTGATTTACGGATACCAGCGTCCAGCGAAACGGCAAACGGTACGACAGCCTGACAGGCCACTCCATCCTGGCGCAACGCCCGGTTGCGGCTAATCTGGCCCCCCTATAGAATTAAACAGAGGGCAATCGGTGACCAGACCAGGAATCCGACCCCACCACTTGACCAGCTACTTCTGAGTCCCAAGGACTTCTTGATGAACTTCAAAGACCTTCGAGAGTTTGCCGCCTTCCTGGAACAACGGGGCCAACTGCACCGGATCAAGACGCCGGTCAGTTGTGAACTGGAGATGACGGAAATCGCAGACCGCATGGTCAAGAGCGGCGGGCCGGCCCTGATGTTCGAGCAGGTGGCAGGGTATGACATGCCGGTCTTTATGAACATCTTTTGCTCGGACCAACGCATGGCGTGGGCCCTGGGGGTCAACAAGATTGACGAGATCGTGGAGCGAATTGAGGGAATGCTGCAGTTGGCCCAGGGCGCGCCGGAAGGCCTGGTGGACAAGCTGCGAACCCTGGGTCAGGTAATCCGCATGGGGAGATTCCAGCCCAGGACCGTGAATCGGGCGCCCTGCCAGGAGGTGGTACTGCAGGGCGACGAAGTGGACTTGGACCAGTTTCCCATACTGAAGTGCTGGCCCATGGACGGGGGCCGGTACATCACCCTGCCGCTGGTAATCACCAGGAACCCAAACACCGGCGCCCAGAATTACGGCATGTATCGAATGCAGGTGTACGATGCCCGCACCACGGGGATGCACTGGCAGACGCACAAGGTGGGGGCGCACCACTACCGATTGAGCCAGGAACGAGAGGACAACAAGCTGGACGTGGCGGTAGCCATCGGAGCGGACCCGGCCACCATGTGGACCGGGTCTGCGCCCCTGCCGCCGGACATGGACGAAATGGCCATGGCCGGTTTTATTCGGGAGGAGGGGGTAGACCTGGTGAAGGCCAGGACGGTGGACCTGATGGTGCCGGCCCAGGCCGAAATCGTGCTGGAAGGACACGTCTTCACGGACGAGCAACGGCTGGAGGGGCCCTTCGGCGACCACACGGGTTATTACTCCATGCCCGAGGAGTATCCCGTGTTCCACGTTACAACCGTCACCCACCGGCGCAACCCCATCTATCCCGCTACGGTGGTGGGCCGTCCCCCCATGGAAGACTACTGGATGGGAAAGGTGACGGAGCGCATCTTCATGCCGATCATCAAGATGATCATGCCGGAAATCGTAGACATGAACATGCCGGCCGAGGGCATCTTTCATAACCTGGTCCTGGTGTCGATCAAGAAAGAATACCCGGGGCAGGCACGCAAGGTGATGTACGGGCTTTGGGGCCTGGGCCTGATGAACCTTACCAAGACCATCATTGTGGTGGACGACTTCGTGGACGTGCAGAATCCGTCGGAGGTTGCCTGGAGGGTAGCCAACAACATCAATCCCAGCAAGGACATCGTCATCGTCGAGGGGCCACTGGACGATCTGGAGGTGGGGTCGCCCACACCGCGTTTCGGCGGGAAGGCAGGCATCGATGCCACCAGAAAGGGACCGGAGGAGGGCTACACCAGAGGCTGGCCCCCCGACATCGAAATGTCGCCCGAGATCAAGACCCTGGTGGATGACAGATGGTCAGAATACGGATTCCAGTAAACAGCCGCACCTTGCCGCACCGACACCCACTGCTGAACAGTGAGTCGTCATGCTACCTGCTATAATTTCTCAGTAATCATGCAGGACACCGGAATTAAAGGCAACGAACCTGCCGCCTGGCTGAGCAGAATACCCCTTTATCTCAGCTCGATCCGCATTTGGGAATCCCTTTTCGCTCTGCCTTTTGCCTTTATCGGCATGGCCCTGGCTTCCCAGACCCTTAACGGCCACCCGTGGCCGGGCTGGTGGGTCTTTGTTTGGATCAACGTGGCCATGTTCGGCGCGCGTACCCTGGGCATGGCGGCCAACCGCCTGGTTCATGCCAGGGAAGATGCCGCCAATCCCCGCACCAGAGACCGGCACCTGCCCAGCGGGTTGCTCAGGTCATGGGAAGTGCTGACGATGGCGGCGCTGGGGCTGGTAATCCTTTTGGTGGCGGCTTCCCAACTAAACGTGCTGGCGTTACTGCTGTCTCCCTTGGCGGCGGCTTATGTCGTCTTCTATTCCTACGCCAAGTACTTCACCTGGCTTTGTAACTTCTGCCTGGGATGGGCCCTGGCCATCGCCCCGACGGCGGCCTGGATCGGAGTTACCGGACAGCTGTCCTGGGAACCGCTGTTGATCAGTTTCGCCGTGGCCATGTGGGCCGGGGGGTTCGACCTGATTTATTCCTGCCCGGACTATGACTTCGACCGGGAATACGGCGTGCGGTCTGTGCCCAGCCACATCGGCATCGCTGAAACCCTTTGGCTGGCTCGCATCATGCACTCCCTGTCCGTCTGCGCCCTGCTGGCGGTGGGAATCCTGCTGGAGTTGGCGTGGCCCTACTACATTGGCTGGACAGTTGCCGCTCTCCTGCTCATATACGAGAATAGACAGGTACACCCTGATGATCTCTCCAGAATCGGGGCAGTCTTCTTCCGGGTCAACGGGTACATTTCGGTGCAGCTGATGGTATTTACGATGATAGCGCTGGTGATTTAAGGTGGCCTTGCTTCAAGAAACTGATGCCTCCGGCAGTCCTCAAAAGCCCATCATCGTGGGCATATCGGGGGCCAGCGGCTCAATACTGGCCCGGGCCACGGTGGACGCGCTGTTGCAGCGGGATGTTCATACCATCCTGGTATGCACCAATGCCGCCCGGCTGGTCTGGCAAGAGGAACTGGACATACCCTTCAGTGAAACTCTGTCGGAGTGGCAGGAGCATCCCAGGTTCACCCACTACCCACTGGGCGATATGCGGGCATCCATCGCCAGCGGAACTTTCGCCACCGGTGGAATGGTGATTGTGCCATGCAGCATGAACAGCATGGCCGCCATATCCCACGGGCTGGCAAACAATCTGCTGCTGCGGGCCGCTGACGTGTGCCTGAAGGAAAGGCGCAGGCTGGTGCTGGTGCCCCGGGAGACGCCCCTCCACGCTACGCACCTGGAAAATATGCTGGCCCTTACCCGAAACGGGGCGACCATCCTGCCGCCGGAACCGGCTTTTTACCTGAAACCGAAGGGCGTCGACGACATTGCCAGATTTGTCGCGGAGCGGGTACTGGTAGCCCTGGGAGTGGAGAGGGAACTGCCCCAGGAATTGCAGTACCAGGAAGGGACGCTGCCCGAGTGAAGCCCAGCATGGTTTGCGGCGTGGCTATCTGAAGTATGGCAAACCTGAGCGGCGAAGCCAAACAGACCTATGTGGCCGACCTGTTCGCCCGCATTGCCGGCCGTTACGACCTGATGAACTCCCTGATGACAGGGGGGATGCACCACCGCTGGAAGCGGATCACCGCCCAAAGAACGACGGAGAAGCTTGCCGGGCCGGCCCTGGACATCGCCACGGGGACGGGGGACCTGGCGTTTGCCCTGGCCAGGCAGCCGGGCATCGAGCGTGCGGTTGGGGTGGACCTGCTGCCCGAAATGCTTGCCCTGGCCCGGGAAAAGAAAGACAAGAAGGCGGAAGGCCGCAACGCCGTTTTCCTGCAGGGAGATGCCCTGCGTCTCCCTTTTCCCGACGGCTCATTTGCCTGCGCGACGGCAGGCTTTAGTCTTCGCAACATGCCGGACTTGCCCCAGGCCATTGCCGAAATGGCGCGGGTGGTCCGTCCCGGCGGTCGGGTAACAACCCTGGAATTGACGCCGATGGGGCCAGGTCTAATGGCACGCATTTTTCGTCTCTACTTCCATGGGGTTGTGCCTTTGGTCGGCCAGGCGGTCGCCGGCGACCGAAGGGCCTATACCTACTTGCCCCAGTCGGTAGACTATTTCCTGCAGGCGGACCGCCTGGCACAACTGTTTTCGCAAGCCGGGCTAATTGAAGCAGGATACCGTAAGTTGGGCTTCGGAACGGTTGCCATACATTACGGTACGAAACCGTCGCAGTGAGGGCTCTCCCAAGGCTGTGGCGGGCAATACCCTGCGATTTCGCTAAAGAAGATAGACGGCATTCGCCGAAAAGGCCGGGTTTTGGGCAATATCCCCTTGTTGACGGGTATTCCCTGGTATAAACTGGTGATGCATAGGCGCCCCCGTGATCTGGATTATTTCCTAACTTTTTCATCGAGACTTGCGATGAGTTCTATATTTGACAAGCTGGGTCCGATTGTCCGGCGGAACCAGGAAATTGAGGCCGAGATGGGTCGGCCTGAAGTTGCCTCCAACTTTGACCAGATTCAGAAACTGGCCAGGGAGAGAGCCGGACTGGAAAACCTGGTAGAAATAGCCCAGCGCCACCGGTCGCTCCAGAACGAAGAGGCTGACTTACAGGCCCTGGTTTCTGAGGGGGGCGATCCGGAAATAGTCCAGATGGCGCGGGAGGAACTGGAAGCGGTCGAAGAGAGTCTCGAAGCCCTGGCCCAGGAATTGAAGATCGCGCTGCTGCCCAGGGATCCCAACGACGAACGGGACGTAATCGTGGAGATTCGCGCCGGCACGGGAGGGCAGGAGGCGGGCCTGTTCGCCGGCGACCTGGCCCGGCTTTACACACGCTATGCCCAGTTGCAGCACTGGAAGGTGGATGTCATGGACTCCAACCCCTCTGACCTGGGGGGATATAACAAGGTGGTGCTTGAAATCCAGGGCAGAGGAGCTTTCAGCCGCTTGAAGTACGAGCGTGGCGTCCACCGGGTGCAGCGGGTACCCGAAACGGAGGCCCAGGGGCGAATCCACACCTCGACCGCCACCGTGGCAGTCCTGCCGCAGGCCGACGAGGTGGAGGTGAAGGTTAACCAGGACGAGCTTCGTATCGATATTTTCCACGCCGGCGGACACGGCGGGCAGAATGTCAACAAGGTGGCGACGGCAGTCCGAATTGTCCACGAACCAACGGGTCTGGTGGTGGTGTGCCAGGACGAGCGGTCCCAGCACAAGAACAAGCAAAAAGCCATGGCCATGCTGAGGGCTCGCCTGTTCGAAGCTGAACAGGAACGGAACGACGCCGAAATCTCGGAGAATCGTCGTTCCCAGGTGGGAAACGCCGACCGCTCGGAAAAGATTCGCACCTATAACTATCCCCAGGACCGAATTACCGACCACCGGATTTCTTCCAGTTTCCATGGGATTCCAAATATCATGGACGGAGCGGGACTGGAGGACATCATCAGCGCGCTGATAGCATGGGAGCAGGGGCGGCTTCTTGAAGAGGTGACGGCCTAGGCCGTTGGTTGCCGTCATGCCCCTTCTGCGTGAAGCCGTCCAGCAGACCCACCGAACACTGGAAGCCAGTCACATCCCCGACGCGCGCCTCGAAGCCGAGGTGATGCTGATGAACGTGATGCGAATGCAGCGTCACGACCTCTTCTCCCAGCAGGAAACGGAACTCACACTACAGCAAGAACAGGCGCTGGCCCAGATAATGGAACGCCGGTTGCTGCGGGAGCCCCTGGCCTACATCCTGCAATACAAGGAATTCTACGGCGTCAACCTGTTGGTAAACCCGAACGTGCTGATTCCCCGGCCGGAAACGGAATGCCTGGTGGAGCATGCCCTGTTCATGGCGCTGATGGGAATGGAGACACCGGAACTGGTAATTGCCGACGTGGGAACGGGGACCGGGGCCATCGCCGTAAACCTGGCGCTGCACCTGCCGGCGGCCCGCATCTTCGCGGTTGATTGCGCCGACGATGTGCTGGACGTGGCGGCCTACAACATCCGCGCCCACAACGTGGCCGACCGGGTCGCGCTGGGTAAGGGGGACTTGCTGGAACCCGTGCCGGAGCCGGTGGACCTGATTCTGGCGAACCTTCCCTACATTCCCACCGAGCGGCTTCCCAACCTGCAGCCGGAGGTGCGGCAGGAACCCAAGCTGGCATTGGACGGTGGACCGGACGGGCTGGATTTGATACGCCGGCTACTGATGCAGGCCCCTGGCAAACTGAAGGAACACGGGATAATCCTGCTGGAGCTGGACCCGGAGCAGGTGCCGGCCGTGGATGCGCTGGCCAGAGAATTGTTTCCTGGCGCGGAGCTGTCCGTGGAGAAGGACCTGGCCCAGCGGGACCGGATATTCGCGATTAACCTGGGGACGGAGTACTGCTAGGGTTTTTTTCTTATCTGATCCAAGCGCTCTAAACTGTGCAGGGGCGGGTTTGAATCCCGCCCCTGCGTATTGTCAAGCATATGTAACGACATCGACACGTTGCCTACCCGGGCCACGATAGTTGCAGGGTGGACACCTGCCAGGTCTCCATATTGGCGACACGGATGGCGTGGTTGTTCGTGTCGGCGATGTACAGGTTGCCTCCGGCGATACTCAGGCCGGCGGGTTCCGAGAAAGCCGCTTCTTCGGCATCACCGTCAATAAAGCCGGCGGCACCGGTTCCCACCAGGGTTGTGGCGCTGCGGGGAACGGGCATGATCTGCTTGATCTTGTGGTTGTAGCTGTCCGTAATGTAAAGGACACCGTCGCGCATAGTAATGCCCAGGGGATGCTGCAAACGAACGTGGTGGCCTTCGCCGTCCCGGTCGCCAAACTCGAACAGTCCCAGACCCACAATGGTGCGTACCCGGCCCCTGGGGACCAGTTCGGCGGAACGCACGGCGCTGGTCTCGCTGTCGGCAAAGTAAAGGCGGTGGCCGTCAGTGGTGATGCCGCTGGGCTGGGCCAGGGTCGCCTCCACCAGCGCTCCGTCGGAAATGGATTCGGCCCCGGAGCCGGCGTAAGGGCCAACAAGGCCAGTTTGCAGGTCAATGATCCAAAGCTGGTGGCAGCCGGCCATGGCAATGTAGAGCTTGTCGTCATGGAAAACCAGGTCCCAGGGGGAAACGAGCTCGGTCTCACTCCCTGGGGAATGGCCGGAAAGGCGACGCCCCTGGTTGCCGTTGCCCGCAATTGTGGTGACGTTTCCAGCCGCCAGGTCGACCTTCCTCAGGGCGTGGTTCTCAGTGTCGGCCACGTACAAGAAATCCCCGGCCAGCGCCAATCCCTGGGGGTGGTTAAACCGGGCGGAACCAAAGCTGCCATCGGCCAGGCCCAATTCGCCGGAGCCGACAGAGTGGGTGACAGAGCCGTCCAGGGTGGTGACAACGATGCGGTTGTGGTTGGTGTCGGCGATAAAGAGGCGTCCGCCGGTCTCGTCGGCCAGCACTTTGCCGGGGAAGGACAGGGGAGTGTCCGGCTCCATTTCCGTGGTGTGGGCCAGTGTTCCCCGGTCCAGCAAACCGGAAGCATCGAATTCGGCCACCATCTCACCCAGCAGGCGGTCCAGGTCTTCGTAAGTAATTTCACCCTCGTGCTTGCCGATGACTTTGCCCTGGGGATCTATGAACATCATTGTTGGCCAGGCCCGGCAGGCGTACTGCTGCCACACCTGGAATTCGGCATCGTTGACCACCGGGTGTTCCAGTTCGTATCGCCTGACGGCGTTGTAGAGATTCTCCTTTTCCTTTTCGTTGGGGAACTTGGCGGAATGGACTCCGATAACCGTGAGTTCGTTGGCGTATTTGCGTTCCAGTTTCCGCAACTGCGGAAAAATGTGCATACAGTTGATTCAACAATAGGTCCAGAAGTCCAGCAGGACTATCCGGCCCCGAAGCTCTGCCAGGGACAGCGGCCGGTCGGCGTTGACCCACTCAATGCCCGCCGGGAACTCGGGAGCGTTGACCTGGCCAGCGTAGGACCTGTTAGTCATGACAAATTCTCCAATGGCGTAAAGGGTTTGGCGCTGCTCTTGACTCAGGAGTACCTATCCCGATCCGGAGAGGCGATGGCGTGGACTGCAACGGGGGGCAACCGGAATTTTACCGGTCACCCCCATGCTGACCTTCCTCTGAACTGGAACATGGGGCCCCCTGTAGCGGCCCTATCCAATCCCAGGTCATCTCTTGAGTTCGGGGACACGGACTACTGCTCTGTACTTAGCGTGGCGCTTCCTCAAAGGCCAGGGTGGCGTGGCGGAAGAAGATGGCGCCCACGGGATCGCCCAGGGGGGCGTTGCCCACCAGCACGGCAACCACGTGCTGCTGTCCCGGTTGGGCGGAGTCGGTCAAGGCGACGCGCTTGGGACTGTTGTTCCCGGTGATGACGCCGATATTTCGGTCAATGGCGCCATCAATGTATACCTCGCCGTAGTTGTCCACGTTGCATTCGAAGAAGACCCGGTTGCCCGCCGTGGCCTGGCCCTTGACGGACTCCGGCATGGTGAAGGAAAGACGATACCAGGCAAAGGTGAAGCCGATGGACAGGCGTTCCTGAATAGTATCGGGCTGGTCCCAGCCGGAATCGTCGTAGTCGGGCAGGCGTGCGGGAACGCCGCGCATTTCCGCCACCAGACCCTGGTTGGGTTCGCCGGGCACCATGCCCATGGCGCGCCGCCATCCGGAGGCGCCAACTACCTGCAAATCCGTCTTGTCGTCCAGGTCAAGAGAAACTCTAGCCATATCTTTCCTCCGAAGAAATTGCTGGGCCCCATCTAGGCCCTTGCCGCTATTTTGACTGCTTGAGATGCTGCCCGGGTAATGGTTATTCGGCGCCAACGGGCCGCGCCCCCATCCTGAACTTCCCCCGTCAAGGGGAAGGGGTTTCCGACCGGATCACATTTCACTTAAGCTTGGCCTTCCGCCAACCGGGGAAAGGATCACCAGGTAGCCCCGGGGGCTAGCCAATGTGGGCCGCGAAGAACTCCAGGGTACGGGGCCAGGAGGCGTCCGCCGCTTCCTGGTGGTGCCGGGGACCCGTGAAGTCCATGAAGGCGTGGTCGGCGCCGGGGTAGGTGTAGAACTGATGGGCCTTGCCAAGGCGCGTCAGCTCGCCGTCGAACTTTCGCATATCGTCCTGGGAGGGGTTTTCATCAACCTCCCCAAAGTGGAAGAGGATGGGGCAGTTGATATTCCCGGCCAACTCATAAGGCGGTATTTCGCCGGCGCCCCAGGTTACCATGATATTGCCCCCGTAGTAGGGCGCCAAGGCGCTGATGTGGGGATTGCTGGCGGCGCCCAGCCAGGCGACCCTCCCGCCCATGCAGAAACCGGCGATACCGATCTTGTCACCGTTGATGGCAGGGTGGTTCCTCAGGAAGTCTACGGTCGCGTTTATGTCAGCCACAATATCCGGGTCGCTGAGCACATCCCAGGGACGGGGGCGCGGGTCACCATTCAACACGTCGTCGGGGACGCGGTGGTACAGGTTGGGGGCCACGGCGGCATAACCGGCCTCGGCAAAGCGGTCGCAGATGGTCTGGATGAACCGGTCCACGCCGCCTCCGTGCTGGCTTACCACGATGGCGCTGAAAGGTCCGGAACCGGACGGCACACTGGCGTACATATCCATGTCCTGGCCGTCTACCTGAATATTTTCCCAAAAGGATGGCATTTCTGTACCTCCCGAACTGTCGTTTTGCTATGGTCACCGGGATATTTGCACGCCCCTTTGAGCTTTCGCCGATACAGGGGAGTGAGAGACTATGCGAAAACCCTTACACCAGACCCTCGGCGCGGACCTCGGCCAGGGACTTCTCGACGGCGCCCAGGGTCTTGTCTATGTCGGCCTCGGTGTGGGTGGATGAGACCAGGAAGGCGTCGCGGCCCATTATGTCAATGCCGTTGTTCTGCATGCTGCGCTTCAGCGCGGTGACGGCAGGGGAAGCCGCCGCTTGCTTGATGTCGCGGTGGGACGTGGCGCCGATGGTGCGGTCGTAGTCACAGTCAGCCAGCACCAGGTGAATCATGGACGCGATGCCGTAGGCTTCGCCAGGGACTTCCATCTTGCCCAGGACCTCATTCAAGCCATTCTTGAGTCGGAGCGCCATGGCGTCGGCCTGCTGATTGATGGGCTGGTTGGCGATCATTTCCAGGCAGACGGCGCCGGCGATGGCGGACAGGGGGTTGCCGTTGAAAGTGCCGGGATGGTAAACGCGCCGCTGGTTATCCCATTCCGGGTCGCCCCGGTGGGCAATCATGTCCACGATGTCAGCCTTTCCGCCGACCGCGCCGCCGGGCAGCGCGCCGGCCACGATCTTGGCCATGGTGGTCAGGTCGGGGGCCACATCGTAGAGTACCTGGGCGCCGCCGGGCGATGCACGGAAGCCGGTAACCACTTCGTCGAAGATCAGGACCACCCCGTGCTGGGAGGTCAGCTCGCGCAGGCCGCTCAGGTAGTTGGGAGTGTCGAAGGGAAGCTGGCCGTAATGGGCTCCCGTGGGTTCCAGGATAAGACCGGCGATGTCGTCATCACGGTTAAGGGCATCCTCAACCGCTCGCAGGTCGCCGGACGGGACGATTACCATGCTGCCCCAACTTTCCTGGGGAATGCCCGGGGCAGGTCGGTCTGAGCCGGCCATGGCGTAGTCGTGCCAGCCGTGGAAATGGTCCTGCAGCTTGATGACCTTGTTCTTGCCGGTGTAAGCCCGGGCCAGGCGCATGGCCATCAGAGTTGCCTCGGTGCCCGAGCTGTGGAAGCGGATCCGCTCTATAGATGGCATGAGGGCCATGATGGCCTTTGCCCATCGAAGCTCCTCTTCGGTGCAGGCGCCCAGGTGGGTGCCCCGGTTGATCTGCTCGGACACGGCGGCAGCGATGGCCGGATGGGAGTGCCCCAGGATTAACGCGCCGTGGCCGGATACGTAGTCGATATACTCATGGCCGTCAACGTCCCACTTGTGGGGGCCGACGCCGTGGGTAATGTAAAGCGGAAAAGGCTGGGCGTAACGGTTGTCGTGGGTGACCCCTCCGGGGAAGATTCCGGTAGCTTCGGCGTAGCGTTCCGCCGACCCGGGGTGTGTGGCAATATACTGCTCCAGGATGGTAGCCATCGAACCTCCTTGTCATGGACAGGCCTGATTGCCCCTATGATATACCATCGGAAAGTTGAAGGCTATCAGCAGGCTGGCAGCCACAACGCAATTGCGCTTTGGTTGTTGCTCAATAAGCTGACTCCAGGTCATGTCGCCCCGCCAAGGGCGGACGCGGACGCCTGAGCTTGCCGAAGGGCCTGGAATCCTACCACCCAAGACACGGCAGGGCCCTTCGCGAGTACCTTGAGAGTCACATCTTAGATGCTTCGGCTTCGCTCAGCATGACATTGCCTAAAGCGCGATTACCGTGCCGGCAGCCAGGCCGAGGAACCGGAAGCCCCAACGTGGGACGATGCCAAGGGGCAGACAAAGCCAGACGGGTTACCCGGCGGTCATGGGCTGCGCACGGGCTGGGCGTCGTCCGCAACGGTCAACTGAGGTGGACGGCGGACCAGCAGAAAGCAAAGACTAGCCGCGGCGGCGGCTACGGCGGCCGGAATGATGGCCCAGTCATAGTTGCCGAAGTGGTCGAATACCCAGCCCACGTAAACCGGTGAAGCCACCAGGGCCCAGCTGTGGGAGAAGGTAATGTAACCTCGCAAAGTCGCAAAGCGGTCGCGACCGTAGTAGTCGCCCAGGGCTGCCCAGACAATGATGCCGGCGCCGTCACCGAAGCCTTCCAGGACGATGAAAGCTGTAATCAGGAGAATGCCCACTACCCCGGCGTCCCAACTGCCAAAGTAGAGAAAAGCAAGGGCCACCGCCTCGGCCGCCAGGGTGCCGGCCAGGATCAGGGACTTGGGCCACTTGTCGCCGAAATAGCCCAGCACCAGGCGGGCCAGGAAGTTGATACCGAACATGGCCCCGGTCAAATTGGCGGCCATCTGGCGGCTGACTCCCTTGTCTTCCAGGATGGGAATAATGCTGACCAGGACGCCCAGGGTGGCGATCATGCGGAGGCCGGCGCCGAGCATCAGCAACCAGTAAGCCTGGGTGCGCAGGGCTTCAGGCACCGTGTAGTCCCGCAGCACCCGACGGCGGGCAGCGGCGCTCCGGCCCGCGGCCGACGGTGGCGTAGAATCGCCGTCGGGAAGCAGTCCCATATCCTCGGGCTTGTTGCGAAAAACAAAGCAGAGGGGGAACAGAAACACCAGGTACGCTACTCCGGCCAGCAGGGAACCCATCTCCCAGCCCCACTTCTCAATCACGCCGTTCATGGAAGGAACGATAAACAGGCCACCCAGGGACGACACGGCCGCCAGTATGGAGATGGCCAGGGAACGGCGGCGGCGGAACCACTGGTTGATGCCGGCAAACATGGCGTGCTGGAAAGCAATGCTGTTGCCCAGCGATACCAGCCCCAGGTAGACGATGGCGAAACTCCAGAAGCCGCTGACAAACTGGGCCAGGGCGAAATAACCGACCACGGCCAGCAGGACCGAGGGAATAAGCAGGTTACGGTTGCCGAACTTGTCTATGAGCCAGCCGGCGAAGGGGCCCTCCAGACCACCTTCGGCCCGGGCCAGGGAGAAGATCAGGTTGGTCTGGGCCTGGCTGATGCCAAGGGAATCGCGGATGGCCGGCACGAAAACGGTGAATCCACGGAAGAATATGCCGCTGGCGAAGAAGGCCATCCACGAAGTGATGACCACCATCCACCATCCGTAGTAAATACGGGGACGGTTGGCCTGTTGCTGTGCTTGCTGCAAGTCGGGGCGCCCCTGACGGCCGGAAACCGCTGCCAAAAAAAGACCCGCCCGGGTGGGCAGGCCGCAGGAACGTTTCCGCCAGGAATTTGATAAAGTCTGCGGGATATTATTGGAAGTTTCGGCGCTTAGTTTAGCGGTAGAGGCCGGTTTGGGCAACTGGGCAGGATGGGGCCGTATCCTTCCGATTGAGGTGGTTTCGTGGGTGATACAAGAGCAAACCCGTCCGCCTGGGGCGGACTCCTACGAAATCGACCACCGAACCACCCTTACGTAACGCTACCGGACAGGGCCCGTCCAGACCAGTTGCCGGGATTCGCGGCATGGAATCAGGAACCTGGTTGACCGCAACCGTCCCAGCTTTCCTGCTTCGAGCGAGCGGCGGGCTAACCCCAGCACCGGAGCCCACTTGCTTCCAGGGACGGGAATCTCCTCTGGGTACGGTGCAAGCGCATCTATCGGGGAGCAATTCACGAGCGGCGGAAGGCTGCCAATCCAGTGAGTTGCGCAAGCGGCTGTCTTGGTGCAAGCAGAGGCGGCGAGTAATGGCACTTTCTGTCCGGGCTGTTTTATCGGACGAAGGCCATACTTCCCAAAGGTACGCGGGCAGCACAACCAAGCTGGGAAACCCGGACCATGAGTCTTTGCCACTTCCTTTTTTCGCCGAAAAAAATTCTGCCGCCCAAAACCGACCATTTTCGATCATCGCTCCGGCCCGTTTATCCCAGTCACAGGGGCTGTACAGCTGTATTCTCATGGTGGACGAGGGCTATCCAGCGTGTCAACAGGAACGAGTGCAAGAGTTGGGCTACGGATCTGGCGGCTTCACAGGGCAGGCCGAAACAGATGGGTCATTCCGGCAGGTGGGGTGTTGCCGGTTACGAGTCTTCAGCGGTATGGGCAAGCCCCAGGCTTCCTGAAAGGGCAAGATTTCCGGACGCCACTGACATTTGCCGGTTGGAGACGCGGCGATACGGGGGTAAAATTGGCAGAGGGCGCCCGTACTTTAACTGAGCCAAGTGGGAGTGCCTCTTGACCAATTCAATGCCGGACATACGCCACATAGTTCATGCCGACCTGGACGCCTTCTATGCCGCCGTGGAGCAACTGGACAACCCGGAGTTGCGCGGCAAACCCGTGTTGGTAGGGGGCAGTCCGCAGAGCCGAGGAGTAGTGGCGACCGCATCCTACGAAGCCAGGACATTTGGAGTGCACTCGGCCATGCCCATGGCCACTGCCGTCCGCCAATGCCCGCAGGGTATTGTAGTTCGGCCCCGCTTTGAACGGTACCGGGAAATGTCCCGCCTGGTGATGGACATCTTTCAAGGCGTGACCGATCTGGTTGAGCCTCTTTCGCTGGACGAGGCTTACCTGGACATTTCGGCGGCCGTTAATGGGGGCCAACTACCCCTGGGCATTGCCATAGACCTGAAGAGGCAAGTCAGGGAAGAAACCGGGCTGAACGTTTCCATCGGCGTGGGCGCCTCCAAGTCGGTGGCAAAAATAGCATCGGACCTGGAGAAACCCGACGGACTGGTGGTGGTGCCGCCGGGCGATGAGAAGGCCTTTCTTGCGCCCCTGGCGGTGGGCAAGTTGTGGGGCATTGGCCCCAAGACAGCCGGCCGGCTTCACCTGGAGGGGATAGCAACCATCGGAGACCTGGCATCGCAACCGGAGGAGTGGTTTGCCAGGCACTTCGGTAAACGGGCGGCCAATATCCGCGCCAAGGCTCTGGGACAGGACGACGAGCCGGTCAAGACGGAACGGTCCCCCAAATCCATCAGCGCGGAAACTACCTTTGCCGACGATCTGGTAGACCCGGAGGAGTTGTGGGAGGCACTGAAGCGGTTGTCCGCCAGCGTCGGAAGAAACCTGGAGAGAAAGGGCATCAAGGGCCGTACCGTGACGGTAAAGCTGCGGTTGGCGGACTTTACTACCCTTACTCGACAGACCACTCTACCCGTCTACACGAACGAGCCCGAGGAAATATTGAATACCGGCTGGACACTGTTGTCCGGTGAACTGGCGCCGGGGAGGGCTTTCCGTCTCCTGGGCGTGGGCATGTCCGGTTTCGGGCATGATGCGGAATCACCCCGGCAACTGCTCCTGCCCTGGGGTGACGACTAGCTAGGCGGTTAGCGGAAGAGATCCTTGTCGGGGTCACGGATCAAGGCCCGATTGCTGGCGTCTTCCATGGGTTCATAGACGTAGCCCCGCACGATGGCGACGGGCACCCCCAGCACTTTGCCGGTAACCAGTTCCGCGGTGGCTGCCAATTCGTCGGCCACATTGATTACGGTGGTGTGCATCATGTTGCCGTGGGCGTCTTCCTGGCCCACGTAGCTGAGCAGGGGATTGATTCCGGCCACGCCAATGGCCACGTTGACCGCCGCGCTGCGCCAGGGCCGGCCAAAGGTGTCGGAAATGATGACGGCTACGTCGGCCCCCGTCCGTTCTTTAATGGCCTGACGTATGCCGCGCGCCGAGGCGTCCGGATCCACGGGCAGCAGGGCCACGGCGCCATCGCCGGGAATGTTGGACGCGTCGATGCCGGCGTTGGCGCAGTTGAAGCCATGGTAAGTCTCGCTTATGATCACGCCCCGGTCCATGCGGACGATGCGACGGCTTTCGCGCAGGATAAGCTCGGTATGTCGCGGATCCCGGCGGTGGCCCTCGGTAATGGAAACAGCCAGGGGAGACGGTTCAACGCCCTCGATGGAAATCACCCGACCCTCGGCCTTGGAGACTACCTTCTGGGTTACCACCAGTACATCGCCGGTTGCCACGGCGGTTCCCTGGGCCTGGGCGGCTTCGATGATCTGGCCGGCCAGGTCGTCGCCGGGCCTGGCTTCCGGCATGCCTTCTATGCCGATGATGCTTAGCTGCGGTGGCATGGAGATAGTCTCCTCAACGAAGAATTGGCGAACGGTAAGAGGTCTCTGCCCTTCCACTTGTTGCTGCGAACCCAGTATAGCCCCGTCTATGGCCCTATGCTACAATGCCGAAAGGTTCAATCAAGCTGATTTAGGATTCCAGTCCGCCGCGGCGGACTGGAATGACGGATAAACGAGGATTTACGACGTGACTTCTTCATCATCTTCCTACCGGAAAAGGGTCTACACCAAGTTTGGCGACAAGGGCGAAACCAGCCTGCTGTACGGAGGACGGGTATCCAAGAATGACCCGCATACCGAGGCATACGGCATTACGGACGAAGCAGTTTCGGTCATGGGACTGGCTCGCGCGCTGTCTGAAGACCAGAGGGTCAAGGACATCTTGCGGGACCTGCAGCGAGAGTTGTTCACTATTGCGGCGGAACTGGCGACGGAACCGGACAAGTATGAGCTTTTCCAGCAGCACTTTGCACCGGTGACGGCAGAGATGGTTGAGAGCCTGGAGCAGACCATCGACTCCCTTGAGGAAGAGTTTGAGATGCCGACGGTGTTTGTGTTGCCCGGTGGTACTCCTGCATCGTCGGCCATAGATATGTCCCGAACGTCGATACGTACTGCCGAGCGGAGGGTGGTGGCCCTGGCCGAAGCGGGCCGCCTGACCAACGAACTGATAATCCACTACCTGAACCGCCTGGGGGACTTGCTTTTCGTACTGGCCCGCTACCAGGACCGGGAGCTTCCCATTGAGCGGGCCACGGGGGAACGGAGCTAACGGTGGCCGGCGTAACCAGGCGCAAGGGTGACCCGGCTGGTGACTTGAAGATTGTCGTCATAGATTACCAGTCAGGCAACCTGCGCAGCGTGGCAAAGGCGCTGGAGGCGGTGGGCGTCCGGCCTGTTGTTACCGAGGAGCCGTCGCTGCTGGACACGGCCGATGCCGTTATATTGCCCGGAGTTGGGTCGGGCCCCGCCGCGATGCAGGCGTTGGAATCCCGGGGCCTGGTGGGGCCCATCAAAGAACTCGTAATGGAAGGCAAGCCCTTTCTGGGCGTGTGCCTGGGCCTGCAGCTGTTGCTGGACCGAACCGAGGAAGGGGACGCGCCCTGTCTCCGCATCGTTCCCGGACTGGTCAAGCGCCTGCCGGCGGGCCTGAAAGTCCCCCACATGGGCTGGAACAGCGTGGAGTTCGGTGCTGATCATCCCGTGTTCCGGGGCATCCCACCCGCCAGCCACTTCTACTTTGTCCACAGTTACTACGCCGCCCCCGATGACGAACACGCCGTAGCGGGTGTCACCACCTACGGCCTTCCCTTCTGCAGCGCCTACGCCAGGGAAAATCTGGTAGCCACCCAGTTTCACCCGGAGAAGAGCGGATCGGTGGGACTGCAGATCTACCGCAACTTCCTGGAATTTGCCACCCAGGCTGTCCGCTAGTCGCCGCTAGCGGAAACGGTCCACCAATGGAAGTCATTCCCTCCATAGACTTGAAGGACGGACGGTGCGTCCGGCTGTACCAGGGCGACTTCGGGCAGACCACCGTTTTCTCGGACGACCCGGTGGCGGTGGCCCTGGGGTGGCAGGAACAGGGAGGCACCCTCCTTCACCTGGTGGACCTGGACGGGGCCGCAGACGGCATTCCCGCCAACCTGCCGGTCATAAACTCCATCATACGCGCGCTGGATATGCCGGTGCAGGTGGGTGGCGGCATACGGGAGAGGTCAACCGCCGATGCCTTGCTCTCGGCCGGCGCAAGCCGGGTAATAATCGGAACGGCGGCCGTCGAGAACCCGAAGCTGGTGGCAGACCTGTGCGGACACTATGGCGAGGAAATGGTCGTGGTGGCAGTGGATGCGCGGGACGGGATGGTTACCACCCGAGGTTGGACCGCCGGCAGTGAGGTTTCAGCCCTGGACCTGGCCCGGCAGATGAGGGACCTTGGCGTTCCCCGCCTGCTCTACACCGACGTATCCCGGGACGGGACGCTGACTTCACCCAATTTCTCCGCCAATGCCCAACTGGTGCAGCAGACAGGCATGAAGGTACAGGCGTCGGGAGGGGTATCCGCCCTTGATGACATCCGGCAGTTAACGCTTACGGGAGTAGAAGGGGTGATTATCGGGACGGCCCTCTATCGGGGCGCCATCACCTTGCCCGAGGCCATACGGGCGGCGGCCGGGTAGGCACTCACCATTCGGCCGTAACAGTCAGTCGCGGGACGCTTGCTCCGCCGGCCACCGGTTGCCCAGCCTTTCTTCGGCATTATCGTACCAATCGCCGCGGAGAACTTCCATCAGTATGAAGTCGCGGCCCATGCGCCGCACCGGGCGCACCGGGTTGAAGCCGCAGCGGCCAAAGCTGCGTTGGGCGCGGTGGTTCCACTCCAGGGTATGAAGGTAGACCCGTTTCAGGTTCCGCTCGTTGAACATATAGTCAAGCAGGGTTACCACCGCATCGTAGCCGTAGGCATTGTTCCAGTATTCCCGGTCCCCAATGACTATGCCCAGTTCCGCCTCCAGGTTGAGGGTGTCCAGGTCGTAATACATACAGTTGCCGATCAGCTTGCCGTCCTCGACGTCGATCCCGAAGTGGTGGGAACCGGGAGTGGGATAGCGCAACTGGTCCTGGAACATCTTGAGGTAGCGGTCGTAGTTCATCGTCAGGGGGTAGGTGGCGTCCAACTGGGCCAGTTCGGGGTCGCACCGCCAGATATAGTCCTGCTCGGCGTCCTCCAGCTTTTTGTCCCGCAGGGTGACCCTGGTGCCTCTCAGTTCGGGCATATCAGAACGCTCTTTCCCTTTGAGAAATCAGGTTAAATGCCTTTCGGAGAACGTCGGCCTCATTGGGATAGGCCAGGTTGACTACGCCATCTTCATAGGTGAACCACCGGACAACGTCAAACTCGGGATCGTGGAGGCTGGTATCTCCTCCCACGCACCTCATCAGGTAGAAATGAACTGTTTTGTGGTATCTGACCTCGTTGTCCTTGTCGGAGAACCAGTAGTCGATGCTGCGGATGCGGTCTTCAATGACGGGTTCCAGGCCGGTCTCCTCCTGAACCTCCCGAAGCGCCGTTTCTTCCAGCGTTTCGCCCGGGTCGGGTGTTCCCTTGGGCAGACTCCAACGCACCGGTTCGTCGCGCCCACAGAGTACGACCTCAAGTTGCCCTTCCGCCCAGCGGTATACCACACCCCCGGAGGATACGGGCTCCTTCACCCGGGGCTTGCCGCCCCCGGGAGAATTTTTCCTCGCCATGTATGCCCCTTAAATTGATTGAGCCCACATAGGAAGTGGACCCAATCCTGCGTTAATTTCGATTGCTATCCATTTTAGGTTCGATACGGGAGGTAGTCAATGCGACGGCAACGGCCCAAATCCACCACCTAATGGGAGGAAAAGACCTCGTTGGAGCCAGCGGCAAAGCTGGCTATGATGGTTACGGGACAAACACAACCATCACCAACGAGGTGCAGTCATTATGCAACAGGGAGTCC
This sequence comes from Dehalococcoidia bacterium, assembly GCA_965207275.1. GTDB lineage: Bacteria > Chloroflexota > Dehalococcoidia > Lucifugimonadales > UBA3495 > Bin22. The sequence continues at coordinate 1,438,185 of CBDBMH010000002.1, forward strand.
TGCCATTCCAGTATGGGACGGAGCATCGCGCGGGGGGCATGACGGGGCTGTCGGGGTTGGCGGTCTATCTGGAAATGGCCGATGCGATGGGGCTGGGCGAGTCGATCCGGCGCTACGTGAAGGTCAAGGAGGGCGGACAGGGATGGACGGACCGGCAGATGGTCACCGCGCTGGTGCTGCTGAATCTGGCCGGTGGAGAAGGAGTGGACGACCTCCGGGTGCTGGAAGGGGACGAGGGTCTGGGCCGGATGTTGGGCCGGGTGGAGACGCACCGGCAGCGGGCTTGTGAGCGCCGGGAGGAGGGCAGCCGGTGGCGGGGCGGGCGGCGCCGCAGCGTCCCGTCTCCGTCGGCGGTGTTCCGGTACCTGGGCCGGTTCCACGACCCGGTTCAGGAGGAGGCCAGGCAGCCCCATACGGCGTACATACCCGCGCCCAGCGGCGCGCTGCGCGGGCTGGGGAAGGTCAACGCCGAGATGATGAGCTTCGTCCGGGACCACCTGGAGCAGGAGCAGGCGACGCTGGACATGGACGCGACGCTGATCGAGACCTACAAGCAGGAGGCGCTGTACTGCTACCAGGGCTACAAGGCCTACCAGCCGATGGTCACCTACTGGGCCGAGGCGGACCTGGTGGTCCATTCGGAGTTCCGGGACGGCAACGTGCCAGCGGGGTTCGAGCAACTGCGGGTGTTGCGGGAGTCGCTGGCCCATCTGCCGGAGGGCGTGGTGAAGGTGATGCTGCGGTCGGACACGGCGGGGTACCAAGTTGAGTTGTTGCGGTACTGCGCCGAGGGGAGGGATGAGCGGTTCGGAGTGATCGAATTCGCGGTGGGGGCGGACGTCACGGAGGGGTTCAAGCGTGCGGCAGCCGAAGTGGAGGAGAGCCAGTGGCGCCGGTTGCCCCGGATGGTGGGGGAGTTGGCGGTGGAGACGGAACAGGAGTGGGCCGAGGTGGACTTCGTGCCCGATAGATTGGCTTATTCCAAGAATGATCCCGACTACCGTTTCATAGCGGTCCGGGAGCCGCTGAGGCGGCCGCCGCTGCCGGGCATGGAGGATGACCTGGAGTTGTCGGTTCCGGCGATGGAGATGCCGGACCGGGGCTGGTACAAGATCCGGGGGATAGTGACTAACCGGGAGCTACCGGGAGATGAGGTGGTGCGGTGGTACCGGGAGAGATGCGGGAAGGGCGAGGAGGTGCATGGTGTGCTGAAGGAGGACTTGGCTGGCGGGAGGCTGCCGTCGGGACAGTTCGGGGCCAACGCGGCCTGGTGGGCGATAGCGGCGCTGGCGTTCAACCTGAACTCGGCGGTCAAGCAGTTGGCCCTGGGCGGTCAGTGGGTGAACAAGCGGCTCAAGGCGGTGCGCTTTGCTCTGATCAATCTGGCCGGACGGGTGGTCTGCCACGCCAGGAAGCTGCTGATCCGGCTGGCCCGGGGCCATCCATCCTTCCCGCTGCTGGCGGGAGCGCACCGGAGAATAGCGGCGCTGGCCCACGGCCCACCCTGACCTGGGACGGTCTGCGCCACTACCGACGGGCATTCAAGCGACGGGGACTCCCGCCGTAGGGACACTGCGCCCTTCTCCAGGACCGGTTGGCATAGACCTCGCCCTGGCGTCGCCGGCCAACGCCCCAATATCCCCTTCCAGCGCCTACTCCTGCCACGCCAACCCACTGCCAACCTGTCAGCCGTCAGCCGATGCCCCAACCGGCCCAATCAAGGAGCCCCAAAACCATTTTTCTCCCATTAGGTGGTGGATTTGGGAACGGAAGGGGCCAGGGACGACAGGGGCAAATGCCCACGTCATGCCTTTACCAGGGAATCGAGAAAGGGGTGATTCAGTTCCCTCTTCGGCCCAGGTGGAGCAACAACTTTGAAGTGATGGGTTGGGATTTAACCGTCATTCCGGCCTGCGCCGGAACCCAATAGTCCTGGAGAGTGGATACCGGCCTTCGCCAATATGACGGGCGCCAGGTGTCGATCATCATTTTAATCCTGCTGGGCTACCAGCTTCATCTCTTCAATGGCCAATGGTCTCTCAGCCCCCACTGATGGCTGGAACGAAGTGGACCTCGCTGTTCTCACCCACGCGCTCCAGGAGGCCCATGCGGGCAACCTCGCCGTCGATGGAGACTGCCAAGTTGGACCGGACCTGGTTATCTTCAATGAGCCTTTCCCGGATGCCCGGGAACTGCTCTTCCAGGCCGTTGATCAGTTGGCGCACGTTGCGGGCCTCTACCTGGGTTTGCTTTACGCCGCCGGTAACCGGCAGCAACATTGTGGGAATATATACGGTTGCCACGGTCGACGCTCCTCGCACGTTCCTATTGTTCCTTTATTTTCGCATACAGGAAGCGATCTATGGTCCTTCCATCCTTGGTAATGCTCTTCCTCAGGCGGCCCTCCAGACAATAGCCCGCTTTTTCCAGGACCCGGGCCGAGGCCGGGTTCCATTCGAATACGTGGGCGTGGATGCGGTCGAGGTCGAACGCCGAAAAGGCGAATCCGGTTACCGCCGTCACGGCCATGGTAGCTATGCCCATACCCCAGAATGGCTCGCCCAGCCAGTAGCCGATTTCGGCGGTGCGTCGAAAAACGTCCTCGCCCAACCGCAGGCCTATTCCTCCGATGGCTTCCTCTGGGCTGGCAATAGCGAAGTTGGTCTCGGGCGCCTGCCCGGACGCCAACGCTATCCAGTCCCGCGCATGCTCCACAGTGTAGGGATAGGGAAACGAATCGCGCAAGTTGACGGAAATATTGCGATTGTTTGCATATTTGGCCAGGCTGGCTTCATCTCCAGGGCGCCAGCTTCTGACCTGCCACCGGCCCATTTGGATCAGCATGGTTTTCCTCGCAAATAGAAGGGGCGGGTTTGCAACCCGCCCCGGTGGAATACTGGACATGCTTGAGGGTGAGTTTACGACATGGCTTCCAGTACCGCTCCCGGATTGGCGGGTAGTCGGTTAATTCGGTTGCCTATTGCGTGAGATATGGCGCTGGCGATAGCCGGCAAAGGCGGCACGATGGGTACTTCGCCTACGCCCCGAACGCCGTAGGGGTGGCCCGGATTGGCCACCTCAACGATCACTGTGTCGATCATGGGAAGGTCAAGGGCCGTGGGCATTCGGTAGTCCAGGAAGCTGGAATTCATCATCTGGCCCTGGTCATTAAAGAAGTACTCTTCGTTGAGGGCCCAGCCGATGCCCTGGACAACGCCGCCCTGCATCTGCCCCTCAACATAGCTGGGGTGAATGGCTTTGCCCGCGTCCTGGACAGCCGTGTATCGAAGGATAGTGACCTTGCCGGTATCGGGATCCACTTCCACATCCACAAGGTGAACGCCGAAGCCGTTGCCCTCGCCGGTAGGATCCACGTTGGAAGCGCCGGTTATCCCGCCGCCGGTGCTGAGGAGTTGGCGGGCCAACTCGCGAAAGGTCATCCGCAATTCCGGGTCCGACCTGTGCGACAGGACGCCGTCAGCGTACTCCACATCTTCGACCGAGGTGTCCCATATCCGGGCGGCGCGTTCCACCATCTGGGTCTTGACGTCCTCGGCAGCCTCAATTGCGGCCCAGCCGGTGGCAAAGGTGGTGCGGCTGCCGCCGGTCACCATGGTGTAGCCGATAGAGTCGGTGTCTACTACCGTGGGCTTGACGTCCTCGTAGGCGATGCCCAGGGTTTCCGCCGCCTGCTGGGCAATGGATGCCCGGCTGCCACCGATGTCCACGGAACCCTCTATCAGGTTCACGGTGCCATCGGGGTTGACGCTGATGTTGACGGCGGACTGGAAGCCCCGGTTAAACCAGAAGCCGGCGGCCAGGCCGCGACCCCGGTTAGGGCCCTCCAGTGGTGTCGCGTAGTGATCGTGATTGCGGGCGGCCTCCAGACATTCCACCAGGCCGATACGCCGGAAGACGGGTCCCTCAACCCGCCTGACGCCCTCACGGGAGGCGTTGCGCAGGCGGAAATCTACCGGGTCCATGCTCAGTTCTTCGCAAATCTCGTCGATAACCGATTCCACGGCGAACGCGGCCTGGGGCGATCCCGGGGCGCGGTAGGCCGCAGTCTTGGGCTTGTTGACCACCACGTCGTAGCCATTGATGCGGGCATTGGATATGTCGTAGCACGCCAGGGCGCAGGCCGCCCCCTGCATTACCGGAGAACCCGGGTACGCACCGGCCTCGAAGGCCAGGAAGATGTCTGCCGCCGTTATCCTGCCGTCCCTGGTGGCGCCCAGCTTGACCTTCATCCAGGTGCCGGGAGCCGGGCCCGAAGCCTCGAACACCTCGGTGCGGCTCATCAGCAGCTTGACGGGCCGGCCTGACTTCCTGGAAAGCAGCGCGGCGATGGGCTCAAGGTAGGCGGTGATCTTGCCGCCAAAGCCGCCCCCTATTTCCATGGGCGTAACCTTTACCCGGGACACGGGGTGGCGGAGTATGTCGGCCACGTTGGTGCGGACAACGAACGGTCCCTGGGTGCTGCACCAGATATTCAGCTGGCCGTCAGCGTTCCAGAAAGCGGTGGAGTTGTGGGGTTCGATGTAGCCCTGGTGTACGGAAGCCGTCTCATACTCCCGTTCCAGTACCACGTCCGCCTGGCGGAAGCCCTGTTCCACGTCGCCGGCCTCGAAAGCCATGTGGGAGGCGACGTTGCTGGGCCGGTCTGCCAATTCACCCAGCTCGGAAGTGAAAAGGTCCTCATGGAGCAGGGGCGCATCGGACTCCATTGCCTGCCGGACAGTCATGGCCGGAGGCAGGACCTCGTACTCCACCTTGATCAGGGCCAGGGCCTCCTCCGCAATGTGCTGACTGTCGGCAGCAACGGCAGCCACCGGATGACCCTTAAAGAGGACCTTGTCCGATGCCAGCACATGGTTGCTGGCGAACTTGAGTCGCTGGTAATCGCCGCCCAATTCATCCCTGGTCAAAGAGGCGAAGGGCAGGTCAGCGGAGGTAACCACAGCATGCACGCCGGGGTGAGCCTCGGCGGCGGAAGTGTCGATGGACTTGATGCGGGCGTGGGCGTGGGGGCTGCGAAGCACCTTCGCCTGGAGCAAGCCGGCCAACTGTACGTCGGCGCCATACTGGGCCCGGCCCGTAACCTTGTCAACGCCGTCGGGCCGCAAATGGCGCTTCCCGACGACGTTGTACTCAACCTCGGATAGCACTATGTTGGAGGTCACGGAAGTACCTCCTTATGCCTTCATCTTTTCTTCGGCGTCCAATACGGCACGGACGATCTTGTCGTAGCCGGTGCAGCGGCAGAGGTTGCCAGCCAGCCAGTGGCGAATGCGACCTTCGTCCGCATCGGGTTCCCGGTCCAGGAGGGCCTTGGTAGCAACAATGAAACCGGGGGTGCAGATGCCACACTGCAGGGCGGCATTTTCCAGGAAGGCCTGTTGCACGGGGTGCAGGCCCTCGGGGGAGGCCACGCCCTCAATGGTGCTGATTTCCTTGCCCTGGGCCTCAACGCCCAGCACGAGGCAGGAGGTGACGATGCGACCGTTAAAGACCACGGTGCAGGCGCCACAGTTGCCGTCGTTGCACCCTTCCTTGGTCCCGGTCATGCCCAGCACGTCCCGCAGCACTTCCAGCAGGCTCTGGCGGGGCTCGCAGAGAAAGTCGGTTGGGTTCCCGTTGATAGTGGTACTTACGTGTACAAGTCCAGGCATGGTTACTCCTCTCCCCTTGCTCGCCTGATGGCGGTATTCAAGGTCCGGCGGGTCAGCACGCCGACCAGGTGGATGCGCTGGCGGATGGTGCCGCGCATATCGGTAATGGGTACGGCGGCTTCCATGGCCAGCCGAGCCGCTTCCTCAACAGCTTCGTCGGATACCGGCTTGCCGGCCAGGCTGTCGCCGGCTGCCTTGGCAAATACGGGTGTGGGGGCTACGGATGCCAGGGCGATGCGGGCGGACACAAAGTTCTGCCCGGAGCCATCCAGCACCACTGCGCTGCCCACCCCGGCTACGGCGATGTCCATTTCATTGCGGGGTATGAACCGCAGGTAATTGGCGCCGGAATTGGGGGCGGGGGCCGGAACGTTGATGGAGACCAGGATTTCGCCGGATTCCAGCACGTTGCGACCGGGACCGGTGCAGAAGTCTTCCACCGGCACCTGGCGGGCTCCGTTGGGGCCAACGACGTTGGCCACTGCGCCCAGCGCAATCATCGGGGGAATGGCGTCAGCGCTGGGGGCGGAATTGCACAGGTTGCCGCCCAGGCTGGCCCGGCCCTGGATCTGGATACTGCCGATCAGGGTTGCAGAGTCCACCAGACCGGGGTAGTTGGCTGCCACGTCTCCATCGGCATAAATGCGGTAGCAGGGAGTCGCCGCGCCTATGGTCAGGCCACTCTGGGAATTGTAGGAAATCTCGTTGAGTTCAGGGATGTCCTTAACGTCAACCACCAGGTCTGCGCTGCGGCGACCGCCGCGAAGCTGTACCAGCAGGTCGGTGCCGCCGGCCAAAGCCCGGGCGCGGTCTCCGGCAGAGGCCATCGCCTGGACTGCCTCGTCTATAGTCTTCGGTGTGGTAAATTCAATTGCTTCCAACTGCCCACCTCCTTTCCGGTGGCATTATAGCACTCTGCCCAAGGGGTGTCAGCTAGTAATTGACCTGCGCCCATCCCACGGGAAGCGGCCCCTGAAACGGTCGATCCCGTGGCAAATGACTCGGAAATTGCCACCGTAGAATCATGGCCGCATACTGCTCACCCAGGTAAGCGATGGCAACCGGAGCCTCGTGTAACTGAATTGACAGCCCGTACCTACGACCATAGACTGAGGCCGACCACGGCGGGCTGTGCGCGCCAGCGGTGTCAAGGAGGGAGCATGGCCTCACTGGAAGAACGCTACCTGTCAGGATATCCGGTGCTGCAGCGGCTGGGTCGGGCCGACGCCCATGGGACCCCCGTGCCCAGCGAAATGATCAGCCGGATAGCGCCGGACCTCTGGCGCATGATTGGCGAAGCCTGTTTCGGCGTAATCTGGAACCGTCCCGGCCTGACCCTTGAGCAGCGCAGCATGTCCACCATCTCGGCAATTGCCACACTGCGGCGGGACGAAAACTTGAAGGGCCACGTGGAAAGCGGCCTGGACGTGGGCTTCTCTCCGGCGGAAATCGTGGAAATGATCATCCAGATCTTCTTCTACGTGGGCGCTCCCATTGGCACCACCGCGCTGGCAGTGGCCAACTCGGTATTCGAGGAGAGGGGACTTTCCGTCGAGCCCATCCGAGTGTTTGACATTCACGAAGGCCCGGAAGCAATGCGGGAGAGAGGGCGGGCCAAACGACAGGAAATCCTGGGAGAGGTGCGGCCCGGCAGCGACTTCCCCGTGGACCAGGAGTGGGACCAATACCTGCTGGAGTACCAGTGGGGATCGGTCTGGACGCGGCCCGGGCTGGATACCATCAGCCGCATGGTGTGTACCCTATCGGTGCTGCCGCTGGTGGGCACAAACAGGTCACTGCGAGACCACATCCGGGGAGCGTTGCGAATAGGGATGACGGAAGAGCAGATCAACGAAATCTTCTTCCACCTTACCTTCTACACGGGGGAGTCCATCGCTCGCCACGCCAGGGTTATCGCACGGGAAACTTTCGCCAAAGAGCGAGCCTGACAGATTCAGCAGAGGCATTGCAGGGGGGATTTCATGCCAAGAGAGTACTTCAAGGGAACCGCCGAGGAAGACCGGGCTTACTCGCGGGCAATAAAGACATCGGGCGGCACCACCGTGTACCTGGCCGGCGTGGGCGCCACCACTGACGCCGACGGCAAGTCCCTGGGCGGCGATTTTGAGGGGCAGGTAAGGGCCACCTTTGAACGAATCCGGGCCAACCTGGCCCGGGCCGGGGGCGACCTGGAGGACATAGTTACCATGACCGTCTTCATAAAGGATATGCAGTACGGGACCCACTTCACCCAGATTCGCAAGGAGTATTTCACCGGGGGCTACCCCTGCAGCGCGCTCATCGGAATTGACTCACTGGCCAGGGCGGAGATGATGGTGGAAATTCAGGCCATCGCGGTCATCGGGGATTAGGTCCAGGGGAAGGATTCTAAACAGACCACTAAACCGACAGGCGCTTGTTCCTGTCGGTCCGATCAGCTAGGCGAGCTGCGGGACCACTTCCTCGTTGAAGAGCCGCAATGAGTTGAGTTGCAGTTCCAGCGGCAACTGGTTTCCCAGGTCAATCTCATATATGAACTGGGTAAGGCCCAGGTCATCCCTAAGCTGGCGGACGCGCTGGGCAACTGTCTCAGGGGTGCCATAGGCCACCTTGTCCCTAAGCCAGTCCTCATAGTCCATACCAATAATTCGGTCGCCTTCCGCCTGCCAGTCTCCGGTGGTACCCCGGTACTCAGCATAGCTGAGCACACGGTTGCCCAGGCGCTGGTACATGAAAACGGCCCCTTCCCGGGGATCAGAGTAGGCCTTCTCCTCGGTCTCAGCCACGTATACAGGGACTCGCAGCCCCACTTCCGGTTCCCCTTCGTGACCTGCGTCATGCCAGGCCTGGCGATAGGACTTTATCTGCTCCGCCAGTTCACCGAAAGTGAAGACCCTGGAGGGATTGATGAGGATGGAATAGCCCATGCGCCCGGTGATCGGAAAGGATTCCGCAGAGGTTATGCCAACCCGAATCGGAGGGTGGGGCTGCTGGAAGGGCTTGGGCTCGACGCACAAATCATGGAATTGGAAGAACTCGCCCTCAAAGGAGAATGTGTCTTCTGTCCATGCCTTCTTGATTACTTCCAGGCTTTCTTCGAACCTGCCCCGGCTCTCGGCAAAGGGAGTATTGAAGCCCTCATGCACGTTGGGGAAGGTACCTCGGCCCACTCCGTACTCAAGCCGGCCGTGGCTTAGCTGGTCCAGGGTCGCCGCCTCTTCGGCCAGCCGCACCGGGTGGCCCAGAGGAAGGCATTGCACCGCCAGCCCCATGCGTATGCGTTCGGTGCGGGCGGCTATGGCGGTGGCGATGAGGATGGGTGAAGACAGCACCCGGCCGGGGTTGAAGTGATACTCCGCCAGCCAGACTGATTCCACACCCAGCCTTTCCGCTTCGTCCACCAGGGAAAAGGAAGCGTCGAAGGCTTCCTGGTAGCTGCTGCCGGACTGGCGTGGAAATTCCAGGAACATACCCAGTTGCATCAGATTCACCCACCCCAAGATATGGAAAACGGGCCTACCCTGGCGCTGAAAAGACCCAGGATGCGCCGCTTGGTCGATTGGCCGATTGGCCGATTGAAGGTTAAGCCCTCTGGACGCCTGCCTGGTCGAACAGGTCCCGGCGCTCCACGGTGGCCCTGAGCATCTCCCTGGGAATGGGCTTGGCGCCGCCGATGGTGGAAGCCTGGGCGGCCAGCTGGGCCGCCGCCTCCACCAGCATAACCGAGCGGGCTGCCTCGGCGGGGGTTGCGCCAAAGGCCAGGATGCCGTGGTGTTCCATCAACACGGCGCGGATGTCGGAGGCGCTGTTGAGGGCATCGGCTATGTATTCTATGGACTGGTCGGAACCGCGCGGCCCGTATTTGGCGAGGGGAATGCCGTCGGTCATGTTGAAACGGGCCATGGCCTCGTAGCTGCACTCTATGGCCTGGCTGGCAACGGCGAAGGTTGTGCCCCAGGTTGAGTGAACGTGGACTGCCGAGCCAGCCTCGGGCCGATTCCGGTATATGACGGTATGGAGGTGGACTATTTCAGCTTCGCGGGCGGTCATGTTGCCCTCGATCAGGTTGCCCTCCAGATCCACCAGGACAAAGTCGTCCTTGCGCATGCTGTCCATGTCGCCGCCGATGAGCAGGAAAGCGCCACCGCCGGGAATGAGGGCGCTGAAATTGCCGTGCTGCCCAATTCCCATGACGCCGGCCTTTTCGATGGCGTCGATAGCCTTGAGCACTGCTTCCTTTTCTACATCCAGGTCTTTCAGTGGCATTGATTGCACCTCGTTGGCTTCAAGAGCAAGTAATCAGGAGGTGGCCCGGCCAGACTGGGAAATGTCGACTACGACGTCATCCGGGACGGCTCGCTTCAAACGGAAGCCGTGTGGCCCTGAGCTGCCTGAGGCGCCCGAATCCAACTACTAAACCCGGTTTCGAGTGGAGAGGTTGACTGGGAGGATGGGTTTCAGATGCTTCGGCTTCGCTCAGCATGACATCGTCCTGTTCGCTCAGCATGACACTGTCCTGTTAGGTCAGCACGACATCGTCCAGTTCGGGCAGCACGACTTTGTCCTGTTGGGTCAGCAGGGCATCGTCCGCTTCGGGCAGCACGGTATTGCCTATTGGATAACCATGATATTGCTTTAAGGCGCCATTGCGCCGGAACTACCGATTACGCAACTTGGGATCCAGTTTGTCTCGCAGCCAATCTCCGGAAAGGTTCATAGACAGCACCACCAGCAGGATGGCCAGGCCGGGGAACAGGGAGACCCACCAGCCGTTGCCGCCCACGATCAGGTCGCGTCCGTCGGCCACCATCAATCCCCATGCCGGGATGGGACGGGGAATGCCGGCGCCCAGGAAGCTGAGGGTAGCTTCCAGGAGAATGACATGGCCCACTTCCAGGGTTACCAGGACCACCAGCGGGTTGACCACGTTGGGAAAGATGTGCCGCAACATGATGCGAACGTCGGAGCACCCTGATACCTTGGCCCGGCTGACAAAATCCCGGCTGCGCATGCTCAACGTTTCAGCCCGGGACATGCGGGCAAACCGGGGCCATAATATTACCGCAACTACAATCACGATGGTACTGAAGCTGGGACCCAGGACTATTGCAAGCACCAGGGCAAATAACAGGCCCGGTATTGTGATAAAGATATCCACCAGGCGCATAACAAGGTGATCCAGCATGCCGCCAAAGTAGCCGGCCAGCACGCCCAGGCCGCTGCCTACGACACCACCCGCCAGTATGGCCAACAGGGAAATGCTGAGGGAATACCGGGCGCCGTGCATGATTCGGCTGAGTACGTCCCGGCCCAGTTTGTCGGTGCCAAGGATGTTCTTCCAGGAACCTTCAGGCCGTACTTGCACCCCGTTCAGGTACTGAGGTCCGCTCCAGGCGGGGGGCGTAAGGCGCTCCCGCGGATGCACTTCGTAAGGGTCGTGAGGCGCGATCCACTGAGCGGTCACCGCTGGAAAAACCAGAAGCACCACGAGGATGAACATGGGGATGAGGGGATATCGCCGCGCCTCGGCAATGAATCTTCCCAGCCCCACCGGCGCTGATCCGGCGGAGAAGCCACCAATTCTGCTAATGTCCATAAACGGCCTCTGAAAGCATCCTCATGCTAGGCGTAACGAATACGCGGGTCAATGTATGCGTAGATGATGTCCACAAACAGGTTGATGCCCACGAAAATCATGGCAAAGACCAGGACGATGGTCTGCATCACCTGGAAGTCCCGGTTGCGAATGGCGTCCACCGCCAGCAGGCCCACACCCGGATATGAGAACACGGTTTCCGTCACCACAGTACCCGTTACGAGCTGGGCGACCAGCAGACCCAGAAGCGTTACGGGGGCGATGGAAGCGTTGCGCAGGGCGTGTTTCCAGACAACCTTGGACTCGGAAACGCCCTTCACTCGGGCCAGTTTGATGAACTCGCTGTCCAGCACCTCCAGCATGGAAGAACGGACCAGGCGCATTAACGCCGCCACCTGGTACCAGCCAATGGCAAAGGCCGGCAGTATGAGATGCAGCAGCATATCCCAGCCGGGGTCGCCCCGGCCTGAAGTGGGCAGCCAACGCAACTGGACGGCGAAGATCCACATCAGCATGATGGCCACCCAGAAAGAGGGAGCCGACTGGCCCAAAAGAGCAAAGGTCTTTGCCATGTAGTCGGGCATACTGTCCTTCTTGACGGCGGACAGCACTCCCACAGGGAAGGCAATAACGATGGAGATAGCCAGGGCCAGACCGGCCAGGACCAGGGTAGCGGGGAACCGCTTTATCACCAGGTCCAGCGCATCCCGGGTGGGATGCTGGACGGAACGTCCAAAGTCGCCCACCAGAGCATTGCCAAGAAAGGTCAGATACTGGATATGCAAGGGTTTGTCCAGGCCCCATTTCTGCTGCATCAGCTCGAACTCTTCGGGCCCGGCGTCATCGGGGAGCAGCACATCCATGGGATTGCCGGAAACGCGGGCCAGACCGAAGATGATGATGCTGACTGCAAACAGGACGATAACGCTCTGGAACAATCGCACAACAATGTAACGTTGCATCGTTAACCTTCAGGAGCCTTCAGGCAGGGGCTTCCGCCGCGGCGGAAGCCCCTACGCGGTTTCAATAGCCAATGGGCCAACATCCTGCCCAATCGGGTGCACCTGTCGGTCCGCCCGAGGCGGACCAATTGGGCGGATATTGGTCCACAACAAAGTTCGGTCAATGGTAATCCGTTGGTTTGCAGCTAAGTTCATTCCCGTATCCCGATCGCTGCAATCCCACCATCAAACAACAGAAGGGGCGCACGGCCGTACGGCCCTACTTGACCGCCCTCACGTACTCGAAGTCACGCACCCCGAACACGCCGGGAGTAAGCCACTCTTCAATAATTTCGGGATTGATCATGAACTCGAAGGGCACCCAATAGAGCGGTATGGAGCAATGGACTTCGTAACAGTTTTCCCCCATCTCACGAATCAGGTTATCTCGTTCTTCGAGGGTAGCGGCGACCTCCAGGGCCTCGTACTTCTCGGTGAAGAACTGGGACTCGTAGCGGGGACTGCGCGCGCCGCTGTAGTGATACACAAAGATGGCCCGGGTGGGCTCGGTGAAGCTGCCGGTATGGAGCCAGGCAACGTTGTTGACCTCCTTGGCGCGGAGCCTGGAGCTATAGACCGCGGTCTCAACGGGCTGAAAATCGACGTCGATGCCAATCTGGCGCCAGTAGTCGGCCACCAGTTCGCCGATGTCCAGCATCTCGGGAAGACCGGGCCTGGGGTAAGAAAGCTGGGTAATCTTGAAACCGTCGGGGAAGCCGGCTTCAGCCAGGAGGGCCTTGGCTTTTTCGGGATCATAGCCGTAGTCGGCCTCAAAGGAATCCAGCCAGGAGGGCTGCCAGCCGGGGAACTTTTCGTGGGAATGGGTCTGCATCATGAGTTCGGCGCGGCCGTTGAAGAAGACATCGTTGATTTCCTGGCGGTTGATGGCGCGGTTCATGGCCTCGCGGACCAGGGGCATGGTCATAGGCTCGGAGGGGTCGTAATTGGGCTCGTCGGGCAGGTAGTTGCCGCCGAAGAAGCCCACCAGACGGATAGCCGGGGTAGTACCGAGGACAATCTCCATACCGCGAGAGAGGGCGCCGACCTGGAGGTCGCGGGGGATTTCGGCGGCGTGGACTTCGGCGGTAACGAGCATAGCCAGCTGGGTAGAAGGCTCGGAAATGAAGAAAATCTGGAGTTCCGGGAAATCGGGGGTCTTGCGCCAGTGGGTAAAGTCGGTGGCCTCGTAGCGCAGGTACTGGGCCTCGGCGTGCTCGGCAAACCGGTAAGGGCCGGTGCCGATGGGGTCATTGGCCATAAGGCGGACACCCTCATCGTTGGCATCAAAGCCGGTCATCACGCCGCCGTTGGCGTCCCAGTGGTCCTTGCTGCGGATAACGGTAGTGTAATTGGTGCTCATATAGGTGGTCATTATGGGCTCGGGCTTATTCAGGTGGAGCTCCACCACGTGGCCTTCGGGGCCATCGGGCATAACGACCTCCCGGAGCAGGTCCCGCCAGGTAGCGGCGCGGCCGTCGAAGTGGTCATTGCGGCGCTCCTGCCACATAGTGTGTTCCACGTCCTTGGCGGTCAGTTCGCCCCAGCCCTTGTGAAACTGGACGCCGGGCTTCAAATTGAAGGTCCAGACGGTGAAATCGTCGTTGGCGGACCACTGGGGGGACAACATAGGAACGGAATCGGTGTACTGGTCGAACTGGACCAGGCCCTCGAACATGGGGAGGATGACGGGCAGGTCACCGCGACCGGCAACGGGGTCGGCGAGATCGCGGGTGGTGGGACCCCTGGCCACCTGGAGTTTGACCACGGCGGGCTCTGCCATGGCCATCGCATCGGTGGAGGCGGCGGGAGCAGGAACGGGAGTGGGGGTTGCCGCCTTAGCCTCAGCCCCGATAGCACCCTGGCCGACAACGGCGCTGACCGTAGCCTGGGGAGCGGGCTGAGCGGCCGGAGCGGGTTGGGCCGGCTGGGCGGGGGCGGAAGGTTGGGAAGGTTGAGCTGCAGCTGCCGGGGCCGCGGGTTGGGCTGCCGGTTGGGCCGGAGCCGCCGGCTGGGCCGCCGGGGAACTGCCACTGGATGGCTGGGCGGGGGCCGGCTCGGGAGCAGAAGCGCCGCAAGCCACCAGCGCCAATAGTCCAATGGTCATCAGTCCATAGATTAGCCAACGAGGTGCAAAAACTCCGGGCAAGGTCATCATTTCCTCCTCTTGGTCGATATACGCCAGGCTCCATATCCTTTTCGCAATCGAAAAGGCATCAATTTATTACGACTTCCGTTTAAACTCTAACCATATATTGCATTTTCCGCACAGCGTCAGCCCAGCGCTGATCGAACGCACGTCAGTTCACGCAAGTCTATTATTGGGTATGTCGAATGTCAAGAAAATCCGTATCTTAGCCAATAGGCAGCGAGGGTAGGGGATGATGCTACACTTGCCTCGTAATACTTTGTAGTCTTATTTTGGGGGAAGGAGGGAAGATGAACCTGAGGGTCAGAAGACGCGTCACCAGACGCAAGAGCAATAATCATTTTATCGAAACGACAATGGTACCAACCCGGGACGGCATAAATCTGGCAACGGATATTCACAGGCCTATAGTGGACGGCAAGATGGTGGAAGAACCCCTACCGGTTCTTTTGCAAAGGACACCATACGACAAGGGTTCCTCGGCCCGGTTGGAGGAGGCGACGTTCTTCACCAACAACGGCTACGTTACCGTCATTCAGGACTGCCGGGGAAGGTACGAATCGGAGGGGGGGTTCACCAAGTACGTAGACGAAGGACAAGACGGTTACGACACCCTGGAATGGCTGGCCGAGCAGCCCTGGTGCAACGGGAAAGTAGGCACCTTCGGCCTGTCGTATGCCGCCCACACCCAGGCGGCGCTGGCGTCCCTGAACCCGCCAAGCCTGGCTGCCATGTGGCTGGAATGCGGCGGCTTCGCCAGCGCTTACCATAGCGGTTGCCGCAATGGTGGCGCCTTTGAACTCAGGCAGGTCACCTGGGCCTACCGGGAAGCCCTGGAGAGTCCGGAGGTCCGGGCCAATCCGGACACAACCCGGGCGGCGATGATGCGGCAGAACATCCACGAATGGTTTGCCAGGTTCCCCTGGAAACGGGGACATTCGCCGTTGAGCTGGACGCCCGACTACGAAGACTACCTGATGGAGATTTGGGGGCACGACACCTTCGATGAGTACTGGCAACAGGTGGGACTGTGCGCCATGGCACACTACGGGACCCTGGCCGATGTCCCCCAGGTCCACCAGTGCAGTTGGTACGACCCCTATTCGGCGAGCACTGTCCAGAATTACCAGGCCCTGTCCCAGGCCAAGTCCAGCGAAGTCTCCCTGATCATGGGCCCGTGGACCCACGGCGCGCGCTCCGTCACGTACTCCGGCAACGTGGACTTCGGCCCCCAGTCCACCCTGGACAACTCCAGGGAGGGCAGCTTCAACGATCAGCGTCTAGCTTTCTTTAATCACTGGCTGAAGAATGAGGATAACCGTTGGGGCAACAGGAAGCCGGTAAAGCTGTTCGTTATGGGCGGCGGCAGCGGGCGCCGGAATGCCGAGGGCAGGCTGGACCACGGCGGCAAGTGGGTTGAAGAGACCGCCTGGCCGCCAACCAGGGTGAAGGAAACATCTCTTTACCTGCAACGGGAAGGAGATCTCTCCATTGGCATGCCGGAAGTAGGGACGGCGCCCAGCACCTACCGATTTGACCCGGAGAACCCGGTGCCAACCATCGGAGGCAACATATCCTCCGGCCTGCCGATAATGGAGCCAGGAGCATTTGATCAGAGGGAGACGGAGGACTTCTTCAGCTGTCGAGCGCCCTTCCTGCCGCTGGCTTCCAGGCCCGACGTGCTGGTGTTCCAGACGGAGCCGCTACCTGAAGACCTGGAAGTTACGGGTCCGGTGGTGGTCAACCTGTGGGTATCATCGACAGCAGTGGATACCGACTTTACCGCCAAGCTGATCGACGTTTACCCGCCATCGCGCGACTATCCGGAGGGGTATGCGCTGAATCTGAGCGACGGCGTGCTGAGGACCAAGTTCCGCAACTCCTGGAGCGAACCCGAGTTAATGGAGCCGGGAGAGGTATACCCCATAAGCATCGATCTGTACCCCACCAGCAACCTGTTCACCCAAGGGCACCGGATAAGGCTGGACATATCGTCCAGCAACTTCCCCCGCCTGGATGTGAACTGCAACACGGGCGAGAATCCGGCCCTGTCGCCCATCAGGCTGTCGGCCGACAACACGGTTTACCACGACCATAGTCGCCCTTCCCACGTAATACTGTGGATGGCGGCCGGGGACTGTTAACCCATTCCAAACCCTGGTTTCAGGAATATTCTTTCTCTATTTTTCACGGGGGGCGAGCAAATTGCTCGCCCCTTTCTTGTTTGCACCGATCACGGGTTGCCGCCCCAGCCCACCCGGTACTGGTCAGCAAAGAATTTGCGCGGGTTGACAACGATCTATTGGTGGATGTCGGGTATTGGTGGATGTCGGCTATTGGCGGATGTCGGCATCGGTGGGGCCCGGTATGGTTGGCAACGTTGCCGGAACCGCCCCCGGGAGGTCGGGGTGGGGCCGAGGGAGCTTAAGGGAAAGCTCAAGACAGAAGGGCGGCCAGTGCTTTCTACTCGTTTCGCTCCCGAGCGTCGCCGTGTATTCTATAGCGACCGTGGGGCGCGGCAACCCGGCGGCCGGATTTGTTACTTTGTTTTCGAAACAGAAAGAGCTAAACGGGAGACGGAGGCTTTATGTTTGAGGGGTTCGAACAAAAGAGAATTGAGACCGGCGGCGCTCATGTCAATCTGGTCATTGGGGGCAGCGGCCCGCCGCTGCTGCTGCTCCACGGGTACCCTCAGACCCATGCAATGTGGCACAAGGTGGCGCCCAGGCTGGCGGAGCACTTCACGGCAGTGGCCGCCGACCTGAGGGGTTACGGCGACAGCGGCAAGCCCGAAGGAGACCCGGAGCACCTGAACCATTCAAAGCGGGCTATGGCGCAGGACCTGGTGGAAGCAATGGAAAACCTGGGTTTCAACTCCTTTTACCTGGCCGGCCATGATCGTGGCGCCCGGGTCTCTCATCGACTGACCAAGGACAATCCGGACCGCGTGCTGAAGCTGGCAACCCTGGACATTATTCCCACCCACCGAATGTTCCAGATCGTCAACAAGGAAATGGCCCTCAACACCTACCACTGGTTCTTCCTGAGCCAGCCTTACGACTTTCCCGAGCGGGTGATCGGGGCCGACGCGGACTATTTCATTCGGCACAGCTTCCAGCGCGGCCCAAACTGGCAGGACATTTTCCCCGAGGAGGCGGTGAGGGAGTACCTCCGGTGTTCCACCGATCCAGCGACCATCCACGCCATTTGCGAAGACTACCGGGCCGGCGCCAGCATCGACCTGGTGCACGACGAGGAAGACTTTGCCAACAAGGTTACCTGTCCCCATTTGGCGTTGTGGAGCGACCGGGGTTACGTGGGGCGGAGCCAGGACGTACTGGCTGTGTGGCGGGACTATTCCGTCAACGTCAGGGGACACTCCATGCCTTCAGGCCACTATATAGCCGAAGAACTACCGGAGGAAACTTACGTAGCCTTGCGAAACTTTTTCCTTGAATAAGGCGGAGGACTGGGAGACTAGCTACCAAAAGGTTGGGGACAGGGTACCTCCCTGTCCCCTTGTCTACCCCTGCACGTCACTCCAGGCAGTGGAACAGACCACCGTTGGTAAATATTAGCGGTTGGAGGAAGGGTTAGCCTGGGGGAGGCCCTGCTCCATGGCCCGCATCTGGCATTCCAGGCAGAGCAATTCCTGGCGCAAGTCAATGGCTGTCCAGATGTTATCCCCAATTTCTCCGCACAGGAATTTTGGAACTGTCTCCTCCCAGGAGGAGGCGGAAAGGGACTCCACGTAGTGAATGTACCCTGACTTGTCCTGCGTACCCCACCACCAGGGGGAGAACTCCCGGTTCAACTCTACGGAAATGGCTTCGCTGACCCAACCGTCTTCCGGCATTTCCACCACCCAGCCGACTCCACCGTCGGCCCGGGTTTCACGAAATGCATTCAGTTCTCCGCCCCGGATGCATTCCCGCACCATGGCAGTGGATATTCGCAATCTCTGGGAAGCCTCTCTGATGGTAACCCGGTCCATGCAACCCCCCGCGGTGAAGGAAATATCCGCCAAAGCCCGATTGCTGAACGAAATCATGCTTGGCAGGAGAATTGGCTGGCGCTATTATGGTGCATTTTGTCACAAATGTAAAAGCCCCCGATCTGTGTGACCAAATTCGGGGGCTGGTTCTTGCTTAATCGAGTAAGTGGCAGGGGCAATCAGCCAACGCCGGCTTCCTTGGCTTCCTTGGTGGCCTTGAGCCAGCGCCAACGCTGCAACGGGTCGCTCACCGCGCGCATCCAGACACCAAAGAGGTTGAATGAAAGGGCAGTCAGGAAGATTGCGGTACCCGGAACCACTACCACCCACCAGGCGGTGACGATGTAGTCCCGACCCTGGGAGAGCATCAGGCCCCAGGAGGACTCGGGCGGCTGAATGCCGAAACCCAGGAAGCTGAGGGTGGACTCGGTAAGGATGTTCCTGGGAACCTCCAGCGCCGCCAGGGTCAACAGCGGGGTGATCAGGTTGGGCAGCACGTGCCGGCCGATGATACGCCCATCACTGGCGCCGATGGCTCTTGCCGCATCCACGAATGCCTGCTCGCGGAGGGACAGCACCACGCCACGGGACACGCGGCAGAATAGCATCCATCTGGCTATTGCGAACACAATGATGATATTGGTGAAGCTGGGCCCCAGGATGAATAACACCATCAGGGCCAGCAATAACAGGGGCACGGACATGAAGATGTCCACCGCCCTCATTATTATGTCGTCCAAGATTCCCCGGTAGTAACCGGCAGTGATGCCCAGGAACACGCCGATTACGCTGGAAACCAGCACCCCCAGCAGGCCCACCGAAATGGATATTCGGCCACCGTAAATCAGACGGCTGAGGTAGTCCCGGCCGAGGTGGTCAGTGCCCAGGATGAACCGTCGATCTTCCGTGACGGTCTGGCCGTCCACCCGCATGGTCGCCGGGTGCGGCGCAACGTCAGGGGGAAGATGGCGCAGTTTCAACTGCTGGTTCTGCGGGTCATAGGGCGCCACGAAGGGAGCAAAGACCGCCGCCATCACGATCACAAAGAGGAACAACGCGGAAAACAGCGTGATCGGATCATTGAGAAACGCCTGGAACAAGGCGTTGTTCCACAACGCCACTACCGGGTTCGGCTTTTGCACTACGGTCGTCATGTCACTTGCCATGTCGAAACCAAATCCTCAGAACAGAATAGGCGCCTTGCGCGCCTCTGCCATGCCCCCTCCGGCCATGGCAACGGGCGTCTTCAGCTTAGCTGACACTAGCTGTAAGCAATTCTGGGGTCCAGCCAGGTATAGATCAGATCCACGCACAGGTTGATGACCATCACCATCAGGGCCACCACGAACACCGAGGCCGTAACGATGGGCAGGTCGCGGGCATTGATGCCGTCAATCAAGAGCTTGCCTATTCCGGGCCAGCCGAAGATGATCTCCACCACCGTGGAGCCGTTCATAAAGCCGGCCAGTTCGTCGCCCATCAGAGTAACGATGGAAATGGAAGCGTTCTTCAGCACGTGGCCGTAAAGAATGGCGGTTTCGCCCAGACCCTTGGAGCGGGCGGTGGAAACGTACTGCTTGGCGACTTCTTCGATCATGGTTGACCGGGTGATCTGGGCATTGCGGCCCAGCACCGTGGGGGCGAGGGCCATGGCCGGCAGCACCATGTACTTCCACCCCTCGGGGCCCAGCCCCTTGAATCCCGAGGTGGGCAGTAAGTCAAGCTGAACGGAGACCACCAGAATCAGCATCAGAGCCAGCCAGAATTGAGGCACCGAAATCACCGCAAACGATAGAACGTTCACAATGCGGTCAAAGAAGCCCCGGGGCCGTCTGGCCGCTAATATTCCCAGCGGAATGCCCAGCATGCCTATGGCCCATGCGACAAGCGCCAGCACAGCCGTGTTGGGCAAGCGGTCGAATATCATCTCCTGGGCATCAATCCTGTGGCGCAGGGACTTGCCAAAGTCCAGCCTGGCCAAGTCCCAATAGAAATCGGCAAAACGGATGTAAAGCGGTCGGTCCAAGCCGAACTTCGCCCGGAGGGCATCAATGGTTTCCTGGGATGCATCCTCATCCACCATCAACTCCACCGGGTCTCCCAACACGTTGATGGCGAGGAACAGTAACCCCATAAGGCCGGCTACGATAAATACGGAATGGCCGAGCCGCCGAATCATGTAGTTGCGCACAGTTTCCCCCGTCAGAACAGTTTCTTGGTCAAGGTCGCCTTTTCTACTTACTACATTTTAAACAAGGGGCGCTTAGACTTCGGTTGGTCAAGGATATTAAAGCTAATTTCCTTTATCGTCAACTACTATTTGCCATTTTGCAAGAAACTCAAAATCCATTAAATCTCGGCCCTGTCACCATCTGTTCCACCATACGTTCAACTAACGATATTCGGATTCTGATAATCATGAAACCGAAACTACATCCGCCGCAGGCGGGCCAAAGCGGCTGCTGTCCGGCCTACCCGCCATTTCGCCGGAGGCGGCCCTTCATCTATTGTCCGGTGAATCTCATGCTGTTTAGGCGGATTCGAGCGTCGTAGCGAGGCTTCCATTCCAGGGTTGGGGCCAGACCATAGACCTGCGTTGAAACGAAGAAGGGTAGGAACCAATACTCATCGTGAATAAGCTGGGCCAGTTCCTCCATTTTACGCTGCCGGTTACTCCCCATAGGTGTAGCAATGGCGTCGGCGATACTCTCCTGGAAGGTCATGCCATCCCGACCGGGCGCCAGGTTGCAGACCCGGCTGTTGGCGTTGTGACAGCTGGTTCGCAGCAGCAACTGTCGCTGCATATCCAACGTTTCGTTGGAAGTAACCGTTTCATAATAATGGGTCGAATGCCCCACCCCGGGCGGGGCCTGGTTGACACAAT
The DNA here is from genome assembly GCA_965207275.1 of Dehalococcoidia bacterium. Taxonomy (GTDB): domain Bacteria; phylum Chloroflexota; class Dehalococcoidia; order Lucifugimonadales; family UBA3495; genus Bin22. Next base: position 1,459,478 of record CBDBMH010000002.1, read on the forward strand.
CAAGTTGCAGTTCGGGACCGTCCAGCGCCCCACAACCGGAGAGACGCATCTGTCGAGCAGTAAATGGATCCAGAACCACCAATTCGGCGTTTACGCCCAGTTCTCGCCACCCAACCGTCACAGATTCCAACAGTTCGAGGCCGCGATAAACCCGGTCTGGTCGCGTGTGAATCTTGATCTCTGGATTGACATGGTAGTTGTTGTTCTCCGGGTTGTAGTCGGCGTGGTAGTAGCCAGCGGATGCCAGCAGTTGGCGGGACATTTGCGGATTGAACTCATAGGGCGAGAAGTTGCTCTCATGAATTCCCACGGTGCCCCACTGGGAGATGTTGCCTATGCACTTCGGGAAACCACCATAAAGGATTTCCACCAGGAACTGGCAGTCCACGGCGTGGGCCAAGGCTATTCGGACTTCCTTCTTACTTAGTTCCTGGTGCCAGATATTGTCGGCGACCAGAGTGAATACTTCGTTACTGGCTCCCGACTTTGCTACCGGGACGGCCCGGATATTCTCAAAACCAATATCCGCCCCCCAGTGGGCCTCGCCGGACCGTATCATGGCGACCCTTGCCAACGGCTCGGACCGCCAGACCTGCCTGGCCGACTTGATAGTTGGCGACTGGGCATCGAAGGCGCTATTGCCCCTGTAACTTTCGAAGGCCTCCAGTTGCACCTCCTCGCCGGCCACGTGGCCTGCAATGCGGTATGGGCCAAAGCCCACAGTCGTCTCGGCCTGCTCGTCTTCAGTGGCGTTGTCCCACCAATCGGGGGCCTGGAATGTACTGAATATGGCGGTACGCGGGAAAATGGGGCAGGCCAATTCGCAGACAACATCCACGACGTAGTCATCCACCACCCGGCCGGAGATTTCACCGTGAAGGCCGAAGGAACGGCCGCCATGTCCGTCCGTGGCGGCGGACTTATCGCCCAGATAGTCAAGACCCACTTTGGCGGCCTCGGCGTTCCACGGTTCCCCGTTGTGGAAGCTGACGCCTTCCCGAAGGACGAAGCGCCACCGGTGTGGGTCCTGCTGGGACCAGTTAACCACCCCGGCCAGTGGCACAACCTCGAAGGTAGCGCTGTCAATCCAGGTTAGCGGATCGGAGACGATTTCTCCGCAGATGGCGTTGGAGACGCTGCCGCCGCAACCGCCCCGCCACGCGCTGAGGGATTCGGGTTCCTCCGGAGAAACAAAGACCAATTCGTCAAAGGCGGTAGAGGCCGCTTCGGGTACGGGGGCGGAGACGGGAATTGCGGAAGCCACGGCGGGCCTCGCCGTCGGACCAGCAGGAGCCGTGGCTCCAGTATCTTGGGCGGAAGCGCCGCAGGCCAGGGCCGAGGCCACGACCACAACCAGCGCCACGACACCCGCCAGGCGTCGTCGGGACAGAATGGTACGCCCGGGTTCTACGATATTGGGCATTTTGTTTCCCAGGCAAGAAAATCTTGCGGTCTCAGGATGCGGACAATCTCAACAGAAGCGTCAGGGAACGACCTGCAGTACCCATGGGGCCTGCAATACCCGTCGGGCAGGTGGTCCGCAAGAGAATTGCCGGCCATCTACCAAAGACATTGAGAAATTCTTTCAAATCTAAGAGAAGATTGTCAACAGATTGGAAGAGTAGCAGGGCAATCGCATTTTAAAGAATGTTATGCTGGGCGAAGTCGAAGCATCTGAATCCGTTCCTGCCTGGCAGGCCTTGGGACCCAGTCCACGACTCTCAGCCAAGAGTCTAGACCCTTCGGCAAGCTCAGGGTGACATGACTCTTTGCTGCCGGTCCTGGGGCCATTTGAGGACGATTTATAACGCGATTGCCCTGGGAAGAGTAGCCTTTCGAGCCACACAGATCTCAGAGAGTAGCCCCTCATGACCAAACAAAAGAAACCCCGGGCTGCCGAAGCAACCCGGGGCAATGCAAAAACCAATAAAGGTTCGGTTACTGGGTGAACCGCATGGTATTTACCCGGATGCGGGGGTCATAGCGGGGTTCCCACTCCAGGTTGGGCGCCATGCCGTACACCTGAACGGATACGAAGAAGGGCAGGAACCAGTATTCGTCGTGGATAGTCTGGGCCAGCGTCTCCATCTTGCGCGTCCTTTCCGGACCCAGGGGAGTTGCGACCGCATCATTGATGCTGTCCTCGAAGCTCATGCCATCCAGCCCCGGCGCCAGGTTGCAAACGCGGCTGTTGACATTGAAGCAGCTGTTGCGCAGATAGAGCTGGCGCTGCATATCCAGGGCTTCATTGGACGTGGCCGTCTCATAGTAGTGGGTAGTAGAGCCGAAGGGCAGCGGGGGCTCCTGCTCGGCGCACGCCAGGGCCTGCGAAAGGTCGCGTGTGCCGTCGTCAGCGGTCGTTACGAACTTGCCGCAACCGGAGCGGCGGGCCTCGCGCGCCTTATTGGGCTCGAGCACAACCACGTGGGCATTCACGCCTATGTCGCGCCAGCCAGCCACAACCGACTCAAACATTTCCAGGCCGCGATAGACCCGGTCGGCGCGAGTGTGAATGCGGATTTCCTCGTTAGCATCAAAGTTGTTGTCCGACGGGTCGTAATCGTCCTTGTAGTAGCCGGCAGAGGCCAGGAGTTCCTGGGCCAATTCCGGGTCATAGCCATAGTCGGCGTAGTTGCTCTCATTGATGCCGACGGTGCCCCACTGGGAAATGTTGCCAATGCACTCCTGCAGGCCGTCATACAGCACTTCCATCAGGGTCTGGCAGTCGATGCCCAGGGCCAGGGCCCTGCGGACGTCCTTCTTGCTCAATTCCGGATGCCAGATGTTGTCGGCGACCAGGGTGAAGACTTCGTTGTTGGTACCGGTCTTGGCCTGGGGCACGGAGTCGATGTTCTCGAAACCAATATCGACGGCCCAGTCGGCTTCACCGGCCTGGATCATGGCGGCCCGTACCAGGGACTCACCACGCCAAACCTGGAAGGCCCTCTGGATGGCAGGAGCCTGGGAGTCAAACGCAGTGTTGGGCTTGTAGTCTTCGAAAGCCTCGATTTCGACCTCTACACCGGGCCGCCACTCAACGACGCGATATGGGCCGGTACCGATGGTGTTCAGCTCCCGCTCGTCCTCACTGGCATTCTGGTACCAGTCAGGCGCCTGGAAAGGCGAGAAAATGGCGGTGCGCGGGAATATTGGGCAGGCATTCTCGCAAACCACGTCCACGGTCAGTTCATCAACCACTTCACCGGAAATGGGACCATGGAACCCATAGCCGCCACCGCTGGTGGGGTCGCCGGACCAGTCCAGCCCAAACTTGGCGGCCGCAGCGTTCCAGGGTTCGCCGTTATGGAAGGTTACGCCCTCCCGCAACTGGAACCGCCACCGGTGAGGGTCAACCTGTGACCAGGTATCCACACCGCTGAGAGGCACTACCTCGAAGTTTGTGCTGTCGATCCAGGTGAAGGGATCGGTCGCGATCTCCTCACAAATGGTAGAGGGTACGTTCCCACTGCACCCGTCACTAAACGTTCCGAGGGACACGGGTTCTTCCTGGGTTACGAATATCAGCGTGTCCTTGGCGGTCTCCACCGTACCCGGAGTGGGCGTAGGTATGGGAGTTGCCGTGGCATCCGCCATGGAAGCAGCAGGGGTGGGAGTGGACTCGAACTGGCGGGTATCGGTCAGCGCCCGGGCGTCCGCGGGCACTGCCGGCGCGGCCGTAGGCTGTTCGGCTGCCATAGCCGGCTGCTCGGGGGCAGCGGGCTGTGCCGCCGGTTCCTGGGCGGGCGCCTGGGGTTCGGACGCGCCGCAGGCAACTGCAAGGATGGTAATCAAAACTGCGAATGATAGGAAACTCCTTCGCCAGGAGACCCCTGTGATAAACCTCATGCCTCGAAATCCTCCTCATTTTTGGAAAATTTGACCATATCGGAGTTGAACTGACCGGTGGAAGGTACTTGCTGGAAACTAACGGATTCCCTTACGCATCAATACCCCAAAGAGCCGCCAAATCAGTCTGCCCGATAACTCCCGAAAGTTATACTGTCAAGGGATTTTTGTCAATCCTTGGTGATATTATGTTCAGTTGCCAGCCTGAATCGTAGCTGGCGCAATGAAATAGACAAGCCAGTATCAACGTACCTGAGCAATAACGTAACCGATATACGCGTCATGGAAGAAAGCCATTCTTGTCCCACCTTGTTCACTCATGTAGAAATACTCCGCCTCCGGTTAAGCCAATAGTGTTGATTCAACTCGCATCCGAATTCTTGCTAATCTGAAAAAACCTAGTACCATATATATAGAAGTCGTAAACTATTCAATCAGAACCGCGAGACCTTTCCCAAACGTAATAGCTGAGACAGGAAAAAACCTTCCCCCATATCTTGTTCTTTCAGGACGGTCAGGATGAAGCTTCCAGTTACGATGGTAGATGGCGGAATCTACGGTTTCGTCATACCCACGGCCCGGACAATTGCCGGATTCTTTGTCGGGATGATGCTTGGCATAGTTGGCGGCTGGGCCGCGCTCACTTTTAACGCCATGGTGGGTTACCCCTGGGGCGCAAACATCCACCTGGCCATCTACGTTTTTGGAATCGGGCTTGGAGCAGGCATAGGCGCCTACGGGGGATGGATAAACCTGAGCCTCCGCTGGTACGCGGTACTGGCAACCATATTTGTGGTGATTGCGGCCGGCGTCATAGGCAGCGCCGTTGGCAATGCCTATTGGAACTTCTTTACCGAAGCAACCTACATGGGAGACCGAGATACCCGGGTTAACATGACCCATTTCGGAGGCACCATAGCCGCCGGCTCGATGTCCACCCTGTTTGGACTTTACTATCACTTCAGAACCCGCGGATAGTCGAAACCTGAACCTCAAGCGGACTCTTTAGCAGAAAGGTTTAACAACGCGGCCTGCCATTTCCGAGTGTGCAGGCCGCGCCTTTTTGGCGCCCTTGGACCATTTCCTGAACTAGAAGGAGGACCCCGTTGGCAACACCCGATATCACCGGTCAACTGGCCAGCTATATGGTTGAGGCACGGGACCGCAGGCTCCCGCCCGACGTTGCCCTGGCCGCCAAGCACCGAATCCTCGACAGTTTGGCGGCGGTGATCTCCGGCGCGCGGCTGAAGCCCGGCGAAATGACCATCAAGTACATCAGTCTTCAGGGAGGCGCTCCTGAGGCTTCTGTTCTGGCCACCGACATCAGGACTTCGGCAGTGAACGCCGCACTGGCCAACGGAATGTTCGGCCACGCGGACGAAACCGACGATTTTGAGCCGGTGACCAAGTCGCACCCCGGCTGCTCGGTGGTGCCGGCGGCTATGGCCATGGCGGAAAGAGCGGGGAGTTCCGGCGAGGAATTGATGCGTGCGGTGGCGCTGGGTTATGACCTGTGCTGCCGGTTTCTCTTCGCCTTGGATCCGGACGCCGTGCGAGGCGGACACCGGAGCGCCGAAGGCACCAGTTCCACCATGGGCAGCGTGGGAGCGGCAGCCAGTATTGCCAGGCTGGACGAAGCAGGTATGCGTTACGCCCTGTCCTATGCCGCCCAGCAAGTGTCGGGGTTGTGGAGCTGGGTGAGGGACGCCGAACACGTGGAGAAGGCTTTTGACTTTGCCGGTATGGGCGCCCGTAACGGAGTCACCGCCGCAACTATGGCGGAGGCCGGCCTCACCGGCGTGTGGGATATTTTCCAGGGGGAGCACAATGTGCTTCAGGCCCTGTCCCTGGACCCACGGCCTCATGAAATGATTGCCGGCCTGGGCAGCAGGTACTTCATCACGGAAACGGCCATAAAGCCCTATTCGGTGGGTTATCCGATCCAGGCCCCTCTGGATGCCTTCTTCGCACTGCGAAGGCAGCACGGACTTTCCCTCGAAAATGTGGAGAGCATAACTGTTCGGCTGCCCCGGGACGGCGCCGGCGTGGTCAACGGGCGTTCCATGCCCGATGTCAATTGCCAGCACATGATTGCCGTGGCCTTGATGGACGGCGAAGTTACCTTCCTCTCCACTCACGACTACCAGAGAATGTCGGACCCGGCCACCCTGGCGGTTAAGGAAAGAGTAACGCTGATACCCGACGACGACTTGATGGACCCGTCTGCCCCCCGGAGCGGCATGGTGGCCGCTACCCTGAGGGACGGTTCCACCGTGGAGCATTTTACGCCCCATGCCTACGGGACCAAGGAAAATCCCATGTCCACCGACGACGTAAACGCCAAGGCGCGGGGACTTCTGAAGCCGGTGCTGGGCGAGCGCAGAGCGGAGAGGGTAATCGCCTCGATAAATGACCTGGAGAACCTGGCAGACGTGCGGGAACTCTTGCCCTGCTTGACGGTGTCAGCGTCTGAGATGAAGGACATTACCTTCATGCACTAGGCGCCTATCCTTTTGGTAAACCTTACCGATTAATATCTTAAGGGCGGGTCAGAAACCCGCCCTTCATTATTGCGATCAAGGCCGCCGGTCTGTCACACTCACGAATATCCTGCTTGCCTGAGAAAACGGAGAGTATGCGGCGCGGCGTCAAATGACCGTCGCTCCCAGCCTTCAACGGGTCTCCCTACTCCAGCGCCGCCGCCACCTTGTCGTGCAGCAACTCCAGCAACTGGGCGTTCTCTTCAAGAGTGAAGTTGTCGACGTAGTAGCGATTCTGGCCGGAACCCCCATCCACCGCGCCGTCATCCACCATTTCAGTAATCAGCCTGGCATCGGCCTCGACGGAGGGGAGCAGGTTGCGCCCAGCCAGCCGGGATATGGCCGCCACGAGACCGTAACCGCCCCAGTTGGAAACGCTGGCGATGACCAGACGGTCTACGGTGGTGACTGCAGGCTCGTCCGGCAGGCGGTCCACGGGTGGAATGTGCTCGACAACGTTGCCCATGCCAATCTCATTCCCTCCGTCTCCAATGCCCACCGATGGAATGTTGTGCTCGAAGAGGTAGTCCAGCCGGGCAGTGTAAGCCGTAATGTCCCTGGAAAGCATGTTGAGGTAGACGTCGTTGGCGTTTCGGCCGCAACGCTCTATCGAGATGAGCAGGTCGGGCTGCAGGTCAGCCAAGAGTTGGCCGGCGGCCTCCCTACTGGCCTTGTCATCGGCGATGGGGAAATCCACCACGCTGGCCCCGCTGCCCAGGCTCTTGCGCATCATGGGGGCGGTGTGGCAGTCGGTAACGTAGGTGACCTCTTTACCCAATTCTTGCAGGGCGTTGCCTATGGCGATAGCGCCCGGCGGGCCGTCGGTCTCATGCTGACCGGCGGTAAGGATGTAGAAGCCGGTGATGATGGCCACCCGGCTGGAACGGTCCAGCACATAGCGGGCGGCCTGATCGCAAAAGTCTGCGGGCAGGAAGGGCCGGAGTTCCGACACTCCCCGCTTATCCTCCGACAAGATTATGTCCTCTATGGTATCCCCGCCGAAATTCATGCGCCGAACCTCGCTGATCTGATTGTAGATGAGTAGGGGATAGAGCGCCTGAGCTACAAAACGGCGTAGTCGGCGTCCCGATGTGCGGTAACGAACATGTGGCCGGGAGCGTGGGTAATCATCAGGGGCGGCTTGCAGTTGAGAGCCACCGCCTGGGGCGTAACACCGCAGGCCCAGAACACCGGTTCCTCCCCGGGCCGGATATCCACCGGATCGCCAAAGTCCGGGCGACCGATGTCCTGAATGCCGATTACCGACGGGTCGCCAATATGGACCGGCGCTCCGTGGGTGGCGGGAAAGCGGGAGGTTACCTGCACCGCCCGCACAACCTTGTCATGCTGCACCGGGCGCATGCTGACCACCATGGGGCCGGAAAATACCCCGGCCGGGCTGGTGTCGATGCTGGTCACATACATAGGCACGTTGCAATTCATTTCCTGGTGGCGCAGGGGAATGCCGGCCTCGGACATGGCGGTCTCAAAGGAGAAACTGCACCCCAGCAGGAAGGAGACCAGGTCATCACGCCAGACATCTACCAGGGAGTCCACCTCTTGCGTGAACTCTCCGTGCTCATACACCCGGTAATGGGGTATGTCGGTGCGGATGTCCGCGCCGGGGGCGGTCAGCCTTGGTTCCACCTCACCGGCCTCAATTACCTCCAGCAGCGGGCAGGGACGGGGGTTGCGCTGGCAGAACAGCAAAAAGTCAAATGCCAGGTCCTTGGGCAGGATGGCCAGGTTGGCTTGCACGTAGCCCGGGGCAACGCCCGACGTAACGCCACGCCAGTCGTCGGACCGGATTCTTTGCCAGGTTTCCTGGGGTGTGGTGGGCAGCGATTGGATTGCCATGCGCTCCTCCGAGGGAATTCAGTAGAACTCTCCTGCCTCCAATGGGGACATCCCATATCGGACAAGAGAACCCAATAGTATTATCGCCGGTCGCTGCCAGTCAATTGCCCCGCGACATCAGCTTGAAAAACGTTGCGCCAGGGTGGCATAAACACCCGAGAAGGCGGATTTGGTGCATCCCGGAAAATCTAATATACTTACGCCAATCTTTGTTAAGGCACAACTTCGGGGGCATACCGGTGTACACCGTATTCTTGCTAGCGGCCCACGGCAACGGGCTGCAGGGGCTGCTGGAAACCATGAGCCGATCCGGCCTGTCCTGTCTCTTTGGGTCCGACCTCTCGCAGGTTGCAGACGCTGCGGAGTCGGACAGCACGAGCATGGATGCGGTGGTGCTGGACGTAGCTTCCTTCAGGCCGGTGGAATGCCAGGAAATAGTGGCCGGGTGCCGGAACTTGAAAGTGCCCGTACTGGCGGTGGTGCCAACGGAAGGGTTACCCGAATATGATCCCGTCATGAACCCGGACGAGTTCATTGTCAGCCCCATGCAGCAGGAAGAACTTGTCGCCCGCCTGAAACAGGCCATCTACCGGGTCAGCGGGCCCACCGGCGACCAACTGCTGAAGATTGGAGACCTTGCCATCGACCTGGAAAAGTACGACGTGATGATGGCGGGCCGCCGCGTTTCCCTCACCTACAAGGAGTTCCAGTTGCTGGTAATGCTGGCCTCCAACCCCGGTAGGGTATATTCCCGGGACGTGCTGTTAAGCCAGGTTTGGGGGTACGACTACCTGGGTGGTACCCGTACAGTGGACGTCCACGTCCGCCGGCTGCGTTCCAAGATTGAAGACCCGGACCATTCCTTTATTGAGACCATCTGGAACGTGGGGTACCGGTTTAGGTCCACGACTTGATCCGGCCGGTCTTAACTCATCTCGCCGCTGACTTTCTCCATAAACCTCGCCACCTGCGCCGCCAATGCAGCGTGATTGCCTGCTTCCAGATCGGGGTCGTTTTCCATTATCCGCGTTGCTTCCCGGCGGGCCAGGTCCAGCAGGTCCCGGTCTGACAATTTGGCCATGCGCAGGTTGGGCAGGCCGCTCTGGCGGGTGCCGAAAAAGTCCCCTGGCCCCCGCAGGTTCAGGTCAATTTCCGCCAACTCGAAACCGTCACGGGTGCGCTCAAGGGCCGACAGTCGCTCCTGGGCCAGGTTCGACGGGTTCTCGGACATCAGGATGCAGTAGCTCTTGTGCTCGCCCCGGCCAACTCGGCCCCGGAATTGGTGCAACTGGGACAGGCCGAACCGGTCCGCGCCTTCAATCAGCATCACCGTGGCGTTGGGCAAGTCAATACCCACTTCCACCACTGCGGTAGTGACAAGGATGTTCAGTTCTCCGTCCCGGAACTGCCGCATGGTCTTGTCCTTTTCAGCCGCGGACATTCTCCCGTGCAGCAGGCCCAGCTTGAGGTTGGGAAAGACGTCCTTCGACAGTCTCTCAAACTCGTCGGTCGCCGCCTTGGCCTCTATTGCCTCGGACTCCTCGATGAGGGGGCAAACAATGAAGGCTTGCCGGCCATCACCCACCTCCCTCCTTATGAAGCCGTAGGCCGCTTCGCGCCGCTCCGGGTCAACGTACCGGGTTTGAATTTCCTGGCGGCCAGGGGGCAGTTCATCAATTACAGAAATGTCCAGGTCACCGTACAGGGTCAGGGTCAGGGTGCGGGGAATAGGAGTTGCCGACATTACCAGGGTATGGGGGTTTTCTTCGCTCTTCTGGCGCAGAGCGGAACGCTGCTCTACCCCGAACCGGTGCTGTTCGTCCATAATCGCCAGAGCCAGGCGGGGCATTTCCACCCCCTCCTGGATCAGGGCGTGGGTGCCGACCAGCAGGTCCAGGGTCCCCTCGGCAGCCAGGGCCTTGAGGTGGTTGCGGGGCCGGGCCCTGGTGCTGCCGGTGAGCAGGCCTACCGTCGCCGGCCGGCCCAGGGACTCCAGGTAGACAGTCAGCAGGTTTTCCGACTGGGTCGTGTCCGCCATGCCGCCCAGCAGCCGGGTTACGGTCTGGAAGTGCTGTTCGGCCAGCACTTCCGTGGGGACCATGATGGCGCCCTGGTAGCCCCGGGAAATGGCCACGAGGAGGGCGATCAGCACTACCACGGTCTTGCCGCTGCCCACTTCCCCCTGCAACAGTCGATTCATGGGGGGCGTGCCGCGCGCCATGTCGCCAAGGATTTCGTCGAGGCACCTTCGCTGCGCGCCGGTGAGGATGAAGGGCAACCCCGACAAGAACTCATCCAGGAATGGCATTCCACCATCGATGCTGACGCCTTCCAGCAGACCCACTTCCCGTTGACGGCGCGATAAGACCGACAACTGCAGCGTCAGCAGTTCGTCGAAAGCCAGGCGTCGCCGCGCCCGATCGCGGGCCTGAAGGCTCTCCGGATAATGTGCCTGTTGCAGTGCGGTCGCCAGCGGCGCCAGCGACGTACGGGAAAGCATCTCGTCCGGGGCCGGCTCTTCCAGGCCCTTGAGAAAGTCCCGCAGCACTTGCCAGGTCAGGCCCCGAAGGTTACGGCCGGTCAGGCCGGCGGTCAGGGGATAGACCGGCACCAGTCTTCCAGTGCTGACGGCCTCCTGCCCCGGCCTCAGGATGTCATACTCTGGCGACTCAAAAACGGGCCGGTTGTTAAAGGAATCAACCCTTCCGCTGATGGCCAGGCTTGTGCCGGATTTCAGCGTGCGGGCCAGAAACCCCTGGTTGAACCAGGTCACCCTCACGCTACCCGTATCGTCGTTAAGCACGGCCTCCGTTGCCCTTCGGCGACTGCGGCCCAGCGGCACCTCCCGTGATTCGGTGACCTGCCCTACTACGGTAAGTTCCTGTCCGGGCCAAAGCTCGGATGTCTTGGCCTTGCGGGAATAGTCAATGTGGCGGTGGGGAAAGTGGTAAAGCAGGTCTCGAACGGTGTTAATGTCCAGTCGGGCCAGTTGGACCGCTGTTTTGGAGTTGACCCGTTTCAGGTCCGAAATCGGGGAGTCCAGGGTAATGACGGATGAAGTATTATTGGCCGCTTTCGAATTGGGAGAAGTCTTCCTCGTAGAACCGGAGCGGCCTGGCCCGGCCTTTTCTGGCAAGGATATTTCCATCCCTGGGTCAGGGCCGGGGCCTCCTTGCTCCAGGAGCTGCAGCCACTGCTGTACCCACTCGGACCGCTGCGAGGATGTCATCCTGGCATAGCTGGGCCGAAGCAACTGCCGGTTTTCCCGGGGACTTTCCAGGCGGGTGGCCATAGACTCGGACCAGTGGCGGACGAACCCGTCCATGCCCCCAATCACCGCCCGGTCGTTGAATCCGTTGGCCCGCTCCAGTTCAAGGATGTTTCGGAAGTTGTGGGTCCAGTCTTCAATTTTGGCGGAACGAGAAGGCATGGCTGGCCAGGAGACACCAGGATTGAATTTGGGGTGGGTGTGGACCTGGAAGAGTCGGGCGAAATGCCTTACTGTGCCGCTGTTAAAGCCACGCCCACGGCCCACGGCCCCACATAGGTGCCCAGCGCGGGTCCGAACCTCACGGTCATTACCCGGTCTTCGGGGACCAGGTCGGACAGGCCGCTACGCAACTCGGCGGCCCACTCCTCATTGGTGCTGTATGCGATGCCCAGGCGGGCGGCGGCGCCCTTTTCGCGGGTAAGCTCCGCCAGCCGGCGCATGGCCCGCTGGTGATTGCGGGGCCGTTCCAACGGATGAACCTCTCCCTCTACCAGGGTCAAGATGGGCTTCACGCTCAAAAGGGAACCCACGAAGGCCTGCGCTTTACCGATGCGACCCCCCTTTTGCAGGTATTCCAGGGTATCCAGCGCAAAGACCGCCGACGTGCGGGGCAGATCGCGGCGAACTAGCTCCGCAACCTCCTGGTACGAGCCGGACTGGCTGGCAACTTCGGCTGCCGCGGCGACGACCAGGGCCAAGGCTATGGAGGCGCCCGACGAATCAATTACCTCGATTGGGGCATTGTCTCCAATGCTGGCTTTTGCCTGTTCCGCCGAGTTCACCGTGCCGCTCAACTTGCCCGATACGTGGATGGAGACGATCTCATCACCCTGACCGAGAATCTCCTGGTAGGCAGAATGGAAGGTTCCCACCGACGGCTGCGAAGTGGTGGGGAGGCTGGGACCCTCTACCAACCGCCGGTAGAACTCGTCAGACGTCAGGTCCACCCCGTCCCGGTAGGTTACATCGTCGATAATTACGTTGGCCGGCACGACGGTAACACCCAGCGCCTGGGCCATCCCGGCATCCAGATCTGAGGTGCTGTCCGTGACTATTCTAACTGCCATCAGGGGTTACTCCACAGAAACAAAATACGGGTAATGGGGCTGGCCACCATAGAACAGGTCAACCTGGATACCCGGCGCTTGATTTTCTATTTTCCCGGCCACACCTTCAACCGTCTCCTGGTCCGTATCCGCCCCCCAGTAGATAGTCACGATCTGGTCATCCGCCAACCCGCAGCCCGCCAGCGACGCAAGCAGGGCCGCCTCCGCCGAACTCTCCACCACCGCCAGGTCGCCGTCGACCAGGCCCATGTAGTCTCCTTCTGCCACCGCTATTCCACCCAGGGTGGTATTGCGGATGGAACGCGTAACCTCGATGGAAAGAACTTCGGATACAGCTTCGTTCATGGCCATTAGGTTCCGGTCCGCTGACGCCTGGGAATTGAAGGCCAGGGCGGCGGCCATTCCCTGCTGCACGGTGCTGGTGGCGACAACGTGCAGTCGCTGGTTCTCGTTGTCGCGATCAGCGGCCTGGGTAGCCGTAATGGCCACGTTCTTGTTATTGGGAATCAGGATCACGTCCTCAGCGCCAGTACGTTCGGCGGCCGCTATGAGCTGGGCCACGCTGGGGTTCATTGTCTGCCCACCGCTGACCACCTGGGCGCCGGAGGTATCGGTGAACAGGCGGGCCAGGCCGTCTCCTGGAGCCACCGCCACCAGGGCAATGCCACTCTTCGGAGCGTTCCGTTCCTGGTGCCCGGAGGCCCAGTCCTGGTTCTGGAGGCTCATGTTGTCAATCTTGATCTGGTCCAGTTCTCCCAGCCCCACCGCGTAGGTCAGGGCCACCCCGGGGTCTTCCAGGTGGACGTGCACGCGGATGAACCGGTCGTCCCCAATTATGACAAGAGACTCTGCCTTTTCGGCCAGGTCGGCGCGGACCCGTTCAATGTCCAGGTTTTCACCCTGGATAAGAAACTGGGTGCAATAGCCCCACTCCGACTCCGTCGACGAGTCCAGAAAGTCGCTTTCCACGGACACTGAAGCCAGTTGAGACGGATCTATCTGCCCGGCGGCGGTGGCCAGTTCCAGGTCCGCTTCCTCCACGTCTTCGCCGGTGAGGTGGAGGTAGGCCCCGCCGAGAATGACGACGATGCCCATGCCGCCGGCGTCCACCACGCCCGCCTCTCGAAGCTTGGCCAGCATTGAGGGAGTGGCGTCCAGCGCGCTCCGTGAAGCCTGGTATGCCGTGTTCCAGAAGGAGAGAACATCGCCGTAGTTCTCCTGCTGGAGGCTTGACTCCAGGGCCTCCGCCACGCAGCGTATGACGGTGAGCATGGTGCCTTCCACCGGATTCCCCACTGACTTGTAGGCGGCGTCGGTAGCGGAACGAAAGGCCTGCGCCAGGTCACCGCAATCGCACATTTCCTTGCCATCCAGGCCTGTGGCAATCCCCTTGAAGAACTGGGACAGTATGACGCCGCTGTTGCCCCGGGCTTCCCAAAAGGTGCCGTCGGCCAATTGAAAGGCAACTTCGCCGGCAGTTGCGCCGTCCGACTGCGCCAGTTTTTCCACGCCGGCCCGCATGGTAAGCATCATGTTGGTGCCGGTGTCCCCGTCGGGAACGGGGTAGACGTTCAGGGCATTGATGGGGTCGCGGTAACGCTGCAGACAATGGAAACCTGCAGTAAGGGCGCCAGCCAGATCCTTTCCGTTCAGTGCCTGCATAGTGATGGCCGCCAATTCGTTTGCTAATGGGGTTTCATTAGCGATACATTATATCCGGGCGGCCATTATTTTCAACCGGATAAAGCATCGGCTATCGATGCTTTATCATTACATGACAACGTCCCACGTTCCTTGACGCTATCCGGGGCCTGGCCTAGAATGACTTCGGAGCGCCCTTTGCATGGCAGCCGATTTCCGATGAAGATTCTATTCGGGAACCGGCAATGCTCCAACAGGTTAATTCCGGGAAACTGACTTGACCGATTCAAGCGCCGCTCAGCCACGCTATTCCGAGGCGTCAGCACGCATAGTATCCGGCGGTTCACAGCCGGACGATGAGAACACGGACGTATCCCTGCGTCCTCGCCGGTTGAGCGAGTTCGTTGGCCAGGCGCCGGTGAAGGAAAACCTGGCCATCGGCATTCAGGCCGCCAAGATGCGTGGCGAGCCCCTGGACCACATCATCCTTTACGGCCCGCCAGGGCTGGGCAAGACGACCCTGGCCCATATCATCGCCAACGAAATGGGGGTCAACATCAAGGTTACCTCCGGCCCCGCCATCGAGAGGGCCGGCGACATGGCCGCCATCCTGACCGCCCTGCAACCCGACGACATCCTTTTCATTGATGAGATTCACCGCCTGCACCGTTCGGTAGAAGAGGTGCTCTATTCCGCCATGGAGGACTTCTTTCTTTCCTGGATGGTGGGCAAGGGCCTGGCGGCACGAAACATCAATCTGCGCATCAATCCCTTTACACTCATCGGCGCCACCACCCGCTTTGCCCTGCTCAGCGCGCCCCTGCGAGCCCGGTTTGGATCCGTCTTTCGCCTGGACTATTACGAGCAGGCAGACATGGAGGTGGTGGTCAAGCGTTCCGCCAGCATCATGGGGATTGAGGCTGAAGGAGAGGGAGTCTCCGAAATTGCGGCCCGTTCGCGGGGAACCCCCCGTATCGCCAACCGGCTGCTCAAACGCACCCGGGACTACGCCATGGTGGTTGCCGATGACAACATTACCGGCGACGTGGCCCGGGATGCCCTGGACCGCCTGCGGGTGGATGGCCTGGGCCTGGACGAGACGGACCACCGCCTGCTTGCCAACATCATCGACAAGTTCAGCGGCGGTCCCGTGGGTTTGGAAACCCTTTCGGCGTCTCTGAGCGAGGATTCGGACACGGTGATGGAGGTCTGGGAACCCTACCTGATGCAGTTGGGCTTCCTGGAACGCACTCCCCGGGGTCGGGTCACCACCCGTCGCGCCTACGAACACCTGGGGCGCCCGCTGCCCGGTGTCGCCGACCCTACGGACCAGGGAAAACTGGCCGGATTCTGACCGACCGGGGTACCACACTGACCAGGCCGGCCCCGGCCAACTTCCTTCCCGTAAATTCTAATGACACAACCAGCAAGAGGAGCGAACATGATCTACGAACTGCGTATCTATGAAACCATCCCCGGTCGTCTTCCCGACCTGAACGACCGGTTTGCCAACCACACCTGCGGATTCTTTGAACGGCACGGCATCAAGGTGGTGGGATTCTGGACCGAAGACATTGGCACCAGCAACCAGCTGGTATACATGCTGGGTTACGACAGTCTGGCCGATCGGGAAGCCAAGTGGGCCGCCTTCCAGGCCGATCCGGACTGGCAGCGGGTCCGAGCCGAGACGGAGCAGAACGGCCCAATAAATGCCCGTGTCCGCAACATGATTCTCAGGCCCACATCCTATTCCCCGATGCAGTAGTTGCCCGGTAAGGTGGCGGACCAGGCTGCGGCCCCTGGTCGGCGCCACGGCAGCAAGCGCCGAATAAAGGCCGCATAGAGAGGGATCCGACGGATTCCAATTGACTTGCGGTTGCTACCGGTAGGGGCAACCGCTAGAATGGTGTCTCTACTTCGGGCCCTGCCCGCCAAGCGGTATCTGCTTGAATACAAGGTCATTTGTAACCGTACCGCCTGCTGACTCCTCCCACTCGTTGGAGAAGGAGACAGGCGGTGGCGTGTCCCCGTGTGGCGAGGCCACTCCGGGGATTGCGCCTTCCGGCGAAACTATCGAGGAAACTATCCGGCAGGAAACTATCCAGAAGGATGCAGCCTATATTTTCGAAGGGCCCGATTGTCCTTCCCTGGATGAACTCTGCGCCGCTGCCTCCCAATTGCGGAATGCCGGCAAGGGCAGGACGGTTACCTTCTCTCCCAAGGTGTTTATTCCCCTGACTCACCTGTGCCGGGACTTTTGCGGTTACTGCACCTTCAGGCAAAGTCCCGAAACCGCTTCGCGCCTGTTTATGACTCCCGAGGAAGTATTGAATGTGGCCCGTGCCGGCCAGCGCCTGGGTTGCACCGAGGCCCTGTTTACGCTGGGGGAGCGGCCAGAGCAGCGTTACCCTGAAGCGCGGCAGTGGCTTAAAGAACGGGGTTATGCCACTACGTTGGAATACCTGGCCCACGTTTGCCAGTTGGTAGTGGCAGAAACGGACTTGCTGCCCCATGCCAACCCGGGCACCATGAGCCGGCGGGAGTTGGCTGCCTTGCAACCATTCAATCCGTCAATGGGGCTGATGCTGGAAAGCACCAGTTCGCGCCTGTACCAGGCCGGCGGCCCCCACGAGTTCGCTCCCAGCAAGCGCCCAAGGGTGCGGCTTCGCACCATGGAACTGGCGGGAGAACTGGGCATTCCCTTTACCACCGGCCTGTTGATTGGAATCGGCGAGAGCCGGCGGGAGCGGATCGACGCCATCCTGGCTATCAGGGAACTGCATCGCGCCCACGGTCACATCCAGGAAGTCATCATCCAGAACTTCCGGGCCAAGCCTTCGACGCCCATGGAGCGGTCCAGAGACGCGGCTTCCGAGGAACTGCTGTGGACCACGGCCGTGGCCCGAATCCTGCTGGGGCCGGAAGTAAACCTGCAGGTGCCCCCCAACCTGAGCGCCGACAATTATGAAGACTATCTGGCCGCCGGGATTAACGACTGGGGCGGGGTATCGCCCCTCACCATTGACTTCGTGAACCCGGAGGCCCCCTGGCCCGCGCTGGCAGACTTGCAGCGACGCACGGAGGATCAGGGCTTTGAACTTAGGCCCCGGCTGCCGGTGTACCCCGAGTACTTCGTGGGGACCCACGCCTGGCTGTCTGATTCCCTCCGGAAAAGGGCGGTTTCCCTGACCGACCCTGAGGGATACGTAAGAGGAGGAATGGAGCGGTATGCCGGAAGGAACTGATCGCAATGTTACGGACGGGGCCGCGGCAGCAAGCCTCTCGGCGTTGATTAACCAGCTTGAGCCGAACACCGCACGGATTCTGGACAGCGCCCTGGCGGGGGACGATATCAGCGTGGAAGAGGGGGTGGTCCTTTTCGGGGCCACCGGCGCAGAATTCGCGGCCCTGGGAATGGTGGCCGACGAACTGCGACGCCGCACCGTGGGCGACCTGGTTACCTACGTGGTAAACCGCAACATCAACTTCACCAACGTCTGCATCAAGCGGTGTGGCTTCTGCGCCTTCAGCCGCGATTTCCGCGAGGAAGAGGGCTATTTCCTTCCCCTCAATGAAATTGTCCGCCGCGCTCGGGAGGCGTGGGAGTACGGCGCCACCGAGGTTTGCGTGCAGGCCGGCCTTCCCCCCCAAATGGAGGGCGACCTGTACATTCGGCTCTGCGAGGCTATCAAGGAAGAACTGCCCGACATGCACATCCACGGGTTTTCTCCGGAAGAAGTGCTGTACGGCTCCATTCGCTCCCGTTGCACGATCCGCGAGTACCTGGAGGGCCTGCGCGACGCGGGAGTGGGCAGCCTGCCCGGAACCTCAGCCGAAGTCCTGGACCAGGAATTGCGGGACCGCATCTCTCCGGGCCGGATCACCGTCGACCAGTGGAAGGAAGTGATCACCACCGCGCACGAGTTGGGCATTCCAACCACCTCTACGGTCATGTTCGGGCACGTGGAGACCAGCGAGCAAATCGCCCAGCACATCTCATTGCTGCGGGACATTCAGAGGAGCACCGGCGGTTTCACCGAGTTCGTTCCCCTCAGTTTCGTTAATTCCGAGGCTCCCATGTTCTTGCGTAATCTGGTGGATAACGTACGTTCCGGCCCCACCGGCATGGACGTAGTTAAAGTTCACGCCATTGCCCGTATCATGCTTAACAACTGGATTCCCAACATCCAGGCATCGTGGGTCAAGGAAGGCAGCCGCATGTCCCAGTTGCTGCTGGCCGCCGGCGTCAACGACCTGGGCGGCACCCTGATCAACGAGAGCATCTCCACCTCGGCCGGCGCCCAGCACGGCCAGTTGATGCGTCCCGCCGAGTTCCGGCAGATGATCCGTGAAGCCGGCCGCATTCCGGCGGAACGCTACACTACCTACGGCCTCCATCGGGTCTTCGACCAGGACGACGGGCAGGTTGATCCGCTTGACCTGGTGGGCGACAACGTGGAGGAGATTTTCGGCTCCTATCAACGCCTGGTAAAGCTGGAAACCTTCCGGTTTGAACATCCCCGCCACACCGCCAACACCGGCGCCCAATAGCGGAGGATGGGAAGTCTCACTGCGACCTATGGCCACCTACCACAGTAATGTTCTGGCCCTGGCCGGCGGCGTGGGCGGCGCCAAGCTGGCGCTGGGATTGGCCCGCCTCCTTGGCCCAAAGCAATTGACTGTAGTAGTCAACACGGGCGACGACGAAGAATTCCACGGCCTGCATGTTTCCCCAGATCTCGACACGATGTTATATACTTTAGCCGGTATCTCCAATCCGGAAACGGGCTGGGGGTTGGCCGGCGAGTCATTTAACGCTTTGGCTATGCTTGCCCGTTACGGCGCGGAAACCTGGTTCAACCTGGGCGACCGGGACCTGGCAACCCATATCCGCCGGACCCAGTTGCTGCGGGAAGGTTCTTCCCTTTCCCAGGTTACGGCGGAATTCTGTGAGCGGTTGGGCGTGGCTCACTCCATTGTTCCCATGTCCGACGGACCGGTCCGCACTTTCCTGGAAACGGACCTGGGCCGCCTGTCGATGCAGGAGTATTTCGTCCGCCATCACAGCGAACCGGCCGTCAAGTCGGTGCGCTACCTGGGGGCCGAAGACGCAGTTGCTTCCCCCGGGTTTGACAGGGCGATGGGTGGGGCTGGCCTGGCGGTGCTGTGTCCATCGAACCCCTTGCTCAGTACCGGCCCAATTTTTGCTTTGCCCGGGGTACGGCAAAGGCTGGCCGATCTGCAGGATTGCCTGCGGGTGGCCGTCAGCCCCATAGTCGGGGGCGAGGCGGTCAGGGGTCCGGCCGCCAGGATAATGCGGGAACTGGGCCATGAGGCTACTAGCCTGGGCATTGCCAGGATGTACGCGGATATCATCGACGTATTGGTGATAGACGTCCAGGACGCTGATCTGGCGCCCGCTATTGGCGACTTGGGCCTGAAAGCGGTGGTGGCTCCCACCATAATGAATTCCGAAGACGAAAAGGTGGCCCTGGCCAGGCTCATCCTAGAATTGTGAGGCGGCTTTCAGCATGATGAACGAAAGCATTGTGGATGAAACCACCATTATCCCGATAATTCCCATGAAGCCCCTGGCGGACTGCAAGACCCGCCTTTCCCGAACCCTCACCGCCGAAGAACGTGGTGACCTGGTCATCGGGATGCTCCGCCGGGTTTTGATGGCCATAAGGGGGGCGTCGGTGGAAGTATTCTGGGTGGTGGGCGGCGATTGGCGCATCCGCAATCTGACCCGGAACTTTGACGGCATCTGGATGGAAGACCTGGGCCGCAACCTCAACGACACCGTGGACAAGTCCTTCGACCGCGCCTCCCAGCGGGGATTCGGCGCCATGTACCTGCCCGGGGACCTGCCCTTCATTAAAGCGTCCGACATCACCAGCATGATCCGGTCTGCCGGCCACGGCCGCAACATCGTCCTCGCCCCCGCTCGACGAGACAGCGGCACCAACGGCATCCTGATCCCGCCCAAGCTGGCCTTCAAGCCGGAACTGGGCAACCGCAGCTTTACCAAGCACCTGGGCCAGGCGGGCAAGCTGGGCATCTCGGTGGCAATCTGCTACAGCGAAGGGCTGGGGTTTGACCTGGACATTACCGAGGACCTGGAGTTCTTCCAACAGAGGGAACCGGGCCTCCTGGACCGGCTCACACCTCATAAGACCCCGTCAACCAACCCCATGATCGAGTTTCCTCATCTGCGAGGCGAAGGTGACCCAAGCGCAATCTGATCCCAATACAACCAGGCACAAAAAGCCGAAAATAGGCTATCTGCTTCCTACACGAGGACTGCTGCTGGCCGAGGAGCGTCCCCAGAGCGCCGACAGGATCATTGACCTGGCGTGCCGGGCCGAAGAGGCTGGCCTGGATTCGGTGTGGGTAGGGGACAGCCTAACGGCCAAGCCCCGCCTGGAGCCGTTGACCGCGCTGGCCGCCGTGGCCGCCCGCACCACGCGGGTGCGATTGGGGACCTCGGTCCTCCTTATGGCCCTGCGCCACCCGGTCTTGCTGGCCCAGACCCTGGGCACGGTTGACTTGATCTCCCATGGCCGACTGCTGATTGCCGCCGGCGTGGGCGGCGCCTTCAATGCTGAGCAGGAAGGGGAGTGGAAGGCCGTGGGTGTTTCCGCCCGAAGACGGGCCAGCCGAATGGAAGAAATGGTCCACATCGTCAAGGCCCTGGGCCGGGGCGAGACCGTGACCTACTCGGGCAGGCACTTCGAGTTCGATTCGGTGGCCGTCAAGCCCTGGCCCGTGCAGCAGGACGGAGTACCCATTTACCTGGCGTGCCATTGGGGAGCCCGCGCCCGCGACGCCCAGATCAAGCGGGCCGCCCGCCTGGCCGACGGCATCATCTCCATCTCCGATACCCCGGAAGAACATTCCTCGGTAATCGAGCAGTTCAAGGCCGAAGCCGCCGAACTCGGCCGGGACCCCGATTCGCTGGAAACGGTAATGTATCTGACCGTCAACATGGATACGGATTTGGCCCGGGCCGAGGCGGAATCTGAGCGGTTCCTGCTTGGCTACTACGGGGCGGAAATTTGGGGAGACCGCTGGGGGCCCTTCGGCGGCCCGGAACGGGTCAAGGAGCGTATTGAACAGTACCTGGAAGCCGGGGCGGATACCGTCATCGTCCGGTTTGCTTCCTTTTCCCCGGAGCAACAGTTGAGCACTTTTCTTGAGCAGGTGGCTCCCCAGTTTCTGTAGGCATTCGGCATTAGGGGTGACCCGGACCCGGTGAAGTTGAGCGGTATTGCATCATTGGAGGACAGTCCTTGTATCCCATAGACCTGAGCGGAAAGAAAGGCGTAGTCTTTGGGGTCGCCAACGACCGCAGCATCGCCTGGGCCATTTCCCAAATCCTGGCGGAGGCCGGCGCCCAACTGGCCCTCACCTACCAGAACGACCGCCTGAAAGACCGGGTGGCGAGGCTGGCGGACACCCTGGACGACGCCATCATCCTTCCCTGCGATGCATCCGACGACGACCAGATCGAGGCGGTTTTCAGCGAGGCCGGCGCCGCTTTTGGCGACATCTCATTCCTGGTACACAGCATTGCCTTCGCCAACCGGGACGACCTGGCCGGTCGCTTTGCCGACACTGGCCGCGAGGGTTTCCGGGTAGCCCTGGACGTGAGCGCCTATACCCTCATTCCTTTGGTGCGACACGCCGCTCCCTTGATGACGGACGGAGGCAGTGTCATCGCCATGACCTTCGAAGCGTCCCAGAAGGTGTATCCCGGATACAATGTAATGGGTACCGCCAAGGCGGCCCTGGAGCACAGCGTCCGTCAGCTGGCCGCCGAATTCGGGCAAGACAATATTCGCGTGAACGCCATTTCCGCCGGTCCTATCGAAACCCTGGCGGCCCGAGGCATCCACGGCTTCATGGACATGAAGAAAATCCACGCGGAACGCGCTCCGCTGAAGCGCAACATTGTAGCGGAAGAAGTGGCAAAAACCGCCCTTTTCCTGTGCAGCAACATGTCCAGTGGAATTACGGGATCAATTATCCCAGTGGACGCCGGCTACCACATCATGGCGGTGTAGTCCGCCGGCGCAGTATCTCTAGCCCTTAAATGGCTTCCAGTCGGCTCTGATCAGCCTTCTGTCTCTCCGGCCGCCCCAATCTTCCGTAAGCTTCAGCCCGCCGCTCCCAGGCCTCGCGGTAATTGGGATCCAGGGCGATGGCCTTGGTGAACTGGTCTATCGATTCCTGGAATCTTCCCTCATTGAACAATTCAATGCCCCTGGCCGTAAGGTTGGCCGGAGTGGGAATGGGCCTTGGCTCTCTTGGCGGAGGCGGCGAGGAAGCTTCCTGCTTGATCGGCTCGGCCGTTGCATCCTGCGCCAGGGCAGGCTCGGGTTCACTTGTAGCTGGGGGCGGTGGCGGCGTTTCGACGGCGTCTTCCGTTTGCCGATCTTCCGCCGCAGGAGCGGGAGCCCAGGATTCCGATGCGGGGGCCTCCTGCTGCTGCCGTGTCGTTGCCTGATCGGTCTGCTGGTCCTGCGGATGGACGGTTTCGCCCACACCTTCAGACTGTTCTACGGCGGCGCGGGACAGTTCCCGGCCGCACTGGACGCAGAAGTTCAACCCTCCGGTTTCCGCGGCGCCACAACTGGGACAGGGATCACTATCGGCCTGCCGGTTCTTGCGAAACAGGGGACTGCGAAACAGCAGCAGGAAAATCAGGGGGGCCATCACCGCAGGAGCAAGGTATTGACCGAAGTAGAGCCAGGCAACAGTTGCCAGCAAGGCAGTGCCTACTCCCCAGTACCAGGGATTAAGGCCTTTGGAGCGCGCCAGGCGGAAGGTCCAAAGTACGATGATGCCCAGCGAGATAAGTAACAGTACTTCCTGCGTATCCATAAACGGTCGTTTTCCGACTAACTTCCTCGCCTGAATTTTGTCCTGTCAAAGGCAACCTTCAATTAAGAATATACACTTTACTTATTGACTAGACAATGGCTACGTCCCCCAGGGCAGTATTGAGAGTTGCAGGTGGCGGTGAGCAGCACACCATAAACAATGCCAGTTCGTTTTCTTCTTATTGGGGCTGCGCTTGAATTTCCGCAAGACCTTCCCTGATACAGCTAAGGCGGGAGGTAGAGTATGATTGCGCGACCTGATGCCCGATACATGCGCCAGCAAAATGTCAGGACGTGTCTCGGCCCCCTCTGTTACTCCGAGTAACCCTGAAACGAAATCGTCAGCGGGATGGCGGTACCCCGTTTGACCCTATAATGCAATGTTGATATAATCCCGCATTGCCAACTCCACTGCCAGGAACCTTCTGAAGAGCAGACTTTGGCCTCGACTAATAACCTTAAGCCCGCTCAAGTAACTTCCCATTGCGGAGGAACTAAGGAGATAAGGCCATGAAACTAACGATTTCCGTACTCAAAGCCGATGTCGGTTCTATCGGTGGACACACGAAGCCGTCCCAGCGGATGATGGATGCCGTAGAACAGGCGGTGGCGGATGCCATCAGCAGCGGCCTGTTGATTGACGGCTATGTCGGCCACACCGGCGACGACATCTGCATGACCACTACCCACACCCGGGGCGCCAATGATACCGACGTTCACCAGTTCGCATGGACTACCTTCCTGCAGGCGACGGACATTGCGCGCCAATTCGGTCTGTACGGCGCGGGCCAGGACCTGTTGGCCGACGCTCCCTCCGGCAATATTCGCGGCGCCGGTCCGGCGGTGGCGGAAGTGGAGTTCGAACACGACCCGATCAAGACCAACCCGGTCCGGCCCGCCGAGTCCTTCTTTGTGCTGGCCGCCGACAAGTGCGGCCCCGGCGCCTACAACCTGCCCATGTTCCTGGGCTTCGCCGACCCCATGTACTGCGCCGGCCTGATGCTGCCCCGCCTCAGCGAAGGTTTCACCTTCAACATCATCGACATGGACAATACCGAGGGCGACAGCATTATTGCACTGCACGCTCCGGAAGACTACTACAGGTTGGCAGTCCTGCTGAGGGACAATGAACGATTCGGAATCGACTCCATTGTTTCCCGCTATTCGGGAGAGACGGCCGCCGCAATCTCCGCTACCAGGCTCCACAACATCGCCGGCAGCTACACGGGCAAGGACGACCCCGTGGCGGTGGTGCGGAATCAGGGTATATTCCCCGCCCCCGAGGAGCTGACTTCCCCTTACGCCAAGGCCCATTACATTGGTGGCGACGCCCGCGGTTCCCACAACATGCCCCTGATGCCGGTGCCCATAAACACCCCGGTAACCGGCATGTACTGCCTGCCGCTGGTGTCCTGCGTTGGCTTTTCCATCGCCGCCGACGGAACCTTCTCCGATTCCAGCATCGACTTCTTCGACAACCCCTCCTGGGACCACGTCCGTCTGCTGGCCCAGCAGAAGGGCATCGAAATGCGCTCCCAGGGCTGGTCGGGCGCGGCCATGCTGCCCTACGGCGAGTTGGAGTACTCGGGCTTCCGCCAGAGCATCGGCGACCTGGTGGCCCGCTTCGCCTTCCGCAACGGTCACGGCGCCGAAGTACCGGAAAAGGCGGCCACCGCCGACAACGACTAGCCCTAGCAGGTAGGGAAACCTCACAAGAGCAATGGCCCGGACAATAATGTCCGGGCCATTCACTTTTCTGCGGCGGAAGGGGATAGACGGCGCCGCCTAGATTAAGGCTATGGGGTTACCCGCCCAGTATTCCCCGTCTCTCGAAAATGCGGGCCAGTTCCGCCACACCTTCGGCCACGTGGTCGGCGGTGGGGTGTCCGAAGCACAGGCGGGCGTAGTTGGCCCCCCGGCCCTCCGGAGAGAACATCGTGCCATTGTAATAGCCCACGCCCTCGTCGAACACCTGTTCCTGGATGGCTGCCAGGTTCACTTCCTCGGGCATTTCCAGCCACACGTACAGGCCACCCTCGGGCTTGCTCCACCGGGCAGCGTCGCCGAAATTCTCGCCCAGGGCGGCCAGCATGGCGTCCCGCTTAACCCGCAGGGACTGGTTTTGCTCCTCGATGTGGCCGTCCATGCTTTCCTGGGCGAATTCCTGCACCGCCAGGGCGGCAAACTGGTTGACGCCGCCGCCGCCCTTGAAGCTCATGGCCCGCTGGATAACTTCCTGGGGGGCTACCATATAGCCCAGGCGGACGCCGGGAGCTACAATCTTGGAGAATGAGCCCACGTACAATACCCTCCCCGTGTCGTCCAGGGAGTGCATGGATGTTACATCCTCGCCCTCGAACCTCAGGTCGACGTAGCAGTCGTCCTCCAGCACGGGTACTCCGAACTTCTGGGTAATTTCCAGCGTCTTCATGCGCCGCTCCAGGGTCATGGTCCATCCCATCGGGTTCTGGAACACGGGGATGGTATAGAGGAACTTGACCCTCTTGCCCTCGGCAGCCACCGCCGCCAGGGTGCTTTCCAGATCCTCGGGAATTATGCCCTGGTCGTCGCATCGGACACTGCGGACGTCGGCGCCGAAACGGCGCATGGTGCGAAGAGTACCCAGGTATACGTACTCTTCCGTCAGCAGCACGTCCCCCGGGTCGGTCAAGGCAGCGATGATCATTGAAATGGCTTCGCCTGAGCCGGAAGTCAGGACAATGTCATCAACGCTAACCTTCATATTGCGGTCCCGGTCCAGCTTGTCGGCCACCCACTGACGCAGGGAAGGCAGACCGTAGGAAACCGGGTAAAGCGCCAGGCCCCGGCCCTCCCGTTCCAACGCGGCGCGCGTCGCTTCCGCCAGGCCCTCCAGGGGCAACGTGTCCGGGTCGGGATATGCCACCGCAAAGTCGTACTTGGCGTGCCGGTTTTCGCCCCGGACAACGGGTGTTGAAACCCGGGAATAGAGGCTGTCATAACTGAAAGGGTTCGAGGCTGCCATTCAGGGTTCCTCCTTAACTTTCCACTGGAATCTCGCCGTGGGTGCGCTGAAATGCGACAGTCTTTCCTTGACCGCCAATAAACTACTCGGTAATCCGCAGGGCCAGGTCCCGCAACTGCGTTGAATCCACCGGCGACGGAGCGCCAAACAGCAGGTCTGTTCCACTCTGGGTCTTGGGGAAGGCGATAACGTCTCGGATGGACTCGGCGCCGGCAAGGATGGTAACCAGGCGGTCAATTCCAGGAGCGATTCCCCCGTGGGGCGGCGCGCCGTACTCGAAGGCTTCAAGAATGTGACCGAACCGGTCCTGCACCTGTTCCCTGCTGTAGCCCAGGACGGCGAAGATCTTCTCCTGCAACTCCCGGCGGTGAATCCGGATGCTGCCGCTGGCCAGTTCCGACCCGTTGCAGACCAGGTCGTAGGCCTTGGACTCAATTCCCTCCAGGTCGTTCCCGTCCAGCAGCCCTTCCTTGCCGTCGGCTGGCGAAGTGAAGGGATGGTGGGATGAGTCCCAGCGGCTGTTGGTTTCGTCCCATTCGAATAGCGGAAATCCGGTTACGAAAGCGAAGGACAGAGTATCGTCGTCGACCAGCCCTAACCTCTCGCCGAAGTAGGATCGCATTGCGCTGAGCCACATGTTGACCTGACGGGCCGGACCCGCCATCAGGACTATCAGGTCGCCACCGTTGGCGCCCATGGCTTCGGCCAGCCGCCGCGACCACTCTACGGGCATACGCAGGCCAGGCGACAGCAGGAAATCTTCCTCACCCAGGACTTCCGGCGTTCCCTCGCCCTGCAAACGGACGTGGCTCATGCCGGCGGCTCCGAATTCCCGCGCCGTTTCTTCCAGCCGGCGCATGTCCGAACCGGTGTAATGCCCCTGCCCCGGAGCCACGAAACCCTTTACGATGCCGCCCCGTTCGATGGTGGACAGGAATACCCGGAATTCGGTCTCGCCGGCCAGGCCGGTCACGTCTGACATTTCCAAACCGAACCGAAGGTCGGGCTTGTCGCTTCCGTATCTGGACATGACTTCGTCATAGGAAATGCGGGGGAAGGGCTTGATCAGCTTCTTTTGTGGGGTGAGTTTCTCAACCATGCCCGTATACAACTCTTCCGTGAGCTGCAGCACGTCCTCCTGTTCCACGAAGCTCATTTCCAGGTCCAGCTGGGTGAACTCGGGCTGGCGGTCGGCGCGCAGGTCCTCATCCCGAAAGCAACGGGCAATCTGGAAGTACCGTTCCACTCCGGAAACCATCAACAACTGCTTCAGTTGCTGAGGAGATTGGGGTAGTGCGTAAAAGCTGCCCTTCTGCATCCGGCTTGGCACCAGGTAGTCTCGCGCTCCTTCCGGCGTGCTCTTGATCAGGATGGGGGTTTCGATCTCCAGGAATCCTCTTTCGTCCAGGAAGTCTCGGATGTACTTGACCACCTGGTGGCGCAGGATGAGATTGCGCTGCATCTGGGGCCGTCGCAGGTCCAGGTACCGGTAGCGCAGGCGGAGGGCCTCATCCGCCTTTACGTCGTCCTCAATATAAAAGGGTGGCGTCAGCGAGGAATTCAGTACTTCCACCCCGTCGGCGAAGACTTCCACCAGCCCGGTGGGCAATGTGGAGTTCTCGGATTCGGGGGGACGGCGACGAACTACGCCGCTGACCTGAATCACCCATTCCGAGCGCAACTGTTCGGCGGTGCGGTAGGCTTCGGGGGAAAGCTCGGGGCTGAACACTACCTGGACTATGCCGGAACGGTCCCGCAGATCCACAAAAATTACGCCCCCATGGTCCCGCCGGCTGTCCACCCAACCGGACAGGGTGTGCCGCTGCTCGATATGGACAAGGGAAAGGTCGTTACAGTTTACGCTCTTCAGGGGATAGCCTCCGTTTCGGGTTTAGTCCCAACGGCCCGGGGGACTAAAGGCTGATAAAACTCTCGAAAATGCTGCCGGACGGCTGCTGCGGACCGGCCAGGGCCTCCGCAACCGATTCGGCCAGTTCTTCAGGACGGAAAATGGGCGGAAAGCACAGGGTCCCCACGCAGACATGGGCCATGGGCGGCGTACCGGTCGGGCCCTTGGCCCGCTTGACGATGACGTGCGGGTGGTTTACCCGGCTGGCAGCCAGCGCCAGTTGGTGGGTTTCCCCCTCGGAAGGCGCCCCTTCTACCGTAATTTCCACTGGCGGGTGCAGGAAGTGGTCCACTGCCTCAGCATACGACGCGGCGTGTTCGCCGAAGTCGCGGTTGGCCTCCACGTAAGCGCTCAAGATGTGCTCGGCTCGCATCAAGTATTGACTGTCGCCCGTGGCGTGATGCAGCTTCAGCAACGCCTCGGCTACCAGGGTATTCTCCTGAAGCGGCTTTTCCCGCAGCCGCATATACCCAACACCCTGCGGATCGGCTTGAATATCGAAGTAGCCGCCCCGGGAGATGTCATAGAAGTTGTCGTTCAACACCTGGACGGCTGCCACCGCCCGTTGCTCGTATTCGTTGGAAGCTGGGGAAGAGGCGTGGGCATCCATCAGGGCATTAAGGTAAGCCGCCCAATCGGCCAGCAGTTGGAAGTCAGCCGGAGACTGGTCGGATCCCGGATTGTTGCCGCCAAAGGCGTGGGGCAGGCTGCCCGTGGCGGCGCGGGACGCCATGCTGTCCAGCAGCCCCAGGCCAATGCCCTCCAGGGCAGGGCGGGGCAGCTTCCATGCCGCGTCCAGCAGCAGCGATACAGCCTGGCAAGTCCAGTTCGTGTAACAGTAAGGGTCGGGTTCCGGCGCGATGTTCACTCGCCGGTCAACTTCCGAGAGGCCGAAGTAGTCAGAGTGTGCCCCCTGGCTGCCCCGGAAACCGCCAGCCTCCCGGTCCAACAGCGTAACCAGCAGGTAGTCAATGGTGCGGTTCGCTATGTCGCGGTAACGGGGCTGCTCCAGCAATACCCCGGCATCCAGGTACACCCGAGCCAGGTTGACATTGTCCTCCAGCATCTTCTCGTATTGGCCTTCGGTCCAGTTGCCCGATGCGCAGTATCGAAAGAATCCGCCTTCCACCCCGTCGTATAGTTCCCCTTCGGCCATAGCGTCCAGGGTTTTTCGCAGAATGGACTCGTAGAAGGCCTCGCCGGTGGTACGGTAGAGATGCAGGAACAGCCTCAGGATGGGAGCCGACGGAAACTTGGGTTCCTCGCCAAAGCCGCCACTGCGGGCATCGTAGGCGCCGGCCATTCGGCGGGCAACCACATCCACCAGGCGATGGTCAGGTTCACCATGGGCGACCACCCGTCCCAGGTACTCCTGACGCTGCCGGTGAATTTGAGCGGCCTGGTCATAGATGCCCGACTTGTCGTCGTCGTAGGCCCGCTGAATTTCCACCAGCATGGCCAGAAACTGGTCGGGCGGTAGGTAGGTAGCCCCCGTAATGTAGCCGCCGTGGGGAGTCAAGAATGCGGTGGTGGGCCAGCCGCCCACGTTGTAGCGAGCATTTACGTCGGGGCGGTGATCGTTGTCCACCAGGACAGCGACGAAGTTATCATTCACGAATCGGGCCACGTCGGAATCAGAAAAAGTGGTTTCCTCCATCACATGGCACCAATAGCACCAGACGGCCGAAATGGAAAGCAGCACAGGCCTGTCCTGTTCCTGAGCCAGGTTGAACGCCTCCTGGCCCCAGTGATGCCACTGGATGCTTTCGCTCGGTTCGGTTACGCCGAAATATCCCACCATTGAATTGGGTCCCTACAGGCGCGTTTTTGCTCCCTTTATACCGCCAAAATCCCGCATTACGTTAGCATAGCCGTTTCTGATTTTCAATGACGGTGGCGCCTTTTTCAGGCCTGAATCCGCCAAAAGCTTTCGAAATTAGGAACGACCAAGACATAAGCGTTACGGGCCACCGGCACGTTGAATGAGGAAACTGCTGCGTCGCAGACCCCGACTATCCAACCTTCAAGTTTCGAGGCCCTGGGGCGGCGTAGAAATACTCTGAAAGGTCGATAGCCGATAGAAGGGGATTCCGGCTCTCCTGGCCAGGAGTGCATATTGAGTTGCCACTGCCGCCCCTGTTCTACGGCAGGGGGAAACAAGCGATAGCGAGAGCATTTGGTTGAGCGAATTGGAGTTGAGAGAATCGAGCTTATCCCCTTACAACGGCTTGGACGAAACCCGGGTACAGCTGAACTCACGTCCTCGAAACCGGGGCAGCGCTATTAGGCTGTCCGCAGGTTCTGACGGGGGAGTGATTCAAAGCTCAGGCTACCCGCAGGCCACGAATCCAGCGCGTGGAACAGGGCGTATTCGATTAGAGCTGTCCCC
This sequence comes from Dehalococcoidia bacterium, assembly GCA_965207275.1. Taxonomy (GTDB): domain Bacteria; phylum Chloroflexota; class Dehalococcoidia; order Lucifugimonadales; family UBA3495; genus Bin22. Next base: position 1,489,887 of record CBDBMH010000002.1, read on the forward strand.
ATTAATTCAGACATATTCTTGCGCTATACTGAAGACATAACGGCTTAAGCCAATCGATTCCAAATTACAACGAAGGAGGCGCATTGTGCGAAATTTATTTCGTATTTCATCATTGTTTATTCTTGACAGCGCACGCAGCAACCCTTCTTTCCGGCCCCTTCCGTTAATGGCGCTGGCCCTGGTGGCATCATCGGTATTAGTGGCCGGCTGTTCCTTCCTGCAACCCAACTTTTCCGACGGCCAGGCGGCAGGACCGGAGGCTACCGCATCAGTGGTGGACACCCGGGTAAGTTCGGTTACGCTGCAGGAAAGGGCGGATGCACCGCAGCCCAAATCTTCCGCCTCAGGCAGCGAACAGACTCCCTCCGATTCCATTGCCGCTGCAACGCAGCGGGCTACGGAGCCGGCCTCGCTTCAAGGTGACGCTACTGAGACCGCCGACAACGCCGGCGCCGGTCCCCTTAACGATATCCTGGGCGACAACGTTTCGGAGGTATCCTCGCCGGGCGAGGAAGGTCCGGGCGTGCCCCGTCCCCAGCTTGCCGGTTTGACCCCCCTTGAGATCGTTGCCGCCCAGGACCAGGTGGTCCGAAACATCTACGAATCGACTCTGCCTTCGGTGGTCTATATTCGCATCTCGCGGAATCTGGGCTCGCTGGCCGAACGTTCAAATGTCCCCGATATTCCGAATATTCCGGATGACTTCTTCGAGCGCTCTGGAGGTTCGGGTCTCGTATGGGATGGCCAGGGGCACATTGTTACCAACCACCACGTGGTAGCCGAAGCGGACCGGATCATCGTAACGTTGCCCAACCGCATCGAAATGGAGGCTGAGTTCCTGGGCAGTGATCCGGACTCGGACCTGGCGGTGATCAAGGTTTCCGACCCGGACGGATTTCTTAAGCCGGCCACGCTGGGCGACAGCAACGAGGTAGCTATGGGTCAACTGGCCGCGGCGGTGGGCAATCCCTTCGGCCAGGAGTTCAGCATTACCACCGGCATCGTCAGCGGCATCGGACGCACCATCCGCAGCGGCAACAGCCAGTTCTCCATTCCCGAAGTCATACAAACCGATGCCCCCATCAACCCCGGCAATTCCGGCGGCCCCCTTCTGGACCGCAACGGTCATGTAATTGGCATCAATACCCAGATAATCAGCCGCTCCGGAACCAGCAGCGGCATCGGATTCGCCGTGCCCGTCAACATCGCGAAACAGGTGGTCCCTTCCCTGATCGGCAAGGGAGAGTACGAGTACTCATGGCTTGGCATCAGCGGTACCACCCTCAGGCCGGACCTGGCCGAGGCTATGGACCTGCCCCGAATAACCCGGGGCGCCCTGGTAATTGACCTGGTACGCGACGGCCCCGCGGCGGTTGCCGGACTGGAGGGCAGCGATGAGACCCTGGAGATGGAGGGGCTGGAACTGCCCATCGGGGGCGACATTATTGTCGCCATTGACGGCGACCCAGTGGAGGCCATAGATGACGTTATCGCCTACCTCGTATCCAACACCAGGCCTGATCAGGAAGTGGCAATGGACGTTATTCGGAATGGGGAAACCATTCGGCTGACGGTCAGGCTGGGTACCCGGCCTGGGCCATAAATTCCACAAGTCGGTAATTCAGAAAAGCGGGGACGGCATTAATAGCCGCCCCCGCCGGCTTTCGGGCCACCTCCCTCACCCTGACATGCTCAGCGAACACGTTGACCGGGGGCCGAATTTGGCCTACGCTACTGGCAACCTTCGCCAGGGTCTATCAGCCAAGGTCTATCAGCCAAGGCCAATCAGCCAAGGATTAACTTTAGATGGATTTGCCGGCGCATAACTACCTGGATGAGCGGGGCATCGCCTACCGAAGGCTGGAGTTCTCGCCCGATACCGAAAAGGGAGCGGCCAGCGTGGCCTATGCCCTGGGCTATGAGGCAGCGCAAATGGTAAAGACCCTGGTTTTTCGCACTGCCGAAGGGCAGATGGCGTTGGTAATGCTGGGTGGCGACGCCCACGCCATATCGGGCCACCTGAAGCGCGCCCTGGCTTCCCGCAATATCAGCCTGGCCGATCCCGAGTTGGTGAAGGACGTCACGGGCTATGCTGTGGGCTCAATTCCGCCCTTCCACTGGCAGCCGGTGGGTTTCCACTCCCTGCTGGACGCTGCCTTGACTGAATACGACGTGCTTGGCGTTGGGGCCGGCGTTTGGGGTCAGGAAATAATGATCTCGCCGGAAGACCTGGTCGCCGCCTCTAATGCAGAAGTAGTTAACTTGACCAGGAGGGACCCGTGAAACTCTGGATTCTCCTCCCACTGATTGTCTTGCTGTTCGCAGCCTGTTCCCAGGACCAGGACAACAACACCCTGGAAACCGCCTCCGGCTTGCAGTACGAAATCCTGGCCTCGGGAGACGGGGAATCACCCGCTTCCGGTGATACAGCCGTAGTTCACTACACGGGGTGGCTTACCGACGGCGCCAAGTTCGACAGTTCGGTTGACCGGGGCCAACCCTTTGAATTCAGGGTCGGCCAGGGCAATGTTATCCAGGGATGGGACGAGGGAGTAGCACTGATGAAGGTGGGCGACAAGTGGAAGTTCACCATACGGCCCGAGCTGGCCTATGGGGAGCGCAGCATCGGGGGTGGCCTGATTCCTCCGAACTCCACCCTGGTCTTCGAGGTGGAACTGCTGGACGTTAAGTAAGTTTCACCTGCGTCCCACATTGTCGGGCCTGGGCATCCGGAATAACTAGACGGCAAGGTACAAATGGTAAGAGCGAACTGGTACGCCGAGCATCCGCCGGCCTGTACCTGCAACACCTGCGAAGAGAAGAAGGCCATCGCGCGCCGAGAAGGGCGCAAGATAGGTCGTAACGAAAAGTGCCCGTGCGGCAGCAACAAGAAGTACAAGCGTTGCCACGGCCGTTAAGGTGGGTTCGGCAACCGCGCTGCCAAATCAGCTGGCGGCTTACTCCGCTTCCTGATTGAACGCCCGCAGCTCATTCGCCAGTCGTTGGGTTAACCGGTCGGCGCCAGCCAAAGTGGCTGCGGTTGTCTGCTCCTCCACCAGGCTTACCGCCAGGGCAATGGCTTCCTCGTTCCGCAGGTCGACCCGACCCGCCAGGTCCCTCAATTCTCAAGCCAGTTCCACCAGCCCGAGCATGCACACACGGTGGCCCAGCAGCCAGATTTTCCTGCCGGTCTTAGTCAATCCGGTCCTCAGTAGTGGAGTGCCTCGAGATGGGGGCCACATCCGGACGGAGTTGTTCCACGTATATACCTGCAACCAGGAATCCATGCGCTGTCCCTCAAACCGGCGTCCGGGGCCGGATAGGGCGAGGTAACTGGTGGCGCGCCTGGCAGGACTCGAACCCGCAACCCCTGGGTCCGAAGCCCAGTGCTCTATCCATTGAGCTACAGGCGCAAAGGGGAAAGTGGTTGGGGCGAGCGACGGGATTCGAACCCGTGATCTCCTGTGCCACAGACAGGCGCCTTAGGCCTCTTGGCTACGCTCGCCTCGGGAAATCAGCGCCCCCATTCACTGGGAACCGCTGCCTGGGAGAAGTGGCGGTAGCCATGTTAACAAAAAGGCCGACCGCTTTCAACTTAATGCGCCGCTGTGAATGGTGGCTCGACAGCAGGACGCCGAAGCCCTGAAGACTATTCTCCAGGCCCCCAAACCGGTGTACGGCCTGCCGCAATCGATTCCTGGCGCCTGTTTATTGCCTTACGAGGCAATAAACAAATATAATACCTGAGGCCAAATTATGTTATTACGCAGATAGCCGCAATTTCCCCACAGATTTCCCTTCTCAATTTACCGATTTGGAAGGTACTTATGCGCTGGACCACACTCCTGATATTGACCATTTTGGGGCTGTTAGTAGTTGCCTGCTTTCCCGGGGATTCCCAGGAAAACACGGTGAACCAGACCAGCCCGACGCCCGCCGGCAGCGTTGAGCAGGCGCCCGAGCCGACGGCGGCAGATGTCCCTGCCAGCACAGATGCTCAACCGAATGACACCCCGATGAGCCAGCCTGGCGCCCAACCCACCGCCATGCCCGCCCCAGCGGAGACACCCCAGTCGCCCGTGGTGGAACCCCCCGCTCCGGTATTTACGCAAGACGCTCCCAGCCAGGCGGAATATGTCGGTGGGACCCGTCCCGCCAACAGCGGCAACGGCATGGCCACCGACGGAGGCACTCTCCGCCTGCTGTTCGCCGACCCTCCGACCTTTGACCCCCACCTTGCCGAGGACAACATTTCCGGCCTTCTGGTCAATGAAATATTCGGCGGCCTGGTTAGTATTGAACCCTTCAATTTTTCCGTCGCCCTCGATCTTGCGGAGCGATGGGGAATCAGCCCGGATGGGACCGAATACACATTCACCATCCACCCCAATGCCAAATTCCACGACGGCGCCCCCGTGACCGCCCAGGACGTGAAGTGGTCCATCGAGAGGGTGGCGAATCCCGAACTGGTCTCACCCGTCGTTGACCAGTACCTGAACGATATTGTTGGCGTACAGGCCAGGCTGGACGAGGCAGCCTCGGAGGTTTCCGGCGTACAGGTGGTTGACAGCCAGACGATACGCTTCACCATCGACGCCCCCAAGGCCTACTTCCTGGCCAAGCTTACCTATCCTACCGGATTTGTCCTGGACCAGGAGAACGTGGAGATCGGCGACAACTGGTTTGAGACTCCCAACGGAACTGGCCCCTTCCGGTTGGACGAGTACACCATAGGCGAGACCATCCGCCTGGGCCGTAACGAGCATTACCACCTGGGCCCGCCTCACCTGGATGAAGTTGAAATGATCCTCAGCGGCGGCTCCAGGATGATTCTCTTCGAGAACGACGAGATCGACGTCACCGGCGTTGGGTTGGCTGACCTGGAGCGGGTGCTGGATCCTTCTGACGCGCTCAATCCCCTGGTCCATCCCTATCCCGCCCGTTTCAGCACCAGCTACATCGGGCTAAATGCCGAAGAACCGCCCCTGGACGATCCCAAGTTCCGCAGAGCTTTGAACCTGGCTTTTGACCGGGAACAGATAGCCTCGATTGTTTACGAGGGAGCGGTGCGGCCGGCCAAGACCATCATTCCGCCGCGATTCCCATCATTCAATCCTGAACTGGACCCCTATCCTTATGACCCGGAGGAAGCCCGCCGTCTCCTGGCCGAATCCAAGTACGGCGCCGACCCCGACAGCATACCCCGCCTGGTACTCAGCATATCCGGCAGCCTTGGCGCGGCCGTACCCCTGGGTCTGGAGGTAATCCTGCAGGCTTGGGAGCAAGAACTGGGTCTGCAGGTGGAAATCCAGCAAACGGAATGGGCCACCTTCCTGGAGGACGTGAACCAGGAGCGATACCAGATGTTCTCCCTGGGCTGGGGCGCCGATTACCCGGACCCGGAGAATTTCCTCGACCTGCTGTTCCACACCGAGAGCGACGGCAACCGCACGAACTACTCCAATCCGGAGGTGGACGCCGTCCTGGAGGAAGCACGGGTGGAGCAGGACGTTACCCGGAGATTCGAACTGTACAACCAGGTTGAGGAAATGATCCTGGACGACGCGCCGTGGGTCCTCCTCTGGAACGATGAAGACTGGTATTTCCTGATCAAGCCCCACGTCAGAGACTATTTCCTGTTGCCCCTGACCATACCCAAGTTCCGTTACATTCACCTGGAACAGGAATAAACCGGCAACGAGGAGTCAGCCGTGGCAACATACATCGTCCGCCGGTTGATTTGGGTACCGATACTGCTGCTTATCGTGTCCTTCATCACCTTCGCCCTGGGCCGCTTCGGCCCAGGGGATCCGGTGCAGATTCTGCTGGGTCAGAACTTCAGGCAGGACGCCTACGACAGAATCCTCAAGCAACAGGGTCTGGATGACCCCATAGCGGTCCAGTACGCCAGGTACGTGGGAAATGCCCTGCGGTTCGATTTTGGCGAGAGCTACCAGTACCGTGGCCGGAGCGTTACCGACCTGCTCAAGAGCAAGATCTGGATTTCCGCCCAGCTAAACTTTGCCGCTCTGCTGATTTCCGTCACCCTGGGCATCGCGGCCGGCCTTTTCGCCGCCCTGAGGCAGGGCACCTGGTGGGACAGCGCCATGGTAGCTTTCACCCTGGTGGGCCAGTCCATGCACGTGTTCCTGACCATACCAATCGCCCTGCTTATCTTCTCCCTTAAGTTGGGAATACTGCCTACCCACGGCTGGGACGGGTTCTTTTCCACCAGCATAATCCTGCCGGCGCTGGTACTGGGCATTCCAGGGGTGGCCATCGTTACCCGCCTCACCCGGGCCAGCACTCTCGACGTGATCGGCCAGGACTACATTCGCACCGCCCGCGCCAAGGGCCTTCCCGAACGGCTGGTGCGCCTTCGCCACATCCTGCGCAACGCTATGATACCGGTGGTCACCACCCTGGGTTTCTCACTGGCCGGGCTGGCCAGCGGTTCCTTCATCGTGGAATTGTACTTCGGCATTCCCGGTGTAGGGCTGTTGACCATCGAATCCCTGTTCTCCAGGGACTACCCGATAATCATGGCGGTTACCCTCTTGGGTACCACCTTGTTCGTATTGGCCAACCTGATAATAGACGTGGTCTATCCCATCCTCGATCCTCGGATAAGACTTGGAGGTGACTACGTTGCGGGATGAAGCCCAACGCCTCCAGCTTCCCGAGGCAGAAACCAGAGGCCACAGCTATTTTTACCTGTCCATCCGGCGCTTATCACGGAAGAAGCTGGCCATGACCTGCCTGGTTATCATCGCCATCATGTACGGGTCCGGGGTGTTCGCGCCACTGGTGGCCCCGCATGGTTATAACGACCAGGACCTCACTTCAGTAAAAGAACGACCAAGCATCACTCATCCATTGGGTACCGACCGCCTGGGTCGCGACATGCTCAGTCGGGTGATGTATTCGCTGCGCACCACCGTCATCATCACCGTAACCTCGCTGGTCACCGGCGCCCTGATCATTGGGGTAACCCTCGGGTTGATCGCCGGCTATTTCGGCAGGTGGGCTGACGGCGTAATCATGCGGGTGGGAGAGGTAACGTCGGCCTTCCCCGATATTTTCCTGGTGCTGATAATAGTTGCCACGGTGAAACCCCGGATTTTGCAGTGGGTCAGGGGGTTCGAGGATGCCACGGGTATTGACTGGATTATCCGGCTGGGCATTGTGGACTACACGGTAATTTCCCTGGCCCTGGCGGCATTTTCCTGGTTTGGCATGGCCCGACTGGTTAGGGGACAGGTGCTTCAGGCTCGGGAAAACCAGTACATTGAAGCGGCCCGCGCTATGGGTTCGTCCTCGAAGAGGATTCTGGGCCGGCATCTGTTGCCCAATGTGATCAGCCCGGTCATCGTTTCCGTTTCCGCCGGGCTGGGCGCCGTTGCCGGGGCGGAGGTAGTTCTTAGCTGGCTGGGAATTGGCATTCAGCCTCCCACTCCCAGCCTGGGAGTAATGATCTTCGAGAACGGCAACATATCCGTCCTGCGCAGTGACCCCCACCTGACCCTGGTCCCATCCAGCGTGCTGGTGCTCCTCTTGTTCACCTTCAGCTTGCTCGGGGACGGATTGAACGACGCCTTTAACCCTCGCGCGCATTGACCTCAAGTTAAAACGAGGCAAAGGGAAGGGGCCGGCAGAGTCTATTCAATGACTCTGCCGGCCCCTTCCCTTCCGAATTATGGGCGTTCGGCCGCCAATTAACAGTCCTTTAGTTGCCTGGTGCCTACCTCCTCCCCTTTGCCCGCCGGATGCCAATGAGACCCAAGGGGGCGGCCAGCAGCACCAGAAGGGCAATTTCACCACCGACTCCGCCTCGTGCGGCCGGAGGGCCACATCCCCCGGACGCTGGTTCCGGAGCGGCGTCAGCGGGAGCGCTCGGCATGGCGCCTGCCCCTCCGGTAGCGCCCATGGGGCCGTCCGGTCCCGTGGGGGTAGGTGCTGCCACTTCCGCCAGGGGAAGGGGCGACGGCGTTTCGGCAGGCCGTGTCGCGCTGTCAGGCAAGGCGACCGGCGTGGCTGGCTCCGGTCCTGAAGCGGAACCCTCGGCCGGCTGGCTGGCCGGTTCCTGCGCCGTTTCCCTGGGCGCGAAGGTGGGCATCAGAATGGGCGCTATGGTGGAATCGGGGATGTTCTCCAGCAAGGGACGGCGACGGGGCTGATCGGGCTTGGGCAAGGGATCCAGGCCAATCTCCTGCCGCCATGCTGAATCTATGCCGTGCTGGTCCAGGCCATACACGTCCATCAGCGCCGAATCAATGTCCAGCGTGCGGGTGATGGCCTGCATCAAGTCCGCCATCTTCTCTTCGCCGTACTCCAGGACCATAAAGGTAACCACCGATTCCCCGTGGGCGTAGGCATAGATGATCTCCTCGGGGGTGCCGCTGTAGCTGCCCAGGTGCCAGAGCGGCCGAATAGTACCGTTTCTTATGGCCCGTTCAATGCGGCCATTGATAATTGACCGGTCCCCACCGTGGCGCGAACCGTACTCGGCCAGACCCTCATTGAGCCAGGCCGGCGCCCGGGAATAGGCCCTGCCCAGCGCGTCACCCACCAGCAGGTGGACAAATTCGTGAGCAGTGGTGGCAGTCACCGAGCCGTCGCCGGAGTGGACCATCAGGACCCGTTCCTCGTCAAAGGCCATCCCCTGGGTGATCAACTGGCTGCTGGTGGCCTCGGAGCGAAAAGGCAGGGCCCCAATCATGTCGCGGTAGTTATGGTAAGTAACGATATGCAGGGGAACGTCTGGACTGATGCCCAGGGCCGGACCGGTAATTCTCATTGAGGCAAGCGCGGTCTCCAACACATGCTCGGCCCTGCTCTTCACCAGGGGATCGTTGTAATAGACGGTAACTATTCCCTCGGAGACGGTGAGCCATTCAAACCGATTGTCCAGGTACACAAACACCTGTTCCTCGGTCCGCAACTCCCTTCCGGCCTTGTCCTTGACTTCGAATGAATAGGCCATTCTGGTTCCGGGAGGAACGTAATTGTTGCCACTGGTCAGCAACTCCGCTTCGCCACTGACGCTGTTACCCGGCTCAAACTCCACCTGGCGATATGCGCTTCGGGTGGTCTGTCCCAGGGTCTTCATAACCACCCTTACTTCTTCGATTTCATCGGGCCCCGTAACCTCAACGTAAAACTTGACGTCCTTCGGGAAATTGGTGTCAACCCAATGATTCAACACTTGAATTTCGGATTGCTGGGCTGCAGCCGGTCCCGGATTATTTAGTACGAGGAGAAGGCTCACCATCCCCACCAGACCCGCAGTTACAGCGACGAAAATTCCTCTCATCTCCGATCCGTCCTCTACATTTTGGACTTTGTACCGCCGCCGCTCATCAGTGAGCAACCCGGGCGGTTTTCACCTTCAACCTATGACCGAATCATTATAGGTTGAATACCGGGGCTTTTGTAATCGTGCCCACTCCATTTATTTTGTACGTTTCCGCCTCGGCGTCGGACTCTCTGTTTGTCTTTCCCTTGTATTCGCTAATACACCTGCAGGCATCCTTGAACTGCTTAGGTTCAGGGTCAGGCGTGGGAATCGCCCAATTGCGGCAGCCTGGAACAAGTTCGAGCAATCACATCGCCGCGACTCCGCCGATGAAGTAATGCACTTCGGATAAGGAAATCAATCAGCATTAACCTGCTTGCACCGCGACGCGAAACATCGCCAAAGAACCTGGCAGTTGGTAAACCGGAAGGGCAACCCCTATAATTGAATCATGAATCTGCAAACAATGCTCTACCAGAACCATGTCGACCTGGGCGCCCGAATGGTCCCTTTCGGTGGGTGGGACATGCCCGTCCAGTACTCGGGAATCATCAACGAGGTCAGGGCGGTTCGTACCTCCGTGGGAATGTTTGACGTTTCCCACATGGGCCGCCTGAACATTACCGGTCCCCAGGCAGGTGAGTTCCTGGACAGGATGCTCACCGGCTCCGCGACCAATCTCCGAACGGGCAGGGCGCGCTATTGCCTGATCTGCAATGAAAGTGGCGGCGTTATTGACGACACCATCTTCTACAGCCTAGGCGAGGACCGCTTCTTGCTGATACCCAACGCCGGCAACCGGCCCGCAGTTGTGGAGTGGTTCGATCGGTGGATTAAAGCGGAATACTCCGCCGGCGTGCAAATTGAAGACCAAACCCGGGAAACCGGCCTGATCGCCCTCCAGGGTCCCGGGGCCGCGGCATTGCTGGACGGTTTATGTAAGCTGGATGGAGGCGAACCGCCGTCCTCGCTGCGGTTCTTCACCTGGGCAAGAGGCGCGCTGAACAGCCATGACGTATTCATAGGCCGTACGGGCTACACGGGCGAAGACGGTTTCGAACTTTCCATGCGCAGCGAGGCCGCAGGGCCCATATGGAATGCGCTGATGGAAGCCGGCGCTTTGCCGTGCGGCCTGGGCGCGCGGGACGTGCTTCGCCTGGAAGCAGCCCTTCCCCTGCATGGCCACGAGATAGACCCGGAAACTTCCCCGATTGAGGCCGGCCTTGAGCGGTTCGTTCGGCGGGAAGGGCGCTATATCGGGCAACCGGTTCTGGCAGACCAGCGGGAAAATGGAACGGCCCGCAAGCTGGTGGGCCTGACTCTGCCCGGCCGCAGCGCTCCCCGGGCGGGCTATCCCATAATGGCGGCCGGGCAGGAAACAGGACGCATAACCAGCGGCAGCTTCTCCCCTACCCTTGACACCAGCATAGCTTTGGGCTACGTTTTGGCGGGCCATTCCGAACCCGGAACGTCCGTTGAAGTGGACATACGCGGTCGGACGGCAACGGCCGAAATTGTACCTCTCCCCTTTTACAGCAGGGGACGATAGAAACCCGTAGACCAGGAGGTCCCAACAAGGATGAGTCCTGACGACCGCAGGTATACTCGTGAGCACGAATGGGCCAGGTTGGATGACGCCGACACCAGGCTGGTTTCGGTGGGCATTACGGACTTTGCCCAGGACGAACTGGGCGACATTGTGTATTTTGACCTGCCCAAGGCCGGAGAAGGTGTCTCCTACATGGTGAAAATGGGAGAGGTGGAGTCAGTAAAGGCCGTATCCGACCTGTTTTCGCCGGTAACCGGCCAGATAGAAGCCATAAATGACGGTCTCATAGACCACCCGGAACTGGTGAACGACGATCCCTTCGACGCTGGCTGGATTATGAAAGTAGTCCTGGCTGACCTGTCCGAACTGGACAACTTGATGACCGCCGCAGAGTATGACGAGTACATAGGGTCAAACTAGAAGGGACGGCGGCACACTTGCAATGCGGGGAGGTCGGGAGAAACACGGGGATTAGCCCGGGCGGGAAATAGCCCTCAGCGGTATGCAATTTTCTACCGGGTCGCATTATTCAGGAGAATGGCCCTTGACGACAGCCCACTTTCAGTCTCACTACATCCCGAACACCGAGCAGGAACAGGCTGAGATGCTTGCCACTCTCGGTGTCACCTCTATAGACGAACTTTTTCACGATATCCCTGACGAGTATCGAAATCCGCCCCTGGACTTGCCTGTTCCTCTCTCCGAGCTGGACATTCAGCGGGAACTGGGAGCGCTGGCCTCGAAGAACCGGTCCCTGGGCAGCGGGCCTTCCTTCCTGGGCGCGGGTTCTTACCACCACTTTATTCCATCCGTCGTCAAGGCGCTGATGACGCGCGGCGAGTTTCTTACCGCCTACACTCCATACCAACCCGAGGTAAGCCAGGGCACACTCCAGGTAATCTACGAGTTCCAGACCCTGATCAGCAGCCTGTTCGGCATGGAAGTGGCTAACGCCGGTATGTACGACGGGGCAACCAGCCTGGCAGAGGGCGTGCTCATGGCCTGCCGGGTCACCCGACGCGACCGGGTGGCCGTGTCCGACACCGTTTCCCCCATCTATCTCCAGGTAATCCGGACCTACTGTCAGGCCCAGGGAGTAAACATCGAGGTAGTACGCCACTGGGAACCGGAAATAGGAGACGATACCGCCTGCCTGGTTGTCCAGTACCCGAACTTCTACGGGGGTATAGAGGACCTGGGAGAGTTCGCCCAGTTGGCCCATGGGCACGGCTCCCTGCTGGTAGTCTCGGCAGATCCCCTGGCCTGCGGCATGCTCAACCCGCCTGGCCACTACAGCGCGGATATCGTTACCGGGGAAGGGCAGCCCCTGGGGATACCTGCCAGCTACGGAGGGCCCTACCTGGGACTGTTCACCTGCAAGGAGCAGTACATCAGGCAAATGCCCAGCCGCCTGGTGGGCCGCACCGTGGACTCCCAGGGCCGGACTGGCTATGTGCTGACTCTGCAGACCAGAGAACAGCACATCCGGCGAGAACGAGCCACCAGCAACATCTGTACCAACGAGGCCCTGTATGCGCTGGCCGCCACCATTTACCTGGCCGCCATGGGCCGGCAGGGATTGAGGCAGGTGGCCGAATTGTGCTACCACAAGGCGCACTATGCCGCGGCCCAAATTGAAGCCCTGCCCGGATATAGCATCCCCTTTAAACGCGGCCCATTCTTCCTGGAATTCGTGGTCCAATGTCCGGCACCACCGGCCCAGATCAACGGGAAGCTGATGGAGCGGAACATACTTGGCGGCCTGGACATCAGCGCGCCTCCTTATAGCGACCCACTTCCCGGTGAACTGGACCGGGGCATGCTCTTATGCGTAACCGAAATGAATAGCAAGGACGACATTGAAGCCCTGGTGGCAGGTATGGCGGAGTTCAGCTGATGCTCAAAGGTGGATCACGCGACACAAGCAAACTCCTGATGGAACGCAGCGTTCCGGGCCGGGTGGGCGTGGTAGCGCCGCCGCTGGACGTACCGCCTCAACCCCTGCCCGATGCATCTTTGCTGCGCCGTGACCTTGGTCTGCCGGAGGTGTCGGAGCCTGAGGTGGTGCAGTACTTCACGGCGCTAAGCCAGCTCAACTTTTCCATTGACACCCAGTTCTATCCCCTGGGCAGCTGCACCATGAAGTACAATCCCAAGGTCAATGACGAGATGGCCTTCCTGCCCGGGTTCGCGGCCATCCATCCCCTGCAGCCCGGGGAACAAAGCCAGGGAGCGCTGCAGTTGCTTTACCGCCTCCAGGAGTTCCTGGGAGAAATTACCGGCATGGCCGGTGTCAGCCTTGCCACCCTGGCCGGCGCCCACGGTGAACTGGCCGGCGTTCTGATGATGCGGGCCCACCACCACGCCCATGGCGACACGGGTCGCACCAAAATGGCCATTCCCGACAGCGCCCACGGCACCAACCCGGCGTCGGCGGCGATGGCAGGCTTCGAGGTGGTCACCTTGGCGTCGGACAAGGACGGAAACGTCGATTTAGAGGCGCTGCACGAACTGGCCGGCCCCGACCTGGCCGGCGTCATGATAACCCTGCCCAGCACCCTGGGCCTCTTCGACCATAACATTGTCGAGGTGTGCCGCATTGTCCACGAGGCGGGCGGCCTGGTCTACGGCGACGGCGCCAACATGAACGCCTTGCTGGGCCGCGTCAAACTCGGCGACCTGGGGTTTGACGTCATCCACCTGAACCTGCACAAGACTTTCAGCACCCCTCACGGCGGAGGCGGGCCGGGCGCCGGACCGGTGTGCTGCGCGCCTGTCCTGGCGCCCTACCTGGCGGCGCCCATAGTAGACGTGACCGACGATCCGCGCCTGGGATCAATTCCCCAGGATTACATATCGGACTATTACACTCTGGAAATACCCGAGCATAGTATCGGCAAAATGAGCAGCTTCCACGGCAACTTCGGTGTGCTGGTGCGGGCCTACACCTATATTCGTACCCTCGGCGACGCCGGAATCAAGTCCATCAGCGGCAACGCGGTGCTGAACGCCAATTACCTGTTACAAGCGTTGAAGGACATCTACTATCTGCCCTATGACCGCACCTGCATGCATGAGGTGGTGTTATCTGCCGATTGGCAGCGGGCCAGGGGCGTCAGTGGTCTGGACGTGGCCAAGAGATTGCTGGACTACGGTTTCCACGCGCCCACCATGTATTTCCCGCTCATTGTCCACGAGGCCCTGATGATCGAACCCACGGAGGCGGAAAACCGGGACACACTGGACGCCTTCATCCAGGCTTTGCGGGAGATTAACCAGGAGTCCTTTGACGACCCCGAGTTCGTGCACCACGCTCCCCACACAACACCGGTTTCGCGGTTGGACGAGGCGGGAGCGGCCAGGCACCCCGACTTGCGGTGGCGGCCGGAATCTTAGGGCAGACCAATCGCCCTTAGCTGGACACCCGCCCGGATCGCAAAGACCGGGCGGCTGTGTTTCAGGCCAAGCATGTCTTAAGCTGGCCACCCGTCGGGCGGCCCTCTCTCTATTCCCTCATGTCCTTACGAAACTATCGGGCGGCTAAGCCCCGAAATATTCGTGCTCGAAAAAAATTGGCGGGAACAATTCCAGGGGTTACAATGCCACCAAACGATTCCAACCCGCCACTAAAATATGGAGGTGCACCCATGGCCCTTGACCCGCAGATCGTAACCGTGATGGAGGCCGTCGCCGCCCTTGGCCTGCCACCCAACAACGAAGTATCGCCGGAGCAGGCCCGTATCAACGGGAAAATGCGTCCCCGCGCTCCGGGCCCCGATGTTGGCAAGGTGGAAGACCGAACTATTCCCGGTCCTGGCGGCGAGATACCCGTTCGCATTTACACTCCCGAAGGTTCGGGACCCTTCCCCGGCCTCGCCTGGTTCCACGGCGGGGGCTGGGTAGTCGGCGATCTGGATACTGCCGACGGATCTGCCAGGCACTTGTGCGCTGGCGCCAACTGCGTGGTGGTCTCCGTTGACTATCGCCTGGCCCCGGAGACCAAATTCCCCGGCGCCGCCGACGACTGCTATGCCGCGACCCAGTGGCTGGCGGCAAATGCCGCTTCTTTGAACGTAGACCCTGCCCGCATAGCCACCGGCGGCGACAGCGCCGGCGGAAACCTGTCTGCTGCCGTCTCCCTAATGTCCCGCGACCGGGGCGGGTGCGACCTGGTGTTTCAATTGCTGGTCTATCCCGTAACCGAGCGCAACTTCGACAATGGCTCCTACACGGCCAATGGCGTGGGCTACTCCCTGACCCGCGATGGAATGATTTGGTTCTGGGATCACTACCTGGCGGAGGAAGCCGACGCCACAAATCCCTACGCCGCCCCCATTCACGCCACGGACCTGAGCGGGCTACCTCCGGCGCTGGTTATTACCGCCGAGTACGATCCCCTTCGCGACGAGGGGGAGGCTTACGCCCAACGGTTGCGGGAGGCAGGCGTTCCCACCGTGTGCACCCGCTACGATGGCATGATTCACGGCTTCTTCGGCATGTTCGCCGCTGTGGATAAATCAAGGGAAGCAGTGGGCCAGGCTGCCTCCTGCCTGCGGGAAGCATTTGCCGGCGTTCCCGTGGCAAGTTAGGGAGTCGCCGGGAGTCCATCAAAAGCTTCCTCTGATACCTATGATGCCGGGCGAGGGCAAGACGTCTCTGCTCTCGCCCTTTTGTTGTCGGGGCTGGGAGTCAGTCACCGGATGGGTTCCGCTTGGCAATCTCTATCTAATGGTCACCAACTTCCCTTTGTGTTAGTATCCTCCAATAATTCCACAGACTTTCTCGTCACTGTCTTTCTGCGAAACTTGTTGAGCGGGACCGATTTGCGCCAACATCTTGTCGGATACCTGGGCAGAACCGCCCTGGGGCTGGGCCTGGCCCTGGTAGCTGCAGGCTTGGGCGTGGTCCTGGCGCGAATGGGGCTGCTGCTCTTTGGAATAACATCCTGGGCTGGCTGGCTGGCCACGCTGTTAGGCGGCATCGGGCTGGGCGCAGGACTGGGAAGTCTTACCGCATGGCTGTGGCTCAAGGGTATGGGAAAGGCATTCTACTCCTGCATTACCCTGGCAGCGGTGACGGCCGGTGTTGCCGGGGCCTGGATCGCCTTCCGTTACGGTTCGGGGGTGGAACCAGAGTGCTGCGCCTCGCCCACCATGGGACCGCTGGCCTATGCTGTAACCGGGGCAGTTATTTTGGCCAATTTGGCGACCCTGCTGCTCGGCGTTACCGGTCAGACAACGGCTCGAGTGTTTCGCCGCCGCAAGCAGGAATCGCGGCATATTCCGATGATTCCCAAGGCGGAAGAGACTTTCTCCCGGTAGCTTCCATAGGGCCCAGGGGGATTAAACGGTGCAAAAATTCATCCTTCGCCGGCTGGTCATTACCGTAGTCACATTGGTCCTGGTTTCCCTGATCGTTTTTGTGATGGCAAGGGCTTCCGGCGACCCGCGCACGTTGTTGCTGGATGATTACGCCAGCACCGAAATGTGGGACGAACTGGGCGTTGAGCTGGGCCTGGACAAGCCCCTGTACATCCAGTACGCCATTTTCCTCGGCGACGCGCTGTTGCTTGACTTTGGTGACTCGGTAATCGACAACCAGCCGGTAACCGCAACGATTTTGGAGCGGTTGCCTGCCACGCTTCAACTGGGCGCCGCTGCCTTCATTTTTTCGCTGGTTATTGGAATACCCCTGGGCATCCTGTCTTCCATAAAGCGGGACAGTTTCTGGGACCAGGTGGGCAAGCTGGTAGCCCTCCTGGGACAGTCCATGCCGCCCTTCTGGCTGGGCATAATGATGATCTTTTTCTTTGCCGTGATGCTGGGTTGGGTGCCGCCTTCCGGGCGCTACGACTGGAACAGCTTCGTACTGCCGGCCATAACCCTGGGCTGGTTCACCGTGGCGGCCAATATGCGTATTGTTCGGTCTGCCATGCTGGACAGCCTGGATACGGAATACATCAAGCTGGCCAGGGCCAAGGGCGTATCCGAGACCCAGATTATCTGGAAGCATGCCCTGAAGAACGCGGTAATTCCGCCGCTGACCTTTATGGGCATTACCCTCGGCACGCTGGTGACCGGATCCATAGTGGCTGAGACCGTATTTGCGTGGCCGGGCATTGGGCTGCTGGCATTTGACGCTTTGCGCCAGTCCGATTATTCCTTGCTGCAGGGCATAGTGGTCTTTTTCGCGGTGATGTACCTGGGAACATCTCTGCTGGTGGACATTCTCTATGCCTACCTTGACCCCAGAATTCGGTTCAGCTAAGGGTTGGAGAGAGGAAAATGGCGGACACCGTCCTCGTAACCCGGCCACCATCCTCAGTGAACCCATCGCGATGGATTCGAAGGCTGCGCCGTCGCCATGTACTGCTGGGGATTTCCGTTTTCCTCCTTTTGCTGGTGGCCGGAACGGGCATCCTCGCGCCCCTCATCGCTCCCCACGACCCTCACAAGGGAAATCTGGCCGATCAGAAGTTGCCCCCAGCCTGGATTGGCGAGCGCACAACCACCAAGACGGTGGTCGAATTTCCCGAACCCGGCCTGAGTCATCGCCAGATTTCAATTTCCCGTGCCCAGCGCATCGATCCCAACGCCGCCCTGGGAGAGGAAGTTGCCGTGGTGCTTCGGGATGGCGGAAAGTCCAGGTACCTGCTGGGGACCGACGACCTGGGCAGAGACATTCTCAGCCGCATCATCTACGGGGCGCGCATCTCTCTGATCATCGCCGGCGTAACGCTGGGGATCGGCGGCGCTATCGGCACCGGTCTGGGCCTGATTGCCGGGTATTTCGGCAAGCTGGTGGACGAACTCCTGATGCGGATCGTGGATATTTTCCTGGCCCTGCCTTTGGTGCTGGTAGCCCTGGTGCTGGTGGTAGCGGTGGGCCAGTCCTTTTTCATCACCACCATGGTGCTGGTCCTGTTCATCTGGGTGAGGTTTGCCCGCCAGATACGGGGCGAAGTGCTACAACTCAAGACAATGGATTACGTCTCGCTGGCCAAGGTGGCTGGCGCCTCGACCCCGCGCATCCTGTTCATCCACCTATTCCCAGGTGTGATCAACACCCTCATCGTGGTGGCTACCCTCCAGGTGAGCATCGTTATCCTGGTCGAATCGACCCTCAGCTTCCTGGGCGCCGGCGTTCCGCCTCCCACGCCGGCCTGGGGTTCCATGGTGGCGGACGGGCGGGACTTCCTGGCCGACGCATGGTGGATCTCCACCATGCCCGGCGTGGCTATCCTCCTGACAGTCCTCTCCCTGAACCTCTTTGGAGACTGGCTGCGGGACCGCCTGGACCCCAAGCTTCGGCAACTCAACTAGTGGGGCAACAACCTTGAAGCGAAGGGTTGGGGATTAACCGTCATTCTGGCGCAGGCCGGAATCCGGAAGGTCCCGAAAGTGGATAACGGCTTTCGCCGGTAGGACGGGCTCTAAGTGTTAGTCATCATGTCAATCCTGTTGGGCTACCAGGCAAGGACGCAAACCTGGAGATCAGGGAGCAAGTCAGCCCGAACGCAAATCTGAAGGGGGAGAGGATATGGAACAGGTAACCGGCAGCGTATTCGCGGAAACCCAGGTTCGAGGTTGCAACCATGGCTTTGTGGTGACGTCCGAGGGCGTGGTGATGATCGACAGCCCCCAAAAGCCCAGTGACGCCCTGAAGCTCAAGGATGAAATCGACAAGCACGGGGAACTGATCTACATCATCAACACCGAACCCCACGGCGACCACTGGACGGGCAACGCTTACTTCGATGTGCCCGTCATTGCTCATGAGGGTGTTCGGCAGCGGATCCTGGATACCGACCTGGAAGAGCACGTGGCCCGGGTGGCGGGCATGGGGCCGGAGGAACCGGCCCTGTTGGAGAACTACACTCCCAACGCTCCGGTCATCACGTTTCGCAACGGTATGACCCTGCACGTGGGCGACCATACCTTCCAGATGATCCATATGCCGGGCCACACTCTGTACCAGGCCGCCATTCTGATAAAGGAAGAGGGAGTGGTTTTCACCAGCGACAAAATTTTTCACCGGGTGCAGACCTATATCCAGGAAGCCAACCCCGACCAATGGCTGCGTGCCCTGGAGTCCCTGCGCCAGTTGGACGAGGAGATATTCATTCCTGGCCATGGCCGCCGCTGTGACAAGAGCTACCTGGACGAGCAGGGCGAATACATCCTGGAGTGGAAGGAGTACGCCCGCCAGGCGGTGGAACGGGGAATGACCCGGGACGAGGCGGTGGATAACCTGACGGGCCTGACGGACCGCTATCCCATGGACGTTGGGCAGGACGGCACTTCCCCCAGGGTAATGCGAATGAATGCCGCCAACCTTTGGGACTACTGGACCCGGTCAGGTATCCACTGCGACCGGCCGGACTAAAGAGGTACCTTCGTCACCAGGTACAGACCAGGGGCAGGCTCGTCGCCTGCCCCTGGTTGGTTATGGGTCATTGAGCGTTTTTTCCCCACCTTGATTCCCGCTGCCACCCAATTACGCATTGCCGCACTGGGCATTAATCGGGCAACGCGTTACCGAGCCGGCCCGAAGCTGCCTGGCTTGAAGCATTAGTCTCCTTGCTCCTTGAACGCCCATAGCCATTCCTGGTCGCGGGCCGGTCCGGTAACCCATCCGTCCATGGCTTCCTGGCGGTCGGCGCCGATGTCGACTCCCAGGCCGTCGGCCAGCCGGTTCATAAAGTTGAACAGGCAGGTTATCCCCACCACCGACAGTATCTTCTCGTCGTTGAGACCAAGCTCCCGCAGCCGCAGCACGTCGGCCTCCCTCATTTCGGTGGGCTGCCTGGTCAGCTTCACCGCAAAATCCAGCATTCCCCTGGTCTGCGGGTCCAGGTCGGCGGTAGTGTAGTCGTGCAGAATGTGGCTGGCGTATTCGGGATCGTCGGAGTGCTGACGGAGGAACCCTCCGTGGGAAGAAGCTCAATAACGGCAACGATTGATAACAGACACCGCTACGGCGATGGACTCCTCCTGGACCCTTGTCAACTCCGATGCGCCGAAGCTGACGGCCTGGTTCAAGTTACGCACGGCTTCCATCATCTTCGGATTGATGGACATGGAGCTGATGATGCCCGGCATGCCCACTTCCTCCTGTCTGATCCAAGTCATAAGCTGCTCCTCTCGTTGAACTCAAGCGGAACTAAGGCACGATTCAGGACTGTCGCATGAATGACGTATCCAGCGGTGACTCCGGCTTCCACCGGAGTCCAAGAAGCATAGAGGCGAGCAATCAGAAAAGGCGACATAGAAATTCGGCAGCTGTATACCGGCTTTCGCCATTATGACGGTTGTGGGTCTGAACACTCATGCGATTGCCCTGAGGTAAGATTCGGGCCCTCTGCATGGAGAGCACTGCGGGTGTGGCGTCAGTCGGTTACGGAAGCTGGCCGCGCCCCCTCAAGGTAGTGGGTGTGTTCTTCGCTGTAGGGATTCAAGGCCGGGAAGAAGACGAACAAATAAGCCGTATCGCTTCCGATAATCCGGAAACTGTGCTCCGCGCCGGGCGGAATGACGACGGTGTGGTTGGGCCCCACCGTTCGGGTCTCCCCATCCATGCTTACTTCCAGGGTCCCCTGCAGAATGACTATGAGTTCGTCAATAGTATGGGTGTGAAGCGGAGCGCCGGCGCCAGGTTCGGCGGTGTTGATGCTGAAGGTGCTGGTGACTCCCTGCTGGTGGCCGGCAACATCCCATTTGCGGTAGCCGGGCCGCCAGGGAACCTCGGGGGCATGGGAATGGTCTATGATGGGCATATCGTCCTCCTGGTGGCCGGCCTTCTCGCCCGGTATGGTCGGCAAAGTGTGGTCGCCGCTATTGTACAGGAAAACACACTTTTCTTCGGTAATAGTCGCCCGGAAGCAATCGCCGACCCTCCATGTAGAATCGATTGGCGTCGCCAGGGCTTCAGGGCGCTGCTGGCCTGCATCCCAGGGCAATCGCATTATAAATATTCCTCAGATTGCCCCAGGACCGGCAGAAAAGAGTCAGTCACCCTGAGCTTGCCGAAGGGTCTAAACTCTTCGTTTGGAGTCGTGGATTGGGTCCCAATGCCTGGCTGGCAGGTACGGATTCAGATGCTTCGACTTCGCTCAGCATGACATTCTTTAAAGCGCGATTGCCTTGGCCTGCATACAAAGCAACAGTTATCGGCAGCCTCCCGTGCTATACTTCCCTCCCATCCGTATTGAAAGGAGACGACCATGACCACTTCGGACAACGATCGCTTCTCCCGTTCCTTCACCGTCGAGGGACACGCCATGACCCTGGACGGGATGAAAAAGCAGGCAGAGGCTCGGGGTTTTACCATTATGTGCGACGAGGGCCCGCCCATGGGCGAGAATACGGCCCCCTCGCCCATGACCTACTTCGCAGTTGCCATCCTGTTTTGAGAAATGACCCAGCTTGAGCGGTACGCTCAAATGATGAAAGTAGACATGGGCCAGATCCGGGCCAACATCGGCTACACCGTTTCCGCTGAGGGCTCGGTACTGCGGCAGACGATCCAGGCAAAGGCCGAAAAGATAGCCATCCACTATGACGTCGAGTCCGGCGACGCACCGGCGAAGGTGGCTGGCGTAATGCGCAACGCCCGCAACGGCTGCTTTGCCCGCCAGTCCTTCGGTCGGCCCGAGCTGTTCGAGGACACCATCAGCTTGAATGGCGAACCCTTCAGCCTTGATGACTACCCCGCGCCAAACAGCTAGCGATTGGATTACCTTCCTGAAGATAATTCGTCCGCCTTTATCTGTGGTCAGTAGTTTATAGCAGTTTATGATGGCAGGGTCAGCAGGTATTCCACCCGCCACCCACTTCGGGATGCCAGGGCCCTGCCCGCTGCGCGAGGAAGTTAACGCCTCCCCCGACACTTGCTGATGCGGGTCTCAAGACCACTCCTTCATCACGCCCCAGCTTCTTTCCGCAGCCTGACTGCTCCTGGCGTTGTCGTCAAAATGGCGAGATCTCGTCATTCCGGCGAAACCCGGAATCTAGCTCCAGCATCCCGTGTCGGAATATTCGCTTCAAAACGCCTGGATTCCGGCTTGGGGGCCGGAATGACAGGTTAAATTGAAGACCGGCCCCAAGCGTCACAATTTCTTGATAATCCGCGAGTATCCTGACTCCGGCTGAAAGCAATACCGGCGCTGGGAAACCGGAGCATAGATCTGACCGCGTTGCCGAGTCGTAACCATACCTGACCGGCGCTGTGGACGACGGGTTTCCTCAGGGCCGCGCCGGCCGGCCGAATCGTTGACACCCAGATTTACGTAGGATACCATCGGTAGCTAGTTATTCAGGGGATCGGCTTCACGTTCCCTTGGGGCAGGGAGTCACCACCCGCAATGTCGCCCGCGGGAATATGCAGGTAGGAATGCGAATTCTTTCAGGTTTGGGTCGAATTCTGGCAAGTTGGTGGGTTGCTGGTCCGATCCTGGCGGTTCTGGGCATTGCAATAGGTTACGGGCTGTTTTTCCACGCCTTGCCTGCGAAACCCAAGATTGGTGTAATTGACATTCCCTTTACTGGCATTTCCGAAGACTCCGCAGCTATCATCACTTCCTTCCTGGAGTACTCCCGCCGCAATCCGGAAATAAAGGGCGTCGTCATCAAGATGGCAAGCCCCGGCGGTGGCGCGTCTGCCAGCGAACAGCTCTACCACGAGACTGCCAAGCTACGGGCCGAGAAGCCCGTGGTGATGGTAATGAACGGAATGATGGCCAGCGGCGGCTACATGATGGCCATGGGAACCAATCACACCTACGCCAAGACCTCTTCCCTGGTTGGCAACATTGGCGTAGTGGCCGGCACAGGTCCCATATTTCCGCCACAGATTCCAGAGCAGTTCGCCTTCACCGGCCCCTACAAGCTGACCGGCGTTTCCCGACGGGACTGGATTTCAGACCTGGACATGCTTAAGGAAGCCTTTTTGGAAATGGTAGTCCGGGAGCGGGGCGACAAGCTGAAAATCTCCCGCGAAGAACTGGGCGACGGAAAGCTCTATACCGGCATGGAAGCCGTGGCCCTGGGCCTCGTCGATGAAATTGGCAGCGATACCGAAGCATACAAGAAGGTGGCGGAACTGGCCGGCATCCGCAGCTACAGCCTGGTAAACGTGAACGTTGAAGTCAACCGGCTGTTTGTCCAGGATCTGCGCCGCATTTATTCTTCGACCGGCGACGTAGACGAGTCGCTGGCCGAATCTGACATCGACATACTGAAGATATTGGCAGGCCGCATGGCTCCGTCGGACCAAGACCAACCAAGCCAGGAGGCGGAATCGACCGATTTTCCGGATGCCTTCGACCAGGTAGAAATAGCGCCGTACCTGGATGGGTCGGGTTTCATTAACCGCCCACTGGAATACGGCGTGTTTGGAGTTCCCACTGAACAGCAATTCCCGAACCTGCCCCTGGACATGAACCGTCCCCAGTTCTATTACCTATACGTAGGAGCCGACCACTAAAGTGTGGAAACTTCTCGTCCTTCCCGTTTTCCTGGTTGCCTTTCTCCTTGCGGCATTCCTCGTCTTTTATCGCGGAACCTACTCGCCGCCGCCTCTGCCTGAAATCGCATTTGAAGAGATCGATTCGGTTCCGGCGGTCAGCGTGAGCCAATCGGACCAGCCCGTGTTCGCCTCCGGCACAGTTGGGGAAGACGCTCGTGGTCACCTGTTGATTGACTCTGCGCACCGGAACAATTTTCGCCATTCTGAACTGAACGTCCTTCTTTCCCGGGTGTCGGCAAGGGGGTACAGCTCCAGCTTTTACGACGCCGACGGCGGTGAACCGCTGGCGGAGGAATTGAGCCGGGCTGACGCTTTCCTGGTGATACTGCCGGTGGTGTGGTTTTCTCCCGATGAAATCGCGGCCGTTGTGGATTTCGTGGAAGACGGCGGCAAGGTGTTGCTGGTAGGCGACCCCGGCCGTTTCTTTCAAATTAACGACCTGTCTAAACCCCTGGGCGTGTTCTTTCAGCCCGATTTCCTATATAACCTTGACGAATACGACTCCAATTTCCGTGAAATATTTGTGCGTGACTTTCAGGCTGATCCTCTGACCACGGGCGTGAGTGAGATGGCCTTCTACTATGCCGGGTCCCTGGACTCCGCCGGGCCCGGGTTGGCCTACACCGGCGGCCAGACGATTTCCAGCATATCCGAGGTGAGTGACCCGCGTGCGCCCATCGCCATTGGCGCCCACCGGAACGTCCTGGCGGTCTACGACTGGACTTTCATGATTCCCCCCTATAGCGGCGTCAAGGATAATTCCAGGATGGTGTCCAACATTGCGGACTTTCTGACCGAGAGTGATCGAGCTTTCGGACTGGCCCAGTTTCCCAAGTTTCTGCAGGGGGAAGTGGACATCCTGGTAGAAGACGCCA
This sequence comes from Dehalococcoidia bacterium, assembly GCA_965207275.1. Classification (GTDB taxonomy): domain Bacteria; phylum Chloroflexota; class Dehalococcoidia; order Lucifugimonadales; family UBA3495; genus Bin22. The sequence goes on from CBDBMH010000002.1 coordinate 1,514,131, forward strand.
GCCTGGTGACCAGGGCCGCCAATTTGAAGCGCGTGTTGTCCGACGAGGGAGTTACTGCCGAGTTGCAGGGTTCCGAGAATGTGGGCAACGATACGGTCTACCTGGGGCTTTTCTCCGAACACTCCAGAGCCGCCAGGTATCTGGAAGCCAACGGCCTGCTTATCAGCGACACTTTGACCACGCCCTTTGCCTCGGGAATCCCGCTGGAAGACCTGGCCGTCATATCCCTCAATAGCTCGGGGGACCGGGATGTACTGGTGATAATGGCGGATTCGGCGGACAGCCTGGAGTCAGCGATCTTCCGGCTCCAGTCCGGCGCATTCAGGAACAGCCTGGTCAACGATAATACAGGGGTGTTAGAGACCAAATGAAGATAATCCTGCGTTCTTTTCTTTTCTCTTCCCTGGGCGTCCTGGCAGTTCTGGCGCTGGCATGCACCAACGAGGCAGCGGATTCCATATCCGGACCGAGCCTGAGCACGGAGTCATCTCCGACCGGCAGCGCGTCCCCTACGGCGGTTCCCGTATCGCCGGAGCTTATTCAGGAGCATGCTGAAGCCCAGCAGTCCATCAACGACGAGTGGGATGCTTTCCACGTCGACTTTGACTGGTGGCGTTCCGGCATCAATGCCTGCAACCGGGCGGCGGCGGAGTCGGCCCTGCGGCTGTTCGCCAGTGACTTTGGCGACATCACCACCCAGGCCCGCAACCTGCCCGGCAAGGGAATCGCCCGCGAACTTCCCAACGATGTAATTGCCGCCGCAGCCAGCGAGGAGGCCTCACTGAGGGGCCTGCGCGATAACTGGAACCCCGCCAATACCATGCTATTGGAAAACGCCCAGACCACCCGCGCTGCATCGGCTGACTTGCTCCGGGCCACCCAGATTGCCGTGGACAAGCTGGAAGAAATGGACGATCCGGATGACCGCCAGATCGCCAAAGACTTTGCCCGAGAGCTTGCTCCCGTGGAGGCGGCCTGGGACACCTTTTACGATTCCTACGGAGCGCTGGAGGACGAATACCTGGAACTTCCCACCGAAGAAATCGTCAGCAGATTGAGGGAACTGGTCGACGAGCACGACAACGTAGCGGAAGCCCTGGAAGAAATCCCATCCGACAAGGTGACGGACCCGGTGCAGGATCCGCTCATTGAAGCCGCCGAGTCTGAAGAAGAAGCCCTGGCGGACCTGCTGGATGCCATGCGACGAGCCGCCCGGGCGGAAGCCACCGACATGGAGGCCGACGAAGAGGAATCCGTGGAAGGTGAACAGCCCGGCGAAGCCAGCGGTGGCAACGGCGCCATGACCGGACCGGAAGAGGTGGACGAGAGCGGCAGCGGGGCAAATGGCACCGGCACGCCGCAGGGCAGCTTCAGCCTGGGACAGAGCGGCGGTCAGACGTCTCCCAATGTCCAGGGCGGCGTGGAAGGCTCCATAGTAAGTCCCTTTCCCAGGGCCACCACGGAGCCTTCGGGGCAGCAGGGGTCTCCCCAGGACTCCGTGAATTCAGCTGAGAATGGTGGTGAACCGCCGGACCATTCCGATCATTTCGACGCCTTTGATGAGACACTGGACAGCACCCGCGCGGTCCGCAGGACGGCTGAGAGGGAACTGGAGGCCCTGGTGGAAGGATTCAGCGAGAATGATCGCGAGGCGCTGGCCGACTTTGTGGCGGCCTTCGGCAGCTTGATGGATGCCTGGGACGATTTCCACTCGGAATTTGACGGCTGGGTCCGCACCGAAGGGGAGTGCAACCGGGCCGGCGCCACGTCCGCGTTGCTGCTTCACAATCAACGTTTCAGTGAGATTGGCAGCAGGGTGAGAGGCCTGTCACAGGTCTCATACCTGCGGCCCAGTTCCGACCTGCTTTCCGAGGCGGTGGAGCGGGAAGGCGCGGCACTGCGGAGCCTGGCCAACACGTGGGCACCCTACGAAAGCGATGTCTACCGGGGAATGGACGAGGAACGGGCCAACGCAGACAAACTCCGCAGGCTGGCCGACCGGAGAATCCAGGATCTCATGGAGCGAAACGGAATCAGTCCCAGCCAGTAAAGTCCTGTAACGTCACCATAAACAATAGCCCCGGCATTCAATCGAATGCCGGGGCTCATGATTTGCCTGAGGAAGCGCCATCCGCAAGGAGGGACTGAAACTGCAACGCCGGTCAATTGGGGATCAGTTTCTCCTATTGGCCGGCCAGGATCAGCCTCTCGCACATTTCAGCCCCTTTCAGGACCTCGGAAACTATCGCCGTCTCTTCCCGTGTGTGAAAGGAACGAACACCAATGCCCACGGGCAGGGCCGCAATTCCGTGTTGGAAGAACACGTTGGCGTCGGAGCCTCCTCCGCTGCCGCCCAGCACCGGCTCCAGACCCACATCTACCAGCGCCCGGGACAGCAAGACGACAGTGGGATGCTCCGGTTCCACCCGGTAGGACTGGTAGGTATTGGCTATGTCCAGGTCCAGGCGGGCCTCGGGGTACATGGCAGCTACCTCTTTAAATACGCCGCAGAAAGCGCCGGTGTAATGTTCCAGCTTTATTTGGTCGCGGCTGCGTATTTCACCGTCGAGAAAGGCCCGCTCGGGGATGATATTGCGCTTCAGCCCTCCTTCCAGATACCCGATGTTGGATGTGGTCTCTTCGTCGATTCTACCCAGGGGCAACCTGGTGAGAAGGTGGGCAGCTATCACCAGGGCGGATATCCCATTCTCCGGTTCCAGGCCGGCGTGGGAAGCCCTGCCGGTTATTTCGGCCTTGACCACGTTCTGGGCAGGAGCGGAAACGGTCACCCGATTAACCGGGCCCTCCCCGTCAAAGACCACCCCGCGCGTGGCGTTGACCAGGCTGAAATCCAGGTTGCGAGCCCCGTTGAGGCCGCCTTCTTCCGCACGGGAGAACACCACTTCTACCGGCAGGTGTGGCCGGCCCGACTCAACCACCGCGGTCAGCGCTTCAAGGACTATGGAAACGCCGGCCTTGCAATCACCGCCCAGGATAGTAGTGCCGTCAGAACGAAGGACATCGCCTTCCAGGCGCGGCCGGATGCCTCGTCCCGGTTCGACGGTATCCAGGTGCGCCGACAGCATTATGGGTTCACCCTGTCCTTCCAGACGGGCAATCACGTTCTGGTAGTCATCGTGTCGCACGTTAAAGCCAAGGGCCTCGAGGCGTGACGAAACCTCCCGGTCAATCTCATCCTCCTCGCCCGTGGGGCTGTCAATATGGATCAAGTCGATAAGCGTTTCCACCAGTCGGTCTCGGTTAGCCATCTTTGCACCCTGATGTGGTGTAGGGAGTGTCGGAACAATATGGAAAAGACGCGCATTCTGGATTCAATAAACCAGTGGCCATTAAACCCTCATTCAGGGTTGGGTTGGGGCCCTAAATTGCCCCCAGCACTACCTGGACTATTCGTTTCTCCAGGGCCAGGGCCAGTTGGCCGGCCAGGTCCAGCCGGTCGTGGTTTCCTACGGTACCTACAAAGGCCACGCCAAGGATTCTTCCCACCCTGAAATCGATAACCGTAGAAGAAACCACACCCTGCGGGCCACCCTGTAACGCCTTCAGCGCCACCGCCTCGTCAAAAAAGCCGGAGGCTTCGAGGCGGTCAACCGAAATGAGCTGATGGCCCTCACCCACGCTCTCACCCACGTTACCCTCAAAGTCCTTCAGAAAAATATCGTGCATCCAGGCGGTAACGGATTCAGGTTTGTCGAACAGGTGGGCAACAGTTGATCCGACGAAGTTAAAGCCGTCAAACACGTTCATGTCCGACGTCGGGCCAAATTCCCGCATATAGCCGGTTAGGCGACCGGCATCGCGGAACCGGGCCGCGGTGCTGCCAGCAAATCCGTGGGCCGCCATGTTTTCGTTGTCCAGAACTCCCACCCGCACCTGCTGATAACTTTGAAAATCGTCCGGAAGGTCACTCCGGTCCAGGACCATGTATTCCAGGTCCTGGTCCGAAATCCGGTAGGTGGCGCGTTCTAATGCTGCGGAAGTCAATGGGAACCTCGCTTTCCTCTGGTTGTCGTTGTCGCGGGAGACGGGCCAGGCCCTTCCGGGCCGGTGGACACCCTGCTGACTGTTCCCCTCTCCCGCAATAATTTTAGATGGCCTAGCCGCAGACCATGGGATACACGTGCTGTACCCGCACCATTTCACCGGGCACCTGGCTCTTGCTCCAGGTGTCGCCGCCGTCCCTGCTTCGGAAGACCAACCCGTCCCGGTCGCAACAGAATACGTTGCTGGGCGCCTTCGGATCTATGGCGATCTGGAACATGCGGCTGGGCGCCATTTCGCCCAGGTCCACCCGCTCCCAGGTCTCACCGGCATCGCGACTGCGCACCAGCACACCCGCTTCAGTGGTGCCCGGAGGAGCGCTGCCGCCACCGGCGCCGGCCGCCAGGTACATGGTGTTAGGGTCGTCCGGGGCTACCACCAGGTCCCGGCAGTAGCTGCCACCCGGGAACATCTCATCGATGTCCACAAACTCCCAGTTGCTGCCCCGGTTCCGGCTGCGGAACATGGCCAGTTGGGTGATGATGTAAACCAGACCGGGCGACTTCGGATTCACCTGCACCCCGTGCAGGTCCACGGGGCCCGTGCGGGTGTAATGTCCGTCGGTAATGGACTCCCAGTTGGCTCCGCCGTCCCTGCTGGCAATCAGTCCGCCCACCTCAATGGCCCCGTAAACGTCCTGGGGGTTGTGGGCATCGACCGCCAGGCCGATCACCCGCTTGCAGATGGGGAATGGATTCATGGTTATGTGCGGGAAGCTGACGTTGTCCGTGTTCCCTTTCTTCCAGGTCGAGCCGCCATCGTCCGAGCGGGCGACGATGCAGTTGTCGTATCCGGCAAACATCACGTTGTGGTCGTTGGGATGGACTGCCAGGGACCACACATCACCGTCGGGAGACTCCATCGCCTTCCAGGTATCTCCCCGGTCGTTGCTGCGGTAAACCCCGCTCTGGGTTCCCGCGAAGACGACCGAAGGATCGTCGGGATGGACCAGGAGGGCCCGCACCTGCGGTTCTTCAGGAAGGCCTGTAGTAATGCTCTTCCAATCGTCCTCTCCATCGCCCTGTCGAAACAGGCCGCCCTGCCCCAGGGGGCGAACTTCCTGCGAGTTGGTGATCAGCGGCGCTTCGCCGGCAATTCCTACGTATAGGTGGGTCCGGTGCTGCTCGGTGGTCATACTAGCCCTCCCTTTTCTGTGTACGTGTTTCTTCTCTGGTGGACGCCTTTTCAAGGGTCCCGATTGTCCCATAGGATTGTTCTGCTAATCGGCTGCCTTGTCAAGTGTGACCTGCCTGCAGCGCAGGGCATTGAAGGTGTGGCAACTAAAGACGGACTGCGGTAGTATGTAGGGCACAATGTCCTCCAGGAGCGGGACCATATGAAAAACAAGATCTACCAGAACTTTGATGAGGCGGTGGCCGACATTTCCGACGGCTCCGTGTTCATGTCCCCGGGCTTCAGCGGGGTAGGTGTGCCCCGCAACCTGTTGGCCGCGCTGCACCGTCAGGGCGCCAAAGACCTCACTGGTATATCCAACAATTGTGGAACCCTGGATGAAAAAGTGGACGTGGGCACCCTGATAGAAGCCGGTCAGGTCAAAAAGATGTATGCGGCGTTCACTTCGCCCACGCATCCTTCCCAGATAAGTCCCTTTGTCCGCATGTACAATGAAGGGACAATAGACGCCGAGACCGTACCGCAGGGAACTCTGGCGGAGCGAATCCGCGCGGCAGCTTCAGGAATCGGCGCCTTCTACACTCCGGCCAGTGTGGGCACCGAGTTGGCCGAGGGCAAGGAACACCGGGAGATTGACGGCCGCACCTACGTGCTGGAATTCCCCCTGCACGCCGACTACGCATTGATCCGCGCCTTCCGAGCCGATACTTTCGGAAACCTGCAATTCCGCTTGACCCAACGAAATTTCAATCCAATCATGGCCATGGCGGCCAGGGTGACCATTGTGGAAGTAGAGGATGAAATTGTTCCCGTAGGGGAGCTAGACCCGGACAAGGTGCACGTCCCCGGAGTTTACGTGAACCGGATGGTAAAAATTCCGCCCGACGGAATATTCGACTAATTGCGTCCCCCATATCCTTGTCCAATTTCCCTCAAGGAGGAGCCGAAATGACTGAAGGGAAAACCAAGCTACAGCGCCAGGCGATGTGCGACCGGCTGGCCATGGAGTTTCAGGATGACTGGATTGTGAACCTGGGCGTAGGCATGCCTACCCTTTGTTCCAACTACGTTGATCCCTCCAAGGACCTTATTTTCCACTCGGAAAACGGCGTCATTGGTTATGGCCCGCTGGCCCCTGCCGGCGAGGAAGACAAGCACTTGGTCAACGCTGGCGGACAGAATGTGGTAGCCCTGCCCGGCATGGCCATAGTCCATCATGCCGATTCTTTTGCCCTGATCCGCGGCGGCATGGTTGACGTGACGGTAATGGGGGCCTATGAAGTCGCGGAGAACGGGGATTTTGCCAACTGGCGAATTCCTAACCGTAAGGGCGGCGGCATCGGTGGCGCCATGGACCTGGCCGCCTGCGCCAAGCAGGTGTTCATTGCCATGGAGCACACCACGCGGGACGGCAAGCCACGCATGTTGAAGCGATGCGCCCTGCCCATTACCGCGCCCGGCGTGGTGACTTTGGTGGCCACCGACCTGGGCCTGTTCAAGGTTACCCCCAATGGCTTTGAGCTTCGCGAACATGCCCCGGGCTGGAACCCGGAGGAGATCCAGGAGCTTACGGAAGCCGAGCTGATTATACCGGCGGATCTGAAGGAGTTCAGGTTCCGGGACTAGGGGCTACTTACCAGGCTGCGCTGGGAATGGCCTGCTCGCTGAGCAGGCCATTCATTTTTGGCGGTGGAGCACAGTAGGAAAATCTTGCGGCGCTGCGCGGTGACAGCATCCCCGCCCTGCCGCGTCAACGCGAAACGCCAAGAGGCCCGGAACAGTGTTCCGGGCCTCTTCCACTCCACAGCTACTTGCTGCTACTGCTGGATATACTTCATTGTGTTGGCCCGCAGTCGGGGCGCGTACAGGGGTTCCCAGTCCAGGTTGGTAGACATTCCGTAGACCAGCTGCACTTCCAGGAAGGGAATGAAAATGAACTCGTTGTGGACAAAATCGGCGATCTCTATCGAGCGTTGCTCCCGAAGGTCGCCGATGGGTGTGGCCGCTGCGGCCTGAAGCTTCTCCCACATTTCCGGGAAGCACGCCTTGGAACTTGTATGGAGGCACCCCATCCGCCCGTACAGGCGCACCAGGACGTCCAATTGCTCAGTCGACGTTGCCACCACGTTGGTGTGAGAAGTGACGAAAGCCGGTCCGGGGGGTTCCCGGTCGGCGCAGTCCCAGACTCCGATATAAGTCGGGTCGTCCTTGAACCTGCCGCAGCCGGAACTGGTCAGCTCCTTAAGCCGGGTCCGTTCCACCACCTTGAACTCAGCGTTCACACCGACATCCTTCCAGTACTGCACTACCGCTTCCTGGAACTCCAGGTCCCGGCAGCAGTAGCCGGACCGGCTGTAGATAATGATCTTGTTGTCCGGGTCGTAACCGGCTTCTTGCAGCAGTTGCCTGGCTCGCTCCGGCTCATAGGGATAGGGCTTGGTGTTTTCGGGAGTCAGCCCCGCCGAACCAGAAGGAGAAATGTTGCCCCAGCAGGGCAATCCTTCCAGCAATGAATCGGTAATGGCCTGGCAGTCAATGGCAAGGTTGAGTGCCTCCCGTACCTTCTTTTTCTTGAGTTCCGGGTGCCACATTATGTCGGGGATCAGGGTGTAAACCTCCGTAGTTCCCGACTGTTTCCACTGAGGCATGCTTGCCTTGTTCTCGAATCCGATATCGGCCGCCCAAGCGGCCTCGCCGGTCTCTACCATGGCGGCCCGAACCAGCCGTTCGTTTCGCCAGGTGTTGGTCAGATATTTTATGTGAGGCGCTTGCCCGTCCACGATGGAAGTATCCGGATTCGGAACATAGTCCTCGTAGATTTCCATGGTAATGTCAATTCCCGGCCGCCACTCAAGGAAGCGGTAGGGGCCGATACCATAGACGTGGCGGGAGGACTCATCCTTGCTTACCGACTTGTACCATTCAGGAGCCTGGAAGCGGTTGAAGATCATCCCCCGGGCCAGGTTGGGGCAATCGTCACCACAGACCACCCGCACCTCGTATTCGCTGAGGACCTCGCCCGTTATAGGCCCATGATTGCCATAGCTTTGAGATGAGTTATTGACGTCGCCATTCTGGTCGATGCCGGCCTTGGCGGTGGTGGCGTTCCACGGTTCCCCGTTGTGGAACTTGACGCCCTGGCGCAGGGTGAAGTCCCAGTTCCTGGCGCCCACCTGTTGCCAGCTTTCGACTCCAGACAGCGATACCACCTCGAAGGTGTCACTGGTTATCCAGGTCATGGGCTCGTTAACGATTTCGTTGCAGACTGCCGTGTCCAGCGTGGCGTTGCAAGTTGGGTTCCAGGGGTCTACGCTGCCGGGTTCTGCCGCCATCACGATAGTGATACTGTCCAGGGCTTCCGATACATCGCTGGCGGATGGGGCCGCTTCAGCTTGAGGTACCGCCGTGGGTTGTGCCATTTCCTGGGCAGGGGCTGCCTCCGCCTGGGGAGCAGGCTCGGGCTGGGCCATCTCCCTGGCCACCGGTTCGCTGACGGGTTCGGCCGGCTGGGCGGGTTGCTCGGCGGCGGTGCCGCAGGCCACAAGCAGGACAAGAAACACTGAAAGAGCCAGCGGCCAGGCCTTAATTCTCGGTAGAGGATTGAAGGTAATCTTCATAACATCCTTCCCCGCATTCAGTACGAAATACGCCACATAATGGGCCATACCTAGCATAGTTAGGTACTAAATGCTCTTTTAGTGATGGATTTATGTTATACCTATGCCTTCTGACAATGTCAATGCCGATTCAGCAAAGTCATACTGACAACCAGGTATATTGACGCCATAGTTTGTGATGTAATTGCTGAAAACATTGGCAAATGGAAAAAGGCTAATGTAATACACCAGGAAACCAAAAGTGGGGCCGGTCTTCGTCTGCCGCCGGATTTCAGAAAGTGGAAAGTTGGAAGGTCAGGGATGTCTGTTGAGAGGTATGGTGTCCCCTTTAATGCACCTGGCCGGACGCTGGCGCCCGCCCCACGGAGGCCGAGCTTCCCGTGATTCCGGGGCTGGGGCAACCCGTGCGAAGAAGGTTGAAGACCATTGAATACGAAATGCCGTTGCGATCTACCTTCTGAACATGGGCGCAGACTGCACCGCATGCTCTGACCTTATGACGCGATTGCCTCGGCTGTCGTAGCCCTGCGATCAATCAGATGGGGATGTCCACCTGGTGCGACATCCCCGTCGCCAACCGGAACAGCCAGTATTGTGCCGCCGGCGCCCGAATCAAAGGAGACAAGCCCCTCTTGATCTAGAAGAAGGCCGCGCCGCCATTAACGTGCAGCGTTTGCCCGGTTATGAACCCTCCGTCGTCGCTGACCAGGAACAGGCAGGCGGCGGCGATTTCATCGGTCTTGCCCTGTCGACCCAGCGGGATACCGGCAGCGTTGGGCGGCCGGCTTTGGGGGTACCACTCCGGGTTGGCCCGGCTGGTGTCGATGCTGCCCGGCGACACCACGTTCACCCGTACGTTGTGGGGCGCAAACTCGGTGGCCAGGCTGCGGCTGAAGCCCACCAGGCCCATTTTGGCCGCCGACACGTGGCCCCGCTGCGCGCCTCCGGCCCAGGCGCCGTCGCCGGTGAAGAAGAGGACTCGGCCAAAGTTATTCTCCACCATGGACGGCATCACCGCATGGGTGCAGTAGAAGGCTCCGTCCAGCACCACGCCGCGCACGTACTCCCAGTCCTCCAGTGTCAGCTCCAGGAAGGGCTTGTGGGGGCGAATGGCGGCATTGTTCAGCAGGATGTCAATGCGGCCGAACTCATCCAGGGCCATCTTGACCATGCTGTCGACCTGTTCCTTGTTGGAGACGTCGGCCAGAACGGGCAGGGCCCGTCGACCCAGGGCCCGCACTTCTTCCGCCACCGCCTCAGCCTCCTCCCGGTTGCTGCGGGCGTTTACTATGATGTCCGCTCCCTCCTCGGCAAACTTGAGGGCCGTGGCCCGACCGATATTGCGGCCGGAACCGGTAATGAGGGCTACCTTGTCGTCCAGTTTACCCATTATTCAATACTCCTGTCTGAAATCGAGCCCACTGAGAATCTGGCTCAAGTAATGCTCTGGAAGTACCGTCCGTTCTGTTGGGGCTATACGGTCGCATACATGCGGTTGAGATTGGCATACCGGCCAGGATCCAGGTCTTTCCCGATTAACGCCGGATGGTCGGGACCATATCGGTGCGCGCGGAACACACCGTTCTGCGGTGGGCCGGCGCCTTCCCCGTAGAAGGGGTTGACATACTCCCAGACTATCTGGCCCGACTGGGTTACCTCAAATATGCGGCCGGGCGCTCCTTCGCAGATGACCGTGTTGCCGTTGGGCTGACGCTCGGCGCTGCTGATGTTGTAGCTGAAGAAGGATATATCCGGCGTGCCCGTGTACTCCCATCCGATTTCGCCGCTCTCGGGATCCACCTCAATGATGCGGGACCGACTGGCGCCCCGGCGGTGGCAGCCGTTGTCGAAGATCATGACGCGCCCGTTGGGCAGCCAGGTAGGATGGTGTTGGTGATTTACCTCACCGGGACCCCATTTCCAGCGGAACTGGCCGGTGGCCTTGTCAACGATCCCCACCGTGCTGGTCTGCCGGTAGCTGACCAGAAGATCACCCTCGGGTGTGACGTTCAGGGCATTCTGATGCGACCATTCGTGTCGACCCTCCATGGGGCAAATAATGTCCTCGTCCACATCCAGATATTCCCAGGACTTCCATTCGTAGATGATCTCGCCGTCCGGAGTTATTTCGTGGACCACATCCCCCCACATTTCTTCGCTGTCCTCGGCGACGTATCCCCCTTTGACCTGTGCCGCCAGGTCAGCCGGTACCGGCGACCAAAGGAGTACCAGGGTATTGCCGTTGAGGAGTCGCTCAAAATCGTGGTGTATGAACATTTCGGGGCTGCGGTACTGCCAGACCAGGTTGCCGTCCCAGTCCAGTTCGATGAGGGACAGGGAGCGACCTCCAAATTGAGGACCCTCGCTCTCGCTGCGGGAAGTGCGACTGCGGAAAAGCAGGTGGCCATTGGGCAACAGATAGCCGTAGACAATTTCCTCCGGGTGGTACCAGCGGTGACAGATGCGGCCCTCCATGTCGATGAGATTGGCAAAAGAACCACCACGGTTGGTGGCCACCAGGGTATAACCCCTATAGCTCTGCGGGGGATTATAGTAAATCAGCCCATTCTTGTGGTGACTGGACCAGCCCATAAACTCCTCCCACTTCGGGATTAGCCTGCGAAAGTTTGACGTGGATTGTGGAACAGCGCGCTGAAACTGTCAAACCTTTGCCAGGTCCGGCGGTCTGGGCTGAAGGCCCATGTCACGCGTTCAAAGTGGGACTCGGTAGCTTCTCCTGCATGGCTCCTGGCCGCCCCATCCCCTATGGCCTGCTCTCCGGTCAGAACAACCCCAGCGCGCTCACTCCCGCAACAATCATGGTAATGGCGGCCAGTTTCAACGCCAGGGCCTGCCGGTGGATCGCCTCCTGCATCAGTTGCCAGCGGCCTTGACTCAGCGCGGTTGCCAGTACAAACACGAACAGAGGCGTTGTCGCCAAAAAAGCGCTTACCAGGGACACGGGTCCCAGCTTGGTGGCCAGCAGTGCGCCGCCAACCACCACGGCCGGCAGCAGTCCCTCCCCCACTGACAACAGGGCGACCGTGCGGGGGTTTTTCATCGCATTCACCAGTTGCGCGATAACGCGGGGCCGGCAGAAGGGCAGGAAAGCAAAAAGAGTACCTACCTGTTGGTAGATGAACACCGTTGCCAGGGAACTCTCTTCCAGGGCTACCTTGGCGGCGAATATTCCCACACCCAGGAAAAGGCCGCTGGCCACCGAGGCCGGAACGCCACGAGACAATCGGGGCGCCACCAGGCCGTTCAGGGACGGCGGCAACGAAATCAAGATGGTGCCCATCACCACCAGCAGTATTGCGGCCCATTGAAAGGCGTTAAGCTGTTCACCCAGGAACGGCACCGCCAGGAATGCTACGACAATTGGATAGACCTGAGATATGGCCACCGCCCGGGACGCTTCATCGACCTTGAGGGCCACGAACAGCAGGGCATAGCCGATTCCCAGGGTCAAGCCCGAGCCCAGGGCTGCGAGAATGTAAGGTAAAGCAGTATCGCCGGGTACTCCAAATGTGGCAAGAGCCACGAGGATATATACCACCAGGGCAAAGGCAACCCAGGCATACAGGCAGTCCAGATTGGGAAGGTGACGGTCCAGCAGCCGTTTGTCGGAGAGGTTTACAACGGCCAGCGTGGCCGCCGTTACCAGGGAAATCAGAATCCACATATTGAGAGGATCTCGGATTGGCTAGCTGACGGTGGCCAGGATGCCCGGCCTGAATCTGCTTCGATGTAGGAAGGGTACCATCATGCCGACTATGGGCAGGAAACCGCCAACCGCGCATTGCCCATCAGGTTTGGAGGAACAAGCTGCCATGTCATTCATCGGATAACGTTGAAACGCTGGGTGTAGCATTTCTAAAGCTGGCAGGGCAATCAACAACGAGGGCAAGGTTACGATACCGCGCAAGCCACCTACGACGGTGGCAGCCAGGACAATCCCGCATTGGAAGCCTTCTCCCGATAATCCCCGGCCACCCGATGCTCCATCGTCGAAGACGGAGAAAGCCAGCGGGCTAGGAGAACCGCCAGTAGTCCCTTGGCAACTTCGTTGGCCGCCACTGCCGCCGCGGGCTTGACGCCCATTATTCGAGAAACGTTCTCGACTCCGGCGTTTCCGTTTTCCCCAATCGCCTGATGTCCTGTACCCACCGCCGCCTGACGACACCGAAAGAGAGCGTAGCGCTGCCTGCCAGGCAGCAGTCACCAAGGGGGCACGGCTAACGCCGGCAGCCCCAGTCTAGGCGAGACTGGCAGGGCATCTCCATGAACCTCCGGAACAGGGGCGGGAGAGCATGGGGGCGGCGCGGCGGCGTCCCTCTCTAGACGGTTACCAGGCGGGGCGACGCGGGAGTGCACCAGTGGCGGTATTTTTCGTTGCGCCCCACTACGATATCAAAGTACATCTTCTGAAGCTTGCTGGAAACCGGACCGGCATTGCCGTCGGCAATGAGCCGGTGGTCCAGTTCCACTACCGGCGTCAGGTGGGCCGCAGTGCCTGTGAGAAACACCTCATCGGCCAGGTAGAGCTCGCTGCGGTCTATGCTCCGTTCCTGCACCTTTAGCCCCAGTTCGGTCTCGGCCAACTCGATCACCGTATCCCTGGTTATGCCCGGCAGAACGTTGTCCTCCAGGCTGGGGGTGATCATCTGGCCGTTGGAGATAACGAACAGGTTCTCTCCCGAACCCTCGCAGACGTGGCCGTCCTGGTTGAGGATTATGGCCTCGTCAAAACCGGCCATGGTGGCTTCCGTCTTTGCCAGAATGCTGTTGACGTAGATGCCGCAAATCTTCAGACGGGCGGGTATCATGGGGTCGTCCACTCTCCGCCAGGAAGATGTGCAGCAGTGAAGCAGGTCTGAACCCAGGTAGTTGCCAAAGGGGACGGTTATCAATGTGAAGTCGCTTTCCAGTTCCTGCAGCTTCAGGTTGGCCACCAGTTCAGCGCTCTTGTACACGAGGGGGCGAATGTAGATGTCCTGGCTGTGCCCATTACGTTCCACCAGTTCAACGGTGATGTCGCAGAGTTCTTCGACAGAGTAAGGGATGTTGAGCATGAGCAGGCGGGCGCCCCGCAGAAGCCGCTCGTAGTGTTCGCGCAGGCGGAAAATGTTTACTACACCCTGATCCTCATTCCAGTTGCCGCGAATACCTTCAAAGACACCGGTGCCGTAGTGCAGTGCGTGGGTCATAACGCTGACCTTGGCCTGGCTTAGGGGAACGTAATCTCCCCGGAAAAAAGCTAACAACTCTCCGGCCTGGCTGCTGGTCTGACCTGTAGTCACGGCGTTTCCCCCTTTGCAGGACAATACTATCTGGCAAAGATTATAAGCGGCTTTTCCCAATCAGCACAAGGTTTGGACCAGGGCCATAACGAGCGTACAATCACCCGGCAATGGGCCGGACAGACCCCTTTCCGGCATGGAACCCGCCATAGTCTCTTCGGCAAACGCCCGCCCAAATGGTGGGCGGACCGGGCAGGCTGGGCGCAATAGCGACGGAATCCTCAGCCATCACCCAGCAGCCTCACCACCTCGTCTCCCACTTGCGATGTAGTCGCGGACCCTCCCAGGTCAGGCGTCATCACCCGGCGTTCCTGCAGGCTGCGAACAACCGCCGCATCCACCTTTCTGGCCGCGTCGGATTCGCCCAGGTGGTCCAGCATCATGGCCACGGCGGAGATGGTGGCCAGGGGATTGGCGATCCCCTTGCCAGTAATGTCAAATGCGGCCCCGTGGACCGGCTCAAACATGGAGGGATACTCCCGCTCGGGGTTGATATTGGCGCTGGGGGCCAGGCCCATACTTCCCGTAACGACAGCGGCTATGTCGGAGATTATGTCCGCAAACAGGTTGGAGGCCACCATCACGTCGAAGTCCTCAGGCCACCGCACCAGGTCCATGGCCACCCGATCCACCAGCAGCGACTCGGTCTCCACCTGGGGGTACTCGGCGGCCACTGCGTCAAATACCTCGTCCCAGAAGACCATCCCAAAGGCCTGAGCGTTGGACTTGGTGACGGAGGTCACTTTCATCCGCTTGTTGCGACGAACGCAGTACTCAAAGGCAGCCCGAATGATGCGCTCGGTGCCCCGGCGAGTGAAGACATTGGTCTGCATAACCGTTTCGTGGGGGGTGCCAGGATAGAGGCGGCCGCCAACCGGGGCATATTCGCCCTCGGTATTTTCGCGGAAGATCACCAGGTCAATCTCTCCCGCTTCCTTGCCGGCCAGCGGGGACTCCACGCCGGGGTGAAGGTAGGATGGCCGGATGCATACACCCTGGTCGTAGGCGCGCCGCATGGGCAGCAGCAGCCCCTGCAAAGTGATGTGGTCCGGTATGTTCGGATCGCCGACAGCCCCGAAAAGGATAGCTTCGTTGGCCGCCACCTGTTCCAGGCCGTCTTCAGGCATCATCCTGCCGGTTTCCCGGTAGTAGGCGGAACCCCAGGGAAACTCGGTATAATTGAAGCCCAGGTCAGGAGTGTTACCCGCCACGTACTCCAGGACTTTCTTGCCTTCGGCAACGACCTCCGGGCCGATGCCGTCTCCGCCAATAATTGCCAGGTTGTGTACCGCCATGAGGTAATGCTCCTTAATTGTGACTCTGGTGTTGCGCGACAGGGGGA
The DNA here is from genome assembly GCA_965207275.1 of Dehalococcoidia bacterium. Taxonomy (GTDB): domain Bacteria; phylum Chloroflexota; class Dehalococcoidia; order Lucifugimonadales; family UBA3495; genus Bin22. The sequence goes on from CBDBMH010000002.1 coordinate 1,529,589, forward strand.
TTAGCTGGGCTGGATTATAGTCTGATCTGAGGTGGCGCCCCGGACCTTAAACCTGCTGCACTCCTCCCCCCAGCAACCGCAGATGATAAATGGCCTCCGCCTCGGGAAAGGTCTGGCGGGCCTGCCGGAAGGTCGATTTTCCCCTGCGCTGGGTGGCGTCAAGCAACACCCCTATGGCAGTCCCGCTATGGGCCACGTTGATGCCTGCGGCCCCCACTGCCTCTGCAAAGGCCATCACGTCGGGCAGGCGGGGCTTGAACAGGACTTGCTGGGCAGCCATGGCGCTTCGGGACGTTCCCCGTCCCAGGGCCCAGGGATCGCCCAATCTAATGCCTTCCCGCACCAACGTCAAGGCCTCTCCGGTTTCTTCCTGCACCGCTTGCCATTGGGCGGTGCGGTCCACCTGGTTGAAAGCCAGGGTGTCCACCTCGCCTCCGAAGTCAAGGACGACTATTTCAACGGGCGGTGGTGTGCCCAGCTCTTCCACCAGGGTGCCTTCCCGGTGATCGAACAGGACAATGCCGGGGAACATAACCGCGTCGGTGGGCTCCACCAGGAGGGCAAGCTGACCGATCTGGGCCGGAGTAAGTTCAATTCCCAGCCCCAATCCGGTAGCGGCAATGGCGGCGGAAAGATCGGCGCTGCTGCTGCCGAACCCCTTGCTGCGGGGTATGGGATTGGATATGGAAATTCGTGCGCCAAGGTGGCTGTACCCCAGGAATTCCAGGGTCCGCAACACGGCAGAGGCGGTCTTGGCGCAGTGGGGCGGCACGTTGATACCTATCGGATCGTGGTACAGGTCCACGCGAACCCTGGCAAAGAAGTCAACCGGGCAGGTTACCAGGAAATAGCTGCTGCCCAGCATTCCCTGGGCCAGCTCACCGCACACTCCGGGAGCGCGTACGGTGGCGGAAGCAATGCGGGAAAGTGAAGATTGAGAAAGTGTAGATTCCACTGGCCTTCAGGAGTGGTCATTCAGATTTTGGAGCCTATAGGCCATTATAGCCTATCAAGGGTGGAGGGGATTATTTCGGCTTTATCCTGACAGGAATACCCGCTACAACCAGGTAGACTTCATCGGCCAGGGCCGCGGCCCGTTGGTTGACTGTTCCCAGCAGATCCTGGAACTGGCGCCCAAGGCGGTTGGGCACCACCGGACTGAGGCCCACCTCGCTGCTGACCAGGACTCCCTGGATTGTTCGCTGCCGGCACAGGCTCATTATTGACTCCAAAGACTCCAGGGCAAGGCATTCAGCCCGGGCAGGTCCTTCTTCTTCCCTATCGAGCAGCAGGTTGGAAACCCAGGTATCTATCGAATCCACCAGCATAACGCCGACACTGGGCCGTCCCTCCATGAAACGTTGCAGGGCTTCCGACAAGTGGAGCGGCTCCTCCAGTGTGTGCCAGTGGGCAGGACGCCTCTCCTGATGCTTGCGGATGCGCTCGGCCATTTCCGCATCGACGGACTGGCCGGTAGCCACATACAATACCGGATCACCCGAACTATCGGCCAGCTCTTCGGCAAAGGCGCTTTTTCCTGAACGTATGCCGCCCAGCACCAGGGTCGACTTTCCCGACATCTATAGACTCCCAATCCGGTCGAAGTGACGGTCAAGTCCCGCGATGCCGTAGATTAGGTCCATATCCAGGCTGCCCCGGACCCAGTCGGCCAGCTTGTCGAATTCGGCATCCATGGCGCCCAACCCTGCATCTGCCGGAAGAACCTTTCCTTTCCGGCGGGCCAATTCCTCCAATACGCCCCGGCGCAACTGGCCATTGTGAAACAGCCCGTGTATATAAGTCCCCAGAATACGGCCGGACATATCCATTGCCCCGTCGTAAGCGGTGGCGGGGGTTACGGCAACATCGGTGCGGTCACATATCCGGAAGGGCAGCGCCACACCCTCGCCGGTGGTGCGGCCCATGTGGATCTCATAGCCGGTCAAAGGTGCGCCTTCGGTCATTTTCAGCAGTCCGGATGCCTCAGCCACCTGCCCCTGAATCCGGTGGGTTTCCTTGGTGCCGGCAAAAACCGTGGTGAGGGGCAGCAATCCGAGTCCGTCCATTTCCGGGACTGTGGATTCGATTCCTTCGGGGTCGTAGAGGCGTTGTCCCAGCATCTGGTAGCCGCCGCATATTCCGACAATGGCGGCGCCCTGGTGGTAAAGTTCCTGGACGGCCAGGCTCAGGCCCTGGGCATTCATCCAGGCCAGGTCAGGGATGGTGGTCTTGCTGCCGGGCAGAATAACCAGGTCCGGATGGCCCAGTTCTCCCGCATTGCTGACGTAACGCAGTGTGACCCCGGGTTCCCTGGCCAGCGGATCGAAATCGTCGAAGTTGGAGATGTGGGGCAATTGGACTACCGCTATGTCCAGAACGGCGGACTTGCCACCCGCGGTGAACCTCAGCGGCAGGTCCAGGGCCACCGAGTCCTCTTCGGGAATGTGTATATCCCGGTAATGGTGAACCACCCCGGCCACCGGTATCCCGGTGCGGTCTTCCAGCATCGTGAGTCCATCGGTCAGAAGGCTGGCGTCGCCGCGGAACTTGTTGATAATAAAGCCCTTTATGACTTCCCGTTCCCGGGGTTCAAGCAATTCCAGCGTCCCCACCAGCGCGGCGAAAACCCCGCCCCGGTCAATATCGCCGCACAGCAGCACCGGGGAATTGGCGTAAAGGGCCACCCGCATATTGACGATTTCCGTGGCTTTCAGGTTAATTTCGGCGGGACTTCCCGCCCCTTCTATGAAGACAATGTCGTAGTCGCTGCGGAGCGTGTCCAGGGAAGCGCTTACCGACTCCCACAGCTGGGCTTTGAGGCCGAAATAGTCTCTCACCCGGGCGGAAACCAGGGGCCGCCCCATACGCACCACCTGGGCGATGTGGTCAGCCTCGGGCTTCAGCAGCACCGGGTTCATCTCAACCCGGGCCTCCACGCCGGCGGCTTCGGCCTGCACGGCCTGGGCGCGGCCGATCTCCCCGCCTTCCCGGGTAACGTAGGAGTTGTTTGACATGTTCTGGGCTTTGAATGGCGCCACCCGGAATCCATCCTGCCGGAAAATGCGGCAAAGCGCGGAAACCAGAACACTCTTGCCCACGTGGGACGCCGTGCCCTGGACCATCAGAACCTTGCCCAGGGGTGGGTTGTTGTGATTCATTGCGTTCGACCCCGATACACGATAGAACCCGTCAGGAGGCGCCCTGGGCATCCGTCAGGTGGGAAGTGTCGTTGTACAGATGCATTACCGCGTTGTCTGGATATGCTCGAATAATTGACAGGGCACAGTTATGCATGACGAACTTCCAGTTGGCTTCCAGCGGCAGGTTCAGCAGGGCCACAATACCACTGCGGAGCGAGCCTCCGTGGCCCACAAACAATACGTCACCGTCGGGAAATTCCCTTGTGACCTTATTGACGAAGCGGGCCATGCGGGCCTGGCACTGGCGAATTGTTTCTCCCCCAGGAGGCGCGAAATCGAGGTCGTTGACCAGCGACGCCTCAAAGAGTTCCGGATACTTCTGGCGATATTCCTCAGGGGTCAGCCCTTCGAAGACGCCCTTATTGTACTCCCGCAGTTCGGGCACGGAATGAAGCGGGATTTCCCGTTCGCCGAGGATGATCCGGGCAGTGTCGCGAGTGCGGCTCATGTCACTGGAGTAGGCCACGTCAAAATGGACTCCCGACAGCCGCTGCGCCGTTGCCCGCGCCTGTTCCTTTCCCCGCTCGGTGAGACCCACGTCCGTGTGTCCCTGGATCCGGCCCTCGGCGTTCCACATGGTCTCGCCGTGGCGCACAATATAGATGCTGTTCATAAAAGCTGCTCTCCCAGGTTACGGTCTGTCTCTTTATCCAGACCCTGTTTTTTTTGACCCCGTAATTGTACTGAATGGAAGAAACCCGAAGAACCTGCTAACCCTTCAATCGTTCCAGTTCGGATTCCATGACTTCGGCCAGTCTCCGGCAGTCAGGTAGTGCGCGAATTCCGACGCGGATGCAGTCGGGCATGCCAAAGGAAGCGCAGTCGCGGACAAAAATGCCTCGGCGCATCAGCCTTTCCCGCCAATCAGAACCGTTGCCAACCTCAACCAGCAGGTAGTTGGCCGTGGAAGGCAAAGGGCGAAACCCCATCTGCTGGAAGCTGCCAACCAGAAAGTCCTTGGAATCATTCACCGCCTGGCGCGCGGCGGGCAGGTAGCCAGCGTCGGCCAGGGCGAACACCCCGCCAACCTGCGCCAGGCCATTAACGCTCCAGTCCGGCTGCAATCTGGCCAGCATGGCAATAGTACGGGGATGTGCCAGGACATACCCCAGCCTCAAACCCGTAAGCGCGTAGTCTTTGGTCATGGAGCGAAGCAGCGCCACATTTTCTACCCCATCTCTACGCAGCAGAGTGGTAGAGTCCCACGGGTTATCGACAAAATTTACGTAAGCCTCATCCAGTACCAGAAGGGCTCCTGCCTGGGAAGCGATGTTCGCCAGCATCGCAACCTCTTCCGGGGCGAGGTAGACTCCGGTGGGATTATTGGGGTTACAGAGGAACACCAGCGTGGGTCTTCGATTAGAAATCACTTCTGCGACCTGGTCAAGGTCCCACGCAAACCCGGCCTCTCGGCAGGCCTCGGCCTGGATGAGTTCTGCCCCTTCCAGCGAACAGGCCCCGGCGTATTCACCGTACGTGGGTGTCAGCAGCAGGACAGAATGATTGGTCCCGTCCGAAGATTGACCGAGGTATGCCCGTGCCAGCAGATGTATCAGTTCGGTGGAGCCATTGCCTACCAGGATGTGGTCGGTCTCGATGCCATGCAACTGGCCCAGGGCGTCCTTTAGTTCCAGGCACTCCGGATCCGGGTAGGCGGTGAGGTCAACGTTTGCCAATGCCTCCCACAGCCCCGGAGGTGGACCCAGGGGGCTTACGCTGGCGCTGAAATCCAGCACATCCGACGGGTCCAGCCCCAGGGCTCTCAGCTGGGCGGGGCGGATTCCGCCATGCACCGGTCGGGAGCCGAGTTGTGCCATGTGGCCAGCTTCTCTCATTCAGCCAAAGACCCGGTCCTTTACCAAGATCAGGATCACGACAATCACCACACCAAGACCCGCTATGAAATACATGGAGTGGACGGCGCGGCTGATGTCGGCGGGTTCCAGGGGGCGGGTAGCGTCGCCCAGCCGGTACTGACCTTCCTTTTCCAGTTCCACGCCCAGGGCGCCGGCCATGCCGCTCATAGTCCATCCCGCGTTGGGGCTGGCTGTCCGGGAGTGGTCGCGCAGCATGATCCGCCAGGCCCCGGCGGCTCGCTGTCCCGGCAGCAGGGCGCTGCCACCCGCCAGCAAAAGTGCAGTCAACCTGGCCGGGACCAGATTTACCAGATCGTCCAACCTGGCTGCCGCCTTGCCCAGGTACTCGTACTCACCCCGATAGCCTACCATACTGTCGAGGGTGTTTATCGCCCGGTAGGCAAAAGCGCCGGGCAGGCCGAAAAGGGCGAAGGCCAGCCAGGGTCCCACAAAACTGTCGGTGGTGTTTTCGGAAACCGACTCCACCGTGGCGGCGATAGCCTGATCGGTGGACAATGCCGATACGTCCCGACTGACAAGCGACCGCATATTTTCCCTCAAAGCCGGCAGGTCGCCGACAACGACCAGTGACCGGGTCCTGGCGGCAACCCGGTGCAGCATCCCCACGGCGAAGGTTGACTTGAGCAATACGGCGGCGCCCAACAGGTAGGCCAACGGGTGAATTTCCTGCAAGCCCCAGGCCGTCAGCCAGGCGGCCAGCGCCCAGAAGGCGGGAACCAGCAACGCCATCAGCGTCCCGACAGTCAACCCGCCGACACGGGAACGGGGGGCAGACTTCTCAATAATTCGGATGGTGTGGCCTATCCAGACGGTGGGGTGCAGCCGCGCCGGAAGTTCCCTGCCAGCCAGGTCCAGCAGAACTGCCAACAGGATGACGGCCACGTCCAGATTAATACCCGACAGAAAACCAGGCACTTCAAAAAGCCCCAAGATAAATGCTCACCTGGTGCGAGATGGGAGACAGCAGTCCCAATGGCAGGACCGCAACCGCCGCCAGCAGGGCGCCGACTTCGGACAACTCGTTGGTAGCTCCGTAAATGTCGCCGGTCAGGCCGCCGATCAGCGCCATCGCCAGCTGACCCAGCGCCACGGCGAGCAGGCATATCCCAGCCAGTATAAGTATTCCGCCCAACCCGCCCAGTATCCCGGCAATCAGGGCCGCCGCAACTGCCGCCACGATGGAAGGTAGGCGAGCATCGTGGCCGTGAAAGGGCGACCCCAGGCCGGGCGTTCGAACGTAAGGATACAGCATCAACTGGAGTACCATGGCGTAACGGGACACTACCGGAAAGACCACCAATGCCGCTTCCTTCCCCGGCAGATTGGTCGATAGCAGGGAAAGCAGGGCAGCATACTTGAGAAGCAGAACGCTGCCGGCGCCGGCCACGGCAAAGGCGCCCACACTGGAGTCGCGCATAATCTCGCGGCGACGTTCCGGGGTTTGTCCCCCGAATAGTCCGTCGCAGGAATCCATCAGACCGTCAAGGTGGAGGCCCCGATTGAGGACTAACTGGAAGACTACCAAAAGGGCGGCAGTTACAAAGAAGGGGAAGATATACCCCAATAACCATTCCAGCCCCACCAGCAGCAATCCGATGAGAAGCCCCACCAGCGGAAACCAGCCACGGGAATTGCTGACGGCTTGCTGGGAAAGGTCCGGACCTTGCGGCACGGGGAAAACGGTCAAAAAGCTCAGGGCCGCAAGAAGGGAGGCCAATGGTCGTTACCCTAACGGTGACCGCTGGAATGAACGAGGCCCTTTCGCAGCAGTAATCGACAATGCCCACATCCCGGTATTAGGCAGGCTTGCACCCGCCGGTTAATCTTCGTCCTCGCTGCGTTCCGAAACGCCCGCTTCGGCAAAGGTTGCCATTTCCGCCAGACACAGAGACGCGGCTTCTATCAGGTGCATGGCCAGCGCGGCGCCGGTGCCTTCTCCGAGGCGCATGTTCATGTCCAGCAGGGGAGTAAGGCCCATCGCATCCAGGCCAACCCGGTGGCCCGGCTCCACCGACTGGTGTGCGGCGATAAAGTAGTCCCGGGCCGCGGGAGAAATCAGCCATGCAATCAGGGCCGCCGCGCCGGAAATGAAACCGTCGACGACCACGGGTCGATGGCTGGCCGCAGTACCGAGCATGGCGCCGGCCAACACTCCAATTTCCAGCCCTCCCACCTTGGTCAGGACATCCAGGCCGTCGGATGAGTCAGGCCGGTTCACCTCAATCGCGCGCCGGATTACGTCAACTTTGTGCGCAAGCCCGGGGTCGTCGAGCCCGGTGCCGCGCCCGGTAGTTACCGCTGGGTCGGAGCCGGTAACCACGGCCGTGATGGCGCTGGAGGCGGTGGTGTTGCCGATGCCCATATCGCCGCAGGCGATCAGGTCCGCTCCTTCTCCAATTTGCTCTCTGGCCGCGTCAATTCCTATTTCCAGGCAGCGCACCGCCTGTTCCCGCGTCATGGCCGGCCCCACGGCCATGTTGGCGGTACCGTAGGCGACCTTAACTGAACGCAGCAAGGGATTGGGTTCCAGGTCTGAGGCCACCCCGGCGTCGAGGACCACGATGTCCGCCCCGGCATGTCGGGCCAGAACATTGATGCCGGCCCCGCCCCGCAGGAAGTTGTACACCATTTGCGGGGTAACCTCCTGTGGATAGGCGCTGACGCCCTCGGCGACAACGCCGTGGTCGGCCGCGGCAAGGATGACCGACTTTCGACGGATACTGGGAACCGGTTCACCAAACATGCCGGCCAGCAAGATCGAGAGTTCTTCCAGTCGACCCAGGCTGCCCGGTGGTTTGGTCAGAGTATCCTGGCGCGCCCGGGCCCCGGCCATGGCCGCCTCGCTCAGGGGAGTGATACCGTCAACGGTAGCGTCAACCAGTGGCGATATGGTCATGGCGGCCTCCTTCTGTTGATTGGGGATGGGTAACCGGCAGGGTATAAGCCCTGGTCACCTAAAACTCTATTCCCGGCTGGGCTTTGATACCGCTCTGGTAGGGATGCTTGACCACATTCATTTCGGTAACCAGGTCGGCGTATTCGACCAGACCTTCGGGAGCATGGCGGCCGGTGATGATCACGTGCATCATTTCGGGCCGATTCCTGAGCGCATCCAGGACCTCTTCCGTGTCTATCCAGCCATAGTGCATCGGGTAGGTAAACTCGTCCAGCACCACCACGTCGTAATCGTCCGACGCCAATACTTCCTTGGCGTCTTCCCAAAGCGCCCGGGCCAGATCGGCGCTCTGGTCCAGGTCGCGGGATCGCCAGGTAAAGCCGTCACCCATGGCGCGCATGGCAACGCCGATCTTCTGGGCGGCCCGCTGCTCACCGAAGTTGGCGGTGGTGTGCTTTATGAACTGCAGCATTATCACACGCATATCCCGGCCCCAGGCGCGAAACAGTACACCCATGGCGGCCGTGGTTTTCCCCTTGCCGTTACCCGTGTTGACAATCACCAGGCCCTTGTTGATGCGGGGGCCCTTTACCGACTGGGGGCTTTCCTGGGCTTCCTGGTTTGTGCTCATTCTGGTTCGAACCTCCGGATGGTTTTCCCGACACTTAACCGGCAAGTTATTGCACTCGATGAGGCAGGCAGAGCTATTTTATCACGCAGGTTTCGACAAACCGGCGGGCCAGCCCCGGGGCGCTGCCCAGGTGGATATGAATGTAGGAGGCCCACAAACTGCCCACCCTGAATCCCTCCAGGCGATTCTCCTGGTCCACCACCCGGTAAACGGCCTGCTCCGGGCCGGGTTGTTCCGTCAGCACCGACCAGTGAAATTCGTGGCCCCGCACTTTCTGACCACGATTCAACAGGGGCGTATCTTCGCAAGCTTCAACTTCCCGGTACCCCAGGGTCAGGCGGCGATTGTTCATGGAAGTTATTACTGGAATGGCTCCCACCATGGGATACTCGGCGCCGTCCAGATCGGACAGGCTCCGTCCCAGGTACATCAGGCCTCCGCACTCGGCGTAGACCGGCAGGTCTTGACTCAGGGCGTTTCGTACGGACTCCAGCATGGGCCGGTTTTCGGACAGCTCCCTGGCAAACATTTCGGGAAACCCGCCGCCGATGTAAACGCCGCCAATATTTTCAGGAAGAGCCTCATCAGTTAAGGGGCTGAACGGCGCCAGTTCGGCGCCCCATGCCTGCAGCAGGTCCAGGGAATCCTGGTAGTAAAAGCTGAAAGCCTTGTCCTGGGCAATAGCGATGCGGGTCCTCTTGGGCTGGGGTTCCCCGGGATAGACCCGCGGGGCTCCAGCCGGAGGACTTGCGGTTGCGGAAATGCTTAGTATTTGATCCAGGTCTATGGTCTCTTCAACCTGGGCGACCAGAGAATCATACCATTCCTGGACAACGGTCCCCTCCACCGTGGGAATCAGTCCCAGGTGGCGTTCCGGTTGTACGAATTCTTCCCGCCGGGGCAAGTACCCCAGGACGGGCAGCCCGGTAGTGGCCTCAATCTGGGGCTGACAGAATTCCAGGTGCCGGGGACCGCCCACACCGTTAAGAATTACGCCGGCCAGGCGCAGGGAAGGATCGAATTGTTGATACCCAAGCACTTCGGCCGCTACGCTGCGCGCCACCTTGGCGGCGTCCACCACAAGAATGACCGGGACGTTCAGCAGCTTGGCCAACTGGGCCGTGGAGCCCTCTTCGGTCAGGCTGGAATGGCCGTCAAAGACACCCATCACCCCCTCCACCACGCAAACCTTGTCATCGCCGCCGGCGCGGCGGAACAGTTCGGTTACCGTCGGGTGGGGCAGTAGCCAGGTATCCAGGTTGCGGGAAGGAACTCCGCAGGCCAGGTTATGGTAAGAAGGGTCAATGTAGTCGGGGCCGGCCTTGAAGGGCTGGACCTGGTGGCCCCGGCGGTTCAGCGCGCCCATGATTCCGGTGGCAATGGTAGTCTTGCCCACCCCACTGCGGACGCCGGCTATGACTATCGCCTTGGTCATTGACCCTCGCTTGCCAACCTGGGGACGGCCGGGCGGCTTTGTGTCTGGTTACCCGAATAGGGAGGCGGGAACTGAACGTCTGGCGAATTAAATAGACTTAACCTATTTTCAGGTTGGCGCCGTATTTCTCAAGCAGCGCCATGAACAAATCGTGACGTGGCTGGTTGGTTTCTTCGTCATCGGACTTGCGAAGGTAAATCCGCAGGACCGGGTCATCGTCCTTGTCCATGAACCAGACGGAATAACTGGGCAATCCCTGGTCGTTCATCCGGTGCTGGAGTCTCACCTCTTCCACCCGGTCCAGGTACATGTGGAGATGAGTACCACCATCAGCCATAAAGGTGACAATATTGCCCTCTTCGGAAAACCGCAAGTCGTCCATCATCATGTAAACTTCAGAAGTGGCCGCCGTGTTGGACAACATCAGCACTACTTCGTTAAACCCCACCTGGTTAAACCCCTGTTGGCATTCTTCCAGAATCTGGCGTAGCATTCTATCCTCCACGGTGACTGTGTCGAGGCCATTATGATATCGTGAGGAGAATATTACCAGCGCTGAGTCTATACCTCGGCGCCAGTGAGTCGGCTGGATGGCCTGCCAGGGCACAGGCTTGCTGCGCCCACCGGTCATGAGGGGAGGAGGACCTGCACGACCCGCTCGGAAACCACCCAGCCAACTCCCATCGGAAATGTCCAACGCTCGTCGCATTGGACGGGAGAAGTTTCACATCCGGCCGGTAGCTGTTCGCCGTCCTGGTCGGATGGGCAAACAAAAAAGCCTGACCATCCCGGTCAGGCTGACTTTCAAGACGAACCATACACCTTACCGCGAAGCGTACTGGGTACATATTTGAAGGCAGGTCTCCTGGCTCCTGGCTGCTAACGAACTTGCCCGCCTTCCCAGCCTGGTTATACCGGCCAGTGGCTTCCATGGTGGAGTGGGCAGGTTCTTGCCAGTTACAGTGGCGCGACCACGCCGGAGTTTCACCGGCTTCCCTTTTCAGCCCCGGTAGTTCGGGGCCACCTTCAACAGTTATTCGATTGTTAAGCTTTCGGCTATCCTGTTAGAAGGTTACTACCGAGTTGGTCAACCGTCAAGGGGTCCGTCGCCAGGGCAATCGCAGGAGTGAGCAGAACCGGTGCGGTCATGCCGGCGGAAGCCGGCATCCAGTTGCCGAATGCCCTTTTCCTCTTTCGGGCTGGCTGTCGACTGAGCTTTCTGGTCACCTGTTTTCGCCGGAGTGACGACTGCATGGGCCATCCATGCGATGGCCTTGGGTCCGTTCCGCCGCCCGGCGTTTTCTTTTGGGTGGCGCGGTCGCCCGACGTGCAGGGTCCGCCTGGCACGGATGGCTGCCCTGGTCTCGCCCACGAAACCACCTAAGTTGGAGAGTTGCCTTGCATCTCCCCTGGCGCCGTGACACTTGCCGGCCGATAAGTTCGGTGGTCATCCAGTCTTGATCATGGCCGGGCCTTGAAATCTCAGCTGATTCGCCCGGCCCAGGGCCTGTTAGCTGTTCTCCGGCAAGGATAGCTGCTCATTTCAACTGGGTGCAAGTGGCTGCCGAACGGGACGTCCAGGCTGCGGGAGCGGATGGACATAGCGATTGCGCCCTTTTGCGCTCTATGGTAACTTCCGACGGAGTTACAATTGACCCGAGTTACAATCCACGACTGATTCGATTGGCGCCACCCGCTCCCGGGCAGTGGCGCGGAGGACTAATGCGCTTACAGGGTAAGACGGCGCTGATTACCGGCGCCAGCAGGAACATCGGGCGGCAGGTCGCCCTGACATTCGCTCGTGAAGGCGCTGACCTGGTATTGAACACTCGGCAAAGCCGCCGGGAACTGGAGGAGGTGGAGGCTAAATGCCGGGAATTCGGCGTGAATACTCACCTGGCCATGGGGGACGTCTCTGATCCCGATACCGCCGCCCAAGTTGTCGAAGAGGGCATCGCGGCCCTGGGCAAAGTAGACATCCTGGTCAGTAATGTGGCAATTCGGCCCCACAAGCCCATACTGGAAATTTCCAACGAGGAATGGCGGCAGGTGATGCAAATAAACCTCTATCCCGCCTTCTACCTGATCAAGGCAGTGCTGCCCGGCATGATGGAACGGCGAAGCGGCAGTATCATCGCCATGGGCGGTCAGTCAGCCATTACCGGCCGACCGGATACGGCCCTGGTCACCACCGCGAAAACCGGACTGCTGGGACTTATCCGCGCGGTAGCGGCTGAAATGGCGCCCTACAACATCCGCGCCAACATGGTGAACCCGGGTTCCACCGACACCACTCGCGCTCACCCGGAGTGGTACCCCGAATTCCAGGAGGTGGACCGGGGATCGGAGGCCCACGTAGCCAGCATTCCGATGCGGCGGCAGGGTACGGTGCACGATATCGCGGAAGCCTGCCTTTTCTTTGCTTCGGAAGAGTCCGGTTACATCACCGGAGACAGGCTCAACGTGATGGGGGGCAGGTACATCTTCTAAGCCGAATGGTCGGTCTTGGCGGGCTTGCCCGGCAAAGCTATGCGACTTAGCTCCCACCGCCTGGAAACGACTAATCCCCGTCCCACACCAGGCAGGCTGCTCCCAGCATCCCCGGGGCGTCCCCAAGTCGGCTGGGAATCAGGTGGAAGGTGCGGTGGCCGTCAGTCATGGCCCTTTGCTGCATCTGCCCGTAGATTCTTGGCAACAACCCCATGCGTACCAGCCCAAATGTTACGCCTCCACCCATAACCACTACGTCCGGGTTATACAGGTGGAGCAAATTGGTCATTCCCACAGACAGGGACTCTATAACGTTATCGAGAAGGCTCCAGGCCAGGGAGTCGCCCTCGCCGGCGGCATCCAGCACCCGCTCGGCGGTTATAAGTCCCGGTTCCAGTTCTCCCAGCGCCCCTTCCCTCTGACCGGGTTCTGCCGCTCTCTCACGGGCCACTTTTGCAATGGCCGTGCCCGAGGCCAGCGCTTCCAGGCAGCCTCTTAGGCCGCATTGGCACATAGGGGCCTCGGGGCGCATGTCAATCACCATGTGGCCAACTTCGCCGGCCAGCCCCCGCGCCCCCAACAGCAGCTTTCCCCGTTCGATAACGCCGCCTCCGATGCCGGTGCTGACGGTAATGTACACCAGGCTGTTTGACTCCGGTCGAAACTGCCGTGCCTCCATGCCTGCGCCGTAGGTGAATTCCCCCAGGGCAGCCAGGTTGGCGTCATTCCCGACTCGCACCGGAATGCCCAACTTCGTTTCCCACACTTCCTTCAGGGAGACACCGTTCAGGGCTGGCAGGTTGGGGGGATCCCTCAAGGTCCCCGAATCCGACTCGACGGGACCCGCCGCCGCCACGCCCAGCCCGGTGATTTGCCCGCCGCCGCCACACCAGTCCCTGGCCTGGTCTATCAGGTCCAGGGCGCCCTCCAATAACTTTTCCTTTTCGGCTCCCGCGGCGTTTCTAACCCTGGACTGCCATAGAATTCTGCCATCCCGGCTTACTACGGCAATACGGCACCAGGTACCGCCCCAGTCCATTGCCAGTGCCACCGCTGTATCCTGCATCATCTACCCACTCCAACCATTTCGATTTACCGACGGCAGTGCCGGGAATCGCAAGTCGAGTATTCGGATATGTTATACCGCTGCCACAAAAATGAAAACAAAGACCAGGATAACCGCAGGCGCAGCCATCCCGGCGAGGCGGCCACCGGAAACTGTGTCGAAGGAAGAAGAAAACTAAACCCGCCGGCCTGGTGCAACGACCCTCTAGGGAGCCAGCGTTTCATCGGCCCAATGACCGCGATGTTCATTGTGCCAGCAGGGAATCCAGGGTCTCTTTCAGCGTGGATTCCTTGATGGGACCGACGAATTTCTTTTGGACTATCCCATCGCGATCGATGAAGAACTTCTCGGGGATTCCCTGAACGCCGTAGTCTATGGCGATCTCGCCATCCTCATCAACGCCGTTGGGATAGCTTATTCCGAACTGCTCCACGTAAGTGGCCGCATTGTCGGGCAGGTCCCAGATGTTCACTCCCACGAATTCCACGTCGCTGCCGGCGTAGTCCTTGTAAGTTTGTTCCAGCGCGGGCGCTTCCTGGCGGCACGGCGCGCACCAGGATGCCCAGAAGTCAAGCAGGACTACCTTGCCTCGCAAATCGGAAAGAACAATTCGACTGCCGTCTTGAAGCGCGAGATGAAAGTCCGGCGCCTGCTCAGCGTCAACCTCGGCAACGCCGAACTCGGTATTGACTCCCATCCCGCCTGCGCGGCCACCCGTCTGAGCGGAAGCCCAGACCAGGATGCCCAGGAATGCCAGCAGGGGAATGCCGGCAGCCACCAGAATCCAGACGCGTTTGCTCACCGCGAAGCCTCTCAACCGCCAGCGGGCGGCGTCCATCGGCGCAGCTGTTCCATCAGTTCCTGGCGACGAGAACGGTATTCATTCTCTGCTACCTGGCCGCCCTCAAACCTTTCGTCCAGGAGGGCCACGGCCTGCACCAGGGACTGGCGGCGGGCCTGGTCCTCCGCATCGATGGCCACTATAGGTCGAGCCGGCCGGGGCGCCCGGAACCAGGCCCAGACCAACAGTGCGCCCAGAGCAAGGGCCAGCGTTACCGGGATGGTTGTCAGCCACAGTTCCACCCCGGACAAATAATCAATCGACCTGTCCGTCAGTGAAGGCTGCGGCAGCCGGGATATCTGCAGGGTAATGCCCTGACCGGGAGGGATCTGTTCCGCTTCCCAGACCAGGTAGGAAACACCGCCTACGTTTACGCGCGGCTTCGGCTCCAGGGGGGAAACCTGAATCTGGGATAGGGAATCGGGAGCCAGGACCTGGTACTCATCCGCACCCTGTATCAACCGTTGATTGAAAACAGCGCCGTCACCTTGATACGGAAAGCGGTAGGTGTAGGTGACCTCGTGCTCACCGGGCGGAACCGGGGCGGTAACCGCAAACCCGGTACCCATAGGTATGATGTCGCCGCCAGGCAAGCTGGACTGCACCGACAGGTCCCTTGCTTCTGGGGGGAGGGAGAACCTGAGAAAGTTGATGTCGGCTGGATTGGTTATGTTGGTCAGTTCGGGCAACAGTGTGCGGCCGGCGCCATTGTTCAAGCTCAGCACTTCCAGCGCTTGTATCTCCCGGTTCCGTTGGTCAACGTCGGCAATTATCATCGCCTGGCGCTGGACAGCAATGGCCCCTATGTCCCGGGTAATTTCGTACACCGTAAAATCAACAGGACTGTCGAGATCTGTAGACTCCAGCAGTTCGCTGTATCGCATTCCTTCGTAATCCATCACCAGAACGTAGTTGCCTCCCGCCACCGGCAGGACATGGTCAAAGGTGAACTTCCCCTCGTCATCTGTAGTTGCGCTATAGGTGGCAACCCGGCCCGCCACCGGGTCTATGGCGTGAAGAGATATGGGCATTGCTAATGGCGCCGGACCACCTTCAGTACCGTTGATGGCGGTCCCGCGCACACTCGTTGATTCCGGGTCCTGGGCATTAACTATGGTGTTTGTATGGAAGGCCACTGCAATAAGCAATAAACAAAGAGCCAGGGGAAAGGCCAGGGGTGAGGCCAACGCAGAAAGCGGGAACCTGTGAATAGACATCTATTGGTCTCTTTCCTCTGAATCAGTGGGGGAAGCTGCCCTGAAGCCTGGGCGGTAGACCGGCACACCGCATTCCGGGCAGTCATCAGCGCCCGCAACGGCCGGCTTGCCGCAGTTATTGCAGGGAAGATCAGCGCCTCCGATTCGATAGAATCCGGAGCGGGCAACCTTGATTTCTTCCTCCAGGGCCCAGTCTTCGCCCTCGGCCTGATTCAGCTCCCGTTCCCGCAGCGCCTGGGCAGCCCTTAAGCGGTATCCGTTCAATTGCTCTCGGTAAAGCCCCTCGGGTATATTGCCCAGTTCCCGTTCCAGCCTCAGCGTATTTATCGCGCGGTAAATTTCAGTCAGTTCGTCTGCAGCCAGCAACGAGCCGACCCCGGTTGGGTTGCCTTCATCCTCTGTGACCGCAGTTCCGGACGCGCCGGCGAACCGGTGCCGTATGAAGGGATAGACCGCCACGGCAACGGCCAGCAGAGCCAGGACCCCTCCAATTACCAGGGCCATGAAAGTGTCCGTCGGCTGGCAAATGCGCCGGTGGGTTGTAGGCGGCAGGAACGGTTCATATCACGGTGGAAGTGGAATCTCTGGGATTGACCGCAAGGGATTCCGGCCGGGCAACACGCACGGTCTGCCGGCTGCCCTCGGGCCAAAGGGATACAACAGTCCCCAGGATTAACACTGGGCCGGCAACCCACATCCACCACACCAGGGGATTTACCAGGATGCGAAAGCCAACCGACCCGTCGGGAAGGTTCTCGCTGGGCACCACGTAGAAGTCCTCCACCGGCGTTGATCGGATGGCTGCCAGGGTGGACGCCATGTTGAAAGACGGGTAGAAACTCCGCCTTGCTTCCAGTTCTCCCAGGAACTGGCCGTCCCGGTACAGTTCCAGGGTGGAGAAATACTCGGTCCGGTCCGGCTGCAATGCCTGGACGGTGTCCAGGTATCGCAGTTCATACCCGGAAACTTCGTAAGATTCGCCCGGAGCCAGCACCACATCTCGCTGAATCTCGAACAGGGAGCCTCCCAGCACGCCCAGTCCGACCATCACCACCGACAAGTGGACAATGTATCCCCCGTACCGGGGACGGTTTGCCCCGATCAGCCGCAGCAAAGCAATGGCGTAATTCTCTCCGGAGTTACGGTTTCGCGCCCGCATTCCCCGCCACCATTCCAGGAGAATGCCCGTGGCAACCAGGGCGCACAGCCCGAATCCAATCAGGGCGAAGGGCTGGCGGGTTACCAGCGCCGCCAGCACCACCACCGTCGCCGCCCCCACCGAGCAGGGCACGAGCAGGGCCCGGCGCAGGCTTGCCCAGTTGGCCCTCCGCCATGGCAGCAGGGGCCCCACGCCCATCAGGAAAACCAGGGCCAGCAGCAGCGGCCCATTGACCTGGTCGTAATAGGGGCGGGCGATGGTAATCTCTTCACCGCCGCCCAGCTTGACGAAGAGGGGGTAGACTGTGCCCCAGAGAGTTACAAATGCTATTCCCAGCAGCAGCAGGTTATTGACCAGGAATGCGGCTTCCCGGGACAGCATCGAGTCCAGGTTCTGGGCGCTTTTCAGGAGGTTGTATCGCCAAATGAAGATGGCTAGCGGCACCAGCACGCCGACCGCCAGGAAGAGCAGGAATACCCACCCCAGGGACGAAGCTCCGAAGGAATGGACTGAAGGAGTAGGCCCCCCCCGGTTCATGAACATTCCGTACAGGGCCAATCCGAAGGCTACGTTGATCAGGACGATGTTCCACATCCGGAACATTCCCCTCCGCTTCTGGACCATGATGGAATGGACGAAGGCCGTCAAGGCAAGCCAGGGCATGAAGGCCGCGTTTTCCACCGGATCCCAGAACCAGAAGCCGCCCCAGCCCAGAATGGTGTAAGCCCACCACGAACCCAGCAACAGTCCGCTGGCCAGCAGGGCCCAGGTGACAATGCCCCAGATACGCCCGGAGTCTGCCCATTCATCCCTCTGCTTGCCAGCTACCAGGGAACCCAGGGCGAAGGCAAAGGGTATGCTCATGCCGATGAGCCCGGCCATTAGCGCCGGGGGATGGAAGAACATGCCAAAGTGGGTGAGCAGGGGGTTGATCCCCTCTCCATCCGGGGGCACGAAGGGCAGCTTGGTAAAGGGATTGGCCATGAATGCCATTACGGCGATGAAGAAGACCTGCACCACCATCAGCGTGGCAATTGTGTAGGGGAGAAAGTCCTTCACCCGGTCGGGCGCCCACCTGATGGCGACGGCGGACATTGCGGACAGGACGAAAGCGATGTAGAGCAGGGATCCCTCGTTTCCTGCATAAAAGGCGACCCACGTGTAAATGTCGGCCATGGCGTTGTTGCTGTGGGCCGCTACGTAGGCCACTTCGTAGTCCCGGTTGATGAAGGAACCCACCAGGCTCAAGGTGGACACCAGCATTACCAGGACCAGGACGTAGACGGAACGTCGAGCGCTGTCTATCAGCGCGGGGATGCCCTTAATCCGGCCCGCCAGCGAACCAAAGAGGGCATAACAGGAGAGGGCCAGACCAATCCAGAGTGAAATTTCGCCCAGGTCAGCCATTCAGCAGACTAATTCCCTGCAAAACTTGCGCAAAGGGCCAATGGGAAATTGGCGCGTAGCAATGTTAGCACGGGCCATTTTCGTTGTAAATGTTTCGAAATTCGGCAACCATTTCGCCTGGTTGCCAGCCCTCACCCTGACACCGCTTAAGGAAGCAAGACCGAGGAAGCTGAGGCAACAGCTAATGTCAGTCGCAAATAGACGACGGTTCCCAAACCTCCGGCGACGGTCAGACATGCCGGGAAATCAGGCTGGAATTTGGCGAACCGAATCTGCCTGCCCCGATACCTTCGATCGGGAAAACGGTCCGTCATTCATCCGGGTACCGTTTTCAGAAAGCCACCGCTGCCTGACTACCACTGCACGAACATCGGCATTACAACGTGCACATAGTCGTCGGAACCGATAGGCTTGAACACCCCGGGGCTGGACGAGGTCGTAGTTTCCAGGGCCACTTGGCCCCTCTCCAAAACTGCCAGAACGTCCTGCAGGTACCTGCTGTTAAAGGCGATCTTTGATTCGCCGCCCTCCATGGCCTCCGTATCCACCTCACCCTGGTTGTCTCCTACCTCTTCCGAACGGGCGGAAATCACCGCCTTCCCGGCGATTCCCTCCTCTTCGCCTGGCGTCATCTGCAAACGGATGATGTTGCTGCCATCCCGCGCGAAAATCGCGGCAGTACGGGTGGCCCGCAACAATTTTTGGAGGTCGAACACGCTGCGGGTGTCGTAGTTCTGGGGAATAAGCTGGTCGTAGTTTGGGAACGTGCCCTGCAGCAATTGGGAGACAACTTCCACCCCGGCTACCTTGAACAGCACCTGGCCCCGGGCCGGAACCATCATTATCTCCACCGGGTCATCCTGATCTCCCAGAAGGCGGCTCAACTCGTTCAAGGTTCTGGCCGGCACAATAACGCCGATTTCCTCCGCCACTGGTTCAGCCAGGCTGCCGTGCTGCACCGCCAACCGGAATCCGTCGGCGGCGGCGAAAGTGAACCGGTCGCCGGAAAGCTTGGCCTCCACTCCGGTCAGGACGGGGCGAGATTCCTCGGTTGCCGCGGCAAAGACCACCCTGGAGATCGCGTTTTCAGGTCTTGCGAGCCAATGCGGGCGGAGACGCCTTCCTCCACCTGGGGAATGGGGGGAAAATCGTCGGCGTTGGCCCCGTGAATCCGTGCTTCGGCGCGGCCGCACACCAGTTCCATGACGCCGCTGCCTGCCTCCAGGGACAGGTCGATGCGGTCGCTCGGCAGGGAGTTGACAAATTCCGTTAGCAACCGGGCCGGCAGGGTTATGGAACCCTCTTCCTCGATCATGGCTCCGATCCAGGTGGTGATGGCGATTTCCAGGTTGGTAGCCGACAGCTTGAGCATGGACCGGTCGGTCTCCAGCAGCACATTCTGAGTGATAGGCAGGGTGGCGCGGGTGGCCACCGCTCGGCCAACTATGGCGAGACCGCGGCTGAGGTTTTCTTGAAGGCAGGACAGTTTCATGTGTGGGTCACCTGTAATTGAAATATTTTCCGTCGTCCGGCTGTGATCGACGCACGAGAAACATCAGAAACCATTATGGCATCACGGCCCAGTATATCAAAGGTGGCAATGTCATTCTCGTCCCCGTCAGCTTTCTATTGGCTCTATAATTTTCGAGTCACCTTCCCTTCTGAACACCCCGCCAATCGTCCCCGGACCAGGCAGGAATGAACGGCATTTCTGATATAATGCCGTGCAGTTTACAACTGCTGACACAAGGAATTAGGCCCATGACGGAACTGCTGGCCCAGATTGACGCTTACCTTCAGGAATTTACCGCCACCGTCGTCGACGTGCTGGATGGTGGTGTCGTCCTGGACCGCACCGCCTTCTACACGGGCGGAGGCGGGCAGCCCTGCGATACTGGCACGCTGGACGATGGCGCCCAGACCTACGCCGTTAAGCGCGTGGGCCGCGCCGACGGTCAGATTGTCCACCAGATTGACGGTCCGCTGCCTGCCCGGGGTTCGACGGTTACAGGCCGCATAGATTGGGATACCCGTTACCGCCTGATGAGGACCCACAGCGCGTTGCACATCCTTTGCGGTGTGGTCTGGCGAGACTACGGGGCCAAGGTTACCGGCGGGGACATGCGACCCGGCGAGGCGAGGATGGACTTTGAACTGGAGCAGATGAGCGCGGAGTTCGCCTCGGAAGTGGAAGCGAAAGTAAACGCCGAAGTTGCCGCCGCCCGCACCATCCACGTAAACGTTCTGTCCCGGGCGCAGGCTGAAGAAGTCCCTGACCTGATCCGCACCCGGATCAACCTGCTGCCGGCCAACATCCAGGAAGTCCGCACCATCGATATTTCCGGTCTCGACCTGCAGGCCGACGGCGGCACCCACGTGGCCAACACTTCGGAAGTGGGGCCCATCCGGGTGGTTGGACATGAGAGCAAGGGTCGTATCAACAAACGGCTGAGAATCGCGTTGGCCGAGTAGGGCAAGAGAATAGAGACTGCTGTTCCACTATCGGCAGGTGGTCACCTCTCCAAACATCGGTTCTATACTCAGGTCTTGGTCCATAACATGCCACGGGGAAAACACAATCCGGCGCTGAAGAGCACCTATGACTCAAACTATAGTCGGCATTGATGTCGGCGGCACCTTCACCGATATTGCTATCCTCCGTGATGGCGTCCTTTCCGTCCATAAGCTCCCCTCCACCCCTTCAGATCCCTCCCAGGGAGTACGCCTAGGCATAGGCGAAGTTGACGCCGGGCCCGCCCAGTACGTGCACGGCTCTACCGTTGCCACCAATGCGCTGCTGGAGGGCAAGGGGGGACGCACCGCCCTGGTAACCACCCTGGGCTTCGAGGATGTGCTGGAAATTGGAAGGCAGAGCCGGTCTGATCTTTACGACTTGAACCTGGACCGGGCGCCGGCCCTGGCGCCGTGGGAACTCCGCTTCGGGCTGCCCGAAAGGGTTGACTACCAGGGAGAAATCCTGGAAGACCTGCAGGACGAAGCCGTTGAAACCCTGGTGAACCTGCTGGGGGAAGCGCAGGTAGACGGCGTGGCAGTGTCCTTCCTTTTCTCCTTTCTCAACCCCCTGCATGAGGAAAAGCTGCTGGCCGCCCTGAGCAAGATGCCCGGACGGCCGTTCATATCCGTTTCTTCTCATGTGATACCGGAGTTTCGAGAATACGAGCGCACCAGTACTGTTGTGGTCAACTCCTACGTGGGACCCGTTATGGCGCGCTACCTGGGCGAACTGGAACGGTCCCTCGGCAGCGGGCTGCGCATTATGCAGTCGTCCGGCGGCAGCATAACGGCCCGAATGGCGTCGGAGCAGCCTGTCCGCACTATTCTCAGCGGCCCGGCCGGTGGCGTCGTTGGCGCCTTCCACACTGGCAGACAGGCCGGCTATCCCGACATTATCACCCTGGACATGGGCGGCACCTCAACGGACGTCTCCCTCTGCCCCGGCCGCATCAAGGAGACCACGTCGGCCACGTTGGGCGGTTACCCCATCAGCGTGCCAATGATCGAGATTCACACCGTGGGCGCCGGGGGCGGTTCCATTGCCCACGTTGACGCCGGCGGGGCCCTGGTGGTTGGTCCCGAGTCGGCGGGGGCCGATCCCGGGCCAGCCTGCTACGGCCGCGGGGACCGCATCACCGTGACGGACGCCAACCTGGTTCT
This sequence comes from Dehalococcoidia bacterium, assembly GCA_965207275.1. GTDB lineage: Bacteria > Chloroflexota > Dehalococcoidia > Lucifugimonadales > UBA3495 > Bin22. Next base: position 1,551,483 of record CBDBMH010000002.1, read on the forward strand.
GGGAAGGCTGATGCCAGCCCAGTTTCTTGGCGGCCGTCTGAAGCTGGATCAGGAACGCTCCAGGAGCTTGATCGCTAAGCTGGCCCGGGAGATAGGCACAACTGCGGAGGACACTGCCCTGGGCATCATCCGGGTCGTCAACGCCAACATGGAGCGGGCCATTCGGACCATTTCCCTGGAGCGGGGCTACGACCCGCGCCTGTTCACCCTTGTGCCCTTCGGCGGCGCCGGGCCCATGCACAGCTGCGAACTGGCCCAGGAGCTGGGCATACCCCGGGTGTTGGTCCCCACCCACCCGGGTATCCTTTCCGCCCTGGGCGTTGCCATTGCCGACATTGTGAAAGACTATTCCCGCACGGTGATGCTGCGCGGGGAGGACATCAGCCAGGTCAGACTGGAAGAGGAGTTTCACGGCATGGAAGGCCAGGCCCGGTCCGAGCTCCGCCATGAGGGCCTGCCTTCCGACGAAATGGTGTCCCGCCGCTACCTGGACGCCCGCTACGTGGGGCAGTCCTTCGAGTTGACCATCGACTATCCCTCTCTTTCCCCACGCGCCGACTTGCAGCGCTCAATCGCCAACAGCTTTTATCAGGCCCACATGCAGCGCTTCGGCTACGCGGACCGCAATGAGGCGGTGGAGATCGTCAACCTTCGCCTGAAGATGGAACTGGCAGTGGAAAAGCCCCAGGCTGCCGTGCAGCAGCAGGGCGAAATCGACGCGGCGGCCGCCCGGATTGGTGAAACGGAGGTTATCTTCCGGCAGGGATCTGAAGCTGCCACCCTTTTTAACCGGGACCTGCTGAAAACAGGGAACCGGATTGAAGGACCGGCGCTGCTGGTCCAACTGGATACGACAATAGTAGTCCCGCCGGGTTGGGGCGGATTCGTGGATCCTTACGGCAACCTGGTACTGGAACCTGTTTAGGGTGACGATTCCGCACCCTGGAGATTTCGCGTTGGAGCCTGTTTCCCATGAAAGCCACCGTTAAAGATCTGAGCCACCTGCGCCTGCTGGCTGCATTTGCTCATCCCGACGACGAGGGATTCGGCAGCGGCGGCACCCTGGCCATGCTGGTGGACAGAGGGGCACGCGTCACCCTGGTCTGCGGCACCAATGGCGACGTGGGAGAGATCAGCGACCCGGCCCTGGCGACGCCGGAAACCCTGGCCCGGGTGAGGCAGCAGGAGCTGAAGGACGCTATGGCCGTTACGGGCGTTGCTGACATACGCTTTCTCAACTACCGGGATTCGGGCATGGCCGGGACCGAAGATAACGAGCACCCCAACTCTTTGCATCAGGCCGATCCGTCCACTGTGGTTGCGGTCCTGGCGGACATTATTCAGGAAACCCGACCGGACATTGTGATAACCCATGATCCCTCCGGGGGCTACGGCCACCCGGACCACCGGGCCATGTGCCGGCACACTACTGAGGCCCACCAAAGGTCAGTGGCCATGACGCACAACGATTCACCTTCTCTCTATTACGTCTGCTTTCCCCGCAGCAACTTCCAGCGGATGTGGCACAAGATGGTGGAAATGAACATCACCCCTCCCTTCGCCAGCCAGGACATTGATCTGGTGGGCACACCGGACGAGGAAGTTACCACCGTGTTGGACATCAGCTCCTATGTGGACACCAAGATCGATTCACTGAACTGCCACCGCACCCAAATTGATGCCAACGGACCCTTTGCCCAGCTTCCACAGGACATGACTCGGGAGATAATGGGAACCGAATACTACATGCTTGTTTTCCCGGAAGGCACGGAGCCCCGCAACGACCTTTTGGGCAGCCTGCAGCCCACCCGGCCTACAGGGTGATGAACACGGAGGGCAGCTAAATGCCGGTAGACGCCATCAGCCTGGAAGTTTTCAAGAATATGTTCATCTCCGTTTCCGAGGAGATGGGCGTGGCCCTGCTCCGCACGGCCTATTCCCCCAACATCAAGGAGCGGCGGGACTTCTCCTGCGCAATTTTCGATCCCGAGGGACAGATGGTAGCCCAGGCGGCCCATCAGCCCGTCCATTTGGGCGCCATGCCGGCGTCGGTCCGGGCCGCGCTGGATACCTTTCCCGGCTCCCTCCGTCCCGGGGATATGGTAATCCTCAATGATCCATACCTGGGAGGCACCCACCTGCCCGACATTACCCTCGTTGCCCCGGTATTCGTCACGACAAACGGCGAAAGGAAGATGGTGGGGTTCGTTTCCAACCGGGGCCACCACGCCGACGTGGGAGGTATGACCCCCGGCTCGCTGCCCCTGTCCACGGAGCTGTACCAGGAAGGCATGATTCTTCCCCCCATCAAGCTGGCGCGAGGCGGACGCTTGAACCAGGAGGTTGTGCAGCTGATCTGCCGCAACTCCCGTACGCCTGAGGAGCGTCGGGGCGACCTGGCCGCGCAGATCGCCTCCATCCGGGTCGGCGAGAAGCGCCTGCAGGAGGTCGTGGAAAGGTACGGAGTCGCCGAAACCGGGGAGCACATGGCAGCGTTGCTGGACTATTCGGAGCGGGTGACCCGCCAGGCCATCGGCCGCATTCCCGACGGCGTATACCGGGTGGTGGACTACATGGACGATGACGGCCTCACCGAGGAACCGGTTCCCATCGCCGTGGCCATCACCATCGACGGGGATGCCATGACCATCGACTTTACCGGCACCTCGCGCCAGCGCCCCGGGTGCATCAATGCTCCCCAGGCCGTCACCATGTCAGCCAGCCTCTATATGGTACGGTGCGTGGTGGGCGATGATGCGCCCGCCAACCAGGGGTGCCTGCGGCCGGTCAACGTCATTACTCCCCGGGGCACGCTGGTCAACCCGGAGCCACAGCGGGGCGTGGCCGGCGGCAACGTGGAGACCTCCCAGCGAATAACGGACGTTTTGCTCACCGCAATGTCCCAGGCATTGCCCGAACTCATCCCGGCCGCCAGCCAGGGCACCATGAACAACCTGCTCATCGGTGGACACGACCTTGAGCGGGAGCGCCCCTTCGTATATTACGAAACCATCGGCGGCGGCATGGGCGGCCGGCCCACCAAAGACGGGGTCTCCGGAATTCATACCCACATGACCAACACCATGAACACCCCCATCGAGGCATTAGAGTTCGCCTTTCCCCTACGGCTGAAGCGGTACGCCTTGCGCCGCGGGTCCGGCGGCCACGGCCTTCATCAGGGCGGCGATGGCCTGGTGCGAGACGTTGAGTTTCTGGGCCCCGCGCGGGTTACTATCCTCTCGGAGCGGCGAAAGTTCCACCCCCCCGGCTTCCACGGGGGGCATCACGGCCAGCCGGGCGAGAACGTGTTGCTCAAGGGCGGTTACGAGGAGGTGCATCTGGCAGGAAAGGAAACTTTGGACGTGGAGGCCGGTGACATTCTGAGCATCCGTACGCCCGGCGGCGGCGGTTGGGGAAAGCCACCGGAAGAACCGTAGAAATGAAAAGCCGGAGGCCCCGCGCCCACGGCAATCGCGTCTTAAAGAACTGTCACTCTGAGCGAAGCCGAAGAGTCTGGAATTCAACCCACGAGCGTGCTCGCCGACCCGATACCAGACTGAAGACAAGGCTTTTAGGCTCTTCGGCAGGCTCAGAGCGACATGACCGCTGTTCAAAGTGTCAGCCTGCATTTAAGGCGATTGCCCTGCCCCGCGCCCATGGCGAGCATTGACAATCCAGCTTCCGTTAGTGTATAGATTTTCTACAGAGAATTGGGTTCGGCATGGTCGCCGAAATCACTGGTATTAATGGAGGAGGAGTTATGCCAGATGTCTACTACGTGAGGCCCAGTAATTTCCTGTCCGACTCTCGTGACAAGACAATCATCACCGGCGATTCCGAGGACGAAGTTCTCGGCAAAGTGTATGACTATCTTCGTACCCCCGAGGCGCGCCAGCGCTACCCGGCAGTGGAAGACCCCACGGAGCTGGAGAACAACATTCGCAAGTGCATCTTCGTCAAGGGTCAGAAGGTTTTCGGCACCCGCGCGCCCGACGCTGAAGAGTAGTCAATAGGCCTCAGGCTCCAAGTCAAAGCCAGGGCCCCGGACGGCTGTCCGGGGCCCTCATTCTTTTCATCCCCTTGACGGCCGAAACCTAATTGCCGTCGTCGAAACTGACGATGACGATGGCATTGGCGATCAGAGTCCCGTCCGTGCCCTCGTCATTCAACACCTGAAGCCCGCCGTGGACCACATTAATAAATCCCGTGCCGTGGGGCAGCGTGGCGACTACCGCGTCGCCGTCCACCTTGCCCGGCTCGGGGACGCCAATGGTAACGTCCACCCGCATATCGTCTGCCGTCTTGCCAATGAGCCGCTGAAAGCCCAGGCTGCTGTGGTGCAGCGCATCGAAAACCGCCCGCTTGGCTGCGTTGGTATAGTCCAGGCCGTGAACGTCCACGCCCATTCCCATCTCGGTAACACATCGTACCAGTGCCATTTCTTCACCCCTTAGCTATGTATTGAGTCCGCCAAAAATTACGCCCACATTCCACAGGTGAACCGCTGGGGTCCCTTTCCGTCCTACGAGAAAGGGTCAGCCCCCGCCGCCGCGCACTTCCAGGCTGGGCTTGGTCATCTCTTCCGGGTTCAACAGCTCGGTGAGCTGCTCATCGGTTATTTCAGTTCGCTGCTGGGCCACTTCCCGAATCGTCTGCCCGGTAGCGGCAGCTTCCTTGGCAATGGCGGCCGCCGCGTCGTATCCGATAGCCGGCGCCAGGGCGGTGCCCAGCATCAGGCCCTTTTCCACCATGGCCGGCCCCACGTCTGTGGCCTCAATCCCCTTGACGCACTGCTCGGCAAAGTTGTTGGCCGACGCCGCCAGCAACGAAATGGACTGCAACAGGTTGTAGGCAGCCACCGGCATCATCGTGTTCAGCTCGAAGTAGCCTCCCTGGCCGGCCAGCGTTACTGCTGCGTCATTCCCCACCACGTGAGCGGCGACCTGTATTACCGACTCGGAAATCACCGGATTCACTTTGCCTGGCATGATGGAACTGCCGGGCTGGACTTCGGGCACAGTGATTTCGCCCAGGCCGGCCCGGGGCCCGCAGGCAATGAACCTGATGTCGTTGGCAATCTTGTGCAAGCTGATGGCAATGGTCCGCAGTTCCCCGCTGGCCTCCACTATCCCGTCCAAAGTGGCCTGGGCCTGGAAATGGTTGTCGGTTTCCCGGACTTCAACGCCGGTCACCTCGGACAAGGTCTGGCAGGTGCGGGCCGAAAACTCCGGGTGAGTGTTGACGCCCGTACCCACGGCAGTACCGCCCAGGGCCACCTCCGCCAGCGCTTCCTGGGCTCGGCGCAACCGCCGGATGCCGTTCTCCGCCTGGCCGGCATACCCCAGAAACTCCTGGCCGAGCCTGACCGGCGTGGCATCTTGCAGGTGTGTACGCCCGGTCTTGATAACGGGCCAGAACTCCTCCGCCTTCGCCTGCAATTCAGCCCGGAGAAACTCCAGGCCCGGCATCAGGTCCTCCCTTATGGCAATCAATGCCGCCAGGTGAATGGCCGTGGGAATGACGTCGTTGGAGGACTGGCCCAGGTTGACATTGTCGTTGGGATGGACGATACGCGAACCAAGGTCGCCGCCCAGGAGTTGGGAGGCTCGGTTGGCAATGACCTCGTTGGCGTTGGTGTTGGTGGAAGTCCCCGACCCGGTCTGGAAGATGTCCAGTACGAAGTGGTTGTCCAGTTTGCCTTCAATCACCTCCTGGGCCGCCTCCACTATGGCGTTGCCGATTTTCTCGTCAAGTACGCCCAGGGACATATTGGTCCTGGCCGCCGACTGCTTGATCAGGCCAAGAGCGCGAATGAAGGTACGAGGGAAGCGCAGGTCGCTGATGGGGAAGTTCAGCACCGCCCGCATGGTGGATGCCCCGTAAAGGGCGTCGGCGGGAACCTCCATCTCTCCCATGGAGTCCCGCTCGATTCTTACGTTGCCATTACTGGTCGTCATACTGGAAATACCGTCCTGATGTTTCTGCTTTGCGGTTCCCGGAGTGTCGGATGCCCAGTTATCTGCCTTCCCTGATCCAATCCGCCACTCTCTCGCCAATCATTATCGTGGTGGCGTTGGTGTTGGCCCGGATGACATCGGGCATCACCGATGCGTCCACCACCCGCAGGCCTTCCATGCCGTGAACCCGGCAATACTGGTCCACCACCGCCATGGGGTCGTCCGCCGGCCCCATCTTGCAGGTGCCCGACGAATGATGCTGCGTCCCCACGTTCCGGAGCATCCAGTTGTCCAGGGCGCCGTCCGACTCCAGGTCGGCGTCGGTGGGGTTCAGGCGCTCTACGATTATGTCGCTGAAAAGCGGGTGATCGGCGATACGAAGGCCGGCCCTGATGGCGCCCCGCATTCGCTGCCGGTCGTAGGGACTGGACAGCCAGTCGTAATTGAGGTCCGGTTGCACCCTCGGATCGGTGGAAGCCAGCCGGAGCCGACCGGCGCTGACTGCATTCTGGATGGCGGCGCTGAAGCCAAAGTGAAAGTCATGGCTTTCAATGACCACGTTGGCCGGCCGGTGTTCACTGTTCATCAGAATGGGCGCCAACTGGATGTCGCCGGTGGTGGGCGAGTCCTCCAGGCTGAAGCGAAGCCCCACCTGGATACTGGGGGCCAGTTCTTCCGGTGCATCTCCCTTGCCCCGGAACAGGGTAAAGCAAGAAGGATGGTCGCGCAGGTTCTCGCCCACGCCCGGCATGTCGTGGACCACCTCGATACCGAACTCACGCAGGTGGTCTGCCGGCCCCACTCCCGACAACATCAGTATCTGCGGCGAAGCTATCGCCCCGCTACAGACCAGGATCTGCTCCCCTTCCAGCGCAAAGGCCTCGCCGCCGCTCTCGGCTTCAATACCCACGGCGCGCTTGCCTTCAAAAACAACCCGGCGAACGGTGACATTGCCCCGAACCGTGAGGTTCAGGCGGTTCCGCACCGGATTCAGGTAAGTAATGGCGGTGCTCATTCGCACGCCGTCAATGTTGTTCAGGGGCCGGGCCGCGATGCCGCCGGAGTCCGGGTGGTTCTGGTCCGGGTCCTGCCGATAGCCCAGGTCCACGCAGGCGTCGTAGAAGGCGGTGGCATGGGGCAGCCACTCCTCCCTCTTGTACCGGCGCACGGGAATGGGGCCGTCGCTGCCGTGAAAGTCGTCGCCCGGGTAATCTAGGTCGGTTTCCAGCTTCCGGAAGTAGGGCAGCACGTTCAAATAGGCCCATTCGTCGTTGCCCCAGGCGGCCCAGTTGTCGTAGTCCCCGGGCACTCCCCGGAAAAGCACCTGCCCATTGATGGAAGTGGAACCGCCGATGGCCCTCCCCCGGGGCAGCTGTACCGGTTCCGACTGCAGGGGCGTTGCCGTGGCGGTGTAGCCCCAGTTGTGGGGGCCGTAGGCCGACCGCCACATGTTGTTGCCTTCCTTCAGGTCCACGGGAAGCTGGTCAAAATCGGGATAGTCCGGCCCTGCTTCCAACAATAGCACCGAACGCTCCGGGTCCTCTGAGAGCCTTGACGCCAGGACACAACCGGCAGCCCCGGCCCCCACAATTATTACGTCATATTTCATTTCCAGTCGCCTCTTCCACCTTTTCCAATGGTTTTGGAATTGTCAATGTTATACCACAAACCCTGATTTCGGTGCATGGGAATTCCCGGTCTCCGGGCAATCCCGTCTTCTTGGTTAAACGTTCATATTCGCCCGCATATGCCCTCCCCAGCTTGCCCAAAGACCTGAATTGTTTCAGTGCAAGCGGTTGCAGGCCCGGGAACGGGCGGCTGGGACAGCGTCTAGCTGCTTCGAGGGAGTTATCATGATCCAAGCTGGACGAGACTCAGCATGTTTTTGGACCAGAGAAAGCCAGGCCCATGAGTCAGCTCTCACCGCACCAGGGAAATCTCCTTGATTGGCTCTCTACAGCTCCCCTCGGTCCATTGACACTGCGCGTAACCCTCCCCCACCATGGAAGTATAGCCTCAGCCGCCAGGACCGCTGCGTCTATCCGGTAACAAGAGAATCGACCGTTTTTGGATGATTTTGAGCGCAAGAATTTTTTTGGCGAGATTACGGCTTCCCGGAGCCGGGAAAAACCAGCATCCTGCCCCGCCCGCAGCTACAAAATCATCTGCCGGCCCGGGCCGACGGCCCAATTCCGCTGCCGGCCAAAACGCTCCAAAAATCTTCGCTGGGCTGGGTAAATGTACCGTACGCATTGTTGGTTGACCTGAAGTGCATCCCTGATTGGTCAAGAGGCCCTCCCGGACTAGGATAACCAGAAATCCTGGGTTCGGGCTTCTATCCTGATCAGTCCCGCCCGATCCATGTCGCCCTGACCCTTATCCCCGTTCCCATTGACACACCGGCCTCCGGGTAATCATCATAGCCGGAAGGATCCCTGACCCCTATCGAGGTGAACAATGGCCAACCTGACCGGCGCCCAGGCATTGATCCAGTCCCTGGCCCGCGAGGGAGTGGAAGTGGTCTTCGGCCTGCCCGGCGTCCAAATTATGGAAATTTACGACGCCCTCTACGAGCAGCCGGGCATCCGCCTCATCACCGTGCGTCACGAGCAATCGGCCGGGTACATGGCGGACGGATATGCCCGCACTACGGGCCGCGTCGGAGTGGCCCTGGTAGTGCCGGGCCCCGGCGCCCTGAATGCCGCTGCCGCCGTGGGAACCGCTTACGCCACTTCTTCCCCGGTGATGCTCATTTCCGGACAGGTCGACAGCGCCATGCTGGGGCAGAACCGGGGCGCCCTCCACGAAGTCGACGACCAGCTCGATGTCTTTAGGCCCATCACTAAGTGGAACGCCCGCACCACCAGGGCTGAGGAAATCCCCAACCTGGTCCACATGGCCATGCAGCAGGTGGTGGACGGTCGACCCAGACCCGTAGAAATCGAGGTGCCTTTTGATATCTTGCCAGGGTCCCGGGACATTGACCTCCTGGAGCGGGAAGGGGTCGTCAAGCAGTCCCCTGACCCGGCCAGGGTCAGGGAAGCGGTCGAACTGCTGTCCAAAGCCGAGCGCCCTCTGATCTGGGCCGGCGGCGGCTGCCGGGAGGCGGATATTACCACCGAACTGGCAGACCTGGCCGAGGCCCTGAACGCCCCGGTCATTACCACGCCCGAGGGCAAGGGCGCCATTCCCGAAAACCATCCCCAATCGCTGGGCGCCTTCTACTACGGTCACGGCGCCGCCTATTACACCCTTCCCCAGGCGGACGTTATCCTGGCCATTGGCAGCCGCATGAACCTGAACCCGCGTACGCCCTGGTCCCTCCGCCCGGACCAGGTGGTTATCAGGCTGGACGCCGACCCGGAGGAACTTGGCAAGAACGTCGAGCACCAGGTAGGCTTGGTGGCGGACGCCAGGCTCGGCGTCAACGACTTGCTGGCCGAATGGGGCGGGGCCACCGGCGCCAGCCAGTGGAACGGCGGGGAACTGGCAGATATCCGGCGGAAGTCCGCCGAGGACACCCGGGCCCTTGCGCCGCTTCAGGTTGAAATCAACGAGACCATCCGGGCCGAACTGGATAACGACGCCATCGTGGTGGCTGGCACTACGGAAGTCGCCTATTGGGGTCACCTGGCCTTCCCGGTGTTGAAACCCCGCTCCTACCTGACGTCCGGTTATTTCGCCACCCTGGGTTATGCCTTTCCCACGGCCCTTGGGGCTAAGGTGGGCAACCCCGGCCGGCAGGTGGTGGCCACCATCGGCGATGGCGGGTTTATGTACGCCTCCAGCGAACTCTCTACCGCCGTGCAGGAAGGCATCAACGTGGTAACGCTGGTGTTCAACAATGGTCTGCTGGGCGCCTCCCGGGCCGACCAGATGAACCGCTACCGGGGACGCGCCATCGGCACCGAATTGCTCAATCCCGACTTCGCCCAGTTGGCCGAGGTCTACGGCGCTTTGGGCATAAAATTGGAGGACCGACGGGAACTGGGCGCCGCTCTGCGCGAAGCCCTGCGGGCAGAAAGACCGGCGGTCATCGAGGTGCCAATGCCCAACCTGCGTCCCCCCTTCCAGACACCGCCCCACGGCCTCGATGCGGTGATAGGATAGAAACAATGAAAACCGGCAAGAAATATCGGCCCGTCCCTTCACAGGCCCACCTCTGATGGCATAGTCTTTAACGCAATTATGACTACATACGCTGACCAGGCGAGAATCAACCGTTACCGCAGCCAGAGTATCCGGCTGCTCAACGCCGCCATGAACGAATTGCAGGGCGGGAAGTGGACCCGTTCAGAAGAGCTGTTGTGGGGCAGTCTTACCCTGGCCGTTAAGGGGGCGGCTCTCAGCCGCGGCGTTAACGTGGAGGACGAGCCATCCATCAAGTCCTACGCCCAGCAACTGGGCGGCGAACTGAGGGACAGGAGAGTCAGGGAAGCCTTCGAACAACTGGCGTCGCTAACGGACTCCCTGGAACGGTCCAGGGAAACAAGACGACGGGTGGACCGGGTCTACCGGCTGTTGGAGGACATAGGCGGGGCCATAGAGCGGCTGTGGGACCTGGTGGACTCCAACCTGGCGGCGCAGGATGGTGCAAGTTAGTCCTTTATGTCAAACGGCCTCCCGAATGAATGGCAACCCGTCTCTCTTGAATCCGGTAGCCCGGTTCTCGCGTCGGACCATGCTGGCGCCGTCGCCATCCACACCCACGGCTGCAAGCTTAACCAGGCGGACAGCGGTATGCTCGCCCGCCAATTCCGTCGCGCCGGCTACCGGGTGGTCGAAGATGTCAGAGACGCCGACATCTACGTCCTGAACACCTGCACGGTTACCTCCACCGCCGATTCCAAGGCCCGGCAAGCCCTCCGAGCCGCCCATCGCATCAATCCCGACGCCATCGTGGTGGCCGCCGGCTGCTACCCCCAGCGAGCCGCCAGTGAACTTGAACAAATGCCTGCCGTAAATCTGGTCGTAGGAAATGGTGATAAGGAAATGCTGGCGTCCCTGGCGATCGTCGCCCACCGCGAACGCCTGTTTGCCAACTCCGGATACGTGGACGGCGACTTGGAAGGACTTGATTACCACGACGACGCCGTCCTCCTGCCGGGACGAACTAGGGCCATGGTGAAGATTCAGGAAGGGTGCGACCAGGTTTGTTCCTACTGCATAGTACCCAGGGTCAGAGGCCGGGAACGGAGCATCCCGCCCGAGGATATAGTTCAACAGATCAACCGGTCGGTCGAGGAGGGCTGCCGGGAAACAGTTCTAACCGGAACTCAGCTAGGCTCCTACGGGTTTGATATTCCAGGAGCCAGCCTCACTGGCCTGGTCCAACTGATTCTGGAGCGGACCAAGGTTAGCCGGTTGCGAATATCTTCCCTGCAGCCCCAGGAACTGGACGAAGACCTGCTCCGGCTCTGGCTGGACGATTGCCGGCTGTGTCCCCACTTTCACGTTCCCCTGCAGAGCGGCAGCGACACCGTCCTCAAGGCCATGCGCCGGCGCTATACCACCAGCCGGTTTGCCGAGACTGTGCAGATGATCCGTGCGGTGGTGCCCGACGCCGGCGTAACTACCGACCTGATTGTAGGCTTTCCCGGGGAAGGGCCTAAAGAGTTTGAGGAGAGCCTGGCTTTCGCCTCGGAGATGGAGTTCAGCGGCCTGCACGCATTCCCCTACTCCAGGAGGCCCGGGACTTCGGCAGTCTACCTCGATAACCATGTGCCCGAGCAGGTCAAGCGAGAGAGGATGCGACGGGTTCTCGATCTGGCCCGCAGATCCTTCATGAGGTTCAGGACCAGTCTCCTGGGCTCCACCAGGCCGGTACTGTGGGAAGGACAGGGGGGAGAAGGCGGCAGCCAAAGAGGCCTCACCGATAACTACGTCCGCGTTGAACGGGATTTCGACGAAAAAGACGAGCAATTCCCCGACCTGACCAATAAAGTCACGCCGGCGCGCTTGGTTGAGTTGCGGGGTAATCTGGTGAAGGCCAGGCCCCTCAGGTAGGGCGGTGGCTCCGTCACCCGGAAACTGCAATTGTCGCCGGTCCATTCTGGTCAAAATGAAGGTGGCCCCACCTTTTTTGCGGGGCCGCCGTTTATCAAGTCCCGGTTTTGAAAGAATATACCGAGTCAATTGACAATAATAGCTAACCGTGACTTCCTACACTCAGATCCACGGGAGTGATGTAGACCATCTCTCCTCGCCGGTCCAGGTACCCACTCTTTACGTCATGCCCGTGGGAGAATCCCAGGAGCCATCCGTATTTCTCTGCGTCCGTTAGGACCTCTCGCTTTTGTTCTAGGGAGTTCTGCGGTGAGTAGTCAAATGCGGAAATAATGGGCAGGTTCAAGTGGAAGGGGGTCGGCACCAGGTCCCCCAGAATTACCAGGCGTTCACCACCGTGGTTGAACAGCACCAGTTGATGGCCCCTGGCCGGCCCGTCGCACTCAATTACTTGCAGTCCTGGCAGGATCTCCGTATCGCCGTCCAGCAGTTCCAGTTGGCCACGCTCGGCCACTGGCATGAAGTTGTCCGACCTGTAGGAGTTCTTGCCTCGTTCGCTGGGATTCTGGGCTTCTTCCCAGGATGCCCGTTGTACCATGTAGGTGGCGCGCGCGAAGGTCGGGACCACCGCGCCGGTCCGGTCCATTCTGGTGCACCCCCCGCTATGCTCGAACTGCATGTGGGTCAGGATGACAATGTCTATGTCCTTGGGAGTCAGGTTTGCCAGTTTCAGTTCTTTGAATAGGCGGTTGGTCCCCAAGCCATAATGGTCCCGGTCCTTCTCATCGTGGTTGCTTCCCACACCGGTATCCACCAGGATCCACTTATCTGCGATGCGCAGCAGCCAGCAATTCAGGCCCAGGGTTACCCGATTCTTACGATCGGTAGGTGTCATGGTTTCCCAGACCATCTTGGCCAGTTGCCCGTACAGGGCGCCCCCGTCCACCTTGAAGGTCCCATCACAAAGTATGTTCGCTTTCGTCAAGGCCATAAACCCACCTCACCTCCAAAAGTCCGTCCAAACCGCACTATCTCAATAATGCCTTCCTCTGAAATATCGGCTAGTATTCTCTTGGTAAGAGTCCGTTCCCACCCAGTCAATAGCGGGAGCCTGGCTGATTTGCCATCTCCCCTTAAACGGGTGGTGAACACCGCTTGTTACGTAATGCCGAAACCCTTTCTCCCATTTGCCCTTGGGCAGCCGTCGGGGAGGTCCGAAGCAAAATGCCCGTTTGCGACCGGATGGGTGAGAGGAGTATCTTCACCGATCAGGGGGAAGTGGTTCCGATAATTGGGGGCGAGAAAGCCCCAGCGATAACAGGTTAAGAGACCCCCCATGAGGGGTTGTCAAGGCAGATTTTTAGATTTTTTTGAAATTCGGAAAAATTCATAACTGTGGATCGTCTTCGGCCGGTTGCTGGAGGTTTCGGCTGTCGCACATAGGGTGGCGACAGTTCTTGGGTGTATCAGGGGTGACGCTATAGGTTCTCTAGCCAGAATCAGAGCCAAGGTCCACGAACTGCTTGAAGCAGGACAGGCGGGGGACCGCCTTGACAAGGCTATCGACTTCTTCATCATCTCCCTGATCTTTGTCAATACGGCCGCACAAATCCTGGAAACGGTCGACACCGTCTATAACGCCGCTCCCTGGTTTTTCCCCATCCTGGAATTAGCTTCTATGGTCGTCTTCACGGTGGAGTATGTTCTTCGCGTCTGGTCATGCACCGCCGAAGAACGGTACTCCCATCCGGTCCTAGGCCGGCTTCGGTTCGCGTTCACTCCCCTCCTGCTCATCGACCTGCTTGCTCTCTTGCCATTCTATTTCACCTTCCTGGGGCTTGAGGACCTGCGCACGCTGCGAGCATTGCGCCTCCTGGCCTGGGCGGCCAGGCTGGGTCGTTACTTCGAGGGCATTCGCACCCTGGGCAAAGTACTTCAGAGCAAGGCCCTGGAGCTTGTGACCGTGGTAATAGTCCTGGCGGTGATGCTGGTACTTGCGTCGGCAATGATGTATTACGCGGAACACCAGGCCCAGCCCGAGGATTTCGCCAGCATTCCCGAGGCCATGTGGTGGAGCATTATTACGCTTACAACGGTTGGGTACGGAGACGTATCGCCCGTAACTCCCCTGGGCAAGATGATGGCCGGCGTTATCGCTGTAATGGGAATTGGCATGTTTGCGCTGCCGGCAGGCATTCTGGGGTCAGGCTTCCTGGACGAAATACAGAAAAGGAACCGGGAAGCCCGTTATTGCCCTCACTGCGGCCAGCTGATCGAAGACGAGGAGTAAGCTCAAGCAACCCTGAGTCAGGCCCCTGCATGGTACCCTCCCAGTCCCCGCAGGCAACGGAATCAACCCGTCCATGAGAATAGGCTGACGGAACCCCCAGTTCTCCTCCCGAGTACCCCGTTAATTGACACCCTTTCTTCAGCACACCTACAATGCCGGCTGATCCAGGGATTTAAAGGACTGCGATCTCTCAGGAGGAAAACATGGCCGAATTGCTGGGACTGGGCTGCTCCCACGGGCCCATCATCCTGACACCTCCCGAAGCCTGGGCCAAGGGCAGGGAGCGAGTTTTTGCCCGAATACCCAATTTCAAACCGCCGGCCCAATTGCTGGAGGAATTGGGCCAGGACAATGGCCTTAGCCAGGACATCAGCGACCAGAAGAAAGTGGTGGCCGCGTTTAACGTGCTTCGGGACAGGTTGCACGAATGGAATCCCGACGTTTTGATGGTAATAGGCGACGACCAGGCAGAGAATTTCCGCCAGGACAACCTTCCTCCCTTCTGCCTTTATACCGGGAGCGAAGTTGATGGGTATCCGTTCCAGCGTGCGGCGGCGCGCACCAACCTGTGGGATGCCGCGCCGGAAACCAGGTTCACCTTCCAGTGCCCCAAAGACTTTTCCCGTGACTTGCGCAACTTCCTGATTCGAGACGGGTTCGACATGTCTTCATCCAGCGAACTCAAGGGTTGGGACTGGGGACTGGCCCATGCCATCATTAATCCCCTGGTCTATCTTGACCCGGCAGGAAAGTTTCCATTGCTGCCCTTGTTCGTCAATTGCTACGGCGAGGAAGCGGGACCCGACTACCCACCCAGGCCAACGCCCCGACGGTGCTACCAATTGGGCCAGGGCATTCGCAGGTTCCTGGATACCAGGGACGAACGGGTCGCCGTAGTTGCCTCGTCCAGCTGGTCCCACAGTTTCCTGGCCCACAAATTCCAGTGCTGCGCCATTGACATTGAGACCGACCGCCGGAACCTGGAGTGGGTGCGTACTGGACAGGGCAGCAGGCTGGCCGAACTCACCCCGGAGGAGCTGCAGGAGTCAGGAGACCACGAAATCCTGAACTGGATCATTGCGCTCGGCATCCTCGGTGACGTGCCCGCGGAAATTGTGGACGTGCGCGAATCCCACACTCAGCTGGCTTACCGGGTGGCGGCTGTCTGGAGCTGAACGTCTACTCTACGAGTTGGTATAACGAAAGTTGCCGCACCGGCCTTGAAGGCCGGTGCGGCACTAGCTTTTCCCCAAATTCCGACGGTTGTCTAGGCGACCAGGCCAAGAACTAACTAACGGTCTTGACCCCAGGCGCGTGGAGTGGGGAGACTAACTTAGAAGCTCTTAAGTACCTTCCTGGCTGGAAAGATTGTTATGCGCCCAACGAAGCCGGCACAGGACCCGCTCTCTTCCAAGCACCTCAAGCGTCTCGAAGAGAGGGGGAGAAACGTTGCGGCCGGTGGCAGCCCACCGCAGCGTACCGAAGAAGCGGCGGGGCGTCAGCTTAAGTTCCTCTCCCAGGGCGCGCAACGTTGCTTCCAGAGTTTCGGTCGTGAAGGCCAATTCAGTAAGGCTCGCGATGGACACTCTCAGCGCCGTTACAGTTTCCTCCACGGTCATGCCCCGCTGCACGAGATTGGCCGGGTCATACACTGGTTGCTCTTCCAGGAAGTAGGAAATCATCTCCGGCGCTTCAGTCAGGACTTTGATCCTCTCCTGGATCAAGGGAACTATGGCCAGGAGGTATTCCCGGTCTACCGGCAGCAAATGGGGCGGCAGCCCTTTATCCAGGAACGGCGTTATGGCGTCTGCCAGGGCTTCCGAGGACATATCGCGAATATAAACGCCGTTCATCCAGGAGAGCTTTTCCCGGTCGAAAATGGCCGCCGGCTTTCCGACTCGATCCAGCGTGAAATTCTCGGCTATGGTCTCTATGGGCATCACTTCCGTCTTGTCGTCTAAAGACCACCCCAGCAACACCATGAAGTTGCGCAGCGCCTCGGGGAGAAAGCCGTCGTCCCGGTATTCAAGAATGGATGTGGCTCCGTGCCGCTTGGACAACTTCGCCCGGTCGGGGCCCAGAATCATGGGCAGGTGACCGTGTTCCGGTGGCGTATAACCCAGTGCCCGGTAGAGTTGCAGGTGCCGGGGAGCGCTGGAAAGCCATTCTTCCGCCCGTAGCACGTGGCTGATTTCCATGAAATGGTCGTCGGTGACTACCGCCAGATGATAGGTGGGAAAGCCATCCGACTTCAGCAGTACGAAGTCATCAACCAGTTCGTTTTGCCACTCTACATCGTCACGGATAAGGTCATGAAGGTGGGTAGTGCCCGTGTCCGGCATGGCGAAGCGCACCACGTAGGGCGCGCCTTCGTCCTCCAGGGCGCGCCGCTCCCCATCGCCCAGGAACCTGCAGCGACCGTCATAGCCCAGGGCCACCCTGTCCCGCTCCTGCTGGGAACGAAGCTCAACCAGGCGTTCCCGTGTGCAGTAACAACGGTAAGCGTCGCCTTTCGCAATTAGCCGCTCCGCTTCGGCCCGGTAAAGGGGAAGGCGCTCGGATTGAAAGTAGGAACCAAAATTACCGCCGACCCTGGGGCCCTCGTCCCAGTCAATATCCAGCCATTCCAGGCCGTCCAGAATGCCGTCCACTGCGCCGGGCACCAGCCTCTCCTGGTCCGTGTCCTCGATCCTGACGATGAACTTACCACCGTGGTGGCGGGCAAACAGCCAGTTGAACATGGCGGTACGAATGTTGCCTATGTGGGGCAT
The DNA here is from genome assembly GCA_965207275.1 of Dehalococcoidia bacterium. Taxonomy (GTDB): domain Bacteria; phylum Chloroflexota; class Dehalococcoidia; order Lucifugimonadales; family UBA3495; genus Bin22. The sequence goes on from CBDBMH010000002.1 coordinate 1,568,507, forward strand.
TCCCGTGGGACTGGGCGCATACCTGACTCGGACTTCGTTAGCCAAATTCAACCTCCTGGGGCCCAAGCGCGATCGACTGTCCGACTGGTTTAGAACCTGGGTTCCCGCCTCCAATGGGCGCTTAATACGCCATCGCAGACTACGGTAGCGGCGGTTAGCTGCCTCCGCCAGACTGGGACTGTTCAATTCGAGCCCAGGAGTCCCGCAGAGAAACGGTACGGTTGAACACCGGGGCCTTCGGTCTGGAGTCCTTGACATCGGCGCAGAAGTAGCCCTGCCGCTCGAACTGGTACCGGCTCCCCGGTTCCGCCTTTGCCAGCCCCGGTTCCACCTGGCAACCGGTCAGCACTTGCAAAGAATCCGGATTGAGCAGCGAAATGAAGTCCCGGCTGTCTTCCGCTCCCTCCTGGTCCACGTCCCGGAGCAGGTAATCGTACAGGCGCACTTCCGCCGGCAGGGCATGACGCGCCGAAACCCAGTGCAGGGTTCCGCGTACCCGCCGACCGTCAGGAGTGGAGCCACCCACCGATTCGGGATCATAGGTGCAATGAAGTTCGACGACTTCCCCCGTGGCAGGATTTTTCACTACTTCCTGGCAGGTGATGTAACAGGCGTAACGCAGCCGCACTTCCCGGCCTGGCGCCAGGCGGAAGAATCGGGAGGGTGGATCTTCTCGAAAGTCATCCCGTTCAATGTATATCTCCCGGGAAAACGGGACTGTGCGCGAGCCCATGGACGGGTCCTCAGGATTGTTCACCGCGCTGAACTCCAGAGTCTCCTCCTCCGGGAAATTGTCAATAATTACCTTCAACGGATTAAGCACTGCCATTACTCGAGGCGCGTGCCGGTTCAGGTCCTCGCGGATGCAGTGCTCCAGCAGGGCCATATTTACCACCGTGTCCCGCTTGGATATCCCCACGTGCTCGCAGAATGTCCGAATGGCCTCCGGGGTGTAGCCCCGCCGGCGCAGACCGCTGATGGTGGGCATCCTGGGATCGTCCCAGCCCGAAACGTAGCCTCCCTCTACCAGTTGCAACAGCCTCCGTTTGCTCATCACCGTATTGGTGAGGTTCAGGCGGGCAAACTCTATCTGCTGGGACCGGTAGACGTCCAATACTTCCAGGGTCCAGTCGTAAAGAGGCCGGTGGTCCTCAAATTCCAGGGTACAAAGGGAGTGGGTTATCTTCTCGATAGAGTCGGACAGGGCGTGGGCGTAGTCGTACATCGGGTAGATGCACCACTGGTCCCCGGTCCGGTGGTGGGTGGCCCGCCGAATCCGATAGATGGTGGGGTCGCGCATATTCAGGTTGGGCGACGTCATATCTATCCTGGCCCGCAGTACATGGGCGCCGTCCTCGAACTCACCCGCTCGCATCCGCCTGAATAGATCCAGGTTTTCTTCCACCGGCCGCTCCCGGTAGGGACTCTCTCGACCAGGCTCCGTCAAGGTGCCCCTGAATTCCCTTATGTCATCGGCGGACAGACTGTCCACATAGGCCCGTCCGTCCAGGATCAGCTGCTCGGCAAAGTTGTAGAGCGCGTCGAAATAGTCTGAAGCGTAGTAGATGTGGAGCCCCCAGTCGAAGCCCAGCCAGCGCACGTCTTCCTGAATGGAGTTGATATATTCAATGTCTTCCCGCAACGGGTTTGTGTCGTCAAACCGCAGGTGGCATATTCCGCCGGGATATTCGGACGCCACCCCGAAATTGAGACAGATTGACTTGGCGTGGCCGATGTGAAGGTAACCATTGGGTTCAGGGGGAAAGCGCGTTACCACCCTGCCGTCATATTTGTTGGACTCAAGATCATCCTGCACGATTGCGCGGATGAAGTCGATTGAAGTGCTCTCCGGGGATGTCATTCAGGTCGCTTCCTCTGGAAAGGTAAGACTGGCGCGATTATCGTGCCGCAAATATTCTAGCATGAAGGGCAGACCCAATAGAAAATACCCGCCCGCTGTGACAGAAGTTTGATGTGTTTGAAGAGTGAAGTAATTCATCGACCGGAACCGTCAGAGCCCTTGACCTTCACCTCAACGATTCCAGGACCGCCTGCAATTCTCCGGGCAAGTCCGACTTGCAGGATATTTGCTTACCCGACCGGGGATGCTGGAAGGCCAGTGCGTTGGCGTGAAGGAAATGGCGGTCCAGGTCGGGGCGCCGCCGCCCATAAACCTGGTCCCCGAGAAGGGGGTACCCCAGGTAGGCCAGGTGCACCCGGATCTGGTGTGTGCGGCCCGTCTCCAATGCCAATTCCAGGAGGGCGTGGTTGCCCAGTTCCTCTACCACCCGGTAGCGGGTTCGGGATTCCCGGCCGTCCAGGACAACGGCCATGCGCTGGCGGTGTCGCGGGTCCCGGGCAATGGGGGCGTTAATTACGCCTTCGTCCTGCGCCGGGACCCCGACGGTCACGGCCAGGTATCCCTTGTGGACTCTTCGTTCCTTGATTTGTGCCGACAAGCCGCGGTGAGCCCGCTCCGTCTTCGCCACTACCATCAGGCCCGAAGTGTCCTTGTCCAGTCGATGGACAATACCCGGGCGGTGCACACCCCCGACACCCCGGATGTCCGGGCAGCGCGCCAGCAGGGCGTTAACCAGCGTCCCGTCGGGATGCCCCGGGCCGGGATGGACAGAGAGGCCCGCCGGCTTGTCCACCACCACAATTTCCGAGTCCTGGTACACCAGGTTCAGGGGAATGGCCTGGGGCGAGACATCATACTCGCGGATAGGTGGTATGGTCATGACCACCCGGTCTCCGGCCCTTATTCTTTGCGAAGGCTTTCCCGAAGCGCCATTTACGTCAACCCAGCCCTCGTTTATCAGGGAATGGATGCGGCTCCGGGTCAGGCCCTTGTCGCCTTCGGACAGAAAGCGGTCCAGCCGGGGGCTGTCCCGCTTGGCAATATATTCCTTTACCCTGGCTTCCCGGTCTTGCGACATATACAAGCCTACCTTCGCAGGGCCCTACGCGAAATTCTCCGGCCACCGACGATGTAGGCTGCGGCGCGGCAGCCGGACCGCCGACCGGACCGAAACCGGCCGCAGCGAGCACACCGGCCCCGCCGTTTCAGGCTGTAGTCATTTGCCGCTCCAGTCGCAGGCGTTGCAGCCCTTCTGCCAGGCTTCAGGATAATCCAGCCAAGCAGCAATAGACCGCAAATAATTGAAGAGTCTGCCAGGTTAAAAATGGGCCAGGGGCCCACGTCGATAAAGTCCGTCACCGCACCCAATCGAAAGCGGTCCGCCAGATTTCCCAGCGCCCCCCCGATCTGCAGTCCCAGGCTAAGCCGCAGCAGGTTGGTTGGCCGGGGCTGGCTCTGGTAGATCATCGCCAGCACGAAAATCCCGACGAAGGATATGACAATCAGCGGCGTATTGTGCCCCTGGAACAGGCCAAAAGCGCTGCCTGTATTTTCGGCGTGGGTGAAACGCAAAAAGCCTGTGGCCGGGTAGGAAGAGCCGAAGGGTAGATATGCGCGAACCAGGAACTTGGTTAACTGGTCCAAAAGAAAGAAAATGGCTGCCAGTTGTAGAAGGTCGAGGTCCAGGAAGATGGGACGCTTGCGAAATGCTTTCTTATTCGCGTCTTCGGTTTCCGATGAACTCGCTTCGCCGGATCCTCGTGAGGCCCCGTTTTCCACCTGGGGAACCGGGTGGTCAATGCCAGCCGATTCGGCCTCTTCAGCCGCCTTGCCGGCGTCTCGAGGCGCCGTTACGTCGGCTACTTCGCCGGTATCAACATGGGGATCGCCAGGGCAACTTGCTTCTCGGTTGGCCGGGGTCTCCATTTGGCAGTTACGTCAGGCTCTCGGCAAAAAACTCAGCCACCGGCCCTGCCACCTGACGCTCCATGCCACCCCAGAAGTGGTCCGCCCCGTTGACCACCTCGAACCGGGGGGCATTTGCAAAGCCGTCAAGGTTCTCCTGCAAGTTCTCCGCCTCGACCAGCTTGTCCCGACTGCCGGTAATAATCATGGTGGGTGTCTTGGCCTTTTTCAAAGGGGTGTCGGACAGGGCACGGATGTTGGGCGAGACCAATGCGATAGATGTAGCTTTCTTTTGCACGTCCTTACTGCCAAGGATTACCCCGGTACCAAATGAGTAGCCCACCAGTCCCAGTTTCCGGCCGTCAACGCCCTTCCATGCTTTCATCAACTCGAAGGCTCCCAGCACTTCCTGGAATTCACTCTCCCCTTTGGAGTGTTCACCCTCACTGTTTCCCACCCCCCGGAAATTGAATCGAATGGTGGCGAACCCCTGTTCAACCAGGGCGAAGGACAGTGCAAGCACCACATTGTTGTCCATGTTGCCGCCGAAAAGCGGGTGGGGATGGCAGATGACTATGCCAGGGATGGAACTGCCCTCGTTGTCCGGCGTAGCAACTATGCCCTCAAAATTTAGACCCTTGGCCTTGAAGCTGACCGCGCTCTGTCGCATTTGCCGTCCTCCCGATCGTCTTATCGGCGCTTCAGTTCATATTAGAAGACTGCATAGAGTTTGGCAAGGAATCCTGCTAGAATAACCGCCACCAGCCCAAGGGGAGAGACTTGATGAGAACTATTGACTTCAGAAGCGATACCATCACCCATCCCACGGACGAGATGCGGCGGGCTATGGCCGATGCCGAAGTGGGCGATGATGTTTACGGGGAAGACCCCTCCATCAACCTGCTGGAGCAGCGCGCCGCCCAATTGCTGGGCAAAGAGGCTGGCCTGCTGACCGCCAGCGGCACCATGAGCAACCTGGTGGCCGCCCTAACCTACTGCCACCGGGGCGACGAGGTGATCATGGGCGACCAGGCCCACATGTTCTGGAACGAGTCCGCCGGCATCTCCGCCCTGGCCGGCGCCCAGGTCAGGCTGGTCCCCAACGACGACCAGGGCCGCCTCGATCCCCAGGACGTAGCCGATGCCATCCGGCCGCGGGGCAACGTCCACATGCCGCCGACAACCCTGGTTTGCCTGGAAAACACCCACAATCGCTGCAGCGGCGCGGCCCTGACGCCGGAGGACACCAGGCGGGTGGCCGACGTGGCCCACGAAGCGGGCGCCAGCGTGCACATGGACGGAGCCCGCATTTTCAATGCCGCCGTCGGCCTGGAAGTACCGCCCAGCGAACTGGTGAAAGACGTGGACGACGTTTCTTTCTGCCTGTCCAAGGCCCTTAGCTGTCCGGTGGGTTCCGTCCTCTGCGGCACCGAAGAGTTTATCAGCGGGGCCCGGCGCTGGCGCAAGATGATTGGCGGCGGTATGCGGCAGGCCGGCGTGCTGGCCGCGGCCGGCCTGGTGGCGCTGGACACCATGATTGAACGCCTGGCCGACGATCACGCCAACGCCCGCCGCCTGGCCCAGGGCCTGGCCGCCATCGAGGGCCTGGGAGTGGACCCGGAGAGTATCCAGACCAACATCGTGATCTTCGAGATTGATCCATCGGTGGGGACGGCGCCGGAGGTCTTGCAGGCCTTGGCATTGGCGGGGGTCAAAGTTACTCCATCCCGGGCTCAGACCCTGCGCATGGTAACCCACCGGCAGGTTGACGGGGCGGACGTGGACGATGCGCTGTCGAGGGTGGGCCAGGTGGTGGAAGAACTTAAGCAGCGCAACGCCTCCTGACCCGTACCATCGGGCACGAGGATTCGCAATCCACGTTGGTAAGGAGAGAGCGCTATGGCTGAGGTCGTTCTGGACAGGGCAACTACTGCCCTTCTCATAGCTGATTTCTATGCGGAAATGATGAACTCTATTCCCCATGCTATCGAACGGGGCGTGGTGGAAAAGACCCGGGCTTTGCAGCAGGCGGCAAGGGACGCCGGCATCATGGTGTGCTACTCGGCCACTGTTTTCCGGCCGGGGTACCCGGAAATCAGCGACCGGAACAAGACCTTCAGCCAGCGTAAGGCCTCGGGCCAGCCGGCCGTCAGCGACCCAGTCCAGGTCATCCACGAGGCGGTCAGACCCATCGAAGGAGAGGTGGTGGCGGGCAAGCACCGCGTCAACGCCATGTTTGGCACAGACCTGGAAATGTCATTGCGGGCCAACAACATCGAGACGCTGGTCATGCTGGGCTATGCCACCAGCGGGGTGGTGCTATCCACCACCCGGTACGCCGCCGATGCCGACTTCCGGTTGACTATCGTCGAGGACTGTTGCTCCGACCAGGACACGGAAGTCCATGACTTCCTGACCCAGCGCATTTTCCCCCGGCAGGCCGAAGTGGTGAACGCTGCCGACGTGATTCAGGCGCTTTCCGTCTGACCGAGGCGGTCGTCGCCCCACCATTCCCTTAACCGCTGTTCAATTTCCCGCTCCCTGCCCTGGGAGGCGGGAAAGTAATATCTGGCATCCCTCAGCGAGGGGGGCAGATAGTCCTGCTCAACAAAGTGACCCTCGTAGTCGTGGGAATAACGGTATCCCTTGCCGTAGTCCATGGCCCGCATTAAGCCCGTCACCGCGTTCCGCAGGTGCATGGGCACCGGGTCGTTGGGCTTGTGGCGAACATCCTCCAGCGCCCGTTCCAGCGCCATGTAGGCCGTGTTGCTCTTCGGCGCGGTGGCCAGGAACACGGTGGCCTCCGCCAGGGGAATACGGGCCTCGGGCATTCCCAGGAAGTGCGCAGCCTGCTGGGCCGCCACCGCCAGGGGCAGCGCCTGGGGTTCCGCCAGGCCGATGTCCTCGGAAGCCAGAATTACCAGGCGGCGGGCGATAAACAGGGGGTCTTCGCCGGCTTCCAGCATCCGTGCCAGCCAGTAAAGGGCCCCGTCGGGCGACGAACCCCTTACCGACTTGATGAAAGCGGAAATTGTGTCGTAATGGCCCTCTCCGGCCTTGTCGTACAGGGGTGACCGGCGCTGGAGAGCGTCGGAGATTAGGTCGACAGTGATAACAGTTACGGCGCCGTCTCCCCTTAGCTCAGAACTGATGGCGGAGGCCGCCGTTTCCAGCGCATTGAGGGCCACCCGCGCATCCCCGTTGGCGATGTTTACCAGGTGGGCCAACGCCTCCGGTTCCAGGGACAGTTTCAGCCCGCCCAAGCCACGTTGAGCGTCTTCCAGCGCCCCAGCAACAATGGCGGCAACCTGCTCTTCGGTCAGGGACTGCAATGGGAAAACCCGACACCGGGACAGCAGGGGGGCGTTGACCTCGAAAGAAGGGTTCTCGGTGGTTGCGCCGATGAAGGTTACGGTGCCGTCCTCAACGTGCGGCAGGATCACGTCTTGCTGGGCTTTATTGAACCGGTGGATTTCGTCGACGAACAGGATGGTACGCCGCTGGTACATGCCCTGCCGGTCTCTAGCCTCAGCCACGATACGACGTAAATCGGCAACTCCGGAGGTCACAGCGCTCACGGGCTCGAAGTGGGCTTTGGTAACCGTCGCCACCAGCCGGGCCAGCGTGGTCTTGCCGCTTCCGGGCGGCCCCCAGAGGATTAACGACGGCAACCGGTCGGCAGCTATGGACCGGCGCAACACCCGGTCGGGTCCCAGGATGTGTTCCTGGCCCACAAATTCGTCGAAGTAGCGCGGGCGCATCCGCTCGGCCAGAGGCGCCGCTTCGTTGGCCCGCTGTTGTCTGCCAAATTCAAAGAGGGAGTCCGGATTCGTCAACGCCGCCTACTTGAAATGGGGAATTACCTCCTCGGCAAATAGCCGCATGGAGGCGTGGACATCCTGGTTGGGCACCAATCCACCCGTAGCGAACCAGCACATAATCTCGTCGGCGCCCAGCAGTTCGATGATGGATTCCAGCTTGTCGATGATACGTTCGGGGCTACCGATGGCGGAAAGCTCGGTGGACACGTGCTCGTAGCTCAGGTCCCGCACGCGCCCCGTCACCACCCTGGACCTGTTGTTCTGCAGGTTGGACAGGTAATTGCGGACGCTGGACTCATAACCCTTTTCAGAACTGCCGCCCTCGTCTTTGGTGGCATGGACCAGCACATTAACGTTCACCCGCTTCGAGCTGGGATCATGACCGTGCTTTCTGAGCTGATTCCGGTATTCATCCAGCCCTTGCCTGGCCCCGTCCAGCGTCACCACGATGGGGGCAATCAGTATGTTATGGCCAAGTTCCCCGACCAGCGGGAAAGTGTCGTTGCTGTTGGATGCTATGTAAACTGGCGGATGGGGCTGCTGGTAAGGCTTGGGAACGACCCGCACGCCTGAAGCTTGGTAATACTGGCCTTCGTAGTTCAGCTCGTCGGAAGTCCAGGCCTCCAGGACCATCTCCAGTCCCTCAACAAACCGCTCGCGACCCTCCTCCACGTCGACACCGTAACCCTGGTACTGCCGGAGCATGGCCCCTCGCCCCGTTCCCAGGATGGCGCGCCCGTGAGAAATTACGTCGAGCGTGGCAAATTCCTCCGCCAGGCGCACCGGATGGTGCAGGGGCATCAGGTTTACCGCGGTGGCTATCTTGAGCCGCTCAGTGGTCTGGGCAATGGCTGAACCCAGCAGCAGTGGAGCAGGCAAAACGGAAAACCTGGGATTAAAATGCACCTCTGCCAGCCACACCGCGTCGAACCCAAGTTGGTCCGCCAACTGGGCCTGGGAAATGGTGTCGGCGTAACGTTCTGCCGGCGTCTGGTCATCGGCGCAGGGAAGCTGATAAAAGATTCCAAATTCCATGCCTGGCTCCTGATCTGTCTCCCGTAACCATCGGGAGGTTAGGTAACTCCTGGCGCGTGTCCTTCCTTTACGCTTTTGGAAAGGGAAGGTGGCCTGCTATAAGGGAATATTGCCATGCTTCTTTGCCGGCAGGTTGTCCCGCTTGTTGCGCAGCATTTCCAGCGCGCTGATGATGCGGGATCTGGTCTCCGCCGGGTCAATCACGTCATCCAGGAAGCCCTGGCCGGCGGCAATATAGGGATTGGTGAACTTCTCCTGGTATTCCGCAATGAGCTCGGCTCGCCTGGCGTCGGCATCCTCGGCGCCGGCGATTTCTTCCCGGTATATTATGTTCACTGCGCCGTCAGGCCCCATCACAGCAATCTCCGCTGAAGGCCAGGCCAGATTTACGTCCGACCGCAGGTGCTTGCTGCTCATCACGATGTAAGCCCCCCCGTAGGCCTTGCGGATGATTACGCTAATCTTCGGAACCGTGGCTTCGGCGTAGGCGTAGATCAGCTTGGCCCCATGGCGGATAATGCCACCATATTCCTGGTCCACGCCAGGCATGAACCCTGGCACATCCACCAGGGTTACCAGGGGAATGTTAAAGCAATCGCAGAAACGAACGAACCGGGCCGCCTTGGCCGACGCGTCTATGTCCAGCACCCCGGCCAGGTACGAAGGCTGGTTTCCTATAATACCCACCGTGCTGCCGTTGAATCGCCCGAAGCCGATTACAACGTTGGGAGCAAAGTCCGGTTGGACCTCCAGGAACTCCTCAATTGGGACCTCCTCCAATTCCTCCTCGCCACCAATATCAACAATCCGGTAGATAATGTCACGGATGTCGTAGGGGCGGTTGGGTTCATCCGGCACCAGGTATCTCAGGTCGGGGTCGACCCGGTTGACCGGATCACCCAGGGGCAGAAGGGGCGGGTCACCCAGGTTATTGGAAGGCAGGAATCCCAGGAGCCTGCGCACCTCGGCGAGGCACTCGTGCTCACTGTCGTAAACGAAGTGGGCAACGCCGCTGCGGGTGGCGTGTGAAGTAGCGCCGCCCAGTTCTTCGTGGGTAACTTCCGCTCCCGTAACCGCCTTCACGACGTCCGGCCCGGTGATGTACATCTGGCCGGTGCCCTTCACCATAAAAATGAAGTCGGTAATGGCCGGAGAATATACTGCGCCACCTGCGGAGGGGCCCATAATAACCGAAATCTGCGGGATCACCCCCGAATACAGGGTGTTGCGGAGGAAAATGTCGCCGTAGGCCCCCAGACTGATGACCCCTTCCTGGATGCGCGCTCCGCCCGAGTCGTTGATTCCCACCAGGGGGCAGCCCGTTTTGCCGGCCATATCCATGACCTTGCAGATTTTCTCTCCAACGACCTCCGACAGTGAACCGCCGAATACCGTAAAGTCCTGGGCGTAGGCGAATATCTGCCTGCCGTTGACCCGGCCATATCCCGTAACCACCGCGTCCCCGAGATACTTTCGGTCTGCCAGGCCGAAGTCGGTGGTGCGATGGGTAACGAAGGAATCAATTTCCTGGAAGGTGCCGTCGTCCATAAGTCGGGCCAGCCGTTCCCGGGCCGTAAGCTTCCCCCGATTGTGTTGCTGCTCGACGCGCTGCTGGCCGCCACCCTGTCGGGAACGGGCACGCATGTCCTGCAAAGTCTCGATTTTCTGGTCGATTACCCGCTTTTCGGTTGTCACTGGCGCTCCTGGGAGGGCTGGTGCCGGCGCCGAAAATCTGGCGCCGCAAGGTCTTTCGTCAGGTTTGGCCCATTATAGCGCAAAGCGGAATATAATACTTGAAACACTATTGCAGTCCACGGACGTGCGGTACCTGGACGTACCTGCGAGGCAACCATACCGATGGCCAGTCTAAGAACGCATCCGCTGAGGAACATGGCCGTGGCCAATGGTGAAACCCTGTCCTGGGGAAGCCGCACCTACGTCATGGGGATAATAAACGTCAGCCTGGACTCCTTCTCAGGGGACGGGTTGGGTGGCGATATTCACGCGATTGTTGAACAGGCCCAGCGTTTCCAGGAAGAGGGGGCCGATTTCCTTGACGTAGGAGCCGAGTCCACGCGCCCCGGCTCCACTCCAATTACTGCCGAGGAGGAAATTCGCCTGCTGGAGCCGGCGCTGGAGGCCGTGGCAACAGTGGCCAGCGTTCCCGTCAGCGTGGACACTTACAAGGCCAGTGTGGCCCGGCGGGCGGTGGCCGCCGGAGCGACCATTATCAACGATGTTTGGGGACTGAAAGCGGACCCGTCGCTGGCGCGGGTGGCGGCGGAAACGGGCGCCCCATTAATTTTGATGCACAACCAGGAGACTCGCCAGTATGGCCAGTTGCTGCCGGACATCTTTGACAGCCTGCGGCGCAGCGTTGAAGTGGCGACCCAGGCAGGAGTATCGCCGGAGGACATAGTCCTGGATCCGGGAATTGGGTTTGGCAAGACCCCGGACCACAACCTGGAAATATTGAAGCGCTTCGGGGAGTTCAGCGCCCTGGGCCACCCGATAATGGTGGGAACGTCTCGCAAGTCCACCATCGGGTTCGTCCTGGACCTGCCGGCAGCCCAAAGAGTGGAGGGGACTGCCGCCACTGTCGCACTGTCCATTGCAGGGGGCGCCGACATCGTCCGCGTCCACGATGTGAGAGAAATGGTACGAGTTAGCAGGATGAGCGATGCCATAGTCCGGGGCTGGAGGCCCGAAGGATGGGACCACTAGCATCCCGCTCGGTGACGGCCTACCTGGGGTTGGGGTCAAATGTGGGTGACCGACTGGCCAGCCTGGAACTAGCTCTGGAATTGCTTGGCGCCACCGGGAGTATCACCGTAGTCCAGTGTTCGTCAATATACGAAACGGAACCTTGGGGCGTCAGGGAACAGCCTCGTTTCCTGAACGCCGCCGTAGAAATTCAGACTTCGCTGGAACCGGGTGCGCTGCTGTCCGCCGGACAGGAAATTGAAAGCCGGGTGGGACGGGTCAAGACCTTCAGGTACGGTCCCCGGGCCATCGATGTTGATATTCTGTTGTACGGGAGCCTCGTGATCGATTGGCAGACGCCGGACCTGCAAATTCCCCATCCGCGCATGGTGGAACGGGCGTTTGTGCTGGTACCGCTGTCGGAAATCGGGGGCGAAATCATACACCCGGTTACCAACAGAAGTATCGGTGAGATGGTTGCATCAATTGAGGGGCGTGAAGGGGTAATTCCCTGGGCCGACGGACCTAGTGGAGGAGAGTAACCAGGCAAGTTGATGTCCTGCAAATGCTTGGGGCCTGTTGACAATCTGCGGGCTCTATCGCATATTTTATCGTGCAGCGATTACGTCGTCGGATGGCCGCTATTTCGTTGTGCCACGCGTTTATGCTGGAAATAATGCTCGCAGCTTCCGACGAGCAACGAATGTATTACGGAGGTTTTAACAGGAATGGCAGACAAGCAGCTTATTTTTGATGACCAGGCTCGGGCCAGCCTAATGCGCGGTGTAGATGAACTGGGCCGGGTTGTTGGTTTGACCCTTGGCCCCAGTGGCCGAAACGTACTTCTCAACCGTATGTGGTCCCTGCCCGTGGTCTGTAGCGACGGTGTGACCATCGCCAAGGAGGTTGAACTCCCCGACGTTTACGAAAACATGGGCGCCCAACTGGTAAAAGAGGCCGCCGCCAAGACCAATGACGTGGTTGGCGACGGTACCACCACTTCCGTTGTGCTGGCCCAGTCAATGGTCCGCCAGGGCTTCATGAACATCGCCGCCGGCGCCAATGGCATGAGCCTTAAGGCGGGAATCGACAAGGCCGTCGCCGTGGTGGTCAGGGAGATCTCCGACAGCGCTATACCGGTGGAAAATCGGGAACAGGTAGCCCGGGTTGCCGCCCTTTCCGCCCACGAGGAATCCATTGCCGACCTGATTGCCGAAGCCATGGACAAGGTCGGTCGAGAAGGCGTGATAACCGTTGAAGAGTCCAAGGGCATGGTCGACGAGATGGACATCGTGGAAGGCATGCGCCTGGATCGCGGCTACCTGTCGCCCCACTTCGTTACCGACACCGACCGGATGGAAGTCAGCCTGGACAACCCCCTGGTCCTGATTACCGACACCAAGGTCTCATCGGTGAACGATATCGTCCCCACCCTGGAGAAGGTGACCCAGGCCGGCGGGCGGCCACTGGCTATCATCGCCGAGGATGTGGACGGCGAGGCTTTGGCCACCCTGGTAGTGAACAAGTTGCGCGGGACCATTTCCTGCCTGGCAGTAAAGGCGCCCGGCTTTGGCGACCGCCGCAAGGCCCTGCTGGAAGACATCGCCGTTCTGACCGGCGCCACCGTCATCAGCAAGGATACAGGCCTGTCGCTGGACGCCGTGGAGTTTGACCACTTGGGTTCCGCCCGTCGCATGGTGGCCCTGAAAGACGAGACGACCATCGTCGAGGGAAGCGGTTCGCCGGAAGACATCGAGTCACGCGTGGCCCAGATACGGGTCCAGATCGAAGAGACTACCTCGGACTATGATCGGGAGAAGCTTCAGGAACGGCTGGCGGCCCTGGTGGGCGGTGTTGCCGTCATTAAAGTGGGCGCAGCTACTGAACCGGAAATGAACGAACGCAAGTCCCGCACCGAAGATGCGTTGTCCGCCACCCGCGCGGCTGTTGAAGAGGGCATCGTTCCCGGCGGTGGCGTCACCCTGGTCCGGGCTGAACAGGTCCTGGAGGGTCTGCAGGCCACCCTGCAGGGCGACGAAGCCCACGGCGTGCGGCTCGTTCGCCACGCCCTCTCAGCCCCGCTGGAACTCATCGCCCAGAATGCCGGCCACCCCGGTCTGGTGGTCCTGGACAAGGTGCGCGAAGGCGAAGGCGACTGGGGCTTCGACGCGGAAAAGGGCGAGTTCACCCACCTGGTGCAGGCAGGCATCATCGACCCGGCCAAGGTAACCAGGTCCGCGCTCCAGAACGCATGCAGCATCGCCGGTATGCTACTCACCACCCAGGCGGTAGTAGCGGAAATCCCGGTCTTTACGCCCTTGCCGGCCGACGTTCATGACTTCATGCACGACTGACCGCGGACGGCCTGATGAGGTAATCACCGACCACACCAATAGTTAATTCCACGGCGGGGGGCCTACTCTTGAGTGGCTCCCCGCACTTTTCCTACGGGGTCCCATGCTATACGGCGCTGCGCTGGACCGGGAAAGCATCCGCCAACTCATCCTAAACCCGCCGGCAGGGCAGGCCACCCTGGTCGAGGGGCTGGACTCATTGGACGAACAGCTTCAGCCCTGCGGCTTGGACTTCAGCCTGCTCAAGGTGGACAGGCTCACTTCTGCCGGACGCATGGGGAACGCCGCCAACGACCGCAGCCTGCCCCAATATCAAACACTGGAGTTCGGCGCTGACGGATGGCTTTCGCTGGACGCCGGACCTTACCTGGTTACCTTCAATGAAGTGGTCAACATCCCCCTGGACCTGGTTGCCCTGTCCCTTCCCCGCTCCAGCCTGTTGCGCAGCGGCGTGGGCCTGCACACCGCCATATGGGATCCCGGCTACAGCGGCCGTTCTCAGGCATTGCTGACCATACACAATCCCGCTGGCTATCGCCTGCAACGGAACGCCAGGTTGATGCAGATGTTCTTTCTGCACCTTAGCCAGCCCGTGGATCAGGGCTATCAGGGCCGGTACCAGGGAGAACGGCCATGAGCGAAGCGGCGACGAGGTTAAAGACGACTAAACTGGTCCAGGAACGCGCCCTGCATGTGGGCTTCGACCTGGTACGCATCACCTCGACGGAGGATTTTGAAGAAGACCGGGAAGCGGCCATGCGCCGCATTGATGAAGGACTAATGGAGGGATTGCCCTGGTACAACCAATCGCGGGTCAGGAGGGGAACCTCGCCTCGACAGCTACTACCCGGCGCCCGCTCAATCATCTGCCTGGCCCTGAACTATTTTCCCGGAAATACAGCAAACGGAGAACCTGGCGGGGGCGTGGACGAACGCCCCACGGAATCCGTGGCCTACGCCGGCAAAATCGCCCGATATGCCCGGGGCCGGGACTACCACCGGCTCATGAAGCGAAAGATGAGAGACCTGGTTGCCGACCTGTCTGCTCACCTGCAATCCGAAGTGTCCGCCCGCTGGTACGTGGACGACGGTCCCATGCTGGACCGGGCGGCAGCGGCGCGGGCCGGACTGGGCTGGTTCGGAAAGAACACCAACATTCTAAGTCGCGAACTTGGGTCATGGGTCCTCCTGGGCCAGATCATTACCGACCTGGAACTGGAACCGGACCTGCCCCTCAAGAAGTCCTGCGGCAGTTGCGTCCGCTGTATCGACGCTTGCCCCACCGGGGCCATCGTTGGCCCCTACGTCATCGACAACACCCGTTGCATCTCCTATCAGACCATAGAGAACCGCGGTTCCATCCCTACCGAACTCAGGCCATTGATGTTGGACTGGGTCTTCGGCTGCGACATTTGTCAGGAAGTTTGCCCGGTCAACTGCAGGGAAAAGCCCACCAATGAACCTTCCTTTGGCCGGCGCGACCTGGCTGTGGCGGACTTGACAGAGATCCTGGAAATGAACGACTGCCAATTTCTTCAGAAGTTTGCCGGCACTCCCATCATGAGAGCCAAAAGGACCGGGCTGCAACGCAACGCCTGCGTGGCCCTGGGAAACCTGAAGGCGTGGGAAGCCGTTCCGTTGCTGGCGCATGTGTTGGAAAAGAGCGACCCGCTAGTCAGAAGCCACGCAGCGTGGGCGTTGGGAGAGATTGGGGGAGACAGAGCCTTCGACGCCCTGAAGACGGCTTATGTCAAAGAGAGGGACCCGGAAGTCCTGTCTGAAATCTCCCGGGCCTTAAGTCCGCTGGCGGGAGCGGGCAGCGAAGCCTGAACTTCTCCATCCCGTCTCCCTCCCTTGCGGCGCCTGGGGTCCGATAGCATCGGCTCTAGGCTTCTGACGTCGTAGCTTCCGTCTTGACCTGCGGTTCTTTCCGGTTGGCCGGCCGCCGCGACTTTCGGCTACGGGTAGAGGGCGGGGGCTGGGCCGGAGCTTCATCATAGTAAAAGCGGCCGAACTTCAGCTTTTTCATTTCTTCTTCGATGAGGAAGAAGTCGCCCTTGGGCAGCAGGTGCAAATTGCCCTGAAAGGCCATGTACCAGTTTTCCGGGGGCCAGCGGCGAATGTAGTCCAGGCGGTGAGCCAGCAGGCCAGCCTCGATGTATTGCTCTTCGTCCAAAACCAATTCCGGCTTGATTTCTATGAGGTAGGGCCAGGTGGCGCTGCCTTCGTTTCTCCAGTAACCGGCGTCTTCCTCCTTGTAGGACTGGGTTACCGTGGCCGTGGCCGTAAATTTGCGTATTCCCATGACGTAATAGAGCAGCCGGTCATCCTTCTCGACACGCTGCACCTTCCGGCGGTATTCCGACTTCAATCCCTGCCTGGTGAAGTCCATGTGGCGAGTAATGTTGAAGTTCTCTTCGTTGCACGTAATCATCCAGAAGTTGCGGGGCATACCGGTCCTCCCCCTGGTTGCCTGGCGGTCGAAAGACGCCGCCTCGTAGTCCCTATTTTACCACTTTGCAGCACAAGGCCCGTCCCGCTTTAGTGGCGCTCGGTACGCTGAATTCCCATTGTCCCTAGGGACGAATTTAGTGTAACATCTTCCCGAACATCGGAAGCCCCGAATTGGGGAGCAGGTCAGGAGGAGTAACTGAACATGACGTCAAGTTCTACTCGTGAGAGGGACATTGCCATCGTGGGTGTTGCCGAATCGGACGAAATGGGGACGGTCCCCAACAAGTCATCCCTGCAGCACCACGCTGAAGCTGCCTACAATGCCCTGGAAGACGCCGGCATCGCCAAGTCCGAGATCAATGGCCTGCTTACCGCCGGCTTCTCCACCTTGGCTACCGCCGAATACATGGGCATCCAGCCCGGCTTCACCGACAACACGTCCGTTGGCGGTTCCTCATTCGTTATTCACGTGGCTCACGCGGCCGCCGCCATCCGCGCCGGTTACTGCGACACCGTGCTGATCACCCACGGCCAGGCCGGCCGCTCCACCCGGGCTCGGGTTCCCGCCGACCCCAACCTGCCCGTCGCCCAGTACGAAAGCCCCTACGGCCTCATTGGGCAGCCCATCAACTACTCCATGGCATGCACCCGCTACATGCACGAGTTCGGAGAGGACCGCACTCGCCAGGCCATGGCCGAGCTCGCTGTCTCCACCCGCAAATGGGCCAACCTTAACCCCAAGGCGGTGATGCACGACACGCCGATGTCCTTCGACGACTACCACAACTCCCGCTGGGTCTCGTGGCCCTTCCACCTTTTCGACTGCTGCCTGGTTACAGACTCGGGCGCGGCCATCGTGGTAACTACAGCGGAGAAGGCCGCCAACTGCCGGAAGGCACCGGTCTGGCTGCTGGGCGCCGCCGAGGCTCACGACCACAATCTGATCAGCCAGATGCCTTCCTACACGTCGCTGATTGCCCGCGAAACCGGGCCCAACGCCTTGCAACGTGCCGGCGTTACCCACGACGACATTGACGTAACCCTGATTTACGATTCATTCACCTACACGGTAATGCTTTCCCTGGAGGGTCTGGGCTTCTGCGGTCCCGGTGAGGCTCCGGACTTCGTGGCCGACCAGCGCACGGCTCCGGGTGGTGACTTCCCCCTGAACACTGCCGGCGGCGGCCTCTCTTACACCCACCCGGGCATGTACGGCAGCTTCCTGCTGGTTGAATCGGTCCGGCAGTTGCGGGGCGAGTGCGGCGACCGCCAGGTAAAAGCCAAGGACGGTAGTGAAATCCCAAAGATATCCCTGGTCAACGGCACCGGCGGTTCCCTTTCGTCCACCGGTACGGTGATACTGGGCCGGGATTAGCGGATAATCCGATCATAAGAGCAGGCAGGATGCTGTAACCCATGGACATAGGAATTATCGGTCTTCCCCAATCGGGGAAGACGACGGTGTTTAACGCTTTGACCCGCGGCCATGCTGACACCAGCGGCGCCAGCGGGTCTGCTACTGAAATGCACCTGGGCGTGGTGAAAGTCCCCGACCCCAGGCTGGAAGTCCTTTCCGGCATGTATAACCCCAAGCGGGTTGTGCCGGCTGAGATCAAGTACTGGGACGTGCCCGGCCCCGAATCCCTGGCCAAGTCCCAGGGAATCGTGGGCCAGTACCGCAACATTCTGCAGGGCGCCGACGCCTTCCTGGTAGTTGTAAGGGCCTTTGACAACCCGTCGGTGATGCACCCCCTGGAAACCATCGACGCGCGGCGGGACTTGGAAGCCATGCTGAGTGAACTGACCTTTGCCGACCTGGAAGTAATGGATCGGGCGGTTGACCGGCTTGAAGACGGGACGAAGAAAGCCAAACCGGCGGAGCGGCCGGCCATGACCCGGCAGATGGAGACCCTGCGGAAGGCAAAGGAGGGTCTGGAGGCGGGAATTCCGCTGCGCGCCCAGCAGGTGACTGAATCAGAATCGGCCATTCTGGTCAATTACCAGTTGCTCTCGGGCAAGCCGGTTATCGTGGTATTCAATACTAACGAGGATGGGCCCGAACCATCTCTGCACCACATGGACCTGAACCTGCCGGAAGGAGATGAGCTTGGCGAGGTATGCTTGAGCGCCAAACTTGAGGCCGAACTGGCGTTGATGTCCGACGAGGAGGCCGAGGAATTTCGCTCTGATCTGGGACTGGACGACTCGGCCATGAACCGGGTAATCCGCGCCAGCTACAGCACCCTGGGCCTTATTTCCTTCCTGACCGTTGGACCGGACGAGGTCCGCGCGTGGAGTGTTCCCAGGGGCATTCCGGCCCAGGCAGCCGCCGGGACCATACATTCCGATTTTGTTCGGGGCTTTATTCGCGCCGAGGTCATTCCCTACGACGACCTGCGCCGCTGCGGAAACATTGCCCAGGGCCGGAAGGAAGGGGCGCTCCGTTCGGAAGGCAAGACCTATCCGGTCAAGGACGGCGACGTGATCAACTTCCTGGTGAACGTTTAGCAGAGACCGCCAGGCTCCCCGCCTTGTTCTCCATCCGGCAATTTCGACAGCAAGACACGGACGATGTTCGCCGCCTGTTCGTTGAAAGTCAGCGCCAGTTTTCCGCCGGCCTTGAGCGGGAGATTGAATCTTACATAGAAGACACCCTGGCGGGTGACCTGTCCGACATTCCCGGCAACTACATTAACAGACCGGGCAGCAACTTCTGGATAGTCGAAGCAGGGGAACAGGTAATCGGTATGGTCGGGCTTCAACGGCGGGACGCTGCCACCTGCGAAGTCCGTCGAATGGCGGTAGACAGCCGCTGGCGCCGGAAAGGTATCGGGCGGTCGCTGCTGGAGACCGCCGAGGATTTTGCCCGTTCCCAGGGCTTTGAGAGCATGGTTCTTTCCACCATAACGCCCCTTCAGCCGGCTATTTCCCTCTACGAAGGAGCAGGTTTCGGGCTGACAGGACAAGGCCAATATGGCGCTGTAACCGTGCTCCATTACAGCAGGGACTTGCTTAGTGACCCGAGCCGTCCAGGGGGCGGGCAAAGCTGAGTTCGTGGCCGTCCGGGTCGGTGATGTGAAAGTACCTTTCTCGCCAGGGGGCGTCGATAGGTTCCGTGTCGGTAACCAGTCCGGCGCTGACCAGCCTGGCGTGCATCCGGTCCACGTCATCCACGTAGAAAATGGTCCTTCCCCACCAGGTCAATGGCCGGTCGGTGGAGATCAGGTTCAGGTAGCCGTCACCCACCCGGAAGCTGGTAAAAGCGGCGCTTTCTCCACCATACAGCATTTTCAGGCCAATGCCTTCCCGGTAGAAGACCACCGACCGGGCCATGTCATGCACTCCAAGAGTCACCGCGCTTATGCTTTGTACCGTCAACCTGGTCTCCCCGCCTTAACTCGCTGTTATAATATTCGCAATGCGAGATTTTCTATTCCTGCTGTACTTTCAATCCCTTATGTAAATGGTAGCAAACGGAACCACGTAATGGCAAAGACCGTTCCACAGTCAGAAGCGCCGACGGAAAAGGACATTGAGCGACTGGAGACTATCCTGCGAGAGATGGGATCGGTCATTGTCGCCTATTCCGGCGGCGTGGACAGCGCGCTATTGGCCGTCGCGGCCCACCGTGCCCTTGGGGAAAGAGCGTTGGCCGTTACCGCCGTATCGCCGGCGCTGGCGGTACGGGAACTGGCCGGGGCTGAGACACTGGCCCGTCGGTTCGGCTTTTCCCACCGGACGATTAACACTTCCGAAATGGAGCGGGAAGGCTACGTTGCCAACGCCCCCAACCGTTGTTACTTCTGCAAAACCGAGCTGTACACGGAACTGTGCGTGTTGGCCGAGACGGAAGGCTACCAATGGGTCGCCAACGGGGCAAACCTGGACGACCTGGGAGACTACCGGCCCGGCTTGCAGGCGGCTGCCGAAAATCGGGTCCGCAGCCCCCTGGTGGAGGCGAACCTGGACAAGGAGGCCGTGCGCAGGATGGCCCATTACCTGGAGATGCCGGTATGGGACAAGCCGGCTCAGCCCTGCCTCTCTTCCCGCATTCCGTACGGCACGCCCGTAACTTTGGAAAACCTTTCAATGATTGAGCGGGCAGAAGACTATCTCAAGAGCCTGGGCTTGCGGGAGGTGCGGGCGCGCCACCATCAGAACCATTGCCGGGTGGAGGTGGGAGAGGCTGAAATGGAGATGGCCTTCGCACACCGCACGGAAATCGCCGCGGCGCTCAAGGAAATCGGTTACCTTTGGGTGTCCCTCGATTTGTCAGGTCTGCGTTCGGGCAGCCTGAATGATCAGCTAAACCATGGCAGAACGTCGGCGCCAGATAAGGCCAATCCGCCTCTTTAGCCCGGCAGACTTCGTAGATGAAAGCAGCCTACATTCAGTCCATCGGCGGCGCCAGCGGCGATATGCTGCTCGGCGCCCTGTTGGATTTGGGGCTTTCTTTGGAAGCATTGCGTGAAGGGCTGTCGTCTTTGAAAGTGGGCGGCTACCGGCTTGCAACCACGTCTGAAGCCAGATGCGAAGTTCGGGGCACCAAGCTGACCGTCAATCTGGACGGAAAACAGCGGTTTGCGCCCCGGGAACTTAACGCCGCAGTTACCGCCAGCGCCTTGCCCGAATGGGTGAAGGCCAGCAGTGTCAGAGTGCTGAATAGCTTGTGGCAGGCTGAGTGCCGCGTCCACGGGGAAGCGCCTGATGTACTGGAACTGGAGGAGTTGGGAACCGTTGATACCCTGGTGGACGTGGTCGGTTTTGTTTATGGCCTGCACCATCTGGATGTCGGCGAAGTTTATTCCGCCCCCCTGGTACTGGGAGCGTCTTCACCCCCCCGCCGGCCCGGCGGCTATTCCAATCCCTCCCCGGCGACGCTGGAACTGGTTGCCATGGCCAAGGCCCCGGTCTCACCGGAACTTGCCATTCACCAGGGAGTGGGCGAATTGACCACTCCAACCGGCGCCGCCATCATAGCCGCTCTGGCGACATTCGACAGGCCTGCCATGACGGTTGAGGGGATTGGGGTGGGCCTGGGCGGCAAAGACCCGGAGGCATTCCCCAACGTGGTCCGGATCTGGTTGGGGGAAACCTTACGCCAGAAAATGGCGGAAACCGGACTGGCCCGAAAGCAGCAGGGAATTGTTCTCCTGGAAACCAACCTGGATGACGTAACCGGCGAGGTACTGGGTTACACGCAGGAGCGATTGTTTGACCTGGGCGCGCTGGATGTTTGGCACACGCCAATCCAGATGAAGAAGAACCGGCCTGGGGTGATTTTGTCAGTCCTGTTACCGGAAAAGCTTGAAGATGTGGCGGTGGAGTCAATACTACGGGAGACGCCCACGCTGGGAGTTCGCAGCCGCCCCGTGGAAAGATACGCGGCGGAACGCAGAACAGTGCAGATGGAAACGCCGCTGGGGCTCGTTAGCGTCAAACTGAAGTACCTTGCTGGCGCTGTCGTTGGCGCTTCGCCGGAGTATGAAGACTGCCGGCGAATTGCGCTGGATACCGGGATGCCATTGCAGGATGTTTGCCGCCAGGCAGAGGCTCAGGCTCAGGAGCTGTACCTGACTTAGCCCCATTTGTTCCTGACAGTCTAGTAGGACTGGAACAGCCTGCCCCACTCCGTCCTGAGCGCGGAACTGATCCGCCCCTTGCCGTGGGTTTTCAACCAGTAGCCGTTGTGGTACACGTTGGATGCCACAAAGGCCAAAGATGCCAGGGGGCTGCGCAGCAGGAAATTCTCCAAGGGCTTCAGCGGGCCCCAGTAAATCATTTTCTGGCCCCTGCTGGCGAAGGTGTTTTCGGTACCGGAAAAGCGCCAGTTGACCTGGCTGATATCCTCGCCCACCACTTCAATCTGCGATAGATCCCCGCAACCCAGGCCCCGCTCGTGGGCCAGGCGAATAAACTTCAGGCTCATTGGATCAAAACCCATCATGTGGGCTGCCACAGCGTCGATTGCCACCTGGTCCGCGCTGGCGAGGATACGGTCCTTCACGTGCCAGCGCATGGCCCGCGGCCCGGGGCCATCGCCTGCAAAGGTGCCATCCATTACCGCGAACAGGCCGGGATGGATTTCCTGCTGGATAGCCAGCAGGTCTACCAGCGTCTCGTGGATCACGGAATGGGTCCAGTGGCGCTTCCGGTGCAGCAGGCCCCCAAATGCATTCTTCATCGCTCCGGTCATGGTGGTGAACACATGGGTCTTCATGGTGGGTAGCTGGATGATATTCTTCCCAGGGAAGATCTCGGGAATCTGGATGCCTTCCGGGAAAATATCGTCCAGCACCAGCATTTCAGCCCGGGGCTTGTAGTCGACCCAGACGTTGGGGGGCGAGTCCAGGTGAACCGTAGGAAGGTTGTACTTGTCCTGCACCGCCTTGTGCTTGTTGTTCTCCTCTCCTTCATAGGAGTCTACAACCACGGTGCCATTGTGCGCCGCAATCAAATCGCCATGGCCCAACTTCTTCAATGCCTGGACTACTCCCTCCAACTGCCAGGGCGTGGTGGAACAACCGGGGTACCAGTGTTGCCACGAAATGTTAATTTTCAAGAGTGTCGCCAAATCCGGTGATAGGACCTGCTCCACGCCGGCCAATGTCATGGCACGGCCAACATCCTCCAGCACCGTTTCCGGCCGGGTCGCCACCACTGACACGACGGAGCGACCCATCGGCCGGCCCACTCCCTTATCGGCGAAGGGCGCCGGGAGGATTACCGGATTACCCGATTCCTGCATTGTTTGTTGCTCCAAGAGACGGCTAGCCGGAGCCGTACAGCATAAGGATAGCGCCGGCCGCGGCCAGCCAGGTTGCCACCGATATTACCATAGGCCAGTCCTTCGCTATCAATAGCTCCGGATACTCGGCTTCGTCACTGGTGTGAACCAGGTACAGGAACCGGAACAGGCCAAAGGCCACCAGGGGAATAGTAAGCAGCATGGCGTCGTTGTCCGGCAAATTTGCGGCCTCAATGGTGTACAAGGCATAACTAACCAGGGCCGTGGTTGCCGCTATGATCAATAGTTGCCCGGCGAAGGAAAGGGGGTACTTCGCCAGCACCGGACGTTGGGTTTCCGGTGAAGCCCCGGCCAGCCTGACCTCGGCAAACCGGCGGCCCAGGACTACGAACAGCGCCGCCGCCCCGGTGGTGGTGTACAGCCATGGAGAAGGGTTAACCCCAATAACCAGGGCTCCTATTACCGTCCTGATAACGTACCCGCTGGCTACCAGCAGCACGTCGATCACCACCAGCCTCTTCAGCCCCAGGGAATAACCGGCGTTCAGCGTCAGATAGAGGACCCCGATTCCCGTAAGAATGGGTTCTATCAAACTAAGGACAGCTAGGCCGGAAGCCAGGCAAACTACCAGGGTCAATACCGCCAACGGGACACTGACTTGACCGGCGGCCAGCGGGCGTAATCGTTTGACCGGATGGTTGCGGTCGGATTGCCGGTCCTGCAAATCGTTGAAGAGGTAAACGGCGGCAGACAGGGCGCAGAATGCCACGGCCGCCAGGACCACCTGGAGCAACAAAGCCGGAATTGCTTCCAGGTCGGCAGGGGACCAGGCCAGATCAATCGCGAAGAGAAAGGGCAGAAACACCAGGCTGTTCTTTATCCACTGTCGCGGCCGCACCGCCCTCAGTAGCGCCGGTCCCCTGGACCTGGGTGCAATCGGGGAATCAGATTCTCCGTCAAGACACATGCTACCCATCGGACACCCCCTCCCTGGCTGAGTCTAAGGAGGGACGCTCCGAGTTGCTCTCAGCCGACTCCCTGGAGGCATGAGCGGGCAGCAGCCAGTGGACGCAGCCCAGAGCCACCAGCCCGATTGCTACGGCGAACCAGAGGGTCGCCACCCTGACAATCAGGGTGCCGGCAGCGGCAACGTCCCGCTCCGCTCCAATTTGCTGCAGGATTGCTACCATTGCCCCCTCCGTCCCTATGAGGCCGCCAGGCAACGTTGTAGCGGCGCCGATCAGCACCGAACCCGCGTACACCGGGAGAGAAAGCAGGGTACTTACGTCCGCTCCCAACCCTTTCAGAACAATCTTTAGCGCGATGCCCTCGCTGATCCACGATGCCAGGCCCAGGGTCAATGCTGCCGCCATGGGCCAGGGCCCGGACAGTGCCTTGATTCCCTGCCTGGCTTCCCGCACCTCGTCCTGCCAGCGCCGGACCAGGGGAAGGGCCAGCAGACGGTCCGTGTGACGAGCGGAGAAAATATACAGGCAGGCAACGAGCACTGCCAGCCCCAGTAGCAACGAAAGCGAAAGCAAGTGCGGCAGCAGAAACAGTCCCGCCAGGCCCATCAAGACCACGGACATTAGGTCGGTGACTCTTTCCATCAAAACCACGGGAATGGAGGCAGGCACGGGGACTCCTGCCCGATCGCGGAGCAGGTAGCATTTCACCAGTTCCCCTACCTTGCCCGGGGTTATGGTCATTGCCAGACCGGCAAAGAACACGAGCAAGCTGACCGGCAGGGACACGCTTATGCCCATCACTCTCAGGTAGAGCGCCCAGCGGAGAAACCGCAAAAGGTAATTGACCAGCGCCAGCCCGAAGGCCAACAGGAGATATAGCGGCGGAAACTGTACCATTCTCCGCCAGACCTCCTGGAAATCGCCGTATCCAGCCACACCGACAAATACCAGGCAAGCCAGAAGAACCACCAGCAGCAGCTTCCGACCGCCGCTACTCACTGGGAACACTCATGAGGTTGATCTGGGCGGCCAGGTACCCGGCGCCGAAGCCGTTGTCAATATTGACGGTAGCTACACCCGGAGCGCAACTGTTGAGCATACCAAGTAGCGCAGAGAGTCCCTCGAAGGACGCCCCGTATCCCACGCTGGTGGGTACTGCGATTACCGGCGCCGACACCAGGCCACCGAGGACACTGGCTAAAGCGGCCTCCATTCCTGCAACAACGACTATCACCCGGGCCGCCCGCAATTCGTCCAGTGAACCGAGGAGCCGGTGCAACCCGGCCACGCCCACGTCGTTAATCCTCTTCGGCGGGCAACCCATGAGGGTGGAAGTAAGGGCAGCCTCCTCGGCAACGGGAAGGTCCGCGGTGCCTGCCGTCACCACCAGAACGCCATCGACGGATGCTCCCGGCGCCTCATCCCTGACGACTATGGCGTTGGCGCTTTCGTTGAAGACCGCCTGGGGGACGAGTTCAACCACCGCTTCAAAGGCCGCCGGGTCTGTCCTGGTGACCAGGACCGGGTTTCCCCGGCCAGCGAGAGACTTGACTATGCCAGCCACCTGCTCGGGCGTCTTTCCCTGGCCGAAGACAACCTCGGGAAAGCCGGTCCGCAAGGGACGCTGATGGTCCACCCGCGCAAAGTCCAGGTCCTGATAGGGATAGTCCCTCAGGAAGTCCAGGACTTCATCGACGCTGGAGTCGCCCAGTCGCAAAGCTTCCAGCCTACGCTGCAACTCGGAAATATTCATGGAAAATGACCAGCTTTCAATTGTAACGAAATGCAGATCCTGGAAGCATTGGCGGAGTACGGGTTCTCGCTTCGAAGGCAAGAATTCCTTCTGTTACCTTGTGACAGCGCCAGGGTTGAAATGACTTCAATCCACGGTAGTCAGCAGAGCCGGCAGCACAACATCTTCAATTGCAGCCGCCAGGCCGTCCTGCTGCACCGGCGGCGCGACGTAATCGGCCAGTTCCTTCATCTCCCGGGGAGCCGAGGCCATCGCAATTCGAAGGCCCGCGATCTCCAACATGGGTAAGTCGTTAAAACTGTCTCCGGCAGCAATAAACTGCCGCGGCTCAATGCCCATTCGTTTGGCGAGAATAATGGCGGCCGCCCCCTTGTGAACACCCGCCGCGGTGAAGTCCACCGCCCACCAGCCATTGTAATGCAGGTAGACCTTGACCACGTTCAGGGCAGGGTCGCCAGCGAACATGGAACCCAGTTCGTCAGCCCGGGACTCCGAAATGTCCATGGCTGAAATGCGGGTCAAGTCCCAAAAAGCTATTTGAGAAGTGGCTTCTGAATCGCCCTTGGGATGCGTAGCAATAAAGGGAATAGATTCTCGGTCCAGGGTTTCAATAATCTCCCTTGCGTTGTTGTCCCTCAGGTGGGCGTTCCAAAGATATTCGCCGGAAACTGGGTCTATCAGGGTAGCTCCTCCATTACAAATCTGGGGCGCGGAGAGGCCCAGCCTGACGGCATATTCCCTGACGTCAGAAGCGCGCCGTCCGGTGGCAATTGACACGGGAATTTGGCTGGAGACTTTCGCAACCGCTTCGGCGACCCTGGGCGAAACTTCGTCAGTAACCATCAGGGTGCCATCCAGGTCCACTAACATGGCTGAAAGTCCGCACACGGTCAATTTCCACCCAAGGCAACCGCAGGGTTTGCAGCCGATGGCCCAGATATTTCCAACAACCCTGCGTTACCGGTCTCCCAGCCAATTATCGTCATGTTATTCTGATCCTCTTTGGTTCCGCTGCTGCTCCCGGAGCGAATAAAACATGGCGCCCATGGTCCCCATGCTTCCAGTGTAGAGAGTGAAGACGCCGGCGCCCAGCCAAGCCAGTGTTGCTACTCGGGGGTCATCGAACATCGCCGTCAGCAGGGCTGCCACTGCCGTCAGAAGGCAACCCACGAACAGCGCCAGAAGCGAGCCGAACATCAGGCCGTGAACGGCATAGTGGCGTCCTGGGTTTGGCGAGTATTGTATGCCCCAATAGCCCGCAATGAAGGGTCCGGCCGGCGCCAGCACAAAATGAGCTATGGGGATCAGGAAGCAACCCACCATTATGGCCAAGCCCACCAGAACACCGACGATCATAACTCCCAAGCCCCTTAAGCGAACAGTACAGCGTCAAACGCAAAAAAGTCTAACACAGCGAAAACTCTTTGTGATGTCACACCTTTCTTTTCCCACGTACGGGTTGGTGCTATAATCCTTTTGTTGCAGAGGGTTGGAGGTAAGCGTCATGCGAATCCCGATGAAAGTGGACTATGGCGTCCGTGCCTTGGTGGAACTGGCCATGCACTATGGCGAAAGGCAGGTGCAGACCCCCGAAATCTCGGCGAGGCAGGGCATCCCCGAAGCCTACCTGGTGCAGTTGATGACAACTCTCAACCGGTGTGGCCTGGTTCAAA
Source organism: Dehalococcoidia bacterium (assembly GCA_965207275.1). Taxonomy (GTDB): domain Bacteria; phylum Chloroflexota; class Dehalococcoidia; order Lucifugimonadales; family UBA3495; genus Bin22. Next base: position 1,595,782 of record CBDBMH010000002.1, read on the forward strand.
GTCGGCGGGGTCCGCACGGGGGCCACAGCCTGGCCGCTGATCCTTCCACCATCAACCTGCACGTCATTATGACCACCCTGGACGGGAATAGCTCGCCTTTGGACTGCCTCAGCTACGACAGCGACTGTATCTTTGCCGATTGCTGCGCCCAGCAAGAAATTTGGAAGTCCGTGGAAGAGGCCATAGAGAAAGTCCTCACCAATATCACCCTCGAGCACCTGGCCCATCGGCAGAAGTATCTCTCAACACTGAATGTCTAAGGGTGAAGTCCGCAAGGGGCAGGGTAAAGGCCCTCTTGCTTTCTATACAGCCCGTATTGGCAGATTTCGGCCGGTGTGTTCAGGTTGACAAGCTGAATACCCAAGAATAGACTCTATTTCGACTATGAAGCGCTATGGATTAGACACCGATTTTATCTGTACCTGTCCCTTCACATAGGGGGCAGGCTGGCAGTATCAATTTAAGCCTGCACCCGCCCAGGTTGACAGTTCGCATAGGGGTGCGGGTTTTTTGTTGAATTCTTTCCATGTCCCTAGCGGACGCCACCCGCACACCGGTGTTATCCCTGGCGGCCACCCGACAAAACCCCGGGACTTGCGACTATACAGGAATTAGAAAAAGGAGGATTCGGTTTCGATGACTCAACAACCTCTCGCCCTTACTCCCGAACAGGTCAGGCGCTATAGCCGTCACATCATCATGGGGGATGTGGGCAGTTCCGGACAGCGAAAGCTGATGCAGTCCAAGGCCTTGATCGTAGGCGCCGGCGGCCTGGGATCTCCTTCCGCCATCTACCTGGCTCTGGCCGGCGTGGGAACAATTGGCATTGTCGACTTTGACGTAGTGGAGATTTCTAACCTGCAGCGCCAGATTCTTCACCACACCAGCGACATTGGACGTCCCAAGCTTCAGTCCGCCATTGACAACATCCATGCCTACAATCCGGATGTTAAGGTCGTGCCCCACGAGGAGCGCCTGGAGTCGGACAATGCCATGGACATCATCAGCCAGTACGACCTGGTGATAAACGGAGCTGATAACTTCGCCACCCGTTACTTGGTGAATGATGCCTGCTATCTGCTGGACAAGCCCCTGGTCGACGGGAGCATCCTGATATTTGACGGCCAGTCCACCGTATTCTTGCCCGGGCAGGGCTGCTACCGGTGCCTTTTCCCGTCCCCGCCTCCTCCGGGCATGGTGCCCAACTGTGCCGAAGCCGGTGTCCTGGGCGCGCTGACAGGCCTGGTGGGCAGTATCCAGGCCACCGAGGCTTTGAAATACTTCCTGGGCATTGGCGAGAGCCTATCCTCCAGGTTGCTGTTGGTCGACGCGCTGAGCATGTCCTTCCGCGAGGTCAAACTAAAGCGGAACCCGGCATGCCCATTGTGCGGGGACAATCCCACCGTAACGGAACTGATCGACTACGAAATTTTCTGCGGCGTGGCTACTCCCGAAGCAGCCGGCGTAGCCGGCAACTAACGGAACCCGGTAAGGGACCAAGAAAGGCAGTGAGAGGCAGGTATAAGCTAAGCTCATGGGTATTCGGCTGCCATACAAGGGAATCCTGGACACCATTGGCAACACGCCCATGGTGGAGTTGCAGTGCCTCAGTCCAAACCCCCAGGTGCGGATATTTGCCAAGCTGGAGGGGCAGAACCCCACGGGCAGCGTCAAGGACCGCATCGCCCTGAAGATGATCGAGCGGGCCGAGGCCGACGGGGAACTGTCATCCAGCCGTACGATTCTGGAACCCACCAGCGGCAACACCGGCATTTCATTGGCCATGATTGGCCGGCTTAAAGGGTACAAGGTCAAGGTCGTAATGCCCGAGAATGTCAGCGAGGAGCGCAGCCAGCTTCTATATGCCTATGGCGCGGAGATCGTCTTTTCCGACGGAGAAAAGGGCAGCAACGGCTCTATTGAAGTCGCCCAGGAAATAGCCGCAAAGAACTCCGACGACTACGTGATGATGTACCAATACGGCAACAGCGGCAACCCGGAGGCTCATTACGAGACAACGGGACCGGAAATAATCGAAGCCGTTCCCGACGTGTCCGCCTTCGTAGCCGGCCTGGGTACAGGTGGCACATTGATGGGTGTCGCCCGCCGGCTCAGGGAACACAACCCGGATGTGCGCATCGTTGCCGTCGCCCCTGAACCTGACGACTTCATTTCGGGTCTTCGCCGCCTGGAAGACGGTTACATACCACCCATCCTGGACATTAATATGCTGGACTCCCGCCTGCTGGTGGGAAGCCTGCCCGCCTTCCGAGCCACCAAGGAATTGCTGCATCAGGAAGGAATCTTCGCTGGTATATCCTCCGGTTCGGTGGTCCATGGCGCAATGCAACAAGCTCAGCGGATGGAGAGCGGCAATATAGTTTGCCTGCTGGCCGACGGGGGGTGGAAGTACCTCAGCACCAGTCTCTGGACCAAGGACTACGAGCAGTTGGAAGGTGAGGTGCAGGGCAAAATCTGGTGGTGAGCCCAACTCCAGCGACATTGCCCCGGGTCGTATTCAAGCACATACAACGCAATTGATCAGCCAGGCATCGCAGGCGCGGACGAGAGATCCGCGCCTGCTCCTGGTTTTCGGGCTGTTCGAACCCGTCTGAACGTCTCAGGAAGGCAACTTCCAGACGGGCATGACGCAGCACAGGGGCCGAGTGCCAAGGCCTGACCGCGCAATCGCGTCTTAAGTGCAAGTTGATATTTTGAACAGCGCTCATGTGACCCCGACAAGAGTTCGCCGCGCCGGACCGAGCAGAGCCGAAGGGATCAGAGTGACAGCTCGTTAAGGCGCCATTGCCCTACAAGGCCCTGGCCTAAGTTGAAAGCGATTGGGGGCAATGTTATACTGGCAACGTGCTTGTTAAAGAAAGCGGGGTAGACCCGCTTTCTTGTTGGTTGGCACTTTGTTTATATGACATTTTGTAAGAACCGACACTTGGGAGGGTGGCAGTGAAAAGCGATTTCTTGATTGCATTAACTCAGTTGGCCGCCGAACGTCATTTGCCCAAGGAGCAGGTGCTGCAGGCCATTGAAGTGGCCTTGGCATCGGCCTTCAAGAAAGACAATCCGGTGGCGGGACAAAACATCACGGTTACCCTCAACCCCAACACCGGCGATGTAAGCGTCTTTGCGTTGAAGACCGTAGTCGAAGTGGTCGAAGACCCCACTCGTGAAATTTCAATAAAAGAGGCAGTCTCCATAAGGAGGGACGTGGAACTGGGCGACGAAGTCGCCGCCGCGGAGCCTCTGCCCCATAACGCCAGTCGCATAGCTGCTCAGACGGCCAAGCAGGTAGTCTTACAGCGACTGCGCGAGGCGGAAAGGGAACTTCTTTACGAGGAATTTCTCCAGCATCGGCAGGACATCATCACAGGCGTGGTGGAGCAGATGGAGGGCAACCGCACCATCACCCTGGATATGGGGCGCGCCCAGGCCATTATGCCCCAGGACGAACAGGTGCCTACGGAACGGTACAAGAAGGGTCAGCGCATCAAGGTGTATGTTCTTGACGTCCGTAGCGGCCCCAAGGGCCCTGAAATCCTGGTGTCCCGCAGTGACCGCAACATGCTGAAGCGGCTCTTCGAAATTGAGGTGCCGGAAGTATACAACGGCACGGTGGAAATCAAGGCTATTTCCAGGGATGCCGGATTCCGCAGCAAGGTAGCGGTGCACTCAACCCAGGAGGGAGTGGACCCGGTTGGCGCCTGTATCGGACTGCGGGGAAATCGTATCCAGAGCATCGTCAATGAATTGCAGGGCGAGAAAATCGACGTGGTGCCGTGGGACGCAGATCCCAAGGCTTTCATCGCCAGGGCAATCAGCCCCTCCGAAGTATCCCACGTTGAACTGGACCCCAACGACCAGACCGCCATAGTGGTGGTGCCTGACCGGCAACTGTCTCTGGCCATCGGGAAGGAGGGGCAAAATGCGCGCCTGGCCGCCCGGCTGGTAGGCTGGCGCCTGGATATCAAGGGTCTGGCGGAGTGGGAGGAAATCAAGGAAACTCGCCAACGAGAATTGGAAGAGCAACGCCGTCTGGCGGCGCTGAAAGCGGCGGAAGCGGCCAGGGACGCGGAGGCTGAAGCGCAGGAAGCCGTCGCGGAAGCGGAAGCCATCGTGGCAGAAGCCGAGCACACCGCGGAACAAATGCAGCCAACCGCGGAGGTTGAGGAAGTCGTTGCGCCCGCGGACAACGAACTGACAGCAGTTGCTGAAGTAGAAGCGATTGACGAGGAAGCGCTGCTGGAAGCGTTGATACGCGATGAGGAAGCGGCAAGGCCGGAAGAGACCGAACCGGAAGAAACTATCAGCGTTGACGACCTGGCCTCCTTTACCCTCGACGGTGTACTGGAAGAAGACGAAGAGGAAGAGGAAGACCTCTTCCCGGATTTGCCAGAAGTACCTATTTTGACTCCAGACGCGGGAAAGATCCGCTTCGCCGAAGACCTGGTAGGAGAAACCCGTGGCGGTGGCCGGGGGGGACGCCGGGGTCGCCGCAACACGGGCGGCGGAGCAAATCGAGGCGCGCGAAGGGGAGGGGGCAGGTAACCGAATCCCTTACCAACGTGCAAAAGGTTTAGTAGGGGAAGGAGGTTGCAGTTGGCCAAGCCTCGTCACGTTCCCGAACGCAGGTGCGTTGCCTGTGGGCAACATGCACCAAAGCGCAATTTGACCCGCATAGTTCGTACTCCCCAGGGCACGGTTCACGCCGACGCGACCGGCAAATGTTCGGGCCGTGGCGCCTATCTTTGCAGTTCTATGGATTGCTGGGAGAAGGGCGTCCGCCGAGGTGGGCTGGAAAGAAACCTTCAGGTTACCATCGCCCCTAAGGACCGGGATGTTCTGTTGGATTACTTTCGGGAAAGGGTAGCTCGGGCCACCCCAGTGGAGGGATAAGATGACGACAGAAGGACAGACGAGAAGCGGCCGCAGGGGCCCTTCCCGCACTTTGGTATTGCCCCAAACCCTCACGGTAAAACACCTCTCCGAGCTGATTGACCAGAGCCCGGTCGATGTCATCAAGCAGTTGATGCGGAACGGCATCATGGTTTCCATGAACCAGATGATCGATCATGAGGTGGCATCCCTAGTTACCGCCGCTTATGGCATCCGCACCAGGGTGGCGGAACAGGTCTCTGAAACGGGCGCCCTGGACAGCACGGCAGTGGATGGTGGTACGGCTAGAGAGGACCTGGCCGACCTGGCGGAACGTCCCCCCGTGGTGACCATACTGGGACACGTCGATCATGGCAAGACGAGCCTGCTGGATTCAATCCGCAATGCCCACGTCGCCGACCGGGAAGTAGGAGGAATAACGCAGCATATCGGCGCTTACCAGGTTGAGCACGAGGGGAAGAAAATTACCTTTCTTGACACGCCGGGCCACGAAGCCTTCACTTCAATTCGATCCAGGGGCGCGCGGGTAACCGATATCGCGATTCTGGTAGTAGCCGCCGACGACGGCATAATGCCCCAGACGGAAGAGGCCATCGATCACGCTCGAGCTGCGGAGGTTCCCATCGTTGTTGCCATTAACAAGATGGACCTGCCCGGCGCCGACCCTGAACGGGTCAAGCGGCAATTGAGCCAGCATAACCTGCTGGTAGAAGACTGGGGCGGCGAGATTATATCTGTGCCGGTTTCCGCCCGCACCGGTGAAGGAATAGGCGACCTGCTGGAGAATATTCTCATCCTGGCGGAGGTTTCCGAACTAAAGGCCAATCCCCACCGGCCTGCCAGCGGCGTGATAATCGAAGCCAAGCTGGACCGCAAGCGCGGTCCGGTGGCTACCGTCCTTATCCAGGGCGGCACTCTGAATGTGGGTGATTATGTTGTAGCCGGCACATCCTGGGGCCGAGTCAAGGCCATCGCTGATGACCGGGGCAGAGCGACCGGCGATGTCGTGCCCGGCGCTCCCGCTGAAGTCCTGGCTTTCGGCAGCGTGCCCGAAGCCGGTGAGTTGATGACGGTAATGCCAAACGAGAGAACTGCCAGAGCAGTGGTCCAGGAACGGGACCGGGCCAGGGCATCCCAGCAGTCCCAGGTTCGCGCATTGACCCTTGAAGAGGTGGTCAAGCAGATTGACGCCGGAGACATCAAGGAGCTGAACCTGGTGTTGAAGGCTGACGTGCAGGGCAGCGTCGAAGCGGTGCGCCAGTCCCTTGAACGCTTGACCGACGCGGAAGCCCGGGTTCGAATTCTCCACGCCGGCAGTGGAAACGTGACAGAGTCGGATATTTTGCTGGCCAGCGCATCGGGCGCCATCGTAGTCGCCTTCTCCGTAGGAGAAGAAACCGGCGTGGAACGTGTTGCCGAGCGAATGGGAGTAGAAATCCGACACTACAACATCATCTACCAGATGATCGACGACATCGGCCAGGCCTTGCACGGCATGCTGGAACCTGCCTTCACCGACGTCATCCTCGGAGAGGCCGAAATCCGCGAAATCTTCCCGTCCAGGCGTAGCATTAACATTGCCGGTTGCCGCGTTGTTAGTGGCAGGATGAACCGTGGCGCCTCAATTCGCGTGCTGCGGGAAGGCGAAATACTTGGCGATACCAGTATTGCCAGTCTGCGTCATTTCCGAGACGAAGTGAATGAGGTTACCAACGGGATGGACTGCGGAATACTGTTGGACGAGTTTAACGAGTTTGAAATTGGAGACGTTCTTCAGGCCCACCGCCAGGAAAGGGCCCAGCGTTAGTTTGTTCACATACGGGACCTCGGCGCTCGCCCGCCCGAACACAGGCGTTCGGGCCTCCGCCACCAATATATACGTCGATTCTTGGCACCGGAGCAAACTATGACTCGTCGTGTCGACCGCCTGAACGGCTTGCTGCGCCAGGAAATCAGCCACCTGCTTTCCAGGGAAATCAAGGACCCCCGGCTTAACGGCATCATCAGCATCACGGAAGTCCAGACTTCCTCCGACCTGCGCAACGCCCGGGTGTTCGTCAGTGTCCTCGGTGATCAGGAGACCAAGGACGCCGCGCTGGACGGGATTCAATCGGCAGCGTCCTTCCTTCGCAGGTCTCTCCGAGATCGCCTTAAGCTGCGGTACGTACCATTCCTAAAGTTTGCCCTCGACGACAGCATTGCGGACGCCGACGCGTTACTCCGTGTTATGGATCATCTCCAGGACGAACCCGCCCCCGCGCCCGACCCCCAGTCCTCGCCCATTTACTCGGTACCTCTTTCATTCCCTCGCCGGAGTTGACGACCTTGCCCCGAGAGAGTGCCGGACAGAATAGCCCGACCCACCCCACCGTCAACGGATTTCTCAACCTGTACAAACCCGTTGGAATCAGTTCCATGGAGGCCCTGCGCCAGGTCAAGCGAATCACCGGGCAGCGCAGGAAGGTAGGCCACGCCGGGACTATGGACCCCCTGGCGCGGGGAGTCTTGCCGGTATGCTTTGGCCAGGCAACCCGTTTGATGGAATACGTGGTCGACGGAAACAAGCTTTACCGCATGGTGGTCCGGCTGGGCTTCACTACGCAAACCTACGATTCCGAAGGGGAACCTGAGCCGGTCCGCGAACCCTCCTACGTGACCTCCCAGATGGTGGAGCATGCCTGCCAACCCTTCATCGGTACCATTGAACAGAAGCCGCCGATGTACAGCGCGGTAAAACGGGACGGCCAGCGGCTCTACAAGCTGGCACGGGCCGGTCTGGAAGTGGAGAGAGAGGCGCGCCCAGTAGATATCCATGACATTCGGCTGGTGGCATTTGACCTTCCTTTCGTCACTCTGGACGTTGAGTGCGGCAGGGGTGTTTACATGCGTTCCTTGGCCCACGATCTTGGCATGGCAATGGAATGCGGAGGCTACGTTACAGACCTGGAGCGGCAGTATTCGGCCGGTTTCCGGTCCGAGGATGGAGTGACCCCCGAGGAACTGGAAGAGGCTCTCAACGAAGCCGGTAACAGGGAAGCGTGGGTACGATACATCCAGCCCATTGACCTGGTTCTGAAGCGGTACGGGGCGATCACCGTAAGCGGTCCCGCGGAGCATCTGCTGCGAAACGGGCAGGAAATTGCAGCGGGGAGGCTTGCATTTCAGCCCGACTACCTGGAACAACTCCGGGCCTACGGGCCTGACGGGCGATTTGTGGCCCTCGTGCGCCATAATCGCAACGCCAACACCTGGCAGCCGGTTAAGGTCTTCAACCTGGACACGCCTTCCCCGTATGCGGATGACGCCCACGATTCCGCCGCCGCTAAACCACTGCACCCCTCCTTCATAGTTTCTTCACAGTAAAGGGCCTTCGAAGCCAGTTTTTCACCTGATTCAGGGCAAATCCGGCGAATCTGTTAGCCAATGTGGCCCAAATCCACCACCTAATGGGAGAAAAATGGTTTTGGGGCTCCTTGATTGGGCCGGTTGGGGCATCGGCTGACGGCTGACAGGTTGGCAGTGGGTTGGCGTGGCAGGAGTAGGCGCTGGAAGGGGATATTGGGGCGTTGGCCGGCGACGCCAGGGCGAGGTCTATGCCAACCGGTCCTGGAGAAGGGCGCAGTGTCCCTACGGCGGGAGTCCCCGTCGCTTGAATGCCCGTCGGTAGTGGCGCAGACCGTCCCAGGTCAGGGTGGGCCGTGGGCCAGCGCCGCTATTCTCCGGTGCGCTCCCGCCAGCAGCGGGAAGGATGGATGGCCCCGGGCCAGCCGGATCAGCAGCTTCCTGGCGTGGCAGACCACCCGTCCGGCCAGATTGATCAGAGCAAAGCGCACCGCCTTGAGCCGCTTGTTCACCCACTGACCGCCCAGGGCCAACTGCTTGACCGCCGAGTTCAGGTTGAACGCCAGCGCCGCTATCGCCCACCAGGCCGCGTTGGCCCCGAACTGTCCCGACGGCAGCCTCCCGCCAGCCAAGTCCTCCTTCAGCACACCATGCACCTCCTCGCCCTTCCCGCATCTCTCCCGGTACCACCGCACCACCTCATCTCCCGGTAGCTCCCGGTTAGTCACTATCCCCCGGATCTTGTACCAGCCCCGGTCCGGCATCTCCATCGCCGGAACCGACAACTCCAGGTCATCCTCCATGCCCGGCAGCGGCGGCCGCCTCAGCGGCTCCCGGACCGCTATGAAACGGTAGTCGGGATCATTCTTGGAATAAGCCAATCTATCGGGCACGAAGTCCACCTCGGCCCACTCCTGTTCCGTCTCCACCGCCAACTCCCCCACCATCCGGGGCAACCGGCGCCACTGGCTCTCCTCCACTTCGGCTGCCGCACGCTTGAACCCCTCCGTGACGTCCGCCCCCACCGCGAATTCGATCACTCCGAACCGCTCATCCCTCCCCTCGGCGCAGTACCGCAACAACTCAACTTGGTACCCCGCCGTGTCCGACCGCAGCATCACCTTCACCACGCCCTCCGGCAGATGGGCCAGCGACTCCCGCAACACCCGCAGTTGCTCGAACCCCGCTGGCACGTTGCCGTCCCGGAACTCCGAATGGACCACCAGGTCCGCCTCGGCCCAGTAGGTGACCATCGGCTGGTAGGCCTTGTAGCCCTGGTAGCAGTACAGCGCCTCCTGCTTGTAGGTCTCGATCAGCGTCGCGTCCATGTCCAGCGTCGCCTGCTCCTGCTCCAGGTGGTCCCGGACGAAGCTCATCATCTCGGCGTTGACCTTCCCCAGCCCGCGCAGCGCGCCGCTGGGCGCGGGTATGTACGCCGTATGGGGCTGCCTGGCCTCCTCCTGAACCGGGTCGTGGAACCGGCCCAGGTACCGGAACACCGCCGACGGAGACGGGACGCTGCGGCGCCGCCCGCCCCGCCACCGGCTGCCCTCCTCCCGGCGCTCACAAGCCCGCTGCCGGTGCGTCTCCACCCGGCCCAACATCCGGCCCAGACCCTCGTCCCCTTCCAGCACCCGGAGGTCGTCCACTCCTTCTCCACCGGCCAGATTCAGCAGCACCAGCGCGGTGACCATCTGCCGGTCCGTCCATCCCTGTCCGCCCTCCTTGACCTTCACGTAGCGCCGGATCGACTCGCCCAGCCCCATCGCATCGGCCATTTCCAGATAGACCGCCAACCCCGACAGCCCCGTCATGCCCCCCGCGCGATGCTCCGTCCCATACTGGAATGGCAGGACTCCCTGTTGCATAATGACTGCACCTCGTTGGTGATGGTTGTGTTTGTCCCGTAACCATCATAGCCAGCTTTGCCGCTGGCTCCAACGAGGTCTTTTCCTCCCATTAGGTGGTGGATTTGGGTGTGGCGTTCCGCCTTGACAAAGCCCACTACCATTCTGTATTACATAACGTAGCAGAAACATTAGTCTCTCCATAGGCGTTACCTACGGATTAAACGAGGGCGCCAATGGCAGGGGCAAGCCGACAGCTTCACTGACCGGAACGATTCCGCAACGATCATCACAAGGGTGACAAAGTCAATCCGGCACCGGTAAGTAACTGCTAAACGAAACTAATATGGAGGAAGAGGAGGATGGAAGCGTATTGCTTCAAATGCCGCAGCAAGCGGGAAATAAACAACCCTGAAGAGGTTACACTGAAGAATGGGCGTCCGGCCACCCACGGCACTTGCCCTCTGTGTGGCACCAAGGTCTTTCGGATAGGTAAGTCCAGCTAAAGTTCCCATTGCCCGGAGCAGGCAGTCCACCTGCAATGTTCTGGCGCGCAATTACGAAAATCCGGCAAGGCAGAAAACAGTGAAGCGCAACTGTGTCGGCTGGTTCTGCGAAGGCGCAACTTTCCATCGGGGATGTTGCGCCTTCGATTTTTCGGTAAGTGTGGGGTATCTTTTTGCAGAAGTTAAACCAGGGCCCGTAGCCCAACGTCTTTATCAGCAATAAATCCTTTCGGGAAGGAGAGCCTTTTGGGGGCCCTGAATCAAGAAACGGTAACTTGCAGCAACTGCGGCAAAGAGCTAGGCGACTCCCTTTCCTTTTCGTTCCAACAACCAGGGGCGGAGGAAGGGGCCGGCAGGACCGTCAAGTGCTTGCCTTGCGCTCTGCTGCATAAACCCATGCTGAAACGGTCGGCAATTGCTTCGGTGGTGGTGGGAACCATTCTCACCGCGCTGAACCAGGGAGACCTGCTGGTCTCCGGCCAGTGGAACAGCGCGCTATACTGGAAGATACCCTTGACTTACTGCGTACCCTTCCTCGTAGCCAGCTACGGCGCCCTTACCAACAGCCAGCGAAAGAAGACGCCTCGCCCGGAAGGGAGGGCGAGGCGTAGCTTGCCGTAAACCAGATATGAAGCCTAGCCGTATTTCCTGATTACACTAACCACCTTGCCCCGTATTTCCACGTTGTCGGCGGGGCTGAATATGGGGTCCATGCTGGAATTGGCCGGCTGAAGCCGCACCCGCTCACCTTCAGGATAAAACTTCTTGAGGGTGGCTTCCTCCTCTTCCTTCAACCAGGCCACCACCATTTCGCCGGGTTCCACCTGTTCCGAAGGCCTGATAATCACCAGGTCACCGTCGTCAATCAGTGCGTCAATCATCGACTGGCCCTGGACTTCCAGCGCGTACAGCCGGCCGTGTCGCCTGGTCAGTTCCGGCGCGACTTCTATAGTGTCGAACTCCTGACCTGATGCGCTTTCCTCCGTCGAAAAAGCCGGCAAAGGGGACCCTGCCGCAATGCGGCCTACTACCTGAACCTTGGGCACGGCGCTCATGGGTTGGCCCATATCGTCCAATAGCTCAATGCCGCGGGCCACATCCGGCCTTCGGTTCAAGTAACCGTCCCGGTTCAGAATCCGGAGGTTATAGTCCACCACCGAAGTCGAGCTGATCTCGCAAGCCTTCTGAATATCACGCACCGTAGGGGGTAGACCGTTATCTTCGATAAAGCTCTGAATAAAGTCCAGAATTCGCTGCCTGCGAGGTGGTAGCCTCTTATTCGTTGTCATTGCACACCTTTAAAACATTAGTTCGCAAAACAGTATCATATGAAAACATTTATGTCAATTTCTTAAAGGCGCCGTAGCTTTGAGGCATGTTCCGCCGACCCCCCAAGGCGAGACCAACCTTCTGGAGCGGCATTTCTCTTGGATCCGGTCGGACCCGACGCTTTCGGATTTGCTGCTATAGCGGGCCTTATCAATCCAGACTCAAGCCCATACCCAAATGAAAATGCGTGGGTTCTCCCCACGCATTTGCGAAGAAATCGGAAGCCATATCTTCCATTAGTTTGGCATTTGGTTCAAGCGCGCCGCCAGACGCGACTTTCGGCGCGAAGCATTGTTCTTGTGAAGGACACCCTTCTGGACAGCCTTGTCCAGCAGGCTGATAGCGTGCCGAATTGCAGGCTCAGCTACTTCCGCATCGCCGGAAACTACTGCTCTACGGGCGCCCGTAATGGCACTGCGGGTCGTGCGACGTATGCTCTGGTTTCGGCGGTAGCGCTTAACAGACTGGCGAGCGGCCTTTTTAGCTGGCAACGGGTTCCTCCACTATCTTTACTGATATCAAGCCCTCTTGTTGGGGCCAACATTATAAGGGATATCTACCCAACTTTCCAATCGGACCTCGATTACCTTGAAGCGTCTATCCAGGAGTCAGCGTAAGTTGGACTGACCAACCACTCTCGAGCTGAACATTGCTGGCAAGGTTAAACGTCCAGGTTTCTCACACTGCGGGCGTGAGACTGGATGAAGCTCTTGCGAGGCGCCACTGCTTCACTCATCAGAGTGCTGAAAACGTCGTCGACCTCGTTTATGTCATCTATGTTCACTTTGAGCATCTGGCGGCTTTCCGGATTCATGGTGGTTTCCCACAGTTGCTCCGGGTTCATCTCGCCCAGACCCTTGTACCGTTGCAGCTGAACGTTGCGCCGGCCTTCCATCTTGGCCAGTATTTTGTCCTTTTCTTCTTCGGAATATACGTACTGAGGAGCGGCCCGGCCCGCCTGGATACGGTACAGCGGTGGTTGGGCGATAAAGAGGTAACCGTTGTCAATCAGTCCCTGCATTCTCCGGAAAAAGAAAGTGAGGACCAGGGTGCGAATATGAGACCCGTCCACGTCTGCGTCGGTCATGATTATGACCTTCTGGTACCGCACCTTGGAAGGATCAAATTCCTCGCCTTCGCCAGCGCCCACTGCCGCGATGATGGAGCGGATTTCCTCGTGGCCCAGGATTTTATCCGGCTGCTGCAACACGCGCTCCACGTTGAGAATCTTGCCCTTTAGGGGCAGGATAGCCTGGAAGCTGCGATCGCGGCCCATTTTTGCGGAGCCCCCGGCGGACTCACCCTCGACGATATAGAGTTCCGACTTGGCTGGGTCCCGTTCTGCACAGTCGGCAAGCTTACCGGGCAGGGACGTACCATCCAGCGCGTTTTTCCTGATGACCAGTTCTCTGGCCTTCTTGGCCGCTTCCCTGGCCCGCTGGGAAGTGAGGCACTTCTCGACTATCTGTTTGCTCTCAACGGGGTGTTCCTCGAGGTACCGACCGAGACCCTCGCTGACCACCGAGTCCACCACGCTGCGTATCTCGGCGTTGCCCAGCTTGGTCTTGGTCTGTCCTTCAAACTGGGGATTGATCAGCTTGACGCTGATCACCGCCGCCAGTCCCTCGCGGACATCCTCGCCGGCCAGGTTGGGCTGGTCGTCTTTAATGAAGTTATTCTTACGGGTATAGTCGTTAATTACGCGGGTTAGGGCCGTGCGGAACCCTGTCAGGTGGCTGCCCCCTTCCTGGGTATTTATGCAGTTGGCGAAGGAAATGACCGACTCGGTGAAGCTGTCGTTGTACTGAATCGCTACCTCTACCGAGGTTTCATCAACCGCCTTTTCGTAGTAGAAGGGAGCCTGTTGGAACACCCTGCGGCGCTTATTCACGTTGCGCACCAGGTTGGCAATGCCGCCGTCGAAGTAGTAGGTGCGCTCAATATCGCCGCGGCGTTGAGTCTCGTGCCAGTAGCTGACAAACCGGATTTCCAGGCCCTTGTTCAGGTAGGCGATTTCCTTGAAATGGTCCGTCAGACCGTCGAAATCGTATTCGATTTCCGGAAATATTTCGGGGTCCGGCTTGAAGGAAATAGTAGTCCCGTGGCTGGAAGTGCGCTTGCCTTTGATAACTTCGCAGGTAGGTATACCCTGGGAGTATTCCTGGTGATGGACGTGGCCGTCCCGGTGGACTTCGGCTTTAAGGTATGAAGAGAGGCCATTCACCACGGATCCACCAACACCGTGAAGGCCTCCCGTAACTTTGTAGGCCCCTCCACCGAACTTGCCACCGGCATGGAGGGTTGTCATGACCGTTTCCAGGCCGGACTTGCCGGTAGACGGGTGAACGTCCACTGGTATACCTCGGCCGTCGTCAGAGATTGATATCAGGCCATTCTTGCCCAGGGTTAAGTCAACACGGGTGCAGTATCCGGCCATGGCTTCGTCCACGGCGTTGTCCAGGATTTCGTAGATCAGGTGGTGCAGGCCCCGTTGGTCGGTGCTGCCGATGTACATGCCCGGGCGAACGCGAACCGCCTCCAACCCCTCCAACACCTGGATATCCTTGGCGGTATACTCTCTGCCTTCGGTCTCTTCGGACTGGACGCTGGCCTCTGCCTGGCCATTTATCTCGGCTACTACTGGAGGAAGCTCAGGAGTGGTGGTTTCCTGTTCGGCAATCAGTCGTCCTTGCATGTCTAATCCAATCCCCCTGTGAATATCGTGCGCCGTCTGTTCCGACACCCATTCGTTCCCTTCAGGAACGCCCATTCCCCAACCCTGGTCAAGCGCACACCGCCCAGATCCCCTTTCAACTGACGCCAATACTGTGACCGGTGCGGACTAGTGAGGATGTATAACCAGCAAAGCGGTGGAGGTCGGCTGAGGTTTACTTAACTTACTGATGACATTATATCAGATTTATAGCTAAATTGCCTCCCTACAGATACGAGGCAACGGCAAATTTGCGACCTTTCTCGCATGCGGTTAACCCAGTCAAGCGGTACGCATTTGATTCGTTCGAGCGGCCCATCTTGCGAACCCCACGAACCGGAAAACGAGCCTGGCTAATCCTGGATCGGCCTTCTCTGGGACGCAATCTAGTCCCCGGAGAAATAGTTTCGGCCGCTACGGTAGCTCTCCAGAGCATACCGAACGGCCTCAAAGAGGGGTTGGGGCAGATCATCCAGGGGAAACCAGCCGAATTCGGAGAAAGCCTCAGGTTCAGTCAGTTGGGGTTCCTGCCCACCTATGTCGCCCAGGAACTCCACGTCCACGTAGTGGCGGTCGTAAGCGATGATATTGCTGATGCAGAGGAATTGCAGCCCCGCCACCGTCACACCCAGCTCTTCCAGGGCCTCCCGCCTGGCGCATTCTTCCAGTGTTTCACCCCATTCCAGGTGGCCACCGGCCGAAGCCCAGGTGTTGTCTCCATGCGCGCCCTGGCGCCTGGCCAGGAAAACTCTTCCCTCCCTTACAAACACCACGCCCACGCCCACCAGGGGCCTTCCCATTTCCTGAGTCACAGTCAGAGTATACACAGGGAACCAATAGGCTTAAAGGCCCTGGTGGCCTTCACATGGTGGCCTTCAATTGATCGGCGTTATATTGCCCCTGCCTTACACTGCGTGCTAGACTTGCAACCTGAAACGTTGCGAATATCGTAATCGGAGCCTTCAGGCGTTTTTGCAGATTATCCACCGGAGCGACAGCAGGAAAATGCTCTCTCAAGAAGAAGCGGCCATCGAGGTCAAAGGGACCATACTTTCGGGAATGCGGCCCACGGGAAAGCTGCACCTTGGCAACTACCTGGGGGCGCTGGAAAACTGGGTAAAGCTACAGCAGGACTACCGATGCATATACAGTATCGTGGACGTCCACGCCCTGACCACCGTGGAAGACCCGGGGGACGTAGCCAACATTCAGCCCAACATTCACGAGATGGCGCTGGACTGGCTGGCTGCCGGTGTGGACCCCGAGCAGAGCATAGTTTTTGTCCAATCTCACGTTCCCGAGGTGATGACGCTCCACACCTTGCTCAGCATGGTAACGCCCCTGGGGTGGCTGCTGCGGGTGCCTACCTTCAAGGAGAAGGTGAGGCAGATGGATGAAACGGAGGAAAGCGTCAACTACGGACTGGTGGGATA
Organism: Dehalococcoidia bacterium; assembly: GCA_965207275.1. Lineage (GTDB taxonomy): Bacteria > Chloroflexota > Dehalococcoidia > Lucifugimonadales > UBA3495 > Bin22. Next base: position 1,611,860 of record CBDBMH010000002.1, read on the forward strand.
TCCCGTCCTCCAGACTGCCGACATCATCATTTACAAGGCTGACACGGTACCCGTGGGTCAGGACCAGTTGCCTCATTTGGAACTGGCCAGGGAGATTGTGCGCCGGTTCAACTTCCGTTTTGGCGACACCTTCCCGGAGCCCCAGGCCAAGCTGACTGAGGCGCCCCTGATCCTGGGGTTGGAAGGTCAGCAAAAGATGAGCAAGTCCCTGGACAACCACATCGACCTGGCCTCCACGGGGGAAGAAACTACCCAACGGGTGCTGACGGCATTCACCGACCCCCAGCGGCAACGACGCAGCGACCCAGGCCGCCCCGAAGTTTGCAACGTCTACTCCCTGCACAGGACTTTCAGCCCGGCCCAGGAAGTGAGCCAGGTCTATGACGAATGCACCGGCGCTCAGCGAGGTTGCGTGGACTGCAAACGGCACCTGGCCGGTAGCATTAACTCCTTCCTCGAGCCCTTGCGGGAGCGCCGACGGGAGCTGGAAGAAAAGCCGGCTTACGTAAAGGAAGTTCTGTCGGAAGGCGGCAAGAGGGCCCGCGCCATTGCCCGGGAGACCATGACCGAGGTTTACGAGAAGATGGGACTTGGCCCGATGGTCTGATCCGATTCTGGCGAGTCCAGGTAACCGTGTTTCTCCTCGCCTTTGCTCCCCCATATTCGCGCCGAAGGATTGTTGATGGACCAGAAAGAAGCTGAATCCCTTCCAATGGCCCAAAGCGGCCGCTCCGCGCTTGACGTATCCATTGTTGCGGCGCAACGGGCCGGTGAGATTATCAGGGAACGATTCCTTACCGACAAAGAGGTCCGTTTCAAGGGCCGGGCCGACATAGTTACCGATGTGGACCTGGTGGCAGAACGTGTCATTCTGGACTTGGTGCAGTCGGAGTTTCCCGAATTCAGCATCCTGTCCGAGGAGTCCAGCCCCATAGAAACCGGGTCCCCTTACACCTGGGTAATCGATCCTATTGACGGTACTCGAAACTTTGCCGAAGGTATCCCCCATTTCTGCGTGGTCGTGGCCCTGGCCAAGGGAAGCGACGTGGTGATGGGCGTAACCTACGATCCCATCAAGGAGGAGACGTTCACCGCCCAGCAGGGACAGGGCGCCTGGCTGAACGGTGAGCCCATCTCGGTTTCTGACCGAGAGGAAATACCCCAGTGCGTTCTGGGCTTCGATTTGGGCTACTTTGATGACAAGGCCGCAACCGCCCTGGACATGATTCGTACACTGTGGCCCGGTTTCCAGACCATGCGCCTGCTGGGTTCTTCAGCCCTGGGAATGGCCTACGCCGCCGCCGGCCGCCTTGACCTCTATTTTCACCATTCCCTGTCCCCCTGGGACAGCGCCTCAGGTCTGTTGTTGGCCCGGGAAGCCGGCGGCAACGTGGTAGACCGCCAGGGGCAGGACGCCAACCTTTTCACTCCCAGCGTAATTGTTTCCAGTCAGCGCCTCATCGACCGCTTCCTGGCAACTACGGAAGGCCTGGAGTGGCGTAACGGATAAGAGCGGTTGTTGCGCCCACAGCAACAGTGGGCCTTGCCTCTCCAGCCAGAAAGATTCCTGAAGGCCGAATTGCCCTATAGGCTCGCCACTATTCCCGCAGCTATCAGGCTTTCTGATTCTTCCGCTGTGTATCCCGCGGCCTTCAGAATCTCCCTGCTATGCTCGCCCAGGGCCGGCGCCCGGTTCCTCACGCTTCCCGGGGTTTGCGATAACTTTACCGGTACCCCGATATGCCGCAGCGTGCCCAGGTCATCGTCCTCCAGGTCCACCACCATGTTCCTGGCGTTTACTTGAGGGTCCTCGTAGACTTGCTGCATGTCGTAAATCGGGCCGGCCACCACCCCCGCCTGGTCCAGCAATTCCAGCCAGTACGCCGTAGGTCTGGTGGAGAAGGTAGCTTCCAGCAGGGTAGCCAGTTCCTTCTCCCTGGCCTTCCGGTCGCCGGGCTTACGGAACCGCTGGTCGTCGATAAGGTTTTCCAGGCCAGCGGCGCGGCAGAATTGCTCCCAGGTGCTCTGGGTGGCTGCGCCGATGTTTATGTATCCGTCGCTGGTGCGCAGGGCCTGATAGGGCGCCGAGACCCGGTGAGCCGAACCCAGGGGGCCCGGTACCTCCCCCTCCGAGAAGTACAACGCCGATTCCCAAATGGTGTAGAAGATGCCGGCCTCCATAAGCGAAGCGTCGACCGTCTGGCCCTGCCCGGTTCTAAGAGCATGGACGTAGGCGCACATGATGCCGAAGGCGGCCTGGGTGCCTGCCGAGATGTCGGTGATGGGAACGCCCACTTTCGCCGGCGGACTATCGGGGAAGCCGGTTATGCTCATCAACCCGCTCATTCCCTGGGCGACCAGGTCGAATCCGCCCCGGTTTCTGTAGGGCCCGGTGGCTCCGAACCCCGATATGGAGCAATAAACCACAGAGGGTCGCAGTGCAGCTAAGTCCGAGTAACCCAGGCCTAGCCGGTCCATGACCCCGGGCCGGAAGTTCTCCACGACCACGTCGGCGGTCTTCAGCAACTGGCGAAAAACTTGCCGACCCGACTCCTCTCGCAAATTCAGCCCAAGGCTGCGCTTGTTGCGGTTCAAGGCCAGGAACCCGGAAGCCACGTTGCCGGTAAAGGGCGGCCCCATTTGGCGGGTGTCGTCACCTCCGTTGGGCTTTTCGATCTTGATTACGTCCGCGCCCATGTCGGCCAGGAGCATGGTGCAAACGGGGCCAGCCATAATCTGGGTCAAGTCCAGCACAACCATTCCTTCCAGGGGCAGTTTGCGTTGGGTCATATTCGGTTCTCCGACAAATCAATAGTGGCAGGACGCACTAATTGACCAGAGTCCAATCTGGATACCTTGCAGTATAACCCACCCGAAGATCATGTCGGGGATGGGCTGATCAATTTCTCAAGAACGCCATCGCCGTTAGTCGTAGCGTCTGCTCAACTTACGCCTTTTGCATTTTTTCAAGTGCAGGGAGGACTAAAAGCAGGTCCGGAGCATTGGGCAGTAGGTTTGCGTACCAAGCAGGACGATGACTACTTACCTCAAAAGTTGACCCGTGGCAATTGCCCCCATGCAAGACGTTGATTGACGCCCAGGCTATCGCCAGGAAGGGCAAGGTCCGCAATGGAAAGCGTTGCCCCGACTACGGCTGGATTCCATCAAGACGGCGTCTTTGGCGAATTTGCCTGCCACTACTGGTTGGAACGGCCTTATGGATAAGCTGGAGAAGGTGTTGACCGACTCCCTGTTAGGCTATTGGGTCTACGTAAGAGCGAAGCCATGATAGTTCTTTCCTCCAGAAATACCACCTGGAATTGCGAGCTGGTCCCATCCCACCGTCGCCCATGTTCAGGTGGATAGTGGCCCGGTGAAAACTCACTCCAATTGTTGCCGGCCCTGGCCGGCCGCATTTGGTGAATAGCTCGGAGACCAGGTTGAATCAGGTGGGGTTACTCTGTATTTGCCCGTGCCAAAGTGCTATATTAGCTGTGAAGCCTTGCCACGCCATGTATTGGACACGGGCAAGACGGAAGAAGCAGTGGGGGTTCGGTGTCGACAGAAATAGCTCTGATTCAAAGTCTGCTGGCGTCCATAGTGGTCGGCTATCTGCTGGGATCAATTCCGCTGGCCCACCTGGCGGCGAGACGGCGAGGCATCGATATCTTCAACACAGGCAGCACTCGGGCTGGCACTGCTAACGTATTCTGGAATATCAGCCGGAAAAACGGGATTCTGGTATTTGCGGGGGACGCATTCAAGGGGTTTCTGGCAATAAAGTTCGCCAGCCTGCTGGGCGTTCCGGAACATGCGTTGATCATTGCCGGAGGCGCCGCCGTGGCGGGGCACTGGAAGTCCATTTTCACCCGATTCCGCGGGGGCGACGGCATGGTTACCCTGGCGGGAGTCACCCTGGCTATGACACCTGTCCTTTTCATTCCTGGCATAGCTGTGGGAGTTGCAACGGTGTACCTTGCCCGCAGGTCGCCATTCAGGTCATCCCTGGGAATTATTGCCTGTTTCGGACTTCTGCTTATAGTGAGCCAGACCTTCCCATACTTTCACAGTGAACGTCTCTCCGTCCTCGAGCTGTCGGTGCTGGCCTTGCTGGTCATCTTCCACAACGTTCTGATACACCGGATGCGGGCGCCGACCATAGCGGAACTAAGGGAGAAAACGGATGACGACCCGGAGTTGGAAGACTTCCCAGACGCCGGAATAGAGACCGACCTGCCTGAGAAAACCTGAACACCGCGCTAATAACCATCGGCCAAGAGTAGCAAGCCGGAAACGTTCATTGAATTACCGGCAAATTCTCCCCAGAACAGCCGCTACCATTGCCCCGACAGAAGCCGATTCTCATCCAAGCCTGAGATCATAGCTGAGTCCTGCTCCAACCCGGCTAAGCTACTGCCGGCAAAAGCTGTCCTTCAAATCCATCAGCTTCATGACCCAGCCCAGATTCTCGTCATCGGGGGCTTCATCGGCGAAGTGGGCTTCCAGCCGCACCGCCTCTTCCAGGTGTTCCAGGCACAACTCAATCTCCCCTTGGCGGGCGTGCTGGCGGGCTGCGTTATACCAGGCCACGGCAAAGCCCTTGTCTACCCCAATTGCGGCCCGATAGTCAGCCAGCGCCTCCACTTCCTTTCCCATAGCTTCGTGGGCAGCCCCCCGGTTATTCAGCGCCGCCGGAAAGTCGGGGACCAGACCTATTGCCGAGCTGTAGTCCGAAAGTGCGTGGCCGTACTCGCCCAGAGCATCGTAGGCCAGCCCCCGGTTATTGAAGGCTTCGGCATCATCCGGCCTTAGCGTGACTACTTCAGTGTAGTCGGCAATCGCCTCTTCAATCTGTCCCAGGTAGTAACAGGTGCGGGCCCGGTTAAAATATGCGTCGGCGCTTTCCGGGTTAAATTCTATGGCCGAAGAATAGTCCTCTATGGCCTGGTCATGCTGCTCCAGTTCGTCCAGAGAAGCCCCCCGGTTCAGATAGGCGTTGGACAGCGACGGCCGAAGTTCGATGGCCCGATCAAAGGCTGTAACGGCCTCCCGGTGGCGTCCGATTCGGGCAAGGACCACCCCCAAATTGAAGTGCGCCTGCAGGTATTCGGGGGCCAGGGCAATGGCAGTTTCATAGTCTGACAATGCAGACTCCGGCTGGTCCATATCGTCCAACGCGTTGCCCCGCTGGTAGTGGGCCTCCGGCATATCCGGCTCTCTTTCCAGAACAAGGGAAAGTTCAGCTACCGCCAGATCGGGCTTCTTCAGTCGGATCAGGGAAATACCCAGGTTAAACCTGGCAATCAGGTCCTCGGGCTCCAGCAATAGAATGCGGGCATACACTTTCGCCGCCTCGTCGTAACGTCCCACGGCAAAACAGCCGTTGCCATACACCAGGTCTCCCGATACTTCCATTCTTTCGCTCGACGAGGAGGCCAACCCGTCCAGGGCGCTTTCCATTTCCCGGGCCGCCGCTCCCCGCAGGCGGCCGCCTCGAGGCAAGGGAGTCAAATAAGCAACGCCAACCGCGTGATCCTGCAACATTACAATCAGCTTGTCGCGAAGGACTTCTGCCTCTTCCATTCCTGCACCCACGTCCACAGGTGAGATTTTCTGCCGATTTTATGGCGGAGAGAAAGCATATCATGAACCGGCCAAACTTGGCATAGCGAAAGTGGGCCAGGGTAGCCTCACATGAGCGCGATCCTACTGGCAGCGTGAAGTTGCGTCGCGGTGGCAAGCTCTAACCAGCAGTCCGGACCAGGTTTCGTTGAATAATGATGCGGCTAAACGTAGAATACGAGGTAAGTTCGGTCCTAATGTTCAGAACCGATTCCTCGCGCTGTTGAACGCTGTCCCAATTTATTGCTCCAAGGAGTTGCCCTGTGACCACCGAAAGCGCCCCTGAAATCGTCATTTACACCCACCCGGACTGCTCATTCTCCGCAGCGGCCAAGATGGAATATCGTCGCAGCAAGACGGCTTACACGGAGGTTGACCTGGCCAAGCAGCCCGATCAAATACCCGCATTACTCGAACTGACCAACGGCGAGCGCATTACGCCTGTTATCGTCCAGAACGGCGCCGTTACCATCGGGTACAAGGGCGGCTATTGAGACTTCTAACGGAAAGGCCGTTGGCCTTCCACCGGTATTCCCTGATATCTTCCAGAAGAAGTGGGGCTTGATATATCCGGAAGACCTGCCGCAAAGTCAGGGTGTAATACTCTGGCAAGCGCTCTTCTTTGCCAACTCTGATAGCGCTTTGTCTTCCCACTGCCGGTCCGCTTCTTTTCTACTGACACTTGCCACTTGTTGGGCTTCCGGGCGCCATGCTAGGATTCGCATAACTTGTTAAGGGGATGGGAAGGATATGACCGCAGATGCCAAGAAAGACAAGCTGGCCGCGCTGGAAATAGCCCTGGGACGAATAGAGAAAGACCACGGACGGGGAGCCGTAATGCGTCTGGGTCAGGAAGCGGCCCAGCGGCTGACCACTGAGGTGATACCCACCGGGTCGCTGGCCCTTGACATAGCCCTGGGCGCCGGCGGCATTCCCCGGGGCCGGGTAACCGAAATATACGGCAGCGAGTCGGCCGGCAAGTCCACGCTGGCCATCCACATAATGGCGGAGACCCAGAAACTGGGGGGCATTGCCGCTTACGTTGACGCCGAACACGCGCTGGACCCCTCCTACGCTGCCAATTGCGGGCTTAGCCTGGAAGATCTATTGATTTCCCAGCCCGACAGTGGCGAACAGGCCTTGGACATTACCGAACAGTTGGTGCGCAGCGGGGCGGTGGACACCATAGTGGTTGACAGCGTCGCAGCCTTGGTGCCCCAGGCGGAGATTGAAGGCGACATCGGCGACACCCACGTAGGCCTCCAGGCCCGCCTTATGTCCCAGGCGCTCCGCAAATTGACCTCCACCATCCACCACTCGCGGACGGCGGTTATCTTCATTAACCAACTTCGCGAGAAGGTGGGAATCAGCTACGGCAGCCCGGAAGTGACGCCCGGCGGCCGGGCCCTGAAGTTCTACAGCTCAGTGCGAATCGACCTGCGCCGCACTGAATCCATCAAGCAGGGCTCGGACATCATCGGCAGCCGTGTGCGCGCCCGCGTCGTCAAGAACAAGATCGCCGCCCCCTTCCGGGTTACCGAATTTGACATTATGTTCAACAAAGGTATCAGCAAGATGGGAGACCTGCTGGAGCTGGGCGTCAGCGAAGGCATCCTCAAGAAGGCCGGCGCCTTTTATTCCTACGGCGACACGCGCCTGGGCCAGGGCAGGGAAAACTCCAAGGACTTCCTGCTTCAGCACCCGGAAATTGCTGAATCCATTGAAAGCAGGGTTCGTATCAAACTCTCTCCCCAGACAGGTGGCGCAGACCCGGTCAATCCTCCTGGCGAAGCGGACGTAGACGCCATACTGGCAACGCTGGCGGAACCCGGTGAAGAGGATTAACCACCCCGTTCTCGCAGGAACCAGGACCTCTTATGTCGTCCTTTAAAGCCAGGAAGACCTCCGATTACGCGATGGCAGGGCAATCCTTCGGTGATTGCCTTGCCGTCGCGTTGCGCTACTTGAGCTACAGACCCCGTACCATAAGGGAAGTGGAAAAGCGCCTGGAAGGCCGTTTCACCTCTCCGGTAGTGGAGAAAACCCTCACCTATCTCAAAGACCTGAAATACCTGGACGACGCTTCCTTCTGCGCCCAGTGGATAGGCAGCCGAGAAAGGCGAAGGCCCAAGGGAAGTCGCGCCCTTAAACAGGAACTGCGCCGGTTGGGCGTGGAGCAGCAGCTGGTAGACGATGCACTGGAGGGAATAAACGAAACGGCCAACGCCTGCAACGCTGGACGCAAGCAGGCCAGTAAGCTGGCTTCCCAGGGATATACTTCTCAGGAGTTTCGCCACAAGCTGGGCCCCTTCCTGCAACGAAGGGGATTCAGTTACGGCACCACCAGGGAAGCTATTGAGTTGCTGTGGGCTGAACTCCAGGAAAACTAGGGCCGAAGCCGCTGCCACGCCAGGAACACCCCTGCCCCCAGGAAAAGCACATCCATCACGCCTAACCCAAAGGGACTGAACAGCCTGCTGACCAGGTATGTCAGAATCACGACAGCGCAAGCTATCAGGGCAAGCAATGCGCTGCGCTTGCGGTTAACCGTGCGGCTTACCAGATCACCGGTAACAAGCCCGAAAACAATGGCCATCAGGCCTGACACCGGCCCATAGGCTCCGAAAACCAGCAACAGATTATCCAGGACCACCCAGACGGGAGTGCCGACGACCATCAGAAGAACTGCGACGCCAATACCCAGGGTGTAGTTGGCTGGTCGGACATCGTAGGTGGGCATGGGTTGAGCTTTACCGCATTCACGGCAACGGATGCCCACCGGCGCCTGAACCAGGCACTGGGCGCAAATGTTCTTCCCGCACCTGCTGCAGGACAGACCCGTCTCGGCTTCGGGATGCCAAAAGCAAACGGCGGGGCTCCGGCCGTCGTTCCGGGTCTGTCCCGATGGCGCATGTGCCAATTGATTGCCTCCCTGTCTAGTCTGCGGGGCTAATCAGGCATCCGGCTCACCCACTTCTCCCTGTCCTCCACGTCCCGATCGTGGAAAAGCCGGTTGAACATCAGCTTTCTCCTGGAGACATTCTCGGGGAACTCCAGGGAATTACCTACCAGGCGCTTTAAGATCACCAGGCCGAGAGTCGCCCCACCAAAACAGCTGATTGCGATGGACTCCTTTGATTCGGGTGACGATAGGACCCCATCTCGAACCAGCAACCACACTCCCTGCCAGTCCATCGTCAGAATATCGCCGGGCGCCAATGCCAGGAGAGGCAAAAGCGCCACTGCTATCAACGCCCACACCGCCGAGCTTCGGCTTAACCGCCAACCCACCAGGTAAACCGCCATTGCTATGGAGAAAAGCAGAGGAGCTAATGCCAGCGCCATTCCGCACACTACCATTAGCCCCCGTCCGCCCTGAAATCGGAGAAAGACGGACCAGTTGTTTCCCACCAGAGCCACCAGAGGCGCGCTCAAAAATAACGGGGAGGTCCGGAGTCCCGCGGCCATTTGGTCGTTCAGCAATAAGTAAGCCAGCAATGCGGGGGAAAGACCCTTCAGCAGGAATTCAATCGCCGCCAAAGGCGCTAACCATCCCTTGCCCAGTTGCCTGACTACATTGGAACCGCCGACGTTGCCGCTGCCATATTGCCTTATGTCAATTCCCTTGACCAGCCTGGCAATCAGATAGGGAGTTGGAACGGCGCCGGCCAAATAGGCATATAGGTAAAGGCCAAGCAGTTCCAATCCCATTCTACGGCTGAGCTACTCTACCGGTTTTTGGCCAGGGTCCGGGAAATCTGCGACAACCGCTCCACAGATTCCATCGGGGGCCCCAACAGGCCAGGTTCCTGCTCACCTGTGTTGCCCAGGCCGTGATAGTCGCTGCCGCCGCAGGGAATCAATCCGTGGCGATTAGCTACTTCCACCAGGCGCTGAATAGTTTCCTCGGAGTACATGGCGTAGTGTACTTCCATGCCAACCAGGCCCGCCTCCTTCAGTTGGGCCACCTTGGTATCCAGGTCCTCCAGGTTCGCGGGGTGGGCCAAGACAGCGCTGCCACCAACTTTGGCCAGCATTTCGACGCCCTCTTCAGGCGTCATCTTTTCGCGCTCGGCGTAGGCCAGGCCATTACGGCCCAGGTATTCGTAGAAAGCCTCCTTGGGCTCCCTGAAGTAACCGGCCTCTACCATGGCCAGGGCAATGTGAGGGCGGCCAACCGCGCCATCGCCTGCGATTTCCTGCACCCTTTCCCACTCAACGGGCTTACCCAGGGTTGCCAGTTTCTCCACGATCATGCGACCGCGCTCCAGTCTGCCTTCCCTGAAACGGCGCAGAATGGCCTGAAATTCCTCGTCTTCGTACTGAAGAAAGTATCCAAGCATGTGTATCTCATCACCGGGGATATCGGTGCTCAACTCAATGGCAGGAATAATTTCAAGGTTAGAGTGGGCCGCCGCCGCTCTGAGACTTTCGTCAATACCGTCAGTCGTATCGTGATCTGAAATAGCGGCCACGGTAATCCCTTTGCTGGCGATCAGGTCCACCAACTCCGTGGGAGAAAGACGCCCGTCCGAAGCAAGGGTGTGCAAGTGCAAATCTACAAGTCCATCCATATTAGTCCACCATCCGGTCTACTCTCTGAATCGAAACAGCCTTACGATTATCTTCGTCCACTTCCACCAACGCCGAGTTCATCATTACCGGCCCCCTGGCCACCGGAAGCCGCTGGGGAAGGCCGGTCAGGAAACGGTCGAGTACGGCGTTGGTATCACTTCCAATAACCGAGTTCACCGGCCCGGTCATCCCCACGTCGGTGAGGAAGGCCGTGCCCTTGGGCAGCACCCTGGCGTCTACAGTGCCAACGTGAGTATGGGTGCCCAGCACCGCGCTGACCTTGCCATCCAGGTACCAGCCCATTCCCTGCTTCTCAGAAGTGGCCTCGGCATGGAAGTCAACGATTATAGCACGGGGAGAGTGTTCTGCGTCAGCTTCTTCCAAGATTGCGCTTGCAGTCCTGAACGGGCAGTCCAGCGTAGGCATGAATACCCGTCCCATAAGGTTCATGACCATGACGCCATCCTGGACCAGGTAACCGCGGCCCGGGGCGTCCGGATAGTTGGCGGGGCGTATCAGGGGCAACCCCTCATCGAGATGCGAGATGATTTCCTTTTGGTCCCAAATGTGGTTTCCGGATGTCAGGATATCCACCCCGGTGTCCAGCAACTCTTCGGCGGTTTCAGGAGTTATGCCATACCCGCCAGCTACATTCTCACCATTGGCTATCACCATGTCGATGGACAGTTCCTGCCTCAAATCCGGCAGTATCCGGCGTATGGCGAGCCGACCCGGCTGCCCGATGATGTCTCCGATCATTAAAATTCGCAAATGAGCCTTCCTTTTGCCGGATGGTGAGACTATGGCCTGGTTTCGCGGATTCGGGTGTGGCCATGTAACCGCTGGTTGAGAAATCTCTCAAGCCTACGTGATGCTCCACGACCGCGCTCAAAGAATAAGGCCCAAGGGCCGAAAGTGCCGGCTCTTGGGCCTCATTTCTAGTCTTCACATACCGGGCTGCCTGGTTTGCGGAATACGATACCGGTCCTGCTCTTCCACGGAAGGGCTTTAGCGGGCAATTTCCACGTTCCTGGTTTCACGAATTACGGTTACTTTGATCTGGCCAGGGAAGACCAAGTCCTCTTCCACCTTGCGGGCAATGTCCCGAGCCAGCGCCGCAGAGCCTATGTCGTCAATGTCGGTGGGTTTTACCATCACCCGGACTTCTCGGCCGGCCTGAATGGCAAAGGCCCTCTCAACACCGCCAAAGCCGATTGCCGTGTCTTCCAAGTCCCGCAGCCGTTTCACGTACTGGTCCAGGGACTCTTTACGAGCCCCTGGCCTGGCAGCGCTGATGGCGTCGGCGCTGGCCACAATGAAGGACTCAATAGTTGAATGTTCGTCGTCGTGATGCTCCAAGATCGACAGGTATGAATTATGGTTAATCCCGTACTTTTGGGCCAGGTCGGCGCCAATTTCGGCGTGGGGACCTGCTATCTCGTGGGTCAGGGCCTTGCCCACGTCGTGCAGCAGGCCGCCGATTTTCGCCACCTGAATGTTGGCGCCAATTTCGGAAGCAAGCATACCGGAAAGGAGACAGACCTCTATGGAGTGCTTCAGCACGTTTTCGCCGTAGCTGTACCGATACTTCAACTGCCCCAGCAGACGAATCAGTTCCGGGTCTATCCCGCTGAGGCCCACATCGAAAGTGGACTGTTCTCCGGCCTTCCAGATGGTCTGCTCTATATCCACCTGGGCGCGGTTGACCATGTCTTCGATCCGAGCCGGTTGAATGCGGCCATCACTAACCAGCCTCTCCAGGGCCAGTCGAGCCACTTCGCGGCGCACTGGATCGAAGCAGGACAAGGTCACTATTTCCGGGGTGTCGTCAATGACAATATCCACCCCGGTAAGGGATTCAAGTGCTCGAATATTCCGTCCTTCACGGCCGATGAGACGACCCTTCATCTCATCGTTGGGCAGGGATACGATAGAAGTCGTGGTTTCGGAGACGACATCCGTAGCCAGACGATTAATGGCCAGGGTTATTATTCGGCGGGCATTTTCTTCTGCGGTGGCTTTGTGTTCTCGTTCCAGATCGTAGGTGCGGCGGGCCAGTTCATGCTTGGCCTTCTCTTCACCTTCTCTTACCACCAATTCCCTGGCTTCTTCCACTGACAGACCAGCGGATTCTTCCAGGACCTTAACTTGCTGCTCCTTTAGACCCTTCACCTCTTCCAGGGTCTTGTCGACCTCAGTTTCCTTCGTGGTGAGGGTCGCCTGCTGCTTATCAAGGGCTTCGCCCTTTTTCTCCAGCTGCTCCTCACGCTGAAGATAACGGCGTTCCAGGCGATTAAGTTCCTGCCGCTGCTCCTTGATTTCCTGCTCCCCCTCGGATCGCAGCTTCAGAACCTCCTCCTGGGCTTCAAGGAGGATCCTCCGTTTCTCTTCCTCCGCCTGGGCTACGACTGTTCCAGCCTCTTCTTTTGCATTTTCTACCCGCTTGCCGTCAACCCTGGAACGGTAGACCAGCCATGAAGCGGCCCCCGTCCCAATTACCCCTGCAACCGCCAGGACGGCAAGGAAAATAGTCAGCTCCATGGTTCACTCTTCCTTCCCGTCTGGATATGCGCATTAAGGGAATAACTCCCTTATCCAATAATCGTACTTATCGAACCTGCCAATGTCAAGAAACTCCTATTGTCCCCAAATACAAATCTTACTTGGCCTGTTAGCCTGTCATCAACAAATCCATCTCATTGGCAAGTCCACCAAACGATGCTTGCCAGGGCATATTGTGAGTCGTTAACTCAACGCCAGTCCGAGGGTAACCAGACCCGCAAGGATCAATGCAGCCGCCCATAGTAGATCGACATTCAGCCAACCGCGGCGCAGAAAAGCCAGACCCAGCTTCTCGTACACCAGGACCGCGATGATCAGCATAACAGCCAGCATGGCAACCGAGTGGGTTGCCAGTCCAATACCCCAGGCGGCTGCCGTGTCACTCAGGTCAAGCAGTCCGGCATGGTGGTCCAGGTCGCCGGTTGCTCCCGCACCCTCTTCGTCCAGGTTGAGTATTATCGGGGCCAGCATCAGGCCGGCGCCGTGGGATGTGGCCATCAGGAATGACCACACCACCAGGTCGCGCCCACCAACGTTCATTCCTACCCATCGGAAGTGCCGGAAGTAGAGGACCAACTTGTAAAGGCCGAAGGCCACCAGGAATACGCCGGAAACGATTCTCACCCAGAACAGGGGAATGAAGTAACCGGAAATGGCCAGCGCGACCGCCACCACCGCCAGCGATGCTATGTGGCCAACGGCAATGTAGAGGGCAGCTGTCACAACGGCTTTGACGCTTTCCCGTTGCAGTCCCAGGCTGACGGCGAACAGCCATCCCATGGCCGGATTGATGCCGTGGAAAGCGCCCAGGGCCGCTAATCCAATCAGCGGCCCCAGGGAAGTAAGGGAGGCGGGTTCGGCGTGAACCGGCAGAGCGCCCAGCATCAGCGCGTCGAGCTAGGGATAACAGAAGGAGTCGGAAGAGGCGTCTCCGCCTTCCAGTCGCACCTGGTGCGCCCGGCCTTCCCCGAAATCGACGAAGAAGTCCTCGTCCAGGGAAATACCGCCTTCGGGGTTAACGTTGACCTTTGTCATCCAGCCGGTGATGTTGTCGTAGAAAGTGTCGTCCCACGAACTGTAAAGGGAATTGGTGGGATAGACCCGGCGTCCATCACGGCTGATTTCGATCATCTGGGGTCCTCCAACCAGCGGGCCAGACCTGGGATGAGCAGCCTTCCTGACAATGCCGCCCAGCTCGACAGTACCGGTGTGTTTGGCATTGAAGGGGTCTGAAACATCGTACTGCCTCAGTTCCCCCGTGCCCCAGCAGGAAACATACAGGAACTTGTCATCCAGGGACAGGTCGATGTCCGTAACCAGCGGCGGCACCGCGCCAAGGCCTTTCAGCGCCTCGGGCAGCAGGTCGGGGTCGGCCGGCTCCGCTGGAATCTCTATGACTTTCGTCACGGCCCACTTGCCATTGTCCTGGTACCAAGTCCAAATTGAGGACGAAAGGTCCTGATTGTTGACTACGACTCCCACAAAGCCGTAGGCCTTGGTAGGATTGTGGGACGGCCGCAGCTCCAACACCATCTGATTTTCTGCTCCCAGGTCCACTTCTTGAAGGTGGCGCCGCCGCCGCAGGTCCCAGAAATGGATTTTGTGGCCATAGTTGCCGGCAACTATGTCCGCCAGCGATGGCCCGCTTTCAAACAGTTCCGGAGTGCACCACTCGCTGGTGATTGCCACATCCAGCCCTATATGCCACCAGAAGTCGTAGGCCAGGGTCTGGGAACCCCGGTCCAATTCCCATGCGCCCAGGGGCTCAAAGGTGTTGTGATCAATCCTGAGGATTCCTCCGGGGGAGACACCGTCTGAAGAGCCAATGCCGTTCAAGTAAATGGCGTCGGGACCACAGTGAACGGTGTGTAATCGGCTGTAGCCGGTCCGGTTGGCAATGACGTCGGCCTCCACCGTCTTTACAATCTGAGGTTTGAAAGGGTCCGGCTTGGTGTCAATTACGTAAATGCGGGACGTACGCAATGTGGGAACTATCAAGTAACGCCGTTCCAGGTGTGGGTGAGGGGCATAGGGACAAAGGCTGGCGCTACAGGCATTCCAGCCGAAGTGGTGTAGCTCGTCCCCCACGTTTGGCATCTCCAAAGAATTTACAATGGTGCTATACGTGGGTGAGTCGGGGTCCAGGTCAACTACGGACATAGCGTCCGGCTTCCCATTCGTGTTCAGCACCGCGACATATCCCAACCGCTCCGCAGGAGCCTGTCCTGCAAGGCGGGCAGAGGGGTAAAAGGTTGGATCCGGGGTCAATAGCGCCATAATCGGCCTCTCCATCTGTAAGGTAGTGTTCCGTCTCTGCGGCGAGTGCAATCTATGACTGGGCCCGTATTGCCTTCGGCATATTGCGTTCGCTTAAAGACTAAAGTATATAAGATTATTAACAGATGTCTATTTTATGGTCAGCCTAGGTATCAGATATTGTGAGTCACGATTGGGGATTCCCAATGGAATACGTCGGAGGGCAAAGCCCACCTAAACTGCCGGAGAGCTTGCTGGTCCCGCAGCTAAAGTAGCGACCCTTAGCGTCTCACGCAATCTTGATAAGCCGATAGGTCCCAATTCCGAATGGATCTTTGCTATGGCTGGCCAGGAAACACTAAAGCTGAAAAATCGATTGAGGTAAATTTCCATACTGGGCTATAATGTAGCCATACACGCGAGTAAGCACCAATACCGGCAGGCGTCAGTCGCCTGCTCCAACTTCAGGGTGACGAGGAATGGCTCAGACTGACTATTACGAGGTCTTGGGAGTTTCGCGACGGGACTCCGAGGAGGAGATACGCCGGGCCTTTCGCAAGAAGGCCATGGAGTACCATCCCGACCGCAACAAGGAACCTGACGCTGAAGAGCGATTCAAGGAAATAAACGAGGCTTACCAGGTCCTGAGCGACGCCACCAAAAGGGCTCAATACGACCGGTTCGGTCACGCCGGCGTTAACGGCGGCGGTTATGACAGGCCTTTTGACGGGTTCGATGTATTTGGCGGATTCGGCGACATTTTTGACTCTTTTTTCGGCGACGCCGGAGCACGACGCAGCCGGGCCCCGCAGAGAGGCAGCGATCTTCAGCAAAGAGTTACGCTGGCCTTCGAGGATGCGGCTTTCGGCATCGAGCGTGAAATCGACGTATCGCGGGTGGAGATTTGTCACGAGTGCTCCGGAGCCGGCAACCAACCCGGTACGTCGGTCAGTACTTGCGGAACCTGCGGCGGCAACGGCCAGGTTCGCCGTACCCAGCGCAGCGTTTTTGGCCAGTTCGCCCAGGTAACCACCTGCCCCACCTGCCAGGGCAAGGGAACCACAATCGATCAACCTTGCGTCCTCTGTCGCGGCGTGGGTATGGAGCGTCGCAACCGGAAAACCGTGGTCAATATCCCCGCCGGCATCCAGGACGGGATGCAGGTACGGCTTACGGGCGAGGGGAACGTAGGGGCCAACGGCGGTCCGCCGGGCAACTTGTACATCCTCGTGGATGTAAAGCCTCACAAGCTTTTCCAGCGAGACCAGTTTGACTTGTTGTACACCCTGCCCATCAATATGGCCGAGGCCGCCCTTGGCGTCGAAAAAGAGATCCCTACCCTGGAAGGAGATCAGACCACACTGAAGATTCCCCAGGGCACCCAGCATGGCTCCGAATTCCGGGTCCGCGGCAGGGGCATCAGCCACATCAACAACGGACGAAAGGGGGACCTGCGAGTTTTCGTCGATGTGCAGGTACCCGGAAAGCTCAACGGGAAGCAGCGGAAATTGCTGGAAGAGCTGGCCCGTTCCCTGGACCCCAACTACGGGAAAGATGTTGTTGAACAGTTCGATGAACCTGCGTCGGATACGAACTCCCCAGCCTCCCAAGTCCCGGAGTCCGGGGTTGACGATGAAGACGACCTCGCACCTGAGAATTTGGGCAGGTCCGACAAGGACAAAGGACTCTTCGACCGCATCAAGGATGCTCTGAGCTGAGAGACTGCAGAGCCCACTTTGCCAGGTATTTATCCTCTTTTCGACCGGCAGTTTATCCGGAACTGGGCAATAGCAAGGAGGCTGAACAGGAAACTCGGCTCCTTAGCCGCCGGATTTTCTTGTGAAGCGAAAAGGAAGCATGTGGCAGGAAGTCAGCCTAAGCGTGCCATTCGAGTACGTAGAACCCATTTCCTATCTGTTTGACCGATATGGGTACGGTCTCTCCATGGAAGACGACGGACCGGACCGGATCAAACTGCGCACCTATTTGCCTGGCGATGCCCGCCAACGCTATTCTCACATCGAAGTTGGAGTAAAACTGGCCAGCATCCTGGAACCCCTGGGAGAGTTGCAGGTCACTCCCCTGGACAACGACGCCGACTGGCAGAACGCCTGGAAGGAACATTTCACCCTGCTGCGGGTCGGAGACCGCCTGGTCGTCAAGCCTTCCTGGATCGACTATGTGCCCGAAGAGGGAGACGTGCTCGTGGAGCTTGATCCCGGTCTGGCATTTGGAACAGGCTATCACCCCACCACATATGCCTGCCTGGAGGTAATGGAAAAGCACATAACCCCGGCGACGGTGGTCCTAGATCTGGGCTGCGGGTCCGGTATTCTCACCATCGCAGCGGTTAAGCTGAACGCCCTGAAGGTGGTAGCACTGGATATCGACCCCCAGGCCGTTCAGGCTTCGCGGCAGAACTTCCGACGCACCCGAATCAGCAACCGCGTTGAACTGGACCAGGGCAGCCTGCCCCATCGGCTGGCCCCGACGGGCGCTTTCGACCTGGCCGTTGCCAATATCTCTTCCAGGGGCATCAGGGAGCGCGCCCCCGACATACTGCCGACGCTGAAGCCCGACGGAGTGCTGATAGCTTCCGGTATCATCGACGAGCAGCTTCCCGAGACTCAAGAAGCGCTGATGAATGCCGGATTCACCGACATGAAACTCTGGCCGCGAGAAGATTGGGTCACCATCACATGTAAACCTGGGTAACAATCGTTATCCACGTTACGAAATAATGCTATAATTTTGTTACTTTTCCGGGAAACGGCGCCATGGAAATTGTCCAACTAGATCGCTTTGAACTTACCGGGCTACTGGGAAGCGGCGCAGACTACGAAGTGCGTTCCGCAGTACAACGTGACACGGGGATGGAGGTCGTCGTGAAGCGGCCAGTGCCCCAGATGATTTCCCGCCGGATGCACGGTCCCGTTGAAGAGAGAACTGAAAGGACCATCCAGGCTTACGATGACATCGCCAACTCCATATCCCAGGTATGCCCCATGGTTGGGCATACCGAGCGAGCCAACCACGATGCATTCTTTGGCGATGACCTGGGCGAGGACTATCGGGTTACTGTTTCCAGGCGCGCCGAGGGCATTCCCCTGGTTGGAGATGTCAGGGCCCGAATTCTGCGTGTGCCCATCGGACTGGGTCAAAACCTTTTCTGCCTGTATCCGCTTTGCTTCGCCGAAAGCAACGATCCCTTTCCCATTCAGCGTCAATTACTGGAGGCAGAGGAACGATTTTTCCAGGCAGGATACCTTCTGTTAGACCTGGGTCCGCAGAACGTATTCTTCCAACCTTCGGTCGCCCGCATCAGCATCATTGATCCGGGGGCCCTGCTGACGGGAGATATGGACCGAACCCCGGTGGGACGCGCGCCCCAGGACATTCACGACTTCTACCTTGAAGTGCTCAAATTTTATACCACTTTCCAGCCGCCACCCTCGGACGTCACCGGATATCGCGACCCGTTCAACATGCGCCCGGTGGTGAACTTCGAGCAGGAACTCCTGGAAATGACCCGCGGCCTGTCGGCCGAACCCACCATCTCTGAAGAGGGCCGTCACGCGGGCGCAGAACTGATGGAGATGGTCAGGGGACGGGCATGTGAGAGTTTTGCCGAGTTTCGGGACGGGTTAATGACTTACCTGGAGGCCATCCGCCAAAGAAATCTGGCCCTTCCAAACGCGGCCGAAGCGCGGCAGGCATGGGGCGATGCTCTCCAACTGCTGAAGGAAGACCACTGGAGCAAGTACGATTTCGATTTTGACGAAGAGTTGAAGGACCTGGAGCCTGCGTGAACGCGCGACATGTGCCACGCTAACTTAATCCAATGAATGACGAGGGAGGACAATGGCCAACGGTAGCCTTTCCAGTGTTGTAGCAACTTTGTTCGATAATTCGACCCATGGCGAAGACTCTTACCTGATACGGGACCTGGGCAATGGCTCCTTTCTCGACGCAGTCATGGACGGCGTGACCGGACATGGCGGCGAGGAGGCAAGCTCATCAGTGGCCCAGGCCCTGGAAGCCTCAAGCATAACTGCCCCCGAGGACGTTGTTGCAGTTCTTGAGGAGCAGAACGGCGACTTCTACCAGGTTGGGGGCGGCCGGTTTCTTCTTACCACCGTTTCAGTTGCCCTCTATTTGGGTGGCCCGTTGTACATCATCAGCGCGGGCGACAGTCCCATATTTCATATACGGGGATCGGAACACCAGCAACTGTCCGGCCGAATTGGCGGCATTCTCAGAATGGGCACAGCCCAGGCCATTGGCGCCGGTCAAAACCTGAACCTTCACCGGACGGAATTGATGCTGGAAGCGGGCGACCGCCTGGTAACCGCGTCCGACGGGGTGACGGACAACGTCAACCCCGCCGAGTTGGCCGAGTTCGTCCGCAATGCCGAAACGCCGGAGGCAGCCAGCGCCGCCATCAAGCAGGCTATTGACGACCGATTGGAGCGGGGAATAACCCCTGAACTTCTTGGCGGCCGCTTCAGGCACGATGACCAGAGCGGCATATTCCGCTTTTTCTAGCAATTGCGGCCATAAACACGGTGTTTCACCGTCGTACGGCAACCAATGAGAATGGCAGCCGTTCTTGTTAGAGTGTTTCATAGCTGATAGAATTTCTGGACTAACCGGTTTCTCCCAGCATTGGGGGAAAACGTAAAGGAGATACAACTTGGGCAAGATTAACGTCGCCATTATCGGCGTGGGCAACTGCGCCTCGTCCCTGGTCCAGGGCATCCACAAGTACGTGGAAGTCCCAACCGATGCCGAGATCCCCGGGGTTATGCACAACCAGATCGGCGATTACCGGATTGAGGACATCGAAGTAGTGGCCGCCTTCGACGTGGACGAGAACAAGGTTGGCAAGGACTTGTCCGAGGCTATATTCACTCAACCCAATAACACCATCAAGTTTGCCGATGTCCCCAGGACGGGTGTGCCGGTGGAACGCGGCATGACCCACGACGGAATTGGGCGCTACGTCTCCCACCTGGTTAAAAAGTCGCCCCACTCCACTGCCGACATATCCGGTATTCTTAAGGAGCGAAAGGTGGACGTGGTCATCAACTATCTGCCAGTCGGCAGTGAAATGGCCACGAAATGGTACGCGGAACAGATCCTGGACGCCCGCTGTGCCATGGTCAATTGCATCCCCGTCTTCATAGCCCGAGAGGAATATTGGAGAAACCGCTTCATGGAGCGGAACGTCCCCATCGTGGGGGACGATATCAAGTCCCAGGTCGGGGCCACCATTCTCCACCGGATCCTTACCCGTCTGTTTGAAGACCGGGGCGCCACTATAGAAAACACCTACCAGCTTAATTTTGGCGGCAACACCGACTTCCTGAACATGTTGGAAAGGGAACGTCTTGTCTCCAAGAAGATCTCAAAGACCGGCGCCGTAACCTCCCAGATGGATTTTGAAATCGAACCCGAACAAATCCACATTGGGCCCAGCGACCATGTACCCTGGCTGAAGGACCGCAAGTGGTGTTATATCCGCATGGAGGGCGAGCTTTTCGGTGGCGCACCCGTTAACCTGGAAGCCAAGCTGGAAGTGTGGGACAGCCCCAACTCGGCAGGTGTGGTGGTGGACGCCATCCGGTGCGCCAAGCTGGCCCTGGACCGGGGCATTGGCGGCGCAATTGCCGGCCCCAGCGCTTACTTCATGAAGTCTCCGCCCATCCAATACACTGACGACGTCGCCCGTGATATGGTGGAAGCCTTTATCATTGGCGAGGACGGTAATCCCATGGTCACCTCCAAGAGCGTCCAGGCTCCTGTCGGGGAGGCCGGGGAAGAAGACCTGGAATAGGGGGCTCAAGCGCTCGGAGAACTGGAGCGAGCAGTGGATGAAGGGCTGCTATGAAAATAGCGATGGTCTCCCCTTACGACTTTACCTGGCCGGGAGGCGTTACGGCCCACGTATCGCAGCTGGCCCAAGAGTTGTGCCACGCCGGTCACCAGGTGAAAGTGCTTGCGCCCCACTCTCCATCACGCCAATGCTTTGAAGCCGAGTCCTTTGTTCCTTTAGGCCGGTCGGTCCCGGTTCCAAGCGGCGGTTCCATCGCCCGAGTCTCCCTGTCCTGGTGGCTGTACCGGCGGGTGCGGGAGATTCTGGATGAAGAATGCTTCGACTTGATTCACCTACACGAACCATTGGCCCCGGTGCTACCCCTCTGTTTCCTGGAATGCTCCAATACCGTTAACGTGGGCACCTTTCACGCCTACTACAGCCGGCAGCACCTGTACCGATTCAGTCATCCGATCATCAAACGGTGGCACCAGAAGTTGCATGGGGGAATCGCAGTCTCTCCCGCCGCCCACAACTATGTCCATAACTTCTTCCCCCGGGACTATCGCATTATCCCAAACGGAATCGACGTTGACCATTTTGCCGGGAACGCCGTGCCCTGGCCCGAATACAGGGACGGAAAGACAAACATCCTGTTTGTCGGGCGGCTAGAAAAGCGGAAGGGGCTCAGGTACCTCCTGGAGGCTTACTCCCGCCTCAGGTGGGAACACCCCAATACCAGGCTCATCGTTGTCGGTCCCGGCAACCTGGACCGGGAGTCTCATGGCATCCTCAGCTCCCGCAACCCCGGAGACGTGGTGCTGGTGGGCGGCGTGTCCTACCAGGACCTGCCCAGGTATTACGCCAGTGCGGACATTTATTGCTCGCCCGCTACCGGCCAGGAGAGTTTTGGTATCGTGCTGCTGGAAGCCATGGCTTGCGGTAAGCCAATCGTCGCTTCAGCCATCGAAGGCTACATGGGAATAGTCAAGGACGGAGAGCAGGGACTGCTGTTTCCCAGACGGGATGCCCAGGCCCTGGCCAATACCCTTGCATCGCTGGTCGAAAACCCGGAGTACGCTCGTCGGTTGGGTGAAACCGGCCGCCGGATGGTGGAGCAATTCCGCTGGAAGGTGGTAGCGCGCCAGGTGGAGAGCTATTACTACGACTGCATAGCGGAGACCAATGGCGCTACCAGGTAGGGAGGAAATCCGGGCGGCCCTTTCCCAATACATTGAGAACCCCGGGGCCAGACTGTTCCGGACCATGGGTCTGACACCCAACGCAATAACCCTCATCGGATTCGCCATTTGCGTTGTTTCCGGTTACCTGGTCAGCAATGGTTGGCTGCTGGCCGGCGGAGTCATCTTCCTGGTTGGCGGCGGCCTGGACATGTTCGACGGCGCCCTGGCCCGCTTGACTGGCAAAGCCAGCCCCTTTGGCGCATTGATGGACTCGGTATTCGACCGACTGGGCGAAGCCGCCCTGTTCGTGGGGATCGGCCTGTATTTCATGCAGGGCGGATTCAGGGGAAACACCCTGACTATCTACGTGGCCATCCTCCTGCTGGCCTTGATATTTTCCCAGGGCGTCAGCTACCTGCGGGCCCGGGGAGAGGGCCTGGGAGCTTTCACTCGGGACGGCGTTATGACCCGGACCGAGCGAGTCATAATCCTGGGAGTCGGCCTGATAGCAGACGGCTTGACCGGATTCCCGCTGATTCCCTGGATTCTGCTGGCTATAGCCGTGATATCCTGCTTCACTCTGTTCCAGCGCATGTGGACTATCAGAGGCTTGCTGGAGAAGGGTGGCTAACCCTACCGAGGGCGTGTAAACTGGGCTGACTCGGCGCCAATCATAACCTTCCATACCCTGCCAGCAGACAAGCCCACATTTAACAACCGGGCTGGCAGGACGGTAAGTTCGATTTGTACCTCAAGTGCCCGGAGTTAGGAATTGACCCAGACACCGGCCATATCGGCAGAGCAACGCAACCGGCTCAGGCGAACGTTCCGAAAGGACCTGAAGGCGCCAGTGAAGTTGCGCCTGTTTACCCGGGGCCACTCGGCCATTGCCATTCCCGGTAGGGAATGCCCAACCAGTGAACAGACTCAGCAGCTTATCGAGGAAGTATCAGGCGCTTCGCCCAAGATCGAGCTTGAATTGCATGACTATTTCTCGGACCACGCCGCAGCCCAGGCCATGGGCGTAGCCCGTATTCCCGCCATCCTGGTGGGAGATGAAGAACAGCCACGCATGAAGTTCTACGGCGCGCCCCTGGGCTACCAGATGGCCGCCATAATCGAGACCATCCGCTCCCTGTCCCGGGGTGTCAGCCCGTTGCAGAACAGCACTCGACGGCAGTTACGACAGTTGGCCCGTCCGGTCCACATACAGGTCATCGTCAGGCCCGAAGACCAGGGCGGCGCAGAGGCGGCCTACACCGCCTTCGCCATGGCCAGGGAAAGCCGCCAAGTGACTGCCGATGCCTTGCAGATCAGGGATTTCCCAGCCCTGGTCCGCAGCTTGGGCGTTAGTTCGTTTCCAATGGCCTTGGTCAACGACCACTACCGGATTACTGATCCCCTTTCGGAAGATCGCCTGCTGGAGCAGGTCCTGCTGGCCGGTCGGCAGGGTTCCGCCTGAAGAATGCCACGGCGATGCGCCGTCAAATCTCGCAAACTGGAGAGGATACCGTGCCCCAGGAATTGAACGGAGACATGAACGGTCAGGGCTTGAGGGTTGCCGTGGTAGTAGCCCGCTTCAATGAATTCGTCACCAAGCAACTGCTCAGCGGGGCCGTGGAGACCCTGGGAAGGCACGGTGTACGGGACGACGACATAGTCGTAGCATGGGTACCCGGCTCCTTCGAACTACCAGTCGTCGCCAAGACCCTGGCCCAGACCGGCAGGTACGACTCGGTTATATGCCTGGGAGCGGTAATCCGCGGCGAAACCGACCATTACGAAATGGTGGCCGGCCAGTCCTCCGGCGGTATTGCATCGGTGGGATTGGAAACCGGAGTTGCCACTATTTTTGGCGTTCTTACTGCCGACAACATGGACCAGGCCATCAACCGGGCCGGTGGCAAGTCCGGCAACATCGGGAGCAACGCCGCCGTCGCCGCCGTCGAAACTGCCCGGTTGATTCAGTCCATCAAGACAGGCTAGACCGCGGGGAGGAGACCAATGCAGTTCGGGGTGACAGTTCCCAACAACTGGGGCATTGAAGATGTTCGGGAAGCCCTGGAGTTCGGCCCGATGGCCGAGCAACTGGGCTACGACTCGGTGTGGGTCATGGACCACCTGTTCAACAACGGCTACATTCGAGAGCGGCTGGACGACAAGCCCTACTATCATCCTCTTGCCACCCTGACCTACCTTTCCGCCACCACCAGCCGGGTCTTGCTGGGGACTTCGGTGTTGGTGCTGCCCTACCACAACCCGGTGGAACTGGCCAAGTACACCGCCACTCTGGACCAGATGTCGGGAGGACGAGTGACTTTGGGCGTTGGCGTCGGAGCAATGACCGAAGAGTTTCAAGCCCTTGGCATACCCATGTCGGAAAGGGCCTCCCTTACCAACGAGTGCATCCGAGTGATGCGGGAATTGTGGGAGAACCCTGCGCCCAGCTACCACAGCGCCCGCTGGAACTTCGACGATTTGCGCTTTTCCCCCAAACCGGTCCAGCGGCCTCACATACCACTCTGGATCGGAGGGGCCAGCCCCGGCGCTCTCCGCCGCGCGGCCCGCATAGGCGACGGGTGGCATCCCTCGGGAGTATCACCCGAAGAATACGCGCAAAAGAAGGAACAGATAGCCAGCATGGCGGCCGAGGCGGGGCGCGATCCGGCAGGACTGACCTGGTCGGCTCGGGTGGAGGTGGAAGCCTCCGGC
This sequence comes from Dehalococcoidia bacterium, assembly GCA_965207275.1. Taxonomy (GTDB): domain Bacteria; phylum Chloroflexota; class Dehalococcoidia; order Lucifugimonadales; family UBA3495; genus Bin22. Next base: position 1,636,586 of record CBDBMH010000002.1, read on the forward strand.
GGACCTTCCAGTGAGCGGGCAGCCGGCCGGGCCCGCATTCCCGGTCACGATTTGGAGCAGACTGCCTTATCCGTGGCGGCTTACCGGGACGCCGGAGTGGAACACATGGTACTGGCCATCAACACCGGTGACGTGAATCGCATTCGCGAGTTGATGGAGTCTCTGGCTTCGGAGACAATACCCCAGTTCCGGTAGCGGTCAACAGTTCTCGAGAAAGCTGCGCAATCGGAAGACACCCTATTGGGCTTCGTCTTCCGAATTTTCTTTCTCCCGGGTTTTTTCCCTCTCCTTCCACTCGGCTTCTCGCTGCCGCAACTCTGCCAAGTCATGCAGCAGTATCTGCATTTCTCCGCTGCCGGCGGGGTGGTTGCCGTAGTGGGCCGAATGGAAGCCACCCACAATCCGGTCTACCGGTTGCGGAGGCAGTTCTTCTTCCAGGTCGACCTGGTGTTCCCGGGGTGTCTGGCCTTCCGCCTTGGGGTGGCCCATGTTGTCTGAGATGTTCAGGAACCGATGGTACACCTCGCGGGGGTCCTCGGGATCCGGCTCGGCCTTGCCGTCGTTGATTGCCTTCCCAACCAGGTCGTTCCACCAACCTTCAACCACGCCTGCCAGATCGGCGTTAGCCTTGCCCCAGGCGAAAAGCGATTCGCGAACCTCCTGGACATCTCCCGAAAGCTTGAACAGCCTCCGAAAGCGGAACACCCGGTACACGATGAACCCAATTACCAGGGAGGCGAGCAGGAACATAGTCACCCTGAGCAGGGTATAGACCCACTGGGGCAATCCGGCCCCCTCCACGTCCTCCAGGTTCTCATGGAAGCGGCGCAATTGTTCCTGCGCTTCGTTCAGGCCGCTCAGGTCGCCGCCACCCATAATTGACGTGAGCCACTTGCCGAATACCACCAGGGCTTCGGCAATATATCCCAGGCCCAGCAGAATGGGCCTGAGGATCCATTCGCCGACGTTACCAACTATCCTGAGCAGGAACCGGGTAACATCGTCCAGCCCGCCCATGCCCAGACCCGATATCAACAACGCCAGCAGCAGCACAGCTCCGACAGCGACCCCGATGGGAATGAACCACTCCCTCGACATCATCTGCGCGTCGGCCGACTCGGTGGAAAACCGGGCCAGGGAAAGGCCAATGAGCCCCACCGTGAAAAAGCTCAGGACTACAAAACCACCGACTATCTTTACGGGCACCAGCGTGTCTACGACCACCGAGACAATCAGAACAGCCAGACCCCACTGGAAGGCTGTCCTCACAGTCTCCAATGAAACCTCGTCGTGGGCCAGGCTTGTACCACGCCACCAAAGGCCCACCAGGAAGACAAAGGACAGTGCCAGCGTGAAGGCTACGTGGAGGTCGCCATATATCAACCTGCCGATGGGGAAGAATCCCATCCCCGAGTTCAAGTTGGTCAGCAAGAAGAGGGAAAGTAAACTGATAAAGAGGCCAATAACGCCTCGCAGGTTAAGAGAAAACCGGATGGTCTGGATGTAGAGGGAAAGGATGAATGACCAGACCAGCGCCAGAAAAACAAGCCATAGAGGGAGGCGTGCATCCGCCGTGTTGGTCAGGGCGGTGAACATGGAAAAGGCCAAATACGCCCCGGCGGCCTCCAGGAACAGGGCCGTTAAGGTTATCGCGCTAACTCGCCAGAACTGGCTCATCCTCGTTCACCGTTTCAACGTCCAAGGCTTCCAGGGCCCGCCCCAGAGAATATACGGTTACGGCGGGTAACCGGAACTGGGGACCGCCGTCACCGGAAAAGAGGACAATCACTCGGTAGCCCCGACTCTGCATACTGTGGATTTCGTCAGCCAGCGCGCGGGTTACCACCGAAGTGATGACGACTATGGTAGCTCCCGGCGGGATGGAAGACCGTTCCTGTTGAAGCACGTCGCTGAGTGATACCACCGAATATGGGCCAGCCATGGCCAGCGATTCCAATACCAGGCCCAGCTGAAGCGACGAACTTCCAAAGGGGACGCTGAGCCACTTGCCCGAATAGACCGCAACGCCATTGCTGATCAGGCCGTACTCGTAACCCACCTTAGAGCAGTGGTTGGCTACTGAGGCCGCCACGGTAACGGCCCGTTCAAACAGGCGACGGTTGCTTCCCTGCCAAGCAAACTCGCTGGTAGTGGAGTTCAGAGCAATCAGCACGTCCAGTGAAACTACCGGTTCAAATACCTTTGTCTGAAGCTGGAAACGCCTGGCAGTAGCCTTCCAGTCAATGTGCTTCATGGGGTCCTGGACGCGATAGTCTCGCAGCCCGAAAAACCTGCTGGGGTCATGGTAAAGTGGCCGACGACTACCCGTGTCTCCCAGCGGATGTTCCGTGGGAAATATCAACTCATTGAGGTCGATTATCCGGGGGTACACCAGGATATGGTCGACGCCTTCAATACGGCTTTCCGCCGCCGTAAAGCCAAAGATGTCGCCGCTACGCAGCCTGACGGGGCCAATTCGATGGTACCCTCTGGCAAGGCAACGGAGCCTGTACTTCCAGGTGACCTGCTGGTAGGGCAGCAACGAAGTGGTGATGCGATGTTCCCGGTCTACCTCCATGCCGGTACCCCGCACCGTGGCGCCGGGCAAGTCCAATTCCGGCGGGAAATTGTCATGAATGTCGACCCATATCAAGGGGACAACTTTATCGTTGACCAGGGTCACGGAGTAGTCCACTGAATCGCCCACAAAAGCGCGGTTCCTGCCGAGGCTCCGGGAATGACTCACCCGCTTGAAGGCGAAGCGGTCCCAGAATTTGGCCAGAACCCACACAATCAGAACCAGGGAGCCAACAATCAGCAACAGCCCCTGGCTGGCAACCAGCCCGACAAAGAGCAGGATCGCACTGGCAAAAAGCCAGAAGTCGTTAAGCATCTCACCACTCTGCGGGGACGGCTGGCATCCGGTCAGACCGGCACGGTTACCTGCTCCAGGACTTCATTAATGATTCCATCGGCGGTACGTTCCCTGAGCCGAGCCTGGGACTTGAGAATAATGCGGTGACCCAGGGCGTAGGGGGCCAGTTCCTTGATTTCATCGGGAGTAACGTATTCACGCCCGCGCATGACCGCCAGGGCCTGGCTGCAGCGGTAGAGCCCCATGGTAGCCCTGGGACTGGCCCCCAGGTCCACTTCCGGGTGCTGGCGGGTGGCCTGGGCAATCCGCACCGTATAATTTCGGAGCACCGGGTCCACGTACACCCTCTGGGTCATGGCCTGGTAATTGACAATTTCCGGGCCGGTAGCCACTGGGGTCAGGTCCGCCAGTGGATTGGCGCTTTCAAAGCGGAGCAGCATTTCCTCCTCCTGCTCCTCGTCCGGGTAGCCCACCTGCAGCCTGATCAGGAACCGGTCCAGCTGGGCCTCGGGCAGTGGAAACGTACCTTCCAGTTCCACGGGATTCTGGGTTGCAATGACGAGGAAGGGCGCCGGCAGGGGTATAGTAACTTCGTCTATAGTCAGCTGCCTTTCACCCATGGCCTCCAGAAGCGCCGATTGAGTTCGGGGCGTAGCCCGGTTGATCTCATCCGCCAGGACCACCTGGGACAGCACGGGACCGGGACGGAATTCAAAATCGCCGGTCTTCTGGTTGAAATAGTTGACGCCGGTTATATCGGAGGGCATGAGGTCCGGGGTGAACTGGATTCGCCGGAAAGCGCAGTCCAGAGAACCGGCCAGGGCCCGTGCCAGGGTAGTCTTCCCTATTCCCGGTACGTCCTCCACCAGGATATGGCCGCCGCTGAGCACTGCGGCCAGGGTCAACTCCACCGCCTCTCCCTTGCCAACCAGAACCCGCCCGATGTTCTCCTTCACCCTTGCAGCGGCCTGAGAGACCTGACTGACCATTTCCTGGCTTATGATTGTCGCCACTATTGGGTCAACCCTTCGGCGCCAGCTCCCGCCCCAAGCCTCGCCTCTGTGACGTATTCCTCGGCTTCCCGCAAATCCTTGAAAGAATCTACGCTGCGCCAGAACTGGTTAGATTTAAACGCGGAAATCCGGCCCTTTTCTGCCAGCTCGGGGAAGGTGCTGACTTCATGGTCTCCCAGTTCCGGCATCAGCGCTCCCATAGCTCGATCGAAGACATACACGCCGGCATTGATCCAGTGGGGAAGTTCTACCTTCTCCCGGAATTCAACCACATCATCGTCTTCGTTAACTTCCACCAGGCCGTAGGGGCTCACCATTGGCACGACCATGATGGTAGCCAAATGGTCGTCATTAGCTGCTTTCTTGGACTGGTGAAAGCTGGTCACAGACGACGGATCCTGGCCCGTGATTATGTCGCCATTCAGGACAATCACCGTGTCCTCTTCTTCAGGCACGTGGGCCATGCCGACACGAATCGCGCCCCCCCTCCCCAGCGGGTGGGTCTCCACACTGTAGGTGGGTTTGATCCCGAATTTCGACCCGTCGCCGAAGTATTCCCGCACCATTTCCCAGCGGTACCCCACCAGGAAAATGACGTTGGTAACCCCAGCCTGTTTCAGCCACTCCACCTGATACCAGAGAATCGGCTTCCCATCCAGCGGAACCAGAGGTTTCGGCAGGGTATCGGTCAGAGGGCGAAGTCGCTCTCCTTGGCCGCCCGCCAGAATCAATGCATACATTAATGGGCCTCTTTGCCTTCAGGAGACTGAATGGATTTGGTGCAGAAACACGGGCAGTATCGTCCGAAAAATTTACAGTAATATACCTTTGGCCCTTGGGCAGGTCAAATGACAGGACTCTGAAGAAACAATCCGATTCAGAAACAAGAAGCCAGCTTCTGCTTCCAGCTACGATGAGAAGCAACCGGTTGGGGCGCTTCTTGCCTCATGCCGTGCTCCACCCATGGAAATTCCTGTTTCAGGCCCATTCTGCGCCATATTGAACCATTTCATATCTGAAGGGGAGGCCAGACTATTCCCAGGCATTCCGAAAACCGGCCGCTGTCCAGACAGGAATTGGCAAAACCGGGCCGCTTTGGGCCACCACCGGGAGAGTCAGCCAACCTGCAGCACTCCGCCTTCTTCCCGATCATGTTTCCGCCCCGGAGGAAGAGGATAATGCCGACCCTATACCTATCGTAGGGCAGTAATATCCGGAGAATCAAGAGCAGAAAACATCGGGCGGCATTGAAGGATCAAGGAGAATGCCTTCAATTGCCCTGCCCGAGAGATGGTGACGGCAATCCACGGCCAAAGCCCGCAAATACCTCGCTATCCGAGTGCGTTTGCCGGGGTGATTGTCTATAATTGATTGAAGGTACCGGTTAAGGATATAGAGCGCTTCAATGGGGAGAGACCAACGACATGACCGCGCAAAACCAGTCAACACATAACTACACCATGGGCTACAGCGAAGAGTTTATGCAGTTGCTGGACCGGCGAAACGCCGGCAACTGCGCCGCCTACCTGCTACCCCTGCTTGAACCCGGCATGAAGCTGCTGGACCTGGGCTGCGGTCCCGGCACCATCACCATGGGCCTGGCCGAGGCCGTCAACCCGGGAGAAGCTCATGGCATCGACATGGAAGAGTCGCAAATAGCCATGGCCCAGGCTGCTGCGGAGGCAAGCAACCACTCCAACGCAATTTTCCGGGTGGGCAACGCGCTGTCCCTGCCCTACGACGACGAGACTTTTGACGTGGTTCACGCCCACGCCGTCATCATGCATATACCTGACACCAAGGCGGCCATGGCAGAGGCCAGAAGGGTGCTGAAGAACGGCGGCACTCTCGCCACCCGCGACCTCATTGGCGAGTCCAGCTTCATCGAACCGGGGACCGACGGCCTGAGGGAAGCCTGGACTACCTTCACCAACCTAATGAGGGGTAACGGCGCCCACCCGGAAATTGGCAAGGAAATGAAGGCGGTAATGTTGGACTCCGGTTTCTCAGACATCAGGTGTTCGGCGTCCTTCGACAGCTACGGCACGCCGGCAGACCTGGCCTTCTACTACTCCTTCATCATTGACTGGTTCTTTTCCGAGCAACTCATCGAACGAGTAACCGGACTGGGCATCGCCAGCAGGGAGAAATTCGACTTCTGGCGCAGTGAACTGGATAACTGGCGAGATTCGCCGGGGGCTTTCGGAGCGCTGGCCTTCGGGGAGTGCCTGGGACGTAAGCGATAAGACCACCCGGCCCATTGGCGTCAGCCCACTGGACCTGGGCTACTATGGCGTCAGCGAGGAAGGAAACTCCGGCCCTTTCTTGTTGCGGCCAAGAGAATTCAAGCTGACGCTCAGGTCCTACGTAGCAAGCCCCTGACTCAAGCAGGACGGCAAGGCCAAGTCCGCGAAGATAGTTGCCTGGAAAAGAAAACGGTGGCTGCCCGGCCTGGGTTCGAACCAGGGCTTACAGCTCCAAAGGCTGACGTGCTACCACTACACCACCGGGCATTGATCAAGGGTTGATAGGGGTCCCACTAGTCCAGTCAGGACCTGGGGAGAATCAGGCTATCATTCTGTACTCCTGCCCAATTCCAGTCAAGACCAGGCAACAAGGCAATCGCATATTTATTGCTACTTGACCGTGTCAAAGCGCTCTAGTCGGCAAATCATGTCACCCTGAGCTCGCCGAAGGGTCTAAAATCCTTGCCTGGAGACGTGGCGTGGGGGCCAGGACGACCATAGCGGGAAGGAGTCTAGATGCTTCGGTCCGCCGCGGCGGACTCAGCATGACATTTTCTCATAATGCGATTGCCCTGGACCAGGCAATGAGGCTGGCAATGCTATAATGGCCTCGTGGCTGGGGCTCAAGTTGGCCCCTCGCACTTCCTTTATTCTGCTGAGCCATCCGGGAAGATGCCATGACAAGCATACGCATTGCACTCCTGCACCTGGCCCCCGTTACCAGTCAGATAGAACAGAATCGGGCGCTGGTGAAACGGGCCACCCAACTGGCGGCCGAAGCCGGCGCCAACTGGATCGTCACGCCGGAACTGTGCATCCCCGGGTACATGTTCATGAAACAGATCGGCACCGACTGGATTCTTCCCCAGCCCGACGCCTGGATGAAAGATTACTGTCAGATGGTGGGCCGGCTGGGTCTCACCGTTTTCCTGTCCCACCCGGAACGCGACCCACAGACGGACAAGCTTTACAATACGGCCTTTGTTATTAACACCGAAGGGGAAATCGTGGGCAAGCACAGCAAGATCAAGGCCCTGCGGGGAGCGGAGGGCTGGTCAACGGCCGGGGAGGAGATTCAACCCGTGGAGTGTGACGGAGTGAAGGTGGGTATCATGGTGTGCGCCGACGCCTACAAGAATGAAGTAGCCAGCGAGTTGAAGGACAAGGGCGCCCAGCTTTACGTTTCGCCTGTTTCGTGGGGGCCCGGACAGTGCGCTCCGGACGGCGAATGGGAGCAGCGTTCCCTGGATAACGACCTTCCCATCATTGTCTGCAACCGCTCGGGACAAGAGGATGAAGAACTGGACTACCGGAAAGCGGAAAGCGTCGTGGCAAAGGGCGGGAAGCGCTTGCTGGAGGCCACATCCGAGAGGTCGGTAATTCTCAGCTTCGACTGGGATCTGGCGGAGATGACCTGCCTGTCCAGCGAATTCAACCGTATTTATCTCTGATCCTGTTCCCTGCTTAGAAACCGCTCAAGGATGAGCGCCGCAGCCACCGAGTCCACGTCCCCTTTGCGCCGCGCCGGCTGGGCGCCGGACGCCCTTAGCAGACCCTCGGCTTCCACCGACGAAAACCGCTCGTCCACAGTATGCACCGGCAAATCTGTTCTCTTGCGAAGCTCCCGAACAAAGCCCTCCGCAAGTTTGGCCTGGGGGCCAGCCCGCCCCGAAAGGGAATAGGGCATCCCCACCACCAGGGCGCCGGCGTCTCGTTCCTCCGCGGCCGCCAGTACCCGGTCCAGGTCCTGCCGGAGGGTCTTTCTCTCCAAGTGGCCTGCCGGCACTACCGGAACACTTTCATCGCTTCCCGTTGCCATCCCGATTCGACGGTTGCCCAGATCCAGCGCCAGGTAACGCATCAGTCAAAGCCACTCCCGTCTTACTGCGCTTCCCGCACCAGTTCCGACACTCGGCGCAGGGCGTCTTCAAGCTTTTCGGCCTGCCGTCCGCCGGCCTGCGCCATTTCGGCCTGGCCGCCGCCGCCGCCGCCCATAATGCGCGCGGCATCGCGCACCATGTTGCCTGCGTGCAGGCCCCGACTGACCAGATCGGGGGTAACCATGGTAACCATCAGGGGATTGCCATTTACGACAGCGCCCAGACAGATAACAGCGCTGGGTAGACGAGTCTTGATGAAGTCCCCCATTTCCCGCATTGCCTCGGGACCGTTGGCGGAAGTGCGGCCGGTTACCACCTTGATGCCGTCAATGTCCTGGACCTGGTCAAGCAGGACCTCCGCTTCGGACCGAAGGCTACCCCGCTCCAGCGTCGCCAGTCGTCGGCGCAGCTCATCCGAATCCTGGATGAAAGTCTCCAGCCTCGCCTCAAGGTCCACCACCGGGGTTTGGAGCCGGCGCGCCAGGACTTCCAGGCGGGCTGCCTGCTCTACGAAAAGCTGCTCGGCTCCGCGCCCGGCTACGGCTTCAATACGTCGCATGCCCCCGCCGATGCCGGATTCACCCAATACGAACATTGTGCCCACCTGGCCGGTGGCGCCCACGTGGGTACCGCCGCATACCTCGACGCTAAAGGCATCGCTGTCGGACATGCGCACCACGCGAACCGTGTCGCCATAGCGGTCGCCGAAGAAGGCAAGAGCTCCGTCCCGCACTGCCTCGGCGTAGGTGGTTTCCTGGGTGAAAACGTCGAGGTTGTCCCGAACCTTGGCGTTGGCCAGGTTTTGAACCGAAAGCTGTTCTTCCGCCGACAGGGGGCCAACATGGCTGAAGTCAAACCGCAACCGGTCTGGTGTTACCAGGGAACCTGCCTGTCTGACGTGGGGCCCCAGCACTGAACGCAGGGAGGCGTGAAGCAGGTGGGTGCCACTGTGATTCCTGGCGGCATCCAGGCGGCGGTCTATTTCAACCCGAGCGGTTACCTGTTCTCCCAGCGAAATATCGCCCGAGTCCACCACGCCCCGGTGGACGATAAGCCCCGCCACCGGACTCTGGGTGTCTTCCACCCGCACTTTACCGTTGGGTCCTTCAATAATTCCCCGGTCACCCACCTGGCCGCCGCTCTCTGCATAGAAGGGAGTGCCATCCAGCAGCACTTCCACTTGCTGACCCTGAGTGGCGTGGCCAGCAGCCAGGTTGTCCACCAGCAGGGCGGCCACCTGGGTCTCCTGAACCAGATGCTGGTATCCGACAAAGCGAGTCGCCCCAATTCCCAGGCTCTCGTATGCCGTCAACATCTCCATGCCCCCGGCAAAGCCCTGGGACGAGCGCGACTGTTGCCGCTGGGATTCCATTTCGGCCTCGAAACCACCGGTATCGACTTCCAGGCCATTCTCGCGCGCGATTTCGGAGGTTAGTTCCGGGGGAAAGCCGTAGGTGTCGTAAAGAACGAAGGTCTCCCTGCCGGTTATAGCATCCGACCACGCCTGAATTGCCTCCCTGGCAATTTGCTGGTCGCCACCGGTAACGGACAGGGACTCCACCAAAACTTCAGCAGCCAATTGGGCGCCCATGTTTTCTGATTCGTTTGTCCCCAGGTGATCATCGGGGAGACCGTCTATTCTGTTGGGGGCGGCGACTACCGACCCGGGGGCAGCGGTAGTCTTCTCCCGGTAAGCCACCATACCGTGGAGAATATCATTCCCTCGTTCGAAGGTCCGGCTGAATCGTTCTTCTTCGAGGCCCACGACTCGGAGAATGAAGTCGTGGTTCTCCGACAACTCACCATAAACATGACTGAATCTTGCCAGCACCACCTCGGCCACCTGGGTCAGGAAGGGCTGGGCCAGACCCAGCCGGCGGCCGTAGCGGATGGCCCGGCGGATAACGCGGCGCAGCACGTAACCCCGGCCTTCGTTCCCGGGCACCACGCCGTCTCCGATAAGGAAAGATGCAGCCCGGGCGTGTTCCGCCACGACCCGCAGGGCGTAGTCGATTTCCCGGTCTTGGCCGTAGGACTTGCAGCTCAATTCGCAGGCCTTGTCGATTATGGGCCGGAAAAGATCGGTTTCGTACACGTTGGGTTTGTTCTGCAGGACGGCGGCGGCCCGCTCCAGTCCCATCCCGGTGTCCACGCTGGGGGCTGGCAGGGGTGTTCGGTTGCGTTCGGGGTCCTGGTAGTACTGCATGAATACCAGGTTCCACATCTCCACGAACCGCTCGCAATCGCAATTGGGGTGGCACCCGGGAACCTTTTCATCCCCTCCCGTGTCCCGTTCCCGCCGGAAGATGGCGGTCAACTGGTCGGGTGGGACCATTGGCGAGCAACCCTTTTCGCGACCACCGTCGAAGTGTAATTCGGTGCAGGGCCCGGTGGGCCCTTCGTTACCCGCCGGCCCCCACCAGTTATCGCTGTCACCGTATCGGTAGATGCGCTCCTCGGGCACACCGATCTTTTCCCGCCACAGCAGGTAGGCCTCGTCGTCATCAAGATGGATGGTGACATAGAGGCGGTCGGCAGGCAGGCTAAACAGCGTAGTAACCAGTTCCCACGCGAAGGCAATGGCGTTCTCCTTGAAGTAGTCGCCGATGCTGAAGTTGCCCAACATTTCGAAGAAAGTAAGGTGCTTGTGGTCGCCGACCTCGTCAATGTCGGTGGTCCGAAAACTTTTCTGAGAACTGGTCAACCTGCGATTCGGGGGGGTCTGTTCGCCCATGAAGAATGGCTTGAAGGGCACCATCCCGGCGCTGGTAAAGAGCAGAGTGGGATCGCCTGCCGGTATTAACGATGCGCTGGGCATGTGAAGATGGTTCTTACCCTCGAAAAACCTGATGTAAGAGTCCCTTATTTCGTCGCCGGTCATCAAAGCGCTTCACCTGCTGGCATTATGGGTGGCTGGCCGCCCAAGAGCTATGTGACGGCCAGCAGTCTGGATTTTATGCCAGGCCCCCGGCAGCGTCAATTATTCCGCCCGGCAGCAGGGCCGGGCAACTGGTTCCAAAGGGAACCCTGGGCGGATATCCGGCACAATTTACTGCATTGGGCCAATCGGCGGCTAAATTTTCCAACTTGGCCTTTCCGAGTGAAGGCGCCATTTGGCAAAAGAGGCCACCACAATCCTTGACCCCCTTGCAGCACTGACTTTACAATTTAATTGCCCCTTAACATAGGGACGGCTGAGAGAACCAGCGGTAGTTGCCACACTGTACTGAAGGAGGAATGAATGACTTCGAGCTTCATTGGGAAAATCGACAAGGCCAGGAAGTACGCCGAAGAGCGGGAACGGGTTAGCATCAATAGTTTCCACGCAACTTTCGAAGGCAATCACAACACCTATCAGGTGAGTTTTGAATCCGGCGAATGGAAGTGCGAGTGCCTGTTCTTCCACACCCGGGGAGTGTGTAGCCACATAATGGCCTTGCAGCGAATGCTCGAAGACGTTCTGGACCAGGGCGAAAGGGCGCCAGAAGCGGTGGAAACCGGCGGTAACTAAGACCAGGCTGTAGTTCTACGAGCCGCCTATTATTAGGTAACAGAGGCCGGGAGCATGCAAACTCCCGGCCTGTTGCTTGCTCACGATTAGCCTCGCCCACGCCACGTTTACGGGGGCCTGGTGAGGTTCATCCTTTCTCGTTTCCTCCCAGGGCCTTAACCATCACTCCACAAATTTCCGGAAAACCAGGCAGGCGTTTTGTCCGCCGAACCCGAAGGCGTTGGACAGGGCCACGTTGACTTGCTGCTCCCGGGCCTTGTTGGGCACGTAATCCAGGTCGCAGTCCGGGTCTGGATTTTCGTAGTTAATTGTCGGGTGAATGCAGTCGGACATCACAGTATTGATGCAGGCAGCCGCCTCCAGGGATCCTGAAGCGCCCAGGGCATGGCCGATCATCGACTTGGTGGAGCTTATGGGGATACGATAGGCGCGATCACCGAACAGGCGCTTGATGGCCAACGTTTCCACTGCGTCGTTCAGCGGCGTGGAAGTGCCGTGGGCGTTGATGTAATCGACTTCCTCGATCCCCACGTTGGCATCTTGCAGGGCCAGGCGCATTGCTTCCGCCGCGCTGCCCCCGGTCTCTTCAGGCTGCACCAGGTGACCAGCGTCCGACGTACAGCCGAAGCCGGCCAACTCCACCTCTATGCTGGCTCCCCGGCCTAAGGCATGCTCCAGGGTTTCCAACACCAGTATCACCGCACCCTCCGAAGGCACAAACCCGTCCCGGTCGGCGTCGAAGGGACGGCTTGCCTTCTGCGGCTCGTCATTCCGGGTGCTAAGCGCCCGCATTACCGCGAACCCGGCCAGCCCCAGTTGACTGATACCAGCCTCGGCGCCGCCGGCAAAGATTACGTCGGCTTCCTCCCGCTGCAGCAGGCGCAGCGCTTCGCCGATGGCCTGGTTGGACGCGGCGCAGGCAGTGGTGGCGGTTGAGTTATAACCCCGGGCGCCGAGATAATGGCTGACGTTGGCCGCCGCCATGTTGGGCAGCACCATGGGGAAAAAGAAGGGAGACATACGCATGCCTCCCCTGGCCGCAAGGATGCGGCAGTTGTCCTCCAGTGTAGGAAAACCGCCATTGCCGTTGCCGATCAATACCCCGACCCGATAAGCGTCCTCCCGGCCCAGGTTGAACCCCGTCGTTTCCGCCGCCTGCAGGCCGGCCGCCACGGCCAACTGGGAAAACCGGGCCATTCGCCGCGCATCCCTCGCCGCCATGTAATCCACCGGGTCGAAGTCGCTGACCTCCCCGGAAATACGGCAGGGGTAATCGGTGGGGTCACACAGCGTCATCGGGCCGATGCCCGACTTGCCGGCAACGAGATTGGCCCAGAAAGACTCGGCCGACTGTCCCAGGGGTGTGATGGCCCCTACCCCGGTAACTACAACCCTCTTCTTTTCCATAGACTACCCTTGCCTAGCGCCCTCCCTTTCGGGTTTGAATTTACCGACGCCGCACCTGCCACCGTAAATGGACCGGCGGGCCCCCTTAGGCCCTGAGTTAATCAATCGCCCGATAAGGTTACCTGAGGTCAGGCGGCAACAGGTCCGGGTAGATTTCCGGTTCTATTCCCAGCACAGTTTCTCTGGTTTCCGCTGCCACAAAAAGAGAGCCCGTGGCCAGGACCAGATCCCTGGAACCCGCTTCCTTCCTCGCCAATTCCAGCGCTCCGCAAACATCTTCCACCTGCCGTACATCCCCTATGGCACTGTCCCGCAAGAGCTTTGCGAGGGATGACGGCGCCATGGACCTGGGGTGCCGGGAACGGGTGGCTATGGCCAAATCCACGTGCGGCGCCAAGGCATCAACCATACCCTCAACACTCTTGTCCCGCGAGAATCCGACGACCAACAGAAGACGTTCGAAGTCGAAATATTCCCGGAGAGACGACAGCATGGTCTCCATGGAGTAAACGTTGTGCGCGCCATCACAGACTACGAAGGGATCACGGGCAAGAACTTCAAGCCGGCAGGGCCACCCGACCCTCATCAATCCCTTCACAATATCCGGCCTACTGATGGTATATCCCATTCCTGTCAAGGCTTCTACTATTCCCACGGCAACAGCGACGTTTTCCAGCTGGTGCCGACCCAAAAGCGGTATATTGGCCGTGAATCTGCCCCGAAGGCCGTTTATTTCTGCCTTTTGGCCTCCCTTTACTTGACCGAGGAATTTCCAGGTCACGTCCCGGCCAACCTGCATCACCGGGGCCCGCTTTTCCTCGGCCGCACCCACTATGACCTCCAGGGCGCCGGGGACCTGGGGGGCGACTACCACCGGGACACCGGGCTTGATAATTCCGGCCTTGTCAGCGGCGATCTCCTCCACGGTGTCACCCAGGATGGTCATGTGGTCCAGGCTGACGGAAGTAATGGCGCATACATCGGGCGATACCACGTTGGTGGCGTCCAGCCGACCGCCCAGTCCCACCTCAATAGTCTGGAATTCAACCTTTTCTTCGGCAAAACACTGGAAGGCCATGGCGGTCATGAACTCAAAGAGGGTAACCGGCCCCAAATCCGTCTCAGCCTCCATCGCCGCTGCCGCCGGGGCCAACTTCCCAACCAGCCCGGCGAATTTATCCTCGGTTACGGGTTCACCGCACAGGCGGATTCGTTCCCGGAAGGTGTGCAAATGGGGCGAGGAATAGAACCCGGTGCGATAACCGGCCACACCCAGGATGGAATCCACCATGGCCGACGTGCTGCCCTTGCCCTTGGTTCCCGCGATATGGACGGTGCGAGCAGAAAGGTGAGGATTGCCCAGGCGGGCCAGGAAAGCGGCTATCCTCCGCAAATCGTAAATTCGCTTTTGGCGGGGCAGGGGCGGCGCCTGCCGCTCGTGGTCCACCAAGGCCAGGAGGTAGTCCACGGCCTGGCGGTAGCCGGCTATGGGGCCCAGGGCTTCCATGGCGCTAATGGTCCCTGATGTGGGTGGGCATGGCGCCCATGTTGATTTTCATGGCATCCCCCAGGGTTACCTGGTTTACAAAGTCTATGTTGCCCTCCATGGGACTGGGCCTGAAGCCAAATGTCTGCTCCACCATTCCCAGTTCAGCCACATTCCTGACCCGCAGCATCTTCAGCATTTCAGCATTTATCGGTGGCCGGGACATGAAGAGTTCCATAAGGGAGACATTGATTTTCATCGCCCAAATTGGAACATGCACCTTAAGGCGTCGCCTGCCCATAGTACGCGTAATTATTTCGACTATCTGGTTGTAACTAAGTTGATCCGGCCCTCCCACCTCCAGCGTGTGGCCGTGGAGATCATGGCGGCCCAGGGACAGGGCGATGCATTGGGCCAGGTCGTCCACCCATATTGGCTGGAGGCGATTACGGCCCCCGGCGATCACCGGCACCGTGGGGAACAGCCTCACCACAGCTGCCAGCGAGCTTATGAACTCATCCCCCTGGCCAAAAATAAGAGAAGGCCTGATTATGGTGTAAGTTAGTCCACTGTTAATTACAGCCTGCTCTCCCTGCCATTTGCTTCTAAGGTATGGCAAGTCCGGATCGTTAACTGCGCCAACGGCGCTTATGTGGACAAACTGGCTTACCGTGCCGGTGCTCTTTGCCGCCTCTACTACCTGCTCGACGCCCAGATGATTAACTGTGTCGTAGGTTTCCTCTCCGTTTTGACGGATTACCGCCACCAGGTGTATCACCTGGTCAACACCCTGACAGGCGCCGGCCAGGGCGTCCGGGTTGCCGATATCCCCATAGTAGACGTCCACTGAACCCCGCTCAAACATCCGCTCCTTGCCCGGAGTGCGTACCAGGCAGCGCACCTGATAATTGTGCTCGAGCAGCCTTTGCACAACCCGGCGGCCCAGGAATCCCGTCGAACCGGTTACCAGCACTGTCATATTCCGCTCTCCAAAGGCAACACAACGGGTTTAACCCTGACCTCATTCTTGGGTAAACCACATTGTAAGTTACACCACCTTCTCCTTTATTATTGTAATATAAACCCCGGCGCACCGCCCAATTCCTCTTTCTCAGAAATGGGAATGGAAGGCAGCCAAAATGAACCCGATGCAACCGACCGTTTGCTGTTATTGAAACGGTCGGCAAAGGCGAGATCATGACGCATCCCCAACTTCACTTTGGCGCCAGCGCCGTGCTGGGCGCCGCGGAAATCGCGGCGGAAGCGGCCTGGCTCGAAAGCTTGGGCTTTGAGTACATTTCCGTCGGTGAGCACTTCATGCGGGGCAGTCCGCCCGGGCCAACTCATGCTTCGCTACCTCTCCTTGGCGTGGCAGCCGGCGCTACGGAGCGCATCCGGCTGCTATCTTCCATTTTGCTGACGCCCTTTTACGAGCCCCTTGTGCTGGCGAGGATGACCGCGTCGCTGGATATTGCCTCCGGTGGCAGACTCACCCTGGGCGTGGGAGTGGGCGGCGAGTTTCCCATGGAATTTGAGGCGGCGGGCCTGAACGTGAGGCAGCGAGGCCGTCGCACGGATGAATGCCTGGACGCCCTCCGCCGCCTATGGACGGGCGAAGAAGCCTCTTTTAGCGGGCGCCACTTCGCCTTCCAGGATGCGGCACTGAACCCGCCTCCAGCCCAGGACCCGCATCCTCCGGTTTGGGTAGCAGGCAGGAGGGACGCGGCAATGCGCCGGGCGGTCCGATTTGGCGATGGCTGGTTCCCCTACTTTTACAACCCGGAACGGTATCGGGAAAGCGTGGAGAAGATTACGGCCATGGCCGAAGAGGAAGACCGGGATCTCGCCCAGTTTCAGTGGGCCTATTTCCCATACATTTCCGTCTACCCAACGGAGCAGGAAGCTGCGGAAGCCGCCGCGGCCGCCCTGGGTGGGCGATACCTCTACGGCGGAGACTTCCTGGATATAGTCCGAAACTATTGCCTGCTGGGCACCCCGGAAATGTGTGCCCGAAGATTGGAGCAATATATTGAAGCCGGGGCCAGGCACATAGTCTTCAGCGTCGCCTGCCCACCGGAGGACAGGGTGCGCCACATCGAGGCGATTGCTTCGGAAATAATGCCCAGATTTGTTTAGCCAGCAGCAGGAAGCAGGATAATCGCGCTACCTGGAACAGCCGGCCCGGCCCGCAACGGTCAGGTTCGCGGGCTTGAGATTATTGAACAAAGTGTGGAAATACGCTAATATCTTAAATCTGAATAATATGTTGGAAGTGCCTGCTGCCCAAGCACGTACAAGGTGAAGAGATGGCTACGACAGGGTCCAGGATCAAGCGGGTAGTAATGGTTCAGCCGGCATCGGCCGGCGGCAATTTTGAATATATGGCGATTCCCAGGCAGGGAATGCTTTTCCTTTCTACCGCTTTGGGCCAGTGGGAAGACGGTCCCTTCCTTTATGAGAGGGAAATCTGGTTTGAAGACCGTAGCGGCCTCATGGATCCAGGTAAGGACTTGGAGGACGTGGACGTTCTCCTGGTTACCGCCCTGATAAATGAAGCCCCCCGAGCCTACCATCTGGCACGCCAGGCCAAGATGTATCACCCCGGTCTGGTTACTATCGGCGGCGGCCCACAAATGAGTCCGTTGCCCGAGGAAGCTTTTGCGCTGGGCAACTTCGACGTGATTGTCCAGCGGGAGGGCGAGGATATCATCGCCCCCCTCTGTGACCTGATGCTGACCCACCCCGAGGGAACTCGGGAAGCATACCTGGAAAAAATTCCGGGCATCAGCTATCGGAAAGATGGCCAGGTCATCCAGACACGCCGGCAGGGGCTGGTAAACCCCGCCTTTGCCGAACTGCCCGACTATCGCTCCATCAAGGACCTTTCCCCCGATCATCCCATGCCCGGGGGAGTCCTGGAAACAGTTCGAGGCTGCACCGAAAACTGCACCTACTGCCAGGTTATTCAGCAGTTCCTGGGCTACCGCATGATTCCGCGAGAGACGGAAATCAAGCGCCTTCACCAGTTGCAGGAACTGGCGTCCGAGGGTCTCCTTCACACTTCCCGAAATGGCAGGTTCAACGTCTTCATCTCCGACGACCTGCACACTCCTCCCCTGCGGGCCGTAAAGTTTCGCAATGAACGCCTGGAGCGTCTCAAGAACTGGAAGGGCCACACCGACAACATGTACATGATCTGCCAGGCCCGGGCGGAAATAGGTCAGGACCCGGAACTGGCGGCGGCCATGACAGACGCCAACATCAAGATGCTTTACCTGGGAGTAGAGTCCAACAACGCCGAGAACCTGCTGGCCGTCAACAAGCGGCAGGAACCGGGGCAGATGGAGCAAGACCTGCGCACCCTGAACGCCATGGAGTTTTCCGTGGTAGCCATGACCATAATCGGCCTCCCCTTCGACAGTGAGGACGACATCATGAACCTGGCGGACTGGGTGACGCAGCACAGCAGGTACCAGACCGCCAATCTGTTGACTCCTCTGCCGGCGACCTCCAACTGGACCGACCTGAAGCCGCTCAACGAGCACGGCGAACTGCTGCAGGAAGGCGAGATCCGGCCCTACCACTTGTACACCGGCCGCCAGTTTGTCCATTACGACAAGCGGTGGACCATGCAGGAAAGTCGGGAACTGTTTGACCGGTATTCCGACAAGTTGACGTCGATTGACGATCTCTATGGACGTATATTCCGGATAATGCGGTCCTACAAGCTGCGGGTGGCCACATCTGGCAATGAGCTGGGCGACTCCATCAGTTCCCGCATTGCCGAGGCATCCCGGAACATGCAGAGTTTTGCCGACCCTGTTTCCGTGGCTGGAAAGGAGTTCGGACAGAACATTTCCCAAAGGGTGGATGAACTGGCCGAAACCCTGAGGAGTGTGTCACAGCCCCTGGCCAACGCCCGACGCGATCTGATCGAAAACATTAACGTAAAAGTCAACGAGCTAACCGACTCGCTGAGGAGCATGTCGGACCCGGTAAGTGTTGGCAGCAAGGACCTGGCAGACAACGTTTCGGCCAAGATCACCGAGATCTACGATATGGTAAACCGGGTGGTGGTTGAATCTTCGAACCGGCGTCGTCCCATTAAAGAGTAATGGCGCCGGGGCCGAGGCCCTCCAGACAAAACCGCGAGAGGCGCGGGCATAGGGCGGAAACCCGGGACCCAGCCTGTCGGTTGCCGTGTGGGGCAAATCTGCCCAGGATTCCGCCTCTTCTTGCCGGGATTGCGCCCGATCGTCCCGACGGAATAACAGCGCACAGTCCGTTGACATCGGTGCGCCGGCCAGCTTCAAGGCAAAGGACAAGATGAGCGAATCCGCACAAAGGGTATTTGTAACCGGCTTGGGAGTTATAAGTCCTTTGGGCCTTGACACTCAGTCCACCTGGAAGTCCATCGTAGCCGGCAAATCCGGCATCGATTTCATCTCCGCCTTCGACACCGAAGGATTCGACACCACCTTCGCAGCTGAAGTAAAGGGTTTCCAGCCGGAGGCTTTTCTGGAACGCAAGGAAAGCCGCCGCATGGACCGTTTCGCCCAGTTCGCGGCCGTGGCCGCTCAGGAAGCCTGCCGCCACGCAGGGATCGATTTGAGCAGCGAGGACCCATTTCGAGTTGGGGCCATAATTGGCAGCGGCATCGGCGGCATACTTACCCTTTCCCAACAGTACGATGTGCTCAGGGACCGGGGACCCCGGCGGGTGACGCCCTTCCTGATTCCCATGATGCTGGGCGACATGGCTTCAGCCCAGGTCTCCATGGTCACCGGGGCCATGGGCGCCAACTATTGCGTAGTTTCTTCCTGCTCCAGCGGCGCCGACGCACTGGGCCAGGGATGGGAAATGATCCGACGGGGCCAGGCCGACGTTGTCCTGGCCGGCGGCAGTGAAGCCCCCATAGTCCCCATCGCCGTGGCCGGGTTCAACTCCCTCCGGGCCCTATCCCGTTTCAATGAAGACCCTCCCCGGGCCAGCAAACCCTTCAATCGGGACCGGGACGGGTTTGTCATGGGAGAGGGTTCCGCTGTCCTGGTCCTGGAGAGTGCGGAACACCTGGTCCAACGGGGAGTTACGCCACTGGCCGAGCTTCGAGGCTACGGGGCCACCTCCGACGCCCACCACCTTACCGAGCCTAACCCTACGGGCCAGAGCGCCGCAAATGCCATTGGCCTGGCTCTGAAAGCCGCGGCGATAGACGTTTCCGAGGTCGATTACTTGAACGCCCATGGCACCTCCACACCGCTAAACGACTGGCAAGAGACCAAGGCCATCAAGCTTGCCTTGGGGGAGGAAGCCTACCGCGTTCCCATAAGTTCCACCAAGTCCATGACAGGCCACCTCCTTGGCGCCGGCGGCGCCCTGGAGGCTGCCCTCTGCGTAAAGGCTATCCAGGATGATGTAATCCCCCCCACTGTTAACCTGGTGGACCCTGATCCCGAATGTGACCTGGACTATACGCCGCTGAAGGCCCGCCAGGTTAAGGTCAGCGTGGCCATGAGCAACTCCTTTGGATTTGGAGGTCACAATTCCGTCCTGGTATTCACCGACCCCGGGTGGGCCGGGTAGCAGGGCGCCTGGTTTATGTTCCGTCGTTCCCGACCCGACGAACTGGAAGAACCTCCCGTATTTACGACAAAAGAGCGGGTAGGAGGGGCGATTGCCCACGCCGCTCCCCTTCTCTTCGGTGTTCCTTTGTTCCCCTTGCTGGGAAACGTAGGCTTCGCTGTCTTGCCCAGCCCGATCATTGCCTACGTCATTTCTCGCCTGTTCCGGAACCAGCAGTCTGCCTGGGGCGCCTTCCAGGGAATGCAGGCCACTCTCGTCCACCTGGTGCTGGTTGTCCTGATTTTCGTAGCATATTTTACCGGCGCCGCACAGGCTGCCGGCACAGTACCCTCCCAGGTTACCCTGGTATCTTTTGTCCTCGCTTTTCTGCTGTTTCTCTACACCCTATGGGGAGCGTGGGACACAGCATGGGGGTACGATTTTCGCTATATCTTCATCAGCAACTTCGTAGACAAGATAACGTCCGCCAACCTGGCGCGCCAGGAACTGCGCCGCCAGCGCCGCGATGAGCGGAGGAGAGGCGACCCCCCTTCTCAGCCTCCCACCACCAATTCACCAGATCGTGATCGCTGACAGTTGCCCATAGCGGTACTCCGTCCCAATGGGTTAGTCTTCAGATGCCACAGCCGAGCAGCCAATCGCTATGTCGCTCCTGGCTATGGTCTCCATTCCGGTCGTTAATCAGTAACTACATTGTGGGCCACTCTGCCCGTCCGGGTACGTCCAGCATCAGGCCCATCTAATCGGTAAAGTCATGAAAACGTGGAAGCTGAAAGAGGTACGGGAAAGAGAAGGGGGTTTCGACTTTGCCAATGAACTGCCGACCGCCTTGGTCCGGACGCTGGTAAACCGCGGCATTGCAACCGAGCAACAGTTACGCCTGTTCCTGAATCCACCCCACCGGGTACCCTACTGTCCCATGCGCCTCGCCGGGATGGAGGCGGCTCTGCGCCGGCTCCGGCAGGCGGATCCTGCCACATTGGCGGCCGGGTCATCGGGCAGGGTGGGAATCGTTGGCGACTTCGACGTGGATGGAATTACCGGAACCGCCATTCTGGTGGAGGGTCTCGCTGAATTCGGCATTGAAGTCATACCCTACCTGCCCCACCGGGTATCCGAGGGTCACAGCCTTTCCGAGGAGGCTGTTCACCACCTTGCGGAACAATCTGCCGACCTTATCATAACCGTGGATTGTGGTGTTTCTTCCATAGCTGAGACAGAATTGGCTCGCGCCCTGGGCATTGATGTCATAATCACCGACCACCATGTCCCCCCGAACACACTGCCCGGAGCCGCCGCAATAATTGATCCCGCCATGCCGGGCAACGAATATCCCTTTCCCCACCTTTGCGGGGCCGGTCTGGCGCTGAAGCTGGTCCAGGGTCTTCATCAATTGGTGGGTTTACCCATGCCCCGTCACCTGCTGGAACTGGCGGCCCTGGGCACCATCGCCGACATGGTGCCCCTCCTGGACGAGAACCGCTACCTGGTGCGGGAGGGGCTTGAGCAACTGACCGAAACGCAGCGCCCGGGGCTAAAGGCCATGTATCGTTTGGCCGGGCTGGAGGGCAAACCCATAACTGCCGAAACGGTAGCCTTTCAGATCGCGCCCCGACTCAACGCGGCCGGCAGAATGGGCCACGCCAACGACAGCCTGCGGCTGCTCACCACCAAGAGCTGCAGCGAAGGGGAAACACTGGCTGCCAAGCTCGAAACTCAAAACAGGGAACGGCAACAGTTAACCCGAAAGGCCTTTGCCGCCGCCCGCGCCAGGGTGGACGGCCTTTCTGAAATGCCTCCTTTCATCATTGTTGAAGATTCGGCAATAACTCCCGGGATCGCCGGCCTGGTTGCCGGCCAGCTTGCCAGGGCCTACATGCGGCCAGCGGTGGCCCTGGCGCGGGTGGATGAAAACACGTTGGTGGCCAGCGGCCGCAGCATTCCGGGATTTGACCTGGTTGATGCCTTCGATACCTGCGCCGATCTGTTCGTTCGCCATGGCGGACACGCCCAGGCTGCCGGTTTTACGATAAGGCCAATAAATTTCGCCGCATTGGAAGCGAGATTGACGACATTGGCGGGGGAAGCTCTACACGGCCAGGAAGTAGAACCCGTTCTCGATATAGATGCGGAAGTCTCCCTGTCCGATATAACACCCCGATTTCAGGCTGTCCTGAACGAACTGGAGCCTTTTGGGGTCGGCAATCCGCGGCCCCTGTTCCTGTCTCGAGGGTTGAGAATCGAGAATCACTGGTTGATGGGAAGTGACGGACAGCACTTGAAACTCCTGGTCAGTGACGGCAGGCAGCAATATCCTGCCTTGCTCTTCAATCGGGCGCAGGAATGGGACCGAAAGACCACTTGTTTAGACCTGGTCTATACGATCAGCCAGGCTACGTGGCAAGGAAAACGGCAGATAAGCTTGATGGTGGAGGATTTTCGTCCGTGTGGCGGGAGTGTGTGACCGGGCATCCTGAAGGGTTCTGCAATCCGGGACGTTACGACCTCTCCCAGGGGAAATTCTGCCAGGTTGCGTCCCTCAGGAAATAGGGATCAGAGTCCAGGAAGTAGTCGGCCTGGAAGCTGGTAGTATGCCGTGTGTAGAGGACTGCATACCTTACGTCAAACCCGTCATTGGGAGGTTGACTGAAAATACGGCTTCGGATGCGCTGAAGCGCGCTGCCGGTGTCGTTGATTTCGTCAACTACCAGAACTCGGTGGTGGCCGTCCAGGGTGCCCAGCAGCGCGTCGTCGTATATGAAGCAGACAGGACGGTCAAAGTAATGGCAGACGTGGGTGGCTGGCACCAGGCCGCCCCTCGCCACCGCAACAATGGCGTCGGGCCACCAACCATCCGGCGAGGCAGCTATTAACTGGCACAGCGTTTCCAGTCCCTGGCAGATTTCCTCGTAACCTACCGGCCGGGCCGGCAGGCTTGTAGCACCCTTTGTGCCCTGGGAATCCTTCACCGCGTGAGAGTTCATAAGCTGCGGTACTATTCCTCCACAGCCTCTGTGCGGCGCTGAGGTGGTTGGGTATTTCGCCGGGAAGGCCTGACCAGCTGGGCCTTGTAGACCAGTAGAGGAACCGCAATTAACAGCACGACCAGGGACACTATCTGCGCTTCGTTCAGGACGCCGCCAAAGTAGGTGTTGGACTCCACCCGCAGGAAGCTAATGAAGAACCTGCCAATGGAATACAGGGCGCCGTACAGAACAAATGTCATGCCCTGGGGGCGCAGGCGGTGCCTCAGGGGCCAGATTATCGCGAAGATAATCAAGTCCATGATCAATTCGTAGGCTACTGCCGGGTGGCTGGCCGCCCGGAAGGCGCCGGGGCTCTCCAAATGGGAATAGACCACGCCCCAAGGCAGGTCAGTAAACTTGGCCCAGTGCTCCCCATTGATAATGTCACCAATCCGGCCAATGGCCATGGCCAGCAGCAGCGCCGGGGCGGCCACGTCGGCCAGGTGGCCGATACGGGGCAGTGTGGCTTTTTCGGGTTCTCCCGCAAAGCGGAAGAACTTGCCCCACAGGCCAAGGAACCATTCCGAGTTTCGGGTCATGATATAGGCAGAACCGGCGATGTACCCCCCGATAATGGCCCCAAATATGGCTATGCCGCCCTGCCATACCATCAAAATGCGGAGGGGGTCTGCGGAATAGACACTCCAGAAGTCGATAACGTGAAGTATCCTGGCCCCAATGATGCCGCCAATGATGCACCACACGGATATGGACAGCACCGCGTCGCCATCCATGCCCTCTCGCCGACCCCACCGGACCGTAAGGTACACTGCCGCAGCCACGGCCACGAAGGTGAAGAATCCATGCCAGGAAAGCAGAAACGGCCCGAAGTCGATTATGTAAGGACTGAACGGTATGTTGATTGCGCCCAGAATGCTCATCTAATGTTTCTCACAAAAGGAAAGGAATGATTACTGCTCTATGGATCAACAACGCCGACAGTGGTGGCGTTCCTATCGAAGCGGCCCACAGTACGTACAAAATACGCCTGCGATCGGTGTGGTTGCAAGGCCTGGGCCACCGAATCACGTTCCCGTTTTGAAGAATGCAACAGGAACAGCGCCGGCCCTGCCCCGGTCAAATGCGGTCGCCGCCCGCAGGCCATGGTCACCGTATCGATAATGCCCTCAAGGCAGGGGAACTCACGAACTGCAACGGCCTCAAACGCATTATAGTGGAGATCATCGGCCCACTGGCCCGCCATCAGGTTCTGCAGGCAGCGCCGGGTTACGCCGCCATCGCTGAAATCCGCAGGCCCCAATTGGCGATACATCCGGGCTGTTTTGGAATGGATTGTGGATTCGGGAAGAATCACGGTGGCGGGAACCCCGGTCCCAGCGGGAACGGGTTCAATAATATCACCTCTCCCAGTTGCCAGAGCGGCGCCGCCCCAGAAGAAGAAGGGAACGTCTGAACCCAGGCGAGAGCCGATTTCCACCAGCCTCTCCAAGGGCAGGTTGAGGCCCCAAAGCTTGTCCAGGGCCAGCAGGGTACACGCCGCGTCGCTGCTGCCCCCGCCCAGTCCCATTCCCACCGGAATGCGTTTTCTCAAAGCAATCTCCGCCATTGGCAGCCGTCCGCAACTTGCGGCCAGGGCAGTCGCCGCCTGCCACACCAGGTTTCCCTCTTCATCAATCTCCGGATCGTCACACCTGAACCGGAGCGAGGACGCCGGAGTTATCTCAAGCTCATCTGCGAGGTCAATGGCCTGCATTACGGTGCTGATCTCGTGGTAGCCGTCCGGGCGCCGTCCCAGGACTTCCAGGCACAGGTTAAGCTTGGCGTAGGCCCGGACTAGCACCATCCACCCCCAACCGTTCTAGCCGGCATGAATTTCTGCCCAAACCCGGTAAACTTCCAGCCACTCGTTTAAGGAGAGGGTTCCTGCCCGCCTGGATCCGGCAACTTCGGCGTCCTCCAGAATTCGGCGTGTTTCCTCTGAAGGCAGGCCCAGCCCGTGGCGCAGGGAATTGTGGAGTTGCTTTCGGGGAGCGGAAAATCCGGCTCGCACCACCTTGAAGAATGCCGGCGCGTCAACGTCATTCAGGGTCGGTTGGGGCAGGAGATCCAGACATACCACGCTGGAAGTAACCTTCGGGGCCGGACGGAAGGCCGAGGAGGGGACAATGCACACCTCCATGGCGGTGGCGTAGAACTGCACGGCAACAGAGAGGAGGGACATTTTGCCGGGGGCGGCCGTCATACTCTCGGCTACTTCCCGCTGCACGGTTACCACCATCCTGGTAGGCCGGTGGCTGGCTTCGAAGAAACGCCGGATGATGGGATTGGCGGCATAGTACGGCAGGTTCGCCACCACCTTGTACGGCTCATCAGCGCTTACCACTTCGGACAGATTGACGGTCCGGGCGTCGGCATTGACCACGGAAAGATTGGCGGGCTGACCCAGTCGGGCTGGCAGGGACTGGGACAAATCACCGTCCATTTCAATGGCTACGACCCAGCCGGCATGAGGCACGAGGCGTCGCGTCAGCGCGCCCCTGCCAGGGCCGATTTCCACCACCCGATCGCTGGCAGTCAATTGTGCCGCCTCCACGATCCGGGAAAGAATCCGGTTGTCAACCAGAAAATGCTGTCCCAGGGACTTGCGGGGGCGGGGAGTGGGGAAAGACGGTGCGGAAGTTATTGAAGTCACGGCATATTAACGGAAGCTCGGATAAGAGACCGCACACCCCCCGTTGACGAAAACCCTATGGGCATTTCCAGGGCCACAACTCAGGCCAGGCGTTCCCACGGCACCCGCAGGGACCTGTTTACCGTTGCTTCCTCTCGGACCTGGCGGGGTTCACAAGCCTGCGCCGCGTGGGACCCGGCCATCAACACTGCGCTCCCTGGGCAGCGGCCCAACAGGTCTGGCCTAAGGGGGGAATTACACCCCGCTATAGCGGATTGCGGGTAAAGGGCACCGCTAGCTCCCCGTCTAGCACGGTCTCCCAATCAATGTTAGGGTAGACCCGCAACACTGTCAAATAGACCAGCTTCAGGCAGGGTATGCCCCACCGGGATTTTCCGGCCACCCTCATGGGGGTGTTGTCTAAGGTAACAGTTGCCGCCTGACGGCATAACCGGCATGGCATCTACGGCCTTCCTGACGGCATTGTCTTGAAATGGCGCCGGCAGTGCGGGGCTACGATAGCGAATTAAATACTCTAATGGCGCCCAACCGCCCCCAGACGGTAGGGAGCGGATGATAGAATTGAAGGACCCGGTGAGAAGAGTGCAAGTAAGAAAAGCCGTAATTCCAGCCGCCGGATTGGGCACCCGCTTTCTGCCCATAACCAAGTCGGTGCCCAAAGAACTGCTGCCCATCCTGGACCGGCCCATGCTGCAATACGTGGTGGAGGAAGCCGCCGAGGCCGGGGTAGAAGAAGTGATCGTGGTAACCGCCCGAGGTAAAGAATCCATAAGCGCCTATTTTCAGCCGAGGCCGGAACTGGAACAGCGCCTTGCGGACACGGGCGCCACAGATCTTCTCGAGTCAGTCAGGTACGCTTCAAATTTGGCCAGGGTTTCCTTTGTGATCCAGGAGGAACCCCTGGGGCTGGGCCATGCGGTACTGACGGCCAGGGACGCGGTGGGAGACGAACCCTTCGTCGTCATCCTCCCGGACGATATCATAGACCACCAACCGGGGGTAATCTCCCAGATGCTGGAGGTTTCCGCCCAATACGGCGGCGGAGTAATTGCAGTGGAGCAGGTTCCATGGGAGGTCATACACAACTACGGGGTCGTGGACGCCGACGACAAGGGAAATCGGACCCATTTCGTCAAGAACCTGGTAGAAAAGCCGGCCAGGGAAGATGCTCCTTCTAACTTGAGCATAGTGGGTCGTTACATCCTGCCCCCGGAAGTCTTCGAATGCCTGGAGGAGACCCGGCCCGGAGCGCGGGGCGAAATCCAACTGACTGACGGCATCCAGTTGCTGCTGGATGAGCAGGACATTTTCGCCTATGAATTCCTGGGCACCAGGTACGACGGCGGCACGCCCCTGGGACTGTTGCGCGCTACCCTAAAGTATGGGTTGGGTCGGGAAGATACCAGGGAGGCGGTATCCTCCCTGATCCGCGACCTGGCAACCCAACTGTCGGATTGTTAGGGGAAGGCATGCCAGTGATGCAGACCTCCTCCACCCCGAAAATCCCACGGCAGGCAATTCTTTCTCATCGGACATTGGAGCGTTTGACCGCTGCCATCCTGGTATTCTATTGTGGCGCGCAGGTTGTCACCATAGTCACCAGGATAGCCAGCGGCGCCGACCAACCTGATGCGCTTGATTCCATGGCCATGATTTCGGCCAATCATTCCTGGTATCTGGCCAGCAAGATTGCCAACCTGGTCGCGGCATTTCTGCTGCTGGCGGCCTCACCCCTCGTTTTCCAGGTCTTCCGTATCCATGACCGAACTTTGCCCCTGTTGGCCGCCGTTTTCCTGGGCGCCGCGGGGGCATTCTGGCTGTTCTCCAGCCTGGCAGGCCTGGCGCTGGCGGACATTCTGTCGAAGGAAGCGTACGGTCCAAGCCGCATATACTATGCGGATGACCTTTCAAGTCAGACAACGTTGTACGCTTTTCAGGCAATAGAGCCGGTACGCGCCGCCGCCGGACGGGTGGGATTCACCGCTGCGGCCCTGGGCTTGGCCGCTTGGAGCGCCACAATTGTCTTCGCCAAGCCCTTGCCTCGGTGGCTGGGCGGGGCGGGCTGGGCTTCTGCCGTCGCCATGTTCTTTATTTGGGAGCCGGAAGCAACCGCCATGCACCGAGCGGGCGGGGCAGCGCTTCTGGGGTGGCTGCTGGTGGTGGCGGGACTGCTCACCTGGAAGGGTACAGACAGGGCAGAGAAGGCGATGCCTGCCACAAACTCGGATGAAAGCCAAAGCTAGGGCCTGGGTATCTGAAACCGGCGCCAGAGCCTGGGGAATAGTTGCAGCAAGAGCTCCCGAATATATTTGCGCCGGTCTGCTGGTCGTGTACATCCTGACCAGCCTGGTGGCAATGCAGTACAATTGGGCGTTCCATTGGGACGACCTGTTTTTGACCGAAAGGGAAGTTTCTCCGGGAGCAAGGATATCGACAACCTACAGGTCGTCTGGAGACGAATGGCAGCGTTGGGGAATGGCATCCCTGGTCCTGAGCGCATTGGTGATAACAGCGGCTACAGCGGGCCTTTACCGAGCGCTTTCACCGAGGGCGGAAGCTCTTGCCCTGACCGGGGCGCTCATGCTGGTCGGATCGGGATTCTTCTCCATAATTTCAGGTTTGGTTGGTGTGGCGATCAGCCAGCCAGTACGATTGCCTTTGAGCGACCAGGGGTTAAGCACTTCCCTGGATGCCTTGCATCTGGTTGAGGGTTTGCTGTTCCCACTGAAGACTATGTCAGAGAACATCAGCCTCACGTTCTCAGGTCTGGCAGCGATGGCCCTTGGCGCTGTGCTGGCCAGGCACGGCGGCAGGAACGGATGGCTGGGCTGGCTGGGCATTATAGTCGGTCTTATGCTGCTCCTGGTCTGGCTTTATGACGCGCCGGCACAGAGGAATGCCTGGACTGCCGGATACCTGGCCTGGCTGGCCCTGCTGGCCTGCTGGCTGCTTGCCGGGCAGAGCGGTCGTTGGCGTCAGAGGAATTCACACCCGAAGGGAGACTAATGATGTTTAACCTGTTGCTTACATTGCACATCCTGGCGGCCGTCTGGCTGATGGGCCATCTGATAAGTTCGGCCTTCTGGAAAGCGCGGGCCGACCGCTCGGGAAATCCCGACACCATTGCCACCACTGCCCAGGCGTTGGTGAGATCAGACATGATGTTCACCGGCCCCGGAATCGTCGTCCTGCTGGGCACTGGAATCTGGATGGCCGGGCTGACCAGTTGGGACCGGTTCCAGGAACTGTGGTTGGGGACATCCTTCGTTCTGGTAATTGTTATGGTGATACTCTGGCTGGCTGTATTGCTTCCCCAGCAGCGGCGCATGGCCCAGTTTGCCGCCGAATCCCTGGAAGGCATCGACCAGGGCGACAACTACCGGCGGGCCAGCAAGCTTTGGAATATTGCCGGCGGTATCATGACCCTGATACCGGTGATAGTTTTGTTCCTGATGGTGTTCAAGCCCTGATTCGAAAGCCAGCCGTTTTGCCGGAGGATGACATGACCACTGCCAGGGACCAACACCTGACCAACCTCAATGAGATACGATCCGAACTGTTTCAAATCCTTGAAGGCATGGAGAACTGCCTGGACTGGCGTCCCGATGCGGAGTCCTGGTCCGCCCGCGAGGTAATTACGCACATGCTCTACACCCCGCCGGGCGGAGTGCCTGAAATCCTGCAAGGAATATTGTCGGGAGAAGTTCAGGAGTACGACCTTTGGGCTGACCAGAAGTACCTGACCGAAGAAGCACAGGGATGGACGACGGCACAGGTGAAGAAACAATTCACCCGCTATTTCCACAGCCTGGAAGGGCAGTTGGCGACGCTGGATGATAAAACTCTGGCAGATTCCACGGCTTTGGTACACCAGCGCAACCGCCACTGGGACGAGCCGCGTCCGGCCCAATGGCTGGTGGAACGACTTTTCGCCGGGCATTGGCGCGAGCACCTAGTCCAGCTTGGGGAATTGAAAAAGGGAGCCCAGGGTTGAAAGGGATCCAAGGATTGAAAGGGAGCCCAGGGTTAAGCGGTGGCCGTGGCCGGAACAGAGGAGTGAGCCTCTCCCCCTGTGGCTAACTCTCGTTGCCGATTCCCAGCAGGCTCAGGAAGGCTTCCTGGGGAACTTCCACACGTCCCACACTCTTCATCCGCTTCTTGCCTTCCTTTTGCTTTTCCAGCAACTTGCGTTTGCGGGTGATGTCGCCGCCGTAGCATTTGGCCAGGACGTCCTTGCGGAGCGCCCGAACCGTCTCCCGGGCGATAATCCTGCTGCCGATGGCGGCCTGGATGGGTACCTCGAAAAGCTGCCTGGGTATGGTGGCCTTCAGCTTATCCACCAGCGCCCGCCCATGGGGAACGGCCAGGTCCCGATGAACTATCATGGACAGTGCCTCCACCGGCTGGTGGTTAATCAGGATGTCCACCCGGCTCAGGGGCGCCGCCCGGTACCCCTCGAAAGTGTAGTCCAGCGAGGCATAGCCCTGGGTGCGGGATTTGAGCTGGTTGTAGAAGTCGGCCAGCATTTCTGAAAGGGGCATGGTATATTCCATGACCACCCTCGTCTGCTCTTCCCTGGCCTCGCTGCCATCCTTCGCTGAGATCCCCTGGATGTATTCCATGCGCCTGAAGTCGGAGCGCCGGCCATGCATCAGCTCCATGATTGCGCCAACGTGTCGGTTGGGGGCCACGATGGTCACGCCCAGAACCGGTTCCTGGATTTCCCGAATCTCGTGCGGCTGCGGGAGCCTGGAAGGATTGTCTATTCGGATGGTATCTCCATCCTGCAGGATTACCTGGTAGGCCACGCTGGGGGCGGTTACTATCAGGTCCAGGTCGTATTCCCGCTCCAGGCGCTCCTGGATGATTTCCAGGTGCATCAGTCCCAGAAAACCGCAGCGGAAGCCGAAGCCCAGCGCACCGCTGCTTTCCGGCTCCATGGTCAGTGATGCGTCGTTGAGCCGCAACTTCTCCAGCGCCGCGCGCAGGCTGTTGTACTCCTCCCCGTCGGAGGGGTACAGGCCGGCGAAGACCATGGACTTCAGCTCCACATAACCGGGCAGCGGTTCGACCGCAGGTCGGTTGGCGATGGTCAGGGTGTCGCCCACGCTGCACTCTTGCACGTCCTTGAAACCCGTGGCAATGTAACCAACCTGCCCGGTGTACAGGGCGTCAACCGGAGTCGGATGAGGGGAGAAGACCCCAACCTCCATGATCTCCGCCACCCGCCCCGAGGACATCACCATAATCTTATCGTTCTTTGAGACCTTGCCGTCTTCCACCCGCACGTGACCGATGATGCCCTTGTAACTGTTGTACACCGAGTCGAAAACCAGGGCGCGCATGGCGCCGTCCGTGCTCCCGGAAGGCGGCGCAAGACGTTCGACGACGGAGTCCAGAATGTCGTTAGCGCCGGTACCCTCCTTGGCAGAGACGTAGAGAATTTCGTCCTCGCGGAAGCCAAAGACCTGCTGAAGCTCGCCAGCCACTCGGTCGGGCTCCGCCTGGGGCAGGTCCACCTTGTTGACCACGGGAATAAGCTCCAGGTCATACTCCATGGCCAGCAGGGTGTTGGCTATGGTCTGGGCCTCGATTCCCTGGCTGGCGTCCACCACCAGCAGGGCGCCCTCGCAGGCAGCCAGGGCGCGGGAAACTTCATAGCTGAAATCTACGTGGCCCGGGGTATCAATCAGGTTCAACTGGTAGACTTGCCCATCCCTGGCCTTGTGCCGCATGGCGACGGCCTTACCCTTGATAGTGATGCCTCGCTCTCGCTCCAGCTCCATCTGGTCCATAAACTGGGCCTTCATTTCCTGGGGCCGGACGGTACCGGTTATTTCCAGAAACCGGTCGGCAAGAGTGGACTTGCCGTGGTCAATGTGGGCAATGATGCAGAAGTTACGGATAAGTTCAGGATTCATAGCTCAACAATAGTAACACGCTGCCAACTCCGGTAACAATGATGGCGCGGCAGGAACCAGGACAATCGCATTTTGATTCCGAAGAAAGGCTTTCAACTGTAGTACAGGGGGAAAAGCGTCCTTTTCCCAGGTGCGAGGTTCCCGCCGGCGCGGGAACGACGAGTCTTCCCCGCAGCGCATTGCCGTTGGCCTGGGACTGGCCGCCTCCAGGTTCCCCGGGAGCGGGAAGACCAACCACCGCTCTGAAGGCTTGAAACGCGGGCCAGCCAATGGGTTCCCGCCTCCCCTAAGGTCTTCAGATAATGCAATTTTTTTGATTTCCGTGCCATTTTGGGCCACTTTGGGCCGTTTCGTATCTGGAAGGTGGGTCGGATGGCACCCCAATGGCCCGACAATGGGCCGCTGGTCAGATAGGAAATGGGTAGACCAGGGGGGCCATTCCGGGCCATTTTGGGCCGTTTTGGGCCACTGCCCAGTCTTGAACCAGGGAGATATCCAAACCTCCAGCCTCTCTCGCCAAGGCTCTGCCTGGGGCGGATCCCGCTCCCTGGTGGAGAGGTGATCTGAGCCTGGCAGCAGGGCAATCGCGTTTTTGGGAATGTCATGCTGAGCGACGTCGAAGCATCTGAATCCGTACCTGCCAGCCAGGCATTGGGAACTAATCCAGGACTCTCAGCCAGGAGTTTAGACCCTTCGGTCCGCCACGGCGGACTCAGGGTGACTTGACTCTTTGCCGCCAGTCCTAGCGCAATTCTCGGGAGACTTATAATGCGATTGCCCCGGCCTGGCAGAGCTACGGCGTGAATGGGGCATGAAAGTATGCTAGGGAAGCGTTAACCAGGGAATCAAGAGGCAGATGTCACCAGGGCAATGGCGCCTTAAAGAATGTCGCGCTGAGCCCTTCGGCCAGGCTCAGTCCGTCCGCCAAGGGCGGATATTCTACCGGGGCGGACTCAGGGTGACTTGATTCTTTGCTGCCAGTCCTGGCGCAATTCGAGGGAAATCTATGATGCGATTGCCCGGCGGCCCGAACCCTCCCACCACACAAGGGGCGGTCGAAACCTTCAATCGTCAACTACGCTCCTGCACAAAAACGGTGAAGGCAAAGCCATTTCCCCCCTAGCATGCGGTTGCACCAAAAAAGGGCCGGCGACTTGCCGGCCCTGGTGTCCAACATTGCCGTCATTCCTGGGCTAGTAGGAACCGTACCCAGGCGACTGGATGCAAGCAGCCCAGTGGTTGGGTTCTACCTCCCGCAGTTCGGGAATCACCGCCTGGCAGCTGTCAATGGCTATGGGACAGCGCGGGTGGAACACACAGCCGCTGGGGGGATTCAAGGGACTTGGAACCTCGCCGCTCAGGAGGATACGTTCGCGCTGGGCATCAATAACGGGGTCGGGGATGGGCACGGCAGACAGGAGCGCGCGGGTGTACGGGTGGAGCGGATTGGCGTAGATCTCGTTCCTGTCGGCAATTTCAACTATGTGACCCAGGTACATTACCGCCACGCGGTTGCTGATGTGTCTCACCACCGAGAGATCATGGGCGATGAACAAGTAGGTGAGGTCGAACTGCTCCTGCAGGTCTTCCAGCAGGTTAACGATCTGGGCCTGAATAGACACGTCCAGCGCCGACACCGGTTCGTCGCAGACTATGAAAGACGGGCCCACGGAAAGGGCGCGGGCCACGCCGATGCGCTGGCGCTGACCGCCGCTGAACTCGTGGGGGAAGCGGTCGGCCATGTACGGGTTCAAGCCCACGTTCTGGAGGAGTTCGGCCACCCGGTCCCGGTACTCATCCTTGCTGTTGACCAAACCATGAACGATGAGGGGTTCTCCGATGATATTGCCAGCGGTCATCCTGGGATTAAGGGAACTGTAAGGGTCCTGGAAGATGACCTGCATTTGGCGGCGCATAACCCGCATCTGGCGGGTGGACATGCCGGTCAGTTCCTGCCCCTCGAACATTACCTGGCCGCCGGTGGGCTTATAGAGCTGGAGAATGCAGCGTCCGGTAGTCGTCTTGCCACATCCGCTCTCACCCACCAATCCCAAAGTTTCGCCCTTGCGGACGTAAAAGCTCACGTCGTCTACGGCCTTAATCTGGGCCACGGCCCGCTGGAAGATGATCCCGGCAGTCACCGGGAAGTACATTCGAAGGTCTTTGACTTCAACCAGAATGTCATCATGGGCAACGGCCCCGTTGCCACGCTGGTCCGCTTCAGTCATGGTTGTCATGTTCTCATACACTCCGCGGGCTAGTTATCGTCTTCAGTTTCCGAGTCGGCAGCGCCGCCGCCATTGGTAGAGCCTTCAAGCATGTCCGGGTCCATCTGAAACTCCAGCGCGGAGGCTCCCAACTCTTCGGACCTCCAGCAAGCAGACCAGTGCCCTTCATTGACCAGCATCAGCGGCGGTACTTCGGTCGCGCATTTGTCTACGGCCCACCGGCAGCGGTCACGGAAGGAACAACCCTGGGGCAGGTTGATCAAGTCGGGCGGCTGGCCCTCAATGGGGTCCAGTTTGGCGCGACGAGGCAGGTCAAGGCGCGGCACCGACTTGAGCAGACCCACAGTATAGGGGTGCCGGGGGTTGCTGTAGACCTCTCGGGCAGTTCCCCTTTCTATGATCTTGCCGGCATACATGATGTTCATGCGGTCGGCGTAGCGAGCCACGACGCCCAGGTTGTGGGTAATAACGATAAGGGAAACGCCGAACTCGGTGGTCAGAGACTTCATTAACTCCAGGATCTGGGCCTGGATGGTCACGTCCAGCGCGGTGGTGGGCTCGTCGGCGATAATCAGCTTGGGATTGCAGCTGAGCGCCATGGCAATCATCACCCTCTGCCGCATACCACCGCTGAACTGGTGGGGGTACTGCTTTACCCGGCGTTCCGCGTCAGGAATACCAACGCGGGCAAGAAGATTGATGGATTCCTGCCTGGCTTCCTCCCGGCTCATTCCCCGGTGAAGCTGCAAAGTTTCGCTGAGCTGCCTTTCCAGAGTCAACACCGGGTTCAGCGAGGTCATAGGCTCCTGGAAGACCATGGACATCTTTGCGCCCCGTATGCGGCGCATGTCGTCCATGTCTATCTTCAGAATGTCCTCGCCCTCGAAAAGCAACTCGCCCGACACAATCTTGCCCGGCGGGTCAGGAATCAGGCGCATGAGCGAAAGGGCGCTCACACTCTTGCCACAGCCGCTTTCCCCGACAAGACCCAGGGTTTCGCCCTCTTCCACCTCGTAAGAGACCCCATCTACTGCCTTGACGACTCCCTCGAAGGTGAAGAAATGTGTCCTAAGGTCATTAACTTCCAGAAGTGTAGCCAACAGCCCTCCCCCCGGCGGCAAAATGCGAACTATTGAATTGTTACGCCGGATTCAATGTAGTGGCCCACAATCAGGACCGTATCAAGGATATCAGAGTGGTGGGGAAGGGGAGACTCGAACTCCCACGCTTTGCAGCACATGATCCTAAGTCATGCTCGTCTACCAATTCCGACACTCCCCCAGACTGCAATCCCCTCTTCTCACCATGCACTTTATCTGGTGACCCGCCTCGGGGTCGAACCGAGAACCTACGGATTAAGAGTCCGTTGCTCTGCCAGTTGAGCTAGCGGGCCACAGGTACCCTCCCCAAAACTGCTGTGTTTCAGGTTGCAAAAGCCTATCAACAGTACCCCAACTTGTCAATAGAACCCCTTTGCCACAAATGTGGCCGCATCTCCACTGAGGCCGACCGTTTTACCCATTCCCTAAACGCCATAATCCAGTCTGTCGATGAGGCTGCGGGGCAACCCTGCCTGCCGCATCTTTTCCTGGGCAGCAGCCCTTTCGTATTCCACCCGGTGGCGTTCCAGGGAACCGAACGGATCCCCCTCTTCCTGGATGAAAAGCGCGTAACTGGGCCTGGGGTCATAGTCCCTTGGCTGCCCCACGCTGCCGGGGTTGGCAATCCACCGCTGCTGGCCCAGGGAGAACGATTCATCCTCGGAAAACTGTACGAAAAGGGGACCATCCCGGTTTTCCTGGCAAAGAAAGGGCATGTGCGAGTGGCCGACCAAACAATAGGAGGTAGTGAGGCGCCCAAAGGTGCTGGCGGCAGCCTCTTCATTGAGCAGGTATTCCCTCAACGGCGCCCGAAGGCTGCCGTGGACCAGCGTAAAGCTGCCAGTTGTAGAAACCTCCGGCAAACCGGAAAGGAAGGCCCGGTGCTCTTGCTTCAACCGTTTCGCTGTCCAGTCCGCAGCGTAAGCAGCGGCGTTATTGAAGTCGGCGCTTTCCCGAAGGTCCAGGGCGGCGCGGTCGTGGTTGCCCATCACCGCCACCAGGGCGTAATTCATCAACAGATCAAGGCAGGCCTCCGGGTCCGCTCCGTACCCGACGGTATCGCCAAGGCACCAGACCGTGTCAAACCCTCCCCTCAACTGGGCGTCCGCAATGACCGCCTCCAGGGCTTCCAGGTTGGAATGTATGTCCGAGACGATTAGCGCGCGCAAGTGTGGCCCCCCCGAAATGGTTGGCGTGTCCTTCGCCGTATTGACTGGGCCGTATTGACAGGAATGATGCGGCATTCTAGCCTGCAACCCAACGTCCGCCATTATACCAACCACCGCGAGGAAGCCTTACACGTCACTGCCACTCATGAAGACGCGGCAAGAATAATTTGAGTGAACCGAGGGTATTTATGAGCCAGTCAAAACCGCGAATATCAATCGTAGCCACCGGCGGCAGCATCGCCGGAGTGGGGCCCGACCGCCTTGATTTCATTCTTTACCCGGAACTGGGCGAACATATCACCATTCAACAGTCCCTTGACCGCATTCCGGAAGCCAGGGACATTGCGAGTATTGAAGCGGAAGACCTGGTCAGTGTTGGCAGCACCGCCATCGGCCCGGAAGAGTGGCTTCGGCTGGCACAGCGAATTAACGACTTACTCTCAAGGGAAGACGCGGACGGAGTAGTGGTTACCCACGGCACAGCCACCCTGGAAGAGACAGCCTATTTCTTGCATTTGACCGTCAAGTCCCCGAAACCCGTGGTCGTGACCGGGGCCATGCGCCCTCCCACCGCCATGGGTACTGACGCTGACCTGAATCTTCTGGACGCCGTAAGGGTGGCCGCGAGTCCAGCCGCGGGCGGCATGGGAGTTCTGACCATCCTCAATAACGAAATCCAGTGCGCGCGGGATGTGGTCAAGACCAACACCTTCAGGGTGGAGACATTCAAACCCAACGAACTGGGGTTTCTCGGATATGCCGACTCGGACGGGCAAGTGGTCATGTATCGGGCGCCCTTGCGCCGGCACACCACGTCCGCCGAGTTTGAAGTGGCTGGAAGGGACTCTCTTCCCCGGGTGGACATTGTTTACTGTTACGCCGGCTCCGATGACCTTTTCATCAACGCGGTGCGGGCTAACAAATCGGATGGGCTGGTGCTGGCCGGTTTTGGCGGCGGGAGTTTCCCGCCCAGGGCCATCGAGGCCGCGGCACAGGTGGTGGGAGAAGGGATACCGGTGGTTCTCGCCTCCCGCTCCCTGGCGGGACGAGTGGTAATGACTCCCCGGAAGGACGAGCAGGGTTTTATAGTATCCGACAACCTGCAGCCCCAGAAAGCCAGAATCCTGCTGATGCTGGCTCTGACCAGCACCGCCGAAAGAACGGAAATCCAGAGAATGTTTAACGAATACTGACGGCCAGGGAAAGCAGGCATTAGCAAGAACATCCGTCCGGCAAGAGCTTGCACTGATCGTGCCCATGTTTTCCCCAAAGGTGTATAATCGGCCTCAATTCCCCGACAAACTCGGCGTATCCGGCCATTGGATCACCCTTTGTCGAGTCCATCTTGTAAAGGCAGGTGACGACTTTGGCATCAACCACGGCTGTGGCCCCCCAGAGCGGACAGGAGGGGCGAACCAAGAATTCGGTAATGGCGACCACCCTGATTGGCGCCCACGCCTTTGAACACCTTTATGCTCACAGTATTCCCTTGTTGGCGCCCATCATACTTGCTGATCTTGGCGTGAATGCTACCCTGGGCCTGCTGATTCCTGCCATACGTTCCATATTTGGCGGTGTCAGCAGCACGGTCGGGGGATTTTTCGTAGACCTGTACCATCATCGGGTGGCCTGGGTTCTGTCGGTAAGCGCGTTCAGTGTTGGCTTGGGCTATCTGCTGATGTCAGTTGCGCCCAGCTACGTCCTGATACTGGCAGCCTTGTCTCTGGGTTCGATTGGCAGCGCAATGTGGCATCCACCGGCCCTGGGTCTGCTGGCCCGGCGCTTCCCCGAACGACGCGGTGCGTTCATCTCATTGCACAGATCTATGGGGAGCATAGGTGACGCCATAAGCCCCCTGGCATTGGGCGCATTCCTGGGGGGCGTAATCGCCTGGGAAGGGCTATTCTCCTGGGATCTGCCCTGGGAACCGATCAGCTGGCGACTGATCGTCGGTTTCAGCACGGTTATCATGTTCACTTCCAGCGTGATCATCTTCGTTTTGCTTAGAAATGCGGGAGGAGCGAAGCCCGAAGGAATAGACATCCGTCAAAGATTCAACACCAACTGGCAGGGCATGAAGGACGCCTTCCGCGGGACTGGGATGTGGGCAATCTTCACGGTTTCCGCAGTCAGGGGCATGGCCGACCGGTCTTACGTGTTCCTGGTTCCCCTGTATTTGGCCTACCTCCTGGAGAAAGACGGGTACGAGGTGCTGGACCCATATGTGGTAACGCTCCTGGCATTCCACGTAGCGCTCATGGTTATTCCGGGCATTTTCTCGGGCCCAATAATCGGCGCCGTGTCAGACCGAATCGGAAGAAAGTTGATAATAGTATTCGTCATGGCGCTGACGACAGTGCTGACTCTGGCCACGGTAATCAGCGCCCAGGTGGCTGGCGGTTATACGCCGGTAATTACCATTCTCATCGCCATCTATGGCACTTTCAACTTCTCGGTCAATAACCTGACACAGGCGGCCGCCGCGGACATAGCGGTGGGACGGAGGCTGGAATCCTCTTTCCTGGGCCTGATGTGGGGAAACAACACCCTGTTCGGCGCGATATCCGCGGTGTTTATCTTCTTTGCGGTACGCTGGTTTGGCTGGGAACTGGGCTTCTACATCTCCGCGGCCATTTACTTCTTTGGTCTGCTGGTGGCGTTCCTGATTCCCAATCGGCCGAAGGCGCTGGCCCAACCGGCATAACCGGCTTCGGCCGGCAAACATTTCCGATGGACGAGAGGGGCGGCAAGAGTCCGCCCCTCAATATTTGTATGATATATGTACCAATTACAGCAAAAACTGTTGACAACTATATCGTTACATGATAGTCTCTTGGTAGAGCAAGAAGGGCATGAATGCCCTGACTGTTCCGAACAACGGTAAGGAGGTGGAAAGTGGTCAAGGTTTTCGAACTATGCCATAAATGGATTTTCCCTTGTAACGTCCCTGCCGGTACGGAATGGAAAGGGTGACCCGGAAGGGATGCTCCACCTCCGGCAGGGAGAATACAGCAAGAGTAAGTCTCGCGCAGATACCAAGTGAACCAATTTCCTTGGTGAGCGACCTCAGGAAGGGTACGTTCGGTAAGTGTACCGGAAAGGCGAGACTACTAAGCGAAAGCAGGTCAGGACCCGGTAGGCGTACCGGGTCCTGATTGTGTTTATCACTTCAGAGAATTGTCCGGTGGCCAAGAGGGACACTCTAGTCCAACTGCTCCAGCGCCGCACGGTACTGCTCCGGAGTGTTCAGGTCCCATAGCACCTCACTTGTGCCCATGTCGACGCGAAGGGTTCCCGCCTGGTGACGGCGGACAACTTCTCGAATCCCCTGGGTCTCCTCGGCAATATTCTTGAGTTCGTCCAGCAGCGCGCCGTCAAATGCCACCGGGTGTCCTCCTTTGCCGCCGAAGGTGGGGATGGTTATGAAGGGCCCATTGGCGCGATGGTGCAGCAGCAAGTCGCTGACGGTACTGGCGCTGCGAGGCTGGTCGACATTCAACAGCAAGAGAGTTTCCGGGGTACGGTTGCCCAATGCCCGCAGACCCACCTTGACGGAGGTGGTCTTGCCCTGCATGTAGTCAGGGTTCAGGGTCCATTCTACGCAGGATTTCCCCTCCAACTCCGGCAGCAGTTCATCGCTGCGGTGACCCAGGACAACAACCACCCGATCCACTCCCCCCTCGACGAGGGCTGCCACCTGGTGGGAAATAAGGGATTGGCCCTGCCAGGTGAGCAGGGCCTTCAGTTCTCCCATTCTTCTTGATTCTCCCGCCGCCAGGAGAATTGCCGCGGTTTCGGGCATAAAAGCACCCACCTTGAGGCGTGAAGTTTAAAACACGGTCAGACTTCGATGGTGTCGTGGAACCGCTCAGCCACCCGGTCGATGTACCACTCATCCATCTGCATGGGCCCACCCTTTCCGCCACGCCGAACCATTATGATTTCGGACATGATGCTGACGGCCAGTTCCTCGGGCTGAAGACCCCCGATGTCCAGCCCGATGGGGGCGTGGACTTCCTTCAGGCGCTTCAGAGGCACCCCCTGGTCCAGGAGACGGCGGTATATCATCAGGTTCTTGCGCCGGCTGCCCATCAGGCCGATATAGCGGGCCTTGGTCTTCAAAGCAGACTCCAGCGCCATGTCGTCGAATCGATGACCTCGGGTGGCGACTACCACGAAGGTGTTCACGTTGACGGACAGGTCATCCGACCAGCGTTCATACTGGGTCACTACGGTCTGCTCCGCGTATGGGAACCGTTCAGGATTGGAAAATTCAGGCCGATCATCCACGATAAAGACCCGGTAACCCAACATGTTGGCCAGGTCCGCCGTGGCCTTACCGACGTGTCCCCCGCCGATGACCGTCAAAGTCGGAGGTGTGGTAAACCCTTCGACAAAAACCTCAAGCCCTTCGTCAGTGGTAAAGCTGTCCGTCGAACCCACGTCAGCCACCTGCCGGCAGGCGGCGACGGCGCGTTCGTCCAGGTCAGGGCTTCCCAGGGTGCCGACCACGCCGCCATCAAGAAGCAGCATCAGCTTGGCCCCCAGGTGGGGGCTACCTTCAGGCACATTTACCGCCGTCGCCAGACCCACCGGATCGCCGCCCTCATAGGCATCCAACAGTCGTTGCCCAATGTCCAGGAACGCGTCGGGTCCATACATGGGTTCCAGGTAGAAATACATGGTGCCGCCGCAGACCAGACCGTCCCTGGCGGCGATGTCTTCATTAAGGAAATAGTCCTTGAACTCCGGGCCGCTGTGGTTGCGGAGCATTTCCCTGGCGGCATACCAGATATCGCCCTCAACGCAGCCGCCGCCCAGTGTGCCCACTCCGGTCCCGTCCTGGCGGACCAACAGCATGGAACCGGCCTTCTGGGGCGTGGACCCCTTGGTACGTACAACGGTAGCCAGCACGCAGGGCTGTTGCCCCTGAAGCTGCCTGACAGTTTCCTCGATAACCTCTTTCATATTCTCGCCTCAAGTCTCTAGCGACGTTACGACTTGAATTATAGCTGATAAATCTCTCGCTGATACCGTCTCAAGCTTAACAAATTTTGGCGTCTCCAACAAACCGGACTTAACAATAATGGCATGAATTCGTAGCGGTTTCACTGGGCAATAGCAACAGATTCAGATATAATGTGGCACATACATGTACAAGGTTATTATCACCTCTGTAGATCTCCGCAATTCCGGCCGCTATGCCCAGGTTATGGAGTCCCTCGGGGCGGAAGTGAGTGTTGTGACCCCTGCCGAAAACGGCAACACCAGCCAGGTTTTTGAGAGGGCCGGAGGCCTGTTGCTGACGGGTGGGCCCGACGTAGATCCGGCCCTATATGGCGCCGAACCGGACCCCGAAGCAGACCTGGAGCTGTGCCGCCCACTGGACGACCTGGAGTTGCGCCTGCTGGACTATGCCCTGGACCATGACATGCCCGTGCTGGCCATTTGCCGGGGTATGCAGCTACTGAACGTCGCATTTGGCGGGCAGTTGATCCAGGACCTGCCCGGCCACAAGGCCGAGCGGGAAGATGGCTGCTGGCAGCCGGAAAAGCATCTCATCTACATGGCGCCCGGTGCCAAGGCCGCCGCCATCATCGGCAGCGCCGGCTTTTTCCGGGTGAACAGCCTCCACCACCAGGGGCTGCGGGAGGCCCAGCGGTCCCCCAGGTTAATGACCAGCGCATATTCGGTGGAGGATGGCCTGATTGAGGGGCTGGAAAGTCCCAACCACAGCTGGGTGATTGGTCTCCAGTGCCACCCCGAGCGGCAGGACGAAGTGCCCCGCAGTTTCGCCAACCTGTTCGCCGGCTTCTACGAGCGGGCGGAGATGTATGTGGTCAGCTAAGAGATAGGACATTATCCCTTTTACGGCCGCAAAGATCGCAGATTCCAAGGAGTTTAGAATATGGTAACTTCAGCTCCCGTACCGCCTTCCGGTGGAATAAGGCCCATCCGCATCGAAGAAGAGATGCGGAGTTCATACCTGAGCTACGCCATGAGCGTAATCGTATCCAGGGCCTTGCCCGACGTGCGGGACGGGCTGAAGCCCGTGCAGCGGCGCATCCTCTACGCCATGCACGAAATGGGCATGCGACCCAACCAGGGGCACCGCAAGAGCGCCCGTATCGTGGGCGAGGTGCTCGGCAAGTACCATCCCCACAGCGATACCCCGGTGTATGACGCCCTGGTGCGCATGGCCCAGACCTTCTCCATGCGCTACCCACTGATCGACGGGCAGGGCAACTTCGGCAGCGTGGACGGCGATCCGCCGGCAGCCATGCGGTATACCGAGGCCCGCCTTGCCAATATCGCCGAAGAACTCCTGGCGGACATTGACCTTAACACCGTTGACTTCTCCCTGAACTTCGACGACTCCCTGAACGAACCGGAAGTCCTGCCCAGCCGCATGCCGAACCTGCTGGTCAACGGCGCCACCGGCATCGCCGTGGGGATGGCCACCAACCTGCCTCCCCACAACCTGGGGGAAATCTGTGACGCCGTCTGTTACGTCATCGATCACCCCAACTGCGTAACCGAGGACCTGATGAAGCTGGTCCCGGGTCCCGATTTTCCCACCTATGGCTCCATCCGCGGCACGCAGGGCATCGTCGATACCTACAATACCGGTCGCGGCCGCATCGTCATGGAGGCCAAGACGGAAATCGAGGAACTGCGCGGCGGCCGCCAGCGCATTGTCGTCACCGAGCTGCCCTACCAGGTCAACAAGGCCTCCCTGGTGGAAAAGATAGCTCAGTTGGTGCGCGACAAACGAATCGAGGGAATTTCAGATATCCGGGATGAGTCAGACCGGCAGGGCATGCGTGTGGTTATTGAACTTCGCCGCGATGCCCAGGCCAACATTGTCCTTAACAACCTGTATCGCCACACCGCCCTGCGTAGTTCGTTCAACGCCATAATGCTGGCCCTGGTAGCCGGCCAGCCCCAGGTGCTGCCCCTGAAACGGGCCCTAACGTTGTTCGTGGAACACCGGCAGGAAGTAATCCGCCGGCGTTCCGAGTTTCTTCTCCAGCGAGCCAGGGACCGGGACCACATCCTGCAGGGCCTGCTGCTGGCTCTGGACGTGATGGACCAGGTCATCCTGATTATCCGCACTTCAGACGACGCAGAGTCCGCCCGAACCAACCTGATGGACGAGTTTGACCTGAGCCAGGTCCAGGCCCAGGCAATCCTGGACATGCAACTTCGCCGCCTGGCCGCCCTGGAACGGCAACGGCTGCTGAACGAACACGAAGAGCTTCAAAAGACCATCGCCAACCTGGAGGCATTGCTGGGCGACCCGGGCAAGATACTCAATGAAATCAAGAAGGAGACCCGCAAGCTCAAGAAGGACTTTGGCGACGCCCGCCGCACCCGCATAGAACACGAAGAGGTGGGCGAACAGTCGGCGGAGCAGTTCATTCCCCACCAGGACGTGATGATCACCCTCAGCCAGCGGGGCTACATCAAGCGTATTCCCTGCGACACCTACCGCACCCAGAACCGGGGCGGCAAGGGCGTCCGGGGAATGACCACCCGGGACGACGACGCCTTGATGGACCTGGTGGTGGTGGATACCCATGACACACTGCTGTTCTTCACCAACCGGGGCCGGGTGTACCCCCTCAAGGCTTACCAGATCCAGGGGGACACCTCCCGCACCAGTCGCGGCACGCTTCTGGTCAACCTGATTCCCATCGCCCGCAACGAGCAGGTCCAGGCCATGCTGCCCGTCAGCAACGCCAGGGACAGCGCGATGATGGTGCTGGCCACTCACCTGGGTGAAGTAAAGCTGCTTAAGGAAGGAGAGTTGACCAATATCCGGCCGTCCGGACTGATCGTCATGAACCTCGAAGAGGGCGATGAACTGGTCAGCGTCGCCAAGCTCGGCGATGCCGACGAAATAGTCATGGTGTCGGAGAAGGGGCAGGCTCTGGTCTTCCAGATACGCAACAACGAAGACGAACGAAGAAATATGACGCCTCGCAGCAGGGCTGCCGGCGGCGTCATAGGTATGAAGATGGATGGGGATGACAAAGTAATTGGAATGGCCCCAGTCGCGCCCGACAGTCACTTGCTTGTAGTCAGCCAGGGCGGTTACGGCAAGTCTACCCCCCTGAAGAACTACCCGCGTCACGGGCGGACCGGGAAAGGGGTCAAGACCTTCAATGTAAACGACAAGACCGGCCCGGTAGCAGCCGCCAGGGTAGTTACCGAAGAGGAAGGGCAAGAGGTCTTCATCATCTCCGCAAAGGCCCAGGTCGTCCGCATCAACCTGGAGGACGTCAAGGTAACCCACGGTCGCTACACCCAGGGAGTGATCATCTGGCGCGACCGAGAGGCCGACGACTACGTGGCCTCCGTGGCCTGCTTTACGGAGAACGACTACTCCACGAGTGGAAGCGGGTCCCCTGCCGCGGAAGCGTCTCAATCAACCCCCAACGCGCAAGCCATCGCTTCGGAGGAGTCCTGGGAGGACGGCGCAGAAGAGAGTGGTAACGGTGAAGGGGTGGCAGAGGAAGCCACCGGCGACGAAGGGGATGGGGATGACGAATAGTTATCAGGAAACGAGCCCGTAGGGGGCTCTCAACCGTCAATTGTGACGGTTTCTTGAAGATATCAGGGGAGCT
Organism: Dehalococcoidia bacterium; assembly: GCA_965207275.1. Lineage (GTDB taxonomy): Bacteria > Chloroflexota > Dehalococcoidia > Lucifugimonadales > UBA3495 > Bin22. Next base: position 1,681,314 of record CBDBMH010000002.1, read on the forward strand.
AGCGAGATATTCATCGCTAGCTCCCTTGATTTTTTTATATTAATCTCATATAATCTCCGACGTTGCATTTTTCAACGCGTGTAAATGCCACGAGAGTATTTATTGCATATATGAACAAGAAAATGACGGAGGAAGCAAAGTGAAGTTGGTTTTCATTCACGGAGCGGGAAGTTCTAGCCTGGCCTTCTATTACCAACTGCAGCACTTTCGCAACTCCAAGGCCCTGGACTTACCGGGGCATCCCACCGGCCGACCCTGTCCCACTATCGAACAATACCTGGAATGGGTGAGGGGCTTCACCACAGCCCGACGTTACAAGAACATGGTCATCTGCGGTCACTCCATGGGCGGGGCCATCAGCATGCTTTACGCCCTGAGATATCCGGAAGAAGTCCGCGGAATAATCCTGATGGGAACGGGTGCCAAGCTGCGCGTACATCCGGACTACTTGGACCTGGGACAGGAGTCTACAGAGGATAACTCCAGGTGGCTGGAAAACCAGATGACCTACTACCCGGGCGTTGCCGGGGATATGGTACAGTCCCTCAAGCGCCGTTCAATTGAAATCGGCCCTTCCGTAGAATTGAACGACCTGAAAGCCTGCGACCGGTTCGACGTAATGAACGAAGTCCAGAACATTAACCTGCCCACGCTGGTTATCTGCGGGGACCAGGACACCATGACGCCGGTGAAGTACGCCAACTATCTTTCGGAGAATATTCCTGGAGCGAAGAAGGTCATAGTGCCGGGCGCTTCACACTTTGTGCAGCTTCAGAAGTACAAACAGGTAAACGCAAGTATTGAGGAGTTTGTGGCCTCGTTGAGGAAATAACCGACCAGGAGCAACAGGAACGAAAAAGTTTAAGGGCCGGGAGCGAAATTTTCGCATTCCCGGCCCTTCGTCTTGCTGTGTTTATTCCAGCCGATCGTTGGGATGATACCAACGGCTCTTGTAGAACATCAGGGGGTTGCCCTCCTCGTTGCGGATGACCTCTTTAACTTCCCCCATGTAAACCGTGTGGTCGCCATATACGTGGGAACCGACCACTTCGCATCCAAAGAAGACCATGGAATCATCCAGCATGGGAATCTGGTTCCGAGCCATGGTGTAGTGATATTCAGTACCCTCCTGGCGGTCTTCCGGACGCTTGGCAAAGTATACGCCCAGCTCTTCCTGTTCCTCACCAAGAATATTTACTCCGAAACGACCGTTGCTCTCCACGTAACCGTAGGTATGGGTGCCATGGGCCACGCAGATCAGGACTGTGGGGGGCTCCAGGCAAACTGAAGTGAAGGAGTTGGCGGTCATCGAATGGGGAATTCCCTGTTCATCCATGGACGTGACCACGGTTACGCCCGTTGCAAAAAGGGACATTGCCGACCGGAAATCGTCTCTGCTAGTCAAGATGCTTTCCTTCTCTTAGCGAATTTGCCCAATTATACCCAATGGTCGAATAACTCGCCACCTGGAAACACGGGACTCTCGAATGGAACCCTCGGCCCATGACGAATAAGCATGGCGGCGCAACAGGACCAATTGCTAGGCTTGGGCTTCCGGCCACGGGAGAAAGCAGTCCCCTATTGCGTCAGGCGAAGCGCCAACAGCCCTTGCAGGATCCAGCTTCAATACCGTGCCACCGGGAATCATGCCCTCAAACAGTTCCGGATGGGTCAATTGGGCGAGGATTTCCAAGCCCTGGACTATGCGCGGCCCAGGCACGCTGAAATAGACGTGGTCAATGAGATAGACCTCTCCCGATATGACTGCGGGAAGTGAAGCCCAACCATCCTGTGCAGCCAGCCAAGGTATTTCGGCCTTGTGCCGCTGGAGATCGGATGAACAAAGGTCGACAAAAAGCTTGTCCGGCGCGTAGTTCACCACGTCGTCCCAGGCCAGGCGGGTGGCGGGGCAGCCGGGGGAGAAGGCATCCATGGTCCCACCGGCCCTGCGCAGCAGGTCAGGTATCCAGTGTCCCCCAATCACCAGTGGGTTGATCCCCTCCAGGGAAAAGACCCGGGGGGTTGCCGCTGCTGAAGACAAGGCATCCTTGACGGTCTTAGTCCTTTTTTCCAGGACCGAAACCAGCGCGCCGGCCCGGTCGGGAACGCCGCAGGTGTCACCTACCTGCAAGATAGAGTCGAAAATGCCCTGCAGTGTCCTGGGGTTCAGGATCACCACCTCGGGTGGCATGGGCATCTGGTCCACCGTTCGGCCCACAGTCTGGGCGTCCACTTCACAGAAATAGCATAAGTCCTGGGTAAGCACGACATGGGGAGAGTTGTGGGCAATCCAGTCGCCATCCAGCTCGTAGGGACTCTCCCCCGCCTCCAGGATCCGGCGCATCATGGCCTCCACCTGCTGGCTGGTCATGGAGTCCACGTCAATGCGACTTCGACAGACCACGGGCTTCTCGCTTACTTCCGGGGGATAATCGCACAGATCGGTAACACCCACTATCCGGTCGCCCAGGCCCAATGCATACAGAATTTCCGTGCCGCTGGGCAAAAGGGAGCAAATCTTCATAACCCTTAACACTCCTCAAGACTGGCAGGCGACTATTTCACACTTTGAATGAGTGGACTCGTGGAATCCGGTGATAACGGTAATGTAAAATACATACGAACCTGTTATGCCGTCTTCTCATGACCGCCGGCGCTCGCTGACCGGACCGACCGACAGCCCGAGCCACAGGCCAGGGATCCTGCCAAATGACCCAGACGCAACCACATACTGCCTTAAACTGGAACGCCCTTTCCTTCATCCGGCTGGGGGCCTTCAGCTTTGGCCTCACCGGCTTCTTCCTGACCATGGAGACCATAGTTCTTCCCACCCTGGTGCTGGGCGTAGCCCCCGAAGGAGCCAAAAACACGCTGCTGGGATTACTGGGCTTCAGCGGGCTGGCGGCCGCCGCATTGGTGCAACCCATTGTGGGTTCCTACAGCGACCGTACCAGGTCTCCGCTGGGACGCCGGGTGCCCTACATGCTTTGGGGCGTAGTCTTCGTTTGCCTGGGCCTGACCGGGTTGTCTTTCACGTTGACCCTGATTTCGTTGATGATCATCTGGATATTCATCCAGGCCAACGCCGGAATAAGCACCGCACCCTACCTGGCGTTGATCGGAGACCTGGTGCCAACCAGTCGCATCGGCGTAGCGTCTTCATTGAAAATCCTGGCGGACGCGGGCGGAGGCGTGGTGATGGTTGCCGTTTGCGGCAGCCTGATAAGCTTCTATCGAGGGCCCGAATCCATCGAATGGCTCCGCATAACCTTTGGAGTGCTGGGCGGCTCCCTCATAGTTACAGCGCTGATCAGCTCCTCTATCGCCTTAACCCGTGAGCGAGCCACCAGGGCGTTGCACCGGGGCGCAACAACCCTGCGACATCCCACCCGGGGCTTGCACCCCCATCTGATATGGTTCCTGTTGTCCCGGTTTCTGCTGATCACCGCCACCTTTGTGTTCCCGACATACGGACTTTACTTCCTGCGAGACGTGGTGATGGTTGAGAATCCGGCGCAGACCCTGGGCACCGCGGTAATCGCCATCGGAGGCGCCCTGGCCCTGAGCGTCTACCCCGCAGGGTGGTTTTCCGACCGGATTGGCCGCAAGCCCATCATCATCGGGGGGGCCATTGGCGCCGCCGCCGGTTCCATCCTTATTTTCTGGGCCAACGACACCGCACAGGTGGTGGCCATATCCAGCGTAATCGGGCTTTGCCTTGGGCCGGTGTTGAGCGCCAGCTGGGCCCTGGCCAACGAAATGGCTGTGCCGGGGCGAGAAGGTCAGCACATAGCCATAGTCAACCTGGCCACCATCGCGGGCGCCGCCTTTTCCAAGCTGCTGGGTCCCCTGGTTGACGTATCCAACCGATTTGTTTCCACCGGCGCCGGCTACGCCGGCCTGCTGGTGATCTGCGCGTTCCTGTTCGTTCTGGGAAGCCTGTTGATTTTGCCCCTCAACCAGGACCACGAAGACCTGGTGTCCGCCAGGGAACAGTCCCTGGAAGAAGCTGACTGAGGAGGAAGCTGACTGACGGCTTCAAAGGGGCGGCCGGCAATTATCCGGTCGCGGATACCTTAGCCAGAAAGTCGGACGAACCTCGAACAATCCAGGCATTGAATGATGTCATCAGGAACTTAACGCCCTTGGCGATGAAAGCCTCCACGTTGTCGTCATTGACCAGGGTGCCGGCCGTTCGTCCCGACCCCACGATTTTATCGATGGCCGTGTCGATGGCCGCCTGCACATCGGGATGGCCCGGGTTGCCCAAATGCCCCATGGTCTGGGCCAGATCCGAGGGGGCCACGAAGAAGACATCGATGTCGTCCACCCCGAGGATTTCATCCAGGTTCTGCAGGGCCTCCACCTCTTCCAGCAGCACTATAACCATGCTCTGGTGGTTGGCAGCCTGGAAGTAATCGGCAACGCCGTAGGACTGACGGCCCCCGAACATGCCCCGGTACCCCAGAGGTGCGTACTTGGCGGACCTGGCAGCTTTTTCCGCCTCCTGTCGGCTGTTGATGTGGGGAGTGACGATCCCCATGGAACCTCGGTCCAGGGTGCGGGTAATCAGCCAAGGCTCGTTGGCATTCACTCGTGTTATAGGCGTAACCCCCCACAGGTCGCAGGCCCGGGTCATGTCCCCCAGTTGTTCCCAGGTCACCCCGCCGTGCTCGCATTCCAGCCAGATTCCGTCAAACCCCAAGGGGCCCAGGAAATCAACCATTTCGCTGCTCAAAACCCCTGAAATTGTGACGGTTACCTGCCCGTCGGACAGCTTTTCCTTAAGATTATTTCGTCTAATGTTCGGCATATTTCCTCCGGTTCCCCCGTGTAGACCTGCGGGTCTAACCCGAACGGGGTCCTTGCTTCTCTTCGTATCCTCTGGGAGTGACCATTGTTCCGTTCAGGAGGTAGGTGGTTGAATTGCCGATCATCACCGTGGTGAACATATCAACCTCGTCTATCCTGGCCTCCAGACCCGCCAGGTCAGTTAAGGCTACCCGCTGTCCCTCACGGTAAGCCTCCCTAACCAGCCCCACGGGCGTATCCTCCGCCCGGTGTTCCAGCAGAATTCGCCGGGCCTCCAGCAACTGCCAGTCGCGTCGCCGGCTGCGGGGATTATAGAGAGCCAGTACAAAATCGCCGGCAGCCGCGGCTTCCACTCGCCGCTTGATCGTATCCCAGGGCGTCAACAAATCGCTGAGACTGATGGCGCAGAAATCCTGCATCAGCGGCGAACCCAGCAGGGATGCGGCAGATTGCAAGGCGGAGACCCCCGGGACAGTAACCACGCAGGGTGTTTCTCCATCCCAGTTTCGGTCGGTCAGCACGCGGAACACCGGGCCAGCCATGCCGTAAACGCCGGCATCCCCTGACGATACGACGGCCACCGCCGATCCATCATAGGCCAGGTCAACGGCGCGGGCAGCCCGTTCCAACTCCTGACCCAGTTCCATGGACACTATTTGCTTCCCATTCGTAAGGGAAACTATTTGCTCCATGTAACCACGGAAGCCAACCACCACCTGGGCATTCTCCAGTGCGGCAGCCGCGCCCGGGGCCAGCAGGTCCGGAGACCCGGGGCCCAGTCCCACCAGGTATAGTGTGCCTACCTTGTTGTTCACTGCTTGTATCCTAGATCAGATAGTCCCCGTAAACGGGGCACCGACAAAATTAGCCAAAGGGCACGCGGGCCACGGCAATGGTGGCCCGATCCGTTTTCTCGCGATTCACCAGCAGTTGTCCGGCGCCGGAAGCCAGCAGGGCGGCCGGCTCCGAAACGCCCCAAACGCCAAGCAGGCGGTGGGCTGCCTCAGACCTCAAGAGAACTGCCGCGGTGGACTTCCCACCTTCGGTCTCGCCAATGGCTGGCGCTTCGCCGCGCTTCCCCTCAAAGACTGCATTCAGTTCTTCCGTTCCGTAGAAAAGCACTGGAACACCGTATTTCTCGCTCAGTTCCAGGATGCCCGGCTCGTCCTTCTTGAGATCGGCGGTGGCGATACACTTGATGCTCTTAAGGGAGAGGTTATGCCGCCGAAAGGCCGCCACCAGCAACTGCTCAAGATGTTCCAGGACTACCCCACGGCGACATCCCATCCCCACTACCAGGCTGCGGGGGCGATAAATCACCGTGGGAATCGCAAGCGTCGACCCTCCCGCCACAGTCTCCAGCGGGTCTTCAAGGTCGCTGATAATCAGTTGCCCTGAACAGTCGGCATCCACCAATTCCTGCGCGGAGGCACAAGTCATCAGGTTGGCAGGCATGGGAACATTACCGGTCACCCAGTCCGGTTCGCCGGCCTCCTGCAAGACCGCAACGGGATCGCCGTTGATCACGGCTGAGCTGACCCGAGTGACGGCGCTGGAATCCGCTTCCAGTTGCCAGCCGAATTGCCTACCCAACAGGTCCACGGCCAGGGTATTTTTGACGTGGGAAGCGGAAGTTATCACGGGGGTGGCGCCCAGGGCTTCGGCAACCTGCTGGGACAATTCATCGGCGCCGCCCAGGTGCCCGGACAAGAGGCTGACGGCAAAACGCCCCGCATCGTCCACGCACACCACCGCCGGGTCATCATGCTTGTGCCGCAAAAGAGGTGAAATCAAGCGTACGGCCGCGCCCACCGGCATAACCAGTACCAACTGTCTGTACCTGTCAAAAAGCCGACCAATCACCGGCCTGAGGGGCAGAGGAAAGGACTCTACCGAACATCCCGCCTCTTCAGGGACCAGGGGCGCGTATCTCTCAACAACGTGGAGCGCCAGGTCTCCCGAGAAGGCGGTCGCCAGGCGACAGGCAACTTCGGCGCCCCCCCTGGAGATTACCACCAAGGCGGTCTCCGGCGAGGCATTTCTTACCCTCTCCATGCTCAACTCCCGCCGGCCTTCATGCTGTTCAGAGGTAGCCTTGATCTGACGGTGGGAACCGGCGTCGCCTCCAGCCGGGGACACGGGGAATGCCTAGGAAGCTGCGGAACCGGCACGGTCCCGCGAGCGCCGGAACAGGTGCGTGTAGTTGCCCGAGTAAAGATGAGACGTGGCGAACTCCTCGTCTGTTACCAGCGCCGGATTACGGAGATCGGGGTCCACTGCCTTGCCGACGAATATCAGCGCCTGGCGGGTGATCTTCGCTTCCCGCACCTTGCCGGCGATGTCCTCCAGGGTGCCACGGATAAACTGCTCGTCTTCCCAGCCCACCCGGTACGCGATGGCAACGGGCGTGTTCGTGGGATACCCGGCGGCCTCCAGGTCGCGGACAATGCGGGGCATCCTGGTAATGCCCAGGAAGATTATCAGGCTGCTCCCGTGGGCGGCCAAGTCCCGCAACTGTTCCTTGGGCGGCATCGCAATTCGACCCTGGGCCCGAGTCATGATGATGGTCTGGGTTACATCGGGAACGGTAAGCTCGGCCTTGAGTTTGGCGGCAGCGGCGAAGGCGGCGCTCACTCCAGGGATAATTTCATACTCCACTCCGACCCCCTCCAGCACCCGCATCTGTTCCAGCATGGCCCCGTAAACCGAGGGGTCGCCACTCTGGATGCGGGCGACGGTCTTGCCTTCGTCGGCGGCCTCCAGCGTTACTCGCATAATTTCGTCCAGGTCCATATCCTTGCTGCCGTAGACCTGGGCGTCCTCACGGGCGTACTCGACGATGGACGGGTGCACCAGGGAATCGGCATAGATTACTACGTCCGCCGTCTCGATCAGGCGCTTGGCCTTCAGCGTCAACAGTTCCGGATCGCCGGGTCCGCCGCCTATGAAATATACTTTTCCAGCTGCCATGGCTTCACCTTCTGATAATTAATAGGGAGAAATAGTCCAGGTCTTCCTCGGTCAATTGGTGCAGGTCCTGGACCACCTGCTCCCGTTCAGTGGTGGCCCGACGGACGTAGATGCCCTTCCCGGCCAGCCCCAGGCTTTCCAGGTTGGCCAGCGCGTCCAGCAGCACCCGGTTGACCTTCATCAAGACGATGGTGTCGTAGTTGGCAATGGCTTCCCGCAGGTCGTCGATGCCATAGACGGCAGGAAGGATGGCCAGCCGCTGCCCGTGGGTGACCAGAGGAACGCTGGCCCTCGCGGCGGCAGCCATAACCGAGGAAACTCCGGGGACGATTTCCACGGCAATGTCGGGGTGGTTAGCGCGTATGCTCTCCAGGATGTAGGAGAAGGTGCTGAACAGCATGGGATCGCCTTCGGTGATGAAGGCCACATCCTGCCCACCCTGAAGCCTTTCCGCCAGTGACTCCGCAGCCGTCTCCCAGACACGAGACGCCGCATCCGCGTCATCGGTAGGGAACCCGAAGCGCAGCAGTTCCTGCCGGTCGGTGTCGATATACTGCCGGGCGATGGACAGGGCAAAGCTGTCGCGGCTGGTGTCCGCGTGGGGCGCACAGATTATGGGCACCGCGGCCAGTACCCGCTGGGCCTTCAGGGTCACCAGCTCCGGGTCGCCGGGGCCCACGCCAACGCCGTAAAGGCAACCGTAATTGGGATTTACCGATTCACCGCTCATCAACCCAGTCCTCCGAAGACGGACCCTGCCTCCACGCGCTAACCACGAACACGGGATTCAAGGCTTCCAACCGGACCGAACCGTCGGGCATGGGCCGACTGCGGGCCGCGTTGATCATACTTATCTCGGCGAAAAAACACTGCTCCTGAAACCATTGGTACGTTTCGTTGGTCCTTTCCAATGTGGCAAAGTTGGCGACAATACGCCCGCCTTCCTGCAACCTGGCGCCGCAAAACTCCAGAATTTCCGGAAGGTTGCCGCCGCTACCGCCCAGGAAGACCGAGTCGGGGTCAGGAAGGCCCCCCAACACCTGGGGCGCCGAGCCTTCCAACACTTCAATATTCCCGGTCCCGAAGCGGGACACATTATCGCGCAGCAGGGGCACGCTGGCCTCATCCTGCTCGATGGCAAACACCCTGCCCTGGCGGGCAATGAAAGCGGCTTCCACCGAAATTGAGCCAGTACCCGCGCCGATATCCCAAACTATGCTGTCCGGCCGCAGGCCAAGGCAATACAGACTGAATGCGCGAACCTCGCGTTTAGTGATTTGGCCCCGCAATGGCCTGCGTTGCTCAAAGTCCTCGTCGCGCAAACCCCATTGCCTGGACCGGACGGAATGATTGACGGCGACCGCCCGGGTCGCCGACTCTTCCGCTTCCACCGGTTCTCCGGCTTGCATCACCTACGCCCCGGCGCCGGCCGCCAGCGGCACACCTTCAGGCGACGTGGAGGCGTGGCCCAACAGGTTACCTTCGAAGTCAAAGCAAAGAACATCTACTATGAGGGCATCGGCATCGTCACCCAATTGCTTGCGGCTTTCGTCACACACCATCCGGCACATCAGGGGGAAAACTCCCAGCAAGCCATTGGCCTGGGCAATCTCCTGGAAGTGGCGGGCGCTGCTGGCCTGCCTCACCTCGTCCTGCAACTCCTCGGAGGCCCCGCACTGGGCCGCGAGCTCGGCCAGAAATACCGTGTCGACCTGGTTGCCGGCCACATGGGTGACAAAATACCCCATGGCCATTTTGGACAGTTTGCCGACCATGCCCACGTGGGCGGCCCGCCCCACGTTACGCATGACGCACCGTTTCATTGCCGGCCCGCTGAAGATGCCCGCCTCGATGTAGGCCATATCCGGCAAATCAAGGTGGCGGCGGGCGTATTCCTCGCTTCGGGTTCCGGTGGACAAGACCAGGTGGGACAGGTCGTTGGTGGCCGCAACGTCGATTGCCAGGTGCACGCTTGCCCGCCACGCCGCGGTGGAAAAAGGCTGCACCACCCCGGTACTGCCCAGGATGGATATTCCGTTCATGACACCCAGCCGCGAGTTAGTGGTCTTCAGGGCGATTTCCTCGCCGCCCGGCACCGACACCTGGACCACAAACCCGGTGTCCGGGTCCAGACCGTTATCCGCTGCAGCCTGGGCCACCGACTCGACAATCATCCGGCGCGGCACCCTGGTCACTGCCGGCTCTCCGATCTCAATTCCAGTTCCGGGTCGGGTCACCGTACCAACGCCAGGCCCACCCAATAATTGGACTCCCCCGGTTTCACCGCCGGTATTCCGCCACACCGTGGCGCAGATTTCCGCCCCGTGGGTAACGTCCGGGTCGTCCCCTCCGTCCTTGATAACCGAGCAGGTTACGCGATGGCCCCCTTCATCCCGCTGGCAACGGTGGACCTGGAATGTGACATCGCGCCCCACCGGCAGGTGAATGGTAACTTCAGAAACGTCTGCCCCGGTGAGTAGAGAGTGGACCGCCGCCTTGGAGGCCGCCGCAGCACAGGAGCCGGTAGTATAGCCCGTGCGAAGCTGACGGCGACGGACCGTCTGCCGGCTGTAGTCGCTTTCCGGGCGTTCCTGTATTTCGGTATCTTCGGTCATAAGGCTTATTTCTCGTTGAAACCTGGAAGGATGCAAGGAAGAGTAGATACTGATTCTACTCGATGGCTGCCAGTCAGCTTTCTCCCCACGCCTGGTACACCCGATCTGCCGCCACCTCGATAAGCTTGTCGTCCACCCCCAGGGGCGGCGCAACCGTCATCTTCACCGTCGGGTACAGCTCCTGCAGGCGGTTCAACGTTCCCACCACGTTGCGGGTCAAAATCAGTCCCGGAAAGAAGATATATGGGACACAAATCAGTGAGGTAACTCCCCGCTCAACGATGAGGCGAGCGGCGGCAAACTCCATGGTCGGGTCGCCGTAATGAGATTGCGCCACGTCTACCGCGTAGCCCTCTCCCATACTTCTCTCGACCATCCCCCCCAGTTCCGCCAGCCACAAACAGTCATCGTATTGGGTTCGAGTGCCGGCCTTTACCAGCAAAATGCCCACCGATTGCCCGTTACCTGGAATCGGGGCGGCGGTCCCCATGTCAGCGATACGTTCCACGACCAGGTCGGCCAGGCGCGGGTCGGAACCCAACCCGTCGGCCAGCACCAACTCAACCTGGGGAGACTGGGCCCGCACATCGTCCAGCATTTCGTCCATTTCGACGGTGGCGTGCTTACCGTTGCCCAGCAGGTAGGGCAGCACTACCACCCGGTTCTTGCCTTGCTGGGAAAGCATGCGTACCGCCTCATCGGGGAAGGGTTCGATGAATTCGAGGCACGACAGCAATACCTGCGCCCGCTCCTCGCCCAGCCTGGCTTGCAAGCGGTCAGCCACCTCGCCCAACCCCTGGGGGGTGCTTGGACACCGGCGGCACCAGCCCGGCCAGCCGGGCAGATCCGCCGGTGAACCGCAGTCATTCCCATGGCTGTTGTCGTCGGCCGGGGCGGGTTGCTGCCAGGCACAGGCGCATTCCCTGGGACTGGCGCCCCGCTGGCTGCCGTGCCCCAGCAATATGACACCCCATGGCGATTTGGCGTTATTCACCAATTCTTCTGCGCTCCGTGATTTGGCGCCTCTTGGTCAGACGCCGGACAGAATCGGTCACTCCGGAATTGCAGCAGTTCCCGCCAGTTCAAGCAGGGCATTAACCGTCGCCGCCGCAGCCGAACTGCCGCCCCGGCGACCCATGACCGTAATGTAAGGTATATCCCGCTTGACCAGTTCTTCTTTGGATTCAGGACAGGCCACAAATCCTACGGGCATGCCCACCACCAGCGCAGGAGAAACACTTCCCGCGTCTACCAGGTCCAGCAATGCCAGCAATGCCGTGGGGGCGTTCCCCACGGCCACCACGGCGCCATCAATATGGGGCGCCAGCTCCCTTACCGCCGCCACGGAGCGCGTCGTACCTTCCCGCCGGGCCCGCGCGGCAACTTCGGGAGCGTCTATCGCGCACCGGGTGCCCAGACCGTTGCGGGACAGCAGCGCCTTTGATATACCCATCTCTACCATGCGTACATCGGTAACTATGTTAAAGCCGGCTTTGATGGCTTCAATGCCCCGGTCAATGGCGCCGCCGCTGAACAGCACCGATTCCGATATGGCCGGGTCACCCTCCGCCCGCACGATTCGACAAAGTACATAGTGCTCCCGGGGTTCCAATGACAGCCCCGACGGCAAGTCGGCCTGCACCATTTTCAGGCTTTCCCGGTCTATTTCGTCAGGCAGGAGCGCGTATTTCTGCACCAGGGTCATTCGCGCTTCCTTACACCACCACCACGTTCACCAGGCGGCCTGGCACGTAGATGGCCTTGTCAACCACCTTGCCTTCGGTATAGGGCAGCACCTTCTCGCTGGCCAATGCCAGTTCGTTGGCAGTGGACTCGTCAATGTTGGCCGGCACCTCAATCCGGTCCCGCACCCTGCCGTTGACCTGCACCACCAGGGTTATGGTGTCGTCGGCGGCCAGGGCATCATCCCATTCAGGATAACTCTGCTGGTGAATACTATAGGCGTGACCCGTCTTTTCCCACAGCTCTTCCGAAATGTGCGGAGCTATGGGAGCCAGCATCAGCAGGAACTTTTCAATACATTCGCTCCAGGTTTCCGGATCCACGGTGGCTTCGGCCCACACCTTGCTCAGGTGATTGACCAGTTCCATCAGCGACGCGATGGCCGTGTTGAACTTGAACCGGTCCAGGTCACCGTGGCATTTCCGCATGGTCTGGTGCAGCACGCGAAGAGTCTCGCGAATAGCCTGAGGGTCTGCCTGGCCCGATGATAGGTCGTCCGGGTTTCGTTCCACCAGCGCCCACACGCGGTTCAGCCAGCGAGCCACGCCGTTTATACCAACATCGCTCCAGGGCCCACCCTGATCCCAGGGTCCAATAAACATCAGGAAACAGCGAACGGCGTCGGCGCCCATTACGCCCACCACGTCATCCGGATTCACCACGTTGCCCCGGCTCTTGCTCATCTTTTCATGGTCGGTACCCAGGATTACTCCCTGGTTGAACAGGCGCAGGAAGGGCTCGTCAAAGTCCAGCATTCCTATATCCCGCATGGCCTTGATGAAGAAGCGGGAGTAGAGCAGGTGCATTACCGCATGTTCCGCGCCGCCGGTATACTGGTCCACGGGCAGCCAACGCTTAAGCACATCCGGATCAAAGGCGCCTTCCTCATATTTGGGCCCGGTGTAGCGCAGCATGTACCAGGACGAATCAACAAAGGTGTCCATGGTGTCGGTCTCACGCAGGGCAGGCCCGCCGCAGCGGGGACAGACCGTATTTCGGAAGGCCTGATGCTCCACCAGCGGAGACTCACCGGTCGGTTTGAACTCGGCATCCTCGGGCAACAGCACCGGTAGCTGGTCTTCAGGAACCGGAACTGGGCCGCAACTTTGGCAATAGACCACCGGTATAGGAGTTCCCCAGTACCGCTGTCGGGAGATGAGCCAGTCGCGCAGCCGGTAGGAGGTAGTCCGCTGGCCCCAACCGTTCTTCTCCACATCGTCGGCTATGGACGCCTTGCCCTCATCGTCTGTCATGCCATCGTATTTGCCTGAACTGGTCATAAAGCCCGGGCCGACATGGGCTTCCGTGGGTTCCTTGCCATCCCACTCCAGCGGGGCTATCACCATTCGAACCGGTAGGCCGTACTTGCGGGCAAAAATATAGTCCCGTTCGTCGTGGGCCGGCACACCCATCACCGCGCCGGTTCCGTAGGTGGTAAGCACGTAGTCAGCGGTATAGATGGGCACCCGCTCGCCACTCAAGCGGTTAACCGCATAGGTGCCAAGGGGTACGCCCGTCTTTTCCTTTTCCGTGGACAATCGATCGATTTCAGAAGTCTGGCGGGCCTCGTTGACGTAGGCTTCCACCTGCGCCCGCTGCTCCTCGGTAGTCAACTGGGACACCAGGGGATGCTCGGGCGCCAGCACCATGAAGGTAACGCCGAATATGGTGTCGATGCGGGTAGTGAACGTGGAGATTTCCTTCTCTTCCAGCCCGTTATGCGAAATATCGAAGCTGATTTCCACGCCCTCGCTGCGGCCGATCCAGTTTCGCTGCATCATCAGGATTTTTTCGGGCCAGTCCACCAGCCCGCTGAAGTCCAGCAGTTCGTCGGCGTAGTCCGTAATCCTCAGGAACCACTGCTCCAGGTCCCGGCGGGTTACCACCGCATTGCATCGCTCGCAGCTACCGTTGAGCACCTGCTCGTTGGCCAGAACGGTCTGGCAGGAAGGGCACCAGACTACCGGCGCCTTGGCCCGATAGGCCAGTCCGTGCTCCAGGAACTTCAGAAAGAACCACTGGTTCCAACGGTAGTACTCGGGCAAGCAGCAGATCACCTCTCGGTCCCAGTCGTAAATCGCCCCAATGGACCGCAGTTGCCCCCGCATGTTCTCGATGTTGGTCATTGTCCAGCTGTAGGGATGAATCCCCCTGCTGATGGCCGCGTTTTCGGCCGGCAGGCCAAAGGCGTCAAAGCCTATGGGGTGCAGCACGTTATAACCCTGCATCCTCCGGAAACGCGCGTGGCAGTCCGACGGTGCCATGGCATACCAGTGGCCGATGTGCAGGTCGCCCGAGGGATAGGGGTACATGGTGAGGTCGTACCATTTTGGACGGGAGTCATTTTCGTCCACGTGGTACAGGTCGTCCTTTGCCCAGCGTTCCTGCCACTTCCGGTCAATTTCGACCGGATTGAAGCGAAGTTCAACCTGTCGGGGCACGGAGGTCATGTCTTATCACCTCGGATAGAACGGCTAGCACATATATTAGCACAGAAACAGCCCTGCCGCCGGCCATCTTCCCTTGCGGCGCTATGGCCGTTCGCAGGCCCGGATATGGCCCCATGGATTAACTCCTGACCCGTTTGCCCGTTGACCGACGTCTAAGGAGACCATTTTGCCCCCCACACGGGGCAAAGCTCGGCACGTTCCTTGAGCCTTCCTGGAGAAAGCAGCCTTCAAGCTATTTGACACCCACAAAGTCCCAACCTAGAATCAATGCGAGTCTACGCGCAGCGCGACCGGCAGCAAGATGATCGGACAGGCAAATACCGTGCAGTTGGTCCACCGGCTGCATCGAGAATTCAGGTGAGTCCGAACCCTCCCCGAAAACCTTACGACACCATAATCCGATTGCCCAGGGCTTCCGAACTGGAACCCAGGGTTATCCAGGAACCATCGCTACGTCGGCGCAGACGCATACTCACCTCCCCTTTCGTTCTGCTCTACGGGTTTATCGGTCTCATCGCCCTGGGAACATTATTCCTGGCGCTTCCCTTTTCCGACGCTCACGGCCGGTCTACCTCTTTCATCGTAGCCCTGTTCACGGCAACCTCCGCAGTCACCGTCACCGGCCACACTTCGGTGAGCACCACCCAGCACTGGAGTTACTTCGGCCAGGCCGTCATTTTTGTGCTCATGCTGGTGGGCGGACTGGGCTTCATGGCGGGAGCAACCTTCGTCCTGGAGCTGGTCTGGCGGCGCAAGACCAGCCTTTCCCATCAGTTGGTCCTGCGGGAAACTATGGGAGAGGAAGAAACGCGCCTGGGTGGACTGGGGCAAATAACCCGCCTTGTTGTTATCGCAGCGTTCATCTTTTACGTGATTGGCGCCCTGATCCTCCTCCCCCGTATTCAGGACATTACCGGATTCGGCATCGTAGAATCCCTGTGGCAGTCCCTGTTCCTGTCCGTCTCTTCTTTCAACAACGCCGGTTTTTCCATACTGCCGGAAGTCTCCGATACCCGTTCCCTTGCCATTCTGGAGAGCAAGTGGATTATCCAGGCAGTTATGGTTGTGCTGATCATGGTTGGCGGAATTGGCGTGATGTTCCTGTTTGAAATTTATGAAAAGAGGCGGTTTAACCGGCTTTCCCTGGACACCAAGTTGGTGCTGCTGGGGAGCGGGTTCCTGTGGCTGGTTGGTTTTGCCGCCTACTTTCTGGCCGGCTTTATCACTGCCGAAGGCTCGGAAGGCCAGGGCGTGGGAGTGCGAATCGGAGAAGCCATTTTCCACTCCGTTAGCGGCAGGACCGCCGGCTTCATCATCGCAGACTTCGGGGCCGCCGAAGACTTCACCAAGCTGGTCTTTACTTTCCTCATGCTCATCGGGGGCGCTTCCGGTTCCGTGGCCGGTGGAATCAAGGTTAATACTTTCATGGTGTTATTTGTCGCGGTCATTTCGTCCATCCGGGCCCGTCCCCAGACGGAGGCCTTCGGCCGTGAAATTCCCCAGACCCAGGTATTCAGAGCTGTGGCTATTGGCGCCCTGGCCATGGCCTTCATCGTCATAACCGTTCCCATACTTACCATCACTGAAGCCGACGCGCTCAGGGCAGGTGAAATGCAGTTCCTCGACCTCTTCTTCGATACCGTTTCCGCCTTCGCCACCAACGGGTCTTCAACGGGCATCGTGCCCCAGCTGGGAATACTGGGGCAGCTTATATTTGTTGCGGCCATGTTTGTGGGACGAATCGGACCCCTGACTTTGGCCCTGACTTTGGCTTCGGAAAATAGGACGCTGTACCGTTATGCCCAGGAACAGGTTAAAATAGGGTGAAGGAGAGGGGCAAATGTACAAACGCATGTGCGTGATTGGCTTGGGACGTTTCGGCATAGGCGTAGCCACGGAACTCTACCAGGCGGGCCACGACGTTCTGGTAATTGATCGCAACGAAGAAAAAGTTCAAAGCATGCAGGGGAAGGTAACTTACGCCATAACGATGGACGCCACCGCCGAGAACGCCCTGAGCAATTTCGGTGTGGATCAATACGACGTAGTTATCCTGGCCCTTGGCGATGAAAACGTCGAGGCAAGCATTCTCGTTGCCATGGTCTTACGGGACATGGGCATCTCCATGATCGTTGCCCGCGCCTCCACCCGACTGCACGGCGAGGCCCTTAGCAGGGTAGGCGTTGGGAAGGTGGTTTACCCGGAGGAAGAAAGCGCCAAGAGACTGGCCCACCTCGAGTTCAATCCGGACATTCTGGACTACATGGATGTCCTGAACAACGTGGGCATCAGCAAGGTCCGCCCCCGTCCTAATATGGTCAGGAGAACGGTGGAAGAAGCGGGGTTGGCCGGAGGCCATGGCGATAACTCTCTGACGGTTGTCGGCCTTCGTCGGGGGCGCCGGTTGATTCTCAACCCCTCCAGGGATGAGACTATTGCGCCAGGCGACGTTCTGTTGGTAGCCGGCTCCAGCGATCAGGTGGCCAGGGTCTTCACCTCGGATGAGCGTGACCAGTCCCTCGTTGCCGCCGAATAGGCGTATGCAGGCTGGGTTCAGATGTTGCGAAGGCCGAGACACCGCATTCTTACTCCGGTTAACGGGACTCCCGCGAGCAAGCATGCCTTCAAGTGGTCCTGCCGTTATGCCCGCCAGTCCCACGCCGAACTGCTGGCCGTTTATGTGTTTGAAATTCCCATGGAATTTTCCGTAGAATCACTCAGCGGTCGTGGCGACATTGAGGAGGGCGAAGAGATTCTCCGCCAGATCGAAAAGATAGCTGAAGCCGAGCGTTGCCGAGTCACAGCCGGTATGATTGCGGCGAGGAATGCGGGGCCAGCCATAGTCCTGGAAGCAAGAACTCGCATGGTGGACTTGCTGGTTCTGGGCGCTCCCTACCGCAGGGCGGCGGCGGCGGTGGCCGTCGGCAGCACCACTGACTTCGTCCTGAAGAACGCCCACTGCCAGGTGGTTGTTTCCAGGGAACCGGTCCCCACCAACCATCCCGAAGCAGGGCCGACCTGATGCACGTGCTCATTTACGGCTGCACCCGCCTGACGGACGTGCTGGTCCCGGTCCTGGTCCAGGATGGGCACCACCTCACGGTGATGGATTCCGACCCGGACCGCCTGGCCATCATAAAGAGGCAGGCGGGCATCAATACCGTCTGGATTGCGGCCCCCTTGATGCAGGACTTTCTCAAGGAAGGCAACATAGACACCGCTGAGGCTTTCTACTCCCTGTCTGAAGACGACCACAAGAACCTGCTGCTCTGCCAGATAGCTTCAGCCATCTACAATATACCCAGGGCCATGTGCTTCTTGTCCGATCCTCAGCTTCAGGACTTTTATGAGCCGCTGGGCCTGCAGGTCCTTAATGGCGGCCACGATTTCCTCAGTTCCGCAAGAGAACTCCTGGACCGGTAGGGACTCTGACCATGTTTGTCATTATCGTAGGTTGCAGCGCTACCGGTTACCATCTGGCCAAGCTGCTGATGGTTTCGCAGCATGAGGTGGTAGTTCTGGAAAAGAGCCTTTCCCGCTGCCAGCTTTTGTGGGATGAACTTGGCAGCATTGTTATCCATGGAGACGGCACGGATCTCCTTGACTTGCGACGAGCAGGCACAACCCGCGCCGATACGGTTGTTGCAGTCACCGACAAGGACGAGACCAACCTGGTTATCTGCCAGATGGCCAAACATGCCTTTTCCGTTGGACGCACCGTGGCCACGATCAGGGACACCAAGAACCACACCGTGTTTCGAATCCTGGGCGTGGACTCAGTGGTAAACTCGGGTGACCTGGTGCTGGATATTCTGGAACGGACCATCGTTGAAAGTAGTTTCAATCACCTGTCCACCCTTAGGGATCCAAATACCTTCCTGGTGAGTTTAACGGTCCCGGAAGATGCTTCAGCAGTGGGCATGAGCCTGTTCGAGCTTGGCATAATCAGGCCGGAGGCAGAAACCGACCAGGGGCGTAACGGCAATAGCCCTTTCTCCGAGAGCTTTCCCTGCGTGCTGGTGCGAGACGGGAAGCCGCTGGCGCCTGCCGCCGACATGGTCGTTGAAGCGCATGACGAACTATATGCGGTAACGACTTCCGAAGAAGAGGGTACCTTTTACGAGAAACTGACTGGGATTTGGTGATGGTAAAGCGTTTATCATATTTGGGCCCGGCCGGCACCTACAGCGAAGAAGCGGCTATCCTCTACGATTCCCAGGCTGAACTGGTTCCTTTCCCGACGATACCGGCGGTGTGCCGCGCCGTTTCTGACGGGGTAACGGACGAGGGCATCGTTCCCATTGAGAACAGCATTGAGGGTTCGGTAGTTTACACGCTGGACTTTCTGATCAGTGAAACCGACCTGTCCATCTTTCACGAAGTTGTTCTGCCCATTCAGCACTGCCTGATGATGAAGCCGGGCACCCACACCAGGGATGTTCGCACCATCTACTCCCACCCCCAGTCCCTGGCCCAGTGTCGCCACTTCCTGGAGGACAATTATCCCGATGCGGAACCCATTGCATCCCTGAGCAATTCGGCGGCGGTGAATGACATGATGGAGAGTGTGACCGTAGCTGCCGCCATTGCTCCACAGCGGGCCGCCGAACTCTACGGCGCGGAAATCATCGGCCGTGGCATCCAAGACGTTACCAACAACGTTACTCGTTTTGTGCTCCTGGGCTGGAATGACCACGCTCCCACCGGGGCAGACAAGACCTCGCTATGTTTCACCTTCGCCCAGGATGCGCCGGGTTCTCTCTACAGCGCGCTGGGCGTTTTCGCCAGCCGCAACATTAACCTGGTGAAGATCGAGTCCCGGCCCACCAAGGAGACCCTCGGCCGGTACAATTTTCTGGTGGACTGCGAAGGGCACCGAGAGCATGAGTTGGTAAAGGAAGCCCTGCAGACTCTTGAGACCCAGGTCACCAGCCTGAAGGTGTTCGGCTCCTATCCCCGGTGGCATTAAACGCCAGGAAGTTGCCTGCGGTTTTACCGGCAACTTCGTTATTGTTCCCCGTTGCGGCGCAGGCGGTCGCGCAAGCGGTCCAGGACGGTGTTCAGGTTTCCGAAGAAACTGAACGACCTTGAAACGTCTCTGGTTGTATTCAGCACCATCTCCGAGGCATCCTCCAGGTTCTTCGTCGTCCTCTTGAGGGACTTTATCGGTCCCATCAATTTGAATGCCGCGATAGCCAGGGCAACCAGCACCAGGATGAGGATTGCCAATGAGACAATAATCATCAAGTCCTTTACCAGGGCCACAATAACCAGGGTACTCTCGTCCATGCCTGCTCCTAGTGGTGATCGATGCTGAAGTGATTGACTTCGAAGTGATGGATGTCAGTTGGCAAATGAGACTTGCGGTTCAATCCAATAAATGGCGGTGTGACCGTTGTCGAACACTTTGGCGGCGGCTCCAAGCTGCGCCATTATATCAAACTTGCCCAAGCCATCCCCGGGGTAGAACGCTCGCTCCAGGTCTCCCAGTACCACATACCGGACGCCGTAACTGTCCAGCAGGGTTTTGGCCTCAGACAGGTCGTCCGTCACATAGATCTTTTCAATGTCAGCCGCCCTGGTATGCACTTCCGTTCCGTAGGGGCCCCGCTGCTGAATTTGGTGCCAGGGCCAGCCCAGCACCGTGGGCAGTCCGGTGTAGTTCGCCATCCTGCCGCCCCACCGGTATTGTTCGGTATGGGCTTCCAGGATAACCGGAGATCCGGTCACATTGTCCTGCAGCCAGTTAATGGCTTCCCGGTCCCATCTCAACTCTATAGGCTGCTCCTTCTCCCAGTGCACTGCCTGCTCCATGTAGGCCGTCCCATCCAGGGTCGCCGACAGGGGATTGAACCGGTCAGCCAGCCGGGCCTGGGTACCGAGCAGTGTAAAGACCAGGCTGAACAGGACCAACGACACCACAATGCCGAACCAGACCAGGCGGATCGCGTCAAAAGGTAGGGGGCGGAACCGATTGTCGTACCACATCCGCCATACGAAGAAGGCCGAAGCCATGCCCAGCAGTACCCACGCTTCGAGGTAGTACTTGAACATCGTGTTCATCCGGCCAATATCGTCCTCCACCCGCACCAGGTCAACGCCAATAATCAGTCCCAGGGCCAGCGCCGTAAGGAGCAGGGGAAAAACGCCATACGCCCTTCCAGCGTCTCGGCCGGTCATGACGTCCCAGACCACCAGGCAGGTCAGCGTAAGGAAGACCAGCATCGCCGCCACTGTGAAGTACCCGGCTACGGCAAACCAAGCCACCAACGCCACAGCCGCCCAGAAGAAGATCTGAAGCCACTTCCGGTAACTCTGCTGCCGGGCATCGGTTTGCATGGCCATATCCAGGTACCTCTGGCCCAGGCCATCGCCTGCTATTACGTAGAGGGGACGCCGGGCCCGCCACACGAGAAAGACTGCGATTATAACCAGGAACAGTCCGTGGATTCCCAGGAAATTGACCAGGGGCGTCTTCCACCGGGAGACTTCCAACCCGGTTCCAAATGTCTCCACAGCCTGGTGGAAGGGCAGGAAGGCCACAAGACTCACGGTCACCAGGACCGCGGCCAGCGCAACGCCCCACGTGGCCTGAACCTTGGGAACATTCCAGGCGCCGTATGCCGCGATTAAGACCACGGTCAGCGCCAGCAGCAGGAAGCTGGGGTAGTCCCAACTGTTGATCAGCCACAGGGAGCCGACAGACAGACCAAGGACCAGCAGCGCGGTGGCATCCCAAAACCAACCCAGGCGGCGAAAGCCAGCCGCAAAGTTCAAGCTCAAGGCAACCGCCAGGACAATGAAGGGAATCGCCATCATGTGCGCATGAAGATCGGCAAACAGGAAACTGAAGAAGGGAAACTCCGTTATGTGCCAGGAAACTTCGGTTTGACCTCCGGACGTACCCCAAAGCCAAAAGGTAAAGGGGTTTGACTGCACGCTTTCCGAGTTGGGCAGCATCCGGCTGCTGCGCCAGAAGTCAAAGGGGAAAACGTTGACGCCGGCGCCGGACAACTTTTGCCACACCCCTTGAACCAATTGGATGGCGCCATCCAAATTCCCGATTACCGCCACGAAAAACGCCCCCAACAAGCCGGCCGTAACCGGACTCCGCACGGCGCGCTCCGCAAGACCGGACTGGTTAGCCGGATTCGCGACGTAATCGCCCGCATATTCCGAATCGGCTTCCACATTGGCCGCACCCGCGAAGGAAGAACGGCCAGGCCGCTGGGCCCGCCGGAAGCCCTCGGCCAAGTTGTACACCACCGAGAAAGCCCCGGTAACGGTTAAGGCAAACAGCAGCGGCACCGCCAGGTTGAACGCCGTAGTCGGCACGATTCCCGCCAGCCTGGTGGGAATCGCCAGAACAAAATATCCCCAGTAGTAGTAATTGAGGTAGCCACCTGCAAACCAGGGATCGTAGGGCGGCAGCAGGGCAGACCGCATCACAGCGTTAAAGTACGCCAACTCCATGGGCTTTTCCCCGCCACGGAAGGGATGCCACAAGTCCGGGTTCAGTGCCCTGATGATCACGAATGCCAGGAAGGCCGCCAGAAAGATTGCCTCTGCTGTCACCAGCAGTCTCCACCGCGCCCTGACAAACTCCCACATCTGTCGCCATTGCAAGGCCAGCGCCAGGCCCGACAAGGCGGCGGCAACCGCCAGACCTATCCCAATGGCAAGGCGAGAGAAGTCTACCCACCCCAGGCTGACTATAATCCATGATGCATAGGCCACCCCCAGCAGACCAACGATTCGAGCCAGTACCAGGCCCCGATCTGCCAACGGCCGGAAAATAAACAGGCACAGGGGCAGGGAAAGCAGATAGATAAACTCTACAACCAGCAGCCAGGCCAGCACCGGAACCTGGTTGGCGATGCTGTTGCGGTCAAACAGCTCTGACCAGGTTCCGCCGGCCTGCTGGAGCTCAAGCTCCGCCTCCGAAAACTTCAGGGACCTCGTTGGCTCAATATCGCCCCGCGCCAGTTGGCCCACCAGGGTCGCAGCAGGTAGACGTTCAACGTTCCTGAACACCAACAAGGTAGGATGGTCGTAGCCCACAACGTTGTCATCGGCATAGCCCCAATTGAGCGTAATTCCCGAAGCGTACTCACTCATTTCAGTAGACGACGCCCAGCGGCCGGGACGGGGCAGCGCTGACCGCTCAAAGGGATCATCTCTGAGAGTTATGCCAAAAAGGGTGGGTGGGGAGCTGAATGCCGTTTCGAACCGGTAACCCAGTTCGCCGCCAAACAACTGGCGATAGTATTCCAAGGTAAGAGGAAACCGTTCCGGGTCGCTGGCTACGCTGACATACGGGCGCTGGCTATAGAACACCACGTATTTCGCGTTGGCCAGCCGGCCGCCCAGTTCCGCCATCTTGCCCACACCGTCCGGCTCATATGCGGGAAATTGCCACACGTCATAAGAATGCAGGTCAGGAATAAACTCGTCCCAATGGTTATCGCTGACGATGGACGTGCCACGAGGAACGTGATCGTTGATCCATTGGGATGCCTCCACCGCCGGGTGGGGATTAAAGTAGATACTTTGAAACGCCAGGGAGTACAGGATGGTGAAGCCAACAACCACGCAGACCAGCGCCCAGGTTGTCGCCAGCATGCAGCGCTGGCCCGTGGGGTTATACCGGAAGAATGACCACACGTTGTGGCCCAGGGGCGATGACGGGGCCCGGTCCGCGCTGGCCATGGACAACGTCCGCGGCCTGCCCGCCCCGCCCATAATGCTCCGTACGAAAAAGGGACCCCACAGCAGCATTCGACTGGCCAGCAATACCATGAAGGGAATCAGCGCAAAGTAGTACCGCTGAAAGCGAACTTCAAAGGACTCCAGGAGCAGAATGCTGGGAACAAGCCAGGCAAGTATCAGGACATCCCCACGCCTGGCAAAGGAACCCTGCCAGGCCAGGATGGCCGTGAAGACGATGGCCGCCCACGCCGCCAGACCCAGGGGCAGGCCCAGTCCCCAGACCGCCGTTTGCTTGAACTGGTACAGAAATGCCGGCGTCCCCACGTACTGTATGGTGAAAGGCCACAGGCCGGCGTTGTTCGCCATGTTGGTCTGGGCTGCCTGCTCCGCGAGAAAGTTGGAGAGATACAGCAGGCCGTAGGGAGTAACCAGGAAGAATGCGGCCACCGCCACGGCAGCCGCAGCCAAGGCGTGCAGAAAAGTCTGCTCCAGCACTCTGCGGGGCATACCTATAAGCTGGCCGTTGCCCAGGTCCATCAGGCGGAAGAAGTAGCACAAAGCCAGGGGCAGCAATATTGGTGCGATGCTTACCTTGGGGGCGAAAGCCATTCCGGTGAACAGACCCAGCAGCAGTGAGTCCCGCAACCTGCGCCGCTCCATCACCTGCAGAATGGCCCAGAATACCGCCAACACCCAGAAAGCGGAGAAGGTTTCCGGACGGAAGAAATGGCTGTTCTGGATGTGGATCACCGCGAAGGCTACCAGCGCCGCTCCCAGCAGACCCACCCAGGGCCCGTACAAGCGACCATAGATGCGACGGCCCAGCACGTACACCATGATGACCGTCCCCAGGTCAGCCAGGGCCGAAAGGCTACGACCGACGTTGCGCATATCCAGCGCGCCTACGTCGGTGAACAGCTCAACCACCCACCGGCAAAACACCAGGGCGTAGATGAGCACGCTGCCCAGGGGGAACCAATGGGGATTCAGGGGACTGCGGTCAAAGTCCAGCAGGGTTCGGATTCCGGGAATGCCAGGTTCTACCTGGGGATGATCGGCAAGGCACTGCTGGTAGCCGGGACTTTCCGTTAACAGGTCGTACATGCAGCCGGCCCGCATGTAGAGGGAGCGCTCGTCCGGGTGAAAGCCGTACCCCGAGTCCCAGTCCAGCCCGTTCAGGCGGAGGGCCGCAGCCACGATGACGATGAGGAGGAGCAGTATGTGCTCCACCGATGGCTGGGGCAGTCGTACCCGGTTCAGGCGGCGCACCTGTCACCCCCTTTGAACAAGACGAGAGGCGGCCAACCGGAGGCGGAGGGGAAGAGGGGCCGGTTAACTGTGGAAATGAAAAGGCAGGCAGGAACTATTCCCATAAGGCAATGGTCCCTCCCCGCCCCAGGTTTTCGGACCGTTGAAGTGAGCTAGATGCCCTGGTCGCTCATGAAAGAGCAGAGGTCTGCGGTGCGGCAGGAATAGCCCCATTCATTGTCGTACCACCCCATAATCTTCACCATGTTGTCCTGCATGACAATGGTGGAGAGGGCGTCGAAAATGCAGCTGTGGGAATTGCCCCGCACGTCGCTGCTCACAATGGGGTCTTCGGTGTATTCCAGTATGCCCTTCAAGGATCCCTCGGCGGCCGCCTTGAACGCCTGGTTCACTTCGTCCACCGTAACGCCCCGGCTGAGGTCCACCACGAAGTCGGTTACTGAACCGGTGGCAGTAGGAACCCGGAAGGCAATGCCGTGCAGCTTGCCGTTCAGTTCCGGCAGCACAAGGCCCACCGCCCGCGCGGCTCCCGTGCTGGTAGGAATAATGTTCATAGCGGCGGCCCGGGCGCGGCGCAGGTCCGAGTGGCGCTGGTCCAGAATGGCCTGGTCGTTGGTGTAAGAATGGATTGTTGACATTAGGCCATGTTCGATGCCAAAGGCCTCGTGAAGCACCTTCACCATGGGCGCAAAGCAATTGGTGGTGCAGGAGGCGTTGGAGATGATGTTGTGCTTGTCGCTGTCGTACTGGTCGTCGTTCACGCCCAGGACCATGGTCAAGTCCACGTTGCTGGCCGGGGCGGATATGATGACCTTGCTGGCGCCGCCCTCCATATGTCCGGCGGCCTGCGCCCCGTCGGTGAAGATGCCGGTGGATTCTACCACCAGGTCCACACCCATCTCGGACCAGGGAATCCGGGCCGGATCCCGCTCGGAGAACACCTTGATGTTGCGACCGTCAATCAGCAGATCGCCGTTGCTGGCTTCCACCTGGCCTGGGTACACACCGTAGCTGGTGTCGTACTTGAACAGGTGCGCATTGGTCTTATCGTCCGTAAGGTCGTTCACCGCCGCCACTTCCAGTTTGTCCGGGTACCGTTCCATGGTGGCCCGGGTTACCAGGCGGCCAATCCGGCCAAAGCCGTTGACTCCAATCCTTGTGGTCATAATTTACTTCTCCAAATTTCCTTATCACTGGTTGCGGCCGGTGACAGCAACAACATGCTCCGGCAGTGGACATTGCCGTTTTGCCGGAACCGGACAACGGCCCGCAGGTTCACCACCTGCGCCACATTCGCCACCCGTAAATGCCCAACCTGGCACGATTAACGTAGCTGGGAGTAGGGGCGGACAGCAGGCGCGCCAGACCCACAAGAATGCGTCCGGTCAGCACCAGCAACCACCAAGAAAAGCGAAGCAGTCGCTTCAAACCCCGAATCGCCAGGTAGCGGGATATCCGCCAGGCAACGTAGGACTTAGTTAACCCCGTAACTTGCGTAGGCTCTGTTTCCGGCATAGTTGGCCTCCGCGCCCAATTCCGCCTCAATCCGCAGCAGACGGTTGTACTTGGCTACGCGTTCCGACCTGGCCGGCGCTCCGGTCTTGATCTGCCCCACATTCCATCCCACGGCGAGATCCGCGATGGTAGTGTCTTCCGTCTCGCCGGAGCGGTGGCTCATCACCGCGCCCCAGCCTGCTTCCCGCGTCATCTGCAAAGCCTGAAGGGTCTCGGTTAGCGTACCAATCTGGTTGGGTTTTAGCAATACCGAATTGCCGGCCTCCTCATCAACGCCCCTCCGGATGCGGGAAATGTTGGTGACGAACAGATCGTCGCCCACCAGCTGTGCCCTGGCTCCCAGCCGCCTGGTCAACTCCGCCCAGCCTTCCCAGTCGTCCTCGTCCAACCCGTCCTCGATGCTGACGATGGGATAGGAACGTTTCCATTCGTCGTAAAGGTCAACCAGTTGCCCTGCATCCAGGGTCCTGCCCTCGCGCTCCAGGACATACCGCCCGGTTTCCCGGTCATAGAGTTCCGATGCGGCTACGTCCAGGGTGAGGAAGACGTCCCGGCCCGGCACGTACCCGGCGGCCTCGATGGCTTTCATCACTACCTCGATGGCGTCCCGGTTCGATGGCAGCGACGGCGCGAATCCGCCTTCGTCGCCCACGTTCAAGTTGTGCCCGCCGGCCCTCAGCAGGCCCTTCAGAGCCTGGTAAATCTCGCTGCCGGCACGCAGGGCATCGGAAAAAGTGGCCAATCCTGCCGGGGAGACCATGAATTCCTGGATGTCGGCTGAGTTGGACGCGTGTCGTCCCCCGTTGAGAATGTTGAACATGGGGGCGGGAAGACTGACCGGACTATTGTTCGCCAGGTAAAGCCACAGTTCGCCATCGGCATCCGGGGAGGCAATGGAAGCGGCTCGGGCCGTTGCCATGGATACGGCCAGGATGGCGTTCGCCCCCACTCGGCTCTTGGCCGGTGTGCCGTCCACGTCCAGCATGGCCTGGTCAATGGCCGACTGGTCAAAGGTAGAACGCCCGGCCAGAGCGGGACCAATGACGCCATCAATGTTGGCCACAGCTTGCCGCACGCCGGCGCCGCCGAACCTTGCAGTGTCGCCGTCCCGTAGTTCCAGGGCCTCGTGGGTGCCGGTGCTGGCTCCCGATGGGACCAGCGCGTGGGCCTTTACCCCGTTGGACAGGCGCACCTCCGCCTCCACCGTGGGGTTACCCCTGGAGTCCAAGACCTCCCGGCCCCTTACTTCCGATATGACTGCGTTGCGGTCCTGCCCGATCATATGTTGAAACTTCTCCCTGCTACTCGTAAGACAGGCCGGACTGACTTCCAATCCGGCCCCTCATCACAATTGCTATAGCCGCCTGAACCGGCGCCGTTCTTCGCCTAAACGATGATTCCGGCAGCGCTTCGAGCCGCCTCCATTGCCTTCTCAACGGCGTCCACCGGGTCGGCAGCGGGAATCATCCCGTCAACTATGGGATCGCCGTCACCTTTAACGGTCAACTCCCAGGTATTCAGGGCCACCACCGGAATCTTGGCATCCATGGCGTACCCAATTTCCGACAATGTCCCGAATGCCCCGCCGATGGCGATGCAGGCTTCGCCGGAATGCACGACAATTATGTTCCTGGCGTAACCCAGAGTGGTAAAAATCGGTATATCAATGTACGAGTTGAAAGGAGAACCCCGCCTTCCCGGCAGGATGCCAATGGTGGTGCCGCCCTCGGCCTTTGCCCCCCGGCAGACCGCTTCCATCACGCCGGTCATTCCGCCGCAGGCCACCATAATGCCCCGGCGGGCCAACTCCCGGCCAACTTCTTCGGCCAGGGCGGCATGCTCGGGCTTTGCGCTGCTGCTCCCGATAACTGCAATGATCATAATTGTTCTTTCCTAATGGCCATCAGGCTCGCGTCGTCACGGAATTTGCCTTTGCCCATTCTTCGTAATTCTGCCGCATGTACTCCACATGCTCGGCGACATGCCTTTCGTACACGTCCAGCCAGTCATCCAGCGTCATATCCCCGTTCTCCGGATGATAGCAGGTATTCGACCAGGCGGACTCGGGCAGGTTCCTGATCAGTTCATGGGTCTGCCTGCGCAGTACTCTGAATAACTCCACCGCACCCTCGGTTTCAATGGAGTGGTAGTCCAGCGCCGACGCCCATTGATTTTCGTCGTATGCCATCAGGTCCAGGCCTGGTTCGGCCACCAGGCGCCGGCACCTTACGTAGCTGTTTACTTCGCTGTCAGTGATGTGGACAACGTGCTCGTGGATGCTCCAGCAGCCGTGCTCGTCCCGGAACTGCCACATTTCCCGGGGAAATCGCTTGAGCGCGGCATCCAGTTCCTGCGCCGCGTTGCCATAGGATTCCAGCTTCCCTTTGCGTTTTTCGGGGTCCAAATGCCTTCTCCCTTCCTTGTCCTCAGCCACCGGGCAAAATGGCCGCGCTGGCCCCTTCCACCAGTTCCAGGAGCGGGGCCGGGTACACCCCCAGAGCAATTGTTGCCACCAGCCCAATTCCCACTACCGCTATCAGGGCCGGGGAAGGGCGCGGCAGTGGCACATAGTCCGTCGACGGTTCATGGTGGGCCGGCGTGTGAAGATGTTCGCTGGAATCACTGTTTGACCCTTCCTCACCGGAGTCTGTCTCGTGCGCGTGGTCATCGCCCTCGGCGGGCGCCGCCAGCGCCGGCTGGATGTACATCTGCCGGATGACTTGCAGGTAGTAGTAGAGCGAAATAAGGCTCGTTAGTATAGCCAGGCCGGCCAGCCACAAATACCCCTCATTGGCAACCGCGGTAAACAGGTAGAACTTGATGGTAAAGCCCGCGAAGATGGGCAGGCCGCTCAGTGAGAACAGCCCAATGGCTATGGCCATCGCCAGGAAGGGCTGCCGGTCGGCCAGGCCCGCCAGATCAGGGATTTCCTCCTGTCCCGTGGCGTTGAAAAAGGCAATCAGGGAGGCAAATACCACCATGCTGGTTACCGAGTAACCCACCAGGTAGAAAATCACGCCGTTGGCCCCCAGCAGCGAGTCCTGCGCCAGCACGGCAATCCCGGCCAGTACATAGCCCACGTGCCCCACGCTGGAATAAGCCATCAGCCGTTTTAGGTTGCGCTGCGCCAGGGCGACCAGGTTGCCCACCAGCATGGACAGCGCCGCCAGCGCCACGATGATAATCTGCCACTGGTCCCACCGGTCGCCGGCCGGCACGAAACC
The DNA here is from genome assembly GCA_965207275.1 of Dehalococcoidia bacterium. Lineage (GTDB taxonomy): Bacteria > Chloroflexota > Dehalococcoidia > Lucifugimonadales > UBA3495 > Bin22. Next base: position 1,710,621 of record CBDBMH010000002.1, read on the forward strand.
TTCAGCCACCAGCCGCAACACCAGGGCGAAAGCCGCTGCCTTGGACGCAATGGCCAGATAGGCCGTAACCGGCAAAGGCGCGCCTTCGTAAGCGTCCGGCGCCCACATGTGAAACGGTACCGCCGCCAGCTTGAATCCCAGGCCTGCCACCAGCAGAGCGAGGCCGGCCCAAAGAGCGGGACTCACGTCGCCGGCCTGACTTAATGCTTCGGCGATGGCATCAAACCTGGTTACGCCCAGCGTGCTGTATACCATGCTCAGGCCGTACAGCAGGATGGCCGACGAGAGGGCGCCAATAATTATGTACTTGAGGCTGCCTTCGTTGGACTTGGGGTTGCCCAGCGCGTACGCCACCATCACGTAAAGGCTGAAGCTCAACAGCTCCAGCGAAATGTAGGCCGTCAACAGTTCCCGGGACATGGCCATCAGGTTCATCCCGAGGATGGAGAACAACAGCAGCCCGTAAAACTCGCCAGGGTGGTTCAGGTATTTCTTGACGTAGTCAATGGAACTCAGAATGATAAAGACGCCTATGCCGCAGAAAAAGACTTTGAAAAACAGGGAATACCGGTCCACTGCCAGCAGACCGTTGTACAGGGACTCGGTCTCTCCGGCCAGCATCAGCACCGACAGGACGGCCAACCCTATCAGTCCCAGGGCCGACAGCCATCCCAGCAGGTCCTTGCGTTGGTCCGGCAGCAGAAGGTCAAGCGCGAACACCAGCAGCGCAAAACCGGCCAGCACAAACTCCGGCGTCAGCAGATGAAGGTTTGCGGTCAGGTTTTCAGCAGTCAAAGCAGTCCAGAAACAGCCTAAAACAGTCTCATTACCGAATCGACGCCCACGTTAATCACCCGGGTCAAGGGCGCCGGCCAAACTCCCACGAACAACAAGATCAGCACAAAGGCCGCGCCCACCGATTTCTCCACCGGACTTGCATCGTTGAGGCTTTCCCAGCGGGGATCAGGTTCCCCAAAGAAGGTCCGCGCCAGCAGCCGCAGTATATAGATGGCGGTGAGGGCCGCGCCGATGACCGCCAGCACTGCCAGGGGCAGGTAGGTCTTGAAAACTCCCACGAACACCATAAACTCCGCCACGAACCCACTCAATCCCGGCAGTCCCAGCGACGCGAGACCGGCGATGGCGAAGAAGAAGCTGGTGAATCCCATCCGCTTCATCAACCCGTTAAGCACGGTGATGTCGCGAATGTGGGTACGTTCGTAAATGGCCCCCACCATGGCAAACATCAGGGCCGTCATTATTCCATGGGAGAACATTTGCAGCACTGCCCCGGCCAGACCAACCGGGTGCAGGGTTGCTATTCCCATGATCACGTAACCCATATGGCTGACGCTGGAATACCCGATGATGTACTTCAGGTCCCGCTGGGACATGGCCGATATCGCGCCGTACACCACGTTCACGGTTCCCAGCACTATCAGCACGGGCATCCACGTTTCCGCCCCGTCGGGAAGGAGCACCATTCCGACGCGGATTATGCCGAACGCGCCCAACTTCATCAGCACCCCGGCGTGCAGCATGCTCACACCGGTGGGCGCAGCCACGTGGCCATCGGGCGACCAGGTGTGGAACGGCCACAGACCCGCCAGCACTCCGAATCCGATCATAAAGAGCGGGAAAACCCAGTTCTGGAAGGAGGGACTAAACTCTCCCCTTGCAGCCAGGTTGCCCAGTTCCACCATGGAGAAAGTGCCGGTGCCGACCTGGTCAGCGGCCACGTACATCGCAAGAATGCCTATCCAGATCAACACGCTGCCGGCCACCAGTACCAGCATCAGCTTCATCGCCCCGTATTCCTTGGGGCGGTTGTAGGATCCCAGGTCGAAGGGTATGGGTATTCCCCACAGTCGCTGCCGGTCCGTATCGAATACGGTGCTGCTGCCCCATACGCCGATGAGCAGATACATGGGCAGCACGGCCAGTTCGTAGAAGAAAAACAGGAAGAACAGGTCCTGCACCACAAAGACCCCGAACACCCCCGAACCCAATGCCAGTAGCAACACGAAGAAGTCCCGGGACCGGTGCTTGATGGTCTGGGAAATCAGGACGGCGCCGAACAGGACGATACCGTTCAGCAGCACCAACGTCGCGGCAATGCCGTCCATAGCCAGGTGCAGGTCAATATTCAGGGGCGCGTCGAGCCATTCGTAAACCCGCTGGAATTGATACTCGCCGGCCCCGAAGTCATACCGGATGAAGAGGGCCACCGAGATTATCAGGGTGATGGCCGAAACAAATATGGCGAAGTACCAGGCATCGTTGGGGCGGTTCCTGGGCAGGAACATGGACAGCCCGGCGCCGGCCAGCGGCACCAGGATAGTCAACAACAATGCTGATTGGTCAAAACTGTTCATAGATTCAGTGTCTTCGAGTTACCTGGAGACCAGCCACCAGAATATGGCCAGCCCGATCAGGCCCAGGGCCATGGCCAGGGCGTAGGTGTAGACGTATCCGGTGACGTGATACTTCAGTCGGTCGCCCAGCACCCTGGTAATGTCCCCCGGACCGTTGATACCCACGTCGTTGACCAGAGCCCGGTCCACCCAGGCGATGAAACGGGAGAAGGACAAAACCACCCGGTCCACCGTCCACTGGTAAACCTCATCCACGAAGTATTTGTTCTCTGCCACTCTAAGCGCCCAACCAAAGGCTTGTCTTGCCCCTTCCAGGTTGATGCTCCTCCGTGCGTAAACCAGGTATCCAAAAAGAAACGCGGCAATAGCCAGCACGGTGGACAGCCCCATCAGCCAGGCCACCAGTACCAGTCCGTGTCCTTCGTGATAGAAGATAAAGTAGCCGATACCCTTGAACGGTCCCGGCAGGTCCAGCGCCAGCAACCCGAACAAAATGGCAAGCACAGCCAGAAGCCCCATGGTGATGGACATTGTCAGTGGAGCGTCGTGGACGTGCTCAAACTGTTCGGCGAACCTCCCGTAGAAAACCACGAACATGGCCCGCGCCATGTAAAGGGCGCTGAGCAGCGCCGTTACCAGTGTCAAGACGATGAATATGACAGGCAGTTCCTTGTTCACCGCCACCAGCATCTCGTCCTTGCTCCAGAATCCCGCCAGGATGGGAATTCCGCCCAGGGAAAGCGCCCCAATGGAAAACAGGATGGCCGTGACCGGCATCACCCGGCGCAGGCCGCCCATCCGCCGTACGTCAAGCTCTTCCGTGCTGTGCATCACGCTGCCGGCGCCCAGGAAGAGCAATGCCTTGGCAAAGCCGTGGGCCAGCAGGTGGAAAATAGCCGCCGTGTAGCCAAAGGCTCCCAGGGACAGCATCATCAACCCCAGGTGGCTTATGGTGGAATATGCCAATATGCGTTTCAGGTCCGTTGCCACCAGGGCGATGGTCGCCGCGCCCAGGGCCGTGATCAGCCCGATGGTGGCCACCACCAGCATGGCCGTGTCCGACGCGCTGAACAGGGGGAAAGCCCGGGCCACCAGGTAGACCCCGGCCGCCACCATTGTGGCGGCGTGAATCAGCGCGCTGACGGGCGTGGGACCTTCCATGGCATCGGGCAGCCACACGTGGAACGGGAACTGTGCCGACTTGCCCATGGCCCCCAGGAACAACAGCAGAGCTGACAAGGTGACCACGCCGTCGCTCAGTTCACCGCTTCCCACGGCGGCGAAGGTCTCGGTCATGCTGAAACTGCCCACCTGGCTCCACAACAAGAGGATGCCCACCAGCAGCCCCACGTCCCCGATGCGGGTAACTATGAACGCCTTTTTGGCGGCTTCGCGAGGTTCAGGCCGCTCGTGCCAGAAGCCGATCAGCAGGTATGAACACAACCCCACCAGTTCCCAGGCCACGTACAACAGCAGGAAGTTGTCGGCCAGCACCAGGGTCAGCATGGACGCGATGAACAGGGCGTGGAAGGCGTAGTACCAGTCGATGCGAGGGTCGCCGTGCATGTAGCCCAGGGAGTAAATCTGGACCATCAGGGCCACGAAGGTAGCCAGGCCCAGCATCGCCACCGTCAGCGGGTCGATGGTCATGCCCCAGGCCACTTCTATCCGCTCATGATTCCTGGTATCTGCTCCCGGTATCCCCGCTTCAAACCACGTTATCTGGAAGTTGCAGGTCAGGGCCTCGGTACCCACGCCGATATCGCAACCTTCCGTATCGGGAGTCGCGGACAGGAAACCGGCGAAAACCACCCAGAAAATGGCAAAACCCGCCAGAATAGCCAAGATCGCCAAGGGCGACCCCTTACCCGGCAGGCGCTTGCCAAAAAGGATAATCAGGGGAACAGCGGCAAAGCTGAGTACGGGGATAAGCCAGGCCCACACCATGCTAGGGTTGGACCTCCCATCCTGGGTGAGAAACTGTGCCGGCGGCAGAATTGACCGTGTTCAAACTCTCCAGCCTTACCATTTCATCAGGTTGATTTCGTCCACGTTCACCGTGGAGCGGTTGCGGTGCATCCGCAGGATGATGGCCATTCCAAGGCCCACTTCCGCGGCGGCCACGGTGATGACGAATATGGCGATAATTTGGCCGTCAAAACTGGCCCAATTGCCCATGCCTTCCAGGTGTGAAGCCGCGGCAATCAGGTTTATGTTCACCGCGTTCAGCATCAACTCGATGGACATGATGATCAGTACGGCGCTGCGGCGGGCCATGACACCGTACAGGCCTATGGCGAACAGCGCCGCGCTCAATACCTGGAATGCAACCAGCGGTACCATAATCTAGCGATTGTCCTCCCCGGTCCGCGCTATGATGATCGCTCCGATCAGGGCGACCAGCAAAACCAGCGAAGCCACTTCAAAAGGTATGGCCCATGTGGTGAACAGGGAATTGGCCAGGTCCGCGAAGGCGGGACTGTTGGGCGCAGTCTCGGGAATGTTATTGTCCAGGAACGCCGCGCCCAGCACGACGCCCACTGCCGCCGCCGCCACGGCAGCCAGGGGCCACTGCTTGTTGTCGGAGATATAGGGGTACTCGGCGCTGCGCGTAAGCATTATGGCGAAGAGCAGCACGATGATGATGGCCCCGCCGTAGATTAGCACCTGCACCAGCGCAAGGAACTCGGCGAAGAGGATAAGGTAAAGGCCGGCAACGGCGACCAGCGATACCAGGAGGAACAGGGCAGCGTGGACCACGTTACGGGTGACCACTACCCCCAGGCCACCTGCCAGGGTGAAGAACGCCAGTATGGTGAATAGAAACCAGGACACGATCAGCGGCCCTCGCTGGGCCGGCCGCCAGTCGGATGGCCCCACCGCCGGGGGGCAACCTCTCTGCTGGTATCCTTGATGTGGTTGTGACTGTTGATCATTACAAGCAATTAACGCCAATTGGTCTGCCAGCTATCGACCTGATGGTGGCAACCTTGTCAAAAGTTTCAGCTTTTTCCTCTTGAGAGAAGCTGATTCCCCCGCGGAAGCCAACTGCCTGGAGGCGACACAATCCAAGCTCCTGGAGTGGGCCCTGACATTCTCCTGTTCCCGCGCCGGCCTCCTGGACGGCCTTGACCTGCCCCGTTGAAGGAACGTGTCGGTGCAGTTTTGGCAGGCGCAGTATGCCGCGTACTACCCCGAGAGTTTCCGGTTGCGTTCATCTTCTCGCCCGGGAACGGAGTCGTCCTTCTCAGGCAAATGTTGAGTCCAGGGCCAAAGCACTGGGCGCCACTACCCCGCTTCCTGAGCGGCAGTCGCCGATTCCGCCTTTGCTTCCTCCGCGGCCTTGGCGGCGTCCTCCGCTTCCTTCTTCGCCTTGGCCAGCACCGTCGGGGGAATCCAGTTGGTTTCCCGCTGGTATTTCTGGCCGATCTCCAGCAACGCGGGAAGAGCAACTCGATCTCCGTTCCGCTCGTAGGTGCTCATTTCATGCTCGTGGCTCATTACAATGGCGTCGAAGTTGCACACTTCCACGCAGATCCCACAGAGAATGCACCGGTTCAGGTTTATCTCGAAATAGTCCACTATCTTGCGGCGATGGCTCTTCCCTTCCTGCTGCAGGGGATTGTCCATCATGCTGGCAGACATGCACTGGGTGGGACAGTTGCGGATACACACCATGCAACCCGTACAAAAAGGCTCATCCACGTCGTTATCCCAGGTCAGCGCCGGAAAACCCATGAACCGGGGCTGTACCGGTGTAGGCGCCTTGGGATATTCTCGGGTGACCGGCTTCTTGAGTCCCTGGATAGTGGAAGCCAGGGTCAACATCATTCCCTTTACGCTGTTCAGCATCTTCCAAACTCCCCGGCTAAGCTAACCGGCCTGGCGTGAGGCACGGCGTTCAGCGGACTGAGCAGCCTGGCGCGCCTTGATCTCCGCAACCCTGCGCGCCGGTTCCATCATTTTGCGGTACACAATGTAGCCCACAACTACCAGCCCGGTCAACGACATCAGGGTAAGGGTCCAGGCGGGCCAGTCGTAGAACAGGTATACGCCGGTGATGACTATGGCATAGAAGGACAGGGGTACCATAGCCTTCCACGCGAAGGCCATAAGCTGGTCGATGCGCAATCTGGGGAAGGTGCCCCTTATCCAGAACACCACCAGTATCACGGAATAGACCTTTACCAGAAACCAGAGCGCGCTTAGCAGGGGCCCCAGCCAAGCAATGTCGGGCAAGGACGGCAGCCACGCCAGCGCCGCAGTGTCGAAGGGCCACGACCATCCACCCAGGAAAAGCAGGACAACCAGGGCAGCTATGGCGAAGGTGTTGATGTATTCAGCCAAAAAGAAGACTGACCAGTGGGCGCCGCTGTATTCCACGAAGGGGCCACCCACTACCTCGGACTCGGCGTGGTAAATGTCGAAAGGCGTACGTCCCACTTCGGCAAGGCCAGCGATGAAGAACACGACCATCCCCAGCGGAAGCAGCGCCACGTAGGGAATCTGTTCCTGGGCAGCGACTATTACCCGCAAGTCCAGTGACTTGGCCAGCATCCCGACCGCCGCCACCACCATGATTACCGGAATTTCATAACTGATCAGCTGGGCTGCGGAGCGAAGTCCGCCCAGCACGCCGTATTTGTTGGCCGAACCCCATCCCGCCAGCACCAGGCCCAGAATGCCCAGCACGGCAAAGGCCGTAATGTAAAAGAGTCCCAGTTCCAGGTTCCGCAGCACCAGGTTCTCGGTTGCCGGAATGGTAACCCAGATCATAAAGGCGGAAAGAGCAACGATTACCGGCGCCGCCCAGAATATGGCCCGGTCGGATGAGGTCGGTATGATATCTTCCTTGAGAATCAGCTTGACCGCGTCCGCCACCGGCTGCAACAAGCCGAACAGGCCCGTCCGCGTTGGCCCCAGCCGCAACTGAAGCCGGCCCAAAGTCTTCCGTTCCAGCCAAACCAGCGACAGCACGACTATCGACAGTCCGGTGAACATCGCCAGCAAAGCGACGATCATCCAGATGATTTCAGTGATGCTGACCGCCAACAAGGGGATGAAAAACTCCACTACCGGTCCACCTCCCCCAGCACAATGTCCAAAGATCCCAGTATGACCACCGAATCGGCGATCCAGGAGTCCGTTAACAGCCGCTTGATGGCCGACAGGTTGCAGAAGGATGGGGGCCTCACCTTCAGCCGGTAGGGCCGGTCGGCGCCGTTGCTGACCAGGTGAACCCCGATCTCTCCCCGGGGGTTCTCAGCGCGCATGTATACTTCACCGGCCGGCGGACGGATCAGCCGGCGGCCCAGGGACGAGACCACCTCGCCGGATGGCATATTTTCCAGGGCCTGCTCCACAATCTTCAGGGATTCGTACATTTCCTGGACCCGCACCCAGTGGCGGTCCCAGCAGTCCCCGTCCAGCCCGACAGGTATGTCAAAGTCGAACCGGTCATAGATCGAATAGGGCTGGGCCCGGCGCACGTCGTATTCGACTCCGCAGCCGCGCAGGCAGGGACCGGTGAGGCCGAAGTCAATAGCCTCTTCGGCTGAGATGGCGCCCACGTCCTTCAGGCGGGTCAGGAAGATTTCGTTGAAGGTGAGAATGCGGTCGCTTTCCTCGATGTCATCACGGAGCAGGGGTAGGAGGTCGACGATGAGCTGCTCGAAGTTTTCGGGCAGGTCTTCCTTGATCCCGCCGATACGGAAGTAGTTGTGCATCATGCGTGCGCCGGATACGGCTTCAAATACCGACTGGATTCGCTCCCTGCCCCGGAAGGCGAACATGGTGGGAGTCATGGCGCCGGCATCAAGCCCAATGGTGCCCACGTACAGCAGATGGCTGGCAATGCGGTTCAGCTCACACAGGATTACCCGAACGTACTCCGCCCGTTCCGGCACCTCCAGCCCCATGAGCTTTTCTACGGCCTGGCAATAGACCAGTTCGTTGTTGAAATTAGCTACGTAGTCAAGCCGGTCGAACAGAGTTATTACCTGATGGTACTGTTCACCCTCGCACAGTTTCTCCGACCCCCGGTGCAGGTACCCGATATGGGGCTCCACATCGACTATCTTTTCCCCGTCAACCCACAGCACCATCCGGAATACTCCGTGGGTGGACGGGTGCTGGGGCCCCATGTTCAGGAGCATCTCCACCGGTTCTGCATTAACCGGCGGATTGGTCGTTAAACTGGACTGGATTTCTGCCATTCTTGTCTTCTTCAGGTCTCTTGCCGGGTGCTATAGTCTAGAGAAACTCGATCTTCGGTTCCCGTGGCGGCGTAACCAGGCTGCTCATCCACACTTCATCATCGTCATAGAACCCGGCGTCAATAAGAACATCGTCCAATATGCCCAACGCCTCACAATCCTCCAGGTATGCCGCAATCTCAGACCGGAGGGACTTTCGAGCATCCTCAGCCGAATCCCCAAATCCGGTAATTACCAATTCAGGGCAATAAGCCAGGTAATGCTGACCTTCCCGGGACTCTTCAATCTGATAAACGATTTTATCCAATACTTTCCGCCAGGAACCGCCACGCCGAATATGCAATTACGGCTCCGGGAACTGCTCCACAAATTCCAACTGCAGTTCGGTTCCCTCTTCTACTCCGGGGAACCCGGCCTGCGCCAGCGTATCCTCCAACAGGCTTCGTGCGTCCTGGACCTCAATCCAGTTGCGCACCAGGCTAATCAGTTCATTCTGCGCCGCCTCAACCGTCTCCCCTTCCGCCGAAAGACCAAGCGATTCGATGGAAGCCAAATAAATGCCATCTTGCCACTCAACTTTGGCGGTCAAGACAGCCCGTTCCACCGCCCTAAAACTCCCGGTACTCGTAGAAGGGATAACTCTTCCGGCCCGGGTAGCCCCCGAAGCCCTCATACAACAGCAGGGGCGCCGAATCGGGGTTGCCCACAAACGTTACCCCAAAAAGGTCCCGGGCCTCCCGCTCGTACCACTCCGCGGCGGCCCATACATCGGAGACTGATGGAACTTCGGGATTCTCGTAGGGCAGGTTTGCTTTCACTGCCAAAGTCTGCTCGCGATCCAGCGAGTGAAGGAAGTAGACCAGCTGAAAGCTCTCCTCATAGTCAACGCAGGAGAGACAAAGAAGCATCTTCAGGTCCAGGTCGGGATCGGTCTTGGCCAACCGGCAGACATCGGCAATTCCGGCGGCGTCAACGGTTACCTGGGGCAGGTCGGAGAGCAGTCCCCTTTCAGGGTGGTAGTCCTGGAACAGTTTCTCGGCCTTCTTCAGTATTTGCAGACCACTTTCGGTCAGGACCGAATAATCGGGCTGCTCCGGTTCAGCTCCGTCCGCCTCCGGCGGATGCGCAGCATGGCGGTTAGCGGCCACTGTTCCTGGCGTCCTGCATAATTTTTTCCTGGAGCTTCAGTATTCCAAACAACAGGGCTTCCGGCCGGGGCGGGCATCCCGGTACATAGACATCCACCGGGATGATGTGGTCAACCCCCATGACTACCGAGTAGGACCGATAGTAGGGACCGCCGTTGGTTGCGCAGCTGCCCATGGCGATAACCCACTTGGGATCAGGCATCTGTTCATAAAGCAGCTTGATGGGCTCGGCCATCTTCTTAACAACGGTGCCGGCCACGATCATGACGTCCGACTGCCGGGGCGATGGCCAGGTTACTACCCCGAACCGATCGAAGTCGTGGTGGGCCATATAGGTGGAAATCATTTCAATGGCGCAGCAGGCCAGGCCAAAACTCAGCATCCACAGGGAGGACTTGCGGGCCATACCGAAAAGCTGTTCCTGGGTGGTGGTTATGACCCCGGGCACCTTGCCGGCGGTGGCCTGGGTCAGCAGGCTGGGGGCGGGAGTATTGCCGGGGCCCAGGATTATTTCTGCCATTCAAGTACCCCTTTTCTCCAGGCATAGATGATGGCGAAGAACAGCACACCAAGGAAAAGCACCATGGCATAGAAGGGGATGGAGTTCCCCAGGTCACGCTGCTCCAGGAAGACGACGGCCCACGGGAACAGGAACACTGCTTCCACGTCAAAAATCAGGAACAATATGGCGAAAATATAGAAGCGTAGATTGATGTTGGACCAGCTGAACCGGGCGGGCTCAATCCCGCACTCGTAGGTGCTCAGCTTGGTCTCCGAAGGGCGCCGCGAGGAAAGAACGCGGCTAGCCATGAACATGCCGCCGATTGCCACGACGGCTACGATGGCGGAAAAGGCCACCATCGTCCAGTTGCTGGCATAAATGTTTGGGTCGAAAGGCACTAACTTACCGCCTGGGAAATTAAGCCCTGGTTCGAAGGCGAAAAAATAATATCACCGGGTATGTGGAGTGTCAATTTGAGCGGTAACCCACCACACGGCAAACATATTGCTATCCTGGGGTGATCTCTTAGTTCCCGCGAAGGAGGGAACCTCGACTGGCTGCAACCAAGCCTCATTCCCTCGTCCCAGCCTGCATAAACCGGAAATACGCCGTAGTGCGCTTGACCTGGACCGGACTAGTCCCTAACGCACCCCTAACTGCACCCCCGCAACTCCGTGGAGGATACATCGACGCGGAAACTCTCCTCCGGAATCGCACTGAACAGGGGCTGAAAACCGCCGGGTATGGCAACCTCATCCAGTGTGCGGAATGATCCGTCCACCTGACGGCCGGCCACCAGGAATCGGCAACCCCGCGCCCAGATTTCCGCCAGGGCCGTCAGCATGGCCGTCTCGGAATCCCCGTAATACCTGGGATCGATGACTCGCACCATTGTGTCCCACCCAATAACAAACACGCCGCCGGGAAACACTTCGGACTTCCTCAGGAAGGTTGGCGTCCGGGTCAAGGCCACTGCCCCCTCTCCCTTCAGTCCCGCCAGCCGCCGCATTATCTCCGATTCCTCCAGGGGCGGTTTGTCCACGTTTACTACCGCCAGCTCAAACACCGAGTCCAGGCCCGTCACCTCCGCGGCCACTTGAACCATCTGCCGGTGGCCGTCGTGCAGGGGATTAAACGAACCGGGCAGCACCACCATTGGAGACGTTAGTTGCCCTTCCTGCGAAGAAATCTCCCCCGATTTGGTCACAAGTACCAGGTCAACCTCGCCCGACAAGAGTCGCTGCACGGGACCAGCATGTCGGACCGTCTCTATTTCAGGGCGCTCGACCTGGGTGAAGCCAATGTCAATGTCTGCTTCAACTCCAAAGGCCTGGGCCATCGCCTGGATCAGCAAACGGCTTACCACCTCTTCCTCGCCGATGCGGTCCCGCTTCCCTTTATCCAGTACCAGGTTGTAAGACGTAACCCCGTCCTGGTCCCAGGTGGCGATGCAGGCGCGGTGGTCGCCCCGCTTGGTGTAATCGGTGGCAATGGTTGCGGTACAGGCTACCCCCACCACCGGCGAACCGTCCTCATTCAACTTCAGGCCGCGGCGATAGCACGCCCGCGCCATGTGCCTCGCGTTCTGGAGGGAAACATACTGCGACGGTTCTGCTCCCACCAGGTCGATCATGGACAGCCGGCCGTAGGGGACCAGGGTTTCCAGCAGGGTTCGGGAAGCGCCCGAAACGCCAAGCAGCCAGGACATGGCCCCGCTGCCGGCGCCGGCCACCGCCAGCACCGACTTGTGCTGCGTGCCGTGTAGCTTGACGATTACGTCTTGTATTTCCCGGTCCATGTCATTCCTCGCGCAAGCCCGGTTTGGCTGTTGGCGGCGCATCCCACGGTGCGTAGTCTATATCCGACATGGCTCGGCGTGAAATCTCTATTTCGGCGCCAATCTTGGCGTTCCACGCGTCGTTCCATTCCTCGGGAATCAAACTCCGGGCCTCCCGCCAACTGACGGGCGCAACACTGGAATTCGCGGAACCGGCCACCACGTCGGCCAGGAAACAGGTCATATCCCCACCATCCATGGCATTGACCACGCGGCCCTCTAAATAGCCCATGCACCCGGCAAGGATGGGGACGCCCGTCTCTCCCAGGGAATACTCAACGTCCTTGAGCTTGTCCCGGTCTATGCCGGACACCAGCCCAAAGTCCCTGATAAGGTGAAGCTGGTCACTGCTAAGAAAGTTGAGACCAAAGGAGTGGCTCTGGCAGATCAGCCGGTGGCTGTAGTTGCTCTTGTAGATTTGCACCAGCACCCGGGGCCGGTCGGGCACAATGGAGGCAGCGGTAATGGCGACTGCAATCTGAGCATTGACCTTACCCTGCCACGCGCTGGTAACCGCCGCCAGCGGCGACCAAAGCCGGCCCATGATTGGCGCAATGTCCCGATATTCCATACTGCTCGCCGCCGCTTCGTCTCTTTTTCTGCGCCAAAGTCTATCACCGGCCCATACCCTTGTCGAAAGGCCAAGGTGGGGGTCGAACATCCCGTGTAAAGCGTCTTTGTCTCGAAATGCCGTCAGGCCCTGCATACGCATCGGTCATATAGATGGGAAGGGGGCAAACCCGTGCAGCTACCCACCTCCCGTGCATATCCTTGCCACTCTATTCCGGGAACGCCTTTCCCCGCCGGCCCCATCACTGCCGCTACCAATCGGGCATGATATCGTCGCCGCCGTTCTTGGTCAGTCGCCGCTGGTCCGAACCGTCCGCGTTCATCACCAGGATATCCGCGGAACCGTAAAGATGGGTAACAAAGGCCAGCTGCTTGCCGTTGGGCGACCACACCGGCGACACGTCTTCCGCCTTGTTGCTGGTCAGCCGCCGCTGTTCGGCGCCGTCTGCCTGCATCGTGTAAATTTCGGGGTTGCCGTCCCGCGTTGACACGAAGGCCAGACCCTTACCGTTGGGATGCCACGCCGGCGAATGGTCGTCAAATCCCCCGTGGGTAAGGCGGGTTTCGTCCACGCCGTCCTCCCATGTACCTCCCTTGACCGGCTGACCCAGGTAGATGACCTGCGCATCATCCTGGTGGCGCACAAAAGCAATGTACTTGCCGTCCGGAGACCACACTGGGTGGGTGTCATTATCCTTGGTCAGCCGCAGCAAATTCACCCCGGTGGGGTTACGGAGCCACAGACCCCGTTCGTCCTCGGGCTCCATGTTATAGAACACCAGCCACTCGCCGTTTGGCGACCAGTCCCCCAACTCTTCAGCGGGTCCCTCGAAGGTTACCTGGTCCACCTCCCGGCTTTCCAGCGCAATTGAGTAAATCTCGGAGCCTTCTCGATCCTCTTCATCCGACTCGGATACATAGGCAAGCGTTTGCTGTTCCGGGTGCCAACGGGGCGACGCGTCCAGCCCAGGATTGTTGGTCAGCCGCCTTACATCCTGGCCTTCTCTGCTGATCACATTTATTTCCTTGTCCCCCGATTCCCGGGAAACGTAGGCAATCAACTTCCCGTCCGGGGACCAGCGTGGTTCCTCCTCCGGCCCACCGTTATTGGTCAGGCGAGAGGTTTCGCCATTGCTTGCATCAACCAGGTAGAGGTCCCGGTCTCCATCCGTGTCCGAAACGTACACGATCCCGCTATCGGCTGCCGGCAAGAAGGAGCATCCCAACACAAGCATCGACGCCATTACGGCGACGGCCAATATTCCCGGAATGGAAAGGCCCGTAATGGAAAAGATAGATTTGACACCATGCAGTTTCGTCATACAACACTACCTCCCGTCGTCCATAACCTGGGTGACGATCCCGATAAACGCTCTTGCATCTACACGTAAGAGGTTACGACATACGGCCTTTGAATGACCATTGAGATTATGTACACTTTCCGGCTAATTTTGCTCATCGGTCCTCATCGACCTCTCGACTGCGAGAAAATACATTCATAAACAGTCATGTATGCGCCTTCGTGCCTTCTTCAGGATTGACCACCTTACTCCATTGCCTTGACAAGGTCTGGACGCATCATTAACGTAACTGCAAATTGCGGGGATGCCGCCCCAAATCGCTGCGGGAGGTAAGTTTATGAAGGCCCTCGTGGGAGCAAACCTGATCGACGGCACCGGCGGCCCGGTGGTAAATGACGCCACAGTCCTCATCGACGGCGAGCGCATAGTCCAGACCGGACCCAGGCAGGTGGTGGACCTGCCACAGCACACCGAAGTCATCGACGTCACCGGCATGACGCTGATGCCCGGCATGATTGACTGTCACGACCACCTGGCATCCAAGGACTATGGTCTAGCCAGCCGCATGGGCTATGACTCTCCCCTGTCACTGCAACACCTGCGCACTGCCAAGGTACTGGAACAGACGCTGGAAGCAGGCTACACCTGCGTGCGGGACGGTGGAGGTCTGGACGCCGGGTTCAAGCAGGCGGTGGAGTCGGGCCTCTACCCGGGCCCCCGACTGGTGCTCTCCGTGGCAATCATATCCCCTACCGGCGGACTGGCCGACAAGGTAACCCCCTCGGGCCAATGCTTTCCCCATGACGACCCCATGATTCCCTCCGGCATTGCCGACGGTGACGATCCGGTGCGGGCCAAGGTTCGGGAAATGTGCCGAGTTGGCGCCGACGTCATCAAGTTCGCCACCACCGGCGGGGCCAGTTCCCGCCCTGGCCACGGCCCCCTGGACATTGCTTTCGGCCCCTCCGAAGTCAGGGCGCTCATCGAAGAATCCAAAATCCTGGGCCGAAGGACCATGTGCCATGCCGTGGGCGGCCCCGGGTTGCGCATGTGCGTAGAAGCAGGGGCTCATTCGGTGGAGCACGGCTGTTACCTGGCCGAAGACCCGGACCTTCTGAAAATGATGGCCGACAAGGGTATCTTCCTGGTCCCCACCTTCGAAATCTACGAATTTCACGCTACACTCAGCGCTCCCCACATGCAGACCCGATCCCGCGCCCTGATGGACATTCACCGGGATACCATGCACCAGGCCCTTGCCGCTGGCGTCAAGGTAGTAGCCGGCACCGATGCCGGCGGTTACGTCCACGGCGATAACGCCCGGGAAGTGCAGATACTGGTTGAGAAGGGGATGTCCAACATGCAAGCCATCCAGGCCTGCACCGGCTGGGCCGCCGAATGCGTGGATATGTCCAAGGACATTGGCACCGTCACCAAGGGCAGGTATGCCGATCTGCTGGTGCTGGACGGCGACCCGTTGAAGGACATCGAAGTCCTCCGCCGGCCCGAGGACATCAAGCTGGTAATGAAGGGAGGCCAAGCGGCGGTTGACCGGCTTCCCGTCCGCGATCCCCATCCCGTTGCATAGGGAAGTTCCAGGCATCCTGACGTTCCTACCGAACGGGGATAGTCAGGATGTGTCTGCCAGCGCTTGACGCAAAATAGATGTGACCTGTGCCCAGCCGCATATTCTGATTCCGGGCACGGCACTGCAGCGTGACCGCTCCCGGTGGGTAAACCAATGCAATTTCACGTCCTGACCCTCTTTCCGGAAGCTTTCGAAGGGCCAGTCCGTCATAGCATGCTGGGCCGGGCAACTCAGCGCGGCCTAATCTCGGTACAGATTATCGATATCCGCTCCTATACCCAAGACGCCCATGGCACCGCCGACGACTACCAGTTCGGGGGAGGTCACGGCATGGTCCTTAAGCCGGAACCCATATTCGAAGCCGTGGCCGACGCTCTCGCTCCCTACGGTGAGGAAGATTGCCGGTCTATTCCCGTCGTCCTGCCGTCTCCCCAGGGCCGCAAGCTGGATCAGCAGCTGGTGCTGGAGCTGGCGGCAGCGCCGGCCATGGTCCTGATCTGCGGCCATTACGCCGGAGTTGATGAGCGGGTCCGCACTCACCTTGCTACCCACGACATCAGTATCGGCGACTACGTGCTCACCGGCGGCGAGCTGGCGGCTATGGTGATCATCGACGCCGTCACCAGGTTCGTTCCCGAAGTGGTGGGTTCGGCCGAAAACGTGCTGGAGGACTCCATCACCTCGGGCCTCCTGCAGCATCCCCTGTACACCCGCCCGGCGGACTTCCAGGGCATGGCAGTACCGGAGATCCTCCGCTCAGGCAACCACAGAGAGATAGACCGCTGGCGTCGCCGGGAGTCCCTCCGACGCACCTTCGAACGCCGTCCAGACTTACTTGAATCGGCCCACCTGACCGAAGCGGACATTGCCTACCTCGCCGAACTGGGAAATCAGTCCGCCAGCGGAGGGCGGGACAGTGTCGTCAGTTTTGAGGACACCCCTCGTACCGATGCCTAAGTCCGACTTCAAATTTTCAACGCCCGTCCGGGTACGCTGGATGGAATGCGACGCTCAGGGCATCGTCTTTAATGGCGCCTACATGGGCTACCTGGAAATAGCCCAGGCCGAATACTTCCGCAACCTGGGCTTCTCCATATACCGCATTGCCCAAAACGGTTATTTCGACAGCGCCGTAGTCAAGGCCGACCTCGAATTCAAGGCGCCGGCCCGGGTGGACGAAGTACTGGACCTGTTCGCTCGCGTCTCCCGTATCGGCAACACCAGCATAACCCTGCTGGTGGAAATTTACGTCGCCGATTCCGAAAGGCTGCTGACAAACATTGAAGCAGTGTACGTGGGGTTTTACGCCGAATCGGGAACTACCAGGAGAGTGCCCGACTCCATCAGATCCTTGGTTGACCACTTCGAGGCTACGGGGCAAACGCTGGGGTTGGAGGACTTTCCTGAACTGGCGGAGGCAGCCAGGTAGAAGCTGCCGGTGGGTACCGGGTCCCAGTGCAGCAACAACTTCAAGGTGATGGGTTGGGGATTAACCGTCATTCCGATGCTCGCCGGAATCCAGGGGGTCCCGAGAGTGGATACTGGCTTCCACCGCTATGGCGGGCACTAAGTGTCAGTCACCATTTCAATCCTGTTGGCTACCAGTGGACCAACCGCCTTAAAGTGATGGGTGGTAGATATCTGTCGTCATTCCGGCCTTGAGCCGGAATCCAGAAGGGTTACGGAAGTCAATGGCAATACACAGTAGACGCCCTGGATTCCGGCTTTCGCCAGTATGACGGTTAAACTCCAACCCATCAATACAGCAGCGACTGGCTACTAGTTGGGTGTAAGGCTGGGAGGGAGGTGGGGGGTTATCTCGGGAAGGCTATTGGCCTATGCCCAAACAACTGCGGGCTGAATTGATGCAGCTTCGCAGACTCCCCCTAGTGGGGGCGAAGGCTGGCCTAGACCATAAACACCGGGGCCTCGTCCAGGTTGATTCTGGTTTCCTGTTCGATGCTGGCGCGGAGAAACTTGGGCAGGTTGAACATGTTCACGTGTGTTTCGCCGTCGTAGAACTCCAGCTGCAGGCCCAGCCGTTCCGCCAGCAACCGGTCCACTTCCTCCGCACCCAGTTCGGGCAGCGGCGAATCCGAAGCAATGTTGAAACCCCACAGAGTTTGGAACGCGGGCACGTGTATCTGGCAGGGAGCGCAGTGGGCAAAGGTCGACGCCAGGGTTCGATTAATGGTGGTAAAGCATTCCTGGTGACTCAGGAGGCCTGCCGGCCCCGACTGGGTAACCAGAATGCCACCAGGATTCAGCCTTGCCTTGGCGATTTCGTAATACTGACTGGTGTATAGCAAATAGGCCGGGCCACCCTCCATGGGGTCGACCAGGTCCATTATCATCACGTCAAAGGTTTCGTTGGTCTCGGCCAGGTAGGCCCTGGCATCCTGGTGCAGCAACTGCACCCGCGGGTCCTCGAAACCGCCCTGGTGGTGCTGGGGAAGATACTGGCGGCAGAGCTCGACGACCTGCCGGTCCAAGTCAATCATGACTGCCCGTTCCACCGTCTTGTGGGTGAGTGCCTCGCGCAGGGTGCCACCCTCACCGCCGCCACCAATGAAAATGTTGACGGGATTGGGGTGGAAAAGCATGGCGGGGTGTACCAGGCCCTGGTGGTAGATGTGCTCGTCCCGCTCGGTGGATTGGGTCTTGCCGTCCAGTACCAGGCTGCGGCCGTAGAGGTCAGACTCTAGCACTTCTACGTGCTGGAATTCGGTCCTTCCGGAAAAAAGGACCTGCCGCACCCTCAACATTACGGCAAGGTCGGGATAAACTGTCTCGATGAGCCACTTGCCGGTAAGCTCTTCCATCTGCGTCGCGGAATCCTCAGACCCTAAATGACAACCGGCAGGGTAAGCAGACCCCGCCGAACTTCAGTAATTTCCGGTGACCTAGACTCAAACAGGTCTATCATGATTTCGGCGGCATCCCGGGGCCGGAAGGTGGAACCACAGGTGAAAATATCGGCGGCGGCGTAATTGAACTCCGGCCAGGTGTGGATAGATATGTGGGACTCGGCGATAGACAATATGCCGGTGACCCCTTGTGGACTGAACTGATGGAACGACTCGCCAATCACGTGGGCTCCCACGCCTTCGGCCGCCCCATACAACACATTACGGACATGGTCCAGGTTGTCAAGAAGTTGAGGGTTACACTCCTTGAGCTCCAACAAAAGGTGCAGACCTAGTACATTCAATCACCTGCCCTCCTCTTCATTATCGGGGTTTTACGCCCTGAATAACGGGAAACGATTTAAGATTCTATATTTAAAACAGTTGGCAATCAATACCCCCCTGCTGGCAATTCCCGAAATAGCGCGAATTCGTAAGTAGCGGCCCGCAAAAACGTTGAGTTTGGACATGGCAGCTTGTCTTTCATTTATCGCCATAAACCGGGAAATTACCCTCCAACGGTTTCGACCACCAACTTTATGTCATGTAGACATTTTTCGCAGAGATTCTCGCATCAATCAAAATTAATTAGTCGACTTTGCCTTGATTTAATGAACAATGCGTGAAGAGGCATGCTTCGACCACTGACAGGCGATCATTGACTATATCCTTCGCCGCCGATAAAATCGGCCCAGATGGCTCGCATATTTGATCTCCATATCCACACCACCAAGGGCAGCGCCGACAGTAACCTATCTCCCGAGGACCTGATTCTCGAGGCTGAGCGGCTGGGTCTGCGGGGACTTTGCATCACCGAGCACAGTGGCCCCTGGGATCGGCACGAGTTCGAGCGGTTTGCCAGCCAGCACAATGTGGTGCTCATCAGGGCGATGGAAGCCGACACGGACATGGGCCACATGCTGGCCTTTGGCTTGGACAGGTACCAGTCCGGCTTCCACAAGGCGGACATTCTCTGCAAGGCAGCCCGTGCCCAGGGCGGATACGTGGTCAGCGCCCACCCCTTCCGGGGGGTGTTGCGTCAGCACATGGGGGGACGCCCTTACCTTTACCGTTCCATGCCCGATGAACCCATGCCAACCATACCCGAAGAGGCTCTGCAGCACCCGGTCTTCAAGCTGGCCCACGCTATTGAGGTAGTCAACGGTGGGACTGCGGACGAGGAAAACGGCTTCGCCATGGAAGTTGCCAGCCTCCTGAGCATGCCCGTAACCGGGGGCAGCGACGCCCATTCTGTCCATGGGCTGGGCCGGTACGTCACTTCCTTCGCCGACGAAATCAACTCCGAAGCGGAATTCCTGACCGCTTTGCACTCCGGCAACTTCTTCCCAGCGGTGGGATTGAGGTCCGGTCAACTGCGGCCTTATACCGGGTGACCGCCAGCCGGGCGCCGGGTCCATTTTCCGCGAGCAAGGCCATTTCCCCCGACATTTCTCTCTCCCGCCGGAGTTGTCCCCGCCAAGGTAGATTTTATGTTAAGAAAGAGCCTGCCAAGATGACCCTGCGCCAAACCGCTGCCAACGTGCCGACGTTGGAACGGACCTTCGTTGCCCTGGACCTGGAAACCACGGGCCTGGACGCCGACCGGGAAAAGATTATCCAGGTTGGCGCAGTCAAGTTCTGTGGCGACCAGGTTCTTGACCGGTTCGATACCTTTGTCAACCCGGGACGGGCAATCCCCGACTTCATCCAGCGCCTGACAGGTATAAGGCCGGACCAGGTCAGCCGCGCGCCTCACTTTTCCGCAGTGAGCCAGGGCCTGGAATCCTTCATAGAAGATCACCCGGTCATCGGTCACAACGTAATGTTTGACCTGAGATTCCTGGAAACCCATGGATTAAATCTCCTTAATCCCAGGTACGATACATGGGACCTGGCCTCTTTCGTCCTGCCCCGCAGCCCCGAATACTCCCTGGGTTCCCTGGCCCGCCAGCACGGACTGGAACACCGGCGGGCCCACCAGGCAATCGACGATGCCGACGCCACCCGCCAGTTGTTTGTGACCCTGCTGCGCATGGCGTCCCACCTGGATCCGGCTTTGCTAACCTACATTTGCGGCTTGGCCAACCGCAGTAACTGGGCCATTGCCAACCTGCTTTCCGGCCTGGAACCGGGGCCCGAAGGAGAACACAGCGCCACAGAAGCAGTACCTCTGTTCAGCGCCTCTGGGCTGGACTTTAGTCGCCTGTCCGCCCGCCTGGGTCGCCCGGAGCGGCGCCGATATGAGGAAAGCCTGGCCAATCTGCCCGAAGAGAAGGTCGCCAGCCTGCTGGGCCCAGCGGGTCCCTTCTCCCAGGCCTTCCAGGGTTTCGAGCAGCGGGATGAACAGGTGGAAATGCTGAAAGCGGTAACCGGCGCAATCTACAACGGCCGCAAGCTGATCGTGGAAGGAGGCACCGGAGTTGGCAAGTCCATGGCCTATCTACTGCCCGCCGTCCTGTTCGCCGCCTCCCGCGGCCTGCGCGTGGTAGTTTCCACCAATACCATCAGCCTCCAGGAACAGTTGATGACCAAGGACATTCCCACCGTCATCAGAATCCTGGAAGGCTCGGGCCTCGTGGAGGAGGGTCTGATCAAGGCCACCCAGCTCAAGGGCCGGTCCAACTACCTTTGCCTGCGTCGCTGGAACTACCTGGCTAACAACGACAGTCCATCAGTGGACGAGAGCAGGCTGCTCAGCAAGACCGCCGTCTGGATGCAGGACACAACGACCGGTGACCGGGCCGAAATCAATCTCTCCGGTCGCGACGCCTTCACCTGGAACAAGGTTTCGGCGGGCGAGAAGGGAGGCTGCCCCGCGCTGCGCAGCAGCAACGCTGCCTGCTTTTTGCGCAGCGCCAGGGAGCGGGCCGACCAGGCCCACATCGTCGTGGTCAATCATGCCCTCTTGCTGTCCGACCTGGTCTATGGCGGGGGAATCATCCCTGACTACCAGAACCTGGTAATCGACGAGGCCCACAACCTGGAGGACGAAGCCACCAGGCAATTCGGGTTTCAGTTGAGCGCCGACCTTCTGGGGGACATGGTTGACATGGTAACCCGGCTCAGCAGGGAGACCAGGCTGTCCCTGAACACTTTCCATTTGCAGCCTCCGGTCAGGCAGAACGGCGAGGGGCTGGTGGCCCAGATGGACGAACTGATGCCCAGGTTGCGGCAGAACTGGAGCGATATGTGGGCCGCCGCCATAAGATTTTTCCAGGCACAGGGCTCCGCCACTGACGATTTCCTTATCACCGCCCGGTCCCGAGGCCAGCGGAGTTGGCAAGACTTGGCGACCCTTTGGGAGAATGTAGACGTGGGCCTTGGCAACCTCGCCCAGTCCTTGGACCGGCTTCGCAGGTATCTCGACGAGACCGAATTCCCGGTCAATAATGAAGAAGACTCTCCGGCGGGTTCCGGCGACGTCTCCTCGCTTATTTCCGAGTCTACTGCGCTGCAGGGCAACGTTGAAGAGCTGAGGGAAAGACTGGCGTCCATAACAGGCAAGGAGGACGTCACCCGGATTCATTGGCTGAAACTCGATCAGGTCAAGAGTGAAGTCAGCCTCAATTCTGCGCCCCTGGAAGTGGGGCCTACCCTGCGACATCGGCTTTTCGACGAGAAAGACAGCGTGGTACTCACCAGTGCAACCCTCAGCGCCCACGGCACCTTCGACTACACCCGTCGTCGCCTTGACCTTCCGCACGACAGCGACGAATTGCAGGTGGGCTCCCCCTTTGACTATCGCAGGGCCGCGCTACTCATGATTCCCGAAGATATGCCGCAGCCCCAGACCGAGGGATATGTGGAAGCCATGGGGCGGGCTATTGTCGACCTGGCCCTGAACCTGTCCGGCAGGACCATGGCCCTGTTCACCTCCTACTCCGCCTTGCGCAACGTCGCCAACCGTATCCGCAATCGCCTGGAGCAGCACGGTATCGAGGTGTTGGCCCAGGGGGTCGACGGCCCTCCCGCTCAAATCAGCCGCCGCTTTGTCGACAATCCCAGGGCAGTCCTGCTGGGCACCAGCAGCTTTTGGGAGGGCGTGGACTTCCCCAGCGGCGTGATGCGCGCCCTGGTTATCACCAGGCTGCCTTTCCAGGTTCCCACCGACCCGGTGGTCAAGGCCCGTTCGGAACAATACGATAACGCCTTCAACGATTTTTCCATCCCCCAGGCGGTGCTGCGCTTCCGGCAAGGTATGGGACGCTTGATCCGCAATAAGGAGGACAGCGGCGCTATCGTAGTACTGGACAAGCGGATAACCGGCCGCAACTACGGGCAGGCATTTCTCCAATCCATCCCTTCCTGCACCCTCAAGCCCAGCAACCTTTCCAGCCTGGGTTCACTGGCGGCCCGGTGGATCGAAGAGGCGGACCGTGCAACTGGTCGTTGACCACCCTCTGGACCTGGAAGCCAGCTTGCTGGGTGGGCAGGCCCACCGCTGGCGGAAGGAGGAGACGGAAGAGGATGCCTGGTTCTCGGGCGTTGTACGGGGCAACTTCATTCGGCTTCGTCAGCTGGCCCCGGACCAGGTCGAGTTCCATGCGGCTCCCTGGCCCGAGTCCTCCTGCATCCCCATCCTCCAGCACTATTTCCGGCTGGACGACAACCTGCCCCACATTCAGAAGGTGATCAGCCAGGACTGGCGGGTGGCGGCCATGGTGGGCAAGTACCCGGGGTTACGCGTCCTGCGACAGGAACCCTGGGAGTGTCTGGTGGCCTACATCTGCTCAGCCAACTCCAACATCCAGCGCATACACCAGGTCATGGAAAACATGGCCCAGGCCTTGGGCAGTCCCATCGAACTGGACGGCCAGTTGCGCTACTCTTTCCCAACGCCCGTCCAATTGGTGGAAGCCGGGGAAATGGAATTGCGCCGGTTGGGACTGGGCTTCCGCGCCCCCTACGTGGACCGGGCCACCCGTGAGGTGGTGGAGGGATCCCTGGACCTGAACGCCCTGGTCCGCTGGCCCTACGTCCCCGCCAAGGAACGCCTGATGGAATGCTACGGCATCGGCAGCAAGATCGCCGACTGCATTGCCGTCTTTTCGCTGGAGAAGCTGGAAGCCTTTCCCATCGACGTATGGGTCCGCCGCGCATTGGGTGAGTGGTACTTCCCGGGGGAAAAGCCTCCTCCCGACCGGGAACTCCTTGCCTGGGCCCAGGGCTATTTCGGCCAATACGCCGGCTACGCCCAGCAGTACCTGTTCCACGGCCGCAGGCTGCAAAAGCGGGGAAGAAAGCAGTCGGAAACTACAATGGCGGAAGCCGCCGAAGTAGCGTCACCCTAAGCGAACCGCTGGTCCTTCCAGGTTTGAAAGGCAACCCTACCTACGGCGTCAGCACCAACTTCCCGAAGAAGTTTGCTTCCTCCATGGTCCGGTGCGCGGCGGCGGCCTCCGCCAGCGGAAAAACTTGGTGAATCGCCGGCCGTATTACGCCCCGGTTCAGCATCTCGACGATCTGCCGCATATCTTCCTTGCTGCCCATAAACGTACCGTAAATCTCTATCTGCCGGGTGAACAGCAGCCCAAGGTGCAGTTCGGCCCGCAGACCGGTGGTAGCGCCGCAGATAGTGTACCGGCCCCCCGGCCGCAGGGAATTAAAGGCGCTGGCGAAAAACTCGGCCCCCACGTGGTCCACCAGCACGTCCACGCCCGCGCCTCCGGTCAACGCCCTGACCCGTTCCACCACATCCTCATCCCGGTAGTTGATAACCTCGTCGGCCCCCAGTTCTCGGGCCTTGGCCGCCTTCTCCTCCGTGCTGGTAGTGGCGATTACCCTCGCCCCTACAACGTTCTTGGCCACCTGAATCGCCGCAGTGCCGACCCCTGCAGAGGCGGACAGTACGAGCACAGTCTCCCAGGGCTGCAACCGAGCCCGGCGCACCATCATGTTCCAGACGGGAAGGAAGGTAGTAGGAATGGCGGCGGCCTCCTCGAAGCTGACCGAGTCGGCGATGCTGTGCACGTTGACCGCCGGGACCGTAATGAACTCCGCGTAACTGCCGTCGGACGCACTGCCCATGAACCTGGAGCGGGGACAGAGGTCGTCCCGCCCGGACATGCAGGCCGGACACTGGTTGCAGCTTATCCGAGGATTCACCACCACCCGGTTGCCCGGCTGTAAGTTTCGCACTCCCTCTCCGGCTTCCACTACCTCTCCGGCGCAGTCTCCCCCCAGGATCAACGGTGGAGGAAACTCCCGGCGCAGGCCACGACCTCCCTCGCGGGTGTATAGATCCAGTCTATTCAGGGCTGATGCCCCAACCCGGACCTTTACCTCCCCGGGGCCGGCTTCAGGGTCAGGTCGCTCCCCGTACACCAGCGCTTCCACGCCTCCGTGAGCCTCAATGTAAACTGCCTTCATCGGTTACCGTCTCCCCCTTTCAATTGCCAAATCTGGTAGTTGCCTGGCCTTAACGGTACCCTCTCCTATTACGGCCGCCGCCCTTCAAAACAGTCGTTGCAAACGTAGACGACGGCAAGCGCTTCCTCGTGGCTGGAAATGCGGCCGCATCGAGGAATCTCGCTGTCCAGACTCCAGGGCTGGTGAAACTTGCCGCCACACATCTGGCAGGAGGTCTGATGTACCCCATCCAGGGGGCCCTCACAGATAACGCACGACTCAAGCTCCAGTTCTTCCTGCATCATTTTATCCTCCCCCGAGTCTCTCCAAGCCGGCGTTCGGGCAACTAGCCGTAACCAGAGCCATGGGAAGCCAACAGTCCCTTCACCCACTGGCGTTCTTCTTCCTCGGTATTGATTCGCCGGTCCAGCCGCATATCCCTCAGGTCGGCGAGCGCCCTGCCTATCAGGGGCCCGCTGGGCACACCCATCTCCAGCAGGTCGTCACCGTTCAGGACGGGTTGGGAGTGGCCGTAGCCATCCAGGTAGCGGTTCAAATTCCGGGCCATTTCCGCCGATTCCGTAAGCGCCGCCACAATGCTGACCGTCTTCACGTCGTGGCCTTCCAGTTGACTGACCAGGGCCGAAAGCGGCAATGCTTCGTCCGCAAGTCCGGACTCCTTATGCCGTAGCTCCATGCTGCTTCGCACCACCGCTGCCCAGGTTCGCGGCACGTTCAGCCTTCTGACCAGCGCCTCACTATCGGCAGAGCTTAGTGGATAGGCCAGCGCCGCCAGCCACGGATGCCATTCGGTTCCAGGTTCGTGTTCATGGCTATTTCCGCGCTCAGCCCATCGAGCCACCCATTCTCCCTGCCCCAGACCCGGAACAATGGATGCAAGCAAGCCCAGCCCGGCTGCCCTGCCAAGAACCTTCTCCGGAGATTGTTCGCGGAAAATCAGCTCAAGCTCGTGCCTCAGTCGGTCACCACTCACGGTGTCGCAGTTTCGATGGTCGACCGCCGCCATAAATTGGGCAAGGGTCTCTTCAGCCAGTTCGAAGCCAAATCGCTGCTCGTACCTTACTGCCCTGAACAGGCGGGTGGGGTCGTCAACAAAACTCTGGGAGAATATCGTTCTCACCAGCCCATGCTGCAGATCCTCGGTGCCGCCGAAAGGGTCAACCAGGCCCGCCAACACCCCGTCAATGGGCAGCGCCATGGAGTTGATGGTGAAATCCCTGCGGCCTAGGTCCTCCCGCAGGGACGAAGCTCTCACGGTTGGGAGGGCGCCGGGCAAGGGATAGACTTCTTCCCTAGCGGTTACCAGGTCTATCCTGGCGCCTTCCAGCTCAACGGTGGCTGTGCCGAACCGGTCGTGGACAATCACCCGTCCGTTGACCCGTTGGGCCAGGAGCCTTGCCAGCGTAGGCGCGTCGCTTTCCACTACGAAGTCCAGGTCTCTGACCTGCCGGCCCATCAGCCAGTCCCGCACCGGGCCACCCACCAGGTACGCGGGGAGAGCTAAAGTATTCGCCAGATCACGCAACTCGTTGAACAGCGGCCATTGGTCTCTACCGATGAAATCTTCGATAGCGGGAGGGGAGGAGGAAACGGAATGAAGGTCGCCGGCGGACGGGTTCATAGCGGCCAAGATTATAGCATACGGGGATAGTCTCTTACGTAGGAAGACAGGCTTCGTTTCTTATCGGGGAAACGATATCCAATATTGGCGGCCAATTGACTATGTGCTAGAATCGGTACAATTGAAAAGGAGGTGTCGAAATGGCTGAAGCCGATTTCAAAACCTATTACGATTTTCGTTGACCCTACGTGTACAACGCTGCCATGTGGCTGGCGAAGGTACGTGAAACCACCGGACAGGAAGTAAACGTGGACTGGCAGCCCTTCTCCCTGGAGCAGGTTAACAGCGACAAGGGGGAAAGCTTCAAGTTCTGGGAGCAGCCCGGAGCTCTGGATGGCTCGGACAATACCCTGTTGGCCCACCGAGCCGGACTGGCCGCCAAGCGGCAGGGGAAAGAGGCCTTTGAGTCCTTCTTCATCTCCCTGCTGAAGCTGCGCCACGAGGACCGGCGCAGCCTGACCGAGATGGAAGTCATGGAAGAGGCCGTGGCCAATTCCGGCATAGATATGGCTCGCTTCCGGGAAGACCTGGTCGATCCGGACCTGCTGCGGGAAATTGCAGAGAGCCACACCGAGGCCGTAGAAGTCCACGGAGCCTTCGGTGTACCCACTTACGTGTTCCCCAACGGCGGAACCGCGTTCGTCAAGATGCACATTCCGCCGGATGAACAGGCCGCAGAGATTTACGAGTCTGTCACTCGGGTCATTACCGACGCGCAGCATGTGGGCGAGGTCAAGCGCCCGTCCCCGCCGTGGCCTCACGGCATCATCTAGGCTCGCCGGGTACAGAATTGTCCCTGGACAACCTGGAAGCCTCTTTGGGCACAACTTTCGACGACCGGGGCCTGTTACAGCAGGCCCTGGTTCATCGGTCTTATCTCAACGAGCATGGTGGATCAGCCCTGGATTCCTACGAGCGTATGGAGTTCCTGGGAGATGCCGTACTCGAACTGATTGTCTCCACCGAACTCTACCTGAGTCTCCCTCGAGTAACCGAAGGGGAGTTGACCAAGGGGCGCTCTTCGCTGGTTTGCCGCGCCAGCCTGGCGCGGGTGGCCCGCCGCCTCGCCCTGGGCAAGCATATCTCCCTGGGCAAAGGAGAGCTTGAATCGGGTGGCCACGACCGCGAGTCAATCCTGGAGGAGACCTTCGAGGCCGTGGTGGCAGCCATTTACCTGGACCAGGGGTACGACTCGGCCCGCAGCTTTGTTCTGAGTGCGCTGGGTCCAGACCTGGACGAAGTCTGCAACCGGGGCCGTGCGCCGGATAACCCCAAGTCCCGCCTGCAGGAGCTGATTCAGGGCATGGGACGGCCAACTCCCCGCTATGAATTAGTTTCGTCCGAGGGCCCGGACCACCTTCCGGTCTTCACCGTGAGGGTTTTGGTGGGGAAAGAGGTGTTGGGACAGGGCACCGGCAATCGCAAGACTGACGCCGAGCGCTCCGCTGCCCAGATGGCCCTGGACGGGGATGCCCTTGCATCAAGTATCAAGTCCTACGCCGGACCCTCCTCGCAGGCTATTTCTCTATTAACCGGTTCAGACAACGCTCAGAATCTCCGGAGTAACGCTAAAGGCAACCTATGCTCTCATTCTTCCAAAGAGACCGGGAAGGCAACAAGCAAAAGACCGACGAAGGTGTCAAACGGAGTCGGGAACGCTGGTTCGGGCGGATCCTGGACGTTCTCCGTTCCTCTAACCTGGATGAGGCGGTTTGGGAAGAACTTGAAGAAATCCTGATTTCCGCTGACGTTGGTGTTGAGACCGCCCTGGGCATTATCGAAGAACTCAGGGAGAAAGTGCGCAGCGAGGGCGTTAACGATGCGGACTCCGCCTTCGCTCTTCTCAAGGATACACTGGCCCGGGAACTGAACGCCCACGCCCCTACCGGAACTTGGGGCCAGAACGCGCCCGGAAAGACTCCCTACGTGATTCTGATGGTAGGAGTCAACGGTGTCGGCAAGACGACCAGCATTGCCAAGCTCGCCCATCACCTTACCAGGGACGGCAAGAAGGTCATACTGGGCGCCGCTGATACCTTCCGGGCCGCCGCCGAGGAGCAGATTGAAATCCTCGGTGAGCGGGTGGGCGTAGAAGTTATCAGTCACCAGCCCGGGGCCGACCCAGGCGCGGTGGCTTATGATGCGTACCATGCCTGCAAGGCACGGGGCGCCGACGTGTTGATTGTGGATACGGCCGGCCGGCTGCATACTCGCACCAATCTGATGGAAGAGTTGAAGAAGGTCCATCGGGTAATAAACCGACTGGACCCGGCCGCCCCCCAGGAAGTGCTGCTGACCCTGGATGCCACCACCGGGCTCAACGGCCTGGCCCAAGCCAGGGCCTTCACCGAGGCGGTGGGTTGTACGGGCATTTTCCTGGCCAAGCTGGACGGGACGGCGCGGGGCGGCATAGCCCTGGCTATCAAGCAGGAGCTCAATGTACCGATTCTCTTTATCGGTACCGGAGAGTCCCTGGAGGATATGGCTCCCTTTGATGCTGACGATTTCGTGGACTCTCTTCTCGCCCCGGTCTCTTGACGGGGCATCCACCTTCTCGACTCGCATCGGCCCTCGATGAATTTCCACTTGACGATCATTCCAGCTCCCCCTTCAATCCGCATGCCCGCTGAGCTTGTGCCCTCTGTGACCGAGGCCCACCGTGTCTGACCCACTGGCCTGGCTGGCCCTGTTTCTGCTGATGGGCGTGCTGGGCTTCCCCCTGTCCTTTCTCCTCTTTCAGCGGCTGCCAGACCGTGGATACGCCTTCTCCAAGCCCCTGGCATTGATTCTGGCGGCGTACGTTCTCTGGATTCTGGGCCTGACGGGCTCGGTACTCAACGTTCCCCAAACCGTCGCCGGAATACTGCTGGCCGGGGTGGCCGTATTCGGTTGGCTCTACTATCGAAGCTGGCCGGAATTGGAAGCCTTCCTGAAGGCCCAGTGGCGTTACATCTTGGCCGTAGAAGGACTCTTCCTTTTCGTGTTCCTGGCCTGGCTCTTCGTAGTATCGGAGGTCCCGGCCATTAACCACACCGAAAAGCCCATGGATTTTGCGTTCCTGACCGGCATTCTGCAGAGCGCCACCTTCCCGCCTGATGATCCCTGGCTCTCGGGCCACTCAATCAGTTACTACTATTTTGGCCACTTCATCATGGCCTTGCCCATGAAACTGGCGGGAATCACTTCCAACGTGGGTTATAACCTGGCCCTGGCCACCCTTCCCGCCCTGGTGGCCGTCGGAGCATTGGGCCTGACCTATAACCTGGTGAGGCTGACCGGTGGCAGCTTCCGGTCCGGCCTGCTGGCCGGCCTGCTGGCTTCACTGTTGATCACCATCATGGGCAACCTGGAAGGCGTGCTGGAATTTGTCCAGCTGCGCGGCTGGGGAACGGAAGGGTTCTGGCAATGGGTGGGGATCAAGGACCTGGGCGGGACCGCCGGCGGCGGCCTGTTTCCAGACACCAACTGGTGGTGGTGGCGGGCCACCCGGGTGATTGACACCCTGCAAAACGGGGGCAGCCTGGACTACACCATCACCGAATTTCCCTTTTTCAGCTTTCTCCTGGGTGACCTGCATTCCCACGTCCTGGCTCTGCCTTTTGTCCTGTTGACCCTGGCCCTAGCCCTCAACCTCTTCCGTAGTGACGAAAGTATTGGGGTCCGGTGGCTTCTCCGCCATCCCTGGCAAGCCATCGCCATGTCACTGTGCTTTGGCGCGCTCGCTTTCATCAACTCTTGGGACTTTCCCGTCTACGCCGCCATCCTGGGGGCCGTGACGCTGGCCAAGGCTTGGGGCGATCAATGCGCTCTCCTGCCATCCGAAAACGACCACACGAATGACCAACTGTCCATAGGTGATGGAGTTGCCGCACTGCGACGGACCTTCGTGTCCTCAGCGCTGTTCCTTTTTCCGATTTTGGCCGCCGCTGTCCTGCTATTCCTGCCCTTCTATGTCGACCTGACTTCCCAGGTCTCCGGAATATTGCCCTACCTCGGTCCCTCCACTCGGCCACTTCATTTCGCCCTGGTGATGGGCCTTCCCGCCCTGTTGGGGCTTACCTTTCTTTGGCTTCAAGCCAGGCGAATCCTCCGGCCCGTGCCCCTCGAGGCCCCGCTAATCGTTCTGGTCTTCGCAGTGGCAGCCGCTCCTCTCTTCCTATGGCTTCTGCTGGCATCCACGTGGGGGGTTATAACACAGGGACTGCAGGATTTGCCGGCGATGCTCTCGGTCCGGACCATGACCGTCCTCCCGGCATTGGCGTCGGCAGGGCTGGCCGGTTATCTCGCCCTCCAATGGCCGAGACGAAGGGGGGCTTCCACTCCCGTATTCGCCCTGCTTCTGCTGGCGGGCGCTCTCTACCTGCTGGCCGGCGCAGAACTCTTCCACCTGGCCGATTTCTTCGGAAATCGGATGAATACTGTGTTCAAGGTCTATTACCAGGCGTGGCTGCTCCTCGGCATTGTGGGATCTTATGGGGTTTATTGCTGGTTTACCCAAATGCGGGCCATGCGCTCCACCCAGAGATTGGTAGGGACAGCCTGGGGAAGCGCCCTGGCCTTCCTCCTTGTCTTCGCACTCTACTACCCGGTGGGCGCTGCTCTAGACCGTACGGGCCTGCCCCGCGAAGGCCACAGCTTTCAGGACAATACGCTGGACGGCCTGGCCTACATAAATCAACAGAGTCGGGCTGAATATGACGCGGTCGCCTGGCTGCGTGACGAAGCGGCCCCGGGCAACATGGTTGAAGCCGTGGGGAACGAATACTCGGATTACGGCAGGGTATCCGCAGCCACCGGCCGGCCGGCGGTTCTGGGTTGGAAGGGCCACGAACACCAGTGGCGAGGCGACGCCAGAATTTTCAGCGGCAGGGAGGAGGACATCGCCGAGATTTATCAATCCAACGACCCTGAAGTTGTACGCCAACTCCTTGATCGCTATGATGTGCGCTACGTTTACCTCGGTCACCGGGAGCGGGCTAAATATGGGATTGACCGCCTTTCTGCCGCCGAGGGCTTTCTTGAAACCGCCTTCTTCAGAGATGACGTAATAATCTATCGAAGATTCGCGGGCCGCTGACTCTACTCCCGGCTCAATGCAGATGATTCCGCCGAACCAGACTCAAGATTCAGTCCGTCACTCCGACAGGCCTTCCTTCAACCAGTCCTGGCCGGGTCGGGGCTTCCTT
Organism: Dehalococcoidia bacterium; assembly: GCA_965207275.1. GTDB lineage: Bacteria > Chloroflexota > Dehalococcoidia > Lucifugimonadales > UBA3495 > Bin22. The sequence goes on from CBDBMH010000002.1 coordinate 1,742,239, forward strand.
TACCTTGCCACAACCGTGGAAGGGAGGTACCTGGCTGGCTTCATGGCAATCACTATCGTGGCGCTGGCCCTACGCTTGTGGGAACTGACCGGGCGCACGATGCACTATGACGAGGCCATTCACCTGTACTATTCCTGGCGTCTTTCCAACCTGGACGGGTTTGTCCATTCTCCGTGGATGCATGGACCCTTCCAGATCGACCTGGTTGCCCTGTTTCTGCGCCTGTTTGGCGACACCGATTTCGCCGCCCGGCTGGCATACGCTCTCTTTGGAACCACGCTGGTGGCCATCCCCTTTTTCCTGCGGGAACATCTGGGTCGCGCCGGGGCAATGCTAACGGGCATAATGCTGGCCGTCTCCCCCTCTCTCCTTTATTTCAGCCGATTTGGCCGCAATGACATCATCATGGCGGTTCTTACCGTTTCCCTCTTTGCCTTGCTATGGAGTTACACCCGAAATCCGAGAAACCGCTATCTCTACCTTGCCTCAGCAGTCCTTGCGCTTGCCTTTGCCGCTAAGGAAACGGCCTACATCGTGTCGGCCATCTTCGGGGCATTGGCCCTTCTGCTGGCCATTCCCTGGTCCAACCTGGCCGCTTCACTGTGGGGGCGTGTCGCAAAGAACTCAAGGGCTGTCTCTTGCGAACCCCCGCCAGCCAGCGCTGACCAGGAACCGGAACAACCAGCCTATGGCGGGCTTCCCACCGGTGGTCCAGCCACACGCCTTTGGGAAAGGTTGGACCTGTCCCACCTGAATCCCGCCGCGGGGTTCCTCCTCCTGTTGATTACGTTGACCCTGCCGCTGTGGTCTGCCGCCGTCGAACTCATCCGGGAAATCGCCACGGCCCTGGCCGGACTATTGGGATGGGCCCCGGCGCGGGAAGCCCTGGAAAACGGCTTTGGCCTGACCCTGGTGGGCCGGGATGCTGTCAGTCAGGGGATAGTGGGCGCTCCATTGTGGGAAGCCCCCTTCGTGCAGTTGCCGCTGCCGACGCTCTCCGGGTGGGCTACGGGCATCCTGGCACTGTTGGTTATAGCAGTTTGTGGCTTCGTGGGCTGGAGAATCGGCAATTCCCGGGTCGGACGAACGGGCGGAATCGTAATCCCGGTGGGAATGTCCTGCACCGCCGGCTTTGCCTTGCTGCGACCTACCGGTTCCACCCTCGACATTTTCCTTGCTCTCGTAACAGCCGCAATTTGCCTGACAGCCTTTGTCCTGCTCCGTTTCCCCTGGCGGCATAGTTTCTTCCTGCTCTTTGTCCCCTTCCTGGTTACTTCGGTCTATTGCTCGCTGTTCCTGCCTGTCGTAGATGTCAACGGCCTGCTGCCCAGCATCCTGCCCGAAGGGGTTGAAGTCTCCAGCGCAATGAACGGCGTCCCGCTGAATTACCTTGTGGCCGGCGGAATCCTGCTGGCGACGGTGACCGTCTCGCTGGCCCTGGGGCTGCGCTGGAAGGGGGGCGTTTGGCTGACCTGCGCCGCTATCTTTGGGACAACCTGGGTTGCCCTCTACACCACCTTCTTCACCAACCTGGCCGGCGTATTCAGCGGGTCGTGGCAGGGAATGGGCTACTGGATCGCCCAGCAGGAAGTGGCACGGGGCAATCAGCCGTGGTACTACTATTTCGTGGGGATGTCGGTGTACGAGTTTCTGCCTCTGCTTTTCGGAACCGTCGCCGCAGCCCTTTTCGTACTGCGCCGTGACCAATTCGGTATGGCCCTGGCATTTTGGGCCTTTATAAACCTGCTGGCCTACACGGTTGCCAGCGAAAAGATGCCCTGGCTGCTGGTGAACATCACCGTGCCTTTTGTTTTCCTGGCCGGAAAACTGCTGGGGGAACTTGTAGACCGCGTCCACTGGGCGCATGCCCTGGAAGAGTCCCAACGTTTTTCATCAGCGATGCTGCTCACCATCCCCGCTTTCATAATAGCCGCGGGAGGCTATGTTGCCCTGAGTTTTACCGAGAACCCCGGCGCCTCCAATTACCCCGCCCTCTTCCTGCTGGCGGCGATTCTGCTGATGTCCCTGTTCGCAGCGTTGCTGGTCCGCATATCGGCGCCGGGCTACGGCACGGCCCTGGCGACGCTGGGGGTCGCCGGCTTTCTGGCCGCTGCGACTGCCTGGATGGCGATGCAGGCGGCCTACACTTATGACGACTCTCGTCCCGAAATCCTGGTGTACGCCCAGGGCAGCTACGATCTGAGAAAGAGTCTGAACGAGCTGGAACGGGAGTTTTTCCAGACCAGGGATTCAACCCTCATTTCCAATCCCGTGCGGGTTGACTACGATGCCTGGTATCCCCTCCAATGGTACGCCCGGCAACACGACCACGAGGGGAGCCTTCGTTTCACCTGCTTCAAGGACGAGGATGGTGAAGGTGGGTGCAGCTCCCCTGCCGATGGGCCCGGGGCTTCGGCCTTCCTGGTGGCATCCCACAATCGCCCGCCTTCGCCGGGTTCCATGCGGGGATTCAAAGAATTGGAAACCCGGAGGAATTTGCTCTGGTTTCCCGAGACCTACCGCAGGCCCGGCGAGAACCGGCAGGGGGAGGCGGCGGCAGAAGAGGTAATCGCCGACCTGAAGTTTTTCCGGGACGTCGCCACTGACCGGGATAAATGGCGCCAGGCCCTGAGGTACATATTCTCAAGAGATATGGAGTCGGACTGGTTTAAATCGGAGTATTATACTTACGTGCAGGAGAACACGTCCGCTTCCGGTGAATTCCGGTGAACGGCAGTTCGGGCCAAAGTGTGAGGGGACTAATTAGTTGAACTTCCGAAACTGGCGGCTCTGGCTCGGTGTAGGGGTCAGCGTCGTATTCTTGGTCTTCCTGGTCTGGACTATCGAATTCGACGACCTCGTGCAGGCTCTTAAGGATGCCAACTATCTGTATCTGGTTCCTGCCATCGTCATATATTTCATTGGTATCTATTTTCGTGCGGTCCGGTGGCGGTACATCCTTTCCCCGATCCGAGAGGTTTCCGCCTGGCGTCTATACCCGGTGGTGGTGATGGGATACGCCGCAAACAACGTTCTGCCGGCCCGGGCCGGCGAACTGGTCAGGGCTTACTATATGGCCCAGCGCGAACAATTCAGCGGTAGCACCGCACTGGCAACCATCGGTGTGGAGCGAATCTATGACGGGCTTACCCTTTTCGTCATAACCGTTGCTTCTACGCTGTTTCTCTTGCTGTTGGGCGCGTTTGGCAACCTGGGCGAGGTATACCGGAACACCGGCATTGCCCTGGCCGCCATTGCCGGCGTCGTCATTCTAACCGGGCTCGTCGCCATTACTGTAATTGCCACAAATCCCCATACCATGGCGATCATTGACCGCATTATCGCTCGACTGCCCGAGGGAATACGGCCCAGGATCAGGAACATGGCCGTCAATTTCATCCACGGCCTGAGCATTCTCAACTCTCCCCGCCAGCACGGCATGGTGTTTCTGCTATCCCTACCCGTCTGGATTGCAGAGGTCGCCGTATACTTGACGGTGGCATACTCCTTCGGCCTCCAGGATTACCTGGGTTCCCACCTCAACCTGCTCCTGGCCATAGTGTTGGTTACCGCCACTTCCAACCTGACTACGGCAGTGCCGGTTACCATCGGCGGCATCGGTCCCTTTGAACTCGTAGCACAGCAGACACTGGGCATTCTGGGCGTGGGCGCGGCAGTGGCGGCCAGCTACGCCCTGGTAGTGCACCTGGTGGCGCTGTGGCTGCCCGTGAACCTGGCTGGCCTGGCGTTCATGTGGCGGGAGAATCTGTCCCTGTCTCAGATGGCGTCCGCTCCTCCGGAAGATGCAGTAGCCGATGAGGAAGCAATGAAGAAACGGGGTCCTGGTTGATGCGGGTAGGAATTATTGGCGGAGGCGCAGCGGGACTGGCCGCCGCATATGAGCTCGTCCGGGAGGGCCACTTCGCCGAGGTGTTCGAGGTAGCGCCCTTCCTGGGCGGCCAGGCTTCCACCTTTGATATCGGCGGCGGCCGGCTGGAACGGGGTTATCACCACCTTTTCGTAAGCGACACCGCCATCACCGAACTGATTCACGAGTTGGGACTGGGCGAAAGGCTGGCGTGGCTGGAATCCAAGGTTGGGATATACCACAGCGGCAGTATCTGGGACTTCGCCACTCCCTCCGACCTGCTCAAGTTCCGTCCCTTGACCTTCGCCCAGCGCATTCGGTTGGGACTCCTTACTTTTGTACTTCAGAAGACCCGAAACTGGAAGAAGTTTGAGGGCGTAACCGCCCAGGACTGGCTGACCCGCAACCTGGGCAGTGATATCTACCGGGCCATTTGGGAACCCATGCTGCGGGGGAAGTTCGGCGAGCATTATGACCAGATCAGCATGACCTGGCTTTGGGGCAAGATTTACCTGCGGGTTGCCTCCCGCGGCAAGACCCTGCAAAAAGAACGGCTGGGGTACCCAATGGGCAGCTTCGGCGAAGTCTTTGACCGCCTTGAAGAAGAAATCTCCCGAATGGGAGGGCAGGTCCACGTCTCCGCGCGGGTCAACCGGGTTGTAGTTGAGGAAGGGGCCGCCACGGGCCTCGAAACCGAATTGAGAGGGGGGGAACCTGGCCAAGTCAACTACGATGCCGTCATTGCAACCACACCCTCTTATCTATTCGCTCGCCTGGTACCGCCCTTGCCCCAGGACTACCACGACAAACTGGTGAGCACGCAATATTTGTCTGCCGTGCTGATTATCCTGGCCCTGGACCGTCCCCTGACATCCAAGTATTGGCTCAACGTGGCCGATCGAAGCCTGCCCTTCGTGGGCGTCATCGAGCACACCAACATGATCGACCCATCACTTTACGGTGGCCACCATATCGTTTATCTGACCAACTACACCCCTCGGGACAGTGAACTATATTCCAGGACCAGCGAGCAACTATTAGAAGACTTTATTCCCCACTTGAGAAAACTGAACCCGGATTTTGACCGGTCCTGGATTAGGGAGTACTACCACCACCGGGTGGATGGCGCTCAACCCATCATTGGGGTCAACTACGGGGACCAGATTCCTGACCACCGAACGCCCATTCAGAACCTTTACCTGGCCAACACCACTCAAATTTATCCCGAAGATCGCGGAACAAACTATTCGGTGAAGATGGGCCGCGAAGTGGCCCGCATGCTCATGGGGGATTTGGCGGCCGCAGGAATCAAAGATAAGGGTCACCAGACCTAGCCATTGATTTGTGGCGAGTCGGACAACCAGGGGAAAGTAGTCTGGCAGGTCAGTTACACGATAAGCGGGTTATGCAGAGTCCGGGGGAAACTGCTATAATCTAGTTTCGAAAACCGTAGCTTGGAGACAGGCTGCGCCTTAACCGGAATTCACGTTCCTTCGAATTTAGCTGGAGTTGTCAGTGCTAAGCAAGAATACCCTGGAATCAAGTGTCGGAGGAAGCCGCCGCAGCTTCTTGGCCAAGATGGGCATAGGAATTGCCGCCCTTGCCGTCCTTTCGGTAGGCCTGATCCGGCCGGGCGCCAAGCAGCCCACAGCCAGCGGCGAGTTCCCGGGGCCCGATTCTATATTCCATCCCGCCCAGGACCCCAGGCAGGACCCTCGCCGGCACAGCTAGTTCAGGCCTTTTTCCGGCCCATAATCGCGTCCCTCCCGGTTCCGGTCTTTCACCTTCGGCCAAACTCCCGCTCCATGTGGTAGGTGCTGAGGTGGAGCAGTGTGGGTCTTCCATGGGGACAGGTGTGGGGGTTGTCCGTCTTCTCCAACTGCTCCAGCAGGGCCCGCATCTCCGGTTCGGTCATTGACTGCCCAGCCCTGATAGCGCTGTGGCAGGCCAACGAGGCCGCCAGCACACTCTCTCGTTCTTTCAGCAGCTCTTCAAAGGCGACCATGTCCAGCACGTCCGCAAGCGCCTTGCCCGGGTCCTGAGTCGTCAGCACCGCCGGGACCGCCCGCACCAGATAGCCCGCCCCTCCGAATTCCTCTATCTCGAACCCATAGTCCGCCAGAAACTGCCGTTGTTCCTCCAGCGTGGAAAGCTGCCCCGCCGTCAGTTCCACATGCGAGGGAGCAAGCAGGGACTGGGAAATGGACTGCCGTTGGGCTGCCTCTCGTACTATCCTGTCGTACAGCACCCTCTCGTGGGCGGCGTGCTGGTCCACCAGGTACATACCATCCGGGCTCTCGGCCACGATATAGGTCAACCTGACCTGGCCCACCACGCGCAGGGCGGGCAGTGTTTCCTGGGGCGTCAGCGCGGCGTCCTCGGGCCCGTACCCCTCCGCAGGGGCAGGCGCTCTCGCCTGAGCGTAGTATCGCTCTCCTTGGGGGGGAGACGGAGGAGACATGCGCCCGTCAAAAGGACTGCGAAAAAATCCTGGAGTTCCGGCTCCTCCCTCCGCAGGAAAACTCGGCCTTGTCACAGAAGCCTGCATCGGCCTGACGGGAGAGTGGGATACCAACGCGGCCCTTACCGCCCGCTGCAATGTCGAATAGACCTTCCCGTCCTGTCGAAACCTGACTTCGCGCTTGGCCGGGTGCGAATTGACGTCAACATCCTGAAATGGCAGGCTCAGGTTGAGGGCAGCCAGGGGGTAACGCTTTTCGGGAAGAAGACCGTGGTAGGCCTCCTCCAGGGCGAAGGTTAGCATTCTGCTTTGAATCCACCGACGGTTAACGAAAAAGGTCATATACGTTCGGTTGGCTCGGTGGAGCGAGGGGTTGCCCGCGAACCCCGCTGCCCCGTACCCCGTTTCAGGGTCGTCTCCCCCCACTTCCAGAAGATTGGACGCTGCTTCCGCCCCATACACGGCTACCATCGCATTGGCCTGACGACCGTCGCCGGGCGTCGACAGAGTCGTCCGATCCCCCACCTTTAAGCTGAAGGATATCTCCGGGTATACCAGGGCATAGCGGGACAACAGGTCACCAACCCGCCCTCCTTCCGCCGTGGGAGACCTCAAGAAGCTGCGCCTGGCCGGCAGGTTGCCAAACAGGTCATGCACCTCCACCGAAGTACCAGGCGGACAGCCCTGCGCTCCCTCACCCGTACTAACTCCCCACTCCAACGCCACCCTGTAACCTGCCTGGCTTTGGGACTGCCTGGTTGTCATGGTCATTCGGGACACGGCGGCAATGCTGGGCAGGGCTTCCCCGCGAAACCCCAGGGTGGGTATGGCGTCCAGAAGTTCGGGATGGTCCAGCTTGCTGGTAGCGTGACGCTGGAAGGCGAGGGCGACCTCCGTGGGGGCAACACCGGCGCCGTCATCGGTCACTCGTATAAATTCAATGCCGCCGCCTCGAATTTCCACTGAAATTCTAGTGGCGACGGCATCTATCGAGTTTTCGACCAGTTCTTTGACGATGGAAACCGGCCGCTCAATCACCTCGCCGGCCGCTATCTGCCCGGCAAGTTCAGGGGGGAGTTGCCTGATCGGCATTGACAACCTTCCTTGAGCAATCCGCCGCGACCCCGGCCGGCGTCCAGCGGCAACGACCTCCGCCATAAGGCGGGAGGGGACTAGAAGAGGGGCAGCACCGTGCCCTTTGCCTTGTACTGGGTATCCTCCGAAGTCCCGCTGCTGGCAAAGTCGCAAACAATCTGATATATGCGGTCCATTTGCTGATCCACACTTCGCGCAAAGAAGTAAGGGGGAACCCAGGCGCCACCAAAGGCCGCGACCACTTCGGGGTAATCATCAATGACGAATTCCGGCTCAAAGGGTATTTTCAGTTCCTCCAGGCGTTCATGGAAGTGGTTGGTAGGCTTTTCGTACACCCCGCTGACATAGGGGCCCAGCTCATGCTTCTCAATGACTTCCCACCTCTCGCCCATACCGGACCAGATGAATATTTCGTGGCTGTCATCCAGGAGCTTCTGGAAGGTCTCTTTGGTACCGGGCCGGAGAGTATCATCCAAACCAAGAATCGTGTAGTCAACGTCAAAAAAGATCTTCATGGTATGACGTCTGTCCCCCGAGGCTTAAATTAGGACAGGATAGTATCACAGCTTTCAATATGAAGGCAACACTAGCATTTGCTTTGCTATCTAAGGCCTGGCAAAACTCATTGATGGATGGGGCTACTGCCCTTGGCGCCCACAAGAATACCAATAACAGACAGGTTCCATCATTGGTATTTTGTGGACATGGCTGGCGCCCTGCACAGCAACCGGCAACCGGCTATTCCAGGGCGGCCAGTTCCTGCTCCAGCAGCTTCGGGCTGCCTCCGATTATGAGCTTTTCTCCCACGCGGGTCACGGGCCGGCGCAGCAGGCGCGGTTCCTCCAGCATCAGCCTGAGCATCTCATCTTCAGAAACCTCGGATGCGACCAGTTCCAGCTTCTTGAAACTGGGACTCCGCCAGGCGAACAGATCAGAGAGGGATGACAGGGCCGCCAGTTCCTGCAATTCTTCTCTACTGAGAGGGTCCTTGAAATAGTCCCGTTCCTCCAGTTCCAGCCCCTTTTGCAAGAGCAACTCCCTTGCTTTGCGGCAGGACGATCAACGGGGCCACCAATAGAAGGTTGCGACGCTGCTCATTAATCCTCCAGGATTGGCCTCCAGACCTGCTGTGTTCCGAGGCCGGAAGCCCGGTAGATTTGTGGCTTATTGTAGCCTCTTTGCGAGAAAAGTTAAGGCAATATGGGAGGAATCAGCTCAAATTTATTGCCGGCTTGAATCTTCCAGCCGGATCAGACCACTACCCATAACGCGGGGATCGTTCCCTCCAGCTGATTTCTTCACCCCTGCCGCCTCGCCTCTTCCTGGAGTTCGTACAACTTGTTGATAGCCTCCAGGGGGGTGAGGCTGGTCACGTCCAGTCCCAGTACTGCCTCCTTGAGTTGTTGGTCCGGTCCGAAGAGTGGAATCTGTACCGCCGGTTCTGCGGGTCTTCTCCGCCCTGCGCCGGCTCTTTCTGCCCAGTTTTTTTCCAGATCTTCCAGCACTTCCCAGGCCCGGCTTATCACGGCCTGCGGAAGGCCGGCCAGTTGGGCCACGTGTACACCGTAACTGCGGTCGGCCCCGCCCGGCACTATGCGATGCAGAAAGACAACCCTGCCCTCTTCCTCCGTCACAGCGACGCTGAAATTTCTTACGCCCGGCAGCGTCCGCGCCAGTTCCGTCAGCTCGTGGTAATGGGTGGCGAAGAGCGCCTTGCACCCCAGCCTCGGGTTGTTGTGGAGGTGCTCAATAACTGACCTCGCTATGGATAATCCGTCATAAGTGCTGGTCCCCCGCCCGATCTCGTCCAGGATGACCAGCGACCGGGGGGTGGCCTGGTTCAGTATGGCTGCCGTCTCCACCATCTCCACCATGAAAGTGGACTGGCCGGTGGCCAAGTCGTCCTGCAGCCCCACCCGGGTGAAGATGCGGTCAACCAGGCCAATGGTAGCATCATCCGCCGGCACGTAGCTTCCTATCTGGGCCATGAGCACAATGATGGCTGCCTGGCGTATGTAGGTAGACTTGCCGGCCATATTTGGCCCCGTCAGCACCACTACACGCACGTCGTCGTTGGCAAGGTAGACGTCGTTGGGGACAAAACTGCCCATACCCAGATGACGTTCCACCACGGGATGGCGGCCGTTCCTGATGTTGATGGCATCGCCCTGGTTGATTATGGGGCGGACGTAGCGATGCCTCACGGCTACCTCTGCCAATGAAGCGACCACGTCCACGACCGCAATGCCAGAAGCCAGCCTGGTGATGGCATCGGCTTGGAGGACTATCTGCTCACATAGTTGACGGTAAAGGCTCTTTTCCAGTTCCTCAATGCGCTCCCTGGCATTAAGTACCAGGGACTCATACTCTTTCAATTCCGGGACTATATAACGCTCGCCATTGGTGAGCGTTTGGCGTCGGATGTAGTCCTCCGGGACTTGTCCCTGGTTTGACTTGCTTACTTCCAGGTAATACCCGAAGACCTGGTTGTAACCCACCCGAAGGTTACGTATTCCGGTGCGGTCCCGTTCCCGCTGCTCCAAACCGGCGATGAAGGAACGGGCTTCCCGGGAGGCTGCCTTCAACTCGTCGAGTTCCGGCGAAAACCCATCCCGGATCACGTTGCCGTCTCCCACGCTACCCGAAGGTTCCTCGTTGATGGCCCGTTCGATCAATTCAGCCACTTCCGGCACTGTGCCAAGTTGCTGACACAACCACTTCACCCTGCCGCCTTCGCACTCCGACAGAGCATGGGAGAGGGGTACCGACGCCTGGATCCCGAGCTTCAAACCAATCAAGTCCCGGGGCGGCGCCGTCTCGGTCTGCAGCCGACCCAGAATTCGCCCCAGGTCCGAGACCTCCGACAGGGTTTCCCGTATCCTGGCCCGGTTCAGGCCTCCCTCAACCAGATATTCCACTGCGTCCAGCCGGCGCCCCAACTCTTTCTCATCCAACAGCGGTTGCCCTACCCACCGGCGGAGCAACCGGCCGCCCATGGGCGTGCGGGTCAGGTCCAGCGCTGCAAACAGGGAAAGCTCCCGACTCTCCCAGCGCCCGGCCTGGAAAAGTTCCAGATTACGCCGGGTCTGCGTGTCAAGGGCCATGAATTGTTCCAGCCAATACACTGACAACGCTGCCAGCCTGGGCGCCACCGCCCTGTGAGTCAGGGAAAGGTAGTCCACGATGGCTCCCGCCGCCCGTGTCGCCAGAGGAAGGTGTTCGCATCCAAAGGACTCCAGGGTGTGGATACCGTAGTGGGACAGGAGCGCCTCAGCCGCCAGGCCCAAGTTAAAGGACGCGGAATTAACCTGCACAATGGGAAGGCCGCTACCCAGGTCTTCAGCCTCGCCTCCGATTAGCCTCGCCCTTTCTTCCTCCGGAAGCCATTCGGGCAATGCTTCTCCCGCAGGAATCAGGATTTCCGAGGGAGAAATGCGAGCCAGTTCGGGAAGCAGCCGGTCACGGGTCAGTTGAGTAGCGGCGAACTCCCCGGTGGTGATGTCCACGTAGGCCAGGCCAACCCGGTCCCCCTCTTCCACCAGGGCCGCCAGGTAATTGTTGGCGTTTTCATCAAGCAGTGATGGCTCGAAAACGGTGCCAGGTGTTACGACCCGCACCACGTCCCGTTCCACCAGCCCCCGCGACGTGGCCGGGTCGGTCAGCTGTTCGCAGATGGCTACCTTGTGTCCTTTCTTGATCAGGCGGGCAAGGTAGGGCTCCAGGGCATGCGCCGGCACCCCGGCCATGGGGACCTTGATATTCTTCCCCATGCTGCGGGAAGTCAGAGTTATCTCCAGTTCCCGGGCCGCCAGTTCCGCATCATCGTCGAAGGTTTCATAGAAATCTCCCATGCGGAATAGCACTATTGCGTCCGGATAGGCGCTCTTGACCTTCAGATATTGCCGGCGCACCGGCGTGAGTGTTGGGCCTGTAGACAACCGGCATTTCCTCAAGAACACTGAATTATTTCCATTCTACTGGAAGAGGGTGGAATCAACAAAAGGTTCACCGGCCCTTTTATTCGCAGAACGCCACATGCCTTGAACGACACAGGCGGTTGGATTGAGGGGAGATATCCCTACAAAATCTAAAGGCGGGGCTGGCCCCGCCTTTCAGCAATCCCGTTGATCTTGTTGCCAGGTAGGGACCCTTCAAGGCATCTTTGCCCGAAGTACCTTCCCGCTTCCCGCATTGGATTCTGGCAATCTTGCTATTCCTTCCAGAAGCGTTCTTCCTTGAACTGCCAGCCGAGGGGAGTAACCTGTTCCCTGACGTCAGCGATCATACCCGGATGCCCGCAAGTGTAGATCATTGTGTCTTCCTTGGGCAGGTTAAATTCCGCCAGGTACTTTTGGACCAGGGTGTTGACCCGCCCTTTGTCACCCTGCCAGCCCTCGTTGCGTCCATCCTCCGGGCGACTCACGGTACCGACGTACTTCACGCATTCGGGATGCTCTTTGGCCAGCTGGAGCAATTCGGCGTCGTAAATCAATTCTTCCTGGAAGCTGGCGCCGAACAGCACGTAGAAGTAGTGATCTTTGCCACCCTGGTGCAGATACTCTCTGATGATGCTCAAGTATGGACCAACCCCGGTAACGGTGGCTACCATCATGTGATGGTGAACCTTTTCGTTCAAGGTGAATATACCCTTGGGCCGGGGTCGAATGGACATGCTCTCGCCAACGTTCATCCGCCACATCTTGGGCGTCAGCTCGCCTTCCGGAACCAGCTCGACGAAAATTTCCAGCTGAGACTCATAGGGAGCGGACACTATGGAGTAAGCCCTTTCCACGCCCTCCTTGCCCAGGGTGCAATATTGACCGGCCTTGAACTGGAAAGGCCCTTCTTCAGGTTCCAGCTTGATGACCATCAGTTCTTCCGTGATGTCCTCGCGGTAAACCAGCGTGGCTTGGGGCAGACTGTCAGTTCGATACGCCGGCCTGCTCTGCTCATCTCCTTCGGTCAATACACTCTGTCCACCGACGGCCATTGTTCACCTCATTTCCTCGATGTAGATTTACTCAACACCGGCTTCAGTCAATTCTGTCTTGCTTATAGAGATATTCTCGATAGCGTGGCAGGCGTCATCATGCCTTGACGATTCTTGCCCGCGCCAAATTCAAGCCTGGGACGCTGGACATGGGATTGGCCACCGCAGAGTTTTCCAGTTCTACCGCCAGTTGACCGAACAGTCCGGTACACGCTATAACACCGGTGGGCAACAGCGGATTAAGCTGCACTATACCATTCAATTCCAGACCAGGGCATTCCACCCGCACCGATTCTCCTTCGCCGACCTGCCAACGCTCAGCGTCGGAGGCGTTAAGTTCCACCCATTCATCCCGAACAATGTTGTTGCGCCTGGTTTCCTGCTGCTGCTCCACCCGGTTGCCCCGGTCTCGCTGCAGGAGGACCCGCCCTGGAGCCAGCCACACAGGGTAATCGGGGTCGGGTTCACCGTCCAGGACCCTGAATTCGGGCGCCACCAGGTTAGCCTTTTCGATAGGGAACGAATCAGTGTACAGTATAGGTGTTCCCTGACTTTGTCCAACTAGAACAGGCCACTGAATTCCCCGGTGGCTCCGTCCCGCGTAAAGCATCTGCGTGGGCTTGGGACTATCCAACCCCGATAGCAATACCAGTGTTCCGGCGGCATCCAGGGCCGGATAAGATACTCCCGCGTAGGCTGGAACCACCGTGGAAATCTCTTCCATTACTTCGGCAGCCGTCGAAAACTCAAAGCCAGCGGATCCCAACCTTCGACCCAACTCTGCCAACAGAAACAGGTCATCCCTGGAATCTCCAGACAAGGACCGGAAAGCCGGTTTTACCCGCTGTATGCGCCGCTCCAAGTTGGTAAAGGTGCCGTCCTTTTCGGCCAGCGCTGCACGTGGAAACACCACGTCAGCCAACTGCGCGCTCTCCGAAAGGAACGTATCCGTCACCACAAGGAACTCCAGCTTCTCCAGGGCAGCCAGGCCCTGGCCCAGGTGTCCGTTTGACAGGTTATAACTGTCGCCCAGAACGACCATGGCCTTGACCTGCCCTTCCGCTGCAGCGTCAATGCAACGCTTCAGCCCAAGTCCTCTGCCCGAGGGAAGGGAACACCGGAGGGCTTCCTCCAGGTGCGACCTGGCTCTTTCGTTGCGGTTGGCGCCCCGCCCGGGGAAGCGATCGGCGATACAGCCTACGTCCCAAGCTCCCTGTTCGTTGGCGCCCTGCCTTACCGGATAAAGACCGGAGCCGGGCAGGCCCACATTTCCCGTCAACAGAGCCAGGTCCACCAGCGCGCTGGCGCAGTCGCGCTGCAACTCCTCCCCAATATTATCGAGGGCAAAGCAGATGGCCGACCTGCCGCTTTCACCAAACAGCCTTGCCGTTTCAGCGATGTAGGCCCGGGATACCTGGGTGGTAGACGCAACCTCATCCATATCCAGGTTATGCAGGTAGTAGAACAAGGTTGAGGGGTCTTCGCAATGCTCTTCAACCCAGTCTTTCTTGTCCAGGCCCTGGTCAATAATCTCGCGAAGTATGCCGCCCAGTAGCAGCAACTCTGCGCCGGGCGCCGGCCTCAGCCACAGGTCGGCATGCCGAGTAAGCTCTACCTCCCTGACGTCAATTACCACCAGCGAGGCGCCCCTCTTCCTCGCCTGCTTTACCGGCAATGCCAGGACATTATTGTCCTCCGTCATGTTGGCACAGAAAACGACGATGCAGTCCGACTCCTCCAGGTCCCAGTTGGAATTGGTGGCCCCGGCGTAACCCATTCCCCGTTCCAGGGCCAGGGTAGCCTCCGGTTGCAGGTTGGACAGCACGTCCACGTTGTTGGAGCCCATTGCCACTCGCGCAAACTTCTGGGCCAGGTAAAATTCCTCATTGGTGCAGTCGGGGGCCGCCAGCAGAGCAAACGATTCTCCCCGGTATTCGGCCAGGCGACTGACAACCAGATCCAAGGCCTCCTCCCAGGTCGCCTCCGACAATATCCCATCCCGGCGAATCAGCGGCTGCTTGAGACGGTCCCCGCGGTTGAGAAACTCCAGGCCGAACTTCCCCTTGAAGCAGGCCTGTCCCCGGTTGGCCGGCGAGTTAATCTCAGGTACTACCCGTATCATTTCTCCGGCGTCATTCAATTCCAGGTTAAGCTGACAGCCCACCGGGCAGTGGGGGCAAATAGTCGGTTCAATCCTGCGGGGCTTCTCCCACTTGTGATCCCGTTCCACCAGGGCGCCCACCGGGCAAACGTCAATGCAAGCCCCGCAAAACTCGCATCCCGACTCCAGCAGCGAAGTGCCGAAGGATGTTCCCACCAAAGCCTTTCCCGACCGCTCGGTGAAGCAGATTGCATCGTCCCCTCGTACTTCCTCGCACGCGCGGACGCACCGACCGCAGGCAATGCACAGGTTGTAGTCCCTATCGTAAAAGGGGTCGCTTACCTCCAAAGGTATCTGCTTGTATTTGTAATTGAGGGGTGACTCCAGTTCCATTCCCAGGTAGCGGACCGTATCCTTGAACTCGCACCGTTCGTTCTTAGGGCAGGTTACGCAGCGATCGTTGACCGAAACGTGCCGCAGGCACACGTCGCTGGGCCCGCAGATGTCAATGCGGTGACACGTGAGGCAGCCATTGGGGTGCTCAGCGATGAGCATCTGCATGACGCTGCGCCGCAGTTCGATCACATCCTGTGCTTCGCTCCGCACCCGCATGCCGTCCGCCACCGGCAGGGTGCAGGCAGCCGGGTAGCCCCGACCTCCTTCCACCGACACCACGCACATCCGGCAGGCCGCAAACGGTTTCATTCCCGGGTGGTAGCAGAGGTAAGGGACATAGATCCCGGCGTCAATCGCCGCTTCCAGCACCATTTTGTCAGGCCGGGTCTTGATCTCCACACCGTCTATGGAGATGGTAATGTCATCGGGCATTGATGTTTCTCCGTCCCTGGTCGGATACCTATCGGCGGCTAAGGCGGGGCGAAAAGTGCGGGACACTACACCTTCCGGTTGGGCACCGCTTGTCAATGATATGGGCCTCAAACTGTTCGGGGAAGTAGCGCAGCGCTGACGCCACCGGGTTAAAGCCCAATTGACCGTGTCCGCACAGGGAACCGGCCTGCATGTTCTCTCCAATGTTGCGCATCAGGACCAGGTCGTCGGGAGTACCTTCCAGCCGACATATCCTCTCCAGCACTTCCAGCATGTGGCTCATACCCATCCGGCACGGAAAGCACTTGCCGCAGGACTCGTACTGGCAAAAAGCAATCAATAAGCGGGTAAGGTCCACCACGCAAGTATCCTCGTCCGCGGCAATGATGCCCCCGGAACCAAGAATTGCCCCCGCGCCGCGGAAAATGTCAAAGTCCAGTACCAGGTCAGCAGCCGACGCGCTGAGTACGCCGCCCAGAGGCCCTCCGGTCTGGATGAAGCTCAACTCCTTCCCCCCCGGAACTCCTCCGGCCACCTCGTTCAGCACCTCGGTAAGGTTGATGCCCATGGGCAATTCCACCATGCCCGTGTAGTTTAGGGTGCCGGACAGGCACAGAATCGCCGTGCCGGTGCTCTTGTCATGGCCTATGCCGGAGAACCATTCACCGCCCCTGGCAATAATCTCCGGAACGTAGGCCATGGTCTTAACGTTATTAATGTTGGTAGGCTTTCCAAATACTCCCACCTGCGCCGGGAAGGGAGGCCGGTACCGGGGCATGGCCCGGCTGCCTTCAATCGCCTCCATCAGGGCAGTCTCCTCCCCGGAAACATAGGAGTCGCCGGTCAGGGCCACCTCCAGATCAAAATTGAACTCGGTACCAAGAATTTCCTTTCCCAGCAGGCCAAGCTCGTAAGCCTGGTCAACCGCCGCCCTGGTCCGCTCAATGGGCCCGTCATGCCCGTGGCGGATGAAAATATACCCGTAGTTGGCGCCCGTGGCATATCCCGCCAGGATCATCCCCTCGACCACCGTGTGCGGGTCGCTCTCCAGGATTCCCTTGTCGTTGAATGCTCCGGGGTCGCCCTCCTCGCAATTGCACAGGATGTACTTGTCAGGAGCATTGGACCCCGCCAGAAAACGCCACTTTGTTCCGGCGGGGAAGGCCGCTCCACCTCTGCCTCGCAGGCCGGATATATTTACCTCTTCCAGGACCTCTGCCGCAGTCATTTCTGTAAGGGCCCGGTTCAGCGCCCCATAGCCGCCGTTGGCCACGTACTGGTAGATGTCCAGGGGGTCAATATGACCAGCGTTGCGAAGCGCAATGCGCTGTTCCCTGGCCTTCATGGGATGCTGGCCCAGCGATGGCAAATCGTTTGCCATCTCTTCTCCAATGCAACCCAACGCCAGGCTGCTTATGGCCTCCCCTTGCGCCAGGTGGTCGGTTACGATCCTCCTGGCGTCGTCGGGCCCTACATTCCCGTAGACCACCCGTCCTCTTCCAGGAATCAGAACATCAACCATGGGTTCGGCAAAACACAAACCCAGGCAGCCCACTCGGCTCACCTGGGCATTCAGTCCCTGGCTCTCCAGCTCGTTTTCAAGGGTCTCAATTACCTGGTCAGCCCCCGCCGCCTGTCCACACAGGGCCGTGCCCACGCGAATCCAGGGAGTATCGGCCGCGGTGAGCTTTTCCCATCGGCGCTGAGCTTCTTGAAGAATATCGAGAAAGTCAGCAGTCATTCAGAAGCCACCGTGAACCTGCTGACATTGAACCGCCCACGCATTTTCGACAGCCAATGCCACTTAAGTATCCCCCTTCTCCACCGACCCCAATATTCCAGCAACCAGGTCACGCCCCTTCTCCGGAGTTATCCTGCCAGCCAGATGGTGATCCACCGACATCACCGGCGCCAGCGCGCATGCGCCCAGGCATGTGTTGTAGCGCACCGTCAACTTTCCGTCAGCAGTATCTCCTTCATCCTCCAGCCCGGCGGCTTCCAGCACTGACGCGATCACCGGCATGGCCCCCACCAAGTGGCATGAAGGTCCCCAGCAGACCTCTATCCCGTGCTCATTCGGGGGAACTGTGCGGAAATTGGGGTAAAAGGAAACCACCGCCCAAACATCGTTGATGGTAGCTCCTTTCAGACTGGCCACTTCTTCAACGGCTTCTCGGGGGATATAGCCCAATTCATCCTCAACTGCCAGCAGGGAGGAAAGAATGGTAACGGTAGGTTGAGGCTGATTTTGGACGGCCTTCCTGATTCGCTGCTTCAGCCCATCCATCACTTGGGCCCTTCGGCCCCATGCACCTCAAATAAGCTAAGACCGGATGATCGGGGAGGTTCGTGAATTCCGTAACAAACTTTGATTGGATATTACCACATTGGCGAATTTTCCTTCAACCGCATCGGGACACGGACTTCCTTCCCAATTCGTTGCACAGTTCAATCTCTCTCACGGATGCACGCTGTGGCCCAACCGCTCCTCGCCACCCGAATATAACCGCTTTCAGCTTGCAACGCTCCACTTGACTTCGCCGGCATAAGCTCAATCTCTTATGAAAAAAGCTCGCAGGCAAGTCCATAGGCCAGCCCTTGTGGTCATTCGCCTGCTGAAGATATTTGAACAGCATGGCAGACCCATTAGCCGGCCCTGGTTTCGCCGCATACTCTGGCCGATACTGGCCCACCTGTCCCACGCTATCCAACACGGGATGGACCAAAAAGCACCAATTGAAACGTAATAAAGAGATCTCCCTCCCGACCCCTCATGACCAAGTACCCCTTTTCTATCTAGAAGGGGCCGTGGTTGAATTCAAACTGTACAGGAAAAAGTAAGAGGGCGGTAAATTTCCGCCCTCCCCAGGTCTTTACACTGGTGACCGGTTACTTACTGGGAGGTAAGAAACCTGTTAATCGCCGACTTGAAAATATCGTAGGGGTGCGCCCCCGTGAACATCAGATTGCCGACGACAAAGGTGGGAATGCCCCTGATGCCATGCTGCAAGGCTTCCTGATACTGGCCCATCACCTTGCCGGAAAACTCATGAGTTTCCAGGCACAGGATCATTTCCTCGGGATCCAGCGACACCGACCTGGCGACCTCCGCCAGAACATCCAGTTGGCCCAGGTCTTTCCGGTCATCCCAGTATGCCTTGTACGCCGCGTGATGAAACTCCATGAATTTGCCTTGCTGTTGAGCGTACTCCGTTGCTTCCAGCGCAAACATCGTATTGGGCGTAACTCGGGGAGGGCGCATGATGATACCCGCCTCCCTCACCTGAGAGCGAATCGGCTCACTTAGTTCGTCCTCGGTTTCACCCGATCGGGGCTGCCGCTGCAGTCCTTCTTTGGGGGTATCCGGCCGCAGCAGGTAGGCGCGGCCCTCCACTGCAATGTTGTATTCCTGGCCCAGCTTGTCGACTCGTTCCAGGCCGACGTAGCACCAGGGTCAAATATAATCGTACCAGACGATAACCCGCACCGGATCGGCGCCATCAGCTTGCCTTTGAAGCTCTTCAGCCATCACTTCCTCCTGGGCGGGGGTACAGAATTCGTCAGCTGGGTTCGGAGAGAAGGCACCGTCCCAAGATGCTGCCCTTGCGCACTTTGGTAGTCCCGGCCGCTATTCTGCAGCCTGTTCGTCGGGATAGTATCCGGAAATTCCCGAATCCTTTCTGACTACCTGGAGCGACTCGGGAGCAGCATCAAGCAGGTCCGGCAGGTCTGCCAGTTGGGAAATGCGAACGCAATTGTCCATATCCTGGTACCAGTTCCCCCGGTCCAGCAGCACAGCGTGCATACCTGCGCCCCGGGCGCCCACAAGGTCTGAACGAGGTTGGTCGCCTACATGGACGGCTTCCGGGGGATTTACCCCGGCCCGCTCCAGTGCGGCAACAAAGATGGCAGGATCCGGCTTTTCAACGCCTACTTCCGAGGAAGTGATGCAGAAATCCAGGTATGGCTCAATCCCCAAGTTCCAGCACAACTCGTCCATGTCCCGCCTCAGATTGGAAATTACTCCAAGGCGATAGCCCCGACTCTTGAGCCGCTGGAGGGCGGACACAGTGTCGTCAAAAGGAATGAAGTCCTTGGGAACGCTGATGGCTATTTGCCAGATCTGGCGCGCCAGGTCAGTGCTTACCGACAGACCAGCGTTATCGAGGAGAATTTGCTCATAACGGGCGAAAAAAGCCAGCCGCTCTTCTTCGGTACGGGTTGCCAGGGGCCTGATCTCGTTCTCCCGGTTGAAGTAGACATCCGCCACGGAATAGCCAAAACTGATGGCTTCCGGGTCGATATTAAAGCCAAATTCCTGGCACGAAGCCTGCTGAATTTGGTCCAGGGGAGGCCAGAACCGGACCAGGGTATTGTAGAAATCAAAAAATATTGCCTTGATCATTTGTCCGGCTCTTCTCCCGGCTGCCTCGTCATCTCGCACCATTATCCGTGCTATCGATGTAAGGAGGCACTAAATATTTGTCCGGGGTTGGCGTCAGTTACGGCATTCTAGCATAGCCCGGCAGACTTGTGAATCGTGTAACAAATTCGATTAAGGGAAAGCCAAGCCCACTTGCCCACTTGGATGAATGAAACTATGCTGATATCAGAAACCGGGCTGAGGCCCAACACGGAGCGAGAACAATGCAGATCGTCATCGGCGCAGACCACGCCGGTTTCGCCCTCAAGGAACAGTTGAAACCCTGGCTTGAAGCCGACGGACACCAGGTTACGGACCTGGGAGCCCATGACATGGACCCGGAAGACGACTATCCCGACTTTGCCGCAGCAGTGGCCCGCTATATCCAGGCGGGTCAGGCGCAGCGGGGCATTATCTGCTGTGGCAGCGGCGTTGGAGCCAGCATCACCGCCAACAAGGTGCCAGGAGTGCGCGCTGGCCTGTGCCACGACACCTACAGCGCCCACCAGGGCGTGGAGCACGATGACATGAACGCCATCTGCCTGGGCGCAAGAATAATCGGCCTGGATCTTTCCAAGGAGATAGTCACCGCTTTCCTAGGGGCCAACTTCATGCCCGAACCTCGATTTCAGCGGAGACTGGACAAGCTTAACCGGGTAGAAGCGGAGGGTTAGGTTTTCCGGTGATTGAGGTTGTCCAAGAGAGAGGGCGCCAGGATACCTGAAGGGACTATAGCCTGGCCAGCAGTTTCAGGGTCTTTGCCACTTCTGATGGCGAATCTACCCGATAAAGGGCCTTCGTAGGCTGTCGGGCGGCCCCCACAAATACGGAAATGCCATTCAGTTCATGGACCGCTTCAAATCCGTCCTCGTCCGTCAGGTCGTCCCCAAAGTAGATGGGCAGCGTGCCTGGTGGGAAATCCTGGGCAATCCTGGCGACGGCCCGGCCCTTGTGCCAGTCCACCTTGGGCCGCACTTCCAGCAACTGCTTGCCCCGAGTGACTCGAATCTTTTCCTCATGGGCAGATCGGGAAATCACTTCATCGAAACTCGACATTACTTGCGGAACCAGTTCCTCAGGGGTCAGCCGGTAATGGACACTCAGGGTCAGGCCCTTGTCCTCGACGTACACGCCCTGAAAACCCGACAGTCGCTCCTCTAAACCACGCAAAACGGAATTCAGGTAGGGGCCCAACTCCTCCGCTTCGGCATGAACGAAGGTCCCGGCAGGCCCTTCAATCTCCAGCCCATGGTTGCCGGCATAGATCAGTCCGGGGATCCCAACCATAGCCCTTACGTCGGCCACTTCCCTTCCGCTGACTATGCCCAGGCTGAACCGGCCGGACCGGTGGACGGCCAGCAGGTTGTCCCTGGTTCGCGGCGGCAGCACGGCCAGATCCGGCCTTTGGGCAATTGCACTCAGAGTGCCGTCGTAGTCGGACAGCAACAGCACATGATCGGCTTGGGCTATTTGACCGCTGACCCGGGGCCAAACGTTGAGAAGGTGCGGCATGAGGTGAGATGCGGCTTGGGAAGGGGCCGGCTACCCGAAGGGAACCGCGACGTAGCGCGACCGGCCGAATGCGGAGCCCCGGGCGCACTGCATCAGTTCTACCAGAATGCGGGCGGCCCACTTGTAGATGTTATTTTCCCTGACAATGGCCCGCATGTGCACCATGCGGTACCGGCGTTCCTCTTCCGGCATCACCACCGAGTCTCGGATGGCTTCTGCCATCTCTTCCGTAGCATAAGGGTTGACGATGAGCGATTGGGTCAGCTCCAGCGCGGCGCCGGCGAAAGGGCTGAGGATCAGAACTCCATCATAGTCAAAGCGGCTGGCGACAAACTCCTTGGCCACCAGGTTCATGCCGTCATGAAGGGAACTGACAATGCAGAACCGTGACAGGCGGCGCAAAGCCATCAAGGTAACGGCTGGCAGATCGTCGGGTTTGTAAATTATGGGCTGCCATCCATTTCGTCCAAATCGGCCATTTATTTCGTCCACCAACCGGTTTATCTGCGCTCCCAGCTGCTGATACGCCTCTATGTCGCTCCGGCTAAGTACGCCGGCCTGGACAAATACCACCTTTTCCAGATGCTCCGGGTACTTCTCGAAGAAACGCCCAATGGCTCGGAATCGATGCGGTATACCTTTGGTGTAGTCCACCCTGTCGATACCCAACCCTATGACTTGGCCTCCCAATCCCCATTCACCCTCGATCCGCTCCATTTCCGCGTCCACCTCGGGGCTCATCGAGAAGTCGCAGATGTCATCGAAGTCTATGCTTATGGGGAAGGGGCGCACCAGGGTTGTATCTCCCCGGTAATCTATGCGGTTGTATTCCATGTCCACCCGGACCGGCAGGGTACGAGACGCCGTGTCCATGAAGTTGCTGCAATGGTCTCCGATATGGAATCCCAAAAGATTGTTGCCAAGCAGTCCTTCCACAACCTCCGACTGCCAGGGGCAGATGCGGAAAATCTCGGGATGGGGCCAGGGGATGTGCCAGAACTGCCCGGTAACCACCGGAGCGGAGGACTCCTTCAGATACTGGGGAAGCAGCGCCAGGTGGTAGTCCTGGGTCAGAACTACTGCCGGGCGGTCGCCAACCTCGTCCATCACCAGGTCGGCAAACTTTCGATTGACGGACTGGTAGGTTTCCCAGTCTCTGGCATCAAATATGGGTTCGGTATATGCGTTGTGGCACAGGGGCCAGAGGGCCTCGTTGGAAAAGCCGTAGTAGTATCCCTGTTCCTCCTGCTCGGTAAGCCAGACCAGACGCAGGGAGTATGCCGGGTCGTCGGGGGGCACCATGACCCGGTTATCTTCGTCCACGATGTAACGGTCGCCCTTACCACTGCCGTAGGCCACCCACGTTCCGCCGCATGCCTGCATCAGCGGATCAAGCGCGCTGGTAAGACCGCCCGCCGGAACCACGTACTTTGGTTCCCCATTCACCAAGTTATGAATGTAGGGCTGCCTATTGGAAACGATGATAAGACGGTAATCGCCAGTCTGGCGCAGCACCAGGTTTTGCAAATCTTGTTTAGTCCACATGGGCGCCTTACCCGATCCAAAACTGCCTAGGCTTGCCTACCTTGGAATACGAGTGCCTATTCATTCTATCCTGACATATAAATCCCCAATTGGCAACCTTTATATAAATAATCGGAATATTCAACATTCATACTTGTGAATAAAATCCCAAACTGCGACTGCGCTCTTGGCGGGCCGAACATATTGGGGCAGCAATGGAAGGGCAACGCCTGGAGCTTTGCCGGAAATACGTCGCTTGCCCGGCGCGGCCAAGTCACACAGGCTTAACTCCCGGCGAGCCAACGGTCGCATGAATAGCCTGACTTCTATAGGGACAGCCCTTATGGACACTGGAACAATCGAACTCCATCCGACTTCCGGACCGCCATCCAAATTGACATACCCGGAGTCGCTGGCTAGGATAGGGGAAAATTCGACAAGCCAAAGTTCATTCCGGCAGCAATTATGCCGGCAGTAAAGGAGGGCCCATGTTTGTCCGCAGAGACCTGACTGACAGTGTTCCAACCCGGGAAGGGAATATGCACTTTGTCCGCCAGGGTTCCGGGTTTCCCCTGGTAATGCTTCACCCCCTAGGCACTTCAACCTGGGCATGGCACACCGTAATCGACAGCCTCAGCCAGCACTACACCTGCTATGCCTTCGACATGCTGGGGCACGGCGAGTCCGACAAACCCGGTCGCCACTTCAACATCCCCGACTACGCACGGGCCCTGGACGACGCCTGCCAGCTATTGAACATTCACCGGGGCCATTATGTAGGCAACTCGGTGGGCGCCTGCCTGGCGACGGAAATGGCGGCCAGCTTTCCGGAGCGGGTGGACAAGTTGGCGCTGGTGGGATGCCCCCTGTGGAATCCCTGGGGCGGCAATCAGCGGGTAGCTGACACGGCCGCCGACTACGACGGGAACGGCATGCCCTCTCCCCGCACTCTGGATCAGCTGAAGGAAAGGGCCACCTTCGCTGAGCCCAGGCAGGAATGGGTAGACGCCACCAACGAGACCCGGCAGCAAGCCGGCGAGTGGGTACGCAACCTGCACCAGTCCCTTTCTTACTACGACATACTGTCCCGCCTGCCCCTGATCAAGGCCTCGTCAACCCTGGTCATGTATGGGGAAAAAGACATGCTGCGGGACGGCGAGGAACTGTTGCACAACAATATCGTGAACGCCAGCAAGACCATTCTGCCCGGGCTGGGTCACATCCCCCAAATAGAGGACCCGGAAGGCTTTATCGACGCGCTGATGGCTTTCCTGCAACCCCAGGACTAGCAATTGCCGTCGGCAGGCCCGGCAACGAAAGCGCTCCGGAGGAAGGCCAAGGCCAACCAGCTGAAGTTCCACCTTCCGGAGCGAATGTCCTGCCAAACTTCGCAGCCGGATTTCGAATGGACAAATGAACCGGGTTGACGACACTAACAGGGACGCACTGCGGTGCGTCCTTTGCCATTCTATTTCCCGTTGCGCCGCTATCACGCCATCTTACCGAAAGGAGTCTGAGCTTTGGCCCGAGTACGATTTCAGCTGCGGCTCTTGGAAACCTTCCGAACCGTTTTCTACACTCCCATATACGTCCTGGTTGCCGGCGGTTACCTGCAATCAGAAGGTCTGGACGTGGACTTTCGGACCTGTCCCTCCCAGTTTCCCCATCCCTTGAGCGCGTTAAATCACAACGCAGCGGACATAGTGCAGAGTGGCATCATGCGCTCCATAATCGCCGCCGACTGGGGGGCCGAGACCGTTCCCCGCCACTTCGCCGAGATTAATAGCCGGGACGGGTTTTTCGTGCTCGGCGCCCAAGGATCGCGGGACTTCCAGTGGGACGAGTTCAGCGGCGCCACCATCATTCCCGTGGGCTTTTCCCCGATGCCCTGGGCCTCTTTCCAGTTTGCGCTGCGCAACCACCGGGTGAGGGTCGATGGACTGAACCTACTGCACGGCCTGAACCTGAAAGAGGCCGTGGATGCGTTTCAATCGGGAGTTGCCGACTTTATCCACCTGCCGGAACCGGCGGCGTCACAGTTGATCGCGGACCGGGAGGCCCACCTGTCCGTAGCCCTGGGCCGGGTAAATGGCCACATCACGTTCAGTTCGTTTGCCGCCACCAACACCTTCCTCGAAAGCCGCCCCGAGGTGGTCCACCGGTTCGTCGCCGCCTATTCGCGGGCCCTGGCCTGGCTGGCCGAGTCCACACCGGAGCAGGTTTCGGAATTGGTCGCTCCCTTCTTCCCCGAAACCAGAGACGACCTGATAACCGCATCCATCGCTCGCTACAAAGACCAGCAGACCTGGCCCGCCACGCCCAACATGGGACAAAGGCCCTACGGCGGTCTGCAAAGAATTCTGGTGGCGGCGGGAATGGTGAAGGAATGGCAACCGTATGAGAAGGTGGTGACGGAGGAGTTTACGACGGTTTGAGAATTCCAGGTCTCTGTCGAAATTCTTGCTTCCGGTAGTCGTGGCAAGAATTCTTGCCCGACTTTCTCGGGTTCGACCATTGCCCTCATACTCGCCCCTTTGCGAGTCAGTAACGCCAATAGTTACCCTTTCAGCTCTTGAATTTTGTCAATCCTCAATAAGCCGCTGGTCGCTTTTGGGTGGCAATGACGCCGGGTTTCTAGTTCACGGTGGTTGCTCCTTTTTTGCTAGCCCTAGAAACTCTGGCAAGTAGGGATACTCAATAATCCTCTCCCACAGAATTGAGCCAGTCCCATTTTCGAAGATAGGCAATCGCTGCTATGAGAATTTCCGGGTTGTCATCAAGATGCCCAAGTCCGCTATTGCAGTTGTTGCAAAGCAGCCCTCGAATCACTCCACTTGAATGGTCGTGGTCCACATACAGAGATTCGGGATAAAGGGCTTTCCTACCCCTTTTTAGAGTTTCCGGTTGAAGACATATCCAGCAGACGCCGTTGCCTTTTGTCAGCAACCACTCGTACTGAGAAAGGTTTATGCCATACCACTGTCTCAGGTTAGCATTCTTCTCTTTTCTAAACTTTTTGTCTCTGCTCTTGGCTTCCCAGTGTGGAATTTCGAATGTAGCGAAGAGATCATTGTCCGTTATAGTTGGGATTTCTTTCGGCGCCAGCCCAGCCTGTGCCAAGTATTCAGCAGCCTTCCCCAACAACCCGTAATTCTCTTCGAAGCGCCCGATACCGGAATTGCAATTGGGGCACAATAGATCCCTGACCTGCCCGGACTTGTGGTGATGGTCAACGAACAGTTTTGTTTTAGGTTGCTTGTGGCAGATGACGCACAATCCGCCCTGCTCCTCTACTTTGCGGTCATACTCCGCCCTCATAAGACCATATAACCTGAACCTGGCCTTATCTCGATGCTGTTGGCGATACTCCGGGTCTTGGTACTTTGCCTTGTTTCTGGCTAGTTGCCTCTCCCGAAAGGCGTGGTTGTTGGCCCACCGGTTTTTGTTCCAGGCATTATTCCTCTCTCGGACTTCGGGGCGCCGCTCATAAGCCCGGCGTTTCTCTCTGAACTCCTGATCATAGTGGTACTTGTGCTTCTGTCGGCTCAGCTTTTTCTGACGGTACTCAGAATCATTTTCCCATCGTTGCCTGTCTTTCTCTCGAACTGTCGGGTCGTTACGGCGCCTGCTTCTCTGCTGATCCAGAATGGACTCCCGAAACTCCGGGTCATTGTGGTACTTTTCCTTTTGCTTCGCTAATTGAGTTTCCCGAAAGACCTGGTTGTCGGCCCATCGATCTCTCAGACGTTTGTTCTGGCGCTCTCTGTACACTGGGTCGTTTGCGCGCAGTTCCCTCAGCTTGGCTTTCTGCCGCTCTCGGTATTCCAAGTCATTGGCACTGCGTTCTCTCTGCCGAGCGTTATTACCTTCACGATACTTTATGTCGTTAGCATAACGCTCCCTTCGCAGGGCATTTTTCCTTGCCCGATACTCGGGGGTTGAACGTTGGGCTTTTATTCTTTCGCGGAATTCCGGGTTGGTGGCGCGCCGCTCTTTCTGCACTGATTTCACACGCTCTCGATACTCTGGGTCGTTAGCATAACGCTCCCTTTGCAGACCATTTCTCTTTGCCCGATACTCTGGGTTCGAAGATTGCGCCTTTACTCTCTCCCGGAATTTTGGGTCATTCGCGTATCTTGCCCTGCTTTTTGAGCGCCTGCATTCTTTACATTCCGGCACAAGATAGGCTCTCTTCTTTTGGAAATCAAAGTGTTCCTGATCCAAGGGTTTCAACACATTGCACGTCTTGCAAATGCGAAATGACATAGCTCCTCCACGATTGTGTCAGATTGGCCAAAGACACAAAAAGCCCCAGAAAATTACGATGGGGCTGATCCGAGGAAGAGGAGGGCCTAGTTCAGCAGGGGAGTGGCGCCGGCCAAGTCGGCATAGGTTGACACAGGAAGGCGGCTGCCAGCAAGGGGATGCAGCCGGACAGTAAGGTTCGAAGACAGGATGCGGTGGATTCGGTTAAGGGCAATGTTAAAAGCCAAAGGCGCAGAGAGGAACCGAATGACCCGTGACAGCAACGGCGGGTCGAGACGGAGCCTCGCCTGCAACTGGCACCAACGGCCAAAGGCGGCAATTACCGCGAAGCCGAGGGCGATTAAGCCAAGTTTCGGGGTCGCGCCAACCGCACGAAGAGTTGCTTCCTCGAGGAACCCCAAAGCGGCTTCCGGCGCAGAAAGGCCGAATATCCACGCCATCCAGGCAACGCACAAGGCCAAGAAACCAACCATCGCAACAGCCACCAATGGCGTAAGGAAGGCAAATGTCTTGGCCGTGAACCAAGAAAGCCGCGTTATTCCTCGAATGTGCTGCATATAACGATTCTATTGGCCCTCCGCAAGAAACGCAAACAACACATGGTGGGCTTAAGGGAATTCCAGGCTTGCGCCTTCGGTGCTCCTCTCAATGGAGAGGCCCAGGTCTGGGATGGACTGGCGATAGAATTTAGCGTTTGCCATGCTTCCTCCCGCGCCATTATACCGCGTACCGATTATGCGAATGGACGATAAATTCGGCAATTAGAATGGGCCGGATGTTTGATCCGGCCCAGACTATTGACTCCTATGGTACGAAAAAGCTGCGGCCCCATCATCTCCCCACCAGGCCTTGCACTGTTGCAACTACTCTGCCTGCGTTGGGAACGTAGAGGTTCTCCAGCGGGCGGCTGTACGGGACCGGCGTGTGGGGAGCTGTAACCCGGGAAGGGGGCGCATCCAGGTAATCGAAGGCCTCTTCCGCCACCCTGGCGCAGATATCCGATGCCAGGCTGCAGACGGGGGTGTCCTCGTCCACCACCACCAGGCGGTGGGTCCGGCGCACCGAGTCGATGATCAGGTCATAGTCGATGGGAGAAACACTAAGCAAATCCACCACTTCGGCGTTGACGCCCTCTTTGGCCAATTCGTCGGCCGCCTCGGTGCAGACCCAGGTCATGCGGGAAATGCCCACCAGGGTTATATCCGTTCCGGAACGGACGGTGCGGGCTTTGCCCAGGGGAATGGCATAGGGTTCTTCGGGAACCGGCCCCGTGTCGCCATAGAGACCCTTGTGCTCAAAGTAAACCACCGGGTCGTCGTCTCGAATGGATGCGATGAGCAAACCCTTGGCGGTATAGGGATCAGAGGGTACCACCCCTTTCAGACCTGGAATGTGGCTAAATATGGAATAGAAGGACTCGGAGTGCTGGGCGGCGCTTCCAAATCCGGCGCCGATGCGAGTAAGCATGGTGAACGGCACCTTGACCTGGCCCCCAAACATGTAGCGCATTTTGGCCGCGTTGTTCAGCAACTGGTCCATGCAGACGCCCACGAAGTCCACGAACATCAACTCGGCCACCGCCCTCATGCCGGTGGAGGCGGCGCCGATGGCCGTGCCCACGAAGGCGGCCTCGGAGAGGGGGGTGTCCAGCACCCGTTGGTTGCCGAACTGCTGGATCAGACCAACGGTGGTGCGGAAGGGCCCGCCCCAGGCGTCCACGATGCCCAAGTGCTCCCGGCCGGCGCCCCCGGCGATTTCCTCGCCCATGATGATGACGGTCTCGTCTCGCTCCATCTCCTGGCGAATGGCTTCATTGATGGCCTCCCGGTAACGCAACTCCCGGGAAGTGGTGGGAGTCATGGCTGTAGTCATGGTGTTGCTCCTCGCAGTTGAACGGTTATTGGCATCCGGCTGTCGACTAAACTTCCAGGTTTATGCCCCGCTTCATCATGTCAACCGGGTAGTCCACGTACACGTCGTCGTAGATTTCCAGCGGCTCGGGCAGGGGACTCTCGTCGGCGAATCGGATTGCTTCCTCCATGAGATCCCTGGCTTCGTCATCCAGCCCGTCCAGTTCTTGCAGGGAAACCAGCCCGCCTTCCGCCACCCGTTCCCGGAACAGCTTCAGGGGGTCCCGGCCCCGCCAGTAGTCCTGTTCTTCCTGGGTTCGATAGCTGAGGGGATTGTCGAAAACCGTGTGGCCGTAATAGCGATAAGTACGGCACTCCAGCAGGGAAGGACCTTCTCCCGCACGGGCGCGACGAACCGCCTCGCCGGCGGCTTCAAAGACGTCAAAAACATCCATACCGTCCACATGGATGCCGGGCATGTCGTACCCCGCAGCCCGGTCGGCCACGCGGGCAGTGGACAGAGCGTATTCAACGGGCGTTGACTCGGCGTAACCATTGTTCTCGCAGCAGAAAATTACGGGCAGTTTCCAGACGGAGGCCAGGTTCATGCACTCGTGGAGTACGCCCTGGTTGGCGCCACCGTCACCGAAGAAGGCCACTGCCACCCGTCCCAGGTTTCGCAGCTTGGATGTGAGGCCCGCGCCGACCGCCAGGGGTACGCTGGCGGCTACCACGCCGTTGGTGCCCAGCATGCCCTTGCTCATGTCGGCGATGTGCATGGACCCACCCTTTCCCTTGTTGGGACCGGTGGCCCTGCCGAACAGTTCAGCCATCATCAACTTGGGGTCCACCCCCTTGGCGATGCAGTGGCCATGACCCCGGTGGGTGCTGCCGATGTAGTCGTCCTCAGTCAGGTGGGCGCAGATTCCGGTGGGCACCGCCTCCTGCCCCGCCGAAGAATGGACCGAACCCGACATGCCGCGTTGGCCGGTTTCGGGGATCCCTCGCTCCTCAAAATGGCGGATGGTCGTCATCGTCCGGTACAGATACAGCAACATATCCCGATCAAGTTCCATGATTCCTCACACTGGCCGGATAGGCGTTACTAAATACGAAGGCGAAATTTTCCCAATGGTAGCACGGGGGTTAGGGATGTCAATAGAGTCCCCGCGGGTCAAATGCGGGGAAGTAATCGCACCTCTTCCCCAATAACCACGCCCAGTGATTCGGCGGCATTGCCGTCGCGCACTGCGACCTCCAGGTGACCGTTGCTACCGAAAAGAGCCACCAGCGGGAGGCCGTCCGCCTGGCCGCCGGACTCCTGATCCAGGTCATGGAAGGTGCGGCTCAAGCCCAATACTCGACGTGGACCAATTTCAACCACGACCGGGCCTCCACCCACTCCCGACCCGTCAAGGTCAGCCTCCGCAATGTTGGTAATCAAATTACCGAAACGATCCGAGTAGATTACTTCCCCGATGACAGAGTTCCTTCCCAATGACGGCCGTGGCAGTGGCCGGTAGGTTAGTTCGGTTACTCCAGGGCCCAGTTCCTCCGGACTTACTCCCAAGGATAGGTGGGCTGCCGCCGGGGCGAAAATGTCGCGACCATGAAAGGTATTGCTTACCGGGTATCTTTGGTAGGGTGGATTGGCAAGCTCCCAGCATTTCAGAGGCGCCGGAACGGGAAACACGCCTTGAGACTCGAAGCTCTGAGAGTCCTTGTCCGCGTACTCCCGCAACACCTGGCTGAGCAGTCCATTGTCGGGCGCAATAAACCTGGCAGCGGGTGTCTCCAGTACAACGGGCTTGCGATCAGTGCCCACACCCGGATCCACCACCGCTAGTTGGATTGTGCCGGGGGGAAAGTACGCGTGGTTTACTCCCAGGACAAAGGCGCCCTGGCGCAGATCCTGGGGGCCGATTTCGTGGGTCAGATCGATAATGGTGGCGGCGGGATTGATGCCGAGTATTACACCCTTCATCACCCCGACGTAGGCGTCGGAGTTGCCAAAGTCGGTGGTCAGAACTATAGGGGGATTACCGGTCATCGCCAGCAAGACTCATGGCGCGCGAATCGGGAAAGGTAACTTACCCGGAGAACAGGCCAACGCTAATGATGGATACTATGATGAAGAGAACCGCCAGGGCGATAGTGAACTGGTAAAGGGTTTTCTCCAGGCCCCGACGGGTACGCACCGTAGATTGGGCGCTGCCGAACAGGCCGCTGCCGCTTTCCTTAACCTGGCTGAGAATTACCAGCACCAGGACCACGGATACCAGAATTTGGGCAATATTCAGGTAAATCAAGCTATTCCTCTTTTTACGGGCGGTGCATCACTCAATAAGAGAGGCGCCGCTACGACTTTGTTCCGATATTTGGCTGACCCTGAGATGGGGAGGTATGCAATATGGGCCAGCTATCGACTGTCCCTGCCTTCTGCCAGGGCCGCCTGCACCAGTTTCTGCACCAACTCCGGCTTAGCCCGACCCCGGGTGAGCTTCATGACCTGGCCCACCAGAAACCTGGAGGCCGTTTCCTTTCCGCTCTGGTAGTCGGCAACAGCCTTGGGGTTTTCTGCCAGCGCCTGGGACACGGCGGCGTCCACCAATGAAGAATCGCTGATCTGGCTAAGGCCCTCTTGAGCAATGATTTTACCCGGTTTCAATCCGGAGGCGAAAGCCTCTTCCAGGACCGTCTTGGCCAGGGTGTTGCTGAGGGTGCCATTATCGACCAGGGTCAGGAGTTCCGCCAGGTGCGGCGGGGACACCCTGCATTCGTCAATCGAGATGTTTTCCAGGTTCATCAGCCGACTCAGGTCTCCCAGAAGCCAGTTGCTCACACTCTTGGCGTATGCCTGGAGGCCAGGACCATCGGCGGGACGGAGTCCCACCGTCTCCTCGAAATATTCGGCCATGGGACGCGTCCCCGTGAGGAGGTCAGCATCATACTGGGGCAAACCGTATTCCTCGACAAACCTGAACCTGCGCTGGGCGGCGAGTTCGGGCAGCTTACCCCTGATCTCCTCAACCCATTGGCTTCCTATGAACAGGGGAGGCAGGTCGGGATCAGGAAAATACCGGTAGTCGTGGGCGTGCTCCTTGCTCCGCTGGGAAACCGTGACGCCGCGCTCTTCAACCCAGCCGCGGGTTTCCTGCGCCACCCGGCCTCCATCTTCCAGGACACGGCGTTGCCGCTCCACCTCGTGCTCCAAAGCAAGGAACACTGACCGGAAGCTGTTCATGTTCTTGATTTCGGTGCGGGTACCGTATTCGGTCCCGCCCTCCGGTCGGATGCTGACGTTGGCGTCGCAGCGGAAGTTGCCGTCCTGCATATTGCCGGCGGAGACCCCCAGGTACTGCATTACCGAATGGAGGGTGACCAGGTAGGCGCGGGCCTCTTCAGGAGAACGCATGTCCGGAGCGCTGACCACCTCCATCAGGGGCGACCCGGCACGGTTTACGTCGACCAGGCTGTGGGGATCACCCGATTCGTCAAGCAGGTGGAACAGCTTGGCGGCGTCCTCTTCCAGGTGGACTCGCTGTACCCCAATGGGCTTCTTCCCCGCAGCCGTCTCTATTTCCAGAGCGCCGTCCTCGGCCAGGGGCAAGTCGTACTGGGATATCTGGTAACCTTTCATAAGGTCGGGGTAGGGGTAGTTCTTCCGGTCAAACTTGGAATACTCAGGTATCCGGCAACCCAGGGCCAGGCCGGTCATTATCGTATATTCAACCGCCTTCCTGTTGATTACCGGCAGCGACCCTGGCAGTCCCAGGCAAACCGGACACACATGGGTGTTCGGGGGCGCATACTGATAGCTGGCAACGCATCCGCAGAACATTTTGCTGCGGGTTTGCAGCTGGACGTGGACTTCCAGGCCTATGACAGTTTCATAGTTCATATTTTCAACCGGCCACGTCAGCGTGGCCGAAGAGGCTTATTGGCTCCAGCATTATATCAGGGTTGAAGGAAGACCAAGGCAAATGACCGACGCCACAAATTCCAGGCCAGCTTGCGCTAGGGTAAAAAGAGCGCATAGTTAGTAAGCGGCACTCGCTCATCCCCGGATTTTCCCCAAATCTGGACCGTGTAAACCCCGGTTCCATAGGAACTGAAAATTTCGGACAGGTCGGCTGCCACGGAAAAGGCGGGGCCATCCTGGAACCAGACATCCGCTGTCGTCCAGGGCACGGCTGCGGACTGGGCAATTTCGACTGCCAACGGTGGGGCTGATGACCGGGAAACCGTTGAGTCAAGGGTATAGGGATCAATTCCCGCGTCCCACTCATAGCCTACCAAGGAGTCGGAATATGAACCTTCGGGTGATGCCGGCGGCCGAATAAAGGTAGCCGGTCTCCGCCCGTAGCCATAGCGGTAGGTGGCATCCAACTGCCCCAGGCTCAGGCGGCGGGGATGTGGATGATACCAGACAGCCAAGGCGTCCAGTTCGAGTCCCTCCCTGAATTCCGCTTCCATGTGAAGCACGGTTCCGTGGATGGCAGGCAACTGGCTGAACTCCAGGTGGTCGGTCTCGTACTGCTGGACCTGCCAGCACCTGGCAGCGTCGCAGGAAAGGCCCAGGCTGACCTTTCTGTGCCACGGGTCGAGAAGGTTGGCCCTTTCCGCGGGGCGCGACATGAACTCCTGATGCATCTCCCTGACTGCGACCCTCCAACTTTCCTGTTCCTGCTCATCATGGACTGGAGCCTTTACGGGACCTGCAATATTTTGCCGGACTCGGTTGGTTCCGCCGGCCAGACTGTATCGCATCTGAGGCGTCAGGCCATAGATGTCCCAGTGGGAACGATAGCCGTAGGTCATCATGCTTTCCGTGTGCTGCTGGGCCGAAGCATTGAAGCCCATTTTCAGCGGGGGCACCTGGGCAAGCACCCTTTCGGAATTGATGAGGTAGAGCAACTCCGACCTGATCTCGGCAAGGGAAACCGAAGCATCCAGGGGCCCTGGGGTGATTTCCACATCCGAGCCGCCTCTTTGCAGTGGGACCAAAACAGGGTTGCCCAGCGCCCGGACCGGGGAAACATCACCACTCCGCTGATAGTCGCGCCAGACAACCACGGCGACTATAACCACCAGCAGAGTAAGGCAGAATGTAGTAAGTAGCGATACTGCCAGGCGGTACATGTGCTTCACCGTTAACTCCGGCAAACCGGTCAGGGGCGTCGACGAAGCATGTTCATCAACGCCCCTGGTCCCACTTAATGTGAAGCTCTAGCAAGCCATAGGCCGACATTCGAGGCCATTACTCTTCGTCGCCATACTGGGCCTTCAGGGACTCCACCACCGCCGGGTCTGCCAGGGTGGTCGTATCGCCCAGCGCCCTGCCCTCCGCCACGTCGCGAAGCAGGCGCCGCATGATCTTGCCGCTCCGAGTCTTGGGTAATTCCGCCGCAAAATAAATGTCGTCGGGACGGGCCATGGGACCGATCTTTGTAGCCACATGGGCTTTGAGCTCAGTGATAAGGTCGTCGGAGGTCGCGATCTGGTCCTTGATGGTAACGAAGGCCACGATTGCCTGACCCTTGATTTCGTGGGCACGCCCGATGCAGGCGGCCTCGGCCACCTTGGAATTGTCCACCAGCGCGCTTTCGACTTCCATAGTGCTGATGCGGTGGGCGGAGACGTTTATCACATCGTCCACCCGGCCCAGCAGCCAGTAGTATCCATCTTCGTCCAGCTTCGCCCCGTCTGAGGTGAAATAGATGTCCGGGTAGCGAGACCAGTATTGCTGTACAAACCGCTCCGGGTCGCCATATATGCCCCGGAGCATGGATGGCCAGGGGCGTTTGATGGTCAGGTAACCGCCGCCGCCAGGCCCCACCGGGTTGCCGGACTCGTCCAGGATTTCGGCTTCAATGCCCGGGAACGGGTGGGTAGCGGAACCGGGCTTCAGGGTGGTAATACCGGGCAGGGGCGCGATCAAGATTGAACCGGTTTCCGTCTGCCACCAGGTATCCACCACGGGGCAGCGGCCTCCGCCAATGTGCTGCCAATACCACACCCAGGCTTCCGGATTGATGGGCTCGCCCACCGAACCAAGCAGTCTCAGGGTGGACATATCGTGGCGGTTCGGGTATTCCTCTCCCCAGCGCATGAAAGTGCGGATGGCCGTCGGCGCGGTGTAACAAATAGTACAGCCGTACTTCTCCACTATGGCCCAGAACCGGTCACGGTCGGGATAGTCCGGAGACCCTTCGTACATGACAGAGGTGGCGCCATTGGCAAGAGGACCGTAGACAATGTAACTGTGCCCGGTTACCCATCCTATATCGGCGGTGCACCAGTACACATCGTCTTCCTTCAGGTCGAATATCCATTTGGTGGTGGCATAGGTGCCGGTCAAATATCCACCGGTGGTGTGCATGATGCCCTTGGGCTTGCCCGTGGTGCCGCTGGTATACAGCATGTAGAGCATGTCTTCGCTGTCCATCGGTTCGGGATCACAGGTCAGCGGCTGATCTTCGACCAGGTCGTGCCACCAGACGTCTCGTCCGTCCACCATCTTGTCGTCAGCATGGCCGGTACGCCGGACCACCACCACCTTTTCCACCGGCGTTTCGCCCTCCAGGGACTCATCGGCGTTCTGCTTCAGCTGGACAATGCCACCGCGCCGATAACCGCCGTCCGCGGTGATCATTACCTTTGACTGGGAGTCGTCGATGCGGTCGCGAATGGACTCGGCGCTGAAGCCGCCGAAAATCACGCTGTGGGCAGCGCCGATTCGGGCACAAGCCAACATGGAGATAGGTAGTTCCGGAACCATTGGCAGATAAATGGTTACCCGATCACCCTTGCGGACGCCCAGGCTCTTGAGGCCATTGGCAAAACGGCAAACTTCCCGGTGCAGGTCCCAATAGGTGTAGACCTGCCAGTCGCCCGGCTCGCCCTCCCAGATGATGGCCGCCTTGTTACGGCGCGCGGTCTTCAGATGGCGGTCAACACAGTTATAGGATGCGTTCAGCTTACCGCCGATGAACCACTTGGCATCGGGCGGATTCCAGTCCAGCACCTGTTGCCACGGCTCGAACCAGTCCAGCTCCCCGGCGAACCTAGCCCAAAAAGCCTCCGGGTCCCGGCGGGCCTCTTCATAAACGCTGGGGTCCTTAATGTTGGCATTCCGGGCAAACGCCTCAGGGGGCGGAAAGGTCCGGTCTTCCTGAAGTAAAGCTTCAATGCCGCCGGTATTCTCAACCATCGCACTACCCCTCAAATTCATTGGGAATTGATGTGAAACGGACCCGGGGAGAGGCGACGAGCCTCATCCCTGGCCGAAGTGGTGCCATTTTAGGCATAAGGGTTTCGTGAATGCAATCCAGTCCCAAAGCCCCTCACCGCAGGGTCTCAGCTATACATTCCCGCCTCCCTCAACTTCTCGAAAAGCCTCTGGGTCTGCACCACGTCGCCGTGGGCCCGGTGGGCGCGAATACGAGAGGTTGATATTCCGAAATCCTGGCATGCCGCCTGGAGGTTATAGCGGAGCCCGGGAGGAGTCCGCTCGTCCAGGATGCGTTGGGCATACTCCAGGTGACTCTCACCCTCTGTTGGATATTTGCCCAGTTTAAGGCCCTTGTACAAAGCCATGGTATCGATAAACCGCCGCACCGGCAGATCGTCCACCTCGTCGATCACCCGGCGGGGATATCGTCCTTCTTCCACTGCCCGCCGGTGGACCCGGGCCGCTTCCAGCAGGAAGGCCCGGTCAAAGCGGATTAGGTTGTGCCCGACCAGGGGCAAGCCAGCGGCTCGCTCAACGAACCAGGCCAACGCGTCGTCGATAGCCATGCCACGGGCCGAAAGGTCTCCGTCCGTTATGCCGGTCAGGCGCACAATTAGTTGTGGCAAGGCGCGGTCCACTTTGACCAGAACCGAGTCAGTCGCGGGACTCTTACCAGGTAAGGCGACCGATACGCCAATTTCGATGATCAGGTCGTTCCAACAGTCCAGACCGGTAGTTTCCAGGTCCACTACCGCATAGCCGTTTTCCAGGTTCATACTTGCTACGGCCCCCAATGATTGTCACCCAAGTCAACGCCATAGAGTCTACATCAGCGGGCGGGCACTGAGCGGCAAGCCATCACCTTTACAGGGTCGGACTGAGTCCCGGTATAATGACGCCATCGTTCAGGATTTGGCAGGAGATGTCCCTCCGGACACCTGCCGCACAATTGGGGGAAGAGAATGACTACCAGTTCCATAGGCAAATTGGAAGGAAAACGCGTGGGCCTGATTGTGCCTTCCACCAACACGGTTATGGAACCCGACCTTTACCGCAACCTGCCAGCCGGCACCACGGTGCACACGTCGCGAATGCTGCTCGAAGGCAGCGTTACCATTGAGGCGGAGGAGTTGATGCTGGACGTTTACCTGCCGGAGTGCGCGCGCCAGATAGGGACTCTGATGCCCGACGTGGTGGTCTTCGGGTGCACATCAGCCGGCGCGCTACGGGGTCCCGCTTATGAGCAGGAACTGGCAGACGAACTTTCCAAGGCCACCGGGGCGCCCACCGTTACCATCATGGGCGCCGTGGTAGAAGAACTTAACTGCCTGAACGCGAAGAGCGTGGCCGTCCTAACGCCCTACTCGGAAGAGATCAACGACACGATCAAGGAGTCGCTGGAGACTTCCGGATTTGCGGTCCCATTCATTGATGGCATGGATGTCAAGGGCGCCTTCAACATCGCCGCAGTCTCCCAGGATGAGATTGTCCAGTATGTGCAGGAGCAGCTGCGGGGGGTTGAATCAGACTGCCTGTTTGTATCCTGCGCCAACCTCAAGTCGGTGGACGTGCTGGACGAGCTGCGCCGCGTGGCGGGGCGTCCCGTTGTCACCAGCAACCAGGCGGTGCTGGAGAGCGTAAAGCGGACCATCGGCGTCGCCGAGCAGTAGACCGGCAGGCGGCCAGTCGCAATGACGACGATGGAGGGCGAGGCAGCCGCGAGCGTCGCCCAAGCAAGAGCGTTGGGCGACGCACACTGGCGACTCAAGGACTCTGGTGACGGGAGGTCTCTTCGTTGACGCCACAAGGACGCCAAATCTATAATCGGTTCAAAGCTTACAGCTACTAAACGAAAGGGTTCGATGGATCATGATTAGGACTGGGCAACGTTATGTAAGCCCCGGCGGGGCGGAAATGGTGGTGACCAAGGGCGGAGACGGAGACTTCTCGGACGGTGAGACACCCCTGCAACTCAAGGGAGGGGAGGCCTCATTTGAAGGTGTTCAGGTGTCTCCCGAAGCGATCGATATGGCGCTGGGGAAGAGGTTTTCCTCGGCGGACGGTTCCGTGTCGGTGCTGGTGACCAAAGCGGGGCGCTGTGACCTGCGGTACAACGGGAAGCAGATGGAACTGCAGCAGCCCAAGGAATTGCCTTCTTCCGACTAGCCTCCATTATTTTGTCGCAGCCATGCTTTGCCCCTTCCGGCCAACGGTTGTGAAGGGGCAGTCCTTTTCCGGGTAGGCCAAACCGACGCAGCCGCCAGACCGTATATGAACCAAAGACGGGCTTATTGGAAGGGCGGATGAAGTATCCCTGGGCCAACATCGCCATCCTGGTTCTGGGCGTAGTGGAGTTGCTGACGGGCTACCTGGCCCTCACCAACGGCACGCCCGAGTGGGTGGCTGCGCTCCACGTCCACCGGATTCTGGGTTTCGGCATAGTGGCCCTGCTGTTGTGGAAGGGGCGAAACATCCTCAGCCGGCTTGTGGTGGGGCGCCTCTGGAAGCGGAACTGGCTGGCCTACTCCTTCTCGCTGCTCATGCTGGCGTTGCTGCTGTCTGCCCTGGCCCAGGGCATCGCGTGGAGCCATACCGGTCCCTTCTACTTTGCCGGAATCAGCGGCGTCAGCTGGCACATTTACATCTCCCTGGCCTTGACCCCGGTGCTGGTGTGGCACGCCGGCCGGCATCGGTGGAACTTTCGGACCCGCTACTGGGCCGACCGGCGCATGGCGCTGAAACTGGGGGGATTGAGCATCGCCGGCCTCGCCCTATGGCAAACGGGAGAACTGTTGAACCGGGTGGCAGACCTGCCCGGCGCCGGCCGCCGCTTCACCGGGTCTTACCTCAACGACGCACAGGCGGGCAACGGCTTTCCGGCAACCTCATGGTTGAACGACTCGCCTGAACCGCTGGATCCCCTACGGTGGAGCCTCAAGGTAACCGGGCTGGTGGAACAGCCCCTGCGGCTTACCCAGGCAGACCTGGCAGCCCGGCAGGCTGACTTCAAGACGGTAAGGGCCACGCTGGACTGTACCGGAGGCTGGCACACCACCCAGGACTGGACCGGCATTTCCTTGAGGAGCGTCCTGGACCTTGCCGGGATGAGGCCCCAGGCGGCCAGCGTGACGGTGCGGTCGGCGACCGGTTACTTCCGGCGCTTTTCGCTGGATGAAGCGGACCGGTATATCCTGGCGCACCGGGTCGGGGAGGAAACCCTGTCGCACTGGCACGGGTTTCCCCTGCGCCTGGTAGCGCCGGGCAAGCGGGGCTTCGAATGGGTCAAGTGGGTTGACACCATCGAAGTCAACGATACCAGCAAGTGGTGGCAGCCGCCCCTGCCGCTAACGTAGGCCCCTAGTCAATTACTTCAGGCGTGGCCCCGGTGGCCCAACCAGCCTGAACAATCCTCGGAATTGCGGGCGCCTAAGGCACGAGCATGGCCCGGGTAATCTGTGTCTGGCGCTGGTCCCACTCCGCCTGGGCAAAGGCTTCATTGACCTCGGCCAGGGGAAATTTGTGGGAGACCACCTTGTGAAAGGGAAGTTTGTCCTGGTTTCGGACCAGAAAGGCCAGCAGGGTGGGCAGCAGGTCAGGCCGGTACATCCGAGAACCCAGGATGTTCTTGCCCGACAGCAGCTTGGACGGGTCGATGGAAACCTCCCGACCGCGGACGATGTCGCCGATCTCAACAAAGCTACCGCCGTTGCTGAGCATGTCAATTCCCTCAGCCAGCAGGTCGGCCCTTCCCACCAGTTCCATGACCACGTCGGCTCCCCGGCCGTTGGTCAATTCCCACACCCGGCGAATGCGGGTCTCGGGAGTGTTGAACTCCTCGATGTTAATGGTGTAATCGGCGCCAAACTCCTCGGCCAGTTCCAGGCGGTTCTCGAGGCGGTCCAGGACTATCACCCGGTCGGCTCCCATGTCCTTTGCCATGGCGGTGGCGTTCAGGCCCAGGCCGCCGGCGCCCTGTATTACAACGTACTGCCCCTCGTGGGCCCCGGCGCGAATCAGGCCGGTGGTAACGGTGCCCATGGCGCAGTTGACGGGACCCAGAAGGTCATCGGGAAGTTCGTCGGGGACGCGGAAGAAGGGGTGACGCGGAGGCAGGTACAGGAAGTCGGCGTAGGTGCCGGTAAAATAGGGGTATACGCCAGCAGTGGGATAGGCCCGGTTGGCGCACCAGTTGGTATCTCCCCTCAGGCAAAGGTGGCAGTGATGACAAGGGAAGATGGCCGAATAGACCACCCGGTCGCCCTCTTCAATGGGAGCGCCCAGGGTATCTGTGGCTACGCCTTCGCCCATTACCTCCACCACACCGGTGCCCTCGTGGCCCATGACGCGGCCCGTGGTCGGGATGGGCATGTGTTCCTGGGTCTGATCACCGCGCCAGGTGTGCAGGTCTGAGCCACAAACTCCGGCCTGGGTCATTCGCAGCAAGACCGCGCCGGGTTCAGGGTCAGGGACGTCGTACTCCTTGATCTCGAAGGGCTTGCCGTATTCCTTCACTATAACAATCCGGCCTTTCATGTGACTTCTCCTTTCTCGTTCGATTCAGGAATCACTGTCCGGCGCCATTGGAGCGCCCAGAAAAGGGTGGCAAGTTTGCGCCCGGTTGGGCCTTCGCTGTCAGCCGGAGCGGGCCCCGGACACGCCGATCATGCTGTCCCGGGTGACCAGTTCGGCCAGCTGATCCTCGCTCATGCCGCCGGTGCCTTCGGGTCGCCGGGGCAGGACCAGGTAGCGCAGGTCGGCCGTGCTGTCCAGCACTCGCACCTCCACGTCAGCCGGCACGTCGAGGCCAAACTCCCGCATCACCCCCCGGGGGTCGACAACGGCACGGGCGCGATAGGCCAGGCTTTTGTACCAGTCGGGAGGCCGTCCCAGCAAAGCGCGGGGGTAGCAGGAACACAGGGTGCACACCACCAGGTGATGCACCGCCTCCGTGTTCTCCACCACGTCCAGTTTGGGGGTGGTTTCGGGAAGCCGGTATCCCAATTGGCCCAGGGCGGCCTCCGGATCGGACAGCAGGAGGGCCTTGTACTCCGGGTCCGCCCAGGCCCGGGCTACGACCCTGGCCCCGTCGGCGGGGGAGCGGGCCTCGACCTGGTCCACCATATCCTGGATTTCAACGGAGGAGCAGATGCCCTTCTCCACCAGCAGGGCCTCCATAGCCCTGGCCCGCAAAGCGTAGTACCCCGGTTCGTGGTCGTGGGCCATGCCGGGATGTTCGTCGTGGT
Organism: Dehalococcoidia bacterium; assembly: GCA_965207275.1. Taxonomy (GTDB): domain Bacteria; phylum Chloroflexota; class Dehalococcoidia; order Lucifugimonadales; family UBA3495; genus Bin22. The sequence continues at coordinate 1,783,634 of CBDBMH010000002.1, forward strand.
CGTGATCCCCGTGGCCATTGCCACCAATGTTCGAATCAGCCATCAGCGCCTCCTCAGCGGCGGTTACGCATCCACCGGAAACGGTTCGAGCCAGTGCTCATAAATGTCGACGTAAATCTTGTCGGAACCGGGACCACCATATCCGTCCCACACCTGGGTCTGGAGAAACTCAACCCGGTAAAGGGGCTGGGCCGGCTGCCCATCGCCGCCATATGCCAAAGACTCGGGATTGGGAAAAACCCCGCAAAGTTTGTGGACTCGGCCAGTGAGACCCTGGATATACTCGGGGGTCCTGAAATGCCCCCCCGGATTGTCAACCCGCACCGTGACGGTGTCGCCGGGTTGGTACCTGACGGCTGCGTCCCCAATTCGGCTTGAAGACTGAGTCATGACCGCACCTGCTCCTGAATTTGCTCGAACTTCCGTTCCAGCTCCTCGCGGGTGATGACGCCCTTCTCCAGCAAGAGGATTTCCAGGGCGGCGGTCCAGCGCTCGTAGTAGGAACAGGCCTCATAGGTCTCGGGATCAAGGCTTTCGATGGCGCGGCGCATTTCGTCGGTGCGCCGGAGGCCTTTCTGGCCCAGGGCGTTGTGCATGGCGTCCACCCGGCGTTCCCAGTCGGACAGGACGTGCTCTTCCCGGTTGATAGGTTCGTCGGTGGGCCAGCCTCCCCGGTCGTGCGGTCGCGACATGGCTTCCTCCATAAGGGTCCCAGATAAGGATCGGTGGTTGCCTATGATAATGGGCTGCTGTAGGGGTTACAAGGCGGGTATTCGAAAAAATGGGGTGTTGCATTCAGGCGCTACACCGGAATACCAGGGCTGGAATTCAGGTCTACCCCTCACCCTACATCCCGACCTGTCTGTCGATTCAATGGCACTGCCTGGGTAGTGGCGAACAAGCCCGGCAACCCGCTGAGGTAGACGCCGGAATTGGGAAATTTTATTTCCTTACCATTTCGTCTCATTTCCTCTCATTTTGTATTTGACGATGGGATTGAGTGGCGCTCCAACGGTGGTTAACCCACCTATCTGGCTGATCCGAAATGATGACTAAATGAAGAAAAATGGCGGATTGTAATCTCGTTTCCCCCTGCTGGTGGAAGTGTTGCTCCTTAAGCACTGCAGAAATGCCCCGAGGAGACACCTTGCAGCCTGAGAATCAATGTAGGCACGGGCCCGGCATCACGTCAAGGTACAGGTGTCACTGCCATATTGCGGCCACGTCACAGACGCGCATGAACTCCACATTGGGGAAGGCGCGAATGTGGTTGATCAGGCGTTCCAGCATGAGCAGGCGACCGGGGCGGCCGATATATTGGGGGTGCATGGTCAGGTTGAAGGCTCGTCCGTAACGGTAAAGGCCTTCGAACTCGGCGGCCCAGGCGCCGAAAACCTCGTCCGGGTTTCGCATGGGGCCCAGGCGGTTGGCGGCGGGTGCATAGACAAAATTGGGGGCGTCGTCCAGCACCCAGCTTACCGGCACCTCCACCAGGCGGCGGGCCGGATCGTCGCCATTCAATACATAGGGAGCGTCGTCGCCCATCAGGCTGCTGTCGTAGGTGAAGCCGTGGGAAGCCAGCAGGTCCACCGAAACCTCGCTCAGCTCCCAACTGGGGGAACGGTAACCGGTGGGGGCCTGGCCGGTGATTCCTTTAAGAATAACCATGCCCTTCTCAAGGACTTCCGTCTCCTGTTCCGGGTCCAGGTAACCGGGGGGCTCGTGCATGTAACCGTGATGCCCGACCTCGTGGCCGCGGCTGGCGATATCCTCGACTAACTCAACATGGGTTTCGGCCACGTAGCCAGGAACGTAAAAGCTGGCCTTGATGCCGTGCTGGTCCAGCAGGTCCAGGATTCGGGGCGCCGCCACTGACGGCCCGTATTCGGCCATGGACATGAGGCTGGGGAAATTGGCGAAGTTCCTGTCTCGCCAAAGCCAGGACGAAACACCGTCCACGTCAAAGGTGAGCATCGCCACGCATTGGGTGTCGCCGGGCCAGATTCCAGACATGTCGGGCGCCTCCTAAGGTCATAGCTGCGGGGTATTTCGTCATCTTAATCCCAACCCTCCGGAGTCCAGGGGGAAAGGGTATTGAGAGAGTCCGTTCAAGCTGAATCAAAGCGTCAACCCGTTGCCGCCGGTATTACATCAAATCCGGTGTAGGGGCGGAGCGCTTCGGGGATAATGACGGAGCCATCGGGTTGCTGGTTGTTTTCCAGAATGGCGATGATAACTCGGGGTAGGGCCAGGCCGGACCCGTTGAGGGTGTGCACGAACTCGGGCCTGGAGCCGGCAGCGGGACGGTAGCGGATGTTAGCGCGGCGGGCCTGGAAATCGGTGCAGTTGGAGCAGGAACTGGCTTCCAGCCACTCCTGGCATCCGGCGGACCAGATTTCGATATCGAAGGTCTTGGCGGAAGGGAAGGAAATATCGCCGGCGCAAAGCTGCAGCACCCGGTAGGCCAGGCCCAGCCGCTGGCAAACGTCTTCAGCGTCGCCCAGCAGGCGGTCCAGCTCATCGTCGGAGGTCTCCGGGTCGACGAACTTGTACATTTCTACTTTGTTGAATTGGTGTACACGCTTTATACCCCGGGTGTCCCGGCCGGCCGCAGTCTTTTCCCGGCGGAAACAGGGGGTCTGGGCAACGTAAAAGCGGGGCAGCGAACCGGGCGGCAGGATTTCGTCCCGGTACAGGTTGGTGATGGGGACCTCAGCCGTGGGGATGAGCCAAAGGTCGTCTTCCTCGTCCCAGTAGAGGTTGTCGGCGAACTTGGGCAGATTGCCCGAACCCTCCATAACCTCGCGACGGACCAGGATGGGCAGCATCAACTCGGTGTAGCCGTGTTCCCGGCTGTGCAGGTCCAGCATCCAGGCTATGGTGGCCCGCTCCAGCTTTGCCCCATAGCCGGACATGGTGTAGAACCTGCTGCCCGACAGCTTCACGCCACGCTGGAAATCAATAATTCCCAGTTCCTCCGCCAGGTCCCAGTGGGGTTTGGCGGGAAATCCCAGACTCTTGGGTTCGCCCCAATGGCGGACAACTATGTTCTGGTCTTCAGTCAGGCCCTGGGGTACGCCAGCGCGGGGCAGGTTGGGCAGTTCCAGCAGGATGGCATGGATGCGTTCATCCAAGGTCTTGGTTTCCTGTTCCAGAGCGCTGATCTGCTGCCCCACATCGCGCATTTCCCGGACCACGTCCTCCGGCGCTTCCTGGCCCTGGGAGCGCAGTTGGCCAACGGCCCGGCTGGCCTGGTTGCGCCGGGCCCGCAGTTCGTCGCCCTGGCTGATGGCCTGGCGGCGCAGGCTGTCCAGGGCCAGCAACTCGTCCAACGGCCCTTCCTCACCGCGGGATGCCAGGGCCTGCCGTACAAATTCGGGATCGCGGCGTATCAGTTCAATCGACAGCATATGACGGTTCTTTGATTATGTAAGGTAAAAGTGTATTAGGTGTTATGTAATGCAAAAAGAGATCAAGTTCACCAACACTGGAAACGGTCACAAATTTGTCGGAAATTCGGGCATAAGAAGAGCAGGATGAAGCCCCAATTATTTCCCTATTCGGCTACCGATTCCGAGGCGCTCCGATCTTCCCGGCGGCTACGCATCTGGGGGAACAGGAGAACGTCGCGGATGGTGGATTGACCGGTTATCAGCATGACAAGCCGGTCTATACCGATCCCCAGGCCGCCGGTGGGGGGCATACCATACTCCAGGGCGGTGAGAAAGTCCTCGTCAAGCCGATCCACTTCTTCGTCCTGGTAGGCTTGGCGGATGTGTTCCTGGGCCTCAAATCGCTCCCGCTGGACGGCCGGATCGTTCAGCTCGGTGTAAGAATTGGCGATCTCCATGCCGGCGGCGAAGGCCTCGAACCTTTCCACGTATCCGGGCATGCCGGGCTTGGCCTTGGCCAGGGGCGACATTACCTCCGGATAGTCCAGAATGAAGGTAGGCTGCACCAGGTGGGGTTCAACAAAGGCCGAAAGCAGCTTGTCCAGGACCCGGCCCCGACTCTCCCGGGCCCCGGCGTCGATTTCCACGCCCCGTTCCAGGGCCGCCTTCACCAGTGAAGCGTCATCGGGATACTGGTCAACGTCAAGGCCGCTGCGGCGGTGGAGTTCTTCCTTAAAGCTCACCCGCTTCCAGGGAGGTGTGAAATCGATGACGTCCTCACCGTAAGGTATTTGCATTGACCCGCGGACCTCTTCGGCCACGGCGGAAATCATGGCTTCGACCATGTCCATAACGTCGTTGTAATCGGCGTAGGCTTCGTAGCTTTCCAGCAGAGAGAACTCGGGGTTGTGGTCCTGATCTATGCCCTCGTTGCGAAAAACCCGGCCCAGTTCATAAACCTTGTCAAAGCCGCCGACGATCAGTCGCTTGAGGTAAAGCTCGGTGGCGATGCGCAGGTAGAGCCGCTGGTCCAGGGCGTTGTGGTAGGTGTCGAAGGGGCGAGCGTGGGCCCCGGCGGCCACAGGCACCAGGATGGGAGTATCCACTTCCAGAAAGCCCCGGTTGTCCAGGAAGCGGCGGATGCCGTTTATCACCTTGCTGCGCTGGGTGAAGGCCGACATTATATCCGGGTCGGAAATCAGGTCCAGGTAACGCTGGCGATACCTTATTTCCACGTCGCGAAGGCCGTGGAATTTTTCCGGCAGGGGCCGCATACCCTTGGCCAGCACGGTTACCTCCTGTGCCTCGATGGTCACCTCGCCGGTTCGGGTGCGCAGCATGGGGCCGGATGCGCCAATGAAGTCCCCCAGGTCCAGGTCGCGCAGCAAGTCATACTCGTCGCCCAGCACGTTCTGGCGGAACATGGCCTGCACTGAACCGGAGCCGTCGCGAAGATCCAGGAAGGCGGCCCGGCCCATCACCCGCATGGAAACCACCCGGCCAGCCAGAGAGTGGCGGGGCGGCGTTTCGTCCTCGGACCGGCCATCATTTGCCCTGGCTTCCCAGGCCTCGAATTCCGCAATTGCCCTGGCCGCATCGGCAGACCGGATGTAACGGGGCGGATAGGGATCGATGCCTTTTTCGCGTAGGCGTTCCAGCTTGGCGATGCGGCTTCCAATCAGCGCGTCTTCTCTGTCTTGCATGGGCACAGTTTACAACCTGCGGTGTCGGAATTGAAGAGTTGACAGGGCAGACGCGCTGCCAGTCGCGCTGTAGCCATGTGTTACGAAACAGTTTCATTTTTTGCCAGTGATGGCGAGAAAGTTTACACATTGGAAAAATTATCTTTACATTCAGGCAATATCCCGGTGAGGGTTCTGCAATAATATATGGAAAACTAGCTGGAGGAGGCAAAGTTTTCGATCATGCTTGCAAAACAGTGGAATCTCACAGTTGGCGCACCTACTCTCAGGCGGATTCTCCCTTATGTCCTGGCCGGTCTGATGGCCGCTGCCATAATGGTGGGCTGGAACATTGCATTTGCGCAGGGAGACGCTCCCCTGCAGGAAGTCGAGGATCCCGCGACGCACCTCGGGAATCTCACTACCATGGTGGCCGCTTTCCTGGTGTTCTTTATGCAGGCCGGTTTTGCCTTCCTGGGCGCCGGCTTGATACGGTCAAAGAGCACGGTCAACTACATGACCAAGAGCTTTATGGACTTTGCCATCGCGTCGCTTTCTTTCTGGGCCTTCGGGTTCGCGATAATGATGGGCACGTCGGCAGCAGGAATTGCCGGTACCGACAACTTCTTCCTGATAAGCGGGGGGAATGACTGGCAAGTTTACGTGGACTGGATGTTCCAGATGGTCTTTGCCGGGACCGCAGCCACCATCGTAGCCGGAGCGGTGGCGGAAAGGACCAAGACCCAGGCCTACTTCGCCTACAGCTTTCTCATCGGCGCGATCATTTACCCGCTGTATGGTCACTGGGTCTGGAACGGCGACGGCTGGCTGGCATTGCTGGGTGCGGCGGACTACGCCGGTTCCGGTGTGGTTCACGCCGTGGGCGGCTTCGTAGCCCTGGCCGGCGCGGCGGTGGTGGGACCCCGGACGGGCAAGTTCAATGCCGACGGGACACCCAACCAACTCTATGGGCATAACGTGCCCTACGTTATCATTGGAACCTTCATCCTCTTTTTCGGATGGTTCGGGTTCAACATTAACGCCGGCGCATCCATCGGCCTCAACGCCATAAATACCCTTCTGGCCGGCGCTACCGGCGCGGTGGTAGCCCTTTACATCCAGCTCATCAAGTCGGGCAAGATTGACATCCTCATGTCCTGTAACGGCGCCTTGGCGGGCCTGGTGGGCATTACCGCCCCGGTGGCCTACGTGGACCCGTGGGCCGCGGTGGTGATTGGCGCCCTGGCTGCCCCGATAATGATGGTCTCCGTGACCGTAATAGAGAGGGTACTAAAGGTAGATGACCCGGTTGGGGCCGTTTCGGTCCACGGTGTTTGCGGTCTCTGGGGGCTGCTGGCGGTGGCCATATTCGCCAGCGGCAACAACGACGTTACCGGGCTGGTGGGAGGCGACGCGACGTTGATTGTGCCGCAGCTGGTCAGCATGGTCGTTGTGCTCGCCTGGGCCCTGGCCACCGGTTTCGCCATGTTCTTCCTGCTCAAGTTCACCATGGGCGTGCGGCTGACCGAGGAAGAAGAGATGGCAGGAGTGGATGCTTCCGAGCACGGGATGGAAGCCTACCAACTCACCTAGCCGCATGACGGACCGCTTTTCGGTTGGCTAGAGCAACACAGGGCCGGAGGAAATCTTCCGGCCCTGTGATTTGGCCCTTCGTTAAGCAAGAAAGCGCTGCTGAAGAAAGGCTTCTTGTAACACAAAGTTTACTTCTTCGTTATTTCTCCGTAACACCTTCCCCCCAGAATACCCTCATAGTCTAAATCAAGGGAGCGCCAAACGATGGAAGCCATTTTTGCAGCAGTTGCCTTCGCCGGGTTGTTCGGTCTCTGGGTTATCGTACCCAAGATGCTGTTGAAAAAGTAAGCGGGAAGGAACTCCCGGAGCCTCCGGGTTCCATTACACCGTCTCCGGACCACCGCCTGGAAAGGCGATCCGACCAGCATGATGTAACAAAAAGTTAACAAGTTTGAAAAGTCCTCGTAACATCGTGACGCCAGAATCAGGGCCATAAACCACAGGCAAGGAGCTAAACTACAAATGGAGTTAATCGCAGCCGGGGCCGCCTTCTTTGGACTGTTCAGCATGTGGGTGCTGCTGCCCAAGTTGTTTCTCAAGAAATAAGGCGGAGACTGACCAGCGTCCGTTCCGCAACCAACCCTGAACCCACCATCGATTGAAGAGTCCATACTTTAGGGAGACTCCCTGAGTATGGGCTGTTTCTATTGACTTCGGGAAGCAGAGAGGCCGGGGAATGCCGCTGGCAGAACAAACTCAGGGCTACGAAACCTCCAGGGACTAAAGGCTCACTCGCCGCAAGGGGGATGGCAAAGTATGAATACTGGAGATACCGCCTGGATACTGGCGTGCTCGGCGCTGGTATTGCTGATGACCCCGGGGTTGGCATTCTTCTACGGCGGCCTGGTGCGCAGGAAGAACGCCACGGCCACCATCATGCACAGCCTTATGTGCATGGGGCTGGTCGGCGTGGTATGGGTCTTGTGGGGCTACAGCCTGGCTTTCAGCGGAGACCTGGGAGGACTGGGAATAGTTGGCGACCTGCAGTGGCTGGGTCTGTCCGGGGTAAGCGCGGACGAACCGGGACCCTACGCGGACAACATTTCGCACCAGACCTTCATGGTCTTCCAGGGAATGTTCGCCATCATTACGCCGGCGCTGATAACCGGCGGCTTTGCGGAACGAATGAAATTCAGCGCCTTTGTCATCTTTACAGTGGTCTGGGTTACCGTCGTTTACGCCCCGGTCACTCACTGGGTGTGGGGTGGCGGCTGGCTGGGCAACCTGGGCGCGCTGGACTTTGCCGGCGGCACGGTAGTCCACATTAACTCCGGTATTGCCGCCCTGGCAGCGGCGTTGATCATCGGCAAACGAATCGGATTTGGCGACCAGCCTATGCCCCCTCACAACGTCCCGATGATCGTGCTGGGCGCAGGACTTCTCTGGTTCGGCTGGTTTGGATTCAATGCCGGCAGCGCCCTTGCCGCCGATGGTGTGGCGGTCAACGCTTTCGTAGTAACCAACACGGCCGCAGCATCGGCCCTGGTTTCATGGGTAGCCATGTCCTGGTTTTTCGGCAAGCGACCCAGCATCATTGGAGCCGCGTCGGGAGCCGTGGCGGGACTGGTAGCAATTACACCCGCGGCCGGGTTTGTCGGAGCTATGCCAGCGGTTATTATTGGAGTAGTCGCCGGCGCCATCTGCTATGGAGCCATCGAGTTGCTGTTGAAACTGAAGGTCGATGATGCCCTGGCAGTGTGGGGTGTTCACGGCATGGGCGGAACCTGGGGCGCGCTGGCCACCGGACTGTTTGTGGGAATTGGATACAGCACTCTGCCCGATGGCGTGGGACGCGGTGAGCAAATACTGATCCAGTTGGCGGGTATCGTGGGAACCGCCGTCTGGTCCTTCATTGCCACAAGCATCATATTGCTCGCCTTGAAATACACCATTGGCCTGCGAGTCGAGGAGAGCGTGGAGCAACTGGGGCTCGACGTTGCCACCCACGGCGAGGGGGCGTACACCACCTAAGAGGTTTCTCCGCCGGTGCTTCCCGCCGGCAAGAGTCACTCAAGGCATAACAAAATAGCGAGGTTATGGATCATGAGCTACAAGGCAGAATATATCTGGATTGACGGGCAGGAGCCCACTGCAAAGCTTCGCTCCAAGGGCAAGATCGTGCCCGACGGCGAAGAGCCGCCCATCTGGGGCTTTGACGGTTCCAGCACCAACCAGGCCCCAGGCGAGGCCTCCGACTGTGTGCTGAACCCGGTGCTGGTGGTTCCCGACCCGGTGCGCGGGGGCAACAACAAGCTGGTCATGTGCGAGGTCATGCTGACTGACATGACGCCCCATCCCTCGAACACCCGGGCGGCCTGCGCGGCGGCGGCGGCGGAGCACGCGGACCTGGACTTCTGGTTCGGCATCGAGCAGGAGTATACCTTCTTTGACGGTATCAAACCCCTGGGCTGGCCCGACAACGGTTTCCCCGCTCCCCAGGGCGGCTATTACTGCGGAGTGGGTTCCGACGAGGTGTACGGCCGCCCGGTTGTAGAGCAGCACATGGACGCCTGCCTTCATGCCGGCCTGGCCTTTTCGGGAATCAACGGCGAAGTAATGCCGGCCCAGTGGGAGTTCCAGATTGGACCCATCGGCGCGCCGGCGGTGGGCGACCACCTGTGGCTGGCCCGCTGGCTGCTTTATCGCATCGGCGAAGACGTTCTCACGGTGGACGGCCGTCGCGGCATCAGCGCTACCCTGGATCCCAAGCCCGTCAAGGGAGACTGGAACGGCGCCGGAGCGCACACCAACTTCTCGACCAATGCGATGCGCAACGAGTACGAACCTTGTGTCGCCGCGGCAGAGGCCCTGTCGAAGCGTCACGACCTGCACATAGCCAACTACGGCCATCGCATTGAAGAGCGGTTGACCGGACTGCATGAGACCTGCTCGTATCGGGAGTTCCGGTACGGTGTTTCCGACCGGGGGGCCTCGGTGCGGATTCCCTGGCAGGTGGCACGGGACGGCAAGGGCTACATCGAAGACCGCCGCCCCAATGCCAACTCCGATCCCTACGTCGTCACCCGCCTGATCATCGAGACCGTGGGCGCCGACGCCAAGGGTTCCTAGGTACATAGCCCAGCAATTCCAAGGACGCCGCCTCGCGGGGGCGGCGTCTTATTTTTGGGGTTTTTGGTGAATCGCTAATGGGTTAGAATCTCTTTTCAGTGGCGAGTGTTCAAAGCTCTTGCCACTATCCAGGTACAAAAATTTCGGGACCGGCCCAGGGAGATAGAAATGATGGACTCGCGCACCACAGAGCAGGAATATGTGCTGCGTACCGCCAGGGACAACGACGTGAAGTTCGTTCGCCTGTGGTTTACCGACATCCTGGGGAACTTGAAGGGATTTGCCATCAACGTGGACGACCTCGAAGAAGCTATCGAAAGAGGGGTAGGCTTTGACGGGTCAGCCATTGAGGGTTTTGCCCGGGCTACCGAGGATTCCTACCGCATAGACGAGAGCGACATGCGCGCCTACCCTGACCCCACAACCTTTGCCGTCCTCCCGTGGCGGCCACGCCAGAACGCGGTGGCCCGGATGTTCTGCGACATTCATTCTCCCAGCGGCGACTCCTTCATGGGTGATCCCCGGCTGGCCCTGAAGCGGAACTTGGAACGGCTGGCCCGAATGGGGTACACCTACTACGTTGGCCCCGAGCTGGAGTTCTTCTACCTGGAAAAGCCGGAAAGGGACGAATCCGGCCAACTGCAGCGTCCCAAGCCACTGGACTCGGACGGGTATTTTGACCAGCTTTCCAGCAATCCCACCGCCGACCTGCGCCGGGACACGGTGCTTAATCTGTCCGACCTGGGCATACCGGTCAAGTACTCGCACCACGAGGGAGCCCACAGTCAGCACGAAATTGACCTGCAATACACCGACGCCCTCACCATGGCCGACAGCGTGATTACCGCCAAGCTGGCCATCAAGGAACTGGCGCAGCTAAGGGGCTTCCACGCTTCCTTCATGCCAAAGCCCTTTACCGGAATCAACGGCTCGGGAATGCACACCCACCAATCCCTCTTCAAGGGCGACGTAAACGCCTTCTACGATCCTGAGGACGAGTACAAGCTTTCCGTGGTGGCCAAGCGCTTCATCGCGGGCCTGATCCGGCACGCCCCCGAAATCACGCTGGTTACCAACCAGTGGATTAACTCCTACAAGCGGTTGGTGCCGGGTTACGAAGCGCCCGTTTACATTTCCTGGGCCCGAAACCGTTCAGACCTGGTCCGGGTGCCGTCGTACAAGCCGGGGTACGAGAATTCGGTCCGAATCGAATACCGCGCGCCGGACCCTGCCTGCAACCCCTACCTGGCGTTCAGCGCAATGCTGGCGGCAGGCATGAAGGGGATTGAGGAGGAGTACCCGGAGGTACCGCCCGTGGAAGTGAACGTCTTCACCATGACCCCGGATGAGTTCATGGCAAAGGGAATAAAGGTGCTTCCCGGGAGCCTGGGAGAGGCGATTTCCCTGGCGGAAGACAGTGAACTGCTTAAGGAGGCCCTGGGAGAACACATCCTCGAGAGCTTCATTCGCAACAAGCTCCTGGAGTGGCGACGGTACCGCTCAACTGTCACGGACTACGAGATTGACCAGTACCTGCCGACGCTGTAGCTCCTGGATACAACCTGGCAGCGGACGATATTTGGCGCCCTGCACTTCTTCCGTGCCTGATTGCACAGGCCACAAGCTACAGGCCATTTAGATAGTCCCCAAAGGTGACGGCTGTCCTGTTTCGGGCCGATTCGTAGGCCGCCATAACCAGGGCCAGGTCCTTGAGTCCCTCGTCACCGGAAGTCGGGCTTTCTCGCTGCTCCCGAACGCAGGCAACGAACTCACTCACCATGGCCGGGATGCCCCGGTGGTCCAGGGGGAACCGGAATATCTCTTCCTGACCATTTTGCTCCAGAGCAAGCTGGCCGCTGCCAACTACGAACGAAAGGTTGCCCAGGCTTCCGGCAATCCGAACGGATGGCGGGCTGGGTTTACCGGGAGTCCAGGAGTGGTAAATCATGCCAGCCGCGCCGGTTGGCCACTGAAGCATTACCGCCATGCCGTCCTCCCCCTCCTGCCCGGCCATGGCCCTGGGTAGTCCGGCGGCAAAGACCGATTCAGGTTCCCCGGCGAGGCAGCGCATGAAATGCACCTTGTGAATGCCCCCGTCAACCAGGAGGCCACCCCCGTTGTCAGCCTCGCGGCTGCGCCAAACGCCGGCCTGGAAGGGGTATTCCTCCTGGAACTGGACGAAGCGCAATGCGCCCAAGGTCCCCCCTGCCACCAGTTCCCGGCACTTCCGGACCTGCGCCAGGTAGCGCACGTTTTCGGCCACCATCAAGGTAATGTTGGAGTTCCTGCCCGCGCGGACAATGGCGCCGGCATCCTGGAGGGATTGAGCCAGGGGTTTCTCCACCAGGATATGCTTGCCATTCCGGATGCCCAGTTCGCAGTGCTCTCGGTGCAGGTGATGGGGTGTACAGACGTAGAGGGCATCAATACGCCCATCCTCTGCCGCCTGCCGATAGCTGCCGAAGAAGCCTTGTCCTCCAAAGCGGCGACAGTATTCCGCTGCCCGGGGAAAGTCCCTGCTCGCGAAAAACAGGTCAATTTCGACCTGGGCTTCGGCCAGGCTGCCGGCGAAGTCGGCGGCATATTGGCCACAGCCGACCACGCATAGAGAGAATTTGGCCGCGTTCACCTGCGGCTCGACCGATTGCTGCATGTTAAGCGCCAATCAATGACCGGGTTCACCAACTTCCAGCAGGTAACCAACTTTCTGCCTGGTAGCGGGAGCAGTAGGCGTTATGGCAACCATTGTACGTTCCAGCCCCTGGTATGGCTCAAGTTTAAGCTCTCCCTGCCACACACCGGAGGAATCCAGGTTAAGGGGCATCCGAAAAACGCGATTGGTCTCGCCTTTCTGGATCAGCTGGACAATAAACTCCTGGCGGACGAAATTCTCAATCAGAACGAAGCCATCGCCAGTCCAACCCATGTCCGTTGGTCGCACGCCGTCACCGGAGACGGTCAAATCCTTCAGGCACATGCCGATGTCGTTCAGGGCGTCGTCGGTAACATACTGGAACCGGACCAGCACTGACTGCCCGGCATAGGCTGACAAGTCCACTTCCTCCGATATCCAGCCATCGCTATCTCCGGTGTAGCCTGGCCCAAATGCCACCCCGATAGGATTTGCCGCAGAGGTATGCCTGGTCTCCAGGATATCCCACCGCTCTCCTCCGTCGATGGACACTTGAAGGTAAACGTAGTCCCACTCTTCCTCGATGCTGTACCAGGCGTCATAGGAGAGAGTCACCTCACCGGCGGCGGTCAGGTCAAACTCCCGCGTCAGGGTGGAGGTGACGGAATCGCCGTTGTTGCTCCACCAACACCCGCCCGCGGGAACGTCGACAGGGATGATGCGGTTATGACCCGGCCCCTGAAAAGTAAACAGCAGCGTTCCGTCCTTGAGACTTGTCCCCATCTCAATGTAATGGGTGCCGTACTGGTCCATTTCGCGCTCAATTTTGTCTGCCCGACTCAGCCGGCGCGTCGGCTGAATCTCAACTTCCAGGTCGCCGTAGCCCAGCAAACCTTCGTCCTCGTCTAGAAAGTTCGCGACTACCCAGTCCGCCAGAACGGAATGAAAGTCCCCGCCATAGCCGCCAGCCAGCAGATACTTGTCTATTCCCGCCTGACTATCCTCCGGGATGGTCATGAGATCCCGCAAATCGGCGCGGTCGGCGCCGCTGTAGTGTTCGAACAGATAGTGCATGAACAGCGAGGCGCCGCCGTAGTGGGCGCCGACGTTGGCGTCATCCAGGGGCCAGTGCACCAGCGAAACGAAGGGACGCCGCAGGTAAGAGGGGATTGAATCCGCTGGGTAACCTGCCACGGTGACCGACAGTTCTGCGAGCCCTTCGCTGACCCAGGTGTCTTCCGATGGATCGTGGCGCCACATTACGGCATGATTCAATTCATGGGCCAGAACACTGTAATACAGAGGCGAGGCAACCCGCAGGTAGCGGGCATTGATGTAGATCATTTCCCGCTGGTTGCTGTGGGGCCTTATGGCCGCAGGATATTCGTCGGTCGAGCTGAAATATCCGCCGGCGCCCCTGATGTCGCCGTGGACAATGGTCAAGTGGGAGTCATTGTCCACACCGGGTTTCCACTCAGTGCCAAAATATCGGGTAACGCGGGGATAGATAAACTCCTCGAACTCGACGGCAGCCTTCTCAATATCGTCCTGATCCACCCGTATTCCCTCCTCCACATACCAGTAGGCGTTGGGAGAGACATGCCTCAGCTTAAAACGGGACACATACTTTTCCAGGCCGTCCAGATCCACCAGGTAGAATTCGTCCGTTCGGCCAACTTCGTAGCTAACCGGCGACTCGCTAACGACCCTGGGGACTACGGGATGACCCGGGGGAAGCAGCAGTTCGTACGCAAGTTGGAAGAGGTCGCGGTCAGGGGGGTGAGGTAGCTCAGTGAGAATCTTTGCGGTTCCCGGCGGCGAACTGTCGGCGGCCGGGAAGGGAGCAAGATGGATGCCTTGCGTTGGGTCTGCCGTACGGCGGTCGCCTGAGCCGGCAGTCGATGGAATATCGGGAAGTGGTTGTGGCTCCGTTGCATAGGCGACCTGGGTTGGCGGCGCTACCGTGGCGGCGACAGGTCCGACTTCAACGGAAGGCCTGGCAGGCTCCCCTGGCGGCGAGGCCATGGAAGGCGGAGAATCCGGCATTGAGCAGGCCGCCACCGCTACGGCACAGGAGACCGCCAGCAAGAAGGAAGTCTTGCAGAATCCTCCGGCTATATTGAAGAGAAATCTCAAAGTCGTCGGCAAAGTGCGAGCCCCTGCAGCGAAAAGATGGAGGAAGCAAGCAAAGGGGGTAGTCGATGGAGCCGGTGAAGGGAGTCGAACCCTTGACCTGCGGTTTACGAAACCGCTGCTCTGCCACTGAGCTACACCGGCTGAAGAAAGGGGCGACCAGAACAGTATACCACCAGACCGATGGCGCTTCAGCACACGCAGGGCGGCGGAACGCAGGGAGGGAGTTACACAACCAGGCTTTAAACAGTAGGTGGGCCCAGGCCGCCTGTGTCGGAAGGCTGAGCCTCTTGTTCGCCGGGCCAGGGGGGCATGGTAAAGCAAAGAAAACGGAGCGGACCGGCATCATCGGCGGAGAACTGGAACAACCAACCGGTGGGTATCACCAGAGCATCACCCGGCTGGACAGGTATAGAGGACACCATTGACGGTTCCGCAATCCCTGGGGGACAACGCCAGATTTGGCCGCTCCCCTGCAGAATGTACCACACCTCTTCAACCGTCTGATGGTAGACGGGCCTGGAAACCTGCCCGGCGGACAGGGTAACTTCAACCATGCTGGCGCCAACCGCGGAATGGCGATGGTCCACCAGCAAGCGAATTTCTGAGCCGTCCGGGGCAATTGCGTCAGGGTCGGTGGAACGGTGGCCCAGGTGCGGGATAATATGATCACTAGCGTCACATATACTCATGCCAGTACCTTTCGACTATTATGTCCTGCCGAGACCCTAACCTGGACAGAATCAATGGGGCCGACAAAAGGAAGCCCCCTCTAGTCGGGGGCTTCCACAACAGAGTGCGACCAAAAACCTGGGGCTAGGAAATCGCAGGCTTCCTTCCTTTCCTGTCCAGGAATTCCCTGAAGCCCTCCTCCACGGTGAGGCCGCGGAACCGGCCCTGGCGAGAATTGACTTCGTTCCAGAATTGAGTCTCCATAGGCTGGCCGGTGTGCTCAAACAGCATCTGCTTAATGTTGGCCACGCCTTCCGCGCGGTTCTTGGCAATTCCGGAGGCTACCTCTACCGCCTTGTCGATCAATTGGTCCTTGGGGACCAGGTGGTTCAACAGCCCAATGCGATAGGCCTCTTCGGCAAATACCTCACGGCCGCTGTAGAGGAGTTCCTTGGCCCTGGGCCACCCGATCAGGTTGGGCAGGCTCCAGGTGGCGTTCATCTGGCCGTAATTGACCGCCAGGAACCGAAAACTGCTCTTGTCGCAGCCGATCAGGAAATCCATTGAAGTGGCCATGACCGTGCCTCCGCCGTAGCACAGGCCATTGATGGCGCCGATGACCGGCTTGGGGCAGCTGGCCATGCGCCAGGTGTACTCCGCCCGTTCGGCCGCGGCTTCATCTCTTTCCTCCTGGGACTTCTCGCGGTTCTCGTGAATGTCGGCCCCGGCGGAGAAAGCTCGTTCCCCGGATCCGGTAATCACAATAGCGCCCACATCCTCGTCCCCGACCATGTTGACGATGGCCTCATCCAGTTCCCGAACCAACTGAAGGTTGAGGGCGTTCAACACCTCGGGCCGGTTCAACGTGACGATGGCGACTCGCTGCACCTGGTCAATGCTAATGGTCTCGTAGCTCATACAGTGTTTCTCCTGTCTTCCATGCCCCTAAAGACCGCCCAGAATGAACGGCGGGAGCGAATGTTGGCGTAATCATAAAGCATGGCACACTCGAACGCAAAAGCGGAGCGCCAATTTGCCTTTCGGCAGACCCGTTAGTATCCTCTAAAGGTTACCAATAACGGTCACCAAGTCGCAGGGGAGCCATAGAACAGTGCAGCCGAATAGCGGGATGCTCAGAGCCATTGCCAACTTCGCCGTTGCAGGGAGCGACTTCAGCGAACTGCGGCCAGAGCTAGTCCACATTTCCAAGGAGATGATGGTCAACGCCGCCGCTGTCGGACTTGCCGGGGCGGCGCAAGCAGATGGACAAACGGTAACCCGGTTCGCCCAGGATATGGGCGGCAATGGCCGCTGCACCATCATCGGCAAGGGACTGCGCACCTCCCCTGTTTATGCCGCACTGACCAACGGCGTTCTCATTAGATTGCTGGACTTTGACGACGAGATCCCCACGACTGAGGCACACCCTGGCAGCGTCATCTTTCCAGTGGTAATGGCCCTGGGCGAAATGAACGGTTTGCCGGGCAAGGAAGCGCTGGCCGCCTTTGCCGCGGGCTGCGATGTCTACTCCAAGCTGCAATTCCTGCATTGCCGCAATGATCAAGCATCCGGACCAGTGAACCCGCCTTTACTGGTGGGTTCGGGAATGGCCGCGACCCTGGGCGCTACGGTCGCAGCCGGGAAATTACTGCAGTTGGGTGAGTCGGATATGCTGCAAGCCTTGCTCTTGGCCAGCCCTAATTCCGGCCTTGAGTTGAGCGGCGGCGCGGGGCCAAACCGGGCCTATGCCCAGGGCCGTGCGGCAATGGCAGGAATCATGGCGGCGCTACTGGCGCGCCAGGGCCTCAAGGCAGTTCCCGTCCTGGAAACCAGGCTTCCGGCAGGGGAAGGCATGGCACAGTCCCTTGCCAGCGCCGACGCCTTGGATGTTGGGTTGGGAGAACCATTCGACGTATTAAGGCGCGGCGTGTCACTGAAACTCTACCCCTGCGCATCTCCGTCCCACACGGCAATAGATGCTGCCCTGCAATTGCTTCAACAGTACCGGTTTACGGCTGACGACGTTGCCGATGTCAGGGTTGGCATAACGGCTGGCGCCCTGGACGCCCTGCCATTTCCCACTCCGGCCGATGGCTGGCAGGCGGGGGCTTGCGTCAGTTACATAGTGGCATCCGCATTGACCCTCGGGCATCCCCTGATCGACAACTTTGCCGACACGACCGTTGCCGACCCGCGGGTGAGAAGCCTGATGGAACGGGTGACCGTGGAAGCCAGCGAGACCCCGACGCCATCCATTCCATTTCCCGCATCGGTGGCAGTTGCCCTGAATGACGGCCGCCAGCTGAGCCACCGGGCAGAATTTGCCCGAGGCCTGGCCGACTTGCCATTGACTACAGAGGAATTGGACGCCAAATTCCTTTACTGTTCTCGCTATATTCTCCCGCCGGACCACATAGAAGAAGCGGTTACCCGCCTGAGGGACCTGGAGAATATCGAGAACACTACCGGGCTGTTTTCCGTGTTGGGGGGCTGAGCTGCGGGCCTGCGCCTGGCGGCGGAATTCACCGTGCTGAGTCATGAATTTCTTGACACTGTTCTCAAGCTAAATCTATACTCCAGATGACAACAGAATTGTAAAGGCCGTGAAGGAGACTAGTAGGCTTCCAGCGAGGCCCAGAGAGCCGGGTAAGGTGTGAGCCGGCGCCAGGCGCAGAAGCAGGAATGGACTCCGGAGCCGCCAGCCGAGGGACTCCGTCTAGAGTTGTGATTTAGTCGGAAGCTGAGTAGGCCGGGCCGGTTGGGCGCCGTTAAAGGTCCGCGGCACCGGGGCAACGCAGGTAATATGCTCCCTTGGCCGAATAAGATGCTGGCAGGACGGTACTGCGACCTCAGACAGGCCAGCAAGCAGGGTGGCAACGCGAGAAGAGCTCGTCCCTAAGGGGATGAGCTCTTTGGTTTTTGCGACCCATGGCTACCAATTCCAGACCGCGAACCAGAGGCAGCATGTACTATCCATCCCTTGAAGACGTTAAATCGTTGGCAAACTCCAGCGACGGAAATCTGGTGCCAATTTACCGGTCCATAAACGCGGACCTGGAAACACCGGTTTCCGCCTACCTGAAGGTAGCCCGCCCTCCCTACTCCTTCCTGCTGGAAAGTGTCGCCGGCGGGGAACGCCTGGGGCGTTACAGCTTCATCGGTACCAACCCCTACCGAGTAGTAAAGACCGGAAAAGATGAGGCCCTGGGTGAAATCGATCCTCTGCTTTCCGTGCAAGAGGAGATGGACCGTTACCGGCTGATTCCGGTGGAAGGGCTGCCCCGCTTCCACGGCGGGGGAGTAGGCTACCTTGCCTATGACTGCATCCGATATTTCGAACCAAGGGTCCCTCCCATGCCCGCAGACCCACAGGGGTTGCCGGAGTCCGTGTTCATGTTTGCCGACACGCTGCTGGTTTTTGACCATCTGAGACATGACATCAAGGTCGTCAGCCACGTCAGGCTTGACGTTGACGTTGACCGGGCGTACGAGGAGGCTACCCGCAAGATTGACGAACTGGTCCAGCGCCTGGCCCAGCCCCTGGAACTGCCTCCCGGGACGCTGGAGCCCGCGCCATCACCTGAGAACGCCGGCGCAGTCGATTCCAACTTCACCCAACCGTTGTACGAAGAGGCGGTGGAAAAGTGCGTTGAGTACATTTACGATGGCGACGTCATCCAGGTAGTCAATTCCCAGCGCTTTTCCCGGCGAACAGAGGCCAATCCCTTTCAAGTCTACCGCGCACTGAGGGGCGTCAACCCATCCCCCTACATGTACTATCTGCACCTAGATGACTTCGACATCATAGGGGCTGCTATTGAAACCGTCGCAAAGGTGGAGGACGGGATAGTTGCCACCCACCCCATAGCCGGCACCCGCCCCAGGGGCAAGTCACCGGAGGAGGATGCGGCCATGGAACAGGAGCTCAAGACCAGCGAGAAGCAACGGGCCGAACACATCATGCTGGTCGACCTGGGCCGCAACGACATCGGGCGGGTCAGCATCCCCGGGACCGTAGAAGTTACCCAGCTGATGGACGTGGAGCGCTTTTCCCACGTGATGCACCTGGTCTCCCATGTGGAAGGAAGACTGAAGCCGGAATTATCCTCATACGACGCGCTCCGCTCATGCTTCCCGGCCGGCACCGTTTCCGGCGCGCCGAAAATACGCGCCATGGAGATCATCTCGGAGTTGGAAGGCGAGAAGCGTGGCCCCTATGGGGGCGCCGTCGGTTACTTCAGCTTTTCCGGCAACATGGATACTGCACTGGTGCTCCGCACCGGCATCTACAAGGACGGCATAATGTACGTCCAGGCCGGTGGCGGCGTGGTGGCCGACAGCGTGGCCGAGGATGAATACATGGAGACCATACACAAGTCCAGCGCCGTCCTCCGGGCCATTGATATTGCGGAAGGGCGAGGCTAGGGGAAGTAACGCGCCGTCGCGCTCCAGGGTTGACGCCCGGTTGGCCCTTTCAATACGAGGAACACTTTGCGAGGTAAATGACATGCTTAAGTCCATGTTTCACACCGGGTTCGTTGTCCGGGACATTGACCAGACAATCGACTTTTACACCAAGGTGATGGGCCTGAGGCTGGTGGGCCGCACCGAGCGGACGGGCGACTTCGCCTCCCAGCTGCTGGGTTTTCGGGATGCCCACATAAAGGGAGCCTTCGTTGAACTGGGCGACGGGCACCAGCTTGAACTGATCCAGTACATCAATCCCCCGGTTGGGGAGGCACACCTGAGGCTGAACGATGCGGGCGCGTCTCACCTGGCCTTTTTCGTAGAGAATATCGAAGAGTTCTATGCTGACAAGTCCCGGCGGGGGCTAACCTTCAATAGCGAGCCCGCATCCCTGTTTGGCGACGACGGCAAGCTGTTGCGGAAAGCGCTGTACGCCCGGGACCCGGACGGGAACTGGCTGGAATTCGTGGAGTTGTTCTGATGCTGCTGATGATCGACAACTACGACAGTTTCACCTACAACCTCTACCAATACCTGTCGGAACTGGGGTCAGAGGTTGTAACGGTCCGCAACGACAAGATCACCATAGAGGGTATAGAAGAACTGGCGCCGCAGGGGATTGTGGTTTCCCCCGGGCCCTGCACACCAACTGAGGCGGGGGTGTCTAACGACGTTATTCGCCACTTTGGCCACAAGCTGCCGGTTCTGGGGGTTTGCCTGGGCCACCAGTGCATGGGTGAAGTCTACGGAGGAACGGTAGGGCGCGCCAGCGAAATCTTCCACGGCAAGACCTCGCTAATACACCATACCGGAAAAGGGGTTCTGGCCGGATTGCCCAACCCATTCCAGGGCATCCGTTATCACTCCCTGGTAGTCTATCCGGAATCCCTCCCCGACAACCTGGAAATTACGGCCTGGACGGAGAATGGCCTGATCATGGGCCTCCGGCACAAGGAATACCCGGTAGAGGGAGTACAGTTCCATCCCGAATCAATTCTGACCCCGGTGGGCCACGATTTGCTTCGCAATTTCCTGCAACAGGTTGAAGAGTTTCACCGGGTAGAGCAGGACCGATAGGTCCCTCGCGAACACAGCCGGGGGCGCGGACTATAATCTTGGATCCCTGTCTACGATGACGTAAACCTGGAAATATTCGGGGCACGGTCCACCAGGGTGTCTCTGCCTTGCTCCGTCGTATAAGGCCCAAGCTTCATCAAGAGGAGAAACTACCATGCCCACCATTGCCGAGCAAATGAGTTCCTGGACAGTGGCCCTGCACTACAGCCGGTTGTCCGAGGAAGTGATCCATCTGGCCAAGCGTATGATCATCGACACCATTGGCTGTGCCCTGGGAGGCTACACCAGCGAGCCCAGCAAGATAGCCCGCGACATGGCCGGCACAGTGAGCAGCAGCCAACCCTGTACGATCATTGGCAGCGGGTTGACTTCCAGTCCGGACCTGGCAACCTTCGCCAACGGGGTCATGATCCGTTACCTGGACTACAATGACGGCTACACCAGCCAGGAGTCGGGGCACCCCAGCGACAGCATCGCCGCCGTCCTGTCCGCCACGGAAATGGCGGGGCTGGGCGGGCGGCGGGCCATCACCGCCACGGTAGCTGCCTATGAAGCATTCTGCCGGCTGGGCGACGCCGCCACGCTGCGGTACCGGGGCTACGACCACGTCACCAATGGCTGCATTGCCAGCGTGCTGGGGGCCACTCGCTCCCTGGGGATGGACGAACAGGTTACCCGCCAGGCATTGAACCTCGGCATTGCCCCCAACGTAGCCCTGGGCCAGACCAGGGGCGGTGTCCTCTCCCACTGGAAAGGCTGCGCCTACGCCAATGCCAGCCGCAATGCCGTTTTTGCGACCATGCTTGCCCAGCAGGGAATGACCGGGCCTGAACCCATTTTCGAAGGCGAACACGGCTTCTTTCGCGCGGTCACCCAGGGCCCATACACCCTGGACACCTTTGGAGGAGGGGACGTTCCCTTCAAAATTGCCGAGTGCAGCATCAAGCGTTTTCCCCTGGGTCAGTACTCCCAGACCGTGGTGCAGGCGGCCCTGGAAGCCCGAGAGAAGATGCCGGCAATAGATGTGGCAGATATAGCCGAAGTCCAGATCAAGACTATGACCAAAGCCATCGACATCATGGCCGGCGATGACGAAAAATGGGACCCCAAGAGTCGCGAAACCGCCGACCACAGCATGCCCTACACGGTGGCCGTCGCCTTGACTCACGGGGAAGTGCACCAGAACCATTTTGACGAACAGTATTTTCGCAGTCCTGGCCTGCTGGATCTGACCGGTCGCGTGACAGTGGAGCCCTCAGAAGAGGCGGACCGTCGCGCGCCCGAAGCCATGCTGTGCGAACTGGATGTCGTAACCCGGTCCGGGGACCGGTTCTCCGCCGAAGTGCCTTACCACCGGGGACACTACAAGAACCCGATGTCTGACGCGGAAGTCGAGGCGAAATTCCGCTCCCTGGCATACGACCTGCTGGCGCCGGCCCAGACGGATGCTCTTTTGGAAAAACTGTGGAATTTGGAGCAAGTTGAAGATAT
Organism: Dehalococcoidia bacterium; assembly: GCA_965207275.1. Lineage (GTDB taxonomy): Bacteria > Chloroflexota > Dehalococcoidia > Lucifugimonadales > UBA3495 > Bin22. The sequence continues at coordinate 1,805,842 of CBDBMH010000002.1, forward strand.
TGGGGAGATATTGCGCCTGACCAGAATATAGCCAGCTTAACTTGCCTGGTACGCCGGTGACCCTCTCCTGGCGACCCGGATTTCCCACATTAACGAAATGGCGTCGCCCTGCGCCCACGTGGGCGCATAGATTTACGAAGGGAGACAGGGACCGTCGTCAGTTTATGCTGTCATTCCGGCGCCCGAAACGGAATCCACGCGTTTTGTGGCAAGGGCTCTGGCATCTGATCCTGGCGCTAGATTCCGCCTTTCTTCGAAATGACGAGATCTCGCCATTTTGACGACACCGCCTGGCAGTTGGGCAAGGATTCGAGGATGCGGTCTCGTATCCATCCCGGCGTTGGTTGCGGCGGTTCCTGCTTCCCGAAATGCGCGCAAACCCTGGACCTGAATCGGGCCCTGGTGGACGAGGGCGCCCAGGTGCGGGCCTACGGGCCTGATGCCTCCGAAAGGGCGCGGCCCTTCCTGCCGCCCGGCCTGGTGATGGTCATCAACAGCGTGGCGGAGACGGCCGACCCGGCTCAAGCCCTGGCGCCCATTACCGAATGGGGAGAGATGGTGCCATCGGACTGGCGAGTGTTGAGCCGCTGCACGCCTCCACACCGGTTCATTCTTGGCGGCCTCCCCTATTCGGCCACCTGCTCTGGCGCCGCCTCCGGGTGAAACCCGGAATGGTCCTCGAAAGCGCCCTGCACCGGGTAGATTTGCTTGTAGACGCCCCGGGCGCGCTGCTTGATTACCTCGTTGGCCCGGCGGTGGAGGTCCGTAATTCTGGCCCTTTGTTCCTGGTACATTTCGCTTTGCAACGGACTGGCGTCCTCCAGTTCCCAGATGCACAGAAAATTGAGAAGGCCCTCACCTTCCTCCAGCTTGAACCGGCGGGCGCTGATGTAACCCGGAATCTCCAGGCGTTCAAGCAGGTGCTCTTCGTCGTACCAGCGGTTGAATATCTCTTCATCTTCCGGCTGCACCTGCATCATCACCACCATAATGGTGGTGCCGATGTGCTGGGTGGGGTACCTGGCGTTGCGGTCGTCCATTCTTGTCACTTCCTGGTCTAAAGTTTGCCACCATTCTAACCCACCACCCCATGCAATGTTAGCGGAAGTGGACTGCGCTATAATGCAGCTCTGCATTATCCGGAATAAATTCGCAGGAGCAAATCATGGCAGACAAGTTTACCGGCGTTCACTGGATGCTGGCGACGCCGTTTCAAGACGACGAACAATTGGACCTGAATTCAATCTCGAACCTGATGGAGAAAGCGTACACCACGGGCTGCGAAGGCGTGGTGGCCCTGGGAGTTACCGGGGAGAGCGCCCGGCTCACCGACGCGGAACGACGGGCAGTGGCAAAAGAGGTCATTGCCAACGCCAACGGCATGCCGGTAACCCTGGGAACCACCGCAGCCGGCACCAGCGCGGCGGCAGCATACAGCCGGGAAGCCCAAGACCTGGGAGCGGCGGCAGTAATGGTTTCGGCGCCGGCCATGGGCAAGCCCAACCCCGACTCCCTGTTCACCCATTACAGCCGAATCGCGGAAGCCGTTGATGTGCCAATCGTGGTTCAGGACTACCCGCAGACGTCGGGCGTACACATGTCCCCCGATATGATCCGGCGCCTCTACCAGGAAATCCCCAGCGTACAATACCTTAAGCTTGAGGACCCTCCCACGCCCACCAAGATAACGGCGATTCGCGCCCTGGCGGGAGACGACCTGGCCATTTTTGGCGGCCTGGGGGGTATGTACCTGCTGGATGAACTGGCAAGGGGTTCCGCCGGGGCGATGACGGGTTTTGCCTATCCGGAGGTCCTGGTGGCCATCTGCAGGCACATGGCGGAGGGAGACAGGAGGGAAGCCGAGGAGGTCTTCTACCGCCATCTGCCCCTGTTGTTGTTTGAATTCCAGGAAGGCATTGGAGTGGCCATCCGTAAATACGCTTTGCAGCAACGGGGCCTGATTTCGTCAGCACGGGTAAGGCACCCGGGGCCACAGACTACACCAGAAATCCGGAGCGAGTTTCATCAACTCGTGGAAGCAGTGGGGTTGTAAAGAGGAACCAGCTAATATTTCTGGGGCGGGGAGAGTCCCGCCCCTTTTCGTTTCCGGCGCATATCGCGCACCGGAACTGACCGGAGCTACATCTGGATCTTCTTTTCGCCGGAAAGGTAAGCCTGGGGCTCTCGCTGAAAGGCCCGATTGCAGCCGGGGCCACAAAAATAGTAGGTGGCGCCCTGGTAATCATAGGTGCCGCCCGGCGGTTTGGCAGTATCCACCAGCATGCTACACACCGGGTCAGTTTCTCTTCGACCACCTCGAGTGAATAGCGGGATTCTCATCGTTGCCTCCCCAATACAGGGTTGCTTGTCCCTTACCCGAAACTCTACGGAAGAATTGCAGCATCGACCCCGGCCAGACGTGGCGGGACTGCTACGCCATCTGGCAGGTCAACCTGGATTTCGACCGCGTAACTGATTATACCCCGTTCCGTGCGGGGATCTCCGTCGACCATGACAACTGTGCCACCCAGTTCGCTTTCCGGCAATGAATCAATCTCCACAACCGCCAGGGAGCCAATGGTAACCTGATGAATTTCACCGGCGTCTATGAATCCCTTTATGACTACACTGCCGGGGTCCAACAGCTCGATGACACGGGAGTGTTTGCTTACCATGTCGTCTACTTCCACATTCACCAGAAAGACGTACCCATCGATGGGGGCCAGCAGCGAATACTCGCCCATCTCCTCTTCAATATCCCCGATACGGTCCAATGCCAGGGAAATCAACCCGTTCAGGGCTTCGATCTGCGCCAGCTGCACCGCGTCAGGGCTTTCGTACAGCTCTTCAATCTGGGCCAGACGGGTAATTATTTCCCTTTCCATCAATGGGACTGAATCCCGTTCAGGGCCTTCGTCCAGCAGATCCTGAAGATTTCGATCGGCCAGATCCAGGCGTCGCTGGGCCAGCGTAACATTGACCTCAAGACCGGGAAGAATCAGCGGGTCGGGCCCCTCCAAGTCCTCCTTCAGGCGCTTGGTAGCCTGGCTAACGTTTACCCGGGCCAGGTCCACCTGGGACTGAAGCTGGTTAAGTACGAGGATGTCGGGACCGGCCCTCAACTCCGCCAAATCCTCCGTTGCCAATTCCACGTTGAGTTCGGCCACACTTACGGTGGACTCAAGCTCCATGAGCAATACCGGGTCGGGTCCTTCCTCCAGTTCGGCCAGGTCCTCCCGAGCCTGGGCAAGGTTCAACTCCGCCACGGTTACATTTGATTCCAGTTCCTGCACCCGAAACGGATCCGGCCCCTCCTCCAGTTCCTCCAGATCTTCCTCCGCTTTGTCCAGATTTGCCTCTGCCAAATCCACGGCCGCCTGCAGGCTGTTGAGCTTGGCTACATCAACGGGCTTGCCATCCACTTCCACGTCGCGAATGGGCGAACGCAGGAACTGGGTCAGGGGAGTTTTGGCGGCGTCCAACGCTTCATCGGCCGCCCCTACCACGGTCCTGGCGCGGATGATGCGCCGATCGTGTTCCTCCAAGAAGTCCTGCAAGGCGTCTTGAGCCAGGTCAAGCGCCAGTTCCGCTTCGGTTACCCGGTCCCTGGCCCTTACTTCACTCTTGGCCAGGTCCTCCCTGTAATCTTCGAGCCTATCCATGGCCAGGTCGAGGGCAACTCCTGACTCCGTGACGCGGTCGCCGGCGCGCACGGCATCTTCGCTAAGGTCTTTGCGGTAGTCTTCCAGGCGGTCGACCGCCTGGTCCAAGGCCAATTCAGCCTGGGCCTTGGCCTGTTCGGAGGCCGCTATGACCTGGGCATGATTGGCATCCAGGTCCCGCTGGGCGTCGCTCAGTGCGTCAGTTGCCGCGTCCAGAGCAACCACCGCCTGGTCCTGTTCCGACCGGGCGGCAGTCAAGCGATCGTCATAGTTCTGGTCTATGTCCTCGACGAAATCTTCCGCCTGGGTGTTGGCCAGTTCCAGCCTGGCTACGTTCTCTTCCCGCTGGGCCTCCAGCAAGGGTTCCGCGGAATAGCCCAGTTGGATCCGCCGTATATTTTCCCTTGCCTCAGCCACCTGGTGACGGAGCCTGGCCACCTCCTCTTCCAGAACCGGGAAATGGTCGGAATTAAGGCGAGCCAAAAGCTGACCCTTCTCAACTCTCTCTCCAGGGCCAACCAGCACTTCTTCCACTTCGCCGCTTCGTTCGAAGGACAGTTCCTGACGCAGCGGGAAGTACAGCCTGGCATCAACATCGATCTGCCGGGGCGCCGCCTGGGTTGAGCCACTTTCAGCCTGAGCCACGAACGCCGCATCATCGCCCAATTCCTGCTCCGGGGACTGGAAGGGCGCCAAGCCGCAGGCCAGGGCCCCCACCAGGAACCCCAGCAGGGCTAACAAGGTCAATGCATGGATGGAATTTCTTCGGACCAAAGGCCAGTTTCCGAGATTGCCCACCTTCTATTACCTCAATTAAGACATGGAGTAGCGGAACCTGCAGTACCCAGATTCAAGGAATTCAGGGCGCGCCTCTCAGCCCGCCCGCTAACCGGCGTCCCTTCTGCAGGAAGGCCATGAAGGCCGACGGGATGCCGGGGATCGTACTGTGCATCAGCGTATACGCAATGGGAACTACGATCAGGGTCAATAAGGTTGAACTAATCAATCCGCCTATTACCACCGTGGCGAGTTCGGCGCCAATAATGCCGCCGCCATCGTCGCCGGACAGGGCCAGGGGCAGCAGGGCAAAGGTGGTGGTGAAGGCTGTCATCAGGATGGGGCGGATGCGTACCCTGCCGCCGGTTACCAGGGCGTCATAAACGTTCAATCCCCTCTCCCGCAATTGCTCCACAAAGGTAATCAAGACAATGGCGTTGGTGACGACGATGCCAATGAGCAGCAGGAATCCCATCATGGCGGACAAGCTCAGAGTTCTTCCCGTTACCGCCAGGGCGATCAGGGCGCCCACCACGGCAAAGGGAAGGCTGAACACGATGATGAAGGGATCGCGCAGGGAACCCAGGCTGGCCACCATTACGAGGTAAACCAACACTATGCCGACCGCCATAGCGAGAAAAACGTCCTGGAAGCCCTCGTTCACCTGGTCGAAAATGCCGCCGGTCCTGACTTCAACGCCCGGCGCCAAAGGCAGGGAGTCAATGGCATCCTGCACCTGGGCGCCGACAACCCGGGTATCAAGGGCGGTAATGGTTCCGGTAATGGTTGCCGACCTCTCCCGGTCGAACCTGGTGACCGCCACGGGCCCCTGCTCAATGCCGATCTGGCTGATGGATCCCAGCTTGACGGCGCCAAAAGGCCCTTCAATATCCAGGCCTTTCAGTTTTTCGATGTCATCCACGTCATCGGGCATACCCCGAACAACCACGTCCAGGGTAACGTTATCAACGTCAATTTCCGTTATGGCCCGACCCACCACATACTGATTCACCTGTTGGGCGACAGCCAGCGTGTTCAGGCCGTGCTGGGCCGCCTCGCCGTTGTCGATGCGGATGGTCACTTCATCCCTGGCGGAAGTTACGTTACTGGCCAGATTGACAATCCCTTCAATCTTCGAAAGTCTGTCTTCCAGTTCCCGGGCAGCGACGGTAATGTCGGTGTAGCTGGGACCGATCACCCGAAGTTCCAGCCCTTCAGTGGGGGGCCCTTCGCTTACTTCGTCCAGGAAATATCTGACCCCCTCGCCGGGGTCGGGAAGCCTGCTTCGAACCATTTCGGCAATGTCTCTGGGGGCGCCCTCCGCCACACGCATGGTAAAGCCGGCCAGGTGAAGACTGCCGGTTCCCACGCCTACGTTGAATTCATCGGCCAACTGACCGATGGTTACCTGATACAGGGTCAGATGTCCGTCTTCGACAAACTCGTCCAGCACCTGCTCCACCCTGGCCACGTGCTCGAAGGTCCGGCTGACCGCCGTCCCTTCCTCCAGTTCCACGTTCATAATCAGGTAGTCGGGCGTACCGCCGGGAAAGAAAGTAACCGGAATTGTCGCAATGAGACTGATACTGGAACCGGTGATGATAATGGCCGCCACCAGGGATATAAACTTGTGCCGCAACGTCCAGATCAGAATCGGGGAATAGAGCCGCTGCAACCAGGTTTCCCGGCCCAGTTGAAGATGATCATCTTCGGCCTCGGGAATATCTCCCGGACGAAGCAGGGCGGCCCCCAGCACGGGCACGGCCGTCAGGGCCACGAAGGTTGACGCAACCAGGGCGTAGCTGACGGAAAGGGCGAAGGGTGTGAAGAACTCCCCCACCAAACCCTGAATGAAAGCCAGGGGAATGAAGACAACCACCGTGGTCAGGGTGGAGGCTACTATGGCCGCGCCCACCTCTTGCGTTCCGATCAGGGCGGCCCGGTGCCGGTCTTCGCCCCTCTGGATATGACGGTACATGTTCTCCAGCACAACGATGCTGTCGTCCACTACTCGACCCACAGCAATGGCCAGGCCGGCCAGGCTCATGAAGTTCAGGGAAATATCCGTCAGCCGCAACAGAATGACGCCGCCCAGCACACTAAGCGGAATGGAAATGGCAATGATGGCGGTGGGGCGAAGGGTCAGGGCCAGGCCCCGCAGCAGGGTTGGCCTGGTATTGATTAGAAATACAAAGACGGCAGTGATAGCAAATAGAAACCCGAGCAGTCCCTCGCGAAGCAGATTGGACAGGGATTCCTCCACAATGGGCCCGTTATTGGATATTTCGAGAACTTCAATATCCGGCGGAAGCTCAAAGCCTTCGATGATATCCAGTACAGCGTTGGTGACCTCCAGGGTGTTGGCCTCGGGTTCCTTGATGATCCAAAGATTCAGGCTGGGCTTGCCCACGGTGCGAGATATACCGGCGGCATTGGAGGTTCCCAGTTCCACCGTCGCTACGTCGGACAGCAGGACCGGACGCTGCCCCTGAGAATCCCGGGGGCCAAAGGAGGCCGCCCCTTCGTTCGGCAGGGAAACCTGTTCGTAGCCTACCACCAGGTTCTCAATTTCCCGAATCGAGCCAAGTTGGTGGGTTGTACGCACCGGGAAGGTGGTGGACCCGTCGGTGATGCTTCCTGCCGGTATGCCGATGTTGTTGCCGGATATGGCGTTGGATACCTGACTGATGGAGAGTCCCAGGTCCTGCAGCTTGTCAGTGTCCACCGTGACGGCGATGCGTTCATCCACTCGTCCTCCGATAAAGACCTCGAACACACCGTTGACGCTCTCTATCCTTGGGACAATTACATTATCCAGGAGGCGCTGGAGGGACGCTATATCCCGGTCTCCGGCTATGCTCAACTGCATTACGGGGAAGGTCTCATTGTTTATCCTCGAAATGGTGGTGAACTCCACCCCCGCAGGAAACTGGATGCCGTTTACGTTGCTCTCAATGGTCCGTTCGGCCTCGTCCATGTCCTCGCCAAAGTCAAAGGTTGCCAGGACTATGGAAAGGTTTTGTTGTGAGTTGGACTGTATCTCCTGGAGGCCATCCATGCCCGCGATGGCGTCCTCAATGGGCTCCGTCACTTCCCGTACGATGGTTTCCGGGTCGGCCGTGGGGTAATAGGTGGTGACGGTAATGTTTGGAAACTCGATATCCGGGAAGAGCTCTCGCTCCAGGTCGTTGTAGGCGTACACGCCGGCGGCAAATATCAATATGATCACCAGCATGGTGACCGAACTGCGCCGAAGGACCAACCGGGTCAAGAGGGTCAAGTACGGACCTCCAATAAATTGAAACAATAGAGCAAGATAACGTGGGCAAACCCTTCCTGGCAGCCACGCAAAGGACCACTAACCTTCCGTACTACCGAATGTATTTCCCGAGGGAACCCTGAGGCGGCAAACATAGAAGCTGGTCGCGCATTCGGCGTGGCAGAGCGCTCAACCATGTGACTGGACCAGTAAGCGAAGGGTAGCAAGAAGAAAAGCATGGAATGGCCAGATTCAGAGAGGGACATTTTCACCGGGGGAGCCAGCCGGAAATGCGCTGGAGGCGGCCCGATTCATCAAAAATGCGGCACGGACGACTTCCGCCAGTTCGTTGGTGTCCAACTGGTCGGCCAGGGTAATAATTCTCTCTCGACCGATGCTCCAGAATTGTTCCATCGTTTCCTTGCCCAGGTCCGTAAGCTGGCACAAGACTGCCCGGCGGTCGTCCGGATCCATGGTTCGAATTACCAACCCCTTGTCAACCAGGCGGTCAACAATGCTGGTGGCGGATGACACTATGCAACCCATTGCACCGGCGATATTGCCCATTCTTTGTTGTCCCTGGAACAACAAGGCCAGTACCTTAACCTGCTGAAAGGTCAAGTCCAACCCTTCCCAACCGTCGGAGGGAGTACAGTGCATCGACCGGTTAATCTGTTCAAACAGGTCAACCAGTTGTTCGGTTAGCTGGCCTCTTTCGCCGCCGGGAGACTGGTTAGACATAACGGCCACTTATTTTCAACTCAATGAAATATTCTGAGCACACAAAATTAAATTGTCAATTGCCTCGTGTCGCTTGGCAAACAAACCCTGATTAGTCCTTGCCAACTTATCTGGTAAACTGGGCCATGAAACACGCAGACAGGGGTTATTCAAATCGGGAAATCGTTGCCTCAGGCGGGGCGATTGATTTCTTTTGAACCGGCAAAAGCAAGCATGGGAGACAAGCAATGAAGTTTGGCCTCTTTTCCCACCTTCCCTGGCCGGAAGGTACCACTCCCAGCCAGGTTATCCACGAAGCCACGGAGCAGTTATGCCTGGCCGAGGAACTGGGGTATTACAGTTCCTGGTTCGCCGAGCATCACTTCTCCCGCTACGGGATTGGTTCTTCATCCATGGTAGTTCTAAGCAACCTGGCAGCGCAGACCAGGTCCATACGCCTGGGAACCGCAGTGCTGGTACCCCCGCTCCACCACCCGGTGCACCTGGCCGAGGACGCGGCCACCCTGGACGTGGTCAGCGGCGGCAGGCTCGACGTGGGATTCGGTCGCGGCACAGCCAATTATGAATATACCGGCTACAACGTAAACCCGGTTGAGAGCCAGGACCGCTTCCAGGAGACTATCAGCATTGTCGAGGGCCTTTGGACTTCTGCGGACTTCAATTACGAAGGCAAATACTTCAACGTAAACCGGGCTAACCTGGTGCCGCCGCCCATCCAGAAACCGCACCCGCCGATTTACATTGCCGCCACCAGGACGCTGGCCACCCTGGAGTACGTGGTATCTACCGGGCACCCACTGATCAGTGGCGTGGTGCTGGACCACGACGACGCGCTTGACCTTTGTAACCGGTTTGTTGCCATGTCTGCGGAGGCTGGATACCACATCCCTATCTCAGCGATTCCCTTCTTTCGTTACCTGCATGTAGCCGAGACCGAAAAGGAGGCGCGCAAGATCGCCGAGCCGGCCATGGCCTGGACTATGGACATGACCGACTGGCGGCGCTCAATCCCTCTGGGCAGTGAGGTGAACCAGCGATTGGCGGACTTCAGGCGTACACGTACCAGCGTTCCTCCCACTTACGATTATCTGGCGGCAAAACGGGCCATTATTGGCACTCCGGAGCAGTGCGTCGCCATAGTTCGCGAGTTTCAGGAACATGGGATTGAGTATTTCGGCTGCAATTTCGATTTCGGTGGGATGCCCCACGAGACCGTAATGCGTTCGATGAGATTGTTTGCCGAAGAAGTGATGCCCCACTTCCGACCATCGGGCGGAGATGCAAATGTCGCCCCATAAACCGAGCTTTACTCACGACGCGGGCCTGGTCGAAAAAATATCGGCACTGGCGCGTGAACGTTTCGCGCCGAGGGCTGAAAGGCACGATATAGAGTCATCCTTTCCCTTCGAGAACTACCATGACTTGAGGGAGGCCGGACTGTTGGGCCTGACGGTCCCGGCGGAGTACGGAGGTCCGGGCCTTGACCCCGTCACCTACGTCCTGGCATTGCTGGAAATGGCAAAGGGGTGCCCGGCGACGGCCCTGACCTTCAATATGCACGCCAACGTAATCATCAATATCAACCAGTTGGCGTCTCACGAACAGAAACTACGTTACTTCGACGAAGTCCTGGAGAAGGGCAAGCTGTTTGCCACCGTGATGAGCGAGCCAGAATCCAGCTTCCGCGACCGTTTTGTCCTTCGAACGGTCTTTACCCCTTTACCGGGCGGTGATTTCCGGGTAGTGGGCGTCAAGCATTTCTGCTCCCTGGGAGACGCGGCAGACCGCTACTTCGTTACCGGCCTGAAGGAGGGAAGCACCAGGGCCCAGGAGGGCATAATGGCGGCCCTGGTTCCCCGTACCGACGACGGTATTGTCATGGAACGGCCCTGGAACGCCACCGGAATGCGGGGCACAACCAGCCACAGCATACGCTACGACACCGAAGTTTCGGCTGCTGATGTCATGGGCACTCCGGGTCAGCTTCTTACCATTGAACTTTCGGGTTTCGCCCTGGGCTATGCGGCCACGTATCTGGGTGTGGCAGAGGCGGCCTATGACTTCATTCGGGAATACTCGAAGACCCGGATAATTGCGCCGTCGACTGAACCACTGGCCAACGATTCCCGCGTGCAGCGGAATCTCGGGGAAATGAGCGCGCAGATCAGGGCGGCCAAGCTGATGCTGTGTGAAGCTGCGGAGGTGCGGAAGTCAGGCGTTCGAGAAGAGATGGCCCTGGCCACCAACCAGGCCAAGTACCTTTGCGCCGAGGCGGGGGTGAGGGTTACGGAACAAGCCATGCGATTGGCCGGGGGAAGCGGTTTTCTGAAGACCATGCCCCTGGAACGCTGGCACCGGGACGCCCTGGCCGGACCGGTGATGCCGCCTTCAAACGACCGATGCCTGGAGGTTATCGGGAGGCTGGAATGTGGGCTTAGGTCGGCCACCCTGGAGTTTCAATAGAGAGTTTTGGGCTGCCTCCACTTCCGAACGTTCCGAATCGGGGTAAGCGATGGCTCCCCCCAGAGAACAACCCCCGCCGGATCCGGCGGGGGTTGCTGGTATTGACCTGAAGTCCGGAATTTGGCCTAGTTGAAGACCAGTTCCTTGTTGCGGCGGTTGGGGTCGCCCATCATGGCCAGGCCAACAGAGGGGTCATCTTGGTTGTTGCAGAAGAACTCGATGCGGTTGCCGTCGGGATCCATGAAGTAGACGCTGGAAGTCATGCCGTGGTCCGTATTGTGGTCCATGGTCACGCCCTTGTCCTGCAGGGTCTCATAGACCTCTTTCAGGTCGTCGATATCGGCAACCTGTACGGCGAAGTGGTTCAGGCCCAACTGGCCGGGGGTAACCGGAAGAGCATCCACGGGCGCCTTGAACAGGGCCAGATCGTGGTGAATCTTGCCGCAGGTCAGGAAAGTCCCCAACTCGCTCTGACGGGAAATCTCGAAACCAAGGATTTCGGTGTAGAACTTGGTCGAAGCCTCCACATCCTTGACGTTCAATACCAGGTGTCCGACTCGAATGGGTTTTGCCATTGTTGTTCCTCCTCCTAAATCGGGGCGGTTGGCGCCCTGCATGATCAAATGGCTGGAAACAGCGCTTTGGTTCCCCTCTGTAGGGGACACTATACAACATTTCCTGCTTTCTACCAATACATTGAGGAGTTCAGCAGAGTATGTTTAGAGGAATCACCATAGTTATGGAGACTTCGTTACGAATTCCTGGCATGGAGGCAGGATTGGAGTCTGTACTGGATTCATTGACACTCCCTATGCCCGCATTTACACTCGAATAAGATTGCCCCTGCGCCAAGATCCCAAGTCAGGATGATGTGCCATGCCTATTGACCAGGTTTCCATCGTGCGAATGTGCGGCGCTTGCCGCCTTGAAATTGAGACCATTATCGTCAAGAAGGACAACCTGCGCCTCTTTGTTGACGACAGGGTGTGGTGCGACGTGTGCCAGTCGGAGCAACCGGAAGTCCGGGATATAGCGGGAAGGCTGGAAACTATTGGTCTGGAGCAGCGAAGTTATCCGGTTAGCCCCACGTCAGGGCCCCCCATACTGGGCGCGCAGCAGTAGTCTTAAGAGAACACTTCTCAGGCTCAACATTCGGCCTGGCTGATCCCGCAGCTGATCGCTGGACTCACCGGAGTTAAGAATATGCCCATCGTCGACACCCACTGCCACGCCACTCCTTACTGGTTTGAGCCGGTGGAAATCCTGGTGGACCAGATGACCCGAAACGAGGTCGACCACGCCGTGTTGATCCAGATAAACGGTGTCTTCGACAACTCCTATCTGGCAGAGTGCCTGCAACGGTTTCCAGGCCGCTTTGCCGGCGTGGGAATGGTGGACGTTGGCTCTCTCGACGCGCCGGAAAGGCTGGCTGAGTTTCTATCGACGGGCCTGGAGGGAGTGCGGCTCAACGCCGCTAACCGGTCGCCAGGCAACGATCCCCTTGCTATCTGGCGCAAGGCCGACGAACTGGGCTTGATCGTAAGTTGTGGCGGCCAGCTTGACGTCTTTTCTTCCAATGAGTTTGAGGACATTATCAAGGAATTGCCCAACCTCAAGGTGATTATCGAACACCTGGGCGCTGGCGGTCGGGACTCGGAACCGTACGATGCCTACAAGCGGGTGCTGGCGCTGGCGCGGTACCCCAATACCTACATGAAGATTCCGGGACTGGGCGAGATCTGCGACCGGCCTAATCCCTTCGTGCAGCCCTTCCCCTTTGCCGGAAGCGTACCGCCCCTGGTGGAAATGGCGCTGGATGCTTTCGGAGCCAACCGGCTAATGTGGGGCAGCGACTTTCCGCCGGTGGCCTTTCGGGAAGGCTACAGGAACGCGCTGCGCTGGCCCATGGAGCACGTCAATTACGCCAGCGATGAGGACCGGGATTGGGTCTTTGGTGGCACTGCCGCATCCTTGTTCCGATTCGGGAGTTAGCAACGGCCGGTAATTGCCGGCGCAGGACCGCGAGAAGCGGCGCCATGCCGCTTCAGTTAAAGCGGTTCATAGCCACAGTAATATTTTCCTCGAGCAGGCATTCCAAAGCCTCTGCCACCCGCTGAATGGCGCCGGCGATCTCCGAGGCTTCTTCATCGGCAAAACGGTTCAGGACGTGGGATACCTGCCCACCCGTCACATCCGGCTGGCCGATTCCAACGCGAACCCGGGGGAAGTTCTGGGTATGGATCTCACCGATAATGGACCGGATCCCGTTGTGACCCGCGGGACCGCCGCCAGGCCGTATCCTGATCTTTCCCACCGGCAGGTCCATCTCGTCGTAGATGATGATGATATCCGCCGGCTTCACGCCAAACCGGGCAACCAGGTAATTTATGGCCTCGCCGCTGCGGTTCATGAAGGTTCGTGGCTTGGCCAGCACCACGTCCCTTTCCTGGAACCGGCCCCTCCCCAGGACTGCCTTGGCGCGGCGTTCCTTAACGTCAATGCCCCAGCGTCGGGCCAGCAGATCCACGCAGTGGAAGCCCACGTTGTGCCTGGTATTGCGGTAGCGGTCACCTGGGTTGCCCAGCCCAACGATGACCTTCATTGAACGGTCGGATTCCTCGGTGTGGCGGGGTGGCATGGCCCGGTCCTCGGGGACCGGATAATTTTCCGGGTTATCGGCAGCCGGGTTGGTTGTCATGCCTGGGCTTCCTGAATGGTCAGCAATGCCTGGGACGGGGATTCCAGCAGGTGGCAAAATTCTTCCTCGTCGAGAACGGTAGTGCCAAGGCGGTTGGCGGTATCCAGCTTGGAGCCGGCGGCGCTGCCGGCCACCAGGTAAGAAGTCTTGCGCGTGACTGAGGAGGTAGCGCTGCCGCCAAGAGCCTTTATCCTGCCCTCCGCCTCGCGTCTCGTCATAGTTGACAGGGTGCCCGTTACCACGAAGGCAAGACCGTGCCAGGGCAGGTCGGTGGGGTCCACGATTTCGATGTCGTGGTGCAACTTGACGCCGGCCTGCCGTAGCTTCTCGATCACCGCCAGGTTGTCTTTGACCTGGAAGTAATTGTAGATGCTTTCGGCAATCTTGGGCCCGATGCCGTCTATGCCGGTCAATTCCTCCTCGCTGGCCTGGGTCAATTGGTCAACGCTGGCAAAGCGCTGAGTCAGCAAGTCCGCCACTTCCGCGCCTACGTGGGTAACGCCCAGGGCGAATAGTATTCGAGGCAGGGGACGTGTCTTGCTGGCCTCGATGTTGTCCAGAATCTTGGTGGCCAGTCGGTCGCCCATGCGGTCCAGTTCCAGCAGCCTCTCCTTTTCCAGGTAGTAGAGGTCGGCAACGGTGCCGACGAAACCCTTGTCGATAAGGATGCGGCACCACTGTTCTCCCAAACCGTCCATGTCCATGGCGCCGCGGCTGACGAAGTGCTTGAGAAGTTCAAAGAACTGGGCGGGACAGGAGGAGGTGTTGGGACAGCGGTGCATCGCCTCGCCTTCCGGCTTGTCCACCGGAGTGGAGCATTCGGGACAGGTGGCGGGCATATAGAATTCAACCTCGCCGCCGGTGCGACGGTCCAGGATGGGCCCCACCACCTGGGGGATCACTTCACCGGCCCGTTCCACCGTCACCCAGTCGCCAACCCTTATATCTTTGCGGCGGATATCCTCTTCATTGTGCAGGGAAGCGTGCTGCACGGTGGCCCCGCTGACGTTAACCGGTTCCAGAATGGCATAGGGGTTGAGGCTGCCGGTGCGACCAACGTTGATCCCGATTTCCAGCAACCTGGTCACCGCCCGCTCGGCTGGGAATTTGTAGGCCGTGGCCCAGCGTGGTTCCCGCCCTACTACCCCCAGCGAGTTCTGGAAATTGAATGGGTTGACCTTCACCACCACTCCGTCCATCTCGTAGGGCAGTTCGTGGCGCTTCTCGACCCATTCGCGGTAGTAGTCCTTAACTTCCTCCAGCGTGTGGCAGAGACGGTTCAAGGGATTGACCCGGAACCCCAGGGACTGCAGCCACTGCAGGGTTTCCCAATGCTGGGCCGGGTAAGGTGAGTCCTCCGCGTCATTGAGAGAGTAGACCCAGATCTGCATGTTGCGGGCAGCCGTAACCTTGGGGTCCAGCTGGCGGATGGTGCCGGCGCCGGTGTTTCGTGGGTTGGCATAGGGCTGCCCACCTCGTTCCTCCTGTTCCCGGTTAAGCCTGCGGAACTCCTCAACGGGCATGTAAACCTCGCCCCGTACTTCCAGGTACGGGGGTGGTTCCCCCTGCAGCATTAATGGAATGGACCGGATGGTCCGCAGGTTGTCCGTCACATTTTCTCCAACAGAGCCGTTGCCCCGGGTAGCGCCCTGGACAAACACACCGTCCTTGTAGACCAGGCTTACCGCCAGCCCGTCGATCTTCAACTCGCAGGTCATGGAAAAGTCGGCGTCGTCCAGAAGATTTTTGACCCGGCGGTACCAGGCCTCCAGGGATTCGTCGTCAAACACGTTGCCCAGGGACATCATGGTGTGACGGTGTTGCACCTGGACGAACCCGTCGGCGGGGTCGCCGCCGATGCGGTGGGTAGGAGAGTCCGGCGTAACCAGATCGGGGTATTCTTCCTCAATCTGCCGCAGTTCCTGCAGCAACCGGTCGTAGTCGTAGTCGCTGATTTCGGGGTCGTCAAGCACATAATAGCGGTGATTGTGGAAATTCAACTGTTCCCGCAACTGGGCTACACGCTGGGTGACGCTAATATCGGGCATTTCCCCAACTCCCTCAGGGAATATTTCACCCTTGAGTATAATATCTCGTCCTCCCGGATTACAGACCGCCACGCTGCTTGATTGGCCTGTTCCGGAGCCAGGTTCCCGGCCCAAGCGGGAACTTTCCAGGCCGGCGCTCCGTCATAGCGGATAAGAGACTCAATACGGCCGAAAGTGAGGGTATCGACATGGAGAAATACGACAATCCGGGGATTGGTAGCGTCCTTGTGAACCGAGGGCTATTGCTATATTCTGCCCCCATGAAAAAGTTAGTGCTGCCTGTTCTGTTTCTGCTGACGGCGCTGACGCTGGGCTTACTCGGCTGCGGCGCTGCGGAGGAAATGGGTTTTGATGAGATGGCTGCGTCGTCCCCGGCTCAACCGCAGATGGCTTCTGATGGATTCGCAATGGAACGGGAAGTCATGGAGGAAGTTGAGAGAATGCCCGCTGCGCCGGCGGCCCTACCCGCGCCCACGGCTGCGCCGGCGGCAACGGCAATGGAGGCCCAGGAATCGCGTTCCCAGTCTGCCAGCGAGAACCCGCCATCCATTGACGAGGTGCAAGCATCGGTGGCCGCCCAGAACCGGATCATCGTACGCACCGTGGGGATGGGCCTGGTGGTGAACAGCGTGGCTGATTCCGTTGACCTGGTTGCCAGCGCAGCGCAGGACCTGGGGGGCTGGACGGTTTCCAGCGACCGCAGCGCCATCCACCGAGGCAACGTGTCCGTTCGAGTTCCCGCGCAGCAGCTGGACGAAGCGGTCCGGCGAATCCGAGCGCTGGGAATGCGAGTGGACTGGGAGTCATCCACCAGCCAGGACGTTACCGACGAGTACGTGGACAGCAGCTCCCGCCTTCGCAGCCTGCGGGCTACCGAAGAGGCGTTGCTGAACCTGCTGAACCAGGCCGACGACGTGGAGGATGCACTGGCGGTACAGCGGGAACTGACGGACCTGCAGGCGGAAATCGAGAGCCTCGAGGGCCGGATCAAGTTTCTTGAGCAGACAGCCGCCTTCTCCCTGATCAACGTTACTCTCACCCTGTCGCCCAGGCCTATGGCCGTTGACGCAGGGCCCGACCAGACCTTCAGCGCCGGGCAGCCGGCCAGATTCCGAGCCACATTCACCCCACCCGAGGGAATTGACAACTTCAGCTTCCTCTGGGATTTTGGCGATGGCAGCCAGGCGGAAGGGAAGGGCACCGCCCCCACTACCGTGCCCGGGCAGCAGGTTACGGCCACGGTAACCCACTTCTTCGAGGACGACACTGACTCCCCATATATCGTGCAGCTGGAGCTTACCGGAACCGGTCCCGCCGGACTGGTCGAAGCCACTGATACGCTGATCGCTACGGTAACCCGGATACCAACTATCGAGGTGTTTGCCGGCGAAAGCCGGTTCGTGGAGGAAGGCGAAGAGACAGAATTCAGCGGTTCCTTTACTCGTGGCGAAGGATTGTGGGATCTTCAGTACCGCTGGGACTTCAGCGACGGCAGCCCCACGGAGACGGGAATTCCCGAAGAGGGCGCCACCCGGGCCACGATTGTCCACGCCTTCGAAAACTACCGCCCCGCTCCTTACGAAGTCACGCTGACTATTACGGCCCAGAGCGAGGCGGGCGAAGTCCGCGGTTCCGGTTCATTCAGTGTCTTCGTAACCGAGTCACAAAGCCTGGTTGTGGGGAATTGGGACCTGGTGGACTCGGCCAAGTGGGCCGTTCGGGCGCTTTCGGCGGTGGCGCTGGCCATTGTCAACATCGTCATTTGGGTGGCCATCTTCAGTCCGGTCTGGCTGGGCCTGGGCGCCCTGGGCTACGGGGGAATACGCTTAAGGCGCTATTGGGCTGGCCGGAGGACAGGGAACCGGGCCGCTGCAGTCACGGAACAGTCGACTGCGGCACCCTCAGCCACGGCGCCCGAGACCGACGTGGAAAACGGTGAAGGGGAGACTCGGCAAAGCTGACTCTACTCTGTCAACGGCAACAACTAGGTGATGCGCATCTCTAAATGCAGGGAGCTGAACAGTGACAACCCAAACGCCCGAAGAGGCACGTACACAGATCGTAAGCATGGTCAAGGACTTCGTCCGCCGGGAGGTGGAACCGGTGGCGGCCCAGCATGACCGGGACGACACGGTCCCCCTTGACTTGATTGACAAGATGAAAGACCTGGGCCTTTTCGGCATTACCGTGCCGGAAGAGTACGGTGGCATGGGTCTGGACTACACAACCTTTGCGCTCATTTTCGAAGAAATGAGCAAGGCCTTTATGAGTATCACCGGGGCCATTGGCACTCACCACATAATGACTTACGTGCTCACTCATTACGGCACAGAGGAGCAGAAACGCCACTTCCTGCCTGATCTGGCTTCGGGCCGCAAACGGGGCGGACTGGCTCTGACGGAACCCGGCGGCGGCACCGACGTGGCCAACCTCCAGGTAACCGCGGAAAAGGACGGCGAGGAGTACGTCGTTAACGGCAGCAAGATGTTCATCACCAACGGCAGGCACGGCGACACCTTCCTGTTATTGGCCCGCACGGACCGGGAAGTGGAACCGCGCCACCGGGGCATCAGCGCCTTCATCGCCGAGAAAGGTGACGCCGGCTTCAAGGTGGGGAGGGATCTGGACAAGCTGGGCTACCGCGGTCTGGATACCTGCGAACTGATTTTCGATGACTACCGCGTGCCGGAGGATAACCTGGTAGGAATGGAGGAGAACCGGGGCTTTGGCCAGGTCATGAGCGGCCTGGAAACGGGCCGGATAAACGTGGCTGCCCGGGCGGTGGGCGTAGCCCAGGCAGCTTTCGAAGCGGCAATTCGCTATTCGCAACAGCGGGAAACCTTCGGGTCGCCTATTTCACAGCATCAGGCAATCCAGCTGAAACTGGCCGACATGGCGACAAAAATCCAGGCCGCCCGCCTGCTGACCTATGATGCGGCCGCCAAGAAGGACTCAGGTCAGCGGGTGGACCTGGAAACGGGGATGGCCAAACTGTTCGCCAGCGAAATCTGTGGCGAGGTTACCATGGAAGCCATGCGCATTCACGGCGGCTATGGCTACATCAAGGAATCGCCGGTGGAACGCTATTACCGAGACGCTCCCCTCATGATAATCGGAGAGGGCACCAACGAAATCCTGCGACTGGTCATCGCCCGCCAATTGCTGCGCCGCCCCGAATACCAGATCTAACCCGAAACCGGGGCGGCAGGCGGTTATCTCCTAGCTGTTTCGGACCGGGTTGAAGACCAGCCAATTGGCCACCGGGCCGGCGCTGCGGCTCCATTCATGGGCGGTGTTCGGCGGAACCAGAATTGCATCCCCCTCGGATACGGTGTATTCCTGACCATCGCAGGTCAGGATGCAACTACCCTCCAGGAAATATGCCAGGTGCTCGCCCGCATGCGTGTGGTCGGGACTGACTTCACCTGCCGCCATGCCACGGTGGGCCAGCACGTAGTGTCGGGCGCCGTCGTCCGCGGTTAATACAGGACGGGCCGCGCCAGGGCTGGTATCCAGATCGGCCAGGTTCTTGATGACCGGCGGCCTGCCGGTGCCCTGGCCCCCGTTGTTCTTCGCTCCGCCGCTCCTGGTCGACAGAAGGGGGTTAATCTCGATCCGCTCTATGTCGCCCTCGCCGCCATCATTCAGCGTGTAATGGTCCACATTGGGCGGGACATAGATGGCATCGCCACTCTTGACGGGATAGCTCACACCGTCACAAATCAACGTGCCGGAACCCTTGATGATGAAGACCTCGTGCTCCCAGGGATGGATGTGATGACTACTGGTCTCCCCGGGCTGGATGTGCGAGTAGCTAAGGGTTGTGGTAGGAGGGTTGTCATTGATGTTTATCAGCCTGGCCGCGTTGCCAGGGGAGAAGTGGTCGCGATAATTCCTGATTACTGGTTCCAATTTCGACCTCCGCAGGGTTTGAGTGAAGA
Source organism: Dehalococcoidia bacterium (assembly GCA_965207275.1). GTDB lineage: Bacteria > Chloroflexota > Dehalococcoidia > Lucifugimonadales > UBA3495 > Bin22. The sequence continues at coordinate 1,825,431 of CBDBMH010000002.1, forward strand.
GCTTTGAAGCCTCAAGTTTTGCCTGGCGATAATGTTAAACTGGCGCTCGCTTTTGCACAAGAAAGCCTGATTCGGCGGCGGGCGCGGCTACAGATCTGGCCCCGGCCTCCCCTTCGAAATCTGTGCTTACCCGCAGCGAGTTTCGGTTGACGCTCATAGGGGCCTATGCTAGTATCCGAACCAATAGCGAGGCCAGTCCTCCGGTCCCTTCATCGTATCAGAGCGTTGAACCTCAGGATAAAGAGTCGAGATGAACTTTCACCAGCGGCTTGACCGCGTTTCTCCGGAACGGGAAACGGTGATAACCATCGGCGTCTTTGATGGAGTTCATCTGGGCCACGCCCACCTGCTGCGCCACCTCATTGCCGCAGCTGGGTCTGCCTACCAGCCAGCGGTTATCACCTTCGCCAACCACCCCATCACCGTGCTCCAGCCGGGGCGCCAGGTGTCGCTGATCACCACCCTGGAACGGAAGGAACAGTTGATTCGCGAGAAGGGCGTCGACCTGGTCGTATCGCTCGAGTTCAACGAGGAACTGGCCCAGCTGTCGGCCAGGGAATTTGTGGGGCTACTACAGGAAAAACTGGGCATGAAGGGCCTGGTTATCGGATCGGACTTTGCCCTTGGCCGAAACCGGGAAGGCCATGCGGAGAGGCTGAGCGAACTGGGATCGGAACTGGGGTTTTCCGTTGAAATCGTGGAACCTCTTCTCCTTGACGGCCTCCTGGTAAAGAGCCGAGTAATTCGACAGCGGCTAATTGATGGCGACGTCGCCGTCTCCAACCATCTGCTGGGACGGACCTTTTCCATGGCCGGCCAGGTTGTTACCGGGGACCGGAGGGGACGGACACTTGGATTCCCGACCGCCAACGTAAATATCAGCAAGACAATGGCTCACCCCGCCGATGGCATCTATGCCACGTGGGCAGTTGTGGGCGGCGAGCGTCGGCCCTCTGCCACCAGCATCGGTGTCAGGCCCACTTTCGGCCTGACCGAGCGCCTGGTAGAAGTCTATATTCTGGACTTCGACGGCGACCTGTACGGTCAGGAACTGGAAGTGGAGTTCGTGGATAAGCTGCGGGACCAGGAGACTTTCTCCAGCCTGGAGGCCCTGGTGGACCAGATAAATCTGGACGTAGCCAATACCCGGGAAACCCTGGCCTTATCCGGAGGCGCCAATGCCCCTTAGTGCAGCGGACCTGAAACGCGTCACCGAGCGGGGTGTCAGCAACATCATCGTCCACGATGAGTTCGTCAAGCTGCTGGTGGAGGGCAAATCCCTTCGGTTGAAGATGGGCTTCGACCCCAGCAGGCCGGACATTCACCTGGGCCACGTGGTTGGACTGCGGAAATTGCGCCAGTTGCAAGACCTGGGGCACCAGCTAGTCCTGATAGTTGGCGACTGGACTGCGCAAATCGGCGACCCCAGCGGACGTTCCGCAACTCGGCCCATGCTGACCCACGAAGAGGTAATGGAGAATGCCCAGTCCTACCTGCGCCAGTTCTTCAAGGTGGTGGACCGGGACCGGGCCCAGGTCGTTTACCAGAGCGAGTGGTTCGGCAAGTTCTCCCTGGCCGACGTTATCGGCCTTACGGGCCGGTTTACCGTAGCCCAGTTCCTGGAAAGGGACGACTTTGCCAAGCGCTTTGCCGAGCACCGGCCCATAGCCATCACCGAACTCCTTTACCCTCTCCTCCAGGCCTACGACTCGGTGGCCATCCAGTCTGACGTGGAGTTCGGGGGCACGGACCAGATGTTTAATCTGCTGGTTGGCCGGGAGCTGCAGGGGATCATGGGACAGCGCCCCCAGCAGTGCTTCCTGATGCCAATCCTGGTGGGCACCGACGGTGTCCAGAAAATGAGCAAAAGCCTGGACAACTACGTGGGCGTGGAGGAACCGCCCGACGACATGTTCGGCAAGATCATGTCCCTGCCGGACGAGTTGATTGTTTCCTACTTCGACTACCTGACGGATGCTCCCGAGTCGGAACTGGTGGAGATGTCTGAGAGCATCGCCAACCTCAGGGTCAACCCCATGGACCTGAAAAAGCGGCTGGCGGAAGAGATCACCGAGGTTTTCCACGACAAGGCCGCCGCCTTATCCGCCCGGGAACGGTTCGAGCGGGTAGTGCAGCAGCGTGCCCTGCCCGACGACATCCCCATAGTCTCCCTGTCTACCCTTACGGGCCCTCGCTGGAGCAACGCTCTAGTATCCGCCGGCCTGGTTTCCAGCGTCAGCGACGGCAAGCGGATGATCAACCAGGGGGCAGTAGAACTCTTCCCACCTTCCGGGCCCTCCCACAAGTTGACCGAAGATGCCCAGTTCCAGCCTCCCGAAGCGGGCACTGCCGTCAAAGTTGGTCGCCGCCGGTTTGCCTCTCTTCAGGACTAGGAACTTCTCACCTGGCCGACATTGCCTTTCTGTCCCATCCCCCGTTCACATCGTTTGACTTTATGCCGTCGCCTTCCGTTGACCCCCGTTTCCCTACTGGTTAGACTAAAACTGAAGTCAAAGCTCGGAGCAAGCTCGTGTTTTCTACCGAAGAACTGGACAAGATACGGCGTCAAGGGGAGGAATGGCGAGAAAGGAACTCCGGCAGAAAAGAGCGGAAAGCCGCCTACAAGACCCTGTCCCAGTTGCCCGTAGAGGCGGTCTACACGCCGGAACACCTGAAATTGGTGGACTTTGGTACTGACGTAGGGCTACCCGGGGAGTTTCCGTACCTTCGTGGGGTCCACCCGGGCGGTTACCGGGACCGACTGTGGACCATGCGGATGTTCGCGGGCTTTGGTCTGCCGGAAGAGACTAACCGACGGTTTCGCTTCCTGCTGGACAACGGCCAGACGGGCCTGAGCACGGCCTTTGACATGCCCACCCTGTATGGCTACGACACCGACGATCCCCGCGCCGCCGGTGAGTTTGGCAAGTGCGGCGTGGCTGTATCCTCCCTGGCCGACATGGAAACCCTATTCGAGGGCATTCCCCTGGGCCAGGTCACGACGTCCATGACCATCAACAGTCCGGCGGCCATCATCTGGGCCATGTACATCGTGGTGGCGGAGAAGCAGGGCGTACCGCCGGACCGGATTGGCGGAACCCTGCAGAACGACATCCTGAAAGAATACCTGGCCCAGAACGAGTACATCTTCCCGCCGGAGCCGTCCCTGCGACTGGTGGTGGACACGGTGGAGTTCGCCACCCGTCACCTGCCCCGCTGGAACCCCATCAGCATCAGTGGCTACCATATCCGGGAAGCCGGCTCCAACGGGGTCCAGGAACTGGCCTTCACGCTGGCCGACGGGTTTGAGTACGTGCGTCGCTGCATTGAACGGGGATTAGACGTAGACGACTTCGCTCCTCGGCTCAGCTTCTTCTTCAACGCCCACAATGACTTCTTCGAGGAGATCGCCAAGTTCCGCGCCGCCCGTCGTATCTGGGCACGGGAAATGCGGGATACCTTCGGGGCCAGGAACGAACGCTCCCTCTGGATGAGGTTTCATGCCCAGACTTCGGGCGCCTCGCTCACTGCCCAGCAACCGGAGAACAACGTGGTGCGGGTGGGGCTCCAGGCCCTGGCGGCAGTTCTGGGAGGGTGCCAATCCCTGCACACCAACGGTAAGGACGAGGCCTGGGCGTTGCCTTCAGAGGAGGCTGCCCTCCAGGCCTTGCGCACCCAGCAGATCATCGCCCACGAAACCGGAGTCACGGACACGGTGGACCCGCTGGGAGGCAGTTACTACCTGGAGTCCCTGACCAACCGGGTCGAGGCTGAAGCCTACGAATACTTCCGAAGAATCGAGGACGTGGGTGGAGTGGTACCCGCCCTCGAGTCGGGTTTCTTCCAGCGGGAGATTGGCGAGACGGCCTACATCTACCAGAGGGAGGAAGACCGGAAGGAACGCATCACCGTGGGCGTCAACGACTACCTGACGGACGAAGAACTTTCCATACCCCTGCTGCGGGTCGACCGGGAAGGAGAGGCACGCCAGATAGAGAACCTGAACTCGGTGCGCCGCTCCAGGGACAATCGGGAAGTTGCCAGGCGATTGAAGGACCTGGAAGCAGCGGCCAGGGGAGATGTCAACCTTATGCCCCCGCTGCTGGAGGCAGTCAGGGCCTACGCCACCCTGGGCGAGATGATGGGGGTATTCCGCGAGGTGTTTGGAGAGTACCAGCCGGCGTGGGGGTTCTGAGCAGGAGTCCGGCGGGCAACTGAAACTTCACATCAGAGTATGAGAGGGCGGGAGCTGAGTCCCGCCCTCATTCTTGCCGGTTATAACCTTCGTGGGTGGAGCGGATGTCTAGACCCGTTCCTCTTCCCGCATCTGCTTGGCATCGTCGATTACCTTTTGCTGGATGTTGATGGGTACCGGCTCGTAGTGGTCAAACTCCAGCCGGTAGCTGCCCCGGCCCTGGGTGAGGGAGCGCAGGTCCTGGGCATAGCGCTGCACCTCGGACAGGGGAACCTCTGCCTCGACGACGGTGTAGCGGTCCCCCGGGTTCATGCCCAGAATGCGGCCGCGCTTGCCGTTCAGGTCGCTCATCACATCGCCGGTGTATGCTTCCGGTACGTTGACCGTCAGCTTGACGATGGGCTCCAGGAGAATCGGGCTGGCGTCGGCCATTCCTTTCTTGAAGGCCTGGGTGCCGGCGATTTCGAAAGACATGCCGGACGAGTCCACGTCGTGGTAGCTGCCGTCGTAGATGACGGTCTTCAAGTCAACTACGGGGAAACCGGCGAGGATGCCTTCTTCCATGGACTTGACCACACCCTTCTCCACCGAGGGGATGTATTCCCGAGGCACCCGGCCGCCGACAATTTCGGAGCCGAACTCGAACCCGTTGTCCCGGTCCATGGGTTCAAGGCGAAGCAGGACATGGCCGTACTGACCGTGGCCCCCGGACTGTTTCTTGTGGCGGTACTCGGTATTGGTGATCCGGGTGATGGTCTCGCGATAGGCTACCTTGGGCATGCGCAGGACGAGATCGGCGCCGAACTTTCGCTTGATGCGGTCGATGGCCACCTCGATCTGGGCGTCGCCTAAACCGGTCAGCAGGCTGTCGCCCGTATCGACGTCCCGGCTGTAACGCAGGCTGGGGTCTTCCTCAACAATCCGGGCCAAGGAGGTGGACATCTTGTCCAGGTCGGCCTTGGTGGCCGGGGCGACGGCAACGCTGTAGTAACCGCGCGGGAATTCGATGGGGCGGAAAGTAACCTGATTGTCCCGCACGCAGAGAGTGTCACCGGTAACCGTAGCGGCGAGCTTGCCGATGGCGCCCATATCGCCGGCTACGACCTCGGAAATGTTTTCCTGGGACTTGCCCCGGGGCAGGTACAACTGACCGATGCGCTCGGACTGGTTGCGGTGGGCATTCCATACCTCGGAATTGCTCTTGAAGGTCCCGCGATAAACGCGGAAGAGTGAAAGCTTGCCCACAAAGGGGTCTGCCGTTGTCTTGAAAACGAAGGAGGCCAGGGGCGCATCGGAGTCCACGTCGAACTCAACGGCGTCGCCACCGGAGTTGTTCATCTCGGGCTTGACACCATCCAACGGCGAAGGGAGGAACTCCTCTACAAATTCGAGATACTCTTCAACACCCAGGTTCTGGGTGGCCGCGCTGGCGAGAATGGGGACCAGCGTGCCCGAAAGGATGGCAATTCTTGCGCCGTTGATAATTTCCTCGTTGGTCAGTTCTTCGCCCTCGAGGTACTTGTCGGCCAGTTCGTCGTCAGCCTCGGCCACAGCCTCGATCAAGCGTTCACGGGCCAATTCAAACTCGTCGGCGATTTCGGCGGGTATATCCGCGGGGGGGTGCACCACGCTTACCACACCTTTAAAGTCCTGGGCGTCGCCCAGCGGCAGCTGGAAGGGAACACAATGGTTACCAAAGGAGCCCTGAATATCGGCCACGGTACGGGCGAAGCTGGCGTTTTCCCGGTCCATCTTGTTGACCAACAGGACACGGGGCAGACCCAATTCCTCGCACAGGTTCCAGGAACGCTCGGTACCTACGTCCACACCGGAAGGAGCGGGCAGAAGGATGCTGGCGCTTTCGACCACCCGCAAGGCGCTAACCACCTCCCCAAAGAAGTCGTCATACCCGGGGGTGTCCAGGAAATTGGCCTTGTAGCGGTCCCAACTGCAGGAAATCAAGGTCGTCTGAATACTGCCGCCACGCTTGACTTCCTCAGGCTCGTAGTCGGAAACGGTGTTGCCATCTTCCACCCGGCCAACGCGGTTGACGGCCTTGGTGTTGAACAGGAGAGTCTCGCACAGCGATGTCTTGCCGGCGCCGCTGTGAGACAGCAACGCCACATTCCTCAGGTTATGGGCTTCTATATTGGGCATAGGAACTGTTCCCCCCTTAACAATTACGGCGTCAGGTTAAGGTGGATTTTATATAAAGTTAACGACTTTTAGCAACCATAGGGAGGCTCAGGCGAGTAAATGGATCCTCCTTCAAGACGCAGGAGCGGGAAAGAATTTTTTGAAATCCGGGCCATTTTGGGCCGTTTTGGGCCGTTTCGTATCTGAAATCGGGACTGGGCAGCGGTCCAACCGGCCCAGTTCCGGGCCGGCGCCCCGGCAATTTCCTATCTGTTGTCCGCTTAAGAGTGGCCCAAATTCCCATTTTTCCGGGCCGTTTTGGGCCGTTTTGGGCCACTCTGGGGCCCTTGCCCCCGGCCCTCTCGGAAAAGGCTGGAGATTCCGGTGGAGTACTGCCCTCACCCCCGGCCACTGTCCCTTTGGGGGCGGGGAGAGGCTATTCACAACGAATCCCTTTTGTCTCCGATTCATTGCGCAGAGTCTGTTCCATTTCTTAGCAGTTGAAACTTCGGTGGAAAGCCTGGGTCCAACGTTGCGCCCTCAGAGCCCCGTTAAGTGTGCCTGTCAGGCCTTTCCTTCCTGGCCAGCCGATGTCCTGGTCGTAGACTGGCTCTTTATCAGAGGGCCATCCTGCCGTCTGCCAGGCGGGGAGTGAGGTGTAGTTTGCCTTGTGTCTTGTCGTACAGTATCTGGCAGCGATCTATTATGTCCCTGCCCAGTAGGGACGGCAGGCTTCTGTTGCTGCGATCTGGCATCGCTATGCCGAGTTCCGTCCGAAAATAGACCAGTCTACTCTTCCTCCAGGGCCATGGCCTTTCTTCGAAAGCAATGAAGGCTGGCGCTGTTGCGTAGGTGACGGTGCCTCCGATTCCCCTGCTTGTCCCTGACGGAGTCAGGTGACTTGTGGTTATTCCCAGCGTCCTTGCGCCGGCTGGTTGAATAAAGGTATTGTCCGCGCCGGTGTCTAGCAAGAGTGTGATTGGCTCCAGAGTCGGCTGTATTCCGGGGACTGCTATGTACGCCCTGACCTGTGGGCGGCCTGTGGGGTCGAAATATCCTTGGATCACAGAATCAGCGATCCTCCCTCTGGGTCTATGTATCTAACCAGGCATTGTCGCCTGTCGCTTCCGGATTCTTCGATCAGTTCGAACAGCCTATCGAGAGCTCTTTCTTCCTCTTCTTCCGAGGGATCCTCGGGGAGTGGTACGTTGGCTATCAAGCCGTCGGGCCCCATGGCTATCCAATGCCGTGAGTACTGTTCTAGGATACGCCTGTAGTCCTTTTCCAAATTGGCGTTGGCCAGTCGCAGGCGGTCGAAGCCTACCTGTATTGCTTTAGGTCCACCGGCTTGAGCTACAGCCCGCCTGAAGTCGTCCTGGGTAAGAGTTTGGGTAGCCTCTTCCTGGTTCATCTTCTCCTCCGGCATCTGGCTGGCCGGTGCTCTGTGCGGCCACTCTTTCGGTAGTCTAGTTGCGCTGCACATCAAATTATACAGCTTAAAGCAGCGTGTTCCTCGATTTCGGGATGGGAAAACCCCAGTTCTGTCTGGAACCTCTTACTCGGGATTTCTCAAAGTGAACCCTTTTGTTACTGATTGGTTGTGAACGTTTGCTCTAATTTGTGCAAGTTCTTCTTCACAGTGCAAAGCAGGGGGAGAAATGCTTTCTTTCCCGATCTTGACATCCGATTTCCGAGCATTTCGTATTTGCTTTGGCGCCTGGGTGGCGGTGAAATGGCGGGATGTCCTCCTTTCTGATTCGCCGGTGCGGGAAGGTATCTGCACATACGCCCACGTCCTCGGCCCCTCACCCAGGAGGCGAGGTGTGCGATGAGCATGCAGTAGCGTTGACCTGGATTGGGCAGGTCGGACGTGGACGCCGCCTGAGGCGGACCCCTACGATGGCAGGAATTCCGACCTCCTTTGACACTTTTTCAGGGTTTGTATTCTTATGGTGGTGGGGTGTTATGCGGGTTGGCAAGGGGTTGGTGTCAGTAAATTTTCGGGGCTAGTGGGCAGGTGGGCATGGCCGTGGGCCGTTCTGCAGAGGAGGATGATATGGTGGACAGGGCAGGCACGGCCTACCCCTGAAGGCAATACCGGTCCGGAAGAACGGCGGTAAGGCAGAGGGACGGGCTGGGAACCCGCCCCCGCGATGACATAAGCTTATCTGGCCAGGCTACCCATGGGGTCCCAGGGAGGCAGTACCACGGGTTCCAGGTCCAGCGCCCGCTGCAGGTCTTCCGGCAGGTAACTCCGGGGGGCTGAAATTTCGAACATGTACTCGGCAAACCACGAGTCGTTCATCAGGAAGAAACCCTTGTCGCCCACCTTGTCGTCCCAGCTGTTTTCCACTCTCCAGCGGCGGGGCTTACCGCCCACAACATCAACGCCGGTGAAGAGCATGGCGTGGGTCATGGCCGTCTGGTGGTATTCAAGGCGCTCGGCCTTGTCCATGGAAAATTCTGACCCATATACGCTGGCGTAATCAAACAGATCCGCGTCCCACAGGCCCTTGTCCCGGTGCATCTGCTTGCCGGTGTCGCAGCCCATCCACACGGGCTTGCCGTCCTGGAGCATGCGCATGGCGATTTCCTTCATCAGTTCGACGTCCACGTTCAGGTACTTGATACTGGTACCGTCCACGACATTGCCCAGGTACTGAACGGTGTAGGTCCGGCCCGGCGGATTGCCCTGCCTCGGGTCATGGACCAGACACACGTACTCCTCCATTGGAGTGGAGATATACTTCTCGGCAAACTCCAGCGGAGTCATGGAACCCTCGCGGTGGAACTCGCCATCCTTGTCCTTCCATTGCCAGTCAAAATTCGCCGGGGGATTCCCCAGGTGAATGGCGAGAATCTGGTAAATGGACTGCAGGGTCTCCTGCTTCGCCTGGCGCATGGAATCCAGGCCACCTTCTTCGGCATAGATGCGGCGAATGTTGCGGGCCCCCTGGCGCACCTGGTAATTGAGCCCGGCGTTCATCCGCATGGAATTGCCGGAGCTTTCGGTCTCGGGCATGGCCGACTTAGGCACCACGCCATGCTTGCGCACCAGGCTGACGAACATATCCCACTGGCCGCCGTCACCCAGGGGTTGATGGAGCAGCCAGGCCACCACCCGGTCGTCGATGGGGCGGTCCGCCGTCTCGATTACGGCTTCCAGAATGTAGTTAGCCCGCTCCATTTTGTCCCAGAACATCACGTAGCTCTGGCTGAATTCGAACTCCTTGACGTTGAGCAGGTTCCTGGACTCGGAGCGGAACAGGTTCAGACCGGCGAACATCCAGCAGCGGCCGGAGCGGGCCTGATTGGTCACTCCCCACTCGTCCAGAATGGTGGAGAAGGTGTGGGTGGCTTCGGCCACGATGTTCCGGTCGAGAGCCACGTCGTTTACGTCGTGCTGGGTGACCACGTTCTGCATCAGCTGATTGCTGGGCTGAGAGCGGAAGGCCGTTTCAAACTCGGCCATGGTGGTGGCGTCCAAGGCGCCGGGGTTGCTTTGGGTTGTCATATTGGGTACTCCTGCAAAAGACTTTTGGGAACTCGACCTTTGGGAACTCGATCAGATGAACAGGGGAGGTTATCGCCTTGAAGGAAAATAGTCAACTAATCGACGCTGGAAGGCCGGGCAATCGCATTATAAATATTCCTCAGATTGCCCCAGGACCGGCAGAAAAGAGTCAGTCACCCTGAGCTTGCCGAAGGGTCTAAACTCTTCGCTTGGAGTCGTGGATTGGGTCCCCAAGGCTGGCTGGCAGGTACGGATTCAGATGCTTCGACTTCGCTCAGCATGACATTCATTAAAGCGCGATTGCCCTGCGCTGGAAGGCGCCACGCCCAGGTTATTGACCACCTGGATTACCTCGGCCGCTGCCAGGTCGACCTCCGCCGCGGTCGTGAATCGTCCCATCGAAAACCTGATGGTGCCCATGGCGTATTCCAGTGGCACCCTCATGGCGGTCAGTACGTGGGAAAGCTCCACCTGGTCGCTGTGGCATGCGGCGCCGGCGGAGGCGGCTACCGTGGGCAGGTTGGCGAGAATGCGGTCGGCTTCCAGTCCAAGGAAGCTGGCACTGCTGGTGTTGGGAAGACGCCGGTCGGGATGGCCGTTTAGTCGAACATCCACTCCCGATGTCAGCAGGCTTCCTTCCAGGCGGTCCCGCATTACCCGCATGTGGTTGGCATACTCAGGAAGGTTACGGTGAATCAACTGGCAGGCCGCGCCCAATCCCACCATCTCGATAACATTCTCGGTGCCGGCCCTGCGGTTCTGTTCGTGGCCGGCGCCGTGCATGAATTTTTCCAGTTCCACGCCTGGTCTGACGTATAGGGCGCCAATACCCTTGGGGGCGTAAAGTTTGTGCCCGGCGATGGACAGCAGATCTACGCCCAGATCATCGACGTTGACCGGAATCTTGCCCACTGATTGGGCGCAATCAGTGTGGACGAGAGCGCCGACGGAGTGGGCGGCTTCGGCGATTTCGGCAATGGGTTCGATGGATCCCACTTCATTGTTAGCGTGCATTATGGTAACGAGGATGGTTTCGCCGGTAAGCGCATCCAGCAGACGGGCAACGTCTACCAGGCCGTGTTCGTCCACGGGCAACCAGGTAATGCGGTAACCCTGAGTCTCCAGGTAGCGGCAGACTTCGGTGACGGCGGGGTGCTCCACGGCCGAGGTTATGATGTGGTTGCCGCGCCGCCGGTGGGCAAGGGCGACCCCCTTGATGGCGTGGTTGTTGGCCTCGGTGCCGCCGCTGGTGAAGATGAGATCTTCGGGGCTGCAGTCCAGCAGTTCGGCGACCTGGCAGCGGGCATAATCCACTCCCTCCCTGGCCTCGAGGCCAAACCCATGACTGCTGGAGGGATTTCCGAACAGGCCGTGGACATAGGGAAGCATGGCCTGGGCAACTTGCGGGTCGATGGGTGTGGTGGCGTTGTAGTCCAGATAGATGGCGCTCATGGCAGGCTCCGGCAGCAGCTTTTCAAGGCTTTTGGGCATTATAGTCCAGGTGGGAAGGGGCAGACAAAATGCCGCCACAAGGTATTACGGCAACTGAAAAGGAAGACCGGTGGGCTACGCTGAATTGATTTCCTCAGCATGCCAGTCATTCCGGCTCCGGCGCAGGGGATCTATAACCTTCCGTCTATTACGACGTCCAGTACGGCCGGCTTGCCTGAATCCAGGGCCTTGATGAGTTCAGGCCCGATCTCTGCCGGGTCACTGATGGTCCTTCCGTAGACGCCGATGGCTCCGGCGATGCCGGCAATGTTAAGGGGCAGCGGGAAGTCCATGCCCACATAACCCTCAAACCCCTCATCCACCAATTCTCCCATAATCTCCTGCCGGTGAATGTTCATGTTGAGCTTGAGAATGCGGTAAGAACGGTTGTTGCACACCAGGTAGACTGCGGGTATTCCGTAATTGGCGGCGGTCCAGAGGGCCTGGACCGTCATCATCGCGCTGCCGTCGCCCACCACCGCAACGACGGGACGGTGGGGTTGGGACACCTTTACGCCAAGGGCGGCGCCCATACCCCAGCCAATGGCGCCAATTCTCTCTCCGTAGAGAGTACCCGCTTCATTGAATTTCAGGGCCGCATGCAAGGCATCCTTGGAACTGAGGGAATCATCCACCACCACAGAATTCTCCGGCAGGGCGCGGGCAATCTCCTGCATCATCCTTTCGGGGGCCATGGGCCGGGAGTCCCAGCGGTCCCTCAGCTGTCGGTCCCAGGCAGAACGGGCCCGGAAGGTTTGCTCTTGCCGGGCCTTCCGCCTGGCCGACGCCCTCTCGGTGGCTGCCGCGTCCATCATCCCTTCGAGCGCTTCCGCCAAGAGTTCCAGGCCGGCCCGGGGGTCGCCAAAGAGGGCGATATCGGCAAGTTCAGTTTTGCCGATTTCCCGTTGGGCGGAATCCAGGTGAACGAGCTTAGTTCCCCGGGCAAGGGCAGGTCCAGGGAGGTAGAAAAAGCCGGAAAAGACGTTGGCGCCGACGGCCAGAACCACGTCCGCATCCGCCAGCAGTCGACGCCCAGGGGGAAGGGTGGGATTGATGCGACCCAGGAATTGCGGGTGGCCGGTAGGAAAGTTGTTCCGGGCCAGGGATGCCGCGTAAACGCCGGCGCCCGTTTGCTCCGCCAGGGCAACGGCGGCGGCCATTCCTCCCGCCTGGGCCAGGCGGTCCCCTACCACAATCACCGGTGTGGCGGCGGTGGCCAGCAACTGGGCGGCCGCCAGCAGATCATTTTGAGAGGGTGGTGGTGTGAAGATGGGTGGAGGGGAAGGGTGGATTTCCAGCTCGGCGGCGCCGTCCAGCGCGTTGGCGGAAAAGCCGACAAATACTGGGCCGGAGGGCGAATTTTTAGCCTCCTGGAAGGCCCGCCGCATAACGCCGGGCACCTGTTCCGGGTGGGTCGCCTCCACGCTCCACTTGGTAAACTGGCGCACCATATCGGCCAGATCGGTGCGGTATTCGGTGAGTTTTCGCACATCCTTATTGCCGGCGGTGAGGACCAGGGGCACGCCCCCATCCATGGCGTGGTGCAGGAGGCTGATGCCGTTGGCCAGCCCCGTCTCGATGTGCAGGTTAACCACGGAGGGTCGGTTGCCGGCCAGGGCATACCCGTCGGCCATGCCCATCGCCACGCCCTCCTGGGTGGCCAGCATGTATTGGATGTCGGGATACTCGGGCAGCAGGGCCATGATGGCGCTCTCGCTGGTGCCAGGGTTTCCGAAGATTATCTCCACGCCCTCCGCACGCAGCATCTCCAGTAAGGCGCGGGCGCCGGACATCAGCGTCATTCCCTGTCCCCCTTTCTTACGCCGGCTGGTGGAGACGGCGCAGACAAGCCCGCATTGAGCAGAAACGCGCGCAGCATAGCTCCCATCTGGGCCTCGTGGACCGGCGCAAACCTGGCGAACTCCCGCAGGTTGCGGGCGGCCTCTTCCACCGGATCGAAATTATTGCCCATAAGCAGATAATCGTCGTACAGTTCCCGGTTCCACACCACCAGTTCATCAAAGGTCAGTTGGGGTTCGAACTGAAAAGCGTAGCAGTTGCCGGAGCGGAAGGCCATATTTATCCTGCGGTAGCCGCCATCACGAAGCAAAATGTGCCCTTCGGCCAACGCTGCAGCCCCCTCGGGTATGGAAAAACACTCGCCGTGCAGGGTGGGGACCAGGGGAACCCGGATCTTGCCAAACACCTGATCTTCGTCGCCGGCTCGTGTGACAGAGATCCTGCGGAGACCGAACTGATAGCCGCCCGTGGGCTGGACCTGCCCACCCAAGGCCCGGCAAAGCAGCTGGGCGCCCAGGCAGACGGCAAAGACCGGTATTCCCAAACGGCGCGCTTCGATGAAGAGCTCTCGTTCCTGCAGCAGGGCCGGGAAATCGTCGTTGGCGGAAATGGGCCCGCCCAGGGCCACAATCAGGTCAGTGCGGCTGAGGTCGGGTTCGGGAAAGGGGTCGTAGGTGGGAGCCAGGGCGAAGACTTCCAGGGCGTCGAGGCTGAAGTCTTCCTCTTGCAGTATAGAAGTGAAGTTAGCTCCCAGGGTTTCGGGGGCCGCATGGCGTATGATCAGGGCGTTCTTCAAAGGGCACCCGCGGGGGTTTCATTGTTGACGACCAAATCCTACACTAACTTTGAACCCGGTGTAAGCATAGAGCAGCGATGCGCAGGGCAATCGCGTTTTAAAGAATGTCATGCTGAGCCCTTGGACCGAGCTCAGGATAAACTTCGTCGAAGCATCTGAATCGGTACCTGCCAGCCACGCATAGGGACCCAATCCACGACTCTGAGCCAAGAGTTTAGACCCTTCGGCAAGCTCAGGGTGACTTGACTCTTTGCTGCCGGTCCTGGGGCAATCTGAGGAAGATTTATAATGCGATTGCCCTGCGGCGATGCCGGATAGGGTTGAAGGGAAGCTATGTCGCAAGGGGCGGGAGGCGAAATGGTAACCGTACTTACCAACGCAACCATTGTCACAGGAGACCCGGGCCGCACGATGCTTTACGACTCGGCGCTGGCAGTGCTGGACTCGAAGATAGCGGCGCTGGGAACTTCGGAAGAGATTCGGGGCCGGTTCCCCGAGGGTGAGATTGTCGACTGCCGGGGCAAGGCGGTGTTCCCTGGCCTGGTCAATTGCCATACGCACCTGCTGGCCACCGCGGACCGGGGCATACTGGAAGACTTCGGATTTCCCACCACCCTGCGCTTTCCCGAAACCACCCGGTCATTGTTGTCCACGGAGGAGCGCAAAGTCATCGCCACGTTGGGAGCGCTGGAAGCAATCCGCAGCGGCACCACCACCCTGCTGGAAATAGCCGACCACGTGGGGGAGTTCGCGGACAGCCTTTCGGAGACGGGGATGAGGCTGGTCCTGGCGGACAACTTCAACGACGTTAACCCGGCGCGAATGAGGGAGGGAGCGTTCGAATTTGAGCCGGCCAGGCGCGAGGAGGGACTGCGCCGGAGCGCCGACCTGGCGGACAGATGGCATAACCGGGATGACGGCCGGATAACGTGCTTCCTGGCGCCCCACGCGCCGGAACTATGCTCACCCGAATTGCTGCGAGAAACGCGGGCCATGGCCGAGACCCGCGACCTTGGTTACACCATTCACCTGTCCCAAAGCCACCAGGAAATTGAAGCGGTAATGCGAGTCAGGGGGGTGGCCCCCACCCACTACCTTTTCGCCCACGATTTTCTGGGGCCGCGCCTGGTTGTGGCCCACTGCCGGTACGTTAATCCGTCGGAGATTGCCTTGCTGGGCCAGCACCAAGTCGGCATTTCCAACAACGCAGCCATTGCCGCCCGCCGGGGCGCGGCGGCGCCGGTGAGGGACCTGCAGGCCGCGGGCTGCCCCATGGGAATGGGCTCGGACAATATGGCCGAGGACATGGTGGAGGTAATACGGGCCGGCCTGTTTCACGAGCGAGTGCGCCGAAATGACGAGATGTGGCCCCAACCGGAGGATGTGCTGGAATGGGCCACCCAGGGAGGAGCACAGATACTGGGTCTGGGAGATAAGGTTGGGTCACTGGAGGTGGGCAAGGAAGCAGACCTGTTCATCGTTGATACTTTCAAGGCCCACCTGGTACCCACGCTGCGAATAGTGTCCGGTTTTATCCACAACGGGCAGCCGGCTGATATTTCGGGGGTCATGGTGAAGGGGAAATGGCTGTTGAAAGACGGGAGGGCGCTGACCATTGACGAAGAGGACATTATCAGAAGGGCCGAGCGGATAAGCCATGCGGTGTGGGGACGGCTGGTAGAAAAATACCCGGATGTTCCGTTTCCGGTCAGGCTGCCGCCGGGGCCGGTGCACTGAACTGCTTGAATGACAGTTAAATCAGGGGGAATGAAGGGTGTTCCAGACCCAAGCAGAGCAATCAGATCAATATCCCGGTAACCGAAACGATTGCCCGGCGCCAACACCGGGCAATCGCATTTTGGTTTTTCGGTACTGAGGGGGTAGTTAACGCTTGGCAACTATCTCAATACTGACCAGGAAAGGGTAAGGCTCCAAGGCGACAGTCAGGCAGGTTGTCTTTCACCTCCATCCTAGCCTTCCCCGGCTGTGTCTCACAGTTCCTTCAAAACCGATAATTGTGCAATGGAATGGGGGATTAAGGGGCACTAACTGTGTAACACTGTGTGGGTTAGGAACGGTACTTGGTCTACTGAGGTTCGGAAGGCACCGAATGGAAGAGAGGCCGCCCACTGTCGGGATGGCGTTCGTGACCGATTAGCGCACCCTCCAGTCGGTCTATTCTCTCGTGGAGCATTTCCCTGGTCTCCGCATCGCCCTGGCGGATCTCGCTCCGGATATCCTGGTAGGCAACAAAAAGCAACGCGAAGAGAGCGAGCAGCACGGTTGCGGTCGTGGCACCGATTGTGAATCCCGAGGGGACGCCGAATCTCTTCGGTAGGAGGCTGGACTTACCCACGGAGTGTCAAGGCTCCCAGGACGACACCGAACACGGCTCCCGCCCCAGCTCCCAAAAAGAGCCCCGGCAACGCCTCTATCTGCTCGAACCATATCCCCGTAATGGCCGCTCCCAGGAGAGCGCCGGCGCCAGCCGCCAGCATTACCAACGGAGGCAGGGATTCACTCATGATGGCTCTCCTGCGACTATCCTTTCCAGCAGAACGGTTGATTCTCTCCTTGCGATCACACTTATATTCTACTGACATATTGCCCACCAGGCAATCGAAAGCCCCGTCCACCAGCCGGGACTGCTTTTGAGGCTGTAATAGCCAAGGCCGCATTGTGCATCAGACTATGGTACTGTGCGACAGTCTTGATTTATAGCACACAGCCAATCTTCCCCCATCAAGGGGGAAGGGATTCTGAGATAGTTTGATAAAGTCAAGGGGCCGCGTTCTCCAGGTCCCAGGACTTTGCCCGTCAGAGGCGGATATTCTACCTTCGCCGGAATGACGGACTGACGCCGATTCGTAGCGCGATGGCCCTGAATATTACCGGTAGCCGCGGACTCAGGTCGGGAAAGCCGTGCAATCAAAAGGGAGCCTGGCGGTCAATCAGTCTCGAACGCCCCGCCGGAGGGCGCGGCCGGGAAGGGCGCCCGTATTTTCTCCCTGGTCGATGACCACCCGACCGTTGATTATCACGTATTCAATCCCGACGGGGTAATGCTTGGGGTCTTCGCGGGTGGCGTGGGTCTTGACCGTGTCCGGGTTGAAGACCACGATGTCCGCCTTGAATCCGTCGCGCAGAAGCCCCCGGTTGGGCAGTCCCAGCCTTTGCGCCGGGAAGGAGGTCATCTTGCGGATGGCTTCGGGCAACCTGAGATGCTGCTCGGCGCGCACAAATTCGGCCAGAACGATGGGAAAGCACCCGTAGGTGCGGGGATTGGGGAATTCCCCAAACAGAATGGCGTCGCTGGCAATCATTCCGTAAGGGTGGGAAACGAAGGCCGGCAGGGTCTGGGGGTTGGTGCCCAGTCCCACGGTGGAGATGCCCAGGTTTTCCTCCACCAGCAGGTCGAACAGAGCATCGGCCGGGTCCTGGCCGCGCATCTCCCCGATGTCGGTAATCGACCGGCCCTCGTATTGCCTGTTCTGGGGCTGGGTAAAGTTGGTGAGCCAGTTGTTCTCCAGGCGCTCGGGCAGGACTTCCCGCTTCATACGCGCCCGGTCATCGGCGTCCTGAAGGGCCGCCATCAACCTTTCCGGGCCGCCGTCCTTGGCCCAGTGGGGCAGGCCGATGGTTACTGTGGTTCCCGAATAGGGATAGGTATAGCAGTCAAAGGTGACATCCATGCCCTCGTCCCGGCCCCGTTCCACCAGGCCCAGGTAATCCAGGTGACTCCCGGAACCCTGGGCGCTCTGGCGGTAGTGGGTCAGATGAATCGGACAGCCGCTGCGGCGGCCGATTTCCAGCGCCTCCTCCCAGGGCGCGAGCAGCCCCTGGGACCTGAGACTGGCCCTGGTATGGGTGTGATAGAACCCGCCCAGGGACGCCGTCACCGCAGACAATTCGGATAACTCGGCGGTGTCGGCGTAGGAACTGGGCGGATAATCCAGTCCGGTAGAGAGGCCCCAGGCGCCCTCCTCCATGGCCTCCCGGACCACCGCCTTCATATCCTCCATTTCCGCGGGGGTGGCCGGCCGATCGTTCCAGCCCACGCCCCAGATACGCACCGGAGCATTGCCAAGAATGTAGGCCATGTTGATGGCGACGGAGTTGTCGTACTTGGTTAGTAACTCGGCCACCGTAAGCCAGTCGGCTGGCATGGGAGGGTAACCGTTGAGTCCGGAATCAAGCCAGATATAACGGTGCAATTCCTCCTGGGTCTTGAAAGGAGCATGGGATATTCCGTCAATTCCGACGAGTTCCGTGGTCACTCCCTGCCGCACCTTGGGGTCGTGATGGGGTTCGCCCAGAATGGTAAGGCCGGCGTGGGAGTGAAGGTCGACAAACCCGGGACAGACCACCTGTCCGGTGGCATCAATAGTGCGCCCCGCTTCGATGTGGGTAGCGTCCCCGCGCCAGATGGTCACCTCTTCCCCGTCCACCAGCACCGTGGCAAAAAAGCCTGGACTGCCGCTGCCGTCGATTACCTGTCCGTTTTCAATTTTCAAATCCACCATAACTTCCCCACGAGCAAACCCGACCAGGCACTCCCGGCTGCCGGAATGGCGGGAAGCCGGTATCGGCAGCCGTAACCCGAGCCTGCTATCGGTATTCTGAGAATTGCGGATATAATACCATCCAATCGAAGGGCCAATCGAAGGGCCAATAGCCACCACAGGAACACTCTCTGAAACCGGAAGGATTTCTTTACGTAAAGTGAATACAAACGCCAGCTATTCCTTGCGCCTGGCCCCCACCGCGCTATTGATCTGCACTGTTTTGCTGGTTATTGCCGCCGTTCTGGCGTGGGATGCCGGCGAAACCAGCGCCGGCGCAGATGCCCCGGCCTGGGAGACCTACAGCCAGCACCAGGCCACCGCCAGGTACTGGCTGGATGATGACCTGGGACCGCCCGGTCCTGCACCCCAGGACGACGTGGATGAACAGGAGCACGTCTATTGCCTGGGAGCACTGGCCACCCTGGTCGGGGGGCCCGGAGACGACATTCTGGTAGGAACGGACGGGAACGACGTCATTTTGGGGCGGGCTGGGGACGACCAGATAAACGGCAAGGGCGGCCACGACATCCTGTGCGCCGGTTCAGGCAACAACCTCATCTTTGGCGGGCCGGGAGACGATTACCTGCTGGGAGGGGATGGGGTTGACCAATTGGTCGGCGGGTCCGGGAACGATTTTCTGCGAGGAGACGACTCCGACGACTTGCTCATCGGGCAGGGCGGAGGCGACTTTCTTTCCGGCAACGACGGCAACAACATCTTGCTGGGGGCCGATGTAGTTCCGGAGGAGGACGATCTGCTGGCGCAACTCTTCGGGTTCTACCGTCGGGACATAATCCTGGGCAGTGTGGGGAACGACGTTTTGATCGGGGGCAAGGGCAACGACGCGCTGCTGGCATTCGGAGGCCACGACCTGCTCCTGGGCAAGGTGGGCGACGACACGCTCATCGGCCACTACGGCGACGACTTTCTGGACGGCGGAGACGGAGACGAGGATGAGTGCAACGGCAGCGAAGGCAGCGACGCCTCCGCCGATTGCGAAATAATGGTGAGCATCGAACGGGGCGAACAACGGGGAAGCCCGGACTAAGAAATTGCCTCAAAACGGCCGACGAATATGCCAGTGAAGGGGCAGGGCATTGTTGGGCATGTTATCACCCCCATCCTAACCTTCCCCCGTCAAAGGGGGAAGGGGCTTTTGAATAGTGTCTCTGAACACGCTTCTCAAGCGTATTGGGCACATTGCTGGAAGGAAACCGGGAGAGAATGAAATACGACGTGATAATTGTGGGCGCCGGCTCCGCGGGATGCGTGCTGGCCAACCGGCTAAGCGAGGACCCAAACACCTCGGTACTGTTGTTGGAGGCGGGACCCGACTACCCGGATCCGGACAACATGCCGGCCGAGCTGAAGCATGACATGAACCAGGCCGCATCGGAGCAGGACGCCCCCCACAACTGGTCCTTTATGGGAGAGTCAACTCCCCAGCGGCCCGAACCTGCCCTGGTGGCACGGGGACGGGTAACCGGCGGCACCAGCGCGATCAACCACCAGATTTTCCTGCGCGGGATGCCGGAAGACTTCGACTCCTGGGCCGCGGCGGGACTGGACCGGTGGAGTTACCTGCAGGTACTGCCCCACTTTCGCAAACTGGAACGAGACTCGGACGTCAGGGACGACTTTCATGGCGCCGACGGACTCATTCCGGTGTGGCGCCACCCCCGGGAGACCTGGCTGCCCATACAGGCGGCTTTCTACCAGGCCTGCGTGGACCTGGGCTATCCGGAAGACTCCGACATGAACCACCCGGAAGCCACCGGCGTGGGAGCGTTTCCGCTGAACAATCCCGGCGGCATCCGCATGAGCACCGCCATAACCTACCTGAACGACTGCCGCCATCGGCTGAACCTGACCATCCGGGCCAACGTCCAGGCCAAGCGGGTTTTGTTCCAGGATAGGCGAGCCACGGCGATAGAGGTGATGAGCGGGGATGAGGCCTTTGTCCTGGAAGGGGAGGAGATCATTCTCAGCGCGGGGGCCATAGCTTCGCCCCAGTTGCTGATGCTGTCGGGAGTGGGGGCGTCAAATCGCCTTGAAGAGATTGGCATTGCCATGGTTCACGAACTGCCCGGGGTGGGCAGGAATATGAAGAACCATCCTTCAGTGTCCCTCAGGTACAAGTTGGTGGAAGGAAATCGGCCGGCGCCTGACGCGCCGCGCAACCAGGTGGGCCTGCGGTTCACCGCCGAGGGGTCGGAGTATCGAAACGACATCCAGATACAGCCGACAACTTCCTACCCGGAGAGCGCCGCGACACCGGACATTCGTATAGGCTGCCGCCTGGAACTGCCCCTGAGCCAGGGGGAACTGACGCTGACGTCGCCCGACATTGCGGACCAGCCCAGGCTGGAATACCGGTTCCTGACCGATTCCGGAGACCGGGAAAGGCTGCGCTCCGCAGTGCGCCAGTGCGCCAGGATTTTCCGGCATCCGGCGTTTGAAGGGTTGCTGGGGGAACGAATTGCCCCCACGGACGAAGTGCTGTCGGACGACGAGGCGCTGGACTACTGGATGCAGGGCAACGCGGGCATCGCCGGTCACACCTCCGTCACATGCCGTATGGGACCGGCTTCGGACCCCATGGCAGTGGTGGACCAGTATTGCCGGGTGCACGGTCTTCAGGGGATTCGGGTTATTGACGCGTCGGCAATGCCCGAAATCACCAGGGCAAACACCAACGCCACCACCATAATGATGGCCGAGCGGGCGGCGGAACTGATGAGGGAAGGAAACTAATAGGCCATCAACATTGTTCTGACGTTTGGAGCAAGAGTCCGTTCGTGGTGAGCTTGTCGAACCATGAATGGGCGGCCCTTCTACCCGCCAAAGGCGGACGTTCCGCAAGCTCAGGGCGAGCGGAACATAACCCATCATCTCAAAGTTCTTGGACTACTGGAGGGGACAGGTATCCCCTCTATAGAGAAATCCGCATCAGTTCTTCGGAGAAGACGATCTCGCCGTCGTAGATCCGACTGATGTCGCCGATGCCCTGTTCCATGGGGCCGTGGGCCGACAGGTGGGGGCCTACGTGGACCAGGACGAGCTTCTTGACCCCCGCGGCCTGGGCCATGCGGGCCGCGCCGGTGGTGCCGCACTGGCCGGTAAATTCCCCGTTAGCATCCATCACCGCCTGGTCATCCCAGCACATGCACAGCATCATGTCCGCTCCCCGCGCCAGTTCAGTAACCGAGTCGCAGGGCTGGGTATCGCCCGTGAAGACCACGCTGCCATAGGGTGAGTCCACCCGGTAGGCCAGGGAGTCGAGCCAGGGCTGGACATGCTCGGCCGGGGCGGCGGTCACCTCCCAGTCGGCGCCGCTGAATATTTTGCCCACTCCCACGTCCTTTGCCGACACTGATGGAACGGGCCGGGGCAGGGTGCCGCCCCGGTTGACAAAAACCTGCTGGCTGAGGGGGTGGTTCACCCGGGCTTTCCAATCATGGGAAAAAAGGCCGTTGTCTCCGATAATGCCCTCCGTGATCTTCTCGGTCAGGTCGGGGCCGAAGACCTGTAACTGATTTTCCCTGCCGATGCTCTGGTCCCAGCGGCAGAGCAGGAAGCAAGGGTAGTCAATGTCGTGGTCAAAGTGGTGGTGAGTAAAAAACAGGTAGTCGATCTGGGTCGGGAACAGCCCGGCCTTGACCAACTTGTGAGTCGTAGCCGGCCCGCAGTCGAACATCAGGAACTGTTCGCCCAGGCGCAGCACGTGGGAACTGCCAAATCTGCTGGGGGTGGGCGTGGGCGTACCGGCGCCCAGGGTGTAAATGTCTGCCATTTCCGGGCCTCTCTTTATCGGGTGAGTGCAATGAACTCCAGCATACCACCATTGCGGCGACGGGCGATGCTGATTCTTGATGCGTAGTCTTGAAGAAGTCCCAATGTACATTCTTAGTGGGGCCGGATGTTGATCTTAACCCCCCGGCGCCCGTGACAGGGCGTAAATGGCAAGGTTCCATATTAGATGGTTATCACCCGTAGGGGCGGTTCGCGAACCGCCCCTACCATTGACCTTGACTGCTGTCCCACCGGCAAGCGACCCAGATTGGAACGCCAGCCCGGGAACCCCAAGATTGACAAACAGGCGTCACGCCATACAACATAAACGGGCCCTTGAATTGGGGAGGGATGGCAGAGTGGACGATTGCGCCGGTCTTGAAAACCGGTATACCTCCGGGTATCGTGGGTTCGAATCCCACTCCCTCCGCGGGCCAAGGACGAGCAACCACGGCCGCTACTGTCGGGATTAAAGGTTCAGATACCCCTCCGGACACACCGATAAATCTCCCGCTTCCAAAGAGCTTCAAGTTTCTGTCGGCTGGGCCAGGGGCCTAACCAGCCGCCGACCTGGGCCAGGGCATTTCTCCCTGCCTATTGGGAAACGAGATAGTGGACGAAGCTATTGAAAGCTTTGAAGCTTCGGGCGCAGCCTGCCGGGGCGCGATCTCTGGAAAACCAAACCCGCAATCCTCGGTTGGATCAGGAGGCCATAGATTCTGGGGATCCAGAAAAGAGGACTACTTCCAGGCGGGGGCACCAAGGACTTTCAAGGCAATCATGTCTTAACTGAGGGCCAATCTCGGCGAAGTTGAAGAGCCTACAATGCAAGTCTTGAAGCGATGACCTGGACAGCCAAGCATTTTTAAAGGCCAGGATTTAGAACCCCGCCAAGGGCGGACATTCTGCTTCGGCAGGCTCAGGGTGTCAATACTTCCGGCAAGAGCATTAAGTCCCTTTATGGTGCAACTGCCCTGTAGGGATTTCCAGTTGCGGATCGGCAAACCCGGCAAACGGTGTAGAATGTCCTGACTTCTTGCCCGATAGCGGGGAAATTTGCGGTCTTCCGGAACCAACACCAACCAGGGCATTCGCTACGATGCCGAAGAAAATTGCCCGCTTTGGGTTTCGCTCAGCGTTGGCCTCCAGGGCACGGTATTCGCGCTGGCGCCACTGGTGCTGATCGTAGCCATCACCGCCCGGGCCGGCGGACAGGACGAAAGCTATATTTCCTGGGCCGTCTTTGCCTCACTGGTCATCTCCGGCTGTCTCACCGCCCTGCAGGCGAGCCGGCTCTGGCGGGTCGGGGCGGGTTACGTCCTGATCATGGGCACTACCCCCAACTTCGTGGCGATCTCCGTGCTGGCCCTGGCGACGGGCGGCCCGCCGTTGTTGGCCAGCCTGGTAGTGGTGGGATCCCTTTCCTACCTGGCGCTGTCCGTATGGCTGCCGCTGCTGCGCAGGGTAATAACGCCGGTGGTGTCCGCTACCGTGTTAATGCTTATTGCGGTGGCCGTCCTGCCCATCTCCCTGGACCGGGTGCAGGAAGTGCCCCAGGGCGCGCCGCTGGCCGCCGGCCCCACCGTCGCGGTGATAACCCTGGCCGTCATCGTGGGCCTGGCGTTGCGGACCAGCGGCGCCTGGCGCCTTTGGTCGCCGCTCATGGGGCTGGGCGCCGGCTGCGCGGTGGCGCTGTTGTTCGGAATCTATGACGTGCAGCGGCTGGTTGACGCGCCCTGGGTAGGGTTTACCCTGGGCTACACGCCCCGATTTGACCTGACGTTCGGTCCCAGCTTCTGGGCCCTTCTGCCCGTCTTTGTGGTGGTGACCCTGGTGGGCGGTATCAAGAACATCGGCGACAACGTGGCCATCCAGCAGGCCTCCCGTCGCGGCCAGCAGGTTACCGACTACCGGCGGGTGCAAAGTTCGCTCAACACCAACTGGCTGGGCATTCTCTCAGCGGGCATCGCGGGCACGCCACCCACCACTGTTTACTCGTCCACCAGCGTTTCCCTGGTAAACCTGACCGGTGTCGCTTCGCGCCGAGTCGGATACGTGATCGGCGCCTGCCTCGTAGTGCTGGCGCTGTTCCCCAAACTGCCGGCTGTCTTGCTCACTATTCCCAGCCCGGTCATGGGGGCGTACCTGTTGTTGGCCGTCGGCCTACTGTTCATGGAAGGCATACGAACCCTGATACAGGCAGGCCTGGACTATCACAAGGTGATCGTGGTGGGGATATCTTTCTCCCTGGGCGCTGGGATTGAACAGCAAACAATTTTCGCCGACCTGCTGGGCGGGCCGTGGGGAGGACTGCTGGATAACGGGATGTTGGCCGGAGCGCTGGCGGCAATTCTGCTGACGCTGCCCAAATCCACCACCTAATGGGAGAAAAATGGTTTTGGGGCTCCTTGATTGGGCCGGTTGGGGCATCGGCTGACGGCTGACAGGTTGGCAGTGGGTTGGCGTGGCAGGAGTAGGCGCTGGAAGGGGATATTGGGGCGTTGGCCGGCGACGCCAGGGCGAGGTCTATGCCAACCGGTCCTGGAGAAGGGCGCAGTATCCCTACGGCGGGAGTCCCCGTCGCTTGAATGCCCGTCGGTAGTGGCGCAGACCGTCCCAGGTCAGGGTGGGCCGTGGGCCAGCGCCGCTATTCTCCGGTGCGCTCCCGCCAGCAGCGGGAAGGATGGATGGCCCCGGGCCAGCCGGATCAGCAGCTTCCTGGCGTGGCAGACCACCCGTCCGGCCAGATTGATCAGAGCAAAGCGCACCGCCTTGAGCCGCTTGTTCACCCACTGACCGCCCAGGGCCAACTGCTTGACCGCCGAGTTCAGGTTGAACGCCAGCGCCGCTATCGCCCACCAGGCCGCGTTGGCCCCGAACTGTCCCGACGGCAGCCTCCCGCCAGCCAAGTCCTCCTTCAGCACACCATGCACCTCCTCGCCCTTCCCGCATCTCTCCCGGTACCACCGCACCACCTCATCTCCCGGTAGCTCCCGGTTAGTCACTATCCCCCGGATCTTGTACCAGCCCCGGTCCGGCATCTCCATCGCCGGAACCGACAACTCCAGGTCATCCTCCATGCCCGGCAGCGGCGGCCGCCTCAGCGGCTCCCGGACCGCTATGAAACGGTAGTCGGGATCATTCTTGGAATAAGCCAATCTATCGGGCACGAAGTCCACCTCGGCCCACTCCTGTTCCGTCTCCACCGCCAACTCCCCCACCATCCGGGGCAACCGGCGCCACTGGCTCTCCTCCACTTCGGCTGCCGCACGCTTGAACCCCTCCGTGACGTCCGCCCCCACCGCGAATTCGATCACTCCGAACCGCTCATCCCTCCCCTCGGCGCAGTACCGCAACAACTCAACTTGGTACCCCGCCGTGTCCGACCGCAGCATCACCTTCACCACGCCCTCCGGCAGATGGGCCAGCGACTCCCGCAACACCCGCAGTTGCTCGAACCCCGCTGGCACGTTGCCGTCCCGGAACTCCGAATGGACCACCAGGTCCGCCTCGGCCCAGTAGGTGACCATCGGCTGGTAGGCCTTGTAGCCCTGGTAGCAGTACAGCGCCTCCTGCTTGTAGGTCTCGATCAGCGTCGCGTCCATGTCCAGCGTCGCCTGCTCCTGCTCCAGGTGGTCCCGGACGAAGCTCATCATCTCGGCGTTGACCTTCCCCAGCCCGCGCAGCGCGCCGCTGGGCGCGGGTATGTACGCCGTATGGGGCTGCCTGGCCTCCTCCTGAACCGGGTCGTGGAACCGGCCCAGGTACCGGAACACCGCCGACGGAGACGGGACGCTGCGGTGCCGCCCGCCCCGCCACCGGCTGCCCTCCTCCCGGCGCTCACAAGCCCGCTGCCGGTGCGTCTCCACCCGGCCCAACATCCGGCCCAGACCCTCGTCCCCTTCCAGCACCCGGAGGTCGTCCACTCCTTCTCCACCGGCCAGATTCAGCAGCACCAGCGCGGTGACCATCTGCCGGTCCGTCCATCCCTGTCCGCCCTCCTTGACCTTCACGTAGCGCCGGATCGACTCGCCCAGCCCCATCGCATCGGCCATTTCCAGATAGACCGCCAACCCCGACAGCCCCGTCATGCCCCCCGCGCGATGCTCCGTCCCATACTGGAATGGCAGGACTCCCTGTTGCATAATGACTGCACCTCGTTGGTGATGGTTGTGTTTGTCCCGTAACCATCATAGCCAGCTTTGCCGCTGGCTCCAACGAGGTCTTTTCCTCCCATTAGGTGGTGGATTTGGGCGCTGTTTCTCGACTTGACAAATCCCAGGAGGAGTAGCCGAATCCAGGTGCGCCTGGATTCCGCTGCCCTGCCCGAAATCCACAAGTTGGCCCGCGACCAGGCAGCCAGGCTGAGGTGGAACGAAGCCTCCACGGAAAGGCTGGCGGCAGCAGCGGAAGAGGCCCTGGCGAGTCTGGTGGCAGAAACAACCGACCAGGGCGACGCCAACAGTGCTCCGCGACTGGTGGTAGTGGCGCGGCCGGAACCGGGCTTGGTGGAACTGGAGTTCATGGCCGTCTTCGACGAGGCCAACCTGGAAGACCGGCTGGCGAACCTGCACGAGGAAGCCGAGGGCAGGGATGAGGGTGAGATTCCCCTCCGTCTGCTGGGGCATTACGCCGCTTCCGTCCGCCACCAGAAGTATTACGGCCTGGACATCTTTACGGTCCAGGTCAGGGGCTCACGGTAGCCCGTCACAGGCCTTCACAAACGCATCGCCTCGTCGCAGCATTACCTAAGAGCCCTTTTGCTTATATAATCAATGTATTCAAATCACAAGAGGGGGCAGCGCCAGCCGCCTCCGAGATCTACTTAGCCCTTACCAAGACCAACCATCCTTACCGTCGAGAGTGGTATGGCCGGCATCAATTCCAACTCCAACTCACCGGGTCAATCCGAGGCGGAGAACATAGCTATGCAAGGCAAATATAGAATTGGCGGCGAGCCCATTGCCGTCGTGGGAATGGCGTGCAAGTTCCCCGGCGCCCCGGATGTCGCGTCCCTGTGGCGATTGCTGGAGCAGGGCGGAAACGCCATCACCCAGGGCGACCCCGGTTCGGGCGTTGGCCGTATCGGCCAGTTCTACCCCAGGTCTGCCGCCCAGTACCCGGCCTGCAGCTACGCCGCCCTGGTGGACGATATAGACCTGTTTGACGCCGAGTTTTTCCGCATTTCGCCGGTGGAGGCCCAACTGCTGGACCCCCAGCAGCGGATGACCCTGGAGACCTGCTGGCAGGCCCTGGAGAATGCGGGCATAGACCCGGAAGGCTTGAGGAATTCCCGGAGCGGGGTATATATCGGCATCAGCAACAACGACTATCGCGGCGTAAGCCTGGCCTCCGCCAGCCAGGTAAGCGAGCCGGCCGCCAGCCTCTACACGGTCAGCGGCACTTCCTTCAATACCGTTGCCGGCAGAGTCGCCTACGCCCTGGGCCTGGAGGGGCCGGCCATCGCCCTGGATACCGCCTGTTCATCGTCCCTGGTCGCAGTGCACCAGGCAGTTTCGGTCCTGCGGCAGGGCGAGGCGGACCTGATGATGGTGGGCGGGGTGCAGGCCATATTTTCGGGCCGCCTGACCCAACTGCGCGCCCAGGCCGGCATGCTGTCGGCGGATGGCCAGTGCAAGGCCTTCGACGCCTCCGCCAACGGCTTCGTGCGGGGTGAAGGCTGCGGGGTGGTGGTACTCAAGCGGTTAAGCGACGCAGAGGCCGATGGCGACCCCATCTGGGGAGTCATTCTGGGCACGGCCATCAACCAGGACGGCGCCAGCGCCGGGTTGACCGTCCCCAGCGCGGACGCCCAGGTGAAGGTCATTGAGGAAGCCCTGCTCCAGGCGGGAATAGCCCCCGCTGAGGTGGACTTTCTGGAGGCACACGGTACCGGCACCGAGGTCGGGGACCCGATTGAACTGAACTCCGCCGCCGAGGCCTACGGCAAAGGCCGTGCCGCGGACCGGCCCCTGCTGGTGGGTTCGATAAAGACCAACGTAGGCCACCTGGAGCCCACGGCCGGGGTGGCGGGCCTGATGAAAGCGCTGCTGTCCATGCGCCACCGCACAATCCCCAAGCATCTGCATTTTGACAACCCCAATCCCCGGGTGGACTGGGACAATCTGCCGGTGCTGATAACCGACAAGAAGATGATCTGGCCGGAAACGGCCGGGCGTCCACCCAGGGCGGGCATTAGCTCCTACGGCTGGTCGGGCACCAACGCTCACGTCATCGTCGAGGGTTACGGTCAGCCCGCCCAGGAGCCGCTGGCTGACGGTGATGTGGCGTGGCCGGGAGGCGAACCGTTGCCCATTGGAGATTCCTCCACCGGCGGTGTTGGTGTCGCCCAGGCCATTGAGGCGGTGGAGGACCGGCCGGCCCGATTTCTCCCGTTGTCAGGCAAGTCGGAGGCTGCGGTCAAGGAAGCGGCCCAGGCATACCTGGATTGGTTGGACGAACACGGTCAGGAACCGGGGTTTTCCGATTTGGCGTGGTCCGCCAGCGTAACCCGCAGCCATTTTGACTTCAGAGACGGTGTAGTCTTTCGCGATTCCGGCGCCTTGCGGGAAGGGCTGGCGACCATCGCAGAGTCGGCAGAGGCTGCGCCCCCGCAAAGAGCGGAAAGGGTCGCCTTTGTCTACACTGGACAGGGCAACCAGTGGGTTGGAATGGGCGAGGCGCTGTACCGGCAGGAGCCGGTGTTCAGGACGGTGATGGACCGCTGCGACCGGTACATCCTGGAAGAACGAGGGGTTTCGTTACTGGACGTCATGTTCGGGAGGTCCGGAGCGCCAGGCGACCTGGACGAGCCCCGCTGGACTCAGCCGGCCATCTACGCGCTGGAGTGCGCCCTTACCGCCCTATGGCGCAGCGTCGGCATTGAACCCGTCGCCGTGCTGGGGCACAGCCTGGGAGAAATTGCCGCCGCCCAGGCCGCTGGCGTGTTCACTCTGGAAGAGGGCATGAAGTTCGCCTCGGCCCGGGGACGATTGATGGGCAGCCTCCCTCAGGCCGGAGCAATGAGCGCCGTCTTCGCCCCGGCCCCAACTGTTGCGATGGCAGTGGAGGCCTGGAAGGAGCTCAACCCCGGTTCGGATGTCTGCATCGGCGTGGACAATGGCTCCCACCAGGTTATAAGCGGGCCGTCAAAGGAAGTTCACGCCTTTGCCGACCAACTGGAGTCGAATGGCGTAAACGTTCGACGATTGCGGCCCAGCCCCGCGTACCACAGCCCCCTGGTAGAGCCGGCCCTGGACGAACTGGAGGCTGTGTTCAACGATATCGTGGTGCACCGGCCTTCCATCGCCCTGGTCAGCAACGTGACGGGCCAGCCAACCAGCCCGGAACAGCAATTGGACGGCGGCTATTGGCGGGAGCATGCCCGTTCACCCGTTCAGTTCCGCAAGTGCGTCGAAACCCTGGCCAGCGAACTGGGAGTTGACGCCGTAATAGAACTGGGCCCTCACGCCATCCTGGGCCCCCTGGTGTCGGTGAACTGGCCCCAGGGCGCAGGCATAGCCCCAACGCCTTTGGTGCTGCAAAGTCTCTTGCGCCCTGCCTTTGACGGTTCAGAACCGGAAAGAGCGGACGCCTTCGTAACCGCAGTGGCCGAAGCGTACCGAGCCAGGTTGCCGCTGGATTTCAAGGGATTGTACTCCGGCGAAGAACGTCGCAAGATCAACATTCCCGGCTATCCCTTCCAGCGCCGGCGATTCTGGGTGCCGACCCCGCAACGGCAGGTGTCGGACGACTCTCACCCCTTGTTGGGAACCAGGCACGAGTCGCCCCGGGGCGAGGTGATGTTCGAAACCGAAATGAACCCTTCTGAGCCGTCCTGGCTGCAAGACCACCAGGTTTACGGTCGGGTGGTAATGCCCGGCGCCCTGTTCGGCGCCCTGGCCGCCGCCGTACCGCCGACGGAGGGAACCAACGGCGTGGTAGTTGAGGAACTTCAACTGCTTAACCCGCTGGTATACCCCGAATACAATCGTGAGGGGGAATCGCCCGAACCGGTCAGGCGGGTTCAATTGCTGGTTGAGAGTTCCAGGGCCAATCGGCCCCGCAGTTTCGAAATCTTCAGCAAGGGGGAAGGGGACGAAGAATGGACGGCCCACGCCGAGGGACGACTTTGCCCGCTGGACCCGCGCGCCTCATCCGCTGAACGTGTCGACCTGAATGTTCTCAAGTCCGGCCTTGGCCCGCAGGACGTGAACGCATACTATCGGGCCAAGGCGGCTACCGGCATTGACTTTGGCCCCTCCTTCCGCACTCTGCAAGGCCTATGGGGAGCGGGCCTTGAAGCCGTTGGCGAGATTGCGCTTCAGTCCATGGGCAACGGCAACGACACTTCCGCGCACCCCCTGTTGCTGGACGGCTGTTTCCAGGTCTTGTCGGCGACCCGTCACCTAGCGGGAGTGGGCGAAGAGGCTACCTACCTACCCTTTGCGTGGGAACGCCTTTGGCTGAATGGGCCCTTCCCCGAAAGCATCATCTGCCACGCCCGGCTGCGCGATGTGGAATCCAATGCAGGTCAGGAAGATTCGGCGGCACGGGAACCGGAAACTTTGACCGGAGACCTGTGGTTCTACACCCAGGAGGGAACAGTACTGGGCGGCATCACCGGCTTCGCCCTGAAGCGCGCCACCCGGGCCTCTCTTTTGTCATCCACCGAAGGACTGCAAGACCTGTTGTACGAAGTGGTATGGCGCGAACGGCCCCTGGCTGACCGGCTCAAAGCTGCGGACGAACTGACCTCCCCTTCGGTGATCTTATCCCAGACCGGAACCCTGGAAGACTACCTTGGCGCGGAAGGCGTTGAAATTGCCAACCGGGCCGCGTTACTCGACGACCTGGAACGGCTGTCTCGGGCTTTTGCACTGGCCGGCCTGGAAAAGCTGGGCTGGCGACGCGAACCGGGCGCAATGATTGACCCCAGGGAGTTGCAGTAAGAGCTGGCCGTCATTCCCCAACATTCCCGTTTGCTGGAGCGGATGCTGAGACTGCTGGCCGATGCTGGAGTGCTGGAACGGGCCGGCAATGGCCATTACCGGGTGTTGGCAGGAGAGGGCGACGTCCTGCCTGACGATGCACTGGCGGATGCCGAGGCCTTTGCCGACCAGTCCATCGAGCGCCACCCTCACGGCGTGAACGAACTGGGCCTGCTACGGCGCAGCGGCAGCGCCCTGGCGGAAGTGCTTCAAGGCGACTTGGATCCCCTTTCCATCCTCTTCCCCCGGGAAGGACCGGGCGCAGCCGATTTCTACTTTACGGCGCCAGCTTCCCGCGCCTCCAACCGGATGCTGGGAGACGCCGTGGCTGCCGCGGTGGCCCACTGGCCAGCAGACCGCAGGCTTAGAATTCTGGAAGTGGGCGCCGGTACCGGATCGGGCACATCGGTGGTTTTGCCGGAATTGCCCCAGGGCAATTTTGATTACGTTTTCACTGACATTTCGGCCGGGTTCTTTGCCGAGGCGGAAAACAGGTTCAGGGATTCGGGCGCGCCCATCGAGTACCGTTCCCTGGACATAGAGCGCCACCCGGCGGACCAGGACTATGACCTGCACGGCTATGACCTGGTTATCGCCGTCAACGTCCTTCACGCCACCCGGGACCTGTCGGAGACGCTGGGGCACTGCCGCGACCTGTTGGCCCCGTCGGGCCAGATCCTGGCCGTCGAAAGCCTGCGAGGCCGGGGTTGGCAGGATATGACCTTCGGCCAACTGGATGGCTGGTGGCGCTATTCCGATGAGTACCGCCCCGAACACGCCATTGCCTCGCCCCAGGTGTGGGGACGGGCTCTAACCGACACCGGTTTCTCTGATCCGGTGGTGCTGGGCGGCGAGAGTCGGAGCGACGAGGAAGGCCCGCTGGGGTCGGGCGTGATTCTGGCCCGCGGGCCGGCCGACGTCGCCTGGCCGGCCGGCGCCTGGGTGTTGGTCGGAGACGATGAAGCCACCGTGCCTGCTCTGGCGGTTGAACTGTCCTCCCGGAACCAGACCGTGGTGATCGCAAGCGAGGAGAGAGAAGGTAACAAACCCCGCGAAGTTTCCGGTGTGTCGCGGGTTGGGGTGGCAGCCGCCGACCGGGCAAGCTGGCGCAATATTCTTGGAAGCCTGCCAGAGGACACACCACTGCATGGAGTTGTGCATTGCAGTTCCCTGGCCGGTCGCGATTCCGCATCCACCACCAGCGAACTGGCGGAGGATGCCAGCGAGGCTGGCGCCAGCGCCCTGGCCCTGGTCCAGGCATTGCAGGACTGCGATCTGACTCCGGCCCGTGGCCTGTGGTTTATTACCCGGGGCGCCCAGGTCCTGGAGCGGGAATACAAGCAGGAAACCGCGGGCAATTTAGCCGGTTCCCTGCTGTGGGGTTTCGGAAAGGCGGTTGCCAGAGAGGCGGGTTACCTGCAGCCCAGGATGATCGACCTTGACCCGGACCCGACCTTGCCCGTGGCGAACCTGGTCAATGAGCTTATGTTCCCCGACCGGGAAACGCACATCGCCTGGCGATCCGGCACGCGTCTTTCCGCCCGCCTGGTCAGGAGCGGAGAGGCACGTACGCGAATCCCGTTGCCGGAGGATACTGACTGGCGGCTGGCCTCCAGGGCCGGGGAGGGCCTGGAGGGACTGTACGCCGAATCGGCAATTCCCCACGCCCTGGAGGGCGGGGAAATACGGGTGGCGGTGGAGGCGGCAGGCCTGAATTTCTCCGACGTCCTGATCAGCGTGGGCGCGGTGGAAATGGAACCCATGCTGGGGGACGAATACTGTGGACGGGTCATTGAAGTCGCTCCGGACGTTTCGGATTTCCAGGTTGGGGACCGGGTCCTTGGGTTGGCCATCGGTTCATTTCGACCCGACCTGGTGACCCGCGCCGAAATGGCGGCCCACGCACCAATGAGCATTCCCTCCTCAGCCCTGGCAACCATTCCCACGTCCTTTGTCAGCGCCGAACTGGGCTTCCAGATGTCGGGACTGAATGCCGGCGACCGGGTGCTGGTGCACACAGCCTCCGGCGGCGTGGGCCTGGCGGCCATACAACTGGCGGAGGCTGCGGGGGCCGAGGTATTTGCCACGGCCAGCGCTCCCAAGCAGGCTTACCTCCGGTCGCTGGGGGTGAAGCACCTCTTCGACAGCCGCTCTACCGATTTCGGTCAGCAGGTATGGGAAGCCACGGGTGGGCAGGGCGTGGACGTCGTCCTGAACAGTCTCACCGGCCCCGGCTTCATTGAGGCCAGCCTGTTCTGCCTGGCTCCCCAGGGCCGCTTCGTGGAGATGGGAAGGCGCGACATCTGGACAGCCGAACAAATGGCATCAGAACGACCTGACGTGGCCTACTCCATCCTTGAAGTTGATGCCCTCAAGCGGCGTGACCCGGCCGCAGCCGGCGATTCCCTGCGGCGGGTCATGGCCCGGGTGGCCAGGGAGGAACTTACGCCGCTCACCTGCACCCGCTGGCCCATGGCCGAAATCATTCCGGCAATGGAATTCATGCGGTCGGCCCGCCACATCGGCAAGAACGTCATTGTCTTGCCGCGCCTGCCAGGCGGCAAACTGCGGCCCGACCGTACCTACCTCGTTACCGGAGGCCTTGGCGGCATAGGGACGGTCATAGCCCGCTGGCTATCGGAGCGGGGCGCTGGGGCAATCGTCCTTAACGGACGCAGGCCACCGGATGCGGAAGCTCAAACGGTGATTGACGCTCTGCGGCAACAGGGCGCCGATGTTCGGGTTGAACTGGCAGACATGACCGATTCCGCGGCCGTCGATCAGATGCTGGCGCGAATTGATACCGAAATGCCGCCCCTGGCCGGAGTGATTCACAGCGTTGGCGTCCTGTCCGACGGCTCCCTGGGCAATCAGACCTGGGAACGGTTCGAGCAAGTGCTGTGGCCGAAGATGCTCGGAGCGTGGCAACTGCACCAGGCCACCCTGGACCGCGACCTGGACCTGTTCGTCTTGTTCTCCAGCATAACCGGTGTGGTGGGCAATTCGGGCCAGGGCAATCACGCCGCGGCCAATGCCTTCCTGGACCAGCTTGCGGCCTACCGCCGCTCCCTGGGTCTGCCGGCGCAGTCCATCGCCTGGGGAGCCTGGTCAGGCCTGGGTGAAGCCGAGGAGCAGCGGGACCGGATTGAGAGGCAGTTGGAAGCCTCAGGTACCGGCTGGATCAGTCCCCAGCAGGGCCTTCAGGCCTTCGAGGAACTGGTGCGCCAGGACCAGACTTTCGGCATGGTAGCTTCGGTGGACTGGCCGATTCTGGCGGATAATTTTGATGAGACGCCTCCCTTCCTGGATGAACTGCTTCCCCGGGAGGGTGACGACGACGCATCGGATTCCGAAGGTACGGCCGACCTGCTTTCGCAATTGAAGGAGCTGCCGCCCGATGCCTGGGAGCCAGCGCTGGTCCCCTTCCTCCAGGGGGAACTGCAGGCGGTTTTGCGGTTGCCATCTCCCCCGTCACCCACAGTAGGCTTCTTCGACCTGGGAATGGACTCGTTGATGTCGGTGGAGCTTCGCAACCGGCTCAACCGAATACTGTCCGGCGAATACGTGGTCTCCAACACCGCGGTCTTCGACTATCCCAACATAGCAACCCTTGCCGGCCACCTGGCCGCGGAACTGGGTCGGGTTCAGGTATCCACTCCCGCTCAGGTGGGGGACGGGCCGGAGCCGCTTCGACCGACGCCGTCTACCCAGAGGGATGACGACAGCATAGCTATCGTTGGGATGGCCTGCCGCTTCCCGGGGGCGCCGGACCTGGCGTCCTTCTGGGACTTGCTGGAAAAGGGGCAGAACGCGATTACTGAAGGACGCCTCTCGGGGGGGCCGTGGGAAGGTGTGGTCGGCGACCCTGCCGCGCAGGAAGCCATATTCCGACGGGGCGGATTCGTCGAAGGCCTGGACCGGTTCGACCACCGTTTCTTCCGCATTTCCCCAATTGAAGCGCGGCTGATGGACCCCCAGCAGCGACTGTTGCTGGAAACCACCTGGCACGCACTGGAAGACGCAGGGCTGGACCCGGAGGGCCTGCGGGGCAGCCGAACGGGTGTTTATGCCGGCATCGGCGGCAGCGAATATCGGGATGTCATTCTGGCCAACGGCCAGGACGACCTTTACTTTGGGACCAGTCTCAGCCTGACCGCAGGACGAATTGCCTTTGTCCTTGGGCTGGAGGGTCCAGCCATGCCGGTAGACATGGCTTGCACTTCCTCGCTGGCGGCGGTACACCACGCGGCAGAAGCGCTTCGCCGGGCAGAGGTGGACCTGGCTGTAGTCGCTGGCGCAAACACAACCTTGTCTTTGCCCATTGCCCGTTTCCACCGGGATATGGGAATGCTGTCCAATTCGGGTCGGTGCAATGCCTTTGACGCCTCCGCCGACGGATTCGTGCGCAGCGAGGGCTGCGGCGTACTGGTGCTGAAGCGGCATAGCCAGGCAGAACTCGACGGCGACCGCATTTGGGGCCTGGTGAAAGGTACGGCAATCAACCAGAGCGGAGCAAGCGCCGCCATGCCGGTGCCCAATGGCCCGGCTCAGGAACGGGCCATGGAGGAAGCCCTGGCCCGGGCGGGGGCGACGCCCGCCGAAGTGGATTACCTGGAGGCCCACGGCACCGGCACCGAACTGGGGGACTCCATAGAGCTTCGGGCACTGTCTTCGGTTTATGGCAAAGGCAGGCAACCGGAACGGCCCCTGCTGCTGGGTTCGGTTAAGACCAACATCGGCCATGCCGAGTGGGCCTCGGGCATGGCCAGCATCATCAAAGCCATAATGTCCATGCAGAAGGGGGTAATTCCCGCGCACCTGCACTTCAACCAACCCAATCCAAACTTCGACTGGGAAAAGATGCCGGTGCAGATCACTTCAGAGAAAATGGCCTGGCCTGAAAACCCCGGCCGACCGCCTCTGTCGGCTGTCAACTCCTTTGGCCTGTCCGGCGCCAATGCCCACGTGGTGCTGGAGGGCTGCCCGGGTTCGTCCAATAGCGACGGGCCGGTCGGCGAACTTGGCTGGCCTTCCGGGCCGGGCCGGCCGGCGCCTGTCAGCCTGCCGAGCCGCTTAGGCGAATTGCCCGAACACGTCGAACCCCTGCCGGCGCGCACGGTCAGGATTTTGCCCCTGTCCGCCAAGTCGCCCGAGGCTCTTCGCGACCTGGCCGGGGCTTACCTGTCCTGGCTGGATGACGCGGAATTGAGAGAGGGACCGGAGGCTAACACCGAACGCTACCTGGCAGACGCGGCCTGGACGGCTGGCCCGGGACGCAGCCACTTCCCCCATCGCGCGGGGCTGGTCTTCAACAACATTACGGACCTGCGCGCTGGGTTGGAGAGCGTGTTCGAGGAGCCCGTCAGGTCCAGCCGGCCTGATATGACAGAGTCCACCCGCGTTGCCTTCGTTTACTCCGGGTCAGGAAGCCAGTGGTCCGGCATGGGAGAGTTGCTGTACCGGATGGAACCCGTCTTCCGAGCGGTGCTGGACCGCTGTGACCAACTGTACAGGGTGGAACGGGGCGAATCTCTGCTGCAGCTTATGTTCGGCAATAAGGCATCGGCGGAAAACCTTTGGCGGCCGGAGGGGGAAAGTCTCGCTTCCTACTGCCTTGAAGTTGCGCTAACGGCCCTGTGGGAAAGCGCCGGCGTCCGCCCCCGGACGGTTCTGGGGCAGGGGATGGGCGAAATTGCCGCGGCCCATGCCGCCGGGGTATTGACCCTGGAGGACGGTCTCAGGCTGGCGGCCTCGATGACCGGTCCGGATGCTGCGCTGCCCATCGTACCGGTGGCGGCGCCAGCTTTAACCCTGGTGAGCGGCGTCACCGGTAGCCAGATACAGAGTCCCGGGGCGCTGGATAACGCCTACTGGAGGCGGTTGGCCGCTGGCGTTGGCGCTTTCCAGGATGGAGTGAAAACTCTTGCGGAGACGGGAGCAAGCCTGGTAGTCGCGTTGGGGCCGGTAGAGGATTTCGACGAAGTCGGCGAGACAATGCAGGTACCGGTCGTCAATTGCCCCCGGTCGTCCCGAGATGACCGGGCCGATGGAAGCGAGGAATTTGCCAAAGCCGTCGCTTCCGCCTACGAAGCAGGCGCGCCAGTCAACTTCCGCGCCCTCTTCGCCGGAGAGGAGCGGCGCAGGATTGCGATACCCGGGTACCCTTTCCAGCGCCGAAGTCTCTGGGTGCAAAAGCGAAGCGCAACTCAGTAAGCTGCAAGCGGCCGCCTGCCAATTTGCGTGGTATGAATCTTGGGGGGCGCGTAGTAACACGCCCCCGCTGCCGCGAGGCATATTCCACAGTAAAGGCCCAGCATATGCCGCAACCAAGCGGCTCCGCTACTCCCTGTTGCCGGGCCAATAACCTTCGGGTTTGAGCAGGTGCGACAGCCCCGTATTCTCCGCCGGGCAATTGCGCTTTAATTGAATGTCATGCTGAGCGAGTCCGAAGCATCTAAAATCAATCCCTGTAAACAACTTTACTACCCGCAACCGCGCTGAAGAGAAGGACTTTAGGCCCTTCGGCAGGCTCAGGGCGACATGACTAGTGCCTGCAGAACTTGTGCTGCCGATAGCCCGAATCTATAACGCGATTGGCCTGGTATTCTCTGCCGGTTGACCGAACGGTCTCACCTTGCTAGGCTGTGTCTGGACAGTCGTTTCAGCGCCGCTACGCCTCTGAAGTTGTCAATGGCTGACACCGAAGAGAGACTCAGAAAACCGGTGGACGACAATCTGGAAATCAGGGGGCAGGCTCCTGGAGAACCGTTCCACCTGGACTAATGGCGGCGAGAATCGGGCGTGTCATCCGAATTTTTCGTGGCCTTCGCAAACTGAGTGGCCACTGAACTCGGCGTTGAGTTCAGCCGCGAAGACTGAGACAAGTCCAGTACCTACGGTGAATTTGTGGGGCGGCCGGAGGCTTGGCCCGGCCAAACCTTCTGACCGATAGCGCTGGCTGACCAATAGCACCGGGCTGGGGACTCTCAAAGAGGCATGACGTTGACGACGGCAGGTAGGGATACTAGGAACCCCACTCCACCGTCCGGCCTCCGCTGGTGGAGTCCCTTCCTTGTGTCCGGTGGAATCACCGTTGTGCAGGTTGACCTGTCCACAAATGCAGACCGGGAGAACCTGGCCCTGGGTTGGCTGGACAGGCGTGAACTCTCACGGTGCGAAAAACTCCTGCCGGAACCCCGCAGGCACTTTGTCCTCTGTCGCGCTGCCCTTCGCTCCATACTTTGCCATGAAATCGGATGTAGCAATTCCGGGTTGTCCTTTGGTGAAGGCGAATATGGCAAGCCATATCCGTTGGTGGATGGAGAGTCTGCCGCCCTGAGCTTCAGCGTCAGCCACAGCGGTGGGCACGGGCTAATAGCATACGCACAGGACGGACGACTGGGTGTGGACGTAGAACAGCCAGTCCCGAGGGCTCACTTGACCTCATTGATCGAAGCGGTGATGGGGCCGGACGAACGGAGGGAACTGGACCAGATGGCGTCGCCGGAACGTCTCCGCCAGTTTTTCCGTTTATGGACCTGCAAGGAAGCCCTGGTCAAGGCGTTGGGAACGGGGTTCTCCACGGATATATCCAGTTTCCAGATCCCTCCAAATGTCCGCCGGGGTGAAGCGGTGGGCATCTTCCGGTTTGCACACCTGCCCGAGGTCGTCTGGCGACTGGAGGATATTGGCCGTGAGGGATTTGCAGCCGCCCTGGCCAGCGAGCTGCCGTCGGAAAGCTCGACCGCCATGGACAAGGACCGCCGAGACCTGGAAGTCTCGCCCGCAAAGGTGTAAAGGTTGGTAGAGAACCAGCAGTTCCTTTGGAAATTGCCGGACCCCTTGTCGGTCATCCAGGTCCAGGTGGACTCCGACACCGCAATCCTGGTACGCCGCCACGGGAATCCCGACGGCCCCCGCCTGGTGCTCAGTCACGGTAACGGCATGGCCATCGACCTTTACTACCCCTTCTGGTCCCTGCTTGCCGACGATTTCGACCTGGTGATGTACGACCTGCGCAATCACGGCTGGAACCAGGTCAGCTCCCTGGCGCAGCACAACGTTCCAACCCTGGTTTCCGACCATGACCTGATCCTGGATGCAATCAAGAGCGAATGGGGTGAAAAACCCCAGGCCGGGGTGTTCCACTCAGTGTCGGCGCTGGTTACCCTGCTTTCCCCCACCCGGGGAGCGCGCTACTCGGCGCTGGTGCTCTACGATCCGCCACTATGCAAACCGGGCCGCAGCCACCGGGAATTCGAGGAGTCCGCCGCCCAGATCGCCGGCCTGGCCCGCCGCCGAACGGAGAGATTCCGGAGAAGGGAGGACTTTGCCGCGATACTTCCATTGCTCCCCGTGTTGCGGCGGTTCGTCCCCGGCGCCTTTGACCTGATGACCATGACCGTCCTTCGAGCCAGTGACGACGAGGGGTTCGAACTTTGCTGTCCCAGGGAGTACGAAGCCCAGATCGTGGATTATGCCAGCGTCTACGGGGTGGCAGTTGACTTCGACTCCCTGGAGTGTCCGGTCAAGGTTATTGGGGCCGACCCAACTCTTCCCTTTTCCTACTTGCCCACCCTGGACCTCAGCGACATTTTGAGCGTGGACTACGATTTTCTACCGGAAGCCACCCACTTTCTGCAATTGGAGAAGCCGGCCGAGTGCGTGGCATCCCTCC
Organism: Dehalococcoidia bacterium; assembly: GCA_965207275.1. Lineage (GTDB taxonomy): Bacteria > Chloroflexota > Dehalococcoidia > Lucifugimonadales > UBA3495 > Bin22. Next base: position 1,865,387 of record CBDBMH010000002.1, read on the forward strand.
GGCATTACCTCGATGACCTGGGCATGTTATAGGCCCAGAGGCTGAATCCGAAGGCTTCGACGCGCTATTGCCCGGACCGGAAGCGCCCCGGAAATCTCCTTATATACGCCAAACCCGGCGGGGCCATCCAGGTTTATGTTAACCATTTCCCATGGTGCTGATGTTGATCCCAGCGGTAGTCCAGGAAATCAAAGAGTTGGTCAGGGACAAGGGGAAGATTACCTTCGCTGAATATATGCGCCTCTGCCTGTATTCTTCCAAGGACGGCTTCTATGTCTCCCAGGGCCGCCGGATCTACGATCACTTCGGAACATCTCCCGCCAGTCATCCCGTATTCGGCGCCCTGGTCGCCCGCCAACTGGAACAGATGTGGCGCCTCCTGGAAGAACCGGACGTTTTTCATTTAATCGAGGTGGGTTCGGGGGAGGGCGTCCTTGCTCAGTCCATCGTGAATGCTTGCGACCGACATTATCCCCGGTTCGCCCGGTCCCTTCGGTACGTCGCTGTGGACTATCAGCCTGGCGGCTATCCCTCAACCAGCCAGGCAACCAGCCACTCAACCTACCAGGCAATTGATTGGTCTAACGACAACGCAGGCGCCGCGCCATTGAATGCTCGAGAGTCAACCAGGGGCATTGACAGAATCAAGGCTGATGGACTGAGTTCCATCAGCAGGGTGACGGGTTGTATTCTGAGCAACGAGTTAGTGGACAATTTCCCCTTCCACCGGTTCGCCATCCAGGATGGAGCAATCAGGGAAATCTTTGTCACCCTGGAAGGGGAGAATTTCGTCGAAGCGCTGGACGAGCCATCCTCCGGCGGCATCGAGGAAAGGCTTACCGGGTTGGACCTGCCTCTGGATGAGGGTTATCGAGGCGAGGTCTGCCTGGCCCTGGAGGACTGGGTTGCCCAACTCTCAAGGGCCCTGGAACGCGGTTTTGTTCTCACCATTGACTACGGTGAACTCGCGGCCGACCTTTACTCATCCCTGAATTCGCCTGGCACGCTGACATGCTACCGGCGCCACATTGCCAGCGACGACCCATACCAGCACATCGGGCAACAGGACATCACCTGCCTGGTGGACTTCACGTCCCTTATGCGGCTTGGTCTGCGGAACGGGCTATCCACCGTTGGCTTCGTCGAGCAGAGCCGGTTTTTGAAGAACCTGGGCTTCTCCCACTTCCTTGAAGACCTCCAGAACCAGGGATTGTCGGCCGCCCGTAGCGAGTTTTACCGGCTGGCCCTGATGACCCTGGTAGACCCGGATGAATTCGGCAACTTCAAGGTGCTGGCCCAGGCCAGGGGGCTTGGCCCTGGGGTTAAGTTGCTGGGGTTTCAAGCTTAAAAGTGGCAACGCCCCTGACCCAATTGAACCCTTGGGGCCTGGTCACGCCCATCCCGACCTTTCCTCGTCGAGGAAGAAGGGACTTCCTGCCAGGCCCCTAGCTGGGGTACTTGCTGAACATCATGAATCCACAACTGTCCGGCGTGTTGCAGCCGGCAAGGGCCGTATCGGCGCGCACCGTCACCTGCCTTGGCCCGGCAGTGCCCCGAAGCTGCTGGATGCTGTCAGCGAACAGTACGGAGCGATTCCGACCCGTCCCATTGTTTCCACCGCTGGAAAGGAAGGGATGCGGCCCTTCAACACGGATGTCGTCGGCATAGAAGTCGTGAGCCTCACCCCACTTGACGCCGTGCCACTGGAAACCCTCCAGGAATTGCTGAGTGAAGGTGAGATAACCGTCGTAAGGATTGAAAATATCAACATCGTCGGGGCCCAGCCCGGAACCTTCCCACATCTTTCTCGCCAGGCTGGCCACCGCTTCCTGATGCTCTTCCAGGGTTGCCATCGTGCTCCGGCCCCGGCCGTTGTTCTGGGCATGGTTAAGGACGTAGACGGGTTTTTGCCTCAGGTCCTTTGCACGTTCGGCGGTGGTGAAGATGAAGGCCGCGCAAGTGTTGACGGGGCGGTCGCAATCATGAATTACCAGGGGTTCCTCTATTACCCGGCCATTCAGATAGTCTTCACGGGTGAGTTGGTAGGGTTCGTGCAGCGAATAGTACCCCCAGTCGGTCATCAGCCCGTTCCGGCGCAAATTCAGGCAGAGGGGGGCCAGCCCATCGTGGGACTTGCCGTACTTCTTGCAATACTGCAAGAAGACCACCAGGTTGTTGAACATGGCGCCGTTCTGATAGCCCCAGGGCAGGGTAAATGCGGTAGCTCCGGGGGCCTCCTGGCTGCTGTTCTGTGGATTATTGTGGCCGTACCGGCCTGACAGATTTACCATCGGGTACCAGACCAGGGCGGTCTCGCATAACCCGTCGCCGACGGCCTGGGCGGCCATGCCCATCATCGGGCCGACGTAGGGAGCGTCGGACTCCAGATGCTTTACGTTCTTCAATCCCAGCTCCCGCTGAATCCAATCCGCCGAGGCGTAGGTAAGGCCGTCCTCGGTGTCGTAGGGCGGGTCAAAGTAGGGGCGTGGAGCCCAGGTCTGCTCGGCGCGGGTCTCCTTGCTCGTAATAAGCCCGTCGATGTCGTCCAGCGACAGGCCGGCGTCGGCGATGGCTTTCAGGCAAGCTTCCTTGGTCAAGCCGCCGCAACTCCGGTCCATGGTTACGCCATCCCAGCGGCGGTCCATATGGGACTGACCCCAACCAACCACGGCAACCTTGCCGCGGTGCTCCCAGATTCCCATTCCTTCCCGATTTCGCATCCAGCTCGTGTTGCTAACCATTTCAGTTCCCTCGTGCCCTTGGCGCTATGTTCCCTGTTGGTTTTGCGTAGATTGCCTAGGTAACCACCTGCCACTCATGTACCAACTGGCCGGTACTGGTTTCTTCAAATATCAGCTCCACCGGCGCCCCTATGGGTACGTCTCCCGGCGGAGCGCCGGGAAGATTGGACAGGAAATTGATGCCTGGGTCCTCGTCCAGCGTGATCACCGCAAAGTTGATGGGTTGCGCTGAACGGAACCCCCGAATACGGGAGTCGCGTATTACCATGAACACGTCAATGTGGCCCTTGCCTTCCACCTCTTTCCACTCAAAATTATCGGCCGAGCCACACCGGTTACACCGGAGGGCGGGCGGATAATGCAGTCGTTCGCAGACGGTGCAGTTTTGAAGGACCAGCCGACGCTCGTTGCAGGCGTCCCAGAAGGGTTTGGTCAGCTCGTTGGGAACCGGGGCAGGTCTCTCCAGGCCTGGAATAGATGACATTGTTTCTCCCTCCGGTAGTTTCTTGCTCCCAGCGGATTTTCACCTACTTCCGATCAGTCACCCCCATTAATCCATGGCTCGGTTCTACCGTCGTCCATCCACACGAAGCGGAACCCTGCTGCCAGGGCGAATTGGCGATCAAGCTCCGTATCGCCTATATGGTAATACGCATCAGCGGAAAAGCGAGACTTCACGTCTGGCAAATTCTGCTTCGATGAGACAAAGCGGACTTCAATGCCGTGCCGGTCCCACATGGCCTGCTGCACGGGCAATGGCCGGTCGGATGAGCTGCCGATTATGCAGCCGTGATCCCGCGCTTTCCTGACCATCCCCATGGTAATGGGCCCCGGCGGGTCGCCTGATTCCAGCGTGCCGTCAATATCGAAACTGATCAGTGCTGCCAAGACTGAGATCCCCTCCCAATTCGCAATCAGCCAGGGATTGCCCCGGTCAAGATCGCACCAACGCTTTTCAGGCATCCACGGTTACGGCTCCCCGCCAACTGAAGGGTCCGCCCACTGGACAACACCATTGCTGCCCAGTTCCTCAATTTCCTCGTCATTGTACCCTAGCTCCCGAAGCAGGGGCCTGGTATGCTGGCCAACCTGAATTGAGGTCCGGTACAGGCCCGGGGTCAGGGAGAATTCGACCAGCCCGCCGTAACGAAGGTACTTCCCGATAAAGGGGTGCTCCACCTCGACACTTAAAGCGTTGGCCCGGGCATGGGGATGGTCGGCGTAGAAGTCGCCTTCCAACGCTTCGTCGGCCTGGACGCAGCCCACATCCGCCTCGATCAAAAGCTCTTCCCATTCGGCGGCGGAGCGCTGGGCAAAAATCGCCGAGATTTCGGCAATCAAGGCTTCGTCGTTAGCCAGCCTGGCCTCACGAGTGGAGAAACGGGGGTCGGCCAGGAGGTCCTCCCGCCGTACGGCGCGGGAGAAGGCTTCCCATTCGTCCTGAAACAGGCAACCGAGGAACACCCACCCTTCCCGGCAGCGGTAGAGACGGTAGAGGGCATGGAGACCGTGAATCTCTTCGTCGGGCCGGTCAATGGGAGGGCGGTTCTCGTAGTCGTAATACTCGTCAGCGTTGGTCCACGCATTGGCGTTGAGCATGGTGACGTGTACGGGCTGACCCCGCCCCGTAATATCCCGGGAACGGAGGCCCAGGATGATGCCCGAAGCGACCGCCGGGGAGGTATTCTGGTCCGGCCCCCAGTTGGACTTCATCATCCAGCGGGTCGCCTCAACGATCTGCTCAATATCCATAACCTGGTCGGGGGGCGGCGGCATACCCCGGCCCATCTGCCGCATGGCGCCGCCCATGATGGCGCCGGGAATAGGATGGGCGCCCGGCCGGCGAGCGTGTTCACCGTGCTCGCCATAGGTCCCCATCCAAACGTGGACCAGTCGAGGGTTGATCTTACGGCAGGTCTCCCAATCAATCTGCAGACGCTCCGGTACGTCCAGGCGGAAATTGTGGGAGAGGACGTCGGCTTTCGCTATGAGTTTGTGGATAATTTCCTTGCCCTCGGGAGTCTGAAGGTCAATCTGGATACCTTCCTTGCCGGCGTAGGTGCGGGGTTCCGCCACCGACTGCGCGGTTGAGCGGCGGCCCTCGTCCAGCCGCCGGTCGGTGGCGTCTATCTTGATAACCCGGGCGCCGAGGTCCGCCAGGAGAGCCGCCGCATAGGGGCCGGCCTGGATCGTGGACAGGTCCAGAATCGTGATACCCGACAGGGGGTGAGACGGCGCACTTGCGGCGTCAACCTCGGGAGACGGCGCGCTGGCGGCCCCGTCTGGCGGCCTCATAAGTGCCAGCAACTCGGCGCCGTGCTGCCCTACTTGAGGAGCGGGGCCACTGGGATCTCCCGGGGTTTCACTGAAGTGCACCAGGGGGGCCAGGGTACGCATGGGCCCCACGCGTGGGTCGTTGACGGTTACCACCGTACCGTTGGCAACCACCGCGGCATGGTCCATGGCCTGGACACTGTCGCGATAGGGTTCGGCGGCAATATCTCCGTCCTCGAGATAAATCTCCATCCATTGGTCGGCGGTCTTCTCCAATTGCTTTTCCAGTATCTCCCGGCGCAGGAGTTCCCGATTCTCCGTGCTGACGGCGGGAACCCTGGCGAAGCGGTCGTCCTCCAGCAGGTCTCCCAGGCCAATGGCCCTGAGGTGGCCCTGGATGTGAGGGACCCGCTGGTTTGCATGCTGGAGCCAGCTTCCTTCCTTGGTCCGGACGGGAATATACCCGATGGTGGAAAGGCCTGAGCTGGGGGGCCGGACCGGGTACCGCTCCGGGTCTTTCCTTGCCAGCTGAAGATTCACCAGGCCACCCGGACCGGCATTGTTGTCATGGGGTGAAGCCAGGGCCTGGACTATGCTGGTCTGGACCCATTGCCCGCGTCCGCACTGGTCCCGCACTCGCAGAGCGGCAATTATTCCCCTGAGGGCTGCCTGGCTGGCATGCCAGCTTCCGGTGTTCACCGCGGAATATACGGGGCCGTCCCGGTTGGGCTGACCCTGAAGGTTGAGCATTCTACCGGCTTTGGCCGCGACGACACCCTCGTAACCCTTTACCCGACGCAGGGGGCCTTCCTGACCGAAGCCGGTGATGGAGCAGTAGACCAGCCGGGGGTAAAGCTGCGACAGGTTCTCGTAGGACAGCCCCCATTCGGCCATGTTCCCGGGCCGGAAGGACTCCACCAGGACGTCGGCCTGGCCCGCCAGCCGGATAGCCAGCTCGCGACCCCCGACCGTACCCAGGTCCAGCTCAATCCCTTTCTTGCCCCGGTTCCATGAAATCCATGCCGGTTGAAAACGGAAGGGGTCTCCACCGGGAGGTTCCACCTTGATGACCTCGGCGCCGTAGTCGGCCATTACCAGGGTGCAGATTGCCCCGGGCATTCCCAGGGAGAAATCCAGGACCGTCAGGTCGGTGCATGGTCCTGCCACGGTTCACCTCCCCCTTGACTGCTTTGATCTTCCAGTCCAGTGGTGCGAGTGAGTATGAAGCCCATTGAAGAAGCGCGTCAACCTTTCTCCCTTATTGACCGGTGGCCTTGGCAGAAGCGCGAGCCACGCCTAATTCAAACGCCTGATATTTGGCATGCCCAGCATGGTGATGACGCTGATTATGCTCAATATCGCGCCATTGATCAGCAGGGCCCGCTGCGCTCCCACCACCCCCGCCAGCGCGCCCACACCCACGTGGCCTACCGGGGCGAACCCGATGCTCAGCACCCAGGAGCCCATGGCGCGCCCCCGTTCTTCGTCGGACACCAGTTCCTGCATCAAGGTCTTGTAGAGGGTATCAACGGCCATGGCGCAGGCGTTAACGAACAGCAAGACGGCCAGGAAGGCGTAGAGGTTCCCGGACAGGGAGAAGGCCATAAGTCCTCCGCCAAAACCTATGGCCGTGGCAAACATCAGAAGGCCCTTTCTCCTTGAGATTCCCAGTCCTGCCAGCAGCCACAGGCCCAGAAGCCCGCCGACCTGCCGGAAGGCGGTCATGACGCCCAGCCCCGTTGGTCCCACGTGGAGTACATCCTTGGCAAAAACCGGCAACAGGGTCATGTGGGTAAAGCCCAGCACCTCCGTTACTGCCGTCAACAGCATCAGGGCCAGCAAGAATCGGCGGCTGCGGACCAGGTTCAGATATCCCGCCAGATTACCCCACACCGATGCGGCTACTACGCTTGCCGAGCGGCCAGGATTGGTGAGTGCCAAGGTCGCCAATCCGGCACATAGATAACAGACCCCCGCCGCCACGAATTGCCAGCCAGCGCCGGCAACCTCGATCAACGCCCCGGACGCGAGGGATCCGACGATGCCGCCGCCCTGCATGGCCATGGCGCCCAAAGCCAGTCCGTTCAAGGAAAGCCCGGAGCCGACAATGTCGAAGGTGTAAGTTTGTCGGACGGTTAGGGTGAAGGCGAACATACTGCCCAGGGCGCCCACCAGCGCGACCACCACCCAGACGTTGGCCAACCCTCCCAGAAGCAATAAGACGGCCATCACCAGGGCAACCACGCCGGCCCCCAGGTTGCCAATTCGCAGCAGCATTCGCCGGTCCCAGCGGTCGGTGATGGCCCCGGACAATATGCCGAAGAGGAAGAAGGGCAGCATGCGGGCAGCGGCGCCCACCCCTACCATCAGCTCGGAACCGGTAAGCTCGAAAATCAGCCAGCCCACCGAGACCTGCTCCATTCCGGTGGCCAGGGAGTAGAGGAGCGTGGATGCCCACAGCAGGCGGAAGTCCCTGATACGCAGAGAGGCTGCCCAGTTTCCAACACCGATCATTGGTGGATGATACACCTATCCCAGGGCGGCGCTCCTATCAGGCCATAGGCGAGTAAAGGGCTGATCCAAGTTTCCGGCCCCTTCACGGTGAAGGATAGCGTGAGGGTGAAGGAGGGCAGGGCCCCCGGCGCCGGGGGTCCAGGTGCTATCATGGGCCTACCCCTAATCGGACATGGAGGCATTGATATGCCATTTGGAAATAACGACTGGCTGGCCCTGACCGAGGAGAGCGCCATAGAACCTGATATTCCGATTGCGACCCTCACCACCATTTCTGGGACGGGCGGTTGCAAAGCATCCCCTACCAGAGATACCTGCTGCACGAGCTGATGGCAGACCTGGCTTCCGGGCACAATGTCCGGTCCACGGTTTTCGTGGAAGCCCGGTCCATGTATCGGGCCGATGGGCCGGAGCGCCTGCGGCCGGTGGGCGAGGTTGAGTTTGTGCAGGGCCTGGCGGCGGCCAGCGCCAGCGGTACCTACAGCGATACCAGGGCCGCGGCGGCCATAGTGGGACACGCCGACCTGAAGCTGGGGGCGGATGTAGTCCCGGTGCTGGAAGCCCTGCGAGCGGCCAGCCCGAACCGTTTCAAGGGCATTCGCCACAACGTCACCTGGAGCCCGGACCCGGCAATTGAAGACCGGGAAACCAACGGAATACTGGCCAACGATTCCTTCCGGGCTGGCGCCCGGGCCCTGGCCGGGATGGGGCTGTCGTTGGATGTCATGCTGTCCTTCCCCCAGTTGAACGAACTGGCCGACTTTGCCAGGACGGTACCGGACCTGCCCATCATCCTCAACCATATGGGTGGAGTAAGCAGGACGGGGATCTACGAAGGAAAAGACGATGAGGTCGTGCCACTGTGGCGGGAAGGTATAGGTGCAGTGGCCCAATGCCCCAACGTAGTCTGCAAGCTTGGAGGCATGGGAATGCCGCGCTGGGGATTCGGGTGGCACGCCCGGGATATTCCCATTGGTTCCGAGGAGCTTGCCGAGGCCATGTCGCCGTGGATTCACTATTGCATCGAACAGTTCGGGCCGGAACGCTGCATGTTCGAGAGCAACTTTCCTCCCGACAAAGTGTCCTTTTCCTACAACGTCATGTACAACGCCTTCAAACGCCTTTCGCAGGACTACAGTTCCGCCGAGCGGGCCAGCCTGTTCCACGACGCCGCCGTTCGGGCGTACAGAATAGGGACGTAGAGGCGGGTTGCCTGGACCATCCGCGCATGGACCACGGTTCGAAGCTAGCCGGGCGTAGAACCGGCAGGCTTGAGCGGAAACACCGGGGAAACTACAAAGAAGCGCCGGACAGTCAGAGATAATCCTACTGTCCGGCGCCGATAGCCATCCTGGACAAAGTTGCTCTAGTCGGCGCTGATTCCCAGGTCGGCCTGCAAATCCCTGATGGTATCCGCGCGGCTGCGCTGTGGGGCCCGCTGCCGCATACCGATTGGCTCGTTTTCTATCTTGGGCACAACTTTAATGGAGACGAACACGGGCCCGTCATCATTCATAATTTGCTCGATGTTGGTTGCGAACTCTTCCAAATCGTCGAAACTGTAAGCGGAAGAATAGCCGGCTTCCTTTGCCACACCCGCGTAATTGATTTCCTGGGCGTTGGGCACCGGCTGCCCGCCGGTGGTGGCGTAGCATTCATTGTCCAGCAAAATGTGGCAGAAGTTGCTCGGTTTTTTCCCGGCGATGGTAGCCAGGATACCCAGGTTCATCAGCAGCGCCCCTTCGGAATCGAACAGCACCACCTTCTCATCGGGCAGTCCCAGCGCCAGGCCCAGGGCGGCCGACGTGGTCTGGCCCATGGCCCCGCCCAGGTTAAGGTCCCGGTTTTCGTTGTTGCTGTACTCCCGCCAGCCGCGACCGGAAGTGCCGGTGGGTATCACAATGGCATCACCCCGGTGCTCCTGAAATATTCGGAATACGTCCTCGGACTGGATCATTCCTTGCCTCCGTTATGCAAGTTGTTCTTGATGTGTCATGCGCCGGTCCCCGAATAACACGAGCCACCGTGGCTGTGCGGCTCGCAGACAGGCTCACCGAAAGGGATTGACGCTGGTAACAGCCCTAGCGATTGAATCCATGGTATTCGTCGCCCACCAGGATAGCCACGGGCCGCTTGGTGTTCCTGGCTTCCTCAAAGGCTACGGAAATTCGGTGACTATCCGCATCCTGTTCCACCAGGTAATAGTTGATGCGGAAGGCGTTGAGGAAAGGCTCGGTGTAGCGGGCTACCGAGTCGGTGATCACGCCATGCCGGTTCCAGCCCCGATACCCGATAACCATTACCAGCGGGAACCCGGAGTCCAGGGCCATGCCCCGGATGGAATCTCCAGACTCCATCATACCTGTATTCTGAATCAGGCATACGGGAGTCTGGCCGCCGATTATAAGTCCCAGGGCAATGGCGAAAGTCTCACCCTCCCGGGAAGCCGGAACTACATCCAGCCAGTCCTGTTCTTTCATCAATTCGTAAAGGTAGTTGGTCTCGCTGTCGGGAATGGTCACCACGTGAGTAACCCCGTTCTTCTTGAATTCCTCCACCATGGCTTCGGGACTCAATACCGCTGCCTGCTGTTCAACCATTTAAATCCTCCTTGCCTGTCTCGTGACCTGACAATGGGGTATCCAGCGTCTTGTGCAAATACGCTTCTGCCTGGTACTGCGGGCATTATAGTAATACCTACCAACAGGGTCAATTTTGAGTCCGGCGCATCTGCTCCGCGAATTGAAAGAACCTCGGCGCAGACCCTGGAGTTGGTACACTCATCTGGATTCGGTGGTAGAGTTGGGACGGAGGTATTCGTATGAAGGAAGGAATTGGCATCGTCGGATGTGGCGCCATCGGCCGCGCCCTGCTGCGGGCCGGCGACGAAGGGACTCTGGGTATGCCCGTAGCCGGTGTCACCAGTCGAACCGCGTCCACCGCTGAGGCTTTCCTGGCCACCCTGAAAGACCCTCCCCCTTACCTGGACCTGACGGAACTGGTTCACCGCTCTTCGCTGCTGGTGGAAACGGCCGGCGGGCAGGTGGTTCCCAAGCTGGCTGAAGCGGCTTTCGGAGCCGGAAAGGACCTGATGGTCATAAGCGTCGGGGCGCTGCTGGAGCATCCCGAGATTATTCGGCGGTCGCGTGCCACGGGTTGTCGCCTGTATGCCCCATCGGGCGCTATAGCGGGCCTGGACGGGATCAAGTCTGCCTGCCAGGGAAAGGTGGACACCGTTGAAATGATTTCCCGGAAACCGGTTCCGGCCCTGGATGGGGCCCCTTACCTTGTCGAGAAGGAAATCTCCATTTCCGGTCTAACTCAAGCGCAGGAAGTATTCTATGGCACCGCCAGGGAGGCCTGCCGGGGATTCCCGTCGAACCTCAACGTTTCGGCGGCCGTAAGCCTGGCGGGAATCGGCCCCGACCTTACAACCGTCCGCATAGTGGCGGACCCGTCCCTGGAACGAAACTGCCACGACATCACGGTAGAAGGAGAGTTCGGACTGCTCAAGGTGCATATTGAAAACATCCCTTCGGAAAACCCCAAGACCGGCCGCTTGACGGCCCTGTCCATCATAAGGTCGGTCAGGGATGTGGTAGACCCGGTAAAGATCGGAACGTAATGTGGGAACAGTCGCTGAGAGGCCGATTACAGTCAGGGAGGAAGTTTGCTCTGAGCAATCCCCCGGAAAGGATAAGCCGACCCCAATTTCCCCCGGGGCGATCCCCTGGAGCGATCAGGTTTGGGCGGCGGTCGGTACGTCCTCCAGGGCGGAGAGTTGGCCGTCGATAATCTCGGCCTCAAGGGACAGCCTTTCCCATTCCTGCCAGCAGGACTGCTCTTCCTCTTTCAGAACCCGGTACTCTTCAGCGCTGTCCGCAATCTGGGTTGCGTCGCCGAACTGCTCCGGACTGGCGAACATCGCTTCGAGGGCGGCAATCTGCGTTTCCTTGTCCGCCAGATTGGCGGTTACTTCATCGATTTGCAGGCGCAGTTTTCGGGATTCCCGGTTCAACGCTCGCCGTTGCGTTTCGGTCTCCGATAATGGGCGGCCGGACCTTCTCCTGGAAATGGCCTGGCCTGATGCGTCAGGGGACTTCTTGACCGTGGGCCCGGAACCGTTCCGGTGGGTGTCCGTTTCCTTAACGCGCAGGTAGTTGTCATAGTCACCGGGAAACACCGAAGGGCGCCCGTCAACAATCTCAACTATCTTGTTGGCGACCTGCCGGATGAGGGTCCGGTCGTGGGTAATCAGGCAAAGAGTGCCGTGGTAGTCGTCCAGGGCATCAGCCAGGATTTCGCGAGAAACTATGTCCAGGTGGTTGGTGGGCTCATCCATCAGCAGGAGGTTGCTGGGTTGCAGCAGCAACTTGGCCAGGGCCACCCGTGCCTTCTCCCCGCCTGACAACACGGAAATGGGCTTCAGCACATCGTCCCCGGAAAACAGGAAACCGCCCAGGGTGGTGCGAAGGTTTTGTTCCGGCTGGGCGGGCGCCGCCTGCTTCAGTTCCTCGATGACGGTGTTCCCCGGATTGAGCAGGTCCAACACGTGCTGGGCATAGTAGGCTGGAACTACGTTATGCCCCAGAGTCCTTTCCCCGCCGTCAAAGGAGAGAGCGCCGGCGAGTATTTTCAGCATGGTGGACTTGCCGGCGCCGTTGGGCCCCACCAGGGCTACCCGGTCTCCCCGGTAAAGGGCGAGGTTCATCCCCCGGTAGACCACATTGTCTCCATAACGCTTGCTGACGTTGGCAAGCTTTATGACCTCGGAGCCGCTGCGTGGTGGAGATGGGAAGGAGTAGTGTACCTTGCTGGTGGCGCGAGGCAGTTCGATGGGCTGGATTCTCTCCAGCTGCTTCAGGCGGCTCTGCACCTGGGTGGCCTTGGTGGCCTTGGCCCGGAACCGTTCCACGAAACGCATCTGCCGCTGAATCTCCCGTTCCTGACGGGCAGCCGTGGAGCGCAGCACCTCCAGGTAACGTTCTCGGGCTTCCAGGTAGTCGTCGTAGTTGCCCTTGTGCAGCGCAACACCGTCGGTTTCAATGGCCAGAACCCTGGTAGCCACCTGGTTGAGGAAGGCGCGGTCATGGGAGGTAATCATGACCCCGCCACGGAAAGAGGAAAGGTATTTCTCGAACCACAGGTTGGCTTCCAGGTCCAGGTGATTGGTTGGCTCGTCCAGCAGCAGCAGATCGGGATTACGGAACAGGATTCTGGCCAGGGCGGCGCGCATGGCCCAGCCACCGCTGAACTCACCAATAGACCGCGAAAAGTCGGACTGCTTGAAAGCCAGGCCCGAGAGTATCGTCTTCGCCTCGTAGTCCCGGTCTTCCCCGCCGGCCGCTTCCAGGGCCGCGTCCAGCCGACCCAGCCGAAGCAACAATTCATCCTGAGCGTCAGGATCAGGCTCGGTTGCCAGGGCCTCCTGGGTGGCGGCAATATCGCTGGCGATGGACTTCGCCTCTACTCCCGCGTCCAGCACTTCCTGCAGCAGGGATTTGCCGGCGAAGGCCGCGGTTTCCTGCTTGAGATAGCCGACGGTGAGGTTTCGCTGCTTGACGAGCGCCCCGGTGTCCAGGGCGGTTTCACCGGCCAGGATATCCATAAGGGTGGTCTTGCCGGACCCGTTGGGCCCAACCAGAGCGATGCGGTCTCCAGCGCCTATGTTCAGAGTGAGCCCACTGAACAGCGTCCGGTCAGAGTAGCCTTTGCTGATGTCGGTAGCCAGTAGCATTGAGTGAAATTCCCCGAATAATTCTAGCTACCAGTACGACAGGAAGCAAATGAAGCCGGCGACCAAGACTCTGCCGGCTTCTGGTCAACCGGTTCCGGGCAACTCTATAGCGCCGGCCGGTTCAGCACCGACTGGTCAATCTTTCGCGACACCAGCTGGCCGTCGTCCGGGGTGCCCAGCAACTGGCCGTCGTCCACCATCACCTTGCCCCGCAGCATTACCGTAGTGGGCCAGCCCTCTACCTCCCAGCCCTCCCAGGGACTGTAGTCCCGCAGGTGCAGGTCTGCCATGGAAAGGGTCTTCTTGATGGAAGGATCAATAATGGTGATATCGGCGTCGCTGCCGGCGGCTATGGCGCCCTTGCGCGGGTACAGGCCCAGCAGCCTGGCCGCGTTGGTGGAAGTAACGTTTACGTAGTGCTCCAGGGACATGCCCCGCCGGACCACCGCCTCGGTGTAGTTGACGCCCATTCGAATCTCGATTCCGATGTTTCCGCCGCGAACATCTACCACGTTGCGGCCGGCGATCTTGTCCAGGTAGGTGGTAAAGCTGCTGTCGGTGGCGGTGAAAGACAGATCCCGGCGCATCAACCCGTCCCAAAGGTGCGTCCGATCGTCCTCGTACTTCAACGACGGGTAGGTATGGTATTTCATACCGTCGTCCTCCCGGTAGTTGTCGCAGTTAAAGGACAGGGCCAGGGTCAGCACCTCTCCGTACACCGGGTGGCCGTCTGCCCGGGCTTCAGAGATGGCGTCCAGCCCGTCCTTGGCCGTCACGTGCACGAAGTAGAGACCGGCCTCCGTGCGCTGGGCCAGCCGGATGACGTGCTGGAAGGCCAGGTCTTCCACCAGCTTGGAATGGATGTGATGGACGTGGTACCAGTCCCACTGGTCCCGCTGCTGGGCCAGCAGGTAGTTGTACATTACCAGTTCATCGTCCTCGCCGTGGACGGCCAGGACACCGCCGTGACGGGAAATCTGGGTCATTACGTCCGCCAGCCGGCCCGTATCTATCTTGCCGATGGGGGTCAGGCTGTGCACCCGGCCCTCGGGGGGCCGGATATCGGTGGTAAATACCTTGATACTGGGGAACCCGGCGTCTACCAGTTCGCCGTAGCGGGAAATAGCGTCCGGCGTACTGCCGCTGGAATAGATGCAATGGGTCGAATAGTCGGTGTAGGCGTTGCCCCGCCACACTGAAATGAAGTCGTGGATGCCGGCCGGCAAATCGCCTTCGTTGGGCACCGGGGCAAAGTCCATCACCGTCGTGGTACCACCCCAGATCGCCCCCAGGGAATGGTCCAGCGGCCCCGCATTGGGAGTGCCGGCCACCAATGTCCGCGCTCCCGGCTGCACGTTGGCGGCGGCGTGGGCGTGGGTTTCAATGCCGCCAGGCACCACTATCTTGCCGGCCGCATCGATGATGGTCGCATTTTCCCGCGGCAGGAATCCAGGCAGGGCCACCGCAACAATCTTCTCGCCCTGGATGCCCACCTCCCATTCGCCGGCACCGCCGGGAGTTACCACGGTTCCTCCGGTTATCAGCTTGTCCAGCATAGCCACCTCCGTCAACTGCGGGCTGTCGCGCCCAGCTTCTGTATGGTGCCCAGGGTCAGGGCCGATTATGTGGTCTGGATGAACGGTGCGCAAGGGGACTGCTCAATTATGTAAAATTCCCTTGCCATGATGCTAAACCTGGCCGTGCGCTGGAAAGGGGCCTGGTTACGTAACTGCCCTGCGGTCCCCGACCTCCAAGGAACCCGACCTCCTGTAGATATGGACTGACCTGCCCAGCACAGCGATGTATATGCTCCAGGTAGCGGTCAGGTTATAATCCTACTGT
This sequence comes from Dehalococcoidia bacterium, assembly GCA_965207275.1. GTDB lineage: Bacteria > Chloroflexota > Dehalococcoidia > Lucifugimonadales > UBA3495 > Bin22. The sequence continues at coordinate 1,880,495 of CBDBMH010000002.1, forward strand.
GGCAATCGACAATAGACTTTTTCCCCTCAAGACCACCCTGAAATTCGCTTTGGTCAGCTCCCTGGCCCTCCCCGGTGTTACTCTCACCCGGCCCGAGACCCATCCCCTCAGGGGGTGCTGCACTGGGTCAGCTTCTCTCCCTCACACCTCCGTGTTACGCCCGCCTGATCTACGATGACACCCTCCCGTCGGTATTCTCCCTTCGCCGATAGCGCTGCCGGGTACTTTACCCAGCATTCCACCACCACCATCACGGTCATACTGGTCCTGACCGCGCTGCTGGTCTTGCCCGCGGCGCTGATGCAGCCCACCGAGCGGGCCTCCCAGGAACCGGGCGGGCCGGTATTTGACCTGCGGGACAAGTTGAACGCCCAGTTTCCCGCTCAGCTTCATATCGCCAGCTTCATCGTGGAAGACCGACAGGGGGACGTGTTGCGGCAAGCGCCGCTGTGGGAACTGTACCGCAACGAGCAAACGCTGCGTCAATCGGAAATGGCCGGCCTGCTGTTTTACGGTTATGACGTGGACACCCAGCGCGACACCCAGGGCGTTTACACCGTAGCCGACGCGGTCAACGATATGCTGCTCCTCGGCTCCTCAGGCGCGGTAACCCTGGAGACCGCCACCGATGCCCAGGTGAAACAAGCCATTCTGCTCGCCCTGGACGGACCCACCGGACCCTTCCTGAGGGAGAGTTTTTCCAAGGACGCCGCCCTGGAAACACGAACGGTGGACGGAAGCGAAGTACAGGAGTGGAGGGCAAGAGCGCTTACCATGTTCGTGGCCGCCGACAACACCAAGCTGGGAGGCGGCCCCCAGACTATCAGTCTTTCCAATGACGAATCGGTGCTGGAAAAGGAGCGTCTGAATCGACGCATCCTGGCTACCCTGCGGGGCGACGAACAAAATTACCGGCTATGGGGGCTGGCCCTGGATGTGAATCTCACCTCCCGGGAACAGGGGGAGACCGCCATCCCTTACATCGCCGCAACGGTTGTGCTGGTGTTGGTGGTGGTGGGAGTAACTCTCCGCTCCTTCCGAGCGGTAGGCCTGGGCTTCCTGGGCCTTCTCATTCTCCTGGTGTGGCTGAAGGGCCTTTCCAACCTGATTGGGCTGAAGTCTTCCCTCACCCTGGACCTGATCGTCCCCATCGCAATGATTTCCCTGGGGGCCGACTTCCTGATTCACGCCGTGGACCGGTACAACGAGGAAAGGGCTCAACGCCGCCCGCCCATCCAGGCCCTGCGATTCGGCCTGGCCGGAGTGATGGGCGCGCTGTTGCTGGCTTCCCTGTCCGACGGCATTGCTTTCCTGGCCAACATCACGTCGGGCATCGAGACTATCATCGGGTTTGGTATTGCCGCGGGGATTGCCGTGCTGTCCAACTTCATCATCATGGGCATCCTCATTCCACTGGTGATAATGCGACTGGACCAGCGACGGGCTAACGTTATCCCAACGGCTACTCCGTCCAAAATGCCTCCATGCGATGCCGCTAAGTCCACTGGTGGCGCTCGACTCGCCATTGCCCAACTGGTAACCGCATTGGCCCGGGCTCCCTGGGCGGTGCTGCCAGCGGTGGCCCTGGGGACTGCGCTGACTACCTGGCTGGCCTTCCAGCTGGAACCCAAGTTCGACACCAAGGACTTTTTCGACGCTGAATCTGACTTTGTGATTGGGATTGACAAGTTGGACGAGCACATCGCCCCCTCCCTGTCGGGCGAACCGGCGATCATTTACGTGCGGGGGGACCTGACCGACCACCAGGCGCTACACGGCCTGGGAGACCTGAAGCGCCGGCTCGGAGACAATGAGAACGTGGGCCGGGACAAGGATGGCAACGTGTTCCTCTACAGCCGCTCCCTGTTTCAACTGCTGGACCGGGCGACAGGTTCGGAGGCGGCAAGGAGCGCGATTGCGGAAGCCAACGGCGTAACCATCACCGACGTGAACGAAGACGGTCTGCCGGACACCCCCGATCAACTGAAGGCCGCCTACGATCATATGCTGGATAACGGCATACCGCTGGACGAAACCTCGCTGGCGTACAGCAGAGCCGAGGTCCGGCAGGTCCTTTCCAGGGAAGGCGACGAATACGCCACGGTCTTCAGCCTGGGCATCCTGGGGGCGCGGGAACAGGCCAACCTGGCGGCGGCCCGGGAATCCCTGGACCGCGAACTAGGCCGGCTGTTGAACCTACCGTCCATCTCGGCGGCGGGCGTAACCGGCTCGCCTTTCACCAGGGAGGCCACGCTGATCGCCACCACCCGAGCGTTGACAATCTCGCTGCCGGTGGCCGCAGTGGCCTGCTTCCTGTTGCTGGCCCTGTGGATGCGGTCGGCCGCCTACGCCTTGGTAACAACCTTGCCGGTGGGGCTGGTCGTGTCCTGGCTCTACGCCTTCATGTACCTGACGGGATACAGCCTGAACTTTGTCACCGCCACCATCGCCGCTGTGTCCATCGGCGTGGGGATTGACTACTCCATCCACATGACCCAACGGTTCAGGCAGGAAATGCCGTTGCACCCGGATGCGGTGTCTGCGCTGCGGGCGGCAGCCGGCGGCACCGGGGCTGCCCTGGCTGGGTCAGCCGCGTCCAGCGTGGTTGGTTTTGCGGTATTGGGACTGGCGCCCATGCCCTTGTTCTCCACCTACGGCATCATTTCCGCAGTGATGGTGTTGATGGCCGGGCTGGCGGCGCTCCTGGTGCTGCCCGCCATGCTGCTGGTGGTGGAGAGGGCACGGGGAAAGCGGGCCTCGGCCGCTTAACCCAGTTCCACTATCGCTTCAATCTCCACATCCAGGCCGTCCTCGGCCAGCGCAGTAATCTCCACCAGGGTGTTGGCCGGATATTCTCCCTGGAAGAATTCGGCAAACAGGGCTTCCTGGCGTTCCCGGTCCTCTCTCCACCGGGGAATGCTGGTAACGAATGTAGTGATTTTGACAATGTCCGAAGGACTGCCGCCCTCCTCGGCAACGATACGGGTAATGCGGTCCAGGGTAACCCGCAGTTGCTCCATTATGGGACCGCCCTGGGCCCCGGTGCCTCGGGCGGTGCAGCCTGCTATGTATACAGTATTCCCCGCCCGAACGCCGCGGCTGAATGTGGGGCCCGACGGGGCAATGTCAGGATAGTTCCTTCTTATCTTTTCCATTTCCAAGCTCCCAAAGCAATCAGATAACCCGGGCCGCCCGCAGCAGGCCCAACTCCCGGAGGGACAGCCCCAGTTCACCGCCAAGAATCTCCACGTTGTGTTCCCCCAGCCTGGGGGCCGGGCGGGCGGCCTCCATGGCGTTGTCGCCGTCGATGAAGAAGCCGGAACCCGGATACTTGAGGGGGCCGGTTTCGGCGTGGTCCAGTTCCACGAAGAAACCTCTTTCGGCCAGGTGGGGAGACTCCACCACCTGCGTGGGCGTCTGCACCAGGCCGACCACCAGGCCCCGGGCCATGGTTTCCCTCATCAGGTCCAGGTTGGTCCATTGGGCCAGCTTGGGGGCCACCAGGGAATACAATTCCTCCCAGTGTTCCATGCGTCCCCCACGGGTGGCGAACCTGGGGTCCAGCAGCCCCGGCTCATCCAGGAACTCGGCCCAGGCCTGCATGGGACGGCCCCCGGTTCCGGCGGTAGTCAAGGTTACCTCCCCGTCCAGCGTGGGCAGGTGCATGCCGTCCATCACGTTGCCGTCGCTGCCGCCCCGGTGGGGATTGCGACCGGTGTAGGTGTATGGGTGGATCAGGCCGGAGGGAGTGCTGACGGCGGCCTCCATGGTCGAAACGTCTATATGGGTCCCGCGTTCCGTTTGTTCCCGCCTCGTCAAAGCAGCCATAACAGCCACCGCGCCGTTGCGGGCCGCGGTTATTTCCATCTGCTGCAGGGCGGTTCCCATGGGTGGTTCGGCGGCAGAGCCCGTGACCGCGTAAAGGTAACCGCCCATGGCCTGGGCCACCAGGTCATCCCCCTGGTAGTCGGCATACGGGCCGTCCTGTCCGAAGTAAGTCACGGAAACCAGGATGACCTTGGGGTTAGACGCGGAGAGCGACTCATAGTCCAGCCCCAGTTCTGCCAATCGACCGGGGCGGTTGCTTTCAATAACAATGTCCGCAGACTCGGCAATTCGCCGGAACAGGTTCCTGCCCTCGGTTTGCTCCACGTCCAGAGTAATGCCGCGCTTGTTGGTGTTGAAGGCCAGGAAGGCGCTTGACCGGTCCGGGTGAGGTTCGTCCCCAATGAAAGGCGGCTCGTGACGGGACTGGTCGCCCCAGCCCGGAGGCTCCACCTTGATGGTATCTGCCCCCTGGTCGGCCAGCAGCTTGGCGCAAAAGGCCCCTGAGGGCCGGTGAGTGAGTTCCAGGACGCGTAAATCTGAAAGAATTCCGGGCATGGGTTCCTCCACCGATTATTCATGACCTTAACGAAGCCGTTGCGTCACGGCGCTGGCTCGTCAGGACGGGGAGCGCCGAAGACAACTCCTTCGGTTTCCAGTTCCGAGATACGGGACTGGGATAGCCCAGCCAATTCGGACAGGACTACCCCGTTGTCCCGACCCAGACCCGCCACCTTGTTGATGGTCATGGGATTGCCCCAGTCCCTGAATGGTCTCCCCGCGAAGATGCGAGGTCCCACTTCCGGGGCCTGGGGATTGGCGAACTCCCAGAGGTAATCCCGGCCCTGCAGGTGGGAATCGTTGACCAGATCCCTTGCCGTCATGCAGGAACCGGCGGCAATTCCCTGCTGCTGGAGCTCCCGAGCCAGGTCCAGATCGTCGTGCTGGGAAGTCCACTCTCCCAGCAGCCGGTCCAGATCGTGGCGGTTCTGCCATCGGGAGAGGGCCGTTTCAAACCGGGATTCCTCTGCCCAGGCCGGAGAACCCATGCCAGTCTTCAGTCTCTCCCATTCCTCATCCGACGACACCACAATCACGATCCAACGGTCCTCTCCCCTGGCTGGGTAAACATTGTGCGGCGCCTTCCACCAATGAGCGCACCCCAGACGGTCGCGGGTTATTCCGGATTGGGCCTCCAGGATAGCCGGTCCCACCGCCGAGACGCCCGTCTCCAGCATGGTCAGGTCAATGCGCATTCCCTTGCCGGTCTTTCCACGCCGGTACAGGGCCAGCAGGAGGGCGTAGGCCACGTTGTTGCCCACCGAGTGGTCCATGTAGTTGTTGCTGGCCCGCATAGAGGGACCACCCTCATAGCCGGTCAAGTAGGACAGTCCGCAGGCGGCGTCCACAGTGCGGGCCCGAGAACCGGCGCGCCGCCAGGGGCCGGTGTACCCGTAGGCCGTGCTGCTGAGAGTAATAATGCGAGGATTAATCGCGGACAGGCTGTCGTGGTCAAAGCCGAACCGCTGCATGGTGCCGGGGCGGAAGTTATCGGTAACGATGTCCGTTTTCTCCACCAGTTTCAGGAAGACTTCCTTGCCCTTGGGGTGGGTCACGTCCAGGCACAGGCTGCGCTTGTTACGGGTGCCGTAATAAACCAGGTTGCCCGCCTCGTTCCACCACTGTTCGCCCGCTTTGCCGTCGGGGAAGGGCCCGGCTTTGCGGTCCTGCAGGTGGTCGGGACTTTCCACGCGAATCACATCGGCCCCCAGGTCGGCCAGAAAGCCGGTGCCCCAGGGAAGGGCATGGACCTGCTCCAGGGTCAAGACTCTTACGCCATCCAGCACTCCCTTATCGGCCATACGTCCCAAACCTCCGCAATTTCACATCCGGTACCCGCTGATTTGCCCAATGATAGTGCACACATGTTGCCAAGTCCACCTGGATTCTGCCCACAGATCTCAGGCCAATGCCAGTAGCTCATCACCTCAGTTAACCTTGACGGCCCCGGTGCATGACTCTATTCTGGCGCCATCGTCCCATCCAATTTCCGTTTTACGGGGCCCACTCATGGAAATCAAGGACCTGATTGTTGACGACCGGCAGCGCGGGATCTTCAAAGTCCACCGCTCGACCATGACATCCCCGGAATTGTTCCGGCAGGAGCAAGAAAGAATATTTAACCGATGCTGGATTTACGTGGGCCACGAATCGGAAGTGGTGAATCCGGGAGACTACCGTCGTCGCACGGTCGCGGGACGGCCCCTTTTCCTTGTTCGCGGCAAAGACGAGCTTTTGCGGGTTTTCCTTAACTCCTGCCCACACCGAGGGGCCCTGATCTGCCGCCGTGACTCGGGCAACGCTGAGGCGCTGCAATGCTTCAATCATGCCTGGTCCTTCACAACCGCCGGTGAACTGATTGGCGTTCCGGGGGCCGAAGAGGATGAGGCGCCCTTTGATCGCGGCGAATGGGGCCTGAAGCGGCCACCCAGAGTCGACAACTACCGGGGTTTTGGTTCTGTTGCATTGTGCTGGGTAGGATTATACTATAGGGCCTATGAGCCATCTATGCGGTAGCGGTTGCAAGCGAAAACAGACCCCGCCGATTCCCTGTGAGACTTGCCGGACAAGCGGTGAGGGACGCCGGCACCACGCCAGCCCCAAAGAAGTAGGGGCGGCGGTGGACTTGTACTTTGACGGCCTATCCTATCGGCGGGTTGCCGAGAATATGGGCGAACACTTTGACCATCCCACCAATGCCGCTACCGTCTTTCGCTGGGTTCAGCTCTACTCAAAACGGGCGTCGGAATTAGTCAAGGATTGCAAGGTTGAGACCGGGCCTGAATGGGTTGCCGATGAGGTAGCGGTCAAGGTGGGCGGTCAACAGTATTGGCTTTTCAACGTGATGGACTTCAAGACCCGGTTCGTGCTGGCAGCCTACCTTTCCCGTGAACGTGGGGCAAAGGCGGCGGCAACCGCAATGGCCCTGGCCCGGGAACGGGCGGCAAATGCCCCGAAGGAAATCAAGACGGACGGCCTCCGTTCCTACCAGTCGGCGGTCAAGACTGCCTTTCCCCTTCACCCGGTCAAGCACGTTGTCAGCCAGGGCATACGGGCTGAAATCAATAACAACCTTTCGGAACGGTTGCAAGGGACATTCAGAGACAGGGACAAGACCTTGCGGTCTATGAAGAAGCAGGATACCGGGCAGACCTACATTGATGGACTTGTGCTAAACTACAACTACTTTCGGCCCCACATGGGACTGGAGGGCAAGACTCCAGCCTCCAGCGCCGGGGTGGTCTGCCCCTTCAACAACTGGTCGGAAGTAGCTACGCTGAAGGAGGCCGAATAGTGTTAGGTACTGTCGAAGTCCCCGGCATTATAGTAGTTATCGTGGTTGTAGGTTTCCTAATATCCGGTTGGCTCGCTACTGGGAAAACGATAGTGCGCCGTAAGCAACGTGAAAGAGAAAGCCGCCTGCAAGAATGAAGGCTGCCCCGATTGCTGCCACACCTAGCCAACTCCAATCGGATTCGCCAAGTATAGAAGGATGGTCATCCCTTACCACGGCTATTGCCCAGAACGCTATTACTACCCCAACTGAAATGGCACAGGTAGCCAAAGTCAACCAAATCGCAAATTCGTTCATCATACCCTCCTAAGTCCCCGCCGGCCCTAGTCGCCAAACTGACCCGGCGGGGATGTTCTTTGTTACCGCATTTCCTCCCGGCAACGCTGGGCAGCGTCCCTAGCCTTGCTTGCCGCCAAAGCTGCCATATCCCGTCTGACCTCGAATCCTTCCCGCCGGTTGAATCGCACTAGGCCCGACAGAGTAAGGTTTTCCCGCTTGCTACGGTTGCACGGGCCGCAAAGCAGTATCCGGTTGGTGATGACGTTCTCCCCGCCGTCCTTTCGCGGGGTGATATGGTCTAGTTCCAGGTAACGGGCCGGCAGACCTATCCCACAACCAACACAGACTACCTCCCCGTCATTGCTTTGAGCCTCGGCAAGAATGTCTCTCATTTCGGCGTGGGAAAGCCTCTCCCAGCGTTCCTTGACTCGCTGGGGCCGGAGGATTAAGTCAGGGACGGCGGGACCATCATCGCCGCCGTCCGTGCGGTCCGGCGGGGTTGTGGAATAGGTGATGTCGCCAAAGGTAAGAAGTTGTTGCCGCCGCCGGCCTCTCACGGCCAGACCTTCTTTCGCAAGGCGGTCTAGGATGATCTGGTGCGCCCCAGCCCAAATGTCCATTCCTACCCATTCCCGGCCCAGCCTTTCGGCGGCAACCGGGGTTGTGGCGCAACCGCAAAAGGGGTCTAACACCATATCGCCGGATCTGCTGCTGGCTTTAATTATGCGCTCGTAGAGAGCTAGCGGCTTTTGAGTCGGATAGCCTACCCGTTCCTTCGAGGAAGGCATTATCGGTTGCATTACCCACCAGTCTTCCGGGTGTTTGCCTTCCGGGTTCGGAACGTAGCTATCATAGGTACGGGCGCCCCTGAATGCCCTTGCCGTGTATTGCAAGCGTTCCTCTGAATCAAGTGAATAGGGGATTCTCACATCATCAACATTGAAGGTAACCTTCTCTGTTTTGGAATAGCGAAGGATAGTATCGTGCTTCCTCGCAAAGTCAGCCGTTGGGACTCCCCCCCCCCCCGATATGCCCAAATGATTTCGTTCCTGAAATTACGCCGGTCAAAGATAGCGTCCAGTAAGCACTTGGCGTAGGCGTGGGCGGTATGGTCAATATGAAGGTACAGGCTGCCTTCCTCGGACAAGACCCGGTGCATTTCAATCAGCCTGATTCCCAGCCAGCAAAGGAACGCAGCCATTCCATCCGAATGATTAGCCCGCCCGTTCTCAATGGCTTGCCAGACACCGGGCCAGTCATCCTTGATAGCGTCAACCCATTCCTCGTGTACGTCATTCTCCCAACGCCAGCGGTCAACGAATCGTGCACCCCTGGCCAAGCTGTCCGGGGTAGCATGAAAATCCCGCCCTTTGTTGAAGGGCGGGTCTGTGGCAATGAGGTTGACCGTCCCGGAGTTCATTCCCCGGAGGAAGTCGAGGTTGTCGCCGTGGAAAAGTGTCCGGTTAGAGAAGTTGCGTTCCGGCATAGCCGGGTCTATTATATGTAGCTACCCAGCATAATGCAACAGAACCGGGGTTTTTGCTTCGTAAGCTTCAATCCCCACGTCGAAGACCTGGTTGCCTACCTGGCCGGCGCCAGAGAGTATCTGGATTTGATTGTCGACCAGGCCGAAGAGGGGATACGAGTTATACCGGGTTCCAACCGGTACGCCACCAGGGCGAATTGGAAGATGCTGGCGGAAAACAGCCTGGACGGATACCACCTGGTCCCCACCCACGGCAGTTACGTAGATTACATCGCCTCCCTCGGCACGGATGACAGCGGCGACACCATGGCCTCCCGTCCTCCGGGAAGGTCAAGAGCCCTGGGCAATGGCCACTGTGTTGCGGAGAACGTGGCCCGCAATGGACGTCCCATCGCTCACTGGCACCCTCTTTACGGAGAAGACGCCAGGGAACCCATGTCAAGAGTCCGCCAGCAATTGGTTGAGAAATATGGAGAAGAACGCGCTTACCAGATGGCCGACATTTCCCGAAACTTGCTTATCTATCCCAACTTGATCATCAACGACATCGTTGCCATTACAATCCGGTACTTCGAACCACTGGCGCCCGACCGCATGGATGTAACTGCCTGGCACCTGGTCCCCAGGGAGGAGTCCGATGCAACGCTGGCGGCCCGGCTGGACAGTTACCTGACCTTCGTGGGGCCGGGCGGATTTGCCACCCCGGACGACGTGGAGGCCCTGGAATCCTGCCAGGCCGGGTTCCGCGCCACCGAGATGGAATGGTCGGACCTTTCCCGGGGCATGACAAACCCGTCCCCAAACACTTCGGACGAGCTTCAGATGCGGGGATTCTGGCGGCAGTGGCACGCGCACATGCAAGGGCGAAGCAAGGCGGATGTACAGGACGAACCAACCGTCCCCGGAATATTGTCACCGGAAACGTCAACCGAGGGTAGGCTTTCCACCGGACGAGGAGGCGAATGACGGATGACAACTGGCCTGCCCTTAGGAAACCGGTCGAGGACTCCCTCTTCAGAGATGTAACGCCGCCCAATGACCGGCCCCTGCATGGCAGGGACGCTGGGTTACGGAGGCCCGCCGGTACTGGGCCTGCCCTGATGAACGACCCCGAGCCCACAAACACATCGACCTGGTGGACCTCGCCAACGAGATCCGCCAGGTCCTCAACGTCGAGGCCGATTGAGCCTAAACTTCCGAATCCCCACTGCAATCCGCAGGGACGGGTCGCGACGCGTCCCTGCGTTGTTCGGAAAACCACGGTATCGCTCGCCGTACCGCCACGCTACTCACCGGACTGCAGGGCAATCGCGTTTTAAAGAATGTCATGCTGAGCGAAGTCGAAGCATCTGAATCCGTTCCTGCCAGGCAGGCCTTGGGACCCAGTCCACGACTCTCAGCCAAGAGTCTAGACCCTTCGGCAAGCTCAGGGTGACTTGACTATTTGCTGCCGGTCCTGGGGCCATTTGAGGACGATTTATAATGCGATTGCCCTGACCGGACGGGCGCCTGGATGAGGGCTTCTTTGCCTTGTGGTACCATTCCCACCGCAATATTCCATCCAGCTTAACTGGTAGGTGAAACATGGCCAACCTGGGCTTTATCGGATTGGGAACAATGGGCGGCAAAATGGTGCGCCGGTTGCTTAACGCGGGACACACCGTAACGGGCTACAACCGGACCAGGTCCCGCGGTGACTGGTTGGTTGATATGGGCATGCTCTGGGGCGACACCCCCAAGCAGGTGGCTGAAGCCGCCGACGTCACCTTTTCCATGGTGGCCAATACCCAGGCCCTGGAGGCCGTTACCTGGGGCCCCGACGGAGTTTTGGCGGGCCTGGAACCGGGGAAAGTCTACATCGACATGAGCACCGTAAGTCCAGCCGCCAGCCGGGCCCTTTCATTGCAGGTAAGGGAGCAGGGCGCGCAAATGCTGGACGCCCCGGTGTCGGGCAGCGCTATAACCCTGGACGCGGGTCAGCTATCGGTGATGGTGGGCGGCGAGTACGAAGTCTTTGAGGCGATGAAACCCATCCTCCAGGATATCGGCCCCACCGTGGACTACGTGGGCGAGAACGGGCTGGCAGCGACGATGAAGGTGGCGGTGAACCTGAGCCTGCCTATCCAGATACTGTCCTTCTGCGAAAGCCTGCTGCTGGCGGAGAAGAGCGGCATTCCCCGGGAGGCGGCGGTGACGGCCCTGCTGAACAGCGTGGTGGCGTCCCCGGCCTTGAAGTACCGTTTCCCCCTGACCGTCAACCCGCCCGAAGAACCTCTGTTCGACGTTACCATGATCCAGAAAGACCTGATGCTGGCCCTGGACATGGGGCGAGACCTGGAAGTCCCCATGCCCACCAGCGCCACCACCAACGAATACCTCAACATCTGCCGCGCCCAGGGCTTTTCCGACCGGGACTTTGCGATTCTCTATACGGTTATGCGAAGAATGGCCGGGTTGGGGGATTAGCGGGCAACCGTTTAATCATCCTCCGGGAGTTCGAAGAAGGAAGGGTGCCAGCGCCAGACGGTGAAGCCTTCGAATTCGGTGTGGCCGCCCCTACTATAGTGGAAGCCTTGCCCGTCATAGTCGTTGATGACAAGACTGATTCTGTCCGGATTTTCCACATTTCCGAGATTGAAATTAAGGATTCCTGCCCGTCGATCATTTACGTATAGATGGCCCGCACCGCCAACGATGATCAGCCTTATATAGTTCTTTTCATCCTTCTGGAAGCTAAGGCCAGGCGTATCCTCCGCATTTCTGCCGCGTACTTCGTCGTCTCTGCCGCCTCTTCTCCAATGATTGTAGGAACCACCAAATAAGCTGTGAATTTCGATATGGTGATAAGTCTCGGGTACAGCGCCGCTGAAGAGAAGACCATAATTCCAATGAGACTCGTCGGGGGCGAAGGGGTTCGAAAATGTCACTTCCACCATCACATCGCCATCGATGGTAGGTCCGAAATATTCTGCCAGGTATGCGTCTCCTGCATCGTGGGGGATTCTTCCGCTCACCGGTCCAAATATCGGCATGCTGGGATCCGGAGTAACGGTCGGAAGCGGAGTCACGTATGGGTCGACGTCGGCAAAGTCGCTTGCCAACCTTGCTCCCCACCTCCAGACGGTAAAGTTCTCAAACCTGGTTTCCCCTGCGTACTCATCGTGGACGAACAGGGTAACCCCATCACCACCGGTGTCGACGCTCAGGTCCAGTGGTCCCTGTAGTTTGCCATTGATGTACAGCCATCCCCGGCCGCCAATGACGACAACCTGGAAAAGGTTCATCCCGCCAGGTTTCCGGTCTATATCCGGGGACTCTTCCAAGCGCAAGTCCATCTGGGCAGTTTCACCCAGCTGATAGAAAAATTCCCAATAGCCGTCGCTATCGAATCCGACAAAGTACTGATTATTGTGCCCTCTGTCCTTAATCAAGAAACCGTGTTTCCAGTAAAGACTTTCCGAATCGTAGGGATTAAAGAACGTGGCTTCAATCAGCACGTCCTCTTGAGTGTTGGGCCCATATATCCCTTCCAGGAAGTCGTTGCCTGGCGCGTGGACCAGCGCCCCTTCTTCCGGCCCAAACAGCAGCAGGCTCCGGTCGTATTTCAGCGGCGGCGGTGGCGCGTTGGTGGGGAGCGGCGACGCCGTCGGCGCCGGTGTAAACGTTGGCCTGGGCGTCCTGGTGGGGAACAGAGTTGGCGGTGGCGTGGGGTACGGCACACTTGTAGGGGTGGCCGTCGGCAAGGGAGTTGGGGTGGGAGTGGACGTGGGGGTTGGCGTACTGGTCGGTACCGGCGTATCAGTGGGCGAGGCTGCCACCGTTGCGGCCAACCGCGCTTCCACGGTAGCCTCCAGGTTCGGGGTGGGTGTTGGCGGCGAGGTTGGCGCGGGGGTGTCTGTGGGGTTGGCCACCAGGGCGGCCACCGTGGCGGGCGTATCCGGCGTCGCCGTCACACGGATTGGCTCTGGAACGGTGACCTCGGACTGCCCCTGGCAAGCCAGCAGTACCGCCATTGCAAAGAACGCCGCCAGTCCCAGGACTCTCATCATCGGCTACCTCAGCAAAGCGAAACTACGCAAGCAGAGGCAGTATAAGCTACCCCGCCAGCAGCCTCGCAATACCTTGCTTAACGAGGTTGTTGGCCATCACCACCTTGTAGCCGTTGTCGGTCATGGGGCGGGCGTCGGGGATGCTAAGGGTTCCGGCGTAAGCTGCGTCAACTTCATCCACGGAACGGCCGGCCAGGTACTCCTCCACCTGCGTTGCCCGGTAAGGCGCCGGCGCCACGCCGCCCAGGGCCACCGCGGCCTGTTGGACTACACCGCCCGACACCGCCATCCGCACCGCCACGCTGACCAGCGCAAAATCGCCCGCCTCCCGTTCCCTGGCCTTGATGTAAATGCTGCGGGGTGGCCGGCCGTCGGCCCCCAGATCACCAGGGCGGGGCAGGGATACGCCGGTAACCACCTCGCCAGGCTCCAGAGCCGTCTCCCGGGTAACGTCAATGCCGGGGCCCGTGAAAAATTCTCCAATATCCAGGGTTCGGGCTCCGTTACTACCGGAAACCTCAATACTTGCGCCAAACACCGACAGGGCCACCGCCGTATCCGAGGGATGGACAATAAAGCATCGCTCCCCGCCCGTAACGCATAGGTACTTTGTGCTGCCGGCTAGGGCATAGCAGCGGTCGCCGCCCTTCTTGAGGCAGGGGATCAGGGGGTGGCGGTAGTACCAGCACCGGGGACGCTGATTCAGGTTGCCCCCCAGCGTGCCGACGTTGCGAATCTGGGGCGTGGCCAGGCCCCCGGCGGCCTCGGCCAGCGCGGTGTAGGCAGTGCGAATTAACGGATTGCCAGCCACATCGGCTATAGTCGTCATAGCCCCGATGCGCAGGCCCTGGCCCGCCTCATTTATGCCAGCCAGGTCAGGAACCGACGCCAGGCTGACCACGTGACCGGGGCTGATTATCCCCTCTTTCACCTCGTCCAGCAGGTCTGACCCGCCGGCAATTACGTGGGCATCGGCCTCACCCAAAAGAGCCACCGCCTCCGCCAATGTTTGAGGTTCAGAGTATTGGAAGGGATTCATGAGGCCTCCTGACATTGTGAACCAACAATGGAAAATTGAAATTGGGAAGGGTTGGGACTATAGGCTGAATGCATAAATTTCCAACATCTGGTCAATGAAAACTTGGGCATCCGTCCATGCGGTTTCGAACTCCGCTTCAGAAAGGTGAAGGCGGTCTGCATTCACATGCAACGCCGACGCAGCTTGCCAATTGTCCAAGAGGTTGGGCATGGCTCCGACACCTGACGCCAAATCTCTCAGAAAGCGAATCTTGCTTCCCGTGGGACCGGGGTTCAATCCTTGTTGGCTGGCCACCGCATTTATGCATTGTTTGGCCGCTTCGTAGAGCAGAGCACCGGAGGCGTCATTGTCGCCCTCATGACCGCCGATCGACCGGGCAATCCGTCGGTACTCTCTTGCCTTAGTTTCTCGGCGGGCCGAATCGGCCCGCCCCGACCCGTAGGTACTCAATTGATTACTCTGTCACGAATTAGCCACGAATTCGTGGGATAGCTGGTACGCCAATTCAAGCTCACAGTCCTCCAACACTTCTGCCTTTGAGTGCTCCAGCAGAGTTACCCCGATGACCACACTACTCATGTGACGGCGTTTTTCCACAGGACTCCCGGCATCCAGCGCCAGGGCCAGTTGGTCAAGGTCTTCCCCCGCCAGGCCCTTATCCCTGGCCAAGCCCAAGATGGTTGCCTCGATAGCCTTCCACATTCGGCCGGCGGCATCCTTGCCGTTTCCGTCGGCCATTGCCAGGTCCGCCTGCTTCAGGTACTCCAACGGTGTCATATTCGCCGACGATTCGGGCGAGGCCATGACATTGCTCCTCAACTACACTCTTCCTTGAATCCAGAACGAAACTGCGGCTACTATTATAAGTATAGGGCCCCCCCCATCGCCCGAATAACCCGGTCCGGAGTCATGGGCAACTCCGTCAAACGCAAGCCCAACGCATCATAAACAGCGTTGGCGATGGCCGGAGCAACCCCCGGGCAGGGGACCTCGCCCAGGCCCTTGGCCCCCATGGGACCCACCGGGTCAACTATGTCAGCGAAAATCACCTGCAGGTCGGGGAAGTCCGCGATGGTGGGACTCTTGTGTTCCAGGTAACTGGCGTTCAGGGTAACTCCTGTAGGCCTGTCGGTCACCAGTTCTTCCGACAGGGCAAACCCCAGCATCTGGGAAATAGCCCCCTCCACCTGGTTCAGGGCCATCCGCGGGTTCATAATCCGGCCCGAGTCCTGGGCCGCCACGTAGCGCACCACCCGCACCCGGCCGGTATCGGTGTCCACCTCCACCTCGCAGAAGTGGGCGCCGAAGGCATTGACGATGTAGTCGGCGCTGCCCGGCACGGGAATGGTCACTTCTTCGGTAATGGAGTCGTCATCCATACGGGCAGCCACGTCGGTCAGGGCCATGCTGCGGGAGGGATCGTCGGTGACGAAGACCCGGCCGTCCCTTATATCCAGTTCCATCACCGGCGCCTCCAGGCCATCGGACGCCAGATCCAGCAACTGGCGGCGCACCTCGGCGGCGGCGCGCACCAGGGCGCTGCCTGTGGAAAAGGTGGCGGTGGAACCCGCCGTAATGGGCGCCTCGGGCGTGCTGGAAGAATCCCCAAAGACGGTAATAATATCCTCGGCGTCGACTCCCAGGATTTCAGCGGCCATTTGGGGAAGGACGGTGGTAGCCCCTTCTCCCACGTCCATCAGGCCGCTGAGCAGGGAGATTTCCCCCGTCCTGGCAATGCTGACGGTGGCGGCGGAAGTGGAACCGGGGCCGCCCCGGTAAATCATCATGCTCATACCCTTGCCCCGTTTCTTGGAGGGGTCGGCCGGCTGCTCCAGGGGCCGGTCCCATCCGAAAGCTTCCGCTCCCCGGGTCAGGCACTCCTCCAGACCGTTGCTGGAAAAGGGAATGCCTCCCTCGATAGGCTGGCTGTCTATGATCTGGTCGGGAGGGGACAGTCGCGGGCCCGGCTGGCCCTCCGGCGGCACCCGGTTTTTCAGCCGGAAGGCCAGCGGATCCATATCCAGTTCCTCGGCGATGCGGTCCATCAGAGTTTCCAGGGCAAAGTGGCCCTGGGGCGCCCCCAGGGCCCGGTATGAACCCGCCGAAGGACAGTTGGTGTAGGCCAGGTAGGACTGGTAAAGGACGTTGGGGCAGTGGTACAGGTAAATGATCCCCTGGCCTGCCCGCCGCGCCACCCCGGGACCCGAAGCGACGTAACCCCCGGTGTTCAGGGTGGAGACGCCCTGGATGGCGGTGATGGTCCCGTCCCGCTTTACTCCCACCTTCAGACCAATGCGGCCGGCGTGGCGAGTCCTGCCGGCGACAAACTCGTCCTCCCTTGAGAACTCAATACGCACCGGGCGACCGGCCCGCTGGGAGAGCAGGGCAACCAGCACGGCCAGGCGGGACTCATCCTTGTTGCCGAACCCACCGCCCAGGAAAGGGCCGATTATTGTCACGTTTTCCACCGGAATTTCCAGGGCCTGGGCCAGCGCCACCTGGTCCACGTGGACTCCCCGGGTGGACTTCCATACCGTTACCGAGTCTCCTTCCCAGGAGGCTATCCCTGCCCGGGGCTCCATGGGTGTTGCCGAATGGCAGGCAATGTTGTAGGTCTCTTCCATCACCAGGTCGGCTTCGGCGAACCCCGCTTCCACGTCGCCCCGCCCGATGGACAGGGGCGGGTTGATGGCCAGGTTCCCGCCGGGGTGAATGTCTATGGCATCCGGCGCCAGCGCCGAGTCCGGGTCGGTGTAAAAGGGCAGCGGCTCGTACTCGACCCTGATGAGGTCCAGCGCCCGGCGAGCCGTGTCATCATCCACCGCCGCCACCGCCGCCACCTCATCCCCCACGAACCGCACCCGGGCGTCCAGCACGCTGGTGTCCAGGGCGATGGGCGCCACCGCCCGGCGGGGCACATCAAAGGGAGCAATGACGGCCAGCACTCCCGGCAGTTGCGCCGCCTCGCTGGTGTCGATGCTGGTGATGTTGGCGTGGGGATGAGGGCTGCGCAGGATATGCCCGTACAACATCCCAGGCATCTTCAGGTCGGCGGAATACCGGGCCTGTCCCACCAGTTTCTCGGGAAAGTCCCGACGCCTTACGTTCTCGCCAACTACGGATAGGGTTGTCATGGCTGGCTCCCTGGCATTGAGGATTAGGAACTACGATCTGGGACCGGTGGCTACCATCGTCGGCCTGGCTCTTTTTCCTGGAGAAGTTCGCCGAATAGAGTCAGCACCTGATCAATGTCCAGGACGACGACCGTTCCGGTATGGGCCGCGTCGCCCCCCGTCGGGGACAGACGGCGGTTCACCTCATCGAAGAAAGGGCCCTCCCGGTATTCGGCGGCGGTGCAGCGGAATTTCCAACCCACCCCGGTCTCCGCGTTGCGATAGATTACTATGACCTTGGGGTTCTCCTCCGGGGATACCAGGGTCGCCTGGCTGCCGCGGTTCTTGTAAGCCAGGGTGGAATCGCTGAGGGCGAGCATAGTGCCGATATAGCCCAGGTCCGGCGTGCCATCCGGGGCGGCGGTGGCGACGATACACGGGTTTCCGCTGGCCCTGGCGTTGTTGATGCTGTCCTGCACTTCCTGAGTTAAGGAAATCATAGTTCACCCTGGTTCAAGAAATCTGGAATAGCTAAACCAAAACCATGGTTGGATGCGCATTTTCACCGACTGTCGCAACTGTTCAGCTTCGTGGGGTGTTGCTTCCACCCTATGCGTGGTACCCGCTTCCCGGTAAGGCCCCGGCGCACAAAGTTCTCTCCAATTTCGGAAAGGGTCGTCATGGGTGGCGCCTAGTCGGCTAGGACTCCGGGTAGAATTGTGCGTCGAGCATCGGCTGTTCCGATTCGGCGGCAAGGGCGTCAACCACCTCTTGATGTTGCAGCAGCTTTTGGTGCAGCCGGTCAGCCATGCCAGGCCAGTTCTCTTCACGATAGGCGTCGGCCACGGTATCCCAGGACTTTATGCCCCGTTCATTCAGCGCGGCCTGGCACGCTTCCAGGAACCGCTGGCCTTCCAGGCCTTCATAGCCGTCACGGTTTGACAGGAAAATGCCGACTCCGTCGACGGACAGGCTCAGGGCGGCGCTGACATTTCCGATCGACACGCTATAGCTTGCGCTGGTGGGAAGGGGCGGCAGGCGCAGATCATCCGGGTAACGGTGAGCGTAGATGCTCCAGAAGCCGTTGCGTACCTTCCGGAGACCGGTCATCGCCCCGCCCGTTTCCTGCATGGCGCGTACCTGGTGAGTCCATTCGTTGGGCCGCTCCAGCACGTCAAACTGGGTAGCCATAGATTCGCCTATCCGGAACACCTTGAGCTGGACGGCAAAGAAGGAAAAGGGCTCGTTGGTATTTTCGTTCAGCCAGCGGAAGGCAGCCAATTGTTCCTGGCCAAAACTGGCGGCCACCCACACAACTACCTGGGCTTTGAAGGCCTCCAGGTAGGCCATCAACCGCCCGAAATGTTCAAAGTCGGCAGGAAAAAGTTGGTTCTCAATCAGAACCGTCAGGTCTTTCTGTGGAGCGTGGGCGATGATATCGGCGCGCAGGTTGCCCTGCTGCACCTCGCGGTCAACCAATACAATGGTGGGAAGGCCGATGGCGTGAGCCAGTTTATCCAGATTAGTTTGCTGTATCATCCAGGGCGTGAATTGCTGCTCCTCATTCTTCCAAACATCCGACGGGCTCACTTCCACCAGTTCTGCAAATCCCGGCATTGAAACCATGTCAGCCTTTTCCCTTACTCCGCTATCTTGCTTCTTCGGCAATGGTTCAGGAAGTCAGGTCTCTCCATTTTTGCTTGAAACCCGACTTCGATTCACCCGAAAAAATCTTGAAAAATCCCGTTATGGGCAAAGGGCGGGTTTGAAACCCGCCCCTGCAGCGATCTGCGTGCTTTATGTTTTATCCGCCTCTTACAGCACGTGGTACATCAAGCGGTGGTCCCGCAGCACGTCGGCAGCGAAGTCATTCTCCACGTCCCGCCACACCGAATGGATGTGGTTGGCGCCGTCCTGGATGTTATCGAACTCGATCAGGAAGGTGCCGCCGTGGATGCGGTAGTAGTGGTCTCTGCTGCGGTCGGTGGCCCCGGCCCACACCAGGCGGTAGTGGTCCAGGCCCTTCTCCTTGATTTCCTCCAGACGTTCCCGGGCCACGTCCGTCCGGACCTGGTTCACGTACTCGGTTACCAGGGCCAGGAGGACTTCCTTCTGCTCGCCGGTCATGTCGGCGGCGGCCAGGCCCTCGCCTTCGTGGATCGGGGCCTTGGTAGTGTTGTAAGTGAGGATGTCCCAGGGCGCGTTTTCGTGAATGATGGCCATGGCCCGCTGCTCGTCGGTCAGTGACGCCATCAGTTCAATCGCCAGGTCTTCCCGGTGTCCCAATATGCGCAGGCCCTGTTTTTCGCCGTGGGGCACTTCGGCGGGATTGGCCCCGAAGAAGAAGGGTGTCACCGCCGTAACTTCGTCGCCCCAGATGCTGAAATGGAGGGATACATGGTGGCCCTCGGCCCTCCAGCCCCAGGGTTCCTCACTGCCCGGTTCGCCGAAAACCGTCCAGTAGTAAAGCTCCGGGTCGCGGATGAAGGTTACGATATTCCGCTCCTCTTCCAGGGGGCCCAGGATAAGTTCATGCTGGATTATGGCGCAGGCCTGCTGGTAGGCCTGGGGGTCCAGCGAGCTTTCCATTATGCGAAAAGCCAGTTTCCGCTGTTCGTCGTTCATGTCCCTGAGGGGCAGGCCGTGACGGTTCATGGGCGGGTAGTACCAGAACTGCCGCTCCCCGTCCAGGTAGTGGAATGTTCCTTTGGCCTTCTGCTCGGCGTTGAGGCTGTCCACCCAGTTGCGGCAGGCCTCGGCAATATCTGCCGCCGCCTGCTTGTGCCCGTGAAAATGGGCGTGCCGAATGCCGTGATTGTGTTCCGCTGTCGCCGTCATGGGATTCTCCTTGCCATTGGATGGCGTCTAATGTTGCTTAAGTTTAGATTCGGGCGTTTGAAGGTGTCAACCGGAGGATGCCGGAAAGCCCATCCTCGTAATCACCACTGACTCAGGGACTGAACCAGATGGCAATTACACCCTGCGATTTCCGATTACGCGCTAAGCGTTCGATGGACCCATGCCCACAAATTCCGGGATTGCATCACCCGATCAGTCCGATTGTACCGGTAGGCAGGGCAACCGCGCCTTAAACGTGGGCAGATACTCTGAAGATAGGTCATGTCGCCCTGAGCTTGCCGAAGGGCCTAGAATTCTCGCCCTCAGCCTCCGCCGCGGCGGACGGGTCTGAAAGTACGTTTGTAGGTTGGAGTTTAGACTCTTCGGCTCCGCTCAGAGTAACAATTCGCCAGAACGCGATTGCCTTGTACCTGCAGTCCCTCTGCTTGACACCCGGCCCATCCCGGTTATCATTGGGACACCCTACCCCTGCACTCCGGAGGTATCCGACATGGCTTCTCATTCCCTGGGCCTTTCCCTGCACCAGGCCGCGCGACAGAAGGGCGTAACCTTTATCCAGGAGAATGAGCCGCTTGACCGAAATGTCCAGGTCCACGGGATGAACTTTCACTACCTGGAGTGGGGCCAGCCCGGAAATCCCCTGGTGGTAATGCTGCACGGCGGTTCCCAGCAGGCCCACAGCTGGGACTTTGTCAGCCTGCCGCTGTCCGAAGCCTACCATATCATCGCCATGGACCAGCGGGGCCACGGCGATAGCGACTGGGCCACCGACGGCGATTACACCCTGGAGGCGCACCAGCGAGACATCGACGGCTTTGTTGGGGCCCTGGGCATTAGCGGTTTCCATCTGATCGGCCATTCCATGGGCGGGCGCAACAGCTATGTCTGGGCCTCCCGAAACTCGGACAAGCTGAGGTCCCTGGTGATTGTCGACACCGGACCGGTAGCCCAGTCCCGGGGTCGCAACCGCATCCAGAATTTCCGTGAATTGCCCGACGAACTGGATACTTTCGAGGAGTTCGCCGACCGGGTGCAGGAGTACACCGGCCGGTCTCGCGAGCAGACCCTCGGCGCCCTGAAATACAGCATTCGTCAAAGGCCCGACGGCAAGTGGTCATGGAAGTACGACAAGCTGCTTCGCACCCCGGGCCGCCAGGGACCGACCTGGTCAGAAGCGCAACTCTGGGAGGCGGTGGGCAATATCACCTGCCCCACCCTGGTGGTGCGCGGCGGCAACAGCGACATCTTTGCCGACCAGACCATGCGGGAAATGCAGCAAGTCATCCCCAGTTGCGAAATCGTCACCGTACCTGACGCGGGACACCTGGTGGCCGGCGACAATCCGGTGGACTTCCTTGCCGCCCTCCGAAGCTTCTACGATAGCCTGACTTGATTCAAGCTTGAGTGAACAGGATGCACAGGCAGGATACACAGGATAGATAGATTCACAACCAAACCCTATCCTGTAAATCCTGTCCACCCATGTCCGGCTAACTGAACAGTCGGGGCACCAGGTCTCCCAGCACAAAACCGATGGCGGCGGATACCGCGCCGATGACCAGGATTTCCAGTCCCTGCAGGAAGGGGGACTTGCTGACCAGCCTCCCTTTTCCCATTCCCAGCAGGAACAGGCCCGCCAGCGCGCCCCCTATGGAGACGGCTATGGCCGTCCACCCCGAAAGGAAGAGGTAAGGGGCGATGGGTATCATGGCCGCCACCACGAACGACACGCCCATCACCAGGGCGTCCTTCACCGGGTTGGTGGTCTCCTCGGGGCTGATGCCCAGTTCCTTTTCCACCAGCGTTCGCAGCCACACTTCCTTATCCAGCGATATTTCGGCGGCCAGGTCACTGGCTTCCTGGAAGCTTCTGCCCTCCCGTTGCAGTACTACCACCAGTTCGGCGAATTCCTCGGCGGGGTTCTCTTCCAGTTCCTTGGCCTCTCGGGCAATCTCCGCCCGTTGCACGTCCTGCTCGGCCCGCGACCCCAGGTAAGCGCCGGTGGCCATGGAAATCATGCCGGCCAGGGCCGCGGCCAGCCCTGCGACCAGGATGGTAGCCCCGTCCCCGATGGCCACCGCCACTGAGGTAACCAGGGCCACGGTGCTGATAATGCCGTCCTGGGCGCCAAACACCACCTCCCTCAACCTTCCCAGGTTCGCCACCCGGAACCGCTCCTTGTCCACCTCGATGGTGGCGGCCACGTAGGAGTTCAGGTCGATCTGCGAATCGCCGGAGCCCACCACCAGGTCGGGGCCGACCATCACCGGCGACAGGGGAGGGCCAACCGGCTGCGGGTCGTCCTGCATTGCGCCTCCCACGTTCCCTATGACGGTTTCCCGGGGCGCGGCCGGCGTTACGGTCGGAGTATGGGACAAACGGCCTTGCCTGATTTCCAGTTGCTCCAATGCCCGGGAAAAGATGGCCTGGTGGTGCTGTTCCCGTTCCAGGGCCAGGGCAAAGGAATCGGCGGCGTCCTGTCGACCGTCTGTCTGGGCATCGCGAATCATGCGTGGGTACATTACGCTGAACTCCCTGGATTCCCCCTCCACGACGGAGCGCAGGTTGTCCAGGGTGGCGCCCACCTCTCCGGCCACGTTGAGGTGGTTCAGCCCGTGGATCGTCTCGGCCCCGGCCACCTCCTGGAACACTTGGGCAACCTCTGGATATCCCTCCTCCAGGGCCTTGTGGGCAAAGGCGTTATATTTCAGGTGCGCCAACGCCTCACCGGCTATGGCGCTCCAGAGATTTCGTTCGGTACGGCTCAATGCCTGCGGGGAAGACGTCATCGTGTTCTCCTGCCCAATATCACGGTCTCAGAAAACGGAATACATACTATTATTTTACTCTATTTGGCCCCCGAAATTAAGGCCGCGCGGCGCCGCGCAATCCCTTCCCTACAAACCTTTGACCATTACCGTCTAGCAACCATACAACAGTTCGCACGGGCCGCCCTTGCGGGCGCTTCCGGCCTCGCCCATAATTGGGGCACTTCTTCAGCAACGCTGGCGGTAGCAGACATTTGCGATTAGACGGAGGGACCGATGAAGGTTGGATTTATTGGCCTGGGAACCATGGGCGGCAGCATGGCCTACAACTGCCTCCAGGGCGGCAACGACATGATTGTCCACGACATCCGGCGCGAGGCTGCGACGCCCCACCTGGAGGCGGGAGCGGTGTGGGCCGATTCGCCCCGTGAAGTGGCCGAAGAAGCCGAGGTTGTGTTTACTTCTCTGCCCGGTCCGGTGGAGGTAGAAGCCGTGGCCCTGGGGGAAGACGGCCTGCTTGAGGGACTGACTGCCGGAAAAGTCTATTTCGACCTCAGCACCAACTCTCCCACCGTAATCCGCAAAATCCACCAGGTCTACGAGGAACAGGGCATCCACATGCTGGACGCCCCGGTCAGCGGCGGCCCCAGGGGAGCGCGCTCCCGCAACCTGGCCATCTGGGTGGGCGGCGACCAGGAACTGTTCGACCGGTACAAGGCGGTCCTGGACTCCATCGGGGACAAGGCCTATTACGTGGGCCCCATCGGATGCGGGTCCGTGGCCAAGCTGGTCCACAATTGCTCGGGTTACATTATTCAGACCGCGCTGGCGGAAACCTTTACCATGGGCGTAAAGGCGGGGGTGGAACCCCTGGCCCTGTGGCAGGCGGTCCGGCGCGGCGCCCAAGGCCGCCGGGGTCCCTTCGAGGGACTGGCGGAACACATGCTCCCCGGCAACTTCGACCCTCCGGACTTCGCGCTGCAACTGGCCCGCAAGGATGTGGACCTGGCCGTGGGCGTGGGCCGCGAGTTCAACGTCCCCATGCGCCTGGCCAACCTGGCCCTGGCGGAATTGACCGAAGCCATCAACCGGGGTTGGGGCCACCGGGATTCCCGTGTCGCCATGCTGCTGCAGGAAGAAAGAGCAGGCGTTGAAGTGCGGGTGGACGAGGACGTCCTTAGACAGGTATTGGAGGAAGAGAGAAGCCAGTAAATTTCGGGTCAGCAGGCGCCAGGGCCATCATTCCTGGTTTAGACCGTTGTTTGGACTGTGCGGACTGGAATCCAGTAGCGCCGGTATATAATGGGACCAAGTGAACATCAAAATCGGGGCAGCATTCTCCCCGACTGTCAGCTACCAACATTATGGAGGTGCACCATGGCTATCGAGCTGAACCATACCATCGTACCCTCGCGAGACAAGGAGGCCGGAGCAAGGTTCTTTGCCCGGGTCTTCGGGCTGACGTACGAAGGTATCCACGGTCACTTCGCCCCGGTCCAGGTCAACGAGTCCCTGACCCTGGACTTCGACGACCGTGATGAATTTGAGCACCACCACTACGCCTTTCACGTGTCCGAGGAGGACTTCGATACTATATTCAACCGCATAAAATCCGAAGGAATTCCCTGGGGCAGCGGGCCCCGAAGCCTGGAGGATATGGACATTAACCACCGCAAGGGCGGACGGGGCGTCTACTTCCGTGACCCCGACGGGCACGTGCTGGAGTTGCTTACCAGGGCATAGCGGGACCGGTATCGCCGGATAAGCCAGGGAACAATTGCGGGCCGGGGGAGTAACTCCCCCGGCCCGCTAAGGGCTTTGTCAGCCAAAGTAAACCCGCTTTGTTATCAGCCTTCTCCCGGCTCCCGGATTACCTCGTTGCCCGGGGCGTTGTACGGTAATTGACCCTGCGCGCCGTTCGACCTTGGGACGGTTCTGATAGAGTTCCGGCGGGGGTTAGCGGCTAACCCCGGCGGGTCCTGGTTGTCGCCGCCGCTTTCATCGCCCTCATCCGGCGACCTCCTTGAGCCGCGCACCTCGGTCATGGCCTGGCGCATCAGGCCCATGATGTCGATTATGCGGGGTTCCAGCGCGAACCTGCGCTCTCTCCGGCCCAACTCCTCGGTCAGCGTTGTTCCCGGGCGGCGCACCTCACGGTACTCGGTCAGCAGATTCTTCAGGCTGGAGGCCAGTTCCAGGGTTCGGTCCAGTTCAGACAATTCGGTCAAGGCCTGGGCCGTCCAGAAAGTGGTGTCCTGTTCCAGGAATTCCAGGTCTGCCGAGAATTCCTCTACAATCTCGGCGTGGGCCTCCAGCAGGCTGGCCCGCCGTTCCCGCTGCACCGACTTCAATGTCCTGATGCCGCTTACCGCCTCTACGAAGGAAGGCACGGCCTCGCTCCAGTTACGGTCTTCAGGGCTCAATGAAGCAAGGAACTCGATGGTCTGGTTCAGAATGGCTGGGCCCTCTATCTGGGTAACGATGGCCGAGATTCGGGGGGGTGCGACTGGGCCGGACGCGGGAGCCTGGGCTGGCTCCGGCTGGGGCGCGTTCCCCGGTGGTTCCACGAACCGGGGCGCCTCGGGAGGCAGATAGTATGGTTCTATTTCCTCGCCCATCTCTTCCTCCCCTTCCTGATTGTCCCGAACACTCGAAATTTCTACGGTCCCGTCGCTCATTTCCGCTTCGGCCGGCTCTTCGTCCAGTACGATGGTCCTGCCCGACACATAGCAGAGCATAAGGGCTACGTCTACTTCACTCCACAATTCCGCAAGATCCACGATCCAGTCCAGTTCCCTTTGCCACACCTCCTCATCCCAGAAACCGCGAAATCGGCTGTTCTCGAAGTCGGGGTACTCGGTGGGCAAACCCTGGGAGGCCAGGTGACCCGACACCAGTTTCTCCAGTTCGTCCAGAGATTCTGCCCAGACCCGCAGAGTTGCGGTGGCCAGCTTCTCGGACTTCATTACGGACTCGTTAACCGGTTCCAGCAGCGCGGATGATATTGCCAGCGCCGGGTTGGAATAGCCCACCAGTCGTATGCTGCCGCGTATGGCCGAATCCAGTGAGCGGCCCGCGTCGGCAGAAACGTGATCCCGGGCTCGCAGGGCGCGCAGCACCAGCGAGATCCGGTACTCCGGGCTGAGGGCCTCGAACATCGAAGTGAAGCTGAGCAAGGCCCTGTTCTTACTGTCTTCAAAAAGCTTTCTAGTCATACGGGAACCTCCGGGTTAGGCTTTCCAGACCAGCCAGCGCCGTCAAAATCCCAAGTCTACCGCTGACGGCGATCACTATCCCGAAAACCCATCCATTTTATCACGCCGGACACACCCAGCAGCAAAGGACAGGAGCACCCAGGGCAATGTCGTTATAAATCTACCTCAAATTGCGCCGGGACTGGCAGCAAAGAATCAAGTCACCCTGAGTCCGCCGTGGCGGACCGACGGGCCTGAACTCCTGGCTGGGAGTCGTGGATTGGGTCGTAATGCCTGGCTGGCAGGTACGGATTCAGATGCTTCGATGTCCGCCTCGGTAGAATATCTGCTCTTCGCGGGCGGGCTGAGCCTGGCCGAAGGGCTCAGCATGACATTCTTTAAAGCGCAATTGCCCTGGGAACACCCTCCACCATCCAATGCGGAAGGCGAAAGGAACAAATAAACCATGTTTATGAGAGGGATTAACTACTATTCTAACATCATAATATGCCGCCATGCAGTCTTGACGGCGCAGGCCGCAGGCCCTGGAAGACAAAACTGTATCTCCTCCAGGCGCCTTGCTTGACCTGAAGGAGATAGCCCCATGCCGCGTAACGTGGCCTGAACGGTGGCACGAACAATGGTCAGGCCCGCGGCAACCGCCTATCGGGCGGCTTCCGTGCCGCCGCCGCCCGGTATGGCATTGGCGTCACCGGGCGACGAAGCGGTCACAGTCCGGGCAGGCTGCCCAACCGGTTGTCCTTCTACCGCCATGCCCGAAGGTGTAGCCAACTGGGAACCTGGCCGGGTTAACCGCGCCCCGGTCCTTTCATCCTGTCCCGGACCACCGCGCCAGAGTTGCCAGGCCGTAAGTCCGCCCAGGACTACAAAACTGGCGTTGAACCCAATCCAGATGAAGCCCACCACCGTCCTGGCGGCCTCCTCGTCCATGGTCAATTCCTCAAACCAGTTGGCGAAAAACCACAGGTTAAGGAACATCGCCGCGAAGAGCATCAGGTTGGTGGAAAGGTAGTTGAAAGTCACGCTGTCGTCGTGCTGTTGCCGGTCCAGCGCCCTCTTTCTCCTGTAATGGTAGACCAGGGCTACGACCACTCCGAAGGCGATGAGCCAGTTCAGGTAGTCCCAGACCAGGTTCGGTTCCTCCATGTACAGCCCGTAAATCTCTCCCGCCACAAAATGGACGCCCAGGCTCAAGGAGATCAGGCCAAGAATAACGGCCAGAATCCTTCTCAACACACCCATCCTTCCCCCCTTATCCCCGATCAGAGCCTGAACCCGTGGCAGTGGGAGCCGAGGAACGCCACAGACGAATGCCGGTCAACCCCACCAGGATAACCAGCAACGGATCGAGGATATACCAGATGACCAAAGTCGCGGTGGACTGGTTGCCTATCGGGTTGGAAGAAAGGAAGTCAAACCAGTTGCGGAAAAACCAGAGGGCAACCAGCAGGGCCAGATAGAACATCACATTGGCTTCCAGACGCTCCCGGTTTAAGCTGTCGCCACGTACCCGGTCGGCCGCCCGCTTGCGCTGGAGTTGCAGCAGAACGGTAGCCGCTATGGAAAATGCCATCAGCATGTCCAGGTAATACCACACGGCCAGTTCCGCCTGTCCTATGCCGCTGTACAGGGGACCCAGCACGAACTGCAGCGACACGGCGATAGCGCAGAATACCAGCACCAGCGCCAGTATCAGTCTCAGAACGTCCATCCCGAATGCTCCTCAGATAGTATCGGAGACTGAAATGCTAGCATCTTGGCAAAGGACGCATCCCTAGCAACCCATGACAGATTACGTGGATTTTGCCCCCGGTAAGGAACCACCGCACCTCCCCATTCCGGACCCCGGCGAAGGGCAGCGCCTGTAGCGCCTTCAATTCGGACAATCCGGGTCCCCTGCTCTCCTGCGGAGGCACTATCCTGGCTTTGCCCTCCTTGCTAAACCTCAAATTGACACTCATTTGGCCGTAGCCATATAATTTTCTCGGTTGGCAGGGGGTTTTGTGGCAGCCCAGGCTGACATCAGACCCCTGCTACGAACAATATCTTCGACGCTGGCCCACGAGTTTATGTCCATCAGAGAGAGACTGGAAGAAGACATCCGGAACGCCATGCGGAGCCGCAGTCAGCAAAGGCTGGAAGCGCTGCGCTACCTGAAGAGCGCCATCAATCGCGTGGAAATAGACCGCCGAATCACCCTGGACGACGACGGCGTCACCGAAGTGATAGTGCGCCAGGTCAAGGACCGACGCGACAGCATCCGCATGTTCCAGGAAGGCAACCGCCAGGACCTGGTGGAAAAGGAGTCGGCAGACCTGGCGATTCTGGAAGAGTATATGCCTCCCCAGCTGGGCGAAGAGGAACTGGTTGCTCTCATCGAGGAAACCATCCGGCAGGTTGGCGCCGAGACCATCCGCGACAAGGGTAAGGTCATGGGCCGGCTGATGCCCCAGGTGCAGGGCAAGGCCGACGGACAGCAAGTCAACGCCATTGTCACCAGCATGCTTGAGGGTTAGGCGTTCGCCCGCCGGAGAAATGGCCATCTCCAGCGCCACCATTAATACCCTGTGGGCCGCGGACCGGAGCTAACGCAATGCGCTTTGGCATCCTTGTCTTTCCCGGCACCTGGAGCGAGGCAGACTGCTACTACCAGGTCAAGGGTATATTGGGTCAGGAAGCCGATTACGTGTGGCACCGGGAGGAAACCCTGGACGGGTTCGACTGCGTCATCCTCCCCGGCGGTTTCTCCTATGGCGACTACTTGCGTGCCGGGGCTATCGCCCGGTTTGCGCCGGTAATGACGGCCCTCCAGGACTACGCTGCGGCGGGAGGCCTCGTTGTTGGCATCTGCAACGGTTTTCAGGTCTTGTGCGAAGCTGGCCTGCTGCCCGGCGTTCTGATGCGCAACGCCCACCTGGAATACCGGTGCCAGTGGACCAACCTTCGTACCGAGCGCACCGACACTCCCTTTACGGCAAGATGCATCCAGGGCCAGAGGTTGCGAATCCCGGTTTCCCACGGTGAGGGAAACTATTACGCCATCCCCGAAACCCTGGAGCTGCTGGAGGGCAACGGGCAGATACTCTTCCGTTACTGCGACGATACTGGGGAGATCACCGAGGATTCCAACCCTAACGGTTCCGCCCGCAACATTGCCGGCATCATAAACGAAAGGGGCAACGTCCTCGGCATGATGCCCCACCCCGAACGCAGTTGCGAGTCCCTGTTGGGCAGCGCCGACGGTAACCTGATATTCCTGTCCATCATTGACAGCCTTCGTTAATCGGCCCCCTGGCCCCGAAGGCTAGAATCTGGTCCTTCCCGTGGGATCAAAGGGCAGAAGACTTCCTTCGGACACATTGCGTCTCCGGCGTCCTTGGCATTAAACTTGCCCTTTCACATTGCATTTCAGTACGAGTCAGAGGGTGGCCATGCTTCCCAAAGTTTTCATCGACGGGCACACTGGCACCACCGGCCTGCGCATTCACCAGTGGATGGCTGGCCGCGAAGACATTGAACTCTTGACCTTGCCTGAGCAATTGCGCCGCAATCCGGAAGACCGCCGGGGCCAGGTGCTGGAAGCCGACGTGGCCATCCTTTGTCTGCCGGACGATGCGGCGGAGGAGGTGGCCTGCTGGGTGGAGGGGACGGACAGTCGCCTTATCGACGCCAGCACCGCCCACCGGGTGGCCGAAGGCTGGACCTACGGATTGGCCGAACTCCAGCCCGAGCAGCGGGAGGCTATTCACAATGCCAAGCTGGTATCCAATCCGGGCTGTTATCCCACCGGGTTCACTTTGCTGGTGCGGCCCCTGGTGGACGCGGGCCTTCTGCCAGCGGATGCTCCCATCTCCATCAACGCGTTATCGGGTTACTCCGGCGGCGGCAATTCGCTGATCAGCAAGTGGGAAGACCCCGACAAGGGGCTGGACCGACTCCCTTACGAGGCCCCTTATTCCCTGCACCAGCGCCACAAGCATATTCCCGAAATGATGAAGTACGCGCAGGTTGCCGCGGAGCCCCAGTTCGTTCCGGCAGTAGGCCCCTTCCGGTGCGGAATGCGGGTGCAGGTGCCGCTGCATGCTTCCATGCTGGCCCCGGGAGCCACGGGCGAACAGGTTTGGGAGACCCTTTACGACCGCTATCAGGGGGAGCAGTTCGTTGAGGTTGCCCCCTTACCGGAGCCGGGCCTTCACGACGAGCACAGCTACAACCCCGAAGTGTGCAACGACAGCAACCATATTCGGCTGCACGTCGCTCCGCATCCATCAGGCCACGTCCTGCTGGTTGCCCTGCTGGACAACCTGGGCAAGGGCGCCTGCGGTGCGGCGATCCAGAACTTGAACCTGATGCTGGGCTTCGAGGAGGGCGCTGGCCTGCCGGGCGAAATGACTCGTAACAAGACCTCGTGAGGCGCTTCCTATGCAGGTGACAGTAGAAGAGGCCAAGACCATACTACCTGAGCTTTGCCAGCTTGCACAAGCAGGTTTGGAAGTGATAATCACTAAGGACGGTCAGCCTTACATAAGGCTGGTTGCGTGCACTGACAGCGATGATATTCCTAAACCGGACCGAATACCCGGAACATTGAAAGGAAAGATTTGGTTGTCGCCTGACTTCGATGAACCGGTGGAGTTCTCTACGGAATCGACGGGCCCTGGGGAACAGGTTTGACCCGATACTTGCTGGATACCCACGCTTTTCTATGGTGGCATGATTCCAGTCCTCAACTCGGGACCAGGGCGACGTTGCAGATACGCAACTCACAGAATGAGGTTCTTTTTAGTGCCATTAGCAGTTACGAAATGGAATTCAAGCGTAACTTAGGGAAGTTGCGGGCGCCAGACCATTTGGAAGACCTGCTTGCCAGCCATGGGTTCGTCCCCTTGCCTGTAACCTTAGCCCACGCGGAACTGGCCGGCCGCCTTCCCATGCACCATCGTGACCCCTTTGACCGCATCCTGGTTGCCCAGGCAATCCTCGAAGACCTTGTTCTTATAACCGGGGATAATAACGTTCGCCGCTTCGATGTACCTGTGTTACCGACCGGTGATTAGCCGGACTCCGACTTCCCTGAAAACAGGCGGACCTATCTCAATGCCGGTAACCAAAGAAATTCTTGACGAAATAGCCCTGACCCAGGCCGAATACGACATGATCGTCGAACGGCTGGACCGGGAACCCAACCCGGTTGAACTGGGCATGTTTGGCGCGCTCTGGAGCGAACACTGCGGGTACAAGCATTCCCGGCCCCTGCTGCGCTTTTTCCCCAGTCGCTCCCCCCGGGTCTTGTCCCGTTCCGGCGCGGAAAATGCCGGCGCCGTGGACATTGGCGACGGACTGGCGGTGGTCTTCAAGGTGGAATCCCACAACCACCCGTCAGCAGTTGAACCCTTGCAGGGAGCCGCCACCGGGGTCGGCGGCATCGTGCGCGACATTTTGGCCATGGGCGCGCGGCCCATTGCCCTGCTCAATTCCCTGCGTTTTGGCCCCCTGGATTCATCCCAAAACCGCCACCTGTTCCGGGGTGTGGTGGAGGGCATTTCCTGGTACGGCAACTGCATTGGGGTACCCGACGTCGGGGGCGAAATTTCCTTTGACGAGTCCTACTCCCAGAATCCCCTGGTCAACGCCATGTGCGTGGGGCTGGTTTCCACCGACAAGCTGGCCTCGGCAGCCGCGGGCCGGTCGGGCAGCGTCTTGTTGCTGGTGGGCGCCGACACCGGTCGCGACGGCATTCACGGCGCCTCGGGGCTGGCGTCGCGCACCTTTGAGGAAGAGCAGGAGCTGCGCCCAACCGTGCAGGTCGGCAACCCCTTCCTGGAGAAAGTGCTCATCGAGTCCTGCCTGGAGGCCCTTGAGACAGGCTGCGTCACCGGAATCCAGGATCTGGGCGCGGCCGGCCTGACCAGCGCCGCCATTGAATCGGCCTATCGGGGAGGCCGGGGTATCATCCTTGACCTGGCCCAGGTGCACCGCCGCGAGCCGGGCATGACCAGCTACGAGGTCATGCTGTCCGAGTCCCAGGAGCGGATGCTGCTGGTTACTCCCCCGGAACATGTGGAGCGGATCAGGGAGGTCTTCCGCAAGTGGGACGTGCCCTGCAACGAAATCGGGCAGGTCATTCGCCAGCCCCAGGCCCACATCCTGGACGGCGACCGGGGCGTGGCCCAGTTGCCCATCAAGCAACTGACCGAGGCCCCCCAGTACCGCCTCAGGGGCGCTCCCTCTCGCGAACAACTGGACCGACAACAGCTTTCGCTGGGCGATATTCCTCTGCCCACTGTCAGCGTCTCGGACATCCTGCTCCGGCTCCTGGCGTCGCCCAACATCGCCAGCAAGCGGTCCGTTTTCCGGCGGTACGACCACCAGGTCCAGACCAACACGGTGGTGGGGCCAGGGAGCGATGCGGCCGTCCTGCGCGTGAAAGGCACCGACAAGGCCATCGCCCTGAGCATCGACTGCAACAGCCGCTATTGCTTCCTGGACCCCTACCGGGGTGGACAGATTGTCGTGGCCGAGGTTTGCCGCAACCTCTCCAGCGCCGGCGCCCAACCCCTGGCCTTGACCGACTGCCTCAACTTTGGCAACCCGGAGCGGCCGGAAATCTACTACCAGTTGGAATGGTGCATCCGGGGAATGGCCCGGGCTTGCCGCTTCCTGGAGGTGCCTGTCGTCAGCGGCAACGTCAGCCTCTACAACGAGTCCCAGGGCCAGGCAATTTACCCCACCCCCATAGTGGGCGGCCTTGGGCTGTTGGAAGACGTAAACCTTCGCGCGTCTTCCGCCTTCCCCGATGAGGGACTGGCGGTATACTTGCTGGGCCAGTCATCCCTGAGACCGCGGACCTCCGACCTGGCCGGAAGCGAGATTCTCCGGGTGGCCCATGACCGGGTCGCCGGCCAGCCAGCCATTTCCCTGCCCCTCGAGCGGAAAGTACAGCAGTTGTGTCGCCAGGCCATACACCAGGGAATCATTCTCTCGGCCCACGACTGTTCCGATGGCGGTCTGGGGGTGGCCCTCGCCGAATGCTGCGTCTCCACGGCCGTTGGATTCATTGGCGGGCCTTCCCTGGTCAGGCTGCCCGCACGCTGGGATTGCTCCCTCTTTGGTGAACGACAGTCCCGCATCGTGGTGGCCCTTCCCGTCGAGCGCGTGGCGGAACTGCAGGGTATGGCGGCCGATTTGAACATCCCACTTCTCGAACTGGGCCGAACCGGCGGGAACCGTTTTCGCCTGGGGCGGTATGTCGATCTGCCCCTCACGGAAGTCGCCGACGCCTGGGAAGGGGCCCTGGACCGGGCCATGGAATTGTAGTGAGCAGTTCTTCCCCTCATATCCGCCGCAATCCCGAACACACCATAAAGAAGAGGGCGGCCAGCAGGTCGCCCTCTGATCTATGCTAACGGGATGCCGTCGCGGTAGTCGCGCCGGCTAAGGCAGCACTTCCAGGTAACCGAGTTCCAGTTCGACGATGCCGGAAGTGTGCCCGGTTCCGTGATCGTGACCCGAACCTCCATCGGCATGGTGGTCCGTTGTGGCCTCGGTGGCCGCATCCGGGCCGCTGCCGTGGTGACCGGCCATTGCGGCATCTCCATCCTCGGCATTGGCTTCTTCGTGGACCATTACCGACATTTGCACCTGCTGGCCATTGTATTCATAGGGCCGGCCCTCGACGTTCAGCAGGGCGACCGTGAAGCTGTGCATGCCTTCACCCTGGGCCGGCACCTGCAGCCAGGGGACATACATGCGGTTGAACACTTTGCCGTCAATGCTGAGCTGGGCGTAACCCTGGCCTGGTTCGCCTTCCTGGCCCGCCGCCCGGGAGAACCCAAAACCCTGGGGGGTCACCTGAAGGTTGTAACCGCCCAGCGCATCCTCGTGGGCAACTACATCCAGGGACATGGGAGCCATTGCCTCCACCCCTTCAATCATCGATGCCTTGTCGTGGCGGTTCGTAGACGCCATTTCAGGAACCGTTACCGATACCGCGGATTCAAGCAAATCTCCCTGCCAGGTCAATTCACTGTGATCGTTGCTGTTGAGGGAGACTTTGATTTCCCGCGTCCCGGGTTCAAGGGCCGGCACGTAGTGATAGTTGCCGTAAACCCGAGTCAGCTTTATCCCATCGGCATAGATGTGGGCGTGCCCCGCGCCGTCTTTGTTCGCCCCGTTCACTTCCTCCGGCTCCCATTGCCAGCCCTCAGTCTGGATGGCGACGTGAACTCCGCCGTCATTGTCCACCTGGGCGGTGATGTCCAGCTCGACTGGGACCGCAGACTCGGCTGGCCCGTGGTCCATTGACCCTCCCGCACTGTTATGACCTCCCGTCCCCTTACCGCCGGACTCCACACCGGCCGCTACCGCCATGCCAGGTTCCGGTTCGAGCGCGCCGTGGAAATTTATGCCAAAACGGCCCGTGGCGTTGGCCGGAAACTGGAACGGAGTTACCTCGCCGACAACCACCTCTTGTTGCAGGTCGTAGCCGTGGATGTGGAAGCTGCCTGGGCGGTCGCTGCTCAAATTCAGGGTAACGTTGTCACCCTGCTTCACCCGGATGGTCTCAGGCGCCATGCGGTCGTTGGTGAAAGTAACTGCCACCACGGATTCAGGGGTCACGCCTCCGGATCCGGCCGACGCGTTGTCGGTTGGCCCGTCAGCAGGGGACGTTTCCGACGTCGCAACACCCGACGGCGTTGAGTCCGAAGGGGAACCGGTCCCGCAGGCGACCAGGAACAGGACGGCGGAAACCAGCAGCAACAGCGGGATTAATGGGCGCGCTCTATTTGCAATACTCATTCTAACTCCTTGGCAAGTAACCGCCGCCACGGCGGCGTAGACGGCAAGTACTGCGAGGCAGCGCCGATACGCCGTGGCTTGGGATGGGATTTGGGAGAAAACAGGCCACCCGGCTTCGCCGGGGCTCACCAGGAGTTAGGTGATGGGTGGCTTCCAAGGCGGCGCAACAATGATGCCCGCGAGCGGTAACTCCCCGCTGCAGCAGGCCGCCAGAAGGGGATGCTCACCGGGGTCAGGAAAGGTCAATGAGTCGATGGCCGGCCCGGAGGGAGATGAAATAGGGCCGCTGCCTGAACCGTCTAACTCCGAGAAGTAAGCAACACCTTCGGGGAGCATGCGGCCGCCGGAATAGTCCGTCACCGGCGAATGGCCGTGGTCGCCGCTGGCATCGTAAATGTGGACGTGGAAGCCCGCCGCTTCCGGCGCTCCCCCAAAATAGACATGGCCGTGGTTGTGCTGCCACTCCACGTAATGGTGGTCCAGCATCGGCCCCACCGCGGGCAGCAGCAGCGCGTAAAGCGCAATCACGATAGCGGGCTTAAGCAACTGCGACATAAACCCCGAAAACTCTATTGGTTGCCGTTCAGACCGCAAGTCTAACGACCGGCGCCTCGATGAATTCAGGCATTAGCCCGCTTTCTCCGCATACCGGCCTTGACCCGGTCGTAGGTCCAAACCCCGACGGCAACTACGGCCACGGCGATGGCCGCCACCAGGATCAGGTTTATGGGCTGACCCGCCCGCACCTCCATAGGCACCAGGATGGTCTCATCGCCCAGTTCGGTAATCACGTTGATGGTAACCCGCCACGGGCCCGGCACGCTGAAAGGCAGCGTGGCTTCGAAAAACTGGGGCAGCACATCATTGTCGGCAGAGATCGGCCCGAACCTGTTGGCCGTTTCGGGCCCCTCCGCCGAAACCCTCACACTGGCTTCGGTGAGCGTCTCCTCCGACTCCAGGGCAATTACCCGCAGGCTCAGGTGAGTGTTATTGACTATAGCCCGGGAGGGTAGTATGGAGACTTCAAACCGGTATGGCCCCTGCTCCTGGCTGGCAACCAGCGTGGCTTTGCCGTTGGCCTGCGCAGTGCCCGTGTCCAGCGATGCAATGCCCAGAAGGGCCGCCGACAGCAGCGCCAGCGCCCAGGGTAGCGATTTTCTGCCGGGGATTGGGAAACGCAAATCAGATTTCCGAATAAAATGACTATAGGATTATCATATCATGGCCCCTATCCACCAACAATGGCACACCTACCAGGAGCCAGGGCAACCGCGCTTTAAAGAATGTCATGCTGAGCGAAGTCGAAGCATCTGAATCCGTACCTGCCATCCAGGCATTGGGACCCAATCCACGACTCCCAGCCAAGAGTTTAGACCTTTCGGCAAGCTCAGGGTGACTTACTCTTTTCTGCCGGTCCTGGGGCAATCTGAGGAATATTTATGATGCGATGGCCCTCTACGTGAAACAAGGTCCGTCGGGTTCTTGCTACGCCGTGACGCCCCCGGCGGTTTCACCATCAGTCGGAGAGTTACTCTGCTCCCTCCGGTCCTTCCCGCCCCAGGTAAAGGCGTGTAAGCCGAATCTCCTCGTAGCTGAACTCGGGTCCCAGGTATTCCAGGACCGGTTTCAGGAATTCGTAGCCACAAATGTCGAAGGCATCCCGGATGCTCCTGATCCGCGCCTCGTCGGGCAGCAGGTGATCCAGCGGCAACTCACGCCCTTGGGACGCCATTCGTTCTATCTGGCCTACGATGGTGGTTTCGGCAAGTCCCCGTTCACGGGCTACCTGGCTGATGTTCAAGCCGCGGGAAAGCAGGGCCAGGGTTTGCTCGTAGGTGTCGCTGCGCCGGCCTTCCCGCCTTTCCCTGCGGCTTTCCCCCTCCTTCTCGGTGGCATTGGCGGACCGAAACAGGATTCCGGTGCGGTCGGCTATGTTCCTGGGTTCAGCGTAGGCGCGAATTGCCACCACGAACCGTTCCCCATATTGCTCCAGCTTCGCCTTGCCCACGCCGGGTGTCCGGCCAAGACTCTCCAGGGACTGGGGAAAGGCAGTTGCCATGTGCCTCAGGGAAACGTCGCCGAACACCACAAAGGGAGGCACACTTTGCTGGTCGGCCAGGTCCCGCCGCAATTTCCGCAATTCTTCGAACAACTCCTGGTCGTAGTCGTCCGTCAGGTTTGCGCCGCTCCTTTCAGCCGTTGCACGGGACGAACCCCCCGCCCGCCCGGCATTGGCCGCCGACTTCAATTTCGGCAGCGAAAGCTTCTCCCTGCCCTTCAGAAAATCTCTGCCCCGGGGGGAAACCCCCAGTGTCGAAAACTCGCCTTCGTTGCGCGCCAGCAGACCCCGGGCCTGTAGCAGTCCCATCACTTCCCGGAGCTGCTCTTCGGTGAAGTCGTTGCCGATGCCATAGACGGACAACTGGTCGTGACCCAGTTCCAGCACTCGCTTTTCGCGGCTGCCCCGAAGGACTCGGGCCACGTGCAGCGCGCCGAACCGCTCGCCCGTCCTGATCACCGCCGAGAGGGTCTTCTGCGCTATCTCGGTGGCGTCGAACTCCTCGCCCGCCGCCAGGCATACGTCGCATGCCCCGCAGTTGTCCTGCCCCCACTCTTCCCCAAAGTAGGCCAGCAGGACCCTGCGCCGGCAAAGGGGTATCTCGGCATACTCGACCATCTGGGAGAGTTTCTGACGGGCGTTCTGCTGCTCCTGGGGGTCTTCCAACTGGTTTATGAAGTAGTCCTGTTTAGCCCGGTCGGCACGCGAATAGAAAAGCACACAGTCGCTGGTCAGGCCGTCCCGTCCCGCCCGGCCCGTCTCCTGGTAATACCCCTCCAGCGACTTGGGCAGAGAGTGGTGCACCACCAGCCTGACGTCCGGCTTGTCTATGCCCATTCCGAAGGCAATGGTTGCCACGATGATGGGAACCCGGTCCCGGATAAAGTCCTCCTGGGTGCGGCGCCGGATTTCGGGTTCCAGGCCGGCGTGGTAAGGACGAGCCAGCAAGGCCCGCTCGTTCAGGTCTTCCGCCAGTTCCTCCGTCTCCCTCCGCGAAAAACAGTAAATGATGGTGGATTCTCCCTGGTGGGCGTGAAGCAGGGACATCAGCTTGCTCCAGTACCCTTCCTTGGTCTCCACGGCGTAGGTCAGGTTGGCCCGGTTGAAGCTTGACAGAAAAACCCTGCCCCGCTGCAGTCCCAGTTGTCCCACAATGTCGTCCCGCACCCGCGAGGTGGCCGTCGCGGTCAGCGCAACTGCCGGCGCCCCGGGAAAGTCGGAACGCAACTGGCGCAGGTTGCGGTAGTCCGGGCGGAACTCGTGGCCCCATTCCGAAATGCAGTGGGCCTCGTCCACGGCAATCAGGCTCAGGTTGACATCCTGTAAAAACCGCCGGAACCCCGGTACGGCCAGCCGCTCCGGGGCGGCGTACAGTATCTTGACCAGGCCGCGGCTGGCCTGGGCCTGGACCAGGTCAATTTCCGATGACGTGAGAGAACTGTTGATGAAACGCGCCGCTATCCCGTTGGCGTTCAGGGCGTCTACCTGGTCCTTCATCAGGGCAATTAACGGTGAAACGACCAGGGTCATGCCGGGCAGGCACATGGCCGGCAATTGGTAGCACAGGGACTTTCCCCCGCCGGTGGGCATCAGCACCAGGCTGTCCTGCCCCGACAGAACGTGCGAGATTATTTCCTCCTGAAGGGGAAGAAAGCTGTCGTACCCGAAGTGGGTCTTCAGTATTTCGCGGGTGGAGGGCTGAAAGAACGCCAAGAGACCTTGTCCTGCATTGATTTGGCGCCATCCGGCGAGCAGGGCCATGATAAGCCCTTGTGGGCGATTCGGGGAAGATTCTTGTACGCCGAGATATTCCTCGCGGGTCGGACTGGTACCGCCTCACTTCCTCTGCCTCTGTGACGACATAGGACGAACAGCCGCCGGGTCAGGCTCCGGTTGAACTGGCACCCTGGTTGCGCTACACTACGCCTCAAGGCCGGCGGGTTTATCCCTTGGCCGGCCTTAAAGAAAATTGAAGGTGAAATCGATGCCCGGTGCAGAATTTGGCAAGGTCGAAGTCGACATCGTCTACTGTGTGCCTTGAGGGTACCACGCAGTTGCCATGTGGCTGGCGACAGAGTTTCTCAAGTACCAGAACCCCGGCGATATCGCCATAAAACTGACCCCCGCCGATAAGGGCAGGCTGGAAGTTTACCTTGACGGCGAAAAAATCTTCGACCGCATGGACGAGGACGGCGTCTATCCCAACCTGTCCCGCGCCAACGAACTGAAGATGGACATTGACGAGAAAATATTCCAGGTGGACGAGGCGGTTGCCAACGCCTGATCCCTTTTCCGCCGGGCCTTTCGCGGCCCCGTAACAATAACGCCGGCAAAAACAGCCCGGGCCCGAAAGTCAGGGCTGTTTCTGTTTGTGCTTGAACCGATCCGGAAACGAAGACAATGCCGTGGCGTTGCCCGTTTAAGGCCACGTGCTGAGAAATCGAGTCAATTGGGGAGTGAGTTTTGGCTGATAGAGAACACTTGAAAGCAGTACTTAAAGGACGCACCTATTTGAATCAATGGCTGCAGGAAAATGCGGGTATCGCATTGGACCTTTCCGGCGCGGACGTGTCGGGTGTTGACCTGTCAGGCCTCCGAATCAGAAACGTCAACCTGGAAGGGGCCAACCTCGGCGGCTGCCGACTGACTCGCACCAGCATGCCGGGCGCCAACCTGACCGGCGCCAATCTGGACGGCGCCGACCTGGGCCGGGCCGGGCTGACCGGTTCGAACCTGGCCGGCGCCAACCTGTCCAACGTCAATATGTTCTGGGCCGACGCCAAGCAGTCTAACCTCAATGGCGCCATCCTTCGAGGCTCTCATCTGATGCGGACCTGCTTTATGAGCGCCGACCTTACCGGCGCCGACTTCAACCAGGCCACCATGATCGAGGCTGACCTGCGCAGCGCCAAATTGAACGGGGCGATATTCCAGGGAGCCAACATGAACGGGGCGGACTTGAGCCGCACCTCCATGGACGGCGCCAATTTTACCCTGGCAAAGATTCGGGACTCCCTGTGGATAATGGCCGATATGAGGGGAGCGGACTTCAGTCGGGCCAGCCTTCACCGCTCCGACCTGAACATGGCCAAATACGATCACACCACCCTGTTCCCCGACGGCTTTGACCCCACCAATACCGGCTACAAGGATGTGATGGACTAGGGCCCGTGGACATCCAGTTACCGAGTTCACCGCGAACGGAAGAAATAATGTGAGCTCCACCGGCAAATTCCTGCGGTCCAGGGCCAGCTTTTGCCCACGGTGCAACAGGATGGTATATCCCATTCGGCCACCATTCCCTGTTAAGGGGTGGGCCGCATGGACCGGCCTGTCAATTATAGCCATGGCCCTGTTGTTGAGCGCCCTGGTCCTTTGGGCTGTTTTAGGTCCCATTCTTTGGAGGAACTGCAAGGCGACGTGTCCTGAATGCGGAGGCGACCCCATTAAGGGAAACGTCGGATGGACCAGAGAGTCCATCATGTTGTGGCTAGTAATGGCTACCTGCTTCACTATCAGCTTGTGGTATGCGTTCTGGATCATCAAGGCGGTGATATGGCTCTTCGACCCAGTGCTTGACTGAAGGTCCACAGGCCCCTGTAGGCTGCCGCGGCATGAAGCAGCCTGAAAAGAAAGCGAAGGGGGCAGGTGTTGGCCTGCCCCCTCAGGATTTTCGCGATGCGAAGGCAACCTCAGCGAATGGGCACTGGGCGGTTGGCCTTGTGTTTCTCGATGGTCTCCGTGTCCCAGAAGCGGGAAAAGTTCAGGGCCCGGGGGCAGTGACCATAGGCCTCGTCCACTTCGACGATGATGCCCTGAAGATGGTAGCCGCGTTCGTCGGGTTCGTACAGGGCAACCTCGACGTCCTTTTGGTTGAGCTCCTGCTGATTTACGATGGTCACCTTGCCGTTGACCCGAACCGTGTCGTTGACGCCCGGGATCATGAAAATCAGACCCACGTGAGGATTCTCGTCCATGTTCAGGTAGGACTGGAACAGCCGGTTGCCGGCCACGTCGGGAAGGACCAGGTGCCGGTCGTCCAGCACCTTCACGAACCCGGCCTGTCCGCCCTTGGGCGAGGCGTCGCAGTTGCCCTCCCGGTCGGAGGTGGCCATGACCACAAAGGGAGACTGGCGGATAAACTCCTTGACGAACTCGGTCATGTAGTCGACCACCTTGGTCTTGGCCCGCCCATTGGGGTCCGGCGCGCCGAACACGGCAGTGAACCGGTTTTCGTCGGTAATGGGATAAGGACTCTGGGTCTGCGTCTGGCTGGTGGTCATGCCTATCCTCCCTGATCAACTAATAGGGACCGCGCCCATTTGAGCCAGTCTAGCAGTAGCCGCCCCCGCCGGCAAGTTGAAGCGCCACCGCTCAGGCCAATCGCGTTATAGATTCGGACTATCGGCGGCACAAGTTCTGCAGGCACAAGTCATGTCGCCCTGCACCAGCGGTACGTCCGCCTTTGGCGGGCCGAAGGGCCTAAAGTCCTTCTCTTCTGCGCGGTTACGGGTAGTGAAGTTGGTACAGGGATTGATTTTAGATGCTTCGGCTTCGCTCAGCATGACATTCAATTAAACCGGAATTGCCCTGGGCCACAGCTTATTGAGGTTTGGGTCGTTGGAGGGCACAACGGTAGGAGCAGACCTTCTGGTTGCCGTCTCGCGCCCACGTAACTGCCGGCATGGCACATTCCCTGGCCCTGCCCACCCCCTTGTCATCGTGGATGACCCACTGCCACCATAATTTCTGTGGATACTGTCGCCCCTTCCCCTGCTCGCAGCGCCAGGGCGTCGGCCGTTACGCCGTCGCTCCCTGCGCCGGTTCAAGTGGCCCGGAGCCGGGCCATTTTGGGCCGGTACCGGCCAACGCCGTATCTGGCAATGGGTCCACGGCGAGCCGGGAGACCGACTTCTGCCCCCGGCCGCCAGATACAAAACGGCCCAAAATGGCCCAAAATGGCACGGAAAACAAAAAAATCCGGTCCCTTGAGCGCCGACAGATTTAACCTCTCGTCGCTCCAACCCTGGCAGAACCCTGGCGGGAAGAATTCAATTGCCATTCTTCCCGGGAAATTGAAAGCCGGCCCCCTGGCCGCCAATTCCTGCGTCCGTGCCCGTATGTTAATATGGGCAGCACGCTATAAATGTTCAAATTCTGGAGGTGCCACCGGAATGAAGGCCCTTGAAGGTATCCGTGTGCTGGACTTGACCAGGGCTTTGGCCGGGCCGTTCTGCACCCTAATGCTGGGAGACTACGGCGCCGACGTCATCAAGATTGAGATGCCGGGCACGGGCGACGATACCCGCCACTGGGGCCCGCCCTTCATTGGCGACGAGAGCGCCTATTTCCTCTCCATCAACCGCAACAAGCGCAGCATGACCCTCAACTTCAAAGAGGAAAAGGCCAGGGAAATCTTTTTGAAGCTGGTTGAAGGCTCCGACGTGGTGGTTGAGAACTTCACCCCCGGCGTTATGGGCCGCTTCGGCCTGGAGTACGAGACCGTTAAGCGGGCCAACCCGGGCATCATTTACTGTTCGATCTCCGGCTTCGGTCAGGACGGCCCCTACCAGAGCCGGCCGGCCTACGACCAGATTATGCAGGGCATCAGCGGGCTGATGAGCATCACCGGCGATGCGGAAGGCGAACCCGAAAAGATCGGCGTCGCCGTCACCGACATCGGGGCCGGCATGTGGGCCGCCTTCGCGGTAATGTCCGCTCTCTACCGCCGGGAGCAGGACGGCGATGGCCAATACATCGACATTTCCATGCTGGACGCCCAGGTGGCTTGGCTGACCTACCAGGCCGGGTATTACTTTGCCTACGGCCGTCCGCCCCAGAGGCTGGGCAAGGCTCACCCAACCCTGGTCCCCTACCAGGCTTTCATGGCCAGGGACGGCAAGTATTTCAACGTGGCCGTGGGATCGGAAAGACTGTGGGAGCGGTTCTGCCAGGCCGTGAAGCGCGAGGACCTGAAGGACCACCCCGACTACGCCGCCAACGGCGTTCGCGTGGAAAACCGCGCGACGCTGGCGCCCCTGTTGCAGGAGTACTTCCTGACCCGGGACGCCGATGACTGGGTGGCGGACTTGCAGGCCAACAGTGTGCCGGCCGGCCCCATTAACGACCTCGCCGACGTTTTCGCCGATCCCCAGGTGCTCCACCGGGATATGTTCCTGGAAATTCCCCATCCCACCCTGGGTCCTATCAAGCAAACGGGCCTGCCCATCAAGTTTTCCCGCACTCCCGGCGGCCTGGACCAGCACCCGCCCCTGCTGGGCGAGCATAATCTGGCCATCCTCAAGGACCTGGGTTATTCGGAGTCGGACGTCGAAGACTTGGCGGCTAAGTCCGTGATCTAGGTTGCCTCAAATGGGAGCCTTCGAAGAGTTGTAGGGGCGCATCGTGGTGCGCCCCGAAGAATCTTCCCGAATGTGCCGCCTGGCATTTCCCTGTGACGGAGGGCACTCGATGGCAGACGTGAATCGCTGCGGCTGGCCGGGCGCAGACCCACTGATGATTGAGTATCACGATCTGGAATGGGGCACGCCCCTCCGGGATGACCGCAGCCTGTTCGAGTTTCTCATTCTGGAAGGCGCGCAGGCGGGCCTGAGCTGGCAGACCATCCTTCGCAAGCGGGAGGGTTACCGCCTCGCCTTTGACAATTTCGACGCCGCCACGGTAGCCCTGTATGGGGACAGCAAGGTGGCCCAACTGCTGGCGAACCCGGACATAGTCCGCAATCGGCAGAAGATAAATGCCGCCATTGGCAATGCCCGGGCCATGCTGGACCTGGAGCGGGAATCGGACAGCTTCTCCCGGTTCATCTGGTCCTTTGTGGACGGCCAGTCCATCGACAACCGCCGTACCGACGCCGACGCGGCGGTCTCACTTTCTCCGGAATCGCAGGCCATGAGTCGGGAGCTGAGACGGCGCGGTTTTCGGTTCGTCGGGCCGACCATCTGCTATGCCTTTATGCAGGCCGCCGGCCTGGTCAACGACCACCTTGTCTCCTGCTTTCGCCACCAGGAAATAAGGGACGCCCGTTGACGGATAGGCCCCAGCGGCTTCCAACTAACGGCATACTTAATCGGTTGGACTACCGCCGTTACCCTGGGATATAAACCTGGCTGCTCCAGGACTTTGACCGAGTTGCATCAGCCGTCCAGGCAGTAATACTGCTGTAATTCAAGACAAATACAATACTGTTGATTAGGCCAGCGGTAAAGCGTTATGTAAATGCGCAATCTGGACTAACGGCGGGGGTTGGCTGAAAGATGGACCTTGGGTTAGCTGAGCGGGTGGCTATTGTCGGCGGAGCGGGGCTGGAAATTGGAAAGCATGTTGCCATGGCCCTGGCCGCCGAAGGGGCAAAGGTGTCCCTTTGCGCCGGTGACGAAGAAGGCCTGCGCAGCGCCGAGATAGAAGTCGCGCGTATCGGTTCTCAGCACAACGTTTTGGCCATGCCGGCCGACCTTTCCGTACCCAGGGATATCCGCCGCGTGGTGCGGGATACTTTCAATAGATTCGGACAGATAGATATCCTGGTAGTCCGCACCCGCCAGCCCCACCGGGGCGCTCTGGCGGACATTGAAGACAGCGAGATGTCCGACGAAGTCGAGCGGCACCTGCTTAGCGCGGTGAGACTCACCCGCGAAGTCATCCCCTACATGAAACAGGACCATTGGGGTCGCATCATAAACCTGGACCTGGCCTCTACCCAGCAGGTCGTAGAGGGCGCGCCCCAGTCCAC
Source organism: Dehalococcoidia bacterium (assembly GCA_965207275.1). GTDB lineage: Bacteria > Chloroflexota > Dehalococcoidia > Lucifugimonadales > UBA3495 > Bin22. The sequence continues at coordinate 1,925,094 of CBDBMH010000002.1, forward strand.
CGCCAGACAGCTCTACCTGATTGGCTACTTCAAGACCCTGGCCCAGGAACTGGCTCCGTTCAACATTACCGTCAACAGCCTGCTCACCGGCGCCCTGGACACGGATGAACTGAAGCAATACCTGGAAGAACAGGCAATGCGCGAGGAAGCCGGCCTGGAGGAACTGACCAGGAGGACGGCCAAGCGGATCCCCATGAAACGGATGGGAAAGCCGAAGGAAATCGGGGAAATGGTAGCATTCCTTGCTTCGGAAAAGGCCGGCTACCTCACCGGCGCAACAATCTCCGTAGACGGCGGGCAGACTCAGTAAGGGCCTTCCTCAACAGTTTCCGCCCCCTGGCCGTTGTCGACCAAACGTTGGTTCGGTCAAACAGCGCAACGGTAATACGACGGAACTGTCGCCGGTCGCTTAAACCCGGGGACAGCCTTTCATCAGCCTTCCAATCTGTATCTCCATCGATTACAAATGTGCGGTAGCTACGCCCTTGGAGGACCCTCGCCTCTCCGCGCGCCGTAGTAATCGATTCGCGAATGGAAGAACCCCGGCTCCTTTCAGCCGGGGTTCCCCATCTCACTCTCAACTTGCGGGCGCCTAACCCTGTCCCGGCTCCCACCTGTATATTTCCCGCAACGAACCCCCCATCAGAACGGCGCGCTCATCGTCCGACAACTGGTCGGTAACACGGAAACACTCCACACCCTGTTCGTATGTCAGCAGCTTGGTGGCCCTGGTCCAGTCGGTGCCCCACAGACAGCGTTCCAGTCCGAAGGCGTCAAATATCTGGCGCAGGGGCTCCCAAATGTCGGAATATGGGAAAGGCTCATGGGAAAGAGTGCCGGCGCCGGATATCTTTATGACCACGTTGTCCAGTTCCGCCAGCGATAGCACTTCTGGCAGGTCGGCCCAGGGTTCATCCGGAGCCGGGGGTTCCGGCGGTTGGGCAATGCCCAGATGGTCAACTATCATGCGGGTATTGGGATGCCGGCGCGCCAGTTCCCGAAACAGGGGCAATTTCGTTGAACACATCACGTTCACCGGAACGCCCGCCCCCGCGGCGGCCACCAGAATCTGGCGCAGACCCTGGTGATCGGCTTCGAAGGGTTCGGCGGTCAGCATTATGCGCGCACCAACCACCCCTTGGTTGCCGGTCCACTCCGCCATTTCATCCGGTATGGAGTGGGAGTGGGGGTCAAAGGGCCGGACGAGACCGAACCTGGTTGGATGCTTGGCGTGAACCTCCAGGGCATAGCTGGCGTCATAGCGGTACATTGAGAACGGTGAGATCAGAATCGCGCCGTCCACGCCCACGGCGTCCATCGCTGCCACCATGTCGTCGCCAGTTACCTCGTCGGGCCCCTGCAGGTAGCCCGCCCAGGGTCGTTCCGGTCGGTTCCTTTCGTAACAGTGCACCTGGCAGTCAATTGTCTTGGTCTGGGAACTTGTCATTCCTTCGCTCCTTGACTTTCTTTTGTTGCCCGCGCCATTCACCTTGGGCAGCGGACTTTACCAGTATGCCATAGATAGCAATACTCTAAAGAGAAGCGTCATCATGGGATTGTCCAATGCGCCGTGCTCTCACCGAATTGTCACCGCTGGGCCGGGGGATTATATTACGGCCACATCACACCGGCATTTGCCAACGGGAGGACCATAATGACCAGCAGCAACACTGGGATGCCGCTCCCGCTCGAGGGACTGCGAGTACTGGACGCTACCCACATTGTCGCCGGGCCCTTTTGCGCCATGATCCTGGGCGACATGGGCGCCGAGGTCATAAAGATTGAGCGGACCGGCACCGGGGAAAGGGCCCGGCTTAACGAGCCTTTCGTTGAAGGTCCGGAAGGCCAGCAGGTCAGCGCCCGGTTCCTGGCCATAAACCGCAACAAGAAGAGCATTACTCTCAACCTGCGTCATACCCGGGGCAGGGAGATCTTTGAGACCCTGGTGAAAGAGTCGGATGTGCTGTTGGACAACTGGGGACCCGGCGCGCTGCGCCGCCTTGGGCTGGGATATGATCACCTACGGGAACTCAACCCCGGCCTGGTCTACGCCAGCATCACCGGCTTTGGCGACAGCGACGGTTTGCGCGGCCCTTACTCGGACTGGCCAGCCAATAATCCCTGCGTCCAGGGCATGGGCGGCTGGATGGAAATCACCGGCTCCCCGGACGGGCCACCACAGATGGTGGGCGATAACATCGGCGACTCGGTTCCCGGCGTGTGGACCGCCCTGGGCATCATGATGGCCCTGGAGACCCGACGCAAGACGGGCCGAGGCCAGCACGTCGATATGGCCATGTACGACTGCATGGTGGCCCACACAACCAGCACTACGCCCTTCTACCAGGCCACCGGCCAGGTGACCACCCGGGCCCGGGAAAACATGATCACCGCCCAGTTGGCCCTGAAGGCTTCCGACGGGTACGCGGTGCTCGCCGGATCCGGCGGTGGCGGCGGCAAGTGGGAGGGCCTCTGGAAGCTCATCGGCCGGGAGGACTTGATCGAAGACCCAAGGTACCTGGGTCTGGGCATCAGCGGCGAGTTCTACTTTAACCATATCGTGCCCGCCATTGAGGAATGGTCGCAGAGTGTGCCCAAGCTGGAGATAGCCCAGAAACTGATTGAGCTTGGTTTTTCCATGGGCGTGGTCCAGGACGCTGCCGACATTGACCAGTGCCCCCACCTGGAAGCCCGGAAGATGTTCGTGGAAAGCGGCGACTCGCTGGGCGGCCCCTTCCGCACCGTCAACAACCCCATCAGGTTGACCGAATCTCCGGATACCTCCGCCGTAGCCCCGCCGCTGCTGGGGGAGCACAATGAGGATATTCTGTGCTCCATAGGTGGCGTCACCCGGGAAGAGCTGGTTGAATTGCAGGGAGAGGGAGTGGTCTAAGGCAGGGTTATGCCCACAAGCAATGGACGTTGATTACCTCAGCGCAGTCCAATAGCGTTGCCGAATTTGCCCTTGCCCTGGCGTGGCCATATGACCAAAGGCATATGCGCGAGCGGCCCAGTCACTATTTATAGGTCAGGTAGGAAAGAACATGCTGCGGGGAGAACGACGGGACCAGAAGCGGACCCGCCGAGTAGAGAAGAAGCGCCGGAAAAGCAACCGCAAGGCCCTGCAGGTAGTCATTGACGCCACCAACAAGCGGCGCAACCTGCGGCCAGGTATCCAGTCCCGGGTTGAGTAAACCCTGGTCTCCAGCTAGAATTAGGTCACTACGATTTTATCCATTTGAAGGAACGGCGAATCCTTGTTGTATCAGGCCCCGAGAGGCACCGCAGACCTTCTCCCGGAAGAGCAAAAATACCGCCGTTACATAGAATCCAAGGCTGTGGCCCTGGCGCGCAGCTACGGATATGGCCGCATCGACAGCCCGGTCTTCGAGGATGCCGGGCTTTTCGTCCGTACCGTGGGTGAAGGCACCGATATTGTAGAAAAGGAGATGTACACCTTTGAGGATCGGGGCGGTGACCAGGTCACTCTGCGTCCCGAGGGTACCGCCCCCGTGTGCCGAGCTTACCTTGAGCACGGAATGCACAACCTGCCCCAACCGGTGCGGATGTACTACTTCTGTCCCGTGTTCCGATATGAACGTCCCCAGGCCGGCCGTTTTCGGCAGCACCACCAGTTCGGCGTTGAGGTCCTGGGAGACGCCAATCCTGCGGTGGACGCCGAGGTCATCGAACTGGCCTGGCGCCTGATGCATTCCCTTGGCTTGACCGACATACGCCTGTTCATCAACAGCATCGGGGACCGGGAAAGTCGACCTCAATACATCGCTCAATTGAAGCAATATTACGACCAGCGCTCTGATAGCATTTGTGGGGACTGCCGCAACCGGCTGGAAAGGAACCCGTTGCGTCTGCTGGACTGCAAAGTGGAAAGCTGCCGGGCCATTGGAGAAGAAGCCCCGCGTTCCGTGGACCACCTGGACCCGGACAGCCTGGACCACTGGAACAAGCTAAGGGAATACCTTTCGGCCATGGAAATACCCTACGATGTAGACTACCGCCTGGTGCGGGGGCTGGACTATTACACCAGGACAGTCTTTGAAATTCAGCCTGTCGAGGCCGGCGCCCAGTCCACCATCTGCGGTGGCGGCCGTTACGACGGTCTAATAGAACAGTTGGGAGGACGCCCAACCCCAGGAATTGGTTTCGGATCCGGCTTGGAACGGCTTACTCTGAATATCAAGCGCAGCGGGATAGACGTTCCGGACGAACCCTCGCCAACTTACCTGGTGGCCAACGTGGGGGAAGCTGCCAGGCTGCCGGCCCTGGAACTGGCTTCAAGGATTCGCCGCGCCGGCGCCGGCGCCATACTGAGCAGTGGCGCGCGGGCCCTCAGGGGCCAGATGCGCCAGGCCAACGCCCTGGGCATCTCCTACGTCATTATCCTGGGCGACGATGAAATCAGCCGGGGCGAGGTCGTAATCCGGGATATGAACACCTCCTCCCAGGAAACCAGGCCATTGACGGAGTTTTTACAGTCACTGGAACCGCAGGGAGAATAGCAGGCAGGTCTCGTAATTTCAGGGTTTCCCGGAAATTCTTGTTACCTAGCTTTGCATGGCGCAGCCAAACTTTCCGGCCCATTCTCTTCCATAGTTCTCAGGTAATCGCCTTTTTTGCCCTGCTTACAGCGCTGGCATCCTGCGGTGACGGTAGGCAGGCCGAACATTCCTCAGAGATCGACAATGGAGCGGCTGGGTCGCCAAGCCTGGATGCACTCTATTTGGGACCGGTACTAAGCACCCTCCCCCCTCCTCCTACCCCATTCTCCCTTCAGGGCCAGGAATCCGCCGAGACTCCCACGGTCGGGCCAATACTGGTTGCGCCATCGTCCCTGCCCGTGATTACTCTTCAACCAGCGAATGCTGGCGTACCCACGGCCACGCCCGATCATCCGGCGCCAGTCCATTCCGAACCCAAAATTGCACCGGACTCCGCTCTGACTGCTCCTTTACCGACTACAACGCCAGCGCCGGGAACTGATCAGGTCGTCGAGCTGTTTCCGACAGTGACGCCGACACCTCCTCCCACCTTGGCTCTCACACCGACCCCAACGCCATTACCTATGGTCGGCGTGCCCGTAGTCCTGGAGTCCGTTACCGGCTCGGTCGAGGCGGGACAGCTGCTGATCGTTGATGTCCAAGTCCACGCAGCCGGTGACAGGCCCGTTGACACGGCACAGGCATACCTGGAATTCGATGCTGCCAAGCTTCAGGTGGAATCAATAACTGTCGGCCCGAGCCTGGAGTACCAACTCCAGTCTGAATGGGACAACATCGTCGGCAGCGCAGCCTGCGCCGCCGGTACGCTTGGCCCCGCCGCCCAGAGCACGTTTACCCTATGCTCGGTCGCCTTTCGCGTGCTGGCAGGAGCGACGCGTTCAAGCACCCAGGTTAGGTTCTTTGACCCCGCAAACATCCACCGGACCAAGGTGATTCACCGGGGCCTGGACATCACCGGCCAACTGTCCCTGCTGGACCTGAAGATCCAGTAGCCTTGACTTCCTTCTCCGGTCAGGCTTGCTCCCTCACTCGGGGCGCCAACGGTTTAACGGTATTCAGCACTCCCCAAGCTCTCTCCATTTCTTTCCGAGAGTCATCCCGGCCAAATAAGAACTTACTGACACTTGCCCATTGACTATCCGTCTTCAATATTAGAACATTTGATTCATCAGCCATTGCGGGTCAAACTCTTGACCGTAATCAGCCCCGGAATACACGAAGTGGGAGGAGCAAAATGCTGGAAACCGTCGCCCGAGGCAGGAACATTTTCTATCGACGGTATGTCATCCATGAGGACGTACCAACCATCTGTTACACCATTTACGACCGTCGACCCGAACGCACGGAATTGGCAACCGTCGGCACGTCCCGGGAAGCCATGAAGTGGGTAGATTCCCGCATCGCCATAGAAGAGAAATTGGAGGATACCCATGTGCCGGTTCGGGAGTTACTGGCCCTTGCCCGAAGTGTAGCCGTACTCTAAAACGGTGATCGACATTCCAGGATGCTTTTTTCCAGATGATATATCTGCCGAAACCTTACGACGAACCTGGGAAATGTTGCTGCCCTTACTTTGTGGTACGATGTAGTCATACCACAAAGCTGCTATAGAATTAGGAGCATGTCAGGGTAAGATCATTTCTAGGCGTTCCGTCGGGAGGAAGCATAATGAATAAACTCCTTTATCGTATTGCAGTGTCGGCAATGTTGTTGACCCTCTTGGGTTTGTTCGCCATTGCCTGCCAGGAACCTGAGGATGAAGTATTCAGAATAGGGGTCATGGAATCCCTGACTGGACCGGGCGAAACCTACGGCACTGTGATCAACCAGTCCAAGGAGATGGCCGTGGCGGAAATCAACGCCGCCGGCGGCGTCAACGGGAAGCAACTGGAACTGGTCGTCGAGGATTCAAAGTGCGGAGCCCAGGACGCCATTACCGCCTACAACAAGCTCACGGACGTTGACGGGATCAAGATCATCCTCGGTACTTCCTGCAGCGGCGCCATGCTGGGGGCTGCTCCTTTGGCCGAGGAAGACGGCGTGGTACTCTTCTCGGCTTCGGCTACCAGTCCCGACATTGAAGAGGCCGGAGACTTCATTTTCCGGACGGCGATCAACGATGCCCAGCTGGGTGTGGACGCTGGCAATACCATGTGGTCGGACGGCGTACGCAATCTGGCTACCATCAATGAGAGCACCGACTACGCCGAGGGTGTTCAGAAGACCAGCACAGAGCAGTTCGTCAAATTGGGTGGGGCCGTGGTCGCGGAGGAAAAATATTCCTCCGACGTAACGGACTTCAGGACTCAGTTGACCAAGCTGTTCGCTGCGAATCCCGATGCAGTCCTCCTGGCGGCGCAATCGGAATTTACCGGCGGCACCATCGTTAAACAGGCCCGGGAACTGGGATTCACCGGTACCTTCTACTCCGAAGTCGTGCCTACTGGAACCACCGCTTTGGAAATCGCTGGCGATTCGGCCACGGGCCTGAAAGCTATTATTCCAAGTCCGGACCTGGAAACCCAGAAGGGAAAGGATTTTCTGGAGAACTTCAGGACCAGGTACGGGTACGTTACGCTGCCGTGGTTCATCGGTTCAGCATATGACACGGTCCACATCGCCGCCGAATGCCTGGGGCAGACCGATGACGACCAGGATGCAGCCGGATTCAGGGACTGTCTATACAACATCACCTGGAGCGGCACCATTGGCGATGGTTACACCTTCGATGACAAGGGCGAAGTAGTCGGCTTGGCGAACGCCGTTGTAGAGGTCCTGCCATTGAGCGAGCGAACCGAGGAGAACAACGGTTACAAGGTTCTTGGCTCCGCTCCCTCCCAGTAATTTCCGTCAGGGTTTCCGACTTTAGCGTCGGGGGATTGGCCTTTGGCTTTAAAGGCCAATCCCCTCGGCATTTTGGCGGAACCGCTTTTTACTCCCCGTAACTCCACGCGACGTCTTGTTTAACAAGGGCAACCCCTGCTGTAAGCCTTCTGTTGCCAGCCATCTATTCCCGTAACGGAAATTCAGGCGTTGGTACTTGAAACTGAACTGCTTTCAGGATAGGGTTAGGTTGTTCGCAGTCTCTTATACTCGCATTCACTGGGGCCGAATTGATCAGCTATTTTTCCCGCGCTGACCGCCTGGTGGCAGCCATATTGGTGGCTGCCGTGGCGGCCTACATTGGCTGGCGTGTCCTGACGTCTCCGGAGCAAGCCCTTCAGTTCGGATTCAACGGCCTTTCCGTGGGAGCCATATACGCGCTCATGGCCATTGGCTTTACCCTGGTCTACAGCACTGTCTGGTTTTTCGACCTGTACTACGGGGCTGCAGCAGCCCTGGGAGCTTACGGCGTCTTCTACCTGCGGTCCCAGGAATGGCTGGGCGGGATATATCAGGTCAATACGCCCATCGTGAACATCATATTTGCGGTGGTGGTGGCGGGGGTCGCCGCCTGGGTGATTCGCACCACGCTCTACGACAGGCTGCGGCAGAGATTTCCTGCGCCCTTCCTTCGACTAATGGGCGGCATTTTCTCTTTGGCAGTCGGCGCCTATGCCGGGGCCGTGCTCATGTTCCCAGGCGATTTGCACATTCTTTTCGGGCCCGTGGCCGCTTTGGCCGCCGCGGCTGGCCTGTTCCTTTTGGTCAGGCTTCTCCATGCTAACCTGCTGGGGCGCAAGGGCTACGGGTTATTCAGCTTCCTGGCGGCGATTGCCGGTCTTGCCCTGGCCCTGTTGATTGGCAGCGCCCTCGTTTCGTCACCCGGCAGCAAGCTCTACCTCAGCTGGGTAGTATCCTGCCTGCTGGCCGGCTCGGTGGGACTGGCTCTTTATCGGGGGCTGTACGTCCGCATGAGGCAACGGTCCAGGTCCCCTCTAATCATGCTGGTGGCCTCCCTGGGTATCCTGCTGGCCTTGTCTGCATCCATATCCATTGTGTTCGAAAGCGCTCCCCGTCCCCTCCCAGATCCCTTTGGCAGCGTTCCCTGGACCCTCGGCGGCGCGAACATAAAAGGGTTCAACCTGTTTGCCATTGCGGCTGCCTTCGTGGGTTTTTTTGGCCTCCTGATTACCCTCAAGTGGACTCCTTTTGGGCGGGCGGTCAGGGCCATCGGCGACGACGAGGAAGTCGCCCGGGTGGTGGGCATCAACACCACGGTGATTGTCGCCATCGTGTTCTTCGTAGGCACCGCCTTTGCCGCCATGGCGGGAATCCTCAGTGGCCACGACACCGCCATCCAGCCACGCATGGGGTTGTTGCTCCTGCTCAAGGGATGGATCGCGTCGGTGGTGGGCGGGATTGGCAACCTTTATGGCGCCCTCCTGGGAGGATTCTTGCTGGGCGTGATCGAGCAATTTGCCATCTGGGACCTGGCCGGGGAATGGAAAGACGTGGTAGCTTTCGTACTTTTGATTCTGTTCCTGTCGTTCTGGCCTCGGGGCCTGCTGCCCAGGAAGTGATAGTGTGCTGAAGAGACCTCCCAGCTGGCAGAGAATAACCGGGTTGGCGCGCAACCCTCGCCAGGTTTTTGTCCTGTCTAAAGACAACGTGGAGTTGTGGGCCAACCTGGTCATAATTACCTTCGCGGTAGCCTTCATGCTGTGGAAGGGCGCCACCTTTGCGGTTACGCTGGGTACCGTGTTTGCCATCTGGGCCATGCTTTCGGTAAGCCTTAACCTGGTGGTGGGTTTCACCGGCCTTCTGTCCATCGGCCACATTGGCTTCTTCGGTGTGGGAGCCTATACCGTCGCAATTCTTACCTCAACCACCGCTTACGAGAACCTGCGGACCGGCGCCATTCCCACTTTTGGCTGGCCATTTTTCGCGGCCCTGCCGGTGGCGGCCATAGCCGCGGGGCTGATCGCCCTGCTGGTGGGCATAGCCTTCAACCGCTTCCGCGACGACATTTACGTTCTGGTGTCTTTTGGCTTCGCCATCATTTCCTTCAACGTCTTTCTTAATCTTCGAGTCATCACCAGGGGCGCCTTCGGAATTCACGATGTGGCCAGACCTCAAATTGGCAGCTGGGTTTTCGACACCGAGCTGGAATTGATGCTGATTGCAATGACCCTGATGGTTATTGTGGTGGCAGTATCCTGGTTTATCGTGACGTCATCCTTTGGAAGAGTTCTGACCGCCATTCGAGAAGACGAGCAGGTAGCCGAGGTATTCGGATACCACGCCAGCCATTACAAGCTGGCCGTCTGGGTCATTTCAGCCATGATGGCGGGACTTGCCGGCGGCATGTTCTCCAGTTGGACCACTTTCATAGATCCCAACTCATTCATCCTTCTCGAGTCGGTGCTCCTGGTATCCATCGTAATCCTCGGCGGCCTGGCGACCATCTGGGGTTCACTGCTGGGGGCGTTGGCATTCGTGCTGCTGGAGGAAGGGATGCGCTTCATACCCTTCCTGCCTCAGGAATACGTGGGACAGGCGAGGCAGGTGGTGCTGGGAGTACTATTGGTCCTGCTGATGGTATTCCGGCCCCAGGGTCTGGTGGGCAGGTATAAGCTATGAGCCAACCGATGAGCAACGACACGGACTACTACATCCTTGAGACCGTGGCGATTTCCCGGCACTTTGGGGCGGTGGCCGCCGTGGATGAACTGAGTGTTTCCATACCGCGCCAGGGTGTGACCAGCATCGTGGGCCCCAATGGGTCCGGCAAATCGACCCTGATTAACCTTCTCAGCGGTACGCTTCCCCTGGACGGGGGTATGGTCAAGATCGACGGGCTGGGGCTGACCAACATCCATGCCTACGAAACTCCCGACCACAGCATTACCCGCACGTTCCAGGAAGTCCGGTTATTCGACCAGATCAGTGTGCTGGACAACATCCTGGTGGTGCTGACCACCCGAAAGCTTTGGCCGGCTCTCTTCCAGCGCACTCGGCGCGAACACCGGGACAAAGCCCAGGAGATTCTGGAGAAGGTGGGCATGTGGGACAAGCGTTCCTCCCTGGCGATGGACCTTTCCTACGGGCAACGCAAGCTGCTGGAAATAGGGCGGGCTATGGCCCTAAATGTCAACATCTACCTGCTCGACGAACCCTTCGCCGGCCTGTTTCCCCAGATGCTGGAACGCGTAAAGGACATTCTCAAAGGGATGAGGGACGAGGGCCGTACAATTATCTTCGTATCCCACAACATGGATATCGTGCGCGAAATGGCGGACCACCTGATCGTCATGGATGGCGGCAAGCTCCTGCTGGCTGGCGAGGTGGAGGACGTGCTCAACCAGCCTGAAGTAATATCCGCTTACCTGGGTTCCTGAACCCGGGGTCTGGGAACAGGGCCCATGCACCAGGGAAAGACCATGGAACAAGAAAACGCGTCAACGCTGAACTCTTCTGTTCCCGCCGACGTCGCTGAGTCTGAAATGATTCTGCAACTGCGGGAAGTCTCCGTCCACTTTGGGGCGGTGGTCGCCCTCGAGCGTGTAACCCTTGGCGTTGGACGCGGTGAACTGGCCGCTGTAATGGGGCCCAACGGGGCTGGCAAGTCCACGGTATTGAAGGCCATCATGGGACTGGCTCCTGTCGTGGCAGGCCAGGTGTTCTGGCGGGGGTCACCCCTGCTTGCGGCGACCCACGACATCGTCAAGCAGGGCATTTCCTTCGTACCCCAGGGCCGCCGAGTCTTCACCCATTTGTCGGTAATTGAAAACCTGGAACTGGGCTGCCTTTACCTCAATGATCGGGCCGAGCAGGCAAGGCGTCTGGAATCGGTGCTGGAGCTCTTCCCAGTACTCTATGAGAAGCGGCGCGACGTGGCCAGCCAGATGTCTGGTGGACAGCAGCAGATGCTGGCCCTGGGCCGCGGGCTCATGGCAAACCCGGAAGTACTTCTGCTGGACGAACCCACCCTGGGTCTGGCCCCCATAGTTGTCAAGGAAGTCTTCGAGAAAGTCCACGAAATCAACGAGAGGCTCAATACCACCATCTTCGTGGTAGAGCACAACATCAAGGGCGTGCTGGATATCGCCAGCCGGGCCTACATCCTGGACAAAGGGAGGTTGGTCCACAGCGGCACTCCTCAATCGGTGCAGGAAACCAGCATTCTCAATGACGTGTTCCTTGGACGGCTGAGTGCTGGAGACGACGAAGAGGAAGCTTAAGGCCCTGCAGCAGGCCGTTGACCAGTGAAAGTCATCACATCTCCATGAAGAATTTCTTGCAGAGCAACCAGGTTATCGACCTGAGCCACCCTTTGCACCCGAACATACCGCGGTGGCCCGGCGACCCGGCTCTGGAGTTTGCGGATGTCGCGACCATGGATCTGGACGGCTTCTACCATCGCCGTTTTTCCATGGGTGAGCACACCGGCACCCACGTCAACGCCCCGGTCGGCTTTCACATCGGCGGCGCGGGCATTGACCAATACTCTCCATCATCCCTGGTGGCTCCCGCCATCGTGCTGGACGTACGCGAGCGGGCCGCTGTGAACCCGGATTACGTGCTGGGCGTGGACGTACTGTTGGACTGGGAGCGGGAACACGGAAAGATCCCGGCCGGCTCCCTGGCGCTGCTGAACACGGGCTGGCCGGAAAAGTGGGATGACCCGCCGGCATACCTGGGGGACCGCGGCGACGGGATCCTTCATTTTCCCGGGTTTGGAGTTCAGGCCCTGGGCATGCTGTTGACCCAACGGGGCGCGGCGGGCATCGGCATTGACACTCACGGCGTTGATGGAGGCAGGGATGCCGCCTTCTCCATCAATCGGAAGACGCTGGATCGGCAGCGCATCGTTATCGAGAACCTGTGCAACCTGGACCGGCTGCCCCCAATAGGAGCCACCCTGGTTGTCGGGGTCTTGCGGTTGGTAGGCGGCAGCGGATCGCCGGCTTCCGTACTTGCCTTTGTCCCCTAGCTTTCCTGCTGACTCCCCACACATTCCGACTTTTCCACCCGGCAAGGCAAACCGCCCGAACCCGGGCCGCCACGCAATCAACCCCTAAGCCGGGGCAACCTATGGCAAGCCAGGTACGGGCGGAAGCGGGTTAACAGCCGTAGACCGGTTAATGGAATGTCATAGTTGGCTAAAGCCTGGCCACGCCGGCTGCCGCGCAGTCTTCGTCCTGCTGGCTGGTGCCCCCGCCCACGCCGCAGGCCCCCTCGATGACGCCGTTGCGTATGATGGGCACCGCGCCCTGCCCCATGATCATCGCCCCGCCGGATGCGGCGTTGATGCCGGCCGGCGTTGGCTGGGTGGCCCTTTCCTGCATTTCACCGCTGGAGCGGCCAAAAGCTGCCGACGCCACCGCCTTGCCCTGGCAACCGTAGGCGCTGGCCCAGATGGCGCCATCCATACGCTGCATGGCTATAAGCCTGCCGCCGGCGTCCACCACCGCCGCACTTACTTTGATGTTCAATTCCGCCGCCTGGGCCAGGGCCCCCTCAACTATCCGGTTAGCTTCTTCCAATGAAATTGCCACAATGCACCTCTAAAGTTTGGGATGGCTAATTCTAGCCCAAGGCCGGAGGAGTGCCAACCTGATTGACCGACGGTAACCATCAATCGTGGTCGGCAGTGTCGAATTCTGCCAAACTCCGGCCCCCAAAGTGTTATACTTCCAGGTGCCTTCACGAGAAGACGTCGGAGCTTTCACGGTAAATGCTGACCAAGCGAATCATCCCCTGTCTGGACGTTGATGCCGGCCGCGTGGTCAAGGGCACCAGTTTTGTCAACATTCGCGACGCCGGCGACCCGGCGGAGCTGGCGGCCATGTACGACCGGGAGGGAGGCGACGAGCTGGTCTTCCTGGACATTACCGCCAGCGCCGACTCTCGAAATACCATGGTCGATGTCGTTCAGCGGGTGTCCGAGCAGGTTTTCATTCCCCTGACGGTGGGCGGCGGCATACGGACCCTGGAAGACATGCGCCGGATGCTCAACGCCGGCGCGGACAAGGTGTCCATCAATACGGCAGCCATCAACAATCCCGACATTATCTCCAGCGGCGCGACCCAGTTCGGCAGCCAGTGCATCGTGGTTGCCATTGACGCCAAAAGGGTAGCTGCGGGCGTGGCGCCAGAAACCAGGCCGGATCATCCCGCTGTCGATCCGTCCATCCGGCTGGACGACGACTCGGGCTGGGAAGTCTACACCCACGGCGGCCGCAATGCCACGGGCATTGACGCCGTCAAGTGGGCCGCCCAGGCGGTGGCCCGTGGCTCCGGCGAAATCCTCCTCACCAGTATGGACGCCGACGGGCAATTGTCCGGATATGATCTGGATTTGACTGCGGCCATCTCCGGCGCCGTGCCGGTGCCCGTTATTGCCAGCGGCGGGGCCGGAACCCTGGAACACCTTTTCGACGCCCTGGACCGGGGACGCGCCGACGCGGTGCTGGCGGCCTCCATATTCCATTACGGCACTTACAGCATCGCCGAGGCCAAGGACTACCTGGGCGCCAGGGGCATTCCCGTGCGCCCCAATGTGTGAAGAGACAACCGGAGGCATCCTACCCCGCCTTCCGGGAGTAGCCAGGAGGACTGGGCAGCAGATTCATGACCAGGATAACCACCGTAGTATTTGACGCCTTTGGCACTCTGTTCCAGGATACGTCTGACCACTGGGACGCGGCCATGAGCGCCATTATTGAACAGCAGCGTCTGGCCGTTCCAGTGGAAACCTTGAACCAGGCCTGGCTGGATGCTTGCAGTGATTTCCGCAGCACCCGCAGCAATTCCGGTTTCCCGTTCCAATCTTATAGAACAGCCTGGCGGGACGCCTTTGCCGATGCCTTCCGCTCCCTGGAACTGACCGGGGACCCGGATGCCGCTGCCGAATATTGGATTGACAACATGGGGCAGCGAGACCCCTATCCCGAGACTCGGGAAGCTCTGGAGGCTATTTCTCAGAAGTACCGGGTGGTGGTCCTCTCCAACGCCGATGACAGTTTCCTCGACTCGGTGCTGGATCGGTTGGACTTCCCGTTCGCAGCCACCATGTCTTCCGAAGGGGGGCAAACCTACAAGCCCAACCCGGAACTGTTCCATGCGCTGCTGCGGCAGTTGGGCGTATCTCCTCAAGAGGCGGTCTACGTGGGAGACCGGCAACTGGAGGACGTCATGGGAGCCAGACTTGCGGGGCTCGGCGCCGTCTGGATCAACCGCACGGGAACCGAACCCGACCCCAGCCTGCCGTCCCCCGACTATCGCATTTCCAGCCTGCTGGACCTGGTTACGCTTTTTGACGATTAGCGTCCTTCCCATCCCGCCTCGAGGTGATCTGACATGAAGGTGAAGCTTAACGAGAAGGGCCTGGTTCCGGCCATTGCCCAGGACATCAATACCGGCGAGGTCCTGATGCTGGGTTACATGAACCCCGGTTCCCTGAAGCGGACGGTGGAGGGAGAGCAGGTCTGGTTCTACAGCCGCAGCCGGGAAGATCTGTGGCACAAGGGCGAAATTTCCGGCAATTACCTTAACCTGCGCGAGGCATATCTGGACTGCGACGCCGATACCATCCTGTTGAAGGTCCAGCCCGACGGGCCCGCCTGCCATACCGGTGAGACATCCTGCTTCTACACCCGCATGGAAGACCTGCCCGAGGACTATGAGCCCATCGAGTCGAGTTCGGGCATCCTGGATGAATTGTTCGCCCTGATCCGGGACCGCCAGCGAGAGCAGCCCGAAGGAAGCTACACCACCCTGCTCCTTCAAGAGGGAGTAGCTCGGGTGGCCCAGAAGGTGATCGAAGAGGCGGGGGAGTCCGCCCTTGCCGCTGTACAGGGTGAGCGGGAGGCTTTGGCCGGGGAAGTGGCTGATCTGTTGTACCACACCCTGGTGCTGCTGGCGGCCAGCGGCTCCCGACCCCAGGAGGTTTGGGACGCGCTACGGGAGCGGCGGGGATAATTCTCAGCCGGTATTGAAGGCATCTCCCGCCTGGTATTGCTCCCACCCTTGGGATCGGTACACGGTTACCTTGCCGTGGCCGGTGACCCGCCAGACTCCCTGAGCGCCGAGACAGGCCGTCTGCGCGTCAATTCCCAGAATGGTCAGGGAACCTGACAGCCTCTCCTGGATTTGTTCCACCACCTGGTCAGGGTTGCTCCGCTCGTGGTGAGGCAGTACGCAGATGCCTTCCGCTATCCCCAACCCAGTCACCCATTCGTCGGCTCGGGGTCTGCGCATCACCGATCCCATGACCATCGCTCCGGCGCTGGAGCCTGCCAGGATGGCGCCGCCAGCCACGGCTTCCATGATGCTCGCCAACAGTTGCGAACCCTCCAAGGTCTCCAGCAGGTGGTTGGGATTGCCTCCGGTGAAGTAGATAATGTCCGCCCCGTCGAGCCTCTGTACCATCCCCGGATCGTCAGCCTGTTCGCGTTCGAGAATCATGAGTGGCTGCCCGTTGCCGCCCAGGGCGTTGAAGTGGGTGACGCCGTCGTGGGCCGCTTTAACCGGTCCGCTTACGGCGGCCGTGGGCAGCACTACAACCCGGGCTTGCTCCTTTCTCGTGGCTGCCAGTATCTCCTGGTCCATGTCTACACAATAGCGACGAAACTCGTCGCCACCTACCAGCGCAATCAGCCCCGCCATGCTTCCCCCTGTCTCTCATCTCTAAATCCGGTTGTCCGACATTCTACCAAATTCGTTGCCGGGTCTCCCTGGCCGGCCACCGCCCGCATCCGCCCGGCATCTCAGTTTCTCACTCTTTCCATCTATGCTAAACTCAAACTCAAAGCTGGACTCGATTCCGAATCGGGCATTCTGATACCGTCAAGCATTTCCACCGATGCAAACTGCCGACCGGAGGTAACCGTGGCCGAAATAGTCCTGGGCCTGGGTTCATCCCACAGCCCCCAGTTGAGCACTCCTTCCGAGATGTGGCTGTCCTACGGCGAAGGCGACAAGCGGCACCAGGAGTTGTGGGCCGCGGACGGAAAACCATACTCATTTGAAGAACTGCTGTCCACCGTGGACCGGGCAGCCATCGAGAGGGAACTGACCGACGATCGCATGGAAACCCGCTACAACGCCTGCCAGCAGGGCATCGCCACCCTGGGCGCCACCCTGGACACGAAAGCGCCCGACGTGGTGGTAATGATCGGCGACGACCAGTTGGAGATGTTCAACGAAGGCAACATGCCCGCCATGCTGGTCTACTGGGGCGATACTATCCGCAACGTGCCCATTCCCGTCCCCGACGCAGCTCCGGCCTTCCGCAAGGCCAACGCCTGGGGCTGGTTTGCCGAGCGGGAGATTGACTACCCCATAGCTGCCGACCTGGGACAACACCTCATCGAATACCTGGTCGACCAGCGTTTCGACGTAGCTCACTCCCGGAGAACGCCCGAAGGAAAGGGCATGGGCCACGCCTTTGGCTACCTGTACCAGCGCATCCTGCGCCAGAAGCCAATCCCCGCGCTGCCTATCATGGTCAACACCTACTACCCGCCCAACCAGGTAACGCCCCAGCGCTGCTACGAACTGGGCCAGGCGGTCCGCGCCGCCGTCCAGGAATGGGACAGCGAGACACGGGTGGCGGTCATCGCTTCCGGCGGACTCAGCCACTTCGTCATAGACGAAGACCTGGACAACCACGTCTTGGCGGCGATGAAAAACAGGGATGCCAGGGCCCTGGCGTCCCTGCCACGGGACAAGCTCAATTCGGGTAATTCGGAAATCCGCAACTGGATCGCCGTGGCAGGCGCCGTCGAGCACCTGGATATGAAGGTTGTAGACTACGTTCCCTGCTACCGCTCTCCGGCGGGGACCGGCTGCGCTATGGGTTTTGCCCAGTGGACCTGAGGTGCCGCAGTCAGTCGCCGATTCCCCTGGCCGCGCTCTTGGCCCTGCCCCTGGCCCTGATGTTCTGTTTGGCTTGCGGCCCTTCTGACGAAGATGTTGCCAGGGCCGCCGAGAAGTCTATCACCAGGCTCGCCTCTTTGGCCGTAGCAAACCTGGGTTGCTCGGTTAACGAGGCATTCTCGGGCGGTGGCCCGTCAAGCGGATTAATGGAAGACTACACCGGCCGGATGGAAGACCTGACCGATACCTTGCAGAACGATGGCGAGGCCAGCAACCGGGACAAGATGCAGGTTATCGAAGATATGGACGTGCTGTACCGGGACTGGGAAAAGGAACTGGAAGAAGGCGGTTGCAAAGTCTCCGGTCCCTGACGCGGCAACCGGCATCTCGTTATTAAGCACAAACAAGTTTCGTGCCCGGAGGAAACTCAGATGCTATCCCACGCCGACAACGAAATCCTGACCCGCACCGACGGCGGTACACCCATGGGCGAAATGATGCGCTGCTACTGGATGCCCGCCCTTCTCTCTTTGGAACTGCCCGAGGCTGACTGCCCACCGGTGCGGGTCCGACTACTGGGGGAGGAGTTGGTGGCTTTTCGGGACACCAATGATCGGGTGGGCCTCCTGGACGAATACTGCCCCCACCGCCTGGCATCTTTGTTTCTGGGACGTAACGAGGAATGCGGTCTCCGCTGCGTCTATCACGGCTGGAAGTTCGACGTTGACGGCAACTGCCTGGACATGATGAACGAACCGCCGGGCAGCGACTTCCACACCAAGGTGCGGATCAAAGCCTACCCTACTATTGAGCAGGGCGGCGTCATCTGGGCCTATATGGGGGGAGAAGGCAGCCAGCCACCGCCACCGCCCAACTTCGAATGGGCCACCGTACCGGAAACCCACCGGAAAATATCCAAGAACCGGCAGGCATGCAACTGGCTCCAGGCCCTGGAAGGCGGAATTGACACGGCTCATGCCCCCATCCTGCATCGCACCATTACCGTCAACACCGACAAGGCGGGCATCGGCGTCAACACCGACTTTGTAACGGGCGGCGCCCCCACCCTGGAGGTGGATGTAACCGACTACGGCTACCGCTACGTGGGCATTCGCGACCTGGGAGAGCGGGGCAACTTCGTCCGCACCTATCAGTACGTCATGCCCTTCCACCAGGCCCGCCCGCGTCAGTCAGCCTACAAGGGCGGCGCCTCTCAGCAGATGATTGCCGGGCACATGTGGGTGCCCATGGACGACTACAACTGCATGATCTATAACTGGGTCTACAGCTTCGGCCCCGAACCTATTACTGACGAAGAGTTCGTGGAGATTGAACGGGGCTACGGCCGGGGCCCGGACGACATGCTCCCCGACTTCCGCAGCAAGGGCAACCGGGACAACGACTGGCTCATTGACCGTCAGGTGCAGAAGTACGAGACCTTCACCGGCATTAACGGCATTAACGCCCAGGACGTGGCCGTGCAGGAAAGCATGGGCGCCATTGTCGACCGATCCAGGGAAAACCTGACCCGCAGCGACATGGCCATCATCCAGGCCCGCCGCCTGCTGCTCCAGGCCGTCCAGACCGTGGCCGACGGCGGCGTACCACCCGGCGTGGCCCCCACCTACTACAACGCCCGGGCCATCGAGAGCATCCTGCCAAAGGGCGCCGACTGGAAGGCCGAAATGTTGGAGTTGATGCACCCGGTTTCGTAGAGAGCGCCGCAAAACAACACTTACAGGAAATGGACCGCCAAAGGCCGGTGGAACATCCTGCCTGCCCTGTTCATACGTCTCTGAGTAACTGAGGAGGGACCGCCATGCCAGCCAGGACCGGAGCCGATTACCTGGAACGTCTGCGCGATGCCCCACCCGAAATTTACATGGAAGGCCAGCGCATCAAGGACCCCACCTCCCACCCTACTCTGGCTAACGGCGCCCGCACACTTTCCTCCCTGTACGACCTCCAACATGACCCGGAAATTGGGCCGGAAATGACCTTCAAGTCACCCTCCTCCGGCGACCCGGTAGGACTCTCCTTCATCATCCCCAGGACCCAGGAAGAACTGAAACGGCGCGGAAACATGATCCGCCACTGGGCCAGGGTCACCTGCGGGATGATGGGTCGTACTCCCGACTTCCTCAACGTGGCGGTCATGTCCATGGCGGCCGCCAGCGAGTTCTGCGGTCAAAACCGCCCGGAATTCAAGCAGAACATCGAAAACTACTTCGAGTACATTCGGGAGAACGACCTCACTCTTACTCATACCCTGGTCAACCTGCAGCGGTCCCGCAACCCGGTGGGGACTGCCCTGGAAGACCGGACCGACGTTGCCCTGGCGGTGGTCAAGGAAACCGACGACGGCATAATCGTCAGCGGCGCCCGCGTGCTGGCGACTTTAGGGCCTTTGTCCGACGAAATAATCGTTTATCCGGCCCGCACCCACCGCCTGCCGGGGGACGCTGGGGAGCGTTATGCCTTCGGCTTTGCCCTGCCCTGCAACGCCCCTGGTATGAAATTCATGTGCCGCGAGAGCTTTGACCTGGGCCGCTCTCACTTCGACCATCCCCTGGGTTCCCGCTTTGAGGAAATGGACGCCGTAGTCTTTTTCAACAATGTGCTGGTGCCCTGGGAGCGGGTCTTCCTGCTGGGCGACGTCCATCTGGCCAACACCTGGGCCGAAGCCACTAACCGTAACGCCCATACGGGACAGCAGGTGGTCACCAAAAACGTGGTCAAGTGCGAGTACATGCTGGGGCTCGCCAACCTGATGACCAGAACCCTGGGCTCGACTCAGTTGCAGCAGGTCCAGCAGATGGTCGCCGAGATAATCCAGAATCTGGAAGTGACCCGGGCTTTGCTGAAGACCGCCGAGATGGAGGCGAAGGTCGACCGGTGGGGCGTAATGTGCCCGCCTTACATGCCGCTGTTGGTGGCCCGCAGCATGTTCATCCAGATGTACCCCCGCATGGCGGAAATCCTGCACTTCCTGGGTTCCAGCAGCCTGATGGCGCTACCCACAGAGGCCGACCTCAATGGCCCCCTGGAAGAGGACATTCGCAGGTACCTCGACACGGACACCGCCTCCGCTGAAGAGAGGGTGCGCCTCTTCCGCCTGGCCTGGGACACCTGCTGCAGTTCCTTCGCCTCCAGGCAGGTGCTCTACGAGAGGTATTTCGGCGGCGACCACATCCGTAACGCCGCCGTGCTGTACGGTCTTTACGACAAGGAACCCGCTACTGAGTGGGTCCAGGAGTTTCTGGAATTGGAGTAGGGGTTGGCGAAAGCAAGCTGTGGTAAGATTGCCCTACGCCCGTTTCATGGAGACCCAAGAATGGCCACGCCCGAAGAACTGTCAAATCGCTATCTGGCAATCAGCCGCAAGTATTTCCGCCAGGCTCAGGAGGAACTTGCCCGGGGTGATTTAACCCAGGCCTCAGAAAAAGCCTGGGGAGCCGCCGCTGAGGCCCTGAAATCACTCGCGGCTATCCGCGGCTGGAACCACAAGAGTCATCCGTTGCTAAATGACATTACTATTCAAACCTATATGGAGTTCGGACGTCCCCGAATTCGCGAACTTTTCCATATTCTGGAAAACGCCCATTTCAATTACTATGAGCATCAATTTGAACAGCACGACGTAGAATTTTTTCTTGCCAATAGCCGCGAACTGGTGGGCATATTGGAGGAAATAAGAAATTCCCCACCCCGCCGCTTTACGCCTGCCAACGGGGAGCAGCAGAGACGGCTGCAGCGACTGACCCAGTTTCATCCGGATCGGGAAGCCGATGCCGCCCTTGATATTTCAACCCTGCCGCCGGTAGAGCCTTAAGCCTAATTGCTCCGCCCGCGACAGGACTGCCCCCTACATGCACAGCATCCCACCGTCTATGGTCACCACCTGACCTGTGATGAAGGACGAGCGGTCGGAAGCCAGCATCAGGCACATGCCGACGATATCCTCCGCCTCTCCCAGCCGTTTCAGCGCAGTGGCGTTTACGGTGCGGTTGATCTGTTCCTCGTTGCGGGCCTCCCGCCAGCGGGGAGTGTTTATGCTGCCCGGGGCAATCGCGTTCACGTTGATGTTGTAGGGTCCCAGTTCCCGGGCCATGGTGGCGGTCAATCCGATGATGCCGGCCTTGGAGGCCGAGTAGGCCGCCGACGTGGGTTCCGCTGAACCTCGGCGACCCACGATAGACGCCATGCTTACCACCTTGCCGTACCGCCGCTCCTTCATGTGGGGGACCACCCCGCGAAAGCAGTAGAAGCTTCCCTTTACGTTCACGTCGAAGTTGTGGTCCCAGTCCATGTCATCCAGTTCTTCCAGCGAACCGGTCAGGTTGGGGCTGACCGCGTTGTTGACCAGGATATCCAAACGGCCATACTCGTCCAGCGTGCGGCCCACCGCCGCCTCCACCAGGGAACGATTGCTTACGTCAGTGGGGATCGCGACGGCGGTCCCTCCCCGTCCCCGGATGTCGCCCACCGTGGCATGGGCGCGCTGGGGATCCAGTTCCGCAATGGCCACCGAAGCTCCTTCATCAGCGAAAGCAAGGGCGAAGGCCCGCCCAATGCCATGGCCGCCGCCGGTAATGAAAACTACCTTATCTGCCAGTCCCAGGTCCATCTACTTATCCCCCTTGCTGGGTTGCGTTCCCCGCCTGCCCTTCTTCTCCTGGCCCTGCCCTGCGGACAGGCTGGCATTTTACAACAATCCTTGAGGGCGGGCCAAAACTTTTCTTCAAATGCGGCCAAATTCATGGTAACCCGTACCTGGGCAACATATAATCTATTCATTATAACTTCGTTAACTTAACGAACTTGCCTCCTGATTTTTTGCGGCCACAGCCTTCAATGATAGCGATATCTTTCCCTTCGAGGCCGATATGAAAACACTGGTTCTCAGAGAGCAAGGGGACACCTCACCCTGAAGGAAGTTCCCGTTCCCAAGCCTGCAAACGGCGAAGCACTGGCGCTGGCGCCTGCCTGCAGCCTGAGCCTCACCCCGTTCCATGTACTCCGGGAATGGGCCCACGTCCCGGCGTCAGAAACGGTGCTGATTGTTGGCGGTGGCGGTGGCGCGGACGGCGAAGGCGCCGTCTGCCAGGGTCTTCGCTGTGGATATCGCTGCCGAGAAGCTTGCTTTGGTTCGATGGGTCGGGGCCGACGAGACCATCGATTCACGGGAAACCGGGTTTGAATAAGAGGCCCGCCGGCTGACCGGCGGACGTGGCTTGGATGTGGTGGTGGATCTGGTGGCCCAGGGCCTCATCCATCTCACGTAACCCATCACTGCCAGCTTGAAATGGCAGACGAAGTGCTGCAAAGTATAGAAGCCACGGAACAGCCGGGCAGAGCCTGCGCCGTGCTGCCCCAGGCGACAAGCAAGAGCCGGAATCCGAATACTATTTGCTGGAGGCGAGACATGCGTGGAGGAGATGCAATCGTACATGCCCTGGAGAAAGAGGGGGTGGAGTATATCTCTGGTTTCGCCGGAGGCGGTGAGCAGCCTCTGTGGCCTGCCCTCCGGCAGTCGTCCACTATCAAGGTCTTTTCGGCGCGCCACGAGCGCCAGGGGGTGGAAATCGCCGACGGCTACGCCAGGGCAACGGGCAAAGTCGGCGTGGCCCTGTGCGGCACCGGGCCGGGCGCCACCAACACCCTGACGGGAATTGCCGGCGCATATGCCGACAACATACCGGTGTTGCTGCTGATGGGCCAGCATCCCCTGGCAAACATGGGACGGGAAATCCAGCAGGAAGCTCCCTCCAGCATTTTTGATAGTTTCGTCAAGTGGAAGGGTACCTTCTCAAAGATAGAAGACATTCCATCCGTTATGCGCCGGGCCTTCACTGCGCTGCGGTCCGGCACCCCCGGCCCGGTTGTCCTGGAAATGCCCTCAGACGTGCTGTCTTCAGAAGCGCCCGACGAAATCCTGCGCTACGAAGCGGTGGGACCCGGGCGCAAGGCTGCCGCCGACCCGTCGGACATTGACCGGGCCGCCGAAATCCTGGTCAACGCCAGCTACCCCATCCTGAACCTGGGTGGCGGCGTTTTGGCCGCGGAGGCCTGGGACGAGGCACGGGAACTGGCGGAAATGCTCTCCATGCCGGTAGCCACCACCCTGGTTGGCAAGGGAACTTTCCCCGAAAATCATCCCCTCTCATTGGGCGGCGGCGTATATCCCCGAAGCAAATACGCTTCCGGCCAGGCCCTCCACATCAACCGGAAAGCCGACGCTGTCCTGGCCGTGGGCAACTCTTTCCGGCTGCCCAACGGGACCGATGGACGGCCCATACCGGACGGCGTCAAGCTGATCCACGTCAACGCGGACCCGGGAGACTTGAACAAGATATATCCTGCTGACGTGCCCATGCTGGCGGACGCCAGGCTGGCCCTGCAGGCCCTGAAGGCAGCCGTGCGGGACCGCCTGGGCCCTGGCGGCGGCGGAATCAAGGAAGAGGTGGTCGCTGAAATCCAGCAGGCCAGGGCCAAGTGGCTGAGTGAGTGGGAACCGGTGTTCACCGACTCGTCGACTCCTACTAACGGCTATCGTGTTGTCCAGGAACTGATGAAACTCGTAGACCTGGACCGCACTGTGGCGCTTCACGACGCCGGGGGCAGCCGGGGCTACCTCTCTCCCTTCTGGATGTCCACGATGCCCCGCACCTACATTGGCATGGGAGGTATGGCCGCCATGGGCTGGTCCATGGGCGCCACCGTGGGCGCCAAGCTGGGCCGCCCGGACCACCTGGTTTTCAACGTGATCGGCGACGCTTCCTTCGGCATGGTGGGTATGGAAATCGAGACCGCCGTGAGGATGGGCCTGCCCACTCTCACCGTATTGCTCAACAACGGTGGCACCGGCGGGGGGCTGATGGCCATGGAACGCCCCAACGCCGCTCCGCCGGCCATGGCGGAACTGGGCGGCAACTTCAGTGTAGTTGCCCAGGGGCTGGGCGCCTACTCTGAGCGGGTCGAGAATCCGGTTGAAGTCTCGTCCGCTTTGAGACGTTGCATCCAGGCCACCGAGTCCGGTCAGGCGGCCCTGTGTGAGGTGATTATCCGGCCCATGCCCACGCCGGAAACTCCGGATAGCTGGTCCCTGTAATTAGCGGAGCCTGTGACGCCCCCAGGCCGTTTAGCGAAGCAGAATAGGAGGAAAGCTATGCCGTACCAGCCCATAGAGGACTACGGAATCATCGGCAATATGCACACGGTGGCTCTGGTTGGCATGAACGGCTCAATAGACTGGTTCTGCTCACCCAATTTTGACTCGCCCAGCATATTCGCCGCCATCCTGGACGACGAGAAGGGAGGTCGCTTCAAGATTGCGCCGGCCTTCCAGGACCACGATCTGACCACCAAGCAGATGTACTGGCCGGAGACCAACGTCCTGGTAACCCGCTTCCTCTCCCCCGAGGGTGTTGGAGAAGTCATCGACTTCATGCCGGTAGGGGACCATCACGACCTGCACCGCAGCAGCGAGTTGATCCGCCGGGTTAACGTGGTACGGGGTGAAATGAACTTTCGGATGGAATGTTTTCCGGCCTTCGACTTCGCTCGCAACGAGCATCACATTCGCATGAACGCCCTGGGGGCGGCCATAACCTCCGAAGGGATCCACATTCAGCTGACCACCAGTAGGCACCTGGAGCAGGTGGGAAACGGTCTGGTGAGCGAGTTTACGCTCCACGAAGGGCAGACCGCCACATTCGCCCTGGACGACGTGGCCAACAACCGCGGGCCGGTGCTGCCCCTGGATGAAGAAGAAAGCGAGCGCTTGTTTGCCGAAACGGTGGAATTCTGGCGCAACTGGCTGTCCCAGTGCACCTATCGGGGACGGTGGCGGGAAATGGTACATCGGTCGGCCCTGGTGCTGAAGCTGTTGACCTACGACCCCACCGGCGCCATCGTGGCCGCCCCCACTTGCAGCCTGCCCGAGGACGTGGGTGGGGAGCGGAACTGGGACTACCGCTATACCTGGATCCGGGACGCCGCCTTCACCCTCTACGCCCTGCTGCGCATCGGCTTCACCGAGGAAGCCACCAAGTTCATGAAGTTCATCGAGGCCCGGGCCAGTGAGCTGAATCCCGACGGTTCCCTGCAGATTATGTACGGCATTGACGGACGCCACCAGCTAATGGAAGAGGAACTGTGGCACCTGGAAGGGTATAAGGGATCATCACCGGTCCGGGTGGGCAACGGAGCATATGACCAACTGCAACTGGACATTTACGGCGAGTTGATGGACTCGGTCTACATCTACAACCGGCACGCCGAGCCTATTTCCTTCGACTTCTGGCTTCACCTGCGCCGCCTCACCGACTGGGTGGTAGAGAACTGGCGCCGAGAGGACGAGGGTATCTGGGAAGTCCGCGGCGGAAGGAAGCACTTCGTATATTCCAAGCTCATGTGCTGGGTGGCCATTGATCGCGCCATTCGCCTGGCCGACGCCCGCTCTTTTCCCGCCGACCGGCCGCGCTGGGAAGCGGTTCGGGACGCCATCTACGAGGAGATAATGACCTACGGCTGGAACGAGGAAATTCAGTCTTTCGTCCAGTCGTACAATAGCGACTGCCTCGACGCGTCCTGCCTCCTGATGCCCCTGGTTTTCTTTGTGGCCCCTTCAGACCCCCGAATATTGAAAACCCTGGAGGCCATCAATCGGTCGCCGGACCATGGGGGGCTGGTCTCCAACAGCCTGGTCTACCGCTACAATCTGGAGGCTTCCCCCGATGGGTTGAATGGCCACGAAGGAGCCTTCAATATCTGCACCTTCTGGCTGGTGGAGGCCATGAGCCGGGCCGGCCGCTACGATCCCAAAGCGCTGGACCAGGCCCGTCTTATCTTCGAGAAGATGTTGAGCTACGCCAACCACCTGGGTCTGTATGCCGAGGAGACCGGCCACAGCGGGGAGGGGCTGGGCAATTTCCCCCAGGCCTTCACCCACCTGGCCCTGATCAGCGCCGCCTGCAACCTGGACCGGGATATCGATACCGCCGGCCAGGTCATTTGGTAGCGACGAAGCTAAGTTCTCGGAGACAAGGGCTATCGCATATCAGATTGGGGCATACCCCGTCATTCCGGCCTTGAGCCGGAATCCAGAAAGGTTACGGAAGTCAACAGCAACGCACAGCAGACGACCTGGATTCCGGCCCCTGTGCCGGAATGACGATCTATTTCGACGACAGCCTCTAGTCCAGCTTCCGCCGGTCTTCCAGGCGGCGGGCCTTGGGCAACACGCCGGCCCCGGTCAGGGGCGCCAGGCTGTCCGGCCCCACCATCTCCACCTTTATGCCCACGTTCAAGCGGTCGCGGAAGGTACGCTCCAGGTCCCGATGGATAAAGTCCAGGTCGCTGGCCTCGGGGGTATGCTCCACCTGAACGGTCATCTCCTCCCGGTTGCCCAGGCGCTCGACGATGCAGTAGTACTCACCGGTGAGACCGCTCTTGGTGGCCACAATGGTCCCCACGCCTTCGGGCCAGACGTTGACGCCCCGCAGCTTAACCATGAAGTCTGATCGGCCGTGGATGGGGTCGATCTTCTGCATCCAGCTGCCGCAATCGCACTGTCCCTGGGGCCACAGGCGGGTAACGTCCTTGATGTCGTACCGGACGATGGGGTAGTTTTCCTTGTACAGCGCCGTGACAATCATCGTACCCACTTCCCCGGGCTCCACCGGCTCGTAGGTGTCCGGGTCCACTATCTCCACGATGAAGGCGTCCTCCCAGATGTGGTGGCCGCCGGCGTAAGGGCACTCGGAGGAGATGGCCTGGACTTCGTGCATTCCGTAGGTGTCATAAGCGGGCACTCCCCAGGCCTCGCGGACCAGGTCGGACTTTCCGAAGCACTCCACCAGCTTCAGCTTCAGGTCCCTGCCCACCTCCAGGCCCATGTCCCTGGCCACCTGGGACATGTGCAGCAGGTATTCGGGGAAGCCCACCAGGGCGTTCACCTGCCACTTCTGGGCAATCTCCAGGGCGCGAGTGGTACGGGTTACCACACCGGCGCTGGTGGTGACGGGAATACATCCCAGCCACTGCCACAGCGCTTCATGGGCCGAGTAGGCGGCGTTATGGGTGGAGTAGAGCAGGGTGTTCATCACCACGTCGCCGGGCTTGAAACCATGCCAGTAATAGGAACGGGACCGCAGGATGTTGCCCACCTCCCGGTCCCAAGGGGTGTAGAAGGTAGGGCGGGGCTCGCCGGCGGTGCCGCCGCTGGAGTGGATGCGCCAGGGAATCTCCCCGGCCAGCACGTCCCGCCCCACATAGTCGCCGAAGGGCGGGTAGGCGTCCACGCTCTGGCGGATGTCCTCCACCGTGTACATGGGAGCCTTCCTCAGGTCGTCAATGGTTTTGATGTCTCCCGGCTCAATGCCCGCTTCATCCCATTTGCGGCGGTAGAAAGGTACCTGGTAGGCCCGCTCTACCGCTTCCCGCATGCGCCGCTCCTGCAGCTCGTGAATTTCCTCTACGCTCAGCAGGAAGACGCCGCGGAAATAATCAGGGGCCGGCGGGTACTCCCGCACCAGTTCCTCAAAGTCGATGGACTTGTAGTAGAAGGGAACGTCGTGGAATTCGGCGTTTTTCAGCACGGGAAACCTCCTGTTTTTGCCGCCTTCCGACGTCCCGGGTTTCTAATGCTTCAGGCTCTGGATCTCGGCTCCCGGCGGAATGGCGGGTATGGGGTCGCAATGCTTGGGACGGCCGACGGCTATTCCTCCAATTTCAACGCCTTTATGGCATTGGTCCGCACAAACTTCCTGTACACCTCCGGCTTGATGGTGCGGTGGGCCCCGCCCCAGTCGAAGCCGTTGTCCACGATCTTCTGGTAGTCGTCCAGCCAAACCTTGGGGTTGATGGCGGGGTAGTCGCTGCCGAAGACCAGCTTGTCCTGCAGCACCGTGTTCATGTACTGGAACACTATGGGCTGGGTGGCGTAGATGTAGCGGGGCAGCCAGCCCGACAAGTCCATGTACACGTTTTCGTGCCGCCAGCAGACGGCCAGACCCTCTTCCGTCCAGGGCCAGCCGAAGTGGGTCATGATGATGCGCAGGTCGGGAAAGGCGGTGGCCACGTCGTCCAGCATCACCGGACGGCACCCGTTGATGGTGCAGCGGGTCATACGGGTGGTGCCGGTGTGCACCAGGATGGCGATGTCCAGTTCCACGCACTTGGCATAGATGTCCCACATCAGCGGCTTGTCATTGGGACAGAATTCCTGGTAGGCGGGATGGAACTTCAGGCCCTTGCAGCCCAGTTCCGTGGCCGCCCGCTCAATCTCGCGAAGGGCCAGGGGCCCCATGTGAGGATCTACCCCGGCAAAGGGAATGAAGAGGTCGGGGTACTTCTCGGCGTACAGGGCCAGGTAGTCGTTGGGCAGCGCCCGTCCCCACTGGTTGTAGGAGACCATGTTGACGATGACCGCCTTGTCCACTCCCGCATCCTGGAAGGTCTCATAAGTCTCATCAATGGTGATGAACTGTTTGCCGTGGTGGGGCGCCTCGGGACTGCGGCCAAAAAAGTCATAGTGGGCTTCGGTATAGGAAGGCCCGTGACCCAGGCAGGTCTCCTGGGTGAAGGGGTGAATGTGTATGTCGATAGGCTTGATGTCCGAGGTGGTCATTAGCTCCTCCTACGGGGCACCGTAAAAATATGCCGCCTATCTTATACTTTTGCCGTAATGCGGGCAAGGGAATAGCGAGGCTGCCTATACAGTATGTCAACGGCCAGGAACCTTGCCATTGACTACCTTATGCGCTACTTTATACTTGCTTCTCAGTCCAACCCTTCCAGTGTTGGTGACTTCCCAAGCATTGAGGTAACACTATGACTACCGGTTCCCACGAAGAGCGCATCAGCCGGCTGGAGGGCGCCTTTGAGATGTTCGCCACGGTAGTTAACAACATGGTTACCCGAGAAGAGCATCAGGCATCAATAAGCGCATTGCGGCAAGAAATGCGTGCCGAAATCCAGGCCGCCGAACTGCGGCTCACTCGCTGGATTGTTGGCTCCGCTTTTTCCACAGCTACCCTCGTCATCACCGTAATCAAGCTCTGGCCCTGACCTCTGACTTATCCACGATATTCGATTCCGCCCCCGTTCCCACATTGACCGCAGCTGCCCATTTTGAAATTGGTTCTGCATCCAAACTGGCTACAGACCCTAGTACGCGAGGGTTGCAAATGACCTTAACATCTATTCCCCTAGCGAGGGAACTTGACAGAGTCCCCTCCAGCCGTGTCTCCCTCGACGCCGCCCAGGAACTGCGGTTTCAGCGCCTGGCTGAGTCGGCGGTGATGATTGACGTGCACCAGCACCCCATGATATTGCCCGACGACGTAAGTCGTCTGACCGAGTACCTGCGCGCCAACATCTACAGTTGGGGTTATGAGGCGGTACGCCAGGGCGGGTGGACGGCGGTGACGACGGCCAACATGTTCCGGTGCCTGGTCAACAACCCGGATATGTCCTTTGCCGAGTTTGACGACATCCTCACCGAGGTGGGGCTGATGCTGTCGGACGTGGACCGGCAGGAGGATGTGGTCAAGGTTACCAATGCCGATGAAATCCAGGCGGCCCGCCAGCAGGGCAAAATAGGCTTCATGCCCACCCTGGAGCACTTGGCCATCGGCAACGACATCAATCGCCTGGACATTCTGTACAGCGCGGGAGTACGGCTGGCCGGTCTCACCTACAACCGCAAGAACTACATCGGCGACGGGCAGCAGGAACGCAACGCCGGCGGCCTCAGCGAATTCGGCGTGGCGGTGGTGCGCCGAATGAACCAACTGGGTATGTGCATCGACGTCTCCCACGCCTCCATACCCACGGCCATGGACGCCATCGAATTTTCCGAGGCGCCCATCACCTTCAGCCATAACGCCTCCTACACCCTGCGGCCCAACACCCGCACCCGCCGGGATGAAGAACTGGTCGCCTGCGCCCGCAAGGGGGGCCTCGTCGCCATCACCGCCGTCCCCAACTCTCTCAGCGACGACCCCAGGCAGGACATAAACTGCGTCCTGGACCACTACGACTATATGGTCGACCTGGTGGGCGTTGACCACGTTGCCATCGGCACCGACACCAACGTGGGCGACCACGTAGACTTCCATCACTATGTCCTCAATCGCTCCTACGAGGAACTGCCCGCCCCCTACCTTGATGGCCTGGAATCCCCGGCCGACGGGCAGAACATCATCCGGGGACTGGTGAGCCGGGGGCACTCCGACGAGGATATCCTTAAGATTCTCGGCGGGAACGCGCTGGACTTCTTTCGCCGGGTAATGGAGTAAGGCCCTCTCTGCCTTGCCATCATCCTGGGAGAGATGCGGGCCGCGTGGGCCGGCAATGGGACCGGCAATCCACCCCGCCAATGACTACGACCCAGGGCTTGTCGAAGGATGCTCCGGTCAGAGATGGCGCGACGGGCTCACCCGGAGCGGGCAAGGGCGATGCCAACGCCCCCGTCAGGGCAATCGCGTCTTGATTGGAGGCTGTTACTTGGAACAGCGGTCATGTCTCCCTGAGCCTGCCGAAGGGCCTAAGATTCTACCCTTCAACCAGGTTACGGGTCCGAAAGCCTGCTCTTGGGTTCAGGGCAATCGCGCTTTAAAGAATGTCATGCTGAGCGAAGTCGAAGCATCTGAATCCGTACCTGCCAGCCAGGCATTGGGACCCAATCCACGACTCCCAGCCAAGAGTTTAGACCCTTCGGCAAGCTCAGGGTGACTGACTCTTTTCTGCCGGTCCTGGGGCAATCTGAGGAATATTTATAATGCGACTGCCCTGCTCTTGGGTTTGATTCTAGACTCTTCGGCTTCGCGCAGAGTGACGGTCGGTTAAGGCGCGATTGCCCTGACGCCCACGTCGGGGCGCCCCCGCAATTTGTAGCTGGTGTATAATGGGCCGACGCTGACCTACGCTACCAATTTTATAAACGGAGGTATGATTCAGTGAAGTTACTGGTGATAAGCGGAGGACGCCACCCCTACGAGGAATCTACTCCCATTCTCAACGAATTTCTTACCGCCGCAGGCCACGACGTTACCGTTACCGAGGACGCCTCGGTGCTGGCCAAGACCGCCGATATGAACTCGTTTGACGCCCTGGTATTCAATACTCGCCGCGAGAATATTGCCGGTTTCGGCGACTGGGCCCTGGAACCCGCCGAGTGCGAGGGTATGGCCAGCTACATCAAGTCCGGCAAGGGCTTTGTGTGCATCCACATTTCCACCTGCCTGTCCGCCACCTGGCCCGAGTACCACGAAATTACCGGTGGGGGCTGGATCAGCGGCACCAGCTACCACCCGCCCTACGGCGAGTTCACCGTCAACATCAGCCAGGCCGGGCACCCCGGTGTCCAGGGTGTGTCCGACTTTTCAACCAACGACGAGCTTTACATGGGGCTGGCCTACGGCGAGGGCAACAGCATTTTCCTGACCGGCGACTCGGAGGAGGGCACCTGGCCCTGGGGTCCCGACCGGGCTCCCACCTTCATGGCCGGCGGCACTTACCCCCTGGCTTGGACTCGCAGTTACGGCGACGGCAAGGTGTTTGTACTGCTACTGGGCCACGACGGCCGCAGCTTTGAAACGCCCGAGTTCCAGAAGATTGTTTTGAACGGGGTCGACTGGGCAACGGCGTAGTTTCCCCAAACATGTACCGTCACATGGCTAGGGCTGGGACGCTTGGCCCGGCCCTTTCATTATCGAACATTCCTGTCCGCTCGTGGACTGGAAATTTGGGCTTGCCGGCACGAATCGTTTTCCCTAAGAATAAGCAAAGAGGGCGCCCACCAGGGGCGCCCCTACATTTCAGGATCGCTCGGACCTTGTAGGGAAAACCCTTGTGGTTGCCCCCACCCGATCCACTTGTGCCAGCGGGCCCTAATACCCCTGGAAGCTCCGGGTAAAGAGCAGGGCCGTTTCCAGCGGTCCATCGATTTCCAGTTGCACCGGCGTGGAGCCGGAACTGATGTCCAGGCGGCCATAGACCAGCAATACGTAGGCGCTGGTGTTGGCCCGAAAGGTAACGTCGGGCGTTGTGTCACCGGCTGATTCAATGCGGAACCCGTCACCCTCCAGCACCACGTCCTCGCTGAAGGCGTTGGGACCGGATACCTCAAACCGGAATCGGGCATTGGCGCCGCCCTCCAGGGGCACGAAACAGACACCCAGCCAACGGTGGGCTACCGTGGCAATTTCCTGGGCGCCTGCCTCGGAAATCTCGGCGGCGGGATCGAAGGCGGACCGGATATCCCACCCGTGGATGGCAATCTCCTGGATACGGCGGGTGATATTCTCGTGGATCGGGATGATGCCGCGCCGGTGAAAAGAGGGTTTCTCCCAGTCTTCCGGTTGTAGTTCCGAGGCAGTCTGCACCAGCAGATCGGCCCCTTCCCGGTAGGCCTGCAGCAACTCAGCGGCTGCCTTGCCCGTGCGGAAGGCGATTGCGCGCTCGGCGGTGGGCTCGGAAGCCCGATCGCCGGCTTCCAGCAGGCGCGCGCCTTCCGGCGGGGCTGGGTCGCCGTTGCGAGCGCGCACCAGGGCCACCGAAGAGCCCTGGGAACCTTGGGCGATGTGGGACGCGGCGTCGGCAACGGTCCAGGCGTCGCAGGCGCTCTGCCTTCCCCAGCCTTCGTCGTCCAGACCGGCCAGAAATTCGGCCAACGCGTCGGACTCGGATCGGAGCAGGGTTATAGTATCTTGCATGTTTGGCGCGGTTGGACCGGAAACCATCTTTCCTCCTTGAAGTGAGCGGTCGCGGGATAACTCTGAACCGCAATAGTGTATAGCTTGGGCGGCGGCTATGGCCCTATGTGACCGAAACCCGAGGCCCGCAACAGGCTGCCCCCGGTGGTGGTAACGAAGAGGTCGGCAAGCTCTTGGCCACCGAAGGCGCAGTTCGTGGGTTCTTCCGGCAATGGGTGAGACCGGAGGATTCGGCCTTCTGGCGTTATGACATACAACATGGGACCGGGGCCGCCGCCATCTCCACCGGCCACTGCCACAATGTTGCCTTCACTGTCCAGGCACATTCCGTAGATGCCTCTGTGGCTTCTACCAAGACCCCCGCCGTCCCTGCCAAAGGAGTGCATCAGGCGGTAGGGGCCCAGCGCCCCAGTATCCAGGATGGGATAGGCGCGCAGTTCCCGGGGGCCGTCCGGCTCCTCGCTGCTTTCCGCCACGTAGAGGGTGGATTCATCGGCAGAGTGGAGCAGGGCCGTTGGGGCGTCTGTGTCGTAGGTGATTCGGGTTATGGGGGCGTCCAGAGTGGGAGCTTCCAGCCGCAGCACCGATGCATGGTCCAGCTTGTCATGAATCTGGGGATTCATCGCCTCCCGCAGGTCGCCGTGAGGATCACAGAACTAGATGCGGTCCCGGCTGTCCACCACCAGGTCTTTGGGTTGGTTGTGGTAGACCCCTCCCAGCTTATAGGCCAGGGGCGAGGTACTGCCGTCACCGTTGAACAGTACAAGCCGCCGACCGCCGCTCTGCGCCCCGTACAGCTCGCCGGAACGGGAGAAGGCAAGCCCGATGGTGCGATTGGTCCACCGGCGAAAGTCAGTTACTTCACCGGTGGACGGGGTGTACCGCAGAATACGGTTATTGACCCCATTAAAGGGAAAGGTTAACTGGGTGAAGAGCAGGGCTCCTCCATCCCACACCGGCCCGTCGGTGGGGCTGCCGAAGGGACCGGCTACCCGCTGAAAGTCGCGCGTCACTGATGAAAGCTCCAAGTGTCCGTAACTGCTGGGATTTTAGGAGCGGGCAGGTGGGGTGTCAAGGAAGCGGCTGCCCTGAAATGCGGACAATCTCCAAGGCAGAAATGACCTTCGCAGTTCAGCGTTATCCCGCCACGGCAATCGCATTATGATTCGGGAAATCCCGTGGTTCCCGCCCCGGCGAAATCCGCCCCAGGCCGACCTATGGTGGAATGGACCTCGACCCTGGAAACCGCAGGTTTCTCCTTAAACGACGATTGCGCCCTTCTTGCCGGAATTGAATTCCATTGCCCCGATGGCACCTGCAGAGCAATCGCACCCTGGACCTGGGCCATAGCTGGAAAGCAATCAAAGGTGGAAAGTATGTCACCCTGAGCTTGCCGAAGGGTCTAAAATCCTGCCATCAGCCCGGTTACGGGTCCGAAAGCCGGCCTGTGTGATGGAGCTTAGATTCTTCAGCGTCCGCCAAGGCGGACTGAGCCAAGCCGAAGGGCTCAGAATAACAATGACCAAAATGCCATTGCCCTTGTGACACTTCCCTCTTGATTCCCCGGGTAACCCTTCCCTACCATACTTCCATGGCCGGTTCACGCCACAGCCCTGCCCAGCTTGGGTCGCCCACGTCCCTGAGAGAGGCCGAGGGTGACGGCGTCTCCTTGGGTCAAGTCTGGTCAGTGGCCCAAAACGGCCCGGAATGGCCCACTCGTTTTGCCCTTTGCCTATCTGGCGAGCGGCCCATTTTCCGGCCACAAGAGCACCATCTGCGCCCTCATTCAGATACGAAACGGCCCCAAATGGCCCAAAATGGCACGGTAACAAAAAAAAATGCATTACCTGAAGACCCAAGGGCAGGCGGGAACCCATTGGCAGGCTCTTGTCTCAGGGCTTTGGGTCTGTAGTGAGTCTTCCCCCTCCCAGGTAATTTGGAGGGCGCCAGTCCCCGGTACGATGCCACTATGCTTCGGGGAAAGCCTGTCATTCCTGCGCGGGGAGACCTCCGCATAACCGTCTTTCCGGCGAAGGCCGGAATCCAGAACGATTCGGCCCAAATGCGTTACCAGACACAATAACACGGTAAATCGGATCAAATGCCCGGTTGTGCAAAGGTTTCCGCTTGCCGGGAGCTGGAAGTTGGAGACTGGGGCGCTTCCCTTAAGCGACAGCGGAGCCCTTCTTGCGGGAATCAAAGCGCCATTGCCCTGTTATACGCCGCCCCTCCGCAGGTTGCTATTTTGCCCGTACCAATGCTAACCTGCCCGAAAATTCCTGGTGACGAACGAGGTGAATCTATGGCGGAAAAGCGAATTGGCGTGGCGGCTATGGGGGGCGACAGCCGGACCGTGGTGGCACGCATTCAGGACCTGGAATCGCGGGGCATACAGGCGGCGTGGCTTACTTCCGGCGGGGCGGGTCCCGATGCCTTGACCACCTTTGCCGCAGCGGCAGCGGTTACCGACAGCATCCTCATGGGGACCAGCATCATTCCCACCTATCCGCGGCATCCCATCGTAGCAGTGGCCCAGACCCAGGTGGTGGCGCAATTGGCGCCGGGGCGATTCCGGCTGGGACTGGGGCCCAGCCACAAGGTCAGCATCGAGCCCATGTTCGGCATCGAGCATAACGCCCCGCTGACCAACCTGAGGGAGTACATCCAGGTGGTTAAGTCCCTGCTGTGGGAGGGCCAGGTGGACTATGACGGTACCCAGTACCACGGCCACGGGTCGCTGCCCGGCGCGCCGGCCCCGGACGTGCCGGTGATGGCCTCTGCGCTGCGCCGCCGATCCTTCATGCTTTGCGGCGAGGTGGCCGACGGGGCCATTAGCTGGGTGTGCCCCGGCCAATACCTGCGGGACGTGGCCCTGCCGGAGATGAAAAGGGGCGCAGACAGAGCGGGACGCGAGACGCCGCCCCTGATTGCCCACGCGCCGGTGTGCGTCCACGACAATCCCGACGAGGTTCGGGATGCGGCCCGGGCCCAGCTGGCCAACTATCCCCGCTCTCCCTTCTACCAGGAAATGTTCGCGGCTTCGGGCCACCCGGAGGCGCGGGACGGGACGTGGAGCGACGGCATGATCGATGACGTAGTGCTGTCGGGTGACGAGGAAACCGTGGCCGGACGCTTGAGGGAGCTTTTCGACTGGGGCGCCACGGAGATTCTGGCCCATCCCGTTACCGCCGGCAGCGACACCCAGGCTTCAGTGGAGCGCAGCCTGAATCTGATAGCGGCAGTGGGACAGGGTTTGTAGGCTTTATGCTATCGGCTGTTAGTGTATGTATCAGGTGGAATTACTCCATGGAATATCGAATACTTGGACATCACGGATTGCTTGCCTCCAAGAATTCCCCAAACTACAATCGAGTAAACGCCGTTTCCGTGCTCCAAAAGTACGTCGCTGATATCAGCTTCAACTGCGAAGTCATAGCTGTTGACTTCGAACTTCTCAGAGGTGATCCAGGGGACAACGATAGAGCTGTCGACCATAGAGTTGCTCCGGTCATAAGCCTCCTTCCATAACCGATTAGCCTGGGTGGGAGAATTGGCCGGCTGCGCGCTGGAGGGAACATCGGCTGGGTCAGGACAGGGAGAGTATGTCGTTGTAAACCGATTTTCTGTCCAGTAACTTCCGAAGGGCAAAGGCTCCCTCAAACTTGCCACCTGCAATCCATTGTCGTAACAATAGGATCGGGCCACCTGCCCCGGTGTTAAAGGACCCGGCGGCGGGGCGTAATGGATTTGTACGCCAAGATCTCTGACGTTTCTAAGGCGCCCTCCATTCTTCAGGCTTCCGGTCAATGTCAACGTGCCGTTGCTAATACTCGGCAAACTATGATACTGCACGTAATCCCCCTCGAAGTGTTGGAATACTTTTAGGTTGTACGTGTCCCAAGCGATGCCGATGTTCACTTTTTGGTGTGAAGGGTCCAGTATGTTTCGTCGGTGGCCCGAGCTGGCCATCCAGCCGGTCATTGATTCCTGAATTTCCTGCCGAATTGGGCCTAATGCCAGGTACGAGTCGCTCGCCTTGATGCAATAGTCCGACCCATGTCCGTTTTCCCCGTTGGACTGGTAGCCCCCAGCTAAACTGTAGCGCATATAAGGTTTCAACCCATCAAGCCCCCAGTGGCCAGAAAAGCAGTTAGCCAGAGCCGATTCCGCGTGCAGTTGGGCGGCTATGTTAGTGCCCAAAACGACCGGTGCTGCTCCTGCTCTTGTACGCTCGGTGTTGATTAACTGGAGCATGTAGAGTTTTTCTTCCCGGTGGCGGCTATGTGGCGCAACCGGAGTTGCTATGAGCGTTGGCAGTCGCAGGGGGGGAGTAGCAGTCGGCGGAACCCAGGCAGCTATGGTCATTGCTGTCGGACGGTCAGGAGTGGCAGTCGAGGAAGTCAGAACAGAAGGGTCGACTGAAGGCCGTGCAGGAAGAACAACCGACGGAACCGGTGACTCAGGATGTCGTCCAGCCGATAGCTCCGGTAGCCTTGGCTTTATGTTCGGAGGGGATGGGGACGAAATTTGTTGGGCTGCGCCGCTGCTTCCTTGACTTCTAATCGCATCCAGGAAGTCACTGTCCAAACGAGTACCGTTAGCCCACCAAAACCATGCCGCAGCCAACGCTACCAGGACGACTACGGCAAAGCTCCATAGAACGTGGGACTTGCCAGGGTTCCTCCGGCGACGTTGCCCTGTGTTGCCCCTGCTCCGGCGAACTCGGTTTTCCATGCGGGGAATGTCTTCGGCGAAAACATAGTTGCTGGCATTTCGCTTGGCAAACCAAGTTTCCCTTATGGCGGGCGTGTGAAACGTTCGGCGGCAACCGCGGCATCTCCAAAGTTGGGAATAGTGCTTCCCTTGTCGGATTCGGATGTTGTGACTCCCACAGCGGGGACAGAAACCGATAGAGCCCCAGTCATGGACGCCCTGTTCGGGGAAGGTCATCTGCCGACGTCCTTATTAGGTTCGAAGACCGGTCTAATCGCTTCGCTTAGTCAAGAAACCAGAGTGAGTCAAATCTTGGCCTTGGCCGCTTCCCGCTTGCCTTCTTCGGTTAGCTCCCAGGCATCGCCGTAGGCGTTGACTCGGACCAGGCCAAAGTTGACCAGTGTTTGACGGGCAGTTTCGGCGGACCGGTGCCATGCGAGGTCGCCGTCGCCGGAACCGCGATAGTCGCCTTCCTTGAAGTAACCGCCGATCAGCGTCTCGACACCCCGCAAAACGTCAGCAATAGCGCCTTTGCCGCCAAGGTCAAACAGGACCTCGAGTATGGGTAGCTCGAACTCGCCATCGGGCGTCATTCCTGGAGCGCGCCGCCCAGGGTCTGCACTGGGTCCCCCATTGCCGGGGGTGGCCGGTTTCGGAACTTCTTCTTTGGCTTGGGCGCCGCTTTCCTGGCTTGCGCCGTTTTGACCGGAGCCCGAACCCTGGCGGTCGGAGTAGATCTGGTGGGCGCGGTCGATGGCCCGAACGCGTCCGCTGACCAGCAGTTCCTGGCGTTCGGCGGCCCAGCGGTTGGAGGCGGCAACGCTGCGTACTGATCCCTGGAAGTGGGGCATGACGTAACGGGCCATTAACTCAAAGCTGCGCAGCATCTTTTCCCGGGGCGCCCAGTCAATGGTCTGCACCAGGAAGCCGCCGTAGCCGCCGCTCTGCTCCGCCAGCCGGTTCAGGCTCTCAACACAGTCGTCAGGCGTACCAATAATCCAGGACCCGTTGTCCCGCATGAACTCCGCTACATCTTCCAGCGGACCGTCGAAGGCTGCCTTGCGGCCGTTGGTGCCTTCCGAGTACTCCCGCAAATACCGACCTGCGCCCAGCTTGACCTCCTTCAATGCCTGCTCCCGGTCCTCGGCCAGGTAGCAGGGGACCGCCAGCCTCCATTCGTGGCGGTCCACGGTTTGGCCGTGTTCGGCGGCGGAGGTCTCGGCGATGTCCCAGAGCGCCTTGAGGTTGGAGGGACCGGCCGATGGATCCCGGGGGACGGTAATGGTCAGGACCGACGCGCCGTACTTGCCGGCCATGGCCACGCCGGCGGGAGACTGCACCGATGCTACGGACAGCGGCATATAGGGCCGCTGGTAGGGCTTCAATTGAAGCATGGCCTCCCGCAATTCGAACCAGTCGCTCTTGTAGGTTATCGGTTCGTCTTCCGTGAAAAGCCGCAGGATGATCCCCATGGCCTCATCCATCTTTTCCCGCTGGGTAGTGGGGTCAATGCCCATCATGTAGGCATCGCCGGGCAGCGCGCCGGGGCCTACGCCCAGCATTACCCGCCCGTGAGTCATATGGTCCAGCTGCACCATACGGTTGGCCACCATAAAGGGATGGTGGTAAGGGAGGCTGATGACGCCCGTGCCCAGCTTGATGTGCTTGGTGCGCTCGGCGGCGGCGGCGATGAACAGTTCGGGCGACGAGATGGTCTCCCAACCCGCGCTGTGGTGTTCGCCGATCCACGCCTCATCGTAGCCGAGGTAGTCCAGCCACTGGATCAATTCCATATCCCGGTCCATGGCCAGCGTGGGATTCTCACCCACCCGGTGGAAGGGGCCCAGGAATATGCCGAATTTCATGCGGTCGGGAAGGTTCAAACTCATCACGCCACCTCTCAGTTATCTCTCATCTACGAATCCGCTCGAAGATTCACGAATGAAGCAATGTTAACAGCCAGTTCAGTTCTTGGGATTTTACAACTCGGATATCGTCCCGTCCACGTAGAGTATCTTGACCGTAGATATCACACCGGCCAACAGTTGCTGGTGCTGGGAAGGGTCCGCATCGGCAGCCAGCGTGTGGAGCAGGCGCGATAAGTCGACTTTCCCGTCCAGCATGCCCACAAGCCGGGCCACCAGGTCACTACAGGGCAGCCCTTCGGGGTGCCCTTCGGTGATAAGGACGTAACCCCATTCAAAAGTCCCGCCGCTGGCAACGGGTTTTCGCTCCACCCTCGCCCCGTTCTGCAGCCTGGGCGTCGCTCCCAATATCGCTGGCGGCTGGCCACTTTCGGTCTGAAGGTATTTTTCTATTTGCTCCTGCCGCCGCGCCCGCTCTTCCTCCACTCCCCGCACACTTTCGGCGAAATTGGTTGGCGCCGCGCCGCGTTCCAGGACCATTCGCTCGTAACCCTGGGGAGGCTGGCCGGCCACCGCCTGGATAAAGGAAGCCCGGGCAGACAAGCCGGATGCCTCACCATCGTCTCCCTCTAGAATGCGTCGCGCTTCCCAGAAGTAGGATTCCACGGAGCGGTTACTGGAATAGAAGAGCCTCACCATCTCACGGAAGTGGTGGTACTCCTTCATGTACAGCTCCTGGTAGACCTGGGCCGCAGGCGGTCCCATTTCCGGGTCCCGCAGCGCGGTGGTGGTATAGGCTGCGGCCAGCACGCCGGACATCAGCGCCAGGTGCACGCCCGAGGAGAAGAGCGGGTCAATGAAGCAGGCTGCATCCCCGGCCAACACGTAACCCTCGCCGGCAATCCTGTCGCAAACGTAAGACCAGTCCTTGACTATGAAGGGGCCGGACACACGTTCCGCATTTGACAACATTCCCGCCGTATGGGGGGCCTGGGCCAGCTGCTCGTCCAGAAATCTCTCCAGGCCCAGTGCCTGGACTCCTTCCTCACCCACTTGTTGGTCTACCACAACCCCGACGCTGGCATGACCCGTATGCAGGGGAATAGTCCACACCCAACCGTCGGCGTAAGACTCGATAAAGATGTTGGTGTCCGCCGGCGGCGGCAGTCGTTCCGATCCGCCATAATATGAGTAGACCGCCAGGTTTCGGAAAGACTCGTCCCACCGGCGAAGGTCAAGCTGCCGACCCAACAGTCCGTTCTGGCCGCTGGCGTCAACCACGAATCGGGTCGAAA
This sequence comes from Dehalococcoidia bacterium, assembly GCA_965207275.1. Lineage (GTDB taxonomy): Bacteria > Chloroflexota > Dehalococcoidia > Lucifugimonadales > UBA3495 > Bin22. Next base: position 1,965,974 of record CBDBMH010000002.1, read on the forward strand.
GTTCCTGCTCCAGGCCGCTGGCATCCACGCACCGGAGTGTAACGCACCTTCCCTCTGCTCCGGCTTGCATCGTAACATGGCAGCTTTTGAGAAGAACTTCCACGGCCCGCCAGCCTTCCCGAACCTCAACCCCACTGGCAGAAGCATTTCTCAGGAGAAGCTGGTCGAATGTGGGTCGCCACACCTGGTAGGAGTGGGGATAGCGGCGGTTGGTTTCGCCGAAGAACCAGCTCCAGGGTTCCTTCTCCCGCCCCCAGACCATGGTCGCGCCCCACTTCTTCAGGAAACCCTGGGCCTCCACCTGGGGCAAGACGCCCAATTCTTCCAGGATGGGTATGCTGGCCGGAAGAAGGGATTCGCCGACGTGGTCACGGGGAAACCGTTCCCGCTCCAGCAGGACGACATTCCAGCCCTGGCGGGCCAGCATGGTAGCGGCAGAGCTTCCGGCCGGGCCGCCCCCGATGACTACCACATCAGTTGCCGGTTGGTGCCTCATGGTCTTTCGACGCGGCAGATCCTGAAAGTGAAAGCAGCGATTACCTGCGAAGGGCGGGTACAAGACCCGCCCCAACGCCGTTCAAACTCTTTATCAGGAATCGGCATTAATCATCCGCCGTGGCAGCCGCCCCCTCAGTGGTCAAGCCCTCGCCCGTTGATGGATCCACTTCGAAGGGACCGGGGAGTTCCAGTTCCTTGGCTATTTCTTTCACCGCGGGAATCACTTCCTGGCCCATCAGCCGCAGGCTGCGCATGGCATCGTCATGGGTCATGGCCCCGTCTCCATCCCAGAAAAAGATACTGCCGGGGCGAATGTATTCCAGCACGTGGCGAATCCTGGGGATAACCGTGTCGGGAGTACCGGTAATGATGGTGTAGTCCTCTACCTGCTGTTCGTAGGGCCTACCGAGCACGCCGGCGACACCGCCGGTGCCACCCCGGGCGGCAGTGGCGACGGACTGGGTAGGGAGCACACGGGTCCGGGATGTGAGACCGGGCAGGTTTACCAGGGCCGGGTTGACTGTTCCCTCGTTGCCGGCAAGGAAGGGATTGCTGGGACCCTGGACGTATTTGCGGGCCGTCTGCTCCGCCAGTTCCTCGGTCTCGTCCACGTGTACTTTCCACAGGTAGCCGATGTTCTGGGGGCCGGACTCGTAACCGTGTTCTGCGGCAGTGTCGTGGTAAAGCTGGAAGGCTCGCTTGGTGGGCTCCATTTCAGTGGCCAGCATGATGTACGGAATCCGCTTCTCCGCTGCCCACATGAGGGAGTCCCGGCTTACAACCCCTGGCAACCATATTGGCGGGTGGGGTTCCTGGTAGGGCCGCACCCAGGGGTTAACGTGCCGATACTGGAAATGCTTGCCTTCCCATCGGAAGGGGCCTGGCGTGGTCCAGGCCTTAACGACAAACTCGTGGGCCTCCTGAAACCGCTCCCAGTTATAGGGGGGCGGAGAGTTGTGAGCCACGCTCTCCCGACCTGTTCCCCTAACCCAGCCGGAGACCAGGCGGCCGCGAGAGATCATATCTATCATGGAAAGCTGCTCCACCAGCCAGAGGGGATCGTCCCAGATGGGCAGAATGTTTCCCAGCAGGACAATCTTTGCCCGGTTGGTCATGCGGGCCAGGATGGAAGCCTCAACGTTCATGGCGCCGCCCATGCAGAATGGCGTACCGTGGTGCTCGTTGAGCATCAGTCCATCGAATCCCATTTCCTCCGCATACATCTTTTCATCGAGGTAGCGATTGTAGAGTTCGGCGCCCAGTTTGGCGTCGTAAATCTCGTTGCTTACCGTAAGGTCCATGATGGGCTTTCCGGTGGCGCCAAAGTAGCCGGAGCGGGGATCCTGGTAGGGGCGTTCGGTGAAATACCCGACAAACATTCCGTCTTACCTCCCTGAATCTGGATGGAGGAGCCAATGCGCCTCGCCCGCATGTGTCGGCAAAGGCGGTGAATCCATTTCGCTAGGAGAAAAACTGGCGCATCAGGTCCAGGAACTGATCGCCTTTCTCAACCTGGGGCATGTGCCCGCAACTGTCCAGTATTTCCAGGCGGGAACCGGGTATGGATTGATGATAAAGCTGCCCGGCGCTCAGAGGCACGAAGCCGTCCTCCCGGCCCCACACGACCATGGTAGGCAGGCGCCTGAGTCGCGGCAGCAGGTTGGGCAAGCCTGGGTAGTACATGTAAGGCCTCCATCCCAGGCGGCAGGCCTCCTCCCGTGCGATTTCCCAAGCCTGGGCCTGCTCGGGCGCTGGCTGGTCGGGGCAGATATCCTTAAACTCGGGAACCTTGTCGGGATCGTGGAAACAGGCGGTTATGCAATGCCCAGGCACCGACAGGAACATATCGAAGATGTAACCTTCCGGTGGCAGAACGCCCATGGCTCCCACCAGGGCCAGCCGATTGAACTGCCCAGGGTCCATGGTCGCCATTTCAGCGGCCAGCCACCCGCCTATGGAGAATCCGATGGCATCGACTGACTGCAGCCCCATCTCCTCCAGGGCCAAGAGATACCACCCCGCCAGATCCCGCACGTTCATTATCCAGTCCAGGCGAGGCGTAGGGCCAAAGCCTGGGTGAGAGGGAATATAGACAGTGTGGCTCTGGGCCAATTCTTCCTGGTAGCGGAGGGAGCCCATGTGGCCGAACTCGTCGTTAAGGATAAGCAGGGGAGAACCTGTTCCTCCACTTCTGAGATGAAGCTCAACACCGGCAACAGACCGGGTTTCTTCAGTCCAGGCAACGGACACAGGGGCCATAAGAAACCTTCCAGGACAGTATTCGGGGACTTGGGCCAGAGTGTAGCAAAGGCGATGGGTGAAAGCAAACGGGAGTTCTTACCTTGTAGAGAACTCCCGCCGTTCCATTAACTTTGGCGACCGGAGAATGCCGACGCCTCAGGCCGGCCAGAGTCTTCTTTCCAAGGACTGCGGCGCCGCTTGAACGCCGGCGCCGCCAATGCGCCCTATTCTTTTACGACTCCGGTGATGGTGATATGCCCCATGATTGAGTCGGCGGTCGCGCCATGCCAATGGTTCTCCCCAGGCAGGATTTGGACTATGTCGCCGATGGAGACGTGGTGAGTTTCATGCTCGTTGGCTACGATGCCATTCCCGTGGACGACGACCAGCAATTGGTCGGTATTGTGAGTGTGCCAACCGGTTGTGGCTCCCTTGCCGAAGTTGACAACGCTGCTGCTGAACCAGTCGCTGTCCCCGTCGCCCAGAAGGGGCTGTCGGGTCCGGCTTACTTCTCCGCCGGTCCAACCGTCAATGGGGGTAGCGGTTGCAATGGGTACCTGGTCAATGCGGGAAAGCCTGAAAAGTTTCATGGGTTAATCCTCCTGTATGGTTTAATCTCGTGGCCTTGGCGCAATAAAACCCTTGATATTCATACCTCAGATATCCGGGTGCCTCTGGTGCCAGTCGCTGGCCTGCTCGTAGGCATAGGCAGCATTGAACAGCGTCTGTTCATCCAGGGGACGGCCCGCCATTTGCAGGCCAATGGGCAGATTGTTCGAAGTGAAGCCGCAGGGCACGGACAGCGCAGGTACGCTGGCCAGGTTGAAGGGCGAGGTAAAGCTCCGGCGACCCCGGTAACCGTCCAGAACCTCCTGCTTGCTGCTGATGCCAGCGCGTTCAGGAATCAGCGACGCCGGTATAGACGACGTGGGCATTACCAGCACATCTACCTTGCTCAGCGCATCCAGTATTTCCTGGCGTAAAGCCTGGCGTGCCTTAAGAGCGCGCTGGTACGCCTGCGCAGGCACGATGCTGCCGGCCAGCAATCGGATACGATTGTTGTAGTCGTACTGGTCGAGGTGGTTGGCCAGGCCCTCCTTGTGCAAGGATGCCGCGTCCACCATGATTATCAGGCTGGAAACCGCGGCGGAATGGATCATGAGCGGCAAAGAGACTTCCTCAATATCTGCGCCAAGTTCACCCAAACGGGCGATGGACCGGATAACCGCTTCTCCAACCTCCGGGTCCACCGTATCCGAATAGACCCTTTCCTTCACCACCCCCACCTTCAGGCCTCGAATGTCCTGCGTCAGATTGGCCTGATATGCCGGTACTGGCGCGTTCGCAGTATAAGGGTCATTGGGGTCGTAACCGGCGATTGCTTCCAGGGTCATCGCGCAATCAGATACGGTGCGGGAAATCGGGCCCGCAGTGTCCATGGACCACGCCGCCGACTGCATGCCATACCGGCTTACCCGTCCCCAGGTAGGTCTGATGCCCACCAGCCCGCAGAAGGTGGCCGGGCCCCTAATGGAACCTCCCGTATCCTCACCCAGCGACGTTGCACACAGAAAGGCGGCGGTCGCTGCCCCCGAACCGCTGCTTGATGTACCCGGGTTGCGGTCCAGGTCCCAGGGGTTGCGGGGACGGCCGTAGGGATGGTGGAAGGCGTCTCCGCTGGCAAATTCGCTCATGTTCAGTTTGCCCAGCAGCACTGAACCCGCCTCCCGCAGCTTGGCTATGGCAGTGGCGTCCTCGGCGGGCACGTTGTCTGCCAGTATGGACGACCCACCCGTGGTACGTACTCCGCGGGTGTTAAGCTGATCCTTCACCGCCACCGGAATGCCGTGCATGGGGCCCCGATAGTTGCCCGCGGCAATCTCCCCTTCAGCTTGACGAGCCTCCGCCAAAGCCTCTTCACCGGTAACCGTGATGTAGGAATTGAGTTTGCCATCCACCTCCGAAATACGGTCCAGGTAAGCTTCCGTGGCTTCCACCGGGGAGACTTCCCGCGCCTGGATCAGCGAAGCCAGTTCAGTGGCGGACAGGAAGGGAATTTCCTGCTTGTTCATGGTCGAAGCCTCCTTTAGGCCTCGCCGCCCGGCGAAGCGGGAAGGATTATGGGCAGGGGTTCAATTTCATCCAGGTCCGGGATGTCGATATTATCCAGGGCCTCCAGCACCGCGTTGAGGCTATAACCCACTTCATCGACCAGTTCCGGTGGTATAGTAACTCCGGCGGCGCGGGCCAGGGTAAAGATATCCGCGTCAGTTAGGTCCGACATGGCGGCCTCCTGCTTCCGACAAAGGTATGCTTTAAAATACGGCAAATCGCCCGAGTATCCAGAATTCCGGGAGGACAGCCTCATTTTGGCGTTGCCGGTATAGGTTGTCAAACGGGCTGCCTGGGACGCGCAACATCTCCCAATACACCGCGTTAGAGAACGGAAATGAGGTGAGACAATGGACAACTGGGCCGGAGTGATAATGGCCGCCGGTGAAGGCCGGCGCATGGTATCCAGGATACCCAAGCCGTTGCACAAGGTCTGTGGCAAGGAGATGGTCCGCTATCCGGTGGAACTGCTCCGTTCCGTGGGGTTGGGGCGCATCCTGGTGGTTGTCTCTCCTGCAACGGAATCTCCGCTGAGGGAAGCCCTGGGAAACGATGTGGACTATGTCGTACAGCCCACGCCGGAGGGCACGGGCGACGCAGCGACCTGGGCCATCGCCGCCCTCCCTCCCGGTGTTACTAACCTGGTGGTGATGGGCTGCGACTCACCCCTGATTCGGCATGAATCCGTCAGGCAGTTGGTGGAGCGGCATCAACATGGCGGCGGCCTCATGACTATGCTTACCGCCCCAGACATGATGGCCCCGGACCTGGGGCGCGTTGTTCGCAACGAGAGCGACCGAATTGTGGACCTGGTGGAAGCGCGGGATTGGAAGGGAGATACCTGGGCCCCCGCCGAAGTCAACGCCGGTGTCTACTGCTTCGACCTCGGCTGGCTGCAGCAAACCCTGGCTGCGGTAGAGCCGTCACCCGGCGGAGAGAAATACCTCACGTCCTTGGTCACCGTGGCCGCCCAGCGAGGGGATCAAATTGACTCAGTAGCCAGCGAAATGCCAGAGGAAATTTTCGGGGTGAATGATCGGACCCAGTTGGCCCAGGTGGAGACAGTTCTGCGCTGGCAGATCATAGAAAGGCTCCTGATGTCAGGCGTAACCGTCCAGGATCCGGGCTCAGTTTATGTCGACGCCGACGTTGCCATCGGGATGGATACAGTAGTCAGGCCAAATACCAGCCTCTTGGGAAAGACGGTCATTGGCGACGGTTGCGACATCGGCCCCAACTCGGTAATCCAGGACTCCCGAATCGGAGACCTGTGCCGGGTTACGGCATCCATGCTGGAAGAAGCCACCCTGGAAGCCGGCGTTGACGTAGGTCCTTTCAGCCACCTCCGGCCAGGGGCTTACCTCGAATCGGGCGTCCACATCGGCAACTACGTTGAGGTCAAGGAGAGCCGACTGGGGCGGGGAGTGCAGTCCGGTCATTTCAGTTACCTGGGAGACGCCAGCATCGGCGCCGGAACGAACATCGGCGCCGGTACCGTAACCTGCAATTTCGATGGCAGGGACAAGCACCGCACGAACATCGGCGCTGAAGCCTTCATTGGCTGCGATACCATGCTGGTTGCGCCCGTTTCCGTAGGGGATGGCGCGGCAACCGGCGCTGGTACGGTGGTTACCAGGGACATTCCGGAAAATTTGCTGGCCGTCGGAGTTCCTGCTAGAATTAGGGAAAAGTCAACTCAAAAAGGGAAAAGACCGTCCAACTGAAGAAATATTGGATACTGATAGTTTACCTCCATTATTAATAATTCTTGCTGGCTCCCTCTTCCTCTTTAGCCTCCTGAGTGTTGCCGAGCACACCGGGAGTGGCGGCGGTGGCATCCTCAGGGATAGCTCGTCGAACCAGAGGGCCTGGTTCCTGATCTCTCCCTTCAAGTACGCCTGTATTGTCGCCACTGTCCTTTCCGGCTTCTCCGTTATTCGGCTGTTTCTGGATCAAGTGTGGCTGGACGCTGCAGTTGTTTTCCTGGTCTCCCTGGTAATCCTTACCTTCATCCACCGGTTAGCCTCGGCTGTGGCCAGCCGTCACCAGGGCTTGGTGGCCCGCTATTCGACTCCCCTTCTCGCCCTCCTTCGGCGCACCGCATTCCTGGGCCGGCGCCAACAGCCGAGTCCCGTCGCCTTGGAAGGGCTACCTATGCGGGCCGAAGGTGAGATAGCTGAAATACCGCTTAATATCACCGAAGAGGAACTGGTTAGCATGGACCGGCACGATCGGGAAATGCTCCGCTCAATTATTCAATTGGACCACTCCACCGCCCACGAAATTATGGTACCCAGGCTGGACGTGGTGGCCCTGGAGATCAATACCCCCATTCCCCAGGCCATTGAACCCATCATCAAGAGTGGACATACTCGCATACCAATTTACGAAGAAAATATTGACCACATCGTTGGCATCATCCACTCCCTCGACCTGCTGCAACTGCTTTCTCGGGACGACTGGGGGCAGGCTTCCCTGAAAGACCTGGCGCGCCAGCCCTACTTTATTCCCGAGACCAAGCGGCTTGACGTATTGCTTGAGGAGTTTCAGCAGAAGGCCGTGCAGATGGCCGTGGTGGTGGACGAGTACGGCGGCACCGAGGGAATAATTACACTGGAAGACCTGTTGGAAGAGATCGTCGGGGAAATCGAGGATGAGTTCTCCTGGACCGAAGAAGAGGAAGTTGTCCTGGAGGAAGACGGGAGCGCCGCGGTCAACGCCAGCGTTACCAACGATGTTATCGAGGAATTGTTCGCCGTCAAGTTGGATAACCCCGACGTCGACACCATCGGAGGCTATGTATACATGAGCCTGGGCCGGATGCCCCACCTGGGCGACCTGGTGGAGACTGATGCCCTTACCATTGAAATTATTTCGGTGCTGGGACGCCGCATTCAGAAAGTCCGCATCCGGAAGAAGGAAAGCGTATCGGTCAGCCCTCAGTAGCAAGTGCAAGTGCCACTCTGATCTCTTGAGCGCCCAAGAGTAACAGGACGGAAACAGGGGCGGGAAATATTTCCCGCCCCTGTTTGTTTCCAGTTGTCCCAATTAGGTATCAGCAGATCCTGGTTCTCGCCAAAGGTACTCCCTACTGCTCGTAACCCAGCGGGTTGACCCAGTACCTGGAGTCAGATAACCCCGAGGGATATAGTTCCTGACCCGCTATGTCCCCCGCCGACGCCGGGGCAACCCTGTGTGTGTATTTCGTCGCGGGAACGGCGTTGCCATCGGAAACTTCGGATACCCTCACGTCGCCTCTTTCCGTTGTCTCGACTGCAACCTGCCCCGCCTCCGCGCCCGACGCAAATCCATAGTAGGCCAGGCCGGAGAGAAGCAGAACGCCCACCAATATTGCTACAAACAGGGCAGGCAAATACCTGGCATGGCTCTTTGGGCGTTGCCCCAATAGAGTGTAGTCGTAACCAGCTTCCATAAATGCCCCTCAATAAGAAAGAAATAATTGAAGAAGAAAACTATACCTATTCTTTGAACATACTTGCTTTCCCCTTCCGCTCCCTCTCACCAACCCGTTGCCACACTCACACCCAGGGAAACTTTGGGGAATCTTGCCGGAAGAGGGGAATGATGGCCCTGCTAGCGGGATCTTGAGGTATTCATGCCACCCGGTGTTATGGGCTCGTTCAGGTAGATGTCGCCGTTTCGTATCTTGATGTTGAATCCGCAAACAGGATTTATGCATACCCAGGCCTTATAATGCACCGATGCCCCCTGTCCGCCATAGTCGGAAAGAGGTACCAGCTGGCCCTCGCTGCATTTCAGGCACCTGGGCAGATTGTATTCTTCCACTTCATCACCCCCCGCCATTTAAGTGAGCTGAGTATATCACCCGCTTTTTTTCGCAAACAAGTTAAAGACCGGACAACTATTGTAGATTTTGTTCCCCTAGCTGCGGCAGCCGTACGGATGATCTTGCTCCCTCTCCAGATAACGAAAGAAAAGGGAAGGGAGCAAAGGCGCACCCTTCCCAATTGGAACTAACCGTCTCTTTCAGCCCCGTTGGTTTACTCAAGAAAGTCCTTGAGTTTTCGTGAGCGGGAGGGATGGCGCAGCTTCCGCAGGGCCTTGGCCTCGATCTGGCGGATCCGTTCCCTGGTGACGCCGAATTCCCGGCCCACTTCCTCCAGGGTACGGCTGCGGCCGTCTTCCAGGCCGAACCGCAGTTGCAGTACCCTGCTCTCCCGGTCAGTCAGCGTGCCCAACACCTCGGACACCTGTTCCTTCAACAATTGGAAGGACGCGGCATCGGCTGGAGCGGGGGCCGTCCGGTCCTCAATGAAGTCGCCCAGGTGCGAGTCTTCCTCTTCTCCGATGGGCGTCTCCAGCGAAACCGGCTCCTGGGAGATTTTCATGATCTCCTCAACCTTTTCAGGACCAATCTCCATGGCAGCGCCGATTTCCTCGGGCGTCGGTTCCCGACCGTATTCCTGGAGCAATCGCCGGTGTTGGCGCATCAGCTTGTTGATGGTCTCCACCATGTGGACCGGAATTCGGATGGTGCGGGCCTGATCGGCGATAGCTCGGGTAATGGCCTGCCGAATCCACCAGGTAGCGTAGGTACTGAACTTGTAACCCTTGCGGTAGTCAAACTTTTCCACCGCGCGGATCAGGCCGATGTTGCCCTCCTGGATCATGTCCAGCAGCGCCATGCCCCGGCCAATGTACTTCTTGGCTACGCTGACCACCAGCCGAAGATTGGCCTCAGTAAGGTGAGCCTGGGCCCGGTCACCATCTGCCTTGATGTGGTTGAACCTGTTGCGGAACAGCGGTTCATACTTGGCCAGTTCGGGAATGGAACCAACTTCGCTGAAAGTGGCGTCCAGCTGCAGCAGGGTGCAGTCCCGCAGCACGTCCACGGTATCCGGCGAAAGGATCCAGCGGTCAAGCGAAAGGTTCACCACCTGCCGGTACACATCGTCCCGTTCCATTTCCAGCGTCTCCGCCAGACTGAGCAGCATTTCCTCCGACACCTGAGCATCTATGGCGTCGGCCAGGACTGGTTCATTTATCAGCTGGGACAGGGTGGGGTTGCGCGGCAACTCCAGATAATCGCTCAACGCATCCACCAGCACAGTGGCCCGCACCAGGCGGCGCAGCAGGGCTTCGGTAAGCTCCCAGTTGCGGGCGCTTTCATTGAACTCCAGCCGTATCTTCTTGCTCAGCAGGTCCGGGCTGCGCAGGGGGCCAAGGTCCACCTTTTCGCCCTTGAAACCGAAGTCCGGCCCGCGCCTCTCTTCCAGAACTTCCCGTTCCAACGTCTGGCAGTACTCTTCGCCCAGTACCTCCTTGCCCAGGGCCAGGAGATGTTTCTCCCCCTCCAGTTTTCGCGCCAGTTCCCTCTCGTCCTTGGCTGCCAGCAACCCAACGCGACCAATCTCCCTCAGGTACATTCGCACCGGGTCGTCCAGCACCTGGAGGCTCTCGGCCTCCGCCTCCCAGTCGGGTTCTTCTCCCTCTTCTTCCTCGATTTCAGCGTCGGCGGGCCCCTCATCCAGGCTGCCGGAGGGGTTGATTGCATCGGTCCGCCCCGGCACCCACTGGTCGTCCTGGTCATCCGAATCATCGGGAGACTCAACCACCAGGGGTATCGTGGCCACCGCCATCCCGCCTCCCTCGGCCAGTTCATCCTCTTCCTTGACTACCGCGCCCAGAATCCCCAGGTACTTCTCGCTGTCCGACTGTTCGGTATTGATATCGTACAGGTCCTCTTCGGCGCCGATGTCCTGGCCGGTCTTGTTGCGTCTTACCATTTATTGTCACCTTCCACGCGATGCTTTTTGGGAGTATAGCTTTCTCGATTCCTCGTTGGCCCTGATCCTCCTGTTGAGGACCAGTGTTTCTTCAGACGCTTCCTCCGGTATTGCCGATGGGTCCTCGGAAAAGCGTACCTGTTCGGCCAGTTTCAGTTCTCTCAATTGCCGCTCTTCCAGGCGGCCCAGAATCTGCCGCAAACCTTCCTGACGCTCCCACGGTTCCATGGGCGGCAAATTCCTGGATGTCAACCTGTCCAGCTGTTCCCAAAGTTCGGGCGCCAGGATCCGCCTGGTCTGCTCCGCCATGGTTTCATCCGGAATCAGCATTTCTGGGGCCTGGCTCCACGCCGATGTCATCTGCAGGTAAATCTCCCGGTTCTCCGGCCGGTTGAAATAATCCGGCGGCAGCCCCCCGCACTCCGACAATTCAGCCGCCAGGTCCGGGTACCGGAGCAGCAGCGCCAGGCAATGCTCGTCCAGCGAATCCCGCTCCTCCGCCAGCAATGCCGACGTGTCAACGCCCGTTCGGGCGGACGCCCGGTTCCCCGCTTCCGAGCCACCCCTCGCGGCGCCGTTTCCCGCGCCCCGGGACCTCTGTCCCATATTGGGACGGTTCAAAGTGGCCCGCAGGCTTTCTTCTCTGACAGAAAGAAAGTCAGCCAGCTTTCGCAGATAGGTGTCCTGCAGGATGGGCTCTTTAACCGCATAGATGAACGGGCTCACCCGTTCTACCATGCGAACTTTGCCCTCTGGGGTATCGGTATCTATTTGCCCCGACAGGGCCGGAAGCAGGTAATCAAACAACGGGACGCCGTTTCGGACCAGTTCCTCCCACTTCTCGGGCGCATGCCGAATGACCTCGTCCGGGTCCTTGCCGTCCGTCAAAACGGCCACTCGCAAGTTCAGGTCCTCCCGCCCCCGGGGCGAATTGGAACCTGCCGTTTGCCAAATCTGCCGGTTCTGAAACACCTGCCATGAAGATTCCAGGCTGCGCAGGGTGGCCTGCTGTCCCGCCGCGTCCGAATCCAGGGCCATGGTTACCTGCCGGGTAATTCGCAGCACCTCTGCCACCTGGGAGTCGGTAAGGGCCGTGCCCATGGAGGCCACCACATTCTCGTACCCATGCTGGTGGGCCGAGATGGCGTCCATGTAACCCTCCACAATCACCATGCCCTGCTGCCGCGCCGATTCACGGGCCAGGTGGAGGGCATACAGTGTTCGGCCCTTGTCAAACACCGGCGTGCGACCCGTATTCAGGTACTTGGGCATTGAATCATCCAGTGCCCGACTGCCGAAACCGCCCAGTTCGCCCTGCCCGTTTCGAATGGGAATAATCAGCCTGCCCCTGAAGGCATCCCGGTGTCCACCATCCTGGTTCTGAAGCACCGCCCCGGCCCGAACCATCTGCCCCGGGGCAAAGCCCGACTTCAGCAGTTGATTGAACAGGCCCTGCCCGTCCCTGGGACTCAAGCCCAGTTCAAATTTGCTGACACTCTCCCTGGTAATTCCACGCCCTTCCAGGTAAGCCCTGGCGTCGGCCCCCATGGTCGATGCCAGGTACTGCTGAAAATATTCCCGGGCAGCCTCGTTCAGGCGGTAGAGGTCATCCTGCTCCGATTGCCGCTCCCGGGTGGGCAGGGTTACACCGGCCTGCTGGGCCAGCCTTTGAAGGGCCTCCTTGAACTCCAGATTCTCGGCCTTCATTATGAAGCCGAAAATGTCGCCCCCGGTGGCGCAGGCCCCGAAACAGTGCCAGGACTGACGCTCCGGGTTCACGTAGAATGACGGTGTCCGCTCCTGGTGAAAGGGGCAACAAGCCTTGAATGCGCGCCCCGACCTCTGCAATGACACATAGCCGGAAACCACTTCCGCAATGTCCAGCCGAGCTTTTATGTCATCTATCACGGCCATTATCTTAACCAGAAAGCGGGCGAGCTATTCCAATGCCATGCAAGGGGTGAAAAACAGGGCGACGTACGTGGACGTCTACCAGATGTTACCCGGAAATTGAGGGATGGTTACCTAAAATCAATACAGCAAAATGGCGCAATATCCCTATGTTAGGAATTTACCACACCCCAAATAACATGTCAAACATATATTTGAATTGTTTATGAATCTCCGCCCGCAGGAGCAATGAAGAAGGAATAGCGGTAGGACAAGCGCCTGGCGCCGGGCTTGAACCATTGGATCAAAGGTCGAAGGGGTAGATTAGCCAAAGCGCCCGGCTCGCCTGCAACTACGGATAGCCTGCCAGACGGCCGCAAGAAAGTTCAGCAAGAAAGTTCAGAAGGGGACCTTGTCCGCTCCGGCTTCATCGGCGCCCTGGAGTGTAACCGAGTTGGCGCCCAGGAGTTCTTCTAATCGCCCTCGCATATCGTCGCAGTAGCCCGTGCTTACAACAGGCAGGTCCAGGACTACCCGGCGGCCCTCGGCGTAGATTTCCAGGTTTACCCGGTCCTTGCCCGGATATTCGAGCAACAGGGCAATTACCTCTCTGAGCAAGTGAGCGTCTTCCACCGGGTCCTCGGATTCGGTTATGCCAACAAACACCGTGCGCGAGGGGGGCAAGGAAACAACCGTAGCCTCCTCCCCATTTCCGCTTCCATTCACATTGCCGTTGGCCCGGGGTCGGTAGGAACCATTAGGCTGGTGACGGTAGTTGCCATTGCCGTTGCCCCCAATCCAGCGCTGGCGGGGAGCGCCATTGCCGTCGCTCTTGTCAGCCTGGCCGGTCGGCGGGGGAGGAGGAGCCGGAGTTTCCTTGATAGTTGGAAGAGAGCCGGACTGGGCCTCTTCCGGTGGAGCGGCCGCGGGCACAAAGGCCGATACCTGCTCACAAGCCAGCGAGAACCCGTCACCTCGCAGCCGCAGCTTGCCCGTCGCCCTGAGCAGCCGGCCTGTTGCCCACATGTCTGCCGTCCGTTCCAGCACGTCGGGCCAGACCAACGCCTCCACCTGGCCGCCCAGAAGGTCGAAGTTAATCACCAGGAACTTCTTCTGCTCCCGGGTATATCGTTCCGTTACCGAGGCTACGTGACCCACCAGGGTGTAAGTCAGCCCCTGCATATCTTCGTCAAGCTGGTCAATGGAGTTGATGCCCTCCCCCACGTCAGCAGCCGCCAATGCCATTAGCGGATTGTAGGAAATGGAGACTCCCAGCAATTCCTTCTCCCAAGCGGCCTTCTCTTCCGGAGAATTGTCCAGCCCATTGAGAGTTATTCCATCCATCTGGGGCGCGTCGGGCTGGTCCATTCCGCCAAACAGGCTGGTTTGGCCAGAGTTGCGGGTGCGGGTCTCCAATTGGGCCGTGGCCATTATCTGGTCCAACGCCGCCAGCACCGAGCCACGGGAACCCAGGCTATCGAAAGCCCCGGCTTTCACCAGGCTCTCCAGGGTACGTCGATTCAGGCCGCTTACATCCGCTCGGCGGCAAAACTCGTCAATCGACTCAAATGGGCCGTTCTCCAACCGCTCCGCCACCAGCGGCTTGACTGCCCCTTCTCCCACAGTCTTGATGGCCGCCAGCCCAAACCTCAGGCTGGGCGTTGCGCCACTCTCCTTGTCGATAGTAAAAAACTCCCCGGAGAGGTTTATATCCGGCAGCAATACGGGAATCTGCAACTTGGAGCACTCGTTGACAGAACTTACAATCCGGTCGGTATTGTCCAGCCTCGAGTTCAGGACTGAGCACATGTACTCCAGCGGATAATGGGCCTTGAAGTAGGCCGTCCAGTAGGAGATAAGGGCATAGCTGACACTGTGCGCCTTGTTGAATGCGTACCCGGCAAAGGGTTCGATCAGGTCGAACACCTGGGTGGCAAGCGGACGGTCAAAACCCTTGCCCAGGGCGCCTTCAATAAACCGGTCGCGCTCCTCCGCCATCAGCGAGGCAATCTTCTTACCCATGGCCTTGCGCACCGTGTCCGCCTCGCCCAGGGAATAGCCGGCGAACCGTTGCAGGATCAGTAGCACCTGGTCCTGGTAGACGATCACCCCATAGGTTTCGTCCAGGAGTTCCTTCAGGCTGGGATGAGGATAAGTGATGCCCCGGCGTCCGTGCTTGGCCTCGATGAAGGTGTCAATATGCTCCATAGGGCCAGGACGATAAAGGGCAATCATGGCGGCTATGTCGCCCAGGTTTGAAGGTTTCAGTTCCTTGATATATCGCTGCATCCCCGCGCTTTCCAGCTGGAAAAGGTCGGTCGTCTTACCCGACGAAAGCAGGTCGAAGGTCTCCTTGTCGTCCAGGGGCAGGCGGGAAACGTCAATCTTGATACCCTGGGTTTCATCCAGCAATTTGGTTGCCCGATCAAGGATGGTCAGGTTGGTCAGCCCAAGAAAGTCCATCTTCAGCAGACCCAGCTTGGCCACCGGATCCATGGAGTACTGGGTCATCAGCACCGGACTGTTCTCATCACCTCGGGCGGGACGCTGCAAGGGAACAGTTTCCGTCAGTGGTTCATCAGCGATGAGAACCCCGGCGGCGTGGGTGCTGACGTGGTGGACGATTCCCTCCAGACCCTTGGCATTGTCCACCAGGTTCTGGACAGCGTTGTCCGCCTGGTAAGTGTTGGTCAACTCCGGGTTAACCCGCAGGGCGTCATCCAGGGTGCGGGTCTTGAAAGGCACCATCCTGGCGATTCGGTCCACATCCCCGTAGCTCATGCCCAGGCTGCGGCCCACGTCTCGCAGGGCGGCCTTGGCGCCCATTGTGCCGAAGGTTATTATCTGGGCCACTCGATCGCTGCCGTACCGGTCAATGACGTAGTGCAGCACCTCGTCCCGCCGGTCATCCTGGAAGTCCATGTCGATGTCCGGCATTTCTTTTCGTTCCAGGTTCAGGAACCGCTCGAAAACCAGCCGGTATTCCAGGGGGTCAACGTCAGTAATTCCCAGGCAGTACAGGGCCACGCTGGCCGCGGCGCTGCCCCGTACCCCGAACATTATGCTGTTGCGGTGTACGAAATCGCAGATGTCCCACACCACCAGGAAGTAATTGGCGAACTGGGTGTGGCGGATGACCTCCAGCTCATAGTTCAGCCGTTCCTCAGCCTCCGGAGTGGTCCGGGGGTAACGGCGCCGGAAACCTTCCCAGCACAGCTGCGCCAGGTATTCGTCTGCCGGCACGCCATTGGGCGTCGGAAACTTGGGCAAATGAGTCTGGCCAAAGCCCAGTTCAACGTGGCACATGTCGGCGATCAGCTGGGTGTTTCGGAGAGCCTCGGGATGGTCTGCAAACAGGTCCCCCATCTCTGTCGGACTCTTGACGTAGTAGGAATTGTCCTCCATCCGCAGGCGCTTGTCGTCCTGAATCGTCGTGTTGGTCTGGATGCAGATGTACAGGTCCTGGTAAGGGGCCTCGTGTTGCCGGACATAGTGGGAATCGTTGGTAACTACCAGCGGGATGCCCAGTTCCCCGCCCAACCGAGTCAACGCGTCATTGACCGCCGGCAACTGCTCCACGTGCTCGTGGCGCTGCAATTCCAGGAAATAACCGTCTCCGAACAACTCCCGGTACTGGAGAATCTTCCGGCGGGCGTCCTCCATCCTGCCGTCGCCGAGCAGCCGGGGCACCTCGGCCGAAGCGCACCCGGAAAGGCAGATCAACCCCTGATGGAATTGCTGCAGGAGCTCCCAGTCTATTCGGGGACGGTAGTGAAAGCCCTCCAGGTGAGCCATGGTCACCAGCTGCATCAGGTTGCGGTAACCAGTGTTGTCCCTGGCCAGCAGCACCAGGTGGTAGGGACTGCGCTCCGAGGCATTGCGGTCGTGGCGGCTGCGGTGCGCCACGTAAACCTCACACCCAATGATGGGCTTGATTCCCGCCTCTTTGCACTCTGAGTAGAAGTCCACCACACCGTATAGGTTGCCGTGGTCGGTGATGGCCAGAGAATCCATTCCCATGTCCCGGACCTGGTACACCAGGTCGGGAATGCGGCTGATTCCATCCAGCATGCTGTATTCGGTGTGGGTATGCAGGTGAGTGAACAAAGGGCGAGGGCCTCCGGTGAATGAGGATTGTCAGGAACCAGCTATTGAACATAATACACTCTTCCACTGTTCAGCAAGCTTGCCGAACACTGGAATTTTGTGAATGTTCCGGGGACTTATTTACCGGCAGATAGGGATTTGCGCCTCTGGCGGAGAACGGACGAAAAACTGAGTGGAGCGAGTGTTTCTGCGGGGATACCGGGGTAGTATGGCCGGGGAGGCGGGCTTGCGACACCGGATGTAAGGTACCCTTAATCCTCGACACGAAACGCCTGACCTGCCTTCGACAGGCCCGGCCTTACCCCGCCAGGGACTAACCCATCCCATCCTGGAAAACGAAACCGATGAAACCCGGCTTGATTAGCAACGGCGCAACGGTTCCCCTTTCGGCGTCATCTCGCCCTTACAGTGGCGGTCCACATCCCTGAAATCACTTGGGCTGCGGCCCCGTTTTTCCGGCGCCGCGGCCCATCTCTTTCATCATAACTTTCTTGTGCCCGCCGACACTTTGCCTTTCGAGAAGCTCCGCTTAATACATTCTCGACAACGGCTGTGCGTGGTTGTCGGCAGCGGGTCCTTCATTCGGTTGGACCATAAAGGTCTCTGCGCTTCTAGAAATCTTCGTCATCATCCAGGATTACCCTGGCCTTGGAGGGCCTGCCCAGAAGGCTGGTCCTG
Organism: Dehalococcoidia bacterium; assembly: GCA_965207275.1. Classification (GTDB taxonomy): domain Bacteria; phylum Chloroflexota; class Dehalococcoidia; order Lucifugimonadales; family UBA3495; genus Bin22. The sequence goes on from CBDBMH010000002.1 coordinate 1,983,268, forward strand.
GAATCGTTCTTCGCCTTCTCGTCACCCCAATGGGACGCTTCCAGGTAATTCTTGAACTGCTTGAGTTCCCCGCACAGGCGGCAAACACCGGCGCTGGTGGGACCATCGCCTTCCTGGATCACCCAGTGGTGACTGCACTCTTGAACAACACTGTGAGTGGGGCTTAAACCGGCGCTCTGCTCTTCAACCATCACTACCTCCATCTAATTGATGGATATATAATATTATCTATTACCGTCTTTGTCAATACTTTTATCCTGTTACCACATAATTATATTAGGTCAACAGAATATATCATCGGCAACGAAGAAGCGCGAGTATCTCAATATGTTTGATACTCATGCCTAGAACCGTTCTATATGCACATAATATAATATTGTAAATGTCTCCAGCCGATAATGGGCATTCAGCCTGTGAATATATTCACTGGTGCTGGCTCTCGACTATCGCAATAGCCGATGAAGTGCTTGAGACGGTTCTCGTGATCCGGGAGCTTTGGCTCAGCTGCAGCAACCCGCAGGAAAACCCCGCAGGACAGTCCTGCGGGGCCTGGGTAATCATCCTATTCTTGCCTGGGGTGGTGGCGTAAAACTTCAGTGAATGTTTCCCTGGCAAGCCTTATCGGGGTCGCTCTACTCCCTGGGTGGTCATGCGGGTGACTCCCCAGCCGGCAAGCCACGCTGAATGCCGGCCGTCGCCACCGGCTACAACCACCAGTACATCGTCCGCCGAACCAACGATGGGAATCATCGTGTCCGGGTCCGACTCATCTATCCACCTGGGCCAGTTACGGTTGCCGTAGTGCGCTATTCCTTCCAGACGACTTAGGGGCATACGGGCATTCTGGAACACGTACTCCCGAACGTCCTGTTTGGAAAGCCCAGATGCGTGAATTTCCGCCGCATGTTCCGGGCACAGTATCAACGCGATCTGGGCCCCCGTACCTGTCTGGTAATAGTTCGAAACGCCGATAGTCCGGATGGAACCAACCAGGGTCCGCAGCACCTGGATACCGGTGGGCGATGTGCTTTCCATGATGACGTACATCCCTCGCACGCCCATGACCGTAACCATGCTGTCGGAAGGGTCCAGCCCCAGTTCCTCGTGCCGTGGCAGCCACGGACTGCGGGCCTCGTTCTCCGAGAAGCAGAAGGTGTACCGGGCCGGCAGGGCCAGCGTCGCCTTGTCCATCTCCCCGGGCACCAGGCCCGCCACGTTGCGGACGAACAGCCGCAACGCCCGCCCGATAGAAGCGTTGGCCCGGTAGCCGGGGCCAAAGCACCCGGAATCGCCGTTAATCTCCAGCTCCCGAGCGATTGGGCCGTTCACTATGACCACCGGCGCAGCGCCGCCGGTAGTCGCCTGGACCCCCGCCATATTGAAGTCGGGCTGCATGGCAGCCTTAACCGCAGCCACCACCACGGGGAAATGCGCGGGCTTGCAGCCTGCCATTACGGCGTTGATGGCAACCTTCTCCAGCGTTACCTCTGCATTGCGCGGCTGCACCACGCCCAGGCTGGTGGACGGGTCCTGACCGTAGGGCAGCAGCATTTTTCGCACCAGTTCCTCAGTCGCCGGAACCACGGGCAAGCCATCAGTCCACCCCTGCTCCTCGTAATAGTCCTGTATCGCATCGAAGTCCGCCGAGACTTCCACGCGGCGGGACTGAATGGTTAAAGGGTTCATCCCTACTGCCCCCGATTGGGTGTTGGCAGGAACGGAACTATCTTCTCGACCAGGGATGCCAGGTTCCGGGTTTGGATCCACACATGTCCGTCGCCCTGGAACTTCATCACCAGCCCCTCGCCTCCGCCGATGAGGGATCGGATACCGCCCACCTTGCCGATAGAATATTGCACGTCGTCGCTGAAGGCCACCAGGTGACCGGTGTCCACCACCAGTTCTTTGCCGGGTTCCACCGGCAATCGCTTGATGGCCCCGTACGAGTTGTAGAAGACCGTCCCTTCGCCCCGCTCCGAGAACGCCCTCAGGAAGAAGAGACTCTCGCCGCTGAAAAAGCCGCGAAAGCCCTGGAACTGGGAGTCGGTCTGCACGTTCTCCGTGCAGGCCAGGAAGGAACTGGACTGGATGAACAGGTTACGCCCCTGTTGCAGGGTGAAGGAACCGATATCTCCTGGAGTCGAGGGAGCCAGGCATACCTGTCCTCCGCCCCGCTGGGCGGTGAACGTATTGATAAAGAAAGACTCGCCGCCCATCATTCGCCGGATACCGCCGAAAATACCTCCGCCGGCAGAACCGGTCTTCATCTCCACGCCCTCCTGGGCCACCATGGCCCCTGGCTCCGCCTTGATACTCTCCCCAGATTCCAACGCTACCGTCAGCATTGCATAGCTGGGGTCAAACTCAATTGCCGTTTGCATCATTTATCTCCTGATATGTTTGGCTTTATCCGTAACTATATAGTCGCCGGAGCCTGTGACTCCGGCGACAAGGAACATCTGTGCCATCAGGCGGTACTGTTAACCCTTGGTAAGCAGACCGACAATTTCCTCGGCGTACTCGTGGGCCATCTGCTGCACCTCCTGCACGCTGCGCGACGCCAGGGGGCTGGGCAACACCACTATGCGTACGCCCGGCATTCCCAGGGAGGCGGCCCGCGCGTGGGCGGCCCGGGTGAACGCGCTGGTGATAACGCTGACCGACGGAACCCCGCGAGATTCGGTTACTACTGTGTCGTGGAGACCCCACGCCGTACAGGACCCTCAATCAGCTATGCCGTGCACGACGGCGTCACATTCCTCCACCAGCGCATTGATGGTCTCGTCCGCACAAGCCATACTGAAGGTAAACTTGGAAGCGTACACCACCTTCCTGGCCTTGTAATCTTCTTCCAGCACCCGTTGCAGTTCCAGCAGGAACGAGTCCGCATGGTACTTTCGGTTTTCCAGCAGGCCCACCACCTTGCCTTCCAGGGTTGGAATCTGGGCGCTCGTACCCCGCTCCTCGGGAACTGACTCCGGACGCGGGTCCAATATCTGTATAGTCCCCTTCGACAGAACCATTTTCTGAAACCTCCCCGGGTATTCAATTCAGCGCTGATTAACCGGATTTCCCTCTTTCCGGACCTGGCAACCTGCGCTGCGACAGAACGGATGTCAGGGCTATTCGCCCAGCTGGAAGTACTTACCTTCCGTCTTGATGGCCGGAGCGACCACCATTTCCACCTGGTGAAAGTCCCGGATAGTGTGCGCCCCGCACATTCCCATGGCCACCCTCAGGGCCCCCACCAGGTTCTGGGTGCCGTTGGTGACCGACGTTGGGCCGTACATTATTTCTCTCAGCGAAGCCTTGGTCCCCACCTTTATCCGTGTCCCCCGGGGCAATTCCGCGTGGGCGTTGGCCATGCCCCAGTTATAGCCTCGGCCGGGCGCCTCCTCGGCCTGGGCGAAGGGAGTGCCCACCATAACCCCGTCGGCCCCACTGGCGATGGACTTGCAAAGGTCCCCGCCGGTGCGGATTCCACCGTCGGTTATTACGTTGACGTAACGACCGGTGCGGTGGAAGTAGTCCTGCCGCGCCGCCGCGCACTCCAGCGTAGCCGTCACCTGCGGAACGCCCACCCCGGTAACCTCCCGGGTTGTGCACGCGGCGCCGGGGCCCACACCTACGAGAATGCCGTCGACCCCCGTTTCCATCAACTCAATGGCAACTCCGTAACTGACGCAGTTGCCCACCACCACCGGCACGCTGAGCGACTCGACCAACTCCGAGAAAACCAGGCCGTGGTAGCTTCGCGACTGGTGTCGGGCCGTCGTTACCGTGGATTGCACCACGACTATGTCCGCCCCGGCTTCCACCGCTACGGGCGACATCCGCTTGGTGTTCTGGGGGGTAAAAGCAATCGCGCAGGTGGAACCTGCGCTCTTGATCTCCTCAACCCGCTGCCCGATCAAGTGGTCCTTGATCGGTTCGGCGTATACCTGCTGAAGGTATTGGGTCACTTCCGTCTGGGGCATGGACGTTATTTCTTCCAGGATGGAATACGGGTCATCGTAGCGGGAGTACAGTCCTTCACCGTTGAGCACCCCCAGGCCGCCCATCTCGTCCATCAGGGTGGCGAACCTGGGCGATACCGTACCGTCCATGGCGGAAGCCATCATGGGAGCGTCAAAGCTGCATTCCCCAATGGTCATTTTGGTGGATGTCATTTCAGGATTTATCGTTACGTCGCCGGGAACAATAGCTACTTCGTCGAAGCCGTAAGACCGTTCCAGTTCCTTGAACAGGCGTCTTGACATCCCAGCACACCTCACTTATGTGAATAAATTAGTCTATAGAATCTAGCAGGCCAGCTATGGCTGCGTCAACCTGAAGCAGTCCATGGGCCGGGCAATCGCATCATGAATTTCCCTCGAATTACGGCAGGACCGGCAGCAAGAAATCCAGCCGCCCTGAGTCCGTCGCGGTAGAGTATCCGCCTTTGGCGGGCGGACTGAGCCGGGCCGAAGGGATCAGCATGACATTCTCTAGAACGCCATCGTCCTGGTGACACCTTCGGCAATCGCGTTTTAACGAATGTCATGCTGAGCGAAGTCGAAGCATCTGAATCCGTACCTGCCAGCCAGGCATTGGGACCCAATCCACGACTCCCAGCCAAGAGTTTAGACCCTTCGGCACACTCAGGTGGCCTTGATTCTTTGCTGCCACCCCTGGCGCAATTCGAGGGAAACTTACAATGCGATTGCCCTGCTGACACCTGCCTCTTGATTCCCTGGCTAACCCTTCCCTACCATAATCCCATGGCCCATTCACGACTTGGCCCTGCCAATCTCCGATCAACCCTTTCCCTGAGTGTGCGGAATTCGCCTGAGGCGGACCCTTGGCCGGATGGTCGGGAGGTCAGGACGTCTCCCTGGCTCCAGGCTGGAAAGTGGCCCAAAACGGCCCAAAATGGCCCGGGATGGCCCACCCGGTCTACCCTTTTCCTATCTGGCCAGCGGCCCATTTTCGGGCCACCGGGGCGCCATCCGACCCATCCTCCAGATACGAAACGGCCCCAAATGGCCCAAAATGGAGCGGAAATCAAAAAAATTGCATTATCTGAAAACCTTAAGGCAGCCGACTCCCCTGCCTTTCGATGAAAGGGAGATACCCCGTCGTTCCCGTCCGCCGCGGCGGAGCGGGAACCTCGAACCGGAAGAAAGGGCGTTTTTCCCTGGTACCACAGCAGACCGCCCATTGTCGGAATCAAAGTGCGATTGCTCTGAGCCCATGGGAAGAACGGAATCCACCACCGACAAGCATGAACCTCAATGCCGTTTTGCATCAGAGGGCGAGACGTGCAGAACTACACCTGTCCTTACACTTGCGCAAGTACATTATTGATTATTTCAATTTTCGGTATTTTCCTGGATAGAAGTGGTAAAAGCCGTGTGCGAAAAGGCGTCATGTCCAAACTTGAAACAACACCTATTAGTAACAAATGGCCCGCTGCTTAACCGATTGTCCTGAGAACCCAGCTTTCAACGTACAACTTCGGCTTGACTTTGGATGATGACTATTATATAAATGCACGAACTTGTTTCGAAGTGTCATTTCCATAGGCAAGGAGGTGAGGGGAGTTCATTACAGACCGCCTTAGCGAAATACTTGAAAGCAACTCATCAAAGTCTTTGGAGGAGATTCGACATGAGACCAGCAAGTTCTGAAAAGCCCTACAGATTTCGCCGCGCTCTACTGGCAGTAGTTGCGATTGTAGCCCTGGTGGCGGTAGCTTGCGGCTCTCCCACAGCGGAGGAACCCCAGGCAGCAGCGGAACCGGCAGCCCAACCGGAAACAGCCCGGCCCCAGGCACTGGCCATTCCGGCAACCCAGGAGCCGGAGGCCCCGGCCCCGGCACAAGAGCCGGCCCAGGGCGGGTCCCAGGCAGCCCCGCAGCAGCCCGCTTCCCAGCCCGCCAGCGAAGCCCCGGCTCCCACTGCCGCCCCCCAGCCCACGCAGGCTCCCCCCGTAATGGCGGAGCCGGGCCGGGATACGCTTATATTCCTGACCAATGAAGAACCGACGACGGTGGGCGCGGCTAGTCCCCTCTGCGGCGGCAACATCCAGAACACCATCTGCGACGACCTGGCCAGCGATCCCCTGACCTGGATAGATGACCACAACAATTACGAGGTTGTGGGATTGACGGGAGTCGAAAGTTGGGAACAGCTCGGTCCGGACCGCTGGCAGTTCAAGCTGCGCCAAGGCGTCACCTTCCACAACGGCGCTCCCTGGAACGCAGAGCAGGCCAAGTTCTGGATCGACTTCTTCGGCGATGAGGAGACCAGCGGCCACTATAACTCCAACGACTTCAGCTTCCACGGCGTTTTCGGAGGAGAAGTGGTGGACGACTATACGCTGGATATCGTATGCGGGAAGGCATGCCCCATATTGCCTCGCACCACAATCTTCACCAAGTTCCAGGATGTGGGCTGGTTCCTGGATGCAGTAGGGGCCAGTTCGTATGCCGATTTGCCGGAGGATTTCCCGGCGGAAATCGAGCGTCTGACCGTGGGCCTGGGTCCCTATCAAATTGTGGAATGGGACACGGGTCTGGAGATTACCCTGGAAGCTTATGAGGGGTATAACCCCAACCCCGCCACCAATTACTCGCGCGCGCCGTCCATTCCCAACCTGGTTCAGCAGTGGCGCAATGAGCCGCTGGTTCGGGCTGCTGCCTTGTCTGCCGGCGAAGCCGACTGGGCGGAAATCGCCTTCCAGGACCGGGAACTGGCGCCCCAATGGAAGTCGGCCACCAACAACGAGGCCTACGTTTACGCCGTTGATACGGTGCATCACCCCTGGCTGCGCCAGAAGGAGGTTCGGGAGGCCCTGAACCTGGCCATCGACTGCGAGACGCTGATGGCCGAAATCTTCGACGGCGTGTTGGAATGCTACGGCAATATTGCCCAGACCGGCACCGTTGGCATCACCCCGGAGAACTCTGCCGGCTATCCCTACGATCCGGAGCGTGCCGAGCAGCTACTTCAAGAGGTAGGCTATGACAAGGACGCTGACGACAGCTTGATCAAGTTGCACATTCGCTCCCAGCGGGTTCCAAAGGACGTGGAGTACGCAGAGGCAGTGGTAACCTTCTGGAGAGACGTCGGTGTTAATGCGGAACTCCTGGTGGTGGAGTCCTCGATCCACGCCGGCACGGGACGCTCCAACTGCGGCCACGGCCGAACCCGGGAAGACTTCTCCAACGCTCCTGGCGCCGACCTGCATGAGAAGTGCCTGGCTCTCGGGCCTGGCGAGCCCAACTTCGCTTCCATGCACCTTACCGCGCCGGCCACTTCCACCGAGTCCCTCGATTTCTCCAGGCAAGCCGTCCTGCGCAACAGTTGCTACAGCCGTTCCAGCGGCGTCTGCTTTCAGTACTTTGAGGACAAGCTGGAAATAGCCAACGCCACCCCATCCGGCGACCTGCGCCGCCAGCGCATGGAAGAACTGGCCGACCGGGTACACTTCGACTATCACTTTGTCCCCAACTTCCTGGTCGTCCAGATCTACGGTCTGTCCGCGGACCTGGAGTGGGAACCCCACTATGCGCCGCGCATTCGGGCCAACATCATGGACTTCGTTTCCCAGTAGGCCCTGATTCCAGGGTTCTTGAAGGAACGGAAACCGCAAAAGCCAGACGCCCCGGCCTTGTGACCGGGGCGTCATCATTGTGTACAAGGCGGCGCCCATTGGCCCCATCCATGCGCGCCCGTGCACTACGGGAGCCAGTGGGCTGACCGAGACTGATGCCTACCGGCTCCTTCAGTCCTCCGGGTCCTCTCCCAGCACCAGGTCCCGCAGGGTGACTATGCCAATGGGGTTCCGCTCATTGTCCACCACCAGCGCGCGGGCGACATTGTGCTCCGTCATCAACTTTACCGCGTTGCGGACCAGCATCCTGGGCGGCAGCATAAACGCGGGCTTCGTCATTACCTCATAGACGTTAACCCGCTCGGCCGAACGGTTTTGGGCCACCACCTTCACCGCTATATCCCTTAGCAGCAGCAAACCCGCTTCGTCATCATCGTCACGGCGCATAACCGCCAGGGAATTGATCCCGTACTGCCGCATCATGTTTATGGCCTGCAGCACGGTGGCCAGGCCTTCGATGGCTCGGATATTGGTGGACATTACGTCTTCCACCCTCAAACTTCTGTATTCGTTCATATTTCCTGTTCCACCTCCTCCCGGATGGCAGCCATCTGTGTCATCAGGCCTACGGCGTCTTCAACATCTATCTGGAATGCTATGCCGGAGCCTCCCTGGGTATCGAAGCCCGCCGCATCCCTGATTCGTTCCAATATGTACCGCGCCCGTATATCAGCTACCACGAACATGACCAGGTCACGCTGGGCCTCCACCTGCAAACCGAAGAAGGTTTTTTGGGGCAGCATTCCCTCCCCCCGTACACTGGTGATTATCGTAGCGCCCGTGGCGCCGCCCGACCGGCCCGCTTCGAGCACCGCTTCTGTCTTGCCGTCGCTGACCAGGGCGACAATCAGCTTCATCTTCATAACCTACTCTCCCTCCGATACAACCGGGTTCCGTCTTCGCGCAAAGTGCGTCGAGATAAAGCTATATGCCAGCACAGTCATTATGGGAAAAACGCTGGCAAAGGCAATAAGCCCGAAGCCGTCTATCAGTGGACTGCGCCCCGGGATGCTGGCTGCCAGGCCCAGGCCCAGGGCGGCCACCACCGGGACCGTTACGGTTGAGGTGGTCACCCCTCCGCTATCGTAGGCTAAGGGGATTATGCTCCTGCTGGCCCGGAAAGTCTGGAAGATTACGACAACGTAGGCTGCGATGATGTACCAGGGCAGAGGGGTACCCGTCACGATGCGGAAACAGCCCAGCGACACCCCTATGGCCACCCCCAGGGCCACTGCTATCCTCAGCCCCCAGGACTTAATTGCGCCTCCCGAAACCTCTTCGGCCTTCATCGCTACGGCGATCAGAGCCGGTTCGGCGACGGTAGTGGCGAACCCGATGGCTGCCCCAAAGGCATAGACCAGTAGGTAGTTCCGCCAGTCAACTTCGCCTTCGGCACCCAGGGTTCCCAGCATTTCCGGGGCGGTCAGTTGCCGTGCCATGGTTTCCCCGATGGGAAACAGGGCCTCCTCCAGGCCAATCAGAAATAGCGCCAGTCCCACCAGAACGAAACCGAAGCCAACTATCATTCTGCGGGCCTGGGGCAGCCGGCGGCGGAGCACTACCAACTGGAAGAAGGCCAGTACCGCCACAATGGGCGCCACGTCCCGCACCGTGAGCAGCAAGGTGGTCCATAATGTGTCGAAGAATCCGCCGTTCATATCACTATGCCGTAGGCCATGACGCAGATCATTGGAGTAAGGCTGGCAAAGGCGATTATTCCGAACCCGTCCACCAGCGGATTACGCCCCCTGATGGTGGTGGCCAGACCGACCCCCAGCGCGGTCACCAGGGGTACCGTCATGGTGCTCGTGGTCACGCCGCCCGAATCATATGCCACTCCGACAATCTCCGGCGGCGCGAAAAGCGTGATCAGGGTGACCAGGAGGTAACCCCCAATTATCAGGCGGTGGATTGGCCAGCCCTTAAGAATTCGCAACACTCCGATCAGCACTGCGAGTCCCACCGAAAATGCCACGACCAGCCGCAAGTTAAGCGCGTAGCTGGAACGGGCTTCATCATCGGTGGATATGGCCCCGGCCTCGGACGCTACCTTTGCCGCTTCATCCGCGATTGCAATCAGCGCAGGTTCCGCTACGGTTGCGCCAAATCCCAGGCAAAAGGCAAAGGCGAGCAGCGCGAACAGGCTCCGTTTGTTGGCAAAGCTCTGCGCCAGCGTTTCTCCCAGGGGAAACAGTCCATATTCCAGCCCCTGCATGAACAGGGAAAGCCCCCCTATCACGCAAAGCAGGCCGACCGTTACTTCCAACAGGTTGGGAAAGGGCTGCTGTAGCACAACTATCTGGAAGAAGCCAATTACGAGAATTATGGGGGCCAGGTCGCGCAGTGAAATCAGGAGTCGCTGCAGAGTCCAGATAAGGGGACGGGCTAGTCTCTTGATGAGGGGACTCTTGGCCTGTTGGACCAGGGTATAAATAGGCGGGGATTCAAAGAACATCGGTTGCCGCTTGCCTTGAATCAGGCCTTTCTGTCATTCCGGGACCGGCGCCTGGCAATGCGCCAAAGCAGTTTGGGTCCCTTAACACCGCCTGCACCCTGATCTCTCATGTCCATAGCGCTACCGACACTCGCCAGAATGAACCTGTTTCGCACTGGGGATACTATTGTTCCTGGTAACGGGTATCAATGATTTGCCACTACCGGATGGAGCCAAAATGGGGCAAAGCCCCAACTCCGTGCCTGTAGTTCCTCCCTGGCCTACCCTGGCGGTCCTGTGAAACCGCCCACACAATCCTGTCCAGCGACGAGCGAGGACAGACCAGACCGGTCAAGTTTAAACTGCGGTACGAGACTGCCGGCCTGGAACCCCCGCTATATTGCGCCATCGGGTTCCAGGCCCAGCAACACCCGCCCGTACTGCTGGCCGCCCAAGTCCATAATCAAACCGTCCCGGTGGGCCACTGCCTGGGCATCCCGGTGGAATCGCTGCATGGGTTCCGAGTCAAACAGCGCATGGCCGCCACTCAGGTCGAACAGGCGGTTGACTGCCTGCAGGCCCAATTGAGTACAGAATGCCTTGTCCCGCCGGAACCTGGCCCGTTCCAGCACACTGAAAGGCTCTCCATCGCGGCCTTTCCGCAGGGTCTCCGACACGTCCTGCTCCATCAGTACTTCCGCCGCGTCCACTTCCGCGCAGGCCTGTGACAGGCGCAGGTGAATAGTCGCCGAATCGGCGGTGCGTCCCGGCCCGGAAGTACCTGCCAGCCGGCCCACGAATTCGTCAATCATTCCGCGGGCCAGACCGATCATGGGCGCCACCAGGTCCCAGCCCAGCAATACTGGTATGGGAACGCGGTACCTGTCCTGCTGGTGCAATTCCCAGGCGCCGAGGTCAGTATCGCCAGCCGTGGTAACCTCCAGCGCCCGGTGCTCCGGGACAAATGCGTCTTCAACCTCAATGTCCTTGCTGCCCGTGCCCCGCAGCCCCGAGACAAACCAGGTGTCCACTATTCGGTATTCGCCCTTCGGCACCAGGACCCAGTTGCGGCGTCCTATCCCGGCTACGCCCAGCATTATCCAGTCGGCCGAGTCACAGCCACTGGAAAACTCCCACCGCCCGGTTAGCCGGTAGCCGCCTTCCACCGGTGTGCAGGTGGACTTACCGGTACTCAAGGAACTGGAGCAAAGGGTGTCCGGTCCATTCCCGAACACTTCCTCCTGCGTTTGCAGGGGCCAGTAGCCTACGAGCCAGGAATGGGCCACCCACAGGGAATAACACCAGGATGTGGAGGCGCAACCTCGGCCCAGTTCAATGCCTGCCTTATGCCCCACCCCGTAATCAATGTCCAGGCCACCGAACTTCCGGGGTACGCCAATCAGATGCAGACCGGCATCGACCATATTCCGGACGGATTCCGGCGGGACTCGGCGCATTTCTTCGGTCAACCGCGCCCGCTCTTTCAAAACCGGCGACAGCCTACCGGCTCTTGCCAGTATCAGACTGTCGGAAAGATCCTGATCGGGGATTCCGGATCTGGCAGTCATAAAGCGTTCATTCCGAAAGTGGATTAGGGCTGTCGGGGAGCCCGTGACTCCGACCCCATACTACAGTCGCCACCCGCAAAGGGCAATGTGAACCTGGCCGGAGTTATTCTCTTGGGTCCTGGTCCAAACGCTCCGAAAGCCGACGCAGGGCTTCCTGGGTGGAGCGAATCTCCCTTAAAAGCTGGTCGCTGGAAGGGGGAGTCTGCAATTCCTCCAGGCGTTCCCGCTTGGCCTCATCCAGGTTATTGATGATGATGGCGATGAACATGTTGATGACCACGAAGGTGCCCAGAACTACGAAGCTTACGAAGTAAATCCACGCCATGGGATGACGTTCCATGGCCTTGCTCATAACCTCGGTCCACCCTTCCAGGGTGATAACGTTGAACAGGGTGAGCAGGGAGACTCCCAGGTTGCGCCAGTTGTCCGGATCGTGCTCGTGAAACAGGTGGTAACCCATGATGGCGTAGATGTAGACGACAATGCTCATCAGCAGAATGACGTGTACCACGCTGGGGAGGGAGCGCACCAGGGCCGCCACAATCAACCGCAGGTCCTGGATGGCCGACACCAGGCGGACAATCCGCAGCAGGCGTGCCAGCCGGGCAACCATGGCAAACTGCCCGGTTGCCGGTACTAGGGCAAAGACGATAACCAGGAAGTCGAACACGTTCCAGCCGTCAAGAAAATAACGGTGCGAACGGGGGAAGTGGGCCAGCAGCTTAATGGCCGCCTCCACTATGAAAATGCCCAGGGCAACCTGGTTCCCCCAGTGCATCAGGACCCCGTACCTGTCCACCAGAACGGGCGACGTCTCCAGCCCCAGCAGGATGCCGTTGACAATAATGACGCCGATTATGAAGTATTCCAATGAATGGGAGTTGGCCAGGCGTGAGGAAAATTGAACCAGTCGTGTCATGGGCGGTGAATGGCGCTCTCAGTGGCGGCCCCGATCGATTAGGATTTGGTGCGAAGCCTCTGGCGGAAACCCAGGCGCCGGTTGGTAGGCGGGCTATTTCGGCCAGGGCGGCTACAGTTTAGCATACCGCCCAGGAACTCAGTTACCTTAAGCCACGCGGCCCCACAGCGAATGTGCATCCGCAGTCCCACCGGCAAAAGGGAAGACCGCTGTCGTCGCGGTGGCGCTCCGGGTCGAATCAGGGATCACCGGTCCTGTCCAGGCGCAGGCAAGCCGGTGGGTCGTTACCCGGGTCTGGCGAAACTACCTTCCCTGGAGGATGATCTGGCCGGCGCTGATCTTCCCCGCCGCTAAAGAGAGTGGCCTCTTCGTCAGCAGATTCCGGAGACTTGTTTGTGCCGGCAAGGACTATCCTGCCGCCATGCCAGCCTCAGTTTGTGCCGTCGGGCTCTCACGTTATCACCTTGCGGACCACAATTCGGCGGCGCCCAGCGACAACGCTCTGTGCCCATGGGGGGAAGTCACGGCAATGGCGATGACCAGTCCCTGTGCCGGTGAACCGGGCGGTTTCTACTCCTGCTCGTACCAGCCAGAGGCAAAAATGTAGTCGTCATACAAAACGGCCCAAGTGTGTTTACGCTGGTTCTTTTTGGATTCGGGGTTGGCTATAACGTAAGTCAACCAACTCCCCTGCTCGGTGGCAGCCAGGAGTTCGTCGCCGTAAAAGTAGCCCGTGGCGTCCACCCGCAGGCTGGGGTCCCGGTCCCGCAGGGCCGGATTCTGATGACCAATAGTTACGCCGGTCTCAGCGTCCACAATGAAGGTATACCACTGGCCATCAACGCTGTCCTTTGTGTTGTAATACTCCTGGGTAGCTTCCAGGCCCAATGCATCGTAAAGGTTGATTGCCTGTTGGACGAAGGCCCGGGTATAGGCCGGGGCGTCGGTCTTGCGCGGGCCCTCCTCGTACCACCCCGACCCGAACAATAATCCGTCGTGAATTACCGTCAACGAATGTTTGGTCTGCACCGAGCCCGTTGCCGGATTGGGGAAGGTGTACTCAAACCAGCCGCCGTCTTCGTCCGCCGAAGCGGCCACCGCGTCGCCGGTTGGATAGCTGTGCGGGCCAACGACCTCTGATCTATGTTTGCCGACCAGGCCAGGGTTGGCCGCGTTGGCAATGAGGGTCCCGCCATCAATGTCCCCCATGAATATGTACCACTGGCCGTCTATGCTTTCGTGAGAATTGTAATATTCAAGGGTAGCTTCCAGGCCAAGGGCATCATATAGATTCATGGCCTGTTGCACGAAGGACTGGGTGTATTCCGGGGCGTCGGTCCTGCCTGGTCCCCTTTCGTACCAGCCCGAGCCGAACATGATGCCCTCGTGCATTACCATCCAGGAATGCTTGGTTTCCACTGTGCCGTTGGCCAGGTTGGGAAAAGTGTAGTCAAACCATTCACCGTCTTCGTCAGCGGTGGCATATACCGCCGCTCCCGAAGGATAGCCGTTGGGGCCGAGAATATCATTGACGTTCCTTCCCACCTGCGCGGGGTCGGCGTGGGCAACCATAATCTCGTTCTCGTCAACGATGAATATGTACCACTGGCCATCGACGCTGCCAGGCGAGTTGTAAAGGTCGACGGTTGCGTCCAGCCCTTCCATCTCGTAATACCCTATGGCCGCCTGCACGAAATACTTGGTGTAGGCCTCGGGCTTCCACCTGGGCGGGGGTGATTCTGACTCCAGTTCCACCACCATCCTGGCCAGTTCGGCCATATCCACGAAAGCTGACTCGCCGGCCGGCCCCGCCGGTCCGACCGCACCCGCCGGACCTTCAGACCCCGGTCGGCCCGCCTCTCCTACCGGCCCGATGCGGCCACGGGGACCTGGCGGACCGGCCGGCCCTCCCGGCCCCGGTGGGCCCTCCGGGCCTGCAGGACCGACTGCCCCTCCTGCTCCGGTTACACCTTGAAGCCCGGGCGGTCCCTGCTGGCCGGCAGGACCGATCGCTCCCTGGCAGGCGGCCAGCGAAAACAATAGAACGAACGTCAGAAGGGTGGTGAGATAGGGGCGCATCACTACCTCTCATTTCAAATGCTGCTCAGCATCAAGACTAGCAGACTTTGGTGCCTTCCGTCAGACTTTAGCAAGGGATTCAGAAGGTTTATGCAGATACTGGTGTGGGCCTGGCGATTAAAGGAAACAGCCAGACCAGTAGGACTAGCTCAGTTTTATGCAGTTCCGCGGAGTGAATTGCCTGGAGACCGTGCGGTAATGTTCCAGGCAGGAAGACCTGTCAGCGCGACAGAAGTTAGTTACCCGGCTACGTGTTTACCAGCCAGGTAGAAAGCTACCAGGACTTCAATACCGGCAGCACCTCTTCGGCAAACAGCTTCAGGCTGCGTTCAGCCACCTCCGGGGGTGTGCCGCCGAAGCGGAAGGCCACGTTCAGCTCGAACTCGCCCAGCAGTTCTTTTCGGTCCTCCAGCCCCCGCAGGATCTTGTCCGGGGTGCCCCAGCTGGCCGCCTTCATAAACCCTTCCACCGCCCCCTCCAGGCCGGCGGCCCGGGCAATCTCCGCCTTCTGCTGGTAGGCGCCGTACCCCTTCACGTCGCGGAAGTGGTCGCCCAGGAACTCGTAGTGGTGGAAGTTGCTCTCCACGAATTTGCCCTGGTACCGCCTGGCCTCCTCCTCGCACTGGGCCAAGTCTTCCCCACAGATTACAAACTCGGTAATCATCAAGGCCGGTGGTTTCGTGCCGTGAAACTCCCGGTGCAGAGCGCGCCCCCTCTCAATGCCCGGCATGCGCATCTCCCAGGGCCGGTCGGCGAACATGATGATGTGCGCGCCCAGTTGCGCCGCTGACATGACCGACTCATCGCTGGCGGCAACCGCATATATGCGCTCGTCAAAGGAGTACTGGGGTCGGGGCCGGATTTCAGTCCGGGCCTGCGGATAATAGGGCCCGTCTCCCTCGATGAATCCGGTCCGCAGAGCTTCCACGATCATGGGAGCCGCCTCATCAAATCGATCGCGGGACTCGTCCATGCTGATGCCGAAGGTCTCAAACTCCCTTCGGGCCAGGCCCCGACCGAAGCCCAACCTTAGCCGCCCGCCGCTGAGCAGGTCCAGGACAGCGGCATTCTCCGCCACCCGCAGGGGATTGTGCCAGGGCAAAATCACCGCCGCCGTGCCCACGTCTATGTCCGGGTGTTTGGCCGCGACGTGGGTCATCAGTTGCAGGTTATCGGGCACAAAGGAATAGTCGTTGAAGTGGTGCTCCGCCGACCACAGGCAGTCGAACCCGGCATCGGCGGCAATCTCCGCCAGCCTCAGTTCCTCCTCCCACATCTGGCCGTCCGAACCCTCTTCCCAGCCATAGCTGGAGAAGATCATCATCATTCCCACGTCCATAGTCTTACTCCTTTCGACTGATAAAGAAGTCCCTTCCCTCTTGTTGGCTGGAAGAGGTAGGTATTTGTCACAGAACTTGCGCCGTTAGTATGTCATTCTGAACGAAGTGAAGAATCTAAAATGGTTCCTCAATAACGATTTCCAGTGGGCAATGTCTCTATTGCTTATGACTTTAGACCCTTCACTGCGCTCAGGATGAAACATTATCCGGCAGCTCCTATCAGGAATACCCAAGTGCCTACCCCTGTCAGCCCTCGACAGGGAAGGCCAGGATAGGCGGAAAGAGCCAACCCTCAGTAAGCGGGCCTGGCCGCATACGGTGTCAACTGTATCTCGTGGCTCCAGCAGGACTTGTCCTGGGTGTGCAGGTAGTAGAAGGCGTCGGCAATGGCCATGGGGTTGACCAGGAGGTTCGGGTCCTGTCCCGCGCGGGCCCGGGTGCCCGGCGAGTCGATGGTCCCGTCAATGACCACGTTGGCGACGTGTACCCCGTACTCCGAATACTCTTCAGTCAGCGTCTGGGACAGGGTCCGCATCATTACCCGGGGGTAGTACAGCGACTGACCGGTGTACCTTTTCCTCCCCCGCAGCGAAGCCGGGTTGTTGGAGAACAGTATCGACCCTTCGCCCCGTTCCCGCATGGCCGGCAGCACCTCCTTGGCCACCAGGAAGGGGCCGCTGCTGGAAATGTGCTGGGCCGTCTCGAACATTTCGTAGGGCATGTGCTCCAGCAGCTCCATCTCCGGCGGCAGGTCCCGCCCCTCCAGGTACCCGGCGTTATACACCAGCACCAGGGGATCTCCGGCCTCGGCCCGGATCTGGGCAAAGGCCTCGGAAATGGACTCCCCCGACGCCAGGTCCAGTTCCACGATGAGGGTGTCGCCGCCCTGCTCGCGGATGGCGGCGTTCAGGGATGCGGCGTTGGCGGCGTTGCGGGTGGTCAGCACCGTCAGGAACCCCTCCTGGGCAAACTTCTGGGCAATGGCCCCACCCACGCCGAATCGGACACCCACGGGCAGGTCACTGTCGTCTATGTCCCCGCCATGTATCAGCCGGGTATTCCGCCCATCCGCCTGCCACTTGGAGGTGGCGCCGATCACTACGGCTACGGGTTTAGTGTTGGTGGTCATGGTTGTGGCTCCTTGAAGAGGTTAAAGGTGTGGACGCTCTTTAAACGTCCAGACTTTGAGGCGCGATGCTCGGACGGTCGAATTCCTGGTCGTCTTGGGGTATTTCAAGCAGCAACCTGCTGAAGCTGGGTATGTGAGATTCCTCTAGCTGACAGAGGCGGTCGTATTCTTCTGCTGCCATGATTACCACTGAGGATTGATCCTGCAGGGTAACGCGTTGGGGTTCACCTGCCAGCGCCAAGTTTATCACTTGCCCGAATCTGGTCTTTGCGTTTATGAAAAACCACTCCCGCACTTTGGCTTTCACCTATCCTATTGTTTTTTCATAGATGAGACTGATCAGGCACCTGTTCCCCAGTGAACATTGTAGCCCCCAGATGCCAACACGCTGCAAACAGCTTCTCTCAAGAAGATCGGTTGAAGCTGCACGCTTTGTTGTCCTCCTTCGGTTGCATATCTTGCCCACACGGGGTAGTCCCTCGAGGTTCTGAACACTTCCTCTGCAGTTTCGTATCCGGGCCACAGAAGAGCATCGTGTAAACGTTTTCGATTCAAGTAGTCTGCCTCGACCATTTTCTTTGACCATTCAGAAAGCTTCGAGTAAAGGATATCGAGCCTGTGAATTTGAGGGGCCGTCTTAGATGGATTCTCCTGTTCGAATACATACTTGAGAGCGAGTTCAGCTGCCTGACCCGCAAGTATTTGAGCGGCAAGTGTAATGCCGAGAGAGCAGGAATTAGGGGGAAGGACAACGGCCTGATACACTTTACCGTTAAGCAAAACATTATCGCTACCGTTGTTTTCCATTGTGTCGGCTTCTTGCCCACGTCGTTCCTGCCCTAGATTGTCCAGATGCGCGGAGCTTTCCAACATACCCACAATGAACGATATTGAATGAGGAGACTTTCGAGTTGCCTGTTTTCTTGAGTTTGTCTTACTTCGACCACTAGGCATAATGGATCTCCCTAAAACCCATCCCACCCCGGAACCGCCGCCGCCTGCCGCACCCACTCCTCCATTTGCGCCGCATCCATGCCGTCCTCATAGATATGGTAGTAGCGGGCGTCCGGGTCTTTCGAGTCCACCGGGGGCATCGGGTTTAAGGACTTGCCGTTGAGGAAGGTTACTTTTACGTAGCGGGCGAAGACGTGGTAGCTGATGAACCAGCCCTGGCCTTCCACGCCGTAGAAAGGCGAGTTCCACCGCACCGCCTTGCGCACGTCGGGCATCACGCGGACAATCAGGTCGTCAAGCTGCCGCCCCACATCGCGCTTCCACTCGGGCATGTTGGCAATGTACATCTGTACCGGACCGTCGCCGTCGCCCTTGGGTATCTGGGGATTGCCGCCGGACAGTATCGCCACCCCGTTCTCGTTCACCGGCAGCGGCGGCCTTTCCTTCATCCTGGCATTGCTTCTGGGGGTTTTCTCGGGCATTTTGTTTGCTCCAAATGGCGTTTGGTGGCGCTGGGGTCACTTCGGACGGCGGAAACATGCTGGTGGGCCTGAGCGTACCAAACTATGAACTTTTCAGTGGGAGGTCCTGATCTAAGAAGCGTCTTTCAGACACGGAAAGCCGTTTGCGCCCCCGGCCCGCTCTACCACTGGTAAGACTCCTCCCAATATACTTGGGCAAGCAGCATGTTGCTGATCCCTGTCTCTTCCAGCACTGAGGCCTCTAACAGCGACGCAAACCTGGTGAGGTTCGAGTTCTGTGAACTCTCTCGGCCCAGCTCGGCGAAAAGGCTCTCATGCCTCTCATTCATTCGAAAGCTGAACAGGGTCCCAAATCTAGGGGCGGGAGGGTACATCATATGGACGAAGCCCGATACCCCGGCCAGATCGAGGAGGGCCGTCGCGTGATCCGTGTTGGGACGGACCCCGCCTGCCATCAGCTGGAGGCCGAGGGCTGCCGGAAGCGTCGGTCTAGGCGACCTTGCCGATTCCGAACATCCTCGTGGAACAGGCCGGGCAGCTACCCCCCGTAGCCGGTCTACCGTTTGGTCAAAAGCGATCGGCGACGATGTTCAAGGCAACACCATGCTCAAGATACGCCTTGGCGGCCGCGAGAACGAGTGCGAAGCCGCCCGTCGAATCTACGACTCGGTCAATCACGTCATCGGCGTCACCATCGAAGCCACTATTGGTGACACTGACATACGTCCCGTCGGCCCCACGATCTTCGAAAGTCCACTCAACCCGCGATGGATTTTCCGAATCAACATCCCATTCAATGTAGATCCTCTTATCTTGCTCCAATGCCAACACGCGAACCGTCGACGAAGCCTCGTATAGATCCCAGTACCATGTCACCGAGCCATCAGCTACCAACGGCCCGGAAGTACGGTTAAACCAAAACTCCGTTATCACTTCTGGATTCACGAAGGCGTCAAACACTTGCGCCACAGGTCGACGAATGAGCAACTCGATCTTCGCAACAATCTGGTCGTCGAGAGACATTAGCTTATGGGCCCTTCGTTCGGCATCCGGTGATCTGACGCATGCTCATGTCTGAGTACTTTAGATGCTTGCGCGGCACTGTCTATCGATAACTTGGTGGGCCGTGTGGGGGTCGAACCCACGACACCCGGATTAAAAGTCCGGTGCTCTGCCGACTGAGCTAACGGCCCATCGCGGTGGGGAAATAGCGGATACCTATTGTAGCATACGGGTACCTCTCCATAGGTGACTTTCTCCGGTTTTTTGCATCAACCCCCTTGCCAGATCGTGAAAAATGGTGCATACTTTCTCCCGTTAGATGTACTTCCTGGTGGTTCTAGCGGGGTGGACCCACCCGTTCCCATCCCGAACACGGTAGTGAAACGCCCCAGCGCCGACGATACTGCTCTGGCGACGGAGTGGGAAAATAGGTCACCGCCGGGAAGTATTTCTGAGACCACAGGCGCCGGCTCCGGGTTCCGTTATCCCCAATGGAGCGCTGGTATTGCCGGTCACCGTTTTCCTCGGAAGCTGCCAAACCCTTGTCAATTAAAGCTCGGCTAAACTTGCGCCTGGCCGGCAAGGGCCCCACAGCTTTACATTAAATATATGTGTGCAATATAATTCAGTCCTGTTGAGTGTCGGGTAATTTCAAATACAATCAAGGGGCCGTGCTTCGTTCGGTAACTTACGACCAGTCCCCACCCTTTAGCTGGCCGCAACTGAAGCAACCCCGTATTGCCCGACAGGAGCGGTATTATGGGTAGCAGATTTGAAAAATTCTCGGAACGGGCGCGGAGAGTTTTATCGCTGGCGCAGGAAGAGGCCCAGCGCTTTAACCATAACTATATAGGTACCGAACACATCCTCCTCGGCCTTGTCCGTGAAACCGAGGGCGTAGCCGCCAGGGTCCTCTCCGGCCTGGGCGTCGACCTCAGCAAGGTCCGTTCCGCAGTGGAATTCATCATCGGCCGGGGTGAAAAGCCCGCCCAGGGCGAAATCGGCCTCACCCCTCGTGCCAAGAAGGTGGTTGAGCTGGCGGTGGATGAAGCCCGCCGCATGAACCACACCTACATCGGCACCGAGCACCTGCTCATTGGTCTCCTCCGGGAGGGCGAAGGCGTCGCCGCCGGGGTCCTCGAAAGCCTGGGAGTCACCCTGGAGAAGGTCCGCACCGAGACCCACCGCATCCTCAGCAACAGCTCCTCAGGTAGCGGCAGCTCCCAGAGTTCCCGCACCGGCACCCGCACTCCCACCCTCGACCAGCTGGGCATTGACCTGACCAACGCCGCCCGCGACCAGAAGCTGGACCCGGTGGTCGGACGCGATTCGGAAATCCAGCGGGTGGTCCAGATCCTCAGCCGCCGCACCAAGAACAACCCGGTCCTGGTGGGCGAGCCCGGCGTAGGCAAGACGGCCATCGTCGAGGCCCTGGCCCAGCAGATCAACACCGGCGAAATCCCCGACACTCTTCAGGGCAAGCGCCTGGTAACTCTCGACATGGGCGCTCTCGTTGCCGGTACCAAGTACCGCGGCGAGTTCGAGGAACGCCTGAAGAAGGTAATTGAAGAAATCAAGACCGCCGGCAACTGCGTGTTGTTCATTGACGAGATTCATACCCTGGTGGGCGCCGGCGCTGCGGAAGGCGCGGTGGACGCCTCCAACATCCTGAAACCCTCCCTCGCCCGGGGCGAAATCCAGTGCATCGGCGCTACCACCCTGGACGACTACCGCAAGTACGTGGAACGCGATCCGGCCCTGGAACGCCGCCTGCAGCCCGTCCGGGTGGAGGAACCCAACGGCGACGAGACCATTGACATTCTCCTGGGTGTCAAGGGCAATTACGAAGACCACCATAACGTGGAATTCACCGACGCTGCCATCCGCGCCGCCGCTGCCCTGGCCACCCGGTTCATTCCCGACCGTTTCCTGCCCGATAAGGCCATTGACCTTCTGGACGAGGCCGGTTCTCGCGTTCGCCTCCGCGGCAGCGTAACCCCCTCTTCCGTTAAGGACGCCATGGAAGTGTTGGAGCAGGTGCGTCAGGAGAAGGACGAGGCCATCCAGTCCCAGCAGTACGAGGTTGCCGCGGAACTGCGCGACCGAGAGTTGAACCTGAACCAGGACCTGGATACCCTCAAGGAAGAATGGCAGGAGGACCGGGCCGGGAGCCGCTCCACCGTTACCGAAGAAGACATTGCCGAAGTGGTCAGCATGTGGACCGGTATTCCCGTCACCCGCCTGGCTGCCGAGGAAACCGAACGCTTGATCAATTTGGAGGAAGACCTCCACAAGCGCATCATTGGCCAGGACGAGGCCATCGTCAATATATCCAAGGCCGTCCGCCGCGCCCGCGCCGGCCTGAAGGATCCCCGTCATCCCATCGGCGTGTTCATGTTCCTGGGCCCCACCGGCGTCGGCAAGACCGAGCTGGTCCGGGCCATGGCCGAGTTGATGTTCGGCCACGAGGACAACATGATTCGCCTGGATATGTCCGAGTTCCAGGAACGGCACACCGTGGCCCGTCTCATCGGAGCCCCTCCGGGCTACGTGGGCTACGACGAGGGCGGCCAATTGACCGAGGGCGTCCGCCGCAAGAACTACTGCGCCATTCTGCTGGACGAGATCGAAAAGGCCCACCCGGAGGTCTTCAATATCCTCTTGCAGATCTTCGACGCCGGTCAACTGACCGATGCCCGGGGACGGCGGGTGGACTTCCGCAACTCCATCATCATCATGACCAGCAACCTGGGCTCCGACCTGATCAAGCGTGACACCACCCTGGGTTTCGGCGTCAGGGCAGAGTCGGCTCAAACGGCCCAGCAGTCCTACGAGCGGATGAAGGACAAGGTTATGGACGAGGTCAAGCGCTTCTTCCGGCCCGAGTTCCTGAACCGCCTTGACGCCACGGTGGTTTTTCACCAGCTGGACAAGGAACAGATACACGCCATCGTTGACCTGATGATCAACATGGTCCAGAAGGAACTGGAAGACCGCAATGTTACCCTGGAGATAACCGATGCCGCCCGCGAGTACCTGGGAGAGAAGGGCTTCGACCCGGTCCTGGGCGCCCGCCCCCTGCGCCGCGTAATTCAGAACGAGGTCGAGGACACCCTGTCGGACGAACTACTCAGCGGCCGCCTCAATGATGGTGACATCGCCATAGTTGACGTGGAGGACGACACTATTGTCATCCGCTCCAAGGTTCCAGCTGAGCTTCCCGCCTAGGGATCAATACCGGGAGTGAACCTCCCACCAGGCAACTGACAGCAGGCCCTTTCCACGGGCCTGCTTTCCTTTTATCATGGCTGCCAATGTACTACCAGACGGAGAGTCGGCGTGGTCAACCGGTCCCGTGGACAACAGCGTACCCAATTTGTGTGCCAGGAGTGCGGGCATGAAAGTTCCCGCTGGATGGGATTTTGCCCTTCCCCGGCCTGCGGCTCACCGCTGCCCCTTGAGGAGATGAAGGTGGCGCCCCAGGCCGCTCCCCGACACGGGTGGCTTGCTTCCGCCGGCGAGTCCCCCCAGGAACTCTCCTCCCTGGCCCCGGACAACCATACCCGGCTGAGGCTGCCCTCCGAAGAGCTTAACCGGGTGCTGGGCGGTGGTATTGTTGCCGGATCGGTGGCCCTGCTGGCCGGTGAACCCGGGGTGGGCAAGTCCACCCTGCTGCTCCAGCTGGCCCGTTACCTTTCCGAAAGTGGCCGCCAGGTAGCTTACCTCAGCGGTGAAGAATCACCTCACCAGGTCAAGTTGCGCTCGGAACGCCTGGGCTTTTCCGGCGACGGTGTCTTTCTGGTTACCGAGACCGACGTGGACCAGGTACTGGCCCGTTTGGAAGCAAGTAGCCCGGGCTTCGCCATCGTAGATTCCATCCAGACCCTGTACACCCAGGACGCTCCTTCCGGCCCAGGCAGCGTGGCCCAGGTACGGGAGTGCGGGCTTAAGCTCATGCGTTGGGCAAAGATCCGCAATGTTCCTGTCTTTCTGGCCGGGCATATGACCAAGGACGGGTCCCTGGCCGGCCCCCGCGTACTGGAGCACATGGTAGACCTGGTAATGTACCTGGAAGGGCAGGAGATTACCTCCTATCGCGTCCTCCGTAGCGGAAAAAACCGGTTCGGCTCCACCACCGAGATTGGGGTGTTCGAGATGACCGGCCAGGGACTGGTCGAGGTGCCCGACCCCTCACGGGCCCTGCTGGCCCAGCGGTACGAACGGGGTGTGGGCGCAGCGCTGGCCCCCACCCTGGAAGGCAGCCGTCCTCTCGTCCTCGAAGTCCAGGCCCTGACTTCCCCTGCTTTTGCGCCGGCGCCTCGGCGGGTGGCGAATGGCGTGGACTACAACCGCCTGCTGATGCTGGCCGCCGTGGCCTCCCGCCGGTCGGGCCTGGAACTGGCCGGGCAGGACATCATCGTCAACGTGACCGGAGGTTTCCGGGTCAACGAACCCGCCGCCGACCTGGCTATCATCCTGGCCCTGGCTTCCAGTCTTTACAATCGGCCTCTGGACTCCCAATTGGTAGCTATTGGCGAGGTAGGTCTTAGCGGCGAACTCCGCACCGTTCCCCAGGTGGAAAGGCGGGTAACCGAAGCCTCCCGCCTCGGCCTTTCCCGCTGCATCCTCCCTGAGACCTCCAGGGACAGTCTGTCTACCGTGGCAGGAATTGAACCCGTCTTCGTTCGTACCGTTCGCCAGGCCCTTCGCGCTGCCCTGGGTTCTAATCGCAAGCCCGAGCCCGAATACGATGCGGAAGAGTGGGCTAACCTGTGGGAGAATCCAGAGTAAGAACTACGGGATACCTTGGCGGAGGGCTACCACCCATCTTGACACCCCTGCCATCCCGGTCATAAAATTTACCTGTGCCGCTGAAAGGCGGCCCTTACTTTCGGTGGCCCGGTGGTGTAGTTGGTTAACATACCGCCCTGTCAAGGCGGAGATCGGCGGTTCGAGTCCGCTCCGGGTCGCCATATAGTCAATGCCAACTTGGCCCGTGAATCAAATTCACGGGCCATAACTTTCTATGGCTTCACCGCCTTTTCGTGTTCTCGACGGGCTCAAGTCTCGTCATTCCGGCGAATGCTGGAATCCAGGACCCTCTTCGCAAGTCGTCCTGATAGGCGCCAATTCCACCCGTTTCTCAGGCAAAAAAGGGAGCGACCCAATGGGGCCGCTCATCGTTTGTTCTAATTGGACGAGTCGTAAGAGTTACTGCTTCACGTACTTGTCCACCCCCACGCCGTCGGGCACGCCAATGAAGATGTCCCCGTTGGGTGCGATCCAGGAGCCGTGGCCGCCGCGGATAACCCAGCGGGCCAGCAGTTCTCCTGCAGAGTTCATCAGGCTGACGCGGGAGTCGGTGTCCTCGGTCCAGCCCTGACGCGCGTCCCGGCCGCCCTCGCTGATGCAGAAGACGCCGTTGTCGTCCTGGGAGATGTCCATGGGCCGCAGCAGATCCGTCCACATGCCCTGGTACTCACCGTCGGCATTGAATATCTGTACCCTGTTGTTCTCCCGGTCGCAGACATACAGCAGGCCATCGGCGCCCACCATCATGCTGTGCACCAGGTGAAACTCGTTGGGCCCGTCCTTGCCGGGTTCGCCCCACGAGGACTTCAGGTCGCCGTTGGCGGCAAACCGGTGCACCCGGGCGTTCCGGTAGCCATCGGACACGTACATATCTCCGCCCGCCCCGGGTACCAGTTCCGTGGGATAGTTGAAGGGCCCGGCCGAGCGGGGGACCAGCTCTCCCGGCACTTCACATCCGGTATCGGAGTGGACGCCCCGGTCGCCGATAACCTGCAATGGCTTGCCGTCCAAGGTGTAGCGCAGGCACACCGAATCCTCGCGGTCGGTCACGTAGATTATGTCGTCCTGGATGAAAATGCCATGTGGATTGCTGATGGCGTCCAGGCCCCAGGAGCCGATATATTCCCCGTCGGGATTGAAGATGACGATGGGCGGCTCCTTCCGCTGGAAGGCATACAGATTTCCGGCTGAATCGGTGGCGCAGGCGCTCACCATACCGAATTCTTCGCCAGCAGGCAGCTTGGCCCAGCTTTCCACCAACTCGTAAGTATACTCACCGCTTCCTACGGTAGTCATAGGACGTTTACCTCCAAAAAGTTGTGGTCATTACCCGCCCCAAGTATCGGTATTTGGAAGTGGAGAGTCAATAGGGGGTAGAGAACATTGCAGATACTTGTAGAGAGGCTACAAGTAATCACGGAAGAAGATAGAAAATCGAACGGCACATCGAGTTTCTAACGTATGCCACAATCATAAGACCGTTAGCAATTGCGTGGTAACTGCCCTATCTGGTATTCTCGGCATCATCTCAGTAGGGTGAGGATTATGGTTAATTCTGTCTTAGAACAGCATCAAGTCGCAGACTTCCTTGAGTGGAATAGATCCAAATCCCTTTCGTTGGATCCTTACTTCCAAAGACGTAGGGTCTGGACCCACAGCGCAAAAGTGGATCTAATAGACACCATACTCCGGGGCTTCCCAATGCCCAAGGTGTACCTGCGGCAAAAGATAGACTTAAACTCCATGGCTTCGCGTAGAGAAGTGGTAGATGGACAGCAACGTCTAAGTACAATATTTGAATTCGCGAATGACAAAATCGTACTAAACAAGAGAGCTCGTGAATTTTCAGGGTTGAAATACAGTGATCTGGAGGCCGAACACCAGGAAGCTTTTCTGTCATACCCAATCGCCGTCGAGCAACTGGTGAATGCTTCAAATGACGATGTCTTGGAAGTCTTTGCACGGCTAAATTCCTACACATTGCCTCTGAATGCTCAAGAATTAAGACACGCGAAATATTCAGGAGATTTCAAGTGGTCCGTAAATGCAACCGCAAGGAAGTGGTCGGTTTTATGGGATGACTACGAGATTGTTTCGGGCCGCGAGAGAGTAAGAATGGCGGATGACCAGTTGATGGCGGAAATGTTTGGGATCGTTTTGAATGGGGTGACAGACGGTGGACAGTCCAACATAAAAAAGCTATACAACCAAATGGAGAAGGGATTTCTGGAGCAAGAGGCTACAGAAAAGCGATTAGATGAAGTGCTACGATTTTTTGTAGTGAACTTGGCTGATATATTGGCAGGAACCCCTGTCTTGCGTGGCCCACATTTCCTAATGCTTTTCGCAGCCTTAGCCCATGCAAAAATCGGACTGCCCTCAGGAGGGCTTGGCAGTGATTTACCTTCTTCAAATGGCGCGACCCTGTCGGACATGAACAATACTTATCAGAACTTAAACACTATAGCCAGTATTTTGGAGAGTCCCGAACAGGAAGCAATCTTGCAGAGACCAGACCTTCGAGATTTCAAACTCGCCTCGGGAGGTAGCACTCAGAGGATCAACAGCAGGAAAGTGAGGTTTCTGACTTATTTTAGAGCCTTGTCACCGGAAATCCTTTGAAACCATGCAAGGGAATAAATGGTCAATAGCCTACTAATTCCATATCGAGAATTTCTCAAAGAGACGCATCTGCTTTTGGAAGTGGTGGATGCCAGTCCCGTTGCATCTCACAATAGCTCGATCAAGACGAAACAAAGAAACTTTGCGATCGAAATGTGCGTTGTTCGATTACACGACTCTTGGGCTCGGTTCTGTCGGGAGTTGGTTGTGGTTTCCGCCTATGCCGAACCGCTCACAGCGAATGGCATTAAGGTACCTAGGATTCGCGGAGTCAATCATCGCTCGCAAGTTATACCGACTCTACTTGCGACATACAAGAAGCGCAGAGAAGAGCCTTCTTGGTACCTGGCTAGAGACTGTATTGACGCTTCTTTGAGGCTTCAAGTGTCGAATCACAGAACGATCTCTACAGGCATTGGACTGTCGTTCCCCAGCTTGAGTATTTCGCCAAATGACCAAATAAGAATGGTACGAAACTTCTTTGCCCATAGGAGCCGGAGCACGGCATCGGAAGCTTTCAGTGTGGCAAGCGCCTTCAGTTTTCCTGCTGGGGGAAATCTCTGGGCTTTACCAACAACACTTACCCCTCCGGGAATTACCGTCTTTGCGTTTTGGGTGAATTGCTTGCACTTGATGGCTCTTCAATCGATTCAGTGAGTAGAAGCATAAACATACCGATCATTACCCAGTGTCGTACGGAGCACTCAACCTCACCGCAGCCAGGCTCGACGGCCAAAATATCGCCAGTAGCACTACCCCCTATCTCCCCCTGCTTGACTCATACTCCTTAATCGCCGGTATAACCTCCTGCCCCAGTAAATCAATGCACCGCGTCGCCGTCTCGTGGGACATGGGGCCCTCGCGGCCCCATAGCACCATGTAGCTGGGGTCCACCACGTCAATGACGTGCTTCAGCTTTTCCACTACCGTGTCCGGGTTGCCCGTCACAATCTGGTACGTGGCGTGGGCCTCCTCGTAGCTCAGGGGCGGGCCGCCAGGGGCCACCGGACGCTTGTCGTTATTGCTCTCCGCGTTGACGTAGCGGGTGGTTGCCCTCCGCTGCTGCCGCTGGCCCTGGGTTGCCGCCCGGCTCAGGTATCCCGGCGGCGCCTGCCACTCCCGGGGCGCCACGCCAAAGGACGTGCCAAGCTGCCAGAAGAACTTCTTGCCCTCTTCGTAGGCCCGCTCGTCGCTGTCCGACACATTGACCCGAATGGCATAGCCCCGGTTGTCCGAGGTTGCCGTGTACCCCACCTCTGCAGCCGTCCGGTCATACAGGTCGTAAATTTCCTCCATCAAATCCAGGGGTGGGGCCAGGGCGATGTAGGGATACCTGTGGCGGGCAGCGAATATCACCGATTCGGGACTGGCCACCCCCGGTATCCAGACGGGAGGATGGGGCTTTTGCAGGGGCATGGCCCAGGGATTCACGGCGCGGAAGTGGAAATGCTTTCCCTCCCAGCGGAAAGGCCCCGGCGTGGTCCACGTCTTCACGATCAGGTCGTGGGCCTCCTCGAACCGCTCCCGGTTATAAATGGGATTGGTGTTGGTGGCCCAGCTTTCCTGCCCCAGTCCGCGTACGAAACCGCAGACTACCCGGCCGCCGGAAATGCAGTCTATCATGGCAATCTCTTCCGCCACCCGCAGCGGATTCTCGTGGATGGGCAGGACGTTCCCCAGGAAGACTATCTTACCCTTCCTGGCCAGTTTGGACAGTACGGCGCCGATAACGTTTACCGATGGCATCATGCAAAGGGGATTGTTGTGGTGCTCGTTGATCATCACCCCGTCGAACCCGTTCTCGGTGCAGTACTGCAGTTCGTCGAAATACATGCTGTACAGTTCCGAGGCCTTCTCGGGCACGAAGTTCTCGTTGGGGAACATCAGGTTGGTATAGCCGTAGCTGGCTGCCGTTTCCTGGGAATAGGCGGTGTAACCCATTTCGGTGAAGAAATAGACCTCTTTGACCATGTTCTCCCTCCAGTGTGGGTTTCCTGGATAAGTGCTGGGGAACTTCCGGAACGATCTTTCCCCCTTGATGGAGGAAAGTCAGAATGGGTGTGATTGCGTTGGTGGTAACGCGCTCCTCACCCACACACCGCAATCCCCTGCGCCGTGATTCCCATCCGGTAAATGGTGGTGCGGCAGGCGAAGAAAACCGTGCGCAGGTCCTCGCCGCCAATGGTAAAGTTGTGGCAGGGCTCCGGCGTCCGGATCAGCCCCAGGTGATTCCCCGCCGGGTCCATCACCCACACCCCGCCGGGACCCGTGCAGTATACATTCCCCTCCGTGTCCACCTTGATACCGTCCGGGTGTCCCACCTCCGCGCCGTGCAGGTCAGCAAAATGGCGCGGATTGGCAACCGTCCCATCCTCCAGTACGTCAAACACCCGGATATAATGCTGCGTGGTGTCGTTCACGTACAGCAGCGATTCGTCAGGGGAAAAGCACAGGCCGTTGGGAAAAACCATGTCGTCGTTCAGCAGGGTCAATTCCCCGGTACCGGGATTCAGCCGGTACACTCCCTCGTAGTCCAGGTATTTCTGCAGGTCCTCCCCCTGGTGGCCCACCAGGTGGCACCCGTTGGACGGGTCGGTGAAGTAGATGTTTCCATCCGACTTGATGACGATGTCGTTGGGGGTGTTCAGCTTGACCCCGTTGAAATGGGAAGCCAGGGTGGTGGGTGTGCCGTCCCGCTCGATGCGCCAAACGGTGCGGCCGCTCCAGCCCGCAATGACCAGCCGTCCCTCGCTGTCAAAGGTCATGCCGTTGGCGTGGGCCGACGGTCGCATTACGACGCTCTTCCCTATTCCCGGAACCCACTTCCAGATGGTGTCTCCGATTATGTCCACCCAGGCCAGGTAGCCTTCCCGAAAATTCCAGACGGGCCCCTCGGTAAAGGTTAGCCCGGTTGCCACCTTGGAGAAAGCCGCATCTTCCGGCACCAACCTCCGAAATTCGGGTCTGAACGCCTCGGTTACCATCCAAGCCTCCTCCCAATCAGGTTCCAGGGGCTGCCTTCAAATTGAAGGCATGAATATTCCAGCGTCCCTTTTCGTCGTTCCCGTCCGCCGTGGCCGATCGGGGACCTATCCGGCAGGAGTCAAGATCCCTGCTGTCACGGCTACGATAAGCCATTTGGTCGCCACGGCTCAATTCAGGGCCCCTACCCCACCTTCGGATACAATAAATGCCCCTGCCGACCCGTGTTCGCCACCCGGTACAAATGTCCCTGGATGCTCGTAACGTACAGGTCGGTGAGTTCCGGTCCTCCAAAGGCGCAGTTGGTTGGTTCCGCCGGAACAGGTTGGGTTTCCAATACTTGCCCCGTGGGAGAGAAGACGTAAATCATGGGACCCGGGCCACTCTGACCCCACCCGGCACAGGCAATGATGTTGCCATCGGTGTCCAGGCACATGCCGCTGATACCCCGGTGTATACCCCGGTAATCGGCTCCGAAGCTGTGCAATACCCGGTACTCGCCCAGGCTTCCGTCATCGGTAATGGGGTAGGCTCGCAGTTCGCGCTTGCCCTCCGGTTCCTCGCTGCTTTCCGCCACGTACAGCGTGTTTTCATCCGGCGAGAGGGCCACGTCCAGGGGCGTTGTGGTGTCGGTGGTCATCCGCCTCAGGGGCGCATCCCGATTTGGCGTCTCGATGCGCAGCACCGCTCGATAGTCGATGGAATAGGGCGCCAGTTCGTAGTCCCGCAGCCCGCCCACCACCGGCGGACCCCACACCGGGTCGGCGAACCAGATGCGGCCCTTGCTGTCGATGGCCAGGTCCTTGGGCTGGTTGTGGTACTTCCCGTCAACCTTGTACGCCATCACCGACGCCGACCCGTCCCCGTTATACCGCAAGATCCGCCTGGCGCCACTCTGACAGGCATAGAGAGTCCCGTCGGCCGAAAAGGACAGGCCCACCACTCGGTTGGTCCACCGGCGATAGTCCGACACCTCACCCGTCCGAGGATCGTACCGCAGAATTTTGTTGTGAATAGTGTTGGACGGCACTGACACCGTGGTGAAAAGCAGCCCTTCGCCATCCCAGGCCGGCCCGTCGGCCCGATTGCCGTCGGGACCGGCTACCAGTTCAAATTCCCAGGTCATTGGAGCCTCCTGAAGGGGACATTGGTCCAGGTTCGTGTCGATGGGTGGACAAGAGCTTAATCGCTGATTCCGGGTATGGGGTAGGTGGGAAGTCCCGGAATCTCCGCCCGAATCCGGTAGATGGAACTGCGGGCCGTGAAGTAAATGGTGCGGTAGTCCGGATCGCCGAAACCGAAGTTGGCGCAGTCTTCGGGGATCAGAAATCGCCCCAGGTGATTGCCCTGCGGGTCGGTCACCCACACCCCGCCGGGCCCGGTGCAGTAGACATTGCCTTCCACGTCCACCTTCATCCCGTCGGGCGCGCCATGGTCGTCATGGAACAGTTCAGCGAACAGCCGGCCGCTTCCGACGTTGCCGTCTTCCAGCACGTCGTATACCCTTATGTGCCGCCGCGCCGTGTCATTTATGTAAAGCAGCGACTCGTCCGGCGAAAAGCATAGCCCATTACAGTTGACGTAATCGTCGGCCAGCAGGGTCAGGCTGCCGTCCGCCAGGTCCAGCTTGTACACCGCCTCATAGTCCACGTACTTCTGAACGTCTTCACTCTCCATCCCCACGTTGCGGATACCGTTGGAGGGGTCGGTGAAATAGACCACCCCGTCGGACTTCATGATGATGTCGTTGGGGGTGTTCAGCTTCTTGCCGTCCACATGGGATGCCAGTACCGTGGTAGAGCCGTCGTGCTCCCACCGCCAAACTGTGCGGGTGCTCCAGCCGGCCACCAGAAGACGCCCCTGGTGGTCGTAGGTCATCCCATCCGCCTTTCCCGAAGGGTGCATGATGATTTCCGTGCCCTGGCCCGGCGTCCACTTCCAGATCTTGTTGTCGATGATGTCGGTCCAGACCAGGAAGTTATCCTTTCCGTTCCACACAGGGCCTTCCGTAAATATGTGCCCCCCCGAAATCTTTTCCAGGGTGGCGTCCGGCTTGACGATACGGCTGAATCCGGGGGAGAACATCTCTGAGGACATTCGAGGCTCCTTGAAACAGTTGGCTTGGCAGGCAACACTCGGCCCGCCGCCATATTTTTGCCAGGAAGATAGCGGTAAACTGGTTTACGGGATTTTAGGTAGGGGCCTATAGGTTGTCAAGGAAACATCATCAGGCCTACTTCTTCAGGCCTGGCGAGTTCTCAAGATGCGATGCCCGTCCTTCTCGCGCAGGCCGGAGCCTCGACCGGGGCATCACCGTAGCTTCCATTCTGGAAAACCCTATATCTGAACTCTTACTGCATACCCCGTTTGACACGTCCAGTACGCCCTAATAGACTGGGCCAACCAACAAGCTAAGGAGACATCCAATGGATCGAGGAATTTGGGCCCTCTGGTACGACCTCGCCGAAGAGGGAAAGGACGAATACCTGGCCTGGCTTCATGAGGAATACATACCCCGTGCCCTGCGGCGTCCCGGTTACCTTTGGGCCTGCCATCAGCAGAACATCATGACCCCCGAGCGGGAGGCGCAAATTCATAACCGGCTGGTCCACATCGACGACCAGGGGGTAGACAACCCCGGTGTCCCGGACGGCAACCAGTACCTGCTGCTTTTCGGCTCCGAGTCCCCCCACACCTTCGTTGACCCCAGCATGCCGGAATTGAGGGCTCGGGCCGATGAGCGGACTCTGGAAATGATGGGTCGCCGCCAGAACCTTCGCTATTGTGTATTCGTTGAAGAGGAGCGAGTCAACGGCCCGGAATTCAAAGCCCGCCAGCCCGGGTTAACCCCGGGCCCCGTCATTCAGTTCGGCAGTTTCAACATCAACGCCCTGGAGAATGAGGACGAGATGGGAACCTGGTATGCTCGCTCCCGCCTGCCCCTGATGCGTCCCATGCCCGGGTGCGTAGGCGCCCGCAAGCTGGTTTCCATCGTGGGCTGGGCCAAGCACGCCATTCTGTACGAGTTCCTGACCCTGGAAGACGTGGACAACCATTTCATCGATACCGACGCCGAGTTCTCCCACCGGGTAGTGGCCAACCTGGTCCACGCCCCCCACTCTCCCAGCCTCGGTTCCCGCATCTGGCCAGCCTAGCAGTTAGACTTTCCCGGCCATACTTACCGTCATTTCGGCGCCATTTATACCGTTATTCCGGCGCAGGCCGGAATCCAGCAGGTCCAAGGGCATTTCACCGCCAAAGCAGGCAAGGATTTCTGGATTCCGGCTCAAGGCCGGAATGACGATACCTGTGACGACCTCTACCCCTGCATCTCGAGCACTTCCAGGCACACCCCGTCGGGTCCCTCAAAGAAGCAGACCCGCCGCCCGCTGCCAACCTGGGTTTCCTCGGTGATGGTCGCGCCCCCAGCCTTCAACGCTGCCACCGTCCCATCGATGTCGTCGGTATCGATGGCAATGTGTTCGATGCCGTACACCTGGTCGTGGGTCTGGGTGTCAATCTTGCCCGTAACATTCAGTGGCAGACCGTGCAGGTCCAGTCGGAAACCGCCGTTGGCCGTCTCCGCCACCACCGTCGCCCCCAGGTTATTCACGTAGAAGTCGGCCGTGTCCTTGGGATTGGGACTCTTCAAATGCACGTGGTTAAGCTTGAATGCCATGGTAATTCCTCCTCAGATATGGTTTCGTTGCGCTTCAAACGGAAGACCTTGGGTACATCCGGCGCAGGAGAGGCATAGCACACAGGGGCAGGCCTTGCCAGCCTGCCCCCGGCATGTCGCCGCTCATCGTCACCGCTCATGGTGAACCTGCCGGACCACCCTAATTCGGCGTCAACGCCACCGACCTTATCTCCCCGAACTCCTTCTGCAGCTTCTGCCAGTTCTGGCCGCCATCCTCGCTCACATACACGTAGCCGTAGAGGCTGGCCCCTACCACCACGTCCTGCACGTCGGGATGAACGCCGAACCAGTAGACCACCGAGTTGGGCTCCTGGGGCAGATTCGCCGCCTGCCAGGTGGCGCCGCCGTCGGTGGTACGCTGAATGGCGCCGGTAATACCGGGGATGGAGTCGCCGTTGCCCACGAACATCACCTGGGGGTCGTCCGGCTTGATGACCATGCCACGGCAGTATGACCGCATGTCGGCCTCGTGGAACCTGGGGAACTCGTGCAGCTCCCAGCTCTCTCCCTCGTCGGTGCTGGTTGAGATTCCGAAGGGCGTGGTGGCGTGGACCGACGCGCCGCTGTCGCTGAAGCGAAGGGTCATGCCATGAATGTCTCCGTGGAAGGGGTCGGGCCCCAGGTCGGGCAGGTGAATCCAGTTGTCCCCGCCATCCAGGCTCTTGTAAATGCCATCCACCTCAATGCCGGCCCATACCGTGCGATGGTCCCGAGGGTCGACAATCATGTTAGTGGTCCGGGGAATGCCTACCGGACAGGGAAGGGTAACGCCCAGGGCCAGTTGCTCCCAGTTCTTTCCTCCATCCCGGGAACGGAAGGCGTCGGGGCGGGTTCCGGCAAAGATGATATCGGAATCTTCCGGGTCCACCGTAACCGACCAGACCTGCAGGTCGCCAACCGGCGCTTCCAGGTCGAACCAGGTCAGGCCGTTGTCGTCGCTGCGGTAGATACCGACATCGGTACCTGCAATGAGTCGGTGCGGTTCATTAGGATAGACGGTCAGCGCTCGGACGTTGCATTCCGACGGGATGGGATTGCGGATGCGGTTCCAGCTCTCGCCGCCGTCGGAACTGCAGGACAACCCGCCGCCCACGGTTCCTATGGAGATTGTATAGTTTCCGGCCATGCTCTTCCCTCCTGTTCAGAAAATGAGCCATTGGTACGCGGTCTGGCCCAATAATAATCCTTCACACTGGAATTTGCTACGTCTATCCGTCTTGAAAGAACGCCCTCAGGGGCGGCCTGCGAGCCGCCCCTGCATCTTCCTGGCTCAAGTTCTGGAACCCGTCGTCAGATTGAAGGCCAGAGTACTCCGGCACGCCCTTCGTCCGCTCATCCAAAGCCCGTCGAAGGATTTTCCGCCGTAGGCGGGAAATTCGTAGGCTAGAGTCAAAACTCCTGCCTCCACTGGAATGGCGAGGAATGGCGGTGGATCCGGCGACACACCCTAATCATACAATCCCACGTCCGAAAAGAACTCCTTGCTCCAATCGCTGTGAGGCCTGTCGTACTCCAGGCTGGTGTACAAGTCGCAAGCCCGGAACCAGAGGAGTAACACGCCTCTGGCCACCCGCTCCTGGTCAAAGTCTATCCGAAATCCGTGCGTTTTCAGGTGCCACTGGTTGTACCCCGCGGCGAAGAACTCAAACAGGAACGCGGTAGGTTCGTCTCCGGCAAAGGACGAGGCCTGCAGAATTTCGGGCGGGGCCTCAGAGCAAAGCATGTTCGGATTCTGGGCGGCCAGCTCAATGTACCTGGGTTCGTCTTCCGGCAAAATGTAAGGCAGTTCCACGGAAATTATCCTGGCTGGCTTGAATTGGGACCCTTTCAGATCGGGATTTAGCCTTTCGTCCCGGCAATGGCTGACAATCAACGAGGCCGGGTTGCCCCGGCCCCGCGCCTGCGAATTATCCGATTTGTCCCTTCCCCTTCCACCGGGAGGGGTCAGGATGGGGGTGATAACACCCTTCCAGATTCACCGTTTACAGGTTCTTCTGGGCCGAGACATAGGTGTCCAGCTTGTTGTATATCTGTATCCGGTTGCGCTGGGTATCGGCGATCAGCAGGCGGTTGCGGGTATTGTCGTAAGCCACCGCCTGGGGCATGGCCAGCCGCCACTCCACCGACAGGTCCTTCACCTCCCGGCGGCGAAGCAAAGCCTGGGGACTGGCGTTGACTGCCGGCCTCGCCCACTTGGAAAACTCCTGGGCGTCGCCTATGAAACTGGTAAGGAACCTGCCGTCAGCAGCGAAGGCCTGCACCCGGCTGTTGCCCCAGTCGCACACGTAAACGTCTCCCTCGCTATCCACCGCTACGTCCGAAGGACGGTTTAGCTGCCCCCGACCGGTCCCGTAAGTCCCAAACTCGGCCACAAACTCGCCGTCGGTGGTCAGTTTCTGCGCTCGGTTGTTTTTCGTGTCGGCGACGTACAGGTAGCCGTCCTCCCCGAGGGTCAGGCCCCACGGACCATTGAACTGGCCCTCGCCGTCGCCGAAGCTGCCAAACTCCGACTGGTACGACCCGTCAAGCCCCAGCTTCTGCACCCGGTGATTCCGGCCATCCACCACGTACACCGTGTCCTGGTCATCAATAAGGATGCGATTGGGACCCAGGAACTGCCCGGGCCCGCTACCCTGGGCGCCCCAGTGGGTTACGAAGTCGCCTTCCGGGTCAAAAATATTGACCCGGTTCAGCCACTCGTCGGTAACGTAAGCGTTGCCTTTGGAGTCCAGGGCCACTCCGGCGGGCCAGATCAATTCGCCGTCGCAGTCGCCGTACCCACTGAAGTCCCTGATCCATTCCTCGTCCTCGTTTTCTCCGCCGATATAGAAGACGCCGATGCGGGAGCCATGGGACATCTTGTTCCAGGGGGCGCCTGGTACATATTCAGCCCCCCGGTCAACCACATATATCTTGTCTTCGCTGGCCAGGCACATGTCCACCGGCGTATTGAAGCCCGCGCCGGACACAGCGCCCCGGCCAACCACTCGGCTGTAGTCGAAGACTCTGCCCGCCACTAACTGGGTTACCATATCCAAGTCCTCCTGGCGTGCCCCGTCCAGGGCTGCGCCCTACTCTTTACGCGTATTGGTACTCCCGGAGGGAAACTACCAGCTGCAGCATCTCTGCCACTCGGTCCTCGGCGTTATCATCGACCCATTGCAAGTCGCCTGAGTCGCTGGCGTGATTGATCATCTCCTGGCGGTTCTCCGCCTGTACTGTCAAGGGCCCCATCAGATCCAGGCAGCCGTCAACCAACTGCTGGGGGGTAAGGTCGCCCTGGGCCTGCAGCCTGTCAATCATTCCCCGGACGCCGGGCCGGTCGGTCTGCGAGACCATGTCGGCAGAGAAGTTAATGCGCTTCATCAGGGAGCCGCTGTTGATCCACTCGGCCCCGGTGTGCCAGCCTTCCACGCTGGGGGGATTCATTATTTCCTGGCCCATGTACCCCGATTCCTTGGTGAGGATGCCAATGCCCGGGGCGGGGAATTCGTAGTCGCCCACGAACCGCAGCGTGCCAACCACCACTTCGATGGGACTCTTGATCTTGGCGAAGCGGGCGTTCTTGAAGAAATCGGAGTTGAACAGGACCCGCAGTACCGGCGTCATCTGGTAGCCCGAATCCACGAAGGTCTGGGCCAGCAGTTCGACGGCCTCCGGGTCGTTGGGCGGCGTCACCGACCAGGCCGGTACCTGTGGCTCGTCCGCCACGAAAAAGTTGTACAGGTGCCTGGCGACGAACCGGGCCGTGGCGGGATGGGCGCAAACTATGTCGATAATGTCCTCACCGTTGAAATTGCCGGACTTCCCCAGGAATTCCTTGTCCTCGTCATCGTGGTCCTCTTCCTGGTACTCGAACTCCCAGTCGAACCGGCCGTAAGCTTGTCGGGGAATCATAGGGGAGATCGTCCACCCGGTGAAGGCCCGGGAGCACTCGCGAACATCAACCTCGGTGTAGTTGCCCACTCCCATGCTGAACAGTTCCAGCAACTCGCGTCCCCAGTTCTCGTTGACCGCGTAAACGTGGTTGTCGCAGTTGTCCAGCCAGTAAATCATGGCCGGGTCTTTGGCCAGGGCCACCAACAGTTCCCGGTAGTTGCCCATGCCCAGGTCCCGGAACATGTCAATCTGCTTGAAAACCTCGTGGTAATGGTCAATCTTGGAGTATCCCGTGGCGAAGACCTGGTGCCAGAACAGCACCATCTTCTCCTGCAGTACCCGCTGCGTGTTGACCATGTCGTTCAGCCATACGGCGCCGCCCATACCGGCCGATGTGGGAGGCTTCCAGTACCCCGGCTGGTACCGTAGAAAGTCCAGCCGGTCCGACCCCTCCACCGTGTCGGGATTCAGCAACTCCTCCACCGTAGCCTCGTACCCCTTGGCAACCCGTGCCTCAAGTTCATCACGGGTAGCGCCAAAGCCGGCGCGGCGCATCAGGTGGGCCATCAATTCAATATCCTGGTTAGCCACCTTTACCTTACCTCCGTTGCTGGGAACTCCCCAGCGCGAGTTCCTTATTGGCGAAACCTGCTGCCTGAGCCAAGCCGGCGCAAATGCCGCGCGGCGTCGAGCAACAGCAAGATTATCGATACTACGGGGTTTTTCTGTCAAGTTTGGGCCCATTGGTGACAGGGCAATCGCACTATAAACTCCCCTCGAGTTGCGCCAGGCCTGGCAGAAATAATCAAGTCACCCTGAGTCCGCCCCCGCGGACCGAAGCAGAATGTCCGCCCTTGGCGGGGGCATAAACTCCTGGCAGGCAGTCGTACACTGGGTCCCAATGCCTGGATGGCAGCTACGGATTCAGATGCTTCGGCGTCCCACTCGGTAGAATATCTGCCTTTGGCGGGCGGACAGAGCCTGGCCGAGGGACTCAGCATGATATTCTTTAGAACGCCATAGCCCTGGTGACGCCTGCCTCTTGATTCCCTGGATAACGCTTCCCTACCATACTTCCATGGCCCCTTCATGACTTAGCCCTGCCAAACTCAGATCGCCCCCTTCCCTGAGTCAGTGGAATCCGCCTCAGGCGGACCCTTGGCGGGAGCGGCCGGAGGTCAGGACGTCTTCCTGGCCCCAGTCTGGACAGTGGCCCAAAATGGCCCAAAATGGCCCGGAATGGCCCACCCGGTCTACCCATTTCCTATCTGGCCAGTGGCCCATTTTCGGGCCACCGGAGCGCCATCTGACCCGCCTTCCAGATACGAAACGGCCCAAAATGGCCCAAAATGGCGCGGAAATCAAAAAATTGCATTATCGGAGAACCCCAAGTCAGGCGGTGACCCATTGACTAGCCCACGTTTCAGGCTTGTAAGTCGGTCGTTCGTCTTGCCGCTCCCGGGGAACCCGGCGGTGGCCGGTCACCAGGCCAACGGCAATATGCTCCGGGGAAGACTCGTCGTTCCCGCGCCTTTGGGAACCTTGAACCGGGAGAAAGAGCGCATTTGCCCTTGACGACAGCTGAACGCCCTTTGTCGGAATCAGAGACCGATTCCCCTGCTCAAATCCCGCCCAAGTTGCAACCACCAACCTCCGGCCTTATACTACGCCTTTAAGGCAAATGGGAACCTGTTCCCAAGTTTTAACATATGGCAATGGAAGTCACGGCTGCCGGTTTCTCAGCAGCCCTGAAATAATTCTTGGCATTGAGAGTTTGTAGTCCAGCCGTCCTGGGTAAGACCCAAACCGGTCCCAGACGGCTTTGCTCTAGGAGAATCGCATGGCGTCAGACAAGTACGACCTTGCCATGGGTATCGGCGGTGAGGCCGGCCAGGGTATCGCGACCCCGGGCGACATTCTTGCCCGCATCTTTGTCCGCCGTGGCCTTCACCTCTATACCTATAACGCTTACCAGTCCATCATTCGCGGCGGCCACATCTTTCTGACTGTCCGCGTTTCCGACCAGGAAATCTACAGCCACGGCGACAAGCTGGACCTGCTCCTTTGCCTTAATCAGGACACCATGGACCGACATCTGAACCTGATGGGTTCAGGCAGCAGGGTCATTTACAACGCCGACAGCATCACACCGGGCGCCGTCAACGAGGGCGTGCACCTTTGCGGCCTGCCCGTGGCTGACCTTAGCCAGAGCCGAAATCGACTGGTCCAGAACACCATCGCCGTGGGCGCCATCATGTCCCTCCTTGGCCTGGACTTCGACATTCTGGAGGAAAGCCTCACCCTCCGTTTCCAGCGCCAGGGTCAGAACGTAATTGACGAAAACGTACGGGTGGCCCGTGGTGGTTTTGATTACGCCTCCGAAAACTTTGTACCGTACTATGACTCCCTCCCCGACGGCGGCAAGCCCCTGGCCGTCTGGGCCGGCAATGACGCCATCGCCATGGGCGGTGCGGCCGCCGGCGTCAAGTTCTACTGTGCCTACCCCATGAGTCCGTCCAGCGGCATCCTCCACTGGATGGCCGCCAATGCTCGCAATCTTGGCATTATGGTCCGCCAGGTCGAGGATGAAATCGGCGTGGCCAACATGGCCATCGGCGCCGCACACACGGGTGTTCGCGCCATGTGCGGCACCTCCGGCGGCGGCTTCGCCCTGATGACCGAGGCTGTCGGCGCCGCTGGAATGATGGAGATTCCTATTGTCTTTATCAACGTCCAGCGGGCCGGTCCCTCCACCGGCGTCCCCACCAAAACCGAACAGGGCGACCTGTGGCAGGTGCTGGGCGCCAGCCAGGGCGACTTCGAGCGCTTCATAGTCGCTCCCACCAGCGCCCTGGACTGCTTCAACACCATGCCCGAACTGTTCAACCTGGTGGACCAGGTCCAGTGCCCCGCCATCGTCCTGTCCGACCTGCTTATC
Source organism: Dehalococcoidia bacterium (assembly GCA_965207275.1). Lineage (GTDB taxonomy): Bacteria > Chloroflexota > Dehalococcoidia > Lucifugimonadales > UBA3495 > Bin22. Next base: position 2,023,764 of record CBDBMH010000002.1, read on the forward strand.
GGCGAAGGGCGTTTCAGCGTGGACCCCGACGACATCGATATGCACCCGCACATTGACCGGGGCGACCTCATCACCGAGCCCGCCCCTTCCAACGGATACATGCGCTACGAGAACACCGATTCCGGAGTGTCGCCCCGGGCGCTGCCCGGCGTTCCCGGCTACGTTCACGTGGTCGCCACCGACGAGCACGACGAAAACTCCGTCCTTATCAGCGACGAGTTCACCAACCCCCTCAAGCGCCGCATGATGGTGGAAAAGCGGGCCCGCAAGTTCCAGGACGTCGTTAAGGAAATCGCGCCACCCCAGATCGAGGGCTCCGCCGAAGCAGATGTTACCCTGGTGGGCTGGGGTTCCACCGAGGGAGTTATCCGTGAGGCCCGGCAGCTATTGGCCGACCAGGGCCTCTCCGCCAATCAGCTTGCCATCAAGTGGATCGTTCCCTTCCACGTTGACCAGATTACGGACATCGTCACGGCGGCAAGGAAAGTCTTCATAGTCGAAAACAACCATTCCGGCCAGTTCTACCGCTACATGCGCAGCGAGACTGGCCTTTCCGTTGACGGCCATATTCGCAAGTACGACGGCGAACCCTTCATGCCCCACCACATAGCCAACGGCGTGAAGGAACTGCTGGCCGGAAGCGCTGAAGTATTCGTTCCTGACCAGGAAGTAATTGTCTAAAATCCCTTCCTCCTCGACGGGGAAGGCAAGGACGGGGGTAGAATATTTCCGCTCATCCTGAGCCTGTCGAAGGACACCCCTTGACCGGGGGAGGCCAGGATGGGGGCGAACCGAACCCCCGCCAAAAAATCGTTTTGAGGGAAGGCCGATGACAACTACCGAAAGCAATGCGGGAGACGTTGGTGTCGTTGCATTAACGGCGCGGGACTTTAAGGGAGCCGTGGACCCGGACTGGTGCCCGGGCTGCGGCGATTTCGGGGTGCTCAACAGCCTCCAGCGGGCCGTTGCCGGCCTGGGTCTCCAGCCCCACGAAATTCTTACCGTCAGCGGCATCGGCTGCTCCTCCAACCTGCCTGGCTATTTCAACAGCTATGGCATGCACACTCTCCACGGCCGCTCCCTGGCCGTGGCCACCGGCGCCAAGCTGGCCAACCACGAACTCACCGTGGTGGTCACCGGCGGTGACGGCGACGGTTACGGCATAGGCGGCAATCACTTCACCCATACCGCCCGGCGCAACATCGACCTGACTTACATCGTCATGAACAACCAGATCTACGGCCTCACCACCGGCCAGATCTCCCCCACCAGCCGGGACGGGATGAAGACCAAGAGCACTCCCTTCGGCAGCGTGGAAATGCCCGTCAACCCCATCACCTCGGCCATCATGAACGGCGCCACCTTCGTGGCCCGAGGCTACAGCGGCGATGTACGCCACCTGACCGACCTGATGACTAAAGCCATCGAGCACAAGGGTTTTGCCCTGGTGGATGTCTTCAGCCCCTGCGTTACCTTCAACCTCGATAACACCCACAACTTTTTCAAAGACCGGGTGGTAAAGCTGGAGGACGAGGAGCACAACACCGCCGACTGGAAGCTGGCCTGCGAAAAGGCCATGGAGTGGGGTGATACCATCTACACCGGTATCTTCTTCCAGACCCCCGAGAGCGTCAGCCTCGGCCGCCGCGAACCCGTCCTGGACGAGGGTGGCCCCCTGGCCTTCCGGGAACTGGGGTTGAGCGAAGACCAAGCCAGCAACATCATCCGGCGAATGATGTAGCGTACTCTGCCTGGAAGACAAAAAACGTAGGGGCAGCCCTTGTGGCTGCCCCCATTTTTTTCCTGCATTAACGCATACTGAACCTGTATGCTTTGGCCAGGCCAAGACATACAGGGGCGGGTACAAAACCCGCCCCTTTCCTTATCCCACAAGCAAACATTCGTGTCTGTCCGGGGCTAAGCGCTCCTACCCCAGCGGCCCCGCAAACACCTGGTCAACATACGTATCCGACAGTGGCTCCACCCGATCCGGCCAGTCGGATGATACCTGCCGCCGTAACTCCTGCGGCCGCGGCTTTCCGCTCCACCCGATCTGTTCCATGTAATAGTAGAGCTGGATCATGTGCCCGTCCGGGTCGGTGGCAAAGGCCGCGTAGTCAATCCCCGGGTGCAGCTCCGGCGGCATCTCCTTGAACTCAACTCCGTTCTCCTTCAGGAACCCCACCGCGTTCCGCAACTGGCTGTAGCTGCCTACCTCTACGCCAAAGGACGCGCTGGTGGTGTGAGGACTGCACCCCAGCTCCTCCCGCAGCCCCTTGGGGAACAGGGCCAGGCTGTGGTGCTCCGCCCCGCTGCGCAGGAAGTAAAGGCGGTGTCCGCCCAGCTGGGTTTCCTCGGTAACGACGAACCCCAGGTGGTTGATGTAGAAGTCAAGCGACGCCTCCATGTCCTGGACGAACAGGTTTACCGGCCCGATCTTGGTAATCTTGAAGGGCCTGGGCAGCATCACGCCCTCTACGTCGTACCTGGCCGGCAGCTGATTCACCCCTCGGAAGCCCGAGAAAATGTCGATCCCCTTGGCGGCGGCCTCGTCCACCTCTGCCTCCTCAGACATCTGAGGCAGGGTCGGCTCTTCGTGGAAGATCCGGTAGTACATTTCCCTCGGCTTGCTGCGGCGGGTCCAGTCAATCTGCTCTATGCCGTAGTAAAGCTCATTGATGTGCCCGTCCGGGTCGTAGGGATACACGTGCCAGTTGCTGCCCGGCATGTCCCGCCCCACTCGTTGAATGCCGATGCCCTGCTCCTCGAAGAAGTGGGCGCCATTGACCACCTCTTCCAGCGCCCCGGTTTGCCAGGTAATCTGGTTGATGGTCACCTCTCCCTTGCCGCCGCCACCGCCGCCGGCCGCTACAAAAGCGTCCATCACGTTGCGGGGGAACAGCACAAAGGCATGGTGGTCGCTGCCGTGGGTGAAGAAGACGCCCCGCCCATCCTCAATGTGCGACAGCTTGTCCTCCAGCCCTGGTATCTGCTTGAAGTCCAGCACGTCCGACTCATAGAAGCCAAGCAGGTCCCGATAGAACTTTACCGACTCCTCCATTCGGTCCGAGTTAAACCCGAAATGCCCCAGCCGCCGAATCTTGAAGGGCCGGTCCAGCATCACGCCGCCAACACTGTACTGCTTCTTTTCCGTGGTAGTCATTGGCCTGCCTCCCCTTGGGAAATTGTTGCGTAAATTATCCACGAATCAACAGGAATGTCTACAGGTGTTTAATGTCAGTCAAACCAACTCTATCTCAGCCGTGGCGTCAACTCGCCGCTCTGGCGTAGGCCGGAATACAGAACTACCCCTGTGGCTTGCAATTGAGCATTCCAAACCTTCCTGGACTCCGGATCAAGTCCGGAATGACTATGGAGATTAACTCATCCCTTTTAATTGGCTGCCCCACTGCTGACACAACCCCCTTGCCAACCCCGATAACCCATATTTACCATCATGTTAAGACGCTCAGAAATTCCCGACCCTTTGTCTTCAAAATAGATGGGACAAAATGGGACAGAATAGTACGGAAGAAAAAATTTTTCCCTCCAATTATGGGAGCGGAACATCCGCCATTAGCGGAAGGGACCGGGAGTGAGGGCCGCCACCATCACCCCGGCCACAGCTATAAAATAGATGGAAATGAAAGGAAATGAGTGGGAAAAACAAAACTCGCCCCTCTCCCTATGGGAGAGGGGCCGGGCGTGACTGCGACTGCTCATCCTGAGCTTGTCGAAGGGCTATCCCTTCAAGTACTTGTCAAAGAACTCGATGGTCCGGGGCCAGGCCAGGGCCGCTCCTTCCGGGTTGTGGCGCGCCCCCGTCCAGTCCATGAAGGCGTGGTCGGCGCCGGCGTAGGTATGGAACGTATGCTCCTTCCCCAGCCGGTTCAGCTCGGCGTCCAGCTTGGCCATGTCCTCCTGCGACGGGTTGCGGTCAATCTCCCCGAAGTGGAACAGCATGGGGCAGTCGATCCCGTCCGACAGCTCAAAGGGCGTCTTTTCGGGGTCGCCCCACTTGCCCATGATGGTCCCGCCGTAGAAGGGCACCGTGGCCTGGAAAATGGGGTTGACCGCCGCCATCAGCCACGCGACGCGGCCGCCCATGCAAAACCCGGTGACCCCGATGCGCTCGTTGTCTATGGCCGAGTTGCCCGTGAGGAAGTCCACGGCGGCGTTCATGTCGGCGATGACGTCCGCGTCGTTCAGGTAGTTCAGTCGCTCTAAACGGCCCCCGTTCAGTTGCTCCTCGGTGTAACGATGGAACAGGTCCGGCACCACTGCCACGTAACCCTCCTCGGCGAAGCGGTCGGCCATAACCTTGTCAAATTCGTCCATCCCGCCCACGTGAAAGGCGATTACCACGGCGGGGAAAGGGCCGGAGCCGCTGGGTACGGCGGCATACATGTCCATTTCTTCCCCGTTAACGGTCAACTTGTCCATAAACGATGGCATAACTAAGAACCTCCACTGTAGTTCTGGGTGCGTTCCAGGCGGGCCCAGCCTGGGCCGCCGCCGCCATTCTAGCAGATTGAAAGACTATTCAGGCGCGTTCGAGAAACGGTCTCTGGAATCATCTACCAGGCCCGCTCCAGCAACGGCAGCAATTCCTCGGGGCTCGCCACCTGCACCGGGTTGTTGCGAGACGGGCCATCCTCCAGCGTCATCCTAGCTATCTCCGGCAGGTCTTCACGGGGTATCTCCAGCTCCCGCAGGCGGTGGGGCATCCCCAGTTCCATGATGAATTCGTCCACCACTGCGGCCACCGCTTCCGCCGCCGACTCGTCGTTCATTCCACGCGTGTCGAGACCAGCCGCCTGGGCCAGCAGCGCCTGCTTGTCCGCTGAGGCCGGCCGGTTGAATTCCATCACATATGGCTGGGTAACACAGGAAGTGTAGCCGTGGCCCACGCTGTATTTGACCCCAATGACGTGGCCAATGGCGTGGCTCAGTCCCGACCCCACGCTGGGGGCGCCCATCATGGACATCCAGGCCCCCATCAGGCAATTCAGCCTCGCCTCCGGGTTGCCCATCTCTTCCCCCGACTGGGGCAGACTACTGAACAGCAACTCGGCGGCCTTGGCCGTGGTGGCGTCAGTGGCCGGCTGGCTTCCCCGGCAGTACAGCCGCTCGATGCAATGGTCCAGGGCCTTCACCCCGCTGGACAGCCACAGCCAGTCCGGGGTCCCCTCCGTCATATCGGGATCAAGCACTATCAGGTGAGCGTAAAGCCCCGGATGCCTCACCCTGATCTTGTGGCCCGCCTGGTCGTCCAGCACGTTCCCTCCGCCGACGTTGAACTCTCCGGCCGACAGGGTGGTGGGAATAGACACCTGCCTGGGGAGGCTGTCCCCATCAGCCGTGGACTGGAAGTTACCGCTGCCCTGGTGTCCCCGTTTCCGCAGGGCTTCTTCGGAGGTCAGGCCCTCGGCCATCATCACGCCGATCATGCGCGCCGCGTCGGAGATGGTACTGCCGCCCACACCCACCAGCGTATCCACGTCGTTGTCCAGGGCGATTTGGGCGGCCTCCACGGCGGTGGCCAGGGGCGCCCGCTGGGGCAGGTTGGAATAAACAGCCAGGCACCGGTCGCCCAGCAGCGATGCCACCCGTTGCACGGTAGCCGTCTTTTCGGCAATGCTCCTTCCCGACAGCACCATTACCCGCTGACTGCCCAGCCGGTCCAGTTCCGATGGCAAGTCTGCGGCCCTGCCTTGCCCAAATATAACCTTGGAAGGCGAAGGCGGTTCGTAAGTCCCATATATTCCAGCCATTGCGGCACCTCGCAGCATCTTTATTTGTTCAGGCTCATTTTGAGGTGAGTTTAGCCTGTAATGGAGAAGGGATACAACCCGCCTAGGTCGGCCTTCGCGTTGACACCCAAATGGGCCATACCTATACTCAACCGCAGTCAGGCCACCTATAACCATAATCCGGTTTCGGCGTCCTTCAAGGAAGCCGGATACGCGCCTGAATCCATAGCCAGGAGGCTAGCCCATGACGCAGGTTCAGACTAAAGACGGCGGGGACGCGATTCTGGAGGCTTTCCGCAACCTTGGCATCGATTACGTTATCTCCTCGCCCGGATCGGAGTGGGCGCCCGTCTGGGAGGCCCTGGCCCGCCAGAAGGTCAATGAGGTGGATGGCCCCACTTACATCAACTGCTGGCACGAGACCCTGGCAGTCGACATGGCCCTGGGCTATACCCGCGTAACCGGCAAAATGCAGGCAGTCCTGCTCCACGCCGGCGTGGGCCTGCTCCAGGGCGGGGTGGGCATTCACAGCGCCTACCTGGGTGAAGTGCCGATGCTGGTCTGCTCAGGCGAGGCCAACAGTTACGGGGAGAACCCGGACCTGGACCCCCAGGGCCAGTGGTACCGCAACCTCAGCGTTGTGGGCGGTCCCAACCGCTTTGTTGAACCCTTCGTCAAGTGGAGCGGCCAGGCCACCAGTCCTTACACCCTGTACGAGCAATTGGTGCGGGCCGGCGAAATGGCCCAGCGGGTCCCCAAGGGTCCCACCTTCCTGGATGTCCCCATCGAGACCATGATCCACAATTGGACTCCGCCGGCCAAGATCCGACGTGTCGCCCAGGCGCCCAAGATTCAGCCTGCCGCCGACTCCATAGAGCGCCTGTCGGACCTTATCGCAAACAGCAGCCGCCCGATGATTATTGCCGAGGGGTCGGGCCAGGAAGTGGCCGGGTTCGAAAACCTGATCAAACTATCAGAGCTAATGGCCATTCCCGTTACGGAAAGCGCTTCCATTCATGCCAACTTTCCCAAGGGCCACCCTATGTACCTGGGTACGCCGGAGGCTTACCTGAACCAGTGCGACCTGGTCCTCCTGTTGGGAACCCGTTCCCCCTGGTACCCGCCCAACGCCGGTCCTGCCAGCGCCACCGTTGTGGCATTGGGCGAGAACCCGCTGAAGGGCCAGATGGTATACCAGAACCTGCTGGCCGACATGTACGTCGAAGGCGACATGACCTTAACCCTCCAGTTGCTCATCGATGCACTGGAAGCCAGCGGCGCGACCGGTAGCCCCCACGCCGCCAAAATTGAGGAACGTCGTCGGCAGTGGGCGTCCGAACACGACCGCTTGACCGAGGCCAGGCAGACTGCGGAGGAGGCGGCCCGCTCCAGGCGGCCCATCGACCCGGTCTGGTTGTGCGCCGCCATCAGCGAGGCCATGCCCGAAAATACCGCATACGCGGAAGAAGTGACCTCCCATCGGGGACAGGTCATGCGCCACGTCCAGTGGAACAGTCCCCAGAGCTACTTCCATCCCAATGGCGGCCTGGGACAGGGACTTGGTCTGGCCCTTGGCGTAAAGCTGGCCATGCCCGACAGGCCGGTGGTAGCCCTGATGGGCGACGGCGGATTCCTTTACAACCCGGTCACCCAGAGCTTCGGTGTTGCTTGCGAAGCGAATCTGCCCTTCCTGACGGTTGTCTTCAACAACGCCAACTACGAGGCCATGCGCCGCAATCACCTGCACTATTACCCTGATGGCGACGCCGCCCGCTCCGGAATATGGCACGGTGTCCACATCCCTGGCCCGGACTATCCCAAGCTGGTGGACCCCTTCGGTGGCTACGGTGTGCGGGTGGAAGACCCGGCAGAACTGGTTCCTGCCTTGAAGCGGGGGCTGGAGGCCGTCAACGATGGTCGGATAGCCCTGGTCGACGTGGCCTTGTCCATATAGCTGGACGATAAACCGGAAAGTAAACATGGTAGGGTCTTCCGGGCCCAGGCCCTTGCCCCCCAGTGGGGATAAGGGGCTGGGCCCGAACTTTCCCACAAGCTTCCATCATGACATTGGTATGGCCCACAATAACGGGGGAAGAGTCGCCATTTATGGCCATCCTTCCTGTGAGCATTAATGTCCAGGCCCTCTATCCCTGTTCCGGTTGCCTTGAGTATGTAATCGACTCTATGTATGGGTTAGAATATTAATCTGTTGCTCCGAAATTGGAGCAGGTTCGTTAAGAAAAGCTTGCGTAAGAAGGTCGGTAAGATGACAACGGCGTTAATTCGGGACAGGATCCAGGAAATGGTGGCGGAGGCCATCAGTCGCGCCCGCCAGGAAGGCGCCATCTCGCTGGAATCAATGCCCGAAATTTTGGTCGAACGTCCAGGCAACCCCGATCATGGCGATTTTGCCACCAGCCTCCCCCTTCGGCTGGCCAGGGCCACTCGCATCAACCCCTTGCAGTTGGCCCAAACCCTGGTGGAGTTTGTTCCGGAGACGGCAGAGGTCAGGAAGGTGGAAGCGGCACACCCTGGTTTCATTAACTTCTATCTCCACGACACGTGGATTCAGGAGCAAGTCGACCTGGTCCGTCGGGCCGGCGATGGCTACGGCAACATTCCGGCGGGCAATGGACGGCCCGTGATGGTGGAGTTTGTCAGCGTCAACCCCACCGGGCCGGTGCACGTGGGTCACACCCGGGGGGCAGTTCTGGGAAGCGCCCTGGCCAACACCCTGGATGCTGCTGGCTACGCTGTGACCCGGGAATACTACGTCAATGACGCCGGCACCCAGATGGATGCCTTCTACCGCTCCGTGTACGCCCGCTACCGGGAAGCCCTGGGAAGGGATTTCGACTTCCCATCCAACGGCTATGCCGGCGAGTATATCTACGATATCGGTAAAGAAATCGCCGAATCCGATGGCGACCGCTTCCTGGATATGGAGGAGACCCAGGCTGTCAGGGAAATCGGCGACATTGCCCGCGAGAGAATGGTAACGCTGATTCGGGATGACCTGGAGGAGATCGGTGTAAGCTTCGATAACTGGTTCAGCGAACGCTCCCTTTACGGTAACCGCGAGTACGAGGAAGCCATGGAGTCCCTGCGGGAGAAGGATTACCTGTCGGAGCGGGACAACGCCCTCTGGTTCAATTCAACCATGCTTGGCGACGACAAGGACAACGTGGTGGTTCGCTCATCAGGAGAACCTACCTACTTCGCTTCCGACATCGCCTACCATTACAACAAGTTCGTGAAACGGCAGTTCGAGCACGTTATCAACATCTGGGGCGCGGACCACCAGGGCCACGTGCCTCGCATGAAGGCCGCGGTAGAGGCCCTGGGAATCAAGGCCGATTCCCTTACCATTCTTATATCCCAGATGGTGACTTTGAAAAGAGGTACGGAAGTGGTGCGCGCTTCCAAGCGTACCGGGGACTTCATAACGCTGCGCGAACTGGCTGACGAGGTCGGCTCCGATGCCTGCCGCTATTTCTTCCTGGCCCGCTCGCCTTCCACCCAGATGGAGTTTGACCTGGAACTCGCCAAGAAAGAATCCTCTGAGAACCCCGTTTATTACATTCAATACGCCCACGCCAGAAACTTCAGCATCCTTAACCTGGCCCGCAGTCGCAACATCGACTGGAGCGCGGGAGAGGTATCTCTGCTGACCGACCCCAACGAGCTTAACTTGATTCGTACCATGATCCGTCTGCCGGAACTGGTGGACCAAATGGCGCGGTCGCTGGAACCCCACCACCTGCCCCACTACGCCATGGAATTGGCCACGGCCTTCCACTGGTTCTACGAAAACTGCCGGGTGATTTCGGCCAACCCTGAAGACAATGACGTTACCCTGGCCCGCCTCAAGCTCGTGGAATCGGCCCAGATAGTTTTTCGCCGGTCCCTGGAGTTGATGGGCATGAACGCCCCCGAGCGCATGTGACTTTGGCGATCCTTTCCGCCCTGACTCGGGCAGAGCATAAGGGGTTGCATCGTCAACACAGCGGTTGCCGCCGAAATAGCGCAACTTCAGCTGTTTATCCTCATTTTCCGAAACTGCAGGCAACCCGTTTTGTATTGAATTATTGTTAATTCCGATTAAAACCCGCTTGAATTATCGGGCAATAGCGTTTATTATGTCGACGACAAAAGCCACACGTTAAGGAAAATTTTCACCCGATTCCTGCAATGCTTCCCTTGCCAGCAAGTTTTTTCCACGGATAGCTGGTCCTGCCTCGGCCCTATACTGATACGGTGCAATCCCCGGACCCCGGTTTTCTTCCTTTCTGAGGCCGGTTTGCACCCCGTAAGGACGGTCTCATGAGCATTCTGGTAAGAATCACCCGCATGGCCTATCGCTACCGTACGCGGCTGATTCTCGCTTACGCGTCCTTTTTTATCGCCATAGGATTCTCGCTACTCATCCCCTGGCTTTTCGGAAAGTCCATCGACACACTCGTTCTCATCACTGGCGATAATATAGTCCCCCTGAACCCCCCCAACAGCGAACTGTTTATCCTGGCGAGCCTGTTGCTGGCAGCCAGCATAATGCGTGGGTTCTTCGACTTTGCTCGTACCTATACTACGGATTCCCTCTCCCAATTAGTCACCTACGACTTTCGCAATCAGATCTACGACAAGCTTCAGCACATCAGCTTCGCCTACCACGATAAGGAACACACCGGTAACCTGATGTCTAAGGCCACCGCCGACGTCGAGGCCATCCGCCGATACGTCAATATGGGCCTGATTCGCTCCCTCGAAGTAGTGGTGCGGACCGTCGCAGTCACCAGTATGATGATTTGGATCAATTGGGAACTGGCTTTAATCAGCCTGGTTTTCGTACCTTTCCTGATTGTCCGATCCACCCTGGTAATGAGCCGATTGCGCCAGATGTGGCTCCACGTGCAGGAGGTCAACGGCGAACTGGTCACGGTGCTCCAGGAAAATCTGGTGGGCATCCACGTGGTAAAGGCCTTCGGATCCGAGAATTTCGAGCGAAGAAAATACGACAAGAAGGCCCAGGAACTGAGGGGCGAATACTACCAGTCCGAGCGCCTGCAGGGCACCAACAGCGCCTGGATGAGCCTCTATTTCACCTTTGCACTGGGCTTGATAGTTTGGTTTGGCGGCTGGGAAATAATTCGGGGAGATTTAACCGCCGGCGAAATGGGCACCTTCCTGCTTTACCTGAACCAGTTGACCTTCCCCATCCGGTCGGCCGCCCAGATCATCAACAGTTTTTCCAGGGCAATATCGTCGGGACGCCGCATTTTCGACGTTTTGGACAGCATCTCACCGGTGGAGGAAAAACCCGACGCCAGGGTGATGGGGCGAGCCAATGGACACGTGCGTTTCGATGACGCTTCCTTCGCCTATGACGCGCGTTCCGCCACCCTGAGGGGAGTGGAAATTGACGCGTCCCCGGGACAGGTTACCGCCATCCTGGGCGCTCCGGGAAGCGGCAAGAGTACGATTGTCAACCTCATACCCCGCTTCTACGACGTCACCAGTGGAACGGTAACCATAGACGGGGAGGATATCCGGGACTTCACCCTGGAATCATTGAGGCGTAACGTCGGCATGGTCCAGCAGGATATTTTCCTGTTCGACGCGACAATAAGGGACAACATCGCCTACGGGGTCTCCAATGCCACCGAGGAGGACATTATCAACGCCGCCAAGGTGGCCCAGCTTCACGACCAGATCATGTCATTCGCCAACGGCTACGACACCTGGGTGGGTGAGCGGGGCAGTACCCTCTCGGGCGGTCAGCGGCAGCGACTTTCCATCGCCCGTACCGTACTGGTCAACCCTCCAATTTTGATCCTTGACGACTCCACTTCAAGCGTGGACGTGGAAACGGAGCGCCAGATTCACCAAGCCATGGTCAACGTGATGAAGGGCAGGACCACGTTCGTAATTGCCCACCGTCTCAGCACGGTCAGGGAAGCCGACCAGATCCTGGTGCTTCGAGATGGCAGCGTGGTCGAAAGGGGCAATCATCACGAATTGATGGCAAAACGAGGCATCTACCGCGACATCTATGAACTGCAATTACGGCCCCAGGAAGAAGTTCTGCTGGACGCTTCCCTAGCTGGCGGCGACGGAGGTGACAATTAATGCGCGGAGTGGGAGGCGGCTTCGGCGGCATGATGGGGGGTATGCGGGGCCTGAATTCGGGCGGCATGAACTCCCCGACCATGGACAATCTCAGCGATGATAATGCCCTTGGCTCGGTTTACAACAATAAGGTAGTCCTGCGCCTGATTTCCTACATGGGCCCCTTCAGGTCTGACGTAATCAAGAGCCTGGTGGCGGTGTTTGTTTACACCATCGCCAACGCCAGCATACCCGGCCTGATAATGCTTGCCATCAATGACGGCATTAAGATCGGGGAACCCTGGAGCCTGAGCCTGTTCCAGTGGAATATCGTGACCATTCCCGCCAACGCGGGAGATTTCTGGAGCTGGCACCCGCTGCACCTGTTCGGGCTGGGTTTCCTGGCGTTAACCCTGATCCACTTTGCCTCCAACTATTTTCAGTTTGTATTTATGGCCCGGGTAGGCCAGAGCATCCTTTACGCGCTGCGCATGCAGATGTTCAGCCACCTGCAGGATATGTCGCCATCCTTCTTCCACCGGACGGCGGTGGGGCGAATTATGTCCCGCAGCCAGAGTGATGTGCTGCAATTGCAGGAAACCTTTGAGATGCTGGTGTTGGCCCTGGCCGATGTGCTTACCCTGGCTTTCATCGTCATATTCATGCTGCTGGTCGACTGGCAGCTGGCTTTGGTCTGCCTGAGCATTGTGCCGGTTCTGTTCTTCATTCTTGGCTACTGGCAGCAATTCGCCCGCCGGTCGTTCATGCGAATACGACGGGCCATTGCCATGGTCAACGGCGAATACAACCAGAACATCACCGGAGTTCGGGTGGTCCAAAGCCTGAACCGGCAGGATGAGAACCTGGAACATTTTAAGCAACTGAACCAGGAACATCTGGATGCCAACTTACAGGCAAGCCGATTCTCCGGCGGCCTGCAACCCATGGTCGAGTTCCTCATTGGCGTAGGCATGGGGTTTGGCATCGTCCTCGTGGGTGGAATTATGGCCAAGGGGGGCACCCTGGAGTGGGGAGTATTGGTGGCCTTTGCGCTATGGATTCAGCGCTTCTTTGAACCCGTTCGCCACCTGACCATGCAATACGGCGTTTTCCAGCGCTCCATGGCCGCCGGTGTTCGCATCTTCGAGTTGATGGACCTGGAGCCGGAAGTCAAAGATAAGCCCGACGCCATCGAAATGCCACCCGTACGAGGTGAAATCCGGTTCGAGGATGTTAACTTCCACTACGTCGAGGGCGTGGAAGTGCTGCAGGATGTAAACCTGCATATCCGCCCGGGGGAGAATGTAGCCCTGGTGGGTTCCACTGGCGCCGGAAAGAGCACCCTGGTTACCCTGATTCACCGTTTTGCCGACGTGACCAGGGGGAAAATTACCATTGACGGCTATGACCTGCGTGACGTCAGGCGCGAGTCCCTGGTCGGCCAGATGAGCATGGTGCTGCAGGAACCATACCTGTTCTCGGGCAATGTGACGGACAACATCCGCTATTGCTACGACGATGCCACTGACGAGGACGTTATCAATGCGGCCAAGGCGGTGGGGGCCCACGACTTCATCATGGCCATGGAGAACGGCTACGACACTATCCTGGCGGAACGCGGCGTCAATTTGAGCGTTGGGCAGCGGCAGCTAATCAGCTTCGCAAGGGCCATCGTTGGCGACCCGCGAATCATTGTGCTGGACGAGGCCACTGCCAACATCGACACCCATACGGAAATCCTGATCCAGGAAGCCCTGAGTCACGTTCTGGAAGGCCGCACCTCCATCGTAATTGCCCACCGGCTTTCCACCATCCGCAGCGCGGACAAAATAGTCGTTCTGGACAAGGGCCGCATCGTTGAGGTTGGCCGCCACGAGGACCTGCTGCGCCAGGGCGGAGTATACGCCCGGTTATATGCCATTAACTATGGACTCTCTCACGGCAACGGCGCGGAACCCGAGGGCGGCTCTCTGATACCCGCCCCGGCGGATAACGATTAAGCTCAGCCCGAGGTTGGGCTCTGCTTCACCAAAAACGCAGGGGCAGGATTGATTCCTGCCCCTTCCTTTTGCCAGAATGAACCGCGACCCTTCGTTACTCTTCTTCCAGAAACTCCAGAATCACTCGGGCCAACTCGTCGGGTTTATGGTACCCAATGTCGTGGATGGTCTCAGGTATCCAATGTACCCGGTTATTGGGTACGGCTTTCGCCGCCGCCTCAACCATCACTCGCTTCGTGAGATTGAAGTCGCTTCCAGCCCGGTCAGAACGAGGACCAGCCGGCACAATCACGGTGGGACACTGGATATTGGGGAGGGTAACTGACGGGGGTTCACCCCACATCGCCTCCAGTACCTGGGCGTGATTTGAGGGCCTCAATATGTCTTGAATGTGTCCATCCTCGTCCTCGTACACCATAGTCTGGACGATCCGTTCCAGGTCGCTGTCCCAGCAGTCTGCCAACTGCTGACTTATGCGGGCCAGGAATTCCTGCCGGGTGCCGGAAACGTTTCTTGGTCCATAGCGATTCTGGAACACTTCCCACGAAGCATCCGGCAGAAGGTGGCCATCCAGAAAGCCGCCGTCAATCATCACCAGCTTGTTGACCCGTTCCGGGAACTTGGCGGCCACGTTGATGGCTACGTTGCCACCCCAGGAATGGCCCAACACGGTAGCCTGTTCCACCCCCAAGTGGTCGAGGACACGGATCGCGTCTGCTGCCAGGGTTTGCCAGTCGTAGCCGCTGGGGGATTGGGTAGTCTGTCCGTGGCCCCGCTGGTCAGGAGCTACCACCCGATACCGGCGACACAGCCGGGCAGCCAGCCTTTCATACCAGTTAGCGGATGAGGCCAGGCCGTGCAGGGCAAGGATGGGGGAGTTCGGGAGATCAGCCGCGGGCAACCACTCCAGGTAACGAACTTGCAGCTGGCCGATGATGGTGTGATGTTCGGTGGGTCCACCGAAATACTGGCCTTGGGTTGTCAACGAGGGACCTCCTGGGCAAAGTAATAGGAAAGGCGGCAAGCGGCGCCGGAATTTCGACGATTATAGCATGGGTGGATCGGCTCGAAAGCGGCGTCAATTTCCTATGGTCTTGGCCTCTGGCGAATCGGTATGCTATCTTGTGTTTGTTCCTCAAGAAACTGGAGCCATAATGTTCAACTTCCGTTAACTGGAGGGTACGTTGGCTAAAGTCACCCGTGCGATTGAGGCTCTGGGAGACTACAATTTGCTGGTTGAGCATGCCCTCAACAAGCTTGATTCGGACGACGTCGTGTCTCGCATCTGGGCGGGCGACCACCGGATATGGAGCGAAGACCCCACTGAGATCGAAGACCGACTGGGCTGGCTGACCCTGCCCAAGGATATGGTCAAACAGATCCCTCTGCTTACCCGTTTTGGCTCGGAGGTCAGGGCAGCGGGATACACTAATGTCGTTCTATTGGGTATGGGCGGCAGCAGCCTGGGACCGGAAGTGTTGCGGCGTACTCTTGGCAGCGCCCCGGGTTTCCCCCAACTGAGAGTCCTTGACTCCACCCTTCCGGCCTGGATAAACGCTGCCAACGAAGCCATAGACCTTTCCAGATCCTTTTTCCTCGTATCTTCTAAGTCCGGTACTACCATCGAATCCAACACCCTCTACTCTTACTTCCGGAAGCGCGTCGCCGAATGCGTGGGCGAAAACGTCGCCGGAGACAGCTTCGCCGCAGTCACCGACCCGGGTACTCCCCTGGAAATCCTGGGAGCAAAGGAGGGGTTTCGCAAGGTCTTCGTCAATCCGCCTGAAATCGGAGGCCGCTACTCGGTCCTCTCCCGCTTTGGCATGGTTCCGGCGGCCCTTTTGGGCCTTGACCTGGAAGACCTACTCGGTCGAACCGCTGTGATGCAGGAGGATTGCCGGGTGGCCGATGCCGGCGCTAACCCTGGCGCAAGGCTGGGCGCCATAATGGGATCCCTGGCCCAACATGGTCGGGATAAACTTACCCTGATAACGTCGCCAGCCCTGGCCAGTTTCGGACTATGGGTAGAGCAACTGCTGGCAGAAAGCCTGGGCAAGTCCGGCCGGGGCATTGTTCCGGTTGCCGGTGAACCCACAATGCCGCTGGTACAGTACAGTACTGACCGCCTGATAGTCTACCTGCGGCTGCAGGGAGACGATAATTCCGGCCCCGATGCTCTGGTCAAAGACCTTTCTACCGCCCATCCATCGATGCGGCTTGAACTTTCCGACCGCGCCGACCTGGGCGCCGAGTTTTACCGCTGGGAATTCGCTACAGCCGTAGCGGGCTGCATCCTGGGAGTACATCCCTTCGACCAACCGAACGTTCAAGGAGCCAAGGACAAAACTGACCTGGTGCTGAATCACCTTGTGGAAACCGGAGAACTGCCACACCTGGAAGCAACGGAATCGGTGGAAAGCCTGATGTCCATGGCCCGTTCTGGCGACTACCTGGCAATTCTGGCCTATCTCCCAGACAGCAGGGACGTTCGCCGGGCCTTGACTTATTTACGGCAGCGACTTGCGGAGAAGTACGGAATTCCCACCACGGCCGGTTTTGGACCCCGCTACCTCCACTCAACAGGCCAGTTGCACAAAGGCGGTCCAAACTCGGGCATTTTCCTGCAGTTCACCACCGATCATCCCGAGGATATACCTGTCCCCAACCGGCCATACTCCTTTGGTTCCTTGGCGGACGCCCAGTCTACGGGCGATTTGCAGGCCCTGCTGGAACTGGGTCGGCGCGCCGGGCGAATACACCTGGGATCGGATACTGCGGCATCCATCCTGGAACTGGCCGCCAAGATTTAACCTGGCAGACTGCGTGGAGGACTACTCGTGGAACTGGGAATGATCGGCTTGGGTCGCATGGGCGGCAATATGGTTCAGCGACTGCTGGCAGCCGGGCACAGCGTAGTTGCCTACGACACCAGCGAGAGCGCGGTATCCTTCAGTACATCGCAGGGCGCCCATGGGTCCACTTCCCTGGAAGACTTGATCTCCCATCTTGCCCCTCCCAGGCCGATCTGGTTGATGCTGCCCCAGGGCCAGCCCACCCAGGACACTATTGAGCGCCTGCAACCGCTTCTGTCGCCCGGCGACATCATCCTTGACGGCGGCAATGCCAATTACAAGGACACCCTTCAGCGGGCCGAAACCCTGTCCGCTAACGGCATCGCGCTTATGGATGTTGGCATAAGCGGCGGCATTTGGGGGCTGTCTGAAGGCTACACCCTCATGGTTGGCGGCAAAGAGGAACATTATCAAAGGCTTGAGCCTGTCTTCCGATCCCTGGCGCCGGGCCCCGACCGAGGTTACAGCCACGTTGGGCCGGTGGGCGCCGGCCACTTCGTCAAGATGATCCACAACGGGGTGGAGTATGCCCTGATGGAAGCCTATGCCGAAGGCTTCGAGTTAATGGCTGCCAAGGAGGAATTTGACCTGGATCTGACCACTATTGCTAACACCTGGCGGCATGGCAGTGTGGTGCGGTCCTGGTTGCTCGACCTGGTGGTGTCGGCGTTGGAAGAGGATCCCAGTCTCTCCGACCTGCAGGCCTACGTAGAGGACTCAGGGGAAGGACGCTGGACCGTGCAGGAGTCGGTGGATCTTGCCGTGCCCGCCCCAGTGATTACCCTTTCCTTGTTGCAGCGGTTCCGTTCGCGACAGGCGCAGCCCTTTGGCGCCAAGCTGCTCGCCGCTTTGCGCAATCAGTTCGGCGGTCATCCGGTAAGGAGGTCCGGTGATGACTACGACTGACCTGGTCCCTGACTCCAGAATTCCCATCACCCTGGTAATTTTCGGGGCCAGCGGTGATCTTGCCCGCCGAAAGCTGATTCCCGCCCTGGCCAGTCTCCACAGCAAGGGACGGCTTCCCTCCAACCTGCAAATTCTGGGAGTAGCTCGCAGCGACCTCGACGACCAAGGGTTTCGAACAATCCTTGAAGAGTCTCTGGGCGGAGAGGGCATGACCCGACCCTCCGCAAACCAGTGGACAGATTTATCCTCCCGCATTTCTTACACCCATGGAGACATTACGAGTTCGGAAGATCTGGCCATCGTTAAGGCCAAATTGACCGAAATCGAAGGCGAGAAAGCCAACTGCAATCGACTCTACTACCTTTCCCTGGCGCCCTCCCTTTACCGTCACGCCATCACAGGACTGGGAGAAGCCGACATGGCGGATGACGCCCGCGGGTGGAGACGCCTGGTGGTCGAGAAACCGTTCGGGACCGACCTGGAATCGGCCCAGGAGCTTAACGAAATCGCCCACTCGGTATTCCGTGAAGACCAGGTATTTCGAATCGACCACTATCTCGGTAAGGAAACGGTCCAGAACCTCCTGGTTTTCCGCTTTGCCAACGCCATTTTTGAGCCCATTTGGAACCGCAACTACATTGACCATGTCCAGATTACCGTAGCGGAAACCCTTCGCATCGACGAGCGGGGTGACTATTACGACCAGACGGGCGTACTCCGCGACATGTTCCAAAATCACCTGCTGCAGTTGCTTACCCTGGTGGCCATGGAACCACCTCATGCCTTTGAAGCCGAGGCGCTGCGGAACGAAAAGGTCAAAGTCCTGAGCGCCATCCGTCGTATTCATTCCGGGGATGTTGCCAATCACGCAATTCCCGGACAGTACCGGACATACAGAGACGAGGGAGGCGTTTCCGGTGACTCCGACACCGCAACCTACGCTGCCCTGCGTCTCTATGTGGACAACTGGCGCTGGCAAGGGGTTCCCTTTTACCTGCGTTCCGGCAAGGCCCTTCGCAGCAAGTCCACCGAAATTATCATTCAGTTTCGCAATCCTCCCCATATGCTTTTTCCCCTGGCGGAAGACGAAGATATTCCAGCGAATACCTTGGCCATCTTCGTACAGCCCGACGAGGGCTTTCACTTGGAGTTTCAGACTAAGACCCCCGACGCCGGCCTGCAAATGCGGAAGGCAGAGCTGGAGTTCCACTACCACGAAGCCTTCAGCGGCCAGGCAATACCCGACGCCTACGAGCGACTGTTGCTCGACGCTCTGAATGGCGACGCATCCCTTTTCACCCGGGCGGACGAGATAGAACAGGCCTGGAGCATCGTTGACCCCATCATCGCTGGCTTTAATCGCCCCGAAGCCCCTCGGCCATATTACTATTCGGAGGGAAGCTGGGGCCCGGTGGAGGCTGACCGATTTATGGCCATAGACGGGCGGTCCTGGCTGCAAGCAGGACGATCTCGTTAGCCCTGCCCCTGCCTGCTGTCTCTAGCCTGGCCCCAGCTCGGTAAGGGGGCAAATCCGGCGGGTCCCTGAGAACGTATTCTTTTATTAGCGGCCTTCCGCAAATCTGGAATGCGACATTCGTTGAAAGGAGCCTACAGATGAAGAAACGTTCCCCGGGTAGCGCTTCCCGGCTGCGCCGGCCCCTCCGGCTGGCGACGCTTGGAGCGTCGGCCTTCCTGCTGGCCCTCGCCCTGGCCTGCGGAGCGGCCGAAAGACCCCAGGATCCAGCTCCGCAGGCAAGCCAGGCCGGTCAATCTTCCCCTTCTCAGCCCGCTACCCAGCCACGGGCGGCAGCCGAGACCACACCGGTACAGGAAACCTCACAGGAAATGTCTCAGGATGTGGCCAAGGCAGCGCCGCCAGTCGCCGCCAAATCCGACGAACTACGATCGGAACCTGTGGCGTCCGGAGAAACAACAATCGATCATCCGTCCGGTTCCCAACTTACGATGGAGACTAAGGCCGAGATGGAGGCCACAGTTGAGCAGGTGGCTGAACCGAAGCCGGAACCCGTGGCCAAGGCCATGGATTCCCACCCTGCCGGGAAACCATCGTCCAGTCCCTCAAAGCCCTCGGCGTCCAAACAGCAGTCCACGGGTGATATGAAAGAGGAGACAGTCTCCCCCGCAGGGGAAACACCGCCTGAACCGACTGCGGAGCCCCACGCCACTGAAGCGCCGGTAGTGAAAGAACCCTTGGCCGAGGTGGGTAACCAGGTTGGCAACCGGATACCCGATTTCACCCTCGATCTGGTGGGCGGAGCAACAGTTTCCACCGCAAAACTGATTGAGGAGGGCAAACCCGCCTTCCTGTTCTTTACTTCCACTACTTGAGGGCAGTGCGCTGCCGAGTTGCGGCAGTTGAAGACGGTTTACCCTGAATACTCTGAACAGGTTAATTTTTATGCCATCGCCGTATCCAAGGACTTTGACAATCTTGACCGGTTGGAAGGGCACCGGGAGAAGAACGGGCACCCTTGGCCGGTCGCCAACATAGCCAATGAGCAGAGCACCCTGGCAGACCTGAATGTGTCCTACCAATCTACCAAGATCGCTTTTGACTCCAGAGGAATAATCACCTACCGCGACGGATTCGGTGGTGGCAACCCCGACGCCTGGCACCAGGTGTTCACCGGCCTGGCTAATCAGTAGGTCGGATCTTTTGGAGCTACCGTGCCTGGCAAAACGCCAGCCCCGCAATTCCCAGGGCCCCAGGGCAGAAAAGGAATACTGCCCTGGGGCTTCATGCCTTTAAGCCATAGCATTAGAACGACGTTCGATGTACAATTGACCACATATAGGTGGTGGTAAATGGCAAGGATCGGCTGGATAGGCAAAATCCTGTTAGGATTGGGCATCGCGTTGCCATTGGTTGGTTTCGCCGTCTCCGCCTATCTAGCTTCCACCGGCAGCTCCTTGTCCATATTCTCTTCCAGTGACCTCCCTGAAGAAGAAGCATATATTCTGACCGCAGAGGACTTCCCTGAGCCCTCACAAACGGGAAACCAGGTGGGTTATCGAGTGCCGTACTTTACCCTGGAGCTCGAGGACGGAAGCACAACTACATCTGCGGAGCTATTGGAGCAGGGACGTCCCACATTCCTTTTCTTTTGGGCAACCTATTGACCGGTCTGCACCGCCGAGTTGCGGCGTATGAAGGAAATTTACCCTGACTATGCCGACGACGTGGGATTTTACGCGGTCGGCTTGCACCCGGGGTTGAAAGAGGAAATGGTGGTCCTGAAGGCTTACAAAGAGCAACACGGTTACCCGTGGACAGTAGCCACGGCCCGGAGCGAGTTGATGGCCGAACTCGGCGTCACAATCCAGTCAACCAAAATTGCCTTTGACTCCAATGGGACTATTACTTACCGCGAAGGTATGGGCGCTGGCGATGACAAAACCTGGCGTCGAGTATTTACGGAACTTTCCCAGTCACGACAGGTCAGTGACACGGAACCATAGGTTGCTTTCTGCATAACTTCTCCCAACTTCGTTGCATCAGCCACAATTACGTGGCGTGGTTTGACTTGGAACGCAGCATTCCTGTGCGCCTGCTGTACGAACAAGGATATTCGCGGAACTGGCGGCGACCAAAATTGGGAACTAGCCGGCTTTCCCTGCTCCCGGTTCATTCGCTTTGTACCTTTTCCAGGGCCGCGAAGCTGAGGAGCAGGCGCCGAAGTTCCCCTCCGGCGAAGCAGACGGAAACTTCGTAATCGTTGCCCCACTGTTCGCACATGACCACCTCGCCCTCGCCAAAGGTAGCGTGTTTGACAATATCACCTATGTCGGGAACATATTCGGGGCCTTTGACTTCCCCCGCTCCCGAGTCCCTCTCCCATGTTGTAAGGCTGCGGTCGAAACCGGGCCGGGTGGCGACGTTAGCAGTTGGCGTCCTTGTTGGTGAACCGGCGTAAGAAAGCAGCCTTTCCGGAACTTCTTCGAGGAACCGGGATGGCAGGGTCGGCGAACTCCGTCCCCACATACTTCGCTGGAAGGCACGCAAAAGGTAAAGGCGATCCTTGGCCCGCGTGATTCCCACGTAACAGAGGCGCCGTTCTTCCTCCAGGTCAGCGTTGCTGTCCATTGACCTGCTGTGAGGCAGCAGCCCCTCCTCCAGCCCAATTATAAACACCACCGGGAACTCCAAGCCCTTGGCCTGGTGCAGCGTGATGAGGGTCAGGGTGTCCTCTGACTCTTCATAGCTGTCCACGTCTGAAACCAGCGAGGCGCGTTCCAGGAAGGCGGCCAGGTCGTTCTCCGGCGTATCTGACTCGTAACCTGAAGCCAGGGAAATAAACTCCTCGATATTCTCCATCCGCTCTTCCGGGTTGGTGTCGGACCTGCGAATATGGGCTTCCAAGCCAGCCTCTTTGACCAGCAGTTCTATCAAGTCGGAAACGGGCAGCTTGACCTTCAGATCCTCCATACGGATCATCAAGTCACCAAACCTTGCCACAGCGGTGTAGGCCCGGGCGACCAGCGGCGCCGGGCAGGGAAGTCCTCCGGCCCGCGCCCCGGCTATGAGCTTTATGCCTTCGAAAACGGAAATGCGCTGTCCCAACGCCCAGCGGGTCAAGTCCTGGATGGTCTTATCCCCGATGCCCCTGGGCGGTGTGTTAATGGCCCTGGCCAAATTCACGTCATCTTGCGGGTTGTTCAACACGGCCAGGTACGCCATAACGTCCCGAATTTCCCGGCGGCGGTAGAACTGTACTCCACCAATGATGCGGTACCTTATGCCCAGCCGCAGGCAGGCCTCTTCCAGCGCCCTGGACTGGGCGTTGATGCGGTACATCACGGCGCAACTGCCTGGTTTGATATTCTCCCGGCGGGTTAACTCCAGTACCTGGCGGCCCACAAAATCGGCCTCTTCGTCCTGGGTGTACGCCTCGTGCACTATTACATCGGAGCCGGCGGCGTTCTCGGTTATCAGTTCCTTGGGCACCCGCATACTGTTGTTGGAGATGAGCGTGCTGGCCGTATCCAGTATCTTTTGGCTGGAGCGATAGTTTTGCTCCAGCGCTATTACCCTCGCGTCCGGGTAGTCCTCCCGGAAGCTCAGGATGTTCCTGATGTCGGCGTTTCGCCAGGAGTAGATAGACTGGTCCGGGTCGCCTACTACGCAAATATTCTGGTCGGGGCCGGTCAGCAGCCTGGCCAGGCGGTACTGGGCCACGTTAGTGTCCTGGAACTCATCCACCATCAGGTACCGGTAACGCCGGTGATAATCATCCCGTACGTCCCTGTTTTCCTGCAGCAACTGGACTGCCCGCATTAGAAGGTCATCGAAGTCCACCGCGTTGCTGCGGCCCAGCAGTTCCTCGTAGTGGTGATAGGCCCTGGCGGCCAATTCCACGTGATAGTCGCCTTCGTCCTGGGCTTGTTTTGCCAGACCCACAGAATCCATCAGCAGGCTCTTGGCCCGGGAAATTACTCCCTGGATTGCTCGAGGCGGGTTACGCTTCTCGTCTATTTCGGCCAATTGCATGGCCTGCTTGATCAGACCTAACTGGTCCTCAGCATCGTAGATCGTATAGTTGGAATCCAGCCCAACGCCTTCGCCATACCGGCGAAGCATTCGAGCGCAGAAAGCGTGGAAAGTGCCCGCAAAAACCGACTCGGCGTCGGGTACCTGCAAGCCCTGAACCCGGTCTCGCATTTCGCGGGCGGCCCGGTTGGTGAACGTTACGGCGGCAATGCGGTAGGGCCTTACGTCGCATTCCCGAGCCAGGTAAGCAATGCGGTGGGTAACTACGCGAGTCTTGCCGCTGCCTGGGCCCGCCACTATAAGCAGAGGTCCCTCGGTAGTTATCACGGCCTCGTGCTGGGCATCGTTCAGGCCGGCCAGGATGTCGGGGGGTTGCATCGTCATAGCTAGGAAATTATAGCGCGGGTACTGAATGGGAGAAAGAGGGACCCGTCGAAAAGCCTGCGTCAGTACCAATTTGGGCCCTACCGACTAGGTTCAAATGCCAGACTCCTTCACACTCCCTCGAATGGTCTCGTTTTTTGTTGACGCTGTATAAACTGGCCTTTACACTCCCATTTACTTATTGCTCATAGGTGTACAGGTATCAGTTAACCGGCAACCGCTTCAACCAGATACGGTCTGTCAAGGCCCGGACAGGGCAGCGAATTCACTGCAGGGCGGCCAAATGTCCCCGGCATGCTAGTAGATTATCGCTATTGAAATGATGGGTACAGGGACTTGAGCTTGATACGGGCGTCCTGGGTGGTGAAACGCCATTCTGCCCGGACCTCCTGTCGGTTTCGTTGGTCTTGCCAGGCTCGGGTCTCCTGGCCCAGCAGTTCTTGATTGGGAATCCGACGGTCCAGGCACTGTCTGGCCAGCACCGCCAACTCCGTCTCAGCCATATTGAGCCAACTGCCGTGCTTCGGCGTGTAGTGTATCTCCAGTCGTTCAGCAATACGCCGAGCTTCCGCTGGCTCGAAGGCCTCGTACAGGGATGCGGGATGGTGGGTGTTCAGGTTGTCCATCACCAGTACTATCCGTTCCTTGTCTGGATAGTCCTGGTCCACCAGTTTCCGCACTACCTCCGCCCAATCGGTCCTGGTCCGCCTCTCGGTGACCTCCACCCTCCGCCACCCTTCCAGTGGTGCGAACAGCATGAACAGGTTGCTCACCCCGTTGCGCCGGTATTCGTAATCGTAGGCCATGGCTGCACCAGGCCGCGCTGGGCAAGGCTGGCGGGTCTCCTGCACCAACTGCTTGCTGGTCTCGTCCAGGCACACCAGCACCTCCTCTTCCCCGTAATCCCGGTGATACACCTCCAGCACGTCCTCCATGGCGCATACAAACTCGGAGCTGGCCTTAGGCGGGATACACCAACACTCCTTCAACCAGGGCTTGAGTTGGTTTTTTTCAGCGTCCGACGCACCGTATCGGTACCGATGCTGTCCACTATCCCCCTTTCCACCAGTCCGTCGGCCAGCATCCGCAGGGTCCAACTTACCCGTCCCACCGGTGGCTTCGAGCAGGCCAGGGCAACCAGTTGGGCCTCCCCTGCCCCGTCCAGTTTCTTCTTGCGCCGGTTCAACTGCTCCCGGCGGCCCAGGGCAGCCTCCACACCTTCTTCCACGCACCGGCGCCGCACCCGTTCCACGGTGGCAGTCCCTACTTTCAGCGCCCGGGCTATCTCCTGGTCCTGCATAGGACCCGCGGCCTGATTCTCGTCGCTAAGCAGCAGAATGCGGGCGTGAATTTGCTTGTAGGCCGCTGCTCTGCCCCTGGATACCAGCGCCTTCAATTCTTCCTGTTCTTCCCCTTCCAGCCTCACCCGATATTTCTTCACTTCCCAGCCTCCCCACTTCCCCATCGCCCTTGGCGATGGTCTGTTCCTCCTATATTACCAGCCATCAATCCTATCGCGTTAGACTACTAGGTAGCGCTGGCTCTTCGGATTCCCGTATTTCCCAAGACCCTGGCACAACTCCGCCAATTGATACCCTACACATCTGTGCGCTGCTGACAAGAAGGGGGCTACAAGAGCGCCTTGTTTCACAATTTTTGCGGTTTGAAAGCTAGATTAGTCCTGTCGCTGATGGTTTGCTTACTGCTGGTTCTATCCATGGCATGCGCCTCAGAACCCGAGCCGGTCCTGAAAGTAGGCGGCATTCCCGACCAGGATGTGGCCAGGCTGACCAGAAGGTACCAGATTTTTTCCGATTATCTGGCAAAGGAACTGGGTGTTGACGTACAGTATGTGCCCAGCGCCAACTATGCAGCGGTGGTAACGTCCTTTGGCCAAGGAGAACTGCATATGGCCTTTTTCGGCGCGCTGACCGGCGTACAGGCCAGACTGCAGAATTCCGGCGCCATTGCCATTGCCCAAAGGGAAAACGACGACGCGTTTCATTCCAAGTTAATCGCCCGGGCCGACCTGGACATCTCATCGTTGGAGGACTTGAAGGAACAGGCTGGCGACCTTTCCATTACCTTTGGCAGCGAAAGCTCCACCTCCGGCCACCTGATGCCCCGATACTTCATCAGTGAAGGAGGCATTAATCCGGATGAGGACTTCCGAGTCCCCCCCAGCTATTCCGGTTCTCACGACAACACCTGGGTGCTGGTTCAGTCGGGGGCGTACGACATCGGCGCCCTGAGCGAAAAGGTTTGGGGACGGGCCGTGCAAGCGGGAACCGCCGATCCCGCCCTGGTAAAGGAGTTCTATACTACTCCTCCCTACTTTAACTACAACTGGACGGTTCAGGGCAACCTGGACGAGATATACGGCAATGGCTTTACGAACAAATTGCGGGACGCCTTGCTGGCGCTAAATACTGAGGATCACGGCGACATCCTTGATTTGTTCAGCACCGAGAAGTTCAAAGAAACCAACAACCAGAACTATGCAGCCGTCGAACAAGTTGCTCGCGAGCTGGACATAGTCCAGTAAGGCCGGTAAGGTGGAGTGGCTGCCTCGCTGCGAAATGACCGCGAATCAGCGTCGGAACTGCCGGAATCCGCTCCCCTGGCAGTGGTGGACCAAGTGACCAAGAGTTATCCGAGAGTGACCGCCCTGTTCGCCGTGAGTCTGACGATTTACCCGGGGGAGCGCGTGGCGCTGGTTGGTCCCAGCGGCAGCGGCAAGACCACCCTGCTCAACCTGCTCTCCGGCACGCTGCAGCCCGATTCCGGCTCGCTTACCGTGGCAGACAAGTCCCTGGCGCAAAGGTTGACCAGGCGCGAGCTGTCTTCGATGGTGGGCATCATACACCAACAGCTGGACCTGGTACCCCAGCTACCCGTGGTCCACAATGTCCTGGCCGGTCGGTTCGGGCAGTGGGGAATGGTACGTTCTTTCCTATCTATGGTGTGGCCGCAAGACTACAGCCTGGCGGCCTCGGCCCTGGAGCAGATGGGTATCCAGGACAAAATCCAGGAGAGGACTTCCCACCTTTCCGGCGGGGAGCAGCAAAGAGTGGCAATAGCCCGGACTATCGTGCAATCCCCCAGGCTGGTGCTGGCGGACGAACCGGTTTCCTCGGTGGACCCCGGGCGGGCGCAAGAGATCCTGCAACTGTTGACCTCTCTTACCGATAGAACGGGGCGGGCCCTGGTAGCCAGCATGCACACTCCTTACCTGGTACAGCAGTTCTTCAGCCGGGCCATTGGGTTGAAGGATGGCGAAGTGCAATTCGACCTTCCGGCCGGGGACCTCACGCCGGCCATTCAATCGGAACTGTACAGCCTGGGGAACCAGGACTCAGAACCTCCCCGGCATTAAACGGTAACTGGTTCTATGAAGCCGGACCGTTTAACCCTCGAGAGCCCTCACTTCCTCAGTCTTCTGTTGATCCTGGCGGTGGCCTGGAGTATCACCAACCTGGATTGGGGCGGGCCCATGCTGCACGCCAAGGGTGGCCAGGCGGCGTTGACCATGATAGCCGCCGTCTTTACGCCGGACCTTTCCCCTCCATTCATTCTGGTGTGCCTGCGGGCGGCCTGGCAGACCTTGTCCATAGCGCTGGCCAGCATGACGGTGGCCGTGGCTATCGGGTTTCCCCTGGGAATCCTGGCATCAGGAGGGCTGGCAACCCCTGAGTCCCGACTGCGGATGCCCTTGGTTATGGGAGCCCGTTTCGTCCTGGGTGCCATGCGGTCCATCCACGAACTGGTCTGGGCCGTCCTGCTGGTGGCTGCCATTGGCCTGTCGCCGTTGACTGCCATCGTCGCGCTGGGGTTGCCCTACGCGGGAATCCTTGGCCGCATTTACGCCGAGTTCCTGGAGGACGTGCCTGGTGAACCCCTGGTGGCGCTGCAATCCTCCGGCGCTTCCTCTTCGCAGTCACTCATGTACGGCCGCTTGCCCATGTGTCTGCCGGACCTGATCAGCTACACCTTCTACCGGTTCGAGTGTTCCATACGCTCAGCTGCCATTCTGAGCTTTGTGGGAATACGAGGAATTGGCTACGAGATTCAGATATCCCTAGGCGATCTGCTGTTCGGGCAGGTCTGGACCCTGCTGTTCATGTTGCTGGCCATCGTCGCATTGGTGGACTTCTGGAGCGGGAAGGTGCGGCATAGCCTGTTAACGTCATGACCGAAGTTGGAATCGAACCACAATCAGCAAGGAGAACCAGGCGGACGCCGACTCTGGCCCGGTTGTCTCTCTATGCCTTCGTCGCACTGCTGGCAATCGCCTGGGGAACCCTGTTCATCGAAGGCGACAGCGGCTTCACGGACCTGTTTCGGGGCCGAACCTGGACCAATGCGGGTAACTTCCTGTACCGCATGGCCGGCCTGGGAATGCAGGATACACCCGCCTTCCTGATGCCGGAACAATGGTGGGTCACGGGAAAACTGGCCTACGACACCCTGGCTATGAGCGTGCTGGCCATAGGCATAGCGGGGGCCGGCGCCTTCCTTACGTTCATGTTCGCGGCCCGGACACTCAGCAACGGCGCCCTGGGCGGCAAGCCTTCACGAGTGGGCGCAGCCCTTTACTACGTACTGCGTATCTTCTACGCCTTCACCCGGGCGGTGCCGGAACTGGTGTGGGCGCTGTTGATCGTCTTCTTCCTGTCGCCCGGCATCCTGCCGGGGGCCATCGCACTGGGCATCCACAACATGGGGATTGTGGGCCGGCTGGCCGCGGAAGTGGTGGAGGATATGGACTCGGCGCCGGCGCGAGCCCTCCGCTCCTCGGGAGCGGGCATGTTCCAGGTGTTCCTTTACGCGGCGCTGCCCCAAACGCTGCCCCACCTCATCACGTACCTGCTGTACCGGTGGGAGGTGGTGATCCGCACGACGGTGGTGGTGGGGTTTGTCAGCGCCGGCGGGCTGGGACAGGAGTTCCGCCTGAGCCTGAGCTTCTTCCACTACGACCAGGTGACCCTGATCATCCTGTGGTACCTGATGCTGGTGATGGGAGTGGACTTTCTGAGCGCATGGCTTAGAAAAATGGCCCGGTTCGCTTAGCCGGCGAGCCTGCCTTGGCTGGCCGACCTTCCGTCGTCGTGCCCGGAGAGGGGCTGTGCTCCAACGGCCTGGCCAGGTGGCGTCGTCCGTGTAGTTGACCCGATCCCGTGCTGGCTTCCGGGCATGGGGGAATAAGGGCTACCCAGTCTGACCCCTGGTGGCTGCCATCAGAACTGGACGGGGTATACCACCTGGATCACCCGCCCATCGCGGAGGGCTTCGAAATAGCCGTGGGAACCAGTGGGATTCTGGAGCCAGCGTCGGGTGAAGTAGGCGCAGATATTCGCCAACTGGGTGCAGACCGACTCGTCCGGGGAGGTGAAGCAGAGGTCCTCCATGACAATGGGGGTGGGAATCTCCACCTCGGCGTGGAGGAACCGGGACATGTAGGAAGGCTGGATGGACTTACCGGTCTGGGCTATGACCAGGGCGTAATCATGGATGGGACCGGTCGCCTCCATGATGTGATCGAGGGGAACGTCGGCTACGGCAGCCTCGTCCATGTACATGTTCAGGGCGAAGAGGAATTTGCTGGTGATGGCCTCCGGAGGCGCTGCCCAATCGGCGACGGCCTCGTTGCCGTTGTCCCGGGCCTGGGCCAGTTGGACCTTGTCCACGTAGGAAACGATAACCGGGGTCTCGCGGCGGATCAGAATGTTAAGACAGTCCTGGATGAGTTCAGCGCGCCGCTCCGGGGACCAGGAGCGGAAGAAGCCGCGTCCCTGGTAGACGTCGGCGGGCTTCAAGTGGGCAGGATTTTCGCCCCGGCCCAGGGGTTCACCGAAGTGACGGCGGCAGAGGGCGTTGAATTCGCCATTCATGGCAACGTACTGGTTTTCGTGGATGACCAGCCCGGAGTAGACCTGGTGCCGCTGGTTGGAATCGTTCAGGCTGTTGCCAGTATCCCCGGACTCACCGACAAATACCAGATACATTTCGCTGCCTCCACTAAATTCTAGATTGCCGGGGTCTCGGCCATACCGGGAAGACGCAGCAGTAAAGCGGTCGCCCAGCCGGCATGTGCCTGGCTACTCTTCCGCTTCACCGCCATCCGACTCAACCGGGGCAGCGGATCCAGCGTCCGGGGCATCACCGGTGTCCTCCTGGCGACCCAGCGCCATGCGACCGGCATCGACACGGACAACCATTGCATCCGGGTCGGTCAGCATGGTCACATCGGCATCCAGGGGCAACTCACCGGCCCGAACCACTGAGTTGGTGTCGACGAGCACGGAGAGATCAATAACTATTTCGTTGGGAATCTCCAGGGGAAGGGCCTCCACATCCAGCGCGTAGAGGGTCTGGGCCACGGAACCACCGGTTTCCCTGGCAGCGGGAGACTCGCCCACCAGGTTTATGGGGACCTGGGCGGTAATCCTCTCGGTGGCGGAGACGGCGAGGAAGTCCACATGGAGCAACTGGCTGCGAATAGGACTCCACTGAATTTCCCGGGCGAAGGCCAGGCTTTCACCGGCTTCACCCTTGATGGACAGGGTAACTGGGTTGGTGCTGCCGGCCTGGGCCAGCGCCCGCAACAGTTGACGGTTCTCACACTGCAAAGGACGGGGCTCCATTCCCGGCCCGTAAAGGTGCACGGGTATGGTGCCGGCGCGGCGCAGTTGCTTTACCTTCTTGCCCAGAACGGTACGGGGTTCCAGTTCCAGGTTTATTGACTCCGTGGTCATTGCTTCCCATCTCCTCGGCGGACTGGCAACACCGAACTGTTGCCCACGTTTGCTGAACCCCTGGTGGCCCTGCGGCGCCCGTGGCGGCGCGGGCTTGGGCGTAACCCTCTAATAATAGCACCGACATAGGGTAAAGGGAAATTGAGCTGGCGGCTTAGGCAGCGTTCCTATTCAGGTGGTTTGGTGGCTGAGACCAGGGCAGCCAGCCGCCTGAGGTGGACCCCTGCGATCCGGGCCGTCACGCCACCTAAACCGGGATGGTGCTTTCGGATCATCAACCTGGTTGAGCTGGGGGACTTTAGGCCCTTCGGCAAGCTCAGGGTGACATGGCTTGTGGCTCAGGGCGGAATTGCTTGTGGCTCAGGGCGGCATAACTTCCCAACGGACATGACCCTCCAACGAAGGGGCTCGAAAGGGATATTTTTTTGAAATCCGGGCCATTTTGGGCCGTTTTGGGCTGTTTCGTATCTGTTGGGCGGGAAAAAACCGCATCCCGGTGGCCCACGGCAGGGTGAAAATTCAGGGCTGCCCCTAGGTGAGCGAGCCTGATTTCCAGGCCATTTTGGGCCATTTTGGGCCGTTTTGGGCCACGGGACTGCGGAACAGGAACCACGGCAGTACCTACCCGGCGGCCCCGAGATTGAGGGAGTTCTTCAGATCGTCAAGTTCCGTTACCAACATCTGGATGTCGAGGTTTGCGCCTCCGAAGGTCAAGGCATAGCGGGCGGCGCGGAGGCTGATGACCGGGTCCGGGTGGTCCATGGCCAGATTGATAACTGAGACAGCCCGAAGTGTCATGCCCCGGATTTCGTGACGAGCCAGTTCCGCGGCTTCCAGCCGGGTGCGTATGACCTCGTCGCGGAAGGCGGGATCGTGCATCCAGCGACGCAGGGTAGTCTTACCGATACCTGAGTTGATGGCGGCCTGATTCAGGGAAGGGGAGAGGGCAACTACCGGCAGGGCCGACTGCTGACGGGGAGAGAGGGCAGCAAAGCCGTCCAGCCGGTCGGCCTTATCCGTAGAGGCGAGGTCGATACACGAGACGGGCGCGGGAAGCGCCTGAGGCCTGGCAGATTTTCTTTTTGTCATGGGATTACTTGGATCCTCCTTTTTCACAGTTTGGCCTTTCCACGGTTTGGGGGGCGGCGTTGATTCCGGTTATTCGGAGCCGTCTACTGATTATGGTAGGGATGGGTTTTCCAGAGGCGCAAGGGGAGGTTGTCAGGGAATTTCTTCGACGGAGAAAGGGGGGTAGCGGAGTAGAAAACCTCCGAACAGATCCTCAGTGCAGCGGCGACGAGGTTCAACACTTGGCGCTTATCGGCCATTCTCTAAATGACGGTCGTGCCATCACCTCCCATCCTAATCTTCCCCTCAGAGCAGTCGCCTCTTAACGAACCGTCACTCTGAGCCCTTCGGCCCGGTTCAGTCTGCCGCGGCTGGCGCCGGAGAGTCTAGAATCCAACCTACAAGCGTGCTTTCGGACCCGAACCCGGGCCTAGGACAAGGCCCTTAGGCCCTTCGGCAAACTCAGGGCGACATGACCGCTACTCGAAGTATGAGCTTCCATTTAGGACGCGTTTGCCCTGCTTTACCCAATAAGGGGGAAGGGACTTTCCCGGAGGTTCCCCGGAGCGTTGCGTCTCAGCAGTTGCCACCTTAGACTGTCAGCATTCGAGGCCGATTGATGGAAGTCATGGAGGATAGCTATGAGTGAACTGGACGAAAGGTACCAGCGGGGCCGGGAAACGCGAAGAATGTTCGGTGGAGGCGAAATTACCGGCGGGTCCGCCCCCGGGGCGTGGGAAATTGCGCCGGACCTGGAGAGAATCCTGGGGGAGGCGCTGTTCGGCACCGTCTGGCGGCGACCGGCGCTGACGCCGGTGCAGCGGGAGATGGTCACCCTGTCCTGCCTCATCGTCACCAACCGGGAAGTGCAGTTGAAGCGGCACCTGGGCAACGCCCTGAACGTTGGCCTCACCCCCGAGCAGGTGGTGGAGTTGATCATTCACGACACCTGGTACAGCGGGGCGCCGGCCGGCATCCAGGCGCTGTCCCTGTGCAAGCAGGTGTTCGAGGAGCGAGGCATAGACTTCACTCCCGCCCGCATCCACGATGCCAACGAAGACCCGGAAAGCCTGTTCCAGCGGGGCGACGAATACCGGCGCAACTACATGGGCGGCGGGGCCACGTCGCGGCCGTCCCCGCCCACGGAAGCGGAAAGGGAACTGGGACGCACCACCGGGGAATACTATTGGGGAGCGACCTGGACCCGCCCGGGCTTGGACGTCACCAGTCGCTGCATCTGCACCATGACCTGCCTGGCCACCCTGGGCCGCCACGGTCCCCTGCGGGGACACGTACGGGGCGCCCTGAACATCGGCCTGACGAAAGACCAGGTTATAGAGGTGTTCGGGCACATGACGTTCTATGCCGGAATACCCTTCGCCCGGGAGGCCATGGACATCGCCAACGAGATTTTCACCAACGGGTGAAATGACCAACTCCGTCCCCTCCCGCGCGGGTGGGAAGGGGCTGGAGTTTCTTTGCTCAGAGGCGAATGGACTGAACGGAGGGCAGGTGATGGAATAATGGGAAGGTTTGACTGGGGCATGGAGGGACCACCGGAAGAGGCCTATTCAAGGGTCTCCGAGCCGGAGCGGTTTTTGCCGATGCACGACTGGGCCCTGGAGCTTGTGGCCCGTTTGGAACAGGAGTACGAAGTGACTCGGGAGGAAGGAGATGGTATGGAGGCCGAGTTGGGAGAGCTATCACTTTCCAGGCCGACCCTAAGGCTGACTCCATTACAGAATTCCTGCGCGCCCGTCACCATTGCCCTCACTGATTTGCCCGGCCTTGCCGTCCGAGTGGGCCGCTGGGGCACTGACTGGTTTCCATCCTGCGGCTGTGATGCCTGCGACGAGATGCCGGGTGAAGAGTTCGAAAGATTCGATAGGCTATTGGGCGATGTCGTGGCAGGACGGTTTCGGGAGTCCCTGAGCCTGGGCCCCAGGGGTGAAGGGTGGAGCAGAATGGAAACCTGGTCCGTCAGGGGATTCAGCAGTTCTGGAAGAATCCTGCCACAAGAAGAAACGGTGCAAATCCTGAACGGAAGGGAGAGAATTGTCGTCCAGTGGCTGCCCTGGCCGAAAAGGTCGGGTAGTGGGGCTGCCCATTGACCGGTAACCGGGGCATCCCGTATTGGTTCTTGGCAAATCCGGTCGTTCCCGCGCTGACAGGAAGCAGGGACAGTCCGCAAGGGCGATTCGCGAATCGCCCCTACACGCCATACTCAACGTCCCGTGCTTCTCCCCTGTATCCCGTCTGATATAATGCGGGGCCAGCGTGTCATATCTGACCGGCCCCATAAACGGGCCGGATTTTTGAGGGGGAAGCCTGAATGGACCTGGAATTGAAGGGCAAGGTTGCCATCATTGGCGGCGCCAGCGCGGGCCTGGGAAGGGCCTGCGCTGAAGTACTGGCCGAGGAAGGCGCCAGGATAACTATCTGCAGCCGCACTGCCGAAAACCTGGAGCGGGCGGCGGCGGAAATACGGGATACCACCGGCGCCGAGGTGCTGCCCATAGCCGCCGATCTGGAGAGCTATGACAACATCAAGGACCTGGTGGCGCGGACGGTAAGCCACTACGGGCAACTGGACATTATGATCAACAACTCGGGCGGACCGCCCCTGGCCCGGTCGGAGACGGCCACCGAAGAACAGTGGGAGACGGCAGTGCAGCGGTCCCTCTACTTCTTCTCCCGCATGTCGCGGGAGGCCATACCGCACCTGAAGGCCCAGGGCGGCGGGCGCATCGTCAACATCCTGGCCAGCACCGTGTACCAGCCCATTCCCAACCTGGCCCTTTCGGGCGCCACCCGCATGGGCGTGGTGGCCTACATGAAGAGCCTGGCCGACGAGGTGGGCCGGGACGGCATCCTGATCAACAACATTGCCCCGGGCTCCATTCTCAGTGAACGTATGCTCTCCAACGTAACCAACCGGGCCCAGGAACTGGGGATCAGCGTGGAAGAGGGCCTGGCCGAACGCGCCAAGGAGACGGCGGTGGGCCGCATCGGAGAGCCCAGGGAGTTGGCCAACCTGGCAGCCTTCCTGGCATCGGGCAAGTCCAGCTACATTACCGGCACCACGATATTGGTGGACGGGGGGTTGGTGAGGTCGGTGATCTAGGCCGGCATCGTAGAGCGAGTCGGGAAACAGCGCAACATCGCGGCGCGTGCGGCCGTTGCTTTCACTGTCAACCCAGGTATTTGTTACCGGGGAACACTGGGACGGCTTTCCCGCGTTTTTACTTTTGGCTGCCTTTATGGTCCTGTTGCTGCCCCCGGTGGTAGCCACGATCACGGGCGTCACATGCACAAAGGGCCTGCCCGGTGTGTCAATCGTATTGGGAGCTTCGCTGGGTCTGGGCCTGGGAATTGCCGGCGCCGTCATCAATATCGTCGGCCTATTCTTTCTGCCGTTAGCGCCAGAGGCATGGGCGATGGAAATTTTCTGTCCGGAGAATATGAGCCCGCAGGACTTGATCAACCCCGACGCAGCTTGTGGTAAGGCCTTGACATGGGCTCCCAGAGTGTTCTGGATAGGTATAAGCCTGGTGACGCCGGCCGCAGCCGCCGGGGGAACGTGGTGGCTTTGCCGCCAGCGCAGCACGAGCCAAAGGTGACGAATATCCGCCCATGAGACCAAACTTAACTCCGCCGGAGGAACCTGCCGACGCCGAGGGCTATAACCGGCGGGGCAACCAGTACAGCCGCAACGGCGCCTACGAGCAGGCCATCGCCGACTACACCCGTGCCCTGGAACTGGACGATACCCTGGCCGACGCCTGGTTCAACCGGGGCTGCTCCTTTTACGAAATGGGGATGTACGACCAGTCCGTAGAAGACCTGACCCGGGCCATAGAGATTGACCCCACGGACGACAACTACTACGGCCGTCGCTCCCTGGCCTATCTGTTCAGCGACCGCCTGGAAGAGGCGGAGGCGGACCAGGACTTGTGTGATGAGATACGGAACCGGGGTGGTTAATCAACGAATGGGCACGAATATCCACTGACGGGGAATAGCTGACGCATAGGCTACGGTTCGGGGAAGCGGCTGAGTTATAATACAGAAAAAGCTTGGAGCTCTGTTGTTCTATGAGAGAAGTAAGAGAAATGCAGTTGGATAACCCGTCCAGCGAGTTGCATGACCGGCTTGCCCGACTCCCCGATGAGTTTGAATTAGCAGAGCTTTGCACCCTCTTGCCCGCTAAGGCGCTACGGAAATTGTCTGCCGAAGTCATCAAAGGCAGCATCGAGTATCTGAATGACCCTGACAATCGAATGGAGTACGCTATGCTGCTGGGTAGCTGGATTGCTACGGCGGAGGAAACTGTTGCCGCCGGGAAAGCCGCAGGACGAATTGCGGCCCGGCGGAAGACCACCACTCGAGACTCAGAGTAGGATCCGTCTTTAGGAAAGCTGGGCAAATCTATGCCAGACTACGAAATAACGGTGCATCGAGCCGTGAGGAGATTCCTGAGGAACCACCCAGACTTGGAACGTCAGTGGGACCAAATTGTAGCCCAAGTTATATCAAGCCCGCGCCAGGGACCCCACATAGATCACCTGAAGGGCATATGGTTTTGTAGCTACCGTTGGGATCAGGGCGCCTATCGCATCAAATACGAAGTTCTGGATGACAGTTCAGAGCTTCATTTTTATGATGCCAACAATAGAGGTGATGTTTACCGCGGGCGGGGTGGGGCTGGGCGCAGACGATAACTTGTCGCTCCTCACGCGGCGGGTTGACGATATCCCGTTATCATTCCGGCCAGAGTATTTTTTCGATTAGGGGGCCTTTTCGTCTCGTTACCTGAATAGCCAGTTCTTCGATATCAGGAACGCTTCCCTCTACAGTTAATTCCGCCACGTCTTTCTTCTCCTTACCGAATAACGGGAAAGATTCTATTTCTTGAAATGTGTTATTTCCGCGCAGATGCTGTCCGCTCCTGACCGTACTCGAATTAATGTGGGAGACAGTAATTCGCTTCAAGTGCCGTTCCACAAGCTTCTTGGTATCTACTACTATGACGTCGTGGCTGTCTCCCTTATAAAATCCCATCATCTTGCTGAGCCTACATTCATCAACCCAAAAGAAACACCTGCGATTCAGCTGCTCGTACCAATCGCGAGGGGTTAAGCCATCTGACAAGACCCTTTTCAGTCTTTCAGGTGGTATGGGGTGCTGATCTCGAACGATAGAACTCCCGATGGCAGAATGTCTGAGTACGTGGCTGTTTTTCCCCCTCCACATGCTGTAAAGTTCATGATGCTTTACCCCGCCGACACCAAACAGGTCCAGCAGTGCAGCAACGCTCAGCAGTCCGTGCTTTCGTATGCTATCCCAACTCCTTGCTTCAGCCATGTGGTACAAAGCCGGGTACTTGTCGATGAACTTCTCGACTTTGTCCAAATCTCCTCGCTCCATACCACAAGGTCCACTAAGTCCCTACCGGCTTGAAATAGGGCACCGTTATCTGGTCAGTGGCCCTGACGAACGTTACTTCCACGGGCATGCCGATGGTTACATCGCGGGGGTTGCAGTCGATGATGTTGGTGAACATTTTGACCCCCTCCTCCAGTTCCACCAACGCCAGCACGTAGGGGACGTCGTCGGCAAAGCCGGGGGTACGGTTCTGGTAGGTTACGGTGTAGGTCCACACCGTCCCCCGGCCGCTGGCCTGGACCCACCGGACACCGGCAAACCAGCAGTTGGCGCAGATGCCTCGGGGATAGAACTGGTACTCGCCGCACTTCCCGCACTTCTGAATCAGCAGTTCGCCCCGGCGGCAGGATTCCCAGTAGGGCCTGGTCTCGCCGACCACGGTGGGCAGGGGTTTATTCCATTCCGATCTGGTTGTTGTCATTGCTAGTCCCTCCCCAAGATTGCGGTGCCGCCGCTGTGTCGCGCGCCCAGGGAACCGCCGGTGCCGTGGCACAGGGCCACCTGGCAGTTGGGCACCTGGCGCGGAGTGCCGTCGAACTGGTGGCGAAGCTGCCGGGTGGCTTCCAACAGCAGGAAGATGCCCCGCATGCCCGGGTGGTTGGAAGACAGGCCGCCGCCGTCGGTGTTGATCGGCAGCTTGCCGGGCATGTCCGAGTCCACCTGCAGGCGACCGCCGGAAACGAACTGGCCGCCCTCACCCTTCTCGCAAAAGCCCAGGTCCTCCAGGGTCTCCACTACCGTGATGGTAAAGGAATCATAGATCATGGCCATGTCTATGTCCTTTTGGGTGACTCCAGCCATGGCGAAGGCGGGTTCGTGGCTCTGCTTGGCGGCGATGTACATCAGGTCGCGCTGGCCGGCCCCCTGGTGAGCGATGGCCTCGCCCACGCCCAGGACCCAGACGGGAGTGTGTTTGCAGTTGCGGGCAACTTCCGGCGACGCCACCACCACCGCGCCGCCGCCGTCGGTGATGACGCAGCAGTCGGGCAGGTGCAGTGGCGATGAAATCATTCGGGAGTTGACGATGTCCTCCACGGTGATGGGGTCGCGGAAGAGAGCTTCCGGATTCATGGAGGCGTGCTTGCGCATGGCCACTGCCACCTCGGCAAGCTGCTCGGAGGTGGTGCCGTAGAGGTGCATGTGACGCTGGGCGATCATGGCATACAGGCCCACGGTGGTCAGGCCGTACAGCTCCTCAAAGCTGTCGGGAGAGGGGTCGAGACGGGGATGCCCGTAACGGCCCACGCCGCCAGTACCCACGGAGACGCCGCCGGAGCGGGCCAGGCTGCTGTAGGTGATGATGGCGACTTCGATGCGCCCGGCGGCGATGGCAGTGAGGGCGTGGGACAGGTGGAACTCGAAGGAACCGCCGCCCACGGTGGTGTTGTCCACGTACGTTGGGTACATGTTCAGGTAGTCGGCCAGGTTCATGCCGCTGTTGCGGATGCTGCTGGAAGCGGTGAAAAGGCCGCCCACGTCGTGCTTGGACAGGCCAGCGTCGGCCAGGGCCTTGATGACGCTCTCCCCCTGGATCTGCAGCTCACTCTTGTCCGGCGCGTAGCGGGTGACGTGCTCGTGAATCCCCACGATGGCTGCGCCATGCTTGAGGTCAACCATAAGCGGAAAGCCTCCCTGTTGAATTACGAATAAGGAATTGGCGGGCCCGGCTGGAGCGGGTCATTCCTCCATGGTAATTCTCAATTCGTAACTGTGAAAAGGTGGGGCCATTATGCCATAGATAGGGGGAAGGGGGTAGCGGGGGGCTCGGGCTTAGTTGAACAATAACCAAACAGAGTAAATCGACAAGGTCGAGAACAATGAGCACACAATGCCTGGCAAGAACTGTTCGATTACGGACAAAAGGAGAAACCTCGGGCTCAACAGCTCCCACTCATAGGAATAGCTGCCAAAGGGCAGCCGCTTCTCCATCTCCCCTATCACGTGAAACCTGGCATTGTTCAGGTGACGGTAGGACCTGATGGTGACGAACCAAGTTATTGACAAGGCCATGCCCAGAAGGCCGCTGGCCAGAAGAACTGCGGGCAAAAATGCACCGGAATCACTTGACCCACCTAGCCAGAAACGCGCCAATACTGCCAGGATAGCTGGACCCGCCAGCAGCGTGATGAAGAACTGGTTTGACCTTTCGCGACGTTGACTGACCCGATCTGTCATCTCCACATAGAGTTTGTATTGCTCCAGCAGATGGTCAGAATATTTATCGCCGTATTCTTCTGGGGTCATGCTGCAACGGCCTTGATAGTTTGAGCTATGGAGTCAGAGGTCCACTCAACTATTGTCGTTGCTGTATCCTTAACTTCCGACGCACCGGTTACCGCTCGCCTCGGCGCTATTCCAACGATAGGCTTGTTCAATTCGCGGGCAACATCGAGCTCATACCGGACCCATTTGCTCTTGTCGAGATGCCCGGCTGACATCACCAATACCACATCCGATTGGTAAATCCGGTGGGCCAAGGCTTCCCGAATCCCTATCAAGTCTGGAGCCAGTACCGGCGCAGAGCGTGGCACGCTGCGGTCGCACCAATCAAGTGAGGACTCCCGGCTCAAGAGCTCGACTAGCCTGCAATAGTCCACATCAGAGTCCCAGACGTGGCTAATAAACAGGTTGTATGTCTTATCAGAAGGCATAACTGGTCGTTGTCATCAGAGGTTGGTGGTCCGGGAAAAGGTCTTTGCCACCATTCTATCACCCACCCTTACCCAGCAACGCTTCCGGCACTCCCGCCAGCAAGGCTTCCACCCTAGGCAAGACTTCCTGGTGGGACAGGTTGAGGTGCAGGGGGGTTATGGAGATGCGGTTGTTCTTGGTGGCGTTCATGTCGGTGCCCTCGCCGTTGTCGGCCATTACCGGACGGTTGCGGGCAATCCAGTACCTTTTTTGGTGGCCCGTGCCCTCTTCCCGCACCGACTCGCCATAGGAGCGGCCGCCCGGACGGGTGATCTCTACGCCGGCAATCTGGTCGGGAGCCAGGCTGGGCACGTTTATGTTCAGGAGGAAAGGGCCGCGCTCTTCGACAGGCTCAGGATGAGCGGAATCTTGACTGGATTCCTGAGCCAACTTCTGAGCCATGAGCCGCAGCAGGGAAGCGGCGCCATCGAAGCGGGGGTTTTGCACCGACCCCACGGAAATGGCGATGGTGGGGTAGCCACGGAAGTAGCCCTGGAAGGCCGCGCCCACGGTGCCGGATACCATGACGTCCCAGCCCAGGTTGGAGCCCCGGTTGATACCGGACACCACCAGGTCCACCGACCCCACCAGCTTTTCCAGGCCCAGAATACAGCTGTCGCCGGGAGTGCCCTCCACGGAGAAGGCGGTAACCCGGTGGCGGATCTCCGCCTGCAGTTCGTCGGGGGAGGCGGCCTCCTCGTTGGCGGCGGCGCTCAACCGCTCCAGGGCAGGGATTTCCAGAGACCGGGCGACCACCGGGGCGTGCAGGGTCAGGGAAGCCCCGACGCCGCTCTGCTCCCGGTCGGGGGCAACTACGCAGACCTCGCCCACCTGGGACAATGCCTGGGCCGCCGCCCAAAGGCCGGGGGCGTGAATTCCATCGTCGTTGGTAAGTAATATCTTCAGAAGTGGCCGTCCTTTGGTTGAGATTAGGTGCATTGGGGCAGGGAAGGCATGGAATTACGCCTCCTCTCCCTCAACTTCTACGCCGCCCAGACCCTCTTCCTTGAACAGTTGGGCCTTGCGGGCGTAGCTTTCTGCGGTGCGGCGGATCATGGCGTGGTGGCGTTCGTTGGTGGGGGCCTCGCGGGCCGATGCGGGTACGCCCAGGACAAAGGAGTTGGGGCCGAATTCCTGACGTTCCAGCACCACGGAACCGCTGGCGATGACGGAGTTTTCGCCCAGGATTACCCCGTCGTTCAGGGTGGCGCCGTTGCCGATGAGACAGTAGGTCTTGATGTGCTTGGCGTGGCTGATGACCCCGTGGCCCAGGGTAACGTAGTCCTCGTAGGTGGCGTCGCTGTCGGCGTGCAGGACGCAGTTATCCTGGATGTTGACGTGCTCGCCGATAGTGATCTTGATGGTGTCGGCCCGGATAACGGTGCCTGGCCAGACGCTGGACCAGGCGCCGATTTCCACATCGCCCACGACGTAGGCCGCCTCGCTGACCCAGGCGGTAGGGTGAATCCTGGGGGTCATGCCCCGGTAGCTGCGGATCATTGTCGTCTCTTCCTAGTAAAGTTTGTCGTTTTGCCCAAGCCGTCAGTCCGGCCTGGAAATAGAATCCAGGGTAGTTAATTGCATGACAACATCAACTGCTCCTGGATATCGGCTTTCGCCGGTATGACGGTATGTGTGTGCTCCCGGAACCCGACTTTCGCCGGTTTGACGGTGGATCTGTCCTCCCGGAACCTGGCTTTCGCCGGTTTGACGGTTCGGACGATGTGGCCGGATTCTAATGCATGAGTTCGTTTACACCCCGCCTCTTGCGGCCAGCCACATTTCCTTCTGGCGCTGGCGCGTTGCCTCGTCGGTGGGACGGTAGGCGCTATGAAAGTCCCGCCGGAAGGACTCAAACCGGCCTTCCAGTATGGCCCGCCGCAAATCCCCCATCAACCTCAGGATGAAATACAGATTGTGGACGCTGGCCAGGCGCAGGCCCAGCACCTCTTTTGCCTTGAACAGGTGCCACAGGTAGGCGGCGGTAAAGTTCCGGCAGGAATAGCAATCGCAATCTTCTTCCAGGGGAGCATCCTGCTCGGCAAAACGGCGGTTGGCAATGTTGACCCGACCGGTGCGGGTGAACAGGGCGCCGTTGCGGGCCACCCGGGTGGGCAACACGCAGTCGAACATGTCCACTCCCTGGGAAACTCCTTCCACCAGATCCTCCGGCGAGCCAACGCCCATCAGGTAGCGGGGCTTGTCTCCTGGGAGCAATTCAGTCACCTGCTGGGTAATTTCGTACATCTGGGCCTTGGACTCGCCCACCGCCAGGCCGCCGATGGCATACCCAGGGAAGGGGATGGAGGCAATGTACTCGGCGGAACGCTGCCGCAGGTCGGAGAAGGTGCCGCCCTGGACGATGCCAAACAGGGCCTGTCGGCGGGCGTTGTCGACGTACGTTGGCGCGGGACCGACGTAGTGGGCATCGTAGCAGATCCGGGCCCAGCGGTGGGTGCGGTCCATGGCCTGCTCCACCTCGGCCCGTTCCGCCCCGAAGGCGATGCACTGGTCCAGACACATAATGATGTCAGCGCCCAGTCCCTGCTGGTTAGCGATAGCCAGTTCGGGAGTGAAGACATGATCACTGCCGTCGATGTGGGAGCGGAAGCGGATGTGGTCGTCGTCTACCCGCCGGAAAGCGCCCATGCTGAAAGCCTGGAAGCCTCCGCTGTCGGTAAGAATGGGACGGGGCCACCGCATGAATTCATGCAGTCCGCCCAGTCGGTTGACCGTCTCGACTCCGGGCCGCAGGTAAAGGTGGTAGGCATTGCCCAGGACGATCTGCGCTCCCACTTCCATAACCTCGTGGGGGGTCAGGGTCTTGATGGTGGCCTGGGTGGCCACGGGCATGAATATGGGCGTGTCAACGGAACCATGGGGCGTAGTGAAACGGCCGGCCCGGGCGGCGCCGTCGCGGCTATGAAGCTGGAAGGTGAAGGATTGGTCGTTCATGGCGACTCGCTGGCCGGCTGGCGCCGCCGCACGGCCTCCCGTACCATCAACACAGTTATCACCACGCACATGCACCCCGGCACGCCCAACAGCACCCAGTCGTCAATCCGACCGAGGACGGACAGACCGGCCACAACTTTGGCAACCTGGCCCATGCCGATGGCCACCGCGCCGCTGAGTACGGTAATACCATAAAGGATACGGATGCGGCCGGGATCCACGAAGCGGGTGGCGGTGGCCCCGATCTGAGAGCCCACCGATGCCGCCGCCAGGACGATAAGGGCCATTAGCGGGTCAACGTTATTGCCCAGGGCGTATAGAAGCGTGCCCCAGGAACCGGTGATAATAACCTGGAACAGGTCGGTGCCGATGGCCACGGTAGTAGGAATGCCCACCACGTAAACCAGTACGGGCATAAGAATGAAGCCGCCGCCGGCCCCCAGCAGGCCCGCAAAGAAACCGATGCCGAACCCCACCAGGACGGGAACAAATATGGAAATGCGCTCGATGCCGGAGACTTTCAGGGAGATGTAGGTGGAACGAGCCCGCAGCCCCGGCAGCTTGATGGAGTGGGGCGGTATGCGCAGGGACTGGACCCGGTGGGTCAACCCCGCCGTGGACACCGCCTCGCCGCCCGAGCCGGCCTGGGTGGAACGACGGCGGGTCTTGAAGTAGTCGTACACCAGGAATGCGCCCAAAATTACCAGCACCGCCACGTAGATATAGGGAATCACGTTGCCCACCTGCCCGGCTTCTTCCAAAGCGCTGTTAAGGGACTCGGCGATGAAGACGGCGGGCATGGCGCCCAGAACCATGGGAATGCCCAGCTTGAAGTCCACGTTGCCCAGGCCCCGGTGTTTGAGCATGTTGATGATGGACGAGCCCATAATCAGGGTAAGGCCGGTTCCGATGGCGTAGATTTCGGGTACGCCGAATACGATGAGGCCGCCAGTAATCAGGAAGCCGCCACCCACGCCGAAAAACCCGCCCATGGTACCCACTATCACACCCAGCAGCACCAGCAAGACGGGATTGACCACCACGTCAGCGTTGGGAAAAAGCATGGCAGTACTCAGTGCCCTCCGCGTCCCGAGCTGTGGTGATTCCTGCCGCCATGTTTTCCCAACGCCATGCCTACGCCACGCAGGACAACTTCCCAGAACCCGTACAGCGCCAGCCCCGCCACGGCAACGATTACCATGACCAGAAACGCCCAGAGGAGGGGAGATTCAGCGCTGAAGGTCCTCAGGAAGTGGGTCAGGGACTCGTACATGAGGGATAGTATAGCGGATCAGGGGGGTGGGGGATTGAGGAACCAGGGCAATCGCATTATAAATATTCCTCAGATTGCCCCAGGACCGGCAGAAAAGAGTCAGTCACCCTGAGCTTGCCGAAGGGTCTAAACTCTTCGCTTGGAGTCGTGGATTGGGTCCCAATGCCTGGCTGGCAGGTACGGATTCAGATGCTTCGACTTCGCTCAGCATGACATTCATTAAAGCGCGATTGCCCTGATTGAG
Source organism: Dehalococcoidia bacterium (assembly GCA_965207275.1). GTDB lineage: Bacteria > Chloroflexota > Dehalococcoidia > Lucifugimonadales > UBA3495 > Bin22. The sequence goes on from CBDBMH010000002.1 coordinate 2,067,704, forward strand.
GAACCCAAGTCAGGGACAAATCTGATCCTGTGTGGTACGCAGCACTGCTCGCAACTGGAGAAGGACTTTCGGAATATCGTTAGTTATGATGTTCCAAGTAATCGTTTCGTCAATAGCGTAATATCTGTGCATCATGTGATTCCGCGTTGCAACAATCGTTTGCCACGGCACATTTTCCTGACTCGACCGAACGGGTTCAGGTATGTGGGCTGCAGCTTCACCGATTAAGGTAATCTTGGGAATGGTAGCGTCATAAACCAAGGGATTATCGAAGAAAGCCCGCAGTTGCAGTCCCTCTGTGTATTCCAAGACATCCTGGCAGAATTCCACCATATCTGACAGATTATCCAGCCATATTCTTGGTTGGTCGATTTCGCTAGACATAGATGGCTTCGGTGTTTGCGTGGGCACGCCTGTTTCCTTGGAACGCCTTTTCTGTTACCAGGTCGACGGGACGCCCGAGCATGTCTTCAACGCAAAACTGCAGGCCGAAAAACATTTTGGACGTAGCCGTTCTGTCGAAAGTGACCATCAGGTCTATGTCACTATCTTCCAAGGCCTCATCCCTTGCCGTAGAACCAAAAAGCGCCAGAGTAGTCACCCCAAACCGCTTCTCCAGTTCCGGCTTGTGCTTGCGTAATTGGTTTAGGACCTCATCTCGGGTCAACGCTTTCTTTGCCATCTCTTCACCCAAAAGATATGGACAGGGCTTGCGGGACATTTTCCTCCTGTCCCGCTTGCCTTGTCCATCCATAGGAATGCGAGGTTACCTTTCCAGGACTAGGGGTTGGCCGGAGCGCCGGCGATTATCATGGCGCCGAATTCCCGGTCGATGCCACGGGGCCATTCACGGCCTTCCGCGTCGCGGATGTGGATCACCAGTGACGGACCCAGTTCCGCAATCTCCATCCTTATGGTGTCGCCGTCCTGCACCGGGCCGATTTCCTGGTGATTGACCCCGGTGGCCACCACGTCCCCGGGTTCCAGGGTGGTTACCTTGGAGAACTCGGAGATGAGCTCACGGATGGGGTGGGCCATGTCGCTGGTGGGGAAGTTATGCCGGGGTTCATTGTTATTCCACAGGCGGATCTGCAGGTTCTGCGGGTCGGGAATCTCGTCGGCCGTTACCAGGGCCGGCCCCATGGGCGCGAAGGTGTCCCAGCACTTGCCCAGGAAGAAACTGTTGCCCAGCGCGCCGGGGATGCCCCGGGCCGACATATCCAGGAAGTTGGTGTACCCGAAGACATAGTCCAGGGCCTCCTCCTGGCTGACGTTGGTTGCGGTCTTGCCGATGACAAAAGCCAGTTCGGGCTCGTGGTGGAAGATGGAGGCCGGCGCCGGGGGGAGAACACAGGTGTCGCCATTGCCGATGATGGCGGTGGGGGACTTGAGGAAGGCATCCAGCCTGGCGGCCTGGCGCTGGCCGTACTCCAGGTAGTTTACGGCGGCGCAGATGAGCTTGGTGGGCTTGGGCACGGGCGCCCGCAGTCGCACGCTGTCCAGGGCAACGCCGTCTTTGCCTGCGATGGCGGCCTCAATTTTGGGACGCATATCGTCCCAGTTGGTGATGACCTCGTCGATCACGTCGTGGGGGCGGCGGAAGGTCATGCCGGCCAGCGCGGCCATGGCATCCACCACGTTGCCGTTCTGAATTACGCCCAGTTGGTGGTCGTTGTACAGGACCAGTTTCATTGTTGTTATGCTCCTTGTCTAGAGGGATAAAGGGGATTTACAGGATGATAGCTGGTTTTATCAGTGGTGGATAGAGGGTATCCACGAGAGCACTCCAAGGGCAGCAATCAGTTAACATGCGTGTCTTTTCGTGGATAGAAAATTCCTCCGCAGTGATAGAATGGGGCCAGCAAGTACGGCACAGCAGGAGAATGTCATGGAACGCCACATTCCCAGCAAGGACGAGGTGCTGGCCTATTTGAAGGAGGACCGCAACTGGGGCCGGTGGGGCGACGACGACCAGATGGGGGCCATGAACTTGGTCACTCCGGAAAAACGGGTGGCCGCCGCCCGCCTGGTGCAATCGGGCCGCGCGGTGTCCCTTAGTCGCGTGTATCCCAAGACGCCGGCGGCAAACAACCCCAACCCTGCCCAGCACTTCATGCGCCGCAATCCCCGGGAGCCGGGCGGCGGGTCGGCGGTGGACTACTATGGCGTCTCCTACCACGGGCAGGCGAACACTCACCTTGACGCTCTGTGCCATGTATGGGACGAGAACGGGATGTGGAACGGCCGCAGACCGGAGGACGTAATCACCTACGATGGGGCCACCTGGGGTTCCGTTGAGCACTGGAAAGAGGGAATCATCACCAGGGGCGTACTGCTTGACGTACCCAGGCATCGCGGTGAACCCTATGTAACCTGGGATAATCCTATCCACGGCTGGGAACTGGAAGACGTCGCCCTCGCCGAGGGCATCACCCTGGAGCCAGGGGACGCCCTGGTGGTTTATGGAGGGCGAGGAAAGTGGGACGAGGTTAACCCTATTTGGGGCGGCGATCCTGCCGGCCGGGCCGGTCTGCACGCCTCGTGCCTCAAGTTTCTGCGGGAGTCCGACTGCTGCCTGCTGGTGTGGGACATGATGGACTTCATGCCCAACGGCTACGACCTACCCTGGAGCGTCCACGGGGCGATCTTCGCCTACGGCCTCGGCCTGCTGGACAACGCCTTGCTGGAGCCACTGGCCGAGGCCTGCGCCGAGGAGGGCCGCTATGAGTTCATGCTGACGGTAAACCCCTTGCGTGTGGTGGGCGGCACCGGCTCACCGGTCAATCCCATTGCCCTGTTCTGACGGGGATGACCTTTTTTTCGGTATAGGGAAATGAGGCGCCTTGCAGGGCTAACGATACGGGCGCGGCTTAAGCCGCTCCCACTTGTCCCTTATCAAGGCGGTCACCAGCGTGTTCCACTAGAGGCTCTTGAAGTATTCGATGGGGCGGAGCCGGCCCTCCGGCCGGAAATCCAACAGTAACTGCGCCTAAAGTCGCCCCGACGGCCTTGCTATCCGGCGTGCCTCTTACTTACTCCAACGGCCGTGAGCCCTCCGGCAATCGGTTTCTTCGGTTCAGTTGAGCCCTAGTTATAGGCATTCACGAAGCCAAAGAATATACCTATCCCGATTGCAGCGAGGGCTATCCCGGTAAAGGCCAGGAGGTTTTCCCCAACGCGTGTCTTTCCAAAGTTCGTGTGACCGTAAATGAAGAAGCACAAGTAAATTCCGGGGACAACGGTAGCCCCGATGACCAGGGCGGGCGCAAACAGCCAACCATAGGGAATTATGGCTATTGCCCAAAGGAAGGAGTGGACCCAGTCGTAGCGTTCAAGGATATACGAGTAGAGGTAATACCATCCGAACCCCGCAGCTGTGCCAATCAGAATGAATGGCACGACAACAAGATAAACGCCAAACCCCCAACCCGACCTCCACCCAGACCTCATGTACCAGGGCTCTTTGTCGTTCATGACTGCTCACTCCAACATCGGCGGGAGCCACAGTATCAGGTCAAAGGCTAACATCAGGGTTCCCGGAAGGGCAAGAACTGACCAAGACTGTTGCAGGGCAATCACATGAACAGGGGAGAATTGCGTTTTACTGCTCCTCCCGAGCTTGGAAGGGGCGCTCCCTGGTCAGTACATGGTCCGACACGCTCACCACGAGCGACCTGCACAAGACTATGTAGCCGCTCAGCTTCGATAGAAGCCTGAGTACTGCTCCAGTTCCTCCCATTCCTGCCGCAGGAGGGCGTAGAGCAGGGTGTCCCACCAACGGCCCTTGAAAAATTCGTTGCGGCGCAGTCGACCCTCCTGGCGGAAGCCCAATCGCTCCAGCACCCGGGCCGAAGCGGTGTTCTCAGCGATGCACCAGGATGAAATGCGGTCAAGGGCCAGTTCGCGAAACCCAAAGTCGACCATGGCTTGAGCTGCCTCGGTGGCATACCCGCGCCCCCAGTGCGCCGGGGCAAGTTCGTAACCCAGGTCGGCTTCCCAGTCGTTATCGATCTTCCGTCGAAGGCCGCAGTTGCCGATCAGGGCGCCACCCTCTTTCAAGGTGATGGCCAGTTGAAACCGGCGGCGGGGTCGCTCCCGCTGCCAGTCCAGGAACATGCCGACAAAGTTGCGGACGTCGTCCGGGGCGCGGTCGGGCCAGGGATAGTAGCGGAGGTACCGAGGGTCCCGCTGGTAGCCGAGCACCGCTGCCCAGTCCGCCTCGACGAACTCTCTCAGTACCAGGCGGTCGGTAACCAAATTCATCAGGCCGCTATCGCCTTTAGAGTTCAGTGCTTAACCTCGAACTCCACCTGGGCCACCTTGCGGCCCTGGTGATTAACTACAACCCAGTGACGGCCGACCGCCCATGCTTGTCCAGGGCCCGGCCCGATGGACAGCCACTGGGTACCGCCCGAGTGATTGCGGTCCACTTCGATGGTAAAGGCGTATCGGCTATAGGGAAACCCGTCCTCAAAATACTCCACAACTTCAAAGGCGAGTTCCGTTGGAGGGCCGAAATAGTCATGGGAGTACTCCAGCGTCAGCCAGACCCAGTCCCCGACGTCGCGGGAGGCAAAGGTTTTGACGGGTCCACCGGCCTCTTCCAGCGATACATAGGCGCGATTGACCCAGCCGGCCACCTCGGGCAGATCCGCTACCACGGGGCGGCCGTCCGGCACACCAGTCTCAACCAGCGTTCTGCCTTCGTACCAGCGGTCGATTACTTCTTCAACGGCCTGCTGGGTGGCAGGGGCACCCGCCTCCCCGACCTCGGCAAAGGCCCTCCTAACATGGTCAATTCCTGGAGGTTTGACGTTTGGGGCTACGATCCGGTCGATGTCGCGGTACAGGATACGAAAGCCAGACCAAAAGGCTTCCGCTCCCAACCGTTGATAAAGATCCAGGAAAAACCGTTCGCCCACGGCATAATCGCAGACGCCTGCCATGTCGCTGGCATGGAAGCTTCTGGCTTCCAAGCGCCGGATGGTTTGGGTGTGTCCGCAGGGATAGTTGACGGGCTCCGGGGGGTAACCGCTGGACAAGTGCTTCAGGTATGCCGTCGTAAACTCAGCCGCCCCTTCATCCAGCCAGGGTTGGCTCCATCGCCAATAGTAATGGGCCACTTCATGGGCAATAACCGATTCTGCCTGCAATGCTTCGTAGCTGCCATCATCAACATCGTACTCCGGCAGAATGACGATGTGAGTCCCATTGTGGGAGCCGGTAAAGGCGTCGGGCACGGCCAGGGCAAACAGAAGGGGCAGGTAAGTGGCTGGGAAGGGTTGGCCCATCAGACCCTCGGCGTTTCTCACCGCCTTCTCAAACAGGTCCATGCTTCGGTCAGCCCCCGGGTTAGTCCGAATGACCGCCAGGGTAACTTCTCCCGCCAGGGGGAGATCGATAGAGCGTTCCTCCACAGTGGTAAGGGTTGGATTGAGGAGAATATTCGTCAGGGAAATACCGGCCTCATATTCCCCGTCAAGGAGGGTAACAATTCTAGCCTCTTCATCGGTAATGCCATCAATAATGGCTGGGTGGCGCAGCGTCCGCTGAAAGAAGTGAATATTGAGATCCGCCATCCGGGCCAGAGACTTGACTGCAAGAACGTCGGGGGGTTGAAGGGTATCCAGGAAATCCATCTCCAACAGCTGTTCGGCGGCCTTCTCGTCCTTATATGCGATGTACTCCAGATCAACTATAAGGGTACGCTCATTACGGGAGTCATGACTGTTCAGCCAGGTCTTGTTCGCCAGGGACTGGAACACGTTCTCGGAGGTTGCAGCCAGGTAAATAAGCGCTTCAACGGCGTCGTGTTCTTCATCGGATATTCCGTCCGCTATCCAGTCAAGGGATACAATGATGTCGGCAGCCCTTGCATTTCGCTGCTCCAGGGCTCGCGCGTTTTCCATGTCGTGAAAGCTCACGGCGCTTTCTGGCAATGGCTGGCTCGGCACACCCTGGGAGAGAAGTGGTGCGGGAATTGAAGCAATAATTGGGGTAGCTGTCGGACTGACGGGCGAAGGGGCGTAGGTAATTCCGTCCCCTTCGTTGGATCCATCCAGCGCGGGAACGACCACCCGCGAGAATACGACCAAGCCGACAAAAATTACCGCTGCTGCCACCAGCGCAACAACGAAGGATCGGGTGAAGAGAGACATGGTTCAAGCCTGGACCGGTACTATGGCTTCACGGTGAATCTGGAAGAAGGCGCCGGAGTCGTCCCCATGTGAGTAATGCGGGGTGCGGTCGGCTGGGGATGGATGCTCCATCAACCGGGTGGCCGGGGAAACCGTTGGGTGAGATTCTTGAGCGCCGGGAAACTGCGACACCAGGCATTCAGTCGCGATGAACCAGACGGCCGCGATGCCCAGGCCGATCAGCAGATAAGGAATTAGTACCTTTAATATCGGGCGCATGGGGACACTATACCCCGGAAAGGTTGGGGGAATTCCCGGATTACTGTGCGGGCAGGTTAAAGTATCTGCGAAAGGAAGAGCTGGGCCCGCTCGTTCCTGGGGTTCGTGAAGAACTCGCCGGGGGGCGCTTCCTCGACGATATTGCCCTCGTCCATCATGATGACTCGGTCCGCCACTTCCCGGGCGAAGCCGATTTCGTGGCTTACCGTCAGCATGGTCATGCCGGTGCTGGCCAGTTCGCGCATAACGTCCAGCACCTCCTTGATCATTTCCGGGTCTAGGGCAGAGGTTGGCTCATCAAAAAGCATGATCTTGGGCTGCATGGCCAGGGCACGGGCGATGGCCACCCGCTGCTGCTGACCGCCGGAAAGCTCGGCGGGAAACTTGGCAGCCTGCTCGGGAATGCCCACTCGGGTCAGCAGTTCCATGGCTACCTCTTCGGCCTGGGCCTTGCTCCAGTGCCGCACCTTGGTGGGCGCCAGGGTAATGTTCTGCATAACCGACAGGTGGGGGAAAAGGTTAAAGGACTGGAAGACCATCCCAACCTCCCGGCGGATGGCGTCAATGTTGCGCACGTCGCCGCTGAGTTCGATACCGTCCACGATAATGTCGCCCCGCTGGTGCTGTTCCAGGCGGTTGATGGTGCGGATGAAGGTGGACTTGCCGGAACCGGACGGTCCCAAGATAACCACTACTTCACCGGGCTTCACGGTGGTGGACACGCCTTTGAGGGCGTGGAAGTTGCCGTACCACTTGTGAACGTCGCGGCAGATGATAATGTCTTCAACTTCCTGCTGGGTGGTCTCCGCTTCAACCGCCATGGGACCTCCTGTGTACTGCCAAGAGTGCTAACGATGCCAGCGCCCAGTAGAGCACGTGGCTTTCATTTGAAACATCACCGTTTCAGCCCTGCGCCTACCGCCGGCCCACCCCCAGGTGCTCTTCCACCCTGCCGCTTACGTAGGACATGCCGTAGGTGAAAACCCAGAACACGACTGCCAGGAAGACAAACAGTTCCCGGGCGTTGGGCAGGAATTCCGGGTTGCTCTGGATGAAGGAGCGGCCAATGGCCACCACGTCCAGCATACCGATGATGTAGACCAGGCTGGTGTCCTTGAACAGGCCGATGAACTGGCCCACGATGGCCGGGATGACATTTCGGATGGCCTGGGGCAGGGAGATAAGCAAGGTGGTCTGCCAACCCGGCAAGCCCAGGGCGCGGGCCGCCTCCGCCTGGCCCGGATGCAGGGCCTGAAGACCACCTCGGATATTTTCCGCCATGTAGGCCGAACTGAACAAGGTGATGACCACGGCGGCGCGGAACAGGGAGTTCTGGGGCATATCTTCCGGGAAGGCCAGGGGAACCAGGGTCTGCGACATGAACAGCAGGGTTATCAGGGGCACGCCCCGGAACACCTCAATGAAGAAAACGCACAGGACCTTGACCACGGGCAGGTTGCTGCGCCGCCCCAGGGCCAGGGCGATGCCAATGGGCAGGCTGAGGGTGATGCCGCCCACCGCCAGGATGAGGTTCAGCGAAAGGCCGCCCCAGTAGACCACGGAAACGGGCGGCAGGAAAGGAATCCCGGGCAGGCCGCGCAGCAACACCAGGGTCAGCAGGAAAATAGCTACGCCCAGCATGACAACCCGGGTACCGGTGCCCAGGGGAGTGTAACGGGCCAGGGCCCAACCCAGGGGGACGGCGGGCAGGTTGAGTAGCAACAGGATTCGCACGTCGAGGCCCATGGTTTCCAGGTTGTAGGGAAGGAAGGCGAAGGCCGCGGATACGCCGGCCACCAGCCAGGCCAGAGTGCGGGCCACCTTGTTCCCCTGGAGGCCCCAGGCGGCGCCCATCAGGACGCTCACCATGATCAGCGCGGCCTGGGGTCGCCAGAAGCAGTTTTGATCGTCGCAGGCGGCCACGGTGTTGTAACGGCCCAGCAGGAAGCGGCCGCCCAATTCGGAGATTACCGTCCACTCGGCAGCCAGGAAGATCCATTTGAAGCCAAACCAGAGAGCCAGGACCAGGACGGCGCCTGATACCACAGTAAGGACGGAGTTGAACCAACTACTGAACAGGTTGGCATGCAGCCACCCGATGACCCCGACTTCACTTCGGGGCGGGAGCATGGCTTCGGGCGTTCCGGCGGGTCGAGAAGCCATGCCCTAGCCTCCCACGAATCGGATGTGGCGATTGTAAAGGTTGCCGATGAGGGACCAGGTCAGGCTCATCGCCAAGTAGGAAGCCATGATCAGCATGAAGATGGAAACGGCCGGAGCGGTCTGGGTCATGGTCACGGCGATGTTGGTCAGATCGCTGTAGGCCACGGCGCCGCCCAGGCTGCTGTTCTTGGTAAGGTTGAGGAACTGGCTGATGAGGGGCGGGATTATGACCCTCAGCGACTGGGGAAAAGTGACGTTGCGCAGAGTATTCATGGGCGAAAGGCCCAGGGCGCGGGCGGCCTCGGTCTGCCCTCGCCCCACCGACTGGATTCCGGCCCGAACTATTTCGGCGATAAAGCTGGCGGTGTACATCACCAGGCCGATAAGCAGCACCAGCAGTCCGGCCCGGGCCGTGAACCCGCCGACGATGTTGCCGAACCGTCCCTGGGGTTCAGGTACGGACATATAAAAGGGCGAGCTTCCGCTGGCGAAGCTCAATACCAGCCAGGCCAGGGCGCCGATAACTATGGCCACCAGGGCGCCGTAGATCAGGGGATAGCCGGACTGTCCCGTCCGTTCCTCCTGCCGGTAACGCAAGCGGTAAACCAGGGCGCCGGCGACGAGGGCCACCACCGCCAGTCCCAGCCAGATGATGGCAACGGAGTAGTCGGTGGCCTTGGGCCAGGGCATGGAAAAGCCCCGATTGCTCAGGTATAAGGCGTCGGCAACGACGATGCTCTCCCGTACGCCGGGCAGTTCCAGGATGATGTAGAACCAGAAAAACAGTTGCACCAGCAGCGGCACGTTGCGGAAAAACTCGATGTAAACCATGGCCAGCTTGGCCACTATCCAGTTGGCCGAGAGGCGGGAAACGCCGACTACAATTCCCAGGGCGGTGGCGAGGATAACGCCGGCCACGGCGACAATGGCGGTGTTGGTAATGCCCACGAAGAGGGCGTAAAGGAAGGTATCGGAGGATTCGTAGGGGAGGAAGTGTTCGCCGATGGGTGTCTGGTACTCGCGAGACAGGAAGCTGAATCCGTAAGGGATTTCCCGTTCCTGGATGGCGCCGGCCATGTTGGTGAAGAACCAGACTACCAGCGCCACAACCACAATGCCCGAAACAATCTGCGCGGCCCACTGGATGACCTGGACGTGCCGCCAGATCGGTATGCCCTGGTAGGTTAATATTCGAGAAGAGCTGACCATGATTGCAGGCTACATCGCCAAAAGGGATGAAAGGGGATTAGCGGAGAACGGGTAGATTGTAGCGCATTTCCGGGAAGTTTGCCCGGCGGGGGTGAATCGTAGCTCTCCAGGAGTGAAGGCCGCTGCCGCCGCGGCACCTGTCATTCCGGCCTATGAGGACATACGGCATCGAAACGTTCGGGCCCATTAGACTGACCATAAGAGCGCTGGATGCCGGTTTGCGCCGGTATGACGGTCCCAGTAGCAGCCGGTCCCCCGAAATTTTAACAGCTACCTGCCTGGCGATCGCACGGCGACACTGGAAAGCGCCTCAGTTCCCCACAAGCATAGGGGCGGTCGATAAGGAAGACATGGCTCCAGACCAATCGCCGACAAAAACCGGGGCGGGTACTTGACCCGCCCCGGTAGCTAATCGTCCGGCCGCTTACCGATTAAGCAGATTTAGCGCAAGGGGGCAGCGTAGATCTGTCCGCCCTTGGGGCAGTTGGTGCAGGGGGCGTTGGACCACAGGGCGTTGCGGCCACCTTCCCGCGGCAGGTTAATGCCGTCGGGGCCCAGGTTGCGGTCATAAATTTCGCCGTAGTTGCCGACGGCCCTAAGCACGTCCTGGGCCACGGTCTCGCTCAGGCCCAGTTCCTCCTGGCCGAAGGCGCCCTCCGTGCCCAGCAGCCGGTCGACCTTGGTGTTGCCGGTGGCGGCGCTGGGGACATCACCCTGACTGATACCATAAGCCTCGCCGTAGATCAGGATGCCCATGACCGTCTTTACGATATCAAACCACTGGTCGTCCCCGTGAGGGACCACGGGGCCCAGAGGCTCTTCGGAGATGGTGTTGGGCAGGATAACGTGGTCTGCGGGATTGCTGAGGGCGGTGCGCAGAGCGGCCAACTGGGAGTTGTCGTTGGTAAAGGAGTCGCACTGGCCGGCGTCGTAAGCCGCCACCACCGCGTCGGTATCCTCAAAGGTGGAAACGGTCAGGTTCAAGCCGTTCTGGTTAGAGAAATCCTGCAGGTTCAGCTCGGTGGTGGTGCCCAGGGTTACGCAGACGGTGGCGCCGGCCAGGTCCAGCGCATCGGTCACGCCGGAGTCCTCGCGGACCATGAAGCCCTGACCGTCGTAGAACATGGTCTGGGCGTAGTTGCCCCAGCCAGCGTCGCGGGAGGTGGTCCAGGTAACGGTGCGGACCAGCATGTCCACTTCGCCGGACTGGATGGTAGGTCCGCGCTCGGCGGCAGTAATCAGGCGGATTTCAATGGCATTGGGGTCGCCCAGTACCGCAGTAGCCAGGGCGCGGCACAGGTCAATGTCGAAGCCGACGTTGTTACCGGCGGCGTCCAGCCCGCCGTAGCCGGGCACGTCGTCGCGGCTGGCGCAAATCACGTGGCCCCGTTCACGGACAGTAGCCAGACGCGTCCCTGCCGCATCTGCCTCCATCTGTTCTATCTGAGCCTTAAGATCGGCAATTTCGGCGTCCAAGGCAGAAGTATCTGCCTCACATGCTGCCATCACAAAGACAATGGCCGTCAGTGCAACAAACAATAACAGTGTCCTCTTCATGAGCCTGTCATATCCTCCCTTTATTCAGCGACATTATCGGAATCGTGAATACTGTTTGCAAATCTTATCACCGTTCCAATTGCCTAGTCAATAGAAAATACCTTGGATACCGAGTGTAACTTTCAGCTGACCCGTGCGATTTGTAGGCCAAAGCAATGGTCGAGTTCTGGAGTCAGCTTCCTTCCGGAAGGAAGCAGTCTCTCCGGTCGCCCCTGGCAGACGCGTGGTAAGCCAGCCCCAGGTGGCGTTACCGGCCCTGGCCCCGGTCCAGGTAGTCCTGCGCCGACCCCAAACCCTCCAGGGCCAGGCCGTAGCCCAGCAGGTCGTGCAGTTCCTGCTTCAGCTTGTGAGTCAGCAGCGCCCGCGAATAGCGAAGCACCAGGCGGGGCTGCTGGGCCAGTTGGCGGGCCAGTTCCCAGGCCCTGGGCAAAAGCTCATCCTGGGACAGCACCTCGGACACCAGGCCCAGGTCCAGGGCGCGGTCGGCGTCCAGCCGCTGCCCCGTCAGCAGGAAGTAGCGGCCCCGGTTAATGCCCAGCAGCAGGGGATAGATGATGTGCATTCCATCGCCCGGCGTCAGACCGCTCATGAAGTGGCCCGAGTCCTGGAAAGTCGTGTGGGGCGCGGACAAAACAATATCGCTGAGCAGGGGGAGTTCCGAGTGGCGCAGGGCCGGCCCGTTGACGGCGGCGATAACCGGAACCTCGATGTTCAGCAGGTTGCCCAGTAAGTGCTTCCCCTCCCAATAGGTGGGGTCCCATTGGGCGGGGGTACGTCGGGGCACGGTGTCGCTGGAACCGGCCGGACCGGTAAAGCCGTTGCCAACGCCGGTCATGATGACCACCTTGGTCTCGGGATCGGTTCCGACGGCGTGGAACACATCCACCAGTTCGGTGTGGGGACCGGCTCCCCACTGGAGGGTATCGCCGTCGCTGTGCAGGGTCAGCTGCAGGATACCATCCTCCCGCTCCAGCCTGGCGTACTGGAAACGGTCCCTGTATTCTTCAAATTTTGCCATGAGTGCCCTCCGTCCTTTTCATTATTTGGCTGCAAGTGCGCCGTGGGCCACGAAAGCCAAACTGGCCACCGCCCGAAAACCCGAGACGCGGTTGACGCTGACAAGGGGGCAAATCTTCTTATTCCGTACCATCTCGTCTCATATTGACCCACTTTGTGGCGGGTTCCCGTCCGCCATCGCTCGGCCCGCCAGACTGGGTTCTTTAGTACCAGGTATGGTAGAGGCGAGTTGTCCAGGTGCGCAAGGCTTCCGAGTGAGGGAGGCCGTTGAACCAGGGGTGAGAGCAGGATGAAAATGGTCTTACTTGACAGTCCGCTTGCCGCTTAATAGTATGGAGGATACCCTCATGGCAACCCGTCCCGCCAGGCCTGCGGGGATGGCCGGGACAGCGGGTGGCCGTTTCTCCTCGCTGGGGATTAGTCCAGTGGTAGGACGCCTGACTCTGGATCAGGAAGCGGAGGTTCGAACCCTCCATCCCCAGCCATCATGTACTGTAGCCAGAACTGGCTCCCCGATTCTGACTACCTCGGACTCCCTGCTTCCTATCGGACTATCTTCTGGCATGGGCATTGCGTAGCGGACGATGGCTTGACCCGGCGCGACCGATATCTCCTTGACGAAAGACCGGATGAAGGCCTTGGTCTCCGTAAGCTCGCTCTGCATGAGAAACTCGCCCATCTCCAGCGCGTAGGCCGCAATCTTCGCATCGTCCAGGCGCACCGGACGATTTGTAAGGGCCGCCCTGGCTTCCTCTGCGGCCACCTCCAACTTTTCTTGACGCTCCTGGTGTTCCCGTAGACGGGGGATGATGTTGTTGATTTCCAGGTCGGTAGTCTCAACGGCGTACCACAGCCGGTCCATGCGCCGCCGGACCTCAAGCAACTCTTCCTCCATCGCTTCAAGCCGTTCTCTCTGTTCCTGAAACACCTCATCCAACTCTTCATTGACGAGTTCCACCAGGGTCCTCATGTTGCTCTCAGTAAGGACGTTTAACCTGATCTGGTCAATAATGGTGCGCTCGAACCTCCTTGCACTGAGCCTGGGAGTGTCACACGTTCCCTTTCCGCGCTTCAGCAGGGAATGGCAAACGTAGTAGGCATACTGCCCGCTCTTGGCCTCTTGTCCAATCAAGGCCTTGCCGCACTCGGCGCACTTCGCCAGTCCACTGAGAACGTATGGGCTGGCGGTCCTCTGCGGGTGCTGCTTGTCGGGGGCATTCGCCTGCATTACCTTGGCAACTCGGTCATACTCTTCCCTGGAAACTATTGCCGGGAAAGCATTCTCCACGCGGATGGGTGGGAGTTTGTCCTTGGCGGTCACGCCCCACACAAGAGTGCCGGTATACACCTCGTTGGTTAGAGTTCTGTAGATGGTGGTCTTGAGCCACTTCTTTCCCTTCGGGCTGGCAATCCCCTCCTGATTGAATATCTTCGCTATGTCCAGAGTGCTTTTGCCTTGACCGGCCAACAGGTACATCCGGCGAACTATCGCGTCTGCGGGCGGGTCAAGTGCGAGCTTGGGGCGCTTCTTGGGGCCATCGGCTACGTGTACCCTCTTGTAACCGTAGGGAGCGTGAGGCGTAACCCAAAACCCGCGAGAGGCTGCCTCTCGCGTCCCCCGCATGACCTCCTGGGCCAACTTATCAGTTATCCAACCAACACCAAAAACTCCGGTATTCCTGGGAGGCGGATTTGGACAACCCAGCGAAGGACCGTGTGTAACTTCCCTTGACTTGGGCTTGGCATTGGCCCGCCTTTCTTGTATTCACGCCTCGGGCGACGCGCGGCCGGGCCCTATCTGCGGCGTTCCAGGCTGTCCCCAAACCGCCCGGCGGTGTAGAATGTCGGGCATAGAAGAATGACCGTCATAAGAGAGCCAAAGAGCGGCGGCGCCAATCGGCCAGCAAGTGGGCCGTGGTTGCGGCCAAACCCCGCAGGTGCGAAATGACACCACCCGACACCTTCACCAAGACACCCCAAGCCCCGGGCCGCTTCCGGCTGCCCGACATACCCGACCGCGAGCCTGACGAAGTGACGCAATACGACCAACTCTTCCACCGGGGCCTGTCCAACGACCTGCGGGTGCACCTGGGGAATTACGATACCACCCTGATGGGCGCCGACCACTGGATCGTCCCGGACGCCGACTTCGACAGGCGCCGGGCCCGGTATCCCGACCTGCTGGTGGCTTTCGGGGTTGATCCGCAAGCCTACGAGGCCAGCAACGGGTACGTGGTATCGGAGCAGGGGAAGGCGCCGGACTTCGTGCTGGAGGTGGCCTCGGAGAGCACTGCGGAGGTGGACCTGAACCAGAAGCGGGACTACTACGCCGGGTTGGGCATACCGGAATACTGGCGGTTTGACGAGACGGGGCGGCATCACGGAGCGCGGCTGGCCGGGGAGATGCTGGTGGACGGGGAGTACCGGCCCGTAGAGATCGAGGAGTTGCCGGACGGCGGCTTGCAGGGTTACAGCCCCGCCCTGAATTTGCATCTCCGGTGGGAGCGTGGAGAGTTGGCGTTCTGCGATCCGGCCACGGGGCGGCGCATCGCCACCCTGGAGGATGAACGCGCCCGCGCCGATACTGCCGAGGCCCAGCGCGACACTGCCGAGGCCGAACTTGGCCTGGAGCGGGAAGCCCGCATCATCGAGCAATCCCGTGCCGATGCTGCCGAAGCCCGGATCCGGGAGTTGGAGGAACGGCTGGGCCTACGGGACTGACCACGATGACGGACGACCTTGTACATCATGGGGTATTCGGAGGCCTTCCTGCGGATTCTCTCGGCGCGGCCCGCCGCGGACGCCTGCGCCTTCCTGACGCCGCACCTGAAGCCCGGTCTATCGGTGCTGGACGCCGGCTGTGGGCCGGGCACGCTGTCGGCGGGACTGGGCGAGATAGTGGCGCCGGGGGAACTGCGCGGCATCGACGTGGAGCCGTCGCAGGTGGAGTTGGCCGCGCGGCTGGCTGCGGAGCGGGGGGCGAGCAACGCGGAGTTCGGCGTTGCCGACGTGGGAGACCTGCCCTTCGGGGATGGCCGGTTCGACGTGGTCCACTGTGGCGACCTCCTGGCCTTCGTTCCGGAGACCGGGGTGGGCTGGGCGAAATTCTGCGGGTGCTGAAGCCCGGCGTGGTCCAGGGGTGCCGGGAGATCATCATGGACGCCTTCCTGATCCATCCGGACCCCCACCCCAGCCCGTTGGCCCGGGGATACGCGGCCTTCGCCGACCTCCTGGAGGCCGACGACGGGCACCCGCAGATGGGCAAAGAGCTGGGCGGGCGCCTGGAGCGGGCGGGATTCGTCGACGTCGGGGTGTCCGCGTCCTTCGAGGTATATTCTGGCCCCGAAAAGCTGAAAGCGTCACCGTGGCAGACGCTTCGGCGACGGAGGGCAGCGTCCTGACGTTCCGGGTGCGGCTGTCGGCAGCGTCCACCGAAGAGGTCACGGTCAGGTGGTACACCGCGCCAGCCTATGACCGGCGGGACGGCCGGGCGCACCGCTCCGACTACCAGGCCGCGGAGGGCGAGCTGGTTTTCGTGCCGGGCGTCACCGTGCTGACGGGAAAGGTGTGGCTAGATCAGGACGAGGAGGACGAGCCGGACGAGTACTTCACGGTGGAGGCATACCTGCCCGGCAACTTCCTGCCCGACGCCGTGGGTACCATGACCATCGCGGACGACGACTAGCCCGGAGCCTCTGAGACGGCGAAGCGCCAAAACATGAGTCATCCCGAATTTTGGGAAGATCCAGAAACTGGTTTGGGATGAACCCATAAAAGAAGACACCCATGTGGTGGATTGTTAGTTGACGAAACACCATACCACTGAGGGGGTCTTTCTAATGTTGGGGGATAGGGGGGCTGACAAGGGTATGTAAGACGTTTTTAGGTAGGCGCATGGTGAGTAATCTCCAGGTTGGACTTGGGTTGAGGCCAAGGCTCTGGCAACAGCCACAGTTGGGTCCAGAGGCGGCCTTGGAGGAGCAAGCGCTGGAGGCGTTCCATGCCGTGGCGGATCACGCTGACGGTGCGCCCCGTCCGGCGCCAGGGGTTGCGATGCACGGGGGCCTAAGCGTACCGAACTGCGAACTTTCCGGTGGGAAGTTATTTAGTAGAGATTCCATTCATGAGCATTGACCCAGGCCGGCAGGGTGGCGAAATGATGATATGCGAGAGTTAGGCGGCGGGTCAATCACCTGCTTTGGGTCTTGGCCGCCTCACCCAGGAGGGGGAGGTGGGAGGACCTGAAGTTCATGCTCCGCGCCGCGGCGCGCTATTTGGTTGGATGTTGGTTGAATGAAAGCGGAACCGCCAAAGGCGGTTCAAGGGCTTGCCCGGCTCTACCATTGTCGGCCCAACCTTCTCGGAGGGATTCCCAGAACATCTTGCTGCCCCGGGCGCGTGGCGACCGGCTCACCGCCGGGCTGAAAGCTCCCTTTCGAGGGCATTCGCGGCGGCGCTACCGTCAGGGTGGGCGGCGAGGGCGGATGACCAGACGGGCGTGGTTGGACAGACGTGAGTCCGAGGTCCAAACCAGGCCCATCGAGCTTGGCCGATGGGGTGTGCCGGTCGTGATAGAATACGAACAGTTTCAGGCACGGGGAACTGAACAGCTGCCGCGATTCAGTTTGGTGAATCCAGACGAGGTGGCTGAAGCGGGGCAGTGATGACAAACGACCTGTACATAATGGGATATTCCGAGGCCTACCTGCGAATTCTCTCTTCGCGGAGCGTGGCAGACGCATGTGGGTATCTGATGCCGCGCCTATGGCCCGGTCTTCGGGTACTTGACGTAGGCTGCGGGCCAGGCTCAATATCGGCGGGATTGGCCGAAATTGTAGCGCCGGGCGAGTTGCGCGGCATTGACATTGCTCCCTCGCAGGTGGAGATGGCCGTACAGGCGGCTGCGGCTCGGGGGCTGAGCAACGCGGAGTTCAGCGTTGCCGACGTTAGAGACCTGCCTTTTGACGACGGCTCGTTCGACGTCGTACACTGCAACGACGCCTTGGCCTACATACCAGACACTGAGGCCGCTCTTAATGAGATGAAGCGGGTGCTGAAATCTGGCGGCATCCTGGGCTGGCGGGAGATCATCATGGACTTGTGCATGACTCATCCGGACCCGGAGCCCCGTCCCGCTTCTCAGGCATATGCCATCTTCGCTGACACTCTCGCGGCCGACGATGGGCACCCGCAGTTGGGCAAGGAATTGGCCGGACATCTCGACCAGGCCGGATTCACCGACATCCGGATGTCCGCCTCGTTCGAAACGTTCACAGGTCCCGAGAGGCGGAAACTACTCTATGATCTGGGCGAACAGTGGTTTTTCACGCCTAATGTCCAGTCTCCCGCTACGCAGTACGGGGCAGCCACTCTACGCAGGTTTGATGAACTCAAGCAGTCAAGAGAACGCTGGTACCATTCCATCGGAGCCATTGGCGCGTTCGCCTTTGGAGAGGCGCTGGCCGTCAAGCCCTAGCTCGGGGACGCGGGAGACGCCACGCGAGACCTGCTTTCCTTCTGCATCTCATCTAATGACAGTAGAAAGGCTCACGGCGTACTGGGCAACGCGGCTCACCCGCCTTCAATTGACGTGAACACCCTGTAGCGACAGGTCCCGAAACGGCAATCCGGACAGGGCTGTTTACATTCCGGCAAGGGGCGATTCCCTTGTTGTCCCACACCTCCGTCCCCGGCCCAGACCGCTCTCCCGGCCCGGATGGCACCCGGAAAGCGCGGCCTCTGCGCAGGACCGATTCGGGAGAGATCGCTTTTCGGTCAACTTCCACGGACCTGCCGTTCCACCGCACTCAGGAACGGAAGGGGGCATTGACCCAACCCGCCGTGTCCAGGGTGCGGGCGGTCCTGGGGTCTCAATCATTGGCGGAGAGCAGGATTTCAACGATGCGCGCCAAGGAGCGCTGCTGAGTCTCGCTCAGCGGTCCGAGGAACTCGGCCATGGGGCGCTCAAGTTGAGATTGGCACTCCCTGAGCAATGCCAGTCCATCGTTGGTCGCTCGGAGCCTCACCTCCCGCCGGTCGCTTCTGGACCGGCGTCTGGACAGCAGCTCCTTCTGAAACAATTGCTGCACCACCCGGCTGATAGCGTACGCGCCCGACTCGACGATGCCGGAGACGCCGACGGCAGTGATTCCAGGATGCGCCGCGCAGATGGCCAAGACCCGCAATTCGGTGAGGGAGATTTCGCAGTCTGCCAGTTCCGCTTCAATGTGGTTTTCCACCAGCCGCCCCAGATCATGGAGCTTCAGCGGCAAACTGCCCAGCAGCTCATGCGGATCCAACTCTCCGGCTTCCTTTGGTCTAATCTCGTCCATGGGTATGTCCCTCTTCCCGATTCACCACAACCGGCAGCCCTCTGTTGGGTTTCGGGGAGCCGCTTCATTCTTGTTTGCACATCCTTCCTCCCGGCCGCCCACGCATATGGCGGGCCACAGCCCATGGACTGCACCAGCTCCCACCAACAAATAGTTGTGAGCCAGTGAGGGCGCCGCCTGTTCTGTGGGTTGGCCCGGATGATTTCCCTGGGTCATTCCGAGTGTCGCGGGGAACGGCATAAAGTAACTGAAAGACCTGCAAGCAATGCTTGACAGACAGATGCCATATTGATAGTATCCCTCACCACTGGTAGCATTTGCAACTATCGCGTGTGCCCTTCAAGTCAATTTACAGGGTCTTTAGGCCGGTGATTTACACGGACATTATGCCACCCTGGGGCGTGGTCGATGAATAAATATCAGGTTATGGATGTCAGGTCAATCACCTGCTTTGCCGAGGATTCTAGCCACCTTGCCCAGCTAGGGTGCGGGGGGCGACAGGCGTTCCCGGTAGCTCTGGCCCTCGATGACGATCTGTTAGCTGGTGTTGGTCAGGCGGTGTGGGGCGCTGCTCCCCAGGATAGGGTCGTTGTAGAGGCTGAGCCATTCCTCCGCGGCCCGGTTGCTGGTGACGACGAAGCTGGAGGCCCGGTGATTGTCGATGATCAGTTGGTAGAGGTCGGCGGACTGCTGGGCGGAGAAGCAGTGGAGACCCAGGTCCTCCAGTATGAGCAGGTCGGGAGTGAGGAAGGAGCGGAAGGTCTTGTCGGTGGAGTTGTCGGACCGGGCCTGTTTCATGGCCTTGAAGAAGTCGCCGGCGCGGACGAAGCGGACGGAGTGCCCGGCTCTGACGGCGGCGTGGCCCAGGGCCTGGGCCAGGAAGCTCTTGCCGACGCCGGCGGGACCCGCCAGCAGGACGTGTTCGCGCCGGTCCAGGGATTCCCGGGAGAAGGCGGCGTCCAGCAGGCGTCGGTCCAGGGTGATGTCGGCGGTCCAGCCGAAGTCCTCCAGGCGGCAGATTTCCTGGGAGACGGCCCTGTGCAGGCGGGTCTTGACGCGGCGGTGGTCGCGGCGGTTGACCTCGTCGGAGAGGATGATTTCCAGGAAGAAAGCGTAGCCCAGTTGCTCCCTGCGGGCTAGGGCGATGCGTTCGGGCAGGGTGGGCGGCCCTAGTCACCGTGAATCCGCATGAAGCCTTTGGGCAGTCCGCAGTGAGACGCCGGGAGCCAGTTCCCATGCACAGCCAACTGAACCACCCCCCCATTTCATCCGATTGCTCTATAGCCGTCTGCCCATCCCGTGGCTCCTGGTAGCGGCGCTGGGAGCACTGACCGTGATCTTCCTGCTTCCCCAAGGCGCTTCGGCAAGCGCCCCTCCTCCCGGCCCCTGCGAAGACGGCTACGTCGCCCCCACTCCGGTCGACGTTCCGGTGACCAGCGTCCCCATCACGGTCACGTCAACCACCGACGACTATTTTGTGCTTTATGTCAAGACCAGCAATGTTAAGCACCCGCCAGGCAGCGATACTCCTGACAAGTCCACCCTCGCAGTGTCCGTCACGCTGGGAGCGAACGGCACGACGACTCTCGCCGACAACCTTACGCCATTGGCGGCTGACAAGTATGTAGTGAAGAAGTACTCGGTCGCGCAGCCCGGAGACCTGGACGGCGACTGCGTTGACGACCTGACGGAACTGGCGGAACTGCCAACCTACAATCCCGTCAACCCGCTCAAGGCCATCGATATCGACCTCGGAGCCGCCGCCATTGACTCCCTGGCGACCTTCCAAAAATTGTCACTCAGGGGAGTTATGTGGAAGAGCGGAGATATTGAGCAACTCAAGTACACGGAGTGGGTCAACTACTCTATTCTGAATGCAGAAGCCGACAACCCGACCGTCTTATTCATGAATACGAACCTTGCAAGAGTTCACAGATATATTGAAGATCGCGTCGGGGTCCAACACGGCAAAGTAAACAGCAGGGGCGCGATCGCGTACCACCCCAACATAGAAGCCCCCGACGGATCATCCGGGATCTATCGCTTTGGTTTTGACCAGTTAGATGACGGGAGCTTCGAGAATGTACAAAAATACAACGAGATACTGGCGGCAAACATGCCGGTACTTGACAATAACCTATTCTACTACCCCAGTACGAAGACGCAAGTTAGCAATTACAACCGAGACAAGAGTAAGTTTGACGCCTCCAGGATCAACGTGCTGACGGAAGCGAACATCTTCGGCAAGATGACCTACATCGCACTGAACCAGGGTGGGGGGTATGGGCGCCTGCGGCTGATGAAGGAAGGCGAGCGCCCTAGCCCCTTTGACATCGCCATCTATGAGACTCTGCCCAACGATCTGCCGCGCGTGGCCGGGACCATCACCACCGTGCCGCAAACGCCGCTGTCCCACGTCAATCTGCGCGCCATTCAGAACAACCTACCCAACGCCTACATTAAGGGCGCACTGCAAGAGGACGCTATCACCGCCCTGCTCGGCAAGTACGTTTATTTCGCCGCGACCGCTGACGGCTACACGATTCGCGCGGCGACCAAGGCGGATGTTGACAAGCATTTCGAAAGCCTCCGTCCCAAGAACACGCAGACCCTCCAGAGCGACTTGACCAAAAAGACGATAACCTCCCTGAGCAACGTGAGCTTCGCCGACTGGACCGCCTTCGGCGTCAAGGCAGCCAACGTGGCCGAGCTGACCAAGTTGTCCTTGCCCGAAGGCACGACCCCGGTAGGGTACGCCGTCCCCTTCTACTTCTACGACGAATTCATGAAGCAGGCAACGCTGGGCAAGGAAACCATACTGGGCAAGAAGAAGGCTCCGGATGAGGAGAAGATCACCCTTCCGGCGGAAACCACGCTGGCCGAGGCGGTGACGGCGATGCTGGCCCACTCGCACTTCCAGACCGATGCCGACATCCAGGAGGAGATGCTGGACGACCTGCGCAAGGCCATCAAGAACGCCCAGTCCCCGGCCTGGGTCATCACTGCGCTGAATAATCTGCACGCCCAATACCCGGATGGCCAGTCCCTGCGCTACCGTTCCAGCACCAATAATGAAGACCTGCCCGCCTTTAGCGGAGCCGGCCTGTATTCATCCAAGACCCAGACGACGGACGAGACGACCGAGGAAGGCATTGACAAGTCCATCAAGCAAGTCTGGGCCAGCCTGTGGAATTACCGCGCCGTCCTGGAGCGGGACTTCTATCGCGTTGACCACACCACCGTTTTCATGGGCGTCTTGGTGCATCCCAATTACTCCGACGAACCGGTCAACGGCGTCGCGGTGAGCTATGACCCCATCACCTTCTAGGACGACTTCTATTACGTCAATTCGCAGAAGGGCGAGGACCTGGTCACCAACCCGGAGGCTCACTCCCAGCCCGAGCAACTGCTGCTGGGAACCGGCGGCGAGGCTAAGATACTGTCACGTTCCAACCTGGTGTCGTCAAATAAGCTCCTGATGAGCGCCGCGCAGATGCGCCAACTGCGCAGCAACCTTGAAACTATCCATAACCATTTCAGGAAGCTCTACGGCGTCAAAGACGGTGAAGACTTCGCCATCGAGATCGAGTTCAAGATTACGGCGGCCAACAATCTTGCTATCAAGCAGGCGCGCCCCTGGATCTTTCCCAAGCCGTTTGTGCAGCCCCCAACCCTGAAGTTTGGCTTAAACCACACGGTGTCGAGCGGAGAAGTCTACGTACTTAAAGTTTTTGTCACTCATTCCGGCAGTAATTTGACTCGCAGCATCAGCGGACCTGACGCCGGACATTTCAGCGACTATACCCATGCCAACCTCATTTTTTTGGAGGAGCAGGAGTATGACAGCCCCGCTGACGCAAATCGGGATGGGGTTTACGAGATTGATTTCACGGCGTCGGCAAGTGGCGGAGGAACCACGAAGGCGCGCTTGCGTTTCACCGTGACCAACGACGAATTGAAATCCCTCGCGCAACAGCAATGGGACCAACTCAGCCATGACCAGCGCGCAACGCTCATCCCTGAGGTAGATAGCGACCTGCTCAAGCCCAATTTCGCGAATCTGGCAGCCGACGTGAAGGCCATTGTGGTGCGGCTCGCCCGGCAAGGACTGCTTACTTCGTCAGGCCCCACGATCAGCGTCACCGGCGGCGGCGGCGGCATCACCGAGGGCGGCAGCGCCAGCTTCACCGTCAGCGCCAGCCCGGCGCCGGCGGCGGACCTGGACGTGAAGGTCACGGTCACCCAGAGCGGCGACTACGGCGCTGCCACGGGCCAGCGCACGGTGACCATACCCACCACGGGCAGCGTCGCGTTCACCGTTGATACCACCGACGACAGCGCCGACGAAACCGACGGGTCGGTAACGGCCACGGTGGACGCGGGCAGCGGCTACACGGTGTCCTCTTCCCAGTCTGCGGCCACGGTCGGCGTCGCCGACAACGACGACGCGCCCCAGCCGGAGATCAGCATTTCGGGCGGCGGCGGCATCACCGAGGGCGGCAGCGCCAGCTTCACCGTCAGCGCCAGCCCGGCGCCGGCGGCGGACCTGGACGTGAAGGTCACGGTCACCCAGAGCGGGGACTACGGCGCGACCACGGGCCAGCGCACGGTGACCGTACCCACCTCAGGCAGCGTCGCCTTCACCGTCGGCACGACGGATGACCAGGCCGACGAAGCCGACGGCTCGGTTACGGCCACGGCGAACGCCGGCAGCGGCTACACGGTGTCCTCGTCCCAGGGCGCGGCCACGGTCAGCGTCGCCGACAACGACGACGCCCCGCCGCCACCGCCGACGCCGGTGGTGAGCATCTCGGGCGGCTCAGGCGTCACCGAGGGCGGGAGCGCCAGCTTTACCGTCAGCGCCAGCCCGGCTCCGTCGGTCAACCTGGACGTGAAGGTCACGGTCACCCAGAGCGGCGACTACGGGGCGACCACGGGCCAGCGCACGGTGACCGTACCCACCTCAGGCAGCGTCGCCTTCACCGTCGGCACCACCGACGACAGCGCCGACGAGACCGACGGCTCGGTCACGGCCACGGTGGACGCGGGCAGCGGCTACACGGTGTCCTCATCCCAGGGCGCGGCTACCGTCGCTGTCACCGACAACGACGACGGGCCGGACTACACCGACTACCAAACGCTCGTGGACCACCTGATCGAGATTCGCGACAACCCAGTCAACACGGCCGTGAAGGGCAACCCCGTCCATATCCGCAAGTGGAACCAGGTGCTGGCGGCCATTGGCTACGACAGCGGCGAATCGCCGATGCCGGAATCGGAAATCCACGCCAACGCGGCCAAGTGGCCCGAGAGTTCGTTCAAGCTGGCCTCCGACTACCTGAAGCTCCAGGCGGGTCAGCCGGAGATCAGCGTCAGCGGCGGCGGCGGGATCACCGAGGGCGGCAGCATCAGCTTCACCGTCAGCGCCAGCCCTGCGCCGTCGGCCAACCTGGACGTGAAGGTCACGGTCACCCAGAGCGGGGACTACGGGGCCACCACGGGCCAGCGCACGGTGACGGTCCCGACATCGGGCAGCGTAAGCTTCACCGTCGGCACCACCGACGACAGCGCCGACGAGACCGACGGCTCGGTCACGGCAACGCTGGTTGATGGAGCGGATTACGACCTAGGCCCCACCAAGACGGCGACCGTCGCTGTCGCCGACAACGACGACGCGACGCCGGACTACACCGACTACCAGACGGTCGTGGACTACCTGATCCAGGTGCGGGACAACCCCGAGAACACCGCCGTGCAGGGCAACCCCGCCCACATCCTCAAGTGGAACCGGGTGCTGGCCGCCATTGGCTACGACAGCGGGGAGACGCCGATGGCTGAGTCGGAAATCCACGCCAACGCGGCCCGGTGGCCCGACAGTCCCTTCAAGGCGGCCTCCGTGTACCTGAAGAGCCAGGCGCAGACGCCGGTGGTGAGCATCGCGGGCGGCTCAGGCGTCACCGAGGGCGGGAGCGCCAGCTTCACCGTGAGCGCCAGCCCTGCGCCGTCGGCCAACCTGGACGTGAAGGTCACGGTCACGCAGAGCGGGGACTACGGGGCGACCACGGGCCAGCGCACGGTCACGATCCCAACCTCAGGCAGCGTCACGTTCACGGTAGGCACGACGGACGACCAGGCCGACGAGGCCGACGGGTCGGTAACGGCCACGGTGGACGCGGGCACTGGCTACACGGTGTCCTCGTCCCAGTCTGCGGCCACGGTCAGCGTCGCGGACGACGACGCGCCGCCGCCACCGCCGACGCCGGTGGTGAGCGTCAGCGGCGGCAGCGGGATCACGGAGGGCGGGAGCGCCAGCTTCACGGTCAGCGCCAGCCCGGCGCCGTCGGCCAACCTGGACGTGAAGGTCACCCTCACCCAGAGCGGGGACTACGGGGCGACCACGGGCCAGCGCACGGTGACCGTACCCACCTCGGGCAGCGTCACGTTCACGGTAGGCACCACCGACGACAGCGCCGACGAGGCCGACGGCTCGGTCACGGCCACCCTCGTCGATGGGGCGGCCTACGACCTGGGCACGTCGAAGACCGCCACCGTCACGGTTTCGGACAACGACGCCCCCACGCCGGTGGTCAGCATCACGGGCGGCAGCGGGATCACCGAGGGCGGGAGCGCCAGCTTCACCGTCACGGCCAGCCCCGCGCCGTCGGCCAACCTGGACGTGAAGGTCACGGTCACCCAGAGCGGGGACTACGGGGCGACCACGGGCCAGCGCACGGTGACGGTTCCCACGACGGGCAGCGTCAGCTTCACCGTCTCCACCACCGACGACAGCGCCGACGAGGCCGACGGGTCGGTCACGGCCACGGTGGACGCGGGCACTGGCTACACGGTGTCCTCGTCCCAGTCTGCGGCCACGGTCAGCGTCGCGGACAACGACGACGCGCCCACGCCGGAGATCAGCATCAGCGGCAGCAATGGGATCACCGAGGGCGGCAGCGCCAGCTTCACCGTGAGCGCCAGCCCTGCGCCGTCGGCCAATCTGGACGTGAAGGTCACCATCACCCAGAGCGGCGACTATGGCGCCACCACGGGCCAGCGGACGGTGACCGTCCCGACATCGGGCAGCGTCAGCTTCACCGTGGGCACCACCGACGACAGCGCCGACGAAACCGACGGGTCGGTCACCGCCACGGTGGACGCGGGCAGCGGCTACACGGTGTCGTCGTCCCAGGGCGCGGCCACGGTCAGCGTGGCCGACAACGACGACGCCCCCACGCCGGTGGTGAGCGTCACGGGCGGCGGCGGGATCACCGAGGGCGGCGACGCCAGCTTCACCGTCAGCGCCAGCCCCGCGCCGACGGCCAACCTGGACGTGAAAGTCACGATCACCCAGAGCGGGGACTATGGCGCCACCACGGGCCAGCGCACGGTGACGGTTCCCACGACGGGCAGCGTCACCTTCACCGTCGGCACGACGGATGACAGCGCGGACGAAACCGACGGCTCGATCACCGCCACGGTGGACGCCGGCAGCGGCTACACGGTGTCGTCGTCCCAGGGCGCGGCCACGGTCAGCGTCGCGGACAACGACGACGCGCCGGAGATAAGCGTCACGGTGGAGGACGCCTCGGCGACGGAGGGCGGCGTCTTGACCTTCCGGGTGCGGCTGTCGGCGGCGTCCGCCGAGGAGATCACGATCAAGTGGTACACCGCGCCGGCCTATGACCGGGTGGACGACCGGGCGCATACGTCCGACTACCAGGCTGCGGAGGGCGAGCTGGTGTTCGCGCCGGGAGTGACCGAGCTGACGGGGGAGGTGTGGCTGGAGCAGGACGAGGAGGACGAGCCGGACGAGTACTTCGCGGTGGAGGCGTTCCTGCCCGGCAACTTCCTGCAAGCGGACGCCACGGGAACCATGACCATCGTGGACGACGACTAGGCCGGAGCCTCTGAGACGGCGAAGCGCCAGAAGGGGCCGGCGGCCATGCTGCCGGCCCCTTGCTTTGCTCTACGGCACGGAACGCAGCCCGTGCTGGTGGGCCTAAGCGTACCGCATTGCGAACTCTCCGCTGGGAGGTCAGGCTGTAGAGTAGAGGGCCGACAAGGGGAAGCTAATCGCCCCGCAGCCGGCGCAATTCCTCTTCCAACTCACGGTTGCGGGCCTCGGCCCGTACACGGCCTTCCCGCTCGCTGTCAGCCCGGGCCTCGGCGGTGTCGGCCCGGGAACGCTCCGTTTCCAGCGTGGCTATCGGCGCGACTGTGCCCGGGTCGTAAAATACCAACCGCCCAGCTTCCCACCGCAGATACAGCCCCAGCGCTTGGCTGTACCCCTGCAACGCCCCGCCGGGCAGTTCCCGGATTTCAATGGCCTCGTAACGCCCATCCGCCAGAAGGTCCCCGGCCAGCTTCGTCCCGTGATGCTCCCCGGTCTCGTCAAACCGCCAGTATTCCAGGATGCCCAGGGACTCGTAGTAGTCCCGTTTGTCCCCTACGTCATTCTCCCCGGTGCTCTCCGACGCCACCTCCAATACGAAGTCCGGCGCCTTCCCCTGCTCCTCTACTATGTAGCCGTTGCTGGCCCGGTAGGCCTCCGGGTCCACGCCGAAGGCCACCAGCAGGTCGGGGTACCGCGCCCGGCGCTTGTCGAAAGCGGTGTCCGGGGCGATCCAGCGGTCGGCCTCCACCAGCGTGGTGTCGGGATTTCCCAGGTGGAAGGCCAGGTCGCGAGAGCGGCCATCCTTGAAGAGTTGGTCGTATTGAGTCACTTCATCAGGCTCGCGGTCGGGTATGTCGGGCAGCCGGAACCGGCCCGGGGTCCTAGGGGCCTTGCTGCTGGCGCTGGTGTTGGTTTTGGCGCTGGTCATGCCGAACCTCGGCGGGTCTAGCGTTGGGATTGCCGTTGGCGATGGACTGGCTCGTTGGGGGCATTATACCAGCGTCGGCCTCGCGCCGGCAGGCTGGCGAAAATACCCGAACCTTCCGGCCCAAATCCACCACCTAATGGGAGGAAAAGACCTCGTTGGAGCCAGCGGCAAAGCTGGCTATGATGGTTACGGGACAAACACAACCATCACCAACGAGGTGCAGTCATTATGCAACAGGGAGTCCTGCCATTCCAGTATGGGACGGAGCATCGCGCGGGGGGCATGACGGGGCTGTCGGGGTTGGCGGTCTATCTGGAAATGGCCGATGCGATGGGGCTGGGCGAGTCGATCCGGCGCTACGTGAAGGTCAAGGAGGGCGGACAGGGATGGACGGACCGGCAGATGGTCACCGCGCTGGTGCTGCTGAATCTGGCCGGTGGAGAAGGAGTGGACGACCTCCGGGTGCTGGAAGGGGACGAGGGTCTGGGCCGGATGTTGGGCCGGGTGGAGACGCACCGGCAGCGGGCTTGTGAGCGCCGGGAGGAGGGCAGCCGGTGGCGGGGCGGGCGGCGCCGCAGCGTCCCGTCTCCGTCGGCGGTGTTCCGGTACCTGGGCCGGTTCCACGACCCGGTTCAGGAGGAGGCCAGGCAGCCCCATACGGCGTACATACCCGCGCCCAGCGGCGCGCTGCGCGGGCTGGGGAAGGTCAACGCCGAGATGATGAGCTTCGTCCGGGACCACCTGGAGCAGGAGCAGGCGACGCTGGACATGGACGCGACGCTGATCGAGACCTACAAGCAGGAGGCGCTGTACTGCTACCAGGGCTACAAGGCCTACCAGCCGATGGTCACCTACTGGGCCGAGGCGGACCTGGTGGTCCATTCGGAGTTCCGGGACGGCAACGTGCCAGCGGGGTTCGAGCAACTGCGGGTGTTGCGGGAGTCGCTGGCCCATCTGCCGGAGGGCGTGGTGAAGGTGATGCTGCGGTCGGACACGGCGGGGTACCAAGTTGAGTTGTTGCGGTACTGCGCCGAGGGGAGGGATGAGCGGTTCGGAGTGATCGAATTCGCGGTGGGGGCGGACGTCACGGAGGGGTTCAAGCGTGCGGCAGCCGAAGTGGAGGAGAGCCAGTGGCGCCGGTTGCCCCGGATGGTGGGGGAGTTGGCGGTGGAGACGGAACAGGAGTGGGCCGAGGTGGACTTCGTGCCCGATAGATTGGCTTATTCCAAGAATGATCCCGACTACCGTTTCATAGCGGTCCGGGAGCCGCTGAGGCGGCCGCCGCTGCCGGGCATGGAGGATGACCTGGAGTTGTCGGTTCCGGCGATGGAGATGCCGGACCGGGGCTGGTACAAGATCCGGGGGATAGTGACTAACCGGGAGCTACCGGGAGATGAGGTGGTGCGGTGGTACCGGGAGAGATGCGGGAAGGGCGAGGAGGTGCATGGTGTGCTGAAGGAGGACTTGGCTGGCGGGAGGCTGCCGTCGGGACAGTTCGGGGCCAACGCGGCCTGGTGGGCGATAGCGGCGCTGGCGTTCAACCTGAACTCGGCGGTCAAGCAGTTGGCCCTGGGCGGTCAGTGGGTGAACAAGCGGCTCAAGGCGGTGCGCTTTGCTCTGATCAATCTGGCCGGACGGGTGGTCTGCCACGCCAGGAAGCTGCTGATCCGGCTGGCCCGGGGCCATCCATCCTTCCCGCTGCTGGCGGGAGCGCACCGGAGAATAGCGGCGCTGGCCCACGGCCCACCCTGACCTGGGACGGTCTGCGCCACTACCGACGGGCATTCAAGCGACGGGGACTCCCGCCGTAGGGACACTGCGCCCTTCTCCAGGACCGGTTGGCATAGACCTCGCCCTGGCGTCGCCGGCCAACGCCCCAATATCCCCTTCCAGCGCCTACTCCTGCCACGCCAACCCACTGCCAACCTGTCAGCCGTCAGCCGATGCCCCAACCGGCCCAATCAAGGAGCCCCAAAACCATTTTTCTCCCATTAGGTGGTGGATTTGGGTCCGGGCAGCCGCCTTGCGGCGGGCGGTGAATTGGCGGATAATCACTATTACTTCAAGAGGACAATCGGCGCTGCCGGGTGAGGTCTCAGTTTTAGCCAACGTTGGCGGGATACAACCCCTGGCGGCGGGAGGACTGATAGAGATGTTGGCCACGCTCATAGCGAAAACCCTGGGGAAAGCAGGCAAAACTCCATACCTGCTCCTTTCAGCCCCCCCCCCCCCCCGACTCTTGGGGCTTTGGGGGTGCCGTGCTGACCCGGCGGCGCGCCGCATGGGCGCTGCCCCTGCTGCTGGCCGCGCTGTTCGTGGCGGCGCTGCTGGCGCTGCCGGCCGGACCCGTTGACGCCCAGACCACCCCGACGGCAAACCATCACGGGTCCTACACCGTTCCCGCTGACTGGTCCCTGATACCGGCCGGACTGAACCCGGGCGACGAGTTCCGGCTGCTGTTCATGACCAACACCCACTTCGCCGCCTCATCCACCAGCATATCCACCTACGACACCCACGTTCAGAACGCCATCACCAACAACGGCCACGCCGACATCCGCGCCTACGGCTCGCTGTTCAGGGTGGTGGGCTCGACCGGCGCGGTGGATGCCCGCGACCATACCCGGATGAACCCCGGCAACCGCGCGCACGTAGACGCGCCGGTCTACTGGCTGAACGGGCCGCGCGTCGCCTCCGGGAAGTCCACGTTCTGGAGCGACACCTGGGAGAACTGGGCGCTCACCGACCGCCGGGTCGAGACCGGCGCCCGGGAGACGGGCTCCGACTGGCCGTGGACCGGCACCATGACAGACGGACGGAAGGACTCGTCCCATCACCTGGGCGCTTCCAGCGTCAGAAGGGGCATCTTCCGGGCGGACGGCTCATCCAGGGGTCCTATCGCGTCCGGGTTCACATCGACGAATACCGAGTCCCACTCGGTGTACGGCATCTCCCCCCGCTTCCGGGTGGCAGGCGCAGAGTCCTTCGTTCAGTTCCGCACCTGCGCCGGCACGATCAGCCCGTCCTACTCCTCGGCGCTGGTGGCCAACCTGGGCCAGACGAGCCGCAGCAGCGGCCAGAGCCTGTCTGCCCAGGGCGCCGAGCACGCCCAGTCGTTCACGACCGGCGCGACGGCGTACACCCTGACCAGCGTCGCCATCGGCTTCGACGTGATCAATGACGCTGCCACTTTCAACGGGAGCCCGGGCCTCGAGGTCACCATCAGGAGCGTCTCGGGCACCGATCCCGGCGCGGTGCTGGGCGCCCTGAGGCGTCCCACGCTCGCGAATTCCAGCACGGCCCAGACGTACACGTTCACGCACTCCGGTCTCCAGCTTCAGCCGAACACCATGTACTGGCTGGTGGTGAAGTACCCCGGCCTGAATGTTGGGAACAACTATATCTCGTCGACGAATTTGAACAACGAGGACGGCGGCGCCGCGTCGGGCTGGAGCATTGGCAACGCACCGATAAAACGGAATGCAGGTTCTAACACGTGGGCCACAAACAATCAGGGCCACATGCAGTTCAGGGTCAACGGCTGGGCGACCGGCACGGGAGACACCTGCAGCACGGGCTGGGTGGAGACCGCTGAGGGCGATCCGCCGCCCACGATCACCATACAGGAGGGCGGGTCGCAGGTGACCTACCAGTGGCGGGTGCAGGACGATCTGGACCGGGGGTTCTGGTTGATCCGGGACCAGGTCACGAAGACCCCGCAAACCTACGGCGGCTACAGGAACAACGGCGGCGCGGACCGGGACCGGCTGATCTGCCACACCGGGACGACCGGGGGCGTGGCCTGGGTTATCGGGGAACCCGTAACCGATGAGGGCCGGCAACAAGATACTGGTACTGCTGGCACCGACAAGGCGGGGGGCCACGCGGGCGTGGGATTCGACCGGCACAACGGCTGCCCCTTCGCGGTGCAGTCGATCTACTGGCACGAGCGGACGGAATGGCGCTCGGTGACCATCGACGCCGGCGAGGACTCGGACGCCTTCGACCACGCCACGCACCTGATCCACGCGCCCAAGGTGCACGGCAACAACGGGCAGCCGGCCGAGATGCCGGATCCGCAACCGGTGTGGGTGCCGCTCAAGATCGTGGACGAGGACGCCTGGGAGAACGACATCGTGTTCTCGGACGACGGCGGCTCCACCTGGACGGCCCTGGAGGACGGCGGCCTGGCGGTGGCGTTCCCGGCGTCGCTGAACCCCGGCGTCGCCGCGCACAGCTTCCAGGTGCGGCTGCGGACGGACCCGTCGACGCTGCCGGCGGCGGCGGGGAGCACGAAACGGTTCTTCATGAGCGCCTCGACTGCTTCCCCCATCACCGGGCGCACGCTCGCGGAGCGCCAGGCCCAAATGGTGACCTTCAGCACCAACGCGGGCCCCGGTCTCTCGACCATCAGGAACGGCCGCTCCGGCACCGGCTCGGTCACGGTGAGCTACACGCCGATCACGGTGGAAATCAACGTCGGCGCCGACCCGCCTACGGCGGGAACGCTGGTCGGCAACCTCGGCCAGACGGCCGGCAGCTCTACAAGGTTGGTAAGTACTCAACGCAGGGCCCAGGCGTTCACGACGGGGCCAAACGCGGCGGGTTACACCCTGACCAGTGTCGATTTGAGATTCGCCGCGATCACTGAGGCTGCTGCTCTTGGCCAAAATCTGGTGGTGACCATCAGGAGCAGTTCGGGCATCAACCCCGGCACAGCGGTCGGGACCCTGGTCAATCCCGCTTTCCAGAATTCCGGCTCGGCTCAGACGTACCGCTTCACGCACGCTGGCCTCAATCTCAGTCCGCGCACCGTGTACTGGGTGGTGCTGGAGTCTCCAAGTATTAGTCAAAGTAACCGTCTTTCGAGGTCGTCGCCAACGGCCGAGGACGCCGGCGGCGCGGACGGATGGAGTATTGCTGACTCATCCTTCATCCACACGGGTTCGCTTTGGGCAAATGATGGGGCGACCATCTTGCACATGGGCATCAACGGCAAGGCGACGGTCGTGGGCGTCACCGGCACCGTGATCTTCACCGGCGAGGCCTTCAATCTGTACGGGCGGGTGGACAACGAGATCTCGACGGCGACGCCCAAGGTGCCGGTGCGCACCGACACCTTCAGCTGGCGGTGGACGAACACGTCGTGCGTGGGCTGCCTGAGGGTCATGTCCCTCGACCTGCCGGACCCGGTGGACGATCACGTGGGCGACCTGACCGCCACCAACCTGTCCGACACCGGCATCGACCTCAGCTGGCCGGACGTGATCGGGGCCGAGGGCTACTCGGTGCGCTACTGGTCGACCATCTCGCCCTTTGCGGACAATCCGAACGTGCCCGAGCACCGGCCCGAGGACGTCTGGTTCAGCTACGAGCCCAGGGAATCGTCGGTCAGCATTCAGAGCCTGGCGCCCAACACCGAGTACCGGGTGCAGGTGTTCTACTACGACCACGGCGTGGTGCAACTGGGCAGCGGCAGCCCGACGCTGCGGTTCACGACGCTGGCGTCGGGGGCGACGCCGCAACCGCAGCCGACGTCGCCGGTGCTGGAGCGGGACCCCGAGATCTCGGTGAGCCCGGTCAACATCACGGTCGACGAGGGCGAAGCCGCGGACTTCACGGTGTCGGCGTCGCCGCCGCCCGATGCGCCGCTGGAAGTGCGGGTCGAGATCGACCTCACCGGCGACACCCCGGTGGTCGCCGCGGACCAACTGGGCCGGCGCACGGTCACTGTGCCGGTCACGAGCAGCGTGACGATCAGCATTCCCACCAGCGACGACGGCGGCCACCGGAGCAACGGCTCGCTGACCGCGACCGTCATCGACGGCGACGGCTACCGGGCCAGCCCGTTCGGGGACTACGCCAGCGTCTGGATCAGGAACGACGACGCGCCGCCGCCGCCGAGCGTCCAGCTCAAGCGCGTGAGCGACACCACGGCGACCATCGCCTGGGAGCCGCAGGCAGGCGTCGCGCGGTACACCCTGGCCTGGTTTGAGACGGTAAGCCGTCCCGACGCGCTTCCGCAGACGCAGTGGGCCGCGGTCGAGGCCACCGAGCACCGGCTCACCGGCCTGGACCCCGAGACGCGGTACGCGTTCATCGTGTTTGCCGGGACCGCCAAGGTGGGCGACATCCGATTGACGACCCTGGCGGCGGGGGAGTCGCAGACCTTCGAGGTCAGCTTCGCTACATCCACGCCGCCGACGCCGGAGATCAGCGTCAGCGGCGGCGGCGACATCACCGAGGGCGGCGATGCCAGCTTCACCGTCAGCGCCAGCCCGGCGCCGTCGGCCAATCTTGACGTGAAAGTCACGGTCACCCAGAGCGGCGACTACGGGGCGACCACGGGCCAGCGCACGGTGACCGTCCCCACCTCGGGCAGCGTAAGCTTCACCGTCGGCACCACCGACGACGACGCCGACGAGGCCGACGGCTCGGTGACGGCCACGGTGGACGCGGGCAGCGGCTACACGGTGTCCTCGTCCCAGGGCGCGGCCACGGTCGGCGTCGCGGACAACGACGACGCGCCCAAGTCGCAGGTGAGCATCACCAGTTCAGTCGGCGGCAGCGAGGGCGAGTCCGTCAGCTTCACCATCAGCGCCCACCCGGCGCCGTCGGCGGCGCTGCCGGTGAGCGTCACGGTCGCGACGACCGGCGACTTCGGCTTCGGAAGCGCGCCCACCAGCGTGACGATCCCCACCGGCGGCAGCGTCACGATCACGATCACCACCACCGACGACAAAGTGGACGAGCCCGACGGGTCGGTCACGCTGACGCTGAACGCGGGCAGCGGCTACACCCTGGGCACGGCCTCCAGTGAGAGCGTAGAAGTCACGGATGACGACGACGCCGGTCTGCAGACCATCGCCGTCAGCATTGCCGGCGGCAGCGGGATCACCGAGGGCGGGAGCGCCAGCTTCACCGTCAGCGCCAGCCCTGCGCCGTCGGCCAACCTGGACGTGAAAGTCACGGTCACCCAGAGCGGGGACTACGGGGCGACCACGGGCCAGCGCACGGTGACGGTCCCGACATCGGGCAGCGTAAGCTTCACCGTCGGCACCACCGACGACAGCGCCGACGAGACCGACGGCTCGGTCACGGCAACGCTGGTTGATGGAGCGGATTACGACCTACGCCCCACCAAGACGGCGACCGTCGCTGTCGCCGACAACGACGACGCGACGCCGGACTACACCGACTACCAGACGGTCGTGGACTACCTGATCCAGGTGCGGGACAACCCCGAGAACACCGCCGTGCAGGGCAACCCCGCCCACATCCTCAAGTGGAACCGGGTGCTGGCCGCCATTGGCTACGACAGCGGGGAGACGCCGATGGCTGAGTCGGAAATCCACGCCAACGCGGCCCGGTGGCCCGACAGTCCCTTCAAGGCGGCCTCCGTGTACCTGAAGAGCCAGGCGCAGACGCCGGTGGTGAGCGTCAGCGGCGGCAGCGGCATCACCGAGGGCGGCAGCGCCAGCTTCACGGTGAGCGCCAGCCCCGCGCCGGCGGCGAACCTGGACGTGAAGGTCACGGTCACGCAGAGCGGGGACTACGGGGCCACCACCGGCCAGCGCACGGTGACGATACCAACCTCGGGCAGCGTAAGCTTCACCGTCGGCACCACCGACGACAGCGCGGATGAAACCGACGGGTCGGTCACGGCCACGGTGAACGCGGGCAGCGGCTACACGGTGTCCTCGTCCCAGTCTGCGGCAACCGTAACCGTGGCCGACAACGACGACGCGCCCACGCCGGAGATCAGCATCAGCGGCAGCAATGGGATCACCGAGGGCGGCAGCGCCAGCTTCACGGTCAGCGCCAGCCCGGCGCCGGCGGCCAACCTGGACGTGAAGGTCACGGTCACCCAGAGCGGAGACTACGGGGCGACCACGGGCCAGCGCACGGTGACGATCCCAACCTCGGGCAGCGTCACGTTCACCGTCGCTACCACCGACGACAGCGCCGACGAAACCGACGGCTCCGTCACCTCCACGGTGAACGCGGGCAGCGGCTACACGGTGTCCTCGTCCCAGTCTGCGGCCACGGTCAGCGTCGCGGACAACGACGACGCGCCCACGCCGGAGATCAGCATCAGCGGCAGCAATGGGATCACCGAGGGCGGCAGCGCCAGCTTCACCGTGAGCGCCAGCCCTGCGCCGTCGGCCAATCTGGACGTGAAGGTCACCATCACCCAGAGCGGCGACTACGGGGCGACCACGGGCCAGCGCACGGTGACCATCCCGACCTCGGGTAGCGTCAGCTTCAGCGTCGCCACCACCGACGACAGCGCCGACGAGGCCGACGGGTCGGTCACGGCCACGGTGGACGCGGGCACCGGCTACACGGTGTCCTCGTCCCAGGGCGCGGCCACGGTCAGCGTGGCCGACAACGACGACGCCCCCACGCCGGTGGTCAGCATCACGGGCGGCAGCGGGATCACCGAGGGCGGCGACGCCAGCTTCACCGTCAGCGCCAGCCCGGCGCCGTCAGCCAACCTGGACGTGAAGGTCACCATCACCCAGAGCGGCGACTACGGGGCGACCACGGGCCAGCGCACGGTGACCGTACCCACCTCGGGCAGCGTCGCCTTCACCGTCGCCACCACCGACGACCAGGCCGACGAGGCCGACGGGTCGGTCACGGCCACGGTGGACGCGGGCACTGGCTACACGGTGTCCTCGTCCCAGTCTGCGGCAACCGTAACCGTGGCCGACAACGACGACGCTCCCGAGATAAGCGTCACGGTGGAGGACGCCTCGGCGACGGAGGGCGGCGTCCTGACCTTCCGGGTGCGGCTGTCGGCGGCGTCCGCGGAGGAAATCACGATCAAGTGGTACACCGCGCCGGCCTATGACCGGGTGGACGACCGGGCGCATACGTCCGACTACCAGGCTGCGGAGGGCGAGCTGGCGTTCGCGCCGGGAGTGACCGAGCTGACGGGGGAGGTGTGGCTGGAGCAGGACGAGGAGGACGAGCCGGACGAGTACTTCGCGGTGGAGGCGTTCCTGCCCGGCAGCTTCCTGCAAGCGGACGCCACGGGAACCATGACCATCGTGGACGACGACTAGGCCGGAGCCTCTGAGACGGCGAAGCGCCAGAAGGGGCCGGCGGCCATGCTGCCGGCCCCTTGCTTTGCTCCACGGCACGGAACGCAATCTGGAGACGTCGTGGTTCAGGATCACACAAGGGGCGCTGCCAGGGGAATGTCAACGTCTTGACTTCGGCCCAATGGACGCCGCCCGGGCCATCCAGGCAAGTTCAACCTTGCCGCAGACCGGGCACGGGCCAGGAAGGCGATTTGGATGCGCTCAGGGCGTTCCGGTGGTAGCATCCAACCGGCGCTCCTCGTTCCGGGTGGCTTTGCCGTATCGGAAACCATTATCCCCAAAGCCGGGAGCGATTGCTCACCCTTTCACCACGCTGGCCCATTCATCCTTTCGGTGGATTGAGGTAAAGTTGGAGCAGAGAAACGGATGCCATACGAACCGGCCAAGGAAATAGAAGAGCTGACCCGGGTATTCCAGCTCCAGAAGGCCAGCGCCTCGCCGTCCAACGCTCCATCCTACGAGCAGAGACTCGACCGCCTGAGCAGGGTGGAGCGGCTGTGCCGGGACAACGAGAGAGAGATTTCCGCAGCGCTGGAAAAGGACTTCGGGAACAGGAACCCGGACATGACGTTTCTGGCGGAATCTACCCGCAGCTCTCCCACGCCAGGCACGCGAAGGCGCGCCTGAAGAAGTGGATGAAGAAGGAGAGGACCCCGTCAGGACTGCTTGGCCTTACCGGCCAGCGCACCTACATTCTGCACGAACCCCCGGGAGTCGTCGGCGTCATGTCCCCGTTCAACACGCCGGTGGGCCTGGCGTTCGCCCCCGCGATCGACGCCATTGCAGCCGGCAACAGCGTGATGCTCAGAATTTCCGAGAGCACTTCCCACGCCGCCGAGCTGATCAGGTCCCTGGTTGCCGCGCACTTCAAGTCGGAGGAGATGGCCGTGGCCACCGGCGGCCTGGAGGTGTCGAGGGCCTTTGCCGCCCTGCCCTGGGACAAGCTGCTCTTCACCGGAGGCACAGAGGTCGGGAAGAGAATCCTCGCCGCCGCCGCCGAGAACCCTCACCCCCGTGATCCTTGAACTGGGCGGGAAGTCCCCGTGCGTCATCCTGGACGACGCCAACGTCGCCGAGGCCGGCATGAAAATCGCCAGGGTGCGTCATATGAACGCGGGACAGGTGTGCATTGCAGGAGATTACGCGCTTGTGCCCGAGAGACACCTGGAAGCATTCATCGATGCGGTGGTCCAAACCGACCGGGAGGCTTACCCTACCATTCTGGACAACGGCGAGTTCACCTCCGTCATACATCAGGCCGCTTACGACAGGCTGGTGGGATACATAACCGAGGCCGAGGCCCACGGCTGCCGGGTCGTCCGGTCCAAACCGGCCAACGAGAAAGTGCCGGACCCTTCCACCAGGAAGCTGCCTCTGACCCTGGCCATCAATCCCGCGGACCACCTGAAGGTGTCCCGGAACGAGGCGTTTGGCCCGATACTGTCGGTGTACACGTATGCGGCCCTGGACGACGCGATAGCGTTCGTCAACGGCAGGTAGCAGCCGCTTGCCCTCTATGTCTTCGGAAGGAATCGAAGCGCCATCGACAAGGTCATCGGCAGCACCTCCAGCGGCGGGGTGACGGTCAACGACCTGATCCTGCACGCGGGATCCGAGACCATGGGATTTGGAGGCGTGGGGCCCAGCGGAATGGGCCGGTACAAGGGCGGCTTCACAGGCTACCAGGCGTTCTCGAATCCGAAGGCCGTATCGAACAGGGATTGATGGGGCGATTCATGGGGTTCTTCTTCTCGCCGTTCAAGAGCGACCGGACCAGGAGAATGCTCCGGCGCCGGGTCGGCTTGTGAGGCGTTCGGCCCGATGGTGTTCACCGTCGCGGTCAGCCCGATTCCTTCACACAGTTCCCGCCGCCGCGCGGCAGCCCGGCCACTGGTAGAAGAACGGCCCCGCGTCATCCTTACCGGAACAACGGCGTGCAGCGTCGCTTGATCGAGCAGCGACTCCTGGCGTTGGAAGCGGACGATGGCGGTGCGGACGGTTATGGCGCCGGGACCTCGTCGAACGTCGCCGCGTCCTCTCCGACCCACTTTAGGATGAGTTCGTTCAGGGAACCGTCGGCCTTCATGGAAGCTATGGCATAGTTCAGCTTCGCCAGCAGTTCGTTGTTGTTTCGCACGCCCATGCCGATGCCCCGGTCCAGCAGCACGGAAGGGCCGACGACGACCAACTGTCCCTCGTACTCTTTCAGTTTGTCCACGGCGTAGGCGTGGTCCACCAGCATCGCGTCGATGTCCCCGTTCAGCAGCGCCTCGATGCGTTCATCCTCGCTGCCGAACTCGGTGTACTCGATGCCCTGCCCGGTGAAGTAGTCCGAGTAGATGGTGTTTGCGTAGGCTCCGAGCCGTCCCTCGACGGCCTCGTCGCCCTCGCCCGCCACCGCGAGGTAGACGGAGGGAGTGGGAGGGTAGTACGGCTCGGTGAAGTCGATGGTCATGTCGCGCTCGTCGGTGATGCTCATGCCGGCGATGATGGCGTCGAACTCCCCCGCCACCAGGTCGGGGATCATGCCCTCCCAGTCGTTCAGCACCCACTCGCACTCAAGCTCGGCCCGGCGGCACAACTCGTCGCCAAGCTCGCGCTCCAGCCCGTCGATCTCGCCGTCGTCGTTGATGAAGTTGAAGGGGTGGTAGTCGCCCTCGGTAGCCAGGCGCACGGGCTCTCCGCCGGCGCACGAGACGAGACCCGCCATGAGGACCATAGCCGCCGCAAGAGTGACTGTTCGCTTAATCCAGTTCATCGCTACCCTCAAGTCTCCGTGAGCGGGTGCTACGAACTGCCCCTTAGCAGTCTGGCCGCAGTGGACTCTGCCGACTTCCCCTCATTCGAAGTACGCAGCCATGTCCGCAACTCGCGTCGGACGATGGTCACGGTCAGTTCTTTCTCTTGCCGCTGGTATTGCTCCTGAAGTCTCGCCAACCGCTCCTGCACCTTTCGCGCCGCCGTTGCCCCAGCCTCGGCGATGGAGCCATGCAACTCCGAAGCCGGATCGAACTCAGGGATGGGCAGCCGCCACAAGTGTTTATGGAGGTCCCTAGCTCCAAACTGGCCCTTTGACATCAATGGCTCCACAGCCTCTTGCAGGGCGTCACTATTGATGATGGCCACGAGGTAGTTGGCTTCGTCATTGGTCTTGCACGGAATCCAGTAGAGAAGATGGTCAACGAGGGTCTGGCGGTCCCCAAGCAATGCGGCAGTCGGCTCTCCTGACTTCGTATATACGACCCGAACCGGCCTATCTGCCGCATCTTCCATCCACGCCAACTGCGACGATAGCTTTCCCATGTAGTCAAGCTGACCAAGCAGGTTTAGCCTGTTGGCCGGGGCCTTGTTCTCCTCCCACAGACGGCTGACCGTCTGCCAGCGCTCACGCATCCGCCGTTCCAGCCCGCCCAGCCGGATGCCTCCGGGACCGCGGTCATCGACGGGAATGATGGCGTCTCCCTGCTTCATCGGCAGCAGCGCCTTGAGCGGCTCCAGGGTGACATAGGGAGCGATGGTCTCGCCCAGGTGCACGTCGAAGAGGTGCTTGGCCTCGACCGTCTGAGCGGTGATTGCGGTCAGGTCCAGGTCCTTCCAGGGGGCCTTGTCGAGACCGCCCAGGCGGGGGTTGACGGTAACCGTTGGCGCTGCCTGCACGATGGCCGTGTTCTCGGTTTCCTCAACATAGAACAGGCGGCGGGGGACGATGACCGCGCCCTGGCGGGAGAGGGGCGCGTAAGGTGATTCTCCGACCGCTCCGGTGTCGACGATTCCCACTGACTCCCGCCGTACATTGTCATCTCCGGCCTTGCCGAGCCATCGCTCCACCCTACCGGCCAATGCCCTGCCGGAGGCGTCCTGGGAGAGCTTGCGGGCGAAGACCACCGAGGACGGAATGGGGAAGAAGCTGTTGGGTTCCAGCCGTTCAAGGTCCCAGGCACGCTTGAAGGTGAAGTCCACCTGAACGCTCCCCTGGTTGCGCGCCTTCCACTGACCGCTGCGCCACTTGGAGTACTGCCCTGCCTGCAATGCGCTGTGGGGCAGCACAAATCCGATGACGCCCCCGTCCTTCAGGTAGCGGTCAACGCTGCGGGCGAAGAACAGCCCCGCCACGTCCTGGTGCGTGGCGTAGCGTCCCCCGGCCCAGATGCCGTAGCGGTTGCGGCTCAGGCTCTGCAACTCGTCCCGCAGGATGTCGGCGGTCTGGTTGTAGTTGATCCAGGGCGGGTTGCCGATCACCACGTCCACCCTGCTGTTGGACAGGGCCACCGGGCACACCATGTTCCGGGTGTAGTAGGCCCAGATGTGGTTGCGCCCCCGGTCGTGGAGCCGCTGCATCGCCCTGATGGTCTCTTCGATGGTGTGCCGCTCTGCGGGGTCGTCGATGTGGTTGTCGTCCAGGCTCAGGAAGGCGTCGTCTCCCCGCTCGATATATGCCGAGATATCTCCCATCAGGGAGTCGAAGGCTTCGGCCCGCTCCACCAAGCTGCGAGGGAAGGCCAGCTCGGTGTTCTCATCGTCCTCCACCTGGATTGTGATGGTGTGCTGGGCGAACATGCCCTCGGTGTCGAAGCGCAGTTGCAGAGCGTCGCCCAGGTAGACGGGGATGGACAGGGAGGCGTCGTGTCCGGCTGCGCCCGCAGCGTTGATAGCAGGGCGGGCCGCCAGGGTCCACGCGGCGCGGGCAAGGTGCACGGCCACCGGGTGGACGTCGATGCCGGTCACCGCCTCCCGCAGTCGGCTGAGGACCTCCATCGGTTCCCAGCCGGTCTTACCGGCCGCCGCGATGAAGTGAGTCACCGCCTCGGCGACGAAGGTCCCTGAGCCGCAGGCCGGGTCGAGAACGCGCTGGTTCAGCGGGTCGTCCACGAGCTCCCGAATCATGGCGCGGGCAAGCCATGCCGGGGTATAGTACTCCCCCAAGTGCCGCCGCTCCTCCGGCGGTATCACCGTCTCATAGAGGGTGGCGGCGGTGTCGGCGGGAGCTTCGGTCCAGTCGAACCGCGCCACGCGCCGGGCCAGGGTCCTCAGCAGAGGCTGGCCGCCCACCTCGTTGGGCCACGCGAAGAAGTCCGATTCCAGCACCCCGTATAATCCGGTGTCTTGGCGCAGTTGCCTGCCCGAAAGCAGGTCGGCAGGGTCGGTCTCGGCCAGGCGGCGGATGTCGATGCCGAAGGACGCCTGCACCACCATGCCGATGACGGCGCTCAGGTAGGTGTGCCGCACGAACAGGTCGTCCATCTCCCCTGTGTCCTCGGCAAACCTGTCGCCCATGGCGCTGCGCACCGCGTCATCGATCCCCTCCGTGCTGTAGGCGACCTCGCCCAGGGCGGTGCGCAGCAGGTCGTACCACAGCCGCCGCTTGACCCGGATGGTCTCCTTCCCGGCGTTCTCCTGGTAGTGGGCCTTCAGAGTGGCGATGTCCCGCTGATAGGAGGGGCTGCCCTGGCCGAAATGCTTGGCTATCTCTTCTCTATTGGGCTTCAGGCTCTCAGGGACGCCCAGGGCGTAGTCCCGCAGCCACTCATGGAGGGTGAACCAGCGGTCGGGGTCCTCCAGCGTGAAGGCATACGGGCGGGTCAAGCGGACCTCTTCGCCCGCGCCGGGCCAGCGCAGCAGCCAGTGCTTGCCGTCCGTGAGGACACCCATGCGCACTCTGCCCTGCTTGGCTGACTGTTCCAGGTAATCGTCCAGTTGCTCGACATACTGCGGGTTAGGCGCGCCGCCGGAGGCCAATCCGATGCGTCGCTTGAACTCGACGAAGGTGTCAAGCGCCGTCAGGTCCACGGCCTGGCGCGAACCCTCCGCTGGAGGGGCCTCCTCGACCACTTCATCATCCCGCACCAACCCGGTGATGATGAGGAAGTTCCGCACCGCACTCGTGATGTTCGCCTCAAGCTCGCCTTCCGCGTGCCGGCGCAGTATTTCTGCGGCGGCCTGAGCGCCGCGAGGGTCTTCCGCTGTGATGTGTGGAGGTCGTTCTGTTGTCATGTAACGCCCATACCCCAGTCGGGAGTTCACACCGCTGGCGATGCTTGCTCGACGGAGGAACAGGCGACGTCGGCCAGAGGGCCGTCGGAGTAGACCGCCCTAAACTTGTAGTCTCCCCGGCTCCCTGCATCAACCGATTCGGATGAAGCGGCGGCTGCCATAGGGGCGACGCTGACGGAGGGCTTCAATCCCATGCAGGCCAACAGTCGGCCGATGTGGCCGATGGTGGGATTCGCGTCCCCCCTCTCCAGCTTTGCGATGTACGCCTGGGATACCCTTGCTCGCTCCGCCAATGCCGATTGAGTCATCCCGGCGGCTTCCCGTGCGTCGGCAAGCGCTGCCGCGACCTCAAGCTTGGCGGTCTCCGAACCAAACTCCTGCCGGTACTCATTGTCCTCCAGCCACTCGGCGTGGCTGTCCTCGACCTCATGCCGTCTCATGATCTTCTCCTCATCCTCCAAGATGCTCGGCCCGCAGGCTCTCGGCTCTCGCCAGTTCCGTGCGCGGAGTCCGACGCGATCTCTTCCGATAGCCGTTGAGAATGACGTACCGCTCGCCCTCTGGATGCCAGAAGTAGAATATCCGGTGCTGGCCGGGGCGAAGCTGCCACACGTCGTTCATCTTTTCTGCCCATCGCCTCGCAGCGAGACGCTGGGAACCTTCCTGCCCGAGGCGTTCGTCGAACGCCCTGATTCTCGCCGCCTCCGTCTTCTGTCCCGCGTGATAGACGCTCCGCACATACTCCTCATAGGGAATGGCGCCGTTGGGCCGCCTATGGAAGACTATTGGGCACATTGCAGGAATATAACCCTTACGGTTATGTATGTCAACCTGCCATGCTCTGTGCCCAGGTGCTCAGGGTGGCCCCCAATACCCTGCTGGCGCGCCCGGCTGCAATTGACATGCGAGTCCAGATTGGCGGATAATCCATCCCGGCTATCTGTGACAGATATCGACATAAACTACAAACATAGTGGTCCAGCGCCCGCAGGGGTCCGTGGCGTCAGTCGGGCGGATTAGGAGGATACACGACATGACTAACCAGCTGCGGACCCCCCCCCCCCCCCCCCCCCCCCCCCCGACTTTAGGGGCGCCATGCTGACCCGTCCGGGCCCATTTCGACGCGGCAGGCTGATTCTTGTCGCGCTGGTGGCCGTGATGGCGGCAGTAGCCATATTCGCCGCCTTTGCGGGGGACGCGGTTGCCCAGAGCCAATCGTACACTGCCTACATCCTTGCCTACGAAGGCGAGGTTGTCGAAGGGGAAGCAGTTGAGTTTACCGTACTCACGAGCCCCAGGCCCCCCAAAGACCTGAAGGTGCAGATCAAACTGACCCAGGACGGCAACTTTGCTTCGGGAGGCGAGTTGGGGACGCGCACCGTCACCGTCACCAAACGGGGCTATGGCGTCTATAAGGTCAGAACCATTGATGATTCGGTCAATGAACCGGCAGGCACGATCACGGCTACCCTGCTTCCAGGCACGAACTATCGGGTGGGAGAGGATGACGGAGACTATAGATTCGCCTCATCCCGGGTTCAGGACAACGACATTCCCGTAGTGCAAATCTCTGCCGGTTCGGCGATCAGCGAAGGAGGCACGGCCAACTTCACGCTCCGTGCCAGGCCTAAGCCGGCGTCTCTCTTCCAGGTAGAGGTTACCGTAGCCCAGAGCGGAGACTTCGCGGGCAGCAGTCAACTGGGCCGGAGAACGGTGAACATCGACACCAACGGAA
The DNA here is from genome assembly GCA_965207275.1 of Dehalococcoidia bacterium. GTDB lineage: Bacteria > Chloroflexota > Dehalococcoidia > Lucifugimonadales > UBA3495 > Bin22. The sequence continues at coordinate 2,112,056 of CBDBMH010000002.1, forward strand.
ACGGCGTTCTCAAAGTGAATACGGAGAGCGATGAGGTTGATGAGGACGACGGCACGATTACCGCTACCCTGAATGCCGGAACCGGCTACCAGGTCGGCTCGTCGTCTACTGGCCAAGTTGAGGTGAGCGACGGCGGCGCTCCGACGCCGCGGGTCAGCGTTTCAGCACCGACTTCAATCGAAGAGGGCGAGACCATCACCTTCACGGTTACGGGCAGCCCGGCGCCGGCGGCGCCGATAACGGTCCGCGTGAACCTTGCTGAGCACGGCAGTTTCGCCACCGCCGGTGAGATTAGCGATCGCTCCGTCACTTTGGGAACCGGCGGCAGCGCCACGTTCACCGTAGCCACGGCCAACGACCGGGCCGTGGAGCCCGACGGCAGTATCACGGCCACCGTGACCGCCAGCAAAGGCTACCTGGTCGGGTCACCCTCACAGGCCGAGGTCTCGGTACGGGACGCCACTCCGACGGTCACTGTTACTGCGGGGGCGTCCATTAACGAAGGCGAAACCGCCACCTTTACCTTGACCGCGACGCCGGCGCTGTCGACGGGTCTCGACGTGAACATTGCGGTCATACAGGACGGCGACTTCGTCAATCACCAATCCGCCCTCGGTCCGCGAGTCGTCAGCATCGGCGCCGACGGCTCCGGCACATTCACCATCGATACCTACGACGACACTACGCTGGAGAACAACGGCGCAATCATTGTCATGTTATTGCGCGGCAGCGGCTATGGAGTCGGGACTCCGAACAAGGCTTCGGTGAGCGTGGCCGACACTACGCCGCACGTCAGCATTGCTGCCGGTCCGACGATCATCGAGGGAGCGAACGCCACCTTTACCCTCACCGCCAACCCGACCCCGGCAGCCACGTTGTACGTGGATGTGCGGGTCAGCGAGACTGGCAGTTTCGCCGGCAGCGGCGAGACCGGCTCCCGCTCGGTAACCATTGACGCCACGACGGGGCAGGGCGTCCTCACCATCGCAACGGACGATGACCAGTCGGACGAACCAGATGGTTCGGTCACGGCGCAGGTCGAGGCCTCCGGGCAGTCCCCTGCTCACTACGTTCCGGAATCGACCCAATCGGTCAGCGTAACCGTCAACGACAACGACGATGACGGTAAGGACACCACGGTCAAGGTTTCAGTGGGCGACGCTACCGTTGAGGAGAGCAGCGCCCCTCGCGGCAAAAGGACTTTCATTGAATTCCCGGTAACCGTCAACAGGAGCGGCTCCTGGGCAAGCGTAAAATTCGAAATCAGAACGACGAAAGAAACCGAAACTACCGCTCCGGCGACTTGGGAGGTGGACTTCGGACTTATACACCCGAGCCAGAGGCTGGTCACGACATTCACCGAGGGGCAGGCAGTTATGCTGCCCCTTGAAGTACTTGACGACGACGAGTACGAGCCCAAGCCGGAGACTTTCGAACTGGTGATCACCATGGTCAATCCTGGTGAGATCATCAAAGGACGGGCCACCGGCACCATCACCGATGACCCGTTGGACGCCCCGCGAGGTACGCCGGTAGTTTCGGTCAGTCGGGTGTCGCGGGAGCAGGCAACCGAGGGTGATGACGTCACATTTGAACTGAGCGCCAATCCCATGCCGAAGCACGACCTCGAGGTGACGGTGGACGTGTCCGACGATACGGGCGATGACTTTCTTGCCACCGGCCAGGAGGGTGATCGCGTGGTGACGCTCAAAGGCATCAATAATGCGCTTTTCAAATACTTGGATGGAACCCAGACCGCGACATTCACCGTCAGTACGGAAGACGACGCTCTTTGGGAGGAGGACGGTTCCATTCAGGTGACGGTCCAATCCGACCCCGACCGCGATGCCGGGGGCGAGTATGACGTGAGCTCGGACCAGCACACGGCGACCGCGAACGTGAGAGACAACGACCGGGGCACTCCAGTGGTCACGATCACGAGTAGCTATGACTATGCGGTGGAAGAGGGCAAGAGCGCCAGCTTCAACCTGCGGGCCGAACCCGCGCCGGCACAGGACCTGGACGTCACCGTCAACGTGCAGGACCTGTCGGGTGACTTCGTTGCTGATGACAAGGAAGGCGACCGAACGGTAACCATTCCCGGCGTCAGCGACGCGGCATTTGCCCTGCAGCGACACACAACCCACACGATGACCGTCGCCACGGTGGATGACAATGTCGTCGAGGCCGCCGGCCAGATCCGGGCGACTATCCAGCAGGTTTCGGACAACAGCTACCACGCCGACGTGCAGCCCTACAGCGCCACGGCGGATGTCAAGGACAACGACGGCTCGACGCCGGAGATCAGCGTCAGCGGCGGCAGCGGCATCACCGAGGGCGGGAGCGCCAGCTTTACCGTCAGCGCCAGCCCGGCTCCGTCGGTCAACCTGGACGTGAAGGTCACGGTCACCCAGAGCGGCGACTACGGGGCGACCACGGGCCAGCGCACGGTGACCGTACCCACCTCAGGCAGCGTCGCCTTCACCGTCGGCACCACCGACGACAGCGCCGACGAGACCGACGGCTCGGTCACGGCCACGGTGGACGCGGGCAGCGGCTACACGGTGTCCTCATCCCAGGGCGCGGCTACCGTCGCTGTCACCGACAACGACGACGGGCCGGACTACACCGACTACCAAACGCTCGTGGACCACCTGATCGAGATTCGCGACAACCCAGTCAACACGGCCGTGAAGGGCAACCCCGTCCATATCCGCAAGTGGAACCAGGTGCTGGCGGCCATTGGCTACGACAGCGGCGAATCGCCGATGCCGGAATCGGAAATCCACGCCAACGCGGCCAAGTGGCCCGAGAGTTCGTTCAAGCTGGCCTCCGACTACCTGAAGCTCCAGGCGGGTCAGCCGGAGATCAGCGTCAGCGGCGGCGGCGGGATCACCGAGGGCGGCAGCATCAGCTTCACCGTCAGCGCCAGCCCGGCGCCGGCGGCGGACCTGGACGTGAAGGTCACGGTCACCCAGAGCGGGGACTACGGCGCGACCACGGGCCAGCGCACGGTGACGGTCCCGACTTCGGGCAGCGTCGCCTTCACCGTCGGCACGACGGATGACCAGGCCGACGAAGCCGACGGCTCGGTTACGGCCACGGTGAACGCGGGCAGCGGCTACACGGTGTCCTCGTCCCAGTCTGCGGCCACGGTCAGCGTCTCGGACAACGACGACGCGCCTCCGCCGCCACCTACGCCGGTGGTCAGCGTCAGCGGCGGCAGCGGGATCACGGAAGGCGGCGACGCCAGCTTCACGGTGAGCGCCAGCCCGGCGCCATCTGCCAACCTGGACGTGAAGGTCACGGTCACCCAGAGCGGGGACTACGGGGCGACCACGGGCCAGCGCACGGTGACGATACCGACCTCGGGCAGCGTCACCTTCACCGTCGCCACCACCGACGACAGCGCCGACGAGTCTGACGGCTCCGTGACGGCCACCCTCGTGGATGGAGCGGCCTACGACCTGGGCGCGTCGAAGACCGCCACCGTCACGGTTTCGGACAACGACGACGCTCCGCCGCCACCGCCGACGCCGGTGGTGAGCGTCACGGGCGGTTCAGGCATCACCGAGGGCGGGAGCGCCAGCTTCACGGTGAGCGCCAGCCCGGCGCCATCTGCCAACCTGGACGTGAAAGTCACCATCACGCAGAGCGGGGACTACGGGGCCACCACGGGCCAGCGCACGGTGACGGTCCCGACCTCGGGCAGCGTCACCTTCACCGTCGCCACCACCGACGACAGCGCCGACGAGTCTGACGGCTCCGTGACGGCCACCCTCGTGGATGGAGCGGCCTACGACCTGGGCGCGTCGAAGACCGCCACCGTCACGGTTTCGGACAACGACGCCCCCACGCCGGTGGTGAGCGTCACGGGCGGCGGCGGGATCACGGAGGGCGGCGATGCCAGCTTCACCGTGAGCGCCAGCCCTGCGCCGTCGGCGAACCTGGACGTGAAAGTCACGGTCACCCAGAGCGGGGACTACGGGGCGACCACGGGCCAGCGCACGGTGACCGTACCCACCTCGGGCAGCGTAAGCTTCACCGTGGGCACCACCGACGACAGCGCCGACGAGGCCGACGGCTCGGTCACGGCCACGGTGGACGCCGGCACCGGCTACACGGTGTCGTCGTCCCAGTCTGCGGCCACGGTCGGCGTCGCGGACAACGACGACACCCCCGAGATAAGCGTGACCGTGGAGGACGCTTCGGCGACGGAGGGCGGCGTCCTGACCTTCCGGGTGCGGCTGTCGGCGGCGTCCGCGGAGGAGATCACGATCAAGTGGTACACCGCGCCGGCCTATGACCGGGTGGACGACCGGGCGCATACGTCCGACTACCAGGCTGCGGAGGGCGAGCTGGTGTTCGCGCCGGGAGTGACCGAGCTGACGGGGGAGGTGTGGCTGGAGCAGGACGAGGAGGACGAGCCGGACGAGTACTTCGCGGTGGAGGTGTTCCTGCCCGGCAGCTTCCTGCAAGCGGACGCGGTGGGGACCATGACCATCGTGGACGACGACTAGCCCGGGGTTGGGCCGCGCTGTGCCATCCCCATGAAACACCCGCAGGGAAAATCCAACAGTCGTCAACGCCCGGGGCATCTCAATCCGTATGCCCCGGGCGTTTTTGGGCCTGAAGTCAGGTCGGCGGATCATCAATTGGGCCAATTAATACGGAACGCCAGTATCACCATTGCGCCGGTTGCGCCGACGGCGTGAGACCTGCAAAATAGATGATAAAGGTTCACCTGCGATGACAAATCATGGTGGCCATAAGGATAGGGATACGGTTATGAACAACTTTCTGAAGAGAGCAGTCGAGATGTCACGGTCGTCCCCCCCCCCCGAATTCCGGGGCCGCCGCGCTGATCCGGCGGCGCGCCGGCTGGGCGCTGCCCGCGTTGCTGGCGGCGGCGCTGGTCGCGGCGGCGCTGCTGGCCCTGCCGTCGGAGCGGGCCGGCGCGCAGTCGTGGCTGCCGGCCGTGGGCATCACGTCCCAGGCCGACGTTGACGAAGGGGAAGACGCGGTGTTCGTCATCACGGCGTCGAAAGCGTCGGCCACCGACCTGACGATTCCCGTCAGCGTGGGCGAATGGCCGGCCAGCGGGAACGTGGCCCGGGCCGCCGACACCGGATCGAAAACGGTCACCCTCGCCGCCGGCCAGACGACGGCCACGCTGACCGTCCGCACGGTGGATGATTCCACCAGGGAACCGCGCGGCATCATCACCGCCCAGCTGGATACGCCCGGAAGCAACGCCGGGTACCGGGTGTCCCCGTCGGAAGGCTGGAGCACGGTGGTGGTGTCCGACGACGACCACGCCCCGCCCCCGGTCGGCATCACCGCATTCTCCAGCCTGAATACCGGCGAGAGCGCCGGGCAGGTGTGGTTCACGCTCACCCCCGGCTCGACGCCGGAGCGGGGAATTACGGTCAACGTGAACGTGACGGCCACCGGCGACTTCGGCGTGAAGACCGGCGCCTACACCGTCACCCTGCCGGCCACGGGCGACGGCAGCGCGCGCTTCTCCGTGCCCCTGATCGCCGACCAGGTCAACGAGGCGGACGGCACCGTCACCGCGACCGTCCAGGCCGGCGACGGCTACACCGTGGGAACTCCGGCCGACGCCACCGTCAACCTGATTGACGACGACACTCCCCAGGTCAGCATCGCCGCCGGCGCTGACGTCGAGGAGGGCGCGCCGGCGGTCTTCACCGTCACCGCCAGCCCGGCGCCGTACCGGACGCTGCCGGTGACCGTAAACGTCGCCGCCTCGGGGCTGTCCGGCGTGAGCGACGGTGCCAAGACCGTCAACATACCCACCGGCGGCTCCGCGACGCTCTCCGTCGCCACGGTGGAGGACGACGTGCAGTCGTTCGGCGGGACGATCACCGCGACGGTCCAGGCCGGCAGCGGCTACGGCGTGGGCAGTCCGTCCTCGGACAGCGTCGGAGTGGCCGACAACGACGGCCCCGTCATCACCATCGCGGGCGGCACTGCCGTTACCGAGGGAGGAAACGCCACCTTCACGCTCACGGCAACCCCGGCCCCGTCCAACAACTATGTGCTGGTGAACCTGACCATTGGAGCCACGGGGGAGTTCGGCGTGACCAAGGGCGCGCGAACCGCGAGCATCCCGCTCGCCGGAACCGCGACCTTCACCGTCGCCACCAGAGACGACAGCCTGGACGAACCGGACGGCTCGGTAACCGCGACGGTGAAGGCCGGCGACTTCTACCGGGTGGGAGACCCCGCCTCGGCCAGCGTCACGGTGAACGACGACGATGCGACGCTGATCAACAACCCGACCATCACGATCAGCGGCGGAGCCGACATCAACGAGGGCGAGATCGCGACCTTCACGCTCACCTCGACGCCGGCGCTGGTGGAAGGACAGTCCAAGGTCATCACGCTGAAGAGCGACGTCCCCGGACTTATCAACGTGGACCGGAAGGTGACCATCACCGGAGGGACCACCACGTTCACCCAGCCCAGCGACGACAACGACTACGACGAAGCCGACTATTCCATGTCGTTCACCATCAAGGCGGCGAGCGGCTACGCGGTGGGCAGCCCCAGCACGGCCAGCGTCAACATCATCGACGACGACCTGCCCAAGGTCTCGATCCGGGCAGACAGGTCTTCGATCGACGAAGACGAAACGGTGACCTTCACCGCCCGTATCAGTCCGGTTTCGCACCAGTACACCACGGTGTCGGTGCAGGTAACCGCGACGGGGAACTTCGGCGTCCCGGCCAGCGTCAAGCAGCTGACCATCCCGGCCAAGAAGTCCGTCGCTTCGTTCAGCATCTCGCCGGTGGCCGACCACGAAGACGAGGACGACGGGTCGATCACGGCCGCCATCCGCTCGGACAGCAGTTACGAGATCGTGAGTCCGAGCTCGGCGACCGTCACCGTCAAGGACGACGACGAAGCGTCGGGGCCGAAGCTCGCCATTGACAACGCCCCGAGCAAGGCGCGGGCGGGAGGAAAGCTGGAATTCCCGGTCACCCTGAACCAGGCGGCGACGGGCACGGTCACCGTGGACTACGACATGGGAACCTTCAGCCCGCATCTCCGGCCCGGAACGGACTTCCAGGACGACGACGGCGGGACCAGCGGAACCCTCACGTTCGCTGAAGGGGAGGTCGCGATAACGCTCAACGTGCACATCCACCCTGACGCTGAATTCGAGCACAACGACCGGATCTACGTCGAGCTCAGCAACATCGTGGGTGAAGCCTCCTTTGCCAATGGCCTGGGCGGAGGGCCGGCTCACCACCCGCTGACCGCGCATCCCGGCGCCCACGATGTCTACCTCACCACAGCCCCCTTTCGGGGGCTGTGGCATTGGAGGCCGTTACCATAGTGAACGGCGGCCAGCCCGGCGCCTCTGAATCAGCAAAGTACCAAAAGGGGCCGGCGGTATCGTCGCCGGCCCCTTGCTCTGCTCCACAGCGCGGAACACAGCCCGGGCTGGTGGTCCGGCGCCACCCCAACGGACCCATCCAGGGCACGGCAATGTCCTCGGCATGCGCTTGCGCAATTCCCCGCTGGAGAGGAACGCATCTATAGGGATGGCAATGTCCTCCCTCGCCCGCCGTAGCCGGCAACAGGCCGCTCCCGCCGCGACAGCTCCCGCCTCGTTGCAGCGCACTGGTTGGAACTACAAGCCGCTTACAACTGACTTCCCGACTTTCCCACCGCCAGGCGGAGCGCGGCCTCAAAATGGACGGAGCCCCGCGCGCCGCTTCCCAAGGGCGCCTATAAGTCCAGGGCGAACCTGATTTGAAGGTTCTTGATTTTGTCCAGCTTGGTGAGCCCAGGGGACGCCGGATCTACGATGAAGCAGTCAAGGAAGCGGTGATCCTCGTCTGGGAAGCCTCGGACCGAATCTGCGGGAAACGCCTGAAGGCAGCGCTCAGGCAACGGCGCGCAACGCTGGACCCAGTGGCGCTGCTGCACAACATCAGGGAAGCCCAGTCTGCCCTGGCGGCCATCGGCTCCCCCGAGCTCCGACCCACGCCCAGGGACGAGAGCCTGGAAAGGTCCCTGGCCAGGTTGCCCAGCCGGTGGATGGAAGAACAGGGCCAGGCTAACGGAAGCCGGCCGGCGAAAGCGCCTCGGACCTGGCAAACTCGGAAGGACCCGTTTGACGGGGTGTGGTGCGACGTGCTGAGCTGGCTGCATGATGACCCGGACGCCAGTGCCGTGACGTTGCTGGACCGGCTGCGCGCGGCTGATCCCGATCGATTCAGCCGGGCTCACCTGAGAACGTTGCAGCGGAGGGTCCAGAAGTGGAGAAGCATCATGGCGAACAAACTGGTGTACGCCTCGTCCGAAGCCACCATACCTGATCCCAAAGAACTGCCGGTAACCGTGCTCGCGGGTAGTGACTCCAGATGTTGATTCTTCGGTAACATTTCTCCATGAGGCAACGGGCCGCCTCATGCCATTGACCATACCTTACAGCCATCCGGCGCTTCCAGACAACCGGCGCGGAGGGATTGGTCCCGGACCGCAACGACCTTTGCGGATGGCGATTGCCATTTCCGCTCTGGCGAGCAACCGGAACGTCGCCATTGGCCCCGTTCTCTGGGTGCCGGCTTGGGCAAGGCCCGGCAAGGGTGAGCGCGCAGGGTCATTCGATTATTCCCTCTCCCTTGGGGGCGAGAGGTGGGGCGGGGGTGAAATCCTCCCCTGTAGGGGCGCACAGCCGTGCGCCCTTTTCGTGGACAGACCAATCCTGCTCACCCTCTAATCCTGTGAATCCTGATTCAGAAAATATTCGAATGACCCTGGGTGAGCGCGCTCCCGGTGTTGACAGCAACAGCGCCGGCGGTGTAACATCTTGGATAAGATACACAGTATCAATAATGTATCAAGAAACACAGCCTTCACGTTGGTAGCCTGGAATCCGTCAAGACGTTCTGCCACAGTCAGGAACCCACTGCCTCTCGGCTGGATGCCTTGACACCGGCTGCCGCAAACCAGGCAGTAGCGACAGCTGAGGAACCACCGTACACGCAGTCCAATTGAGATGAACCTGAGATCAGGCATAAACATCCCAGCCAGAGGTCAGCACCGGGGTTTGCCGGGCCCTGACGCATCTGGCGTTTTGGGCTTGAATTTGCCCATACCTACCCCTCTAAGTCCCCCCCCCCCCCCCCCGAGTTTCCCGAGGGCAGACCCGCTTGTAGGCAGTCCAGTCGCTCAAATCAGACCGCTCAAGGCTTCAGCGGTCATGTCCAGACAGAGTTGACTGTCGCGGGCATGACCGCTTTTTTGTGTGCTGCGGCGTCGGCACCTGACTGCCATGATGCCGGTCCCAAGGTTTTGCTTGATGCCACCGGTCTCCCCTCCATACCCAGCCGCCCGGCGTGGAGACGAACCAGTGTAGAAACACCACGCGGCGGATGCCGCCCTATCACCCAATGACAACCGACCAAAACCGAATTTGAGGAACAACAAAAGCAAGTATGAGCGCTGTAACCAACGCATCCATTCCCCTGAGACTCTTCGGCGCCGTCCTGGCGCTTGCCATCATCGCCGCCGTCGCGGTGGCGATTACCCTGACCGCCGGGCCCACCCAGGCCCAGTCCGCAACCAACACCTATGACGACCCGCAGCCCTGCGGTCCCGGGCCCGAGAGCCTCGCGCCCGCCTTCATGGAGGAGCCCCACGAGGTGACCACCGGCCACCACGCCCTCTTCGACGCCTATTGGGAGCGGACGGGACCAGACCAAGCGGAAACTCCAGACCTAGGAAGTGAACAAGCAAACACCGGCGTCCTGCACACCAACGAGTGTCCACCGCTGGTGACGAAGACGACCGAGACGAAAGGCCGCGACACCGTAACCGTAACCACCCTGACCGACTCCCATGTCGACATCGATGAGCTGATAGTCCACGTGGAGAACTCGCGTCAGGTGACTGTGGTGGCAGGTGATCCTGACGACACCAGCACCAGCCAACTGCGTTTGGACCAGTACCTCGAAGTTGGCGAATACGTAGATTCTGGGGACCGGGTCTGGTGGCTGCGGCTGGACGACCCGGACCTCTCCGGGGATCAGACTTCAGACCTTGCCCTCGGCTTCTCCACGCACCGCTTCGACGAGAAGTACTGGACCAAGGTCCGTTACGAGTTCCGCCTTGAGCATAACCCCGGCATTGAACCGGACGAGCACCCTCACCTCCTCGCCTACCGTGCGCGCCAGACGAATCTGCCCGGAGCGGAGTTGGTCTGGAACAGTGCTGAGGCAGGCGTCTCATTCATGGAGATGGCGCCTGGCGAACTCATCAATGACCTACAGTGGGTCTTCACCAAGTCCGGAACCTACGAAATATATGCTCAGCCCGTGGGCTATGTGCGCGATACCAAGCCTGCTGACGCCGACGATGACTGGAAGCCCATCAGCGCAAACGTCACCGAGCCCGGCGAGGTGAAGAAGTACGTCATCCACGTGGGGCCTCTCGTCGAGGTGGAGCCGCCACTGTTGGGCGTCATCCGCAGCGTGCCGGAAAACTCTCCGGCCGGGACCAACGTTGGCGACCCGTTCCTGGTCTTCTCGGAAGCGAGAGACCTGGGGTACAGCCTCTCCGGCGACGGCCACGAAAACTTCGTGGCAACGGCCACGACCGACGCGGATCCCTACGGCGTGCAAATCAAGGTGGCGGAGGGCGCCAGCCTGGACTACGAGGCCAAGGCCATCTATGACCTCACCTTGGGGGTGACAAACAAAATCGACCACGAGAACAACCCCGACCCCACCATAGACGACACCCTGGTGGTGCGAATCAGTCTGAGCGATGTCCTCCCCACCCTGAGACTTGCGGTCGATAATGCCACCCCGGCGGTGGGTGACACGGTGACCTTCAGGGCGGTGTTCCAACACTTCGAAGAAGTGGGAGAGTATCTGTATGATTTCGACAGTCTGTCGAATTCCGATACCCGCACTGGGCGGGCTACCGCCAACAACGCCATTGTGTACACCACCACCCGAAATAGCTCCCTAACGGAAACTTTCACCTTCAGTGCCACTTATGACGTTGATGATGATGGCTCGAACCGACGTGTCATTCGCGCCGATAATGTCACCGTCACCTGGGGCAACCCGTAGTATCCGATGGCGGTTGCTGTGGCCCTCAGGCTTGTAGCGCTGTGCCTATTTGCAGTGCTGGTCGCCATCGCGACCAGCGCTGCCGAGCCCGCTTTTGCTGCCCCCCCGGCGAGCCGCATCTCCCTGGACAGTCTGCCGAAGCCAAGTGGAAGCTCAAATACCTGGTGGACTGTCATTGTGAGCAACGATCCAGTCCCCGGTCACCCACCGGCGGCGGCTTATGATGTAGTCGTTCGCATTACCGCCACGGCCAATGGTCAGGAGTACAAGCAGCACGGACCTACCAACGAACCTTCATCCGGATACCTTGACTCGGACCGTGGAGAGTGGGGCATCCCCTTTCTACCTCCGGGTGGCACCGCTACCGTGATCATACGGCCCGAAGCATTCTTTTCTCAGTTCAACCAGGATACTCCAGTCCGCCTGCACGCTGAATTGGTTTCACATCGTTACCTCGCCAGCGAAGCAGGCAACCAAGGGAGTATTGAAACCGAGGATTGGTATGTCAGAAGGGGGAATGCTCATTTTTTCAGATTCCCAGGCTCAGAAGTAGGCGTAGAAGTTAACAACCCTAACAGGGTTCCAGCGTTAGGTACGCAGACCACGTTTGAAATTATAGTGGTGAATACCAGCCACAAAGACCCAGACCCAACAGTAACAATAGTACCAAGCCGGACGATTGCCAAAGTATGGGATGTGAAGGTCAAGATCGATCTTTCGCCGGGGTTGTCTTTAGCTCCCGGATGGACTGCGCCGACCGGCACATCCTTTGACGCCGAAACGGGTGTCTGGAATGTGGGGTTAATTGATGGCAGAAATACCGTTAAGACCCTGTCTTTGCCGGTACTCCTCGCCGCGGATAACGTTCCCTTGGAGCAGCGGTGCCTGACGGCGGCTGTGGTGAGGTCTGCGCCTGACTTCGCGCTGGATCACCGGGTGTTGGCGAACGACTTCTCCACCGAGTGCCTGGTCGCACAGCCTGTGATAAGCGAAGGGGAGAGCACCCTGTTCGACTTCTTTTCCTGTGTCGGCGTCACGTCTGCCCCCTGCACGGGCACGGACACGCTGGAGCTCGTTGCGGAGCTGCCATCACCGACGAGACACGCGCAGCCCGAGGACCTTCTCTTACACATCACTCCTCGTGGCAGAACAACTCGCGCTGGTGGCGTAGAAGTCTGGTCAACGGCAAGGAAATTCGATTTGACGGATTCCCAGACTCGCCTTCCCAGTAGCGTTTGGAGCAACGCGCGCGAAGACCTGACCGTGACCGGACCCGGCGGCGGCCCGTTGCCGGGTTCCTTCACCATGAATTTTATAAGCGTCAATATCCCAGATATCGTCATCACCGACACCACGAAGGTGGTCGGAGCGTCATTCCCTACAGGTTTTGACGCAGGGTTTGACCTAGACTTCGGCACTCTGGGCACCTACGTTTTGACCATGGACATCATGGCCACGCATAGCATCGCTGGTCCACTCACCGACACTGGCGTTTACACCTTCCACGTGGGGCCGATAGCAGAGTTGGCGGTGATGGACGGCGGCGAGGGCAGTCCGCTGGCGGCGGCGGGACAGCCAGCCTACACCATCCACGCGGCCAACAACGGGCCGGACAAGGCACCGGCGGTGCGAGTGGACCTCGTTGGCGTGCCAGAGGGCGCCGAAGCCATCGTCACCGATGGAACATACCAGGAGCTGGCTGAGACTTGCGCCGGCGGCCTCTGCGAGGCGGAATGGGTACTGGGCGAACTGCCGGTCTCCGATAGCCGACCCGCCGGGGGCCAGACGGAGTTTCCCACGCTGACCCTAATTGCCCCAACGGGTGTCCCGGCGCCGGACATCCAGGCCAGCATCGCCAATTCCGAGGACTACTCGGTCGTCATTGACGGCGTGATTCACTCCACCCATTACTTCGACTACATCGAGGATAACAACGCGGCAACCATCATGGCGCAGCCGGGAACCGGCGAAGGCGCGCCGGGGGTACCGCAGGACTTGCGTGGGCAGTTTTTCGCCACGCCGCCCAGGGCGGTGGTGCAGTGGGCCGAAGTGGAATTGCTGAACGGCTGGCCGGTATCCCGCTACCAGGTGTGGAAGTTCGAGGATGAGCCCGGGGCGGTGTGCCAGGCGCCGAGGGCGGACCAAGCCGGAGCGAAGATAGAGGGAACATTGTACCTGGACTCCCGCTACGTCGAGGATTCCCGGACCTGCTACTACGTGCGGGCGGTGAATACGCGGGGCGTTCCCGGCTACTGGTCGGAGCCGGTTGCGGCGACCAGCCAGGGGCTGGACCAGCCCCGGCTGTCGCTGGAGGCCGGCCCCGACGTAAGCGAGGGGGAGACCGCCACCTTCACGGTGCGCGCCTCCCCGGCCCCGGTGGTCGGCGACACCCTGGTGGTCTACTACACGGTGGCGGACAAGCGGGTGGACATCGACACCGTCGGCTACGTGGACGCCGCGGATGAAGGCCGGAAGGACGTAACCGTCGACAACCGGGGTAGGGCGACCATCACCGTGCCCACCCAGTCCGACGATATGGACCGGCCCGACGGGGAGGTGACCGTCACCCTGGAGGACGGCTTGGGCTACACGCTGGGGACGCCCGATACCGCCAGCGTGGCGGTGCTGGACGACGACAATCCCACGGTGTCCTTCGCCGTCTCCCCAACGGAACCCCTGAGCGAGGGCATGCAGCCGAACACGCATTACGTCACCGTCAACCTGGACCGGCCGTCCCACGCTGCCCTGGACATCCACTACACGCTGGGCGGCGACGTGGGTGACGAGAACGTCCGCTTCCGCATCGCCGGCTCCGGGCGGGAGAGGTCGGCCAGGGTCCCAAGCGGGGTAACCAGCGTGGACATACCGGTTCGGCTGCTGGACGACACCGATACCCGGGACGACACGGTTCTGAACCTGTTCCTGTCCCCGCGCCACTACTACGATTTGGGCAATCCTAGCAGCTACACGCTGACCATCATCGAGGACGACGGCCCCCGGGCGGAGTTCGACCTGGCGGAAAGCGGGGTTGACGAGGACGCCACCGGCTCGGACAACCCGCACAACGTGGTGGTCAACCTGAACCCGGCGCCCACGGGACCCGTGACCATCAACTACAGCATAAGCGGCACGGCCAGGAGGGACGAGCACTACAGCATAGCCGGCGTAACGGGCTCCACCGGGTCGGTGTCGGCGGGGGCCGGGGCCACCAGCGTAACCATCCCGGTAACCATCATCAACAACGGCGCCGTCGAGGGCGACAAGACGGTGGTCCTGACGCTGCTGAACAGCCCGGGGAACTACACCCGTGGGGACGGCAGGACGCACGAGGTGACCATCCGGGACGACGACCTGCCCCGGGCCAGCTTCGCCGCCGGCGCGTCCAACCCCGGCGAGGGTAAGGGACTCCACACCGTGCGGGTGAACCTCTCCCCGCCGGCGCCCCCGGACGGCCTGACCCTGCGCTACGGCGTGGGCGGCACGGCCAGCCGCAACCGGGACTACCGGGTTGACAACACGACGTTCGCGCTGGGAGGAGCCACCGGCGTTGACATTTGGGTGGAGATCACCGACGACGGCGACAACGAACCGGACGAGACGGTGGTGCTGACGCTGCGGGCCGGCTCGGGCTACGCCGTGGGCGATCCCGGCGAGCACACGCTGACCATTGCGGACGACGACCTGCCGCTGGTGGCCTTCGCGGCGGAGGATGCCAGCGCCGGCGAGCGGTCCGGCACCCACCGGGCGACCATCCTGGTGGAGCCGGCGGCCCACGAGGACTTCACCGTCAGCTACAGCGTTGGCGGCACGGCCACGGAGGGTGCCGAGGAGGACTTCACCATCAACGGCCTGAGCAACGGCTCCGGCACGGTTACGGTCCCGGCCAGGGCCTCCCGGGTCCAGGTGCCGGTAACCATCCGCAACGACGAATTCAACGAGGGCGACGAGACGGTGGTGCTGACCCTGACCGGCTGCGACGGCTGCAACCTGGCCCTGCCGGTGCGCCACGAGCTGACCATCAAAGACGACGACGCGCCGGTGGTATCCTTCCCCGAACCCGCGGTCACCGTGTACGAGGACAACATCGGCACGCACACCGTGCGGGTCAACCTGGACCGGCCGGCGGAAAGGGCCTTCACCCTGAAGTTCGGCGTCAGCAGCCCCCTGCCCCTGGTCGGGGCCGACGCTACGGACTACAGCCTCCCCGATCCCATGGAGGCGCAGGTAATCGTCGGGCAGGACTACGTTGACATCCCGGTGATCGTCACCGCCGACACCGACAACGAAGCCGACGAGATTGCGGTGCTGACGCTGGAGCCGGGCCGGGGGTACTCGGTGGGTGCGGCCGATGAGTACACGCTGACCATCGTGGACGACGACAACGACCAGAACACCCCGGTGTTCACTATGGATCATCCCGCAATTCATGGGACGGGTACTACCCATTCGGAAAGGTGGGAAGACGGCGGGTCGTTCAACCCGACGTTCTACGTCACCAATTCCTTTACGGGAAGGGTGTACTTCCAGTACGTTGGCGGAACGGCGACCCCGGGCGAGGACTTCAGCCTGTTCAACATTGGCGATCAAACCATCGAGGAGGCGGGCGACATCTTCGGGGTCACGCCCGGCGCTCCCTTCAATAATGACTTCGGCAGGCCTGACGTCTATTGGGCCAGGTTTGGCTTCAACCCCAGACGGGACGACAAGGCGGAAGGCAGCGAGACGGCGATCTTCCGGCTGCTGAACGGACCGGGCTACCGGGTGTCGGGACACACCGACTACACCATCACCATCCGGAACGCCAACTGACGGCGGCCCCCACCGGGGCCAATGGTTGGACGGAGCAGGGGCCCCGGCCGTACTGGCCGGGGCCCCTCGCCGTCGCGCCTGCGGTGGGGACTGCCTCATGCTCGCGTCCCCGCAGTACCAGGCCGGTAGCCCACGGTTGCGCCGGCAGCCGTGCTTGGGTAAGGTATTCACAGGATGCCCGGCTACCCCTACATAGCGGACTACTACGCCAGGCGGCAGGAACTGGGCGGACCGCCCTTTACTCCGTGCCCTCGTAGGCCTCCGGCACGATGATCTCAAATCCGCCGGGCATCAGCCACGCAAAGCGGGCCACGTGCCACACCTCCCCGCCGGTGAGTTCCGCACCCTCGAACCACTCGGCCACCCGGTCATAATCGAAGCCGAGGCGCTGGGCGAACTCCTCCCGCGACAGACCGGCCAACTGGATCAGCCGCTCCAGCCGCTCGTGGAAGTCCTCCGGGAAGGGCGGCTCGAAGCCGTCGTCCTGTTCCTTCTTGTTCATGGTCCTGTCATCTCCTTTTGCCGACCCATTATATGCCTTCATGTCCCGCCAGTCCGCCGCCGTCTCCGGCACGACAGGGCAACCGCATTCTCCGGAGATTCCGCCTTTTCCGGGTTGAATTGAGGATTGCCACGCCGTTGAGCAGGTTCGAGATTCCCGCCGGCGCGGGAATTGCCTTGGCCTTGAACAAGCCACGTAAGGGAATGAAAAGGGGAAGGGACTTTTGACTTCCATTTAGTGGGTGCCGTTTGCTTGGTGTTGGCGATAGAATTATGCTGGCGCAATGACAACTGCCAGCTACATGCGGACAACCCGCCGGGCGGTCCATTTCCCCCATTGTACATTGGATAAGCTCTCCAGGCGGGGGCGCACTGCCGGCTTGAACCACCGTTACCGCTGTAACTGGTGCCGTCTCTCCTTCCTTGGCGCCGACGCGGTTCACGGATGACCGCGCGAAGATGCGGGTGGCGGCGATGGGCACTGGAACGGCGACCATCACGATGACGGCGGAGGACAGCGACGGCGGCACGGCCAGCCACTCCTTCCAGGTGACGGTGAGGCCGGCCTCGTTGGGTAGCCGCAGCGCCGGCGAGAGTCCCCGGCGCGCAGAAACGGTTACGCGCGGCGTCCGGCCGTGGCTGGACGCCCGCCTTTCATTTTCCCGCAGTGGCCCCGCCACGCTCCCGGAGGACCGGCAGAATGCCGAGACAGAGAAAACACCACGGCGGACGGGTGTACCTGTTCCCCCACGACTTCCCCCTGCGGCTGAGGCGGTTCCAGGAGGAGTCGGGGCTGTCCTGGGCCGAGATCGCCCGGCACCTGGGGGTGCATGCCTTCACCGTATGGCGCTGGCTCGAGGCCGGAGTGCAGCCCCATCACCGGCACCTGCTGGCGCTGCTGGACCTGGCCGAAGAGCTGGGCCTGGGCCACATCTTCACCGACGGGGAGCTGCCCGAATCAGCGGAGGCTCCGGCTGAGCCGCCCAACCCGGACGCCTCACTTTAGGTCCAGCGGTGACATCAGGAACGAGGAGGCCGGGAGGAAGGCTGGTCCATCCCGCAGCGGGAACCCGGGGCGAGGGGCAACGCGGGGGTGAGACGGCAGCCGACCCGGAAACGCAAAAACGCGGCATACAGGGACGCCGGAGGGGCACACCACGATTCGGTGTGCCCCTCCGGTCTCTCCAGGCGGCGCCCGGCTCCCGTGCCCGGACCGGCGCCGTGCTCCGGCGTCAGGGATTCGTCTGCTGTGGAATGAGCAGCACCTGGACGTTGCCCCGGTCGAGGTCCGGCTCCTCCCCGGCGCCCACGACCAGTGGCGTTACGCTCCCTCCGGTGGCCTTGGCCAGCAGTCCCGCCCGCGCCACCGCCCGGTCGACGTCGTCCTGCTGGATGGTGACCGATACCTCGGCCAGCAGGTAGTCGGCGGGGCCGCCGGCGACGGAGAGGACCAGGTCGGCCCGGTCCAGGTCATCGGTCTCCCAGGCCTGGATGAGACCCCGGGTTTCCGCCTCGTCGAGGAGGGACCGGAGAGCCGACTTCTCCCGCTGGGTGGAGAACACGGCGGCGGATATTCCCCGCTCCCGGCGGAGGAACCGATGGATTAGGCCGGCGACGTGGGACTCGTAGTCGTCCCCGGTGAGCCGGCTGACGTCGCCGCCGATGCGGTCGACCCGCTGCTCCAGCCGGGCGTAGCCCTCCTTCAGGCTGGCAACATCCTGCTCCAGCCGAACCTGGCCCTCCTTCAGGGTGGCAACGTCTTCCTTCAGTACGGCAACATCATCCCTGATGGCGCCGACGTCCCCCTCGACCCTTTCCAGTCTCGCCGGGACCTGGAGGAGTTCATCGGTGAGGATGTGCCGGCGCAGGGCGTCCCGGAGGGCGGGGTCCCGCTCCATGGCGTCCAGGATGTCCTGGAAGCTGTTTATGGGTGTGGCCATCGGTGTTCCTCCTGTTTCATTTTACATCTTTTGACGCCGCCGGTGGCGCCTGCCGCCGGGCGGATTTGTGCCAGCGGGAAAGCCCGCAGGTTGACCGGTAAGGGGAGACCGCACCTTGAGAGCGATGTGCCCGGTCTCCCCGTCAATGACGGCCGTACCCTGCGGTAGAAGGAAGGACTGCCGTCCCTCTTCGCATGATGCTTTCACCCGGCTAGGCGTCATATTGCTCCGGCTTGTTGAGCATCACGCCGTAGCCCCGCTCGTCCACCAGGTGGTTCACCGAGAGCCGTCCCCGGCTGTCGTACCCGCTGGTGTAGGCGAACTCCACCTCGGCCCCCCAGGGGACCCTCCCGCCGGTACGGATCGTGTCGCCGCCAGGGCCGCCGGCCCCCTGGACCACCACGCCGTTGCGTCCGCCCTTCTTCCAGCCCATGACCCTGAGCTCCACCGGCGCCACCAGTTCCCGGCTGGCCGGCGCGAACAGGACATCGTAGAGGCGCCGCAGCACGTCCCCCGAGGGAGTGCGCAGGCCGTTCATGATCTGAGACAGGAGCGAGGGGCTGATGCCGGCCCGCCGCGCCGTCTCGTTCTGGCTGATGCCGTGGGCCTCCATGCGGTCCCACAGCGCCCTGGGGTCCACGGTGGGCGGCCGGGCGGCCTCCACCCTGACGGGAGCGTCCAGGACCTGCTCCACCCGGGCCTGCATCCTGGGGCTCAGGTTCCGGCGGCCTCTTGCCACGTCGGACATGAACCCGCGACTCACCCCCACCAGGTCCGCCAGTTCCCCCATGCTCAGGCCCTTCTCCCTGGCCCGTTCCCGCAGGTAGCTGCTGCCGCCGCTGGGGATGCTCCCATGGCGGTTGGCGCACACGGCGGGGGCGATCTCCGCCGGGCCGCCCAGGGCCGACTCCACCCGCACCTGCATCGACGGGCTCATGTTCCGCTGGCCCCGCGCCAACTGGGTCATGTACCTGTAGGACATTCCCACCATGAGAGACAGGTCCTTGAGGGTCATGCCCTTTTCCCTGGCCCGCTCCCGGATATGGCTGCTCTCGCTGGTGACCGCGCCGCCCTGGCGGTAAACGATGCCCTGACCCGGGACCTCGCCCAGGACCGCCATGACCTTCTCCCTGAGTTCGGCAGTCCAGGGGCGGCGCCCGTTGGCCACCGAGCACAGGTGGCTGTAGCTCGCGCCCATCAGGGCGGCCAGTTCCTTGAGGGTGTAGCCGTGGCGCCGGGCGGCAGCTCGCAGTTCGCTCTCGGGCTTGCCCTTGTTCTCTGCCCGGTTCCCCGCCTGGGCCTGCTTAGCCAGCAGGGTGCCGATGTCGCCGTGGCCGTCAACCTGTCCGTCAAGGACGGTCTCCGCGCCGGTGATGATCTCGTTCTGATTCGCCTGGTTGATACTGATGCTGGTGGTGGTCATGTCGCTTCCTCCGAAAACAGCGAACGGGGCCGCCTCCCGCTGTGGGAGACGGCCCCGCTCGTGTGCAAATTTGAGTTTGTCAGTGGTGGCGGCTCACGCAGCCGCCGTGGTTATCACTGGCACTGGTCCCGAAACGCAGAAAGCGGGGCCGGTCCCCGCGAGGGGAAACCGGCCCCGCTCAGTGGCAGCAGGCTATCGCTGCCGGTGGCGGCCCATGCAGCCGCCCTGGGGTCCCGTCAGTTCACTGGCGCCTCCAAATGTCCTGTTGCGAAATGGGATTTTCTGTGATTGCCGCCATCGGCTTGCCCCTCACCCTGGCTGACGCGCTGCCTGTTCCGGCTCTTGACACGCAACGCAGCCCGGCGCCGGACGCACTCCGGCCAGGGTGGAGCGAGCCGTCCTCCGTTGGACGGCTGCCGGGTTTGACGCAGGACGCAATGCGCCCTGGGCGCAGGGCGGCGCAACGGGAAACGCGCCCCGGTGGTTGGCGGAAGACGCAGTTCGGCCAGAGCCCGCCCCGTACTCGATACGGGGGTGAGGGCGCCAGGCAAACTGCCGAATGCTGGGAAGGTGTGTGCGGAACGCAGTCCGGCCGAGAGGCTATGCCGTCAACGGCAAGCCCGAGGTCAACCGCGTCGCAATGGTGAGCGTCCGGCCCGGCGTCGTTGCCGGCGGGGAACCGGAGCATGTTGACGCTGCGGCGTCGCTGACGTTGTACGACGGCCAACAACTGCCCCGCAGCCGTGGGGAAGCGGCCCGAGCCGTCTCCTGTCCGCTCCGGCCGCAACGTGGGGAACCGGCGAAGGGCGTCAGCCGCTCCGCCAGCTTGAATCATAGAGTAACGTAGGGTGAGGGCATCCGGGATGCCGTGTTGTTTCTGTAGGCCACCTCCTTTGCGATGATGCTGTGATGCGCCGTTGGGCTGGAATACCGCCTTGGGTCGTGATGCCTGGTGGAACGCGCCGCGCGCTCCGGGGAATCTTGGGTTCCGGCCGGGGCGCCGCGAGCGAAGCCCACGACGCCTCGGCCAGGTCGGGAACGGAGCGGGATCAGTCGCTCCGTACCCTCCGGCCGGTGGCGGAGGGACTAGCTCATGCCACCAGTCGGGTGTCCAGCGACCGGAGTAGTCAGCTCCAAACCGCCGCACGGTGTCCGGGGAAGAAGGACTTGAACACTCCAGCCGCCGGACCGGCCGGGAACCAGGGACTTAAACACCCGGTGCACCGGCCCGCGCTGCCTGCGAGGGACTTGAACACCCCGCGTCGGCAGCCTTCCCCCTGGTGGACCGCACCTCTCGGCGAGGACCCGGGTCAAGGGAGGAACCCCCAGGTTTCTAGGGCGGGAAACGCTGGAAAGCCTGACAACGCAGCTATTATCAACCGGCCCGGCGCCGGAAATAAAGGGTTTCGGCTCCCCGGCGCCCAAAGTGTGCAGTCTATTTCACTGAAGTTGACGGAAGTTGACAAAAGTTGACCACAACGGCGCTGGCCGCCGCCGGCTACCTGCGCCACAGCCGCGCGGTGAGGGCGCGGGGCAGCCACACCAGCAACTCCCGCCGTCTCCTGGCCCGGCCGGTGTCGCCCAGGGCCTTCAATCGCCAGTTGACCTGGGCGCCCCGGTCCAGCCCCTTGAGCGGGTAGGTCTCCGGCGGCAGGGTCAGCCCGTGTTCCTCCAGCAGGGCCAGTTCCACCGTGAGCAGCCGTTCCTGAACGCGCAGCCATTCCAACCCCTGGCCCCGGCCGGGGTGATTCTCCTTGATGTTCCGCCATTCCAGGACCAGGGGCCAGGCGCCGCCGAACACCTCCCGGTCGTCGTCGGCCGGTTCCAGGGTCGCCAGCTCGGGGAACTCGCGGCGCGGCCGGGGCCGCTGCGCAGGTAGCCCGGCGCTGCCCGGCTTTCCGGCGGACTCTCCCTCCCGAACGCCGCCGGCCTCCACCTGGGCCAACCGTGATTCCACGCGCTCCAACGCTTGGCCGTGTTCGCTCCTGAGCGCACTCACCTCGCCCCGCACGTCGGCCAGACCCTGACCGGCGTCCTCCCCCACCGCCTTCACCTGCGCCTCGACGCTCTCCAGCCGCCCGGCCAGTTCGTCGTTCCTGGCCTGCTGCTCCCTGGCGGGAGAACCGCCCCCGGCCAGCAGCGCCCGGTCCAGGGCCACCCGCATCCGCCGGGTGAGCCGGCCGCTCTCCAGGCTGGCCGCCAGGGTCCGGTGGTCCACGTCCAGGTCCGCCGCCGCCTGGCGCACCCCCTTGTCCCGCACCTGCTCGTCCAGCAGCGCCATCAGCCGCAGGTGGTGCAGGTCCTCGATGCTCCTGCTCCTCTCGATGCCCGGCCCGATCCTCGGAACGATCCCAGGCCGCTCCCTCTCCGTCATAACGCCTCCCGGTACAAAAATGTACGTTTCAGCTTGGGGACTTGCACGTCAGGCCCCTTTTCCCGGCGTACAAAAATGCACGTTCCAGGTACGAACCATGTCGCCGCCCGCCGGAAAATGCCCGCAAGTCAAGGCGTTCACCGTTCACCTCCTTTAGAGGGCGGATTTCACGCCGCTTCAGCTACGAAACCGCCGGGAAATCACCCCGCCCGCCTCCCTGCCGCCAGTGTCATTTCCCTGTACACCCCAATGACATCACGAAAGGGTCCCCCGGCATAAGCCCTTGAACGTCCCCACATATGTGCGGCCCTCCGGGCGGTTATGCCGGACGCCCGGGCCGTTCACACTCTCTGGCGGCGTTGGCGAACACGTCCATCGCCGAGACCGCAGAGAGGTGAACGAGTTGACGCAGAAGATCAGACCACGGCCCATCCGCCGGGCCGTGTTGCTCCTGGCGGCGCTGCTGCTGGCGGCGGTTACCGCCGTCCCCGCCAGCGGCGTCACCCTGGCCCAGTCCCCGCCCCCCGACTCCGACAACCTCAGCCTGGTCAACCGGGACCGGCAGATGGTGGAGCGCAAGAAGGACGGCGAGTTCGTGGCCCGCCCCGTCTTCAGCCGCAGGATCGACGTCCTCCACTACGCCCTGCGCCACCCGGATACCGGCGAGTGGGTCACCAACACCTACCGGGTGCAGGGCGGCGAGAAGCAGCTCACCGAGGGCTGGGAGTACACCTTCGAGTACCCGGCGCTGGACGGCCAGCCGGAGCTGCACCCGGAGCAGGCTTTCCTGATGGTGATGTCCGTGCCAAGGACTGGCGGGGGCGAGCACCACGTCTTCCACGCCCTGGTGCCGGTCCACCAGCCCAAGGGTCTATGGGACAAGGTGCTGGGCGCCCTGGACCCGGACCGCTGGGCCCGGGCCGCCGCGGCCTGGATTATCCAGGGGGTCCACGGGACCCTCTGCGGCGTGGTGGAGCGGGCGGCCCAGGAAGACATCGCCGAGTGCGGGGGGTAGCGGTATGGGAGACATCCTCACCGGAAC
The DNA here is from genome assembly GCA_965207275.1 of Dehalococcoidia bacterium. Lineage (GTDB taxonomy): Bacteria > Chloroflexota > Dehalococcoidia > Lucifugimonadales > UBA3495 > Bin22. Next base: position 2,135,262 of record CBDBMH010000002.1, read on the forward strand.
ACCCCCCGGACTGACCTACGACCACCCGATTGTCCAGCAGGCGTGGCTGGCCGTCTGGGCCGTGGCGTCGGGAATGCTGGTGGTGATCCTGGGCTGGATGGGGCTGAGCTTCATCGTCCAGGAGCACCTGGGAAACCACCAGTCGGGCTGGCGGGAGATGGTGCCCCGCCTGGTGCTGGGCCTGACCGCCGCCGCCTCATCCCTGTGGTGGTGCGCCCTGGTCATCGACGTGGCCCACGCCGTCTCCCAGTTCATCGCCTTTGAGCTCAACGTCACCCCCGGCGACCTGCTGCGGGCGCCGTTGGAGCCGCTGCTGAACGCGGTCATGGCCGCCAACACCGGGCTGGCGGTGTTCATCGCCCTGCTCTACCTGCTCTTCGGCTTCTTCATCCTCTACCTGCTGGTGCAGATGGTCCTGCGCCTGGCCCTGATCGACATCCTGCTGTGCCTGGCGCCCATCGCCCTGGGGCTGTGGATTCTGCCCCACACCGCCGGCTGGGGAAAGCACTGGCTCAGGCTGTTCATGACGGCGGTGTTCCAGCAGGCCGTCCAGCTCATTGCCATCGCGCTGGCCTTCGGGTTTCTGGGCGAGTTCGCCGAGATCACCGGCGGGGAGGCGGCCCAGGACCTGGTGTGGATGCTGCTGATGGCCATCGCCTTCATGTACCTGGCGGGGCGCATCCCGTCAATGCTGGGGCACCACGGCACCTTCGACGCCTGGCTGCACACCCTCTACTTCGGGATGTCTCTGCCCGGTTCGATGGTGCGCTCGGGGCGCGCCCTGGGGCTGCTGGCCGGTGGAGTCGCCGGAGGACCGGCGGGAGCGGCTGCCGCAGCGGCGGCCACCGGAGCGGTCACCAGCACCGCCGGACAGGCGGTGAACACCGCGGCCCAGAACTCCACCCCCGCCGCCCAGACCGGCCCCACTCCCAGGAGCCAGGGACCGTAGCCGACCACGACCACCAACGGCAGCGCGGACTTGTGCCGCTCATCGGACCGCCCCGGGAGGTGGAGCCATGTGCCAGTAACGACGAGTAACCGGCGAGCGCCAGCAACCAAAGAAAGCGAGCGAGATTCAACCGACAAGGAGAACGAAGCTATGGAAAACCTGACGCAGACCATATCCAACCTGGTGGCCATCCTGCTGGGATTGGTGGGTGTCGTAGGGGTGGGCTACTTCATCTACGGCGCCTACATGTACCTCACCGCCTCCGGCGCCCCCAACCAGATGGAGCGGGGCAAGAGCGCCATGATGACCGCCCTGGCCGGAATCGTGCTGGCCCTCGTCGCCTATGGCGTAGTCGAACTGGTGGTGAACGCCGTGGTGGACCCGGCCGTCACCCCCGACATTCCCGATCCCACCGACGGCGACGGCGACGACAGCTAGGAGGTAGGGCATGAGAGAACACGAGGTACCCACCCACGTGCAGGCCGAGGACAAGGTGCTGCTGTGGTTCACCTTCCCCCAGATCGTGGCGGTGGTGGCGACCTGCGCCGTGGCCTACGGCATCTACCGATACTTCCCCCTCGGCCCCTCGGGGCTGAAGCTGGGCATCGCCATCCTCTTCGGCATCGCGGGCATCGCGCTGACGGTGGGCAAGGTGGGCGGCCGGGGGCTGCCCCTGGTGTCCGCCGACCTGCTGAAGTTCAACCTGGGAGCCAGGCTCTATGTTGGCTCCCCCCGCCAACTGGCCCGCAGCGAGGCCCCGCCGGCGCCGGAGGCGAAGCCCGACCCGCTGCGGCTGCTGGCGAAGAAGGCCGCCGGTGGAATCGGCAAGGCCGTGAAGGCAGCGCGGCGTCATGGCCGCAGGTCCTTCCGGCCCCATAGCTGGTTCGGCAAGCGGCGGCCCAGGGGAGCGGAGAGCGCCAACGGCGGCAATGCAGCCACGCCCAACGTCCGGGAGACCCAGGGCAAGAAGCCCCCGCATCAAGTGCGGGGCAGGCCCTGGTACAAGCTGCTGGCCATGGCCGGCCTGCTGGCGCTGACCCTGGCGGTCCTGCCGGGAACGGCCCTGGCCGACGACCCCGACGACGAGGACCCGGGCTGGCGGCTGGACGAGATCTACTTCCAGCCCCCCGACCCGGTGCCCGGACGCCGCATCTACTTCGAGAGGCTGGCCGTCTCCGGCAATAACGCCGCCGTCACCCTGCGCGCCGCCCACGATCTGGACCTGAAGGTGCGGGTGTTCGGCGGCAGGACCGGCAAGACCCTGAAGATGGGGGCCAACGCCGTCGTCCACTCCGGGGAGCGCAAGACCTACAACCTGGCCCTGGACGGCCCCCAGCCCTCCTTCACCTTCTCCTGGACGGACGCCCTGGGCTTCTCCGGGGCGGCGTCGCTGAAGAGCGGCCAGATTCCCTACCCCCTGCCCAGCTACGACGGCGGGTTGTGCGACCTGGAAGTGACCTCCCTGGAATGGACGCCGGGCAGCGTCAGGGGCGTCATCGCCTCGGAGTGCATCGCCGAGACCAGGCAGGAGGTGGACCTGCCGGTCTACGGAGGCCACTTCAGCCAGTCGGTTCCCGCCCTGCTGGACGCCAGCGTCGCTGGCATAACGGGAGCGGTGAACGTCGCCGCCGAAAGCAACAACACGACGACCAACTTTGTCGCGGGCGGGGAGACCAGTTTCGACCTGCCCGTACCGGACCGGCAGGCGATTCACGGCCTGGAAATCACGGCGGAGCTTGAGGCCACGCTGAACGTTCCGTTGCCGCCCATGTTGCAGACCACGCACCACCCGGCCCGCACCGACGTGTACACCCGAAGCGTGACCTGCACCTGCGGCGAGAGCAGCACGGTCAAGACGGTGCGCATCTCCGTCCACCACCCGGAGCACGTGCGGGCCGTGGAGGTTCAGCGCGCCCCGGTCACCCGCACCAGGACGGAGACCCTGCCCCTGGCGGACGGGCTGGGCGTGGGGGCCGACAAACCGTTTGAGTACCTGACGGTGCCGCCACCCAAGCCCCCGCCGCCGAGGGCCGAGCAGACCGAAGCCGGCGATTCCAGTTGGTGGGGTTGGCCGTGGTAGGGCGCATCGCAGCCTTCCTCCTGTACCCGGCGGCGGCCCTGGCTTCCGTCGCCGCCGAGACAACCGAGGGCAAGAGGCAGCTGATGCTGGACGCCTTCGACAGGGTGCTGAGCGGCATGGCCTACGCCGGGGCCGGACTCTGCCTCTTCGCCATCGTCTGGGCCGGGTTCGTGCTGATGGCCGAGGGCGCCGAGGGCGAGACCCGCCGGGGCCGGGCCAGGAACGCCGTGGCAATGGCCGTCGTAGGCCTGGTGGTGGTGCTGCTGGCCAAGGGGATCGCCGCCGCCGTCAACGGCGGCATCATCCCCAGCCTGTAATCGAGAGGAGGAGAAACAGGGAATGAAAGCGACATTACCGAACGTCAAGACAATCATCAGGCGCGGCCAGCGGGAAGAGACGGCGGAACCCGTTGCGGAAGAACCCAAGCCGCCGCCGGACCTGAACCTGTTCTTCATGCTGTCCCACCTGGAGCACGACGGGCCGGTAAGGCTGGACGGGGTGAAGCTGGCGGTCTCGGAGGTGATGGGCCTGGAGCTGGACGAGCCCAAGCTGGGCGCCTTCGCCGGTTCCCTGAACGCCCTGGACTTCCCGGTGCAACTGCTGGTGCGCCAGCACCCGCCGGTATTGCAGGGCCTGAGGGACAGGCTGACCGAGAGCCAGCCGGAGGACCTGCCCCAGCAGACCCGCGACGCCGCCGACAGCCTGGGACGGCTCTTGACCACGCTGGAAAGCCGGGAGGGCATCCTGGACCGGCGGTTCTACGCCGTCTGCGAGCACGGCCGCAGGGACGAACTGCACGGGCTGCTGGCCCGGGGCGGGCTGGGAGTGTTCCCCCTGGCGGGAGAGCCACTGCGCCTCTTCTGGCTGTCCGCCGCCCTGGGCGGTTCGCCGGTGGAAAGAGACAAAATCGTGGAAACGGAGGTCGAGGTCAACCGCCGCGACATCCGCATCGGGGAGCGGATGGTGCGCTCCCTGCACCTGGGCAAGTGGCCCCGCTCCCTGGCCCCGGGCTTCCTGCAAGGGCTGATGGCCACCGGCGCGCCCATGGACCTGTCGGTACACCTGGACGCCATCCCGGCGGAGCAGGCGGCCCGCACCCTGGAGTGGCAGAAGGTCAGGTTCGAGTCGGCCCAGAGCCTTTCCTTCAAGCGGGGCCGCTCCATGTCGCCGGAGGCGGAGATCGCCCTGGAGGACGTTTCCCGGCTCAGGGACGAGGTGCAGCGGGGCCGGGAAAGGCTGTTCCACGCCTCGTTGTCCGTCACCCTCCACGCCGATGACCAGGACACCCTGAAGGACCTGACCCAGAAGGCCCGGGCCCACTTCGCCGCCACCCTGGGCAAGCTGGACAACCTGGCCTTCCGGCAGCGGGAGGGTCTGCTCTCGACGTTGCCCCTGGGCCTGAATGCCGTGGCGGTGTGGCGGACCCTGGACACCTCCAGCCTGGCGCGGCTGTTCCCCTTCTCGCCGCCGGACCTGGACACCAGGAGCGGCACACTGTACGGCATCGACCTGCGGGCCTGCGCTCCCATCGTCTACGACCCCTTCGACGGAACGCACCTCAACGCCAACACCGCTGTCTTGGCGCGGTCAGGCTCGGGCAAATCCTTTGCCACCAAGCTGGGGGTGCTGCGGGGGCTGTGCCGGGGAGTGCGGGCCTACATCATCGACCCGGAGGGCGAGTACACCGACATGGCGAGGGCCGCCGGCGGGCGGGTGCTGTCCCCCGGCGTCCCCGGCCAGGGCATGAACCCCTTTGTCATCGACCGGGGCGACTCGGAAGAACTCCTCCAGCGCATCGGCAGCCTGCGCCGGTTGATAGAAGTCATGGTGGGGGAACGGCTCAGCGCCGAGCGGCGTTCCAGCCTGGACCACGCCCTGGCCGGATACTACTCCGAAAGACGGGAGCGCACCGGCTTTAGGGACTTCTACGCCTACCTGCAAGAGGAGACGCCGGAAATCGCCCACCTGCTGCGTCCCTTCGCCACCGGCAGCCTGCGGGACCTGCTCTCCGACGAGGGCGACGACCTGCTGGCCCGCGAAGCGTTGGTGACGGTGTTCGACCTGCACCTGCTGGAACCGGAACTGAGACCGGCGGCGGCGATGGTCTGCACCGAGACGGTGTGGGCCGCCGCCGCCCAGGACCCCCGGCCAAGACTGCTGGTGGTGGACGAGGTGTGGAGCATCATGCAGCACCCGGAGGGCGCGGCGTTCATGGTGTCGATGGCGAAGCGCGCCCGCAAGCACCGGCTGGGGTTGCAGTTCATCACCCAGGACGTGCAGGACCTCCTCTCCGAGGACTCCTCCCGCACCATCACCGGCCACAGCGGCAGGGCGCTCTTGCAGAACGCGGCCTTCAAGCTGCTGCTCCAGCAGGACGCCGCCGCCGTCAGCGCCGTGGGCGAAGCCTTCGATTTGCCGGTCGAACTGCAACGCTGGCTGCTGTCCTGTCCCCGGGGTGACGGGCTGCTGCTGGCCCGGGGCAACCGCTTCCCCATCCGCATCGAGGCCACCCCCGAGGAGACCGAGGTCATCGAGTGGCGGCCCGGTCCCAGGCACTGAATCCAGACCAAGACTGCGGTCATCCACATCCATCCAGTATCAACGTCAATGACAACCGATAGAGAGGCAAACCTTATGAATATCAACATCAAGAAAGCCCTGTTCGGCGACGGGCGCAACCGGCGTCCCCCGGTGCTGCTGGCGGTGACGCCGCCCCGCACCGGCGAAAGGACGCTGCTGGGGGTGGAGAACCTGCTCCAGTCCATCGCCGTCCCCGAACCCTTCTCCCTGGAACTGGCCGGAACCGCCGACGGCGTGGTCCTCATGGTCCGCTGCCAGGACGACCAGGTGGTCAGGAGCCAGATCTCCGCCCACTATCCCCAGGCCCGCATCCGCCAGGTGCCGGTGGAGGACGACCCCATCTTCGTCCACCGGGGCGAACGGGCCTGGGGCCTCACCTTGCGATCGGGCGGGCCGGAGTACGTGCCCCTGCGCACCTTCCGGGACGACGACCTGCTGGACCCGGGCTCCGATCCGTTGCTGGCGGTCATCGGCGCCCTGTCTTCCCTGCGCCCCGGCGAGCGGGTCCTGTGCCGCCTGCTGCTGCGTTCCCTGGGCCCCGACTGGTCCCAGGCCCACCAGCAGAAGGCCTTCAAAAACCCCGGTCTCCAGCGGCCCGATCCCTCCTACACCTACCACACCCGGCCCCTGCAACTGGACGGCGTGACCATGGCCGTGCTGGGCGCGGGGGCGCTGGCGGCCCTGCGAGGCTACCTCTGGATTCAGGACGGGGAGCACCTCAAGGCGGCGCTGCTGGCCGCCGGGTCCCTTTTCGGCCTGACCTTGGCCGGCTGGGGCTGGTGGCGCTGGAAGCAGGCCCGCAGCCGGATCCACGATCCGTTGCTGATCAAGGAGAAGGTGGCCCGCATCGCCTTCGAGGGCCAGCTGGAGGTCATCGCCGTCCTGCCCGACGGCGCCGGGGAGCGGCGGGCCGGGGAAATCCTGGAGTCCGTGGCCGCCGCCTACCGCCACTATGACCACCCGGCCGGGGCCAGGTTCAATGTCAGCGGCGTGAAGCCCGTCGCGCCGATCATGAACCTGCACCCCACCGGACCGGGGCTGCTCGGAAAGCGCAGCGTCCTGGGGGTCCGCGAAGCAGCGGCCCTGTGGCACCCGCCCGGCGAAAGGGACGAGACGCCCCTGGTGGAACGCTCCGGCTCCCGGGCCCTGTCCCCTTTGGCCCGCAGCGTCAGCGGCGGCGCCCTGGTGGGAGACGCCACCACCGGAACGGCCCAGCCCATCCGCTTCCCCGGGGACCTGCTGCGCCGCCACCACCTCTACGTGGCCCGCACCCGCATGGGCAAGTCCACCCTGATGCACCACATCGTCAGCCACAAGCTGAAGGAGAAGGCGGAGGGCCGCGACCACGACGCCATTGTCGTCGTCGACCCCCACGCCGACCTGGTGGCCGGAATCCTGGAGCAGGTCCCCGAGTCCCTCATTGACAAGGTGCGGCTGATCGACCTGGCCGACGAGAGCCGCGTTCCCGGCGTCAACCTGCTGGACACCCGCGTCTTCTCCGACCGAGACCGCACCGCCGACTCGGTGGTCAGGGTGGCAAGAGGGCTGTGGGAGCAGTGGGGTCCCCGGATGCAGTCCATCCTGGAGCAGACGGTCAAGACCCTGCACGAGGCCAACGAGCAGTTGGAGGCGGACCGGCAGCACACCATCCTGGACGGGCTGAAGCTGCTTTCCAACGACCAGTTCCGCGCATCGGTGCTGGCCCAGGTGTCGGACCCCTACCTGCTGGAGTGGTGGGCCCGGGACTTCGGCGGCTGGCACCGCCAGTACCGGGCCGAGGCCCTGGCCCCGGTGCAGACCAGGCTCTCCTACTACGCCTCCTCCAAGCGGGCCAGGGCCGTCCTGGGCCAGCCCCGTTCCACCATCGACCTGCGGGAGACCATCCTGGAGGGCGGCATCCTGCTGGTCTCCACCGCCCAGGGCGCCGTGGGCCGGGACGTGGCCGCATTGGTGGGCGCCTCCCTGCTCAACCTGGTGGACTCGGTGATCAGGGAGCAGGAGAGCCTGCCCCTGGCACGGCGTCGCGGCGCCCTGGTGGTGGTGGACGAGATGCAGTCCATGCCCGGCGTGGATTACGAGTCCATGTTGTCGGAGCTGGGCAAGTACGGCGCGTCCTTCATCCTGGCCACCCAGAGCCTGGCCAAGCTGAACGATCTGTCGCTGACCATGCGGGACACCATCCTGGCCAACGTGGGCTGCCTGGCCGTGTTCCAGGTGGCGGGCAACGACGCCAGGCAGCTGGTGTGGGAGCTGGGCCGGGACCGGGTGTCGGAGGAGGACATCGTTTCCCTGGACGTGCACCACTGCTACGTGCGGGCCACCGTGGGTACGGAAAGGCTGCCGGCCTTCTCCATGATGGTGCGCAAGCCCGAGGACGGCGACCCCGCCGTTGCCGACCGCATCCGCGCCGCCGCCGACGCCTACACCCTGCCGGCCCGCGGACTGTCCGGCCTGATGGAGGGAGACGCCGACGGCCACGAGAAGGTCAGCGAGTACCGGCGGCTGCTGGCAGAGATGAACAACGGCGCCGGGCAGCGCGGGGAGGGCCAGTGATGACTCCCGCTCCCCGCGAAATCGAACTGCTGCGGACGCTGGCGCAGGCTCCCTTCCTGGACCGGCTGGAACTGGCCGCCCTGACCGGATGGTCCCGAACTGCGGTCTACCGGGGCATCCGCCGGTTGGAGGAGAGCGGGATGGCGGAAGCCATCCCCCACGCCGGGGGACTGACGCCGCCCACCCGCCGCCACTGTCTCACCGCCGAGGGCCTGCGCAGCTTGGCAGAACTGAACGGCGACACCGTGGCGGAACTGCTCCGTTCCCGCCCCGTGTCCCGGCAGTGGCGGCGCGTCCTGCTGGAGCGGCTGGACGCCCTGGCCGTAATGTACCGCCTGGCCGTCGCCATCGCTGGCATCACTCGGCCCGCCGGGCTGCGCCTGTACCGCTCCGGCCCCCTGGACGCCGCCCTGCTGCTGCCTGAAGGAAAGACCGTGGGCCTGGTCCGGCAGGGGGCCGCCGCCGACCGCACCGCCTTTGCCAAGCGCCTCTGGCGGCTGTCCCAGGGGCCGCTGCCGGGAGTCGCCCTGGTCCTCGCCTCCGACGAGGTGCGGCTCAGGCACGCCCGCAGCCTGCTGGCCCATAGCCCGGTCAACGCCCTGCTGGCGCCGGAACCCGACGCGGCGCTGGCCGCCCCCGGGGCCCGCGTCTGGCGTCCGGCCTCCGGCAACGCCGCCCTGGACCTGCGCTACGTCTTGGAGCGGCTGCGGCCCGGCGGCGAGCTTCCCGAAGAGGAACCGCCGTCGAAAGCGGACCTGCCCGGAGGCTTGGCCGCCGACGTCCACGTTGCCCCGCCCGTCCTGCTCAAACCGGCGGAGAAGCGCGCCCTAGACCTGCTGGGCGACTGGCCCTGGATTTTCCAGCGGGACCTGGCGGGCCTGCTGGGCGCCTCCGAGACCCGCGTCTCCCGCGCCGTGACCCCGCTGTCGGAGTTGGGCCTGGCGATCCGCCATCCCGCCGCCGGGGGCCGGCTGGCCCTCACCGACGCGGGCCTGGCCTTTCTTGCCAGAAGAGACCGCGCCTCGGTGGGCTTGGCCCGCAGGCGGTGGAGCGTTTCCCCCCGGAATTGCGCCGACGCTGCCCATGACTGGCGCAACGTCTCCGGGGGCAGGAGCCGCCAACTGCTGAGAAACGTCGAGCACACCGTCGCCGTCCACCGCCTCCTGGCCGCCCTGGCAATCCAGGCCCGCGCCCTGGGATGGGAGACGGCCCAGCTGGACCCGCCCCACCGGGCCTCCCGGCACTTCCGACACCAGGGCGCCCTGCGCTCCGTCCACCCCGACGCCTTCGGCCTCCTGCGCCGGGGCCCGGCGGGCTGGGCCTTCTTCCTGGAGTGGGAGCGCCGCGCCGTCCGGCCGGTCACCATGGCCGCCCGGCTGGCCCCATACCTGCGCTATTACGCATCCCACCGGCCCACCGACGACCACGGCCTGCGGCCCGCCGTACTGGTGGTCTTCGAGGACGACATCGCCGCCACCCATTTTCTGATGCTGTCGGCCAGGGAGATGGCGCGGGCCGGGGTCAGGGTCCCCCTGTGGGTCTCCCACCGCGAGGCCGTCGAAGCCCTGGGGCCTTTGGGCCGGGCCTGGCGCACCCCCGGCGATTGGCGACCGGCAACCCTGCCCGCCGCGACATAAGACGCTCATATTCCAGTGGACGAAGGGATGAATTCGCCGGATTCCGCTCCCTTCCCGGTAGGAGAGGTGAAGCCATGTGTTCGCAACATAGAAACCGCGAACGAGGCCCCCGGAGGCGCCGGGGACGGCGAGTAGTCCGGCTCGACACGGCGGCCCTGTGGGAGCGGCTGGCCCTGCTGGGCCGCTCCCAGAACTGGCTCGCCGGGGAGATCGGGGTCAGCCCCAGCTACGTCTCCAAGCTGGTCAACGAGGGGCGCGCGCCCTCGGGACGCATCCGCCAGCGGCTGCTAAAGGCCCTCGGCGCAGACGACTTTTACCAGCTCTTCAAACTGGAGGTGACAGATGACGACCCCTAACCGCGAGCCCCGTTCCGGCGGGAGCCCGTTCTGGATCACCGTCAACGGCCGGGTGCTGCCCCTGGGGACCGGCGTATTGCCCCCGGACTTCCCGCAGCGGCTGGTCCGGCTCAAGGAGGCCAGCGGCCTCACCTGGACCACCTTCGCCCGGGCCATCGGCGTGGACCCCAAGCAGGTGCGCCGCTGGCGCAACGGCGCCGAGCCCTGCGGGGGCGCCATGCTCTCCCTGGCCTGTTTCGCCACTTGGGTCACCGGCAGCCTGGCAATCCTGACCGGCGAGGCCTTCCAACCGGCCCTCTGGCCCACGGCGGGCTAGACCCACGACGCCAAGCCGCCGGCGCCCGTTCCCACCGCCCGCGCCGGCGGCCCCTTCGCCGGACCCGCAATGAAAGAACAGCGGCATGAGCAACCGCCGCAGCCAGGTGCATGAAAGAGACCGCCGGACAGGAACAACCGAAGAGACGAGGAAGGCCGCCCAGCGACGGCCCGGAACTGCGGGTCGTCGGGGTCAACGTCAACCCGGCGCCCGATGCCCAGGAACGGCTGCGCCGCCTGTTCACCATCCTGGCCAGGGTGGTGGAGAGCGAACCGCCTGTGCCAGGTGCGGACCCGTCGTCAGAAGGGGGAGGCGAGGAGGATGCGTAAAGGAAGTTGTGCAATGGGCAGGAAACCCGTACCCGGTTCTTATCGTCGAACATCCGGCAGACGTTTTTGCGTTGTCTCCCGTTTCCTCCCGAGACGATTCTCCAGACACCGTCTGGCAAATTCGAAATCGCCTCCTTCACAGGCTGCTGGGGCGGGAATTGCTAAGGGCGCTGAGGAGTATTGCGAGGATGGGTTTCCTTGGCTCAGGCGATCCGGGAGACCGGTAGGTGCCCGACTGCGCTGGACATCCTGTATACTGAATACACGCTATCCGCAAGGTTCTTGAGGTCGCAAGCACGGGGTATGGACTGCGCGAGACAGACGCGGGAAAGAACCCGCGACATCCAGGTTCAAGTATAGGCAAAATGCCAATACCATTCGAGTTCGTCATAGGCGGTCCCCCGGTGTCCCAGCAGGCTCGCCGCAGAAGCCGCGTAGAGGACTGGACGCAAAGCGTACAGACGGTCGCCGAAAGCCGCTGGGTCAGCGAACCCCCTTTAACCTAACCACCGTATCGCATCCGCCACATATTACCAGTTACGAAGCACTTGTGTAGGTATAGTATATAATTCCCAAAATTGGAGCCAACTGCTCCGCAACTCCTTGCGGGAAGTGAAAAGGTCCACTAAATTAGACCGGTTTAAATCTAAAAGCCCCAGCCAAAGGGTAAAGACAAACTTACCGGTAGATCAGGGCACAAAAACCCGTGATGAACCCAGGAGCGTGAACAACTCCGGATCACCCCGGAAAAGTGCTTTGGCGTCAACCCTCTGGCGGGCCCCATCAGAGGTATTTCTGTGGCAAGTGACTTTGCCAAGTACCGTCGCCCCACCATGACGATCTCGTGCCGCCTCTGTGGACCCGTCAGGATGCCAACTGAAGAGATTGACGAATGTCAGGACCCCGGTTGGTTGAGACAGCCGTTGACCCGCGAACACGCTTGGATACAGCATGGGAACGATAGCCAGCTTATTCAAGCGTTCTGATTGAAGTCCTGGGCTATGAACTGGATTCTGATCAGCTATGACCTACGCGGTTGCGAACGCAATTATCGAGGGCTATACCCTCGCGTCGCATACTGTGGTCCATCCGTTCAGATCTCGGAATCCATGTGGGTGATAGAGACTCGCTATACGCCCGTAGAATACGCAATTTCTTGTCCAACGCTCTGGATGAGAACGACACCACCTTCGTCTGCAGTATAGGCAGATGGGCATCGTGGGGATTGTCTAACGAAGCAGGAGGCTGGCTCGCTAGGTGAGCTAGCCAAACAGCCTTACTTGAAAATACTATTCCCTTGATCGCCCAAAAACTCTTTCAACTTTTCCCGCAAAACAGGCATTAGTATCGGAACCAATGCCATAGGTATGCCGACCTTCGCGGCGATGTCCATTACACCGATGGGTTCTCCCTTCTCTTGCTTGCTCTTCAAATAAATAACAACCAACGGCCACATTGCCGCCAGAAGCGCAACGTATTGATCAAGAGTGAACCCATCCGTACTAGGCTCTTCGACCTTTTGCTCCTGCCTCTCAACTACGGCGTCATCCCTGAGGACATTAATCTGCTCCTTTAACTTCTCAAACTGAGGTTGTTGATTTTGATCAAACCGAACAATTAACGGCGAAGTCCAGTTAGGTCCACGAAACGTACACTCTCCGAGTATTAACTTTCTCGCTTTCTGGTACGTCACAGAAGTCGCATCCGAAACCAAGAACTCCTTGTCCAATTTCCGGTTCTTCTTCCTGAGCGTAATCTTGTCTCCCAACAAAGTAACTACGCGATTCTGTCCAACAACCGTAAGTACATCTTTCAACTCAGATATCGACACACCGCAAATCTTACAGAAGTTAGCACCACCTCGATTTGAGCTTCCACAACGCTGACAAGATATCCTTCGGGAAGATTGGCGCATTTGACACCCTCCTATCTACCCAGCACCTTCTGCTGTGGGTAAATATAATTCCCTTAGAAATCTTCGGTCAACCCCTCTTCCTGCTGGCCCTCCAGCACACGGTTGGGGCACTCCTGCGGCGGGATGTCGCAGAACCGGCACTCCTGGGCGGACGGTACCCTGCGGGCCGGAGTGCTGCTGGCCAGACGCCGCACCAGGATGCCCAGGCTGTTGACGAACTCCGGCGTGACGTCTGTGGGCGCAACAGGTACGCTGTGGTCCCGGTAGCCCACCCGACCCTCGAAGGATATATCCCGGTATTCGCTGAGAGCCTTGGGCAGCGCGTAAATGTAGAGCATGACCCGCAGGCGGTCCTATTCCCGAGGCTGGCCTGTCTTGGCGTCAATGACGGTACCGTGCTGGCCACGGAGTGCCACCAGGTCGGGCTTGCCGGAGATGACGGCCGTCCAGCCACAGAGTCTGAACTGGTTCTGGCCCTCCACGCGCACGATGTTGCCGAAAGCTTCCCACTCCTCGCCGCAGGCGTTAATGCCGTCCGTGTGGGCAATTGCCCACTTGCGGCTGTCGAAACTGCTGGGCAGCTTCTCCCAGGACCAGCCCTCGTGATGAGCCCTGAACCAGGCGCTCCATTTGCAGGACTTCGCGCCCGACATCAGTCGGGACAGGAGCGTTGCCCAAATGTAGGGTGCTTCACTTCTCTGCTGAGCCATCTTGTCCTCCATCAGGCCCCAAGGCCAAACAATATGGTGCAGCATTTTGACCTCCCGGAAAGCGAGTCAAATAAGAGGGATATATATATGCAGGGCAATCGCATTTTAACTGCGAAGCACCTTATGCAAGTAAACTTCGCTCCAGCCGGCCTGGAGGCGTTTGCCCTGGATGCCCGTTTTCAGGCTGGTTTCCCGTTTCAACAGGTTGTGGGAGGTATTTCGCAGGGTGGCCATATTATGGGGGCGTGATCCTTGCGAATCCGACATTGGTCTTCTTTGAAGGTGACGTCCAGGCTCCAATGCAGGGAATTCTCAATACTCCAGTGGGCCCGAACCGTGGCCAGCAGTTGTTCTGCCGAGGCTTCCAGGCTGCTGATGAAGTAGCGGGGTTGCACGGTGACACCCGTCTCCGCTTCCCTGCGTCCCACTACCTTGACCACCGAGCGTAACCCAGGCCACTCCTGGCCGGTGCTCAGATACTCCAGACACTCAGGGTCGGTGATGACCCAGCACTCCCGCCTTTCCAGGCGCCCGTGGTTCTTGTTCAAGGTAGTGGCATAATCATGGGGCACACCCTCAAAGCCTGTCGCTTCGGCCTCCTCAAACAGGTCTTTCAAGTCTTCATATAAACGCCCCTGGTTCTGCTTCACCGCCAGCACATAGTCAGCCCCACGATCCAGAATGCCCTGGGCAATCTCCTTCTGGCATCCCATGGCATCAATAGTGACGATGCAACCCTCCAGTTCCAGCATCTCCAACAGCTTGGGTATGGCGGTGATCTCATTGGATTTCTCTTCGGTCTGCACCTGTCCCAGAGTCAGGGTATTTGCCGAGGCCCAGGCGCTGACCAGAGCCTGCCCCGTACCTGATACGGGGTGCAGCGCCCTCTTGCCAGCAGCTCCAGCAGGTCCGTCATGGGAGCGGCGCGCCGTCTTGCCGTCTATGGCTACCACTTCTCCAGGCACCAAATCGGCCACCCCCTGGATCCATTCCATGAAGCATCGCTGGAACGCTTCCGGGTCCCAAATCCACCACCTAATGGGAGAAAAATGGTTTTGGGGCTCCTTGATTGGGCCGGTTGGGGCATCGGCTGACGGCTGACAGGTTGGCAGTGGGTTGGCGTGGCAGGAGTAGGCGCTGGAAGGGGATATTGGGGCGTTGGCCGGCGACGCCAGGGCGAGGTCTATGCCAACCGGTCCTGGAGAAGGGCGCAGTGTCCCTACGGCGGGAGTCCCCGTCGCTTGAATGCCCGTCGGTAGTGGCGCAGACCGTCCCAGGTCAGGGTGGGCCGTGGGCCAGCGCCGCTATTCTCCGGTGCGCTCCCGCCAGCAGCGGGAAGGATGGATGGCCCCGGGCCAGCCGGATCAGCAGCTTCCTGGCGTGGCAGACCACCCGTCCGGCCAGATTGATCAGAGCAAAGCGCACCGCCTTGAGCCGCTTGTTCACCCACTGACCGCCCAGGGCCAACTGCTTGACCGCCGAGTTCAGGTTGAACGCCAGCGCCGCTATCGCCCACCAGGCCGCGTTGGCCCCGAACTGTCCCGACGGCAGCCTCCCGCCAGCCAAGTCCTCCTTCAGCACACCATGCACCTCCTCGCCCTTCCCGCATCTCTCCCGGTACCACCGCACCACCTCATCTCCCGGTAGCTCCCGGTTAGTCACTATCCCCCGGATCTTGTACCAGCCCCGGTCCGGCATCTCCATCGCCGGAACCGACAACTCCAGGTCATCCTCCATGCCCGGCAGCGGCGGCCGCCTCAGCGGCTCCCGGACCGCTATGAAACGGTAGTCGGGATCATTCTTGGAATAAGCCAATCTATCGGGCACGAAGTCCACCTCGGCCCACTCCTGTTCCGTCTCCACCGCCAACTCCCCCACCATCCGGGGCAACCGGCGCCACTGGCTCTCCTCCACTTCGGCTGCCGCACGCTTGAACCCCTCCGTGACGTCCGCCCCCACCGCGAATTCGATCACTCCGAACCGCTCATCCCTCCCCTCGGCGCAGTACCGCAACAACTCAACTTGGTACCCCGCCGTGTCCGACCGCAGCATCACCTTCACCACGCCCTCCGGCAGATGGGCCAGCGACTCCCGCAACACCCGCAGTTGCTCGAACCCCGCTGGCACGTTGCCGTCCCGGAACTCCGAATGGACCACCAGGTCCGCCTCGGCCCAGTAGGTGACCATCGGCTGGTAGGCCTTGTAGCCCTGGTAGCAGTACAGCGCCTCCTGCTTGTAGGTCTCGATCAGCGTCGCGTCCATGTCCAGCGTCGCCTGCTCCTGCTCCAGGTGGTCCCGGACGAAGCTCATCATCTCGGCGTTGACCTTCCCCAGCCCGCGCAGCGCGCCGCTGGGCGCGGGTATGTACGCCGTATGGGGCTGCCTGGCCTCCTCCTGAACCGGGTCGTGGAACCGGCCCAGGTACCGGAACACCGCCGACGGAGACGGGACGCTGCGGCGCCGCCCGCCCCGCCACCGGCTGCCCTCCTCCCGGCGCTCACAAGCCCGCTGCCGGTGCGTCTCCACCCGGCCCAACATCCGGCCCAGACCCTCGTCCCCTTCCAGCACCCGGAGGTCGTCCACTCCTTCTCCACCGGCCAGATTCAGCAGCACCAGCGCGGTGACCATCTGCCGGTCCGTCCATCCCTGTCCGCCCTCCTTGACCTTCACGTAGCGCCGGATCGACTCGCCCAGCCCCATCGCATCGGCCATTTCCAGATAGACCGCCAACCCCGACAGCCCCGTCATGCCCCCCGCGCGATGCTCCGTCCCATACTGGAATGGCAGGACTCCCTGTTGCATAATGACTGCACCTCGTTGGTGATGGTTGTGTTTGTCCCGTAACCATCATAGCCAGCTTTGCCGCTGGCTCCAACGAGGTCTTTTCCTCCCATTAGGTGGTGGATTTGGGCAGGCCCTCTCGCATTGACACCCCAGGTAGGGTCTAGCATACTGGCGGCAGGGGAATCGGGTTACCGATCCCGAATAGTTTCAGCTTCCGGCGGCAATGGCGCCCCGGAAATTTCCAAGCGAGGAGACCTATGTACAAGGAAATCCTGGTGCCCCTGGATGGTTCGGACGTGTCGGCCAGCGCCCTGCCCACTGCCCGCTGGCTGGCGGAACCCCTGGGGGCGCGGATTCACCTGCTGCAGGTTACGTCGCAATCGGAAGAGTTTTCGGTAATGCGCGGCGCGGAATTCGGCACCATGGGGTCGGACTACTCCCAGCAGGTGCTGGACGAGGTGTTGACCGCCCAGCGGGACCGGATTGAGCGATACCTCAATGAGGTGGGCGATGAACTGCAGTCCGTGGGGCTCACCGTCGTGAAGGCGGTGGAGGACGGACAGCCCGCGGACAAGATAGTGGACTATGCCCAGGCTGCCGGAATAGACCTGATATTGATGAGCACCCATGGCCGAGGGGGCGTCCGCCGCTTCCTGGTGGGCAGTGTAACTGACAAGGTAATTCGTTCCACCAATCTGCCCGTGCTGGTGGTCCACCCGGAGTAAGTTATAACTTAAGCGTTCTTCCAGCTGGAAGCAATCTCCCATGGAAGAAAGTTTGTTGTTCTGAGCTTGCCGCAGATCCTGAAAGCCTTATTCCACATCCCGCCTGGCAACCGGGAGAAGGACTGAATGGAGGGATTCGGGATCTTCCGGCAGCCCCCAGGATGACATATCCAACTACGGCGCTGAATCGAAGACTTGAGCGAGTCTGCCCACGGACTCAGTAAGCCAACCCCGAGTAATTGCCGGTCCCCCGGAGTCACCATTCTTCAGGCAACCAACTTGCTGCGCTACCGGCTGGCCCATTCGTTGCCCTTTTACTACGGATGGGTCATTTTTTCCATTGGCGCCCTGGCCAGCTACTCATCCCGGCCGCTGATGGCGGTGGCAACCCTGTCCGTCTTCGCCGTGCCCATGACCCGGGAATTTGGTTGGTCCTACGGGCTGTTCTCCGGCGTGGTCAGCCTGGGCGGTCTGTGCGCCATCGGCATATCCCCCTTCGTGGGCCGTCTGATAGACCGGTACGGCTCCGGGGTAATCCTGGCGGTAAGCTCGGCCATCGTCGGCGGCTGCGCCTTCGGGTTGTCGCTGATCGGCCAGGCCTGGGCCTTCTACGCGCTGTACGTGCCGGGACGTATGGCCTTTGCCAGTCCCCTGGAGTTGGGCACCACCACGGCCATCAACAACTGGTTTATCCGTCGCCGGGCCTTCGCCCTGTTCCTGTTGACCGTTTCGCAGAGCACCGGGCTGGCCGCCATGCCGCTGGTGGCAGACTTCCTTATCGGTGGGTGGGGCTGGCGCAACGCCTGGGCGTGGATGGGCATTTTCACCTTGGTCGTGGGCATCCTCCCGGCCCTGCTGCTGGTATCCCGCCGGCCGGAGGATATGGGCCTGACCGCCGACCCCAGGCGGGGAGAGCCGCGGACTTTTGAAGGACATTCGGGCCTTGCGAATGTGGCGTCGGTTGAGAGCGGCGGCAGGGACGCCGGTGGTGGGGCAGCGCAGGACGGCGGCTCTCAGCCATCGGGACAAACTACAGCCGACCTGGGGGAGAACAGCTACACCGTATCCCGCGCCCTGCGCACCAGGGCCTTCTATGTGATGGCCGTCTTTTCCGGCGCCGGCTTCATGGTTCAGGCCGGAGTCAGCCTGCACCAGGTATCCCACTTCATCAACCAGGGCCTGGACCCGTCGCTGGCCGCCCTGACCGCCGGGGCATTTGCCTTTTGCCAGATGCTGGGCGGCTTTGTGTGGGCCAGCCTGGCTTCCCGGCGCGTCCCCATCCGGTTCCTGCTGGCGGCCGCGGCCTTCTTCGTATCTGGCGGCGCCCTGGGAGTCCAGGCCAGTTCCACCCTGGCGTGGGGGCTGCCAATGGCGTCAGTCCTGGGCGCCGGCGTGGGCGGACTGCACCTTTTGCTGCGGCTGGCCTGGGCGGAATACTACGGCCGGGAACACCTGGGCAGTATTACCGGAATCACCCTGCCGGTGCAGGTAGGCGGGCAGGCCCTGGGACCGATAATAGCCGGCTTCCTCTACGACTTTACGGGCAGCTACCTGTGGCCATTCCGCATCTTCTCCACCGCCGTATTCATCGCCGGCCTGCTGGTTCTCACCGCCACTCCGCCCCGGGACTGGAGTCAAGGGACCTACCGGTGAGTTCTTTCCCAGGTCAAAGGGGAGGGTAGGAGGGTGGCTAAAACCCCATTGTTCCGCTTTCTTAGAACAAGGACCTGGACTGGCCCCCGTCGACGTTAATGCAGGCCCCGGTGATCAGGTCGGCGCAGTCGGAGGCCAGGAAGGTCACTGTTTCGGCGATGGGCTGGGGCCAGCCAAAACGACCCATGGGCAGGTTGCGGTCGATGAACTCGGCCACCACCTCCGGCGACTGGGTCTGCTGGAACCGGTCCCATGTGCTGCCAGGAAAGTCGATAGAACCGGGGGCGACGCAGTTGACCAGCACCCCGTGGGGCGCCATTTGCAGCGCCAAGTGCTTGGAGAAGGCGATCAGCCCCGCCTTGCCGGTCATGTAGTCGATGGACCCGCCGTGCTCTCGCCCGTATATGGACGAAATGTGGATGATGCGGCCCCAGCCCTGGGCCTTCATGTGGGGCAGTACCAGGGCGCTCAGCTGCACGGCGCTGAACAGGTTTACCTCCAGCCCCTCCCGGAACTGCTCCATGCTGGTCTCCTCGAACAGTACCGAACCCCGTCGCCCTCCCACGTTGTTCACCAGGATATCCGGGTCTCCGATGCCGGCCACCGTCTCGTCGTAGAAACGGTGGGCGTCGACCTCGTTGGTCACGTCCGCCCGGGTGCCTTGGATGCAGTAGCCTCTGTTAGCCATTTCCTGCACTGTCGCGCTCAACTGAGCATCATCCCGGGCACAGATGGCTACGGAACATCCCTCCCTCGCCAGGGCCTCGGCGATCTGCCGTCCCAAGCCGCGACTACCGCCGGTGACCATTGCAACCCTGCCCTGCAAACCCAATTCCATAACTTCCTCCGTTTGTGACCTGTGACGCTCCCTTGTTCCTGGGCCGTCGCTAAGTATTGCGGCGATTATAAGGTGTGGGACAGTGAATGCCTATTCCCTGAAAGTGTATGACTGTGACTACCAAGCAAGAAGGTTCTTTCCTTCGGGTTGCGAGAAACCCCCAGGTTGCTGAAGCCGAAGAAACAGTCGGTTATTTCGAAAGACCTCGTTCGGGAAGAAACACCTGGGGACCTCGCAAGGGCGGGTCGCAAACCCGGCCCTACCTTTACCACGCCGGCCAGGTCACAACGGCGCCAGCCGGTCAGCACTACCTGGAGGCTGCCGGCCCCGTGCTATAATTACCGACACTTTGATTTGACTCGATTTAGGGGCGGTCCGCCAGGCGATTGGAGGCCTCGCTGATGGCCCAAATCGGAATGTAACCGGGAGACTGGGAATGATTAAGCGGTTTTCCGTTTTGTACGTCGGCCAGATAGACTTGGACAACGTGGGCGCCGACGGAACTCCGGCCAACGACCGGCTCTATACTAACGAGAAGCTTATCCAGGCCTACGACCACGCCGTGGCTCTGGCGCAGCACCTGGACGAACTGGGCTTCTATTGCATGTGGACCGCGGAGCACCATTTCCAGCGTGAGGGCTACGAATGCCTGCCCAACATGACCCTGCTGGGGGTGCACCTGGCCGGGCTGACCAAGCAGTTGAAGTTCGGCGCTGCCTTCAACATCGTTCCCATGTGGCATCCCCTGCGCCTGGCCGAAGACTACGCCATGGCCGACATCCTCACCGGCGGCCGCCTCATATTTGGCGTGGGGCGGGGCTACCACTCCCGGGAAGTGGAAACCTTTGGGGCCCCGGTCATTGACAATGACGCTAACCGGGAGCTTTTCGAAGAGCAGATGGAAATCATCCTGAAGGCCTTCAACGAGGATTCCTTCAGCCACAAGGGCAAGTATTACACCATACCGCCGGATGTTCCCTACCGGGGTTACCAGGTGGAGGACGTTACGCTAGTGCCCCGGCCGTTGAACCGGCCCGTGGAAATCTGGCAGCCCATCGCCAGCGGCAGGACCCTGGAGTGGATTGCCCAACGGGGAATCAAGGCCATGGTGGCCCTGACCGGCGAGGTGCTGGTGGACCGGATGTTCAGTTCCTACCACCAGGCTGCCACCGCCGCCGGCCGCAACATTGCCCTGGGCCAGGATATGTGCCTGGGTTTTGGTTTCTGCCTGGACGACACCCGGCAGAAGGCTATCGACCGGGTCCGTCCCTACCACGACGAGCGGTACAAGTGGTTCGCGCCTTTCGGCTTCGTACGTTACACCGACTCCCAGGGCCGGCCCTGGGGCACCCCCGGCGCGCCCACCGGCGTTCCCAGGATTGAGGACGGGGTGCAGCAGAAGGCGTGGTACTGCGGGCCTTCGGAAGGATTTATCCCCTTCCTGCAGGAAATGGAGGCAAAATACCCGGGCCTGGAGGATGTCATGCTCCAGTGGCCCGAGGGGATGCCCTGGCTGGAGTTCAAGGACCAGCTTTCCCAGTTCGCCGCCGAGGTGATGCCGGCCTTCACTGGCCGGGAGGCAGGAGTGGCCGGAGACGACAACTAATGAAGGTCCGAACAAGTCCCTTCACCCTTGATGGGGGAAGGTTAGGATGGCGGTGATATCTTGCCAGAGACCAGTCCCCCCTCAACCTGACTCTCTTCCGCCAGGGGAGAGGGAGATCTGGTCAGAGTTGCACAAAATCACCCAAAGAGGCACACAACCCAATGTGGCAGGCTACTGAAGACGTGCTGGCGCCCATCGCCACCGGCGCCGGCATTCTCGGCACCGGCGGCGGCGGCAACCCCTACATCGGCCAGTTGCGGGCGCGCCAGGCTATCAAGCGCTGGGGGCCCGTTACTGTGCTGGCCCCGGAAGAGGTTCCCGAGGACGCCCGGGTCATCTGTGTCGGCGGCATCGGCGCGCCCACTGTGGGCATCGAAAAGGTGCGCGACCTCCAGTCTTATCACGCCCTGCGGGCCATCGAAGAATTCACGGGCGAAAAGGCCACGGCCCTCATCTCCAACGAAATCGGCGGCAGCAACTCGGTGGAGGTGATGATCGCGGCCGCCAAGGCCGGTTTGCCCATAGTGGATGCCGACGGCATGGGCCGCGCCTTCCCCGAGTTCCAGATGAAGACCTTCTTTGTGTACGGCGTACCCTGCTGCCCCATGGCCATAGCAGACGAAAAGGGCAACTCCATTATCATTCGCGAGACTATTACCCCGGCCTGGGCCGAGCGCCTGGCCCGGTCCGCCACCATCCAGATGGGGTGCGTGGCCTGCTACGCGGTGGCTCCCATGTCCGCCGAGCAGGTCAGGACCACCGCCGTCCCCGATACGCTTTCCCTGGCCCGCGACCTGGGCCTGGCCGTGCAGGATGCCCACGACACAGGCGGCGACGCCCTGGCGGCCATCCTCGACACCTGTCCGGGCAAGGTGCTGTTCAGCGGCAAGGTGGTGGATCTGGACCGGCGCACCACCGGCGGCTTCGCCCGGGGCACGGTGGCCATCGAAGGCCTGGATGACTACGGAGGCAGCCGGATGGTCATTGACTTCCAGAACGAGAACCTCGTCGCCCGGGTGGACGGTGAGATTGTGTGCACTGTTCCCGACCTGATCTGCGCCGTGGCCACCGATGGCGGCGAACCCGTAACCACCGAGCTGATGCGGTATGGCCTGCGGGTAACCGTCCTGGGTTTTCCCGCTCCCGCCCTGTGGGCCACTCCCCAGGGCCTGGCCGAAGCGGGGCCGCACCACTTCGGCTACGACACCGAGTACGTCCCTTTGCAGGTGGAAGGGGCCTAAGATGTTCATCGGCGTGGACGTGGGCGGCACCAATACCGATGCCGTGCTGATGGAAGGCAGCCGCATGGCCGGCGCCGCCAAGGTTCCCACTACCGCCGACGTAACTTCCGGCATTGTCGGGGCGGTAACCGAACTCCTTAATCAGAGCCGAGGCGGCCCCATCGACGCGGTGATGGTGGGAACGACCCACTTCACTAATGCCCTGCTGGAGCGGCGCCATCTGGCCCCCACCGCCGTGCTGCGGCTGTGCCTGCCTGCCACCCAACTGCTTCCGCCCCTGGTGGACTGGCCCAATGAACTTAAGGACGCCATCGGCGGCCACGCTTGTATGGTTGGCGGCGGCAACGAGTTCGACGGGCGGGAGATTTCCGCACTGGACCGGGATGGCGTCCGGGAAGCGGCTCGGGAAATGGTCCGTCTGGGCATCAGGGCCGCGGCCGTCTGCGGCGTTTTCTCCCCCGTAGACCCGCGTCACGAAGACGAAGCTGCGGCCATCATCGGGGAAGAAGCTCCGAACCTGCGGGTTTGCCTGTCCCATGAAAATGGGCGCATGGGCCTGCTGGAGCGGGAGAACGCCGCTGTCCTCAACGCCTGCCTGGGCGACGTGGCCCGCAGTACGGTGCGGGGAATCTCTGAGGCTCTTACGCGGTTGGGCATCGACGCGCCGCTCTTCATGAGCCAGAACGACGGCACCCTCATGGATACCGACTTCGCCGCCCGCTTTCCGGTGTTGACCATCTCTTCGGGGCCCACCAACAGCATGCGGGGCGCGGCCTGGCTGTCCGGCATTACCGACGGAATCGTGGTGGACGTGGGCGGCACCTCCACCGACGCCGGCGCGCTGGTCAGGGGCTTTCCCCGGGAATCAGCCGTGGCGGTGCACCTGGCCGGCGTCCGGACCAACTTCCGCATCCCCGACATGGTCTCCATCGCCCTGGGCGGAGGCACCGTCGTCACGCCCGACCCCTGGCGCATGGGGCCGGAAAGTGTGGGCTACCGACTTACGGAGGAGGCCCTGGTCTTCGGCGGGGAAACTCTGACCACTACCGACCTGGCGGTGGCCTCCGGTCGTGCCAACGTGGGCAGCGGGAAGCTGGTAAAGGGGGTTGACCCTTCCCTGGCGGAACGGGCCTTGGCTGAAATCCAGGCGCGGGTGGAGGCGGCGGTGGACCGGGTTAAGCTCAGTGGGGAAGACGTACCGGTTGTCCTGGTGGGCGGCGGCAGCATCCTGCTGGGCGACGGGCTGGCCGGGGCGTCCGAGGTGTTGCGGCCGGAACACGCTGGAGTGGCCAACGCCATTGGGGCGGCAATTGCCCAGGTGGGCGGCCAGATGGAGCGCGTCTATTCCCTGGAGACGGGTGGCCGCGCCGAGGCCATCGCCGACTGTTCCGCCGGCGCCATGCAGAGGGCCGTGGCTGCCGGCGCCGACCCTGCTACCGTCGAAGTGGTGGACGTGGAAGAGGTCCCCCTTACCTACGTCCCCAGCAACGCTACCCTGGTGCGGGTACGCGCCGTGGGAAACCTGGCGCTATCTTCCTCTCCAACCTGATTTATCCACGATTAGACTCCTTCAGGTGGCCGCGGTGCGCTGGTGCTGGCCGATGTAGCCGATAACCACTTTCTGCAGTTGCCGGTCCCAGTCGAAGGCGATGCGGATGGTGCGCCGGGGGTCGAAGCTGTTGCCCTTGCCGATGTGTTCTCCCAGCCAGATGACCCGACCGTTGACCCGGGTGGTGTAGGACTCTCGGAACTGGGACATGGTGGTTTCGTGCTGGCTGGTCTTGTACCACATGCCGCAGGCCTGGCGGCACGCTTCGTCAATATTGGTTATGGGGTTGTCTCCCAGGTGGGACGTGAAGTAGTCGGTGGCCAGCCAGCGCAGAGCGTTCCAGACCTGTTCGGGCCACTTGAAGGCGCTTTCTTCGGCTTCCGATTCGGCATTAAGCTGGAACAGCAGCTGTCCCGGGTACCGCTCCATCGCCAGTTCCACCGCAGCGCCAACGCTCTGCACGTCGGGGGCCTCCTCCGTTTCATCGGGATTATCCCGGTAGGCCACCGCCCAGCGCAGGCTTTCTTCCTGGCTGCGGCTTTGGTGCAGCCGCAGTTCCAGTTCCTTTACCTGGGCCTTCAGGCCCACTTTCTCGTGTTCCAGGTCTTCGTTCTCCTCCTCCAGGTCCTCGACGTAAGACCGCAGATCCCGGATGAATTCAACATCGCATGGGATTATGGGGACAAAGGAATCGGTCAATTCCGTGGGGTCTCCGACGCCAGCGGTCGGAGAATGTAAGCCGGCATACCCAGATTCGCCGCTACACACAGGCTCCGCGTCTTCCTGGGATTCCTGGCCCTCCCCGTCGGTGGCTGGATCTTCCCCGTTGAACATTCTTAGGAGAACATGGTCCGCCTCCAGGATGCGGGGCAACAGTTCCATCCTTCTCTTGGTCCTTGCCATTTCCTCGGCAGCCACCGCCGCGCGCTCGTGCAGGGGAGCGTATTCATCCAATAGTTCCCTTAAACGAGACGCCTGTTCCTGAACTTGCTGGAAGGGAAAACCGGGCTCGCTGGCTTCCAGGTTCCAGTTGCCCGTGTCGCACTGGAAGAATTCCAGCAGCCCGGAGTGTTCGTCCTGAATTGCGGTCAGCACACCGCCCAGCGTGCTGGCCGCTTCCCTTTCCTCCTGCTTTGTGGAAATCAGTAGGACCAGGGATGACGAAAACTCGGGGATAACCTCCTCCCATTCGGGTGCGTTGGGCGGCATCTGGGCCAGGAGTTCCAGGGCTGTCTGCAAGACTCTGCTGACCACCAGGTCGTCGTCAACGTAGAGTTGGCCGGGTTCAGGAGCCTCCAAGTCGTCCACCAGTGCCTGGCCCGTTAGCAGCTGGACCATCAGGGCCACTATGTCTGGATTGTAGTCAGGCAGGTCCTCCACACACGCCGTCAGGGCATTGGAAACCACCGACTGCCGGAAAACCAAGTCCAGCGGTTCCGCAAAGGTGTCGGGTTCGCGTACCGGAATTTGGCGTTCCTCCAGCAGGGCAGCAACGGCTCCCCGCAGGTCTGGGTGGGTCTCGTACCAGGCCCGCAAAACGGGCGTCGCCAGGTGGGGCGACGACTGGACCAGTTCGCAGACCTGCCGAAGAATGACGGGAGCGGGCGCAGTGCCGGCGCTGCGGAACCCGTCGATCCTGACGTGGCTGTCCAGGGCCCGGTCCAGGGCGGCGCGTACCCCGCCCGGTAACTGTCCCTTGGACTCCAGTGTCCCCCTGACCGCAGCCTCCAAGGCCTGGTCGTCCAGTAGTGAGAGAACGAAACTGAGCGCCACCGGCCCTGGGCCGCCGGACGGTTCCGGAAGTCTTTCTTCGGTCGTCATTACCTGCCTACCCCACCATCAGCGATCCTAGTCTCTATAGGAATATTTTATCCTAATCTTCCTCCATGTCGGGCATCAGCACAAACTCGGGGTAGGATTCCATGTGCAGTTCGCCAGCGTCCTGGCCCAGGCGTTCCACGTCGTAGGAGACGCGGGTCTTGATGGTCAATTCCATCAGCTGCCACAGGCCCCAGGAGACGGAGAAAACCAGCGCGCCTATAGTGACTATGCCCAGGGCCTGGATGTGGATCGGCGCTCCCCCGGTGATGCTCACCGCCAGGGTCCCCCAGATGCCAGCGAACAGGTGGGCCGGCACCGCGCCCACCACGTCGTCCAGCTTCAATTTTTCCAGCAGCTTCAGGCCCAGCACGACTATCAGCCCGCCGATGGCCCCGATAATGACTGCCCAGTAGTGCTCGGTAATGTCCGGGCGGGCCGTGATGGAAACCAGGCCGGCAATGGCTCCGTTGAGGATGGCGAACAGGTCGATCCGGCCCAGCAGGGGTCGCGACACCGCCAGGGCTACCACCACACCCGCGGCGGCCGCCAGGTTGGTGTTGACGATGACGATGCTCATGGACACGGCATCCTTGACGCTGGCCAGCCCCAACTGGGAACCGCCGTTGAACCCGATCCAGCCGAACCACAGGATAAACACGCCCAGGGTCACCACAAGGATGTTGGATGGCGGCGTGGCCCGTACCGTCCCGTCAGCGCGAAACTTGCCCAGTCGGGGGCCCACCACGATCATTCCGGCCAGGGCCGCCCAGCCGCCGGTGCTGTGCACGATAGTAGAGCCGGCGAAGTCGGAGAATCCCAGTTGGTTGAGCCACCCTCCGCCCCAGGTCCATGCTCCGACGATGGGGTAGATTACGCCGGTCAGTACCAGCACGAACAGGAAGAAGGACCACATCTTCACCCGCTCGGCCAGCGCTCCGGAAACGATAGAAGCCGCCGTGGCCACGAAGACCATCTGGAAGAACCAGTCGGACATGGCCGAGTAGCCGGCGCCGTTGGCCAGAACGTCGGCCGACGCTGCGTCATTGCCGCCCAGCAGCGCCTTCTCTGCGCCGGTGGGGCCGTACATGAAGCCGGGGACACCAATGACGTGCGTTACGTCGTTGTACATCAGGTTATACCCGATGAAGAAGTAGGCCAGAGCGGCTATGGAGTACAGGCCGATGTTCTTGAGACAAATCATGCTGGCGTTCTTGGTTCGCACCGATCCCGATTCCAGCATGGTGAATCCGGCGCACATCCACATGACCAGCGCGCCCCAGATAAGGAAGGCAAAGGTGTTAAACACAAAGGCCGATTCTTCGTCCACGCCGGCGGCGTAGGCTACCGTGGGTCTTGCCAGGAGCAGGACCACCGTGGCAATGCCGGTGGCGGCGGCAATGACGGCGAAGCCGGGGCGAGGTAGGGAGTTGAACAGTCTGAACATGGTTCTCTCCTTTGCTGGCGTCGTTGTGGACGCGGCCAAATGGTTTCGAGGCAAGAGTTCGGAGACGATTCAAGGGTGGACATCCGGTTCTAATGACGTGGAACCGAACGGTCGTCCGAAAAGGCTTAATGAGGGTCGGGGTTGTTGTGAGGATCTGCGGTGCCTGGTGGCGGCCGCATAAAAGGTGACCCATCCTTGCCAGACTGTCTCAAAACGCTTGCGAGGACGCCCTGATTATATTGGCTGTCGAGGTACTTAACCATAACTGCTGCGTCTGAACCGCAATTCCTAGCCCTTATAATCGGTTAGGCAACAGTGTTAAGATAGGGAAACAGCCTTGAATAAGCGAGGTTTTCGCGCGATGTTCAGTTACATCGACCACCTGGAGTGTACCCAATGCGGCAAAACGTATCCCCACGACCAGGTCAGTAAGGTTAGTCCGTGTTGCGGCAAGGTGCTGTTCGCCCGCTACGACCTGCCTCGCCTGCGCAGGGAGGTCAGCCGGGACGTTTTCGCCGGTCGCGACTCCAACATGTGGCGCTTCTCCGAGCTGATGCCCGTTACCCAGCATGACAACGTGGTAACCCTGGGCGAGGGTGGCACTCCCCTGCTGACTGCCGCCAACTTGCAGCAAAAGCTTGGCCTGAAAAGCCTGTTCATCAAGGAAGAGGGACTGAACCCCACCGGCACCTTCAAGGCCCGGGGCATTTCCGCTGCCGTTTCCAAGGCCGTGGAACTGGGCATTACCGGCTTCACCATGCCGTCGGCCGGCAACGCCGCCGGAGCGGCCGCGGCCTATGGGGCCCGGGCCGACCGGCCGATGAAGGTGTTCATGCCCCAGGACGCTCCTCCGGCCAACAAGAAGGAATCGGTGATGGCCGGTTCCGAGCTTAACCTGGTGGACGGCCTCATCAGCGACGCCGGACGCATCGCCGTGGCCGTGGCCGAGGAGCAGGACCTGTTCGACCTTTCCACCTTGAAGGAACCCTATCGGGCCGAGGGCAAGAAGACCATGGGCCTGGAAATCGCAATGCAACTGGGCTGGAAGATGCCCGACGCCATCGTCTACCCCACCGGCGGCGGCACCGGCATTATCGGCATGTACAAGGGCTTCCAGGAATTGCTGGAACTGGGTTGGATTGAGGGAACGCCTCCCAAGTTTATCGCGGTGCAGCCCACCGGTTGCCAGCCCATCGTCAAAGCCTTCAACGAGGGAACCGAAACGGCGCAGATGTGGCAGAACGCCGCCACCCTCGCCGACGGCCTGCGGGTCCCCGGCCCCTTCGCCGACTACCTGATCCTTAAAGCCATTCGTGAAACGGGCGGAACGGCCCTGGCCATCGAGGACGACGATATGGTGGCCGCCATGTACGAAATCGCCACGGAAGAGGGCGTCATCGCCTGTCCCGAGGGCGCGGCCACCCTGGTGGGACTGAAAAAGCTTCTGGAGCAGGGTTTCCTTGGCGCCGATGAGACCATTGTCCTGTTGAACACAGGCTCAGGCTACAAATACCTGGACTTGATACGTGACAGTAACGGGTAAAAGGATAGGCCAATCGGCGAAGTACCGGACGAAGGTATGATTCCTGATCCAACAGAGGAAACGGGGAACACGGGAGTTCTTATCATTATCCTACTCCTTGCGGAATCCAGTATGCTGCCAGAGGTCGCCCATGACCACCAAGCCGGTCCTTAAATACACTATCGTTACCGACATTGACTACGGCGCCCTGGAGTATTGCCCCGATGCTCCGGATCCGCTGCCAGACGGTATGTTTCAATACCCTATATTTTCCGAAATCTACCCCGTTCTGGACGCTTACCTGAACACCCTGGGAGACCCGCAGACCATCTTCCGCAGCAGCAACACCTTTATTTGCTACGACCCGGACAACCTGAACGTGCGGGTGGGCCCCGACTTCTACGTGGCCTTTAGTGTGGAGGTACCGGCGATAATGAGGCGGCTGGTTTACCTGCCCTGGGAGGCGGGGAAACCGCCCGACTTCGTATTGGAAGTGGGGTCGGAGAGCACGGGAAAGCAGGACACGGGGAACAAGCGGGACATCTACGCCCAGATAGGAATAGGGGAGTACTGGCGGTTCGACAGTACCGGAGGGGAAATCTACGGGGATGCGTTGGCGGGAGAGGAACTGGTGGGCGGTGAATACCGGCGCATAGAGCTGACAACCGAGCCTGACGGGGTCTTGAAAGGCTACAGTTCGGCTTTGCGGCTGTGGCTGTCCTGGCAGGATGGAATGCTGAAGTTCTACAACGACCGGTCACGCGAATATCTGAGGAACCTGCCTGAAGAACGGGCCGCCCGTCAGCTAGCCGAAGAGAGGATACGCCAACTCGAAGATCAGCTGCGCCGTCAGCAGGGAAACTGTTGAGGCTCATTCAACGGGGGAACGAAAGGAGTTAAAGGGAGGCATGGTCATGGAAGTAATACTTTGCTCTCCTCGCGGTTTTTGCGCCGGCGTGGTACGGGCCATCCAGGTGGTGGAAGAATGCCTGGACCGGTTCGGCCCGCCCATCTACGTCAAGCACCAGATAGTCCACAACCCGCACGTGGTTGGGGAATTGGAGGCCAAGGGCGCGGTCACGGTGGAAACGGTAGAGGAAATACCCGAGGGCTCACGGGTCGTATTTTCCGCCCACGGCTCGCCACCCGAGGACTTCGAGCAGGCCCAGGCGCGTAACTTGCAGGTGATTGACGCCGTTTGCCCCCTGGTGACTCGCGTCCACAACGAGGCCAAGAAATACCACCGTCAGGGTCGCAAAATCATTCTTGTAGGCCACGACGGCCACCAGGAAGTCAAAGGGACTATGGGGCAGGCTCCCATGGAGCTGGTGGACGAAAAGTCGGACAACGGCGTTCCCGGCTGGGATTCGGATACGCCGGTGGCGGTGCTCACCCAGACCACCCTGTCCACCGGCGATACGGCAGCGGCCATAGACCACATCCGCGAGCAATTTCCCCAGGCCGAGATTCGCAACGACATCTGCTACGCCACCACCAACCGACAGGCGGCAGTCAGCAGGATGGCGACCATGGTGGACATGGCCCTGGTAATCGGCGCCCAGAACAGTTCCAACTGCAATCGCCTGCTGGAACTGGCCCAGTCCCTGGGTATTCCCGCCCACCTGATCAACGGGCCCGAGGAACTGAGGCCGGAATGGCTGGAGGGTGTGGAAAAGGTGGGCATAGCCTCCGGCGCATCCACCCCCGAGGTGCTGGTGGACGCGGTGATCACGGCCCTGAACCCCCAGAAGGTGACGCCCCTGGAGGTGGTTGAGGAAGACATCAGTTTCGTTATGCCCCGGGAGTTGCGGTAGGGCCGGACCCGCCTGGCCCCAATGAGATATGAACCCCGCACAGCTGCTTCGTGGATGATTTGCCGGTTAACCAGGGGAGAACCTCTCCCGTATCCATCTCCCGCCGTGTCCTTTCCGTGCCGACCCTGGTTTCCCTTGCCCTGGCGGCGGCTTTCCTTTTTTTCATTGCCACCAGGCTGGATATTGACCTTGAGGCCATCTGGCTGCAATTGCGTTCGGCCAATCCTATGTATCTGGTCCTGGCCGTGGCGGTACATTACACCACCTTTCTGTTCCGCGGCCTGCGCTGGCGGCTGCTACTGAACAACGCCCGGTCCCCTGGGGAGGCGGAGGCGGGAACACTCCAGTGCAGCCAACTGGTCTTGCTCGGGTGGTTCGCCAACTCGGTGGCCTGGCTGCGCCTGGGCGACGCCTATCGGGCCTACCTCTACAATCAGGAGCGCAGCGCCCCCATCGTCCGCACTGTCGGCACCATCCTCACCGAACGCCTGCTCGACATTACAACCATCGTCCTCTTGCTGGGGGTGTCTCTCCCCTTTTTGGCGCGCGCTGGCCAGGGCGGCGTCTGGACCGTAACCGCCACCGCCGCGACGCTGATGGGGGCGCTGGGGCTGGCCCTGCTGTTCATCATGGCCACCCAGGGCAAAGGGGAAGACCTGTTGCGAGGCTTGTTGGCCTGGCTGCCTGGCCGTATTTCAGGCTGGCTCATGGTACGTTTCATCCAGTTCAGGGATGGGACGCTGTTGAGCCTGAGGAAGGTTCCCCTGGCCGCCGCGTGGGGGCTGCTGGGCTGGCTGGCCGAGGTGGCCCGCTTCTACCTGGTTGCCCAGGCCCTGGACATTCACCTGTCGCTGGCTCTGATAGTCTTCGCCACCGTGGCCAACTCCCTGCTGACCCTGGTGCCCACCCCCGGTGGGGTGGGCGCGGTGGAGGCCGGCCTGACCGGCCTGCTGAAACAGCTCACCACCCTGGCGACGCCAACGGTGGCGGCCCTGGTGCTGGTGGACCGGTCCATAAGCTACTTGAGTGTCATTGCCGTCGGCGCAGCGTTGTTTATTGTGCGCTGGGCGGGCAGGCGCAAGAGCCGGCCATCTCCCGTGGACACATCTGCCCCTGCCGATGAAGGAGGGTGATGCCCAATGCTGTACACCGCCAGCTTTTACGACCCGCAGGACTGGGTGGGGCAGCCCTACCGGGTTTCTCGCGCTCACCCGCGAGGCCGGAAGACCCAGTGGGGCACCCTGTCATTCCTATATCCCCCGCTGGAGCTGTTGCGCTCCTACCGCGATGGACAGGTTGATTTTGAGGGTCTGAGCAGCGCATACCGCCGCAACCTGGACGAGAAATTCCTGGTAGACTACCGCCTCCGGAAGTGGATGGAGGAACTTTCTTCACTAGGCGACGTTACCCTTCTGTGCTTCGAACGGGGCGACGACCCTTGCCACCGTCGGGTGGCGGCCCACTGGCTGCGGGAACGGGTTCCAGGGCTGGAATTGGGGGGATTGAATTAATGCCCTTTCGTCCCCATTTGCGAGCAGTTCTTGCATCGCTGAGGTGCAGCCCCCGGGCACAACTGTCCGCCGGGTTCCAAGACGCTGCTGCAATGTCCTGTGTTTGCCTCCCCCGAATTTCATTTACTGTCGCTTACCCAATTCCCCCCTTTGAAAATGTCTTGTATAATCTTCGTGATTGAACCGGTCTCCGGTATGCGTTGTGGTGATCTTCTTAAACTGCAGCAGGTGGCGGGGTTGAAATGCCTGAAAAGTATCAGGACGAGATAGAAGAGATTCTGAGGGGCATTGAGGAAGAGGAGCCGCCCAGGCCGGCGCGGCGGCCGCAGCCCATCATCGATGACATGCCCCGGTCTGCCAGCGAGGAGGCTCCCCCGCACCGGGACCAGCCTCGGGGAGGCCTTGCGCCCAACGCCCGCTGGAGGCACGTGACTCCCGGCCGGGTTGCCCTGGCCGGTTTCGTATTGCTGGTGCTGGGCCTGGCCCTGAACTCGGTGGGCTTTGGCTGGCTGGTATGGCTTGGGTTGTTGAGCCTCGCCGGCGCCTATCTGCTCTTCTTCGTCCGCCCTCGGTCGGTCAACAAGGGCAAGGGCTGGCGCGGCCGTTCCATTGAATCCCAGGGCCCGTCGCCGTGGCAAAGATTCAAGCGGTGGATGAGTGAGTAGGCCCTGAGGTGCCAGGGGACTGACCAGATGAGGTGTCCAAGTGTGAGGCCGGGGAGTCTCTGTTTTCCGTTACTTTTGTCACCCCCCGGTTGTTTGGGTCACAATCGTCTAGCAAGAGCTGGCTAAGGGTGGTTAAGTCCGTACCGGGGGTCTTCCGCACCAGGTGCGTCGGGCACCGGCAGTCCGACGAGCCAAAACCACGGGCCACTACTCCGCCACCCTGGGCCACAATCGATTCCGCCCAGCGGCACTCCCAGCGTTCTTCGGACCCCACCCACCAGACCTCCACCACCGGCGCCACCGCCGTCAAATGATCGACGTGCCAGTGTCGCTTCTTATCCCGTCGCAGGTGGCGACGGATGCGGGCCTCCAGGCCGTTGAGAGCGCTCCCAAAGTAAAAGTACAGGCCGGCCGGGAACTCGAAAGTTCCCAGCCGGCCTACTGTTAGCCTCGTCTCCTCAACCAGGTCTATGACCAGGACGTAGCTGCCTTTCATCGCGGGCAAAACAGTGTCTACCTGCGGATGTGCCCTAACCGGAGACCGCCTGTTTGAACTCTTCAATGGCCTTGATGTGGGCGTCGGGATTGGGAAGCCCGGCCCGCATGGTGTTGATGGACAGGTGAGTGGCCCCGCACTCGGCCCAGGATTCGGCGCTGCGGTTCCAGGCGTCCGGGCCATCCGCGTAATTCAGGCGGCCTTCTATGCCTATTTCGGAAGGATCGCGGCCGGCGTTGGCGGCTATCTCCCGCATCTGGCCGATGCGTTCCTGGCCGGCGCTGTCGGGCTGGAACTGGGGAAACCAGCCATCGCCCAACCTTCCCAGCCGATCAACCACCTGGTCGGCGCCGCCGCCAAACCACACGGGAATGGGCTGCTGTACCGGCAGGGGGTTGATGCCGGCGTGGGTAACCTTGTGGTACCGGCCCTCGAAGTTGACGATATCCTGGGTCCACAGGGCTCGCATCAGCTCGATCTGCTCTTCGCACCGGCGACCCCGATTGCGGAAGCTTTCTCCCAGGGCCTCGTACTCCACGTCGTTCCAGCCGATGCCGATGCCCAGCCGCAGGCGGCCACCGGTGAGCACGTCCACTGCCGCGGCCTGCTTGGCCACCAGGGCGGCCTGCCGTTGGGGCAGGATGAGAATGCCCGTGGTCATCTGTAGTTTCTCAGTAATGGCCGCCAGGTAGCCGAACAGGACGAAGGGTTCGTGGAAGGTGTCCACGTGGCTGTAGGGCCGGTTCCATTCCTCCCGCTTGCTGGCGTCGGCGCCAAGAACATGGTCAAAGACCAGCAGGTGCTCGTAACCCAGGGCTTCGGCGGCCTGGGCATAGTCGCGAACGGCCACTGGGTCGGAGCCAATTTCGGTCTGGGGAAAAACAACGCCTAATTGCATGGGACGCCTCCTCTGGTAACTCTTGGGTGTTGTCGGTCGACGGTGATAGTGCAGAGTGTATCTGTGGGTGGGGGTATTGACAACAGGCGGGGTAACGGCGGCAGTTGACCCCCTAATACGTCCAGCGTAATCTGTATCTGGCAAATTGAAGATAGTTCGGTTCTCGCTTCTCATATTGCGCGAGACTCTTACCTGCATTATGGGAAACTGAATGAGCAAGAAGATGGATGGGAAGAGAGTAGAGCATTACGAACTTATGGTGGAAGCGGGTCAGTGCTTTATGTATTTGCTCTGGAGCGAAACCGTAATGCGGGATTTGGTTGTACTTCAAGAAGGTGGGGAGGATATGCGCAGGCGATATTCAATGGCCTTTGGCAAGGGGCCCCATCCAAGTGATTTCGCCCGCGCTAGGTTGGAACTCGGAATTTCAGACTTTGGCAAAGTCAAACAGCGTTTCCTGGATCATTGGCCCATTTGGAATGAACATGTTGAGATCAATGACGCAATAGAACGCATAGTGCTCTGGCGAAATGCACTAGGTCATGTGAATGTCCAGCCCTTTAGAAACTACCATCTGTACACTCCAACATCAGGGTCCTGGAACAGAATGAGCAATTTCATGAAATGTGGCATTTGCAAAAAATACTACAAAGTTTGTGGATGTCCTCAGGACGATCGGTTTGAACCCCCTTCGCTTGTGATTGGGAACGAGACTATAGAAACAATCTACGCTGACATTCGCACAGTTGATTTAGAGTGCTTTTACTCTACCGCAGTATCTTTAAACGTCGAGTACATGGGCGTTGCCTGGCCTAGGCAAGACGGTGGGTACGAATTTAGGGTGCATAATGTCGTCGATTCCTAGCCTATTCCTGAAGCACAACTGGTAAGCATACAGGTCTCTTTGCCGGAGAAGCCCATTGTAAAAGCTGGTTACAATAACTGGGTGTAATTGAACCAAGCCAACCACCTTCTACGCGGTCAGCACCCAGGCACCAGCGAGGCAATCAAGTAGCTGGCGGAAAAATGGCTGGCCAAGAGAGGCTTTAACCAGAACCTTCGAGTTGGTGGTGGCGCTTTGATCCACTTGGGATGCGGCACGGCTCTCAATCTGGCTCCGCCGTAGTTGGTATCCTAAGCTGTCTCACAGTAAGTTGGGGCGCCACCCAACCGGTCAGAATGAAGAGCGTTCATTCGACCTACTCAATAGCGACGGAAATCTGAGGGACTCGTGGTCGGTCGATTTGGGTACGTTCTAACCATGTCGATGAAGCGGACTCACAAATGGGTGTGTCACTTCGTTCTTGGTATACAGTTCGATTCCTCCTGTGGGCCTGTCTTGACGGTAGGCAGTACTGTCTTCGAGTTGTGGATGAGGCTGTGAGGCGCGCCACTCTGCACCATCGGCCTCATTCACCACAGAATGGCAGACCAATGGTAAGGAAATCGTTGTTATGCGCTCGCTGAAACCGCGCGGGGAGGCAACCGGTGAACTCGTTTCTGCCCAAGTACAGATACTTTAAGTGACGGAGGTTCCCCAACTCAGCCGGAATCTCGCCACTCAATCGGTTGCCACCCAGTCTGAGAGATCGAAGGGATTCGAGGTTCCCCAACTCAGCCGGAATCTCGCCACTCAGGTCATTCCTGCGAAGATTCAATACCTCCAGGTCCGCCAACTCACCTATCTCATGTGGTATCTCTCCCTTCAACCCATTCTCCTGAAGTTCTAACTGCTCTACTCTGCCCGACTGGCTGTCGATGGTAACGCCATACCATTTCCTTAAGGGCTCGTCGGTCCGCCAGTTGGTATCGTCTAGCCACTCCGGCCCGCCAGTCGCATCATAAAAGGCTAACAATGCGGACCGATCGCCGTAGGACGGAGGAGGCTTGGGAGCCACTTTGCCTTCGCATACCGGCAGTCCAAGCTCCCAGAGATCATTATCAGGGACCAATTGCAGACGGTCTGGAATGCACCCGGTCAGTGGGTTGCTCGCGAGGCGGAGTACCTTCAGCCTTGGGAGGTCTTCCAACTCTGGCGGTATCGCCCCAGTGAGCCGGTTACCCGCGAGTCGCAGCTCTTCCAAGCCCGTCAGATCGGCCAACTCGACTGGAATATCCCCATTCAAGTCGTTGCCATGCAGCAAGAGCCGACGCAGCCCCAGGTTGCCAAGCTCAGGTGGTATCTCCCCGCTGATGCGATTGCCGCTCAGATCTAGCTGGCTCAGCGCCTCAATGGCCTCTAATCCAGAGGGAATCTCGCCGGTCAGATCATTGTCAGCGAGTTGCAGGTAGGCTAGAAGCTATTTCAAAATTCGATTAGTGAGCAGGATTACAAAGGCCAGCAGGACGAAGCCGAAATAGAGATCCGCTTTTCTCTCGTATCGAACTACCAGCCGACGAAAGTTGTGCAACCAGGCGAAGGTCCGTTCCACTACCCACCGATGGCGGTAGTTGGACACCTGAGCTTTCCGGCCCGGTCGCGGCCTTTTGCCACGTCGTTCCGGGATGCAAGGCTTGATTCCCCTCCGCCGCAACCGGTTTCGGAATGCTCGAGAATCGTAGCCTCGGTCGGCTACCAGTTCCCCGGGACGACTGCGGGGTCGTCCCCTGGCCCGCGGTACCCTCACCGTTGCCAAGGTAGCCTCGGCCAGAGTGATCTCCGCCCGCTGGGCGCTGGCCACCAAGGCTCCCAGAGGGGTTCCCTGGTTGTCTACCACCAGCATCAGTTTGGTGCCCTTGCCCTTGCGGGTCAGTCCTACCTGGTCTCCCCCTTTTTGGCTGGGGCGAAAGTGGCATCCAGGTGGGCCCGTTCCCATTCCAGCCTACCTTGGGCATCCAGAGTGCCCAGCAGAGTCCGCCAGATATCTTCCCAGACCCCTTGTTCCTGCCACTGGTTCAGTCGTCGCCAGCAAGTCACGGAACTGCCGTACTCTCCCGGAAGGTCCTGCCAGCGGCAGCCCGTGCGCAACACATACAAGACACCATTGATGGTGCGCCGGTCATCGGCTCTGGGACGCCCCCTCCGCTTAGGCGCTGGCAACCAAGGCTGTATCAGTTTCCATTGGGCATCGCTCAATTCCTGCTCCACCGTTCCACCCCACACTTTCCCTTTGGTCAGGAGCATAAACCTTATTCGGTATTTTTGAAATGGCTTCTAGGACCTGGAGGAAACCCTGCATAAGCGGAAGCACAAAAACCATGTTAGGAGCATCAAACTAACCACGAGAGCGATTTTCTATGCCACATATTACATCTTTTGTCCAATAAATTGCTTCGCCGGTTCCGTTCGGTCTGAGGTCGGTGGACACTGTCGACAGGGCGACCTCTCATTCGTTCGTTGGCAATAATGGGCCGGGGCACCTGGAGACCCGGCCCATTTGCGTCTAACCCTCTTTCTTCCGCCTCCACCTGTAAGGCTTGTCCCAGTTGGCGCTCTTGCACTCGGGGCACACCCGGGGCCGTTCCGTGCTGCCCAGGTGCCGGGAGGTCCACTCGTAACCGCAGCGGCAACGGAAGGCGGTGATAGTCACCTGGAACGTCCCAGGCTTCTTCTCCGGCTCCTTACTCGGATTTGCCTCAACCACCTGCAGTCCTCCTTTCATAATCTTAAGAATTTACCTTAGTGTAAGACCCTGGCACCCTGGCGTTGACAAAAGTCAGGTTTAAGTATATACTTAAACATAAGAAAGCGAAGAGGAGGTGTCAAGATAGTAGCACTACAGACACCTACGATTACCGCCCTGGGTCCCGACGACCCGGACGACGGAGACGAAGGACGCCGCCAGCGGGGATTGGCCATAGCCGCCCTGGTGCCGATCCAGCGGAACCGGTTGGGCTACCAGATTCCCTCTCAGTCCGACAACGGGGACTATATCGTCAACCTGGACGACGACCCGTTCTGCTCCTGCCCCGACTTTCGAAAACGGCAGGAACCTTGCAAGCACATCTACGCAACATCCTACGCCCTCCAGCGGGAAACCTTCAGCAGGAATAGGGAGGCAAGGGAAGACTTCGCAGCCTCTGTAGCGTCCGAAGAGTCCGCAGATACGGAGGTTGCCGCAGTTCGCAAGTCCTACTGGCAGGTCTACAACCTGGCGCAGGCCAAGGAACAGGAAATGTTTGGCATCCTGCTACGGGACATGTGCAATACCGTGCCCCGTCCACCCCTGGAGGGCAGGGGTAAGGGGCGCCCCCGGCATTCCTTGGGGGACATGATCTTTGCCTGTGCTCTGAAAGTCTACTCCGAGAAGTCCGGTCGCCGGAACATGACCAACCTGCGGGAGGCCGCCGCTGCAGGCCTGATGGAGAAGTACCCGTCCTTCACAACGGTCTTCCGGTACATGGAGGACCCGGCGCTGACGCCCATCCTGCACCGCCTGATAAAGCTAAGTTCCCAGCCGTTGACGGCAGTTGAGACCGACTTTGCCTCGGATGCCAGCGGCTTTTCGACATCGGTGTATGACCGGTGGTATGACGACAAGTGGGGATCGGGCAAGAAACAGGAGAAGGGCTACGCCCGCTACCTGAAAGTCCACCTTACCTGCGGCGTCAAGACCAACGTGATCACCAGCGCAATCATAACGGACGCCAACTCTCACGATGGTCAGCACCTGGCAGAGATGGTGAAGGCCACCAGCAAGAATTTCAAGGTCAGGGAGATAATGGCGGACAAGGCTTACCTGAGTGCGGCCAACCTGCGTCTGGTATGCGACGTGGGAGCTACGCCGCTGATACCCTTCAAGTCCAATTCCAAGGCGCGCTACAACGAAGGCAGAAACGGGAGCAGTGAAGAAGCTGCCATCTGGAACCTGTGCTATCACTACTTCAAGCTGCACCAGGAAGAGTTCAAGGCCCGCTACCACAAGCGGAGCAACGTTGAGTCAACATTCTCGGCAGTGAAGGCCAAGTTCGGGGGACAGCTGCTTTCCAAGCGTGAGGAAGCCCAGGTGAATGAAGCGCTGCTAAAGCTGTTGTGCCACAACATCTGCGTACTGATCAAAGCCTTCTACGAGTTGGGAATCCGGGCTGAGTTTAAACCGGAAGGGGATATGGACCTGGCGGCATGACGCAATCCTGAAACCGAATGGAACCCAATAAGGTGCTATACGCCAGACTTCCCTCTGCCCCAATCTGGACGCAGAAGGCTAATATTGAAACTCGCACCCCTTCTAGTCGATAGGCACATCACGAAAGTCACCGTACCAACGGGCAAGGGTCACCGTATAGTTGTCGCCAGATTCTGCGTAGTAGCTTAACCTGGTCAGCCAAGTTGTCCAAGAATGCTCGTCCTTCTGCCGAATGCACCTGAACGATTCGCTGTTGACGAACCTTCCAGACAGAACAGAAGCAATCCCGATATGAAGGAATCAAGCTCATTAAATAGCACTGCACCAAGATGAATCCTTCAGATGGCCCCTTGGCTCCAAAAAGCATCTTTGCCGCCTGCTGGGTTCCGTCCCGTCTCTCCATCAGGATGTCGGGCTTTATCCTTATGAACAATCCGCCCAACTGAACAAACTGTTCTACCAAGGAAGTAACCGCAACAATGTCGGGGTCGCCACAATACGATAGGCAGGCATTCCCAGCCTCTTGGTACGGTCCTTTCAGGTCAGGGCGCTGACTCTCCACAAGGCCCGGTAGTCCCCGCCTGAAAACCCGTATGTGGTCTGATGACAAGAATGACTGCTCCACGGCATCCCGAAATTCCTGAAAGTTGTTTGGTCCCCCTGCTTCTTCTCGTTTGTCTTGTGCCACCTTTTTCTTGCGGTGTGGCTTCGCTTGGTAGAATCGGGCGAAATTGTACATCGTCACGCTGGGTACCAACGTGTCCTCCTCATGCCTTTCAGGGTGCATCCATTCTACAACTTCATGACGTCGGGCGGTTGTTCTCCATTGTCCCGTAGGTCGAGGGATAGCGAGTTGGAATAACTGCCCCCCCACCGAAGGTCCGCCCAATAAACCTCTTCACATACGCTACAGATTTCCCGTCTATCGCCCTCCACTGCCAAAAAACCAGCTTTCCCGTCGCACAAGCGACGGGAAAGGATGTTACCGCGGGCTTCGTACCAGTAGTGAATCAGGGAATCGTGCTCGGAGGGGCCCAGCCAGACGTGGAGTACGTTCATGCCCCACGTCCCATTCTTGCATCAGATCCGGCGTTTGATGCAAAAATCATCGGAATTTCCGATTTTTGGAGCAAAGCCGCGTTTGGCTAAGCTTATGCATGGCGCTCCCAAAACTCACCGCAGTGCTCCGGAACAGGTTTCTACTCTTCACGGTCCCAGATACCCGTGTACTTGGCCCTCAACACCGGTCCCGCCCAGGTCGCCGCTCCAAGCAACAGGCCACCGAAGAAGGCGACGTACTGCCCCGCTTCGGCCTGCGGCAGCAGCAGGGCCATGGCGAAGAACCAACTCCCCCCGGCTATTCCCCCAGCTACACGGTTCCCGAGGCGATCTTTTGTTTGGGTGTTCGGAATGCCTTACAACGAAGCGCCCTAACTCAAGGTCTAGGTGTGTAGACTAATTTGCCGGGATTTCGCAGATTACCACGGTCATTCACGCTCTCGTCTGTAAGGCGCAGTGGGGCAGGGCAACGCCTGCATTTGTGAGCGAGTTTGACCGTCAACGTCATATGCCCATCCCACTTCGGATTTAGTTCAACGTCGCTTTCTTCTCATGTATAGGTAAGACAGCAGTCCGACTAACAGTCCTCCGAGTATCAGCATGGTAACCAGCACGATTTGCTGGGACCCGTTGGGCCCTCCGATATTCCCTGTTTCAACGATTCCACCCGGAACCGCAGTGGGCGCCGACATAGCGGTTGGCGTTGACTGAGGCGGTAGAGTAGGCCCCGTAGTTGGGAAAAGGGTAGACGCCGGTATTGGCTCCATTGTTGGTATCAATACCAGTATCGGCTGCCGAGGCGTCCTTGTCGCAGGTCCGACAGCAGTAACCGTAGCCGTGGGTGCAGGTGTAGGTGTGGGCGTGGCCGTGGGCGCAGGCGTAGGCTTAGGTTGAACGGCTGCCGCCGGCCCTGGCGTAGGCGTGGGTGCAGGTGTAGGTGTAGTCGTGGCCGTGGCCGTGGGCGTAGGCTTAGGTTGAACGGCTGCCGCCGGCCCTGGCGTAGGCGTGGGTGCAGGTGTAGGTGTAGTCGTGGCCGTGGCCGTGGGCGTAGGCTTAGGTTGAACGGCTGCCGCCGGCCCTGGCGTAGGCGTGGGTGCAGGTGTAGGTGTAGTCGTGGCCGTGGCCGTGGGCGTAGGCTTAGGTTGAACGGCTGCCGCCGGCCCTGGCGTAGGCGTGGGTGCAGGTGTAGGTGTAGGTGTAGGCGTGATTATGACAGCACCCAACGGCAAGGGGGCATCGTCGTCGGCCACAGCCACTGTCGCGGATGTGTTCGTGCCGAGGGTGTAGCCGCCCCCGGTCAGCAGCGTCACCGTCACGGAGCCATTCAGTTCATCCGTGCTGTCGCCCTGCGTCGGAATCGTGAACGTCTGACTGCTCCCGCTGAAACTCCGCGTCTTGCCGCTGCCCAGTTCACTAGGTGCCAAGAAATTGCCGCTCTGGGACACCGTGTATCGCACGGTGATGCTGCCGGACGGCACGGGGTCGGCCGTGATCGTAAACGAGGCGTTGCCGCCCTCAGTCACAACACCACCGCCGGCTATCTGCAGGACAGGACTGTCGTTGGCGTCGATGGTCAGCGTATGCACGGGGTTCGTCGCGCCCACGTTGTACCCCGTGCCCCCTGTCAGCGTCAGGATGATGGTCTCACCGTCCTCCTGCACACTGTCGTCCGTGATGGACACGGAAATGGCCGCGCTGGTTTCTCCGCCATCGACATCGACGCTGCCACCCAGCGCCGTGTAGTCCGTGCCGGAGGTCGCGCTTCCGCTCACCGAGTAGTTCACCGTAATATCCGACGCCGACGCGGGGCTCAGGTTCAGCATGATAGTGTGCGTGCCCGCGCTCTCCGCCGCCGTGGATGACGCCGAAGCGAAGTTCACCACCGACCCATCGTCGTCGGCCAGCGTGATTTCGCTTGGGTTGATGGTTACGCCGCTCAGCGTGCCGGACACCGTGATGGTCTCGTCATTCTCTTCGACAGTGGTGTCCGTAGGCGTGAGGGTGAACGTTCCGCTACCGTCCCGTTCTCCCGTGTTGATGGTTATGTCGAAGGAGGTTGGCGTTGCGGTGAAGCCGACTACGTTCTGGCCTCCGGAGCCGGTCACCGTAACTGCCACCGTCTTTTGCACACCGAATAGCGAAGCGCCATCCACCGTGGCCGTCACCGTTATAGTCTGCGGCCCATCACCTTCTGATACGCTGCTGCTACTCACAGCTAGGTCCACCGTCGTTGGAGTGGCGCCGTCGTCATTCACCGTGACCGTAACATCCTGGACTTCAAGGTTGTTGTAGTCGGCGTCCGTGGAGGATGTGGTGTGGGTGATAGTGGATGAACGAGTGTCCCCTGGGTTGTCTATGGAGTCGTTGACGCCGGAGACGGTGATGGTCTGGGCCGTTTCCCAGGTGGACGTGGTGAAGGTCAATGTCTGGGTGGCGCCGGCAACCCCGCCCTGCTTGTTAACCGTCGCCGCGCCGGGGTTGCCGGAGGTAACGGTAACAGTAACGGCATCCGTGGGCGGGCTGTCCAGCACTACTTCGTAAGTATCGATCCCACCGTTCTCCGCCACGCTGGTGGAGCCGGCGGTCTCGGTGATGCTCACGGCCGGCGGCGGAATGTCGTTGTCCTTTATCGTGTACCAACCGTTTCCAGCGCGTTTGCCGGTAATGCTGCCACTGATGCCTGTTTTGGTCAGAGTCCCCAATGATACCCTTATCCTCTCGTCCTCGGTATCGGAGTCCTCGTTGCCAAACAGGGATATGACTATTTGCGTGCCTCCTTCCGCGGGCTGGTAGCGAAGGACTCGCGATTCCCTGGTTGGGCCGGTGAAGGTCAAAGTCTGACCACTTAGCGACACCCCCTGAGCATCATGATATTCCACGTCGCCAACAGTAAACTTTGAATCATCTAGTTTCAGGCGAAAGTCAGTACTCAGCTGACCGCCCTCGAACTGCAACGGGACCGTCAACGTCTCGCCGTCTTCCAGCGTACGGTCCAAGGCCATAATGATTGCGGCGTTATCGGAAGTGCTGCCCTCAAGGGCCTCGTTGTTAGTATACGTCACCAGCGTCACGGTGACGGAACTACCCTGGGCGTTGGCCTCACTCACCGGCTGCAAGGGCAGCAGCAGTCCCGCCAAGAGCG
This sequence comes from Dehalococcoidia bacterium, assembly GCA_965207275.1. Taxonomy (GTDB): domain Bacteria; phylum Chloroflexota; class Dehalococcoidia; order Lucifugimonadales; family UBA3495; genus Bin22. The sequence goes on from CBDBMH010000002.1 coordinate 2,178,521, forward strand.
CCAATGCCCAAAGCCACCTCGAATTGATGCGCCGCCCGGTGAATATCGTCCCCGCCCCTGCCAACAGGGGCAGATAATGATCGAAAACTGGTTTCCCATTAGCATAGGAAGGTTCCGCAATATCCGTCGTCCTGTCTGTGTCAAGACCGGACACAGGAAGTTTCCCATGCGCCCTCCCCCAGAAATCCATTATTTTCAGCAAGCTATTGAACCGCATTCACCCTCCTTCTCCCACCCACAACTGACAACCTAAACTAATAGGTTTGCGGTGCCACCTTCGCGGCTACGCCTGTCAAAACGCCGAGGATCCGGCTTTGTCCGCTAAGGGCAACTGGAACACTTTAGGCGGGTACCTCCGAGTGTGGCTATGCGAAAGCTGCGACCAGCCCAGCCCTTGCCAAACTCAACCAGATGTCACTCTCCGCTTCGCGCCCCTGCTCCGCCGAATCCTAGCTTCATGTCATTATGTCAATGCAACATTATAGCAGTTTTGCGCCAAACAGCGGGGAAGGCGGAGTCCCAAAAGGCTCTTGGCCCGACCCGACCCTGGACTCCCCGAAACAACTGTCTCCTGCAGTTCCGGTGTGAACGATGATCATGTTCCCTGCGACCGGGCTAAGTACCTATCCTAAAAGCTGGTGAAAGCTTGTAGTCCCGCAGAGGGAAGCAAGGTTGGGATTAGGGCCAGAATGAGGTAATGACCAAACCGAAAGTTCCCAAGCAGCCCCGTCCATAGCGGGCTGGCCCGACCGCCAGGACCAAGGCCAACCACTGGCGATTTCCAGTTTTACGACGAGTTGTCGTAAGTGCTGGAGCCGCTGCTCCCCGAGTATGTGAATACCCATGGGTTTGGCGGAGGCCGGTCCAGAGTTCCCGACGTGTTCGTAGTAGTCGGCATTATAGTTGGAATAGTTCTCGCGCAAACAGCCCAATTGCTATGGCACACATACCTACAACGCCCAAGATTATCGCCCACGCCTTTACCTTCTGAAATCCCTGAGTCTGTTGCTGCCAGTGAGCAAAGGGAGTAGAGTGAACAAGCCACACATAGCCGCCCAATAACGCTGACACCACTGTTAGAATCACGCCTAGCGTAATCAGCACCAAAGGTTCCATAGCTTCTCCCTTATAATCCTCGCCCGGACAGTCGCCAAACTATCGGCGGAGGGGATGCTTTTGGGACCGCAGCTAACTGTAATCCAGCTCCTTAAGCAGATCGCGAAAGTCGATAATCAAACGCCTTACTTCGCGGGGATTCTTGTCGCAAAGCTCTTTGAGTTCAACTTCGGCAGCAGTTGCGTCTCTGCGAGACCCCAGAACCGCGAACCATACCAGCTTGGGATTTTTCCCCGCTGTTGACCGAGTGGTGCCGGCCCGGTGTTCCATGAGCCTCTCCCGCAATTCCCGGGTTTGACCGGCGTAGAACTTGCCGTTATTCAACTGCAAGATATAGACGAAGAATTCCCTGGCACGGGAATCTTCAACTTCCCACGCTGGGGAGTATTCCTCTCTGTAAGATCTGGCTGGCCTGCAACCCAAACAGGTCTCGTATTGGGCCTGCTTTCCGCGGCCACACTTCGGGCAATCGTCTATCTCTCCTATCCGGAATCCTTCATAATGCTCACGGCAGTAGAAATGACCTTTCGGTATCTTCCTATCGCAATTCCAGAACTCACATTGCTGTTGTGTCAATTCCGTTACTCCCTGGTGGATTAATTCTCTCAACGCGAATCTGACAAGTGCCTTCTTCATTTTATCTTCCTTACCGTGCCAGCAACTCCCCCTGTGGACTTAACCGCCCGCCCTACCGCCGGTAACCGAAGAAGGGCAAATGGGGCCTCTTGTCGGGCAGCAGGTCTTCCACGCTCAATCCCTGAATTACCGGGTAGCTGCCACTATCATCTGGAATACGATTTTATCCCTCTGATAATCCACCGTCCGCATATTGCGGCTGAAGCAGACCATCACCTCGGCGGCTGCCTTGAAGCGTCCCACCGTGGCTTTCAGCCCCTTTACCGAGTCGGCGGTTACGTTGCTGCCCTTCACCAGGACTATGGCGTATTCAGGCTTGAGCCTGTGGCCCATTCGGAAGGGAAAGAACTTCAACACCCGTCAACCCCGCCGTCCGCTCCTCGCTCCTCGCTGCCCCGGCTCGTGGAACACCCCCTTCCGCCCCAATGGCCCTGCATACCCACTTTGAAAATTCTACCTTGTCTCGGTCTGCCAGGGTCAGGACCTCGGCAACGTTGACCGGGACGCCGCGAACCAGCACGTCATCGGTGGTAAGTTTCTCAAAGTTGCGGAGTATCCTTTCCCGCATTAGCCTCACGGCAAAGGTGGGTAGGCATAGATATGTCCTCCTTTGCCCCAGGTTCTCGGCGGCGTGGATCGCAGTGCCGCAACCGCAGAATGGATCAAGCACCAGGCCGTCTGGAGCACGGGGTAGTCAACCTTCTCTCTCGAGCGGGTGCCTAAATCCGCGGTGAACTCCGGCACAACCTCTGTTGTGTCAAAAATGTTTTAGCCCAGCGTCTGGAGGAAGGGCAGAATCAGGACGTTCTTGGTAGCCTCTTCGGTCTCCAGGTGGTCGAGACGCTGGGAAAGTCGGGTGAATAGGGTTCGCATCTCGTCTATGAAGTCAGCCATGCGCCTACACCTCCGTCCTACTAGTGTCTGTCCTGGCCCGGATGACTTTCCGAGCCTGGGAGGTAAACTCGTTCTATCCGCAGTTCTCCCTCGTAGTCCGTTGCGTCCTGCCTCGCAAGCTGCAGGTGAATTAGGCTTGAAAGGAGCCTTGTGCTTTCTCCGTCGATGGCGACCAGGCCTGAGCAATCGGCCGTCTTTGACCTGGCCCACCGCTCACCCAGCCGGAGAGCCCCGAACGCATTTGAGGCCCGATATTCGTTGACTAGGACCATATCGAACCCACCGCCCGCTGCCACATAGTCCTGGAGGGGGTTAGCGGAATTGCCGGTGGGGTTGTGGAAAGTGTAAACCGTGGTCCCCACCTCCTGGAAGCTGCCCGTGTCATGCAGCCGGTCGAGCAACTCTGCCCGTAGCCCTTCTGCCGCTTCTTCCTGGCAGGTGGGCTCGGCGGCGGAGCAACTCAGGCCCAAGGCCATCAGCGCCGCCAAGACCAACGCCACGGCCCTGGCATTGACCTCACTCGCGATCAACGACCTCCTCGCCCCAATAGCTCTCATTCGCATATACGACCCTCGTGGCCGCAAAAGTAAACACACAGGGGATGAAGGCCAGGACCAGCGCGAAGGACCCGAGCATTGCAGGGCGGGTCCAGGTAAATCACATCAACGGAGTCTGTGGGTAGGGCCAATTCGTCATTCAAAATGTTCGGGCAATCGCACCCGTACAGTATTCGGTTCACAATGAAGGCTCCAAGCATTAAACTGGGGCCACCATATCATAGGTATCACGCACAAGGAATCGGAACCTGATTACGCATTACGGCTGCTGATGGTCGAGGCCTTTTACTTGCCGGCCGACGGAGCTAGATGAATCTTAAATTGCGGAGATTACCCAAACTCGTGGTTCGCCTTCTCTGGCCCATAGCCGTTATCGCCGTTATCGCCGTTATCGCCGTATTCGCAGTCTACTGGTCCACGATCTGTGGCATACCCCGTCATGGCGATGGTTTCGGTCCAATACCAGGGTGCCTTAACCAGGCGGACCTTGAGCAATTGATGACGTTCTATGCGCACGACCCCGAGGGCACGACTCAAGAATTTCTGGGTTTTGACTTTTGCCTGGATGTTCCCGCTGAATTCGTGGACAAACGCCCGCATGCGGTGGGCGTTGACCTGGACCTCGGGTACATGGACTCCACCCTTATCTTCACACCGGATGACCAGGAAGACTACCGCAGGATTTTGGCCTGGGCGGAAGATCCTCAGAGGGGCGACCGCATCAAGCTGGTGTGCACGCTTACAGAATTCAAGAGTGTTGAGGGTGGACCTGAGCCTGTGGTGTTTCCGGACTTCAGCGAATGCTGGGTTAGCTGGGTCAATAGAGAATAAGATCCTGGGTGGGGCCTGAGCGGCCCCGCATCAATGATGTTGAACCTCAAGGGGAAGGAGAGTATTGCAATGGGGAAAGGTATTGCTTGTGACGCCAGAGCGACCTTCACAGTGTTGCTATGGGCGTCGTTTGTGGTCGCATGTACCGCAAGCGAAGACCTGCCCCCACCAGGGGAATCTACCCCGTCCGCGAACACGGGCGCAATGATGAGAGTCGTCCCGCCAGATGGAGGTACGCCGGTGTCCGTGCATCTTTACACTCCCCCCTTCCCAAAGGCGGCCAGGCTCCGCCCCCCGCCAGCGTTACAAAAACCAAAGACTTCGTCCCCGACGCTACGAAATTGGCCCAGAGGGACCCGCCGGTACTGACTCTTGCCGGGGCGCAGGCCGTTGTGCCCTTCCCCATTCGGGTCGCCCAATACCTGCCCGAAGAACACGAGCTCGACCCGTGGCTAATGATTTTGCCAGGGCCATTGCCTGGGAGCGACCCCAGAGGGGTTGTTGTACGCTACATCGGTGAGAGGGACCATTCGCAATCCTTCCCTACCGAATTGATGGTCGAACAATACTTTGGGCGAAGGAGGGGACCTTTCCGGTGGCCTCACGCCGAGTGCGCCCGAAATGATAGGGGACTTTGAGGCCCAGGTTTACGAGATACCGGAAGCGGGCGTGGTACGCCTGGTCTGGAGGGACCCAGACTTGGGCGTAATCTACGACGTTCAAAGCACTCTTGATAAGGAAGAAACCTTACGAATTGTTGGGTCATTCGAATGGAAGTAGGCGTGTGTCCCTTATCTTCATACTAATTCCCTCCGTACCTGTTGTGCTGTCCTCGGCCTCCGGCTTTGTGTTTTCGCTGCTTATGCCGGGGATAGGCACGAAGTGGGCTATGCTGGTCGGTGCCGCCATGGGGGTGGCGGTCGTGGGCGCGGGCTTTGGATTTGTCTCAGCCCTTGACGAAATCACGAGAACGGTTGACCTGATTTGGTACCCGTCTGAGGAAACATGGTTCTCGTCTTGGGTGCGCCCCATAAGCTACTTCTGGGAGCGGCACTTGGATGCCATCTTGTTTGGGACCTATGCCGCGGCTATAGTCCTCGGAAGAGCTCTCACCGGACTGGCTTGCTTCTTGAGAAAGCCCAGGGTGACGCCTCTTCCTGGAAAGTGAGCACGGATGACATTTCTAACTCTATTTCACATAGTTACCGCGTCCATGGCTAGTAACCTATCCCGGTCAGAACTTTCCTTCTTTTGGTTCAGTTAGCCTTCGTCTCGTCGGTGGTCAGTTGCACTTTTCGCGACATCAAAGAGGAGGCCGTAGTCCTCGTTGACAGCTTTAGGCTTGCCGCCGTTACGGAGGCCGACAATGTTGTTCGGAGGGCCCGCATTCGTCGCGGGCCGCCCATTCTTCAAAATCACCTCCTCGGGGTTCTCGATTTCCCTTTTCTCTAGGCATTTCAGGCAATGAGCATCCATGAGTCCTCCACATGCGAATTGGTGTCTCGGGCTAAAGCCCCTTTTGCTTGGTCTCTCCACGGCCGTCTCGGCCGTTGCTGCCATCGGCGACGGGGTGTACCTGGAAATGGAATCCCAGGGACCTTAGCACCCGCAGCACTGTGTTGAACTCGGGGGCGGCCCCGGCCCGCATGGACTTGTACAAGCTCTTCTCACCCAGGCCAGGCTCCTAGAAGCCATTTCAAAAATACCGAATAAGGTTTATGCTCCTGACCAAAGGGAAAGTGTGGGGTGGAACGGTGGAGCAGGAATTGAGCGATGCCCAATGGAAACTGATACAGCCTTGGTTGCCAGCGCCTAAGCGGAGGGGGCGTCCCAGAGCCGATGACCGGCGCACCATCAATGGTGTCTTGTATGTGTTGCGCACGGGCTGCCGCTGGCAGGACCTTCCGGGAGAGTACGGCAGTTCCGTGACTTGCTGGCGACGACTGAACCAGTGGCAGGAACAAGGGGTCTGGGAAGATATCTGGCGGACTCTGCTGGGCACTCTGGATGCCCAAGGTAGGCTGGAATGGGAACGGGCCCACCTGGATGCCACTTTCGCCCCAGCCAAAAAGGGGGAGACCAGGTAGGACTGACCCGCAAGGGCAAGGGCACCAAACTGATGCTGGTGGTAGACAACCAGGGAACCCCTCTGGGAGCCTTGGTGGCCAGCGCCCAGCGGGCGGAGATCACTCTGGCCGAGGCTACCTTGGCAACGGTGAGGGTACCGCGGGCCAGGGGACGACCCCGCAGTCGTCCCGGGGAACTGGTAGCCGACCGAGGCTACGATTCTCGAGCATTCCGAAACCGGTTGCGGCGGAGGGGAATCAAGCCTTGCATCCCGGAACGACGTGGCAAAAGGCCGCGACCGGGCCGGAAAGCTCAGGTGTCCAACTACCGCCATCGGTGGGTAGTGGAACGGACCTTCGCCTGGTTGCACAACTTTCGTCGGCTGGTAGTTCGATACGAGAGAAAAGCGGATCTCTATTTCGGCTTCGTCCTGCTGGCCTTTGTAATCCTGCTCACTAATCGAATTTTGAAATAGCTTCTAGGCAACCCGCCACATCCGGTGGGCGCGGGCCATCTGTCCCATAATGCCCATGATGCTGTTCAGGTCGCCCGCCTCCAGGGCGGCATTCAGGGCAGCCGTCATCTCGTCGGCTGTGGCCGGGTATTCCGATTGTCCTTCCATGCTGCCGATCGCCGCCTCGCCGTCGTAGGTTTGGCCTACGCCCCAGTATGTTATCCCCCCGGATACCCTATAGGCGAGGGGGAAACGTCACTGGTTCCGTCTGCTCTTGGGGTGGTGGGTTTATCATTGGCATGGGCATACCCTGAAAGCGAAGGGAAGTGTAGAGATACCGGAAAAAACTTGGATGTTCGGACAGGTGGGAGGGGAGGCCGGTCAGCCCCGATAGTATCGTCCCGGTGTGCAGAGAATTGGTTGCGGCATGATGAAGATTTTCGGGCCGGTGATCAGGTGCCGTCCCGTCTCGGCACCATACACGCTTACCAGCCCAAAGGGATTAAAGCCGCCAATTGTGGGTTGCTCATCATCTTCCCACACACTTGGATCGTAATGAAGGACACGGCCTTCGTCCAGGTCGATCCATGCTTCCAGGATGGTTATGTTGCTGTATTGCTGGCGGGTCACCACCTTCCGTGGTTCATCACAATTCGTCCACGACCACGGCCCGGAATGCTCCACAGGCTCGGTCCACTTGGCCTCCACCGTCAGTCTGCGAGTGCCTCTCTGCCAGGTATAGCCAGAGACACGATGCACCGGCTCCCATACCTGCCCGCCATTGATTAGTTCCACGATTCCCGATGCCCGCAGGATCTCAGCGCCGGCATTCATTTCCTCCTCCGTGGGATAGAAGCCTGTAGGGTCTTCATCATTGACCTGGGGGGCGGAACTGAAGCTTGGCTCCCACAAGGGCCAGTAGTAGAGAAACAAAGCACAGAGAACCGCAAGCAGGGCAAGAGCTATTTTCCCCCTACGGAGCCAAGCCGGTACCTCTTCTACTTGGTCGTATTTGTTCGGGCCGGAAGAGCGCCAGGCCCCCAACACTATCACCCCAACCAGGGCGACGCCGGGGATGAGATACAAGAGAGCCCAAAAGCCGGAATGCCCTATGTCGTGGCACCTCTTGACGCTGACGGCGGTGAAACCCCAAACCAAACCCAGAATAGCTCCAATCAAAAAGAGTATGCTCGCCCACGGAAACAAATAGGAGACGGGCATAAACATGAGGCCCCAGAGGAACGCCAACGCAAGGAGCGGCAATATGCCCATGATCCAATACTGGTTGCGACTGATTCGTCCTTCGTAAGAAAACAGTACATACTTTATCAAAGGGCCTCCACCCGTGCCTCAACTCAAGCGGCGGTATTCCCTTTGAGTCGGCGTGCCATTGGACAGTTGTGCTGGAACAGAATAGACGGTGGTAGGGGTCTCCTTTCGCCGGCAAATTCAGCAGTATTCGGACCGTTTGAATCCCAACTATTGCAGGTTATTCTACTCACCGGGTTTCCGACCAATAATTCAGGTCTGCCCAAAACCGGGACTGTCCACAGTGCGTTTGAGTTGCCAGATTCCGGCGTCTGAAGGGTATGCGCCGTCCACTTGCCAGCAATCACCCGCCCGCTGTACCAGAATCGCCACCACGGGCCGGGCCGCACTTGTCCCGACTTCAACTGGTTGACCAACTCGGCGTTGCGCCACCGCTCTATGGCAAGTCGACAATTATTTTCCCCATATTATGGCGGCAACCAGGTGGAAGGCTGACAGGAAGTAAAGGCTTCTCCGATCATATCGGGTAGCTAGTCGCCGCCATTGCTTCAGTTTGTTGAAGGCCCGTTCGATCAGGTTTCGTTCTCGGTACAGTGCCCGGTCGTATTCCCAGGGGTCTTTCTGGTTGGATTTGGGCGGTATGACGGCTTCGGTTTCCTGCCCCTGGATAAAGGCCAGAACCCCATCGCTTTCATACCCCTTGTCGGCAATGACCGTTCTACTTTCGATACCGGTCAGCAGGGGTATGGCGTGGGACACATCGGCCTCTTGTCCTCCGGTAAGTACAAAGCGCATCGGTTTCCCCTGTGCGTCAGTCACCATATGTATCTTGGTGCTCAGCCCGCCTCGGGACCGACCCACAGCCTCACCTTGGCCCCCCCTTTACCGCACACCGCCTGCTGGTGAGTTCGGATTATGGTGGAATCAATCATCACATACCGGTTGTCCGGATCATCCAGCAACACCTGAAATACCTTCTTCCAAATACCCGCCCGGGCCCAGCGGGTGTATCGTTTGTGGACACTCTTCCACTTGCCGTGCTCTTCCGGCAGGTCTTTCCATTCCGCCCCGCTGCGAAGCACCCAGAGAACCCCATCCACAAACAGGCGGTTGTCCTTGGCCGTTACCCCCACCGAATCGGGCCGACCAGGCAGGAATCCTTCAATCTGTTTCCACTGACCATCGCTAATCTTCCGCCCATCCATCGTCTTACCCCTCCACCACACTGGCCTTCTTGCCCCTGTATTCTACTGATATGAACCTGTCTGCTCCCTACCTACAGCCGGCCCAATAATTCCTCTATTTGTCGATTAGCACTAGCTCACCACGTTGTAGGCGGTCGTCGTGGAGAATGGATAAGGGGACGTCTACAAGACAGATGACTGCAGAACTGCCGTCATCTCATTTTGAGTGAGGTATTTTCCACAATGTCGCTGCGCCCGAGGCCTAGGTCCAAACACTCGATGGCCTCTCGTGTTTGTGGACACGGCCTTGATCGTGGAGTTAGCTACAAGGCAGTCCGAAACAGGACTGAGACGGCCGGCAACCCGGAGCACCAAATTTAGTAGAGTTATCTGTCAATGGCCTGAAACGAGCGAATCATCTCAAGCGTCTTCTCAATCTCTAAATCGCTCCTTACCGCGTAAAAGATCCGCTTGCCTTCGTGCTTGGCTTCCCATTCCACGGCCACCAGTGGGCCTTGATCTCCCAGGTCGGTCTGTCTTACTTCGGCTTCAAAGCCGCCCAGGTCTACCATTTCTCCGGTCACATATTCTCCGACATAGACTTTGGTGGAGGGGAACGTGCCTTCCGCCAAAAACTGCTTAATGTGGATATTCTTGTAGCCGCTGGGCGTATATTTCCGCAGGGAAAAATACACTCCCTTTACTTCGTCTCCATAGTGCCAACTATCCAGGAAATTGACGTGAGGGTCCATCTCGTATCCGTCCGGGATGTAAGTGGGAGCTTGAATGGGGAAGGGAACGAAAGGTTGCGCTTCGGCGAGGGTTGGGTCCCTGGGAGGCGTAGGGGTCGGCTCGCCCGAACAGGCGAGCGAGCCGACCAGAATCAAAGTTGCTGCAACAGCGAGGGCAAAAGCCGGGAAGCTATTCAAGGGATTTTGTCACCTCCTCCGTGGCCTTGTCGATGGCAGCCCTAGCTCGGGCGCAGCGGTCGATATGGCCCTCCCCCACGCGGGCCCCGAAACCTGTCGGGCAGAAGCAGCAGCCGTCCGGGCCGATCTGGCCCAAGCCTTCCAGCGCTCCCAACAGGTCTGAAATCACGGAACTGGTCTCGCCAGGCTGGCCTTTCAGTAACTTTCTCAGGGCCCTCAGCTCCAGCAGTATCTGCTCCTGCAAGACCAGCGTCGCCATGTCCGACCTGAAGACGGTGCCGTCCCGCCTTCGCACCAGTTCGTTAGCATTGGGGCCCGGAATCTCAGAGGCGTCGGACAACTCCACCGCCTCCAATAGCAGGGCATCCCGTTCATTCTCCGATGGCCTTAAACGCAGTTTCATAAGTTCAGATCTCTTCTTGGTTCTCCGACTCCTGTGAACAGAATCGAAACAGCCGGGGTCAGGGTGGAGCAGGAAACGTAATCCACCTAATGAATGGGAGGAAATCTCTATTTGCCATGTTCCTCATGGTCGGAAGCGGCGTGAACCAAACGATATCACCCTCCCTGTACGCCGTCTGTGTTCCGGTTCCGTTGTCTTTAAGATGATGATACCATAGGGGGGCGTCAGAGTCACCGGGAGGGCGAACGCTGTGGCTTCCGAATTTGTCACCCACCATCAAAGCAACCGAAAGTGTGAAGGCTACGAGCGCGGGGATGAGTGGTCTTACAACTGGGACCGGGTTGATTGTGAGGATTGCTGGGAGAAGCGAGAACAGGCGAAGCGATGGGCCGAATACGCCGGTTGGATTTTTGGCGGCATCGTCTTTCTGGTCATTATGTTCTGGCTAGTTGTGTTCCTTTTCTAGGCCAGCGTAGGGGAGAGTTTTGATGGCAGTTTGGCTTATACGGGGCGTTGACGGAGCCCGAGAGGACATATTCATCAAGAGCAACAGCATCGGCATTTGGTTCGGTGTGGGCGGAGACGCCCGGAGACCCGACGACGTTCTCAAGCAGGAGATAAGAGTATCCTACCTCTGGTGGGCACAGGAGAAGGCCCACACCATGAAGCCCTCGGCCTTAAACAGAGTGGTTACCAGGTACGCCAAACAGGTCAAGTTGTTCAGGAACGGGCCAGTGAGGGGAGACACCGTGATAATGCCCAGAAAAGGAACCAGTGGCCACCAAGTCCGGCGGGGCATTATCGAGAGCGGCTATGAATTCTGGGAAGGCGCAGACTGGCCGCACAGACGCAAGGTCAGGTGGGAGTCGGGAGACGTACCGAGGGAGACCATCCCCTACTCATGGTATCCGAGCAACCAACAGACCATAATCAGGCTGATGGATTGGCGGGTCTGGTAAACTAGGCAGAATATCAGAAGGAGGAAACGCTATGACTTGAGCCAAAAAGTGAAACGCTCTTGCGATTCGCAGTCGCAAAAGCGTTCAAGGTTTCCGGCCCCGGAGGAGGGCATGTCTTTGCACGACTGATACTATCAGCCTATGGTAATCCTTTGCAACCCTCTTCTCGGGCAATTCATAGACTGAAAGGAGGGTATTTTTATGTCTTTTGGAGACTGGCTTACAGGGGCCGTTGGTGAGTCTGTGGTTGACCGGGGATTATTCTTTCTTACCGCCCCGCTGCAACGCTGGCTATTGGTTCACGTCTTTTCCCCGATATGGAGTAGAATCCGCCGGGACTTCCAGCAGGAATACGCTGCATTTCTGGCGATGTCCCGCCGGCGCCGGGCCGGGTTCGTGGCCTTCCTGCTATGCACGTTCCCGCCGCTTTGGATAGCAAGTGCGATGGGCGATTCCGCCCCTTACTCCCTGCAACTGTGGGTAGGGGCCATGGGGATGTTCATATTCGGTGCAGCTGGATGGTTTGTAACCAGGGACGCAGTTCGCTGGATTCGACAGAGAGCGAAACCGCCGGCCTTGTGCTAAAATCCGGGAATGGCAGAGTTCACCAAAACCTACACCTTCAACTGCCCTTATTGCGGGAATGCCAAGATAGTCAAGAATGGCCGGCAGTTCGGGAAGCAACGCTACCTGTGCAAGTCCTGCCGGAAGCAGTTCAACGACACGGGCGCGGTGAACGGCTACCGGGTTCCCGCCGAGCATATCGGGGCGGCAATATGGATGTACTACCGGGGAATGTCCTATAAGCAGATCGGCGAACACATGGCCGACGCCTACGATATGGACGAACCGGAAAAGTCCACAATCTACCAGTGGGTAAAAGACCATTCCGAGGTTGCCGTTGACGCCATGCAGGACTACCCGGCCCACACATCGGGCAAATGGGTAGCCGATGAAATGCAGGTGAAGGTTGGCGGTGAAAGCCTTTGGAACTGGAACGTAATGGACGCCAGCACCCGGTACGTGCTGGCGTCTCACCTTTCCCCCAACCGGGACCAGCGGGCCGCTATTGCCGTGATGGAGAAGGCTGCCGCCTCTGCCGATGGTCCGCCCAGATCAATCACCACCGACAAGCTGCGCAGTTACGGGCCGGCAATCAAGAAAGTCTTTCCCGAGGCAGACCACATCAAGTCCGAGGGAATACGGGCCGAACTGAACAACAATATGTCGGAACGGCTGCAAGGAACCTTCAGGCAACGGGAGAAAACCTTGCGAGGGCTGGACGGGCTGGAGTCCGGGCAACGCTACCTGGACGGCTGGGTTGTCAATTACAATCTCTTCAAGGAACACGAAGGCATTGACTACCAGACCCCGGCGGAAATGGCCGGGGTAAATCCTCCCTTCAAGGAATGGTCGGACATTGTGAGGAACGCCCCGGTGTTGCGGCAAGGAAAGAAAGGCGCACCAGCTCCCACGCTGTCCGATGTTGCCGACAAAGCCGCCCGCCTGGGGCCGGCGACTGCCCCGCCGACAACCATCTTTATTCCAGACTCAACGGCAAGGCTCAGGCCAAAAGGGGAGACGGAGTCGGACGACCCGGACGACTACCCTTTATCCCCGTCAAGCCCTTGTCCCCGCCGCTCGAAGGTGCGCACCGGCTGGAACCTGTGAAGGTTGAAATTCCGGCAGGCGCTATTCCGCTTCCCGCAAATGGGAAAGGTTTAAGAGCAAAGCCACCTTCACGCCGAACCGCCAAACTCGGTACATCCGGCAAGGCGAAGGCCAAGAAGTCCAGCAAAGGCCATCCCTAAATGCGCCGGGGCGAAAGGCGATAATACCTCATCATCTACAAGCCAACGGAACCGGCCAGGATCTGCTGGAACCAATGACCGTCGGCGGGCGGGCTCCGCTGTCGGGGTTGGAGGTCACGGTGGAAGAGGCCTTCCTGCAATGCGGAAGGGCGCTGCCGCGGGGCCGTCTCTGGGACCCGTCGGCGCAGATAGAGCGGTCGTCCTATCCCAGCTATTGGGCAGGTGCTGGCCGACCAGATTGCCGGGGACGACGCCGGGCGGATTGACGCCGAGGAAGCGGAGGCCAACCGGGAGCGGCTCTATTGAACGGAAGTAACCTGATAGATGGGATGGAAAGGGGGACCGTCGGCATCATCGCAGTCGCCGGTCCTGCCCGCTCCGGTGTTGCGGTCCGGCGCAGCGTGGAACACGGATGGCTGAACTCTCCATGCGCGGGGCTACCACGAGAGGTTGGGGGCCGGTTCCGGAGTCCCGGAGCAATCAGAGACCTGAAATACAGCCGGATCATAGCGGCGAAAGTCTCGTGGTTTAACCACTTCCCTATTTTTGATATGCCCGCCCTTTCGGGAACGGCATTCTTGGGAGTTTCCCTCTCGCCCTACCGGGCGGGGCCGATGCGGAGGATCTTATCGCCTTCGGGCGGGCACTCGCCCCGGTTATCGCAGTTGCTGGTCATCACGTAGATCCGCCCGTGCCTGTCGCTCGCCACGGTCCGCAGGCGCCCGTATGCGTCTTGCAGGTACACCTCGTGAGCCTGGACGGTGTAGGGATCCATCGAGGCAAATACCACCCGGTGCAGATGCCGGCCGTGTCCGGGCCTGTCATCAAGCCCCACGGTGGTGAACAGGAAGCTGCCGGTCCACTCCGGGATCAGGCCGCTCCTGTAGAACATCCCTCCCGTGGGCGGCACCGGGTTCTCCCAGGTCAGCACCGGGCTGACCAGTCCCTCCTGCTCGTCGCAGCCCCAGATGCGGGGCCAGCCCAGGTTGTCACCGGCGGTCACCACGTTGACCTCGTCGTACCCCCGCAAATCCTGCCGGCCCAACTCTATGCCGGACGGCCCGTGCTCGACCATCACGATGTGCTGTTCGTCATACCAGTCGTAGCCCTGGGTGTTGCGGATTCCGCTGGCGAAGACGTAGCTGTCCGGGTCCGGGTTGTCGCCGGGTATGCCGCCCTCCAGGTCCATCCGGAGCAGCTTTCCCGCCAGGGTGTCGGGATCCTGCGCGTCATGGGGTTCGTAGGCGCCGACGCCCACGTAGAGCATCCCGTCCGGCCCCAACCGCATCCGGCCGCCCTGGTGATGGATCCCGGCGGGCAGATTGTCCAGGATCACCCGGTCCAACGCCGCCGAGCGGCCGTCGCCGGACAGTGTGTAGCGCTCGATGCGGCCGGTCTGCACGCCGTCCTCGTTGTCGATGTTGTAGAAGAGGTAGAACAGGCGGTTGTCAGCGAACTCCGGGTGCAGGCGCACGCCCAGCAGCCCGCCTTCGGACCCCAGCAGGTCCAGGCCGTACAGGGGCGGCGGCATGGACACGCCGAACTCCAGCACCGGTTGGGGGACAACCTCCCCGTCCCGGACCAGGCGCAACCGGCCGGGGCGCTCGGTTACCAGCATGTCGCCGGAGGGCAGTATCGCCAGTCCCCAGGGAATCTCTAGCCCGTCAACCACTACCTCTACGTGCAATTCCACCTCGCCCGGCGGTCCTGGCGCGTCCCGTACCAACTGGCAAGACGCGGTCGCAGACGCCGCCGGTGTTGGCCCGGTCGCCGTCGGAGTCGGTTCGCTGACGGCAACCGTTTCCGCCTGCCGTGTCGGGGCGGCCTCCTCCTTAGCCTTAGCATCCGTAGGCGCCTCGGCCTGCTGTTGGTTTGGTGTGGCGATCTCAGTAGCCCCAAGAGTAACCGTCGGGGCGGTCTCAACGACCTCCGTAGCCTCATCTCGGGCGGCAAGGGAGCGTTCGGTCCCAGCGAGCGGCTCCGGATCACCGCCACTACAGGCAAGCGTCAGGGCCGCAACGAGGGCCAGCACCAGGGGAAGGAGACGAGGCATAAACATTCGCATTCCTCAATTTCAACTTCAGCAGATACAGCCTACGCAGCGGAATCTGTACTGTCAAACGCCTGACAGGGCAGCTTCCGGCTTCCGGGCGGCGGACCAGGGCATTGGACAACTGCGAGGGAATCCCACAGAGCTGCAGGAGCCTCTGAGATTTTAGTTGATGTCTAAATTGGCAACTACGGACCTAATTCCCAAAAATGCTTACGGCAGTCGGCAAAAGCGTCCTAAACCAAAGCCAAGGTGAAATACGCAGAAGCATAGGGTAAATTTGGGGAAGACCGGGGCAGCTTGTATTGGAATCTGCGAGGGGTTGAAGATGAGCGTGAGGGAGATAGACCGGTTTCTCCAACAATGGAAGATGGATGCCAAGGATTTGCACCGGCGCCTTTGCTGAAGGAGGTCCCAAGGCCCTGATTTTCGAGCAGACCGGAGGTCCCCCCGCCCTCGGTGAGGAAGACCAAGCGGAGTTGAGGGCAGCGGTGCAGGAACCACCCTCCGCGGCAGGCATCGGCCTGGCCAACTGGAACTGGAAGGTGGTCCATCAGTTTGTCGCGAGACGCTGCGGCATCGGCCTGAGCCGCAGCAGTTGCCTGAACTACCTGCAACGTCTGGGGTTTGTCCTGAAGCGGCCCAAGAAACGACTGGTCAAGGCTGATGCGAGGAAACGGGAGTCCTTCGTGGTGGAGTACGCCGCCCTGGCCGACGAGGCACGGAGGTCTGGGGCCAAGATATTCTTCGCCGACGAGGCCCACTTCCGAGCCGACGCCGAACTGCGGGGCAAGTGGGTGTTGAAGGGAGAGCCAGCCTTGGTGGATTCCAGCAGTCCGCGCTATGGCGAGAAGGCCAGCTACTACTCGGCGGTGTGCCTGGAGACGGGAGAGGTGGAATGGATGGAGCTGGAGGGTAACAGCAACGCGAAAACTTCGGCGGCGTTTCTCATGCAGATGAGGGAGCGGCACGTCGGGGCGTTGAACGTGATCTGGGACAATGCCCCAGCCCACCGGGGTGAGGCGGTGCGGGAATTTCTGCGGACTCCCGGTCTGGATCTGCAGTTGGTGAACCTGCCAGGCTACAGTCCGGACTTCAATGGCGATGAGGCTATCTGGGGCTGGGCCAGGGAAGAGGCGACGGGAAACCTGTGCTTGGGGACCAGGGCGGCGGTGCAGGAGATGGTCGGCAACTTCCTCGCCAGCCTGGCCAGCCGGAAAGAGGAAGTGAAACGGCGCTGCCGCACCGTCCTGCAGTCAAGGGCCGAAGCGTTGCTGCGGGACTCCCAGCCCCATTCCCAACACCCCGCAAATGCACATCCCACCTTGGTATTGATTTAGACCCTCCGGGCGACAGCGTGACGCAGATCGTTCCGACCTGA
This sequence comes from Dehalococcoidia bacterium, assembly GCA_965207275.1. Taxonomy (GTDB): domain Bacteria; phylum Chloroflexota; class Dehalococcoidia; order Lucifugimonadales; family UBA3495; genus Bin22. The sequence goes on from CBDBMH010000002.1 coordinate 2,195,062, forward strand.
GTCGCTTGGGCCGGGACGAATCTACTTGGAGTCAGGGCATGGCGGCAAGGTTGTTCCCTGACTGTTTTCCCACTGTCCAGTCACCTCCCGCTCCCCGCCGAGTTCGTCCTGTTTGTCCCGCAGAACCTCGTCCAGATAGGCCAGGGCCCGGTCGGCTGAAACGCCCGTGGGAGCGGCTTGGGTCACTTCGACGTTCACTCCTTTCAAAGCCTGCTGCAGGTAGTCCAGCCATGCCAGGCGGGGCGCTTCGGCATGGGGACCGTCGAGGCCGGCCTCCAGCACCGCCTCCTCCAGCCTGGATATTGCCATTTCGCGGCTCAGTTTCGCTGGAAGTATTTCCTGCCAGTAACGTTCACGGCCAAAGGAACGGGCAAAGAAGTCGACGTAAGCATCGTTATCCCGGCGCATCTGCTCCAGCTCACGCCAGTCCTTTTGCTCCAGGGACTCCATGAACTCAGCCGGGGTCCAGTATTCGAGAGATGCAAAAATATGGGGGTTCTTTGTCTCCGCCGCCAGTTTTGTGAATCCCGCAAGATCCCGGTTCTGAGCCAACTTCACCAACTGAATCATGTCGTTGAGCCTCTCCCAACTGAGACGGTGTTCTTCCAGGCCAGCCGAGACCTCTTCCCGCGAGGGAGCGTAGCCGGCGGCTACCGCGCGCTGATTCAGGACGGAGTCCGTGATTGGATCCGCCAGCGCCATGGTTTCGGGGCCGTATAGGTTCACGCGGTCATTAAACCTTCGCTGGTAATCGGACCCGGCATGACAATCCATGATCAACCCCTCTTCCCTGTTCTCGATGACTGATTCTATGAGGAGGAGCCCTTGGATATAGTGGGACAGCAGGATGCACTCGCTGTCGACGCGGGCAATGGCCGGGTCGTCTCCCCACGCCAAGGAGTCGCAGTCAGGACTGTAGGGCAAGGCCCAAACGACAGCGATCAGAGCTGCCAGGCAGGTGGGAGGAAGCCAGCGGCGGATGAGAAAGATAGTCACGAGCGCTCCGGTCCGGAACAACAGCCAATAGTATCTGCCGGGGCTTTTTGCGGCATCGCCGTTTCTCTATTCCGCACTGTATTACCGGACCAACTGATCTTTCCGTTCTTAATCAAGGGCGCCTGCCCCAGGGTGAAAACGGCGGCGTTGCCCTCCTCCGGTTGTACGCCGCGAGAGACCAACGTCAGGGATGCCCGTCAGGCGCAACCAACCCCGTAGCCGTCAGGCAGATCCGTACGATGGAGTCAAATCGGTCGCCCTCTCTCCCAACGGGAACAGGACATTGACCACGAACCAAACCAGCTCGGTCTTGGAACCGCCGCCGTCCGCTCCGGAGATCTCTAGGAACCAGTTGCGGACCAACAGAACGGCGACCCCGGAGGTGAGGAACGGGCGGAAATTTGGCCTCCCAGGGCTGCAGGCCGTCGCAGTCGTCTCCTTAGCCCTCCCTTTTGCTTTCGGAAGACATTGAACACCAGCGCGGCAACCAGCGCCACGGCTATCAGGTATTTGGCCACGTCCCAGACACCGTTTACGGCCAGGAAAAGTTGACAACAAACTACGTTGCTACAAAGACTGCCGTGCCCACCATATGCCCGCACGCCATTTTCTTGAATGACGCCACCAGTTCTCTCTACCTCGGATTGCCCCACGAAACGCGCCCACCTTCAGCCACGCGGTTGCGGTCCGGGACATTTTAGCCCATTCCGACTCTCCGGCCCAGAACAAACTTCCCTCTCCCGCCACGCTGTTCCTGGTGGATAGGGTAGGTGATGGAACCTGTCCCAGCACGCTCTCCCGGATTCCCACCTTGTTGTTTCTCATCCTGGTTCCAATTGGAGGGTCTGACTTGACGGTAGGCGGTATCGTCTTCGAGATGTGGGTGGGGCAGTAATCCCGCTTTTCTTTCTTTGAGCGGCCCGTTGACCTGTTAAGCTGGAGCCGGCCATCGGGCATCCGCAGGAACCCTTAATCACTGTGCTCTCTCCCGGACAACCGAGACCAAAGCCAATTGTGGGCAAGCGAATTGGCGATTCCCGTAAAATAGCAAAGCAAATGGATAGACACTCTTGAGGCCCCAGAACCAGTTGGGAGAAAGGAAATGTCGTTGGCATGTTTCGGAACAGCGTTAGCTGCATTCGCGATCCTGAGTGGATGGGTCATGACTACCACAAACATGGCAAGTTTTCCAGAACCGCACATCTGCATCGGCAGCGCAATTGGGTAGGCACTGGGAATGGTGCTTGCCGCTTGCTCTAACGACAGGGCCCCGCATTAGTGTTCGCACCACCGGTAGGCGATATGCCGCGCCATCCTATTATCCTTACACCAGATGCCCGGTGGAAGAGGCTCCCACTCTGGGCTGCCAAGGCGCCCACTCCAATACTACCTCCGCCTTGCCGTCCAGGATTCGAGCCGCCTTCTTCCTAGACACCAGCGATCCTCCTGACCTGGGGCTGTCGTCATCCTAGAACTCATGACTGCTCCAACCGGAACCATCCCGTTGGAGGCGCATGGACTCTCGAAACCTTCCCGCCACCACGTCGTCCAGCAGTTCCATCAGCCTCTCGAATTCCTCTTCCGGCATTTCGTCGCAGGCGTCGCAATGGCAGGTTGGAAACACTTCGGTGGTCCAATGGCCTACCCGTACCTCCAAACCCGGGGAATCAGTGAAGGCGATGGCAACCGGCGCGCAAGACTCCTGCAACGGCGTCAGTCTTACCGTCAATCTGGAAAGCGGAGCGGGTTCCAACTCATCGTCCAGTCCGAAGCCCTCCTCAAGGGTTACGTCATACTCCGATTGCAGGTGCACCACCTTCCCAAGCGCCCAGTCGTGTAGGGGCTTGAATCGTTCCTGGTTGGTGAACTGCGTATAAGCGTCGTCCAGAGGTTCTGGCGGCCTCTGCCCCATTGCACTGTAGCTGAACCACCCGCTTTCAGGCATGTCCGACCGATTCCGTTCCATATGATGCCTCGCAGACTTTGGACTTGTTTCCGGCATTGGCCCGATTCCCTACGGAAAGCATAGCCGCCCCCTCGACAGCAGGCAAATGACCGCTCATGGTTTGCGTGCCACCTCCACCAGACCCATCAGTACGGCAAATACTGGGCCACGTTTTCGTCTTCCAGGTCCCTGGTCTCCTGTAGCCAGTACGCCCGGGATAAGGTCAACCCCTGGCCACGGTGCGTGGCCGACGAAAGATGTACCTCGGGAAAGGAATCCGCCAACTCCTGTATGTACCTGACCGGTACCAACACGGCCAGGTGGTTGGGAGCAGCCCCGCCCGTCTCGGAAGCGGGCAGTGCGTAAACGTTCTTTTCCTTCAGCCAGGCGCGGATGGAAGAGATGGTGCCGGCGTCGGGAGCGTTCATGCCCACCACCACGCTATCATCCTTGATGATCATGGCGTACTGCGCGGCGCTCTCGGCGGGAACGCCGTTGGCATATGCCGCAACCACCGAGCGCAGCGCGTCGTAGGGCAGAGTATTAATGGATGGTTCCTCCGAAACGGGCGCCGGCTCTATCTCCACCTCAAACACGTCGGGCCGTTGCACCACCGCCAACACCCGGCCGGCGGGCAGGTCCCATGTTTGGGGCGCCACTTGCTCTCCCCCCAGGGATTCGATGAATTCCTCAAGGCCCGGGTTGATGTCAAATTCAGTATAGGAACCTATGGAGACGGTTACCCTGTCCGGAACGGAAAGCCCCTCAGCCTGCCTTTGCAGCAGACCCCACAGGTAGGGGTCTATGTGCGTCGTGCCGGGGCCCGGGTCTATGATGACCCGTTGGCCTTCCCTTGATTGGCCGGCGCCTCCCTGGTCCGAAGGACCCGAGTCCTCCAACCCACAGGTTTGGCTGGCCCGGATGAATTTCGCCGGAGCCTCCCCCAGGCTGGCGCTCTGCATGGCCGCCACCAGTTCCGCCGGTCCGCCTAGCGCTTCCAGCAGGCAGACGAACCCGGCACGATCCCCAGGGACCATCCCCAATCGCGGCGCGTAGTTCTCCCATTCGGCGTCGCTCAGGCAGGACACAGAAACGGCGAGGGCAGCCATGCTCAGGGCCAGGGAGTTGGCGGGAGCCTGTCCGGCAACGGAGGGCGCCAACAGCGCCCGCAGGTCCAGGGGTACGAATCCCTCCCTGATGCACGCGGCGGTTTCCATCTCGAAGGGCTCCACCTGCCCGACCAATTGGGTCAGGAACAGCCGCAGCACCGTATCGTCCTGGAGGCAGTTGACGATGCTTGTGGTAGTCTCTGGAGAGCCCCCGGAAGGCGGGTTCGACAGCATCGCCAACTCGCGGGGTCCCATGCCCTTGTCGCGCAGGCAGGTGCGTTCCCTGGGTGAAAGTTCTGCAAAGAATTGCTGCGTATCGTCCATTTCCACGGCCCTCAGCTCGTCCGGCGGCAATCCACGGCTCTCGACGCCTCCGGGTGTGGGCCGGCTGGAGGCAGTTACCGCCGCAAATGTCGGAGTGGGTTCAATAGTGGGAGGATCGGTCGGCGCCTCCGCCTTGATACCAGCGTCTATGGTCTCCTGGGCATCCGGTGTGGGCCTTGGACCGGGTTCACTTCCACATCCCAATGCCGCACCTGATAGCAGCCCGGCGGCCACAATCAGCGCCATACATCGGACGACAGAGCAAGTAATCAGATGAAACATGGATTTTGATGGAACCTTCATTGCACAGACTGCACCTACAGTTAAGGAGGGCCGGAGTCGCAGACTCCGGCGCTATTCCCAATTTATTCCAGGCTACGTCCTGCTTTAGCGTCAGTCACCGAGGGTTCTCGGGCCAGTTCCCGGCGCAGAGTGGCAACCCATTCGGAGTCAAGGCCCAGAGCCTGGCTGACTGCATCGTCGATCTGCCGGCGCGCCGGGTCCTCGTGCATCCTGGGAAAGGGCAGCAGGGTTTGGTTCGCCAGCCAGTCGAACCAACCGCCAAGCAGATCCCGTTCTGCGTTGCCGAGTTCCTTGAAATCGGGTGCCGGCAGGGACCGCAAGGTGTCCAGCGAGTAGGACGGATAGGAAGGAACGCGATTGTCCCGCGCTCCCAGCAGAGATAGCAGGCCGGGCGTGGAGTTCAGGTACAGGCACAGGGCTTTGATGATTCCCGGGTCGCTCGGCCGGCAGGGAGTCCAGATAGAGCCAACCGCCGGCTCCGTCAGCGTAACTGCGATTACCCGCGCCAGGTTGAGCCGCAACCGATGGGGCAGAAGCATGGAACTGCGTTGTTCCCAATAACTATCGGCCAGGTGCCGCTTCGCTTCCTTCGGCTCGATGTAAACATCGGCTTGGGCCATCATTGACTGGGTGACGTCGGTCTTGTGGTACCAGAGGGCGCTGCGGCCAGACGCGGTTGGCATGTCCGAGTTGGTGTAGGAGTCTCGAATCCGTCTTCCCTCTGGCCCGATTTCAGCCAACTGTCCCAGCGGCACGCTCGGAACCGACATGGGATTCCGCTCACTGAGGGTCCGGTAGGCATCCACCAGAAAGGGGGAAAGGAAGTTGACGGCAAACCAGTCGCCACGCTCGATGCGCTCTGCCGCAACGTGCTGGACCGTGAAGTCGTGGGAAACCGTTTCTCCGCTTTCGCCAACCTTTCCGATCCTGGCGGCGGTATCCACCGCCTCCAATGGCGTTGCCGGGTTGCGCGCCAGGTTGATCACCCGAGTCGCAGGCTTGGGACCCTCGTCGATCCATCGACGGCAGACCAGTAGAATCTCGCCGATGCTGGTATTCTCCGAAAAGAAGATGCGGTCCGGGTCGTGGGAACTGACAATGGTGTCGATGTGGAATCGCTGGGCAAGGTACCTCCGTGTCTGAGACGCCGCAGGATTGGTAGCCATTACAGTCGGAAGCACGACCGCCAGGGTGCCGCCGTCTTCCCTCAGTATCTGGTCTCCCAGGACCATGAACGCATTGGCGGAGCCGGAGAGCCGGGCGGCTTCCCGGTACGGTTGACCCTCCAGAACCTCTTTCTCCCGCCGCTTGATGGCCTGCTCTTCTGCCCGGCTGAACTGGTCGTGACGCAGGCTGTCGCGGGTGAAGGGCGGGTTCATGATCACCAGGTCCATCGGCGGGGGAGGCTCCGAGGTCCCCTGTTCGCTGTCCACCTGACGGGTCGTGGTCGGCCATGCAGCCAGCCGCGCTTGACCGCCAAGAAAATCAAGCGAACCCAAATAGGCCACGCCGTCGAAAACTCCCAGCATCGCCCGGTGCACGTTCATGCGGTTGAATCTGGTGGACGGTGACAACATGCCCAGGGTGCTTGCCGCCATATGAGTCGCGGTCAGGTTCACGTCGTATCCCCACAGCACGTCTTCCACCAGCATCAGGCCCAGAGCCTCTTCGTCGTCTGGATCGCCGGAACCAGCGTTGTTCCGCAGGTCTCGGATGCGTTCCGCCGCCGCCATCAGCAGCGTCCCGGTGCCGCAGGCAGGATCGCAAATTCGCAGGTTGGAGACGGCGTTGGCGTCTACCCAATCGACCTCGCCCTCCCGCAGGGCCAGCGACGCCAGCAGCACCGCAGCGGCGGTGGAAGTGTAGAAGGAGCCGTCGTAGCGGGCGGTGTCCAGCACCCGGTGGAAAATGCGCCCCAGCAGGTCGTGGCGCAATCCGGTGACCCGTTCTGAGACCTGAGCTATCACTTCCGCCAAGCCGCGGACGGCCTGACCGGTGTCGGGGTCTGCCGAGAGCGACGCCAACGCCGCCCGTCCGGTCTCGAACACCGGCCGGTAGTCCACGGCCAGGATTCCGCGCCAGGACTCCCGGAAAGCGTTGATCACGGATTCCTGCTCGGCGCACGCGATGGCGCTGGGAGGAGGCCAATCCCCGTCGTAACCGTCCGGGCGTTGCGTGGGGAGATGACCCTGTAGGCGGTGGTGGAAAAGCGTGGCCGTCGCCACCACCAGCATTCCCCGCTTGGCCGCCACGAAGTACCGGTCGCCTTGCACTTTGCCGTCAGGCCTGGTGGCGGGAAGGTCAAGCGCTCTTGCCAGGGCTTGGCGCACCGGGGTGGTCAGCCGTTGCACCGCGGCATCCAACCCGTCGGAAAGCATCTGCGCCGCTATGTCCGCTCCGACGAGGGACCTGGGCGCCTGCTGAACGGCCTGGGCCAGTCGGGACACGTCGCCCACGGACCATTCACCCGGCGGCTCCCCGGCGTTCACCCGAACCGTCCAGGTCAAGGTTGCATCAGCCAGGTTGTCCTCCGTAACGCCCTCGGGGTAGCAAACGGCAAACACAACCGTCGCCAGGCGCTGGCGCAGCCGGGCGTCGGCGTCCTTGACGGCCTGGGCCTTGCGGTGAAATCCGGTTTCCGCCTCCAGTACCACGCGCAAGCCCTCCACCTCGGCGACGATATCCATACGCCGCCGGCCCGCCCGCTGCTCGAAGTCGGTGGAAATACCGCGTTCGGCCAGCAGGAGGGCCAACGCACGGTTCTGGAAGTCTTCCTGTTTATTCATACTGACCGGGCGAATCTGTAACCGATTCGCAATCCTCTGAGCGGAGCAAATCTGAGCAATCAGCCATCCGGTTCCTCGAAGGGGTTCAGCACCGCAACTCCGGTGGGCACGAAGTCGCGGACGTTGCGGGTGACCACCGCCAAGTCGCGGTGTAGCGCGATGGCGGCAATCTGAAGGTCCGAATTGGTGTAGCCCAGTTCCGCGTGCAGTAGACCCCAGCGCCTTGCTGCCGCCTCATCGAACGGAAGTACACGGTATTGGAACGAGGCCGACACTGACTCCAGCCAACGATCCAGCAACTCGGCAAAGGCCGGCTGCTTCCTGCGCTGCCGGGCTGCGCCATACATTATTTCGCCCACCGTGATCACACTGATGTACAGGTCTTCAGGTGGCTGGACCTGCAACCACCGAATTACCGGTACATGTCGCTCCGGTCGTCGCAATGCCGAAACGACCACTGTATCCAGGAGGTACATTCAGAAATCTACGGCTTTGGGCGTGTAGTCCCGGGTGCGGGCAGGCAGTTCGAAGCCGTCGTCGTCGCCGCCCCTGGGAATAGCCAACAGGTGGTCCACGAAGGAGGGGGCTTCCTCAGCAGCGTTTTCGCATAACCGCTGATAATCTTCAAAGGCGACCACCACCACGACCGGCTTGCCCCGGCGGGTGACCTCCTGGGGTTCACCGGTCAGAGCGGCGTCCACCACTGCGCTGAATCGGTTCTTGGCGTCTTGTAGTTGCCAGGTGGTCATTGGAGCCTCCGTCTAGTCTGTCTGGCCCATTATAGCGCACTCATTGAACAAGCCGCCAACGGATGAAACCATCCCCGGAACCAACCACGTCGGTCTTTTTTCGTCGCGTGTCCCTGGTCTTTCCCGTCTCCCACACCCTCCGACTGTCCGCGACCACAGCACGCCCGCATCCAGAAGTCCGCCGGCGCCAGCTGTATTGGCCGGGAGACCCGCAGTAGGTTACAGCAGAGCGCCAGGGTTCGGCAGTTCACCCCCAAAACGTTGGAGGCGGGCACGCTGCCCAGTTCGTCCACCATGGGGTCCAGTAGGGTTCAATAGGCCACGCAGGAAGCAGCCGGCTACGAGGGTCAATTGCGAATAGAGCCGCTTTACCTGCCAGATGTGAAGCGACGTTTGGACTAAAGCATTGGGGAGATGACGTAGGTGTGGGCACATGGTAGACTTCATAGACGAGGTGCGAACCAAGTCTAACCGCTTTTCCGGTTGTCTCGAGCACCTGGAAACCGAAGTAGTGTTGCCTCTTTCAATGTTGAGGGAGGTTCGATGCAGAATGGAAATACTCGACGACTTGGACATGCCCGAATGGGAAAAGGTACAAGTCCGGGATGGCACTCCCAACAGTACCTTGCCCGAAGGTCCACGCATAGCCGCCAACCGGTTCCCCACGCACTATGAAGTGTTCCGCAAGCTGGAATTTGCTCTAGTACTGGCGGCTCTGGTCAGCCACTCATGTCCTCGTTGCCACATCAGCACAGGGGTACGACCGATAAGGGGACTGCTTTTCATCCTTTGACCCGGTGAACTCAACGGCCAACGACCCCATTTGGGATATGAGCGAGTAGGAGCAAGCCAGACTAAGCAATCCGACGCCCTCCGCGCTCGCGGTCGCCATTGCGGCACCGTACCGGTCGGCGACCGCCTCTCCCGAGGTGGTCTCAAGGTCAGGGGATAGGGTTGCCTGGACCCGCCACCTATGCTAATGACCTTTGAATTTGACCAACTGATTACATGGTTCCTGCCCAGCGCAATCGGTGTTACAGGTTACGCGCTGTTCTTGGTGGGGTTTCTCATGCTGACCCGACAGGCCCTAAGGTTCTTAGGGCCGATGGACTCCGTCCTCCGCATGAACATTGGCAAGCGAATCAGGCTGGCAGCTTGGGTCATGGGAGCAGGCCTTGCCCTGTTGGTTCTACGGGAGATTCTGTTGTTCGTGGTCGTTACCCTGGCCGTTGCCGGCGTGGCTGTTGGCGTCGGCGCCTTTTGGTCATACGAGGAGCGGAATGGGCCGGTGACCACGTTCGCATCCAGCGGGGACGTGGTTGCCGTCGCTGGAAGGGTTTCGATCAGCTTAGGGGAATTGCAGGAAGCAGTGATGCATCTTCAACACTCGAAGCTGATGGCAGAAGGAGCTCTACAACGGCGCCTGCACGCGGAAATAGGGCACCCGATCGACTATCAGGAAGACCTTCGCAACTTGGGCCTCAAGTATGGTGATGATAACGTCGCCCTGGCGGGCCTGATACACGACCACATCCTGTACCAGAAGGCCGTGGAGCTCGGCCACGAACCGACCGCGGAGGAAGTGGAGGCCAATATAGAGTGGGCGCGCGACGCCTACAAGCGCGGCCAGTGGGGCGAGTACAATCAGGGATGGATTGATTCGGTAGGGGAAGACCACTACTTCGAGAACATATACCCCGCATTGGTGACTCGCTCAATGGCGACCGAGAAGCTCCATCAGCGCTTGGGCCAAGAAGTAGAGACTCGGTACTACGAAGGGGAGCTGCCCCTCCGGTACCAGTTCGAAGAAGCGGTGCTGGCTAAGGCCGAAATCACCGTGCTGGAAAGTGAGGAACATTCGGCGACGCTGGACGGGGTCTTGGGCTACCTGGCCGAACTGAGGGAGACCGACATAGCCCATTGGCAGTCCAAAAGGAGCCCAAGTACGGGTGATATTTCCGACGGCCCCTGAGGCTGGTTAGCTCGGAGAACTCGCATGGTTTTAGTCGTAGCCGCCGCACTCGTCCTCGTCCTACTCGGCATCTGGTGGGTCACCCGGAAGCGGGGGCCGACCGGGGAAGAGCGTATGGAACTGAGCCGCGCCGAGAACAAGGTCAAGGTCTCGGACCCGATTACGCGGGGCGACATAGACGTGCTGGAGCGGTGGGGGTCAAAGTTGCTGGATGACGCTATCGAGCTGAGGCGGGCCCAACTCCAGAGGGGGGACCACCCGGAGCAACGTTAATTCTCAACATGAACATGCCGGGAGAGCACAGCATGGACCTATTTGGACTTGGCATCATTGCGGTCTTCCTTCTCGTTCCTTCGGGCGTAGTCGTCATCGTTGGTCTCATCATTCTTCGGGCAATCCGGTGTCTCAGGGATGATTTGGTGGACGCCGGGTTCGTAGATGGCCAGCGGGGAGATGGGAAGTGAAGGCCATATCCCCCCAGCAGCTATTACCTGCTTTAGTTGTGCTCACCTTGATCTTGGCTGCGGCCTGTGGCAAGCCGGAATCTCCCGCGCCATCTCAGACTGAGGCAAAGGGCGCCAATTCGGTCATCACAGTCCACGGCCATCTGCCAAACTTGAGTCTGAAGGAGATGGTGGCAGAGTCTGACGCGGTGGTTATCGGTACCCTGGATGAAGAGTTGGGTACAAAACTCAAGCATGGGGGCAACGAACCTCGGCCTAAATTCTATTACCAGTACAAGGACTTTAGGCTCGCGGTCGAGGATGCCCTGTATCCCAAGGATACGTTCCCGGCAGAAATCGCCGTTCTGGTGGAGACTGGCATAGTTTCGGCCAGGGAGAACCAGAGCGTTCGGAACGATAACTCGGCGCCCATATACACGAGGGGGGAGAAAGTCCTGCTCTTCCTGGAGAACCTGAAGGACCCCAAGTTCGACACAGGACCCGGCAGACCCGTACCGAGGGGCTACACGCCCGATAACTACTACCTGGGTATCGTCACTGCATCCTATGGGAAGATGGAACCGGCAGACGGCAAATGGCGGGACAGCAGGTCAGGGAAATCCTTTACAAGAGGGGAAGCGGAGCAGGCAATCCAAGGAAACACGGGACAGTGAAATGTCCAATGTCAGTCCTGTATGGCATAAAGTGCAACAAGTGTGGGGAGAAGAATAAGGGAATTATATAGGGGAATTATATAGAATGTTAGACAAAATCTTGACAATCAAGCCCTAAATGTGTAAAATTATTCCATAACATAGATAGGGATTTGAGCAATTATGGGCAAGAAAGCACCCGGCAAGGGCTACCGCAAGGGCATCACTCTAATCGAAATCGTCAAGATGTTCGACAATGAGGAAAAGGCCGAGAACTGGTTTGTCGAGCAGCGCTGGGAAGGTGGTATCCAATGCGCCCACTGCGAGGGCTTCAACGTCTCTGACAAGCCTGGGCGGAAACCCCAGCGGTTCCATTGCCGGGATTGCCGCAAGTATTTCAGCGTTAAGACAGGAACAGTCCTTCAAGCTTCCAACATCCCTCTGAGCAAATGGGCTATCGCCTATTATCTCTACTCCACAAATCTCAAGGGTGTAAGCTCCATGAAATTGCACCGAGACTTGGGGATTACGCAAAAGTCAGCATGGCACATGGCTCACAGGATTCGGGAATCTTGGGACGTGACGGCCAAGAAGTTCGTTGGCCCCGTCGAAGCTGATGAGACATACATCGGCGGGAAGGAAGGCAATAAGCACGAATCCAAGAAGCTCAGGGCTGGACGTGGAACCGTTGGCAAGACAGCCGTTGTCGGGGTCAAGGACAGGCTGACCGGCCAGGTTGCAACGGCAGTGGTTGAGCAGACGAACAAGGAAACCCTGCAAGGATTCGTCCAATCCCACACAGAGCCTTTCGCCAAGGTTTACACCGATGAGGCCAGCGCATATCAGGGCATCAATCGGGACCACGAGGCCGTTGCCCACAGTGTCAAGGAATTTGTCCGGGGACAGGCCAGCACCAACGGGATGGAAAGCCACTGGGCAACGCTGAAACGGGGATACAACGGGGTCTATCATCAATTCTCGGCCAAGCACCTGCCCCGGTACGTTGCTGAGTTCGAGGGACGCCACAACACCCGACCCCTGGACACTTCCGAGCAGATGACAGCCCTCGCCCAGGGCGGCATCGGGAAACGCCTCCGATACGACGACCTCATAGCCTGAACCTGATTCTTCCATATCTGGTTTTCCCTATTTGTTGACAATCATAGGCGCAGGATGTATCGTCCTGCAAACCAGAATATAATGTGGATACACTGGATACGGAAAGAGGAGAAGGAGACATGACCAAGGCCCAACCAAAAACGAGAGGGAGACCAGCCAAGCCATTACCGGAAGGAATTGATGCTTCCCCGGAGGACATCGCCAAAGCGATGCTCCGACTTCCCCAGGACCACCAGTGGCAATACTTGGAACGGGAAAAGTCAGCCAGTCCCGAGAATCATCCCACCACCGAACACAATGGCTAATGCCCTCAACCTCTCACATTCGGGCATTCCTGGTCGTCTTTACTATCCTTTGCGCCGGGGCGATCGTGGTAGTATTGCTAGACGCATTATGGAACCACGAATGGGCTAATAAGGCGGTTGACATTGGCCAAAGCGCAAGTCGCCTGTTCTTCGGCGCGATTGCGCTCACATATATCTTGGTAGAAGGAGGCAGAATTGTTATGGTGCTCGCTGCATGGCTCAAAGAGTCCCTAGACAATCAGAGGAAGAGGACGGAGCAGAGAGTTTGGGACAGGATATCCAATGAATTCGAGGAGGCTGACCGTCAGCGCAAAGGGGATGAATCGGTGACTGACGCGGTTCAGCGGCTTCGTAGGGAAAAGGCAGGAAAGGGTTAAGCTCCCCCACTTCTGGAACAGACAAGAGCGGCGATTCCGAAAAATCGCCGCTCTTCTTTGTGCCCTACTGGCAGGCTGCCAGTGCCCGTTGAGCTTCCCCGACAGAGATATGGGTTAACCCACTTCCCTTTTCCATTGCCTCAAAGTTCATAACATTGCTCAGATGCATCAGGGCGGCGTCCTGCCCAACTGCCGACATGGTTCGGTACTCGACTTCCAAATCAGAGCAATAGAACAAGATACCGTCCACTCTCACTGTCCCTTCCGGGTCCGATGAGGCCGGAGCGGGCTGGGGCTCTGATTGGAACGATGGTTGAACACCAGGTGCAACATCTTCCAGGTCTTTGACATAAGGCGCCCCTCCGGCTTGGATTTGGCGACTTGCCGGTCAACCTGTCCACATGCATAAGAGGGGGCATGGGAATCCATGCCTGTTATGCACGTCACAGGAATCAATACGACCGGCAAGTCAACGCAAATATACGAAGGGGGTACGGGAATGTCAACAGTTAGGGGAATTGTCTAACATTGTATATAATTCCCCTTTGAAGAGGCTGAGGCTACCGGTTTTGAAGGAGTGCCCTATGACTATTTCACCACCCTGAACAAGAACCACGGACGCCGGGAAAGACGGGAATGCTGGACTATCAGCGACCCCGAGTGTCTGGACTACCTGAGCACCGGCCAGCAGTGGCCTGGATTGCGCTCCGTAGTGAAGGTGGTGGGGCGACGGGAAGCAGAGACGGGTACCACGGTGCAACCCCGCTATTTCATCAGCAGCCTGGACGTCTCGGCAGAAGACCTGCTGAACGCGGTGCGGGCCCACTGGAGCATCGAGAACTCCTTGCACTGGAGCCTGGACGTAACCTTCCGAGAGGACCAATGCCGGGTACGTAAGGACCACGGTCCCCAGAACTTCGCCACCCTGAGAAACATCTCCCATAACATGTTGAAACGGGAAACCAGCCTGAGAGTGGGCATCCAGGGCAAACGCCAGCAAGCCGGTTGGAGGGAAGATTATTTGCTAAAGGTACTCCTCAGCTAAAGCGCGATTGCCCTGGGGTCCTTCTCCTCTTCCTTGACCTTTTCCAGATACCGCCACTTGGATTTATTGGGCATTCTCAAGACGGTCTGAACCAGCTCATCCATGGGAACTTCAACCGGTTCAGGTAACACCCTTTCCACCGGCCTTCCCCGCTTCTTCTTCGTTGCCATAAATTCACCCCGGCTTGGCAGCCTATTTCGTTTCTGTTACCCTTCTACCCGCCAAAGCACACCATTACAACCTAACGGGCCATTAACGACAACAGGGACAGGGCACCTTGTGCCCCTTGTTGGCTCGTGAAGGTTGTGGTTGCTTTGGCGAGTGCTACTATCCTTTGTCGCAAGGGGCCCCTTCATGAGAATACCTTTACTCGCCATTATTCTGGTTCTCACTTTAGCCTGTAATGAACCAGCCCCCACTCCAGATATTCCCGCTACCGTTACCGCACAGGTGGAAAGCCAACTAGCAGCACTACCAACAGCAACTCCTGAACCAACCCCGACACCCATCCCCACGCCAACGGTAGAAATACCCACGGCCATCCCTGAACCTACACCAACCCAACCGGCGATTATCATTCAGGTTGTTGCACCTACGGAAAGCCCTACAGCCACACCGGAACCTACACCAACCGAAGTACCGCCCACAGCTACCCCAGAACCCACGCTAACACCTACTCCGGAACCCACAGCGACTCCGCTACCCACGCCTACGGCAACACCCTTACCAACACCTACACCGACAGCAGCACCAACCGCGACAGCAATCCCGACACCTACACCCAGACCGACCAGCACCCCTACACCAAAACCGGATATTCAATGGGAACTGTACCGTAACAGTGAACTATCTTTCGAAATTCCTTATCCATCAGATTGGTGGTTGAGCGATTTTGACGTAAACGAAGACGGCCAAGCAGACATTATCACCTTCTTCTCCCCCGAAGGAGAGACAGGATCGGTGGCAGTTTACGCCCTTAAAACTTCACAGGAATCCCCGGCCACATGGCTAAGCGGTTGGGTAGAGTACCTGCGCGAAAACAATAATCCTGACGTTCTGGAAGTCCTATTCCTATCAGGTAATGAAAACTTCGGTAATGGACAATGGGCGTATACCGTTTATACCTATTCCGATGCAAGTTCAGACTGCATTGAAGAACACGACAACACGATGGTCGCCTTCCCCACCGGATGGGACTACTCCATTTCCTTCAGAGCCTGCGAGGATGATTTTGAGACCTACAAGGAAATATTCGACAAAATGTGGCAGGGCTTCTATCCTTAGGGCTGGTAACACTTACTTCAACTTTTAAGGTGCGTTGATATGCGAGCTAGAAAGCACAACAACATCCCTTACGGCAAACCGATTTTTCAAGCCCAGGAATTCAAACTTGTACCCTTAACCCAAAAGGATAAGGAGAACGATCCGAGCCTCGCCAATGACACACATATTCTCAAAGTACTAATTGAGGTTGCCGAGGATGAACACCTGGAATTCATTTGGGTTGCGGCTTTTCCGGATAAGTTTCAGGAGCTTGCAACTCAGATTGAGAACCTGATTTCTCAGACTCAAAACGAACATCCTCAACCGGATTCGTCACAATCCTAATCGCCGTATATGCACCGCAATTCCAGCACGATTGGACATATCCGACATCCCCCTTTTCTCGCTTTCTATCCATAAACCACCTACACGTTAATGATTAAGGATAGCGACCCCGCCTTTCATAAATGGTTTTACCCTCCAGCCATTCGCCTTCGGGAGGGTCAGGCTTGGGAACAGCGGGATCACAAGCGGCCTCACTATCCGCCAGCGACGGTGGCCATTCTTGGGCTACGTAGTAAACGTACTCGTCCTGACCGCAGCTGAACCAAGTGGGATAATCTTCCGTGGCCTTGCCGTACACCCCTACCACCAGCAGCACCAAAATGACTGCAATGACGGTGGTTAGAGACAGCAAGACGGCCAGCTTACCACTAAGCCGCATCCTTCACCTGTGTTGTGGTCTCCTGTCCGCCGTCCGTCAAGGGCTTGAATACCTTCCCGGCAATCAGCTCCTGATAGGGAAGCCGCTTATCGTCTCCACCCCGAACCATCCCAGCCATCTGGTCGAAGGTATCCTTCTCCCGGCAGTTATGCCGACCTTCAAACTCGTTAACGTACCGGTGCAGGTGCTTGGGACTCATGTGACGATAAACCTCGGTAATCCCACGCTTGAACAAAGACCAGTTACTTTCGATGCTGTTAGTGGAAACCTTTCCCCGAACATATTCACCCTCAGCGTGATTAACCACCTCATGATCCCGGGACATCCCTTCGTAGGCCTTAGCTCCATCGGTGTACACCACCGCATCCGGGCTGGTGGTTTCATGAACGATCCCGTGCAGGGTTTCCTTAGTGGTATCGTCCACCACTTCCATCTTGACCTTCCCGCTGGGCCGATCCTTTACACCCACAACCGGAACCTTACCCACAGCTCCACGGCCCGCTTTCTGCCGCTTGCTGGCGTGCTTATTACCTTCCTTACCGCCAATGTAGGTTTCATCCACTTCAACCAGACCGTAGAAGCGATCCTGAGCATCTTCCCAAGTTTCCCTTATCCTGTGAGCCAGGTGCCAAGCCGCCTTCTGGGTTATATCCAGATCACGGTGCAACTTCATACTGCTTACACCCTTCAAGTTAGTGGACAGGAAGTAAAAAGCCAGCGCCCACTTGTTATAGGGAATCGGTGAACTATGCATTATCGTTCCGGTCTTGGCCGAGAAATCCCGCCGGCAATCCCGGCAGTGATAGGGCTGAGGCTTGCGGTTCTTCCGTTCATAAACGTTCTCCCCGGAACAGAAGGGACACATTACCCCGTCCGGCCAACACTGACTCTCAAAATACTGTTCCGCCTTCCCGTTATCACCGACCAGTTCCATCGCTTCCAAGAAGGATATTCCCTTCCGATGTGACTTGCCCGGTGCCTTCGCCTTGCTACCCATAAACCCTCTGAAAAATTGAAATTCATATTTGATTTATGGATTTAGTTTACACAAGAAATGATGGGAAGTCAAGCATTTTCAGCATCATCGGTGTAATTTAGTATATAATTCCCATACCAATGCACATTTCTAGCTGAGTTTAGGATAGATACTAAGCGGCGCAGGTGCGGCCATTCTGCAAAGAGTCCGGAGCGTAAACACCAAAGGGCAACATATATGTGCCGCCAAAAATGGATGCTGTCTCAGTGTCCCAAACGCAAAAGAGACGGCATACAGGGCATTCGGAGTAGGCTACCGAACCCCTCCCCACCAACAGAAAAAGGCCCCATACATGAACCTGCCAGGGAAGGACGCCGAATAGCGACGTCCTCCCTTTGATTGTGGCACGCTGGCGGTCAGAACAGCCGCAGCGTCTCAGGTTGCGGCTGCTGTTCCGTTTCCACTTCCGCGTCGCTCTGGGCGGTTGCGGCCTGGGCCGCTCCCTGCTGGCGCCGGTTCCGCTGCCTGGGTGCAGGCGCGGGTTTCACGTAGGCCTGGTGCAAGGGTTCCTCCTCCCACCTGGCTTTTGCCCGGGCCACCACCGCCGGAAATTCGTCGGCCAGCCCGAACAGGTCAGGGTCGTCGAAAGACTCGATGTGCGGGTCCGCTGAGGGCCTCTGCACTCCGATGGTGGCCCGGTTCCCCCGGATGGACAACACCACCTTCAACTCCTCCGAGCCTTCCGTCTCCGCTGGAGGGGTCTGCGCCCCGGCGTTTTCGGCGACGTCAGGTTCCTCAATAGTGGCTTCAGTTTCGGCGTCCTGTTCGTCGGCGGTTTCCCGGTCGCCCGCGTCGTCCGTTGCTTCTTCGGCGGGAAGTCCCCCATCAGCGTCGGCAGGGGCATCGTCCGCCGTTGCCTCGGTCACGCCGCTGAAGAGGAACTCCTCGACGTTCACCACGTCAGCGGAATCGTTTTCGGTTCCCGTTTCGTCAGGCATCGTAACTCCTTCCCTGATTTCAGCATTGTGCCCCGAGTACTCTTGAGACCCGCGCTTGATCTCGCCCAGGGTCCTGGGCTCCCAGTAGAGGTCGCGCTCCACGGCGGGAACGTCTCCGAACACCGTGGTCTCGGCCAGTTCGGTGAGGTCGAAGTAGCCCAACTCCCGCTCGAACCCGGCCACCAGGCCGAAGCAGGTTCCCGTGGCCGGGTCCATTTCGGTGATATAGTAAGGTAGGCCGCCGGCGAGTTGCCCCGTGTAATTGAGGTACTTTTCCGTCGGCCCCCTTCCGAACCGGACGTGCGACTTTCGCCGCATCCGGCTCTCCAGTGTCCTATTGGTGTTGCGAGACTAAAGAGCGTCCGTGGGTAATGTCGGCATGGCACTGTCTACAGACCACCAGCGTCTTGCGTCGCCGTGCGGCCATGACCCTTACCCAAAACGGTTTTGCTGGCCTACCTCTTTTATTGAGGTCGGCCAGTTTCCGAATGTGGTGGACTTCGATATTGTCCGTAGAGCCACAGAGTTCGCACGTCTGGGCTAGGAGCCGTTGGAGTAGCTCAGACCTTCCGATGCGTGCTGTTGTAGGACTTTCGTCCTTGAGGATTGCCGTCTTTTGCCGTCGCAGTGGTATGCCACCAAAGTTTGCTATCAAGGGTTTTTGGTCTGTGCCTCGCTCCCGGACAACTTGGAGCACCCGGTAGGTGCCCTCTGGTCTTTGGATGTTGGTCTTGTACCTGTCAGACATAGCCTGCACAGTGGCTTTGTGCTTACTGGCTAGGGTCTTCAGCAGGGACGTTTCCATTACCCAACGGAGCTTGGCGAGATGGCACACGTTGTAGGCCAGTACGTAATACTGCACGATTCCCCGGTACCTCGACTGGAACGTCGCCGTGATGCTGTAGTCGTCATCGAGTGTCAGTTCCGGTCGGTGAATGGGTTTACCGTGCTTCAAGTACCTGGCGCACGCTGCTTTGATGACGGTTTGTGGGACTCTCAGACCGATATTGCCGTTGATGCTCCGCTTGCCTTTGGTGTGCTTTGCATCATTTTGCAGCGTTACCACCTCGTATCCGAGGAAGCGTGCTGCCGACGTTCTGGCGTGAGTAACAAGCGTTTTCTCCTTGGAGAGTTCCAAGTTGAGAGAGTCGCGTAGATACGCTCCAATCTGACGCTTGATTTCCTCAGCCTCGGCCTTCGGCCCAGTAAATCCCAGGAGGAAATCGTCCGCGTACCTAATGTAGCGCAGGCGGCGATAGGTTGGGTCGCGAGGGTCGCCGGTGGGCAGTTGTTGGAATAGCTTGCGCTTTTCTCTTGCCAGTTCCAGGTCTCCTCGGGCTATGGCCTTTCGCGCCCTGTCCCGATTGAGTTGGTAAGCGGGATTTGGCCTTCTCTTAGTACCCTTCGTGTAGGTAGGGATGAGATTCTGCTCGACAAACCGGTCTAACCTGTCCAAATAGACGTTGGCCAAGAGTGGACTCACGATTCCGCCTTGCGGGGTGCCGCTCAGCGTCTTACCGTATTTCCAGTTCTCCAGGTAGCCTGCCTGAAGTAGGTTAGATATGAGGCGTAGGAAACGGTTGTCGTGGATGTGTTCGCGGAGTGCCGCCATCAGGACCTCGTGGTCCAGATTGTCGAAGCATCCCTTGATGTCACCCTCGATGAACCAGGTTGTGCCTGTCCAGTGACGCTGGACTTCGGACAGTGCCGTGTAGCAACCGCGATTGGGGCGGAAGCCGTGGGAGCGGTCGGAAAATTGCTGCTCAAAGTAGGCTTCCAGAAGCATCCGGATGACCTCTTGGAGCAGCTTGTCCGACCAGGTTGGAATACCCAACGGGCGTGTCTTCCCATTGGCTCTGGGAATGTTGACCCGCCGGACTGGAGTCCACCGATACCTTTCGTAGCGCAATGCTTCGATTAGGTCGTCGATTTTGTCCAGGCTCATCCCATCCGCAGTTTCCGCCGTTGACCCGGGTGTCATTGCACCGTCATTGCGGGCTATGCGGCCGTATGCCGCGAGGTAGAGGTTCCGGTTGTAGAGTTGTCGATACAGATCCTGGAGCGGTAATCCTCGTTTGCCTCGCTCTGCCACAACAGCCAGTACAGTTTCGGCTTTCCTCATCTTGAGTACCTCCCTGGTTAGACTGTTAGAACACCTGCCCCCCTTCGCCATGTGGGCGGCTTTCCCGTCCTCGGACTACTACGGGGGCTCCGTTCCCATAGGGGTCGCCCCCCTTAGGGAATCCCGTGGTTCTCTAATGCTGAACGTTCTAGCGCGACTTAGGTGGCCCGTTCGTTTCCTTGCATAGGGTCATTGCCTATCGCCCGCCAACCGAAGGTTCGGAATCCAACTTGGTAATAGATTCTTGAGCTGGCGGCGCTGCCCTTGAGCGTGGTGGCAGCGGGTGAACTGTTGCAACGCTGGAAACTGGGCTTCAGGCAATCCAGCTTTCACCATATCGCGCGGGCCTTGCGGAGCGATGCCGTACACGCTTTCCGGCATCCACCCGCTTTACCGATATGCTATTGTCCCCCTCGGCTTTCGCGTCGAGGTAAATCGGTTGGCCCAAGAGCGTTTCCTTCGAACTCTTCCCTGTTGAACAGGGGATTCAGCGCTAAATACCACGGCGCACCCAGGTCCAGTTCGAGTACGGAGAAAACAGTTTGGCGTGGACGATGACGGTATCGTAGTCAGGGACGTTCTCGTTTGCGTAGAGGGCGGGGATGGTGTCCGCCAGCTTCTCGGTCATCAACTGGTGGCCCCGCTTCCCGCTGTGCTGGTCCTCCCACATGGTCGTGGCGGTTTCCTTGCGGTCGGTCATGGTTTCATTCTCCTTGTCGGTTCTCTGAATATCCTTGATTGCGCCGTTCACCGGGCGTCGGTGCGGTCCACTAGCCGGGCAACCGCCTCGGGGGTGACGTAGCTGGGGCTGACCGTGCCCTGGTCCATGTCCAGGTAGAGGGCCATAAAGGGGCAGGTTCCCGCCACCATGCGCCGGACTACCTGCAAGACCAGAGACGCCATCATCTGGTTGATGGTTGGGTCCTGGTCGGTGAGGTCCAGGGCCGCCGCGCAGTCCACGTCGGGCGGACGAGTGGACACGGTGGTCAGCAGGTCGGGTCGTTGCAGAGTGGGGGCCGGGGCCAGGTGGCAGGTGTCGCCGGTGAAGGGCGGTTCCTCCAGGAACACCGGCTCGGCGACGTTGCCGACGAGCACCTGGCCCCAGTTGGTGTCGTTGCCGGAGTCGATGAGCCAGCGGCAGGGGTCCCCGGGCAGGCACTTGGCCATGGCCCGCCGGGCGGCGGCGTTGTCAGCGCAGCCGATGACCAGGCCGTCGTGGGAGGAGAGGCCGGGGTAGCGGCAGTCCTCCTTCCGGAAGGGATAGACCGAGTAGCCCACGGGCCGGTTGTAGGCTTGGGCCAGCCTATCGGCCAGGGCCTGGCTCTTGAACTTCCCCACATCCTCGGTGTAGAAATTCTGGCGCAGCAGGTTGTGGGGTTCCACCCGGTCGTGGTCCACCAGGACGATGGTGGCGTCGCGGCCCTGGAAGAGGCGGCAGAGGCCCTCGGCGACGAAGCCGCCGGTGCCGCCGCAGCCCACCACGGTGATCCAGGGATTGTCCAGCAGGAAGGTGTTGTCCAAGTAGTAGGGCATGGTTGTCTTGCCTCCTTATATGGATAGGTAGCTTTGGGTTGGTTCCGGTTCTTTGTTCACCAGCCGGATACCGGGCGGTGAGCCGTCGAAGACTTGCTCCCAGCGCAGCGGAGCGAAGTGGCCGTAGATGCCGAGGCGTAGGGTCAATTCGGGCGTTGGCGTGTCCAGTCGTCCCACCACTCCGTAAACCCGGAAGCCCTGCTCGTCCCGGTCGTCGGTGGCAGAGAAGAAGGCCCGGTGGCGGGCGTGGGAGTGGAACTCGGCGATGACGCCGCTGGGCGGCTGGTAGGAGAGGGACGAACCCGTCCCTTCCTGCGGCGGCACCACCAGCCGGTAGGTGCCCCCGTCCCAGCGGATGGCGAAGAACCGCTCGGTGTCCGGTGCGGCCAGCATCCAGCCCACCCCCAGCTCGAAGACGTGGGCCGGAATGGGGCCGTGGGTGAGCGCCAGCTTCTCGGAAACGGAATCCAGCCCCCGCACCTGGGCGGGAGCGACCAGCACCCGCGCCGTCAGGTGGGCGCTCTCGGACTGGACGTAGAGGCCGCCCAATCCGAGAACGTAGTCAAAGCCAATGCCTTGGCTGCCAGAAAGACCGGCGGGAAGGTTCACCAGGTAGCCCACCGGCGCAGGCACCGGATTAGGGATAATAGCCTCGCCGCCCTTCGCCGGCCGCCATGACGCGGCCCACGGTGCATTGGGGAACCAGGTCCTCAACCGGGTAGTCAGCCTGTCCATCAAGTTCCTCCCATAAGGCTTGCAGGTTGTCGGGGTGCTTCTTCGACCGGTCCCTGGTGTCTCCGGTAAGGGAGAAGAAGGACTGGAAGAAGGACTCGGGTATCCGGCCCACCTCGTCGGGGAAGCGGTGGCTGCCGGGACAGGTCCGCCCGTCCCGGAAGACGTTGAAGGCCGGGGCGCGGTAGAGCTTCTGGTCAGTGTCGCTGGGCCGTTCCAGGACGGCGTAGACCCAGGGCGCCCGGCCGGGCGAGCAGACGAAGACCAGCCCCGGCATTGGAATCCTGAGACGGGCGGGAGGCTGGAATGCCTCCCGTTGCAGCGCCACCGGCCAGACCTGGGGCGGGCGCCACAGGGCCACCACCTGGCCGGTCTCCCCCTGGCTCCACCAGAGGGCGTTTTCGGGCAGCAGCCCCGAGGCGAAACCCAGGTGCCGGGTGAACACGTTGGCGATCTCGTCCGCCGAGACGGTTCGGACCCAGGTGCGGTCGCCCTCGAAGCCCCGCAGCAGGACGGTTTCCTGGTAGACCTCAAGCTGCGCCTGAAGGGTGCCCCGGGGCACATCGTCATGGCCCGGCAGGGACCACTCGGTCCGGTAAGTGTCATTGGTCGTCATCATCGGTTTCCTCCTTTTCTTGAAGGGGCAGCCGGGGCAGGATGAAGTCCAGCATTTCGGCGAATCGGGTGGGCAGGTCCTGTTCCAGCCAGTCGGCCAGCCTCGTCACCGAGTCGATGAGCCGGTCGGCCTTCCGCCACTCCTCCGTTCCCTCCTGGATGATTTCGTCCTCCCAGGGGTCGCAGAAGCCGTCGTAGTCGCCATCCTCGTAACTGTGATCGAGGAAAAAGTTGCCAGTCTCGGCCCGCACCCAGGCGGCGGCCTGGGCCGCGCCCTCATAGCCGGTTTCCTGTACCGCTTCGGTCAGGTCTTCCGACGGGATACCGCCTCGCGGAATCCGCTCCAGTGTTTCCTGCGGGATGCGCTGGGCGGCGGCCTCCAGCCAGGCGGTGCGCAGCCCTCCCGGTTCGTCGTAGCAGGCGTCGGGGGGTTCAGCCAGCAGCGCCAGGGCCGAAATGCCCTCCCGGTAGCCGTCCCACATCTCGTGGAGGCCGTCGTAACCGAAGCCCATCAGCGCGAAGGGGATGCCCCGGCGCAGCCAGGTGAAGGGCGGGTCCTCCCCCTCCTCGGCGAAGAACTCTATGAAGGGGGCATACAGGGGGAAATGGCGCTCCTGGAACAGCCGGGCGAAGCGTTCCAGCTTCTCGCCCACGTCGGCGGTGGCCAGCGCCGCCTCCGCGTCTTCGGGAAAGAGGCGGCGCACCAGCCCGGTGAACCACGCGTAGTCCTCGGCGCAACCCAGCCGGGCAATCAACTCTTGCAGCGACGGCGGACGCCGCAGGAGCAGCCCGGCCAGGTCGCTCAGAAGCGGCGGGGGCGCAGTTGCCATTTCATCGCTCCCAGCAACCGCCGGGTGGCGGCGGCGTAGTCCTGGGCCTGGGTGCAGGCCAGTTCCACCTCGGCCTGCCGGGCCGCCGCCGCGTCCAGGTCCAGGGTGCCGTCGGGCCGGGCGAGCTCCGCCGTGAGCTCGATGATGCGGAGGTCCGCCGGCGGGGTTGCCGCCAGCAGACCGGCCAGGGTCTGGTTGTCCATCTTTGTGCCTCCCTAGCTGTGGGCGATGGTGAAGGCGCCCTTGGTGCCCACCCGCCGCTGGAACTCGAAGATGGTGTCCTCGCCGCGCGTGGTCTCCTTCACCGAGGCGTTGGCGATCTCGCCATAGAAGTCCGCCAGTACAGCCTTCACCTGCTCCACGCTCATTTCGGGGTCCGGGTCAGGGAACTCGCGGTCGTCGTACACGAAGATGCGTGACATGATTTTCTCCTTGCTTCAGTTGCATTTGGGTTGTGTGCGAAACGCGGGAGGGTCAGCCGTTGGTACGGCGGCCCCTCCGTGTGCCCTTGCGGTCTAGCGTCCGGCGCCCACCGGCTCCTTATCCCGTTCCTGTTCCTTGTCCAGCGCCCACTGGAACAGGGAGGCGGCGGCGGGCTTGGCCTTGCCGTTGCGTCCCCTGGGCTGGGCCGGTTCCTCGGCCAGGAACTCGGCCCAACTGAACAGGGACTGCTGCCCTTCGGCGGGTTCCTCGGCGTGGTGGCCATTCCCGTTCCCGTTGGCCCCGTTTCCGGTAGAGGGCAGGGCGTGGGCCTCGTGGATGTCGTTGCCCAGGACCAATTCCTCCGTCGGCCCCAGGGCGTCGTGATGCCCGTTGCCGTTGACCGCGACGGCCTCCGGTTCGACTTGCACCGCCTGCCATCCGTCGTCCACCAGGAACTCCTCGGCGGCGGCCTCGGCGTCCCGGGCCTGGGCGAACACATCCTCCACCGACTCGCCATCGGCGTCGGTCTCATCGCCGCTGACGATCTGGCGGGCCAGCGCCAGCATCAGGTCGTCCCCGTCGTCGCCAAAGGCGGCGAGGCCGTCCTCGGGCAGCTCACCCTCCACCGCCAGGGAGCTTTGCAGCTTCTTGGCCACCAGCTTCAGCGCGTCGGCCTGGAGGGTGTTCCGGTAGGCCATGAACACCACCTTCACCGGGCGCTTCTGCCCGATGCGCCAGGAGCGCCGCGACGCCTGGCGGGACGTGTACACGCTGTAATCCGTCTCGAACCAGCAAAGGGTTGGAAAGTCGATGAGGTCCAGGCCGGTCTGCACCAGGCGCGGATGGCAGATGAGCACGTCCACCCCCTGATTGACCCGTTCCTCCACCCAAGCTTCCCTACGGTCCGGGGCCACCGAGTCGGCCTTGAGCACCGCCACCCGGAACCCGTGTGTGGTCAGGAACTGCTCCATCCGCTCGGTGATGTCCCGGGTTCCGGTGTGGGTGGCGTAGACCAGCACCTTGCGGCCCGCCAGACGTTCCGCCGCCACCAGGTCCACCAGCGCCTGCTCCTTCGGGTAGAGTTTGTCCTCGGACAACGGCGGCATCTGAATGAGCATGTTGCCCGTCTGGGGATCGAAGACCGTCTCGCCCCGGGTGCAGCCGTCGGGATAGGCCAGCAGGGTTTGCAGGTAGGTCGCCAGCAGCCGCTTGGAACCCTTCTGAAGCGCCGCCGCCAGCGCCTGCCGCAGGGTGTCGAACACCAGGTCGTAGGCCTTGCGCTGGGAGAAGCCGGTGTGGTCCGTCTCCCGGTCCATTCCCGAGAGCAGCACCTGCTCCTCGTAGGGCGGCAACCCCGAGGCCACGTCCGACAGGCGCAGGAACACCGAGTTGCCGATCAGGTGGAACAGTGCCGAGGGAGCCAGGCCGGGCCGTTCCCGCACAGTCTTGCGGTAGCCCTTGCGGCGGCTGTTGCGCCCGTCCTCGAAGGAGTCTCCATCCTCGGCGTGGCGCACCGTCTGCTCCAGGAAGCCGTAGCGCTGTATCCAGCGCCCCTCCTCGGAGCGTCCGAACTCGGCCCGGATGTCCGGCGAGAAGCGGTAGAGCAGGTGGAAGAGCGTGGAGGAATAGCCTCCCGTCAAAGTGCCGGTAAGGGTGAGGGACTTGCCGCAGGCGTCGGCCAGCACCCCGGCGGCGATGCCCTGGGCGGAGCCACGACCCTTGAACTCATGCACCTCGTCCGCCACCATCAGGTCGAAGAAGCCCTTCATCCGGTGCTTCACGTAGTCCGCCAGCGGGTAGCGCTTGGGACCGGAGCCGTCGGCCTGCCACAGGGCGGAGCCGCAGAGGTCGCAGTCCCGGCGCTTGCGGGAAAGTTCCTCGTTGGTCAGGGGCACGCCGTCCCGGTCCACAACCTGGGCGTGGCAGGTGGGGCAGCAGGGGACCTGGAAGGGCGCGCCAGTCTGCTCGTCCCGCACCAGCCGGCCCCCGGCGGCGGCCCAGCGTTGGATCACGGCGGGCTGCCAGCGGTAGGACAATTTGGCCCTTTCCCGGGACATGATGGCGAAGAGGGGAGCGGGACCCACCGAGAGGCGCAGCCGTTCCAGGTCGGTGATGGAGGCGACGATGGCGGCCCGGGCGCCGGGCACCGTGTCCTCCACCTCCCGCTTCCACTTTCGGGTGAGGTGGGGAGGGCAAAGGATCAACACCCGCCGGAAACCAGCGGCGTGGGCGGCGGCTGCGCCGATGAAAGTCTTGCCCGTCCCCATTTCGCCGACGACGGTGGTGCCACGATGCGCCTGAAGGGAGAGGGCCGTCCCCTTGATGGCGTCCTCCTGGCCGCCCATCGGCTGGCGCAGGAGCCGGGGCAGGTTGACTGTGGTTTCCGAGGGCCGGTAGAGGGGCGGGTAGGACTCCACCACCCGCCGGGCGATGGACTCCTTGAACTGGTCGATGAAGCCGGAAAGGTTCATGGGTATACTCCTGGTTGTGTTTGGTGTGGGGTTGTGTGGGGAAAAGCGAAGGCCCCGCCGGTGTCAGAGACCGGCGGGGCCTTCGTGCGCGGCTGGTGTTGCAGCCGTCAGGGCATGTTGGTGAAGCTAGGCGGCGATGTCGGTGATCTCCCCGCCTTCCAGGTCCAGGGCCACCACGGTGGTCCTGAGCCTTTCCCGGTAGACCTCGGTGTTCTCGGTCTCCTCGGCCAGCACCATTTCCTTCGTCGTCCGTCCCTTGACCAGGATGCGCTGCCCGTCGGCCTCCAGCACCAGGTTGTCCAGAAAGCCCGCCGCCACCAGCATGGCCAGGTGGCCTTTCCGCAGAGGCATCAGGGGCCTGGTGCGCCGGTCCTCGGCGGGCCACAGGGAGTCCCGCACCTCCTGGCTGGCCCACAGTCCGGTCTTGCGGGCCGCCGCCACCGCCGCCAACGGGTCCACGGTGCGGGTGGCGAAGAGTACGTCGCCGACGGGCGTCAACATGGGGTCGTACACCGGGTAGGGGCGGGGGGAGAACTCCTCCGGCTCGCCGAAGGACCAGCCCCTGACCTGCTCCTCGGTGTAGGGGTCGGGGCTGGGCTCGGCCTTGCGCCGCCCGATGAGCACCACCTGGTCGAAGACCTCACGCTCCGGTTCCGGGAAGGCCCAGCAGCGGAGTTCCCGGTAGTGGGAGGAGAGGTAGCGGGCGGAGACGGCGAGGCGCTGCTTCGGCACGATGAATAGCAGCAGGCCGCCCTCGGCCAGGTAGCGGGTGGTGTGGGTCAAAAAGGCATGTTCCACCCGCTTGTCTTCCTTGTCCCAATCGTAGGGCGGGTTCAAGAGGAGCACGCCGAAGGCATTGTTGGCGATGGTGGTGGCGAACAGGTCGCAGGCCAGGGCGCGGTCCAGGACCTCGGCCGCCTGCTCCGCCCGGTCCTTGTGCAACTCCACCCCGAAGGTCTCCACGGCCACGGTGCTGCGATCCCGCAGCAGGCCCGCGAACTGGGCCAGGGCATCGCCGCCCCCGCAGCAGGGGTCCAGGATGCGCAGCGTATCGGCGCTGCGGTTGCGGCCCCGGGCCCCGTACAGCAGCTTGGAAACCAGGTCAACCACCCTGGGCGGCGTCGGGTAATAGCCGCCTTTGGCAAGGGCAGCGAGTCTCATGTCAGTCCTCCTTGTTGTTGGTATCGGCGTTTTCGGGGTTTCCGCTGGACGGCGCTAGGCGGCAGGGACCGGGCTTGCAGAAGTGGCAGCCCCACCGGATAGTTTCGGGTGAGGCCAGCATCTCCATGCTCAGCGCGACGAGCACCACCGCCGCGCCGCACTCGTTGCAGTGGTAGGTCTCCCCGGCGTGGATGTCCTTGTCCGGCTCCTCCACCTGGCAGAACCGCGCCCCGCAGGAGGGGCAGGGAAAGTACAGGGTCTGAGTGTCGGCCATTGCGCTACCTCCCGTTGCTGTGGTTTCCGTTGGCGTAGCTGTTCAGTCCCACCACCTCGCCCTTGGCCAGCGTCCGCTGGAAACAGAGGACCTGGTCGGTCTGCTTGTCCTTCGCGCACTGGACGCAAAAGGCGGTGAGCAGCTCGGCGCGGTTGGCAACGGTGACGCGCTTGACCAGCACCTCGGAGCCGTCCTCCAGCTCGTGGCGGTAGAGCTTTTCGTTGGACTTCCGCCAGTCCTGCTCGTCGGCGGGCTGGTAGAAATGAGGCTGACCGCTGGAGGTTAGGTGGTCTGAGGCCCCGTGGGGGCAGAAGCGGCACCTGTCGCCATCCGGGGAGAAAAGCTGCCAGGCCTTCCAGTTGCGGGCGCGGCGGCGCTTGTTGCCCCGCTTCACCGGGTTCAGCGTCCTATCCATCGTTGTTGTCCTCCTCCGTGTCAGTGTCATCAGAGTTGAGGGTCAGCGTCCCCGCCGCCACCGCCGCCGACAGGTCGGCCTTCAGTTCGTCGCCCCTGGGGTTGCAGGTGTAGGCCAGCAGGCCGGCCGACTCCAGGGGAACGATTTCGCCGGAGTCCAGACCCCGCCGCCAGAGCCAGTCCCGCCAGGAGCGGGGCAGGGGCAGGGGGCTGCGCCGGTCCAGGAAGCGGTGGTGAAGGCCGGGGGCGTCGGCCTGGTCCTGGGCCAGCAGCAGGAAGTCGTCGCGCTCGAAGCTGAACTCCGCGAGGCGCGTGTACACCAACGCGTGCCAGCCGCGGCTGGCGGGCAGCCGGGCGATGCGGGTGGTCCAGGTGCCGATGGTGTGGTGGGGCACCTGGCACCTTTGATACCCTCCGGAAAGGGCCATCCCTTCGATGCCCCTGATGATGTAGGCGGCGTCCGGAGGCTGCTTCAGCAGGGAGGCCCAGATGGCCTTGAGGGCGGTCTGGGGTCCCACCATCGAGAGGAACCAGAGACCGCCGGTGTCGGGGTCGCGGGCGAAGGCGTCGGCGGTGGCCGAGTAGCCGCCCGCGCTGATGGTGAACAGGTCCTCGCCGTTCACGGCGGGTTGCGTGGGAATCATAGGTTGCCTCCTGTAAGTGAAAGTGTGGAGAAGGGCGCGGGAGTTTGAACCCCGCGTGGGGACCGGCGGCGGTGCGCCGGTCTCGGCAGCCGGCCTAGTCGTCCATCAGCTTCCTTTCCTTGAGGCTGACGTACCTGTCGCCCGCGATGACGATGTGGTCCATCACGTCGATGCCCAGCAGCTTGCCGCCTTCCACCAGTTCGCGGGTGATCTTCAGGTCCTCCGGGCTGGGGGTGGGGTCATTCGAGGGATGGTTGTGGCTGATGATGATGCTGGGAGCCGAGTCGATGATGGCGGCGCGGAACACCTCGGCGGGGCGGACGATGGACGAGTTGACGTTGCCCTGGTAGACAATCCTCTGGGCCATCACCTGGTTGCGGGTGTTGAGCAGCAGGACCCTCAACTGTTCCTGGGCCAGGGCGGACATCTCCGGCCCCAGCAGGTTGAACACGTCCTGGGGGCAGTTGATGGCGGGCATCTCGGCGGGGCGCTCCGGCTGGAAGGACACCTCGTAGCGGGCCGCCAGCTCCCCCAGCAGGTCCAGGTTGGAGCGCAGGGCTTCCAGCACCGCGTGGCCCTCCAGGGTCACGACGGGGGTGTCTTCGGTCTTGGTCTGCTTCTTGCGGGGCATGGTTCACTTCCTTGCAGGTCAGGATTCGGAAACGAAAGCGGGGCCGCTCCCTTCTGAAAGGGAGCGGCCCCGTGTTGCGTCCGCCGGTGGCGGGCGTCGCTAGTCCGTGGTCCGGTTAGAAGGGAAGGTCGTCGTCGGCCTGTGCGCTAGCGCCGGCGTTGGCGTACTCGTCGGAGCCGTTGCCATTTCCGTTGCGGGAGGAGTCCAGGAACACCACGTCCTGGGAGTGAATCTCGGTGCGGTACCGCCGCTGGCCGTCGTCTCCCTCCCAGGAGATCTGCACCAACCGGCCCGCCACGTAGAGCCGCTGGCCCTTTTCCACAAACTGCGCCACCGCCTCGCCCAGCTTGTCCCACACCACGATGGTGTGCCAGTCGGTGGCCTCCTCGCCGTTCTTCCGCCCCCGGTCCGTGGCCAGGCGCAGCTGGGTGACGGCGATCCCCGACGCCGTGTAGCGCATCTCCGGGTCATTGCCGACCCGTCCCAACAGTTCCACCTTGTTGATGGTCTTGGCCATGATCGTTCCTCCAATGAGTTGTGAATTGGTGTTGCCGTAGCGGGGCCGTCCCTTCCTTTAGAAAGGTGGCGGCCCCGCGTCGCGCTCCAACGTGAGGAGCGTCAGGGTTTGACTAGCTGACCCGCAGGTAGTGGGAGACGTTCTCGGTGACGATGCCCGCCCTGGTCTCCGGGTCCAGCAGGGCGTTCAGCCGCTTGTGGTCCACGTTGTAGCGGGTGTTCTTCACCATCCCCACGATGCGGGTCTTCTCCCGGCCCTCCAGCCTGGCCTTGTCTTTGCCCTGCTGCCTGAGCCAGGCCCGCAGCATCCCCAGCGCCCACTGCTTGTCCTCCTCGATGGCCTTACACATCTCCTGGGCCTGTTCGTACTCTCGCAGGGCGGCCTGAGCTTCTTCGTCGGTCACCGGCTCGGCATCCTTGGCGAGTTCGTCAGCAGGTTCCGGTTCCACCGCCGCCGTTCCGGGCAGGCAAGCGTTGAGGAAGGGGCAGCGCTGGCACTGCCAGTGCTCGGCGGTGAAGTCCCGCTCCGGCAGGGCATAGGGGTCCGGCCCGTTGACCAGGTGGTGGGCCGCCAGTTCGCCCAGCCGGGCGCAGGCTTGCTCGAAAGCACGCTCCACGCGCCGGGCGGGTATCAGCTCGTAGTCCCAGGTCCTTCCGCCCGTGTCCAGGGTGGCTATCACTACGTCCCGGGCCTGGTCGAAGGCGGCGTAGGTGTAGAAGGCGGCCTGCCAGACCGTTTCCGGGTGGCTGCGCTCGGCGCCCAGCGTCCGCCACTTCTTGTAGGCTTCCGGCCCCCGGGTCTTGACCTCGACGATGCTGGGTTTGTTGCCGAAAATGGGCGCGACCCCGGCGGCGTCCACGTGGCCGCTGACCAGCAGCGTTGGACCGAGGCGCAGGGAGACCATTCGGGGGTTATCCCTATCGGTGGGAGTGATGTCCCAGCCGGCCCGTTCCATCGCCCGCAGCACAACCGGCTCCAGGGCGTTGCCCGCTTCCAGCATGGTCAGGGAGTCGTCGCTGCGGGGGTTGGTGACCTGGTGGCCGGTGGCCTCGAACCACAGGGCGCGGCGGCAGTTGCCCACCGCCGAGGCCCGGATCTCCAGGGTCCCGTCGCCGCCGAAGCGGGCGTTAGGGCGGGAGTACACGTCGGTCTGCCTGTCCATCGTGATAGTCATGGTTGTCCTTCCTCCGTCATGTTGTGTTTCCGGTAGATGAGAAACGGGGCCGCCCTCCGCAGAGGGACGGCCACGTGTGCCCAAATGGGTCGGTTTGGAGTGTTCAGTCGGCGGCGATGGGCAGTTCCGCCGGTTCCGCTTGTTCTTGTTGCGTTGCCAGGTATTCCCGAAGGACCAGGGCGATAGCGTCGCCGAGGCCGCGAACATAGACCGTGCGCCCATCGTCCATACGGTTGGGCCAGGGCTGCATCTCGCTGATGCCCCGTATCTGGTCAATCACTTCGTCCAGTGGCGTACCCCGCCGCAGGTGCAGGGAGACCAACCGGCATGCCATTTCGGTCATCCCGTGTTGGAGGCTGCCGGCCTTGCCGAGCGAGCCAAATACCTCGAAGGGCTGGCCGTCCTCGTCCAGGCCGACGGTGATGTAGAGGCTGCCCAGTTCTGTCCCTAACTTGGTGGTAACGCTGGGCAGGCAGCGGGGCCTGCTTCGGGTGGCGGTCATGACGACCCCCCTTCGTTGCCGAGGAAGGGCAGCGCCGGAGAGTAGCGGTCGAAATAGCCCGCTATCTTCATGGCCAGTTCTCACTCCCTTTCGTCGCCCAGGCCCAGCAGCGTCCGGGCGATGGGTTCCTCACAGTCCTCCTCGGCGAAGGTCGGATTGAGGAAGGAGTCCCGCACCAGGTCGGGCAGTTCCTCCCACCGCTCCCGGCTCAGCTTCAGCCCGCCGTGTCCGGCGGTGGATACCCGCCAGACGCCCTCGGCCAGTTCCTCGATTTCCTGGGGCCAGCCCCAGGGGGTGTGGATGGTGGTTGCCGTCATAGTCTTGCCTCCCAGTTCCGGTAAGTGACAAGCGGGGCCGTCCCGCGATGGAGACGACCCCGTTGGGTGTTGTTTGCCGAGGGAGTTCTAGCCGTTGCCGTTACCGTTGCCGCCCTCGGCGTTCTTGGCCTCGTTGACCTTGCGGGCGGCGTTCTCCACCAGGGGCTTCAGTTCTTTGGCGGGCAGGTCGTCCAGGTCCCTGCCGGTCTGCTTCTTGACCGCCTCCCGGACCCGGCCCTCGTCGAAGCCCTGCTCGGCGCCCAGGGCGATGAGCCGACCCCGCAACTGCTGGAGGTAGCTGCCGGCCCGCCGGCCGTTGACGTTGACGTTTCCGTTTCCGCTGTTGCCCTGGCCGTTGTTGCCGCTGCCCCTGGCGTTGGACGGCTGGGCCCCGGCCCTACCGTTGGCCGGGGGCTGGTCGCCGTAGAGACCGTTGCCGAACCGGTCCCCGAAGCTGCGCAGCGCCCGCTTCAACCCGTCGGTAACGGCGCCCTTACAGGCCGTGTCGTGGCCCTCCGGCGTGTCCTCGGTTACGACGTGGAACCCGATGTCGGTGCGGGGCGGCGCGCCCACCACGCTGACCCGCACCGGGGCGCTGTAGGCATAGTTGACCTTGACCTCCCCGGTCCTTACGTCCACCTTCTCGATCCGGCGCAGGCTCACGTCACCCGCGAGTTCGTAGCCCCAGCCGCCGTAGCCGAAGATCTTGTTGGCCTGGTCGATGACGGTGTGGCCCTCGATGTAGTCGTACTGGCGGTTGCCGCGCCCGTCGCGCCGGGAGACCAGGGCCGGGTCCAAGGGCTGCTCCAAGGCGTTGACCACGGCGGGGGGCAGCCCGTCCCACAGGAGGTCGTGGCCGCCGAGGTCGGCGACGCCGTTGCCGCTGTGGCGCCCGTTCTGGCCGTTGCCGTTGAGGTTGACGCCGCCGTTGGGGTGGTGGCCGTTGCCGTTCTGGTTGCCGTTTCCGTTACCCATGAGTTCGCTCCTTTGCGTTGTGATGTTGGGTGTGCCGTTGGTTGAAGCGGCATTCGCCGGGCGAAGCCGTAGGCAGGGCTGGAGACCCCGTCGTGAAGCTGGGTTGTGTGGAAAAACGAAAGGCCCGCCGGTGAGGGCGGGCCGTTAGTGAGGAAGGTTGGTTGGAAGTTGACTAGCGGGCAAAGCGGGCCGCCCTTGCCAGCAGGCGGCGGAAGAGCAGTTGGCCGTTGGGCAGCGTTGCCATCTCGCCCAGGTCGGCGACGCCCTGGGGCAGGTTGACCACTGCGGCCCGGTGGCTCAGCAGTTGCTTGAGTTCCTGCGCCGCCGTGTTGCCCGCGTCGTCGTTGTCGAAGGCCAGGAACACCCGGGGACAGCCCCGCAGTGCCGCCGCCACCCTGTCCATTCCCTGGGTGCCCAGGGCGGCGACGGCGGGATAGCCCCAGGCGGTGAGGGTCAGCCAGTCGAAGACCCCTTCGGCGACAATTGCGCCGGCGGGCGCCGGGCCGAGGCGGGCCATTCCCAGCAGGGGCTTGGGGCCGGGCAACGCCTGGAAGCGGGGCTTGGCGTTGGGCTGCACCGCCCGTCCCACCAGCCACACGGCCAGTCCGCCGCAGAGTTCGGGGACCACCACCATTCCGGCGAACCGTTCCCCTCCCCGTTCCAGGCATAGGCCGCAGTCCCGCAGCCGTTGGCCGTTGAACCCGTTGGCTTCCAGGTGTTCCCGCAGGCCGGTGCCCATGGCGTAGCCCAAGCTCAGCCGCTTGGCCGTGTCCAGGCCGACCCCACGGGAGGCCAGGTACTCCAACGCCGCCCGGCTGCGCCGCAGTTGCCCGGAGTAGAACCGCACGGCTGCCGTCAGCAGCGCGGGATCACGGTGCGAAATCGCTGGGGCAGTAGGTTGACGGGTTGCTGCTGGCCGAGCCGCAGTGGCCGTCAAGGGAGGGGAACCGCCATCCAGCCGCCGGATGGCCTCGGGCAGGGTCAGCCCCTCCATCCGTTGCACGAAGTCCAAAACGTCCCCACCGGCGCCGCAGCCGAAGCACCAGAACTTTTCCGAGTCCGAGTACACCGTGAAGCTGCCTTCCGCCTCCTGATGAAAGGGGCAGACGCCCTGCCTGACCCGGCCCTTGCCCCTCAGCGCGACACCGGCGGCCTCCACAGCGTCGCCCAGGGGGTTGCGCGCCTTGAGGTCCGCTATGTCCACGGTGGGGTGCGCTGCGACCATCACGGACCTCCTTTCGCCAGCGGCTTCAGCCCCCGCAGGCTACGCTTGGAAACGACCTTGCCCACCGGCCAGCACATCACCAGCACCGCCACCGTTTCCAGGCTGCCGTCCTCTCGTTCCACCAGCGCCGCCGCCCTGCCCGTGGCCGGGCTGTAAAGCAGGACCCTTTCCTCAGCGAACCGGCGCCGGGCGATGTTCAGCCACTCACCGTAGAGCCACCGGAGCTCGCCGTCCGAGGCGTCGGCCGGGTAAACGTCCGCCAACACCGCCAGCGCGCCGTCCAGGTCGCCGCTCTGCCTGAGCCGCCGGGCCTCGTGGACGGTCCTGACCATGCTGGGAGCCGACGCCTGCCCCTCGGGTTCGTCCTGGAACAGGGCGGCCACCAGCCGGTCCACCAGTTCCTCCAACCGGACCGTAGAAGATGGGGATTCCAGGGTAATCGTCGTCATGGCGTACCTCCTTGTGCTTGCTGATTTGCGTTCTGTGGCTGTCCCGACTGTTGCCGGCGGCAGTGGCAGCGGCAATTGGCCTGACGAGCCTGCGCCGCCTTGCGCCGGTCGCCAGCCCGCATGATCCGCCGCACCACCAGGGCGGCGATGCCGAGGCCGACCAGGTTGAGAAAGAAGGCTTCACCGCCGCTTCCCCGGAGCAGCGGAAGGACGATGAGCAGGCCCACCACCGCCGCAACCGACGCCCTCTTATGCCATTTGATGAAACCGACGACCGTCGCCGCGACCGCCTTGAACTGAACGAGTCTGTCTCCGATGCTCATACGCACCTCCCTGAATCTGTGAACGACATTGGGAAGGGAATGCCCCGGCGCCAGGCGCACTACTTCCTGGGAAAGAAATGTGCCAAGGGAGAACGCCGGGGCGGGGGCTGGAAAAAACGCAATGCGGCTAGGGTGATATTCAGCCGGAATTGCGGGGAAAGGAGAAAGAGAGAGGGACGCAGCCCGTCGCGGCCTGAACCCTCAACGCCAGGCCCAATGGAAACTGCGTGGCACAGGTAAGCGTCCGGTCCTCGACTGCGCTATCGCTGACCGGAGCATGTGAAGCCCACGGCGCCGCCACCGGTGTTCAGCAGCCGCGCCGCAGTCGTGTGGAACGGGCCGGAGCGCAGAGTCCGCTCCAACCGCAGGTGTGAAGAAAGTGCGAAGCGACCGGGCCGCTCCGCAGGTGAGACCTTGGGGTAAGGAATACGGGATGCCGTCCTGGGTCTAGCCGCCACCTCCTTGATTCAGTCCTTGGGGTCAGGATTCCGCGCCTGGATCAGGGAAACCGTTTGAAGCGCAACCGGCACCTCGATGGGAAGGGTTCCGCGCCTTGGATTGGGATTCCAGGCGAAGCGCACCGTGCGCTTCCGTGGGTGAAGGGTCCACCGGCTGCGGGCGAAGGAAACGTCACTCCGCTCTGCAGCAATTCCCTCGCGGGCGCTCCGGGGAGAAATATCTCGATCCACGCGGAGCAGGCCCGGGCGAGCAGGGATCACGCCCCCAGGTTTCTAGGCAGAGGAAACCTTGGTAAAGCCAGACAACGCAGTCAGTATCCGGCCCCGAACAGCCCCCTGGCAACCCTTCGGGCGGCGATTCGGCTAGATCACTTGCTCCAATCGGGCAGGAATCCGGCATAAACCGCCAGGCCCCCACTTGGGTGCCGGAACAGACTACTTGAGCCACCGCCGCAGGATCGACCGCAACCCGGCCCGGCCAGATCTCAGCCCCCGCCAGGGGCTCAGCGCCCGCCGCAGCCGCCCCAGCAGTTCCAGCCTGGCCCGCCGCTTCCGAATGTCGTGGAGCGCCTTCACCCGCCAGTTGAGCTGCGCCCCCCGGTCCATGCCTCGCAGCGGCTCCGTCTCCGGCGGCAGGGTCAGCCCGTGGTCCTCCAGCATGGCCACCTCCAGCTCCAGAATCCGTTGCCTGACGCTTACCCAGGCCAGGCCTCGGCCCAGAGCGGGATGGCCCTGCCACAACCGGCGCCACTCCCTGGCCAGCTCCCAAGCGTCGCCGAACACGGCCTCGTCGTCCTCGGCCGGGTCCGTCGTGACCAGGTCGGGGTAACGCCGGCGCGGCGCGGCGCTGGCCACCGGCGCCGGACTTGGCGGCCCGGCATTGGCAGCCACTCTGGCCTCCCCCCGGGCCAACCGCTGCTCCAACCGCCGCAGTCCCTGGGCGTGGGTCTCCCCCAGGGACTGCATCCCCTCCCGCAGTTCCGACTCCAGCCCGGCCACCTGGGTCGTGAGCCCGCCGAACTGCCCGGCCAACTCCCCCACCGCCTCCTCCAGCCGGTCCCGGGCCCCGCCGTCCTTGTCCACCAGCATCCGCTCCACCTGGTCCCGCACCCGCCGGGACATTCCCTCCCGCACGCTGACGGTCACCGTCCTGGGGTCCACGCCCAGCACCCGGCCCGCGCCCTTGTACCCCCGGGACCGTACCAACTGGTGCAGGAGGGCCGTGAGCCGCAGCTCGTACACGTCCTCCACCACCCGGGCCGCCGCCTCGGCGAAGGCCGCATTGGGCACCGCGCCGTCATCCACTGCGCCGCCGGACACCGAACCCTCAACGCCGGCATCGCCGGCGCCAACCCCGTCGCCAAGCACCGGGCCGCCGTCGGCAACATCGCCGTCGCCCACGCCGCCGGGCGCAATGCCGGGGCTGCCCTCCGCCCTGGCCTGATCCTGACTCATGCTCATACCTCCCGGGTGCAAATTGCGCTTTTCCAATAGGGGCCTTGCGCCGCCGTCCCGCTTCCACCCCCCCCCCCGCCGAATGCACCGCTCCAGCGGGGCCGATGCACTCGCCGACGGGAACCAGCCCTGAACCGGAAGTGCTTGCAGGAAAGGGGCTGAAATGGGCGATAATCGCCCATTTTAGCTACGAATCCCCGGCCCTCCACCAGCGCGGTCCAAGTCCCGATTCCTGTACACGTCCATAACACCACGCCGGACCCCGTAAATCCAATGCCCTGAAAGGGGGGGTGCGCGCACCCCCCCTTTCAGGGCATTACGACCGGCCCGGCCAACCCGCAGACTTGGTTGTCGAACATCCGGTCCAAGACTGGCGACAGGAGGCAACCATGTTCCGTCGGTTCATCCCAACCACTGGCCGAGGCAGACGCCTGGCCCTGATCGCGGCGGCGCTGCTGCTTTCGGCCATCGCCGCCATTCCAGGCAGCGGCCTGGCCCTGGCCCAGTCCCTTCCCCCCGCCGACGACATCAGCCTGGTCAACCGGGACCGGCAACTGGTGGAGCGCAAGAAGGAGGGGGATTTCGTGGCCCGCCCCATCTTCAGCCGCCAGGTCGCCGTTCTCTACTACGCCATCCGCCACCCGGACACCGGCGACTGGCTGACCAACACCTACCAGGTCCGGGGCGGCGAGAAGCGCCTGGCCGAGGGCTGGGAGTACACCTTCGAGTACCCGGCCCTGGGCGAGCAGCCCGAGTTCCACCCCGAACAACCCCTCCTGCTGATGCTGGCCGTCCCCCGGCAGGGCGGCGGCGAGCGCCACGTCTTCTACGCCCTGATTCCGGTCCACCAGCCCAAGGGCCTGTGGGACAAGGTGCTGGGCGCCCTGGACCCGGACCGCTGGGCCCGGGCCGCCGCCAAATGGGTGGTCCAGGGGGTCCACGGGACCCTGTGCGGCGTGTTCGAGGGCGTGTTCCAGACGGACATCGCCAACTGCGAGGGAGGGTAGCCGTTATGGGAGACATCCTCACCGGAACCCCTCCGGGCCTGACCTACGCCCACCCCTTCGTCCAACAGGCGTGGTGGGCGGTCTGGGCCGTCACCACCGCCGTCCTCACCGTGATCCTGGGCTGGATGGGCCTCAGCTTCATCGTCCAGGAGCACCTGGGCAACCACCACTCGGGCTGGCGGGAGATGGTGCCCCGCCTGGTGCTGGGTCTCACCGCCGCCGCTTCGTCGCTGTGGTGGTGCGCCCTGGTCATCGACGTGGCCCACGCCGTTTCCCAGTTCATCGCCGCCACCCTGAACGTCACCCCCGGCGACCTGCTGCGGGCGCCCCTGTTCGCGCTGCTGGCCGCCGTGGAGACCGGCGAGGTGGGCGTGGCCATCTTCATCGCCCTGCTCTACCTGGTCTTCGGCTTCTTCCTGCTCTACCTGCTGGTGCAGATGATCCTGCGCCTGGCCCTCATCGACATCCTGCTGGTACTGGCCCCCATCGCCCTGGGGCTTTGGATTCTGCCCCACACGGCGAATTGGGGCCGCCACTGGCTGCGGCTGTTCATGACCACGGTGTTCCAGCAGGCGGTGCAGCTCATCGCGGTGGCGTTGGGCTTCGCCTTCCTGGGGGAGTTCGCCGCCATCGGCGAGTTCGAGCCGGTGCAGGACCTGGTGTGGAAGCTGCTGATGGCGATTGCCTTCATGTACCTGGCCGGCCGGGTCCCGTCGATGCTGGGCAACCACGGCACCTTCGACGCCTGGCTGCACACCCTCTACTTCGGGATGTCGTTGCCCGGCGGGATGATGCGCTCGGCCCGCGCCCTGGGCCTCATCGCCGGCGGAGCCGCCGGCGGCCCGGCGGGGGCGGCAGCGGTAGGCGGGGCCACCGGAGCGGCCAGCGCAGCCGGTGGCGCGGTGAACTCGGCGGCCCAGAACTCCACCCCGGCGGGCCAGGGCGGTCCCACACCCCGCAGCCAGGGACCGTAGCCCGAACTACAACGCGACAACCAACCGGTGGGGAAAGCGTCCCCGCCGTCCAACCCTCCAGGAGTTGCGCCATGTGCCAGTAAGCGGACGGGAACGACCGGCCGAACAACAGCGAACCAAAACCGAGGAGCGAAAAGGAGAAAGACCTTATGGACGATTTGACACAAACCGTATCGAACCTGGTGGGCATCCTGCTGGGACTGGTGGGCGTGGTCGGCGTGGGCTATTTCATCTACGGCGCCTACATGTACCTCACCGCCTCCGGCGCGCCCAACCAGATGGAGCGGGGCAAGTCCGCCATGATGACCGCCCTGGCCGGCATTGTCCTGGCCCTCGTCGCCTACGGCGTCGTCGAGCTGGTGATCAACGCCGTGGTGGGCAGCCCGGTGGACATCGACGACCTGCCCGACCCCACCACCCGGTTCTTCGGACCGGGCGGCGACGGCGGAAACGGCAGCGCGTAGGAGGTGAGGAATGAGAGAGCACGAAGTACCGACCCACGTGCAGGCCGAGGACAAGGCCCTGCTGTGGTTCACCTTCCCCCAGATCGTGGCGGTGGTGGCGACCTGCGCCGTGGCCTACGGCGTCTATCGCTACTTCCCCTTCGGCCCCTCGGGGCTGAAGCTGGGCATCGCCATCCTGCTGGGAGTCCTGGGCATCGCCATGACCGTGGGCAAGGTGGGCGGGCGGGGGCTGCCCCTGGTGGCCGCCGACCTGCTGAAGTTCAACCTGGGCGCCCGGCGCTACGCCGGGTGTCCGGCGGAGCTGGCTATCAGCGATCCGCCGCCCCAGCCCGAGGCGGAGCCCGACCCGCTGCGGCTGCTGGCGAAGAAGGCGGCGGGCAAGGTGGGCAACGCGGTGAAGGCCGCCCGGCGTCATGGGCGGAGACCCTTCCGGCCCCACAGCTGGTTCGGCAAGCGCCGCAACCGAGCGGACCGAAGCAAACGACGCCAGGTACCCACCGATGGGAACAAGACCAGGAAGCCGTGGGGCCGATTACTGGCGGTGGCGGCGCTGGGGCTGCTGATGGTGGTGCTGTTGCCCGGCAGCGCCCTGGCCGACGACCCCGACGAGAACCCCTACGGCGACGCCTGGCGGCTGGGCGAAATCTACTTCGTCCCCCCGGAACCGGTGCCGGGCCGCCGGGTCTACGTCGAGAAGCTGGCGGTGTCTGGCAACACCGCCGCCGTCTCTCTGCGGGCCGCCCACGACCTGGACCTGAAGGGACGGGTCTTCGGCGGCAGGACCGGCAAGACCCTGAAGATGGGCTTCAACACCAGCCTCACGGCGGGGCAGAGCAAGAGCTACAACCTGACCCTGAACGGCCCGTCGCCCTCCTTCACCTTCTCCTGGCAGGACGCCCTGGGCCGGAGCGGGGCCGTGTCCCTGCAGAGTCACCAGATCCCCTACCCCCTGCCCACCGCCGAGGGTGAGCTGTGCGACTTGGAACTGACCGCCCTGGAGTGGACGCCGGGGCGCATCAAGGGCGTCATCGCCTCGGAGTGCATCACGGAGACCAGGCACGAGGAGGACCTGCCGGTGTACGGCGGCCACTTCAGCCAGTCGGTTCCCGCAAGGCTGGACGCCACCGTCACCGGCATCACCGGCACGGTCACCGTTGGATGGGGAAGCCACTCCACCACCGTTACCTTCGTCCGGGACGGCGATACCGCCTTCACCCTGCCCGTGGCCGACGCACGGTCGGTGAACGGCCTGGAAATCACGGCGGACCTCTTGGCAACCCTGAACGTCCCCCGGCCGCCCATGTTGCAGACCGTCCACCACCCGGCCCGCACCGACGTGTACACCCGCCGGGTGACCTGCACCTGCGGCGAGAGCCGGACCGTCAAGACGGTGCGCATCTACGTTCATCACCCGGATCACGTGCGGGCGGTGGAAAACGAGCGGGGCGACGTCACCCGCAACCGGACGGAGGGCATCACCCTGGCGCCGGAGCCTCTGTCGGATGCGGCTCGGAACGTGGGACTGGGTGCCGACGCCCCCTACCAGGCCCTCTACGTTCCCCCGCCCCCGCCCCCGCCCCCGCCGCCCCAGGCGGAGCAGGCTCCGGCGGGCGGTTCCGACTGGTGGAACTGGCTATGGCCCGGGGACTGACCTCCCTGTTGCTGGCTTCGGCGGCGACGCTGGCGTCCGTCGCCGCCGCGCCGGATGACAGGCTGGAAAAGCTGGCAAGGCTGGGCGCCGCCTTCGACGCGGTGCTCAGCGGCATGGCCTACGCCGGGGTGGGCCTGTGCGTGTTCGGCATCGTCTGGGCCGGGTTCCTGCTGATGGCAGAGGGCGCCGAGGGGGAGGGCAGGGGCCGGGCCAGGAATGCCGTGATCATGGCCGTGGTGGGCCTGGTAGTGGTGCTGCTGGCCAAGGGCATCGCCTTCGGCATTGTCGGCAGGGTCATCCCGGTCCTGCCCGGAATTTAGACAGATTAGGAGATTTGAATGGTGAAACTGACTTTACCCAACCCGAAGGACCTGGCCCGGCGCTGTCCGCCGGGCCGGTCCCAACCCGAAGACACTGACCAAACGGGGGCGGAACCCAAGCCCCCGCCGCCCCTGCCCCTGTTCTTCATGCTGTCCCACCTGGAGGACGACGGCCCGGTGCGCCTGGACGGGGTGAAGCTGGCGGTCATGGAGGTGATGGGGCTGGAACTGGACGAGCCCAAGCTGGGCGCCTTCGCCGGTTCCCTGAACGCCGTGGACTTCCCGGTGCAACTGCTGGTCAGGCAGCACCCGCCAGTGCTTTCCACCCTCCGCAACAACCTGACGGCGGCGCAGCCGGACGATTTGCCCCAACAGACAAAGGATGCCGCCGACAGTCTGGGACGGCTGCTGACCACGCTTGAAAACCGGGAGGGCATCCTGGACCGGCGCTTCTACGCCGTCTGTGAGCACGACCGCGCCGACGAGCTGCGGGCGCTGCTGGTCCGCGCCGGCCTGGGCGTGTTCCCCCTGGACGGCGAAACCCTGAAGCTGCTGCTCCTGGCCTGCGCCCTGGGCGGCTCTCCCCAGGACCGGAATGAGGACGCGGAGATGGACGCCGAGGTGAACCGCCGGGACATCCGCATCGGCGACCGCCTGGTGCGCTCCCTGCACCTGGGCAAGTGGCCCAGGTCGCTGGCTCCCGGCTTTTTGCAGGGACTGATGGCCGCCGGAGCGCCCATGGACCTGTCGGTGCACCTGGGGGCCATCCCCACCGAGCAGGCGGCCCGCACCCTGGAGTGGCAGAAGGTCCGCTTCGAGTCGGCCCAGTCCCTTTCCTTCAAACGGGGCCGCTCCATGTCGCCGGAGGCGGAGATTGCCCTGGAGGACGTTTCCCGGCTCAGAGACGAGGTGCAGCGGGGAAGGGAAAGGCTGTTCCATGCCTCCCTGTCGGTGACGCTCCACGCCGACAATGCCGACACGCTGAAGGACCTGACCCAGAAGGCCAGGGCCCACTTCGCCGCCACCCTGGGCAAGCTGGACAACCTGGCCTTCCGGCAGCGGGAGGGCCTGCTTTCAACTTTGCCCCTGGGCCTGAACGCCGTGGCGGTGTGGCGGACCTTGGATACGTCGTCGTTGGCTAGACTTTTCCCCTTCTCGCCGCCGGACCTGGACACCCGCAGCGGCACCCTCTACGGCATCGACCTGCGGGCCTGCGCCCCCATCGTCTACGATCCCTTCGACGGAACGCATCTGAATGCCAACACGGCGGTGTTGGCCCGTTCGGGCAGCGGCAAGAGTTTTGCCACCAAGCTGGGCGTGTTGCGGGGCCTGTGCCGGGGAGTGCGGGCCTACATCATCGACCCCGAGGGCGAGTACACCGACATGGCCAGGGCCGCCGGTGGGAGAGTGCTCTCCCCCGGAGTGCCCGGCCAGGGCATGAACCCCTTCGTCATAGACCGGGGCGACTCGGAAGAACTGCTCCAGCGCATCGGCAGCCTGCGCCGCCTCATCGAGGTGATGGTGGGGGAAAGGCTCAGCGCCGAGCGCAGATCGTCTTTGGACCACGCTTTGGCCGGCTACTACTCCGAAAGGCGGGAGCGCACCGGCTTTCGGGACTTCTACGCCTACCTGCAACAGGAGACGCCGGAAATCGCCCACCTCCTGCGCCCCTTCGCCACCGGCAGCCTGCGGGACCTGCTCTCCGACGAAGGCGACGACCTGCTGGCCCGCGAAGCGTTGGTGACAGTGTTCGACCTGCACCTGCTGGAACCGGAACTGAGACCAGCGGCGGCCATGGTCTGCACGGAGACGGTGTGGGCCGCCGCCGCCCAGGACCCCCGGCCCAGGCTGCTGGTGGTGGACGAGGTGTGGAGCATCATGCAGCACCCGGAGGGCGCGGCCTTCATGGTCAGCATGGCGAAACGCGCCCGCAAGCACCGGCTAGGGTTGCAGTTCATCACCCAGGACGTGCAGGACCTCCTCTCGGAGGACTCCTCCCGGGCCATCACCGGACACTCCGGCAGGGCGTTGCTCCAGAACGCCGCCTTCAAGCTGCTGCTCCAACAGGACGCCGCCGCCGTCAGCACCGTGGGCGAAGCCTTTGACCTGCCCG
This sequence comes from Dehalococcoidia bacterium, assembly GCA_965207275.1. Classification (GTDB taxonomy): domain Bacteria; phylum Chloroflexota; class Dehalococcoidia; order Lucifugimonadales; family UBA3495; genus Bin22. Next base: position 2,238,923 of record CBDBMH010000002.1, read on the forward strand.
AGGAGTTGCAACGCTGGCTCCTGTCCTGTCCCCGGGGCGACGGCTTGCTCTTAGCGAGAGGCCAACGCTTTCCCGTCCGCATCGAGGCCACGCCCGAGGAGACCGAGGTCATCGAGTGGCGGCCCGGGCCCAGGCACTGAACCCAGCCTCAAACCGATAGAGACCAAATAGAGAAAGGAATCGAGTATGAATACCAACGTCAAGAAAATGCTGTTCGGCGATGGCCGCCGCCAGCGGCCGCCAGTCCTGCTGGCGGTGACGCCGCCCCGCACCGGAGAGCGGACGCTGCTGGGCGTAGAGAACCTGCTCCAGTCCATCGCCGTCCCCGAACCCTTCTCCCTAGAGCTTGCCGGGGACGTTGACGGCGTGAACCTGCTGGCCCGCTGCCAGGACGACCAGGTGGTGCGGCAGCAACTCGCCGCCCACTACCCTCAGGCCCGCATCCGCCAGGTGCCGTTGGACGAGGACCCCATCTTTATCCACGTCGGCGAACAGGCCTGGGGACTGACCCTGCGCTCCGGCGGCCCGGAGTACGTGCCCCTGCGCACCTTCCGGGACGACGACCTGCTGGACCCCGGCTCCGATCCCCTGCTGGCGGTCATCGGCTCCCTATCGGCCCTTAGACCTGGCGAGCGGGTCCTGTGCCGCCTGCTGTTGCGCTCCCTGGGCCCCGAGTGGTCCCAGGTTCACCAGCGGAAGGCCTTCAACAACCCCGGCTACCAGCGGCCCGACCCCTCCTATACCTACCAGACCCGGCCCCTGCAACTGGACGGGGTGACCATGGCCGTCCTGGGCGTGGCCGCCCTCATCGCGCTGCGGGGCTACCTGTGGGTGCAGCAGGGGGAAATTCTCAAGACGGCGCTGCTGGCCGCCGGTTCCATCCTGGGGCTGACCGTGGCCGGCTGGGGCTGGTGGCGCTGGAAGCAGGCCAGAAACCGGGTCCACGACCCCCTGCTGATCAAGGAAAAGGTGGGCCGCATCGCCTTCGACGCCGAACTCCAGGTCATCGCCGTGCTGCCCGACAGCGCCGGGGAGCAGCGGGCCAGGGAAGTCCTGGAGCCGGTGGCCGCCGCCTACTGCCACTACGACCATCCCGCCGGGGCCAGGTTCAAGGTGGGCAGGGTGAAGCCCATCGTGCCGATTATGAACCTCCACCCGGCCAGCCTCGGTCTCTTCGGCAAGCGCAGCGTCCTGGGCGTGCGCGAAGTGGCCGCCCTGTGGCACCCGCCCGGCGAGCGGGACGAGACGCCCCTGCTGGAACGCTCCGGTTCCCGGGCGCTCCTGCCCTCCGCCCGGGGGGTGAAGGGCGGCGCGCCGGTGGGGCAGACCACCACCGGCAGTCCCCGGGAGATACGCTTTCCCGAGGACTTGCTGCGCCGCCATCACCTCTACGTGGCCCGCACCCGCATGGGCAAGTCCACCCTGATGCACCACGTGGTCACCCACAAGCTGCGGGAAAAGGCCGAGGGCAGGGACACCGATGCCATCGTCGTGGTGGATCCCCACGCCGACCTGGTGGCCGGCCTGCTGGAACAGGTGCCCGAGTCCCTGGCGGATAAGGTGAAGCTCATCGACCTGGCCGAGGCGTGGGGCGCCCCGGGCATCAACCTGCTGGACACCCGCATCTTCTCCGACCGGGACCGCACCGCCGACTCGGTGGTAAGGGTGATGCACGGCCTGTGGGAGCAGTGGGGTCCCCGGATGCAGTCCATCCTGGAACACGCCGTAAAGAGCCTCCACGAGGCCAACGAGCAGGTGGAGGCCGACAAGCAGTACACCATCCTGGACGGGCTGCCCCTGGTGGCCGACTCCAGGTTCCGGCGGGGAGTGCTGGCCAAAGTCAACGACCCCTACCTGCTGCGCTTCTGGGCCAGGGACTTCCTTAGCTGGAATAGGGAGCGCCGCGGCGAGGCCATCGCCCCGGTCCAGACCCGCCTGGCCTACTACGCCTCCTCCAAGAAGGCCCGGGCCATCCTCGGCCAGTCCCGCTCTACCATCGACATTCGCCGGACCATCCTTGACGGCGGCATCCTCTTCGTCTCCACCGCCCAGGGCAGCGTGGGCCGGGACGTGTCCGCCCTGGTGGGGGCGTCTCTGCTCAACTTGGTGGACTGGGTGATCCGGGAGCAGGAGAGCCTGGCCCAGGCCCAGCGGCGGGGGGCGCTGGTGGTGGTGGACGAGATGCAGTCCATGCCCGGCGTCGATTACGAGGCCATGCTGAGCGAGCTGGGCAAGTACGGGGCCAGCTTCATCCTGGCCACCCAGAGCCTGGCCAAGCTGGAGGACCTGTCCCGCACCATGCGCGACACCATCCTGGCCAACGTGGGCTGTCTGGCGGTGTTCCAGGTGGCGGGCAGCGACGCCCGCCAGATGGTATGGGAGTTGGGCCGGGACCGGGTGTCCGAGGAGGACATCGTGTCCCTGGACGTGCACCACTGCTACGTCCGCGCCACCGTGGGAACGGAGCGGATGCCCGCCTTCTCCATGTCGGTGCTGAAGCCCGAGCCCGGGGACCCGGCCGTAGCCGCTCGCATCCGCGCCGGCGCCTGGGCCTACCTGCGGCCCAACGACGCCGGCGACGCCGAGGGTCGGCGGCAGGTGGGCGAGTACCGCCGGCTGCTGGCGGAGCGGGGGCAGGAAGCCGGGACCCAGGCCCCGTGGCAGAACGAGGCGCCGCCGCCCGACGGCGACCGCGGGGAGTCCGAAGAGGTCCGGGAGTACCGCCGGCTGCTGGCGGCCATGCAGGACGATGATGGGGAGGTCCAGGAATGATACCCAGGGGTTGCGAGAACGATATGCTCCGCCGCTTGGCGGAAATGCCCTTCCTGGACCGGCTGGAGCTGGTCGCCCTCTGCCGCCGGTCCCGCAGCGCCGTCTACGGCAGCATGGAACGGCTGGCGGAGCGGGGGATGGTCCAGGCCATCCCCCACGCTTCGGAGTTGAACTCCCCCACCCGCCGATACTGCCTGACCACCACCGGGCTGGAACGCCTGGCGGATCTGGAGCGAGTCACGCCGGAGGAACTGCTGGCCACCCGTCCCGTCTCGGCCCGCTGGCGGCGGGCGCTGCTGGAACGGCTGGACGCCCTGGCCGTAATATACCGTACCGCCGCCACCTTTCCCCATGCCCAACGCGGCCTGGAGTTCCGGTGGTACCGGTCCGGTGCGGTTGACGCCGGAATCATCTTGCCCGGCGGCCGGACTCTGGCAGTGGTGCGAATGGGCAACGCCGCCGACCGCACCGCCTTCGCCAAGCGGCTCTGGAGGCTTTCCCAGGAAACCCGCCCCGACGCGGTGCTGCTGCTGGCCCCGGGTCAAGTGCGGCTGCGCCAGGTGAGCCGGATGCTGGACAGCCTGCCTCTGCTGGGTTTCCTGGCCCAGGAGGGCGACGCCGCCCCCGCCGAAAGCGAGGCGCGGATATGGCAAACTCCCGCCAGTCAGGTGCCGATGAACCTGGCGGAGGTGCTGGAGTACGTGCCCACCGGAGGAGCGCTGCCCGAAACGGGTCCGGTCCGGCGGGAAGCCGTACCGGCCTACCTGCGGCTGGACCTGGCGGATGATGAGAGCGTCCCACCACACCTGCTGCCCGTCCTGCTCAAGCGTACAGAGAAACGGGTCTTGGATCTGCTCCATGATTGGCCCTGGCTGACCACGGCCCACCTGGAGCAATTCCTCAGGGTGAACCCCACCAGGGTCAGCCAGGTGTCGGCGCGGCTGAAGTCCCTGGGCCTGGTAGCGCCGGTGAAGGCGCAGGGGACGCAATTACTGGCCCTGTCGGAGCGGGGCCTGGCCGTCCTGGCCCGCCGGGACCGCTCCGCCTTGGGCGCTTCCCGCCAGCGGTGGAGCGCCGCCCCGGTAAACGCCGGTGCTCCCCTGGAATGGCGCAACGTCCACGGCTCCCGCAGCCGCCAGTTACTGCGCCACCTGGACCACACCCAGTCCGTCCACTGGTTCCTGGGCGCGCTGTCCGAGCAATCACGTTCCCGTGGCTGCGAACTTCCGCAACTCGACCCGCCCCGGCGGGCGACCAGGTTCTTCCGCCGCGACGGCAGGCTGCACTCGGTGCGCCCCGACGCCTTCGGCGTGCTGCAACGCGACGGAACGGAACAACCCTTCTTCCTGGAGTGGGAGCGAAGGGCGGTGCGGCCCGTCACCATGGCGGGCCGCATCGCCCCCTACCTTCGCTACTACTCCGGCAGCCACCCGCTGGATGACCACGGCGTGATTCCCCGGGTCCTGGTGGTCTTTGACGACGACCTGGCCGCCAGCCATTTTCTGAGGGTGGCAGCCCGGGAGATGCGGAAGACCGGGGTGAGGGTGCCCCTGTGGGTGTCCCACCGGGCCGCTCTGGAAAGGCTGGGACCGCTGGGCGCGGCATGGCTGAGGCCAGGTTCCTTTCACCCCGAATCTGCCTTTTGACCCGTCCGAAACCAACCTGACGAGAGGGAATGAACTACATGAAAATCTACTACACGATGGAGGCCGAGGGCCTCCGGCATCACGTACGCTCCGCCCTAGGAGTGGACGCCCGGGCCTGGAATTGGTTCAACAGCCGGGTACAGGAATGGCGTCGGCAACTGGAATCCCGCTACGCTATCCCCGCCGAGCTTGGACTGCACCCCTGCGAGCTTGTTTCCGTCCAGGAGTCCTGCGCCTGCGGTTGCCACCGGCAACCCGAGCCCCGCCAGGGAATTGAGGTGATTGCCGGGGGGCTACGCCTCATAGAAGACTTTGCCGTAGAATCCGGCGGTGTCGCCGTGACCAACGTCTGCTTGGACAAGAACGACATACCGGCCTACCGGCAGGTCGGCCTGGACCGGCTCTTCAACCGGATCAACGCCACCGAAGCCCAGGCGGGCGGCCACGCCTTTGTCATCTTCGGCCAGGAACCTGAGGAGATGCTCTCCAGCCTCTACCAGCGGCTCAGAAACTACAACCCGGTGCCCATGCGCCACGGTGCCTGCGATGACGGCTGGTATACCCGCAACCTCCCCATAGAGAGAGTCATCGGCAGCCCGGCCTTCCGGGACCCCGACGGCGACTGCCTACTCCAGACGGCCGGCCTGGTGGCTCACGCCCTCCTCTGGCGAGAGGCACCGCCCGCCACCGACTCCGGTGGCCTGGCCGGAGCATTCGATGTCCTTGACCGTGCTCTGAACCGCCGGGCGGCAAGGCACGATCGCCAGGGCGTGGTACGGCGGTGACGGGTCGGCGACGGAGTAATGAACGCAGAAAGCCCGGACGGAGCATTCCGTCCGGGCTTTTCATCTCTGCACTTGCCACTCAACTACTTGTCCTAGCTCGAATGCAGTCAGCCATTTTCTTCAGCTTAGACTAAAGGTTGTTGTCGTGCGCCTGCTGAGCAGCCATATCCAGAACCAGGCAGACGACCCATACGGTCTCTCTGGTCACATCTCCCGGACGCCGCTCCCTTGCCAAGGAGGACAGTTCCTCTATCGCCGCACGGGTCTGCTCATTATCAGCCTAGGCCGTAAATGTGTTTCAGGCCCAGCCTGGCTTCCTCATACTCCAAGTAGACTGTGCCGGAGAGTTTCTCTTGCCTGCTCATTATTCTCTCTTGACCAGTCGGTCATTTCTCCGTCCCCTGTTCATTCGGCGTAACGGAACATCGACAGGTCATATTGGGTTTCGGTCAAGGACGAGACAACCCTGTCGCCCGCATCGTTGAACTCAATCCCTTCTAGTTTCTCATTGGCTAGGAAGCCACCCTCGACGTGGGTTATCGTTCCATCCCCGATTTTCTCGGACAACTGTCCTGCCAAGTAGCTGGTGAAACTGTAGGACACGCCGGAACCCTTTCCTCCGATGGGATGCCCGAAGCTGAGGAAGGTATCGGGAAATCGCTCTTTGATGAGGATTGCCAGTTGATACGCGGTGAGGAAGGGATGCCCGAAGTGATGATTGGGGTCGTGGTAGGTGACGCCGGATAATACTTGGACAACCTTGTCTTCCATGCTGTGCCTATCCCAAAAGCTCAGAGCCGCCATTGACAATTCCTCCTTGGACGCCCGTCTGCTTCGCCGTCAGTAATTCTCATCTATATTAGCATTCCCAAGACACCAGAGAGAGCCGAGGAGTCAGGAATAAGAAAAAGGCCAGGTGAAGTCATACCACCCGGCCTCTCATCAGCCTTACAGAGCTTCGTTAGCGAGCCTCCTGCTTCCTTTCGCTCATTCACATACTCCATTTTCAGCCGCTCCCAATTCTTCAGCCCCTTCTTGCCCTCCCGCCTCCGGCAGCAGCAAATGAAGCAGTCCCAGCCGTGCGGCCAGCCCGAACAGGGCGACCAGGTGGGCGGAATCGGGTCTGACGCCGTTCCGCCAGCGCTTGATCAGCCGAATGTCGATGCGCAGTTCCCGCGCCAGACCCCGCCAGGAAAATCCTGCGGCCTCTTTGAACCGCACCAGTCTCTGGGGAAAGTCCTCGGGGAAGTGACACTGCTCCACCCTGTAGACCCACCGCTGTCGTCCCACGGCTCTACTCCATGCCCCGCAACACGACCACCACGTCCCTGCCAGTGATAATGGCCAAGCCCCCTGGCACTTGGATGGCGAAGTCCACCAGGGCCAGCATGGCCCCGCCTGCGGGTTCGCAGCCCTTCTTGCGCCAGCGCAGCACCTGACGGATGTCCACGCCGATAGCGGTGGCAAATCCATCCCAGGTCAGGCCCGAGGCCTCCTTCAGCCTGACCAGGCGCGCGCCGAATTCCTCGGGCATCAGGGCGACGCCCGGAACGAAGGTAAATCTCTGTCGCTTGCGCTCCCTACTCATCAACTTTCACCACTATGAAGAGGGCGTTGAAATCCTCCACGCCCAGGACTTTCTGGATAATGCGCCGGACCGACGCCGACGGGCTGCGTTCTCCGCTGAAGAGCTGGGACATGTAGCCTGAGGTCAGGTCGCAGCGGTCGGCAAACTCGTTCTGGGACATGTTCAATTGGCGGAGCAGGTCCCAGGCCGCCTCCGCTCTCAGAATCACCCTTTCGGTGGCGCGCTTACGAGCCATGGTCACTGCCCCTTCCGTTGACCTCTCCTTCCCCGTGAGCGTGTCTGTTCAGCGACGGTCCCGTGCCGTCCGGCCCCTTGGGGTCTGGGTACAGCTCAGGGTGGGCCATGTAATGACGGGCGATAATGCGGGCCAGGATACGCAGACCCTCGATGCGCCGGTGCTCCTGGCTCGTGGTGAGTCCCTGTCTTTTGCTCAAAACTCTCGGTTCTCCTGGAAATCTTGCCGGGAAATCCGGTGTCAGCCGCCGGTGGCGCACCGCCGCGCCTTTGGGTATAATGCCCGAGTAGAACACCCGGTCTATTTCAACAGAGTGTACCAACAGTGCAATCAAAAGCACAATGACCCTTTTGTCCTTTTTAGGCCTTGATTGACAAGTGCTTGCAGGAATGGAACAATAATTCGACAACAATCACGCAGGAATCAGGAAACATAATATGATTGCAATAGTGGTACGAAGGGTGACGTGATGGAGCAGCACAACGACCACCGGAATGAGGAGCTGGGGCCGCTGCTCAAGCGGCTCCGGGGAGACACCAGCCTCCGCGACGTGCGTGGGATGACTGGCATTTCCAATTCCTACCTGTCCCAAATAGAGAGGGGCGACCGCCGACCCGGCCCCAGCGTGCTCAAACGCCTGGCGTCTCTCTATGGGGTGGATGTGCAGGACCTCCTGAGGAGGGCCGGTTACCTCGACGACCCGGGAGACGTGACTTTCCGGGACGACGAACCCCAGGAGGTGGAGCGGGCCTACCAGTACGTGCTGGCCGACCCCAAGTTCCGGGTTGGCACCCGGCCCTCCGGACCTCTGTCCCTGGAGGCCAAGCGGTTCATTGTCGAAATGTACGAGCGCTTCACTGGGAAGCGGCTATTGGAGTGATTTTGACCAAGACCCTTGACAACTTCTGCGACCGGATCATCGCCGACGACCACCCCATAAGACGGCTGGAGCCGGAGGGGTTGGCGGCGGAGTTTACGGACTACTTCCGGGTCCCCCTCCGTGTCTCTCTGGAGGACCTGACCGTATTGCTGGAATGCGCCGGCGTCGGGGACGTGTCGGAGAGGCCCCTGGCCGGCGGGCTGCGGGGCATCCACTACATCCAGCCCGACGGCACCTACGCCATTCACTACCTGGAAGGCCACTGGGAAGGCACCAGCAAGCTTACGGTGCTCCATGAGACCTTCGAGATCATTCACGAGCAGGTGTGGGACAGGTGCCACGACTGCCAGCCTACCAGGAGCGTCTGCCCGGAGGCGGAGAGGTTCGCGGCGGCGACGCTGATGCCCCGCGAGGTCTTCGCCGCCTACGCCCAGGTCGGCGGGCTGGACGCGGTGGCCCTCCAGAACCTCTTTCATTGCGCCTACTCCGCCGTTGCCCTTCGAATGTCCGAGGTGATGCTCGGCCAACCCCTGATGCTGGCGCTTTACGAGAGGACGGGTCAGGACGATCCGGCCCACTGGCCCATTCCTACCAGGCTGGGAGACCTGCGAGTAACGGTGATGAGGCGTACGGCGGGCATGGGGATGCCCCGGTCCCGGCTGCTCAACGGGTGGAGGGGCGGGGCGCCCCGAAAGGGAAAGGCCCTGTCCGCCGGCTCCCTGTCGGAGCGAGCGGCCCGCAGCGGCAGGCCGGAGTACGACGAGGGAGACGGCATCGCCGTGGCCGCCAGGCCCGTCCTCTGGAAAGGACGGCTGTCCAAGGTGGCGGTGGTCGCAGTGCCCTGGGAACACCGAAGAGTGCTGGAGCCACAGTTGGCCGCCGTGCGCCGAGGGCCGGACCACTTCAGCCCCGTCGCCGTACCCCGGTTGGCTGCCGGTTGGGTGAATGCTGCTTCTTGACACAATCAGCCAGCTGTACGATGATGTATAGTAAGACAAACTATTATTTCAACAGGCTAAAAGAGAAACCATGCCCCCACGGCGAATTTCCAGAACCATTACCTTCTCCCTGCCTCCCGAGATGTTCGAGCGGGTTCAGCGGGTGAAAGAAGAGGAGGGCCGCGACATGAGCGAGTTGGTGCGCGAAGCCCTCCGCCTGTACATGGAAGATAGGGAGCTTTGGCGTGAGCAACGTCTGGAAAGGCTGCGCTCGCGCCGCGGCGGGCAGGACATATCCGAGGAAGGAGATAGAAAATGACAGAACGACTTGACCTGATACCCGCGGCCCTCTACGCTCGGGTATCCAGCGACCGCCAGGACGTGGACCTTTCTGTGTCCGCCCAGCTGCGGGCCCTGCGGGACTACGCTGACAAGAACGGCTACATTGTTGCCCGCGAATACGTGGACGAGGCTGAGAGCGGCCGCGTCGCCGACCGCCCCGAGTTCCGCAAGATGCTGGACGAAGCCGGCAGGCCCAACGCACCTTTCAATGAAATCTTGGTCTGGAAGTTCAGCCGCTTCACCCGCAAAAGGGAACACGCTGTCGCCTTCAAGTCCATGCTTCGTCGGCGGGGAATCCGCGTAGTATCCATCACCGAGCACGCAGATGACTCTCCCACCGGGAAGCTTATGGAGGCCATCATAGAGAGCGTGGACGAATTTTACTCGGAAAATTTGATACCGGAGGTTCAATCGACTCCAAATCTTCTGATGGGATCGCCAGCGTGAACGTGAGGTTGTTTTCGCGGTTGATGGTCACCTCGTCCAGCAGCAGCCGCAGCACCTCTCTCCGCTGTTCCTGGGGCAGGTCCTCCAGCCCGTCGCTAATCCGCTCCGCCCACTCCAACACTCGCCTGCCCAGTTCCCGCTGCCCCGCCTGCGCCGATTCCCTGGCCCGGTAGTCGTCCAGCTTCCTGCGTGCGCTCTCCAACCTCTCCGTGATATACTTCCTCTGGTGGTCCAACTGGGCCTCGGTGATCTTCCCCGACACGTAGAGCCGGATGGCCCGGTCCTCCTCCAGTTGCACCTTCTCCAACTCTTTCTCCGCATTGCGGATTTCTTCACTCAGCCCATCCTCTTCCTTCTCTTCCAACGACTCTAGGCCGGCCACGATCAGGGCGGGGTTGGCCAGCACGTTCTTGACCTCCGTCCACACCAACTCCTCCAGCCGCTCCGCCCGGATCATGGTATGCTCCCGGCAGCCGGTCTGGAAGTGCTGCACGCCGTAGCACTTGTAGTAGCGGCGAGGGATTTCCATCTCGTACTTGTACACCTTGTCCCCGTGCTTCACCGTTCTTTTCCGGGTGGCCATGCACCCCATGAGCATCCCGCACTCGGTGCATCTCACCAGGTGCTGCAACAGGTAGAATATCTTGGTGTTGCGTCCCGAGTAGGTCTTGCGCCTGGTCCGCATCTCCTGGCAGCGGTCCCAGGTCTCCGCGTCGATGATGGGCGGGAAGGGGACGCCGATCCAGTTCTCGGGGTCCTGGTCGTAGACCTTGATGCCGTCCTCGGTGGAGACGTAGCGGGCTCTGCCGTACCACCAGGTGCCCTTGTAGGTCTCGTTGGTGAGGATGCGGTGAATCTGGCCGTCCCACCACCGCTTGCCTGCCCGTCCCAGGGGAGCGTCCTCGGCGGTCAGCCGGTTGCGGATGACCGTGGCCCCCAGACCCTCGTCAACGCACCAGCGGTAGATGCGGCGTACCACCTCGGCCTCCTCCTCCACGATCTCCGGCCTGCCGTCCTCGCCGACGCGGTAGCCGTAGGGGACGTTGCTGACCGGGATACGCCCCGCCTTGGCGGCGCCCCGCTTGCCCATGGAGGCCCGCTCCCGGAAGTTGTCCAGTTCCAGCTTGCCGATGGCGGCCATCAGGCCGAAGGTCTTCATGTCGATGGAGTCCATCACCGTCTCCAGCTTGACGTGGCTGGCTTCGATGACCTCCATCAGGGCGGCGGCGGGGTACATCCCCCGGCTGAGGCGGTCGGACTTCCAGCAGACGATGACGTCGAAACGGCCCAGTTTGGCGTCGTTGAGCATCTTTTGGAACTGGCTGCGCTTCTTGGACCAGCCCTGGCCCACCTCCTGGTAGCGGGCGACGATGGTCAGGCCCCGCTGTTCACAGTGAGCTTCCATCTCGCTGGTCTGCTCGGCGATGGAGGTCTTGTCCTCACCGTCCTGGCTCTTGTCGGAGACCCGGGCGTAGATGGCGGCGCGGTTGCCCTCGGAGTTCTGCTTCTTGACTTTGGTTCCTGGCATTATCTCCTCCTGTGGTCTGGCCGGTTGAAAATGAAACAGACCCGCCTCCTGCCGGGAGCGGGTCTGCAAGTAGTACAATACCACCGCGTCACCTGTTACCGCAGGTGGGGCCACGGCCCGGGGTGTTGTCAGCACCGCCGGGCCACCTTGTGGTCCTATGATACCCCGATTGGCAAGGCAGCGTCAAAGAAGTAATTTCAGGAAAAGCCCCGAAGAATGATGCCTAGCCGAAAGTATAAATGCGCGACTTAGGGGTCCATGCGAACCCCGGGTGTTTGAGTCCGAACGTTACTGGGACGTATGTGTGGAGCGTCCGTAGTAGTTTGAAGATAGACTGCCAATGCTTCTGCATCCGTAGTCGCTTCGGTTAAAGAATTGCAAGTGTAAGTATCTTCAGCAATCACTTCTTCACCATCACGTAAGGAGAGCTTTAGCGCCCACTTTTCACGTTGCCCTTTATCATTCACTGCGGTGGGCCAAATCATGAAGTCCATCTCGCTGTACCCGGACACAGAGACGTGCTGACTACTGCACATCCAGAAACCTATTCCTTCTACCTCATCATCGGCGAAGGCTGTTACTTCCCATTCCATTCTTGTTCCTCCGAGCAGACATCATCAACTGGATGCAGACGACGCGGGCCTCTGTCGGCCAATGAATTGACGGATGGCGTCAGGGAATTCATCGACGAACCTGGCTGCACTGGTATAGAGGGAGTAGACTTCTTCTACGGTCTTGTTCAACTGGAAATCCGCATAGCTTTCATGCACCATCTGGTTCCTGAGATTTCCAATCTCGAGAAATGCCTTCACTGAGTCATCGAAGTTTCGGTCTTCCTGAACTCTTAGCTTCATATGAGCAGAGAACCCCTCCCCGAACTTTATATAGAACGAGTTAGCATTTCGCCCGGGGCTTCCGTTACTGCTCCATTCAAATAACTGGGTGAATCGTCTATCGATTGCCTGCCTCTTGACAAACTCTGCGAGTTCTTCCACTCCTTGAGTCATTTCCAAGTACAAATCTATGATCATCTGGGTTAAGCGCACCTCAAAGTAGCTGGCAGCAGCTATGAGCAACGTCTTGGCGAACGCGCTCTCTGCCCTGTCCCTGAGAGATAAGCTGTTGGTTGCCTCTAGGTACTCCACGAGTTCTCTATGATCTCTCAGCAGCTCCTCTACCCGGTTGCTTGGCAAGTCAAGGCTTGGGATAGCCACGGTCTTATTCCAATTCGATTAATTTTTTGGCCCGCGATAGCCGTCTGTTGACGTTTACCGCGGCGGTTGTCCGGCTTTGGGTCGCGCTGCGGAATTCCGGGTCGGCCTTCAGGGCATTGAGAGAGTCGAGAGTAATTTCACCTTCCACTTGTTGGTCCTTCGTATAAGGTTCATGACAAGCGGCCACAAATACGGACTCGAATATCATCGGACTGAACCTATTTTGGATGCTTCGGAAGGCGTCAGAAGGCAAGGCCTTACAGCTGTTCAAGAAGGAATCAAGCAACGATTCAAGACGGGTCACTTCCACGCCGCTAAATGCCCTAGCCTGTTTGGAGAAACCGTTCAAGAACTTCACCATCGAGGGCCGGTATGAGTCCCCCTGCATAAGCATTGCAAATCCCCGGAGCAATATCTCAACGTCCTTCATGTGGATGTCCGGGACTTGTGCGCCTACCAAGCTACGCCATCGCTCCTCGGTGTTGGTCAGGTAGAGCAGGTCGTAGAACTTGGAATCAAACATGCACCGTCTGATTTCCTGCGGCGTTAGATTCATGCCCCCGGAATTGAGGCGGTTAAATATCTCGTACATCGCATCGTCGCCCGCTGGCGCGACCTGCCTCACGACGATATTTCTGATGGTACGCAGATAGAATGACCTCTGGTGGTCATCATCCAATGTAGAATACAGGCGGCCGTGGAATTGGTTGGGCTGTTCCGAAACATTTTCCGGGAGATTCAACCGGAAATCGCCGAAATATTCACTGTCTTGTAGAAGGCCTTCCGGGATCGTGCTCTGACCTTGCAACATTGAGCGAAGGGTCGGCAGCCTTTCCTTCCTCGGAAATTTTTCCTTTACGAAGTAATAGATGGACATCAACCTTTGCTGGCCATCTATCACCAAATACTTGTCGCGTCCCTGCTCATAAAGAAATATCTGAGGCACCGGTAGACCAACGATAATCGACTCGATCAACCGGGACGCGCGCTTTATATCCCATACAAAGTTGCGCTGGAAACCCGGAATGATTACTACCCCCGAATCAATAAAGTCGACGATCGTCTTTACGTTGAAGTCGTTGGGTGAAGACACCAGGTCATATTGGTCTATTGGGTAGGAATCGCTATCCGATTCATCGGAATCCACCAAGTCTGGTTCATACCGATTGACCTCGACTTCCCATTCAGTCGCTGGCAAAGTCATAATTCCACCTCTAGAGATCGGAACATCCCACACAGCGTAAGCATTCCTCTTACCCGTCAATTCAATAGCGATTGAGTAGGACGCATGTGACAAAACCCGTCCCATTTAAGGTTGAGGGTTGTTTCACTACAATCTTCAGGTCGGTGTCTTGTCCGTTCAGCCTTGTGTAAAAGGCGGAGTGATTTTACCAGATTGATATCAGTTTGTCATTCTTTCTTCGGGGCTGTACAGGGCAATCGCGTCTTAATGATAGACTTGGGAAGGGAAGGATATGGTGATGTAGATGGGAGGTAGTGGGGTTATGGGAGACGGTAGCAGGAAGTGGTTGATGGATTATTTTGAGGGATTGGAGGATCCGAGGATTGAACGAAGCAAGCGACATTCGTTGCTGGACATCATCACAATAGCCATTTGTGCGGTTATTTGCGGAGCCGACTCTTGGGTTCATGTAGAGATGTTCGGCAGGAGCAAAGAGGAATGGTTCCGTACCTTCCTGGAGCTGCCCAACGGCATCCCGTCACATGACACCTTCGGGGACGTATTCTCTCGGTTGGACCCAGAGCGATTCCAGGAGTGCTTCATGGAATGGAGTCAGGGAGTGGCCGAGTTGCTGCCGGGAGAGGTGGTGGCCATTGACGGCAATACGGCACGTCGCTCCTACGACCGCCATGGGGGCAAGGGAGCCCTGCACCTGGTCAGCGCCTGGGCTTCGGCCAACACCCTGACCCTGGGTCAGGTGAAGACGGAGGAGAAATCTAACGAAATTACTGCCATTCCCAGGCTGCTGGAACTGTTGGAACTGAAGGGTTGCATCGTCACCATTGACGCCATGGGCTGCCAGAAGGAGATTGCCCAGGGAATCCTGGACCGGGAAGCCGACTATGTGCTGGCGGTGAAGCAGAACCAGGGAGCGCTATACGAAGACATCAAGGACCTGTTTGAGGAGGCTGAGGCCACGGGCTTTGAAGGAGTGCCCTATGACTATCACACCACCTTGAACAAAAACCACGGACGTCAGGAGCGAAGGGAGTGCTGGACCATCAGCGACCCCGAGTGCCTGGACTATCTGAGCACCGGAAAGAAGTGGCCAGGGCTGCGCTCGGTGGTGAAGGTGGTGGGGCGACGGGAAGCGGAGACGGGGATCACCGTGCAACCCCGCTACTTCATCAGCAGCCTGGATGTCTCGGCGGAACAGATGCTGACCACGATACGGGCCCACTGGAGCATCGAGAACTCCCTGCATTGGAGCCTGGACGTTACCTTCCAAGAGGATCAATGCCGGGTACGCAAGGACTACGGCCCGCAAAACATGGCCACCCTCCGAAATATGTCCCACAATATGCTCAAACGGGAATCCAGCCTGAAGGTGGGAATCCAGGGCAAACGTCTACAAGCTGGTTGGAGGGTAGATTACTTGCAGAAGGTGCTCCGAAGTTAAGACGCGATTGCCCTGCGGGGCTGTAGGCCCGTGCACAATTCGAAATCGCTATGAATATCGCCAAAATAACGACGAGACTGCGCAGTAGAGAGCCCAGTATCTGAGTACGGATTCTGTACTTTATGACGGCTCTATTTGGGAATTATATGGAGTCTTTGACAGTTCGTAGGCCCGGTTGGTATGCTAGGCTCATTCTACACTGCGCGGGCCGCTATGTCAGAACGCAATTTTGCCAACCGTACCCCCTTCGACAGTGACAACCTGCCCATTCCCCGGGGCATGAACTCCGAAACGGTGGACTTGATCGCCACGGACCCGCCGTTCAACAAGGGCCGTGACTTCCATGCGCCCCCGACAGCCTGGCTAGAGGGGCCAAGTTTCAAGACAGGTGGAACTAGGAGAATGATGTTGAGGGGGAGTGGGTTGACCGGATTGCGGACGACTGGCCCTCGGTCAATGCTGTGATTGAGTCCTCCCGCCTCACTTAAGGGCAGGACATGGCCGCCTTCCTGTGCTTCACGGCGGTGCGGCTGCTGGAAATGCGCCGGGTCCTCTCCCCCACCGGCTCCCTCTACCTCCACTGCGACCCTATTGCTTCCCACTACCTCAAACAACAACTGGACGCCGTGTTCGGTAAGCGCCTCTTCCTGAATGAGTTAATTTGGCATTATATGAGTTTTCACGGCCAAGTAAGGCGGTATTATCCCCGCAAACATGATGTTATCCTCTGCTATACCAAGACTGCGAAATAGACGTTCAATCAGCAATTTGAGGAAAGCAACGAAGGGGCGATTGACGTGCACCGATGGAGAAAATGCTTGGTTGACGGGGCCAAAAATCCCGGGCAGTAATATGCCCCTGCAAGATACCAGATTTATGCGTTACTACAGTCGCTGGATTCGTGAACATGGACGGGAACCTAGCCCGAATGATGTTGTCTATTAAGTGAAGGGGCAAGCCTTTGATAATGTGTGGGACATCAAACCCGTTGACCCTAAAGGCAAACAACAGAAGATGGGCTACCCGACCCAAAAGACTTAGGCCCTCTATGAGCGGATTATTCGCGCCAGTAGCAATCCCGGGGATATTGTGTTGGACCCGTTCGCTGGTTGCTTCACCACGCCGGTAGCGGCGGAACGCTTGGGCCGGCAGTGGGTTGCGATGGACCTATGGGACGGCGCCTATGGGTTGGTGGTGCAACGGCTCAGCGACAGCCGCCAGTTGCTCACCGATATACCGCCGGCGGTCAACTTGGAAGCTACCCCGCCGGAAAGGACAGACAACGGCGAGGAAGCCGTCCCATTCATTCAAGTGACTGAGAAGTATGGGGGCCAGGAGGGGCCGTGCATGAGCCGGGCGGAGATGTACGAATACCTGCTGCCCCAGCGCGGGCAGAAGTGCCAGTGTTGCGACCGCACATTCGATGACCCCCGTTACCTGGAGCTAGACCACAATACCCCCGTTCGGACGGGGGGGGGGGGGTGAATCACATCACCAACCGGGTACTGCTGTGCGGGCCGTGCAACTGGGCCAAGAGCAACACCTACACGCTCTCTGGGCTGCGGCACCTGAATCGGGCCAATGGGGTGGATGGCTGGTTAGTCCATGACCAGATTGGCAAATGCGGTGTTGCGGAGACAACCTTCAATCCGGCGTCTTTCTTGCTTGGCTTACTGTGGTTAAACCTACGCCAAAAGTCAAGCGATTACTCCTACCGCAGAGCCGTGCAAAATTGAAGTGGCAAGACGAGAACCAACAGGAGTGTGACGAATCAGGTATTGCGGGAATCGCTCCGCCGGCTCTAAACTTCTCCCATGACCCAGCTCAGAATCAACTCCAAGCCACGACAATGCCATCGCTGTTGGGAGAAGTTCACCGTCCGTGACTATCCCCTCGGTTACCTCAACTTCGGACAGCTAACACGCGATGCCCACCGCGTCGATTACTGCCCGCCCTGCCAGGTCCAAAGGCATCGGGAGGCCATCAAAGCCCTATTGCCAGGCGAGGTATCAATGGGACAAGGTCCTGGAGCATCAGTTGGATATATTCCTGCTGCTGACGGGAGTCGCGGCTAATCTGCGGCAGTTGGAAAAGAAGATTGCGGCCACGAGGTATCTCCACGGGATGAAGCCGCCCACATCCGCGGAGGTTTTGGGGATGCGATTGCTACCTTAGGTCTATAGCAGGTACAGTCAGACCTATCACAACACCGAAGCGCCGGCCATAGCGGGGACTTGCCTACAAGCTCTATGTTATCTCTGCAATTGCCGCGTCGCTAAGTGTATCTAAGGGGTATATCCTAGTATAGAAATTACCATCTTCCCCCATCGCATCCCAAGGCGAGAATAGGCCATGGAACATCGTCGGGCCGTTCGGATCCCTATTGTAGGTCACATCCAGATGCTCACCCTCCTCCTCTTTGGTCAGGATTCTCCATTGACCACACTCTTTGACGTAGGTCAGTCCTAGTCCGACTATGACCCACTCTCCGTCCCGCTTCAAGTAGATCTTCCCTCTCAAATTTACCTCACTATATAAGAGCAGCGGCGTCTTCCTTAATCATTAGAAAAAGTGCCTATTTCTGGTGCCGGTCTGCCCGTAGTCTCTGCTCGATGGAAATCTGAGTACGGCGGGCGCTTCCTCCTCCGTACACTAGATTATGATGGTTCATCCTCTTTGGTCCAGCCAAGGACGTACCTAGCCTTTTGAGAGGGACCTTCTCCAGTCTGGTACATCTCTGAAAAAACATATAGTAGGACCCAGCCTTCTTTCAAGAACTCGTTTATGTTACGCCTGGTCAAATATTCGTGCTGATTCATTTCCTTAATTTGCCGAACATCTTTGAATTCATTCATTAGTGGTTCCTCCGCTCACCATCTCTGCCTCCCTTTTCCAACGGGCCTTGGCTTCTTGCCAGCACGATCTGGAGAGTCGGTCTTGATAACTAGCCAGAAGTACTACCTGCCAGTTCGGCGGCATGTTGTACTTTCGCATGAGTTGGCACATCTCCGCGGAGTAGAGATTGTCCCCAAACATAAAACCTCCAGCGAGGCTGGAGGTATTTGACAAAGACCCGTTTCTCCCGGAATAATAGAAACCCGGGGGATCCGGCTGCGGCGTGTCCAGCGCAGCGCAAATGTTAGTTGGCACTTCCATTTTGCCCGGATTCCCCGGCGTTTGTCAAATGCAAATGGGTTAAGTCCGGAGTTCGAGCGAGAATGAGGTACCTTCATAGATGAACCGGCAATGTTGCAGGTAATCGGTCCCCAGCAGGCAGATCACCGATTCTCCGTCCAGGTGCCCCAGCTTCTCCGGTATTCCGCCCAACAGCATTACCCGCCTAGAGGAGGAGATATCCACCACCTCCACGGAGCCGCCATACGTGGGCGCGTAGTAGCGGTTCCCGTTGGCCAGGTACACCTGTTCCCACCGGCCCTCCGGTAGCTTCAGGGACTTGGCCACTCCCTCGTAGACGCAGGTCCTTCCACAGCCGGTGTCTATCAGAGCCCAGCCGGTGACACTCGCGTAACTGGAACTTCCCTTGAGCCTGTTGGAGATCTTGATCCTGACCCGGGCTTCACGAACACGGTTGACCTCTCGTCTAAAGAACATCGAAACCTCGCAAGGGCGCCTGAATACTGTCTCCCGCCATCCGGTCCAGGGCGGCCGTCTGGAACATCAGCACCGCCAGCGTGATGTGAAGGTCCACCCGGGCCTTGCCTCGGAACCGATGGTTCTCCACCCAGCCGTTGTTCTTGAGCAGCCCGAAATAGCGCTCAATTTCCCATCTCATGTGGTACAGCTCGTCCCACTCAGGACTTGCCCTGGCCACCCTACCGCCGACCTCGTAAATATTCTCGTTCGGGCTTTCCCAGATAACATCATCGCAGGGCACGGTGTACTTGATGCCGGCATCGAGCCTGTAGCACCCGTCCGGTGGGCACCTGAACCCGTGCCCGCCGGTATCTGGATCAGTTCTGATGTACGACATCTCCTTGCCACCCAGGCAGGTGGGTTGGCCGTAAATGGTATGGATAGGTTTGCCTGCTGCATGGTTGCTGGGCTTACGCCGGGGAATGATGGGAGCAATGCCCTGCCCGTGGAGGTAATGGGAGTTGGGCCGGCCGTCGTAGCCGCGGTCAGCCATGAGCGCCGTGGGATGCAGGTCGCCAAACGATTGCTGGACAAGGTCCAGCAGGACCGGCAGGGCGGGGTTGTCACTGTGGTTGGCTGGTGTCACGTAATAGGCCAAAGGAAGCGCCTGGTCCACGCAGGCCAGGAGGTGAAGCTTATAGCCGTACACCCATTCCTTGCCGTCCTTGGACCAGGAGCTGGCGGAATTGGTCTTGGTAAAGCCCGCCTCAGAGTCCCTGGATTGGTCGCGGTGAACGTTCGCCCAGGCTGGCACACATGACGAATCCACCGCCATCAGGGTACCCATGGTGGGGTTGAACGCCAGAATCTGCCGGGTCAGCTCCTCGAAGTTCTCATAGAACAGTCGCCGGTGCCTGGCGAGGACCGAGAAGGAACGGCTGAAGGTGGAGCGGTGAGGAATGCGGCCGCGGAAGCCGCAGACGGACCGGAGCGCCGGGTCATTGTTGAGCCGGTCGACCAAGTTCGAGATGGACTGGATGTTGAGCGGATAGCAGGAGAGGAAGGCGTAGATTATGGGCAGACGGTCGTAGGGAGGTCGCCCACGTCCAGGCTTGCGCCAGAACAGGGCCAGCAGGGGGCCGACCTCGATTCGGGACAGAATCCTCCCCAAATCGGCCAGGTCGTTATATTGCGCATCCTTCGTAGATGGACTACGATAAGAAATAGCACGCAAGGATGACCGTCCGCGAGTGCACAGAGGCCGTAGAGTCCCTCCTCTACGGCCTCAACTTTTGTATCTAAATTGTATCTGAGTGCTATCTAGACCGACAACTAGCTAGTGTCAGTGATTCCTCTCTTCTGACAGAATTATTGACTTCCGGGCGGGACTTAACGCAAGCATATTAACCGTCAGAAAACGCGACTTCTTGCCAATTTAGGGCCACCGGCATATAGTTCGGCCTGCCACAGTCACGAATGGGTTTCGTTTACACAGATCAATGGGGGTCGGCATCTTGCTCCCTTGTAGCTCTGTGGGTTTCGTGACTGTGGCGGTTACCGAATCCTCGCCGCAAAGGGGCCCAGTCATGGAGACCAATTCTGACGTCCAAGAGAAATATCGCCCAGGTGTAGGAGCACATATAGGGGCAGTATTCGCAGGAATTGGGGAAGCGATTATCCTCCCCTGGCCGATGCTGTTGGTCGCCGGCTTTATCTGCCTGTTTGACGTATGTTTCATGGCACACCACCCTTTCTGGACAGCAGGCGTCTTCGCTGTCCTGGGCTTTATCGTCGGGATGGTGGTCGTATACATGCAGCTGGAGGAGGGTCATAACAAGAAGCAGGCGGAGCTGCAACAGCAGCGCGACGAGGAGACTCAGAGGAGGCTGAACGAAGCACAGTTGCGCTGGCTGGAAGAGCAGGGAGGAACAGATCTGACGATCAGTAGATTTTCCCGAATTACGAAACCCGGCTGGTGGTTCGCCAGCCGGGTCATTTTTCGTCAGGGCACTTCAATATTACACACCGCTACCTACCGAGTGATCGTACTGTGAGCCGCACTGAGTTCGGTGCAAGTAAAACTGAAACGAAATGCAAAACGCACCTTATCCCGTTCACCCGCAACATTCTTTCGATAAGACTCCGCAACAACAACATAGGCCAGGGGAAAGTCAGACCGAGTTATACGCCCATCCTCTTTCGCTACCCTATCCAACCAGCCAGTTTCAACCCCGCCTAAAATTCCTCGACGTTCCATCCCCAAGGCTTCAACACGTTTATGAGCATAATTTTCAGCTCCACTGCCACCCCCGCACCAAACCTTTTGCCAATCCTTGACACTCTCAAATCCTTCAAAAGAGGGCTCAGCCGAAGCAACTTTATTTTTCACACGTTCCGATACTTCCTCTGACTCCGACACGGCCGCAGGATCAGACAAACCACCTACGATACCCAAAATGGTGCAACCACCCAGAAATGCCACTGCAACTATTACCCAGTGGACCGGCTTCAAAGAAGCGATTACAGCCTTTACCTGCTCCATCAAAGGGACCCCCTCCAAGGCTACAGACTTGAGTACCGTGACCTCCACACCCTACCGCCCAGAAGGATTATAAGCTTACGAGACTACCTGGGTAAAATAGGGGAATTATAGAGAATACTACCCATCGCGTGAGGAAGTCTCAATTACAATCAGAACGCCACTACACCTACCAAATGCGAGAGAAAGCCAAGTTGAATCAATCCGATACCCCACTTGGCTATACTGCGTTGACGCTTGATACGCTGATTCTCAAGACGTTCCTCTTCCAACTCCACCGGGGTAGCGGGGTGGAGACCAGCAATAACGTCATCTAGCCTACCAGCGAACACATTAAAGCTGAAGCCGTACCGAGTAACTACAGCGAAACCTACTATGTCCAATGCCAAACCGGCAACAACGAAATACTCTGTTGCTGTCATACATCCAAAGCTCCTTCATGTGGTCCCAATCAGACTAACTGGTGCCGTAGTCGGCGATGGCCCAGAGGAAGGGAATTGCATGGGAGATTATCATCCAAAGGCCAGGCCCCGGCAAAACGCCGGGGCCCTTAAGGTTGCTACTTGGTGCTAGGGGCCGGAGCCGGTTTGGTCTGGCCACCGGGCCTAGGCTTGATATTTCCACCTGTCATCCGCACTACCTCCTTTCCAAGAAGGCATTGCACGGGCGGGGAATAAGGCATTAGAATACCTTCAGACGCGCCGAGACTACCTTCTCGGTGAGTCTGAAACCCTCCGGTTCCACGGGGGGTTCACCATTCCATCTTACAGGGGTTATTAAGTTGTTTAGCCGTTTTTGAAACTGTTATCCCATCACAGTCTCAATAGTTTGCAAAGGCCCTTGATAGGAGTTTGCCAAAGTGATTAAATAACAAACCCCGGCTCAAGAGGCCGGGGTTTTGAAGTCAATGGTTCTTGGGAATTATTATGGCTCTAACAATTCGAGTATGCGTGTTGCCTTCTTATCAATTGACTCACACTGCTTCGCCAGACCGTCAATCCGTTCATTTACGGCATCAACTTTCTTTTCCACCTTAACTATGTCCGTATGCACACCATTGATGACGTACTGCCCCAGTTCAGTCAGTTGGTCTTTGCTTACCAACTCAATATCATTTACTCTCACCATATCGGATTCTCCTAAAATGTCACCTAATGATTTGGCTATATTCTGGGGCCCTGGTAAAGGTTTGTCAATCAATTAGCGACAGGGCAATCGCATTATGAATGGTATAGTCAGGGAGTAAGGAAAAGGTGGGTTGATGAAGGGAGAGTGATGGAGGAAGGGAAGAGAGCAACCATAATGGAGTATTTTGGTGAAATAGAGGATCCGAGGATGGAGCAGTGTCAGCGGCACAATCTGCTGGACATTATGGCCGTAGCCATTTGCGCCACCATCTGCGGGGCGGACAATTGGTCTCACATAGCCTTGTTCGGCCGGGGGAAGGAAGAGTGGCTGCGAACCTTCCTGGAATTGCCCAACGGGATTCCATCTCACGACACCTTTGGCCGGGTGTTCTCCCAGTTAGACCCCCCAAATCCACCACCTAATGGGAGGAAAAGACCTCGTTGGAGCCAGCGGCAAAGCTGGCTATGATGGTTACGGGACAAACACAACCATCACCAACGAGGTGCAGTCATTATGCAACAGGGAGTCCTGCCATTCCAGTATGGGACGGAGCATCGCGCGGGGGGCATGACGGGGCTGTCGGGGTTGGCGGTCTATCTGGAAATGGCCGATGCGATGGGGCTGGGCGAGTCGATCCGGCGCTACGTGAAGGTCAAGGAGGGCGGACAGGGATGGACGGACCGGCAGATGGTCACCGCGCTGGTGCTGCTGAATCTGGCCGGTGGAGAAGGAGTGGACGACCTCCGGGTGCTGGAAGGGGACGAGGGTCTGGGCCGGATGTTGGGCCGGGTGGAGACGCACCGGCAGCGGGCTTGTGAGCGCCGGGAGGAGGGCAGCCGGTGGCGGGGCGGGCGGCGCCGCAGCGTCCCGTCTCCGTCGGCGGTGTTCCGGTACCTGGGCCGGTTCCACGACCCGGTTCAGGAGGAGGCCAGGCAGCCCCATACGGCGTACATACCCGCGCCCAGCGGCGCGCTGCGCGGGCTGGGGAAGGTCAACGCCGAGATGATGAGCTTCGTCCGGGACCACCTGGAGCAGGAGCAGGCGACGCTGGACATGGACGCGACGCTGATCGAGACCTACAAGCAGGAGGCGCTGTACTGCTACCAGGGCTACAAGGCCTACCAGCCGATGGTCACCTACTGGGCCGAGGCGGACCTGGTGGTCCATTCGGAGTTCCGGGACGGCAACGTGCCAGCGGGGTTCGAGCAACTGCGGGTGTTGCGGGAGTCGCTGGCCCATCTGCCGGAGGGCGTGGTGAAGGTGATGCTGCGGTCGGACACGGCGGGGTACCAAGTTGAGTTGTTGCGGTACTGCGCCGAGGGGAGGGATGAGCGGTTCGGAGTGATCGAATTCGCGGTGGGGGCGGACGTCACGGAGGGGTTCAAGCGTGCGGCAGCCGAAGTGGAGGAGAGCCAGTGGCGCCGGTTGCCCCGGATGGTGGGGGAGTTGGCGGTGGAGACGGAACAGGAGTGGGCCGAGGTGGACTTCGTGCCCGATAGATTGGCTTATTCCAAGAATGATCCCGACTACCGTTTCATAGCGGTCCGGGAGCCGCTGAGGCGGCCGCCGCTGCCGGGCATGGAGGATGACCTGGAGTTGTCGGTTCCGGCGATGGAGATGCCGGACCGGGGCTGGTACAAGATCCGGGGGATAGTGACTAACCGGGAGCTACCGGGAGATGAGGTGGTGCGGTGGTACCGGGAGAGATGCGGGAAGGGCGAGGAGGTGCATGGTGTGCTGAAGGAGGACTTGGCTGGCGGGAGGCTGCCGTCGGGACAGTTCGGGGCCAACGCGGCCTGGTGGGCGATAGCGGCGCTGGCGTTCAACCTGAACTCGGCGGTCAAGCAGTTGGCCCTGGGCGGTCAGTGGGTGAACAAGCGGCTCAAGGCGGTGCGCTTTGCTCTGATCAATCTGGCCGGACGGGTGGTCTGCCACGCCAGGAAGCTGCTGATCCGGCTGGCCCGGGGCCATCCATCCTTCCCGCTGCTGGCGGGAGCGCACCGGAGAATAGCGGCGCTGGCCCACGGCCCACCCTGACCTGGGACGGTCTGCGCCACTACCGACGGGCATTCAAGCGACGGGGACTCCCGCCGTAGGGACACTGCGCCCTTCTCCAGGACCGGTTGGCATAGACCTCGCCCTGGCGTCGCCGGCCAACGCCCCAATATCCCCTTCCAGCGCCTACTCCTGCCACGCCAACCCACTGCCAACCTGTCAGCCGTCAGCCGATGCCCCAACCGGCCCAATCAAGGAGCCCCAAAACCATTTTTCTCCCATTAGGTGGTGGATTTGGGGCCTGGGCGCCAGCGCCTTAAGGCAGGGCAATCGCATTTTGATTCCGACAATAGGCATTCAGCTATCCTACAAGGGAAAAGCGCCCTTTCTCCCGGTTCGAGGTTCCCGCCCGCCAGAGGCGGATATTTTATCGGCGCGGGAACGACGGGGCTTCCCCACAGCATATTGCGATTGTTCCGGGGAGCTGGCCCGTCAGGTTCTTCGGCAGCGCCAAGACGAACGACCGACTTAAGAGCCTGAAACGTGGGCCAGCCAATTGTTTCCCGCCCCGCTAAGGTCTTCAGATAATGCTATTTCTTTGATTTCCGCGCCATTTTGGGCCATTTGGGGCCGTTTCGTATCTGGAAGGTGGGTCAGACGATGCGCCGGTGGCCCGAAAATGGGCCGCTGGCCAGATAGAAAATGGGCAGACCGGGTGGGCCATTCCGGGCCATTTTGGGCCACTTTCCAGATTTGAGCCAGGGAGACGCCCTGGCCTCCGGCCTCTCCCGTGAAGGGTCCGCCTGGGGCGAATTCATCTCCCTGAGGGAGAGAGGTGATCCGAGCTTGGCGGGGCTACGGCGTGAATGGGCCATGAAAGTATAGTAGGGACACGTTACCCAGGGAATCAAGAGGCAGGTGTCACCAGGGCCATGGCGTTTTTAAGAAGGTCATGCTGAGCCCCTGGGCCAAGCTCAGTCCGCCCGCCAAAGGCGGATATTCTACCGGGGCGGACTAAGGGTGACTTGATTTTTTGCTGACAGTCCTGCCGCAACTCGAGAAAAATTTATAGTGCGACTGACCTACGACTTGAGGCCGACTGCATGAATCTCGCCCGGCTATCTCGTATAATGCCGTGGAGCCGGGGCTAGGCTCCGGCCGGGTCAACCGCAAACAACCAGGGAATTGAACTTTCGGAGGACGACAACATGCCCATAGAACAAATGGCACCCGAACTTGAGCAGATCATCGATTTGGACGCGGAGATTCGCGAACTGGGCAGCGGCTACGGCGGCGTCAACGGGCCGGCGGAGGGTCCCCTGTGGTGGCACGAGGGGAATTACCTGCTGTTCAGCGACATCCACAACGACCGCCGAATGAAGTGGACCGAGGGCGAGGGGGTTACGGTCTATACCGAGGGCACCAACCGGGCCAACGGCCTGACCCGCGACCTGCAGGGTCGGCTCCTTTCCGCCGAGCACGACGGCCGCCGGGTGGCCCGCCTCAGCCGGGACGGGGAGCGCACAACGGTCATCGCCAACAGCTTCCAGGGCCGTCAGATTAACCGGCCCAACGACGTCATCGTCAAGTCCGACGGCAGCATCTACTTCACCGATCCCTGGACCTTCCCCCGAGTAGCCAACCAGTGGGAGCAGACCATCTCCGGCGTCTACCGCGTCTCTCCAGACCTGGGAACCATGACTCTCCTGGTGGCCGACTTCACCCTGCCCAACGGCCTGGCCTTCTCGCCCGACGAGAGTGTCCTCTACGTCAACGACACTCGCCGGGGCCACATCCGAGCCTTTGACGTGCTGCCCACCGGCGGCATTGCCTTGTCCTCCGACCGTGTCTTTGCCGACCTGAGCGGGGACCGCCCCGGCGTTCCCGACGGAATGAAGGTGGACGTGGAGGGCAACGTTTACTGCGGCGGATCGGGCGGCCTGTGGATTCTCGACTCCACCGGCAAGCACCTGGGCACCGTGGTCCACGGCCAGGAGGCCACCACCAACCTTTGCATGGGCGGCGAAGACTGGAAGACCCTGTTCTTCACCACCCGCGGCACCCTGGGCAACGTACAGATAAAGATAGCGGGGATTCCGGTTCCGACGGACCGGTAGAAATCAATTGTCAATTAAGAATTGCGAATTACGAACTTTGTGGGAGTCCTGCAGCCACCCCATCAGCATAGAGATGGGCCGACCCATCCCCATTCGTAATTCGTAATTGAACATTCGTAACTCAGGAGATGCACCATGCCTATAGAAGTATTGTCCCCCAATCTCGCACATATCGTCTCCCCCGACGCGGCCATTACCGAACTGGGTGACGGTTACGGCGGCGCCATGGGTCCGGCCGAGGGTCCCCTGTGGTGGCAGGAGGGTGGCTACCTGCTCTTCAGCGACATACACAACAGTCGTCGGATGAAGTGGACGTCCGGCGAAGGCGTCAGCCTGTTTATGGAACCCACCAACCGGGCCAACGGCCTGACCCGCGACCCCAGCGGCCGTCTGCTGGCCTGCGAGCATGACACCCGGCGGGTAACCCGCCAGGAACCCGATGGCAGCATTACCGTTGTCGCCAGCAACTACCGGGGCCGTCGCCTCAACCGTCCCAACGACGTTATCGTCAGTTCCAGGGGCGACATCTACTTCACCGACCCCGGCTTTCCCACCCCGGGGCTGGACCTGGACTGGAACGGCGTCTATCACGTATCCCCCGACCTGGGTACCATCACCCTGATCGTGTGGGACTTCAGCCGCCCCAACGGCCTGGCCCTGTCCCCCGACGAGAGCGTCCTCTACATCAACGACACGCGGCGCCGCCACATCCGGGCCTTCGACCTGGAACCCAACGGCATGCCATTGATCGCGACCGACCGGGTCTTCTGCGACCTGGGCGGCGAGCGAGAGGGCAACCCCGATGGGATGAAGGTGGACACCGAGGGGAACGTCTATTGCGGCGGGTCCGGCGGCATCTGGGTCATGGACCCTTCCGGCAATCCCCTGGGCATCATCGTGCACGGCGCCCCGGGCACGACCAACATGGCCTTCGGCGGCGGCGACTGGAAGACCCTGTTTTACACCACACGCCACACCTTCGGCAGCGTGCCGGTGAACGTGGCAGGAATTCCGGTGCCAGCCGCTCGTTAGCCGGTCGTTGGCCGGTCGTTGGTAGGTCGTTGGTAGGTCGTTAGCCAGCGCCGTGACTCCCTCCTCCTGCGTCACCTTGTGAGGAGGTTCTTGATCACCAGGTGAAGCAATAACATGGAGACCAGCAGAGAATTATTGAAAGGACTCGGTTATGAATTCATCCCGCGGTAGAGTTCGATACGTAATTGGCGGCATTCTTGTTGTCCTGGGCGTGCTGCTGCTGTTGAGCAACACCAACATCATCAGCCTGGACTGGGGCTGGGACCTGGTCCGCACCTGGTGGCCGCTGCTGCTGATAGTCTGGGGCTTGTGGGAACTGGTGTCCGGCGGGTTCCGTTTCCGACTGTGGCCCATCGTCCTGCTGTTGCTGGGCATTGGCTTCCAGCTTTCAGCCCTTGGGTTGTGGAGATGGGACTTCTCGGTGATCTGGCCGGTCTTTATCGTCATAGTGGGTGTGGCTATCCTGTTGGGCCGCCGTCGTCGCGGCCGGGCAGCGGGTCGTCGCGGCCGGCAGGAAGGCCACGGCCATCGGTCCTCCGGAACTGTAGTCGAGGGTACCACCGTCTCCCGCGTCGGTTCCGGCGACTCGTGGCGGGCCGTGTTTAACAGCATAGAGGACACCTGCGCGGGCCAGGAGTTTCGGGGCGGCGAAGTGGAAACCAACTTCGGCAACGTGGCCCTGGATTTGCGGGACGCCGTGCTGGCCGACGGTTCCGCCCGCCTCGATGTGAACCTGACCTTCGGCGGCCTGCACCTGCGGGTTCCCCCGGGCTGGCGAGTGAATCTCGATCAAGTCAGCGCCCACTTTGGTCATGTGCAGGACAACCGGCAACACCCTGTGCCGGACACTCCGGACGGAGAACTGACCCTGGCGGGAACCGTTACCTTTGGAAATTTGGAGATTTCAGGGTGAGTAGAGACTCCGTCGTCGTCATCCCACGCCCTCAGTGATATGAGAGCGATAGCAGCCACCCTTGGAGGTTAAGCGCCATGCCGCCACCGGAACGTTACAACACCAACTACAACCTGGGCGTGGGGGGCGCCGTCATCAAGGACAATAAGCTATTGATGGTGCGCCGGGCATCCCGCCGGGGCCGGGGCAACTGGCAGATACCGGGCGGCTTCGTGGAGCAGGATGAGACCATGGAGCAGGCGGTGGTGCGCGAGGTCGAGGAAGAGGCCGGGGTCGCCGCCGAGGTGGTGGGCGTTCTGGGTATCCGCAATCGCTACGACGCTGACAACGGGAACAGTACCTACGTCATTCTGGCGCTGCGGCCCGTCTCAGGCGAACCCACGCCCGACGCCCATGAAGTGGACATGGCCGCCTATTTCTCCCTGGACGAGATCGACGCCCTGGAACAGGTGCCGCCCATCAACCGGGAAGTGGCCCGCCGCGCCCTGGACCCGCAGCGTCGCATCCTCGACCCCCAGGAAGTTACCCAGCCCACGGGCCTCACCTACACCCTGTTCATCGGCTAGGGGTCGGTAGTCAGTTCAACATTACTTCTTCGCCCCCCGAAGGGGGAAGGAGGG
Organism: Dehalococcoidia bacterium; assembly: GCA_965207275.1. Classification (GTDB taxonomy): domain Bacteria; phylum Chloroflexota; class Dehalococcoidia; order Lucifugimonadales; family UBA3495; genus Bin22. Next base: position 2,267,878 of record CBDBMH010000002.1, read on the forward strand.
GATGAGGGCGACGTCGTTCCCTCAGCGCCCATCCACTAAACCACCACCACCTTTTCGCAGTGGCGGCGGGCCAGAGCCATCAAATCGGGGTGTTCCTCTTCCGGTTTATCTCCCGACACGCAGATGACCGTCCATAACCCGGCCCTGGCTTCGCGCCCCATGCGCGACACCACTTCTTCCAGGTTATCCGGACGGATCAGCGCTTCCAAACCCCGTATCCAGGGCCGCACCAGGTCCAGGGCCGCGGCATCCCCGGCGGTGAAGTCGGCAAAGGCGATCAATTCCTTGATTCTCAGGGGCACTGAGTCCATGTCGCCACTGCCCAGGGTCAGCACCGTTACCGTCTTTTCCCGGGCATTGAACTCGGCCACGTACTTGCGGGTCAATTCCACCTGGCGGGCATGGGTGCCGGCATGGCCCGCCGACCGCTCCACCAGTTCCAGCATGGTAAGACCGGGGAAAGAGTTGTTGGGATTGGGGGGCGTAACCGGCTGGGCCAGCTGCTCCTCGGTCAGTCCTTCTATCACGGACTGCAACCAGTCGTAGGTAACCTCCAGGTGCTCAATGTCCTGCCTCAGCCGTTCCTCCCGGCTGGTGAAGGGCGGCAGCATGTCCATTTCCCCCATGGAAATCTTCTCCAGCGCATCGACGAAATTCTCTGCGTCCAGGTGTTGGAGAACCTCCCACACCGACCACCGCGAACCCAGGAAGGCGTCCTCGGCGTCAATGCCGTCCAGCGCCTGGCGCAGGGAGCGGCGGCCCTCCTCCAGCCGCACCAGGGCTCGGGCCTTGCGTTCCATGGGGGTTGGTCTCGGTTCTTGCGTCAAGGCATCACCTCTACTTCAGTTCCACCACCGTTACGCCGTCGTTGGCGCTTTCGGCGTCGGGACCCGACGATGCGGTCAGGGGATGGCCCCGCAGGTATTCCCGGACGGCATTGCGCAGGGCGCCCGTGCCCTGCCCGTGGATTATGCGGATTTCCGGAACGCCGCTCAGGGCGGCCTCGTTCAATAGCGTCTCCACCTTGTCCAGGGCCTCGTCCACCCGGTGGCCGCGCAGGTCCAGGTCCGTCTTGACATGGCGGGGCGACGGGCGTCGGTAGTATACGCCGGCGTCCCGATTGTGGCGGAACCGCACCCCTCGCGCGCTGGGGTCCAGACCGCTGGGCGCCGTCGTTCCCCCGTTGTCGGACGTCGGAGTTGTGGCCGGTTGACCCTCCGTATCCAACCCCGCTTCGGCGGGACGCTCCAACTGGTACACGGGAATCCTGGCCCGCATGGTGCCCAGCAGCACCTCAATGTGCTCGTCGGCGTCCTGGGAAGAGATGACCTCCACGGGCCGGGGGATGCCACGGATGTAGACCCGGTCGCCGCTGCGCAGCCTCTCCTGCCAGGGGGTGCGCTCCACCTCAATCGGCTCCCACTGGGGCGAGGTAAGCTCCTTCTCCAGCTGGGCCAAGTCTTCCTGGTAGGCCCGGAACCGCTCGGAGGTCTGTCCCCCGCCGGCGCCGCGGGGCGGGGCGCCCGGGGCGGGCCGCATCAGCCGACGGGCCGCCTGTTCCGCCTCGGCGTGTTCCGCCGCTCGTTCCGCCTGGTTAAGCTGGGCCAGTAGTCCGCCAATACGTTTCTGCAGGTCCAGGCGGGCCTCCTCGACCAGTTCCAGCCGTGCCGATTCCACCGTGGCCAGCCGCGCTTCGGTCTCCGCCTGCTCGGCCCGGGCCTGGGCCAGCAGCGCCTCTGATTCCTGGCGGATCCGGGCCACCACCGCCCGTTCCTCCTGCAGTTCCTTCACCAGGTCGTCCGTTTCCAGCTGGGACGGAGCGATGAAGGAGCGCGCATCTTCCAGAATTTCCTGGGCCAGCCCCATCCGGTCCGCAATGGTCAGCGCATAGCTGCGCCCCGGCAGGCCCAGGGTTATGCGGTAGGTGGGTTCCAGGGTTCCCGGCTCCAGGTCGACACTGGCGTTTACCATTCCCACCTGTTCCTGCACGTAGCGGGCCACGCCCCGGTGGTGGGTGGTGGCGATGGTCATTACGCCCCGCTCCCGAAGGTGACCGAGGATGGCCTGCGCCAGGGCCGCCCCCTCTTCCGGGTCGGTGCTGGTGCCCAGTTCATCGATGAGCACCAGGGAGCGGTCCGTCACCTGCTCCAGAATGTCGCGCAGGTTCTGAATGTGGGAACTGAAAGTGGACAGGGACTGCTCGATGCTTTGCTGGTCGCCAATGTCGGCGTAAATGCCATCCAGCAGGGGGAAATCGGCGGCCTCGGCGGGGACGTGCAGACCGGCGTGGGCCATCATGGCCAGCAGCCCCATCGTTTTGAGGGCCACCGTCTTGCCGCCGGCGTTGGGGCCGGTGATGACCATCACCCCGTTGCCTCCGCCCAGCTGAACACTGGTGGGCACCACCCGCTCCGTCAGCAAAGGGTGCCGTGCGCCGGTGATGCGCAGGCGTGGTTCGACGAGCTCACGACGAGCGGACTGAATGGTGGGGTCTCCATGACCGGACTCAATGGTAGGGTCACCAGGAGCGGATTCGGAAGCCGGGACAAATTGGGTTCGCGGTCCACCGCTCATCCTGAGCTTGTCGAAGGAGGGTTCCGGGGTATGGATGGTTGGGGCAACGCCCCGGCAGTTGGCAGAGTAACGGCCCTTGGCCATGGCCACGTCCAGCCGGGCCAGCAGGTCCATCGCCAGCTGCAGATCGTCACTGTCATCTCCAACTCGCGCGGCCAGGGCCCGCAATACGCGCTCCTCCTCCCGCTCCTCCGCTAATCGGGTCTCCCGCCACCGATTGCCCGTCTCAATGGCCGGCAGGGGTTCAATGAAGACGGTAGCGCCGCTGTCGGAAACGTCATGGACAATGCCCGGTATCTGGGACTTGTTCTCCGCCTTGATAAGCAGGACCAGCCGACCGTTGCGCTGGGTGATGATGGGTTCCTGCACCACCGCCCGCTGCTGGTACCGGCGCAGGCTACGCTGCATCACTTCGTTAAGCTGCTGGTATGCAGAGCGAGACTCTCTGCGCAGCTGCCGCAGTTCCGGGCTGGCATCGTCCAGTAACTCTCCGGCGGGGCTGATGGCTCGGCGGATGGCGTCCTCCAGCCCGCCCAGATCGGGGATGTTGCCGGCTATTCCGGCCAGCAGAGGCAGGTCGTCCCGGTGGGCCAGGGCCTTTCGATTGAATCCGGCGGCCGCGGCCAGTTGCTGGATCTGGTGCAGTTCCTCGCCCCGCAGAGAACCACCCAGCATTGCTCGCTGCACGTACTCCCGCAGGTCCGCGCCCGGGCCGAACTCCAGCCCGCCGCCGTTGTCCAGGAACAGGCGCGCTTCGTCGGTCTCCAGCAGCCGTGTTCCGATTTCCCTGACATCGCCCACCGGAGTCAGCTCCAGCGCCCGCTCCTGCCCCAGCACGGTACGGGCGTAACCGGCCAGCCGCTGCCGAATCTGGTCAAACTCCAGCAGCCCCAACGCCCGCTCAAATCCGCCCAGGGCAGCGGGGTGCATGACTTCCGAATCTCTAATCAACTCGCACCAGGTCTAATTCACATGGATAGGCGAGATACACAGAAGGACTAACCGGCGAGCAGCCACATCCTGTATATCCTGTCCATCCATGTTTGAAAATCGATGTTTACGGGACAATGGCCCACACCCGGCTCTGCCGAAGCAGGCCCGCGACCGTTTCCAGCGTGTCATGCTTGGGGTCGCGGATGTTCAGTCGCCGGTCTAAAATAAGGCTCTGATGCCGTTGCAGGTAGGGGCACACCTTCAGGAAGCCGCTCAGGGTCAACCGTTCGCCCCCCAGCAGTATGTAGTCCAGTTCCCGCTCGTGGGGCTGAAACCGGTCCGAAACGACGCCACAGGCCTCGTCAAACAGCTTGCGCATCTGCCCCTCGCGGATGCGCTTGAACCTCAGCTGGGACGTGCCCCCTGCGTGGTGCTTTCCCTTCACGTATCGGGTATCCGTCTTGGTAACCACCGGTTCGGTGCCTTTAAACACGGCCACCAGGTACCTGCCCAGCCGCAGCAGCACCACCCCCACGGTGTGGTCGGCAGTCAGAATGCGGCGCAGGGGCCGTTCGTCCCAGTCCCCGCTTACCAAGGTTTCCCTGATGGGAAAGGGAGGCACGATGACTACGCCCCGTTCACCGGCCCGGAAAATCGCCAGCCCCGTATCGGATTTCAGCAGCGAATCGCCCCCGGGACCGTCAATTGCCGGGACCAGGAATCGGTACCACTCGCGCCGCCCCGTGTCCCTGGACTCGGGCCATCGGTACAAATCCTCGGGCGCCAGGTACAGGACGCCGCCGCTGGCGTTTTCAGCCTCGGTAGATTCCGGCGACACTCGCCGCAACACCCGCAGCACCGCCTCGGGCGACAGGTACTGCCCCGGCGCGAGAGTGGTCAACCGGTCGGGGCTGACAGTGGTATTGGTGTTGGAATTCATAGGCGGAGAAATTGTATCACAGCAGTGGTGGCAATCTGGATAGAAATTGCCACCCCGACCAGGGCAATCGCGCTCTAGTTGACTGGTCATTCTGAGCGAAGCCGAAGAATCTAAACTCTATCCTACCAACCTACTTACTGAGCGTTAACGAGGTTGATGGGAAGAATTTCAGGCCCTTCGGCAGGCTCAAGGCGACATGACCTGTAACTCTTGGATATTTGCCAGGTACAGCCCAAATCTACAATGCGATCGCCCAGCCACGCTGACAAGGCAGCCTTCTGGATATGGTCTTGTGGCAGTGATTAACCCTGGGGCAGACCTGTGCGCCTGCCATTTCTTGGCCTCTATCCGATCCGGCCCGAAACTTTCGCAAGGCCCAAACGGAATCGCCCGGCCTTCAAGCCGGGCATCGCAAAAAAGGTGGGGGACGCCCCGGCGCCGAGGGCGCGCGCCGGTTTGTCCCCCGTATTCGAGTGACCTTCGCCTTCGTTCTAGGCCAGCGGAGCGACTGCCATTCGGGATTCCAGGGCGGGATCTGCGTAGGTCTCCCAAACATGGTGCTCCACGTTGGCAGGGCACATAATGCCGTTGGCGGCAACCACCATCACCCGCCGGTCGGTGTGCTCCAGCAGGGCCTCCAGGCTGTATCCCCGCAGGCGGGCCAGCAGACCGGGCCTTACCAACGACGGGGGCAGCAGGATCAGGTCCGCGTCCACCTGTTCCGCCCAGTGGGCCAGGTGCTTGAAACCGTGGGTGGAGGGCAGGATGGCGCCGGCCTCCACGCCTCGGGCCTGGATTCGGGCCAATTGCCGGGCCAGGGGCGCCCGCCCCAGGGGCAGCAGTTCCCGCCAGTTCAAGAGGCGCTGCCACCGCTTCCGGTGGTCCTCGGGATAGGGAGAAACCAGGTAGGAGGCTGCGGAAATCTCATACAACGCCAGCTGGCTGGCATTGGCTATGGCCAGTTCCGTGGCCCAGCCCCGCAGGGCGTTGTACTCGGCGCACCCGTGCAGGTCGGTAACCGCCAGGATGCGGCGCACCGGAATGTCCAGCCGCAGGGAGGAATGGTCGCGCCCCATCATCACGGGCACCGAGTCGTCCTCCGATTCCACCAGCAATTCGGGCGGCAGCTTGCAGGCGGAATTGCTCGTCTGCTCGTCATGACCCTTTGCTCCTTCCCGCACCATGTCCAGGTATTCCACCAGCGCGGTAATGATGCGTGGGTCGCCGGTGACGAAGCCCTCAAAGGTCTTCCCCGGTTGGGAAACCCCGCCCACCCCAAACCGGTGCTCCTCCGAAGTTTCCCAGCCCACAAAGGCTATGGGAACCGGCGCCGTGGAAACCAGGAACCACTGGTTCACCAGCAGATGATGGTCCCTGGGCAGGGATACCCACTCGGCATCGGTGTCCGCCAGGAAATCCGGAGCTTGCCCCTCTCCGAAGCCCACCACCCTTACCCCCGCTTCCAGGATGCGACGGTACCGGTTTCGTTCGCCCAACAGTTTCCCCGTGTTCTGAAATCCTACGTACAGGTCGGCGCCTTCGGGTTGGGACAGAGTCTCTTCTTCGATCTCCCGGCTGAACCGCAGCATCTCCAACGGGGAATTCAGGAACTGGAACCCCTCAATGGGAGTGCCGCCGTTCCTCAGTTCCCGTTCCATCCGCTCTATGAATCCCGCCAAAGCATTGTTGCCCGAATGCAGTCTGTCTTCCCTGGTAATTGCCCACTCCATGGTTATTACCCCCTTCAATTGGCTTTGCCTTAAAGGCCGATATATTCACAGTCTTTATATTGCAACCCAAATAATACATTATTATTATAACATTGTGACGTTCAATGTAAAGTATTATGTAGAAACGTACACGGGGCCGATCCTCTCTTGCTGAGGATCAGCCCCGTGTGACCATTGGCTGTGGGAATTTGCTACCGGGAGCCGGGGCAGCATTCCCCGGGTCCCAATACTCCCTATTTCATCTTGTGCGGCATCGACTATCCGGCGCCCATTATTTTCCCGCCGTACAAACCGTCACTGCGGCTCCCTTCAGACTCCAGGCCCATCCGTAACGGCCAACAGCGGCGCTCCCCGCTCCTACTCCGTTCCCTGCGCCACTTGCTCCATCTTCGCGATATTCACCGGATCGGGCCCCATCTCGCCCCGCTCCAGCCGCTTGACCATGATTACGGCGGCATCGTTCATGGGCGTGGGCACACCGCTCTCCCAGCCCTTGCAGAATCAAAATAGAGTGCCTTAACCAAAAAATATAAGGTCAAAATTGAATCAACTAGAATCCCCAAAGAAAATAGGGCCATCACCCCCATAAATGTCGGATTCCACCACCCAACGATGTAGAGAATGAAAGCTACCAGGTAAACGGAGCCGTTAGTCAACATTGCCTGGTACGCCATGTATCGAGTTAGTCCCAAGCCGTAAAAGATGCTGTCAATAACGGCATTGAACGAAAACAACACGTAGGGAACAAAAAGAACGCTAAAGGCTGTTACCGCCCATTTAACGGTTTCCTGGTCGTCATTAACGAACGAGGCTAGAGCAGGGAAGAAGGGGAAAAGGGCCACCCAGACCACCATCATAACCGCTGTGATGACCATCGTTGAGAACCACAATCCTCGTACTCGGGACAAGTCGCCGGAAGAGTTAGCTACCAAGGCTTTGGTGGAATCAGCGAAGGCCAGGACAGGTACCAGCAAAAAGCCCCACAATACTTGCATAGTTAAGTAGTAGCCTCCTATCTCAGCCGGGCCAATAGTGTTCACTATTCTGATAATCATAAAGAAATAGGCGACATTTCTTATAAGACTGTCCAGCCCACTGCCCAGCCCAACGCGCGCATACTGACGCATATCGGCAAAGGAAGGTAAGGTCAATAGGACGTTCAGCGGGATTTTTCTGGACCGCACGAGCAACACCATACCCAGCACGAAGAGACCAACGCTAGAAGCTATTTCAAAATTCGATTAGTGAGCAGGATTACAAAGGCCAGCAGGACGAAGCCGAAATAGAGATCCGCTTTTCTCTCGTATCGAACTACCAGCCGACGAAAGTTGTGCAACCAGGCGAAGGTCCGTTCCACTACCCACCGATGGCGGTAGTTGGACACCTGAGCTTTCCGGCCCGGTCGCGGCCTTTTGCCACGTCGTTCCGGGATGCAAGGCTTGATTCCCCTCCGCCGCAACCGGTTTCGGAATGCTCGAGAATCGTAGCCTCGGTCGGCTACCAGTTCCCCGGGACGACTGCGGGGTCGTCCCCTGGCCCGCGGTACCCTCACCGTTGCCAAGGTAGCCTCGGCCAGAGTGATCTCCGCCCGCTGGGCGCTGGCCACCAAGGCTCCCAGAGGGGTTCCCTGGTTGTCTACCACCAGCATCAGTTTGGTGCCCTTGCCCTTGCGGGTCAGTCCTACCTGGTCTCCCCCTTTTTGGCTGGGGCGAAAGTGGCATCCAGGTGGGCCCGTTCCCATTCCAGCCTACCTTGGGCATCCAGAGTGCCCAGCAGAGTCCGCCAGATATCTTCCCAGACCCCTTGTTCCTGCCACTGGTTCAGTCGTCGCCAGCAAGTCACGGAACTGCCGTACTCTCCCGGAAGGTCCTGCCAGCGGCAGCCCGTGCGCAACACATACAAGACACCATTGATGGTGCGCCGGTCATCGGCTCTGGGACGCCCCCTCCGCTTAGGCGCTGGCAACCAAGGCTGTATCAGTTTCCATTGGGCATCGCTCAATTCCTGCTCCACCGTTCCACCCCACACTTTCCCTTTGGTCAGGAGCATAAACCTTATTCGGTATTTTTGAAATGGCTTCTAGCCAACAACGTGGCCCACGCCACCCCTGACACTTCCGCCTCCATAGAGAACCGGTGTCCGCCGAAAAATACACTGTCCAGCGCAAACTTGAAGACAACGTTAGCTATTGCCATTACGAAAACAAGGAACCGCATTCCCAAGGATTCAAACAGCACCACGATCGCGGCAACTAACAGGGAGAAAGGGATGCTGAAGACAGAAATACTCAGATAGTTCCTAGTCTGGCTTTGAATTTCCGGTGAGGTTCCGATGAGGGTGACGAAACTGTCTCGAAACAGGAAAAGTCCGGCGGAAAATACGAGGGAAACCAGAAATATGAACAAAAGAACACTCTTGGCGCGGTCCAGTTGTACTCCGGTGCCACTGCGAATTTGCGATCCCAGGAAAAAGAAGATGGCCAGAACGGTAGCTTCCTGGAAGACTTCAACAACCAGCCCCACGAACTGCCACTGCGACACTATAGCCAGGCTGCTTGGGTCCGGCAGCTCGTTGCCTATCAAATAAATGCGGTAAAGCTGGTAGAGATTAGGCAGGCCGATAAAGAGCAGAATGAATAGGAAAAGACGCCAGTCCCAAGTTCGAAGATAGTACCAAAGATAGCTGAGCATAAGTGTCTGGAACGGGGCAGGTCGGCGCTCCCCGCTCCTATTCCGCCTCCTGCGCCACTTGCTCCATCTTCGCGATATTCACCGGATCGGGCCCCATCTCGCCCCTCTCTAGCCGCTTGACCATGATTACGGCGGCATCGTTCATGGGCGTGGGCACACCGCTCTCCCGGCCCTTGCGCGCCACCAGGCCGTTTATATAGTCCACCTCCGTCTTGCGGCCTTTCAGGATGTCCTGGTGGAAGAAGGAACGAGCTTCTCGTCCCTCGGCCTGCGACGCCTTTACCAGGTTGTCCACCAACGCTTCGGGAGACTCGGCGGCCTCCTCCATGGAAAGGCCAAACACCGGTTCCATGCTGTATCCCTGGGCCCGGCCCACCAGCAGAGACTCTCGCCCCAGTTCCAGGCACACCCGGATTCGCTCGGGGGCCTCGGTCAGGTGCGCCGGACCCACGCCGGCCAGGGCGCACACCGGCGCCACGATGCTGTTAAACACCAGCTTGGACCACCGTGTCCCCCACAGGTTGGTGGTCAACTCCGTCTTCCCCGCCGCGCTGAGGATGGACTGCAGTTCCTGGAGGCGGGGCGTGATGCGGCCGTGCAGTTCTCCCAGCACGAAGGTGGTGCGGTCCATGGCCGTGTTGCGCTTCAAATGCCCCGGCTGGAAAACCTCGGACGACATGGTCAGGACGCAGCCAATGTCGCGGGTGGGGCCGACTACGGGGGCAATCCACTCGTCGTTCAGGCTGTTTTGGGTCGACACCAGCACCCCGTCGTCCTTCAAGTAAGGAAGGATAAGCTGGGTCAGCCACAGAGTGTCGTAGGACTTGCAGGCCAGGAAAACAATGTCAAAGCTGTCCTCCAGGTTGCAGACCTCGTAAAGGTGCAGGGCCCGCACCGGGGACGTGAACTCTTCTCCTGCAATGGCCATGTGGAGTCCGTTGGCCTTCATCGCTTCCACATGGGCGCCCCACTGGTCGATCATCACCACATCGTGGCCAGCCACGGTAAGCATGCCGCCGATAACGCTGCCCGTGCCCCCTGTGCCAACCACGGCAATTTTCTTGTTGGAAGCGGTGGTCATAATAGTTCAGTCCGTCCTTTCTGGTCAGTTGCGCCGGGTTGTGAAAAGGCTGGGGTGACCTACAGTGGGATGACCTACAGAATGTGCTGGAATCAGCAATTGGCCAAGCCCGCGTATAGGTAACAAAGCCTAAACCGGCCCCCACACCGTGTCAATTTAGCTCTAATACGGCCATAGCCATTCCCTCTTCAAAGTAGTGAGGCCCAGCAAGCTTATGATATGGTGATAGAGAGGGCAACTGGAAATTGCTTGGAGGTGGGGACGACGATGGCCCTTTTCCCGATATTTTCCCGTGGTATTTACCCTGCGTTCTTTATGACACTGGCGGGTCTGCTGGCCGTTTCTGCTCTGGCTTCCTGCGCTTCCGAGCCCAAACCTGAGCCCGTCACGGTCACTACCGACGCCAGCAATATCGCAGAGTCCGCTTCAACTGTGGGAACCCAACCGGGCCAACGGCCTGCCTCCGTTACCGCTCTCTCCAAAGCGACTTCTCCTGAACCGGTTGCGGTCACGCCGGTCCCAACTTCCATTCCTGCAGCGACACCCACGCCAATTGTTATCCGGCCATCCCCCACCCATTTATCACCCAGAGTACCCACGGCCGAGCCAACCAATGCCCTGAACCAATCAGAAGCCGACAGCCCTGGATCCCCGGCAACCGGCCCTGTATATACCGATATCCGCCCCACCAGTACTTGGGGCGACATTTACACTTCGTTCTCAGAAGAAGAACAGTCCTGTATCCGGGACGGTTTGGGAGACGAGCGGCTCGAATCAATCATGCCGCGACCTTTCGGACTGGAGGGCCTGGAAGAGGAATCGCCCGCACTGCTCCACTGCGTTTCCGACGAAACGGCCCGGGAGATTTTTCTTGCGGATACGGCAGCGCAGATGGGCGGCTTGACCGGTGAACAGGCAGGCTGCCTGCGCACCTTGTTGGGCAACTTTAGTCCGTCGGATCTGGCTGCAGCCTCAACCGGCGAGCCTACCCCTGAAAACGCCATGATGATGCTCTCATTTGGCCTGGGCCTGGTGGCCTGCCTCCCGGAATTGGCGGCCCAACCTACGGGGGGAGCTCCCCCAGATGTCGGCGGAAGTGGTCCGGCCCAGTTGGGACAAGGCCGGTCCCCCCTGTGGTCCTTTACCACCGGCGGCTGGGTAGTCACCGCTCCTGCGGTGGTCAATGGAGTGGTGTACGCCGGCTCCGATGATCGTAACCTGTACGCCCTGGAGGCGGCTACCGGCGAACTGCTCTGGAGCCACACCACCGGCGATGTCATTCGTTCCACACCCAGCGTCGTCGATGGAAGGGTGTTTTTCGGCTCCAACGACAACCACCTCTACGCCCTGGACGCCGCCACCGGCGTGGAGCTGTGGAAGTTCGATACCGGGGAGTGGGTGCAATACTCTCCGACTGTGGGCGGCGGCAGGGTCTACTTCGGCGCACCCGCCCACGGCGACCGCAGGGTCCACGCCGTTGACGCGGCCACCGGAGAGGTGGCCTGGGTGGCCGAGCACCCCTTCCCCATGGGCGCGAACCACACCCCTGCGGTCATCGGCGACCGGGTCTATGCCTCGGGCGCGGAGTACGGGCAGTTCTACGCGCTGAACGCCGACGACGGCGAAACTATCTGGCAGGCCGAAGTTGGCGGTTACGTGGAGTCCTCACCCACCGTGGGTGACGGGATCGTGTACCTGACGGTGGCCAATCGCGCCTACGCTTTTGACGAATCCACCGGCGATATAGTCTGGGAGGTCAACACCGAAGAGTTTCCCGCCCGGGACTTCCCCGCCCTGATGGTTGACGGTATTTACTACCTCGCCCCCAGCAGCAAGGTGTATGCCCTGGACGCGGCCACCGGCACGGAGGTTTGGAGTTATGAATCGGGTATGCTCTCCACGGCGCCGGTGGTGACCGGCGGTGCGCTGTACGCCGCTTCCGGTGACGAGGGCGCCGTCTTTGCCTTGGACGCCGCAACAGGACAGGAAATCTGGAAGGAGTCCACCGGCGGCCAGGTCATTCAGTCCCTCACCGCAACGGGCGGTCTGCTCTATGGCGAATCGGATACTGGGGAATTGCTCGCAGCCGATGCGAACAGTGGCGTTATTCTCTGGTCCTTCGCGAAAGGCGGGTTCTCCGACGTCCGCGGTTACACGGTCGTGGAAGAGGTGATTTACTCCGCCGGCCCGAACAACAGCGTCTACGCGCACAGCGCGCCGTAGCCTAGGGGAATCGCCCTATACTCAATTGGCCCAAAAGCCTGTGCCCCAGGAGCAAGAGAGGCCCGGGCGACCTTCCCCGGGCCTTCCTTCAGCAACCACTCAGACCTGCCCCTACCACTTCTGTATCTCCGGCAGCACTTCCTTGCCGAAAAGGCCGATGTTCTTCATGGTGGCGTCGTGGGACATCTTTGACTCCTGGCCGTAGAAGATCAGGTGGTCCATTCCCAGCCGGTCGTACAGGTACCGGATTTTTTCCAGCACCGTGTCCGGGGTGCCGGCCACGATGTGATAGTTCTCGTTCAGTTCCTCGTAGCTCTGCTGGATCAGGGGGCGGATGGCCCGTCGCGCCGCCACCTGCTCGCCCTGCTGGCTGCGGTAGCCCACCGGATTCATGTACTCCCGGGGGCCTCGGGTGGTGGTGCCCATGCGCCAGATAAAGTGGCGGGCCTGCTCGTCGGCCTCCTCCTGTGTGTCCGCCACGTAGCAACACAGCAGGTAGCCAAAGTTGTCGGGCGTGGGTTCGTAACCGTTCTCGGCGGCGGTGCCGCGGTAAATCTGGAACAGGTCCTCGGTAACGTCCAGGGGCGTCAGGAAGGCCACGTAGGTGTAGCCGTGGGACGCAGCCCACTGGGCCGTCTCCGGACTGGCCGTCCCCGGCACCCACACCGGCGGGTGGGGCTTCTGAACGGGGACCATCCAGGGATTGACCACCCGGAAGTTGTAGTGCTTGCCCTCCCAGCGGAAGGGGCCGGGCTCGGTCCAGGTCTTGATGACCAGGTCATGGCATTCTTCGAAGCGCTCCCGGTTGTACATGGGATTGCCGTTGGTGGCCAGCGTTTCGACCCCGGTGCCCCGCACCATGCCGGAGATGACACGTCCGCCGGAGATTACGTCAATCATGGCGATTTCCTCGGCCAGGCGGACGGGGTTGTCATGGATGGGCAGGATGTTGCCCAGCAGCAGGATTTTGGCCTGCTGGGTGGTGCGGGCCAGCACCGCCGCCGCCAGGTTGCAGGAGGCGTTCATGCACGACGGCGTGTTGTGGTGCTCGTTGACCATGATGCCGTCGAAGCCCATCTCGTCCACGTATATGCACTCGTCGAAGTAGCGCTTGAACAGGTCGGTGCCCAGTTCAGGTTCAAAGTAAGTGTTGGGAAAGGTCAGCCGCAGGGAGGGGTACTTCTCGCCCTCGTCGTCGGGGTATTCATGGTAGGGAAACTCGCTGAAGTAGTAGACTTTCATGGAGAAGAACGGCCCTCCTGAGTCAGGCTTGGGCCATTATATACCAAAGAAGTTAGTGGAGCCGGCGAATGGGGAGAGTGAAGAAGGCCTAACGATACCCGACTACCTTCTACCCTTCGTATTAGGCAACGACGAATCCAGAGGTGGTAACTGCATCTATAGGCGTCGTCTGTCCGAGAATCACGTACAGATAGTCTTGGATAAAGCCCAAGCATTCGATTTCGTCAAGTTGCAGTTCGACAGCTTCTTGAAGTTTGAGCCGGGATTATTCCAGGGTATCTGCGAAAGTGGATGTGCCTAATTCAAGGCAGATTCCAACCCATTGACCTGACTCTTGGGTAAATTCCTAAGTCAGGACTATCACGCAGTCAGCGGAACCTTCTTTACTGCGGTGGATTGCAGTGGTTGTTTCGCGCATGTCTATTTTGCACCAACCTGCCTTGCTGTCTCGATGGACGGTACTCTCATTTCTCTGTTCTTGTGGATATTTTGCCTACCCGTGCCTTCTCATCAACCCTTCCACCGGTACCAATGCCTGCTCCAACAGGTCCACAGCCAGGCTTAAGTTCTCCAGTGTCGTTGCACCGACGCACGCCCCAATGTCCTCCGGACCAAACACTACCTGCACTACACTCTCGTCACCGCCATAACGGATACGCGCGTAACCGGTCTCATACTCCACCACGCGGTTGTCGGCGAGCCTAAAAGAGCGCTGCCTTTCGGGTTCAACTCCCAGCCGTCGCAGCAAGCTGGCCGGCACCGTGGTGTGAGTACTTCCAGTGTCCACCAAGGCGTTGATGGATTGGAACTCCCCCCCAATATAGTTGGCAATTTCCACGTCAACGCTGAAGGTTCCCATGTCAGCATCCTTCTTTCTTCCTGGTATCTGGCTTCATTATAGGGTCAAGCAATCATCGGAACAAATGTGGCTTGCCTCTGCAATGCCCAAACATTGTCCCGCCTGTAAGGCAGGGTTAGAATATAGGCGCCACCGCTCTAAGAGCGAATATTGACAATGGGAAACAAGCAGACGTAGGGGCAGACCTACGTGTCTGCCCTGGTTCCAGCCGATATGAACATTCACAGCAACGACCACCACCGGCGCTCTATTCGCCTGAAGAACTATAACTACGCGAAGTCAGGAGCCTATTTCGTTACGATTTGTGCGCAGAACAGGACGTGCCTATTTGGAGATGTCAAGGATGGCGAAATGTTACTTAACGACGCCGGTAGAATGGTTGCCAAATGGTGGCTAGAATTGGCGGTTAAGCTTCCCACAGTAACGCTGGACTCCTTCGTCGCAATGCCAAACCACATTCACGGTATCATTGGTATCGAAATAGAACGTGATGTCTATAGAGACCAGGGCGCACACGCAGGTGCGCCCCTACCCACGATGATTCAGTGGTTCAAGACCATGACCACCAACGAATACATTCGAGGTGTGAAGACCGGAGACTACCGACCCTTCGACCGGAGAGTCTGGCAACGCAATTACTACGAACAAATCGTTCGCAACGAAACCGAACTTGATACCATAAGATATTACATCGCCAACAACCCCTTGAAATGGGGCCAAGACGAACTAAATCCCCAATCAAGCAATAGCATAATTCGTAAATAACCAAAGAATATCCCGCAAAGGAGCAAAACATGGTTCAGCAAGGCCAGATTGACAACCTCCTACGCGAATCCGGAGAGATAACCGCGCCGCCCCACGTTTCCGCCCAGGCTGCGTTGCAGGACTACGAGGGCGCCTACGCCCGTTCCATAGAGGATCCCGAGGGGTTCTGGGCCGAGGCAGCTGAGGGACTGCACTGGTTCCGCCGCTGGAACCAGGTCTTCCAATGGGAGTACCCCAACTTCCGCTGGTTCATCGGAGGGCAGACCAACATCTGCTACAACGCGTTGGACCGGCACCTGACCACCGAGCGGCGCAACAAGGCCGCCCTGGTATGGCTGGGCGAGGACGGCGCCGAGCAGGTCTATACCTACGCCCGCCTGGCCCAGCAGGTCAACCGCTGCGCCAACGGTCTCAAGTCCCTGGGAATCGGCAAGGGCGATCGCGTAGTAATCTACATGCCCCTGACCCCCGAGGGCGCCATTACCATGCTGGCCTGCGCCCGCATCGGCGCCATTCACAGCGTGGTCTATGCCGGGTTCAGCGTCGGTTCCCTGCGCGACCGCATCCAGGACGCTTCGGCCAAGGCTTTGATTACCGGCGACGTGGGCTACCGCCGCGGCAACAAGGTCGATCTCATCAGCATTGCCAACGAGGCGGTGGAGGGCTGCGACTCCCTGACTTCGGTCATCGTCTGGCGGCGGGAAATGGCCCGGGAGGACTTGAAGGACGGGCAGGTGGACTTCGAGGAACTGCTGGCCGGCCAGTCCATCAACTGTGATGCCGAGGTTATGGACGCCGAAGATCCCCTCTACATCCTGTATACCAGCGGTACTACCGGCAAGCCCAAGGGTGTCGTCCACGTCCACGGCGGCTACATGGTGGGCACCCACTACCACTTCAAGAACTTCTGGGATGTCAAGGACAACGACGTCTTCTGGTGCATGTCCGACATCGGCTGGGTGGTGGGCCACAGCTACATCGTCTACGCTCCCCTGGTAGCCGGGGCCACCACCGTCTTCCGTGAGGGCGCGCCCGACTACCCTCACAATGCCATCTTCTACGAAATCATCGAGAAGTACGGGGTCAACGTCATCTTCACCGCGCCTACCGCCGTCAGGATGTTGATGCGCTACGGCGAGGAGCCGGCCAAACAGTACAACCTGCGCTCCCTGCGCTTCCTGACCTGCGCCGGCGAGCCATTGAATCCGGA
The DNA here is from genome assembly GCA_965207275.1 of Dehalococcoidia bacterium. GTDB lineage: Bacteria > Chloroflexota > Dehalococcoidia > Lucifugimonadales > UBA3495 > Bin22. The sequence goes on from CBDBMH010000002.1 coordinate 2,284,125, forward strand.
GGCCCTGCGCTGGGCCCACGAACACATCTGCGGCAGCGGCGAATGGGCCCACATAGTGGACAACTGGTGGCAGACCGAGACCGGCGGCCCCTGCCTGGGCACCATGGCCACCATGGACACCCGCCCCGGCCGCGTGGGCAAGCCCCTGCCCGGGGCGCTAATGGACATCGTGGACCGGGAGGGCCAGCCCATTGAGGAACCCAACAAGGGCGGATTCCTGGTCATTCGCCGTCCCTTCCCCCACTTCTCCCGCACCGTGTGGGGCGACCCGGAACGCTACGCCGGCACCTGGAACCAGATTCCTGGCGTCTATTCATCCGGCGACGTGGCCCTGCGAGACGAGGACGGCTACTACATGGTGGTGGGCCGCGCCGACGACGTGCTCAACGTGGCGGGTCACCGCATCGGCTCCGCCGAGGTGGAAAGCGCCCTGGTTTCCCACCCGTCGGTGGCCGAGGCGGCGGTCATCGGCAAGCCTGACGAACTGCGCGGCGAGGTAATCAAGGGCTTCGTTACGCTGAGGGTGGGCAACGACCCGTCGGACCTGATGATCGACACCCTGCGCAACCACGTCCGCGGCGTTCTGGGTCCCATCGCGGTCCCCGCCGAGATCGAATTCACCCCGGCCCTGCCCAAAACCCGATCGGGCAAAATCATGCGTAGGCTGCTGAAGGCCAACGAACTGGGCCTTGACCCGGGAGACATTACTACTCTGGAGGAGTAGGGGCGGTGGGTCGGCTGTTCGCGATGAGCGGTCGGTGCTTCTTGCCGCTCATCCTGAGCTTGTCGAAGGATGCGAAATGGAGTGCGGTGAATGGCATTTTACGCATACATCCTGAAGTGTTCAGATGGCTCATATTACGCGGGGCGCACTGATAATCTTGAAGCGCATTTGGAAGCCTACAACCGTGGACAAGTTCTGGGACATACCTTTTCTCGCCGTCCCGTATCTCTGGTATTTTCAGACCGGTTTCCAACACGTGAGGAAACCTTCGAACGGGAACGGCAAATTAAGGGTTGGTCTAAGGCCAAGAAGGAAGCATTGATTGAAGGGAATTGGGACAGACTCGTTCAGTTGTCGAGGAAGAAAGCTGACAGTCTGAAGCAAGATGGGCGTCCTTCGACAAGCTCAGGATGAGCGGTAATGGTCGCACGAATTCAACCCGAGAATTTAGCCAATCGCGCCACTTGGTAATCCCAAAGGAACCCACTCTATGAATGCAATGGTGCTGGAGAGGTACAACGCTCCTCTGACCTGGCAGCAAGTGCCGGAACCGGAAATCGGACCAGGGGACGTGCTCATCCGCGTCGCGGCCAACGGCCTGTGCGCCACCGACCTGAAAATAACCGGCGGGCTGGTTCCCACCGTCTCCCTGCCCCACGTTCCCGGCCACGAGGCCGCCGGTGAGGTGGTGGAAGTGGGTGCGGCAGTTTCCGGGCTGCAAAGAGGAGACCACGTTACCTGCTATCCCACGGAAGGCTGCGGCTTCTGCGACTACTGCCGCAAGGGCTTTGAGAACTACTGCGTCACCGCGCCCCGCACCGGCTTCGAGATTAGCGGCGGTTTCAGCGACTATATGCGGGTGTCCGGCCGCAACGCCGTCAAAATCTCGACCGAGGTCCCCTGGGAAGAGGCGGCCATCATCCCCGACGCCATGGCCAGCGTGTACCATGCCCTGACCCACCGGGCGCGAGTACAGCCCGGCGAGACCGTGGTCATCATTGGCATCGGCGGCCTGGGCATCCACGCGATGCAGCTGGCCAGTCTCATGGGCGCCCGGGTCATCGCCGCCGACGTGGTGCCCGACAAGCTGCAGGGAGCCGAGCAGTTCAATCCCGATGTCATCGTAAACAGTCGCGCCGAAAGCCTGCCCGAACGGGTGAAGGAACTGACCAACGGCCTGGGCGCCGACGTGGTGGTGGAAGGCGTGGGCGGCGAGGCGGTGGCCGCCGTCCTGCCCGACAGCCTGGCCTGCCTGAAGCTGGGCGGCAGGTTGGTCATCCTGGGCTACAACTACGGCATCCCCCTGGCGGTGGACACGGCAGACCTCGTCTACGGCCAGTGGAGCATCCTGGGCACCCGCGCTTCCAACCTCCAGGACGTGGTGGAGGTAGTCAAGCTGGTGGAGCAGGGGCGACTCAAACCCATAGTCTCCGAAACCTACCCCCTGCAGGAAGTGGAGCAGGCCCTGGCCAGGCTGAGGGAAAGCCCACCGTTGGGACGGATAGTGCTGCAGTCCGAAGGTTAGGCTTCGCGCTTCAAGGGCGCGAAACAGATACACAGAAAAAGACCTGCCAAGTTTGCAGGTCTCTTCTTATGAGTGATCTCTGTAGCTGGTCGGGGCGGCCGGATTTGAACCGGCGACCCCCTGCACCCCATGCAGGTGCGCTCCCGGGCTGCGCCACGCCCCGACACTTAAATCAGCATATCACATAGCGTATACCGCTACAAGGTCAACCGCAGGGTCCGCCAGGAGTTCCGGTCGGGGTGGTTTGGTTAATCGTCCTTCCGGCGGAGGCCGGAAACCAGGGATGCTTGCCCGGTCGAATGTTGTTTTCTCCATAGCTCTTCTGGACTCCGGCTTTCGCCGGAGTGACGGGTTTGGGATTGGAACGCTACCGGCATGGGCGGCAGGACTTTCACCGTTCCCCGGGCATGTCCATTACCTGGTGGACTTCAATCTGGCAGGAAGGGTCCAGCCCGAAGTGGGGGTGTCCTTCCAGCATGGCCTGGGCCGCCGCCATGTCCTCGGCCTCAAGAACGGAATAGCCCACCACGTTCTTGTCACTGGCTGCGCTGCCCTCATTGGTGAGCTTCAGACTGCCCACCATGGGTCCGCCCATTTCCGGAAGACCCGCACCGCACCGTCCGGCCCACTTCATCCAGGCCTGCATCTGGGCCTGCATGTCCTCCTGGGTGGCGCCCATCTCCTGCATCATCTGCATATAGGGCGCCCTGGCGTGGTACATAACTATGAACGTGCTCATGCCATATTCCTTGCTAGAGATTCGCTGGCCTCAAGTCAGCCCCGGTATTCTACTAGCTGGCACTGTCACTTTGAAGATATGCCTGCGGCGATTGCGCTTGAACCGACAAAGCAGCGCCCACTGAACCATTCATGAGCAACGGCAGGGCAAGCGCGCCAGAATTTCGCGGCGCGCCCAAGCCGTGCCGCGCGTCGTCCTGACCTCGCCGAAGGGGCAAGAAACCATCCCCTGAGCCGGGTAACCGGTCCCGAAAGCGGTTTGCGGTTTGGATTCTTGATGCTTCGACTTCGCTCAGCATGACAAAGACCTGAGTCGGGTTACCGGTTCCGAAGGCGGTTTTTGGCGTGGATTTCAGATGCTTCGACTTCGCTCAGCATGACAAGTACCTGAGCCGGGTTACCGGTCCTGAAGGCGGTTTATAGGTTGGATTTTTGATGCTTCGGCTTCGCTCAGCATGACAAAGACCTGAGTCGGGTTACCGGTCCCGATGGAGGTTTGCGGTTTGGATTTTTGATGCTTCGGCTTCGCTCAGCATGACAAAGACCTGAGAGGGATTGCCCGGTAGTTGGTCCATCTCTCAAAGACAGGCGGTTGCCTCGCGGGGTACAATACCGCAACCCTCATACCCCGGAGGTCTGACATGCCTGGGCCGCTGGATGGCGTGAAAGTCGTCGAGTTCACCGAGATTATTGCCGGGCCCTTTGCCGGGATGCTCCTGTCCGACATGGGCGCCGACGTCATCAAGGTTGAACCGCCCTGGGGCGACCCCTGGCGGGGCACCCAGCCCGTCTCTCCCACCGAAAGCCGCGTCTTCATTGCCTATAACCGGGGCAAGCGCAGCATCACCCTGGACCTGACCACCCAGGCCGCCTCGGACGTGCTGGCCCGCCTCATCCCCCAGATGGACGTTGCCATCGTCAATTACCGACCCGACGTGGCGGCCAGGCTGGGCGTGGACTATGAGACCCTTTCCGCCATCAACCCCCGCCTTATCTACTGCGAAAACACCGCCTTCGGCCGACTGGGCCCCGACTCATGGCGGCCCGGGTACGACATGATTCTCCAGGCCATGACGGGCATTATGACCGCCGAAAGCAAGGTAAACGACGGCGCTCCCGTCCACGTAGTCTCCTCGCCCTTCGTCGATACCTCCGCCGGAATCTGCCTGGCCTGGTGTGTCTGCGCCGCCCTGTACCATCGGGAGCGCACCGGCCTGGGCCAGAAGGTGGAGACCACCCTGCTGGGACTGGCCCTGGCCATGCTGGGTATGCGCTTCGTGGAGATTGAGTCCCTGGACCGGGAGGGCAACGCCGCCACCCTGGAGTCCCTGTCCGCCCTTCGGCAGGCCGGGGTAGCCTATCCCGAGTTGCTCAAAATCTATGAAGCCGACCACCCGGTTACTCCCGGCAACATCTACTACCGCAGCTACCAGACCGCCGACGGCGTCATTTCCCTGGGCTGCCTCAGCGACCCCCTGCGCCGCCGCCTGCTGGACGTCCTGGGCCTCACCGACATCCGTTTCGACCCAGACTACAACCCCCGCAGCCAGGAGGCGGTGGCTTTCGGCGAGAAACTCACGCGCCAGGCCGAGGAGGTCTTCCTCGGACGCACCGCCGCCCAGTGGCTGGCCCTGCTGGACGAAAAGGGCATCCCCGCCGGACCGGTGCGGTTTATCGAAGAGGTCTACGACGACCCCCAGGTGCAGGCCAACGGGCTGGTGACCCAGCTGGAGCACCGGGACCTGGGCTCCCTGCGAATGGTGGGCCCCCTGGCCAGTTTCAGCCAAACGCCCCTGGAGCCAACTCCGCCCCCGGCCCTGGGCCAGCACACCGGCGAGGTGCTGTCGGAACTGGGCTTCACCGCCGCCGAGATCGAAGGCTGGCGGCAGCGAGGCGCCCTGGGATAAGCGCCAGGGCGCGCCACGGCATTACCCAGCGATTTCCGAAGGGTACAGGGAACCCTTGAGCTTCCATCTGAGACGCAGCCGCAGAATCCCAACGGTTGTCGCTAGGGCATTTGGGTGACCCCAAGTCATTGTGGGTACAGGCTGGGATTCGTCAATCCCGTCGGAATGACTAGACCTTTAACTGCCAAAGTGTGCGTTACCCGAATTTGTTGGGACCAATAACAACCTTGTGCCCCGTTTTCCCAGGGATCCGCCTTTCGACTGACATTCCCCCAAGACAATTCGCGCTCCCCATTGATGTCATGCTGAGCGAAGTCGAAGTATTTAAAGTCTTCGCATAAGCCGACATCGGCCCCAGTAACCGGGCTGACCCGACAGATTTCAGGCCCCCGGGAAGCTCAGGCCGACATACCTCCAATAGAATGCAACCTGCCAACCTTGAAAAGCGATTGCCCACTGACATTCCCCCCTTGCCATCCTGGATAACCCCTTGTCAGCATAATTCTTGAACCCTTGCGCTGACCCGCTGGGTATCTAAATTATTCATTGGAGGAAGTGCCTTCTATGAGCCCCCTGAACGAGGACCCCAACCACCCCGGCAACGATCTGCCCGATCCCGACGGCGTCTCTGGCAACTCGATGCTCCCCTGGCAGTGTCCGGACGACCTGTCGACGCTTGCCTCCTCCTGGGAAGAGGAGGAAGGGCCTGGAGGAGAAGCGGGCTTTTCTTCCCTTAGCTTCCGACAACAAGCCGCTCTGCCCATCATCGCCAGTTCCCTGTCCCTGTCCGAGGCTGCCCGCAACTCAGGCATAGGGCAGACCACGTTGCGGCGCTGGCTAAACAACCCCGAATTCCGTGAAGAGTTGGCCCTGTTGCGGCGGGATGCTTCACTTCTTGCCCTCCAGAAGCTCCAGGCCATGGTGCCCCGCAGCATGGCCGTTATCGCTGAACTCTTGGATAACGCCGACGCCGCCATTCGCCTCCGTGCCGCTCGCTGCGTCATGGATTACTTTATACAGTTGAACCAGGAACACGTCCTTCGCGCCGAAATCCAGGAGATAAAGGAGTCCTTGGACCTGACTTAGAAATCGGATTGGCCTTCACCCAGTCGAGAGCTCCGGCCAGCGCCCAAAAAATGACCGGAAATGAGCGGAAATGAGCGGCGAAAATTTATTAGCCCCACGTGGGCCTGGATCTCCCGTTCGGGCGTCAAACTTTCCTAGCTGGCTCGGCGCTTCTCAAAATAACCCAATTTGTGCCGGCGGGGCGGTGCCACCTTTCGTCCCCTTCCTGCCTGTTTGGGGTTTGATTGGGGGCAAGGAACTCCGAGGTACATACCGCTGAAAACCTTCTCAGGCATCCGCCCGGGCGGTCCCGCAGCCCCGGCAAGTTTTGTTGACTGCCTTTGAGGGCCATGTATAAAATGAGGCCGACTTGGAACCAAACATGGTCCCGTAAGGAGACGTAATGACTACCTACGAATCGGTCCTGCATCCCCCGGCAATAATTGCCGAGTTGAAGAAGAACAACATTACTCACGTGGTCTGGCTGCCCGACAGCGAGACCAACTTCATGTACCAGCTTCTCACCGAGGAAGAGTCCCTGGACCTGGTGCCCGTCTGCCGCGAGGGTGAGACCATGGCCATCGCCGCGGGCCTGTGGGTGGGCGGCAAAAAACCCGTCGTCCTCATTCAGAACACCGGCATCTTCGAGTCCGGCGATTCCATTCGTGGCCTGGGCCTGGACATCAACCAGCCGCTGGTCATGCTCATCGGCTATCGCGGCTGGACCCGCCGCGGCGTCACTCCCGACTCCGCCGCTCGGTTTATCGAGCCCATCCTCCACACCTGGGGGATCAACTGCTACCTGATTGAGACCGATGACGATGCCGACCGCATCAGCATCGCCTGCGAAGAAGCGGAACGCACCCAGAAGCCCGTCGGCGTGCTGGTCGGCACCGAGTTCGGCGTCTAGCAATCTTTCAAGAATTCCTTCGCCCTTTATGGGGGAAGGTCAGGATGGGGGTGATAGCTTGCCTAATGCCTATTCCCCCGCACCCTGACCCTCTCCCGCCAGGGGAGAGGGGACTTCTGCAGACCTTTCCTGAAATATGGTTCGACAAGCTCGGGGTGTACGGAGTAGAAAGGCATCGCCGGGCCTGGCGAAGGACATCCACAAGGAGTGACCAAGCATGATTAACAACACCGATGCCGTAAGGCTTATCGACAGCAAGCGGGACGATTCGGTTATCGTCCCCACCATGAACGCCAACAACGTGGGCTTTGGCCTGCCCAGCGTCACCAGCAATGAGAGCCTGGACCTGCCCTTGTCCGGGGCCATGGGCAAGGCCTCGAACCTGGGCCTGGGAATCGCCCTGGCCCAGCCCGACCGCAAGGTCATGGTGCTGGACGGCGACGGCAGCCTGCTGATGAATCTTGGCGCCATGATTACTTCGGCTAACAAGGCCCCCACCAATTTCTATCACTTCCTGTTCAACAACAAGGTTTACGCGGTCACCGGCGGCCAGCCCATACCGGGTTCGGAAGTGCAGGACTGGGAAGGAATGGCCAAGGCCGCCGGCTATGCCGCCGTCTTTTCCTACGACAACCTGGAAGACTTCACCACCGGCATTGATGAAGTCCTGGCGGCCACCGGCCCCGTGTTCGTACATCTGGCCGTTGAGCCCCAGATCGAGAACACTCCGGTGCAGTTCCGCACCCGGTCTCATCGCACGGTCAAGATGGCCTTTGACGAAGTGCCGGCGGCCCTGGGCGTCAGTTCGGACTAACGCGGCGACGCCGGTCTGTCGGCCTGACAGTTCTTCGGGGCGGCCCCTTGCTGGCCGCCTCGTTTTTTCGGTATATGGTATATTTGGAACGGGTTCCCTCGCCCCCCGGAGAGACGATCGGGGTGAGGGCCGGATCCGGGAGCGCCAATTGCTTAGAGACTTGAGCCGAAGCCTGGCCGGGCGCCTCATCAGCCTGGGCATCTTTGCCCTGGGATTCTGGGTGCTCTACCAGGGCCTGCTGCGCGAGGACAACCTCATATTGCTGGCGCTGGGAGTGGTAGCGGGCAGCGCCCTCATCCTGGGCGGACTCTACCTGATGGCAACCACCCGCCGCCTGGCCGCCCGGCAGGCTTCGGAGCTTCCGCCCGAGGCGGGCCGGCGGGAAACGGAACTGGAGGAAGTGACAGGTGATTCCCTCGACGGAAGCCGCAAGAGCGATTAGCTTCCACCGCCAGGATGCCCTGGTGGTTTCCACTTCATCCGCCCTGCGGGACTGGAACCAGGTCTCCCAGCGGAGGGACCTGGATATTGACCTGACCGACTGTATGGACCGGGCCCCGGGCGTGGGCCTCGGCCTGTCCCTGGCCCAGCCGGAACGCAAGGTTCTGGTGCTGGACTGCGACGCCACCCTTCGCACCGACCTGGGCTCCCTGGCCACCATCGGCGAGTCCCGACCCGAGAACCTGGTCCACTTCGTCTTCGACGATGCCAGCCATGTTTCCACCGACGGCATTCCCGTGGATGGGCTGGACAACGTTAACTTCGAGTCCATGGCCCAGGGCGCCGGTTACAGCCGCACCTTCCGGTTCGAAAATCCCGAGGAATTATTCATCGGCCTGGAAGAGGTGATGCGGGAAGCCGGCCCCGTCTTCGTGGTAGTTAAGGTGCTTCACGACCAGGACCTGGCCCCATACCCCCAGCGGAGCATGGCCGAAGGCTGGGCGCAGGTGCGGGACACTCTGTTGGGAGGGGCAACTTCTACGGAATGATGGGTGGCAGGTCTCTATCGTCATTCCCGCCTGGAGCCGGAATCCAGAAGGGTTGAGAGAGGTCAACGGAAAGACACGGCAGTGGCACTGGATTCCGGCCTGCGCCGGAATGACGGTTAAACCCCAGCCCATCAAGACAATTCCGTGAGGCTACTAGAATCCCTGTTTGCTTATGGGACGGTTCTCTTCAGAACGTTAATCGGCCAATACCTGGCGACATTCAGTACGGGGGCAACGCCGGCTGGACTGCGCTACCTTTAGGAGGAGTCATGGCAGCGGCAACAGACTACCTGCGCATCCTGGAGGAGCTGGGGGTCGACACGGACCAACTGCGACCGATCCAGGCCCACGCCAGTCGCATATTGAAGGGAAGGGACGGTCAGCGGTTTTCCGGGATCTACGTCAACCGACAGGCCGGAGCAACCTATTTCACGGTGACCCCGGGCGTAGCCACCGCCGAAGTCGACTGGAACCTCTGGCAGCAGGCGCCGCCCTCAATCGCGGCGCCCTACTTCGACCGCGACAAGCAGAACATTGTTCCAAGGCCGGGTCAGGAACGGCAGGCGCTGCGGAGTCTGTTGGGACTTCCCCCTGAGGGAGGCTTCCTGAACTTCCTGAAGAAGCTGTTCGGCCGGTCTTCCTGACCCACAGTGCGCCGGACAGCAGACCCCTGGGTCGCTGTCAACGACCGGATTGCAGCACAACCGGTTTGTCGCGCAATGGAGGGCGAGGACCCCTGCTTGGACCGGCAGGGTGTGGGCTGGCAGCTGGCGGTTACTGAGGGGTCGGCTCTCCTTCTTCCTCCACCGGCCTGACCAGGATCAGTTGAGCCACGTTGAAGCCGATGGAGACCTGGTCCCTGGGGGTGGATACGGTCATAACGCCCAGGTAGGGGGTTGCCTCGGCCACGCTGACCCGACTCTCAGGCACTATCTGGGCTTCGTCCAAGAACTTCAGCAGGTTCCGGTCCTCTTCGGGGATACGTTCGACCAGGTATTGCGCCTCCTTGGCAGCCGTATCCAGGGTAATGCAGTTAGGCGGCAGCGGCGGCGCCCCGGCTCCCGGGATGGGACGTCCAAACGGCGACTTCTCAGGATAGCCCAGCCTTTCCCGCAGCTTGGCCTCCAGGTCGCCGGAGATTCCGTGCTCGAGCCGGTGAGCCTCGATGTAGGCGCACTCCAGGTCCATGCCCAGCAGCCGCACCACCAGCCACTCGGCCAGCCTGTGGCGACGGGCGATGTCCTCCCCGCCGTCAAAGCCCTTCCTGGTCAGCCGGATCCGCTTGTCCGAACCAATGTCCACCAGGCCCTGCTTCTGCATCCTGCGGGTCATTCCGGCCACGGAAGGCACCGAAGAGCCCAGTCCCTCGGTGGGCGGCAACTGCTTGATGGCGTCGGTAAGCTGGGTTACGGTGGGGGTAACGGCGTCCTCCCACAACCGGTAAAGACAGAGCAGGTAGTTCTCCGTCACCGCAGAGAATCTTTCCAGCCCGTCATCTTCTGTCCCGGTACTCGGGTTAACCTGTGGGGCGGCCCTTCTTGACCTTGGCATAGACCTACCTCGACGGCAACTGGCGGGTCTGCGCAATCAAAGCAGTCAATGCCGCCATTTGCTTCTACTTATTGCAGGGAATACAGGAATTATACAACGGGGAGCCGGTGTTGGTAAGGGAGTTTAAATGTTGAAGCGGCGTAGGTCAGCCAATGGCAGGGAATAACCGCAACTCATCACCGCCGCCCACCCCAGCGTGGGGCGGCCCGAAGCGGCGGGAGAGCCATGACAGCGGTATTTCAACGCTGAGCAACGCAACCAACGTTTCCACCAAAGCCAATACCTTAACCTGGAACCAGTCCTGAGTTCCAATGTTGCCATTGTAATTGGGCGCTGATATAGTCTAATCAGCAAAATACGTATACACTTATTTTTGGACTAACTTGACAGTAAAATTTGCTTATCTCGGGGCGCGACCACTCTTCTACCCTCGCTTCATCCCTAGGAAGTGAAAAGGGGCGCTCCCCTTCGTTTTCCCGAACTCTTTCCTGAGATGCGGTAGGCAAGACCCTTCCGGAGTTCTGGCAAGGTGGCGGGAGAGCGGGACTAACGGTCAGCCTCAGTGACACCCCACATCACCTTCGGCGGAACCGGGCGATATAAACTTGAGGGTCGCGAACCCACCTAACCGGGCAAGTTGCAAGACCGCGGAGGGGAACTATCTCATTCGGGAGATTTACTGCAGGCCAAGGAAGTTCTGCGACAATAGGTTGATTCGCGGCAGGATTCAGGAAGTAAGGTTCCCTTGTTAGCGCCCTGTTTGAAATTCATCGGCCCGGCCTTGCGCCGGGTCGGATTTATCAGCGGTCCCTCGCCGGTCCTCTGGATTCCGGCCGTGGTCATCAGTCTTCTGCTGCTGCTCTCGCCGGCTTACCTGGTCATCCGCTCCCTGGGGGCCGGGCAGGAGTTCTGGGACGTGCTGCTTCGCTTGCGGGTGTTGGTATTGCTGTTCCGTACCCTGTTGCTGGTGGGCGCGGTAACCCTTGCATCCATAGTCATCGCCCTGCCCCTGGCCTGGCTAACGGTCCGATCAGACCTGCCCCTGGCCAGGATATGGGGGGTAGTGGTCTCGCTGCCCCTGGTTATTCCCAGCTACGTTGCCGGCTTTGCCTACCTGGTGGCCCTGGGGCCGAGGGGCATGCTGCAAGGACTGCTGGAAGAACTGACGGGATTGGAGAGATTGCCCGACATCAGCGGGTTTTTCGGCGCAGCCCTGACCCTTACTTTACTCAGCTACCCCTACGTGCTGCTGACCATCCGGGCCTCCTTGCAGAGGTTGGACCCGGGGCTGGAAGAAGCGTCAAGAGGGCTGGGCTACCGCTGGCGAATTACTTTCCTGCGGGTTTCGGCGCCCCTACTGCGGCCAGCCATCGCCGCCGGCGGATTGCTGGTCGCCTTGTACACCCTCAGCGATTTCGGCGCCGTGTCCCTGTTGCGCTACGAGACCTTTACTTATGCCATTTACGTGCAGTATGAGTCAGCCATCAGCCGGACCCTGGGAGCGGCATTCTCCCTCTCCCTGGTGGCGCTGGCCATCTCGCTGCTGCTGGTGGAATACTTCACCCGGGGCAGGTCGCACTACTACCGAGTGGACCAGGGTGTGGCGCGGCCGGCTCAGCCGGTACCGCTGGGCAGGTGGAAGTGGCCCGCGCTCGCCTTCTGCTTCCTGATAACCTTCCTTTCCATGGCGCTGCCCATAGGAGTACTGGTCTACTGGGTGGTGCGGGGCGTGGCGGCAGGCGAACCCCTGCTGCTGCTCTGGAGGGCAACCGGCAATTCCCTGCTGGTTTCCGGCCTTGCCGCGCTGGTGGCGTTGGCGGCGGCCTTTCCCATTGCCACCCTTGCGGTACGACATCCCGGGCCGCTGAGCTCCCTGCTGGAGCGCATAACCTACGTGGGGTTTGCGCTTCCCGGAATTGCGGTGGCGCTGGGCCTGGTCTTTTTCGGAGCCAACTTTGCCCGGTTCCTGTACCAGGACCTGTCGCTGCTGGTTTTCGCATACCTGGTACTGTTCCTTCCGGCAGCCGTGGGATCGGTACGCGCCTCGGTGCTGCAGGTCAACCCGAGGGTGGAGGACGCCGCCCGCAGCCTGGGCCGGACACCGGTCCAGGTTTTCGCCACCATCACCCTGCCCCTGGTGCGGCCGGGGCTGCTGTCCGGAGCGGCCATTGTGTTCCTGCTGACAATGAAGGAACTGCCGGCCACCCTGATCCTGCGTCCCACCGGATTCCCCACACTGGCCACTTCCATCTGGAGCGCTGCCTCGGAGGCCTTCTTTGCCCAGGCGGCGGCGCCGGCCCTGCTGCTGATATTGGCCTCCTCCGTTCCCCTCGCTTTTCTGATGATCAGGGAGCGGCGATAGTCCCACCCCGCAAATGGATACGCCCCGAGCGGCGTCGACGACACGGCCGCACGGGGCATTAATTCCTGCTTGATTGCCGATGCGGGCCGGCATATAGCGCCGCCGGACCGGGCAGCAAGGCTTACAAGGTAAGTTCCAGGATGTAGAGGCCACCCTTCAGGCGATCCACCACGTACATGATGCCGTTTTCGTCCACATACACGTCGTTGATACCGTTAGAGGGCGCTCCCTCAGGAATGTCGGGCACGAAGTAGGCCACTTCCTCGGGGTGGAAGGGGTCGCTGGTGTCATACACGCGAACGCCGGCATTGAACAGCGTGGCGAAAATCAGGTTGTCAGAGAAGAAACAGGTTGAGCCGGGCTGGTTTTCGTACACGTTGTGAGCGCCAAAGCGGCCAGGACGGTTGAAGAAGTCGTCGGTGTCCGGCATGGGCAGGGTGCCAATGATGATGGGGTTCGTTTCGTCCCGTATGTCCATCATCCACATCAGCTTGGGGTAGTCCTCGCCGTTGAGGCGGACCGCTTCCTGGGTTACCAGCATCAGGTCCCGGTTGAACAGAGGCAGAACCGTATGGGTAAATCCGGGGAAGGGCGGCGCGTAGTTGATGTGGCTCACCATCGTCGGATGGGCCTTGTCCTCTATGTTCAGGATAATTACGCCGGAGTCCATGTAGGCGCAGTATGCCCGGTCAGGCCGCTCGGGATAGACGTTGCCGTTGTGCAGGCGGTGGCCAGCGTCGAATTGGGGATGGCGGGCCGGCATGGGATCGGCGTCGCCCTCGCGGGTGCCTGGGAACCACCAACGCCCCGCCTCGCGGGGATTGGTTGGATCCTTTACGTCCACAATCATGTAGAACTGGTCGTCCTTCTGATCGCGGGGTTGAAAGTCTGCCGCGCCGGTGGACAGGTGAGCATACTCTCCGTCCACCCACCACAGGCAGTGACAACCTCGGGAATGCTCACCGCCCAGGTCCATAAATCCGATCTGGCGGGGTTCTTCGGGGTTGCTGATGTCGTACACACCCATGCCGGTGCCGGGCTGACCTGGCTGCAGGGACTGGTAGGCCACCAGCATTGTGTCGTCGACAATGGCCAGGGAGTTGGACCGCAGATGTTCATAGGCCAATTCCGTCTGAGCCAGCAACCGGGGGTTGGCGATGTCCGTTACGTCGACGCTGGTAATGTCCTTGGGCGCGCTTTCGTGGGCCATGTAGAGGACCCGGCGACCGTCCTGGGTCTCTTGCAGGTGGACGCCCTCGCCAATGTTGCCATAGCCGTTCAGGTCGTGGTGGGAGATCAGCCGCATATTCCGGATTTCCTGGGTTTGCGTTGCCATACTTCCTCCAGAAACTCTTGATTCTCTAATGGAACAGGCCAGTCGCCGGGCGCCCCCCAAGCCACAACCTTATGCCTGTGGGGGAAAACACCTTTGAACAGAATCACGACAGGTACTGGATCTATTTGCTGTCATCGCCAATGCCAGGTGGTGGATCATGGAAGGGCGCTCCGTCCCGGAGGGCCTGCTGCTGGCGGCGGTACCAGGTCTGCCAGGCTTGCTGGTTTTCTTCCCGACCTTCTTCCCGGCCTTCCTCCCGGCCTTCCTCCCGGCCTTCCTCCCGGCCTTCTTCCCGGCCTATTTCCCGCTCCCGTTTCTTAAATCTCTCCACAATTATTTCTGCCAGCATGAAAGCAACTCCCTTGGCCAGGTTGATTAGCTTTTTCACAAGGTAGACCACGCCTCCGGATACGGCCAGCCCGCCCAGTGCGATAGCCAACATGGTCAGCCCGCGATGCTTGGACTCCACCGGGGCTACGACGATGCTGAGCCAGGCAATGGCCGCGGCGAACCCTATGACGGTGGCAAAAGCGATCAGGTAAATGACTATTCTAACTGCTCTTATTGTAACAGCCTCCCGCCGGGATTCCACGACCCGCAGGGACAGGTCAAGTCGCCCATGGCCCAGTATAACCTGCCAAGCAAGTGGCCTCCCGGGTCACCCCGGGAGGCCGTATTCTGTGGCCTGGTCCCAGCCTATAGGGATTGTCGAGCTGCGGTTTACTGCGCGGCTCGGAGCAGGTGCCAATGGCTGGTCTTGGAGCCGGCGGTGCCGGGGAAGGTCCAGCTTTCCACCACCTCGGGGTTGTACATGACCGTCAGGCTGAACCAGAAGAAGGGGATGTCGGCAAAGTTGTAGTACTTGTCGTCTCCCACTTCCAGGAGCAGCTCGTTGATCTTTTCGAGGTCGATGGTGTCCAGTGCCTGGTAGGCGGCATAGTTCTGCTCGATGATGTCGGAGTAGTAACCGGCGCCACCCACACCCTGGGCCGATGACCAGCTGCGCAGCCGGTTGGTCAATGAACGCATGGTGATTACGTTGCCCCAACCACCCTTCTTGATAAAGTCGGTGCGCTCACGGTAGTTGCTGCGGACCGTGCCCCACTCGCTGTCGAGCAGGGTAACGTCAATGCCGATGGGCTCCCAGTAGTTAATCAGGGCCTCCAGCATAACGGCGGTCTCCGGCTCGTCAGCGGAGAAGTAGTTGTAAGAGGTGAAAGGCATGGGATTCTCGGTACTGTAGCCGGCCTGGGCCATCAGGGCCTTGGCTGCCTCGACGTCAAAGCCATAGTACTCTTCCCAGTCCTCCTCCCACTTGGGGTTCCAGGTCCCCAATACCGGGTGGTATTGGGTAAGCAGCATGAGTTCGCCATCGCCCTTGAGAACGTGGTCCAGCATTTCCTGGCGGTTGATGGCCTTGTTCATGGCCTGGCGAATGGCCTTTCCGTGTTCCGGACTAGCCCAGGGCACACTGGGATCGTAGTCGTCCTGGTAGGCGCCGTAATACTGGCCGCCAAGGAACATGGTCAGGTAATTGGTAGGCACGCCAGCGGCGGCGGGCTCCATTCCGCGACGTCCGGCCTCAAGCTGCAGTTCTCGGGAGAGGGCCGCAACGTGGATTTCACCGGTAATCAGAGCTGCCAGGCGGGTCAGGTCTTCGCGTACCCACCGCAACTCAACCTCCTGGAAGTCGGGGTTCTCACCGCGCCAGTGGGGCTGGGGAGCCTTCTCAAACCAGATACCCTGGCCGATTTCGCGGCCCAGGTACTGGTAGGAACCGGTGCCGGCGGGCCTTTCGTCAAAGCCCTCGACTCCCACATCGTCGAACTGCTTCTGGCTGAGCATCATTATCTCTCCGCCGCCGAAGCCGCGGGAAAGAATGGAAGGAGTGTCCAGCTTTATGGTTGGGAAGACCAGCTTGACGGTGTGGTCGTCCAGCGCTTCATACGTAGCTCCCCGGAAGAAGGATACGGCTGAAACCTGGGAGTCTTCGCCCAGAATCCGGTCAAAGGAAGCAATCACGTCGGCCGAAGTGAAATCGCCATACCCGAAGTGGAAGGGAATTCCCTCTTCAAGGTACAAAGTCCACTCGCGGCCGTCGGGGGTTGATTCCCAACTCTTGGCGAGGCGGGGTATGCGCTCGTTGGTCTGAGCGTCCAGACCGATAAGAGTTTCCGCATAAGGGTCGAACTGGTAGTAAGCGGGCCGGCCGACGGTCCAGTGCCGGTTGGTCTCGTTCACTTCACCAAGAGCGTAGATTACGCGTTCAACCTTGGCTTCAACTTCTTCCATCATGGCGGGAATGGGAGTAGGTGTGGCAATGACGGTCTTCTCAACCACCGTTTCCTTAGGTACTTCTTTAAGTACCTCTACCTCTTTGACCACTTCCACTTCCCTGATAACCTCTTTTTCTACCTCAACGGGAACCTCTACCTCCTTGACCACCTCCACTTCCTTGGGGACTTCCACGGTTACCTCTTTGACTACCTCTCTTTCGATTACTTCGGGCGCTGCGGAACCGCAAGCCACCACGAAGGCCAGGGTGAGGACCAATGAGCTAACAAGTAGTGCTCGGGATCTGGTAAGCCACTGCGCCATGTATAACATACCTCCCAAAGTTCAGTTACGGGTTCTTGATTCGTCATATCCCCACCACTACCTGGAGATATCCGAAAATCTGGGGGAGTATATTCTGACATTTTCATGAATGTCAATACTCTTCGGGGTGTTGAATCATGCAATGCAATAATGTTACGGCTTACATATAGATATTGGCCAAAGTCTTAAGCTAATCGCACTCTTTAGGGATCGTTCTGATATTTTTATCCATTACTATTCGGAAACATGTGCGTATTGAGCCATTTCCGTCGGGTGGCTCTGGTATTCAGCCAGAGGCGCTGGCATGGTAGTTCCTGATACCCCGAAAGAAGGTGAAGAACCCTTACTCCACCCACGGTCAGCCACCTGACCATTATCCGGGCCCTGAGGGAGGACACGGAGTCCTGGTCAGGCCCATAAAGACAGACATTTCACCTGGGACTATTTGCAGGGTATGGCCTGAGTTTGTAATTTCATGGCCTGCTAAGAAATTCCCGCCGGTTGACCACCGGCAGGCGGTCGCCTATAGTGCCGGTAACCAAAGCTACCGGCAGCAATCCATGTTTGCGTTCCTGGTTTACGTACTTGCACCCCGACATATTTCGCCGGGGCAAGGAGGATGTTATGACCCAGCGTAATTCTCCCCCGGTAAGCCTCGAAACTCATCGGTCCGTTGTATCCAGGCCCGTAGGTAAAAGCACGGTCTTGACCCTCGTCGGGGCGGGGGACCAAAGCCGGGGTCCCTGGCCCTTCGTTACCGGCATACCAAATTTGAGCGCTGAACTGGCAGGGCCGCCGGCCCAGTACCTGTCCGTGGCTGCCTGGGCTGCTTGAACGGTGGTTACGGTGGTAGGCGTGGCCTACCGAGGCGGCATACCCCTGGAGGACATTGAGGTGGACTTTGAAGTAGAGCCCGTTGAACGCCCGGGATCCCTGGGCTTCGGCGTACGGGAACTGGTCACCCTCAAGGGCGACCTATCCGACGCAGACCGGGTCCGGCTGCAACGGGCGTCCCGTTATTGTCCTGTAGGACAAGCCCTGACCAAGGGATCGATGACGATCGAGGACGAGGTCCAGTGGAGTTCGGGCGAGGTTACGGCCATACCGGCGACTACGAGGAATCTTCCCGCGCTGGAAGGCAATCTGCCGGTAATCCAGCCCGGAACGGTGCACGGCAGTTACCTGCTGGACACCAAGGAATACGACGAAGAGGGCGTATTGCAGCACGAGGGTGAGGCCAAGGTGTACGTCAACATGCCCAACCTGAGCCATACCAGCCGCTGGACGCTGCTGGCCGGCCATAGTTCCGCAGGCTTGATTCCCCCGCCATTCCCTTCGACCCATGCCGGTTGGGCCGCATCGACGGTAGCGACTCTCAGCAGCCTGCTGCCCCTGGACGACGAGCATGACGCCAGGGACCTCCAGGTGGAGGTGGGGTTGAACATGAGCGGCGGACGGGAACTGTCCCAGGGCAGCGCTGCGGAGGGTCGGATAGTCCACCGCAATGCGGTACGACGAATCGTCGCACCCGGTACCCCACGCAGCCTGCCGGTCGAGACTATTCAAGCTGCCCTGCAGCGAGACCCCATAACCCTCGCCTACCTGGAGGGCGGCATACTGCTGGATGAAAAGGTGGTGATCGGGTAAGCGCAGCAGCGCTCCCGATGCTCTTGCCTCCTTGTCCATACTTGAGACCATTTTAGCGAACAGGAAAGGTTTAAGGTGCCTCCATGAGTGAAGACAGGTTCCGGCTGGAAGAAGCAACCATTTCAGAACTCCATGCGGCCATACAGGCGGGCCAGACTACCTGCGTGGAAATAGTAGAGGGTTATATCGACCGGGTGCGGGCCTATAACGGCGTGCCCAGCGTCCTGGTCACCGAGGACGGCGCTCCCATCCCCGCGACCACCGGGACAGTTCGGGGCGGCGAACCCATCAAGTTTCCCACGGATACAGTGGCAGCTTCGGAGATCTTCCCCGACCTGGACAAATACCGGGGCAAGCCACTGGAGTTCGGCCGCATGGAGGCCACCGCGTCCGACCCCACGGCACAGCAGCAGTACGGAATGATAGTGGCCAGGAAGAAGGCCGGCCAGGTCAACGCGCTGGCTACCCTCAACATCAGGGGGGAGAGGTCGGTTACGTGCAAGGGAGACTTCGACCGTCATCCCTCCCAGGGGCCGCTGCCCCAGGGCGCGCCGCCGGTGTGCGAGAACTTCCGCAGGTTCCCCGACGCCCTGGAGCGGGCGGCGGAACTGGATGCCCAATACGGCGCCAATCCGGACCTGGAAGCCATGCCCATGTACGGCGTCACTTTTTCCTTCAAAGACCCCTTCGACACCAAGGATATGCGCTCTACCGGCGGCGGCGACGCGGCATACGACATAGACTTTCCGGCCCGGGACCACGTACTGGTGGAACAATTGCGGAACAAGGGCGCCATAATTTTTGCCAAAGCGGTCAACACCGAGTACAACGGCAGGGCTGGCGACCCGGGGGGACGCCACGAACCGGACAAGGTGCTGCCCTCGGTTCTGGGCTACCAGCGCAGCAGCTGGGGCGGCAACCCCTCGAACCCCTACGATACTTCCCGCTCGGCGTCCCTGGGATCCAGCTCGGGTTCGGCCCTTTCCGTCAGCACCAACATGGTGATGGCCAGCCTGGGCGAAGAGACCCGGGCCTCTACCCGTGGGCCGGCGAACCACAACTCGGTGGCCCTGATCCTGCCCCACAAGGCCATGCTGGGCTTTGACGGCGGGGCCATCGGCGCCGACATTTACTGCGATCGCAGCGGTATCCACTGCCGTACCATCCAGGACTGCTCCAGGGTACTGGACGCGCTAAAGGACCCGGAAGAGGGTTACTACGATCCCCGCGACCCGTTTACCACTGTGCCCCGTTCGTCGGTACTGCCCTCATACCAGGTTCACGGACGGGGTTCAGGAGAGAAGGGATCTCTTTCCGGCGTTCGGCTGGGGATTATTCGGGAGTCCATGGCCTATCCTGCAGGTTCCCTGACGGAGAAGCCTATTGTTGATGCCGCCGATCGGGAAGTCAAAACCGTGCTGCGGGACCACCTGGGCGCTACCCTGCTGGAATCGAGCGACCGCCACTTCCCTGCCGACCCGGAAATTGAGCCCATGAAGGTGGACTTCCGGCGCGCTATCGCCGCGCTGCTGCCGGTATTCATGCCCGACATTCTTTACAGGCTGGGGCCCGACGGACAGCCGGTATTCCAGGAATTCGCCGAGGTCATCGTGCCCACTGAGTTTGCGCCGGGCATATTCTTCGGTTCGGGGGAAATGCAGCCGGTGGACTATTTCGTTGAACTGGCCGACGGGCTGATCGAACCTCCGTCG
The DNA here is from genome assembly GCA_965207275.1 of Dehalococcoidia bacterium. Taxonomy (GTDB): domain Bacteria; phylum Chloroflexota; class Dehalococcoidia; order Lucifugimonadales; family UBA3495; genus Bin22. The sequence continues at coordinate 2,304,003 of CBDBMH010000002.1, forward strand.
AACCTGGATCTGGCTACCATTCAGGACCAGATCCTGGCCATGTCCTTCCGGTACCACATCAAGCAGTATCTCACCCGCCGCGCCGCGGACTGGCGGACCCTGGGTTTCGCCGAGACCCTGGTGGACTGGCCGACCCTGAACGCCCGTTCCAAGTTCTGGGGCGACGACCAGAGGGCTGCCTTCAAGAACTGGGAAGAGGTCACCGACCTGCGCAATCCCCTGGGAGGCCGGCAGGGAGTGGACGAACGCATCATGCTGCGGGAGTTCCTGCGGCGGGTTGATATGATGGTCATCCTGGAGAACAAGCTGGACGCCCTGGTACGTCTTCACACGCCCTATCCACCGGCGTTGATCGGCGGGGCCAACCAGAGCAGTGGCGGCAACAACATACGCCAGGAGTCCACCAACGGACCCAACGCTGGCCTTACCGAGGTGCTGATACCTGCCGGCTACGTGCAGACGGCCTACGATCCGGTTTTCAAGCTGTCGGAAGACGGCGCCAGTTATGTTTCGGCTCCCTCCACCACACCTACAGCGTTGGACGAGCCCGGGTTGCCCTTTTCGCTGGTGTTCCGTACGGAACCAGGAAAGGAGGACATCCTGCTGAACATCGCGTCGTCTTACGAGGCGGCCTCACGGCGCAGAATAATGCCTCCTGACTTTGGGCCACTATCCTGAGCGAAATAGAGGAACATATTACGAATAGCGACATTGGTAGTGAGTATATTTTGCGAAAGGCTACTAATAACGAAGACAGCGCCTGTAAAGAGGCAAGGATTTGAACCGCTCAATTATTGACTTTTGCTAAGGGCTGGCTTATATTTCGTCAAATTGCCAGACATGGGCTGGTCCTGATTTCGTGTGGCGGACATGGAAGGGGCTTGCACCGGTCTGCCCAGAATAGAACGATTCCAAACAACCTTGTTCGAAAAAGGAGGCGATGGAAGGAATAATGGCTTATCACTGGCTATCCAAACCCAAAATATGGGTATACGGTTCCCTGAGTCTGCTACTGGTTCTCATGGTAGCCTGCGGCGCAGCCGAGGAAACCCCCGCCGAGACCGGAGGTTCCACCGGCACCGCGGCCCAGCAATCGGCCCAGGAACAGATGCAGCAGCCGGCCGGTCCTCCGCCAGCGGCCCAGCGGCAACCCAGCACGGGCATGGCCGGCGGCGAGGGTGGAAGCACCCAGGGCACCGATGCCATGACCCAGCAGCAACAACCGGCGCCCACCGCAGTGCCGGCCATGTCTGACGCGCCGGCCGTTGCGGCCAAACAGGTAACCCGTCTCGAGTTTGCTATCACTTCCGCCAATAACGAGACCAACCGCCCCTGGAAGGGCAGCCGCCAGGCCTACGTGCAGTATGACCCCACGCTGGACTACGCCATCGGCATACACCCCACCACCAGCGAATACGTGCCGGAACTGGCCTACAGGTGGGAAGCCAGCGACGACCTGTCCGAGTGGACCTTCTGGCTTCACGAGGGCATACAGTTCCACAACGGCTGGGGCGAGTTGACCGCAGACGACTTCGTACACACGGCCCAGATTTTGACCCGGCCTGATACCCGGCTGGGCACCTGGCGTTACTTCGTTGGCGGCCGGAACGACGACGGCACCCCCCTGGCCGGCCCCGACAAGTACTTCACCAAGATTGATGATTACACCTTCAAGATAACTTTCCACGGTCGAGAGGGTGAGCCGATCACCACGTTCGATGCCGAGTTCGTGATGAGCAATGCCTCGTCCGAAATGGGCCCCTGGAGCAAGGACTTCTGGAATTCGGTAGGCGGCAGTGAAGAAGTGTACTTCTGCGGCGAGACCGCTCCCGCCTCCTGCACGACAACCCTGGAAGCGCGGGAAGCGCTCCTTGACGAGGAAGGCATGCAGGGCACGGGTTCCTACCAGTACGCGGGACGCGAGCCGGCCCTGGCCTTCATCATGGAGAAGATCCCGGGCACTCACTGGACCCACAACGTAGACCTTCCTGAAGGCGTTTTCCCTGATGACCCCGATTTCGAAGAAATCCGGCTTTACTGGACGCCTGAAGACGCCAGCCGCTACGCCGCCCTGCTGGCCGGCGAAGCCCACCTGGCCGACCTGCCCCTGGACCTGCAAAAGGACGCCGCGGAGAACGGAATGAAGTTGTTCCGGTCGCAGTTTACTTCCAACAACTTCTTCGTCTTCTTTGGCGGGATGTACCTGAGCGACGACCCCAAGGACGTTGCGGCTTATGACCCCAGCGTACCCTGGGCCGAGACTCCCTGGGCCGGTCAGGAGCCGGTCCAGGACCGCAATTCCCCGCAGTTCAAGAACAATGGCTGGAAGGTCCGCCGGGCCATGAACAAGGCCATCAACCGGGAAGAACTCCTGGACGTGCTTTACAAGGGCATCGGCGAACTGATGTACGTCGGCTACTTCCACCCCAGCCACTACGGTTGGGACGACACCTGGCCGCAGCGGTACGAGACCGAGTACAAGTTCAATCCGGACGAGGCCCGGCAACTGCTGGCCGAGGCGGGTTACGACGAGAGCAACCCGGTCAAGGTAACGGTGCAGTCCTACGTCTCCCCTGGTGAAGCGGAACTGCCCCAGGCGATGGAAGCCATCGCCACCTACTGGCAGAACGTGGGAATCGAAGTGGACATTGAGGACCTGAGCGCCTCCCAGGTACGGGAACGCTACCGGGGCCGCGAGATGCAGAACCGGGTATGGCCCAACATCATCATCTACTTCCCGCTGGAGTACGGCAATCTTTCCGGCTTCACCAGCACCTTCGGGGCCAGCAGCCACTACCAGGACAACTGGGTCAACCGTGTAGCCTCTGACTGGCGCACTGAGTCTGACTTCGCCGAGCGGGACCGCATCGCTCGCGAGTGGGGCAACTGGGCCTTCGACAACTACATGACCATGCCCCTGTTCTGGTTCCCGCACACCGTCGTGGGTGACCCGGCAGTGGTGGAAAGCTGGATCTATCCTGGCAGCACGGTGCCCCGCAACGGTCACATGCATGCCGTCAAGGCCGCCTACAAAGGCTAGGTCCTGATTCAGTCCCAAGGCGCAAGTTTGGGCAGGTCGCCGTAACAGCGACCTGCCCACTTTTTCAGTCCCCGCCTGCCCCAATCCTGTCTTCAACCTCTTCAAGTAGGGAGTCCTGAAAATGAGCACACAGCAGTCTTCATCCGGCAACCCGCCTTCGGCGGACTCACTGGAGTTTGGCCTGTTCGACTGGATTGAGTGGGAGAAGCAGCCCCACAACAAGATTTACGAGGAGCGGCTAAAGCTGCTGGAATACGCCGACAAGAACGGCTTCTATTGCTACCACCTGGCGGAACACCACGTTACGCCTCTCAGCCTGGCGCCGTCGCCCGGGGTGTTTCTGGCTGCCGCCGCCCAGCGCACCAGCAATATCCGCCTGGGGCCGCTGGTCTATCTTCTGCCCTTCTACAGTCCCCTGCGCCTGCTGCACGAGGTTTGCATGCTGGATAACCTGAGCAACGGAAGGCTGGACCTGGGAGTGGGACGGGGCATTGTGCCCATGGAGGCAGCCCACTACGACGTGGACTTCGACGAGGGCAGGGGCATGTTCCAGGAGGCCCTGGATATTCTGCTTATGGGTATGACGGAGAAAACCCTGAACTACGAGGGGAAATACTACCAGTACGAGGATATCCAGGTCTGGTCGGAACCGCAGCAACGCCCCTACCCGCCATTGTGGTACGCCACGAATAACAAGGAGACGGTACCCTGGATCGCCCAGCATGGGTTCAACACCAGTACCGTGTTCGATCCTTCCGACGGAGTAAAGGAGCACTTTGACCTTTACCGTAAGGTGTGGCAGGAACACTTGAGCGACGAAGGTCGCCTGAACGCCCACGTTCCCGAACCCAAACTGGGCCTCACCCGCCACCTTTACATAGCCCCCACCGACGCCGAGGCGCTCAAGGAATGCCGGGCAGCCTTCGACACCTGGTTCTACAACATTAACTTCCTATGGGACAAGCACGACGTTCCCCTGCCAGCGGCCATCAATTTCGACGACTGGGTGGAGAAGGAAGTGATGCTGGTGGGGTCGCCCGCAACGGTGCGAGAGCAGGTGGGCAGGACCATCGAGGAGAGCAGCATCAACTACTTCAATTCCATCTTCGCCTGGGGCGACATCTCTCACCAGCAGGTAATGCGCTCCATTGGCCTGTTCGTCGAAGAAGTGATGCCGGCCTTGCGCTGAGGGGAGTCACCCGTTGACTTCCAGAGACGCGGGGGTTCTCCGGTATTCTCCGCGTTGCTTTTCTACAGGAACCAGCATCTTTAGTTCAGGAAAGATTGACTTGGGCGCAATGATGGAATCTTCAGCCCCCCGGCTTGGAACGTTGCCAATCTCCATGTTTGTGTGTGCCGTTGGCGTGGCCCTAGCCGTCATCGGGGCACTGGGGCCCTGGGCAAGGGTGCCGACCTACCAGGCGGGCTATGGCGTTGCCTCCCCGGCAGAGGGCGTGTTCTGGGTGAAGGGGACCGAGGCCCCCGGCATGGTTCCCCTGTTGGGCGACGGGATGGTGGTCCTGGCTATGGTTTCCGTGGCCGGCGCGCTAATCCTATGGCGGATGATCAGGCCGCCCAAGTCCAGCGGGTTCATCCTTTCGGGGATTCTTTGCTTGCTGTTGTTGTCTGCGGTAATCGGCACGGTCAACTGGGCCTTTCCGGGCTACATTCCCGAAGCCGATTCCCGCACCTACTTCAAGGCCAGCGTGGAAGTGAGCTGGGGACTGGTAGTCATGTGCCTGGGACTGTGGCCCGGGGTGCTGGCGGCGGCCTACCAGCTTTGGGTCGACGAACTGCGGTAGCGGTGGGCCCCGGCTCACGGTGCATCTTGACGAACCGCCGGCCGGTTCGGGATTAAGGGTTGCCAGGACACGGCGGGTTACCGCAGGACTTAACCGGCAAAGAAAGACCCCCAGGACTCGGTCCTGGGGGTCGCGTTCTTTCCAGTGGCGTGTGGAACCACTACAGGTTGCGCTGCTTGGGATCAAGCCGGTCGCGCAGCCAATCGCCCATCAGGTTCAGGGACAGCACCACCAGGGAGATGGCCACCCCGGGGAAGAAGGACACCCACCAGGCGGTCACTACCAGTTCCCGTCCGGTGGCCACCATCAGGCCCCAGGCGGGGGTCGGCCTGGGAATACCGGCGCCCAGGAAGCTGAGGCTGGCCTCCAGCAGGATCACAAAGCCAACCTGCAGGGTCGCCAGCACGATTATGGAATTGACCACATTGGGAAAGACGTGCCGCACTATGATGCGGAAGTCCGACGAACCAGCCACCTTGGCCCGTCCAATAAAGTCCTGATTCTTGATGGCCAGCACCTCTCCCCTTACTTGCCGGGCGTAGCGCGACCACAGGATAACGCAGATGACGAAAATTACCACGCCAAAACTGGGCCCCCTGGCCGCCACGATGGCCAGGGCTAACAGGATGGCAGGTATGGAGAGGGCGATATCAACGCCTCGCATAATCAACATGTCGGAGCGGCCGCCGAAGTAACCGGCAATCAGCCCCAGTCCAACGCCAACCACTCCGCTGATGGCGATTACCGTCAACGAAACCATCAGGACGTACTTGGCGCCGTGGATGATGCGGCTCAAGATGTCACGACCCTGCTTGTCGGTGCCAAGGAGATACCTGGCGGATCCCCCCTCCTGCCACGCGGGTGGAGTCAGCCGCTCCGAAAACTGCCCCCGGGTCGGATGGTGGGGCGCGACGTATGCGGCAAAGAAGGCGGGAATAATCAAAACGATCAGTATGACCGCCAATGGTATTAGGGGAAAGCGCCGGGCCTCCCGAAAGAAGTTACCTACATTGCTGGGGGAGTACCAGGCAGGCTTTCGCGCTGGCGCAGTTATTTGCATCTTAGTCTACTCCTGCTGGATTGGGGGGAACTGGGACTCCGTCCCTCCATCCTTTAGAACAAGGGTTGTTACCCTCATCCTGACCTTCCCCCATCAAGGGGGAAGGGACTCTTGGGTCAGTTTCTTAATAGCGAATCCTGGGATCCAAATAGGCGTAAAGAATGTCCACTATCAGGTTGGCAAGGATATAGATGCCGGCGAAGGTGATTACAACTGCCTGGACAACGGGGTAGTCCCGGGCGTTGATGGCCTGAATGGCCAGCAGGCCGGTGCCCGGCCAGGTGAAGACGCTTTCCGTGATAACCGCTCCAGTCATTAACTGTCCCGCCACGATGCCAAAGAAGGTCAGGGGAGGAATAGCGGCGTTCTTGAGGGCATGCTTCCAGACTACCTTCCACTCCAAAAGACCCTTAATGCGGGCCAGCTTGATGTACTCCGAATCCAGCACTTCCAGCATGGCGGAACGGACCAGGCGCATCATGGCCGCGACCTGGAACCAGCCCAAGGTAATGGCGGGCAGAATCAGGTTCTTGCCTCCTCCCCGCCCCTGAGTGGGGAACAGGTCCAACTGGACGGCAAAAATGAAGATCAAGACGATGCCCAGCCAGAAGGGCGGCAGCGACTGGCCCGCCAGGGCAATGAGCTTTCCGATATAGTCGAAAATAGAGTCCTTCTTTACCGCGGACAGCACCCCTACAGGCACGGCAATCAGCAAGCTGATGCCCATGGCTATGGCGGCCAACTGCATGGTAGCGGGGAAGCGCTCAATTACAAGCCCGATGGCGGTCTTGTCAGCCCAGTTTATGGACTGGCCAAAATCGCCCCGCAAGGCGTTTCCTACAAACTTCAGGTATTGAATTGGAAGCGGCTGGTCCAGGCCCAGTGAACGCTCCAGAGCCTTCTCCTGGGCAGGACCGGCGTCGAAAGGCAGGAAAACGTCGACAGGATTGCCGCTGATGCGGGCCAGGGCGAAGACGATGATGCTGACTATGAACAGCACCAGGAGTGCGTATAAGCACCTGATGACGATGAACCGTTGCATTCCTATACCTCGACGAAAGTCCGCTCACCATTAAATCGATGGCGGCGGCGGCACGCCCTCCGACTGCACATTAGCCGGAATAATGATCCCAAGGCCGGAAATCCGCGCACCCTGAACACTGAGGGGATAATCCTTCGTGGCTGGCACACCACGCCGGCGCTACGGGTGGAGCAATGAGCAGCGCGGCCGTTGGAAAAATTTAAGCAAATATATGCCATCGCAAAGTTAGTGTCAACGAAGGGGGCTAACGTTGGGAGGAGGCGTTCATATCTCGTCGGCGGTATGGCGTCGCATGAATTATATCCTGCACCACAAGGTCGGAACCTGGGAAGAAGCGTGGAACAAACTTTTCCTCATTTTGCCAATAATCGGTCCAGGAATACGGGCAAATATATCGGACAATAAGGTATATTATGTCAAAGGGATTGGCGGCGGGGCAGGTAGTTTTCTATTTGCAGCATAATTGGACGCAATCTGTTGTGCGTGTTACAATCGGTTGTGTTAATGTAAAGAATATTATGTAGGGTAACGGTATCTGACGGGTAACGGGCAATGGTCGGCCGATCAGGTTACCCGATTGGCGAGTCAATGGCCGCGCAGCTTTTTAACTGTCTCTTGAGGAGTAGGAGTTTGCCATGAAGCTAGTTGTCGTTGGGACGGGTCAAGGCGGTTCCAATATCGCTGATGAATTCGTAGCCTTGGGGCAGTGGGTGTGGAATAATCGGAGGGTGCGAATATTCACCGGTACCGAATCCGACCCAATCGCCAAGGGCGTATTCGCAGTGAATTTGGGGGCCGGAGACCTATACGGTCTCGAGCATATCCCCCAGACGGATGACCATACCATCCTGCTGGGCACTACAGATGAATTCCGGGGCAGGGGCGCCGGAAAGGTGAACGCCGACGGCGCCGAGCAAGCCCGACGGGATTCCCGAAAGATTGTCTCCACCATCAGGGACCACGGGGATGTCTATTCCGCCGACGCCATTATGGTGATTGCGACCACCGCCGGCGGAACCGGCTCGGGTTCGGTGGGCGTCATCGTTGACGTTCTCAAGGAAGAATTCAAGAAGCCCGTATACGCCATGCTGGTGCTGCCTTTTGAGAACCAGTACGACGAGCCTGACAGCGTGATCAACACGGCAACCTGTCTGAAGAAGGTATTGGAAAACTCCAAGGCCGACTCGGTGTTCCTGGTTGACAACCAGAAATTCGCCCGCAAGCAGGATGCCATGGGCGTGAATTTCGCCACCATCAACCGGAAGATCGCTGACTCATTCATGGATATCCTCTGCGTTGGCGAGGAAACAGACCGCCGCTTTATTGGCGAGGTTCTGGACGCCAACGACGTCATCCGCATTCTGAAGGGCCCGACCGTTATCGGCGTAAGCCATGCCGCAGTGCCCATGAGCAGGAAGCCACGTTCCAGCGGACTGTTTGGCCGCATCCGGAACAATGACCGGTCCCAGCAGCACTTCTCAGTGTCAAAGGCCCAGATCGAAAGGGCACAGACGGTTGTTACCCAGGCCCTGGCCGAGCTTTCCCTGGACTGCGAATACTACGAAGACGGGAAAGTGCTTTATGACGCCCAGCATGTGCTGGGTCTGTTCAGCGGTCCCGCAAACGAGGCGACCGAAGAGATCGTCGAGATGATGGACAACACTTTCGCCGAACTGGTTCCAGGCGCCGGCCGCCGCAAGGGGACATACCCCGGGCGGACTTCAGACACCATCAGTGTCACCGCCATTGTGGCCAACATCGGAGAAGGTAAGGCCATGGACCGCATTGAATGGTTCTATCGCGAAGCCGCCAACATGATGAATACCTCTCGCGACCGGCGGGAAGGCCGGGGCAGGCGCTGGGAAGACATCTCCAAGCTGTCCGACGTACTGCCGAACCTTTAAAGCTATGACAATGTTTGGCTCGGCAGAATTTGCCGAGCCACTGACGTTCCTGTAATTCTGGAGGAAACATTGAGAGTCTCGAGAATGCCGGAGTATCGAGGTGGCTCCGGTTCACCTATCGTCTTGATTTTGGTATTGCTGGCCGTCCTGATTGTCGGCGGCGTGGTCATTTTCCTGCTGCTGGGCGGCAACTCGGCCAGCCAGGATACCGTCCAGCCTACACCGGTTCCCGCCCCGGTGGTTCGAACTGACCCGGCGATAATCCCCCAGCCCCAGCCTACCCCAATGCCGGTAGAGCCGGCGCCGCAGCAGGGTTCCTCCATGCCGGAACCCTTCCAGCCTCCCCAGGTGTTGTTCGGGGAAGTACTGGCACAAGGCTTCGTAGACCTGCAATTGCAGACCGGCCAGGTGCGAACCTTCTACACCTTCCAGGTGGATACCAGCACCCAGAACATCATCCTGTTTTTCGCTCTGTACGATCCCACAGGCCAGGCCATCAGCCGCTCTATAGTCGTGGAGGATTACAGCCAATCAGTCCTGATTGACAACGCGGAGCTTACGGTCTATTACCCCGATGCTCCGGCCACCGTGATCAGGTTTGACAAGGAAACGGGGACGGTCGAGTCCAGCCAGTTCTACACCACCCAGCCCCACGGGCCCGGGCTGTTCTCCTCGCAGATGCGGATAGCTCTGATCAAGCAGAACCTGCCGCTGTCCAGTGGAGACGGCAACATCGGCGCCGACATGCAGCTTGATCCCACCGGGGTGGCCGACCTTTCCGGCTACAGGGTTACGATCAATGACCCGGTGACCACCGAGACGGGCCTGACCGAAGTCCAGGCCATTATCGACCAACTGGAGAGCCGCCGGCCCCGGTCCTAGAGTTACCGCAAAGTCCAAGCAACCCAATTACAATGATAACGCCGCGCTGAACAGCGCGGCGTTCATTTTTTCCTGGCCGAATCACCCAGGTAAGGGCCTCCTACAAGTCCCCCAATTCGTCCAGGATACTTTCGTCCAGAGTAAAGCTTTCAGCGGCCGTGGGGAATGAGCCGGCGCGAACGTCATCCGCGTATTGGGTAAAGGCCTCGTTTATTGCCTGGGCAAGGTTGGCATACCGCCTGGCGTGGCGGGGAACAAAGTCCGTGAAAAGCCCCAGCATGTCGTGGAGCACCTGAACCTGGCCGTCGCAGCCCGGGCCGGCCCCGATGCCAATGGTGGGGATGGTCAGCCGCTCGGTGATGAACCTGGCCAGTGGGGCAGGCACCAGTTCCAGGACCACGGCGTAAGCTCCGGCCGCCTCCACGGCAAGGGCATCCCGCACGATTTGCCGCGCCTGCTCGACGGAACGGCCCCGCACCCGGTAGCCCCCAAAGGCATTGACCGACTGGGGAGTTACGCCGATATGGGCCATTACCGGTATGTCGCAGGCCACAATGTGCCGGATGGTGGGAGCGACGCTTTCACCACCCTCCAGCTTGACGGTGTGAGCGCCGCCCTCCTGGAGCAAGCGAGCCGCATTGCGCAGAGCCTGGGCGGGTTCCACCTGGTAGGTCATGAACGGCAGGTCGGCAATTATCAGGGAGCTTTTGTTTCCCCGTACTACCATCCTGGTGTGGTGGATGATGTCTTCCATGGTTACGGGAATGGTGGACTCGTAGCCCATCACAACCATGCCCAGGCTGTCGCCCACCAGGACCACCGGAATGCCCGCGGCGTCTGCCAGGGCGGCAGTGGTATAGTCATAGGCGGTAATCATGGGGATTCGCTCCCCCCGCTCCTTCATTTCGGCAAGCTGCCTGACGGTTGTTTTGGCCATGCCTCCTACCCCTTGCCCATAGGATGGTGAAAACCGACTTCCATAACGGCCTGCCGGATGGCCGATTCTCCTTCCCTCCCCAGCCCCCGAGACCGGGCGAAGGGAAGTGATATCTCGGTCAGAGCGCCATAAAGGGCAGCCGCCGGCGGGTTGCGCCGCCCCAGTTCCTCCAGGTGCCTGCAGACGGTGGCAGCGTCCCCTCGCACCAGTGGACCCGTAGCGCTGGCGTCCGGCCCCTGCAGCGCGACATTCTCCAACGTGGCCCGGGACAGACACACCATGGCCTGCAACGCCTCTTGCTCGGAAAAGCCGCTTGCCCGCAGAGTTCCCAACGCCGTCTGCAGCAGGGTAACCAGGTAACCGCAACCCAGGGTGGCCGCAGCGTGATATAGCGCCCGCTGATCGTCTCCCACGTCGACGGCCCTCCCTCCCAGGTCTTCCGTCAGTTCGGCCAGAAAATTCGCCAGGCCGCCCTCAGCGGAGATGGCGAAAGTGACGCCCTTGAGCCTCTCCACTGCCCGGTTCGGACTGTCAATGCCGGCGAATGTCTGGAAGGGATGAAACGCTCCCGTCTCAGCGTTCTGGTCGGCGGCCGGCTGCAAAAGATCTCTGCCCGACGCGCCGCAGCAATGGACTACCTTCTGTCCGTTGCGCCACCGCAACGAGGCCGCCACCGGCTTGATGGCAGCGTCCGGCGTGGTAATGAAGACCAGGTCGGTGGCATCCGCAACGTCCTGAGATGATTCCAGGGCTCGGCATCCAGGGATGGAAGCTGCCAGACCCTCTGCCGACCGTCGGGTGCGGCTGGAAACTGCCCGAACGTCATACCCTTTCCGGTGCAGGGCCAGGGCAAGTCCCGAACCCAGGGTTCCGGCGCCAATGAAACCAATACGCCAACTGCGGTTATCCAGTTCCATGTTCCAGTTCACTTATGGCCGGTATTCCTCCGAGGCCAGTGGCGGAGACGATGGCGCGAATAACCGCCTGGGCCGTTACTTCCACTGCCGCGGCCCCCAAGGGAGTCAGGTCGACCGGAGGTTGACGAAGGTTTGTAGCCATGGCAAACATGGTGTCGCCATCGCGAGTGGTATGGCAGGGTCTGATGGCCAGGGCCAGGCCGTCGTGGCTGACGCGGGCGAGCCAGTTGGCTTCTTCCTTGGTAAGTGTGGCGTCCGTCGCAATAATCCCAATGGTGGTGTTGCTCAAGGGCGGGGACGCTTGACTGGTTGCCTCCTCCTCCACGCCCAGCAGCGACTGAACCGTCGACTCCATGCCAGGCCGGTCCGGGTACCTGGGCCCGGCCAACTGTTGGCCCGTCCTGTGGTCCACCACGTCACCCACAGCGTTAACTGCCACCAGGGCGGCTACCGTATTGCCATCGGGCAGGACCAGGGCAGCGCTGCCGATACCGCCTTTTACTGCCCGCTCCGGACCCAGGACTTTGCCGACAGTAGCGCCTGTTCCGGCCCCCACCGATCCCTCGGCCACCGGTCCCGAACCTGCGGCCTGGGAGGCTGCGTAGCCGTCGTCCGGACCAGGGCGAACCTTGTCGGTAACCAGTCCCAGGTCGAACAGAATGGCCGAAGCCACGATAGGCACCACAGCCCTGCCCACCCGCACCCCGATATCCTGTTCCTCCAGGTACCGCATCACTCCGGAGGCGGCGTCAAGGCCGTAGGCGCTGCCGCCGCTGAGAACTACGGCATGCACGCGGTCAACACGCCGCATGGGCTGGAGCAGGTCAGTTTCCCGGGTGCCTGGGGAGCCGCCGCGCACATCCACGCCTCCCGACGCTCCGGCGCGGCAAAGGACAACAGTGCAGCCGGTGGCGTTGGCCAGATCGGTGTAATGCCCAACTTCCAGACCGGACACGGAGGTAAGGGTCGTGTTCATGCTTTGCCCTTTTCCAGCTTTATTGGACCATGCCTTATTGCACCATGAAGGATGGTCGGAGGACAAAAAGAGAGCCGCGCCATTAACTGGCGCAGCCCTATTTGCTGCTGCAATAGACAATGACATTCGGTTTTGGCCGTCTCGGTCAACACTGGATCCCAGCGGCCCACCATGCCTGGAAAGAAGATGGCCGGTCAGTCCGGCAGCTAACCCCCCATTTCGGGTGGATTGCAAGGGGGAGTTTAAGGGCAGGGTATCCAGGTGTCAAGTTGATGGAGGGCAGGCAGGGCAATCGCGCCCTATCGAACTGTCCTCTGAGCGAAGCCGAAAAGTCTAAAATCCATCCTACAAGCGTGCTTTCGGACCTGAAACCAGACCTGTGGGCAGGATTTTAGGCCCTTCGGCAGGCTCAGGGCGACATGACCGTTGTTCAAAGTATCAGCCTGCATTTAAGGGGCGATTGCCCTGGATGAAGGGGTTCCTCAACATGTGTGAGTTTTCCTCGGACTGGAATCGGCGATGCGCTTTTCAACCTGGATATCGATGGCAACCGATGGATTTATGAGAGCTCGCGTGAGGGCGGTTCGCCGGTCTCCACCTCGGCGATCAGCTCTTCAGCGTAGCGCAGGACCGTGTCCTTTCGCTGCGAGGAAGTTTCCTTTCCCTCGAGGAAGAGCCGGAGGGCCTGGAGGGGTTGCAGTCCCTCAGATTCATCGCTGGCGAGGCGGGTGCGGCGGGCGCCTTCCACATCGCGGCTGATGGCCGCGATGAAGTGGGCCGAGCGCAGGGCTTCACGAATTTCGCCTTCCCGCAGCAGGGGATCCGACGCCGCGGGCAGCCTGATGCGTACCCGCACGACCGCGTCGGCAACTTCCCGGCGTCCAATGGCACGCAGCACGACGGCAGTGGGGTCGGGTTCACCGGGAGCGATGGTCACGTCTATGGTGACGAAGCGGCGAGCATTAACGGGTTGAAAACTGAAGTCCGTAACCCGCTGACCCTGGGGAGCGGACGGGTCGAGGTCGACCACGCAGAAACCCTTCTCGTCGGCCTCCTCGGAGAAATCGACACGCTGCAGGCTGCCGGAGTAGGCCATTATGGGATTCTCTCGCCGCAGCACCTGGTACTTGTGGATGTGCCCCAGGGCCACGTACTCCAGCTCGGGCCGGTGGAGGGCGCTGGCCAGGAGGACATGGTCGTTGCCCAGCATCATCGAGCGTTCGGTGCCCAGGGTGGAGCCGTTGACGGTGAGGTGGCCGGCGAGGATGGCGGGTATGCCAGGGTCCAGATCGCTGACTCTCTGGGCTATGGCTTCGGTCATACGGCTCTCTATTTCGGCCCGGACCTGGTCGATGGTGAGGCCCCGGGACTCCTCCCGGCTGATCAGGCGACCCCGGCGGGGCCAGGGCACGGCCACGACCTGGAGCGGGCCGGCCGGGGTGGCAACCTGGTAGGTCTGGAGATTGTCGCCGATGTAGACGTTGGGCACCTGCAGGGTGGGAAATATCTCGACGGCGTTGGCCCGGCTGCTGGCATTGGGAAGGTCGTGGTTGCCCACCAGGAGAAAGACGGGAATGCCAGCCGACGAAACGCGGTAGAGGCGGCTGGCAAATTCACGTTGATGGGTTTGGGAAGGGTCCCGGCCCTTGTAGGCGTCCCCGGCCAGCAGTAAAAGGTCGACGCGCTGGGTGACGGCATAGTCCACCACCTCGTCCAGAGCGGCCAGAAAGTCGGCCAGGCGGGTGGACAGGCCGGTGGCGGGGTCTAATCGCCCGTAGTTTTCCACGCCGATGTGCAGGTCTGAGAAGTGGAGTATTCGCAAGGGTTCACCGCGCCGTCAGGTTTGCGCCGAGGGAAGATTCCAGTATAGCAGAAGGCGCGTTTTTTCCTTTATTGGCCACAAATAGGCAGGAAAGCGCCCCGATGAGGAACTTTCGGTAGACGATCAGCGCTGCCACGCCGTGAATTCCTAACCTTGACAGATTCCGGGTTTGTAATCAGTATTAGGAATATTCCAGAGCACGTCTTATTTCAGGTATCCCTTGCTTAACATTAACCTAAGACCATCCCAGCTAACCATCGGAAGCCACCGGATACACTATGCCTGGGTAATAGTAATTGTAGGCGCGCTGATGCGCCTCAGTTCATCCAGTTTCCGCACCTCATCCAGCATCCTCATTCCCCGCCTGGTGGAGACCTTCGGGTGGAGCTACGGCATGGTGGGCGGCGCCTTCGCCCTCCAGTGGGTGGTGTCGGGCATGTTCGGGCCGCCGGCCGGATGGCTGGGGGACCGGTTCGGGGTGCGAATCGCCATGCTGGTGGGAGCGGGCCTGTTCGTCCTGGGCATGGTGCTGACCGCCACGGTAACCAACATCTGGCTATTCTATCTCTACTTCGGAATTGTCCTCAGTGCGGCCATGGGGATTTTCCAGGTGCCCCTGACTGCCGCCATAACCCAGTGGTTCCACCGGCACCTGGGCTTGGGCATGGGGGTGCTGCAAGCCTCCCAGGGCCTGGGACCCCTGGTGGCGGTGCCCATCATCGTCCTGATAATCGAACTATTTGGGGGTGGCGAAGCAGGACTGCGGGCTGCTTTCTGGGTGCCTGGCATCATTGGCGGCGTGATGATGCTGTTGCTGATTCGCCTGTTCTACACCGAGCCGGCCTCCATCGGCCTGAGGCCCCTGGGAGCGTCAGAGACGGAACCCATACGCCGGTTGCAGAGCGGGCCGGCGGCCAAGATGAGGGCCAAGGTATTCGTGAAGCAGGTGCAGAGCACCTTCGCCTTCTGGAACCTGATCGGCATCCACTACTGGGGCTGCGCCGGCCACGCCATAGTCATGGTGTTTATCGTGGCCATGGCGGAAGAAGTCGGCATTTCCACCGCCCTGGCCGCCGGAGTTTTTCTCACCCTGTCGGTATCCAGCACGCTGACCAGGTTCGCGGTGCCGGTGCTGGCGGACCACCTGGGCAGCAAGGGCGTCATGGGCGTCTGTTTCTTCCTGCAGGTGGCCCCGGTGGCCCTGCTGTTCTTCGCCGACAGCGTGTGGATGTTCTACCTGTTTGCGGTGCTGTTTGGCATCGGTTTCGGCGGGGAGATGACGGCCTTCCCCATCATCAACCGGCAGTACTACGGCAACGCGCCCATCGGAACCACCTACGGTTACCAGATGATGGGCGCCGGGGTGGGCATGGCTTCGGGCGCGGCCATTGGAGGGTTGCTCCGGGACTTCACCGAAGGGTGGACCTACCCATCCTTCATAGTGTCGGGGGACTTTACGGCTACCATCGCCGCCTCCCTGATACTCAGCGCCGTTGGGGTGGTTTCCATCGCGCTGCTGCCCAACACGGGACACCATCAGTTGCCGGACTGGGAGGAATCACTGCCCGACGAATTTCGCAGCAATACCCAACCGGAACGGAGCGGAGCGGCGGGGGATTAAGCGCGTCAGACGGGGCCTTGCGGAGTGGTTTATCATAGTAGGGACACCGGGTTCGGGTCCGAGAGCACATGCGCATAACGGGTAGCAAGGAGGGGTAGCATGTTTGACTTGATTATCCGCAATGGCCAGGTGGTTACGCCCTGGGGAGTGGGCGACTGGGACGTGGCGATCCAGGGTGAGAAGATCGTCGCCGTGGCCGCCAACCATACTCTCACGGAAGAATCGGCCCGCGTCATTGACGCCACGGGCAAGATCGTGGTGCCCGGGGGAATCGAACCCCATGCCCACGTGTATGCTCCCATAATGGGCCACGGGGACCTGAAGACCGCGCCCCCGGACGAGGTGAGCCGGGCCGCTCTTTTCGGCGGCACCACGACCATCCTGGACTTCGCCATCCAGTACCCCGGCATCGATATCAGCCAGGCCATCAACGAGCGAACGGGCGTGTGGCAGGGCAACTCCTACGCCGACTACGCCCACCACCTGATGCTGCTGGGCGACATTTCCGACAACGTCATGGGCCAGCTGAACGAGCACGTCCAGGACGGGTTCTCCAGCGTCAAGATCTTCACCACCAACATCCGTCCCCCAAACATGGCGGGAGAACCCCGCATGGTGCGCATGGGCCATCTCCACGACCTGATGGAGCAAGTACAAAGGAACGGCGCCATGCTGATGGTCCACGCCGAGGACGACGACATGGTGCAGCACATGTACCGCAAGCTAACGGAGCAGGAGCAGACAGAGTGGTGGAACATGCACCTGGTCCACAGCAACGAGTCGGAGGACGTCTCCTTCCGGAGGGTTCTGCGGGTGGCGGAATGGACGGGTTCGCCGGTCTATTTTGTCCACGTCAGCGCCAGGGAAGGCCTGACCGCCGTGCAGGAGGCCCGGGCCAACGGACGGCCAGTGTACGGCGAGACGCTGCATAACTACTGCTGCTTCAATGCCGACAACTACCGCGAAGAGAACGGGATGAAGTACCACACCTATCCGTCCCTGAAGTCGGAGGAGGACCGAAAGGCCCTTTGGCGGGGAATCGTTGACGGCGGCCTGAGCACCATGGCCACCGACGAGTACTGCACGTCCTGGCACGTGAAGATTGCGGGCCGGCAGGTTACCGACGTGACGGGCGGCCACAACGGGGCGGAAACTCGCATGGGAGTAACCTACAGCGAGGGTGTGGTAAGACAGGGAATGTCGCTGCAGCGGTTCGTGGATGTAACTTCGGCCAACGCCGCCAAGATAATGGGTCTGTACCCCCGCAAAGGCGTTATTGCCCCCGGGAGCGACGCGGACATAGTTCTGATTGACCCCACCATCCAGCGTCCCCTGACCATGGACGACTTCCACATCTCGGACTACAGCATCTGGGAGGGATTCGAGGCAGCGGGGTGGCCGGTTATGACCATCCTCCGGGGCATGGTGGCAGTGGAAGACGGACGCCTGCGGACGGGTAACGGAAGCGGCAAGTTCGTGCGTCGCAAGGTGGACCCAACGGTGTTGAACCGGCCCGGAGCTTAGGGAATAGCCGCAGTAGTGGCGAATTCAGGTTGGGCAATCGCATTGTGCATTTCCCTCTAATTGCGCCCGGACCGGCAGCAAAGAATCAAGTCACCCTGAGTCCGCCGCGGCGGACCGAAGGGTCTAAAATCTTGGCTGGGAGTCGTGGACTGGGTCCCAATGCCTGGCTGGCTGGCACGGATTCAGATGCTTCGACGGAGTTTATCCTGAGCCTGCCGAAGGGCTCAGCATGACATTCCTCAAGAAGCGATTGCCCTGGCGTTTCCAACACTTGCGGCAGTAAAGGTTGTCTTTGAACCACCGGCGGCCAACGTCCTGGGAATAACATTCTTCCAGGTCAATCCAAAATGTTGATAGAAACTGGCGATAATGCTATTATTTGCCCAGCTATGTTTGCCTCATTTTTAGTTGAGGAGGAGTACGGATGGCAGACAACGATATTGCCTTGATGGCTCACCTGATGCGGCGAGCCGGGTTCGGCGCCCAATACGATGAAATCGTCGAGCGGGCGGCCCGGGGATACGAGGCAACGGTGGAGGACCTGCTCAACCCCACCGATGAGTCTCACGGAATGGACCTGGACCTGGCTGAGCGCAGTTTCCTGGAATGGAATCATTTCATCCGCGCCGTTCCCGAGTACGTTATGTGGCGGATGATCAACTCCAGGAACCAGTTGGAAGAGAAGATGATGCTGTTCTGGCACGGCATTCTTTGCACCGCCGACAGCAAGACTCAGAGCTACGTTACGTCCAATGAGGAGCTGAACATGCTCCGCCAAAAGGGCATGGGCAACTTCCGGGAACTGCTGCTGGAAATTTCCAGGGACCCGGCCATGGTCTATTTCCTGGACAACTGCCTGAGCCACAAGGACAACATTAACGAGAACTACGGACGTGAACTGCTGGAGCTCTTTTCCATGGGCGTGGGCATGGACGGCCAGTTCAACTACACCGAAGACGACGTCAAGGAATGCGCCCGGGCTTTCACCGGTTGGACCATTGGCAACAATATCCCCGGCCAGCCCTACGGTCGCTATCCTTCCCAGTTCGTATATAATCCGGCGGACCACGACGAGGGTATCAAGACGTTCCTGGGCGAGAGCGGCAATTTCAACGGCGAGGACGTTATTGACATAATCGTAAAGCAGCCGGCTACGGCCCGTTTTATCTCCCGCCACTTGTACAGTTACTTTGTGGCCGACGAGGGTGGCGTTCCTTCCTGGATGGAGACCCCGCCGCGGGACCTGGAGACCATCAAGAGGCTGGAGGAGGAGTATTACAACTCCGGTTACGACATCAAGTCCATGCTGCGGGTTCTTTTCAACTCCGACGCATTCAAGAACGCCCGGTTCCAGCGCATCAAGGGTCCCATCGAATCGATAGTTGGCACCATACGCCTGGCGGGGGACTGGAAGACGCCCAAGCCCGGCTTCGAGATCATCTTTGACGAGATGAAGCACATGGGCCAGGAAATTCTTAATCCCCCCAGCGTGGAGGGTTGGCACACCGGCAAGGAGTGGATTGATGGCGGCACCCTGGTGCGGCGCATAAACTTCACCGCCGACTACGTGGGCGACATGACCCAGCCCGGCATCCAGGACATTGTCCGGAAGATCCAGGCCGAGGGGCCCATCATCACCCCCACCGGCCTGGTGGAAGGGTGCCTGCGCCTGCTGGGCTGCTACGAGCTTGAGCCCGAGACCCGACAGATGCTCATAACCCACGCCGAAAAGAGCGGCGACCTGCCCACCGGCAACCGCGAGTTTGCCGGCCAGGTGACCCAGATGCTGCAGATGATCGTGGCAACCAAGGAGTATCTCTACGCCTGACCGGATCTTTCGGTGGGCTTCTACCCATGGCAAGAAACCGTAATCGAGACCAGTAAGGAGAAAATGATGACCTCCACCAAGAAAGACCCGGTTCTGGTTATACTTCAGATGACCGGCGCCTACGACGCTTTGAACACCTTCGTACCCTACAGCGACCCCCATTACCAGGACTACCGGGACGTATTGCGTCTCACGTCCGACGATGTGCTGGCAGTCGACGACTACGTCGGCTTTAACCCCGGCATGGGTTCGATCAAGGAGCTCTACGACGAGGGGAAGGTGGCCGTCATGCAGGGCATCGGTTATCCCAACCCCATCCGGTCCCACTTCCGGTCCCTGGACATCTGGCACACCGCCGAGCCCGACAAGATGGTCACCGACGGCTGGCTGGGCAAGGCTATCCGCGATCTGGACCCCAACAAGGAAAACATCTTGACCGCCGTTAACTTCGGCCGCGGACTGCCCCGGGCCCTGGCTGCCCCCGGCGTCTCCGTCGCTTCAGTGGGCGACCTGGCCAGCTACGGCGTACTGACCGGCATCGACGGCGAGGAAGCGCGCACGGACGCGCTGGACATCTTCGGCCGCATGTACTCCCCAATGATCGGTTCCGGCGCCGTCAACGACTACCTGTCCCAGACCGGCCTGGACGCTCTTCGGGGCGCCGACATCTTGAAGACCGCCCCCGATATGTACTCTTCCGGCATTGAGTACGGCGGAAGCCCTTTCGCCCAGTGGCTGAAGAACATCGCCCAGGTTCACCTGGCAGAGTTCGGCACTCGGGTGCTGTACACCGGCGTCAACCCCGGCACCTTCGACACCCACGCCAACCAGCACATCACCCTCCCCAGGCTGTGGGGTGACGTGACCACGGCCATCGGCGACTTCTACCAGGACCTGAAAGAACACAACGCCAACGAGGAAGTTGTGATGATGGTGTTCACCGAGTTCGGCCGACGGGTCAAGGAAAACGGCTCCGGCACCGATCACGGTTCCGGCGGCGTGGCCTTCATCATAGGCGACGCGGTCAAGGGCGGCCTTTACGGCGAATACCCGTCCCTGGAGCCCGACAAGCTGGACGAGGGCGACCTTCGGTGGAACAACGACTTCCGCAGCACTTACGCCACCCTGCTGGAGGACTGGATGGGCCTGGATTCCCAGCCGATTCTCGGCGGCACCTACGAGAAGTTCGACTTCATCAAGTAACAGTGGCAAGTTGACGACCAAGGCTGGCGGCGGAAGGCTGCCAGCCTTTATTTGTAGATGAGACATTGAGCGAGGTGAAATGGTCACTACCGAGATTGCGCCCATAACCTTCCAGTACAGCCATACCATCGGGCGGCAGGAAAACCGCAGCGGTTCCGGCTTCTTCTATCCCGTGGACATCGTCCGCAGCGGTAAGGGCCAGTTGTCCGTCATCAGCCGCGGGTCGGAGACGCCGGCCTTTTTCCCCTGCAAGCGGGTGACGGTGTTCACCGTCGACGAGGAACTGGTCCAGGAATTCGGCCAGAAGATCAACCCGGAGGACGCCGATGAGACCGCTCCGGCGGGCACGTTCATGTGGCCCACGGCCCTGACCGTGGACGGGCAAGGCAACACCTACGTGGCAGACGAGTGGCTGCAGCGCATCACCGTCTTCAACCAGGACGGGGATTGCACCGGCACCTGGGGCAAGCAGGGCAGCGGCGAGGGCGAGTTCAACAAACCTTCCGGCCTTGCCTGTGACGTCAACGGCAACGTTTACCTGGTGGACAGTTACAACCACCGGGTGCAGGTATACTCTGGCGACGGCCAGTTCCAGTTCCAGTGGGGCAGCGAGGGCACTGACGAAGGCCAGTTCAGCTTTCCCTGGGGCATCGAAATCGACTACGACGGCAACGTGTGGGTGGCGGACTGGCGCAATGACCGCATCCAGAAGTTCACTCCCGACGGCCAGTTCCTGATGAAGTTCGGCTCCACCGGCGACGGCGACGGGGAGTTCAACCGCCCCACCAAGGTAGCGGTTGACAAGGAAGGAATCGTTTATGTGGCCGATTTCAAGAACGACCGGCTGCAAGTCTTCGACGCCGAGGGCAATTTTATGACCAAGCTGCTGGGCGAGGCCACCCTGTCCACCTGGGGACGGCAGCGGGTGATGCTGGACCCCACCATCGTCAAGGGCCGCGAAATGGCCCACAACCTGCACGAGCGGGAGAAGCTGTTCCACGGTCCCATCTCCGTTGAGGTGGACGATGATGGCCGCATCTTTGTGCTGGAATGCCCCCGCCAGCGTTTGCAGGTTTACCACAAGCAGCACGCCATCTTCGGGGGCGGCCAGCTTTAGGCTTTCGACCACAACCGAAACTGCAAGCCAATTGATGGGGCCCCGGACTGTTCCCGGGGCCTTTTTCTATCCACTAAGGTGCACGAAAAAACACGAAGAGGAAGGAGAGAAGGGAGGCGGGCAGGGCAATCGCGCCTTATCGAACTGTCACTGTGAGTCCGCCGCGGCGGACGAAGAGCCTAGAATTCATCCTACAAGCGTGCTTTCGGACCTGAAACCGGGCTGAGGGGCAAGATTTTAGGCCCTTCGGCAGGCTCAGGGCGACATGACCGCTGTTCAAAGTATCAGCCTCCACTTAAGACGCGATTGCCCTGGGGAGGCGGGCTTCCCTTACCGCCTCCGTTTCTCGATGGGGATTGTGTGGTGGCAGGCTCTTCCAGGGTAGGGGGCAGGCCCTGGCTGCAGGAGTTTACTGGGACCCGGCCAGGATATCCTCCACCGGGCCGTGCATGGGGTTTTCGCCGCCGAACACGGTACCCGAAGCGCCGTTCTCGAACTTGGCCAGGGCCAGGTCGTAAACCTTCTGCGGATAGGGTATGTAACCTACTTCAGCCGCCAGCGCCTGCCCTTCCTCGCTCAGGTAGTAGCGGACGAACTCGGCAATGTGGGGAGTGGTGGCCGCGTCTGCCCGCACGTAGATGAAAAGTGGGCGGGACAGGGGAGCATAACTACCGTTGTTGATCACATCGTCGGTGGGAATTACACATCCGGCGCCGCCATCAATCGCCACCGCCTTTAGCTTCTCGGCGTTCTCAGTGTAGTAGGAGTAGCCCAGGTAACCAACACCGTTCTTGCCGCCGGAAACGCCCTGGATGATCAGGTTATCGTCTTCGCTGGCGGTGAAGTCCCCCCGGGACGCGCCACCTTCACCGTTGACAGTCTCGGTGAAGTAGTCAAAGGTGCCGGAGTCCACGCCCGGAGCGTACATCTCCATCTTATCGTCGGGCCAGTCCGGCCGGACCTGGTTCCACCTGGTGATAACATCCTCAGAGGCGGGGGCCCACATGGTGTGGAGTTCGTCTACCGTCATGCACTGGGCCCAGGTATTGTCCTTGTTGACAATGACGGTCAGGCCGTCAATGGCCACGGGAATCTCGATGTACTCGATACCAGCATCGGCGCACAGCTGCACTTCGCTGGCCTTGATGGGCCGGGAGGCGTCGGAAATCTGGATCTCGCCGTTGCAGAACTTCTTGAACCCGCCGCCGGTGCCGGACACGCCCACGGTGACTCGGACGTTCCCCTCGGTCAGCTTGCCGAACTCTTCGGCCACCGCCTCGGTGATAGGGAAGGCGGTGCTGGAACCGTCTATGTCAATGTCGCCGGAAAGGCTGGCGTAATCGCTGGTCTCCATAGCCTGGGGCATGGATTCGCCGCCAGCATTGGAAGCAGACGAGCTACCGGCGCCGGAACCGCCGGGCTGCTTGGATGAAGCGGCAGAGCCGCAGGCCATCAGGGCCATGGAGATAGCGATAGCCCCGAGAATAAAGGGTATGGTCCAACCCCTTACGCTCAAATATCGAGATTTCCTGGATAACATTGTTCCTCCTGCCTTTCTGGCCGCCAATTGAACGAAGTATATACCTGGGCAAGGACTGGCGTCGGGCTCTTCGTCGGACCTCGCTTTATGGAGAGCGGGACAGTAGTTGGAGTTTCCTGAAGATTACTGAGAACCAACGCCTATCAGGCCTCGCTGAATACTCGACCAATAGGCTATGCCCGTTGTTTCAAGGGCCAATTAGGCAGCAATTAAGCCCTGTTTAAGGTAGGGTTAATTGTTGGTTAAACCCTTCTTCGGCCGCTTGTCCCATGTGCGGGTCGAGAATTTCGGCGATTTCCGCGCTGGTCTATAGAAAGAATTGGACTCAGAACTATTGATATCCATTCACGGCAGGGCAGGCCCGGCCTGATTCCGGCGGCAACAATGCGGGGGTCGAACCTGACTAGAGGGCTGCCGGCGCCTGAAATTCGGCGGTTTAACACCCTCTTAAGCCGCAATTAACCGATAAATGATGCGCAGCGCAGCGCTTCCTTATATAGTGGTGGCGAATTTTGCCCGAAGCGCCGGGGCACGTGCGGCTTCCCGGCTGGCCGAGGAATAGAGGGCTTCAGGAAAAGGGTTCCCTGTTGGTTAAGCGAGTTGCGGCGGAAATGCTGGGTACCTACGGCATGGTATTTGCGGGTACCGGCGCCATAATGATTGACTCCCTTTCCGGTGGGAAGGTTACCCACCTTGGCGTCGGCATAACCTTCGGTCTCATCGTTGCCGCCATGATCTTTACCTTCGGCCCCATATCCGGGGCCCACATCAACCCGGCGGTGACTCTCGCTTTCACTGTCACCCGGCGGCTGCGCTGGACGGTGGCCCTCTGCTACATTCCTGCCCAACTGGCCGGCGGCATACTGGCCAGCCTCACCCTGTATTATTTGCTGGGGCCTGCGGCCAGCATGGGGGCCACCCTGCCGTCGGGCAGTGTAGAGCAATCCCTGGCGCTGGAAATCATCCTCACCTTCATTCTCATGGCGATAGTAATGTCTCTCAGCCTAGGACCTCGGGTGTCCGGGCCCGTGGCGGCGCTGGCCATTGGCGGCACCGTGGGCCTGGAAGCCATATTCGCGGGGCCCATATCGGGGGCCTCCATGAACCCGGCCCGGTCCCTGGCCCCTGCGCTGGTGGGCTGGGAGTGGCATGGCCACTGGGCTTACTGGGTTGGCCCGATAGTCGGCGCGGCGCTGGGCGCGGTAACAATTCGCTGGTTGAAGGGAATCAGCATCGCCAGAGACGAAAGGGCGGAAGAAGAAGCGACCGCGAGCGAAGAAGGCGATGAACGGTCAGCCACCCTGGACAGCCGCGCCGAGGAGACCATTGCTGAGTAGCAAGTACAGGGTGTTGCCACCGCCTGGTGGGTGAGTGGCCATGGCCATGCCACCTGAGACGCACCGAATTTCGAAACTCCGCTGCCTTACTGGCAGGGATCGTTGGCCGCACCGGGAGTGCCAAAGTCCCCGTTAGGCATAGCCGTGGTAGCTCGGCACCAGTTGGCCGGATCGTCGTTTTCGCTGGTATCCAGCGAGCCTTGGTCCAATGATCCCGGGTCCAATGATCCCGGGTCCAATGAGGTCGACGCTCCGGCAAACACCAGATCCTCGCCGTATTCAATCCGCGCCACCACCCGCCCCGCAGGGTCGAGCAGTTGCATAACATCACCTTCATTGGTCAGGCTGATTCCTCCATACTCGTAGCCCACGTCAATGCCCCCGTTGGCGGCTGGGTCCCCGTTGCGCCCCAGTACCAGGTAACCGCCGGGGGGAGCCACTACTTGCTCGACAATGCGGTGGTCGTCTGCCCCGTCTTTGCGAATGGTCCAGCCCCGCAGTTCCACCCCGCGCTCTTCATCCGGGTTATATATCTCAAACCACTCTCCGGCCGCATCCCGGACGGCTGACGGATCGGGCATTATTTCGGTGATGACCAGGGAGCCGGTGAAGGGTTCCGGTGTAAAGGTGGCCACCAGGACAGCCGGCCCCTGGCCACCACTTCCTGATAGCCCAAGCTCCTCACGGAGACGGGCCAAACCATCAGGGAATCCTTCGATACTGCCTCCATCCACTATTTCCATTCTCTGCGGGCATTGGGCCAGCATGGCTTCCAATGCGGCCCATTCGGATGCCGTGGCGGTCAGGCCCCATTCGGCCTTTACGCCAATCCAGGTATAGGCGTATTCGCAATGGTAGGCGGCGTAGGGAGGCTGCCATTCTTCGGGCCCCCGGGGCCCCTTGGAGCGGTTTGCGTATTTTTCCACGGCAATCAGGTGGTAGTCCGTCGCCATGCTGTTGGCATACTCTTCCCGGCGCTGGTCATCCCATTGCCAGCCGCCGGACAGGTGGGCGTTCTTCAGGGGCACCAGATGGTCAATATCCAGATCGCTGGCTTCCGTGAAGCTCTGCCCGGTGTAGGGACCCTCCCAGAGGCCGGAAATGACCCGGCACCGCTCCTCGTTCTTAAAGGTAGGCTGGACCTCCGATTCCTCGATGAGCACCTCGACCCGCGTGTCCTGGCAGTCCTTGTCGGCATCCACCCAGTGCTTCCAATCGTCGCGGGAATAGGGAGGCAGGTCGTCGGAAATCTCCGCTATTTCCAGCTTGACCACGAGAATGGCGTTCCCTCCATTGGTGGGAACCGGAATAGTGGCAGTGACATCCGGGAGTGTTGTAGCGGTCGCATGGGGCTGGGAGACGGCAGGTACGGGACTGGGCGATGCACCCCGGGAGTTGGTGGGCAGTTCTATCTGGGGCAGGCCGGGCGCGCTGGGAACGGACTCACAGGCTATCGCCGTCAGCAGAAAAAAGGTGGCGAGGGCCAAAGCGGCCACGGCTCGGCGACGCAGTTTCAGGCGATTTTCCCTGGGCCTTGCTTCGCCCCGTCCCATATCCCCACCTCATCCCCGTTGCACCCAGCGCGATGTCAAAATTGTGGAATGCAGGGGATACGTCACCCCAGCAGCAGCCGACGTGACGTATCCTTTAACTCACTCCGGTAATCCATGCAGGGGCGTATATCTCTTAAGCCGGCTGGGGAGCGAAGTCGGGAGAGAGCATCAACCAGGTCTTTTGGTTGACTATCAGGCCTCGCACTGCCGGCAGGTATTTCCCGGTCCAGTCCGGGTCGCGGGCCACCTGGGCCTTGGCTTCATCCATATGATCGTAGTCACGGTAAGCCCAGATGTGGACTACCTGGTTCAGCTCACCCACTTCGCTATAGTACCAGCCGGCCAGTTTCACCCCATATTTGGCACGGATGGGAATTGAAAGCTCCTCAACTGCCTTCATGTAATCGGGTATGGCCCCGGGCTTGAATGTATATTGCCGAAAATCGTAAACCATGTTCATTCCTCCTTAGAAATCCTGTATTGGAGCAAAAGCACAACCGTGCATGAAATTATAACCTCGCAGTTGCTGGCCCGAAACAGTCTGTCACTTCACGGTCTGAAAGACCGAAAAGTCCGCCTGGTATTGCTCTTCCCGCCCATCTTGACCTTGTCCAGGGATACTCTGGACCCAAGGCGTGGCGCGATTTGATCCCTGCAAAGCGTTGGTGAAACACCTGGGCATTACACTGTTTTATTCCTGGCGCGTATGCAGCCCTTTAGTCCACCGCCACCTCTCTTCCTTCATCCGAAGCCTGGCGGATGGCGTCCACCAGATGGTGCAAGTTGACAGCAGCGGCAAAGTCGGGCTGGCAGTCCTGCCCAGAGCGGATGGCCTGTCCAAACTGGTAGTACATCTGGCCCACGTTGAATGCCTCTCCCCTGGGCATACCCTCCAGCACGTTGACGAAGCGGCCGGGCACCTCCAGCGGTTGCAATTCGCCCGGGCCCTGGACCCCGCTTAACTCCATATCCCTCAATTGGGGCGAATCAACCGAGGTTGCCGCCAGCGTACCCTCGCTGCCATATATCTCCATGCGCAGCCCGCTGCCAGCCCAGGGGTTGCTGGCCACGTGGGCCGACGCCACGCCACCTTCCTTAAGGCGTCCGCTGATCAGGATGTTGTCCGGCGATGTTACGGGCAGGCGCTGGTCGGTGTCCGTCTCGTACCATTCTTTGGTCTGGGTGGAAACCACACCCGACACATGGCTGAAGTCGCCCGCTACGAACCGCAGGGCGTCGATGCTGTGGCCGCAGGCAATGGTAAGGGTGTGGGCGCCCAGCTCGTTGTCCCGCTGCCAGGTGCGGGTGGAGTGCCGGGCTTGGGACCCGTCCCGCACCAGGCTGAGATGGCAGGACAGCACGTCGCCCACATAACCTTGCTCCACCAGTTCTTTCATATACTTGATGGTAGGAGCTTCCCTGGCCTGCAGCCCTACCAGGTTGCGGACACCCTTCTCCCTCGCCAGGTCCGCCATCTCCTGGGCCTGGGCCGTGGTCTGGCCCAGCGGCCACTCGGTATAAACGTGCTTGCCGGCGTTCAGGGCCGCCATGGTCGGTCCGTAGTGCGACGGCACCCGCAACACGACCGCCACCGCGTCGATATCCGGATGGTCAATCAGGTCCTGGTAATTGTCGAAGGCCATCCTGGCCCCAAAGGCCTTCGCCGATTCCTCGGCGCTTTCCCGGCGGGTGGTGCAGACGGCCGTCAGTTCAAACTCCGGGCTGGCCACCACCGCCGGCAAGTGGGAACGGGGCGCCCACCCCAGGTGAATATTGGCCCCGATGATACCCAGGCGAATCTTTTCGGAAGACGTTGACATGGGGGTTCCTCCTCAGGTTGTTTTCATGGCCGACGAACCGGCGATAATGCACTGCATGGAGATGGTGGCTTCACTGAGGCTAATTTACCACACATGGGGCCAGAGGACAGGCAAGGAAACTGTTCCTATGTCTCCCACGCTCCGGACTCTTCGGACCACGAAGGTAATGCGGGGTAACGGCCACCCATAACGGTTTTGTGCGCCCGCGTATTCATCCTTGGACCGAGAAAGGAAGTCGCCTCGTCCCTGTTTCCGCCTTCCCGTTATATAATGGGGCCATCATCAGGCCGTAGGCGGGCAGCGGAGGATAAACGAGATGGACATTATCGGGGGAGCCTTTGCTTTTGCCGAAGACCTTCAAACCTGCCGTCTGCTCAACGGGCTGTGGCAAGTCTCCGGCGCCCACGGACGCATAGATCCCACCGCGGCGCTGGGCAGCATGATTGAATACCACGATGCGGGATTCACCACATGGGACCTGGCAGACCACTACGGCCCAGCCGAAGACTTTATCGGCGAGTTTCGCCGCCGTCTGGCCGGCGAGCGGGGCATGGACGCCATGGCCGGGATACAAGCCTTCACCAAATGGGTGCCCCGGCCTGGCCCCATGATTCGGGAAGTGGTGGAAAACAACGTGGACATCTCCCTGCGCCGCATGGGGGTCGACAGCCTGGACCTGCTCCAGTTCCACTGGTGGGAATACGAGGACGATCGCTACCTGGAGGCCCTGGGCCACCTTTCCAACTTGCGGGAAGCCGGCAAAATCCGCCACGTCGCGCTGACCAATTTTGACACCGACCACCTGAAATCCATCGTCGATAACGGCATCAGGGTCGTTTCCAACCAGGTGCAGTATTCGCTGGTTGACCTGCGCCCCGCCCGCAGCATGGCGCCCTACTGCCAGGAGCATGGTATCCACCTGCTTGCATATGGCACCTTCTGTGGGGGGCTTCTTTCCGAGCGATACCTGGACCAACCTGAACCCACCGGAAGGGATCTGGACACCGCCAGCCTGGGCAAGTACAAGCAGATGATCAACGCATGGGGCGGGTGGACGCTGTTCCAGGAGTTGCTGTCCTGCCTGAAGGGCGTTGCCGACAAGCACGGAGCCAGCATAGCCAACGTGGCTTCCCGCTACGTCCTGGACCAACCGGCCGTGGCGGGGGTTATAGCCGGCGCCCGCCTGGGCATCAGCCACCACCGGGAGGACAACGCCCGCGTATTTGAGCTGTACCTGGACACAGAGGACATGGCGTCAATAGAGGCGGTCACCAGCAGGGGCCGCGACCTGCTGGAATACATCGGCGACTGCGGTGACGAGTACCGGCGGCGGTAATCCTTTGTGAATCTTGGTCCGCAGCAGCGGATGCGTGGAATAACAAACTGCTACAGGAGCGAATGCCCAATGCAAATCGGCGCCATCTTCCCCCAAACCGAAATCGGGTCGGACCCCGGGGCCATACGGGAGTATGCCCAGGCGGCAGAGGAAGTGGGTTATTCCCACCTGTTCATCGCGGACCATGTCCTGGGCGCAAGCTCGGACCACCACGCCCACGTCGCTGGCGGTTACTATACCCACCGCGCCATAATCCACGAATCCTTCACCACCATGGGCTATCTGGCTGCCATAACCCGGCGCATCGGGCTTACCACCGGCATTCTGATTCTGCCCCAGCGGGCCACCGCCCTGGTAGCCAAGCAAGCGGCAGCGGTGGATGTGCTCAGCAACGGTCGGCTGCGCCTAGGCATCGGGGTGGGCTGGAACCACGTGGAATACGAGGCCCTCAACCGCAACTTCCGCGACCGGGGCCGCCGCAGTGAGGAACAGATTGCCCTGATGCGGGAACTTTGGACCAAGGACGTGGTGGACTTTCGCGGACGGTGGCACCGGGTGGATAACGCCGGACTCAACCCGCTGCCGGTGCAGCGGCCCATTCCCGTGTGGATGGGCGCCGGCAGCAGCGCCAGTCCCCTGCCCCCCGAACCTGTTCTGCGCCGTATAGCCACCATATCCGACGGGTGGTTCCCCAACTTCGATCCCCAGGAACCCGGCCGGCAGGCCATCGCCACGCTGCGAGAATACGTTCGCGCCTCGGGTCGAGAGGAATCGGCCGTGGGCATTGAGGGCCGTATCCGCATTGACGATAAGCAACCCGAGGACTGGGCGGATGAAGCCCGCACCTGGCAGGAACTGGGGGCCGTCAGCGTCACCGTGGAGGCCCGGCGCGGCGGCCTGGATGGAGCGGACCAGCACATCGACGCCATCGTCCGCTTCAGGGAGGCGTTGGCAGACCTGGGTGACTGGCAGCTTCCCAACTGATGCGCTTCCCACCCGGAACCGTTGCCGGAAATCAGTTGCTTCCCAGGGGCGGGCGTAAGGCTCGCCCCTTTTTCGTGACCCGGGCGCATCAAGTCCCCAAGCGGTAATTCTGCCCGACCGGCGCCTCTTAGCAGCAGGGGTCAGGGAAGCGGATTAGTAGGCCTTCTAACATTCACATAAGAGATACAAATTTGTAACTTCTATTGCTTGACAAGATAATATAAACAGTATATCATTCATATAGATATTAAACACCGGTCAGTATTCTCAATACGGCGGTAAGTTGAGGGAGAGATGAAGGCAAGTAACTATTTTCAGGCCAACCATGCGCACACCGGTTTGTTCGGACGCGTAGCGCACGACGTGTCGGCGGCCCTGGAGTGGCTGGGCGGGCCGGCCATGTCGGAACAGCGACGCCGGGAGCGCGACATGGCCGAGGTATACAGGCTTAAGCACGATACCAGCGCCATGCATCTTTAGTAAGGAAACTCAATAAATAATCACAGGAGGCAGCAATATGATTGAACATCAGAACGACACAGTTGAGACCGGTTCCACCACCATGCTGGAGCGGATCGCCCAGAGCATCCTGATCGGGTACTCCTGGGTTTCCGGCCCTGCTCTGACCGAGCAGCAGCGCCTGGAGAAGGAAGTGGCCAAGGCCCATGTCCTTGAACTGGAATTGGAAAGCACCAGCATCGTCAGATAGTCGGGGCCATTGTTTGGCAGCCCTGTCAAATCCGAGTCCCCGCCCGATGGGCGGGGACTCTTCCTTTGGATCTCCGGATGCCCAACCCGAGACGCACGCACGGGCCAGCTTCCCCCCCTGTGTCTAGCCTGGTCAACTCCGTCATGGGGCATGGCGACTACCATTGGATTAGCTCAAATGACTTCTTATGAAGTATTACTCTTGATATGACTTATATCACCTGGTATAATTCATACATAGCAAGGAGGGCAGGGAAGCACCTACACATCCACTCTTGCCGGCAGAAGGACCACAGCCAGGACAATCTGCCAGGCCGCCTTTCCCAGGAAGCAGGGATCGCGCTGGACTGGCTGACCGGCCCGGCAATGACCGAGCAGCGCCGCTAGCAACGGGTCCCGGCTGATGTTCACGTCCGGCGCTGCGGGGGCGCCGTCCTTTAGTCCAGGACAGGGGAGTCCTCGGTCCACAAGGAGGAATTGGGAATGAAAACCAAGGATAGCATTACGCACACTGCGGTCACAGCCAACGCGCTGGAAAGAATCGCCCAGGGCATCCTGGTTGCCCAGGCCTGGGTGGCCGGCCCGGCCATGAGCGACCGGGAGCGCATTCAGCGGGAACTGGTCAAGGCCAAGTCTTCAAGGAACACGGGCGCCGGCATCGCCGGATAACCCGCGCCGGCAGACGGAAGGTCCCGGCACTGGCACATCCCCCGCCGCGGCGGGGGATTTGTTGATTCAGGAAACAACAGGAAGCCAAAGGAAAGTGCGAACCCGGCTGAAGGCACTGATGGCAATCCTAATGTTGATATAGTGAAAGGCTTCACAATTGAGCAATAGCAAGCAATAGTTAATGCTGTTATTTGGATAAGAGGGCTTGACATATCTTATATCAATGTGTACCATTCCTATATATAGACGCGGCGAGTGGCCGCAAATCC
Source organism: Dehalococcoidia bacterium (assembly GCA_965207275.1). Lineage (GTDB taxonomy): Bacteria > Chloroflexota > Dehalococcoidia > Lucifugimonadales > UBA3495 > Bin22. The sequence goes on from CBDBMH010000002.1 coordinate 2,335,894, forward strand.
CTAATCTTCTTCGTTTGTTCGTCGAGAAGGAGGTGACACCATGGTAACTCTGGGACTGCGAGAAGAAATAGAGGAAACCAACCAGGTTCTGGAAGACAAGGTAACCCGGCAGGTGGCGGAAATCATGGAAGCCACCGAAGTCGAAGAGAAACCGGTCCAGGAGGTCGCCCCCGTGGCAGCCACGTGGCAGTTTTCGATGCCCTTTGCGGGAGTACGTTACTTCAGCTACGACTAGTGTCCGTGGCGTCTACTCCGCCCAGCCCGTACCCCGCAAACCCGAATGCCCCCGGAAGTTCCGGGGGCATTTCCTTTTGGTCGCTTCGGGTTTGGTCGATACGGCCTGGGGTCGTCATTCTCCTTTCCACAGCACAATGCCATCGCCGAGGCTCGCCCATCCCTTATAATGGGCAGGAGGGCTAACCGGGTAAGTACCAAGCAACCATAGTCCGTATGGTTCATGAAGCGGTCATTGTTTCATATACAATAGGTGCATGAGATATCCCAAGAAAAGAAACATTCCCGAAGATCGGAACAAGACCATCATCGCCAGGATCGGAGTCGTCGTCGTTGTATTGCTCAGCATCGCCGCCATTGTAGTGGTGGTGCCGGTCTTGATGGCCCATTTGTTCGTAGGTCTCGTCCTGAATACGGTCAGGAATCTAATGGAGGACAGCAACGTGAGAAATCCGAGCATGAGTTCTGAAATCTCCACCTTGGACCGGATTGAACGCGTTCTGTACATGCCGCTCCAGATGTATGTGAAAGTGGTGAAAAACCTGGACGGCAGGCGTAATTTTTAGCAACTAACACCAAAGAATGTGAGCGCGTACTCCTTAGGACGAGGCCTGCCTTGACGGACGAAAGGGAAAATAAGCTGGACATATCCCTGCCCATCCGGGGCATGACTTGCGCCGCCTGCGTTATGCACGTGGAACACGCCTTGCGGGAGACCCCGGGGGTGCTGGCAGTTACCGTCAACCTGGCCACCGAAAGGGCGGCTATATCGCTGGACTCCGGGCTTGTGCCCCTGGACGCGTTGACCCATTCAATAACCGACGCCGGTTACGAAATCGATACGTCCGATGCCACTATCAACGTGGGAGGCATGACTTGCGGCGCCTGCGTTATGCACGTGGAGCACGCCTTGCGCGGCGTGCCGGGAGTCACGGACGCTGCCGTCAACCTGGCCACGGAGCGCGCCCGCGTCAGCTATGTAAAAGACCTGGCCGGCATCGCTGAATTCCGGGAAGCCCTGGAGGACAGCGGCTACCGCCTGGACGGCGTGGAGGGGGACGAGCGGGATTCGGCGGCTGAACTGGAGCGACTGGCCCGTACCGGGGAAATGCGCTACTTCCGCAATCGTACCGCCTTCGCCGTCACGGTGGGAGTAGTCCTGCTGCTGGGGTCCATGCATCTCTTTCCCTGGGTATCCTACCTTAACGGCCTGACGTTGGGCTCACTGGCGGTCTGGCCGTGGGCGCTGTGGCTGGCGGCGACTCCGGTACAGTTCTGGGCGGGATGGCCCTTCTACACCTCCGGCATACCGTCCCTGCGGCACGGCACGGCCAACATGCACACACTGGTGGCCCTGGGATCGTCGGTGGCCTACGGTTACAGCGCGGTCATAACGGTAATCGCCGCGCTGGCCCCGGACTGGCTCTCGGCAAGGGGCATTGGCGCCGCCGTGTACTTTGATACGGCGGCCCTGATCATCGGGCTGATCCTCCTGGGCCGTTTCCTGGAAGCCAGGGCCCGGGGCAGGACGTCCGAGGCCATCCGCAGGCTTATCGGCCTGCAACCCAACACGGCCCGGGTAATCCGGAACGGACAGGAGATTGAAGTTCCAGTGGAGGAACTGGCGCCGGACGAAGTGGTAGTAGTGCGCCCCGGGGAAAGGGTGCCTACCGACGGAGAAGTCATTGAGGGCAGTTCGGCGGTGGACGAGTCCATGCTCACCGGCGAGAGCATGCCGGTGGACAAGGCCCCGGGGGCCGCGGTCTATGGCGCCACCCTGAACCGCACCGGCTACTTCCAGTTCCGGGTAACGAGGGTGGGCAGGGACACCGCGCTGTCCCAGATAATCCGCCTGGTTGAGGAGGCCCAGGGCAGCCGCGCGCCGATACAGCGACTGGCAGACCGGGTGGCTTCCGTATTCGTGCCGGCGGTGGGCGCCGTGGCCGCGGCCGCCTTCTTGTTCTGGCTGGCATTGGGTCCCGACCCGGCATTGACCTACGCCGTCCTTACCCTGGTGGCGGTTCTGATTATCGCATGCCCCTGCGCTTTGGGACTGGCCACCCCCACCGCAATTATCGTGGGCACCGGCAAGGGAGCCGAGCGGGGCATTCTCATCCGCAGCGCACAGGCACTGGAGACGGCCCACCGGGTGGACACGGTGACGCTGGACAAGACCGGCACCCTGACCGAGGGCAGACCCATGGTCACGGATGTTATCCCATCGGGTGACGGGACTTCCGACTTCCGACTTCTGACGCTGGCAGCCAGCGTGGAGCATGGGTCCGAGCATCCCCTGGCCGTGGCTATCGTTGAGGAGGCGGGACGGTGGGGTATAAAGCCAGAGACCGCAACCGATTTCCAGGCATTGCCCGGCCAGGGAGTTTCCGGGCAGTTCAACGGACGGCAAATCCTGCTGGGCAGCCCATCTCTGCTCGAAGAGCAGGGCTTAAACCTTGACGCCCTCTCCCCACAATTGGACCGGCTTTCCGGCGAAGGCAAGACTCCCGTGTTGGTGGCGGAAGACAGCCTTGTCCTGGGGGCATTGGGGCTGGCAGACTCGCCCAAGCCCGACGCCCGGGCATCTGTCGCTCGCCTGCGGGAAATGGGGCTGGAAGTGGTGATGCTGACCGGAGACAATCGCCAGACGGCCCGTCACGTTGCCGAGAGCCTTGGTATTGCCCGGGTCGAGGCGGAAACACTGCCCCGGGACAAGGTGGAAGTCGTGCGGCGCCTGCAGGAAGAGGGCAGGGTGGTGGCCATGGTGGGCGACGGCATCAACGACGCTCCGGCCTTGGTCCAGGCCGATGTTGGCCTAGCCATGGGCGCCGGGACCGATGTGGCCATGGAGTCGGCGGATATCACCCTCATGGGCAACGATGTGGAAAGTGTCATTACGGCGCTGAGCCTCAGCCGCCAGACCATGCGCGCCATCAAGCAGAACCTTTTCTGGGCCTTCTTTTACAATGTAATGCTGATTCCGGTGGCGGCGGGAGCCCTGTACCCGTTATTTGCCGCTCTGGGCGGAGTACCGACGGAGCTGCAGTTCTTCTTCGGAGACCAAGGCTTCCTCAATCCCGTGCTGGCTGCCCTGGCCATGGCCTTCAGTTCGGTAACGGTGGTCAGCAACTCGTTGCGGTTAAGGAAAACGAAAGTTGAGTGAACCTTAACCGTTGGCTGACGACTCCGATTCTGCCGCCGCACGTCCAATTTCACTGCTATGCGGGAACCCTGCCACAGGCAGGGGAGATTTGAAACACGCCTCCGCCGCGCCTCAATTTCTACCCAACGCCAACTCCTGAACCGGAACGCACCAGCGCCTACAGGCGGCTTGCAGTGTTGGGCGGCCATCCGCCCAGGCGGACCCTTGGCGGGATGAAGGTGGGACTGTGAAGGCAGATTGCCAATCCCCCTAACCCTAACCCTCTGCCGTCGGGGAAGGAGGGGGCTATGTAATCGTCCTGCCAGGGCCTACAGGGCTATCGCATGTATTGCTTACCCAGCCGTCACTCCGGAGAAAGCCGGAGTTCAGAAAGCCAAGAGGCAAGCTCTCGGGAAAGGTGACAAGGGAATTCGGCAACTGGATACCGGCTTTCGCCGGTATGGCGGGTATGGGTCTTTGCAATCATGCGATTGCCCTGCCTGGGCCCGTTCCTCTCCTGTCCTGCCTGGGGTCACTGTGTTATACTTTTCGCCGGTTGGAAGCTACCACTACAGTTAGGGGGAGCCTTGCATGGCCGGTGCAATAGAGTTTGTTGACGGTGGGACAGTAACTACTCCGCAGGGTTTCATGGCCGGATCCACCTATGCTGGCCTGAAGACCTTCGCAGAAGACAAGCTGGACCTGTGCATTCTGTTTTCCGAACTACCCTGTTCCTCCGCCGGCGTTTTCACGAAGAGCACAGTCAGGTCTGCCACCGTTACGGTTAACCAGGAGCGGCTGGCCCAGGGCATACCCATGCGAGGCCTGATCGTCAACGCTGGCATCGCGAACACCTGCGTCGGCGAGCAAGGCTACATTGATGCCGTCGACATGACTCGGCTGGCAGCGGAGAAGACGGGGGTCAGGCCGGAGGAATTCCTGGTCTGCAGCACCGGGATAATCGGTGTCGAGCTCCCAATGGCGCTGATACGCGACGGCCTGGGCAAAATAGACCTTCACGGGAACGGCGGACCCGACATGGCCAGGGCCATTATGACCACCGACACGCGCCCCAAGGAAGTCGCCGTAACTTTTGAGGTAGATGAGCACCTGGTCCGCCTGGGCGGTATCGCCAAGGGCTCGGGAATGATCCATCCCAATATGGCCACCATGCTTTCTTTCCTGGCCACCGACGCCGCCGTAGAAAAAGGTTTCCTGCAGCGCGCCCTCAGCCAGGTGGCGGACGAGACTTACAACATGCTGACGGTGGACGGGGACAGCAGTACCAATGATACGGTGCTGCTGTTGGCCAACGGCGCAGCACACAACCACGAGATAACCGAGGGTACCCTGGCGGCCGAAGCGTTTATGGATGCCCTGCGGCAGGTGTGTACCCACCTGACCCGCGAACTGGCCCGGGACGGCGAGGGGGCTTCCCATCTCATAGTAGTGGAAGTGAGTGGGGCCGCCAACACCGACGATGCCCGGCTTGCCGCGAGAACCACAGCTTCATCAAACCTGGTCAAGTCGGCAGTTTACGGTACGGACCCCAACTGGGGAAGGCTCATGATGGCCCTCGGGCGGAGCGGCGCAGCCGCAGAAGAGGAAAGGGTAGACCTGTTCATAAATGGCGTGTGCATCATGGAGGCGGGGAAGCCTATACCATTCCACCGGGATGCAGTGGTGTCACTGATGAAGCAGCCCGAGGTTACCTTCCGGCTGCAACTGAACCTGGGCGACGGCGAGGCCACGGCTTGGGGTTGCGACTTGACCGAGGAGTATGTAATTATCAACAGTGCCTACACTACGTAGGGCGCCTTTCCGGCCTGTCTGAAACGACGCCGGCCGGAAACTGAAAGAAGGGGCAGAGACGGTCTGCCGTTAAGCTGAAGCAAGGTCCTCCCAGCGTTGCAGACGACAATGGTTGGGGGGATTCTTAACTTTGCTGGCGATAACCAGTAATCCAGCCTGGAGGTTGGCGTGCCCGACCGGCAAGCAAATCCACCCGTAGTCGTCAAAATCGGCGGCAGCACCCTGGGGAACAACGACACCAGCCTCAAGGACCTGGTGGCGCTGCAACAGCAAGGGCATAAAATGGTAGTGGTCCACGGTGGCGGCCCGGTCATTTCCCAGTGGATGCAGCGGCAGGGCATAGCACCCCGGTTTGTGAACGGACTCAGGGTAACTGATGCGGACAGCCTGGACATCGTGGTGGCCGTGCTGACGGGCCTGGTCAACAAGGAACTGGTGGGCACCATGCACGGCCTGGGCGCCCGGGTGCTGGGCATGAGCGGAATTGATGCCGGCATTCTGGAGGCCCGCGTCGCCAACCCCGACCTGGGTTACGTGGGCGAGATTACCCGGGTCAATCCCGAACCCATACGGGCAGTCCTGGACAGTGGATACATTCCCATGCTGGCCCCCCTGGCCATGCAGGAACGGGACGGGTCCGAGCATTCCGGCGGCGCGCTGAACATCAACGGTGACACTGTGGCCGGCGAACTGGCCCATGCCCTGGGGTCGCAGCACCTCATATTCCTGACCGACGTTCCCGGCGTCATGGATGGCAACGGCCGGGTCATGGCCCGCTTGAATCGGCGCCGCGCCAACTTGCTGCTGAATTCGGACATAGTGCGCGGCGGCATGATTCCCAAGCTGGAGGCCTGTGTACGCGCCCTGGAGTCCGCCCCGGTGGCGGACATCGTGGACGGAAGGGAACCGGGCGTTCTGCTAAGGTGCCTGGAAGGTGAAGGGGGCGGCACCCGAATCACAGGTTAAGCGCAGGGAACACTGATGAAGCCGATCACTATTGTTGAATTCGCCGGCCGCTTCAATCCCCCTGGCATTGTCTTGAGCAGTTACCCGTGAGCCACGACCTAACCAACGATGCCGAAGCGGTACCCGGTCCCCCTTTGCCCGGGGTGTCAGCCGGCAGCTACGCCTTTTTCCGCCGCTGGTCAGTAATAGTAATAATTGCCGGACTGGTAATCGGGGCGGTATGGTACTCAGTCGGTGTCTATGCCGAATACCTGTGGCATGACCAACTGGGCTACGGCCCAATCTATCTTTACATTACGCTCATCCGCACTTCCCTCTTCATCATCCCGGGTCTGGTGGCAGCCGCCCTTATATCACTCAACATTTACCTGGCCCTTCCCCTGGCCTTGGGGCCGGTGTCCCGCCCACTGCCCAGCGACTTTCTGCGTTTGTGTCTGGTCCTGCTGCGGACCTTCATCTATTCCTGCCTGCTGGTTGGCGGGCTTGTGTTCGGCGCCCAGGCCGCCCAGCACTGGGAACTGGTCATATTGCTGGTAAACCAGATCTCTTTCGGCATCAGCGATCCTCAGTTCGGGCTGGACGTGTCCTTTTATGCCATTAACCTGCAGGTGTTGCGAGCGGTTCAGGGGTGGCTCTTCTGGCTGACCATCACAGTTACGGGGATTACGGTGGCCATTCTTGGCTTCATTTACCTTCTCCGGGGGCTGAATTTTGTCCTGGCTCCTCGAACGCTGCAACACATGGCCGGCCTGGGCATCTGTCTAATGCTTACCCTGGCCTTCCACCACGTTCTGAGCGTCTATGAACTGGTCCTGGCCGAAGGGGGCGTCGTTTCCGGGGCCACCTACACCGATGTTAACGCCCGCATACCCGTTTACTGGTTCCTGGCGGGTATGGCCCTGCTGGGCGCGGCGGGGTTCGGCGTCAGCATCCGTTACGCCGGTCTGCGGCTTATGGCCGGAGCCTTCACCCTCTGGCTCCTCATGTTCCTGCTGGCCGGGATCCTGTATCCTGCCCTGTTCCAGCGATTCCGGGTCAACCCCGATGAGTTCGCCCGAGAACAGCCCTTCATACAGCGCAACATTGAGGCTACCCGGGCCGCTTACGGCCTGGACACCGTGGAAAAGATTGCTTATCCCGTCAACGAGTCCCTGACCGCGGAGGCGCTGCAAGGACACCGCAAAGCCATTGAAAACATCCGGCTGTGGGATGCCTCCCCGCTGCTGGCCGCCTACAACCAGCTTCAGTTCATGGAGCTTTACTACAATTTTGTCAATACCGACTCGGACCGCTACGTGGTAGACGGGCAGTTGCAACAGGTACTGATTGCAGCGAGAGAACTGGACCAGGAAAGGCTCCCCGACGACGCGCAGAACTGGGTCAACCAGCGCTTGCAGTATACCCATGGTTATGGGGTGTCCATGACGCCGGCGACGAGATACACCCTGGGCGAGGGCCGGCCCGAGTACTTCATCCAGGACATACCAATCAAGAGTGTGCTGCCCGTGTCCCGCCCGGAAGTCTATTACGGTGAGTCGCCCATCGAGTTCGCTATAGTGAACAGCGGGATGCGGGAGGTCAATCCCGGCGCCGAAGCCTGGAATTACGACGGCGCCGGTGGTGTCCCCTTGAATTCATTCTTCCGTCGACTGCTCTACGCCCTGAAGTTCGGCGACGTTAACGTTGCGCTCAGCGACCAGGTAACCGCGGGCAGCCGCATACAGTTCCACCGCAATGTGGGGGAGCGGGTCAAGACAGTCGCGCCCTTTCTGAAGATGGACGAAGACCCCTATCCCGTGCTGGACGACGCGGGGAAGCTCTGGTGGATCCAGGACGCCTACACCGTCACCGACGGCTACCCCTACTCCACGAGGTCCGAGGCAGGGTTCAATTACATCCGCAACAGCGTGAAGGCGGTCATCGACGCCTACAACGGCCACGTAGTCCTGTACGTCATTGACCCTCAAGACCCAATTCTACAAATATACCGGGACGCGCTGCCCTCCCTGTTCCAGCCCTTCGAGGATATGCCGGAAGACCTGCAGCCCCACATCCGATATCCCGTAACCCTGTTTTCGGCCCAGGCCGAAATGTACCTGCGCTATCACGTCACCGACCCCCAGGTTTTCTTTAACCAGGCCGAGCAGTGGGACATTCCCCTGGAAACCCGCCTGGGCAAAGACGGGGTACGGGTAACGCCGGCCTACTTGCTGATCCCGCTACCTGAGGAGGATAAGGAGGAGTTTGTTCTCCAGATGCCTTTCTCTCCCGCGGGCCAGAAGAAGAACCTGGTCGGCTTGTTGGTGGCCCGAAACGACCCGCCCAACTACGGCCAGCTGCGAAGCTACCACCTGCCCGACGACCGCCAGATAGACGGCCCCAGCCAGGTGGAAGCCCGAATCGAAAACGACCAGGACTTCTCCCAGCTGTTCACCTTGTGGCAGGGGGCCGGTTCCGAGATAATCCGAGGACGACTTCTGGCTATTCCCATTGCTGATACAATTGTCTACGTCGAGCCACTGTATCTGCAGTCTGAGTTCCTGGAGTTTCCGGAACTGAAAAAGGTTATACTGGCAGACAACACCAACCTGGTGATGGCCGACACCATGGTGGAAGGCGTAGCCCGCCTGACCGGAACCGACTACAGCGACGATGCGCCGCCACCCACCGTCGCTGGTACCATGACACGGGACCAGTTGGAGCAACTGGACCGGATTGAGGCAACAATAGATGAGCTTGGAGAAGCTCTGAAGGACCTGGAAAGCTCCCTGCAGAACCTACGCAACACCTTTGGAGGTAACCCGCCATGACTACCGGCAAGAGCAACAGTGAATGGATTGCCATCGAGAACAAGTACTACGCGCAGACGGTGCGCCGTCAGCCCGTGGTGATCGTGCGGGGCGAAGGCACCCGAGTCTGGGACGCCGAAGGCAAAGAATACCTGGACTTCGTGGCCGGCTGGGCCGTAAACCAGCTGGGGCACAGCCATCCGGCCATTACCCAGGCCATAGCCGAACAGGCCGGAACCCTGCTGCAGACGTCTAACCAATTCTACACCGTGCCCCAGTTGCAGCTTGCCGAAACGTTGATTGAGAACAGCTGCCTGGACCTGGTCTTCTTTGGCAACAGCGGCGCCGAAGCTGTGGAGGGGGCCATGAAGTTGGCCCGGCGCTACGGCAAAATTCATCGCGATGGCGCCTACGAAATTATCACGGCGTTCAACTCTTTCCATGGGCGGACCCAGGCCACCGTGGCCGCCACCGGCCAACCCCACTATCAGGAGAACTTTGCTCCCCTTCTGCCCGGTTTTGTCCACGTGGACTACAACGACGTGGAAGGCGTGATGAACGCCACGTCGGACCGCACTGCGGCCGTAATGGTGGAACCGGTTCAGGGCGAAGCGGGCGTCGTTATTCCCGACGACGACTACCTTCAGCGACTGCGCCAATGGTGCGACAGCCAGGGAATCTTGCTGATTCTGGACGAGGTGCAGACAGGAATGGGGCGGCTGGGCAGCCTGTTTGGCTATCAGGAGTACGATGTCGAGCCCGACGTCATGACCCTGGCCAAGGGACTGGGATACGGAGTACCCATCGGCGCTTTCCTGTCCAAGGCCCATTGCCAGGCGCTGGTACCCGGCGACCACGGCTCGACTTTCGGTGGCAACGCCTTGACCACGGCCGCGGGATACGCCGGAACCAAGTTCCTGATCGATAATGACATTCCAGGCCACGTAAAGCAGATGGAATCCTACCTGCTGGGCAGGCTCAACGATGTCAAGGACCGCTTCTCCATTGTCACTGAAGTGCGCGGAAAGGGCCTGCTAGCTGCCATGGACTTCGACGACGCCATATCCGGGCAGGTTTTGACCAACTGCAATGAAGCTGGCTTGCTGCTGAACGGCCCGCGCCCCAACACCATCCGCTTCATGCCTCCCCTGACCATAACCCCCGAGGAGATAGACGAGGGTGTGGGCCGCCTGGAGGAAGCGCTGGCGAAGATTTAGAAGGGCTTTCCTTGAATACCGTTATCGCATCCTTCCTGAACCGATAAGACGTTGGAGGTTAACCGTCACCCATGGCAAATGACAAAATCGTCCTGGCCTACAGCGGCGGCCTGGACACGTCGGTGGCAGTACCCTGGCTCAAGGAACAGTACGGCGCCGACATCATCACTCTGACGATAGACCTGGGCATGGTGGATCTGGAGGCTATACGTCAACGGGCCATACAGGTGGGCGCGGCCAAGGCCCTTACCGTGGACGGCAAGGAAACCTTGGTCAACGAGTTCCTATTCCCTGCCCTGCAGGCTGGCGCCATTTACGAGGAACAGTATCCGCTGGCTACCGCCCTGGGCCGTCCCCTGATCGCCCGCTACCTGGTGGAAGCGGCCCGGGCCGAGGGCGCCTACGCCGTGGCCCACGGTTGCACCGGCAAGGGCAATGACCAGGTCCGCATCGACGTGGGCGTGGCCGCCCTGGCCCCGGAACTGAAGGTGATCGCCCCCATCCGCGACTGGGGGATGAGCCGGGAGGACGAGATTGAGTACGGGCAGGCCCGCAACCTGCCCATCAACGCCAGCCGCAGCCGCTTCTCCGTGGACGAGAACCTGTGGGGCCGCAGCGCCGAAGCCGGCGAACTGGAAGACCCCTGGCTGGAACCCCCCGAGGACGCATACGGCTGGACCCAAACCGCATCAAGCGCGCCCGACGAGCCCGCCTACGTGGAGATCCATTTTGACGAAGGTATCCCCAAATCCCTGGACGGCGAAAGCATGAACGGGGTTGACCTGATCCGGCACCTGAACGCAGTGGCCGGTCAGCACGGCGTGGGCCGGGTTGACCACGTGGAAAATCGGCTGGTAGGCATCAAGTCCCGCGAGGTCTATGAGACCCCGGCGGCGGTAACCCTCCACGCTGCCCACAAGGCCCTGGAGACCCTGACCCTGAGCAAGGACCAGGCCCGCCTGAAGGCCCAGATTGCCCAGCAGTACGCCGACATGGTCTACAACGGCCTGTGGTTTACCCACCACCGCCTGGACCTGGACGCCTATGTCCGCAGTACCCAGCGGTACGTCTCCGGGGATGTGCGGGTCAGGCTGCACAAGGGCACCTGCACCGTGGTGGGCCGCAGCGCCCCGCAAGCTTTGTACAACTACAACCTGGCCACCTACGACCGGGAAGACCAGTTCGACCACTCCGCTGCCGCCGGCTTCATAGACATTTTCGGCCTGCCGGTGCGTACGCAAAACCAGGCCCAGGGATAGGGCAGGTCAGAGGTGTAAGTGATGGAAGAAGTAATGACCTGGGCGGAAATCGAAGAAGCCTTTGACGGGGAATGGGTGCTGATTGAGGACCCGGTGACGACGTTGTCCCAGGAAATTATTGAGGGTAGGGTCATATATCACAGCAGCGATCGCTCAGAATCGTACAAGAAACTGAACGAGTTGAGCCCCGTACATCCGGCGATAATTTTTGTGGGGCCTCCGCCGACCGATACGGTTTTTGCGCTGTGAGCTTATCCTTTAACCCATTGGGGAGTTTCCTTCCCATTACCGTGAGACTCTTCGGGCCGGTCAGCGATGCCAGGGCACGTCTCGCGTTGGATACCGGCGCTACTCAAACAATGATCAGCAGAGATTTAGCAACCTTTATAGGTTATAACCTGGGCGCTGGCGGCAGGACGGTACAGCTGATCACTGCAAGCGGCGAAGAAACTGCGACCGTCGTAACCATCCAGAGAGTGGAAGCACTAGAACACCAAATGCGAAACATGCCCATCTTATGCCACGATTTACCCACGGGAACTCCCTTTGACGGCCTCCTCGGCCTCGATTTCTTCCGTAACCAAAGACTCACTATAGATTTCCGTGAAGGGCTGATAACCCTGGACTAACCCGCTATCAAGACTGGAGGAAACATGACCCTTGCCGAAAGAATGTATAACCTGGGCACCGAGACCGCCTTCGAGGTTCTGGCCAAGGCGCGTGCTCTCGAGGCCCAGGGACGGGAAATCATCCACCTGGAGATCGGGGAACCCGACTTCGACACGCCCAAGCACATAGTCGAAGCAGGCATTCGCGCTTTGCAGGAGGGTTACACCCACTACGGACCCACGCCGGGCCTGCCCCAACTGCGCGAGGCCGTCGCCCGCAACAGCCGCGAGGTCCGAGGCATAGACACCGACCCGGGACAGGTGGTGGTTACCCCCGGCGCCAAGCCCATAATGTTCTACGTCATCCTGGCCCTGGCCGAACCCGGGGTCGAGGTCATTTACCCCAACCCCGGCTTTCCCATTTACGAGTCCATGATACGTTTCTCCGGGGCCACCCCGGTACCCATGCAGTTGCTGGAGGAGAAGGACTACCATCCGGACCTGAATGACCTGGCGGGGAAGATTACCGACAAGACCCGCCTGATAATAATCAACTCGCCGGAGAATCCCTGCGGCTCCGCACTGACCAAAGAGGAGCTGGAAACCGTCGCCAACCTGGCCCGGGGCCGGGACCTTTACATCATGGCCGACGAAATCTATAAGGACATCCTTTACACCGGCGAGCACTTCAGCATCGCCGCCTTCCCGGACATGGCCAAGCAGACCATCATCCTGGACGGCTTTTCCAAGAGCTATGCCATGACCGGCTGGCGACTGGGCTACGGCATCATGCCCGATGAACTGGTGCCCCACATCACCCGGCTGGCAGTGAACAGCGTCTCTTGCGCCGCGTCCTTCAGCCAGATAGCCGCCGTAGCCGCCCTGGACGGCCCCCAGGACGATGTGCAGGCCATGGCCGCCGAGTTCGCCCAGCGTCGCCGGCTGATTACCGACGGCCTGCGCAGCATTCCCGGCATCAACTGCCCCGAACCGGAGGGCGCCTTCTACGCCTTCCCCAGCATCAAGGAGACGGGCCTGAGCAGCGCGGAGTTTGAAGAGCGGGCGCTGAACGAAGCGGGGGTGGCCCTGCTTTCCGGGTCCGCCTTCGGCGCCTACGGCGAGGGCTACGTCCGCCTTTCCTACGCCAACTCCCAGGAGAACATCACCAAGGCCCTGGAAAGTTTGCGGGAGTTTGTGGCCGGGCTGGGATAAACAAGCTGCCATATATCAGGCCGGGGCCGCCAGCGCCCTGGCCTGTTGGCTGATGTTGAGGGCCACATTGTCAATGCGTGGCTTGTTCTTGTAGTAGAACAGGTCGTCCTTGCTGAGGCCGGTGATGTTCAGGGCCAGGTTGAGCATGTGGGGTTGGAGGTGCCTGTTCAGGTACATGCCTATCCCCGCACCCCCCACTGCACCGACAATTCCACCGACCAGATTCCCTACTCCCGGCACGGCGCTGCCCAAAGCCCCTCCACCTGCCCCTCCGGCTGTAGCCAAGGTAGTGGTTATGCCTATTCGCGACATCAAGGTCAAGGATTGAACAACCTGAATCTTGTTCCTGGCAGTGCGGTCGGCGGCCTTGAACTCCTTTTCCGTCTTGAGAACACTGTGGACTAACCGCGCCCCGGCGATTATTGCGCCGGCGTAGGGGATTATGTCGCCCACCCCGTCGGGCACGTCAATGCCCAGGTTGCTGCTGAGGGTGTCAAGGCCGTCGGAGATGCCTTCTACCAGTTCGTAGTCCGAACCGATATCAATCAGCCTCTCCACCAACTCTGGAGCACTCTCCGAGAACTCTTCGGAGATCCTTTCGTGTAACTCGGTACCCACGGCAAAGAAATAATCAGTTTCCTGCAAAGCTTCTACGACATTCTCATATTGCGTGTTACTGACCCCGGTCTTAATCGAAATTAACACCTCTTGCCCTTCTGGATGTATGGCCTTTATGTCCCATCCTGGATTCACTTCATTTTCCGCAAATTGTACTTCGGCAAAACCTCTGGACTCTAGCAAGTCTTCTGCTTCAAACTCAGCCAATTTTCCCTTTAGGCCCCAATATAACCAGTTGTTGTGGTCGGACAACTCCCCACTCTCTGTCATTTCCCTAACTTTGTCGTACAGTGAACCCTCTTCAGACATGTTAGGCCAACGGGTTTCGTATGCTTCGAGCAAACGGTCATCCACATTTACGCTATCAAAGATAGCCCACATTCCACCTGACACCCCCGCCGCAAACTCCGCCGCGTACATCGCCCGATCCATATTCACGATGCCGGTGATATTTTCGTGGAAAGAACGCCTCTGGTCCGATTCGTCGCCGCCCGGCAGTTCCCGCAGGGCTGGCAGCAGGTTGGATGATTGCATGGTCATCTTGCCCCTTCTGCTAGACCAGTATTCCGATGACGACGGCGGCAATGGCAATGACCACCGCGCCCCCGGCGACCAGCAAGAGTTGGTTCCTGGCCTGGCGCAACTGCGCTTGCAGGGTGGTTACCTCGTTGGAGTGCTGGCGGAATTGCTCTTCCCGTTCGGTTTTAGCCTCGGCTAATGCCCCTGCTTGCTGTTGGCGTTCTTCCCGCGCCGCTTCCAGTTCTATCTGGTGCTGGCGACGCTGCTCATCTGCCTCGGCCCTTAATTCGGCCATTTCTGCTTCATGCTGCTGGCGCTGCTCTTCCCTGGCTTCCGCCAGCGCTTCCCGTATTGCGTTGCCTGCCACCAATGGCAGGTTCTCGTGGTCGGCGATGTGGGAAGTAAGGAGTTCGCTCTGGCGAATTACCCGAGGTATAAGTTCCTGGTTTATCTTGTCCTGCTCTTCCCAAAAACTGACCCGTTCGGCGATGTTCGGTGATTCCATAGACATACTTTTGCCCTCTGTTTATCCAAATTAAGTGGCCCTCAAGTAGCCCTCTTGCGCTACCTGAGGGCCGATCGTAACATTAATCCGCCTATGCTTCACAGAATTGCAGTTAGGGCAGCACGCCCCCATCATCATAATCAACCAGCGCGCGCTGGGCGGCCGATAGGCTGGCGCCGGTGGCTACCTCGTAGCCCAAATCAGGCAGGATCTGTTCCAGGGCCGAGAGAAGGGCGAAGACGTTGGTTTCCCGGGCCGACTCGCCCATAAGGCCAATGCGCCAGGCCTTGCCGCGAACCTGCCCCAGGCCGCCGCCAATTTCGATGTTGTAGTCGTTGAGCAGGCGGCTCCGCACTGCCGCGTCCTCGATGCCTTCGGGTATGAGGGCGGTGGTCAAGGGATTCAGGCGGTAGCCCTCGGCCGCCATCAGGCCGACGCCCAGGGCTTCCAGGCCAGCCCTCAGCGCCGCGGCCACCCGGGCGTGGCGACGGATACGGTTGTCGATGCCTTCCTCCATCATCATCCGCAGCGATTCGCGCAGGGCGTAGGTCATGGAAATGGGCGTGGTGTGGTGGTAGGCGCGGGTCTGGTTCCAGTAGGCTTCCAGGTCTTTCAAGTTGAAGTAGAAGCTCTGGACTTTGGACGGGCGGGTGTTGATTACCTCAATGGCCCGCGGGCCGAAGCTGATGGGGGCCAGGCCCGGAGGCGCTCCCAGGCACTTTTGGGTGCCACTGTAGCAGACGTCCAGGTCCCAGTCGTCCATCCGCACGTCGTGGCCGCCCAGCGAGGTGACGGCGTCCACGATCACCAGAGCATTGTGGCGGTGGACCAGGTCGACAATTTCGGGCATGGGCGTCAGAACGCCGGTGGAGGTCTCGGCATGGACCACGCCGACGGCCTTGACCGGCCCGTGCTGCTCCAGGGCGTCTGACAGCACTTCAATGTCCACTGGGTCGCCCCACTCGAAGTCCAGGATTACAACCTCGGCGCCACAGCGCTCGGCAATGTCGCCCAGGCGGTCGCCGAAGAAGCCGTTGCGGCAGATTACCACCTTGTCGCCCCTTTCCAGGACGTTGGCGCAGGCTGCCTCCATGGCGCCGGTACCGGTGGATGAGAGGGGGACGGTCATGAAGTTCTCAGTGTGGTAGACCTCCCGCAACATTTCGCAGACCTCGTCCATCACCTTAAAGAACTGGGGGTCCAGGTGGCCCAGGACGGGCAAAGTCATCGCCTGCAACACCCGGGGGTTGACGGAGCTGGGCCCCGGACCCATGAGGATGCGCTGGGGCGGGTTAAATTCGTCGAGATAGGAGGGGGTAGTCAAGATTGGTTCTCCTGTTTGCTCGCATTTCTTGATCTCGTATCTACATTATCCGCTATTTGGCCTCGGACGGCAAAAGGGCTGACACTATGTCAGCCCCTTTACCTGTTCCGTACCAAGCGGTGTGTCCGTGGAAGACGTTTCCTACACCACCGGCGAGGTTCCCCCGTCAATATTAATCGCTATGCCCGTCAGGTAGCTGGCCCGTTCCGAGGCCAGGAAGGCGATGACGTCGCCGGCCTCTTCGGTTTCGGCGATGCGACCCAGGGGCACACCCCTTGCCTGGGCAGTCTGGGCATAGAACTCGTCCAGGGTCAGGTCAGGATTGTCAGCGGTCAGTCGCTCGTAGCGTCGGGTGTGCTGACCGCTCTTGACGATGCCAATGCAGACGGTGTTGACCAGGATGTTGTCCACGGCCAAGTCCTTGGACAGGCCCTTGGTAATGGCGATGCCCGTGGCGCGAGAAATAGAGGTGGGCATGGACCCGGGACCCGGAGTGCGCCCGCCCAGGTTGGTTACATTGATGATGCGTCCGCCGCCGACTTTTCGCATTTCGGGGATGGAGCAGCGGATCAGCCGCACGGCGCCCCACACCTTCAGGTCAAAGTCATACTCCCACTCGTCGTCGGTGACGTCCTCGAAGGGCTTGGCCAGGGACACGCCGGCGTTGTTGACCAGGATGTCCACTCGGCCAAAGTTATCCAGGGCAGTCTCCACCACCCGCTCGGCGCTTTCCGGGTGGGAGACGTCTGCGGAAAGGGGCACGACCATGCCCTCGGTGGCGGTGCGAATATCCATGGCCGCCTGATCCAGCCTTTCCTGGTTGCGGGCCACGATGACCACGCGGGCGCCCTCTTCGGCCATGCGCTGGGCGGCCGCCTTGCCGATGCCCTCGCTGCCGCCGGTAACAATGGCAACCTTGTCGGTTAGTCCAAGATCCATATTCTTGACCTCCTCAATTCAAAACGCAGCCCCGCCTTAACGGGGGTATTGGGGACTCGGGATGCGGCCGTATTATACCAGCAGCGCTGTCCCAATGCCCTTGAACCACAGAGTATCAAGGCGTCCGAACCGGCGCGCCTCGGCTCCGCGGCATCAGGCCAGGGGCGTATCGGAGGTTTGCCCAGCGCATTGAACCTGAATGTGGGCGCCCGCATCAGCTCGCATTGTTCTTGTCTGTGCCGGCAGGTTGCTGTTAAGGTAGGAGAAGCCTGGGACGAGTAAATTGCTGCTGGGGGCAACTGGAGCGCCGGCATGCCTGACTATATGCCGGTCCCAATAGCAGGCTGCGCGTGCGACTGCCGGGGCCGAGAAAGGGCAATTGGGCAGGGCGCCGCAGCGGATCAGGGGTACAGGCCGGCAACAAAGAGTGGTAACCACGAAAACCCACCGGAGGCAGGCATTTTGTTCAACTACAGCCACATCAAGCACCGCAACATGTTCCTGCAAGTTTTCCTGGTGTTCATCACTCTGGGCCTCTATGGTATCTACTGGTTCCACGTGACCCTGGGAGAACTGCAACGGGCCAACAACCGGGGGCCGGAAGTCGGGCGGTGGAGGTGGACCATCTTCTTCTGTATTCCTTTCGTCGACTTCTTCAGCTTCTGGCACTACGCCGGCGAGTATTCCGAGTTTGTCCGTGAAAAACACTCCCGAACCCTGATATTCATTCTGTGGATCGTATTCTTACCTGCCGTATGGTTCATGGCACAGCTTGACCTGAACCGGGCGGCCAGCTATCACTGGTAGCTTTCATCGGTAATGATGGCGAATGGAATATGACCAGTCGACCAACGGCCAATACTCCGGCAAAGCCATATTCATTCTCTGGATTGTGTTCGCCCCAGCGGTATGGTCTCTGGTGCAACGGGGCCTGAAGGTCGCCGAGGAGCGCCTATTCCAGTCTGCATGAGAGGAAACGTTGGCTTACTATAACGACCCCCATCCGGTCTACTGCACGACCTGTGGCCGGGAGGTCCACCCGGACGCCCGCTTCTGCGACAACTGCGGCGCGGCGCTGGCTCGCATGGGTGACGGCGGCCCCACCCATGCGCCTGGTATGGCCTACCCGGGCGGGCCAGGTTACGGAGAACTGCCCCACATCCCCAACTACCTGGTTCAGGCAATCCTGGTTACCATCTGCTGCTGCTTGCCTGCCGGCATAGTGGCAATTGTCTACGCAGCCCAGGTCAACGGCAGGGTGGCCTCCGGCGACTTTGCCGATGCCGAAAGACTTTCCAACAACGCAAAAACTTGGTGCTGGATTTCCTTTGGAGTGGGCCTGGCGGTTAGTGTGGGCTATGGTCTAATCGCCGCGCTGTCCACATTTTCCGGGCTGTGGTGGGGGTTCTAGTCCCGTGTCTCTCGCCAATATACCCATAACGGATTTGCCACCACGCCTGATGCTATGGCGGTGGCGGTTCCTTTTGTTGGGACTGGCGGCTTTGCCTTACCTGTTACTGGTGTACGCCCGCAATCCTGAGGAGCAGGGATTCTATCCCCCCTGCATCTTTTACGCCCTCACGGGACTGCACTGCCCAGGCTGCGGCACCTTGCGGGGGCTGCACCAGCTGATGCATGGCAACCTGATTGCCGCCTTCGGTTACAACCCTTACTCAATGCTGGCCCTGCCCATCATAGGCTACGCCTTCCTGTCCGCTCTATTGTTAACCATCTGGGGCAAGCGGCTGCCGACGGTGTTCCTTCATCCTGCCGCGATTTGGGGGTTGCTGGTTGCGGTTGTTGCCTTCTGGATGCTGCGCAACGTGCCGGTGTATCCCTTTAGCGTGCTGGCTCCGTAAATGGAATGGAACGGCCAGGGGTACGTTTCATTGAAGGCTGGACCGCAAACGGCCGGGCTGGCGGCGGGAAAAGGGCCTAGAAGAAATTCTTTCTTCCTGCTACGTAGGTCTCATGAAATTCCTCGTCGCTCCTGGTCAGATAGATTATCCCTTCAATCAGCCCAATGAGACCTGTGACAAATGATGCAATGAAGCAGGTCAATACGGTTATCAAGAGGACCAGTATTCCTGGCCCAATATAGCCCAGGTAGAACTTGTGGATTCCCAGGCTGCCCAGGAGTATTCCCAGGACGCCGGCCACAGTCTTGTCCTTGGAGCCGGGCCGCCTTACCGCCGGTTGCGGTGGATGCGGGCTGACACCGGAACCGGACATTGGTGGCGGGCTGTCCAGGTCCAGGTATACACCCGTTGCCTGGCCCTCAGCGCTCACCGCAAAATCAACATTCATGCCCCGTAGGGGGGGCTGGTCTTCCTGCCACGCCTCCCCGGTAAACGCATACCTGTTGCCGTCGTCTCCGGATATTTCACCGGAACCGGTCTGGACCGAAAAGGACAATACCCGTCCCTTCATCACTTTCCTCCCTGGTTGCGGGATTGGGGGAAGGCCATAGATTGAATGGTAGAATAGGAGCAAGCGCCATAGCCGTCAAGTGCGAGACAGGAGGCAAGCTCATGCCCGTAACCTTTGGATGCTCCCTTCCCAGCCGGGGGCCCATGGCCAGTCCCCAGGCTTTGCGATCCCTGGCCCAGCGGGCCGAGGAACTGGGATATGACTCGGCCTGGGTCAGCGACCACATTATTCTTCCCCGGCAGGTGGAGTCTTTCTATCCCTATTCTCCCGACGGAGTGCCGGTTTTCAGCCCGGACCAGCCCTACTACGATCCCCTGTCCACCCTGAATTTCCTGGCCGGTTGCACCCACCGCCTGCGGCTGGGCACTCATGTGCTTATCATCCCCTATCGCAATCCGGTCCTTACCGCAAAGATGATCGCCACCCTGGACACTCTTTCCGAGGGGCGGGTAACCCTGGGCATCGGCGTAGGCTGGATGGAGGAAGAGTTCCAGGCTTTGGGGCTGGATTCTTTCGCCGACCGGGGCGAGGTCACCAACGAATACCTGCGCCTGTACAAGGAGCTTTGGACCCAGGAAAATCCGGAGTTTAACGGCAGGTTCGTCCAGACCTCCGGGGCCGGGTTCCTACCCAAGCCGGTGCAACAGCCCCATCCTCCCATCTGGATCGGCGGCCACACCGGTCCAGCCCTGCGACGGGCCGCGGAACTGGGCGACGGGTGGATGCCCATCGGCCTGCGGCCGCCGGCCATTCTGGAGCCCGAGGAACTGGCTGGCAAGATTGCCCAGCTGCGCCGCCTGACCGTGCGCGCCGGCCGCCCCGAGGACGCGGTCACTCCCTGCTTCAGCACCGACATTGTTTTCGACCGCGGGGCAGGGCCGGACCGCCGGATGATGCACGGGGTGCCCGAGCAGGTTGCCGCCGACCTGCGCCAGTACCAGGACCTGGGCGTCCGGAACTTCATCCTGGGCTTCCCCGCAGGCAGCGTTGAAGGCCAGCGGGAGGCAATGGAGCAGTTTTCCCGAGAGGTTATGCCGCTGATACCTGACCAGGCCTGAAGATTTGCCATCTGCGAAGGAGGCCAAGGATGTCAATACGTTCCGATTTCAAAGCCAGCATCCAAAGGGGAGACACCATAACCGCGCCGGGGGCCTACGATCCCCTTTCCGCTCGGCTGGTGCAGTCCCTGGGGTTCAATACCATCTACACCGGCGGCTACATGTCCGGAGCGCACCTGGCGGTCACGGAGCCGCTGATGACGCTGACGGAGCAGGTGGACGTGGCAGAGCGTGTAGTGCGGTCGGTGGACCTGCCGGTAATCTGCGATGCCAACGCCGGCTATGGTGAACCGGTCCACGCCATGCACACGGTCCGTACCTTTGAGAAGGCCGGACTGGCCGCCATTCACATTGAGGACCAGGTCTATCCCAAGCGGGCCTCCTACCACGCCGGCCTGGAGCACATCACCCCCCTGGACGAGTTCCTGGAGAAGATGAAATACGCCCTGGAAGCGCGTTCCGACCCCGACTTTGTGATCATCGGCCGCACCGACGCCTTCAGCGCTGTGGAGGGCGATATGGATGAGGCCATCCGGCGGGGCAACGCCCTCAGGGACCTGGGCGTAGACGCAGTGATGCCCCGGGGAGTGAAGGAGCGTGAGGACCTGGACACCTACCGGAGGGGCGTACCCGACGTCCCCCTGCTGGTAATCGCCGGGGCCGACGACATTACGGTGCAGGAATATGCTGACCTTGGCTACCAGATAATCATCTACGCCAGCACGCCCACCATTGCCGCCGCCAACGGGTTGCGGCAGGTATACGAAAGCCTGCGGGATACCGGCCACATTGGCATCAACGCTCCCCGGGTGGCGGAAATGCGAGCTGAGGTGGAGGCCTTGATCAGCCTTCCCGAGTACCAGCAGGTGGAGGCGGAGACTACGGAGCGGGAATTTCAGGGACGAGGTGGGCATTAGGCAGCGAATTGCCCGCTTCATACCGCCAAGCAAAAGGGCGGCCATTGTGGCCGCCCTTACCTTTCTTGCTCCAGGTCCTGCTCCAGGTGGCCGAAAGAGCGTTAGTCGGCGCTGTACTTGCGTTCAAGTTCGTAGATTTCGTCCAAGCCCAGCAGGTTGGCGACGTCCCAGCGGGAGCCGAACCGGGCGGCATCCACTGCTCCCGTCTCCTTCAGTTCCTCAAAGGCGGCCATCAGCTGCTTGTAAATCAGCCAGATGGTACTGCCGCAGATCATCACCTTGTAGCCCATGGCCTCCACGTCCCTGGTATTGGCCAGGTCGCCGTTGTACAGCCTGGGCATATCGGGCAGGTCCCGAGCGTAAATCTCCAGGTCTTCCACCGACTTGATACCGTCCACGAACACCATGTCGGCGCCGGCCGCGCGGTAGGCTTTGCAGCGGCGGACGGTATCCTCCCAGCCGGTAACGGCGTAGGCGTCGCAGCGGGCGATGATGACGAAGTCGGGATCCCGCCGGGCGTCCAGGGCGGCGCGGATCTTCTGGACGTGTTCCTCCATGGGGACCACCTGCTTCCCCTCGAAAAAGCCGCACTTCTTGGGAAACACCTGGTCTTCGATGTGTATGCCGGCCACCCCGGCCGATTCGTACTCGCGTACTGTGCGCTGGGTGGTCAGGGCATTGCCGTAGCCGGTGTCGGCGTCGCAGATGACGGGAATGTCCACCGCGTTGGCGATGTACCTGGCGTTGGTCACCATTTCGGTCATGGTCAGCATTCCCACGTCGGGAAAACCCTTCTCGGCGGAAGTGCCGGCGCCGGTCATATAGACTGCGTTGAAGCCAACGGACTCGGCGATGCGGGCGTGCAGCGCATTGAGGATGAAAGGGACGACGATAAGGCCGTCGGCGGCCAGCATTTCTCGCAATCGGGTGGTGGGCCTGGTGGCGGGCTGAGCGACGGTGCTCATGATTATTCCTCCTGAAGGTGAATTCTAAACTTGGCCGGACAAGACGGACACGATTTTCCTGGAACGTGCCGGTCTGCTAAACCCGGGGGGTGGACAAGGGAAAGCTATCGATAATCTGCCAGCGCAGGTCCGTAGCCCATCCGCCTCCGGCCCAATTATCACCGGCTGCATCGGACTCATAGCGGAAAATTACCAACTCGGAGAGTTCGACGGAAGGCGCCAGTTCCAGCCCGTTCACCACACCCTGGGCAAAACGTGCTGCGCTCTCAAAAACCCGGAGTGGCAAGTCAGCATTCTGAAGCAGCGCGAACCTGAGAGGGCAGAATCCCGCGTTGAGGGCAGGGTTCAGTCCCGCCAGGGCTGCCTCCAGTTGGCTCCGCAGTTGCCCAACAGCCGGAGGTTCTTCCGTGTCCTCCACTGCTCCGCCGAATCCTACGTAAATATCCCGCCGCTCTTCATCCTCGACCAGCGCATCCAGGCGGAGCGCACGAGTTCCAGAGTGGCGCTCACGGAAATCGGCGGCTACCAGTTCCAGCCTGGCATCCAGGGACACGACCCCTGTCTCCGGGCAATGGAAATAGTCGGTCAATGGCAGGTGTACCGAGTGCATTTCGGCGGCCCAGCAACCGTACTGGCTACAGACCAGCTGCCTGGCTCGGTGCAGTCCCGCAGCAAATGCGGGGTCAACAGCAACGGAGATACCATACCTGGTGGACAATGGCTGGCTCCGGGGAAAGGTTGACTGAATTCTATGGTTGGGGCCGAAATGTGTCAACGCAGGTATGGGAATAACGGCTTTTCGACTCGGTTGGCTCGATTTTTGAGGCAACCCCTTCGCAAGAAGACCAACTGCAAGCCAGATACCTTGTTCCCTACCGGCGCCCTGGTGATCATGGAGTTAACAGCGCATCAGAAAGCCCCAGTCTTCGGATGGCACGGAAAACCGTCGAGGACTTAGCCCACAGCTCCCCCCGCGGCCTCAGGGTCAACCTCCTTTTTTGGTGGCTTTGCAGGTCAATGACCAGAAACCCTTCTTTACACCTCCATTTACTCATCAGGTACAGCGTTAGCGCGACGCAAGGAGAAAAGGGGCCGGTGCCGACCCTGCAATTGCCCATCTTACGCCTTTTTGCTAAACTAGCGCCGACGGTAGGCCCTTGCTCGCGGCCGCCCGGAAAAGCGAAATAGGAGTGGCTATGATTTACGAAGTTCGTACCTATGACATGAAGCCTGGTAGCGTAGCCGAGTTCGAGGATAATTTTGGCAGGGCGCTGCCTGGTCGCCTGGAGGTCTCCCCCCTGGCAGCCTTCTTCCACACCGACATCGGCCCGCTGAACCAGGTCATCCACATCTGGCCCTATGATGACGAGGACCACCGGGAAGAGTGCCGCGGCACCAGCGTCGAGGGCTGGCCGCCCCCTAACGGCGGCAACATCCTGAACATGCACTCCCAGATCTGGAGTCCCGCCGACTTCATGACCCCCATGGGTGACCGGGAGCTGGGAAACATCTACGAGATGCGCATTTACACCTACCAGGAAGGTTCCAAGGACGAGGTCCTGAGCCGCTGGTCCAATGCCATCAGCCACCGCGAAGCCTACTCCCCCCTGGCCGCCGGCATGTACAGCGACCTGGAGGACGGCACCTTCCAGTGGATGCACGTCTGGCCCTACGAAGACCTGGGAGCCCGGGGTCGCGTCCGCACCGAGGCCGCCGAGAACCCCAACTGGCCGCCGCCCACCCGTGAATTCCTGGTAAAGCAGGAAAACAAGATCGTCATTCCCGCCTCCTTCTCCCCGATGCATTAAGAGGCTTGGCAGCCCTGGCGGTTGCCCCGGGGTTGTTTATGTGGCGTAGGGGCGCCCCTGGTGGGCGCCCTCTTTATATTAGCTGAATCCGAAACCGGCGCTTATCCATCAAGACAGCACGGGGGCGTTATGCTGGGAGAGGACATCGAAGCAGTCAAACAGGCCAACCAGCGGTTCTACGACGCCTTCGGCGCCCTGGACGTGGCGGCCCTGGATGACATCTGCCTGGACTCGGAGAGCGCCCTGTGCATTCACCCGGGCTGGCAGCCCCTGGTGGGATGGGAGACCATACGGGAAAGCTGGCGGCGCATCTTCGACAACACCACCCTGATGCACTTCAACATTCGTTACGTCAACGTGGTGGTTGAGGGAGACTGCGGGTGGGTTACCTGCGTGGAAGGCATTACCAGCGTCCTGCAGGGGCGTGCCGACAACTTCGGTGTGCTCGCCACCAACATTTTCGTCAGAACACGCGACGGCTGGAAGATGATAGCTCACCACGCCTCGCCAGGGATGTAGGGGCCTGGGCGCCAGTCCAACAAATCTCGGGTGGGGAACAATCAGGGCCCGAACACCGCTCGCCGCAACGTATCATTGAGCCGGGTTTGCCAGCCCGGACCGCTGGCCCGGAAATGGGCGGTAATATCGCGGTCGAGCCTTATGGAAATAAGCTCCTTCACCGGGGCTTTCTGCTTGCCCCGGGTACGCAGAGACCACTCAACCAGCTCAGGTTCCACTTCTATGGCGGGCTTAGCGCGTGCCCAGTCCTCTTCCGTCCATTCCGGCGCGTCCGGGTCTTCTCTGATTTGCCGCTGGATTTCCGCTTCCTCTTCATCGGTCGGAATGTAAATTTCACGTTCGCTCTTGAACATATCTGGTCCTCTCTGCTTGGCTCGCCATACGGAAGCTGATAATGCGCTTTCTCTCACCTCGGTTGGTGTACACGACGTGGTACAGAGTGTTTCCCAACAGCCCTATAGCCGCACACCGCCTTTCACCCTGCCGGTCACTGGAAATAATGAACGCAGTCTCCCACTCAAAATCCTCAATAGCGGCAAACCCGAGGCGGCCTCCCTCAATATTGGCCCGATCCTTCTCTTCATCCCATTCGTATTCAACATGCATATTGTATAGATAATATACCAGTACGCAAACTGTTCTGTAATTACAATAAAGGATATCCGGGGATCTATGGCCCTCGCTCTCAGCCCTCTTTGGTTGCCGGCAGCCTATACCGCGTCGGCGCTTTATATGCAATAATCTTGCCAGTCGACAATCATTGTAGCCACCCTGGCGTCGACACTCTGCTATCTGGCACAGGGGAATCACTGACAGGAGGTATGCCATGGGACTGCTCAGGATCGAAGGCGTAACCCACTGGTCTATCCCGGTAAATGACCTGGATGAGGCGGAGGCCTTTTATAGCGAATTCCTCGGCCTCGAGGCCAGGGGTCGGCTCGGCAACTCGCGGATGTCCTGCGTCAACGTGGGCGACCACAACATCCTCCTCTGCGAACTGGACGAGCCCACCCAGCAGGCATCGCAGCGGGACCGTAAAGTACACCACTCATTCACGGTAGCACCGGAAACTTTCGAAGAGGCCTGCCGCCTGTTCCGCCAACGAAAAGTACCCATCGATGACCTGGTTTACCGGGAGCGGGGCTTCTTCACCGGCCGGGAGCTTTACTTCTTCGACCCCAGTGGCAACCGCCTGGAACTGCGTGACCCAACCTGGGAAGCCGGTATGCCCACCCCCGCATTTGAGGAAATCGGTTAGACTCTCTTCCCCACGGAATGACGGGTATTTCTCCTCTCTCCCACAGTGAGAGGGCCGGGAGTAAGGGCCAACTTCATACTTTCTGAACACCAAAGGAGCAACCACCATGCCCTACGTAATTAACCACGTCCACATCCGCGCCGCCGACCCCCACG
The DNA here is from genome assembly GCA_965207275.1 of Dehalococcoidia bacterium. Lineage (GTDB taxonomy): Bacteria > Chloroflexota > Dehalococcoidia > Lucifugimonadales > UBA3495 > Bin22. The sequence goes on from CBDBMH010000002.1 coordinate 2,362,145, forward strand.
CCAGCGCCGCGTGGTACGAAAAGTACTTCGAAGCCAAAAAGGTATCGGAGCGGGAGGTAATGCCCGGCACCATCACCATCGGAATGGAAGTGGGCGGCCCCACCCGCCTGAACGTTTCATCCAAACCCGCCGGTTCCTCCGACCAGCGGTCCGCAGCCGAACTGAACCGCCTGGGCCTGGAGCACTTCGGTTTCCATGTAGAGGATCTGGCGGCGGAAATTGCCAAGTTCGAAGCCGACGGTATCCGCGTCGTGCTTCCCCTTACCGAAGTGGTGGGCGGGACCAAACTGGCCTACATCGAGGGGCCCGATGACGTCCTCATCGAACTGGTCCAGCCGGCCGCTTAAGTGGGCCCAACGCGAAAGGATTGCCGCTACGAGCAGCCTGAAGTGATTAGCAGGGCAGGCCCCGCGCCTGTCCTGGCGTCCACGACAAGCGACTTAAGAGCCCTGATTTCCGGAAGAGGAACAGCATGGTCGAAATTACCGAACGACTGTGGGACTACAACGCGGTCGAGCCTGGACAGGCCGCCCAACCCACGGTAGTTACCATTACCCATGAACAGATTGCCGAGTACGCTGACATCGCGCAGAACCCCGACCCTCGGTACCAATTGGGGAACGGCAGTAACGAATACGAGGGCGCGGCAGTACCCATGCCCACCATGGCCGTGTCCTACGCTCCCCTGCTTCGGCCCGAGATTGCGGAGAACAACGGCTTCGTTGCCCTGGAGCATTCCAGGACCGCCCGACGCCAGACTCCCTTTGCCAAGTGCGAAGCCCGCTGGTTCCGGCCCGCCTTCGCAGGCGACACGATTACCGGCGTGGCGCGGGTGCTGGAAAAGTACGAGCGGCGGGGCAGCAAGTTCGTAACCTTCCGTATTGAGGCGGAAAACCAGCGCGGCGAACCCGTGGGACAGTACGATTACACCTGCATCTTCGAGTATGCCCACGGCCAGAGAGCGGCACCCAGCGACGAGGTTACGGCCGTCCTCCCGCGCTCGGAACCGGCATCCCTGAAACCTGCGCCGTCCCGCCCGCTCACCTATGACACGGTGAGAATTGGAGACACCCTGGCCGAACTGGCCATCGCCGAGAGCCAGGAAATCATCAACCGCAAGAGCGACTTCAGGCTGGCCGGCAAACCCAGCGAGAGCAACATCCACAATGACGAGGAGTTCGCCCGCCGGAACATCTTCGGCGGCACCGTCAACGCTGGGCCAGCCACCATGTCCTACGTGGACCAGATGCTGGAACTGTCCTTCCCCCTGAGCGCCTTTTACAATGGCGGCAGCCTGCTCATGCGGGCCATCACCCCCTTCCGCTCCGGCGACACGGTAACCTTCGGCGGCGAAATAACCGACAAGCGAAGGGACGATGGACGTTGCCTGGTGGAATGCCGGGTCCGAGGGATCAATCAGCGAGGCGACCTGGTCTGCCTGGCCGACGCGGTGATGGCGCTCGGGGAGTAGCAAGAAGGAAACGGCCCATAGGGATGGCCGCGCCATTTCCCTGCCCCTGCGTGATCTTCTAGTTTAGTATTAGACAGGCATAATGGATTGCCGGATACTTGCGACACTCCATTATCTTGTTGGACGCCCAAATGGAAAAGCCAATCCTCTTGTGGTTCGGGTCCGCCGTGCTTCTGGTGGCAGTCATCGCCTTTGGCGGAGAGAAGGCGTTTTCCTTCGAGGATGGTGAACAGTCCTTCCCGTACTTCGCGTTTTTCTTCTTTGGTTCGTTGCACCTTCTTACCAGACTGCTGCTGCTGGTCGGTGCCGTGCTAATGGCCCGCTACTTGAAGTTGTTGCCCATTAGCGGCTGGCGGTCGGACTCAAAGGAGCGCCGAATAGCTAGGCTGGGTGCGTGTTTCATACTGGTCACGCTTGTAATCGACATGGGATTGGCTTTGCATAGCTCTTGGATGTCTGTGCAGTCTTACCTTCTATACCTGGAAGCACAATCCTGAAGTTACCGGTTTACAAAGCTAACGAGGGAGTGGGCCAGTGGGTAGATACCCGCCCCCCCTTTGCCTGTCCAGAATTTTGCCTTGTCCCTAATTGCGTGAGGAAAACCTGAAATAGCCCCTTGACACTCTGGATGACACACTGTCAACCTCATAAGAACTGATGTTCTTATACCTTTTTGACTGGAGGTTGACTGAATGCTCATCAAGCATACCCCCGACGTTTACGAGAAAATTGGAATCCTTGGCGGCATGGCTGGCGATGACCTGCTGGCTCCGTCCGAGTCCGGCGCCAACCGCGGCGGCCAGGGCAAGTGGGTTGGCAAGGGCGTAACCGGTCCCTATTCCGCGCCCGAGAAGCGGCCCCTGGCCGGCGTTTACCGGGCCGCCATGCCCAACGGCAAGTTCATCAACCTGATGCGGGTTATGTTCACCGACTTCTGCATGATGGACTGCGCCTATTGTCCCAACAGCATCTACGTACCCCGGAAGCGTTATGCCTTCAAGGTGGACGAACTGGCCAACGCTTTTATGGAACTGCACCGACGCCACACCGTTGCCGGGCTGTTTCTGAGTTCCGGCATAGCCGGCAGCGGCTCCAAGACCACCGACCGCATGGTGCAGGTCGTGGAGGTACTGCGTCGCAAGCACAACTTCCGAGGCTACGTGCACCTGAAAGTGATGCCCGGCGCCGAGTACCAGTACGTGGAGGCGGCCCACCTGCTGGGCACCCGCCTCTCCGTGAACATTGAAACCCCCACCGCCGAGGCCATGAAACGCATCAGCCCCCACAAGGACTTCGACGGCGGCATACTGGCTCCCATGTCCTGGATCAATGGCCTGACCGAGGCCACTTCGGGCGGAGCGGTGGGGCAGGCCACCCAGTTCGTGGTGGGCGCCGCCGAGGAGTCTGACGCCGACATCTTCCGTCGGGTGGACCAGCTATACGGGGACTGGAACCTGAAGCGCGTCTACTATGCCGCCTTCCGGCCGGCTGCGGACACACCGATGGAGGAGCACCCGCCGGTGCCCCCCATCAGGGAACACCGCCTTTACCAGATGGACTGGCTCAAGCGCATTTACCATTACTCCAACGAGGAACTGGACCTGGCCTTCGACGGCGGCGGATTTCTGCCCCTGGACGAAGATCCCAAGACCTCAATAGCCCTGCAGAACCTGGACACCTTCCCCGTGGACCTGAACACCGCCAGCCAGGAACTACTCCTGCGCGTCCCCGGCCTGGGCCCTACTTCTGCCCAGCGAATCATCGACAACCGTCGCAATCACAGCATAGACAACTGGCGGGACCTTACTGCCATGGGCGTAGTGCGCAAGCGTGCCTGGCCCTTCGTGGTGTTCCCCGGTCAGCGCCCACCCTCAGGCAGGCAAATGAGGCTGGACCTCTTTCCCGAGGGCGCGAAGGAAGAAGTACCATCGGGGCAGTTACCGGTGGTCAATGGTGCAGGCGCGCCTTGCGGAATGGCATCTTCCTGCAACGGCTGCGCGCTGCGGGGAACGCCGGGTCACCCGGATTAAGAAAAGGGGCTATAAGACGGAAAGGGCGTGGTGCGGTGTAAACACCTGCAACTGATACCGTTCCGTTATACCAGCGGTTCTCAGGTCGGCGATTAGGGGATTGTCGGTAGTAACCAGGATAGCGCCGGTGGCTACCGCCAAACGGACTATTTCCTTGTCGTCCTGACTGCCTTGGGGGATGTTGGTTTCTTCGGGAAAAGGTGGAGCGTTGGGAAGAATATCCAGTTTTCCGGCACTGTATGCTCCGGTTAGCGTCCTCAGGATATGAGGAAAACCCGGGGAAGCAGCCGGTAGGCCGCTTAACTGGCCCTGGTACTTGGCCCACAATCCAAAGTCCACTAACAATGAATGGCCGCCTTCAAGAATCCCGTTCAACAGGTTCAAGCAGGTGAGGTCGTATGCGCCTCGGTCATTTTCCTGCTTCTGGGCCAAAATGAGGGTGTTTTCGTCGAGAATGAACCGCAGGGTCATTCGCCTTGGCTTGTCCTGGATTCCAGCGCCTTAACCATGCGGTTCATCTCGGCCAGGTTTACCTCAAAAAAATCTCCGATACTGCCTTCAATCCGCCCGTCATCCGAAATCCGCAAATCCTTGGCCGTACAAACCCCTTCCTCATCCTTCTCAAATGCATAGATGGCCACGTCGTCCGGCGTCAGCTTCCCCTCGGCCACCAGGGTCAGTAGGCGCCCGGTGATATGCTCACTGTGGGTGGTCATTATCACCTGCTTGTCATCCTCCAGGGCCACTTCGGTCAGCACTTCCGCCAACTCGGCTTGGGCCTTGGGGTGCAGGTGTATTTCGGGCTCTTCAATCATCACCATGGCGCCCTTTTCGGCGGAGGTTAGCTGGAGGAGGAGCATGATTAGGGAGTTGGTGCCGAAGCCTTCGAGAACGATGTTTACGAGGCCATTGACGGTATCTGCCTTGACCTCTACCGACCTGGGAGGGACTATATGCGTCCGCAACCCCACCCCGGTAATCCGTTTAAGTAAGGTCGTGAGCTTATCAATGGGGGAAGTCGCATATCCCAGGTTGGTAGCTGTCTGTGCTTCCTGCTTAGATAGTCCTGATTCCATCGCTACGTCTTTGACTATCACGCTGCCTAGCTCGTATATTGGGAGTGTAAGCCCCCGAACTGCCGGTACTATTTTGATGCGTTCTAGTTCCCGGGCTGCCTGTTCTCCATCCGTGAAGTCAACAATTACCAGCTCGTCTTCGGTAAGTCTCGTTGCGAATGAAAAGCAATTAATCGCTCCCGGGCTCTCCCCGTAATTGCCCGTGAACCCGAGTATCACTTTTTCGCGGGAGTAATTTGAGCGTAGCGCATCTATACTTGGCACATTTACGAGGGGACCTTTAACGTCAAGTTCTTCTTCCGGTACACTAACTATCTCTCGACTCGGCACGGTACTTGACCGCTCGACTGTCTGCTTCAACAACCCAAACGCCTGTAACACGCTGGACTTACCCGTGCCGTTAGCCCCCACGAAGCATGTAACTCGCTTGGGGTGTATCTCCACCCTTTCGAAGCATTTGAAGTTTTCAAGAACAATGCCCGTAATCATAAGCCCGCCTCACTGTTGCCAGTATATAAGAGGGGTCGACTTAGGGGCAATTGACAAACATGGCCACATCGCCCAAGTTGACATTGCCCACCAACCTACCTAGACTGGGCGAGTTGGAAGTCGTTGCAGAAGAGGGTTCTTCTTGGGAATTCTGTCCATAATTCTTGACCGCCTTAACATTGTTGCCGCCTTCCGCGAACTGGGTGGGACTCCTCAGCGCGTCGAGACGCTACTGGCGCTGGCCGCCTCCCAGCTTTTGGTCCAGCTGACCTTCCTGCCCGTAACCCTGGCCACTCCCTCGGTCGGGGACTACTTCGGCGTAGACGTGGATGACGCCGCCTGGACGGTTATTATCCGCCTTCTCATGCTGGGCAGTACCGTGTTCCTTACTTCCCGTTTGGGAGAGAAGTTTGGCCACGTCCGCATCTTCTTCCTGGGCATCGTGGTCCTTACCGCCTCCAACCTGCTGGCCACCACATCCCAGAGCCTGCTGCAACTGATCATCTGGTGCGGCCTGGGCGGGTTTGGCGGCGCCCTGATAATTGCCAATTCCAACGCCTTAATTGCCCTGGTATATCAGCCCAACGAGCGGGGCCGCGCTTTTGCTGTGCCCGTTACGGCATCACGCTTCGGCACCCTGATAGGACTGCTGCTCTTCGGCCTGTTCCTCGAATACATCAGCTGGCGCCTGGTGTACATGTCGGCCCTGGTGGTAGGCCTGGTTGCCATCTGGTTCGCATTGCCGGTTCTGAAATACCAGAGCTACCAATGGGCCCAGTCCGGCGGCGAGCGCGCCAGGGTAAAGATCGACTACCTGGCGGCGGCGGTACTGGTGGCGGTGCTGGGTACTTTCATCCTGTCCGGCTCTCACCTGCACGACGGCGCGGAGTCCTTCACAACGCCAGACGCCCTGTCCTACCATATACCCATGCACATACTCAGCCTGGCGCTGGCCGGGCTATTCGTGGTGCTGCAACTCCGCAGCGCTACTCCCTTCCTGGATTTCCGGTACTTCAAGCGCAAGTACTTTTCCATGGCCCTGTACAGCAACACCACCTGCCACATGTCCATGCTGGTGATCTTCACCCTGGTGCCCATCGTGGTGGAGGACGGACTGGGTTACAGTCCTCTGGTGGTGATGCTGGTACTGCTGCCCCACCAGACCTTCGGCCTGTGGGTACCGGCCATCGCCGGTTATATCTACGACAAGTACAATCCCCGATGGATGGGGCCCATGTCCCTGTTCCTGATTGCGTCGGGCGTGGCCCTGCTGGGTCTCTTTGCCAACCAGGTCCCCATATGGGGCGTTCCATTGCTGCTGCTGCCTGCTTCGGTGGGAACCGCGCTGTTCATCTCCCCCTACAACGCCGTGGTGATGAATACCCTGCCCGACAACCGCAGCTTTGCCTCCGGCATGCTGGAGACCACGCGCCAGATGGGGCATACCGTGGGCAGCACCCTGGGCGCGGCCATCCTGGGCCTGAGCCTGCCGGTAGCCGCCGAGTTCATGACCGCCGAAGAGGCCCGCCCCTTTTACCAGCAGGGTTTCCAGATAGCCGCACTGTCCGTGGTCTGGATTATCGTCTCCGGCGGTATCGTAGCTATCTTCCAGCGGGTGCCCGGAATTCGGCCGGCTGATCCGGGGCCCACGGGTCAACTTTCACCCCAACCCGGCGGGGATGATTGAACCCCTGCCTTCTGGCATAACAAACTTTTTCGAACGGAATACAGGCACTACCCTTTCCGTCTATTCCCGGGACCAGGAGGCCCCTCATGCCCACTCCCAAGGTCGACTTCACCCGCAAGGACTCCCTGGCGGTTATCACCCTGAACCGGCCCGAGGTCCGAAACGCCCTGTCTCCCGACATGGTAGCCGAGTTCGGCGAGGCCATAGCGCGGTGCGGCCGTCCTGAAATCCGCGCCGTAATGATCACCGGTACTGGCGGGGCCTTCTGCGCGGGGGCTGATGTGAAGGACTTTGCGGAAAACCTGGAGGGCGCGGGGCCGGAGGGTCTGTCTCAACACTTACGCCAACTCGCCGGCGACCTGCACCAGGAAATAATCATGGGCATCCGCCGGCTGGAGAAGCCGGTCATCGCCGCCGTCAACGGTGTGGCGGCCGGGGCGGGATTCAGCTTGGCCCTCTGCTGTGATTTGCGGGTCGCCTCCGCCGACGCCCGCTTCATCATGGCCTACGCGGGAATCGGCTGCACCGCAGATGGCGGCTCCACCTACATGCTGCCGCGCCTTGTTGGCCTCAGCAAGGCCATGGAAATCTACATGGCCAGCCAGCCCATCGGCGCCGAGTATGCCCGGGAACTGGGACTGGTCAACCAGGTGTGCCCTGCCGAAAACTTCGACCGCCATTCCCTGGAGATGGCCACCCGCCTGGCGCAGGGTCCCACCGCAGCCTACGGGCGGGTGAAGGCCCTGTTCGATAACTCATGGTCCGCCAGCCTGGAGCAGCAGTTGGACGCGGAAACCGACGCCATCAGCGAGATAGTGTTCACCGGAGACTTCCAGGAGGGGATTAAGGCCTTCACCCAGAAGCGCATGCCCTGGTTCCAGGGGCGGTAACCGGTCAGAATACCTCTTCCATGTAACCCGCAATCGCTTCCAGCGGGAAGTCGGACACGGCTATTTCCGGCGCCCAGGTAACCTGGTCCGAGGACCAGCGCACTGTTCCCGTACGTTGCTCACCGATGCCGGTGATGTTGTTGATGACCCGCAGGATGTTGCCGTTCATCCGCAGTGTATTGGGCCGAAGGGGTTCGGCAAGCCTTCCGTCGCGAATCAGGTAGGAATCACCCACGACCGTCCCGCTAAAGTCCCCGCTGGTGAACCCGTTAACCGGGTAGGTATACCAGATGCGGCCGATGTAGATGCCGTCGCCCACCCGACTCAGCAACTCCTCCCGGCTGACCTCTTCCCTTCCCTCAACTACCAGGTTAGTGGGCACGGTGGATACGGGGGCGTTGAAGTCCCGGCCGCCGCCATTTCCCGCGCGGAATCCGTTGCGGGGCAGGATGCCACGCTCGACCATGCCCGGTTCCGGGCCCAGCTTGCCCCAGCCCCTTCGGGCATTCATTGCCTTGCGGTAGTTGAAGTAGTCCGACAGCAGCCCCACCAAGTGGCCGTCCCGGATCAGGTCGGTACGACCGGTGGGCAGCCCCTCGTCGGTGATTCCCTTGGAACCGGCCAACCCGGGCATGGAGCCGTCATCGTACAGGTAAAGGTTCTCCGATGCGATCTGCTGTCCGAACTGCCGCATGAAGGGCGAGGCGTCGGCATGGAAGGATTCCAGGTAAAGCCCGGGCAACAGGATCCACTCCAGCAATTCGGCCACCGGTTGGGGACCCAGGATTACCCGATAGGCGCCCGAAGATGCCCGCTGTCCACCCATAGACGCTACGGCCCGCCGCGCTGCGTCGGCGCCGGCCCTGGCGTCAAAGTCAGTCAGGTGGGTGCAGACCGACCAGCCCGTTCCCTTGCCCTGCATTTCCTCGACCATGGCCGTGGCGAAAGACATTATCAGGGTGGATTCGTCGGTTTGTGGTTCGGGCATGTTGGTGGAGGCGACGGCCATCCGTTCCAGCAGCATCACCACGTCCCCTCCCAGGATTAGACCCAGGTCTGCCAACTGGGCTTCGTCTTCGCCTACAGGCTGACCGACCCGATAACGCTCCAGGGCCGAAAGCAAGTCTTCCGAAGACTGGAAAGCGTCCAGCCCTTTCCGCAGCACATCCCACCCATGAGCCAGCAGCTTGGAGTTCCGCAACCGCACCAGGGTGGGATCGTGGTATTCGTAAAGAGTAGGACGGTCAAACAGTGGCCTGGGGAGGCAGTCAAACTCGGGGTCCGCCACCGCGCCACGGCGGGCCTTTTCCAGGGCGCGGGCCACACCGTCCACCGACACGTCGCTGGTCTCGCTGCCCAAGCCAATGCTGGTCCCCCGCCGGCTGCGAAAGGCCGCGCGCACTGATACACCATGGGAGTCTGTGGACTTGGGTTCCTCCACCCCGTTGCAGGGTATGTGGGACGTGAAGTTAAGGCGCAGGGTCAGGTTGGTGTTTGCCGAGGCGAACACCTCGGCCTCGACCACGTCGGGCTGCTGGGCGACGAATGCCAACCCGTCACGGACAGCGATTCGCAGGTTAACAAGAGGAAGCATTGGGGTTACTTCTTTTGGCAGAGACTTGCCGTAGACACCGGCAGTTTCAATTGTATTTGCGACCAATCCCTGGGCTGACCGGCCGGAAAGTTGGTAAGACCTTGTTATTCACATCAACAGCGCGTCAGTGAGTACCAGAGGCTCTACAGGCGTGTCACTGCCAGCATCAAGCCCTGCAAAGCATATACCCCCAGGCGCGGTTGCATTTCCTTGTCTCCAAATATGATCAGGGTAATGACAGTTCGACCATCTATGCGTATCCAGGTTTGGCCAATATCGCTCTGGATCCTTCTTCCATCCGCCAATGCAAACGTCAGTCGATCATGAGGGCAGACGCCGAGTTGCTGCAGCATTGAGGCTGGAACAGTGGTTATGCCGGCCCCGGTATCAACAAGCGCGCTTACGGTTTCGTAGTGTGACCCGTCCGGCGTTCCAATTTCTATTTCTGTGCTGAAAGTTCCCAGGCTTATTTGATCTCTCATGAAACCGATGGCATGTCCGGCCGGAGTTCTCTACTCGATCCCCGCAATCAACTTCAAAAAGTCATGGCGAGTAATGATTCCTACCAGCTTTCCGTTCTCCACTACCGGCAGCCGCCTTATTTGGAGGCGCAGCATCAAGCGGGTGATATGTTCCACGCTGTCTTCCGGTGACGCGGTAATCAGGTGGCGGCGCATGACGTCCCCAACCCGTTTGCTGCCCACTCGGTGTGCCGTTTCTTCAAGATGCTGCGGTGTTGAGCTGGCCCCCAGCAGGGAATAAATGTTGTCCACCAGTGGTCGGTACTTGGGGCTCAGGCCAAAGTCTGAATGGGTAAGTATTCCTACCAGCCTGTCGGAGGCGTCCAGTACCGGCAGTACGCTGACATCCCTGTTCAGCATCAGGCGGGCTGCCTCGAGGACGGTGGAATCTTCATGAATAGTTACCACCGGTGAATTCATCAGGTCTCTAGCAATCATTGGTGTCCTTTTGAACCGGTTTCGGCGTGGCTCGCAGCCTAGTTGCACTCAAATCTTAACATATTGACCTCTTGTTCCAGGCGCAACACGACGGAAGTAAGGGAGGCGGAAGGTAGACAGCGCCTTCCTGATGAATTTCACGCCAAAACGACCTGAGCGCTTAACTCTCTCGAATCCAGTTGACATTAAAGAATTGAACGGAGAGGCTTTAAAGTCAGCTAACGGGACCATTACGCCCAGACGCCATCCGTATTTGACGATGCCAGCTGGGCCGGCGTATGCTGTGACCATGGCGCAGGAAGGAAACTACAGGGTCATTCGCGAACGCAACGTCATGGTGCCTATGCGGGACGGCACCCTGCTGGCCACCGACGTGTTCCGACCGGACGCGCCAGGCCGCTTTCCGGTGCTGGTCAACCGGGGGCCCTATGGGAAGGACGATTACGTTGCCGCTCCTGATCATTCGGTGTGGTTCTTTCCCACCCACGGCTACGTGGTATTGAGCCAGGACTGTCGGGCACGCTTCGAGTCCCAGGGCAACTACTACAATCCCCTGTTCCAGGAGGTCCAGGACGGCTACGACACGGTGGAGTGGGCCGCCCGCCAGCCCTGGAGCAATGGGCGGGTTGGCACCACCGGCCAGTCATACCTGGGCGCGACACAGTACACCATGGCCACCAACAACCCCTTGCCGCCGCATTTGCAGGTGATGGCGCCCGTCTCAGCCTCCTCCGACTTTCACCAAAGCTGGGTATACCACACGGGCGGAGCCATGGAATGGGGCTGGATGGTCCCCTACGCTATCCACAAGGGCCGCAATACCCTGCAGCGGTTGGGTCGCGACGACCTGCTGGCCCAGATGGACGAATACGTACTGGAGCCGGGCAACTTTGGCCGCCCCTTAAGCGACGAATGGTTCCGCCACCTTCCTTTGCGTGATTGGATAGAACGTCTCAAGGAGACTGCCCCCTATTTCCAGGAATATTTTGACCAGGAACCGGACGGCCCCTACTGGTGGCAGCTGAATCTGATGCGCCACCGGGACGGCATCAAGATTCCCATGTTCCACGTCAGTTCCTGGTACGATATCTTCCTGGAGGGAGCGCTGAACGCCTACCGGGGCATCACCGACCGGGGCGGCAGCGAACTGGCTCGCCAAAACCAGAAACTGCTGGTCGGGCCCTGGGCCCATATCCGCCCCTACACCAGGGCCACCTCCGGCGACACGGGAGATATCGATTTCGGGCCCGACGCCGCCATTGAACTGCACGACCACCTGCGCCGCTGGTTTGATTGCTGGCTCAAGGACAACGCCAATGGCATCATGAAGGAACCGCCCATCTACATTTTCGTGATGGGGGAGAACAAGTGGCGGTTTGAGAACGAGTGGCCCCTGGCGCGCACTCATTACACTCGATACTACCTCCACTCCCAGGGTTCCGCCAATAGCCGGGCCGGCGATGGAGTCCTATCCACCATTCCGCCGGATGCTGAACCTCCCGACAGTTACATCTACGACCCCAGGGATCCGGCGCCCACCCTGCGAGGCAATACGCTGATGATCCCCCACGGGGTGCAGGACCAGCGGCCCGTGGAGGACCGACCCGACGTGCTGGCCTATACCTCGGAACCACTGGACTCTGACCTGGAGCTGACCGGGCCCATAGTGGTCAAGCTTTATGCCGCCAGCAGCGCCATTGACACCGACTTTACCGCCAAGCTGGTGGACGTGCGCCCCGACGGGTACGCCCACAACCTGCAGGACGGAATAGTCCGGGCCCGTTACCGCACTTCGGGGCGGCATCCGTCCTTCATTGCGCCCGGCAAAGTGTACGAATACACCATCGACCTGTGGGCCACCAGCCACGTCCTGAAGGCGGGACACCGGCTCCGGGTGGAGGTTTCCAGCAGCAACTTCCCGCGCTTCGACCGCAATCCCAATACGGGCGCGCCCCTGGGCGTGGACGACCGATTGGAGTCGGCGCGGCAGACCGTGCATCACAGTGAGGAGTATCCCTCCCACATAATCCTGCCGGTAATTCCAAGGTAGCCTGGTTGTAAAGGGCCGCGTGAAGCCATTTCGACATTCATCTCCTCTTTCTGAGGGAGATGGGCCCGGGGTGAGCAGCCCCTGCACACGGAGGAAAGGCCAATGACTACGGGAGCCAGCATCTTCAGCCAAGGACAAAGGGACCTGATCACAGCGGTATTCAACCGGCTGGTACCCTCCCAGGACTCTTTCCCCGGAGCCGGCGATCTGGACGGAGCGCAGTTCGTGGAAAAGGCGGCGGCCAAGAACATCGTGCTGCGTCGCGCCTTTGGGGAAGGACTGGCCCAGATCGAAATCGCGGCATCACAGCGGGGCGATGATGGATTCGCGGCGCTGGCGCCGAAGGCCCAGGACGAGACCCTTCGCCAGGTAGAGCGGGAACGCCCGGACTTTTTCAGGGAATTGGTGCGGCAATGCTATAACTCTTACTACACCAACCCGGAGGTATTCGACCTGATAGGCTATTCCATGCCGGACCCGCAGGACTACCAACCGTTGCCTTTTGACGAAAGCCTGCTGGCTCCGGTAAAGCAACGAGGACAGATGTGGCGACCGGTTTAACCCAGGGGCAACCGGATGCCGGACAGCACGGACCGAAATCGGCCGCCGGGAGATACACCAATGATTAGAGCAGACCTGGACCGCCAAATAACCCACCTGCAGGAAGAAATAACCCTACTGGCCAACGTTGTTGACAAGGCCATCTATCGCTCGGTGGAGGCGCTGAAGGACCGGGACCTGGCCGAGTCCCAGGCCATCATCGACGGCGACGACTACATTGACCAGAAACGCTACGACATTGAAGAGCTGTGCGTTGACCTGATTGCCACCCGGCAGCCCATGGCCGGCGATTTGAGGGCCATCGTAGCCATGCTGCACATAGCGGTGGAACTGGAGCGGATGGGCGATTATGCCGAAGGCATCGCCAAGATCAGCCTGCTGATGGGCGACGAGCCCCCTCTGAAGCCTCTGATAGACATTCCCCGCATGGCCAACAAGGCTGGGGAGATGCTGCGGGACAGTATGGACTGTCTGGTAGAACGGGACCTGGAAAAGGCAGACAAGGTCATGGACGACGACGATGAGGTGGACGACCTGTACGATCAGGTGTACCGGGAGCTACTGCTGTTCATGATCCAGGACCCGCGCAGCATCCAGCGGGCCACCTACCTGCTATGGGCGGCCCACGACCTGGAGCGCATCGCCGACCGGGCCACCAACATCGCGGAACGGGTAATGTTCCTGGTGACGGGCCGGATGAGGAAGGAAAAGCGCAGCAAGTACTAAACCTTTGTCCCTACCCGTATTTTGGGAACCACAAACAGGTCCGGGGCAGACTGGCAGTCTGCCCCGGATACTTTATCATCTCGGCCGCCAAACCTGCTGGAGCAGAGAATCCCCTCAATTCCTGGCGCCTGTCGTCAATTTCTCCCGTCATTCCGGCCCCCGAGCCGGAATCCCAATATTTGCGGAGAATGTTCCGACACTGGATGCTGGCGCTAGAATCCGGCTCAAGTCCGGAATGACGACAGATATCTACCACCCATCACTTCAAGGCGGTTGGTCCACTAGGCTATCAGGGCCAGTTGCTGGCTTTGGCGAGGGGCGTTCAGCTCTCTGGGTGGGGTCACGGAGGGGAGCCGGTAACTTCGGCGGGCTTCGTCTACCGTGTCCAGGACGGACTCGGTGTATTCCCTGGTGGCGTAGGTGTTGCGGTAGAGGCGCTGGTACCCCGCCGTCAGGTGGGGATAGGACTCCCGGAGCATGGGCATGAACCACTCCCTGGAGCCGGGCTTCAGAAAGAGCAGGTTGGCCGACAGGAACTGGGCATGGTGACGAGCGGCCGCCTGAACGGTGGCGTTGATGGCCTCGGTGCTGTCGGAAATGCCGGGCAGCAGGGGCGCCATCATCACACCCGCGGGGACTCCACTCTCCACCAGGAATTGCATGGCCTCCAGTCGGGCCTTAGCGTTGGGGGTGCCGGGTTCCGTCTGCTTCCAGACTACCTCGTCCACGCTACCTACGCTGAAGATAACCTGGGCATCGGCGGCGTGGTACAGCTCCAGTAAAACGTCCACGTCTCGCCGCGCCAGCACCCCCTTGGTGGTGATGGAGGCGGGATTACGGAACTCGGTAAGGACCTGAATGAGTTGGCGAGTTAAGCGGTACTGGGCCTCGGCGGGTTCGTATGGGTCGGAGGCGGTCCCGATGACCACCGGCTCACCTGTCCAGCGGGGCTTGCGCAGTTCATCCCGCAAGACCTGGGGCGCATTGATCTTGGCAAACACCCGCTGATCGAACTCATTGCCCGAATTCATTCCCCAGAACTCATGGGTAGGGCGCGCGTAGCAATAGCGGCAGGCGTGGCGGCATCCCCGATAGGGATTCAGGGTCCACCTGAAGGGATACCCGGGAACATCAATGCGGTTGAGCAGGGACTTGCAGGTTATTTCCTGTACCTCGGCCTGGGCCATCACGTCACTCCAGCACACAGAGTCTAGAACAAGTGTCCTAATGGTACAGATGTTCTAACACCCTGTCAACCTTTGCAAACGGCGAGGCAGAGTTCCGTTTTAGGTAGCGTGGTTAATCGTCATCCCGGAGGAGGCCGGAATTCAGGAATCCTTGCCTTGCTGAATGGGGACTTCTCTAAGGCTCTTCCGTGCTCCGGCTTTCGCCCGGGTGCCGGACTGGGCTTTGGAATATACCTCCCAAACGAGGCGCTTTCCCCGACAATATCTCCGGGACTGGAATTCTATTGTCGCTTCGGCGTACGTTGCTTCTCCTCGACCCGTCCGGAAAAAGTGCGGCCCCCCGGTTTGCTCGCAGGGGAGGCATTCTCCGACCTGGAGCGCTGCGCTGGGAACCCCGCGTTTCGAGGCGCCCGGCCTGTGGCCTGCCAGTGCTGCTACGCCGGTTCCGCCACAAAGACAGGTATCTTCCTGGTAGTGCGCTGCTGGTATTCTTCGTAGGGCGGGTAGGCCTCCACCGCCAGGGCCCAGAGCCGGGCCCGCTCGTCGTCGTCCTCCACCTCCCGCACCCGCATGTCATATACGTCGGCCTCGTCCCTGACCTGGACGCTGGGGTCGGATCGCAGGTTGAACACCCAAACGGGGTGCTTGGGCCTGCCCCCCTGGGAACCAACCAGCACGTAGTTGTTGCCGTCCTTAACCCGCATGAGTGGCGTCTTGCGGACAGCGCCGGTCTTGTTGCCCCGATTGGTTACTATGACCACGGGCAGGCCGGTGTCGCGCAGGGTGGTACCCTCGGCGCCATTGGTGCTTTCATATAGCTCCACCTGTTCTCGTACCCAGTCCCTGGTTGAAGGTATATATTCGGCCATGTCTAATCTCCTCATAAGCTCAATTCGGTTGGAGGCCATGTTAGCACAAGTGTATAAGACCAGGTTTAAGACCAGTGAAGTTTGTTGCGCCCTTACCTTTCTTGGGTGCTTCGGCGCGTCCCTCGGTAACTAACCCTGTTCGGGCCTTGGCCGGCCCCGCAGGGCGGAAATGCCCATGGCCAGCATCACCAGGCAGGACATTCCGATAAAGGTGTAGCGAAGACCCACGGTAAAGGCGTCACCCACCCCTTCCGCAGCGCCGGGCTGTACCGCCGCCAGGCTCGGCTCGTATCCCATGGAACCCATGGTTGCCGTTACGATGGCGGTGGCTACCGCAATGCTTACCACGTTACCAGCGTTGCGGATCAGGTTCAGGAAGGCCGAAATAACCCCGTAGCTCTCTCGCGCCACCGAACTCAAGACCGAGCTGGCGTTGGGCGAGAAGAACAACCCCATACCGCAACTTTGTAGAATCAGCCCGGGCAGCACCGCGCTGATCGTAGACTCAGCGGTCAGCCTGGAAAGCAGGAGCAGGCTCGCCGAAATAAGGGCCAGGCCGATTACCGTCAGCGCCCGCCATCCGTAGCGGTCGGAAAGACGTCCGCTCAACGGACCCAGGAAAAGCATGCACACGGCCCCCGGCACCAGGGCAAGGCCGGTCTGCGTAGGGCTGTAACCCAGGACGCCCTGCAGATAAAAGGGAGTCAGGAAGAATACCGCGATTCCACCCATAAAGGTCAGGAATGCGGCAGAAACCCCGCAGGAGAAGACCAGCGTTTTGAAATAGCGCAGGTCCAGCATTGGGTGGGGCGTTCGCAGCTCCCACCACACGAAGCCAGCCAGCACTATCACAAACCCGACCAGCCCACCCACTATGGGAGCCGAAGTCCACCCGAACCGGTGGGCGTAGGTAACGCTCAACAACAGCAGCAGGAGCATGCCGGTGGACAGGGTTGCGCCCTGCCAGTCGAAACCCACTCTGCCGGCGCCCCGTTCCCCGGCCGGCCGGCCAGCTGATTCGTTGGTGAGTACGACCATTCCCAGGCCAATGGCCAGGGACATCATGGGGATATTCACCAGGAAGACGGCCCGCCAGCCGAACAGGTCCAGGAGGAATCCCCCAAGGGCGGGACCGACAATGGCGCCACTGCTTACCACGCCCATCATTAGACCGATGGCCTTGCCGCGTTCGCTGGCGGGGAAGGATGCCGCGATAATGGCCATGCCGGTCCCCTGGGTCATGGCTGCGCCAGCCCCCTGAATGACCCGGGACCCGATCAGCAGGCCCAGGTCGGCCGACAGTCCCGCGGCTATGGCGAACAGCGCGAACACCAGAGAGCCGATAATGTAGACTTTTTTCAGGCCTATGATGTCGGACAGGCGGCCCATGGGGAGCAACAGCGCGCTGATGGTCAGGGTGTAGCTGATAACCACCCACTGGACAGTAGGTATATCGCTGTTGAAATGCCTGGCCACCGGGTGCAGCGCAACGTTGACGCTAACCTGGTCGGCCACCGACGCAAAGGTGCCGATGGCGATGGCCATGAAGGCCCACCACTTGTAGTTTGTGCCTTGCCGGACGGCCGTAATCATTGAACTTCCTATCACGAATTTGGCCTTCCTAAAATCACCGGTTAGGATGTGTTTGTATCGCGGGCGAAGACGGGTAAGGGCCGCCCATTACGCCGGAATAGCTGGGACCGCTGAAGTTGGGATCCTAGTCCAGCCGCCTGGTGCTTTCGAAAAAGAAGGCCTGCACCACCGCGAAAAAAAGTGAGGCCGCCGCCAGGATGGTGAACACCCAGGGAGGATTCCACAACTCGATGCACAGGCCGATCAGCATAGTTGCCAGAGGCGTGATGCCGTGGTCCAGCATATAAATGCTCATTACCCGACTGCGGAAGGTGTCGGGGACCACTGTCTGGATCAATGTGCCGTTGGCCACCCGGAAAACGTACTGGCTGAAGCCCAGCCCGGTCAGCATGGCAAAGGAGACCCACAGCCACTGGGACTGGGCAAAGAGCAGGATAAAGGCGCAGCCCGTAATAAGGCCCGCAAATACGGCCAGCCCCTTGCGGGTCACATAGCCAATCCCGGCTATGAACAAAGCCGCGGCTACTCCGCCAAGACCCACCGCTGACGCCAGGGCTCCACCTGCGCCAATTTCCCGCCCCAGAATGTCTACCGTAAACACGGGCAGGAAGAAAATTACCGGCTGAAACAGTAGATTGGGAATCAACGACATTACTATGAGCTGCAGTATGCTCTTTTCTTTCTTGACGTACCGCAGGCCAGTTACCAGGCTGGAAAATGCGGAGCCGTGGCTGCCGCTCGCTTGCTCGGTGCGGTAGGGCAGCTTGACGGGAATGAGCAGCAGTACGATGACAACGTAAAGCACTGCCTCTACGAAAAAGTTCCACTTGAATCCCAGGGTGGCTACCATCAGGGCGCCCATGGCCGGCGCGATTATACGGGTGCTGGGATAGACCATCCCGTTCAGGGCGAAGGCGCTGGTCATAGCCTCCCGGGGCACGGTGTTTGCCACCATAGCCTGCCGTACCGGCTGAATTATGGTATGCGCAATACCGGCGATGGTCATGTAGACGAAGGGATGCCACCATTGCAGGGGACCGGATATTTCCTCGGCGTCCAGATCTGTGACAATTACCAGGGCGGCAAAGGCGGCTGCCGTCACGGCCATGACCGACTGAGTCACCATTACCAGCTTGCGGCGGTCAACCCGATCACCCAGCACACCGGCCCACGGCCCGATCAGCAACACCGGCAGGGTGCGTATGCCCACTACCGTGCCGGTAAGCAGCGCATTGCCGTCGGTCAAGTGGTGGACCAGCCAGCCGATGGTGAATAGTTGTAGCCACTGGGCGCCAATTGCTACGAAATTTCCGGCCCATACAAACCGGAAATCCCTGTAGAGCTTGGCGGTGGAGATGGCGTCGAGCCCGGCTATTCTTCTGCGACGGGGGCTTTCTGCAGTGGCTTCCGACCGGGGGGAATTAGTCGCCATGTAAGCTGTGGTTGAGCAAAGGGGGCCAACCTGTCCTTCGGAACTGGAAACAACCTATGGATATTAGCACAAACGGGAAGGAGTTTCATTGGCGGGCAACTGGTCAGCGGGGCAACCGCATTCTCTCGCCCAAGCCGACTTTCGGGACTCCGACGAGGGATGCTAAACCATGCGCCAGGATCGAGGTTGCTTCCTCCGTGGGAAGGACGGTGTTTACCCAATATCAGGATGCTATTGCATTGGTGTAGGGACTTCTCCAGAGATTCGCTAAATCCCCAGCAGATTCTCCAGATTCCTCCAAAGGATGGCCTCTTTCTCCTCCTGGGTAAGGCTGGGCAGGCCCATAACCCAGGATACGGGCCAATCGATACGCATATTGGCGGGCCAGTCGGTACCCAATACCACCCGGTCCACGCCCACGGTGTCTATCAGCATCCTCAGCGCCGGCTCGGAATGGGTCAGGCAGTCGAAGTAAAAGCGACGCAGGTAGGCGCTGGGCGGTTGCGTGATATTGGCGCGCACATCGGAACGCACCTGCCAGCCCCGGTCCATGCGGCCGATGCCGAAGCAGGTGTAGCCTCCGCCGTGGGCCAGGCAGATTTTCAAGTCCGGGCACCTGTCCATCACCCCGCCAAATACCAGGGAGCCGAAGGTCAGGGCGCGGTCGGTCAGGTTCCCGACGGTATTGGACAGGTGCCAGCTTTCGGTGCGGGCATCCACTACCGTGGGGTCGTTCTGGTGAACAAAGATCAGGGCGCCCATCTGCTCAGCCGCCTGCCAAAAGGGCAGGAATTGCGGATGGTCAAAGGTGACGTTGTTGACCTTGTCATCAATCATGGCCCCCACCAGCCCAAGCCGATTCACTGCCCGCTCCAGCTCAGCAATGGCGGCAGGGATGTCCTGCATCGGCAGGGTGGCAAAGCCCCTAAAACGGTCAGGATGGTCCATGGTCAACTGGTGGATCTCGTCATTGCAGTCGCGGGCAATGGCCTGGGTCACGGCCAAGTCCCGGTCGTACATGTAGAAAGCGGCGCTGGTGGAGACAACCTGGACGTCCACGCCCAGGGAATCCATGTCCTGGATGCGTTGCTCGGGGGTCCACTCCTCCATGGGGTCGATGTCGGCCTCGTCGCTGTCGGCAGTGAGGCCATGCCAGGTCTGACCGGCGGCGATGGCCCGCTGAAAGGACTTGGGTTCGTGGTGGGCGTGGATGTCTATAGCGCGCAAGGGGACCTCCTTGGCAACGGTGGTTGAGCTTGTTGAACGGGAGCTATCCGCTTGTTGACGGACAGGATAACAGAATTCGAAGCTAGCGAGTCGGCTGCCAGGGGACGTGCCACCCCAGGCATTCCGCCATCACATCCATTAACCTTGCGGCATCCACCTGGTCCACCAGCGCCACCGGGCCTTCGTGGGCGGTAACCCGGCTGGCGCCGGCCGCTATGCCTTCAGTCTCCACGGAAAGCGTCACCTGGCGGGTGGTGGTGACCTCCGGACAGAAGGCAGCGGCCATGGCAATCTGGTCGTAGAAGAGCATGCCTTCCCGCCGGTCGTCGGCCTTGAACCAGTTCTGGATGATTTCCACCGACAACCTGCCAAGGGAGTTCCTTGAAGTCAGGCCGAGGGCGGTTTCCCGGCTCATGGTAACCTGGCGGCAGGCGGCCAGGTCCACCAGGTTCAGGGGGACTCCGGAGTTCATCACCTCGTGGGCGGACAGCGGGTCGCAGTGGAAGTTGAACTCCGCGTGAGGCGTAATGTTGCCAGGGGTATCGACGGCCCCGCCCATGATTACCAATCCCGCAGCCCGTGCCAGAGCGCCGGGACGCCGGCGCTCCAGGCGGGCCAGGTTGGTAAGGGGGCCGATGGCGACCAAAGTTACCTCCCCGGGATGGGCGGACAACTGGTCAGCAAGGAAGTCCACCGCCCGCTCGGCCGCAGGAGGGGTGACAGGCTTTGGGAGGCGGCGGGTTAGACCGCTGGCGCCGTGGAAGTGCTGCGCGCTGGCAAATCGCCCGGCCAGGGGCCGGCTGCTGCCCCGGTGGACCGGAATGTCGGCGCGTCCCACGAAGTCCAGAAGGGCCAGTGCGTTGCGCAGGCCCCGGGCGTGGGGGACGTTGCCACCCACCACGGTAACCCCGGCCACCTCCACCGAGGGCGCGGCAAGGGCCATAAGGATGGCGATGGCGTCGTCCACGCCAGGGTCGGTGTCAATGACGATTCGGGGCATAATTCACATGGATTCACAGGATAGACAGGATGAAATCGCTGAACAGATGAAACTGATCCGCCGGGCCCTCACACATTGGGGTCAACCAATGTCCTGTAAATCCTGCCTATCCATGCTTGCGTGAGTTTAGACTTCGGTCAGATTGATGGGCGCCTCTTCCAGGTCGAAGTTGTACTCCCACAACTCGTCCAGCAGGGCCTGTTCGCTGTCGGTGATGTCGGGCACGTCGACGGCGTCGGTGTAGTCGCGCAGTTCGTCCAAGTTGGTGAAGTTGGGCAAGACCGATATGATGGTGGGCTGGTAAAGGGCGAACTTGATGGCGGCCTGGGCCAGGGTGCGGCCCGTTTCATCGTCGGCCAGGAACTTGACCTGCTCCACCTTGCGCAGGGCTTCCCGCAACCATTCCACGCGCCGGTGGGAACGGTGATCGCTTTCGTCGAACTCGGGCGCCTCGGTGTAGCGACCGGTCAGGGCCTCGGAGGCGTGGGGGACGCGGGACAGCAGGCCCACCTCGCAGTCCCTGGCGATGGGGAAAAAGTCCTTGGCCGGTTCCTGCTCCAGGATGCTGTAGATAATCTGGAGGCTGTGAACGTCCCGCTCCTTCATGGACGCCTCGCCCTCTTCGAACCAGCCGATGTCCGGGCCCAGGGCCACGCCGTAATAGCGGATTTTGCCCTCGGCCTTGAGCTGTTCCAGGACTTCGAAGAGGTCGTCCTTCTCCAGGGCGTCGATGCGGGGGTTGTGAATCTGGTACAGGTCGATGTAGTCGGAGTTAAGGCGGCGGAGGCTCTGCTCGCAAGCAAAGCGGACGAATTCCTGGTCGAATTTCTGAGGCCGCTCCTGGTGGCCCACCCGGGGCGTCAGCTTGTCGTAGAAGTCGTAACCGAACTTGGTGGCGATAACCAGGTCGTGGCGGCGGTAGCCCAGCACCTTGGCCAGGATTTCCTCGCCGTAGCCCTCGCCGTAGGTATCGGCGGTGTCAAAGAAGTTGACGCCCAGTTCCACGGCGTTTTCCAGCAGTTCGGCGCGCTGCTCCTCGGGTATTTTGCCCCACCAGGTGGTGGCCACGGTCCAGACGCCGAAGCCCACCTCGGAAAGTTCCAGGTCGGTACGGGGAAGAGTGCGGTATTTCATGCCTTACATTTTCCTCTTGTTGGGTGATTATTGGACGGCGGGGTAAACTTCGTTCGGGTTAACGGAGGCGGCAAAAAGGGCTGCAGCACGGGCATTAAGTGACCTGTAACCATAAATTCCAGAATGCGACGGGTCAGCAAGCTCTCCGGTCGTTGAAAAGAATATATCGAGTAAAAGATAGTCTCTGCAGATTGAGATGGCGGCACCTACGTTCAAAACGGCAAAGTATGCAGTTGACCTGATTTGAAAGCCCTTATTTGTAAGGGCTTGCCTAACTCCTTCAAGTTGAGCGACACGCTCCGACTGATGAAAATACTCGAGCCAATTGGTTGATAAGAACTCCTCGCCCTCTCTCAGCTGGAATGCTTCCGTGGTTGGCATGCCATCTTCTATGTATCTCCGTCGGCAGTGTCGGGCGACATTGTGCTGGGGACTAAGTTCTCGTTGATGGGATGCTTGGGTTGCCACGTAAACAAACCTGCCTCAACCAGTCTTTCCGTTACCTCTAGGCGGTCGCCTATCTCTCCACCGCTGTCAATTTCTACCCACTTACCAGGTGCGTAGGCGGCAGCGAATCTTACCATGTGAGAATCCAGGAACCAGATGGCGACTAATCGCTCATCCTCGAATCTCCAATCGGCGCAAATTTGGCCCTCTGCTGAGCAGCCGGTTATTAGTTTCCCCTCAAACTCCACCTGCTTAAAGAACTCCCAGAACCCCAGCGCGCTCTCCAGCGTAACCGGCACATCCCCTTCCTCCAGGTCCTCCTCGGAGGCGAAGTAAGCAATGCGCTTGGCCAACTCGCGCTGCCCCTGCTTTTCCAGGGCGGCGCAAATTTCGCTTATGGTGTGGGGGTGTTGGGGCATGGTGAATAGTCCCATATGGAGTGTTTTCGTTTATATTGAGACGAAACTCCCTATCGCCGTCTTGCGGGCCCGCGCCGTCTGCGTGGTCTACCAGCTAAAGCACGGACTACCCTACGAGCTACGGTTTTCGTTCGCCGTAATGGCGACGAAGATTGATACCGGCCTTTTCTGTCACGCTCCAATTCCTTCACCGAAATCAGGCATTGTGTCAGCCCTTCACGCTTCCACCAACCTTGGACGCCGCCCTTTGGCCGAACTGAACCTTACCAGTTCAGGCCAGTTGATTGCACCTGGATCATCGCAGAATTTTTTGTAAACTCCAAGGGGAACCGACTGGTAAATAACCCCAAGTGCACCATTATGCATTTTGCCCGATAGGGCAAGTTCCCAATCCAGTTTATCAGTGTTTGCCGCTCAGCGGAAATGTTCCTTCAGACCAGGTGAAACCGACGGCGGGCGATAAACTCTCCTTCAGTGGCCCTTTGACCTGCCTCGGGCAGTTTTCTCAAGTCCGCCGTGAAGGTCTGGCCCCCGGAGGGGAATGTTTCATGGTGGTAGATAATCACATGGGTCACCGGATTTGCCTCGTCGTCAGTTAGCCTGACCCTGGTGGTCATGCGCTGGGGGTTCTCCTTTTTGTTCCAGCGTTTCTCTGCCACTTGGAAGGCATGCTCTATGCTTGCTTGCTGCATTTGCCTGGATCTCCCTCAATACTTTCCCACCCTTTTACCGGACCATCCCCACCCCCGTCAACCTCCAACAGTCACAAAAGAGCGGCGAACGTCTCACCCCCTTGCCCTTCGCCCAAAACTATAACCCAACCCTATTAACGGTATTACCGCGAACAGCAGGGGGAGCCACCAGTCGCCTTTGGTTACGCCGGTGTAGATGAGGGCGGCCAGGGTTATATCGGCGAGGACGTTGATGGCCAGCAGGGCGCGGATGATTTGCAGGCCGGCGGGCTTGATGCGGGGGACGAAGGCCATTACCAGCAGGCCGATGGCCGCCAGGGGGTGGACACCCATCAAAATTGCCCGCTCCCAAAGTTCGCCGCCGTCCGCAAAGCCCCCCACGGCGCCGGTCATGCCGGCGAAGAGGAACTGGACTATAGCCAGGATGATTATGAGAACTCGCATGCTTCACACCGTCCACTGGAGTTTTCCACGGCGCATAAAGGAAAACGGGGGCCGACGCGTTTCGTCAGCCCCCGCCTCAATGTTCCTACTGGACTTCCCCGCGCCCGCTAGCCCAGGGAATCCATTCCGGCCCGGCTGCGACCGGTAAAGTAATCGTAGGCCGCCGTACCGCCAATAACGGCCCCGGTCAGGCCCAGGGTAAAGGGCAAGGTCATCATGAAGGTGAGAACCACCGCCTCGGGCTGCACGCCGCCCAAGGGTTGGTTGACCAACCGCACGATGGCCACGAAGGCCGCCAGCAGTAGCCAGGCAAATGCGGCGTACCGCGATACCCGCTTGGTTTTCTTGTAGGACATGGCCGCTATCTCCCTGTCTACCGAAGGTCAGACTTGAAAGGGCAAAGCTGGCAAATACCTAACCAGCAGCCACCGCCAGCCCCAGGCTGCCCTTGATGGCGTCCACCTGGCGCTGAAATTCGGCGTCGTCCAGCACCGGCTCAAGTTGGCCCAGGTCGATGCGGGGCAGGATTTCCACCCAGGAGGTGCAGCCGCCGTACTCCTTGATGTAGGGCACCGTCACCGGGCTTTCCATGCGATACACCCGCAGCAACAGTATGGACAGGGGCAGCATGGGCTTCCAGCGCAGGCGGGACTGGGCATACTCATCGGTCCAGATGTGGAAGGACGCTAGGTCGTCCACTTTTTCCTGCTCCTCCACCTCGATTATCTCCTCAGCCCGGGCCCAGTGGCTGAAGGTGATGGACTCGGCCTTGGGAGTGGCTTCCAGCAGGCTGGCCAGGGCCTGCTGGTGGCCGGGCTTCAGAAGCTCTTCCCGCTGGTGTTCGTAGGTGGGGAATAGCAGGAACTCCGGATGGATGACCCGGAAGTCCTTGCCATCCTCGTGGATGCCGCCCTTGCGGAGCAGCAGAATCTGCTCTCCCTGGGCCAGGGACTGGACGGTTATTGCCCACTCCTTCAAGGCTATCTGGCAACGGTCTGGCAACATGCTATTTCTCCTAGGCCAATTATACCAAGAGTAAAATTCATTTAGAACGATTATGAGAACGGGATAGCCGTATGTCCGGGAGCGAAAAACCCTCGGGCCCGGCCTCCATGCGCGTCCCAAAAGAATTACTTTTCAACATACCTTTGAAACAGGCAAACTGCAACCCCGAAAATTCTCCGGGGAACAAATGGATCGCTTCCCCTAAGGCCAATGTCCAGGTTGACCCAAGTCCCTTAAATCAAAAGCAGGGGACAACTGCAAGCCATGGGTGAACTGGACCGAGTTGACATGCAGATTCGCCGCAGGAGGAGACCCAACAGCCTGTATGCAGTCCTGAGGTCAAGCCGCGTCAAAGCAGGAATGTAAAGGGAATAAGGATTGCGCGCGACTTGTGAAATTGTTCAACAGATTGCAGCCCGCTATGAATGTACCCAGTGGCAATGGTAGACGGTTCATGGGACGTTGAACGCGTTTGGTAGAGCAGTAGTTCAATACTCTTAGAGTGACGGATGCAGCAACATCCAACCCGTCATCTCCGAGAAAGCGGGAATTCAATGCAAGGTCTTGGGAAGAATTACCAGGTCATCATTTCAAAGCTGCCGGCTCAGAGCTGCCGGCCTGCTGACCTGGCCGTTCGACCTTGATCGCTACTCTATTGGCGCCTGGGATCAAACGCGTCGCGCAACGTATCACCCAGCAGGTTGGTCCCCAGCACCAACAGGAAAATAGCCATCCCGGGCGCCAGCATCAAGTAGGGGTGGGACCGGAAGTAGGGCCGTCCATCGTTTAGCATTGTCCCCCATTCCGGGGTTGGCGGCTGGTTTCCCAACCCGAGGAAGCTCAGGGCCGAGATAGCGAGGACCACCGTGCCCAGGTCTAAGGTGGCAAGGACCAGCACCGGCCCCAGAATGTTGGGACAAACGTGCTTTTTCAAAATGTGGGTATCCGAAGCGCCGACGGCCCGCGCTGCCAGCACGTACTCGGTTTCCCGGACGACAAGCGCAGGTCCACGCACAATGCGGGCAAAGCTGGCCCAGCCGGAGGCAGTCAGGGCCACCAGCAGCGCCATCGGTCCCGAGCCAAGGATAGCGAGGACCGCCAGGCTTAGCACCAGTCCGGGCAGGGCGAACAGCGCGTTCAGCAGGGTAGAGATTGTGTTGTCCGTCCAGCCCCCAAAGTAGCCAGCCGTGATCCCAACGACAATCCCCAGTAGCGTCACACTGATGGCTACGGGAATAGCGATCCCCATAGTGGAACGGGCGCCGTGGACCAAGCGGCTAAACACGTCCCGGCCCAATTGGTCTGTACCCAACAGGTTCAGCGCCCCGGGTGTGCGCAGCGAGGTATCCAGATCGACCTTGTTGGGTTCATGGGTGGCAAACTGGGGAGCGAAAACGGCAGTGACGAGGAACACCGCCAGGATGCCTCCACCAAGATAACCAGTCCAGTACCTGCGGGCCCGGCCGGTCCATTTTCGAATCGTCATCGAGACGGTCATTGCAAACGGACACGAGGGTCCAGGACTACGTACAGCACGTCTACCAACAGATTGACCACCACATAAATGGCCCCGGACAGAAGCACATAAGCGGAGATCACCGGCATATCACGGCCCGATACCGCCGCCAGGACTACCTGGCCGACTCCTGGCCAGGCGAAGATTATCTCGATGACGATTGCGCCGCTGAGCAGATGACCGAACTGTAGCCCCAGGTAACTTACGGTAGGAATTAGCGCATTGGGCAATACATGGCGTACCGCGATATACCCGGGCCCCAAGCCTTTTGCCCTTGCGGTCCGGGCGAAATCCAGGTTCTGCACTTCCAGCACGCTGGCTCGTGTCAGCCGAGTCGCAATAGCGGCCGGCAAAGCCCCCAGGGCCATGGCGGGGAGGATAAGATGGTGATCTACGCCGAACCCGCCCGATGGCAGCCACCCCAGTACCTCAGCCAGCAATACTATGAGCAGAAGACCGAGCCAAAAACTAGGCAACCCCGCGATTGCGCCCGCTCCGGCACGGCCCAGGTGGTCTATCCAGGAGCCGGATTTCAAAGCAATGAGGATGCCCAGGGGAATCCCCAGCAGCGCCCCGAAAGCCAGCGCGCTCACCGCTAGCAGCAAGGTGGCTGGCAACCTCTTCAGCAGTTCCTGGGCCACCGGGCGGTTGCTTAGATAGCTGTTTCCCAGGTCCCCTCGGAAGACATCGCCCAGCCAGCGGGCGTATCTGACGGGAAGGGGATCGTCCAACCCCCATTGATCCCTCA
The DNA here is from genome assembly GCA_965207275.1 of Dehalococcoidia bacterium. GTDB lineage: Bacteria > Chloroflexota > Dehalococcoidia > Lucifugimonadales > UBA3495 > Bin22. The sequence continues at coordinate 2,389,391 of CBDBMH010000002.1, forward strand.
ACTGTGCAATCAGCTCTGCTGACGCTACGTCTTCCTGCCCCTGTTCCGCAGCCTCGCGCGCCGGGTCTCCGCCGGCCAGGGCGGTCAAGCCAAAGGCCAGCATGGAGACCAGGAGCAGGGTGGGGACCAGAGCCGCCAATCGCTTGGCCAGGTAATTAATCAAAGCTCATACCCTTGATTTGCCACCTGGCCCCGGGACGTTGCCACAGTCCAACCGCCTACTTGACTATCTGAATCGTGTCCAGGGTTGGCTGGTAAGTGACGCGGTGCCTCAGCCCGGTAATGGTATCCCGGTAGGCATAAGTCAGGTAATTGTGGTAGAGAGGTGTAACCGGGACCTCATACGCCGCAATCTCCTGTAGGCGGTCATATATCTCGAACCGCTTTTGTGGATCCAGCTCGGCCTTGCCCATCGCTATCAGCCGGTCGGCCTCCGGATTGTTGTAACCTCCCTTAATCGTGGCGTTATTGAATCCATCGGACGCGAGAAACCTGCCCAGAATGAAGTCCGGGTCTCCGTTGGCCCACCCGGTTTGGCCGATGCGAAGGTTCCAGTCGGTGGTATCGCGCCTCTCCCTAGCCGCGGCAGGCTCCAGGGGAACAAGCTCCAGGTCGATGCCGATCTGGCCCAGTTCAGCCTGTAGAAGTTCGGCGATTGACTTGTAAGGATGGGCTTGTCCTGATCCGGTGCGGAAAATCAGGGTCGCGCTGGCGCGGTCGTCACCCAACACGGAACGGGCCAGCCGACGGGCCTCGACCGGGTCGTAAGTCGGTTCCGCTTTAGGTGAGAGCCAGCGGGGGACAAAGGCCGAAAGCAGGCTCTTTCCAGGCAATCCATACCCCAGCGCCAGCTTGTCCACTATAGCTTCACGGTCTATGGACATGGACACCGCCCGGCGCAGGTCCACGTTATCAAAAGGCGGCCGGTCGCTACCAAAGAAGAGGTACTGGCTTATGGAGACCGGATCTCCGCCAACTGTGATTCCCTCCCGGCCTTCCAGGCTCTTGGCTTCCGCCGGTGACAACGCTCCCAATTCGACTACGCCATCCACCTCTCCCGCCAGAATCGCCGATACCCGGGCGCCGGAGTCCGGTATGACGCACAACCTGATTTGTTGCACGAGGGGTTTCGTGCCCCAATAGTCTTCATTGCGCTCAAGCAGCACGAACTGGTCCCTCTCCCAATCCGCCAGCTTGAAACGTCCCGTTGTCGCGGGAATGCCTTTGAAGTCCCCGCTCTCCGTGAAGGAGTCAGGAGAAAACATGGCGCTGAAGAAGTTGCTCATCGTGAAAATCATCGACGGGTTCGGGGAATTCAATTGGTATTCCACGGCGCCTTCGGCGGTCTTGGAGGCCCCAGCCAGGTCTCCGTAGGAACGGGCAATGGTCAGCGAAAAGAACGGGGACCGGCGAGGGCTGATCTGCATCAGGCGCTCTATGTTCGCCACCACTGCGTCGGCGTCGAATGGAGTCCCATCGGTGAAGGATATTCCTTCGCGCAGTTCAAAGGTCCAACTCAATTGGTCCTCGGACAGGCTCCAGCTCTCAGTGAGTTGCGGGGTAGGCTCCAGCTCTTCGTCCAGCATGACCAGGCTGTCCCAGACCATCAGGCTGTTATGGGTGTAATAAGGGTCCTCCTCTCCGTTTGCCAGATTGCGGGACACGGCCAGCACCACTTCACGGCTGTCCGGAACGGGTGCTGTGGCGGCTATCGAAGGGACGGTTGGTGCGGCCTTAGGGGTCGGGACCGTCTGTACCTGTGCGCTGGGAGTGGGTGGGGCGGTATCGGGAACGGTATCCTGGACCGGAGCCGGGGCCGCCGCGGGGGCCGCGGTCGGAGCCGGCGTGGCTGCCGCGCCGCATGCCGTGAGGGCCAGGGTAAGCACTAGTAGAACTGGGACGAGAATTCGCTTGATGGTCATCAGTCAGTCACTCCTGAAATATCGCTATTGAGAACGGGATCATGTTCGCTAATCATGGGCAACAAAAAAACCTGACCTTTTCGGTCAGGCTTTGTAGATAGGACACACCTATACCTTTCCGCGAAGGCTATAAAGCTACACCTGAGGCAGGTCTCCTGGCTTCTGGTCTATAACGATCTTCTCCACCTTCCCAGCCCGAATACCATGGGCCAGTGGCTTAATTCCTTTAGGACTGGAGAAGCTCTCACCAGTTACAGTGGCGGGACCGCGCCGGACTCACACCGGCTTCCCTCTTGAGCCCCATATGTCGGGGCCAACCACAGGCAATGTCTAAATGTTAATGTGCCTGCCATCGACAGATTTCATCGGCGATGTATTTGAGACACCATATCATAAACTGTTTGCTTTAGAAAGTCAACCTAATTTCAAGGCAGCGCTTCGTCTTGGGTGGCGCGGTCGCCGAATATGTAGGGGTCCGCCCCTGGCGGATGGCTGCCCTGATCTCACCCACGAAGCCACCCAAATTGGAACGCTATCCATTTTCCAAGGTGTAACGGATCATTACCGAGGAGGCCATCGCCCAGCAGATTAGGAATATTCAAGAAATGGCCTCAGTTGTGGCGCAGCGCCAAGGGAAGCGGCGCAGGGATATCTATGTGCGCCTCTATCTTAACCAGGTTAAAGAGGAGAACCTAAAGAGCCTGGCCCAAGAATACGGAAGCGGTTACCCAGTGTCTGGGTCATCCTTGCTGACCGAGCTTAGGGATTTGTTGGTGAGGGAGGGGCTTCCGTCGGAATCCTTGGACATCTGGGAGGGGACCGAGCCTTCCTCACTGACTCCAGAAGGTTGGCAGGATAGAGTGAGGCAGGCCACCCTACTTCATTTTGAAGAGCAGGCGGCTGCCCGGGATTTTCTAAGGCGCCTCATTCGTCATGTGGGTCTGTTCGACGAACCGGGAATAATGAAGTACAGCCTGCCCCTGCCGAAGACACGCACCAGGGAAGGCAAAGTACGAAAGCGCAATCGGTCAGTTAGACCAAAAGGTTCCTTTGCAACACCGCGGCCTCCCCCCGAGGGAAAGGGGCGATATACCTACTGGAACCCTCTACTCAATCCAGAAGAAGGGGTTCCAGGCGATTTCCCACAGGTAGCCGTCCGGATCGGAAAAGTACCCGGAATACCCTCCCCAAAATGTGTCCTGGGCCGGTTTGACCAGGGTGGCTCCGGCCGTTACGGCCACGTCCAGTAGCTCGTCCACTTCTTCCTTCGAGCGCAGGTTGTGGGCCAGGGTGACGCCGGAAAAGCCACTGCCATCGGTGGCAATGCCCACATCGGCGGCCAGGGCATCCCGGGGATACAGGGCCAGCCAGGTACCCTTGTTCTGAAAGAAAGCGATGGACTCGGTGTTTTCGTCGTAAAGGACCAGTCCCAGTCCGTCCCGGTAAAACTCTACCGAACGAGCCAGGTCGGATACGCCAAGGGTCACAATGCTGATGCGAGGTTCCATAGGTGGTGGCCCTCAGCCGCGCAATAGCGTGAATAATTGCCAAGGTTCAATGCGAAATCAACGATGACGAGGCTACTCTGCGTTTAGTGACCGGCTGACTCACGCGTCACGCCAGTGGGCTGGGTCGCTCGTCTTGCAGATACTCCAGGAAGGCCCGCTTGCTTGGAGAAAGCTGGCGGTCCTTGGGATATATCAAGGTCAGGGGGCGTCGGCAGTCCCAGTCCACCACAGGCAGGGTCACCAGCATGCCGGCGCGGGTCTCGGCGGTGACGCCCATGCGGGAAATGACCGCCACGCCGCCGCCGGCCATGGCAGCCTGCTTCAGGGCCTGGTTGCTGCCCAGGCTAAGCGCCGCCGTGGGAGTTATGCCCAACTGGCCAAAATACTGTTCCGCGGTGTTACGGGTTGCCGACCCCGGCTCCCTCACGATAAGACCGGCATCCACCACCTGCTGGGCGGTGACGGCGCCCTCCTGGGCCAGGGGATGGGTGGGCGCCGCCACCAGGACGATTTCATCCTCCATGTAGTCGATCAAGCCCAGTTCGTCCAGGCCCACGGTGGGATGACTGCCCACCATGCCCAGGTCCAATTCCTGGTTGAGAATGCGCTGGGTTATCGTGCGAGTGTTTGCGATGTGAAGATCAACGTTGATGCCGGGGTAAAGCTGGCGGAACCGGCCCACCGCCATGGGCAACAGGTACTCGCCGGGGGTGGTGCTGGCGCCCAGGGAAAGGCGCCCGGTCTGGAGATTATGAATCTCCTCGAGGGTTTCCAGCAGCTTGCCGGACAGGGAGAAGATCTGCTGCGCATAGGCAAACACCGTCTCTCCCACCTCGGTAATGCGAAGGCCGCGGGTCCGCCGGTGAAACAGGGCGGCGCCCAGAAACTTCTCCAGTTCTTGTACCTGTATGGACACGGCGGGCTGGGTGATATTCAGGGACTCGGCTGCCCGGGAAAAACTGCGATGGGACGCCACGGCGTAGAAAATGTAAAGCTGATGGAAATTTAGCGTTCCTCCCGGGTTTCCACCGCCGGAAGAGAATTTCAGCTGTGGGAATGTACCGATGGCTGGCCCGTTTACCATTCTTCCTCCCCCTGGGTCACTGGCCGTAACTTGGGATCAAGCGCCTATTCCCTCCTGTATACCCAGCAGACCCGCGAGGTTCCGGGTAGTGGTTTCCGCTACTTCCTCCAGGGTAATGCCCTTAAGGTCGGCCAGGAATTGGGCCACTTCACGTACGTGACGGGGTTCGGTCCAGTTGTGGCGATACTTCTTGAAGGGCTGGGGATAGGCGTCGGTTTCCAGCACCATATTCTCCAGCGGTATCGTGCGGGCAACGTCCTGCAAGTGGGGGAGGCGAGTCAGCGGGCGGGCCATTGAAATGAAAAATCCACAATCAATGGCTGCCCTGGCGGTGGGCTCATCTCCCTGAAAGTAGTGCATTACCCCGCCCACGGACCCGGCGTCCTCCTGCCTCAAGGTGCGGAAAACGTCGTCATGGGATTCCCGGGAATGAAAAATGATGGGCAGTCCAAGTTCCTTGGCCAGCCTTATTTGGGTGCGAAAAACCTGGTCCTGAACCTGCTGATCCGGCGACGTTGGCATGTAGTCCAGCCCCACCTCGCTGATGCACACCACCTTGGGGTTGTTTCTGGCCAGGGACTCCAGCTCGGCGCAGGTTTCTTCATCCAGCGGACGGTGCGCTTCCATGGGATGAATGCCCACGCCTGCGTAAAAGGGCGCATGCTCTTCGGTCATGCGAATACAGGCACGGGTCGACTCCACGGTGGTTCCCGCGCAGACGATAAACCCGATCCCTGCTTCGGCAGCCCTTTCAAGTATGCCCGGAATTTCCTCCGGCCCATATTGGTCCAGGTGGGTGTGAGCGTCTCCCAATAAAATGCGTTCAGACCCTTCCACTACTGTTACCCTCGTATCCTTGCCGATGCATTGACTCATTATATTGGAACAATGAATTTTACCTAATTGCATATATTACAGACTATAACCCAAACGTCAAGGTATGTTTGAGTTATGGTAATGCATGATCCAGCGATACATTATGATTGCGCCACAAGCCATTAGGATAATGATACTGGGGATGCATTGAGGTTTTCACGCCACTTTTCGTTGGGCGTAATCAGCTCGGCAGACAGGTTGGCGCCTTATCGCACCCGATGGCCAGCGTCGCCGGTTGGAACTGCGATACTCGGAGCGGCAGATGGGATGAGAAATCTGGAAACCGTTGGAAAAGCGCGGGAAGCAGGCGGAGGCCTCAGCTAACCCAGTACATAAACTATTATCCTTTGAGCCACGCTGAGTAGCAGTATTGCCACCAAGGGACTGAAATCTATCATTCCGAAGGTGGGCAGCACACGCCGAATGGGGGCCAGGATTGGTTCGGTGACCTGTATAAATACCTGGGTGATGTTGACCAGAAACGGTGGAGGGTCGTTGGTCATGAAAGAAATGACAAGGGTCAGGATGATCCGTCCCAAAATAGACAAGTAAATAAGGTTGAAGAGCAGATGGATCAGGTCCACGGGTTCGGGCATTGACGGGCAGCTCCTTAACTCTGGCCCAACCTGACGGACTTGAGGAAGGCAGCATTGACCGCATCCACTACGGCAGCTGGCACCCCACCACGCTCAAGAGCCTGGAGCCCTTCGGCTGTAGTCCCGCCGGGTGATACGACCATGTCCTTCAGTTCTCCAGGGTGCTTGCCCGTTTCCATTACCAGGCGCACGCTTCCGTAAACAGTCTGCAGGGCCAGAGTACGCGCCATATCCCGGGGCAGGCCCACATAAACCCCCGCGTCTATCAGGGCCTCCACGAACATGAACACATAGGCCGGACCGCTGGCGCTGAGCGCAGTGGACATGTCCAGGTATTTCTCATCGCCGACATAGATTTCTTCGCCCACGGTACTCAGCATGGAACGGGCCAGGTCTCGGTGCGTATCAGAGACCGGTTCGGAGCAGGTCCACAGGGTCATGCCGCACCCGATCTGGGCCGGGGTGTTGGGCATTACCCGTATGATGGAATCGTGGGCCAACCCCTCTGCCAGGGTGGACATCTTCGCCCCAGCGACGATGGACAGCGCAGCCTGCCTACCATCCAGTTTGCCGCCCAGCTGACTGAAAACGTGGGGAAGATCCTGGGGTTTTATGGCCATGACCACCAGGTCTGCGCCCTCAGCCGTTTTGACATTATCATGGTAGGTATTGACGCCGTACCGCTCGGACAGGTAATCGCGGCGCTGGGGGATGGGCTCGCCAATGGCAACATCACCAGGTTCTGCCAGGTCGGCAGCCAGGACCCCGCCCAGGATGGCCTCGGCCATAGTTCCCCCGCCGATAAATGCTAACCGCATAAGGACTCCGCCAGCCAGGTTGGTTCAGGAAGGCGCCAATATGAAGCGCAATCCCGAGCTGACGGGTCACATTATAGCACTTGGCGGAAACCCAAGGGTCTCTTCAAATGAAGCCTGGAATGGCGAGTACGCATGGTCCGTGCCGATCCCGCAGTGAGGCACAAAGGGCAAATTGCCAAAGGTATATAGTATTAATGCATCTTCCCGATCTCGTCGGCCCAATTGCCAGGATGACACATACGGATCAAAAAACCGGTTCGGGCGCCTTTCGCTAGCAATTGCGACAGCAACAATAAAGGAGTGAGATTCTCCATGCAGCACTATGCCGTGTCCCTACTGTCGGGTGGTCTCGACTCCACCACGGTAACCGCCTTGGCGATTGGAAAGGTCGATCACCTGGCAGCCATCAGCTTTCATTACGGACAAAGCCACGCCAAGGAAGTCGACTGTGCGGCGAAGATCGCGGGCATCCTGGGCATCGAGCATGAACTGATAGACATCTCTTTCCTGTCAAGGGTGGCCTGGTATTCGGCCCTAACTAGTCCGGATCGATTTCCCGCGCCGTTGAAACGCTCTGTCGAGCAGATCGGATACAGCGTCCCCATCACCTACGTCCCCCTGCGCAACACTATCTTCCTGTCACTGGCGGCGGCCACTCTGGAAAGCCGGACGCTGCACGCCATAGAAAAGGAGCAGATCGACCCCGACGGCATTACCGCAACCATCTACATGGCTCCAAACGCCCTGGACTACAGCGGTTATCCCGACTGCCGTCCAGAGTTTTACGATGCCATGCAGGTCGCCCTGGCCAGGGGAAGCAAGCTGTGGACCGAGTACGGTATACCTATTGGACTGGAGACACCCATCATCGATCATTCCAAGGCGGAAATTGTGATGCTTGGGATGAGACTTGGAGCGCCCCTGGAACTGACCTGGAGTTGCTATGGGGGAGGCGAGAAGCCATGCGAGGCGTGCGACAGTTGCATCCTGCGCGCCAAGGGGTTCGCCGAGGCCGGTGTGCCCGATCCTTTGCTCCAGCACGTTGCGGAGGGCGACGACCTCAGGGTCTAGCAAATGCGGCAATTCGCATGGAAAGTATGTCCCCACTCTGGTGAGGGGATGTCAATCCCAGTACGGCAATGCGCGCGGTTCGCCGGAATGCCACGGCTGTCCAAATTTGGCGATAGAGTCAGTTAACTCCGGAACCTCTCGGGCAGGTGAGCCGCCAGGGCCTTATTGTGGTGACAAGCTCATTCTGCTATAGTGAATTTCCGTTTTGGGGAGGGATCGCATAGTGGTCTAGTGCGGGCGCCTGCTAAGCGCTTATCCTGGGAAACCGGGATCGTGGGTTCGAATCCCACTCCCTCCGCCACTATCCCAATTACCCCGTCCACTGCATGGCTCTTCCTGTCCTCACCTCTTGCCCACAATGCGGCGCCGGGCATTCACTTCTGCTCCAATTGAACGTGCTTGCTGCGTTACAGCTTGGTTATGGTGGGTGCGCCTACGCTCCAAACCGCGCCGGTGAAGCAAGACCTCGTGGACCGGTTGGCCCGCTGAACGATTCCACTGAACGGAGGGGATCAGGAGGCCAGCATGAGATCCAAGCGGGCAACCCAGTGACTCAAACTGGAGCCGCACTAATGCCTGGTAAAGCCCGGCAGATTCTCTTTACAATGCAGGATAGAGCGGGTCGTCAAGGACAGCTACTTTCTGCCTAAAGTGCTGTCCCAATGTTTTTTAAGTCCCTGCACAATAACCCTGAAGCAACCTGTACAAGCTATTGCTTTTGTCCGTGATAACCTATAGCATAATGGAGCATTAATCAGGTAAAGAGATTCCACGAGTAAGGCAAATTGTGCGGACGGCTAACCATACTATAGGGATACTGTCTGGCAAGTGGTTTATGTCATCTGGCTGACTGGAGTTATCAATTGGCAACCAGGATTATGGAAGCGGATGCCACGGCGCATCAGAGCCAAGAATGCAGCAGCGTGGCTGAGTCAGCCACGGCAACCGAAGGGTATATGCTGGAATGCAGGCAAATTACCAAGAGCTTTCGCAACGTGGTTGCCCTGTCCGGTTTCTCCGTGCATTTGCCCCAGGGACAGATTCTGGCCTTGCTGGGGCCCAGCGGCTGTGGAAAGACCACCGCTCTGCGCCTTGTTTCCGGTTTCGCTGACCCTGATGACGGTTCCATAACGATTGCATCCCGCGTTGTATATGACAGGGAAACAAACGTGCCTCCGGAGAAACGCCGGGTCGGCATGGTATTCCAGGAAGGCGCTCTTTTTCCCCACCTGACTGTGGAACAGAACATCGCCTTCGGTCTGTCAAGGAATGACCAGCGGTCGGACCGGGTGGCCGAAGTGGTGAAAATGACGGGCCTGCAAGGTCTGACCCACCGGATGCCCTACGAACTGTCGGGCGGGCAGCAACAGCGCGTGGCCCTGGCCAGGGCCCTGGCGCCTCGCCCCGAAATACTCCTCCTGGACGAACCCTTTTCCAACCTGGACCCGGCGCTGCGCGAACAGGTCCGCCGGGAAGTCATGACAATATTGCGCGCCAACGACATCACCGCCATCTTCGTAACCCACGATCAGGAAGAAGCCATGTACGTGGGTGACACCATAGCCGTAATGAACGGGGGCCGCATCGAGCAGCAGGGGACGCCTGAAGAGATCTTTCACCATCCACGTACCAAGTTTGTCGCCGAGTTCATCGGTATGGTGGACTTCGTGCCAGGGAGCCAGCAAGAGGGACGCATCGAAACTCCCATCGGCGCTACTGAATGGCATGGCGAGGTACAGCTTGAGGGAGTCCTGGAAGCCATGACACGGCCCGACTGCATCGAGTGTATTCCGTCGGAAGAAGGCAATGGCACGATAGTGGAGCGCGAGTTCCGGGGGGCCTTCTACCTGTACTGGATTGCCCTGGACTGCGGCGGAACGGTGCGTTCCCTCCTGTCCCACATCGCCGAGCATGAAGTTGGCGCCAGGGTTACCGCGCGGGTCCGGTCGGGCCATTCGCTTCGTCCCTTCCTGGACGGGGCGGCCCTGGGCGTTTAGCCTCAAACCTTCCTACGCCCGTAAACCTGCCTACTCTGAGAATACCCTGGGTTGCTGTGGCCCTTGGGCAAGGCACAAGTTGCGCCGGGAAGCCAGTTCGACGTAGCTGAGTCTATCCACTAGCGCCCCATAATTGCGGTCACCTGCTGGAGTCAGGTATATAAGGCTTCAACGGCACGCAGCAGATACCGAAAGGGCCCGTCGAATTTCCAGCCAACAGGTTATCTATTCCCTCTGGGTCCAGTTGGAACGGTCCAACCGTAAACTGCCGTTATGGAAGAAGCGGATGGCCGTGATCGCGACTGCCGTCGGCCCTGACATGCTGCCAAGCCTGAAGGTAAGCAGCAGAGAATGAGCTGAAGAAAATCGACGGTATCCGGCCCCTAATTACAAAGGAATCGCGGCAGCACGGCTGCCCCGAACACTGTCGGCAGCGAAGCCGTATCTAGCCTTCGTAGATTTGCTGATTGAGGTAAAGTTCCAAGCCGATAATATTGATGGTCTCCAGCTGGGTTTCCAGCCAGTCGACATGCTCCTCTTCCGACCGTACCATCTCCTCAAACATACCCCGGGTGGTATAGTCCTCCACCTGGGCGCAGTGGGTAATGGCGGCCCTCAGAGCTTCCACCGCCGAGAGTTCAGACTGAAGATCAAGCTCCAGGTCCTCAGGCACCGACTCCCCAACCATTACCTGGTTGAGCCGTTGCACGTTAGGCACGCCTTCCAGGTAAAGGATGTGCTCTATCAGGTGCTGGGCATCTTCCATTTCCTCCAGGCTGATGGAGCGAAACTTCTGGTAGAGGCGATTGAATCCCCAGTTCTTGCACATTTCCGCCTACACAAAATACTGGTTAATGGCGGTCAACTCGATGGTAAGGATGGTGTTGAGGTGATCAACTACCCCATCTTTGGCTTTCAAAGGAGCGTCCCTCCCTCATATGAGTAGCTGGAAGTATAGCACACCGTAGAGGGGCGCCTTCCGTGGCGGTACCCCTCACGATATGGTGATCGGACGGGAAAACAATTTTGTGGGAACAACGTTATGTATGCGGACGGGGTGTTTCCGAGAGGAAGGAAGAGCCAGCCCTAATTGGCTGCGGAAACGGTTGTCAAGCCCTGTTTTGCCTTGTCTCTGACCAGTTCGAGCCTGACCCTGGCGACGAAAGAGTCAATGTGACGGGCGCACCTGCCACAACAATCGTCCTCTTCCAGCCCGAAGACCTGCTTCATGGAGTCCGGTGAGTTGAAACCCGATTTGGCGGCAGCGACGGCGTCAGAAATCCGGACTGCCTTGCACACACACAAAAACATAGTCTTTCCTGTACAACGAAAGTAGTTTTCATTAGTGGATAGTGGCAGTCTACATTAATCAACTGCTTACGTCAACACTTAAACCACAAATTGGTGAACTTATTTTTAGCGGGTTGTTTACACCACCCAACCAGAAAAGCTTAAAGAAGAACAATTCTTTGTGCCTGCCTTGTAACAGGCTATGGATTCACTCGCGTTATGGCAGTGAGGGTATCGGCCATGAACCGGAACGCCTTGAATCCGTCTTACTTTACGGACTTGTCAAAGAGGATACGGATTGGTGCGGAAGACGGTTACCTCCTTTCGTCAGCCGGTCCGGATACCCACGCCCAACGCCCGCGTACTCAAAACCCAGCTCAATCATTTCCAGGGCATCCAGCGCGTTTCTGCCGTCGAACAAGAACCTTGGCGCCGCCATCAATCGGAAAATGCTGGGCCAATCAGCCTCCACGATTTCATCCCATTCGGTCAGCAGCAACACGGCCTGTGCGCCCCGGGCGACTGATTCCGGGCTATCACAGAAGGCTACTTTGGCGGACAGCACCTCCCTCGCAGCACGGTTGGCCTGGGGGTCGAAGGCGCTGACTTCCGCTCCTTCGGATACTAGAGCTTCTATCAGGTCCAGAGAGACAGCCTCGCGAATGTCATTGGTGCCTGGCTTGAAGGCCAGCCCCAACACACCAACGCAGACACCGGACAGCCCCCCGGAGAACCTGGAACGCAACCGGTCCAGGGGCAACCTTCGCTGCCGTGCGTTCACCTCCGAAACGGATTCCAGCAGGTCCAAATTAATGCCCTTCTCCTGCGCCAGGCACTGGAGAGCCAGGATATCCTTAGGGAAACAAGAGCCACCGTACCCGATCCCCGCGTGGATTTGCTGGCCTGTCCTGGCATCCATGGCCAGGCCCTGGCTGACGTCGTCTATCGACGCCCCCACTTTTTCACACAGGGCGGCTATTTCGTTGATAAAGGAAATTCGCGTTGCCAGAAACGCGTTGCTGGCGTACTTGAGCGTTTCCGCGCTGGTGGTGTCGGTTACCAGATAGGGCGCGTCGCTGCTCGCGTACATTTGCCTTACAATCTTAACGGCGCGAAGGGAACAACCATCCGACCCAACTACAATCCGGTCCGGGTACATCCAGTCGTGTAGGGCCTTTCCTTCCCGCAGGAATTCAGGATTGCTCACATAGTCAATATCCGGTCCTGCGAGCTCCCGCTGGATGAAAGACCTGCCCGACCCAGGTGGGACGGTGCTTTTCATTACCACTGTTGTATTGCCGGTCTGCATCGCCCTGATCCAGCGCAAGGCGGCACGCACCTGGCCCAGATCCGCCTCTCCTCCTTCGCTGGCCGGCGTCCCGGTGGCCACCACCGAGACATCCCCCAGGTTGCCAGGGAATTCTTCCGCACGAGAGAAACGCAGGTTTCCACTTTGCAGCCCCTCATTCAACCAGACATCAAGACCCGGTTCATAAAAGACACTCTCACCATTACTTAGTAAATCAATTTTCGGCCCGTCGGAATCGACTCCGACCACGTGGTGACCCTCCCTGGCCAGGCAGCTTGCCGCCACCATCCCCAGATGACCCATGCCAATGACTGTAATTTGCAACTAGAAACTCCTTACCCATGGTCGTGAGACAGTCGGTTAAAACAGGCACAATACCCCATTAATTCTGTTTCCATCAATATGCGTTGCATGTTAACACTTCACAAATTACGTCAAACATCATGATGTGTTGACATAGAGAAATAACTTTGTTATAAGTATGCACGCTTTATAGTATGACGATACACTTTATGCTGCGTAACAGCAATACCAAAGTTATGAAGACTATTCACACAACCTTAAATTCATTGTCATCAAATGACGGGCAGTACCTACCCCTAATGGGAGCGGTTGGTCGGCCTTCCGTTTCTAAAGCCAGGGTCGCTATTTCCCTTGCTGCTCTGGTGGCGGCCCTGGTTACCGTGGGTCTCCTCGCAGACTGGGCCCTGCTGGCTGTAGCGCTCAGGGAATTCGGTGAGCAACCGTACTTGCTGCCCGTTTTGGTCGTTGTGTACTCTGGGGCCTTTTTGCTCAGGGCTATGGCCTGGAAGGCGCTTCTGGTTAGTGGCGGGAACACCTTCAAGCTGTTTGTGGGACTGCAGGCGGCGTTGCTGGTGAACCACATTGCGCCGCTTAAGCTGGGTGAGTTCGTCCGCACCCTGGTGGCAGCCAGGGCCGGCGTTCCTCTGGCCGAGGCGGCAACTACCACTGCAGTGGCCCGAGTTCTGGACTTTGCAGCGTTGCTGGCAATTGCAGCCACCATTGGATCCCTGGTTTCCCTGTCGGCAGGAGAAGGACGCTGGCTGCAGGCGATGGCAATGCCTGCGACGGTGATTGTTGGAATTTGCGGACTGTTGCTGGCCCTCCGTTGGCGCCCATTACACGACTGGCTGCCGGAGGTTGTGCGTTCCCCCTTGGACATCCTGCAGGCTCAACTAAGGCAAGTGTCGAGCCGGCGGCTGGCAACAGCAGCTATCTGGACCCTGCCCAGTTGGATATTGGAAGCCGTGGTGATTATCGTGGCGGCGAGGGCCCTTGGGTTCGAGCTGTCACTGGCTGCCGCGATTTCGGTCACCGCCTTTACGATCCTGTTCCAGGCATTCCACGTAACTCCCGGCGGCATTGGGGTCTACGAAGCTGTGATGACCGGAGCCCTGTTTGCCCACGGGGTACCCTGGGAACAGGGACTGGCCCTGGCGGTGGCCACGCACGGCCTGAAGTTCGCCTACTCGTACACCATTGCACTGGCATTCAGCCTTTTGGCCATTGGAAGGCTGCCCAACCTCAACCCGCTGAGCCATCTCCGCGGCTCGTCAGAGGGAGACAAGCACGCCTCCCGGTTCGAGATATTCGCCGCCCGCGCCTGGAACATCCTCAACGAAGGTAAACCGTTCACGCCGGTATTTACTCTGGGCATCGTTACCCTTCTTATGATCCCGCATCTGGCTGACGGTGGCTACTGGCTGCGCGCCGGGGGTGCGCTTCTCGCGGTGGTTCCGCTCTTCGTGGTGTTCTATCGCTTCGACTTCCCCTTGCGGCTCCGGGTAGCCCTTTGGGTATACGTTGGCATTTTCCTGGCCGTGTTCCGGTTCATCGACTTGCCGGCTATGGCCCTGATCCTGGGCATTTACTTGACCTTCACCATCTTTCTATGGGGCACGATCTATTACCACCTGCGGATCGGGACTTCGTGGCTCAACTTCACGCGCTTCTGGCGGTTGGTACTGGAGAACCCGGATCCCACCAGCGGCAACTTCCTGGAGCAGATACCCAAGCTGACGATATTGGCGCTGACCTTCCAGATGCTGGTGGCGCAGCCCACGGTTTGGACTTTTGTCGCAGTGGAGGGTTTCACCCTTGGCCTGGCGATAACCGCCCTGCTGTTGCACCAGTGGTTCTTCACGTGGCCGCCGGCGCCTTCCCTGGTGCCGACCCGGCTACGCGCTAAGGACGGCAAACGTATCTCCCGTCGGTTTATCACCATCGTCATCGACGGCTGCCGGTTCGACCGTCTTGAGGAAGCCCACACTCCGTTCATCGACAAGGTACGTAAAGAGGGCGTCGACTATGTCGATACCTCCACAGTGTACCCGGCGCGCACCGTCACCGGATTCAGCTCCATGTTCACCGGAGCGCCCCCGCGTGTCCACGGAATGTCCAGCAATTTTGTGCCCAGCCTGGGGGTCAAGTGCGAGACCATATTCGACGCGCTACGGGCCGGTGGGCAGACGGGCAAACTGGTGGGCATCGCCCACCTTGTAGATGCCTTTGGCGAAACCGACATCGAGACCGTTACTGCCGTCACCAACAATGACGAGATCGATGACGCCCTGAAAGCGCGGGCCAAGGCGGTAATCCAACGGGACGATCCCGACCTGATCGTCCTGCAGCTCCTCAGCGTGGACCAGACCGGCCACGCCCGGGGTAGCTACAACTCCGAGTACCTCGCCAAGATCGAGGACAGCGACCGCCACATTGAAGAATTCCTGGGGTGGTGCGACTCCATCGGTTACCTGGAAGACGCTACGGTCATCATCACCGCCGACCACGGTCAGGGCATCGGCATCGGCGGACATGGCCACATGGGCCCGACAGAACGTTATGTGCCTTGCATCATGTGGGGCAAGGAGGTTGAACTGCAGGGGCCCATCGACGAACCCAAATCGGTCATGGACGTAACCGCCACCATCGCCTATTACCTGGGCGTAGAACCGCCTGCCCAGTCGGTGGGCCAAGTGCTCGGGATTCCAGATGCCGATGAAATGACCCGTCCCGTCGCCGTGATTGTTCCCGCGTACAACGAGTCGGAGAACCTGCCGGCCACACTGGCCCGCATACCCAGGGACGATCGGCCCGACCTCAAAGTGGTCGTCGTAGATGACGGATCCACCGACGGCACGGCGGAGATCGCACGCCAGCATGGGGCCGATGTCGTTGTATCCCACGAGGTTAACCGGGGATTGGGCGCGGCCCTCCGCACGGGACTCGCCGCCGCAAACCAGCTGGACTCTCGGGCGGCGGTTTACGTGGACGCCGATGGTGAGTATCCCCCGGAGCAGATCCCTGACCTGTTAGGCCCCATCGAGTCCGGGGAAGCCGACTACGTTCTGGGATCACGCTACCTGGAAAACCGCCCGAGTCAAGGAGCGTTCCGACGTATCGGCAATATCGCGTTCACCGGCATGCTTAACGTAGCTTCGGGGCGTCGCATTACCGATGGGCAGACCGGATTCCGGGCCTTCTCCCGCCGGGCGCTGGAGTGCGCCGAAATCATCCACGACTATAACTACGCCCAGGTCTTGACTCTTGACCTGCTCAAGAAAGGCATGCGCATGCGGGAAGTGCCCATATCTTATTCCCGACGCAACAAGGGCAAGTCATTCATTGGCCCAAAGTACCTCTGGCGGGTCCCTGTAGGGATGCTGCAAGAGATGCTGAGTAAGTAGAACGTTATCCGCCCAAGGCGGACCAGGAGGAAAGCTATCGTGCTGGCTCACATAGAGACTCGGGGACTATTTACCAAGAAAAATTTTTGGCTTTCAGGTCTGGCAATAGCCTTGTTGCTGGCGCTGACGCTGGCCTGCACCCAGCAGGAACCTGCACCAGCACCGCAAGTGGTTGAAGTTGATTCGGGAGCGGCAGCGGCGGCGGCTCAGGCCGTGGCGGCGGCAGAACAAGCCCTGGCTGCGGCGCAGCAGGCCCAGGCCGCAGCGGACAATACCGAGGCAACACAGGCAGCGGCGCAAGCCCTGGCTGCGGCGCAGCAGGCATTGGCGGCAGCGCAGCAGGCTCAGGCGGCAGCCCAGAGCCAGGCCGGGTCTGCGCAAGGAGTTGCCGCCCAAGCCCTCACGGCGGCGGAGCAGGCGCTGGCAGCCGCAGAGCTGGCCAGGACCGCTGCTGAAACCCCACGCAGGGGTGAAGACCGTCCCACCATAACCGTCATTGGAAGCGGTGGAGGTGGTGGTACCGGCACTGGGACAGGAACCGGGACGGGTTCAGTCTCCGGCATCGGCACCGGCACGGGCACCGGATCAGTCTCCGGCCACGGCCATGCGCACGGCACCGGCACGGGCACCGGTTCGGTCTCCGGTCATGCACATGGCACCGGCACGGGGTCGGCTTCAGGCACGGGGACCGGAACCGGAACCGCTGCTATGATGGGCCAGGCGCAATCTGGCGGCCTCATGATCCCCACTAACCTCAGCTACGAGACAGAAGGTCCCACCAAGTCCGACGGCTACTACACTCCCACTACCAATCGGGAGATCTACCAGAAGATTTCCACGGATTACCAGGAGATAGCCAAGCTGACCAACGTAATCAGGGAAGGCAAGCCCTTTCCGGCGGCGGAAATCTGGCTTCTTTATGAAGCGGGTTCTCACACTCGTCTCGGTCCGCAGAGCCGTACGCTGCGTAACTTCGCCGCCGGCTCCACCCCGTCCACCTACTACCCTGATTCGGCCGAGTTCTACGGCTCGGACACTTTCCTGGACGACCCCATTGAGAACGTAGTACGAGGTCGCGGGGAAGCGGCGGATTACTCCGACGTGCAGCGGCGTCAGGCCATCAACAAAGGGATGCTCCGTATCCTCTACCACTGGGCCAAGTTCTACATGATCATCGGTCAGGAGCGGTCGAGCTCCCGCCTGATTGACGAGGCCTGGGCCGTGTACGTCGGGGAAGAAGTTAATGGCGCATACCCCAACTCCCTGGCGGCCCTGGCGCAGGCGCGCGAGGGTAACTTCGGGCGCCAAGGTACCATTGACATCCCGCTGCGCCAGGCGATGGACCGTGCCCGGCAAGCCGCCGACGACGGCGAAGCCGCGGCTCTCGAAACAGCTACCAACGAGGTCTATTCCCGCTTCAATGCTATGTTTTACCTGGCTACGGTACGGTACATTGGCCGGGTTGCAGATGACGCAGCGGCCGGCGACCGCAACGCTCTAGGGACTCACCAAGTCGAAGCCCTGGCGTTCTACCAGTCCATCCAGCCTGACGTCGCCAAGGCCGACCCGTCTGCCGACGCGACCATCATGGCCTACCTGACGGCTGAAGGGAGCCAGATTAATCCGGCGTACCGAGACGCTGCGCTGGCCGCCCTGAATGGGACGGCATCGGCGCTGATGCTGACCCACGGCGACCTCGTTAACGAGTACACCGACGATACCGGCGACGGGTCCAGCGGCACGCCGTCGCCGGACACCGGGGAATTGGACATTTCGTCCAGCTTCTTCATCCCCGTGAACCTCCCGCACGAAACTGACCGCAGCGTGCCCAGTCCGTCGGACGGTTACTATCACGCCACGACCAACCGTGAGCACTATCAGAAAATCCCTTCCGACTACCAGGAAATCGCCAGGCTGACCAACGTCATCAAGGAAGGCGAGGACCTGCCGGTTGCGGATATCTTCCTGCTCTACGAGGTCGGGATGCACACCCGCATCGGTCCCCGCAGCAAGCCTCTCCGGAATTTTGCCCGCGACCCCGAACGTGCTGAGGAATTCCCACTCGCAACCGCGTTCTACGGGTCCGGCAACTTCCTCGATAGTCCGATCAACAACGCCGTACGCGGGCGTGGTGACGCCGCCGAATGGACCGACGCTCAGAAACGCCAGGCGATCAACAAGGGCATCCTTCGGATCCTGTACCACTGGTCCAAGCACTATGTTATCGGTGGCTGCGCAGACCTGGATTCGGGCGACGTCGATGAAGGCTGGGGAATCTACGTCGGCTTGCCGGGCGCTAACGGGGATTACCCCAACTCGCTGTCGGCTCTGGCGCGCAGTCGCGAAGGCAACTTTGGACGGGAAGGCACTTTAGACATCCCTCTGCGGGAAGCCTTTGAACGGGTAAGGCAGGCCGCTGAGAACGGCGATGCAGCCGCTTGCGACGCTGCCGCCCAGGAAGTGTTCTCCCGCTACAACGCCATATTCTACCTTGCTACCGTAAGGTACATAGGTGTCTCATACAATGACGTGGCGGAAGGCAAGGACCCGGGAACTCACCAGGTGGAGGCCCTGGCCTTCTACCAGTCCATCCAGCCTGAGGTAGCCCAGGCCAGCCCGACCGCTGATGCCACCATCATAGCGTTCCTGAAGGCTGATCCGGGTCAGATTACCGCCCAGTCTCGCGACGCGGCCCTGTCCGCCCTCAACAGCGTTGCCGACGCGTTGCTGTTGAACCAGAGTGACCTGGTAACCGGATACTAGCGACCGGCGACCTGACTAAAACCATGAACAGAGGAAGAGTATGACAAGGACCTGTCGCCGGAGCAGTCCAGTGGTTCTGCTCATAGTTATTGGCGTGTTCCTATCGCTAACCCTGGCGCTGGTCGGCTGCGGAGGAGGAGAGCAACAATCTCCTCCTCCCGTGGCTACCAGGGCCGCCCCACAAGCTGCCCCAGCCGCGGCGCCTGCAACCATCCCGACGACACCAAGAACCGATTCAAACGTTCCAACATCTGCGCGCACAATTTCCCCGCCGGTCCAGGCGGCCGCCGCCGTTCCTGCCTCGACGGCGCCGCCCACCCCGGTCCCGGCGCAGGCGTCAACTGCGCCGGGACCGGTACAGGTGGAACCGGTCATGGAAGAATTCCGAACCCTTACCGTGTATTCGGGGCGCTCCCAAACACTGGTGCATCCCCTGTTGTTAGCGTTTGGCGATTATCTGGGCGTGGATATCGAGGTCAGGTACGGCGGGAGTTCGTCCACCGCCGCCACCCTTCTCGAAGAGGGCGACAACACTCCGGCGGACGTGGTGTTCTTGCAGGACCCGGGTTCCCTTGGCAGCCTGGCAGCCGAAGGCATGTTGGCCGAACTGCCCCAAGATACCCTGGACAAAGTTGACCCCAGGCTGCGAGACCCCAACGGGAGGTGGATTGGCACCTCGGGCCGGGCACGCACCGTCATATATAATACGGACATGATAGACCCGGAAACGGACCTGCCGGACTCCATCCTGGACTTCACCGACGATGAATGGAAAGGCAGGGTGGGGTGGGCTCCCTGGAACGGCTCCTTTCAGGCTTTCGTAACCGCGCTTCGGTTGACCAAAGGCGAAGACATAGCCCGGGAATGGTTGGTGGGTATGAAGGACAACGACGCGCGCGATTTTCCCAACAACGTCTCTATCGTGCAAGCCGCCGCCAACGGCGAAGTGGCGGTAGGGTTCGTTAACCACTACTATCTTGAACGGTTCCTGGCCGAGCATGGGCCCGACTTCAAGGCCCGGAATTATTACATCGGCAACGGGGACCCGGGCGCCCTGGTCCTGGTGGCTGGCGCCGGGATCCTGGAGGCCTCGGATAACCGGCACACCGCCCAGGAGTTCATAGAGTTTCTGCTCTCGGAACCGGCCCAACAATACTTCACCACGGAAGTCAAGGAGTACCCGGTAGCTGCCGGGGTGGCTCCCGAGGGCGATCTGCCCCCCATAGATTCTTTGAACCCCCCCAATGTCGATTTGGGAAACCTGACCGACCTGGTGGGAACGCTTGATCTCCTCAGGGATGTTGGCGTCGTGCCGTGATCCTTAAGGCGGATATCCGGTCTATATCAGGCCGGGTCAAGGAAAACGAGCTACTGCTCCTGGCAGTGGCTCTTTTCCTTTTCCTTGCAATAGTTTATGTATTCTCCGTGGACATACGGGCCACCAGGGGAGCGTCCATCACCGGCGACGAACCCTTCTACCTGCTGACCACCCAGAGCCTGCTCGCTGACGGCGACTTCGACCTCCGTAATCAGTACGACACCAGGTCTTACCGGTCGTTCTTCGATCACCCCGACGATCTGTGGTTTCAATCGGTCCCCACGGAAGACGGCCGGCTGCTCAGTCCTCACAACCCCGGGCTGTCCATTTTGATTATTCCCGGCTTTGCCATTGGGGGGCTGGTCGGGGCTCAGCTCCAGTTGCTGCTCCTGGCAGCCACCACACTGGCGCTGGCTTTCGTGCTGGCCGACCGCCTGACCGGTCACCGGATGTTCAGCTGGATTGTATCGCTGGGTGTGGGACTAACGGGGACTGCATTCATCTATTCCACGGAAATTTACCCGGAGTTCCCGGCCGGGCTGGCGCTGGTGGCAGCTCTGCTGCTGGTCACCCGGCAAGCGCGACCGGGGATGGCTGACGGGCTATGTCTGGCTGTTGTACTCACCATCATGTGCTGGTTGGGCGCCAAGTATGCGCCTCTGGCCCTGATCGTGTCCGCCTACTACCTCTTGCAAGCCGACCAACCGGGACGCGTTGCCCTGCTGCTTGCCGGTGGAACCTCCGCAGTCTTCTACGCCGGTTTTCACCTTTACCAGTTCGGCGGCTTAACCCCTTACGGCAATGACGCCGTCTACGCCCAGTGGAACACGATGGAGATTCTGGGAGGGCACATAGAGTTCGGAGAACGGTACTACCGGGTGTGGGGACTCTTTATTGACCGGCAGTTTGGCATCGGACGTTGGGCCCCATTGTTGCTGGTGGCAGTTCCCGGAATGGCGCTCCTGGCGTTGGGTAAAGGGGCGCTCCGGCTGATACTGGCACTGGCGCTGGCCCAATTGCTGATGGCGACTTTCGTGGCCATTACGATGATGGGCTGGTGGTTCGCCGGGCGCACCATGCTCACAGTAGTTCCGCTACTGGTAATACCTATTGTGCTGGTGGTGGCTAGGACTTCCCTGTGGTGGAGGATCAGCATGGCGGCGCTGGGAATCTACTCCGTGGCAATTACTGCCGGGCTGGCCACGGCCGGCCACGCCGGGGAAATTACCATAGCGGTAGACCCTTTTGAAATGGCGTTCCCGCCCTTCCGTGGACTGTCGGGGCTGTTTCCTCTCTATACCTGGTGGACTGAGGAGACATGGTGGCTGACCTGTTTCTGGTTGACTCTGGCGGGCCTGGCAACCGGGGCCACAATTTGGCCGGACGTCACCGCTGGCTTGCAGAGGGCCAATATGCGAAAACTGAGGCTCCCAGATCGCCATTTTTTCTATCGGAGGGGCAACATTACGTGATGTGCGCCCGCTTCAATTGCTCCCGTAACAGCAGGTCTCTCATACCATCAGTGAAGGTAACCCTCGGTTCCCACCCGATCACAGCCTTTGCCTTTGAGCTGTCGGCGGACTTGCGGCGCTCCTCGAAGTCGCCCCGAGGGTTAGGAGTGATGTGCTTAACCGGACCGCCAATGATAGCAGCTATTTCGTTGATCGAGGTTTCCTCTCTCGGCCCAATATTCAACACGGTGTGCTGGCCGGCAGGGAGAGGAGCGGTGGCAGCAAGAATGTTGGCGTCAACCACGTCGGACACATGGGTATAACCGCGGGTCTGATTCCCGTCGCCGTACACGGTAAGGGCCTTGTGCTGGCGGCGCAGTTCCAGGAACTTGGGAATCAATAACACGTAGGCCCCCTCCGCCGGCTGACGGGAACCATACACATTGAAATACCGCAGCGAGGTTACTTCCAACCCGAAAAGCCCGGCATACATCTCTGCGTATTGCTCCCCCATCAGCTTCTGGAGGGCATAGAGGGACCTGGGGTTTGGCTTCATTCCTTCGTGCATAACGTGGCACAGCCCCTGGTCGCCATACACGCTGGAAGAGGAAGAATTAACGACCTTCCGGACCCCGTTAAGGTGAGCCGCCTGGAGAACGTTGAGGGTGCCCGTAACATTTACGTGGTGGGTGCCCACGGGGTCCTCGACCGAACGCTCAACGCGGGCCCAGGCCGCCGTGTGAAACACCCAGTCCGCCCCTCTTGTGACAGCCACCAGCAAGTCCAGGTCGGTTACGGAGCCTTCAATCAAGCGGGCCAGGGGATTGGGGTGAAACATAGATCCCGTTGAGTGGTCATCCAACGCCACAACCTGATGGCCCACCTGGATGAGTCGGTCAACGATGTGGGAGCCAATAAAACCACAGCCACCGGTTACAACGCACTTCACTGGTCACCGTTCCCTGCAAAAAAAGTCTAGGTCCAATAACTGGGCCTTCCCGGCTGGCGCGCCGGGCGGAGGCCGCATTCATTCTGGATTCAGCTGCCCATCGGATGCCGGGCAGCCACTGCCGCCCTTATCTGGAGGGTTATCTTCATGGGAATCAAAACATTAATTAAACAATAAAGTGTAAAGATATTATATTTTACTGTTGACACACTAAAATAGAAAGTCTATACTAAGCGCATATTCGGTAACGTCCATTAAACGCCATTCCTTGATTAACAAAAAAAGACAGTCCTTGCCGTTCGCGATCCAGAGCTCTCCTGTTCCGGAACCGCGAACATTTTCGATGCGGCGGACGCGCCTTCTTTCTCCTCCCCAGAGTAGGCGCGTCCGTCCGTACCAGCAACTTCCTCCGCTGGGGCTTCACCCACTCATTTGATCCTGTCCCGACCAGCCATTTACCCGGCGCCGGCCCCGGGCGGCGCCTGAAAAGGAGAAATTATGGTACCCGTATTTCCATACCACATCCGTCGGAGCGACAGCGGCAACGGCGGCGAGATGCTCCTGAGTCTTGAAGACCGCAAGACGGCCATGGTACTGCAGTTGACCATGGACCAGGCCCGTATGCTTGCGGTAGAGATGCGAGGATTGGCCACCGACCACTGCTCATTGCACCATATGGTAATGGCCGTATCCAGGTCCCTTGGCGCCGAATTGTCCAGGGTGGTGATCAAGGGTGTGGGCTATGGGCAGGTTACCGGGTCAGTACTCCTCGAATGCGAGGACCGCCGCCTCGACGTGGGCGTGGATGTCGCGGCCGCCCTGGCTATTGCCATGCATCTGGGGTTGCCAATCTATATGGACAGGTCGGCCATGCTGGGGGAAGACCTTCTCGAGCCAGTGCCTGCCACTCCCGACGTTCACAATTCATTGCCCATTCCTGAGGCTTTCCGGGAAGTCATTGAAAAACTGGAATTAACCGCACCTGCGGAAGGTGAAGATAGAGAAGAGAAGGAAAGCTGACGGGCGACAAGAAAAGGCCCATAAGGCAGTAAGGTTGAGCCCCGATTCGGTAGGCATTCCCCATCCTGCCCTCTCAGGGATATAATGGCGCCCTTGTCGTCAGGAGCAGGGCGCCGTCAGTTTTTCCGTCGCCATCACATATCTCAGGATGAGGAAGCGGTTTGAATAAATTCCTGGGGCCAGTTGCGACGCCGCTGAAGTTGCTGCCAGTGTCTTTCGTCACGGTTCTGGCTGCCATCCTCATGGCATGCAGTCCCGGCGACGATTCCCTGACTGTCTATTCCGGCAGGTCCCAGACCTTGGTAAGTCCCCTTCTGGAAACCTTTATCCAGGACACGGGGACCGAAATCCGGGTAAAGTACGCCAGCAGCGCAGCCATAGCCGCGACCGTCCTGGAGGAAGGCGAGAGCAGCCCGGCCGACGTGGTCTTCCTCCAGGACCCCGGTTACCTGGGAAGCCTGGCCCATGCCGGAATGCTGGCGGAACTCCCCGAAGATATCCTGGCCAAGGTTGACGGGGGATATCGTTCCTCCGAGGGCAATTGGGTAGGAACTTCCGGCCGGTCCCGATCCGTTGTCTACAACACGGTCTCCATCAACCCGGAGAGGGATTTGCCCGATTCCATTATTGAATTTACTGCGCCCCAATGGCGGGGCCGAGTGGGGTGGGCGCCGCTGAACGCCTCCTTCCAGGCCTTCCTGACCGCATTCCGGTTAAAGTTCGGCGAAGATATGGCCCGTGCCTGGCTGGAGGGCATGCAGGCCAACGACGTCAGGGAGTATCCCAATAACACGACCATAGTGACGGCGGTAGCCCGGCGAGAAGTGGACGTGGGGTTGGTGAACCACTATTACCTGCAGCGCTTCCTGGAAGAGGAGGGTGAGGACTTTGAAGCCCGCAACTACTTCCTCAAGGGAGGCGACCCGGGCGCGCTGGTGCTGGCCGCCGGAGCAGGCATTCTGGAGTCTTCCAATAATCCGGAAGGAGCCGAGCGATTCGTGGAGTACCTGCTCTCGGATTCTGCCCAGAGTTACTTTTCTTCTGTTACCAAGGAATACCCGTTGGTGGAGGGCGTCCCGACAGACCCTGGTCTGCCTCCCCTGTCTTCCCTTGAACCGCCGGATGTGGACCTGGGAGACCTGACGGATGCAAGGGGCACCCTTTACTTGCTGCGGGAAGTCGGCATAATCCCGTGACCTTGAGCCGGCCGCGGGCCAGGATCCACCTTCACCTTGCCTGAACCCGGCGCAGCAGGAGCAGGCAGCCCGCGATCGCTTTCAAGACCCCGGTAGCCTAGTCGCTACCTTCGACTGTAGAGGCGCCAAACCTGGCGATGAAGAGCCGCTCCACCCTCCCGGTAGAGAGCATAAAGCCGATCGCTACCAGCCAAAGGACGAAGGCCACGCCACTGAAGCGATGCAAGTAGATCAGGGAGTCCAGCCAGATCAAGAGCATGGCAGCGCCGATGATGAGCGACAGTGGTGAAATTAACCGCAAGCCTCCCCCTGCCATCCACTGGTACCTGGCCGCCACCAGCAAGGCCAGCCCTGCGGCGGTGAACCCCACCTTGCCCGTAACCCAGCGCAGGTAGGCCGTAATCTCGGTGAATGCGCCAGGATCTGCGGAATTCGTCGCCAGCGCTGCCAACGCCAAGGCGCAGAGGCCGGACACGGACGTGAAGATACCCGAAGCCACAAAGAACCACGGAACCAGCGGCGTAGCCCGGCGCTGGCGGATTATCCACGTGGCCAGCAATAGCCAGGCTCCCGCGGCCAATGTTATTCCAGACACGAGGCGGGCCGCGCCGCTCAGGCCGTAGGCCCACCGACTTTCCGCGATGGCAGCCAGGGATTCCACCAGGGTTGCCTGATCTGCATCGGCCACGACCCGGGCCACGACCATCAACAAAGTAACCAGCGCCGTGGCAATCAGCAACAGGCCGGCGCTGCGGGCCGCGGCGTCACCGGGTTTCTGCGGTACGATATGGTGGCCTTTCTGAGTTGAATCAGGCATTGGGTCCCGCATGTTGCATCACCCCCATCATTCGGGTTCGGGCATTACCCAGGCCCGGTAGCCAAGGCCTGGACTTATGGTTGACAGGTTTACGTCTGGATCTATCAGGCGCGCCGCCGGCCTGCCGTTGTAACTTACGTAGGCATCCGCGCGGACCTGGACCCGATCGTAACCTTGCTCCACATAGTCATCCCTTATGAGATGTGCGGTGGCCAGTATCAGGTCCGGCTGATGGGACATTCGCTCTATCTGACCCGGCATCAGGTACTCATCCGGGTAAACAAGCCTCTCCTTTGTCTCGGATGTCTCAGAGACTCTAAAGAACACCTGCCCCGCCTTTTCCGTAAGCATCATCCGCCAGGCGAAAAGATAACCTTCCTCGGTCCAGCGCACGTTACCGGGGTAGGCAAAGTGGCGCAGGGGAACAGCCACCTGCACGATAAGGAATACAGCGGCGGCCGCGATAGCGACAGCCGTCTTCCAGTTGCGGTGGTGTCGCACCGGTGGACGCTGACGACACTCGGCTGTGGCATTCCTCCGGCCGGTGCTTTGGCGTACACGCCGTAACAGATTCAAGGGCCAATTGGGAGCGAAAAAGATCAGGGTTATGGCTATCATTATCCAGGGGAACATTCCCAATGCGGGGAAAAGCAGGGCTGTAGTCACGTGGAAGGTGACCAATAAGCCGTAGGCCAGGGGCCTACTTTTTCGCCACAGCAGCCAGCCGACGATGGTCAGGTCAAACACCACTCCTCCCCAACTCACCGCGTATGCCACCCATTCCTCCCGGAGAAAGCTTCCAATCAGGGGGACGTCAGCGGCGTTATAGAGCCAGATCCGCAGAGGCTGGGCATGAAACAGCCAGTCGGGATTCAGCTTGGCGATGCCGGCGAACACGTACACCAGGCCTATCTGGGCCATCAAGAGCCACAGGACACCCCTGGGTATGGCGGGCACGTCCTCGCAAGCAGCCCTCCTTCCAGCGTCAAAGGAAGCAACCCGTTGGAGGGGCAGGAAGATCATGACGAAGCTGAGTACACTGACGAGGTAGTAGTGGTTAAGGTAGGTAGTCCGGTCGATAAGTTGCACGTAGGTGAAGAGCAGAAAGAAGGCGATTATGGACAGGCGGTAACGATAACCCAGGGCAACCCCCAGGCTGGCGAGGGCCAACAGGGCGAAATGCAGGTACATTCCCCAGCCTGGCCAGGGCTGCACCCAGCCAAACCCGTAGTAGCTGAAGTGGTGGACCGGCTCCACGTAAAGCTGGGAAATCCACCCATTGACGGCAAATCGTACAACCGCCGCCAACCCCAGCAGGCCGAATACAACGCGAAATGCGGCCGCGGAATACGGCGAAACCGGTTTCAGGAGCGACGTCGCGACGAGGCTTCCGAGTCCTGCCAGTCTTGCCCCGGCGGAGGCCGTTTCGCCGGGGAAGGGCTCTGACGGGACTGAGATAGCAGACAAGTTAATCCCGTGCCTACCTGAGGGTGTCGCCGTCGGTATCGGAGAAGCCCACGGACACGCCCAGCAGGCTTACTACCTCGGTGGCCAGGGTCAATTGTATGTCCGCGAGACGGTCGTAGAGAGCGTTTACTTGCGTCGGCTGCTCTTCAATGGCTTGCTTGAGGGGACCCTCCACCAAAGCGACTGCTTCAATGGCGGCGGTGAACTCTTCGCGAAGGCGGCGATCGGTCTCCTCCGACAGGAGCTGAACAAGGGCCGACAACCCTCTAGACTCGGCGCCAGACCCTTCATAGATGGCCTTCATGCCAATAAGCTCGCTGCGCAGATCGGCCAGGCCATTGCCTGCGGCATTTCCTGGAATAGCGGAAAGGTCTGGCCCGTCACCTCGAAGCCCCAGAGCGGTGGCCATTCGCATATGCACCATGTCCCTGATCAGAAACACCTGGGTACGAACCACTTCTTCCACCGCATCGCCGGGAATCAGCGACAGGTCGGCGCGGTCGGTGAAATAGGCTTGGTACGGCGTTTCCAGTTCGCCGCCCTCGGTCCAGTCAGCAAGAATCCCTGCCGTCTCTTCCCTGGTAACCTGCGTCAGGGCCAACAGGTAGGAGCAAGCTGGCGGCGCGCCGGACAGGACCTCCAGGGCGCCGTCACCGAAAAGAAGGTGCTCTATGGCACCGAACCCGCGCCGGCCAGCGGAGTAGGAGTCCCGGACCTGGTCGGCGTCGGTGGAAAAGCCGGTGTCGTACAGGGCCTCGTCCATAGCCTCGGTGTCCGTGGGTGACCAGTCAAGCAGGCTCTCCGAGCGCCGGTCCATCACCGGCCCGAATGACATGGCGCTGGTTTGAAGCCAGGAAGCGCGGGCGTCGCGCCAGGCCTGCCGCGTTTCCTGCAAGGCGGCTTGCGAGGGAGAGCTGCAGAGGGCCGTCGCTTTGCTGTCCAGTTCGGCGGCGCCTGAGGCCAGCTGCCGGTATGCCGGAACCACCACCTCGTCTGTCAGTGCGATGAGCACTTCCTTGTCCGAAGGCGCGCCGCCCAAACAGGCCGTGGCCGACAGCAGTAGCGCCGCCAGGACCGCCAGGAACGGAGCCAGTCTTGCCGCAGTCGGCGGCACTCTAGAGCGAACCAAGGAATTTGATGAGGGCATTTCTCTCTTCCAGGGTAAGACCCATGAACTTGTCCCGCGAAGCCCGGGCTTCTCCGTCATGCCAAAGAATGGCTTCTTCCAGGTTCCGCGCCCTGCCATCGTGCATGAAGAAGGTGTGGCCACTGACGGTTTCCACGAGGCCGATGCCCCACAGGGGAGGAGTACGCCACTCGGTGCCGGTGGCCAGGCCGTCGGGACGATTATCCGCCAGCCCCTCTCCCATGTCGTGCAACAGCAGGTCAGTGTAGGGGTATATTACCTGTCCCCGCAGGGGCTCCAGGCTATGAGCATCGCCAGTTTCGTACCTCGGCGTATGGCAAGCTGAACATTGGGACTGGATGAACAGCCGGGCACCCAGCTTAACCTCATCGTCTTCCGTGTTCCTCATGGCAGGAACGGCAAGGGTTTGCGTGTAAATAGTCACCTTTTCCAGGCGGTCTTCGGTCAGCTCAGGCTCGCCACCGCTAGGGGCCTGGGCACAAGCCGACTGCACCTCAGGGCAATTCTGGTGGGGCAGCAGGCTTGAAGTGATG
Organism: Dehalococcoidia bacterium; assembly: GCA_965207275.1. Taxonomy (GTDB): domain Bacteria; phylum Chloroflexota; class Dehalococcoidia; order Lucifugimonadales; family UBA3495; genus Bin22. Next base: position 2,418,230 of record CBDBMH010000002.1, read on the forward strand.
CCAATGTCTCCCAGGAAAGCGCCCGCAACTTGCTGCTCCACCGTAGGCTGGTTGGACTTCCAGCCAAAACGCCCCAGCGAAAGCCTGGCATTGCGAATGTCCCAAATATAATTGGCACGGCCGGAGATGCCGTCGTTATCGTCATCATCGGGGTCTTCCAGGGCCAGAATGACATCTTCGGGTATGGCTTCCAACAGACCCATACCAATGTTTGCCGGTGCGATGCGGGGCGAAATCATTACCTCCGGGTGCAAGGGGCCAAAGGCAGGGTCTTCGATGGAGTAGACCGGGCTGCGCAGACTGTATTCCGTTCCATCGGGGTAGGCGTGCCGTTCCTCCCGGTATTCGATTACGATGCGCCCTTCCGGCGGGACACCCAGCATGGCCCGGTCCTGTAACTGGTCGCCATAGATGGGATCGCCAACCGGGCCATCGGGCCCCGGAATGCTCAATCTCAGCAGCAGGCCCCTCTCCGGGTCTTGGTCATTCTCCGGGGGCCTGCCTCGCCCGTCGTGGCTGTGGCAGGAGGAACAGGACCGGGCGTTCAGCGTGGGTCCCAGTCCATCCCTTGCCGTGGTGCTGGCCGGAGCAGTAACCCAGTTCTGCTCGAAGAAGCTGTCACCCACTTCAAAGGCCCGACGCAACGGAGTGTCCAGGTTACGGGCGGAAAGCTCGAATGCGCTCTTCCCGTCCGCGAAGGCCGTGGTATCACCTCCCAGGCGCTGGTCATATACTTCCCGCAGGTCAATGCCCCGCTGCACGAACTGGCAACCGGCTATGAGCATGGTCAAGACCGCCAGCAGCAAGGCTGCCGACGGTCTGGCCGAGGGTTTCAAGACGGGGCGGAGGCGGAGCATAGGTGGTTAGCTGACGCTGATAGTTATTCCCACTTCCTGGGCCGCGCTGACGATGGTATCGGTCTGGGCCTCCAGGGCCTCGATGGTTTCCAGCACCGCCCGGCGGTTGGGGGCAGCATCGGATATGCCTTCCAGCAATGCGCCGTCGAAGGGGGCGGGGATGGACCGGGCCAGATAAACGGACCGGTTGATTTCCTGGGCCAGCTTGTCCGCCAGCGCCTGGTCCTGTGCGGCAATCAGTTCCCGTATGCCAGGGCCCGAAACGGAACCGTATTCGCCAAAGTACACCCTCTGGATGCCGGCGGCATTGGCCACTATGTCGGAGATAGTATTGTCCGAGAAGCAGGAGTGCTCATCTTCCTGAGAGCGGGCGTCATAGGCCACGGTCATGCGCTCACCGGCAAGTTCGCCGCGACTCATTTCGCCAATACCGGTAATAATGTCGGTGATGGCAACGTCCGAATCCTTGGCGATAAACTGGGCCCGGTAATTGCTCTGCCCGGGCGCCCAGGCGTTAACCATGTCCTGGAGATGAGACAACAGAACATCGGAAGTCACCGCCAAGTATGTGGCGCGACGGTCCGCGTTGTCCGCGGTCGTGTAATCGGAGACCGGGCGATAGCCGGGGCCATCCTCATTCAGGTCCTGGCCCCACAGGAGGAACTCGATGGCGTGCCAGCCGGTGGAGATGTTCTCTTCGCCTCCCTCTTCGTTCAGGGATACCAGCAGGTCAGCGTCAATGGTCGGGTATTCGTCGGGCATGTTGATAATTCCGGCGTCCGGGTTGCCCTCCACGTAGTCAACATAGGACTCGTCCATGGGCCAGGCGTTTATCAACCCCTCAGGGCCATTTTCCTCATTGTCAATGGGGCCTTCGTAGAACCGGTAAATCTCGGTTACTCCGTAGTCGTCCCGGGCCAGCAGCCAGGCGCGCTTGGCGGCATCCAGGCGTACCTGCGAAGGCTCCGCCAGGAAGTTGTCTATCGACACATCCATTGCCTGCGCGGAAGCCAGGCTGCGGGCGTAAGACGCGTATGCCCCGGCGGCGTAATTTTCAACCACCGATGTCTTCAGTTCGTCGCTCGGCCCACGGGTCGCGCATGCTGAAAGGGCAGCCAGCGCCAGAACTAACACTGCTGCAAGAACGAAAACTCTTCTTACCAAAGTAGCCATGTTCAACTCCTTATCCTCTTGGCGATAACATTTTCGACAGGATGGATTCGCACCCCATCGAGGGACTACAGGCTGAATGCAGCAATTGGAAAATGCAGAACGCTGGCCTCAATATGGTTCATGTCGTGCATAACTTATTCGCTATACATACAGTTGCCACCCATAATCTACGTAGCAATTTCTTTAATGAATATAGGGACAGTACCTTGTAAGACAATGCAAGCATAATATATAGTACTAAAACAAATGTCAATATAATAGTCTTACACTGTATTCTATTATGTTTACATTAATTAACTGGATTGGTCGCCACAAATTAGGACGATTCGGTAAGCCTTAAGCATGTCGGGTTGGCGGCGCGGGTTTGTACGAATCGGTTGAGTGAACATGGTTGGGCCAACTAAGAATTACCGGGCTGCAACAGCCTGAGCGCCATCAGCTCAGAGGAAAGGGACCGGCCGGCTGGGAGGAAGGGTCTGGGCAGACAAAGAACAGCGCAATAGGGAAAGCCCAGCCAACGCAGGCGAAGTGATAGAAACTCCGGCCCACCGGCCCCGGTGACCCTTAACTGCGGGTGGAATCGGGACGGACGGGGTGATATTCTGCCCTGCAAGTGGGGATGCCTGCCTGGCAGGGCTGGTCCCCTGAACTCGAACCTTGGCCCGGGAGGCAACTTATGGCTGACATACCTGTTCGCGTGGGGCTGATCGGAGCCGGCGGCAACGTCCGGAACCGCCACATTCCCGGCTTCCAGGGGGCAGAGGACTGCGAAATAGTGGCAGTGGCCAACCGAAGCATTGAATCGGGACGGGCCGTCGCCGACCAGTTCAACATCCCCCGGGTCTACGGCAACTGGCGGGAACTGCTGGAGGACGAAGAAGTTAATGCCGTCTGCATTGGCACCTGGCCCTACATGCACCGCGCCATGACCCTGGCCGCCCTGGAGGCGGGCAAGCACGTGCTGACCGAAGCGCGCATGGCCTCGACGGCTGAAGAGGCCCGAGACATGCTCCAGGCGTCCCTGGCCCACCCGGACCTGGTGTGCCAGCTTACCCCCACGTCCACTAGCTACACCATCGACAACGTGCTGAAGCGGTTGATTGGCGAGGGGTTCCTGGGAGAACTGTTGTCGGTGGACTTCACCTCGCTGCAGAGCAATTTCGCCGACCTTGACGGCCCCCTGCACTGGCGGCACGACCGGGCCCTGAGCGGCCACAACACCCTCAACATCGGGGCCTCCTACGAGTCCATGATGCGCTGGCTGGGGCGGGGCAACCGGGTAATCGCCATGTCCAAGACCCAAGTCCCCTACCGGATGGACGAGGGCGGCAACCGGGTGTCGGTAACCATTCCCGACCACGTGGACATCCTCTACGAGCTGGCCAACGGCGCCCAGGTGCACATGCAGATGAGCGCCACCAGCGGCCTGAACGGGGGCAGCCACATCTGGATGTTCGGTACCGAGGGCACCATCCACGTTGACCCCCAGCGCCGGGTCTGGACCGGCCAACGGGGAGACTCCGAACTGACCGAGGCGCCAAATCCGCCGGAGAGCCAGGCCAGGTACCGGGTGGAGGAGCAGTTCACCAACGCCATCCGGGGCCTGGAAAAGGTGGATATGGTGGCCTTCGAGACGGGCGTCCACTACATGGAGTGGACCGAGGCGGTGCATCGCAGCGCGCTGGAGGGCCGGGCGGTTTACTTGCCGCTGTAAGGCAGTATCGGCGCCAGGAAAAGCCCAGGGAACGGATGCCCTGGTGGACGTTCCACACCTCCCTGGTGTGGAGGCAGTCCCGGCCCGGGCCGTCGCTGGTCCCGCCGATGATAGCTCCCTCACCATTCAGTTACAGATCCATTCAGGATTCGCCCTCGAGATTCGGGCCCCAAACGGGGCCGGACAGATATGCAGCGCCGGACCGAGGTTAGAGCAGACAGAACGCCGGTTCGGGAGTGGGCCAAGACAGGGTCCGGAGACGCCGTTGACACAGGCCAGATAGCCCATGGCGAACTTTGAGCTGTTTGGATATGCGCTCCGGTCCCCCGGCAGGCGGCGTCCTGCCAAGCTGGCCAAAGGGGACGTCGAAGCTACGGGGAAAGATTTCCGCTGCCGGATTACCATGATTTTTGCGGGGAAAAAATTTCACCGCCCAAAAACGTCCAATTTCGGTCATTTGTCCCGTAGCGCCAATCTCCGGTGTTCTTTACGACCATTGCCATGTTGTTATGGTGGAGAAGGGTTACGCCAGGTGTCAATGGGGTGGAGGGCAGCGGGGATCACAAGTCTATTCATACAAGCGGTGAACCGGTGGAAGGCGCGGCACATTTGGGGTTCCGGCCGTAGCAAGACCGTACTTCGCGGGGTTCAGGCGATAGCGGGTAAGGCGGGGCCGGCAGGAGGTTCGAGGTTTTCGCCGTAGCGGGAACCACTGGTTTGCCAGGGACCAGCGTGGGTTTCCCCTGCCATGCTTTGCCCTCTAGCACACAACCGGTCTTTCCGGTACTATAACTATATAACCGGTTTATGAATGATTGTATTTGCTCGTATTTTCTTAATGTCCATGTCTCAATCCATCCTCTCTCTCGCCACCCAGGAGGTAGTCCCTTTTGCCCACCCTTAACGACGTGCAGTCCCGCCTCAACGCCACCGAAATGCAGCGCATCGAGACCCCCGCCAGTCCCGCAGAGATTTCCGCAGCCATCGCCGAAGCCGCCACCCAGGGCCTTCCCGTATGCGCTGCCGGCGCTCTCCATTCCATGGGAGGCCAGCAGTTCGCCACCCACGGCGTTTCCGTCAGTTCCAAAGCCCTGAACCGCGTGGGTCACCTGGACTCCCGGCAGGGCACGGTATGGGTCCAGTCCGGCGTTACCTGGCCCAGGCTGGTGCGGTGGCTTCAATGCAACCAAGGCGCCGATGCCCCGGCCCTGTCCATCATCCAGAAGCAGACCGGGGCCGACGAGCTGACCCTTGGAGGAGCCTTGTCCTCCAATATTCACGGCCGGGTGCTGGGACGACGGCCCATGGTGGATGACATCGAGTCCTTCTACCTCACCCGGGCCGACGGCAGCCGGGTCCACTGCAGCCGGGATGAGAATGCCGACCTGTTCCGGCTGGCCATCGGCGGCTACGGCATGTTCGGCTTCGTCGACGACATCAACCTGCGCCTGGCGCCTCGCCAGCTTCACGTCCGGCAAGTCCGGGAGTTGTGCCTGGACGAGGTCATTCCCGCACTGGAGGAGCAAACGAAGGCAGGGGCCACCTACGGCGACTTCCAGTACATGACCGACGAGAGGTCGCCCGACTTCATGGCCAGGGGAATAATGTCAACGTACCTGCCGGAAGAGGGTGGGTGCGGAATGCCCGAGGGGCAACTGGGCCTGTCCCAGGAGGAATGGCTGAGGCTCTACGTTCTGGCCCATACCGACAAGGCCCGGGCCTATGGCGAGTACGCGGCCCACTATCGCCAGACCGACGGGCAGTCTTACTGGTCCGACGACCTCCAGTTCAGCCCCTACCTGCCCGAGGCCGGCGACGCCCTGCACCGTCAGCTGGGATGGAAGACTTATGCTTCGCTGATGATCACCGAGCTGTACGTGCCCCGGGACCGTTTCGTGGTCTTCATGGCGTCAGCCAGGGAAACCTTGACGAAGACGGACGCCAACGTGGTCTATGGCACAGTGAGGCTGATCGAGGCGGAAGAAGAGACGCTGCTGCGCTGGGCCCGGCACAATTACGCCTGCATTATCTTTAACCTGTTGGTGGAGCACTCACCGGAGGGGATTGAGCGAGGGAAGGAACAGTTCCGGGCCCTGACAGACTGCGCCCTGGAGCGGGACGGCAGCTATTATCTCACCTACCACCGCTGGGCCCGCCGCGACCAGGTGGAGCGGGCTTACCCCCAGTTCCGCGGTTTCCTGGAGCTTAAGGAGCAGCATGACCCCAATGGCGTGTTCGGCAGCGACTGGTACCGCCACTACCGGGAGCTGTTCAGGTGAACTAAACATGGATACACAGGATTAACAGGATTTTACGGAAACACGGGCAAAAAGCTTAATTGCCTCGGGCGCATCCTGTATATCCTGTGCATCCATGTTTGAATCCCTCAGTTACCCGCCGCCACCGGGGCGGCCACCGGGGCGGCGACGTAGCGTTCCAGGAACAGGGCCACCGATTCCACAATGGCCTGGCTGAACTCGGGAATTTGGTCGAACATGTGGTCCTGGCCGGCGAACAACCGCAGGTCCACGGGTACGCCCGCCTCTTCCAGCAGGTCGAACAGGCGCATGGACATTCGGTGGTCGACCCGGTCATCGTTGGTTCCGTGGAGCAGCAGCACCGGCGGCCAGTTGGGATGCACCAGCCTGGTTGGGTTTGCAGCGTCCAGGGCCGCGTCCGATGAGTCGTTGGCGGTATAGGGGACCAGGGGTTCCCGCCGCCAGTATTCCCGGATGTCCGAGGCTGCGGCCACGCCTACCGCGGCGGAGACCCGGCTCAGGTCGGCGGTAGTGATGCCAGGGCCCTCGTATTCCAACCGGCCGTTGGTGGCGGCGGTCAGCAGGGCCAGGTGCCCGCCGGCCGACTTGCCCGCCACCGCGATGCGGTCCGGGTCGATGCCAAGGCTTCCGCTGTTGGACCGCATCCAGCGCAGGATGGCCTTCACGTCCTGTATGGCCGCCGGCCAGATGGCCTGCTCCATAATACGATAGGGGGCGGTGACGCAGACGAAGCCCCGTTCCGCCAGGGGAATGCCGTACCGCTCCTTCAAGGGTTCATGGTTGGCGGTTACCCACCCGCCGCCGGGCAGGAAAAGCAGTCCCGGAGCGTTGCTGCCCCCGGAGGGGCGGGCAATGTCCACCCCCAGTTCATAACCGTCGGCGCTGGCAACCAGCACGTTTTCTTCAACCGTCACGTTGGGCATGGGTACCTCCTTGTGGCTAGGGGTTGTGGTCTGTTGTGTTACCGGCGGTCAATGCGGGCCCCGACGGGCGGCCCTGCCCGCTTCGATGCCGGTGGGTTGGTACAATTGTACTGGAATCCGGGCAATTTGCCAGTGGCTACCGACACAAGGGGCGACTCCTCCTCCGGCGGCCATCGGTACGCCGCCGGTTACCGCACATGCAGAGCGTTCAGCCATTATCCCCGCTTTTCCCCCTGGCGGCCAAAACGTCGGAAAGGTCCGATGCGGCCCTGCCCTCTGATTCATTGACGGCCGCGCCCCCTGATATTGCAGGGCTTCCGTTGCGCCAGCGCCCTCACTCCTGACCGGTAGCGCCGATGCTGCTGCTACCAAGTCCGGCGAGGCCGCCTGCCCCGATGTTCCGGATAATGGGTCAGATAATGGGAAGGGTGTCAACCGGATTAGCTCACTTCAGGCCCTTATTGTCGGCTGCAAAGGAAGCCGTGTCCGAAGCCCGTTTCTGTGACCTTCGCGTGCGATGAGACACTGACCTGCAGGTGGAACGGTGCGCCAACCCGCCAGCCAACGAGAGAGATTCCGATCCTCAAGGCTCCGAATGGTAGGAATGAGGCGTCGTCCACAATGGCCGAATGGACACGAGTGTCCACAAGTGGTTTCATATAGGCAATCGTGGACACTCCTATTTCCATGGACCAATCGACAACCAGCGCCGAATTTGAAATCCGCCGTCGCATCAGCCAGCGGGGCGCTATTCCCTTCGCCGAATTCATGGAGGTGGCCCTCTACTGGCCCCAAGGCGCCTACTACACCCGGGCCCGTGGACGGGCAGGCGAGCCCTTCGGCCCGGGAGGTGACTACTACACGTCGCCCATGGCGCACCCGGCGTTCGGCGCCCTCCTGGCGGTGCAGCTTTACCAGTTCTGGCTGCTGCTGGACCGTCCCAACCCCTTCTGGGTGATAGAACCGGGTTCCGGCAACAACCAGCTTTGCCGCGACGTACTCCAGGCCGCAAACTCTATGCCGGCCGGGTTCTTCGACTCGCTGCGCTACATTTGCGTTGAACGCAAGCATCAGGGGGCTATGCCGTTGCTTCCCAGGGCATATGCCTTGTCGGCCGTCGACGTACCCCTGCGGAACGTGCGGGGCTGCGTTATCTCCAACGAACTGCTGGACTCCTTTGCCGTACACCAGGTAAGGGTTGAGCAGGGCCGAATGCGGGAAGTTTACGTAACCCTGGAGCCGGATGAACGGTCCGGCGAAGAGCGGCTGGTCAAACGATTGGGAGACCTCTCTACCCCCCTCATTGAGGCTCGAATGGAGGAACTGGACATCCGGCCAGTGGAGGGACAGACGGCCGAAATCAACCTGGGCCTGGATTCGTGGGCATCATCCATTGCCACCACGCTGGAGACAGGTTTCGTCATCACCATTGATTACGGCAGACCGGCAGTGGAATTGTACTCGGCTGAACTGCGGCCTCGGGGAACCCTGGTAACGTATTACCGCCACACCCAGACCGACGCGCCCTTCCGAAACATCGGCCACCAGGACATGACCGCCCAGGTGGACTTTACCTCGGTGGTCAGCGCCGGCCGTCGCGCTGGACTGGAAACCCTGGGCTACATTACCCAGGCCCATTTCCTTAGAAACCTGGGTTTGGATCAACTGCGCCGCCGGGTTACCACCTCGTCACTGCCGGCGGACCAGGCGGCCGACAACCGCGCCGGCCTGCAGGCCCTGGTTCGACCCGACGGTTTGGGCGACTTCAAAGTCCTGATGCAGGGCAGGAACTTGCCGCTGGCTACGGGGGAACTACCTGAACTCTGGGGCATGGCTCCGGCGGCGGCGGCCCGGGACCTGCTGAGGGAAATGGCCCTGCCGCTCATGTCGCCGCGCCACATTTCCCTGCCCCAGGGCTGGCCCGAGCCAGTGGAGCAGGAGTTTTTCCTGGACGACCTGTTGGCCGGTCCCTTTGGGGATACCTATGAAGTCATTTAGCGTCCCCGCCCGATAACGCCAGTCCGTATAGTGCGCCAGTCCTGACGACGAGGAGCAGTTCCGGCTCCTGACAACCTTGCCGTTGCGGGGGACGGAAGCAAAAATTTCACAGAATATTTGGATTCATTAAGCGCAAATTAAATTATAAGCGGGTATAATGCTGAGAAGCGTTTCCATAATCGCCAATAGGTGAGGTGAAGTGATGATTCAGCGTATGATTGGCGCAGCCCTGTTCAATGCCAATACCTACGAGGAGATTGAGGCCGACCAGACGGCGTTAGGCCAGGCCCTGGGCGTGGTGATCCTGGTCACCATCTGCGGCGCCATAGGCGGGTTGGTATCAGATATTCTGTCAGGGGCATCGGCCCTGGGAATCATCCTGGGCCTGTGCTTCGGCCTGGCCTTTGGCATCGTCCGCTGGGCCCTGTGGGTTACGGTGATATTTATGGTGGGGGGCAGCCTGCTCCGGACCAGCGACACCGAAACCAGCTGGGGGGAAATCGGGCGTGTCCTGGGCTTCGCCTACACCCCGGGGGTGCTGACTATTTTCGCCTGGGTGCCGGTTATAGGATGGCTGATCGCAGTAGCCGCATTTATCTGGACTTTGGCCGCCGCTGTCATGGGTGTTCGTCAGGCCATGGACTTTGAGGGTACCGGGCGAGCCATCGCGGTGGTGATCATTGCCGGCGTCATCGGCTTCATTCCCTGGCTCATCCTTCTCGGTATACAGTGGGTTTTTGTCACGTCGCTCTAAGTCAACGACCAGTGGCAAACCCGGTTCAGCTGGCATCGTGGAAAGGTACGACGCTCCCTGAATTGACGCCCATCTCCATCAGCTAGTGGTCAGGTCTATGCGCTCGGCGATGGGCTTTATGCTTTCCACGATGAAGCTGATGTGCTCGTCCAGATCCACTCCCAGTTCCCCGGCCCCCTTGGAGATGTCGTCCCGGTTGACATCCTTGGCAAAGTTCTTGTCCCGCAGTTTGCGGTGGACGGAGCGGGGCGTCACCTCGTCAAGGCTCCGGTTGGGGCGCACCAGGGTTACGGCACGGATGAACCCGGACAGTTCGTCCACCGCGAACAGGGTGTGCTCCATCAGCGACTCCCTGGGGATGCCCGTGTGTTCGCCGTGGGTCAGCACCGCACGGATGATGTCTTCGGGATAGCCGTGTTCCCGCAGGATTTCCGCCCCGTAGGTGGGGTGCGACTCCGGCGTGGGACAGATTTCCCAGTCAAAGTCGTGGAGCAGGCCCGCAATTCCCCAGCGGTCTTCGTCCTCGCCGTATTTACGGGCGTAGCCCCGCATGGCCGCCTCCACGGTTAACAGGTGCTTCATCAGCATGTCCGTCTTCACGTGCTGGTCCAGAAATTTCAGTGTCTGCTCCCGATCCATTACGTCCATGGCAATGCTCCCTTCTAGTCCTGGCTGCTCTCCCCATCCATGCCTGCATTCAACGGCGGGGCCGGATTGCCGACCGTCCCGATTATCCGCGGCATGCACCGCACCGCCGTCGTCAGGAATCCGCTATGGGCAATCATGCGGTGGGCGGGACGAACGCTGCGTTCCGTAACATGCCAGGGCCGGAGCAGCGTTTCCACCGTTTCCACCATCTGGAACCGGCCGTCTTCCTCTAATGCCCCCACCAACCGGTGCACTTGCAGGATGGTGGGCAAGAAGCTGATCATGATACCGCCCATGACCAGGGCCTCGGCCACCCCGGGCACCGCCTGCCACGGTTCCGGCACGTCCAGCACCACCCGGTCCACCTGCCGTTCCTCTATTCCCTGGTAAACGTCGCCGATGGTGACCGTAAGGTTGACGGGATCGGGCACAACCCGCCGGATGTTGTCCATGGCCCGGGGCGGCACCGTTTCATCAATCTCGTAGGTAACAACCCGGCCCTGTTCGCCCACCGCCCGCAGCAGAGCGGCGGTCAATGCTCCCGAGCCCAGGCCCGACTCCACCACCGTGGCCCCCGGGAAAATATCGGCAAAGGCTACGATGTTTCCCAGGTCTTTGGAGTAGATGATCTGGGGGCCACGCGGCATCTGTCGCACAAACTCGCCCAGGGTGGGACGCACCGCCAGCAGGGTGTGGCCCCGGTCGGTGCGGTACCAGCCGCCCACGCTGTGGCCGATAAGCCCATCGTGGGCCAGCCGACCCAGGTGGCAGTGGAACACCTGCCCTTGGGCCAGGGTAGTCAGGTACCGGCGCGCCTTGCGGTCCTGCAGCAGGACCAGGTCACCGTCGCAAAATTTGTTCCTGTCTATGTCCAATTTACACAGTTAGTCCGGCAATAGTGCAATCTGGATCGCATAATCAAGCCCTGGCGGGGTCGAGAACCGCCTTCACTCAATTGAGGGCGCCCAATTCAGGCCAGGCTCCCGCCATGCATGGTAACCGCTGGAAGAAAGGTTGTCATCCGGCAGCCGGAATGCCTCAAAAGGAAAAAGACAGGCCCAAAGCCTGTCCTGCCGGTTGGTTGAGTTGATATGGTGCTGGAGCGGGCGATGGGATTCGAACCCACGACTTTTTGCTTGGGAAGCAAACACTCTACCACTGAGTTACGCCCGCATATAAGGAAACCTTGCCCTTTGATTCTAGCACATAGCCTGGCTCAAGACATAGGTTCAACTTTCAGCAAAACGGCGATTTCTGGTCTTTCGCCCGATGGGAACACCGGCATCGGCCAAGGCTATACTCCCGCCATTTGGAGGTCCCCCCCTTATGTATTCGACAGCGGACCTTGTAGCTAGTTACTTGGCGGAGTGTAGGGCGCGAGGCTTGAAAGCATCCACCATACGGCAGTGTAGATGGGCACTGGCGCGATTAACAGAACACTGCCCGGAGCTGCCTTGTGAAACGGAGGAATTGTTCGTTGTTTTCGACGACCCTGGTTTGGGGACGGAAAGTCGGCTGGACTTGCGGAAATGTCTCAAGACATTCTTCGCCTGGGCTGGAGAACGGCACGGGCTTCCAAATCCGTGCAAGGGGTTGGGCCGATTTCCCCGGGGCAACGGTCTACCTCGAATCTTGACTACTGATGAAGTAGAACGTTTGATAGCCGCCGGAGTGTAAACCAGGGATAGGGGCATGTTTTTGACTGTCCTGGACTGCGGCCTGCGCTTGTCCGAAGTGGCGAGTCTGAAGCGGTCGAGTATTCTTGATGGTTGGTTAGTGGTGGAGGGTAAGTCGGGAGTCCGGCAAGTTCCAGTGTCGCCCGAGTTATGCGTGTTGCTACGCTGTCTAGAAGCCATTTCAAAAATACCGAATAAGGTTTATGCTCCTGACCAAAGGGAAAGTGTGGGGTGGAACGGTGGAGCAGGAATTGAGCGATGCCCAATGGAAACTGATACAGCCTTGGTTGCCAGCGCCTAAGCGGAGGGGGCGTCCCAGAGCCGATGACCGGCGCACCATCAATGGTGTCTTGTATGTGTTGCGCACGGGCTGCCGCTGGCAGGACCTTCCGGGAGAGTACGGCAGTTCCGTGACTTGCTGGCGACGACTGAACCAGTGGCAGGAACAAGGGGTCTGGGAAGATATCTGGCGGACTCTGCTGGGCACTCTGGATGCCCAAGGTAGGCTGGAATGGGAACGGGCCCACCTGGATGCCACTTTCGCCCCAGCCAAAAAGGGGGAGACCAGGTAGGACTGACCCGCAAGGGCAAGGGCACCAAACTGATGCTGGTGGTAGACAACCAGGGAACCCCTCTGGGAGCCTTGGTGGCCAGCGCCCAGCGGGCGGAGATCACTCTGGCCGAGGCTACCTTGGCAACGGTGAGGGTACCGCGGGCCAGGGGACGACCCCGCAGTCGTCCCGGGGAACTGGTAGCCGACCGAGGCTACGATTCTCGAGCATTCCGAAACCGGTTGCGGCGGAGGGGAATCAAGCCTTGCATCCCGGAACGACGTGGCAAAAGGCCGCGACCGGGCCGGAAAGCTCAGGTGTCCAACTACCGCCATCGGTGGGTAGTGGAACGGACCTTCGCCTGGTTGCACAACTTTCGTCGGCTGGTAGTTCGATACGAGAGAAAAGCGGATCTCTATTTCGGCTTCGTCCTGCTGGCCTTTGTAATCCTGCTCACTAATCGAATTTTGAAATAGCTTCTAGGTCAAGGAGAGTCCGTTTGGATGGGGCGGAAAGGGCCATTAACCTTGTATGGAGTCCAGCAGGTTTTCAAGAGAATGTTCAGCCGCGCCGGCGTGGGAGGTCGAAAAGTTGGTCCCCATACGGTCCGGCACACCTTTGCCACCATGTACTTGCGGTCCGGCGGCGGGGTACATCAACTGCAACGGATTCTGGGTCATAAGTCGGTAGAAACTACAATGATATACGTCCACCTCGCCGGGAAAGACATCCAGGCAGACCATGCATCTCATTCTCCGACGCGGACGTTGGGGCTTTTGGCCAAAGAGGGCAACAGAGTTCCTAAGTTACCAGATTGTTGCTAGAGGGAAGTGCAAAACGCTAGTTCAGGGCGACGACCGTGTACACCACAACGACGACATTGGCGTCGGAGCCATTTCCGCTGATGCTGTCGTTTCCGTAAAACGATATGGCCCGCCGGTCAATGTACTGGGTGCCATCGTCTTCCCCTCGGTATGTGTGGGAAGAGTTCGGGTTCCAATCCACCAAGATATTATCGCCTTCGTTTGTCGTTCCCCATACCAGGTTGAGGTTATTGTCGTCGGACTCCGTGAAATCGACGGGCACATACAGCCCCGCACGGATAAATAGGGTAGCGGTACCTGCCGCCGACGCCGGCACAACTTCCACGGGTGCCGCCGTCTTCATCTGCGCTGCCGTGATGGTCTTGGTCACCATCCTGGTTTCATGGCGTCCGCCCAATGCCAGCAGGCCTTCCGCGAGCGACCCCTCAAACCCGCAGGTGGCGCCGGTGCAGCCGCCCACGTCGCTGACCAAGATTCCCGGGGTCCCGCCCGGCTGGTAGCTGAAGCGGATGGGAGCAGAGACTGCCAACGGCAACGGCGGCGGCGTGTCCTGGGCCTTGGAGTCCTGGACTCCGGTCAGCAGGCCCGCAACCAGGGCTGCCAGGACCAACATGGCGGTTATGCCGACGGAGTGGGGGGAGAGTCGCTGCCTCATGGGTACACCTCCAAGGCTAGTCCGCCCACCTGGTGGCAGTCCTGCCGGTAGGCGGAAGTCCATATTCCGTATGCAGTGCCGGGGTTGTCGGGGTCCCTGGTTGCGGGAGTTGCTGGGTCGCTGTCGGCGTCCTCGTATTGCGCTCCCACGTAGTAGGTGGCCACCCTGGGCCAGTTTCCGGCCAGGTTGAAGGTGGCCGTGCCCAGGATGATGCGGGTGGGATCGTCGGCCAGGGGAGCGGTGTAGAAGTAGCGCTCGTACCTGGCCCCCGCGTCCAGGCAGCCGGGCATGGTCAGGGTCCGGTGGTCGATGTTTACCCGGTCCCGGGCATGGAAATACCCCACCGCCACGATTTGGTCCACATTCTCGGCCCCGTCCACCAGGCCATCGTAGGGGTTTCCACTCCAGGTCTCGACGGGAGTGGTGACGGGATTGGTGCCGCCGATGGACTCATCGGCGCTGGCCCTGATCGCGGCCAGCGCTCGGAACTGGCCCTCCGTCGCGGGAGTCGGCGGGGGTGGCGTGGGACCGCCCACCAACTCGATGTATAGGGGATGGTCGGCCGTTCCCCCCACCCCGCCCGGGTGAGGATTCACGTACGAGACATCGACATCGGGGAAAGCCGGAGCCACTGCGACAACCACCTGTTCCCGCCAGGATGCAGCAACCACCGCATAGCAATCGTGGGCCGTCACCGGAGACACCTGGAGCTCGGCCGTGGCACTCCTCAGGACCGGTAGCCCTGTTTCTGGGACAGCGGCATAGATGCCGCCCTGGAGAGACGCGGCAGCCCGCCCCTGGCGCTCTGCGGCAGGTATATAGGGAATGGTCCATGTGGTATCGCCCAGGGTAACTGCCATGCTGGCAAAGACTATGGCGCCAGCCGGCAGGTCCAGCTCTACCATGCCCGTGCTGCCTATGGCAATATCGCCGCCGGATACGGGGGGCGATTGGTCGGCCTGCTGGCTTGCGATTTCCTGGCGGCCCTCGCAGGCGCTTCGGTCGGGGTGGTACAGCCAGTCCCAGTCATTGGAATCATCATCAAGTGTCTGGACCAAAGTCACCACCGGATTACCGAAGGCGTGGCGCATGGGGTAAGGTTCCACGCCGTGGACCGCCGTGTGCCTCAGCGGTTCGTCCGGGCCTGGCTGGCCACTCACGGCCATCAGCACTGCCAGCCCGGCCAGCAGAAGAATGCCGACCGTGCCTGCGGCCAAGAGGGCGTAGTTTCGCAGGGGTCTCAATGTGATTCCTGCCTACGGGAATACAGTTCGGCGAAGAAGGGCAAGACCAGCAGGGTCATGGGCACTATCAGGATGATTTCTGCTGACAAGAGCAAGTAGGGAAAACCGGCCCGCAGATCCTCAAACGTGGTGATGTTTTGGACGTAATCGCCGGAGCGGGCCAGGTACCACACCATGCCCAGAGCATAGGCCAGTTGCCAGACGAAAGCCCGCCGGTGAGAGTCATAGATTGCGATGGGCAGGAGGGCAAAAAACGCCACCAGGTGCCCCAGCAGCAGAATTCCGCCCAGCCCGGCCGAGAGCAACGTCGGTGTCAGGTAATACAGGGCCTCTATGATGGCCATGAAAAGCAGCAACATAGTCCTATGAGTCCCAGGCCCGCCACGCTTGCGCCCCGAAGCTGAACACCGCCAGGAGCGTTACCAGGGCCGCAAAGGGCCGTCCCAGCAGGTCGTAAAGGGGATTTACACCCGTAACGGACAAATCCGCCCACACGGGCGTTGCCGTGGCCGTTCCGTCCTTGCTTCTAATTGAGGTAAGCACGTCGCCCTCCCGGTGGATGTAGGCGCAGGGCGCGTTGTCCCCGGCACAGCCGCGGTCCAGCCGCTCGATGGCGTCGGTAGTGTCGTCGCCCCGATGGGCGACGTAATAGAGATGGCCACTGAGAAAGCTTGTGTCGGAGGCCAGCCGGCACCGGGAGTATCCGTCTGCACTCACCGTAAAGGGCAGCAGTGTGTTGGGAGTGCCCATCCTGGTCCATATCCAGGTCTCGCCGTCGGGCCATGTGGCCTTGCAAAAGCTTTCCCCGGCCAGGCCGGCGCGCAGCTCCGTCTGCCCAGCCAGGCCGTAGACCACGGCCACCAGCCCGATCACGATTATGATGCTGGCCTTCAGCGCCGCCATGCCCGTCACGCCCAGTCCTCCGGTCCTGATTTATGGCCGTGTCCGTGGACACGACCTTGTTGTCTTGGGGTCTTAGGTGACAATGTTCAGTGGCCGGGGCCTGCGGGGCAGAATGAACTGCTCCAGCCCGTTGCCTTTCATTTCTTCTTGTAGCCGCAGTTCCTCGGCCCTCCATCCGGCAAGGGATTCCAGCCGGTTCAGGGCGCAGGGGATGTCCACTTTCAGCCTTTCGATGTCAGCTAAAGGGTTATCGGCGGCATTGTGAAAGCTGACCACGGCCCGCTGAAGGTCGGCTCCCAGCTTTTCCAGTAGGTCGAGGGCCTCTTTCATCTGGCGGCAAGTATCCCTGTACTGGCGGATAAGCGCCCCGATCTGTTCGTCAGTCACGTTCTATCTCCTTGCTTCCTTGCCACGCAGGAAGGGATGGCGCTGGCGGGCGCGGGCTTTGGTCTTGGTGCTGGTGGATACGGCCTGGCTTGGTTTTGGGGCTTTCCCGCCCTTCTTTCCGCCCGCCGGCTTTTCGGCAACCGCGACGGCGGACAGGTCAGCGGCAAGGTCCACCGGCGTACCGCCCCTATCCGCCAGGAAGCTGGCCACCTCCAGGCGCACGGGCTCTGCCAGGTCCTCAGTATCGCAATCGTCCATCACCGCCTGCAGCAGTTCCAGGTCCGACTTTCTGACCTTGTTGGGTTCCGTCCTGGGCTTGTCCGGAGCGTTCTTCCGTGCCTGGGCCAGCACGTCGGCCGCGGCGCTGGCTGCCGACTCGGTTACGGTGTTGCCGTCGCCGTCCCCGTCGCCCCGGTTCTGCCTGGCCATCTGCATCTCCTCGGAGGCCTCGGCAGCGTCTGCCCTGGCCCTGGCCAGCAGTTCCTGGAGTTCGTCGGGGTCGTCGCACAGTTCCCGGATCCTGGCGGAGATCTCGGCGCTGGAGTCATAGGCGCGACGCGGGGCCGGACCGTTGGGGGTGTCCTGAGCTACCTCGGCCAAAATGCGGCCTGCCTCGCTTTTGAGTTCCTCCGCCTCTACGGGAGTAACCACGCCGTCAGCCACGGCTTCCAGGACCTGGGCGTCTTCGTCGTCCAGGTCGTCGGCCGGGGACTCGGTAATGGTTACTGCCGTCTCGCCGGTGGCCACGTCAATGTCCACCCGGGTAACGGACGGTGCCTCATCGGCCGGGGAAGGGCCGATGTCTTCCAGGACTTCAGCGGCTTTCTCCGGGCTGTCTGCCTCGACGTGGGTTACGGTCTCGCCGGTGGCCACGTCCGTTTCGCGGTAGTAGTAGGGTTCAGCGGCCGTTACCTCGGCGGGTTCCGCTTGCTTGCGCGGGTCCCATAGCTTGTCGTACTTGGCTTCTATGCCAGCCGCAATAGCTTCCCTGTCAACACCTCGTCCTCTGGCTTCGTCGGATACCATTGGTATGTAGGTATGGCCCTGCATTGTGGCTAGCATTTCGGCGGCTTCATTCCACTGGTCGGCGTTTTCAAGAACTCTCTCTTCGGCCTTGATTGCCTGTTGAATCTCTGCCTGCTTTCGCCGGTCCCGGTCGGTAAGTCTCTTGGCGTAGACCAGGACCTTCTCCCCGGCATCGTTCATCCCCTCTATAATGACGCCGGCCTTCAACGCTCGTTCTATCACCTGCGGCTCAATCTGGTCCTGGACGTCGGAAAGCAGCGCATAGTCCCCCTTGGTGACGACGTGTATCAGGGCGGAACGGTTGGTGCCCTTCTTGGGCCTGGTGGGTTCGGTGGCTGGTGCAGCGCCGTGAATCGCCGCCCGGTAACTCAGCAGGGTATCGTAGACCGGTTGCCCCTTGCTCCACCTGGCCAGCACTTGCAGGTTGCCGTCGCTGCCCACGCGGAAGGCCGGGACCTCTTCCGTGGAAGACTTGGGAGTTATTTCCAGCGCCCCGCCGGCGGTCTGGACCATCACCGTGCCGCCGCTGGCCAGCGCCGCATTGAAGTCAGCAGCCTTTTGTTCGTTGGCCATGCGGCGCTCTTCCAATTCCGGCGCTCGCCGGAAGTCGGACTCCCTGCCGTGGGGAGTTACGTAGTCCGTGTCGATGTCGTCGTAGAACGGCTCATACTGCCCGCCGGTGTACTCGCCCAGGTCACTCTCAAGCCACGCTGCCGGCGTAAGCGGCGTCGCCGGTACCGGCTCCGGGAGCAGCACAGGAGCAGGTGCCGCGACCGCGACAACCGACGGCTGGGCCGGTTCCTCGTAATCCCTCTCCTGCAGGGCCTCCAGGTCTTCCAGGGAGTCGGCTTCCGCAATGTCGCCGTCAATGCCGGAGTCCATCAGGGTTTCGTAGTCGTCCGGGTCCACAAAGCCGGTGTCCCCGAAGTTGCGAATCCGGTCGGAAAGGGTTTCTACCGTCACCGTGTCCACGGACACGGGAACATCAACTGCCTCTCTACCCTGTAGATTGCCATGCACCTTGTCCCGAATTGCTTCCAGAACCGAACTGTCAGAACGCAAGGCGTTGTAGAACTCTACAAAGTCCTTATCCTCGCGGTGCTTCAGGAGTGATTCAGTGGCCACCTCTTTGATTCGTTTGTTAATTTCCACGTCCAGGTTTTGGGGAGAGTTAGCATTGGCGTTCCGTACCTCTTCCCTTTCAGCCACCAGCTCCGCCATGCGGTCTATGATTCCGGCGCGGCTGGAACTCACCGTTACCAGAGGCACATAGCTGGGTTCAGGAATGGCCGCTGCCCTTTCCTGCACCATCACCCCGTCCACGTCAATGTAGGCGTCCGCTTCATCGTCGCCGTCGCCGGCGTAATCGGTGTCGGCGTACTGGGGGATAACGCCTTCCTCAATGCCCTCGTCCTTCATTTCCTCCATGAGCATGGCGTCCACGTCGGCCAGGGAGACCACGGTTACCCGCCCCTCGGCCCCGTCCTCGACCGATTCCTCGTGAATCCGGTCCGCAACCCGTTCCACCACGTTGCCCACTTCGGTGGGCGTAAGGTCCGGTTCCTGGACGTCCTCGATGACTTCCATCACCCGGTCGGCGTCAATGTCGAAAGCTTCCTCGATGGCGGCCGCCGCCTGTTCCCGCTGCGCTTCGGGGATGGAGTCCGGGACTTCCTGCAGCAGGTCCTCATCCACCTCGGCGTCAATGCCGGCGGCTTCCTGCTGTTTCCGTTCCAGCATGATGTCCTGGAGCTTGTCGGACACCAGGGCGTCGAACTCGCTGCCGGTGGGCATCTGGTAGCTCCGGTCGGTCCGCATCCGGTCCATCACGTCGCGGACCACCAGCTCCTTGGCGTCGTTTATGTCCTCGTCACTGGCCTGCTCAATATCCTCCCGCACCAGTTGCTCTATGCTGAACTCGGTGGCTTTTGCTTCCTCGGAAGTGTCGTCAATACCCTGGACCTCCCGGCGTAGCTCCACCACCTTCTTTTCCAGGGAAAGCAGCTCCGGCAACTGGTCGTAGGGCTTTTCCATCTGGGCCTTGTAGGCCGCGAGACTCCGTTGGGCGTCGGCCAGTTGCTCGGCCCGCTGTTCGGCTTCCGTCAACATCCGGTTGATTACGTTGTCCGCCCGGACCAGGACGTTGGCGCTGGCGGGGTCGTCAAAGCTGTTGGAAAGGTACTTCTGGCCCGTTCCGGTGCTTACCAGCGCCACCGCGTATCCGGTGTCTTTGTTCACGCCCAGCACCTTGAATCCCTTGTAGGTTCCCAGGGGCACTTCCTGGTTGAACGGGACCTTGGCCAGGCGTTCCTTGAACTCTTTTTCCGCATCCGGCCGCTTTTCCAGAAGACGGCCCTCGTCGTCGGAGGCGGCGAAGGTGTCGCTTTCCAGGACCCGTGCGGCAAGGTCGGCGTCCTGCAGGTAGTTGGGCATCTGCTTCTGCAGAACGTCAACCCGGTTGGTGAGAGTCCCGATCTGCGCCTGGGCGTTGCTGCGCTGGCTTTCAAAGGCGGACCGGTCCAGCTTCATGCCGGCCAGCTTGGTTTCCATCGTAACCAGCTCGATGGCCTTCGGGTTGCCGCTGGCCAGCGCCCTGGCTTCGGCGGCGCTCAACACAAACTCATCCACGTCCTCGGTCTCCCGAGCGGTGACGTGGCGCTTGGTGATGGCCTTGATGCCGGCGGCCTTCTTTTCCACCGCCTGCTACATGAACTCGTCGAAGCTGCCCTGCTGGATGTACTTGTAAATCTGGACGCCCCGGCCCTTGTCGGTTATCTCGCCGGTGTCCTCGTCAATTTTGGGGCCGTAAACCACGTTACCGGCCCGGATAATGCGGCCTTCCCGTTGCTCCACGTCCCTGGGTCGCCAGGGAACGTCAACGTGGTGAATAGCCGCAAGGCGGTCCTGCACGTTGACGCCCACGCCCAGCTTGTTGGTGCTGCCCAGCAGGACACGGACTTTTCCGTCGCGCATCTTCTGGAAGAGCTTTTGCTTTTGTTCGTTGCGCTGGTAGTCGTGGATGAAGGCGATTTCATTGGCGGGAACACCCTTGGCCTCCAGGCCCCGGCGAATCATGTTATAGGTCTCGGTGAGCTGGGCCTGCTCCTCCTGGTCCAGGTCCAACTCGTCGTCGTCGCTGCCGTCCTTGGAAGTGTGCTCGGTATCCCGGTCGGAGGAAGGCTTGGGTGTTCCCATGTCCAGGAAGACAAGCTGAGTGCCGCGGTCCGGCGTTTCGCGGTGGTAGACCTCGGCGACGTTCTCCACCATTTGGGGAATCTTGCCCTGGGGGTTGGCTTCGACCCTGTAGCCCGGTTCCGGAGGCCAGGGCAACATGCTTTCGTCAAACAACGGCGCAAAGCGCACGTCCAGAGAGGCTTTGCGGGCGTCGCCAGACAGCTTTAGCATGTTGTCCCGCTGGGTGTCGGCGTCAAGCTCGGTGGCCCGCTGCGCGATGTGCTGCATATAGGCCCTGGTCGCGTCGGTCATGGGAGATTGCACGTCAATGCGCTTGGGGTTGCCCTCCCGGTCCACCATCTTTGGCTGCCGTTCCAGCATGACGGGCAACTCCGACTGGACCCTGATGTCGGCCACGTTCTGCCACAGCGCCGACAGCTCGGGCTGGTTGGCGAACTTGGAAAAGCGGGTGGTGGGCTTGTACTGGCCCGAGGCCCGCACCTCGACGGTGTTTTCCATGCGGCCGTAGTTGGCGGCCCAGGCGTCGAAGGCGTCCAGGTTCCGCTTCTCCAGTTCGTCCATCTGGAGATAGCGCATCATGGTCCACATTTCCGCCAGGGAGTTGGAAATGCTGGAGCCGGTGGCGAACACCACGCCGCCCCGCAGGGCCTCGCCCCGGTTGTTGGTAATCTGCCCGCTCCTGCCCTGGAGCAGTTGAGTCTTCATAAACATATCCCAGCCCCTCATGGACTGGGTGGTGGGGTTCAGGCCCTTAATGTCTTCCAGGGAAGTGAAGAAACCCAGGTTCTTGAAGTTGTCGGCCTCGTCAACGAAGAGCTGGTCCACGCCCAGGCGCTCAAAGGGCACCGCGCCCTTGTCGAACATGGTCTCCAACTTGGCCCGGCGCTTCTCGAAGGCGGTGTTGGCCTTCTTCTTGAGCGCCTGTATCTGCTTTTCCTGATACTCCGCGCCGTTGGCCGCCGCCGCCTCTTCCGCCGCGTTCAACTGCTCCATCATCAGGGCCTGGTACTGGTCCAGGGTTCCCGTGGTGACGGGAATGGCCTCGAACTGGTTGTAGGTAACCAGCACGGCGTCCCAATCGTTGTTCCGCACCCGATCCAGGAACACCTTGCGGTCCTCCGGCCCGATCTTCTCCTGGAAGAGAATCTTGGCGTTGGGGTACATCTCGCGGAAGTCCCCGGCGAACTGGGCGGCGGTGGCGTTGGGCAGCACGAACATGGGCTTTTGCGACAGGCCCAAACGTTTTCGCTCCATGGCGCCCGCCACCATGGAAGCCGTCTTGCCGAACCCTACCTCGTGGGCCAGCATTACGTTTCCGTCCTGGACGATGCGGGCGGCCGCTTCCCGCTGGTGGGGGTGCATCTTTTTCTTGCCGCTCTGCCAGGTGGCCGACATGCCGGGGAAGGTCATGTGTCCGGAGGCGTACTCGCGGGGAATGCTGATGTTCTGGAGCTGGTTATAGCGGTCTTCCAGAATCGAGGCCCGCCCCGGGTCCTCCAGGGCCCATTGGGTGAACTGCGACCGCAGCTCGTCAATTCTGTTCTGAGCTTCCTTGGAAGCTATTTCGTCAAACTGGGCTTTTTCCAGTTCCCCCCTTGTTCTGTTGCCCTGAGAATCATACAAATGCCTGGTGGAAACCTTTATGGGACGGTTGCTGACGGCGTACTCGATTATCTTGTGGGCCGGCACGTCCCTCGTCCCCCACTGGTCGTTCAGGCGGGACCTGCGCCCGACCATTCCCCCCGCCGGGCCCCAGGTGCCCGTCTCAGGGCTGAATGCCACCAGCGTTGCCGGTTCACCGGAGCGGCGGTAGACCTCACGGTGGTACCGGTTGCCGCCGGAAAGGACATGGGCCAGGCCCTCGTTTACCAGGTCCTCCGGCAGCCAGGAACTGCTCATGGACAGGTAGATGTCGCCGATGGGGATTCGCTCCGGCTGTACCTGCTCCAGAGCCTGGATGTTGGCCCGGTAGGCCGGGTTCTGCTCGGCGGTTTCCCTGGCAAAGGCCAGCTTTTCCGCCACCGTCCCGGAAAGGTACTGGCTGCGAGGCTCGAACTGGCGGGTTTCGGGGTTCAGGAATATGAGACCTTCGGAGGCTAACTGCTGCACAACCTGGTTCTTGGGCTGCCCCAGCATTTGGGCGATGTAGTCCACGTCCACCCGTCCCTTGACGTTCAGGGACACGTCCATGGCCTCGGTGGGCGATGTGGCGGTGTATTCGGCTACGGGGCTGAAGGCCCTCCTCTTGAAAACATCCGCTTGCTGCCAGTCCTCGTCCCTGAAAACCTCCAGACCCCGCAGAAAGTGGGCGTCGGGGTCGCCAGGCATAGCCGCCACATTCTGCCGGGTGTTCAACTTCCCGTGCTGGGCAACAAAGTCCGCGTAGGCTTGGTCGGCTGCTTGCCGTTGGTGAGTAACCGCCTCTTCCTCCACATCGCCGGACATTTCCATTTCCATCAGGGACCGGACTTCATCCCGCAGGCCCAGCATTCCCAGGATGCGTCTCTCCGACGCCTTGTTTACGTTGGCTGGTTGCCACACGCCACCGGTGACGCGCTCGACCACGCCGCCCGAAACGCGGTACTGCCCTTCTGCCGGTCGTGCCGCCCGTTCCGCGTCCCGTTCCCGCTTCAGCTTTACCTCGACGGCGGGATCGGCGCTGACCTCCCGGGTCCGCAGCTTGGGCGCGGCTTGCGCAATGTCCTCGGTGGCTTCCTCTACTCTCCCGGCCAGAGGTTCATCGCCGCGCTGTCGGCGGACGTTGTATTGGTTCGGCCCCCGCATGGTGCCGGTGCCGTCCTGGATGCCAAGAACCCTGTCCGGGTTGTTCAGGAAATACTGGTTGACGCTGTACTCCTGGGGTTTGATTCCAATTAGCCTGCTGCTGTACCGGCTTTCCGGCTCGTAGTCGGTGGGCAGTTCCACCATGGAGGTGTCCACCCAGGACCGGTCTACGGGGCTGGTATCGCCCGATTCCCGCTTGCGGAGGTAGATGATGTCGGTGACTACCTCCGTGTCGGGAAAGGTGTCTTTGGGGAGCCGTACCGCGCCCAGGAAGTCGGCTTGCTGGGCCAGGTCCTCCCTGAACTCCCGGGCCTGTGGGGAGTCCAGGGTGTGGTGCGTGGTGATAAAGGCGGCAACCCCGCCGGGCTTCAGCTTGTCAACGGTCTTGCCGAAGAAATAGTTGTGAATGCTGCGGGTCATGTGGTCCCTGTCGGCGTACTCCTCGTCATAGACCGGGTAGTTGCCGAAGGGGACGTTGCTGATGGCAATGTCCACGTAGTTGTCGGGGATATGGACCTGCTCGTAACCGGCGACGTGGACCTGGGTGTCCGGGTAGGCGTGTCTGGCGATGTTTCCCGTCAAACTGTCCAGTTCCACGGCAATTCGTTGGGACTTCCTGGCCATTTCCGGCGGCTGCAAACCCAGGAACCGGCCAGCGCCGGCCGACGGCTCCAGGACCACCGGCTTTTCCAGTTGGCCAGCGCCCATGTCCTGCAGGCTGGACCACATGGAGTTGATTACGTCCGAGGTGGTGTAGAAGGCATTGAGACGGCTGCCCCGGATGCTCTCGTACTCCTCCGGTGTTACCAGGCTACGCAGCTCCCGCCCCCGTTTCGCCCATGCCTGGTTCGTCGGACGGTTGGCGAAAGCCTGCCCGAAAGCCGAGTTGCCAAAACCTGAATAGCGGGCAAGAATCGCCTGCTCTTCAGGAGTGGCGGACCGGCCTTCGGCCTCGATGTCCTTCACCGTCCGGATGGCGGCCATGTTCGCTTCCCACTGCTCGGTGGCAGTCCTGGGAAGCTCGTCGCTAACAGTGAATACGTAGTCTGGCATTGGTCTCCTCCTTAATACCTGGGAACCTGGTCGTCGGGTTCCTGGCCGTGGATTATCAGCCGGATCGCATACTTCCAGGCGTCCTCCGCGTCGTAGGTGTAGCCCAGGGACCTCATTTGAAACTTCGCGGCCTGGCCCTCAACTGCGTCCGCCATTTCGTCCAGGTACTCTTCCATTTCACCTTTACGCAACAGCCGGCGGCGTTGCTCCTGGTCCAGGGCGTTGAACGCCATGACCCGCAGGCCCTCCCGGCCCGGGCCCGTGTAGGGCGCGTCGGGGTCTGTATAGACGGCCTTGAAAGGGTTTCTTTGAGGTAGTTCCCTATCTGGTATCATGGATTGCCTCCTTATTTTCCTAACTGGCTTCTGACCCATCTAGGTGAGAGTTAATGCGGTCGGTTCTGTGTGGCTGGCAGACATTAAACTGAAGCATGGGAACCCAACCAACTTGTAACTGCGTCAAGTCAATTTGCTCGCCATACGTTGTAGAGATAATTTCCTCTGCCTGCAAAAGACAAGCTCGAAGGGCTTCGGTTCTTCTTCCTTGTTCTGCAGACTTCAGCGCCCCTCTGCTGGGTACGTGGCATTGCTTTCTGGCGTGGGTGACGGCTTCGGCGATGGCCTGGTCATTTTTGACCGTTAACCCGTCCACGTAGGGACCGTAAGCTCCAAAGAAGCACTCGAAATACGCCTCGGCGTGGGTCCAGTCTTCTTCCGGCTCCGGTTCAGCACAGCCCAAAGCCAGCAAACCGCCTATCATTGCCAGCGCAATCATCATTGACCTCATCCTTTTCTACCTCCTAGCTTCCCTGCCCCGAAGGAAGGGATGCCTCTGCGGACGGCTCTTGCGCCGCCGTGTTGTCACTCCCTGGGCCTTCAGCTTATTTCCGGTGGGCGTCACCCGGACGTTGCCGGCAAACCTGGGCTGCTCCACCGGCGGGGTAAGGTCAACCTGGATGATTTGCAGCGGAGTGGGTTCGCTCAACGCTTCTACCCGCTCTTCTCCCGTATCCAGGTTGTAAGTGACCTCGACGAGCTGCTCATACTGGACTTCCAGGGGGTATGTACCCTCCGGCGCGGAAACTTCCTCCAGGGGGAAGTTGTCGGTCTTGAGTCGCTGTTGGCCTTTCCGAACCTGCTCGATTGTTGACGGGTCGCCGCGTTCTGGCGTCCGGTTCAGCTCCACCAGCTCGGGCCTTTCCGGGCGTCCTGGGCCTCCGGTCGGCGGCGGGGTACCGGGGGGCGTCGTCGTTGTCGGCGGTGGGTCAAGCCGCAAGGGGTCTTCCACTTCGGGAATGTCAGGGTTAATAGGAGTTGTCAACTGGAAGGGGTCAACGGGCTGACCTGGGCCTTCTACCCGCCCAGGACCTTCCCCCGTGACGGAAGTTTCCACCCGAAGGGGGTCAACGGGCTGGCCTGGGCCTTCTACCCGCCCAGGACCTTCCCCCATGACGGAAGTTTCCACCCGGATAAGGTCAGCCGCTTCGCCGGTAGTAGTCAGCCGGTCGGGCCTTTCCAGGTCGGCCCGGCCTTCGCCTTCCATTCTACCGCTTTCGTCCATTCTGCCGGGTTCATTGAGGCGGCCAGGCCCATCGAGCCGGCCGGCAAGTCCCGTCTGGCTTGCTGGCCGGAGGCGGTCCGGGCCGTCAACCCGGCCTTCCAGCTCGACCCGGCCCTCGCCGTCAACCCGTCCGCTTTCGTCAATGCGGGCGGAACTGTCCAGCAGTCGGGTTACGCTTTCAATATCGGCCTTGACCCGGCCGCTCACGACCTTGCTGTTGGGGGGTATGGGCTGCCCGCTTCGCAATCGCAGCGTGTATTTCATTCCGGCGGCAGTTTCCATCTGGACCTGGACCGGGCCGTCGGCCACCAGGGGAAGGTCCTGGCCGAACCGGGCATGGAGTCCGCTGGCTTCCACCAGGCCCAGCCTGGCGCCCAGGTGTCTCACAATGCCCCTGGCAACCTGGGCGCGGGTAATCGGCGGCGCGCCTTCGGGGACCGCAAAGTAGGCGTCCGTACCCTGGATGCGGAGCAGTTGGTCAACCGGGGGAAGGTCATGGCCCACGGGGACCACCACCTCGATTTCGCCGGTGGGATTGGTGCGCTGCCGCCAGTCCTGGGTTGCCGCCCAGGGCACCACCTGGTCAAGCATACCGGACGGGGCGTTGGGCCGGTTGCCGGTGTGTTGTTCGATGATGTGCCGGTTGGAGGGAAGCACCAGCAGGTCCTCGCCGGGACTCCACCAGCGTAGGTCCTCAATCTCTTTTGCCTGAAGCTGCGCCTGTATTTCCGGGTTCAGTACGTTGGCCTCGAATACGGTGTGATAGGTGGTGGGCGTGCTGTAATCGAAAACGGGGGTGGTATCGCCCACCTGGTACCCCGTTTCCTCGCCCACTTCGCGGGCGGCGGCCACGCCGGCCACCTCCCCCGGGTCCACGCCGCCGCCGGGCAGTCCCCAGAAGGGGTCTCCCTTGCCCTTGACCAGGAGAATGCGGCCCTGGTCGTCCTTCAGCAGGATGGTGCTGCGATGGCGTTTCCCGCGCGGAGGGCCGGACTCGGCTTCGAGGAACTCGCCCTGGGGCGGCAGGTCCTCGACGGTGCGTATGTCCACCGTGCCGGGACTCTTTTACATGGACACCTTTGGGACCATGATTCCGGCGTCGGCGTCAATTTCTACCAAACCGGCCATGGCCCCCGGGTCCGTGGTGGAGTAACGAGTGTCATAGGGCCTGGCAAAAACATCGCTGATTGCGCCTTCCGGGAAGGCGAACATGCCCAGGTTGGCCGGGCCCTTGCCCGCCAGGGGCTGCAACTCGCCGCCCTCCAGCGCCCACCGAATGTCGGGGGCGGCATGGGTGGCCCTGCCGGGGCGCTGGGCCATAAAGGGCGTGGGATTGACGTACAGCTCTACCCCCGTTTCCGGTATGGTGTAGGACTCGCCCCGGCTCAACGCTTTCCTGGCCTGGAGCATGGCCACTACGTCCACGTTGCGGGCGATGGCCCGGTCCAGGCGGAAGTCGGCCAGGGTGGGCGGTCTACCGCCGGTCGTCTCCATGATGGCGTTGTAATGGGCCGGCTGGTTGGCCTGCAGGTCCTTCAGCCAGTCGGCCAGGTATTCCTGGGCCTCCTGGACACGTTGGGCTTCGGGCTTGGAGCTGGCGAACATTTCGGAAGAGAACCGGATCGGCCGGTCCACCGTTACCGAGGGGCCGTAGGGCCGTTTGGCCACAACCGAAAAGCCCAGGTCCCAGCTTGTTTGCAGGCCGGACAGTACCGGGTCAACCGCCGGGTCCAGGGCGGCGCTGACGGCCAGCTCGCCGAGCTCGCCGCCGGTGAGCCGGACCCGGCCGAACTCATCGGGAAGCAGGTAAATTGCCCCCTCGGTTCCGACGCCGGAACCCACGTTGACTGTCTGCCGTCCAGCCCAATTCTTCAGCAGCGGGGAAAGGCGGTCGCTGGCCTGGATACCGCGAAAGGCCAGGTTGCCCACGCCGCCGGTGGCCGTACCGAAGAGAAAGCCCTCGGTGGCAGCGCCAGGAATGCGGCCCAGGTCGTCCCTGGTAAACTCGAACCAGCCCTCATCGCCCACGGGCCGCCCGGTGGCAAAGCCGGTGCTGATGCCCGCGCCGAGGACGCCGGGCAGCAGGCTCTTGGCCGCCCCTGCTCGGATGGCCGTGCCGGCCACCACGGACGTGGCCAGGGGGGTGAAGGGCAGGGTTGCCAGGGTAACGGCCGCCGCCGCCGCCAACCGGCGCTTCTGGCTTAACTCCCGGGGGTGTTGCCAGAGGCTAAAGACTGTTTCGAGATTTCGTTGCTGTTCACCCCCGTCTTGCATAAATTGGGCGTGAAGAATTGTGTCGTGGTATTTTTTCTCCCCTTCAGGGGTGCTAATTTCCTTTGCGGAAAGGGTGACAAGGCCATAATCTGTCTGAAAAGTGTGCTTCTCGGTGGAAGCCCGCAGGTACTCCTGGTCCAGGGCCATGTTGTCCTGCAGGTCCTGGGACTCTTTGGTGAACTCGTCCAGGGCGGCCAGGTCCCTGTTGGCGTTCACCAGGTCTGGGCTAATGCCGCCTTGCTCCAAGTCTGACACCTTTCCGGCGGCGTAGGCCATCGCCTGCTGGTATTCGGGGTCGGAAGTGCTTAACTCCATCATGTTGAGGGAAACGGTCTGGCCTGGGCCGACAGGGAAAGCCTTGATGAGGCCGCCGTCCACCAGTTCCTGCTGGTACTTGAACTCGGCGGCGCGGCCCAGGTCCTCGGTAGAGGCGGCTTGGACAAAGGTGGGGTCCACGTCGTCGCCCAAATATTCCAGGAATTGCTGCCGAATGGCGGCGTCAACCTGCTCCTCCGTCGCGTCCCGGGGCAGCCCCAGGGAGACGGCAGTATCGCCCAGGTTTAGGGCGGTCGCTTCGTCAGCCTTTTGCTGCTGTTCCAGGGCGGCCTCGTGCAATTGCTCGATGCTGGCGGTCCTGGCGAAGTCGGGGGCCACTGTATCGCCCAGGTAGTCCACCAACTGCCGCCGTATCTCGGCATTGACTTCCTCAATCGTCGCGTCCCTGGATAGTCCCATGGAGACGGCGGTGTTGCCCAGGTTGATTTCATTGGACTTGATATGGAAGTCGGCAGCTCGCTGCTTGTCCTCCAGGCTGGCGGTTTCGATAAAGTTGCGGTCCACTCCGCTTACGCCGAGGAACCGGTCCAGCGCCAGCTCGTCCACCCGGGCCTGGAAGCCGGCGGCCCGCTGCAGGTCCTCCGGGGAAGCGGTGGCCAGGAAGGTCTCATCAACCCCGCTTCGGCGAAGGTAGCGTACCAGGTCGTTCTTGCTCTCCTGCTCGCCCCTGGCAAGGACCTGGGCGTCTTCCAGGTCGTCGGTGAAAATGTCCTTGTCGGCTAACAGGTTCACGTTCTGGCGGAGGGCGTTGCGCTGCTGGGCCGTAACCAGCTCCTCGCCCTCGCGGATTATTCGTTGCCGGTCCCAATCGTCGGTATTTCGGCCGTCTTTCTCCAACAGGTCGGCGTAGAAGTTTTCCACGTCCTGCTGCCGCCGTTCCGCTACCCGGCCCTGGGCCGCCAGTATGCCCTGGATATCTGCGTCGGTGGTGTCATCGTCAATCAGGCCCCGGTCTTCCAGGTCGTTGACCGCCCTGGCCCAATCGTTCCGGGCGTTGATAATCTGCTGGGCGTCGTGGTCCGAGTCTATCTCAAAGCCGCCCCGCTGGAAGTCGACCAGCCGGTTGGTTTCCTGGCTCAGGAACTCGGTGTAGGACATTTTCTGGCCGTCGGCGGTTTCCAGGATGATGCTGTCGCCGAGGCCGGAATCCCGCAGCCTGGCTAGCTCCCCCACGTCGCCGGCGCGGAAGGCTTGCAGGTAAGCCAGCTCCATTTGTTCGTGGCTCACGCTGCCCAGGCCCTGGCCGCCAACCTCGCGCCGGTGGGCGTCCAGGGCTTCCTGGTCGGTCATGTCGTCGGTGTCGTAACCGCCCCGGCTTTCCAGGAAGTTGAAGGCGTCGGCCACCCGCTTTCCCTGGGTCTCCTGGACCTCATCCCAAATCTCCCTGGCTGACTTGCCGACGGTGGAAACGCCGACCTGGTTGGCAGCGCCCACCGCGTTGGCCCGGTCCACCTGGTTGATGTGGTCCACGATCTCCTGGTCCGCGCGCCCCTCGGTGGGGATGTTCAGTTTCCGCGCCGTTGTCAGCAGGTTTGCCCTGGATTCGTGGCGCTGTGCGTTGCCTTCTATGTAGTCCCGCAGATTGATTGCCCCGCCGCCTTCGGTGGTGGCCACCACGCCGTCATACTTGCCGGTTCCGGCCAGAATCTTCAGTTGGGCGGCCAGGACTTCGGGATTGTTGCCGTAGCGGTCCTGCAAAGCCAGGACCTGGTTAATTACCTCATTCACCAGGTCGGCGTTGCTGGCCTGGAGTTGGCGACCGGAGGCATCGGAGTCCACTGGCAGCCCTCGTTCCTGCCAGAGATGGTCATAGACCCGGCCCCACTCCTCGTTGGCTTCAAAGGCGCTCCCTGAAGGCAAGTAGCGTTCCTGCACGGCCCGATCCAGCTTTTGCAAGAACTCCTCGTCATCTCGCGCCCGCGCCCGCTCTCTGACCTCCTGGTTTATCCGGTCCTGGCGCTGGGCCTTTGCTATCTTCTCCGCTTCCCGCTCAATGAACCGGTCCCGCTGGCCGTACTGGTTGCCGATATTGCTTTCCTCGGCCAGCTTCTCGGCTATCTCGTAAGCGTCGGGCCGTTCCTGCCGGTTGCCCTGGTTGCCCTGGTTGCCTTGATTGTTCTGATTGGGGGTTGGCTTGGTTCTGGTACTCCGGGTTGCCGTTGACGGGTCACTCCCGCCCTGGTTCCCCTGGTCCCCCTGCAGTTCAGTTCGCGTTCTCCGGCTAGAAGACAGGATGTTGCCGCCGGAGGAACGTCCCGTCTTGTTTCCGCTAGGCGTAGTGGCTGTTTCCGACCCTTGGGTGGTTTCGTGGGTTACCTGGGACCCGCCCGTGGGGTTGTGAACGGTGGTGCCGTGCTGGTGGCGTATGCCGAAATTGTAATGGGCCACCAGTCCTGGAACCGGCAGCAGCAAGGCGTAAGTGCCGGCCGCCTTGAGGACGTGCAAGTAGCGTCTCATTTAGATTACCTCGCTATAGACCGGCTTCCCGTCAACGTCGCAGCAGTCCCACACCGCCGGGTCCAGCCAGTCTTGTATTTTCATCTCGTCAACGTCCAGGGGAAGCCCCGTCATTAAATGGAAGGCCGGTTGCGTCTTGGTGTGTTCCTTGGCGTTGAATAGCATCGTAATCACGTACCGGACTGCCGGCGGGTATTGCTGCAACTCCACAACCCGGATCCTTTCCTCCGTCCGGCCCCGGCGCTCCAGCAGCTCGTTGGCCACCCAGCGATGGGTTCCGGTGATGAGCTGCCCCTGGTGGACCAGGATGGGCGGGAACTGGCCCGCGCCCTCGCTCTCCACCTGCAGGACCATCCGGCGTATCCGCCGCCAGTGTCGGCGACTGTGTTCCGCGCTGTCGTCTTCGGGGCGGCTCTTGGGCGGAGGTATCGGATGGATGGGAATCACGCCTTGGGGGTAATGGAGTGTCTGGCCCCGGCGCTTGCGCCACCGGCGCAGCTGCCAGGCCCGGAAGATGAACTCGCCCAGCTCGGGGCGAGCCTCCAGCAACTCCTGCAGGTCGCGCTCCAGCGTGGCGTAGGTGGACGGCTTAACCAGCCGGTCAGTGTCTCCGAGTACCATCACTTTATTGCTCGTCGTCTCCACAATTGCGGTGAACAGAGCCACCGTGCATTTTCTCCGCCAATTTGCTGGCATCCAGGACACCCCCGACTACCCCCCTGGAGAATCACCTAGAATCGGCTCTCAGCGCGCCGGATCTGGGGCCTGCAGCCGCAAATCCGGCTCTGCCGGTAGGTAACTGGCTTGTTGCAGCCGGTAGTAGAAGCAGGTCACCGGCCAGGGGTCGTCAATGCTGGACCCGCGGTCCAGCTTGTCCAGGTCCTGCTGCTGGCAGTCGTCCTCCCAGGCCGCCCATTGCCCGTAGGCCGCGTCCTGGCCCTGGTCGTAGCCCTCCTGATAGGTAAACATCATGCAGCCGATGGCCACCACGCCGAGAACCACCAGCCCCGTCCGTTTGTTCTGGATTACTTGACGTACTTTGACCCACATACCGACCTCCAGTGAATGACCCGATTCTAGGCTCTCGCCTGCCCGATCCCCTTTGACCGGGGGGAGAGGATTATTAAGACACTCAAAGATAAACGTATTCAGGATAGGGAATTTGCAAACATGCGCCCTAGATAAGGTTTTAGTGCCAAATTTCTGGTATTTGGGCCAGTTTAGGTTGCCAAAACCATGTTTTCGTGGGTTTTAACCCCTTCTGGCGATTCCAGGGACAAAGGGCCCCCCTGGAGGCCCTCCAGCTCCACCGGCGTCGCTATTTCCACCTCTACGAGGACTGAGGGCGCAATAATGCCAGTCTGGTATTCCAGGTCCCTGATGTACTGCCTGATGTCTCCGTTCATGGCCATGGTGTGCACGTGGGAAAGGGAGACGCGGTTGTCGTTGCCCTCGCGCCGCTTGGCGTCTATGTCGTACATCAACTGGCTCACGTCATACCGGGTGCATTTCAGGCCCATGGCCCGCAACCGCAAGGTCAGCCACGCGCAGGTGACCCACTTTTCGCCGTCATGGCTGGCGGCGCGATTTACCATAAGCACCACCTTCTCGCTTCTAGCCAACTGCTCCAGGCAACCGGCCATGGTCAGCATGTCCTTGATGTCAGCCATACCACTCCCTCAACTCATTAGGATATTTGTCCACCAGGCTTTCGATTCTCACCGCGCCGTCCTGCGAGTTCAGCGCGGCCCGGCTTATGGCCTGGGCCTCCCTCTCGGTAAACGGCGGGATGCCGTTCTCGGCCATGTGCTGGCCCCAGTAATCGTTGACCATCACCATCAGGGCACTCACGTTGTACCGCCGGTCCTTCAGTGGGCGGCCCTGCTTGCCATATTCCCGGAAGAGGCTGACGACCATGCTCACCCACTGGCCCGCCCTTTCCTTCCATGCCTGGTCCGCCGAAGCCTGGGCGTCCGCTTCGTTTTCGCCCGGCTGGGCGTCAAAGACGATCTCCTCAGCTTCCGCCACGGCCGCCCGCATATCCGAGGCGGAAATGGCGTTGCCGGTGGCGGAGCCAAAGGGCACGTCGGCCCAGGAATAGACGTGCTTGCTTGCTTCCCACATGGCGGTGGGTGACACCGGATACTTGCGGAACGCCTTTTTCTGGGGCGCGAGGTTGAAATCGTACTCCCGCTCGGCAATGGTCCTGCCCGCCAAGGGCCGGGGCCCCAGGGTGGCCGCCTGCACCCAGCACCAGGGCGGGTAGACCGGGGCCGCCCGCCTGCGGCTTCTCACGTAGATCAGGCCGTCCAGCTCCCGCATGAAGTCGTGGGACACCATTTCTTCCTGCTGGGTAATGCCGATTACCAGGACCTCCCGCTTGCCCACGCCGGCCAGAGCGGAAATCAACTCCCTCTCCCGGCGGGCATTTTGCGAGTACCGGGACAGGAGGGTGTGAATCTCGTCCACCACCACCACCGACCGTCGCGGGACCCTGGTGGCCAGCAGGTACAGGTCCATGGCGGCGATGCGGTAGCCGAAGGTCAGGCCCAGGTTGCTGAACACCACCCGCCCCGCGCCGAAATACAGTTCGGCCCAGGCGGTGGCGAACAGGGTCTTGCCCTGCCGACGCAGGCCGGACACCATGTAGACCCCGTAGTCCTCGGCATCCATCACCGCGTTTTCGGCGGACCGGTGGTGCAGCTCCATCAGCTCCTCGTGGGCGCGGACCCGCATGTCGTTGGAATGGGCGTCTCGGTGGTCGCGGGGCAGCTTTGACACCTGTTCCGGCGTCCACAATCGGGCCACCATCTGTTCCGATTGGGTCGTCATATTCCCTAACTCTTCCCCCCGTGTCCATGGACACGGTGCCGGACACGGTGCTGCGCCGGTTGCGGTTCTGCCAGGCCTGCCTTTGCCTTCTGCCTCCGGACGAAGTTGGCCAGGACCTTGCCGGCCGGCGTTTCGGGCAGCGGCCGCTTGGGACAGCGGCAGGCGGCCAGCAGGTTCAGCAGCCTTACCTGCATCCGGTTCATGGCCCACAACTGGACCATCTGGATGACGCAGAAAATTATCAGCAGCACGATGGTCACGCTCATGATGGTTGTGGTTAGTGCCAAATCAGTTCCTCCTTTGCCATACTAGCTTTGCGGCAAACAGGAATGCCCCTTGCCCGAATAGCATCGAGAATGCACCGGTAAGCAGCAAAATCAACCAGTAGCCAAAGCCAAAGATATGGGCTGTCAGTTGGTCAGCTGTCACCGAGTCAACCCAACCGTAATATGAAGGGGCCATAACTAACCAGCCGTAGGTTCCATACAGGCAGCAAGCCGAAGCGAGTAATGTAGCGACGCACCAACTGGCGTTTATCCAAGGGCTTTCGTGCATATTTACCTTCCCCTGAAGCCGAACTGAATAAACAACAGCACCCCGGCCGCCGCCGTTCCGACCACCACCACCCA
This sequence comes from Dehalococcoidia bacterium, assembly GCA_965207275.1. Taxonomy (GTDB): domain Bacteria; phylum Chloroflexota; class Dehalococcoidia; order Lucifugimonadales; family UBA3495; genus Bin22. Next base: position 2,452,962 of record CBDBMH010000002.1, read on the forward strand.
AAGCACCGGCGGCGACTCGGTAAACCAGACTGCAATACCCAGGGACAACGCCACCACCAGTAAAGTCCCGGCCGCGTTCTTTGTGGCTCCGGCGACTACCAGGCCGAGGAAGACCGGGGGGATGAAAAGCCAGGTGGCCGTCCCGCCCGGCGTTCCCCGGAAAGCCTCTTCCTTGCGAAAAATAGTCCGGCCCTTCCGCTGCCAGCGCAGCTTAACTGCGTTGGTCTCCAGGTCGTGGTCCCCGGATGTTGTATCCCGGAACCACATCCGGGCCTGGCAGGACATATCGCGAATCTTGTCCGACCGGATGCCCAGGCTTAACGCCTGCAGGGGCGGCTCATTCTCCTTGGGCAGCTTCCAGGCATGGAGACCGGTGGTGTCGTCGCTCACGGCAGAATCGGATACCATCACGGACATTCCATCGCTGCTGACGCAGCTGAACACCGCCGCGCGGTGCAGGGGGAACTCGCCCCTGGCCCGCTCTATTTCCAGGCGGTTCAGCTCCTCGATGTCCAGGGTGTAACTGATGACGGATACCAGGCGGACCCCGTGGGACAGCGGCCAGGTGGTAAAGGTGATGGTGGCGTTTCCCCGGGAACTGGTGGCCCTAAAGCGGTAGGTCGTGTCCGGGGTAAGGCCGGTGATGGTGAAGGATCCGCCAGGTGGCGTCATTAGCTGGGTTCCCAAGGAAGTGTCCTGGTCGGGGGGCTGAGATTCGGGGCCGTAGCTGGCCGAGACATTGATGCCAGTGGCAGGGTGGCCGGCGACATTCACCATTACCACGGCGCTGTCCCTGCCGGGCGTGGCAGTCGCGCCGGTTACATGGGTGTGGGTGACCTGCGCCTCCGCAACCCGAGTGGGCGAGGCCAGCAGCCAACCAGAGACAACGAGGGCCAGTAGCGCCATCAGCGCCGGCCTGGGGAGAGAGTTTTTGACGGCCGTGGGTACGGACATTATCCTTCAGCCCCTGTCTGCTCACCGTCTTCGGTTGCCGGTTCCGGTTCGGGCTTCTCCTCGTCGAAAGTTTTGTCGCAATCAAGGCACTCGATTTTCAGGCCCGACTTGCCCCACACCTGGTTCCCGCATTCCGGGCATACGTACTTGGGCCGGTGGCTCTTTTGCTTTGATTTCAGCTCCGGCAGGTCGATATAGGGAACCTGCCAGCCCTCGTCCACCAGGCGGACGGTGGCCCGCAGGAAATCGCCGTCCTCGTCGATATAGTGGGTCATGGCCTGGCCGGTGCGTCGGCCGCCGGGTTCGCCGGTGTGGGAGGGAATCAACCCGACCTCCTCCATCCGGTCGGCCCACTCCTTGTTGTGGTACTTGGGCCGGGGTTTTTTCTCACCGGCGTCGAACTGCCAGGCGTGGCACATCTCATGTACCAAGGTGGACAGGACGTCCTCGGTGGTCTGTGTGGCAAAGTCCTGGGGGTTCAGCCCAAGCTCGTGTATGGTGTTTTGCCCCGTATCCCACCTGTAAGGGCTCAAATACCCGTGGGAGCGCGGGTTGCGGGCCACGACGATTAGGCAGTCTTCAGGTCGCCGTCAAACAGCTGGTCCCGGTAAAAGTCGAAGGCCGCCTGGAACTCGGAGTAGTAAATGACGCTGGGCGGCAGCCGGTCCACCGTTTTTTGTAATTTGTAATACAATTTTGAAGTCATTGGTTCCTAACCTCCTACCTGTTCCAGGGCCCCGGCCGCCGCGTCGGAAATGCCGGCGCTGTCCGACACCCCGCCCTGGCTGCCGATTTCCAGGAAAACCAGGAGCATCACTATGGCGAAGAAGATCCACATCGACTGTTCGGCCAGGGTCTTGGCCAGGGACTTTCCCATCTGCTTCTTGAACTCGGCGGCGTCTTCGGAGCTGTCCAGCAGGGCGCGGGTGGCCCTTCCGGTGCGGCCGGTCACCGACCCCTTGCCCACCGGGGCGTTGCGTATGTCGTCCAGGGTCATTTCCCGCAGCCTTTTGTCCTGGGAGGAGAAGAGCATGATGCCCTTTTCCACGCCGGCATTGCCGGTGGAGCCGAAGTAATAATCGTCGTCCTCGGCGACGAAGGTCAGCCGGGGCAGCCGGGTCTGGGCAATGCCGGTCACGCGCCAGGGTTCCACCGGGTCGGCGTGTTCCAGGCCCAGGGCGGTGCCGTAGGACTTGTTGTACCAGTTCAACCGCTTGCGGGCCTGGCCCAATACGTAGCCTATCAGGACGCAGAAGACGGCAGACAGAATGATGTGCTGCGGCCCCCATGCTCCGGTGGCCGAAATGGTACCCTGGCTCTGAATGTAGCCCACGATACCCACCACCAGTCCCACGACGCAGAACACCAGACCGTATATCTTGTCCAAAGAGTTGCCGAAGAAGCTGACCTTCTCCAGCGCTTCGCAGAACAGGTCGTACTGCTGCCGGCAGATGTCGGGATTGAGGGCCGCAGCGGACTTGGTCAGACCCCAGAATTTGGGGAAGATGGGGTAGCTGCGGGCCGTCGCCTGCGCCTGTTGCCAGTAGGTCATCCGGCTGCGGGCGTTTTCGTTCCGTTCCTCGTTCCCCGTTTCTGCTTCTACTCCTGATTCGACTGTTGCGAGTTCGGGCCGGTGCTCGGCTGTTGTGGCCATTGCTCTGCGCTTCCTCCTCCGTTGTTTCCTGCTGCTACAGTGTCGCCGGTGGCTTCCAGCAGCGGCAGAATGACAAATGCCGTCAGTACGCTGAGAATTACCACCGCGGCCACTCCTCCCTTTACCAGGTTGGCGTTGCGCCGCTTCCGGCGCTGGCGAAAGGAGTTGCCCGCCAGGGTAGCCCGGTAGGCTTCGGGCAGGATGTGGTTCATCACCTCGGCGATATGCTGGGGCGGGGGCGGGTCCGAGTCATAGACAAAGGCCCCCTTGGACTTGATGGGCACGTCGTCGCCCCGGGGCCAGGTCCACAGGGGTATCTGGTCCACCCGGGTCAGGGACTGGCCCAGCTTGTCCGAATGGAGCATTCCCAGGTCCTGCCGGACGTGGGGGTCGAAGATGATGTTGCCGTCGCCCCGGATCTGGACCATCAAATCGTCCTCATCGGGGCCGCCCTTGCCGCCGCGAAAGCTGAACATCCCCTACTCGTCTTCCTCCATGGATTGGGCGAGCCGCCTGCGCGGTCGCCGCTTGTCCATCCGGTTGTTGGCATCCAGGCCCAGCTTGGCGACCATCCGGGCCCACAGCGCCTGGGCGTTGGTCTGGCGGGTGCCCTGCATCCTGGAAAGGCAGAAGCTCACCGCCTCCTTGCCGAAGAAGGGCATTTCCAGCACCTTCAGGCCGTTTTGCAGCTTGTGCGCGTCGGGGCTCTCGTAGCGCAGCTTGGCCCGGTAGTAATCGCGGAAAAACCCTCGCTCCATGTCGCGCTCGATGCCGGCCACCACCAGGTCGATTCCCTCGGTCAGCTTTGCTATCCGGTGCTCCAGGGCCACGGCGTCCTCGTGGGTCCTGGTGGGCGTCACCAGGCGCAGCAGCTCGTGAGTCTCCATGGTCAGGATGGCCCTGGAGTCCAGCTTGACCGTAGGCGGCTTGTAGTCCTCGTTGCGTTGACGGCTGGCCAGCGCCTTCTCCAGTTCCTCCCGCTCCGCCGCCCGGTGCAGCAGGTATTCCAGCCGGTTATTGCACCAGGCGTCGCGGCACTCCCGGGCCAGACCGGCCATCTGGTCCACCCAGCGCTGTTCCTCATCATTCAGGGGTGCAGACTCGATAAAGCTGTCGGGAGTCTCCAGGTTCAGGTTTTGGGCGGCGTTGATGCCCTTGGTCCACTCGCCGTAGGCCGACGAGTCGGATTCATCCACCGCCTGGCCGAACAGATCACCCAGCTTGAGCCGTTGTCCGTGCTCCTCAAAGGGGTCATCCTTTATGTTGGGGTCCAGATCCATGGTCATAGTGTTATCCCCTACCGAAAAGTCTCAGACCCACCGCGACGGCGGCGCAGGCCAGCAGCACCCAGGACAGTATGCGGATGATGTCGTAAACGATCCCCCCCACCCCGCCGCTCTGGAACACCGGATAGTTAAATGCCATGAAGCCCAGTACCGACCCTATGGAGCCGGTTAGCACTCCCGCCGCGCGGGAAAACAGGTTCGTTTCCTGGGGGTTGCTCTTGATGGCAGCCTCGAAGGGCGTACCGCAGGCCCAGGAACCCACCGCGCCGCTGGTAGCGGTCCCGCAGACCCGGGGCGCATCTCCGAAGCCCGAATACCCCGACGCCATAAGCAGCGCCACGATATGCAGCACCACCCAGCCGGTCAGGCCACCCAGTCCTATGACATTAGTCATGTTTCACCCTGTTCTCCCGAACCTACGCAATGCGTTGGTACGCAACCGTTGCTCCAGCCACCGTGACTACCAGAGTCAGGGCCAAAGCCATTCCCAGCGGCACCCCGAACCAGGCCGGGCCGGATACGGTCCAAATCAGCACAAACACGATAAGCCCGGCCCCCGCCGCTGGCGGCGACCAGCCCAGGGGCCAGACAATGCCCGCTGCCAGACCTGTGGCCAGGACGATGCACAACAGGGGCAGCAGGAAGTCCACCCGCTGCGGCGACGCGCCCACTACGCCGGCCAGCAGGATGGCCAGGTCCTCCACGCCCTCCAGGGGTTCGTTGCCCGGCGGTTCTCCAGCGGCGGCGCCGGGGCCTAGGAAGGGGTTGGAGACGGCGTTTACGTCCCAGTTCAGCGTCAGCAGCGCCGGGCTGGTGTAAACCACGGAATCGGCGAGCACAATCAGCTTCTGGTTATTCACTTCCAGTTCGTAAGGCCGGTTCTGCCGGTTGTCAATCAGTCCCGTCAGCCGCATTTCCCCGCTACCCGTTTCCTGCCCCTGGCAGAAAGTCACGTAGCCGGCCGGGCCGGAGTCGTCAATCAGTGTCTGCAGGGCGTCGTCCACGTAAAGCTCATAGTGCTGCGCGTGCCGCACCGGCAGAAAGGTAACCTCAAAAAATGCTCCGTCCGCCTCTCCGCATTGGTATGGCGACACCTGGTAGCTCACCACGTCCGGGGCCTCGGCGGTGTACCTTTCGTCGGGCTGCAGTTCCACCTCGTTCTGGTTTTCCGCCTCCTGCTCTCGCGCCACGTAGGGCGTCGGCGTCGGCAGCGGCGTGGCCCAGTAGAGCAGGATCACGTTGGAGTAGACGGTGATGTCGTCCTTTACCAGCTTCCAACGGTACTGGTAGCCGCCGGCGGTGGCCTGGGAAACCGTCAGGGCGGCAATGGCGGCCCTTTCGGAGCGGGTGTAGGCCGCCGCCGACCTGCTGGTCTCCCACCGGCCCTGGGAGGTGTGTATTCCCCTCTCCTGCAGCTCTATGGTCGCCCCGTCCCAGTCCAGGGGGTATACCTCGGTCCGCAGCGTGATGTTGGAGTTCAGCTCCGCCCTGGTGTCGAAGGCATTGAGCTGGATGTTTCCGGCCCATTCCACCGTCACCAGCTCCGAGTCCTGGCCGCCCACCTGCTCCAGTTGCCTTACCCCCCGGTAATGGCGCGCTCCCCCGCTGCAGTGGGCCACGCTTTCCGTCATGGTGACCTTTTGGGCACCAGTACCGCTGTGGCTGGATACGGTCAGGCGCTTGATGATGCCGGTGACGCTGCCGCTCCCGTCCTCCTCCTGGATGGCATAGTCCAGGGTGTCCGTGGCGGCCACCGGCTGGTAGACCACCGAGAGGTTCAGGGTGATGGGTTCGCACAGCGGGACCTGCCCGGTGGCGCCGCTGCGGGTCAATACCACCGAATCGCCGGGGGCGTCCGGGGCCCGCACCGGGGCGCTGGTCACCGTGACGGTCTTGGTGGCCAGGACCCGGTGGTCGCGGCAGGTCAGGGTCCACGTCCCCGGCGTATCGAAATTGACGGTGGCGGTGAAAGACCGTTCCAACCAGGGCGTGTTTGACACCCCAGCGGTGGCGCTTTGGGAGCTCAGGCCGCCGTTGCCGGGACCGGACCAGTAGAGCCGCACGTTCTGGCCCCCGGTGTTCAGGTACACATCGTAGTTTGCCGATACGTCGCGGTTGACGATGGTCAGGCTGTCGGGACCGGTGATTTGGCAGGCGTCTCCCGGCGCGGCTATTACCGTTACCCTGATGAAACTGTAGACCTGGGCAGAGGCAGAGCTGTAGGAGGAAGCGCAGCGTACCTCGTAGGTGCCGGCTGTTGGGAAGGTGTAGTTCACCGTCCGAATATATGTGCTGAGGCTGGCCCCCGTCCGATACGAGGGGGAGTTCAGGTTGGGGCCAAGCTGCCAGATGCCGAGGGCCACTCTGCCGCTGGCGTCAAACCCGTTGGCCGGGTCGCAGTAAAACGTGCCCTGCTGCCCCACCTGCACGGTGGTAGGCCCCGGCGGCGGGGGGGTTACCGTTACGCTGAGGGAACTGTAGACCTGGGCAGAGGCAGAGCTGTGGGAGGAAGCACAACGTACCTCCCAGGAGCCGGAGTTGAGGAAGGTGTAATTCACCGAACGGATAGCGGTGCTGAGGCTGGCCCCCGCCCGATACACGGGCGCGTCCAGGTTGGGGCCAAGCTGCCAGATGCCGAGGGCTACTCTGCCATTGTCGTCAGACCCGTTGGCCGGGTCGCAGTTATACGTGACCTGCTGCCCCCCCTGGACGGTGGTGGGACCCGGCGGCGGGGAGGTTACAGTTACGCTGATGAAACTGTAGACCTGGGCAGAGGCCGAGCTGTGGGAGGAAGCGCAGCGTACCTCCCAGGAGCCGGAGCTGGGGAAGGTGTAATGCACCGTCCGGATACTTGTGCTGAGACCGGCCCCCGCCCGATACACGGGCGCGTCCAGGTTGGGGCCAAGCTGCCAGATGCCGAGGGCTACTCTGCCGCTGGCGTCAGACCCGTCGGCCGGGTCGCAGGTATACGTGGCCTGCTGCAACGCCTGGACGGTGGTAGGCCCCGACTGGGCGTGGGCCGGCGGCGCGGCCAGCGAGACGGCCGCAATAAGGCCCATCAGGGCCACTCCCGAACCGGCAGCTATCGCCAGCGCCTTAACCACGTTCCCCTGCCTCGATACACCGCATAGTCGTCCCGCTCCAGGCACTGTCCCGTGTCGTACATGGTCAGCAGCGCCGCCACCGCCTCGGGCAATGCCTGTAGGGTCTCAATCTCCAGGTCCAGTTCGGGTCTCATCTTCAGTGCCGGCGTCGGTACCGTCGCCGAAATAAGTGCCGGTTCCGGCGTGGGCGGTTCTCCGGCCCCCGTTCCCTCTTCCGCGCCGGCGGTTTCTGCTTCCGTGTCCGTGGACACGGTGTCGGTTTCTTCGACCGCTGCCGGTTCTGCGATGGCCACCACGGCGGCGGGCTGGGCACCCAGGCACATCTTGTATTCCTCCAAAAAGTGGTAGTAGCGGTACCGGTTGTATGTCTCCAGCTTGCTCGGAACCTGGGCCGGGGAGGGCGCCGAGTCCACCGCCCAACGCTCCAGCTCGTCGTTCAGTCGCTGCGTTACCATGGCGTCCACGTCCGGCGTCGGCGGCAGGGCCAGTTCCCAGTCGGTCCGGGCCTGTTGCAGCCGTTCCTCAAAGGGCAGCTCGCTTTCGGGCGCGGTGATGGGGGGAGGCTCGGCAGCAGCAGCCGGCGCGTCCGGTCCGCTGCGAAGCCAGAAACAGCCGCCGACCAGAGTCAGCGCCAGCGCCAACGCGCCGATTACCACCCAGCGACGCCGGGAGACCCATTCCTTGACGATGGTCTCCACCCGGCGATTGGGGTCCCGTGGCGCGGGTCCCGGCACGGCCTCGCCCGTGCTGACGGGTTGGTTTTCGGCCGGCGCTGGTTCCGGTTGCGCCGGGGTCGCTGGCTGCTGCTGCTGGGGTTCAGTCATGGTCGCTCTCTAGTGCCATTGCAAAGTCCCGGTGGGGGCCAACGTGGTCCCAACCGCGCCGGGGCGCTGCCTCTCAGGGGTAGCTGGCCAGGAGTTCGCTATCCTGGACCGACACCTGCATGACCAGGGTATGAAGTTGGAACCTGCCCTCACCGCCCTCCAGCTTCTCGCTTCCGTGGCTGCCGGACTGCCACAGACCGGCCACCGGGTACTTCATTCCCAGGTCCTGTGCCTGCCGGTGCATAGCCTGAATGTCGGCCAGCACGTCACCGGTGGCCTCCATGGTGACTTCCAGGATCGGGCCCTCGGTGGGGGCCATCTCGTTAACGTCGGTGTCAGCTAATCGCCAGTAGTTCAGGTCTGCCATGATGGTTGCTCCTTTGTATTGGCCTACCGGAGTAGTCCGGCGGGCCGGTTTATCTGGAATATGGTTGACGCTACTTTTTGCTCTTGCCGCCCTTGCGACGGGAACTGTGCTTTCCGTGGCGGTAGCCGGACTTGCAACGCTTTGAGCCGCCTTGCTTTGCTTTCATCTGCTTACCTCCTACCGCTTCCTTTTGGCCCTACGGCCCTTGTTGTAGCCGGCCTTGTAGCCCTTCTGCCACATGGCCGGGCGCTTAGACTTCTTCTTTTTCGTGGCCATTTGAAACCCCCTATGCCAGGCCAGCGCCGGACATCATGCCCCGGTCGCTGGCCTCGCGGTAGATTCGCTGGCCGATGAGGGCGATGATGGCCACCACCATCACAATGGGTATGACCCCGAAGATGATGTCGATGATGCCGCCGAAGTCGCCAGTGACGCCGTATTGCCCATCGGTGGCCCCCGAAGCCGTCACCAGGAATTGCAGGATAGAGGGCAGGAAGCTGGTGACGATCTGGAGCACGACGAGGCCGCCCACCTCGGCTTTCACGGAATCGGAGATGTTCTCTCCGGTGCCGGTGACAAGGAGCGCGCCGTAGGCGAAGGAAGTCAGCAAGAGCAGCAGGGGCAGGATGCCCAGGACCAGGCGGTTGATGGTCCCGAACTGGGACAGGATGGTAGAGACGGTGCGGACCTTGTAGCCGTTGAGAGTGGCGTACGCGGTTGCTGAGTCGCCTGCCTGCGCAGCTGTCAATGAAACTATCTCCCCATTGTCCAGTTTGATTGTGGCAGTCCCACCACTGGACTCGGCGGTTGCTTTTTCAACTCCAATGGCCAACCTGCAATCGTTGCCGACGCCTTGAGACAAGTCGAGGGTTCCGGTTGCATCCTTGACCAATTTGCCCGACGCAAAATCTTTGCCTGACGCCGTTGCTGCGGTTCCAGTAACGACGCTGTACCTAACCGCCGTCACGTTGCTGGTGCCCTTCTTGCAGGCGGTCTCGAACTCCCTGGCTGCCGTATCCATGGCCGAGACGTTCGGAACGTAGAAGGCCAGGGAGATCATGATGATGATGGCGGCCGCGATGACCGTCTTTATCTTGTTTGTGCTCATTTCGCACCTTGTCCACGCCTAGGCCATGCCAGCGCCGGACATCATGCCCCGGTCGCTGGCCTCGCGGTAGATTCGCTGGCCGATGAGGGCGATGATGGCCACCACCATCACAATGGGAATTACGCCGAAGATGATGTCGATGATTCCGCCGAAGTCGGAAGTCACCCCGTACTGGCCGTCGGTGGCCCCCGAAGCCGTCACCAGGAACTGCAGGATAGAGGGCAGGAAGCTGATGACTATCTGAAGCACGACGAGGCCGCCAACTTCGGCTTTCACCGAATCGGAGATATTCTCGCCGGTTCCGGTGACCAGGAGCGCGCCGTAGGCGAAGGAAGTCAGCAAGAGCAGCAGGGGCAGGATGCCCAGGACCAGGCGGTTGATGGTCCCGAACTGGGACAAGATGGTGGAGACCTGGCGAACAACGTATCCGGTCGGCCCGTCAGTGGCCGCTACAGTTCCAGACGTTGTCAGCGAACCGGTTTCGCCGTTGTCCAGCTTATATTTCGTGGCGCCCGCCACAGAAGCCGCCGTCAGTTTGCAGGTATTGGTGGCGCCCTGGTTAAGCTGCCCCGTTCCTACCTGGTCGTCGTTGGCGTCCAACAAGGCATAGCGGACTGCAGTGACATTGGAATTGCTTTTCTTGCAGGCGGGCTCGAACTCCCTGGCCGCCGTATCCATGGCGGAGACGTTGGGCACGTAGAACGCCAGGGAAATCATGATGATTATTGCCGCGGCAATAACCGTCTTTATCTTGTTTGTGCTCATAACTCCTCATTGTGGCCACCAAGGAATGTGGCCATGAATAGTGTGGGAAACCGGAATTAGGGAGGGGTTATGAGCTGGGGGGAGGGCGCGGCGATTGCCGCCGGTGAGCGTGGTTTTTGGTTCTACCGGCCATTACCCGGGCGGAGGCCCAGCGCATGAGTGTTAAGACCGAGGGCAGGAGTATCGCCACAGCGCCGGCCCAATCGGTCTGGCGCTCTCTTGGGACGCGCCGGTTGGCCAGGGCACGGAAAATGTTTACAAAGCCGAAGAGCAGGAGACCGGCCCCGATGAGCAGGGCCAGCGATGCGGTGGTCTGGAAGAGAATGCCCGGATTGTCGGCCAAGGCCAGGGAGACGATGCCCAGTTGGGCCACCAGCAACCCGCAACAGAGGCAGGCTACCCCAAAGAGGACTTGGGCCAACTGAGTAGACGACATGGCATCACCTACCGGGTTATGAGGATTGCTCTCACTTGCTTGAGTTCGACCATGCGGAACAGGAAGGGCAGTTCTTGATGGAGGAAGTACAGACGCAGGGCTGCCAATGAATTGTCTTGCCAGGGAACCGAGGAAACAGACAGCATCGCTAGGTACACATTTAGCGTGTGCTCGTTAGGCGGGTCCATTTCCCATGGGTCTGCTTCGCCAAAGGACTCGCCCTGGCGTAGTCGCCACGTTCGGAAAGCAGTAAGGGCGCAGGAGATCCTTTGCTGCTGGTCCTCCGTTCGCTCGTGCCAGCGCTTTATGCGGAAATGGCGCCCGTAGGCCAGCACATCATCTATCGCAATAGTGTCTGCGTGGGGAACTGCTACCCTATCCAACTGTTGTGGTGCTGTAACCATGGCGAGAAACTATACCCCCGATTTTTTTCCGTCAATCTTGGCAAACTTGTTACTCTTGTGAACCTTGTGAGGTTCTTGACGATTTGCCGCACAGTCTAAAGGCGGAAGTTTCTCGTGTCTCACCGTTATGTCAGTTGGGGTATGATTCCCGGTAATGGGTAGTTGGATGGTGGAAGAGACTGGCCGGGCAGAAATTACGGATTCCGGCCAGAAATACGAATATCAGCGGGGGGTGTAGCCGGTTTTCGTAATTGGAAGAGGCGTGAAAAGGCCCGGTGCCAGATAGGGACCGGGCCGTGTTTGGGGTCTAGTTGACAATAATGGTTCGCCTAATATCGGTTCTGTCAACCCACGAAACCCGTTTGGGCCGCTGCCTTTTCCCAAATCCTCTGTATCAATGCCCAGCACAAATCAGAACTGCACGACCCGGGAGTGGGTCTTGAGAGACGGCTGACTGTACTACCCTTACCCACTGGTGCAGCGCTAGGCTGTTTTGACCTATGCCCCGGCTTTCTCATATCCGGTTTTGCGCCATCCTCTGGGTCATGTCCTCCATTCGGTCCAACTTGAAGCCCTGGCTCCCGTTGATGATCCGGTTTAGGCAGCTTGCATGCGGGTGTGGTCTTACCTGTCGGCTTAGGCCGTTTCCTGAGTACTGGTAGCCCAGGAAGTCCAGCGTCGCTAGTCTTAACCTGTAATCGACCAGGCTGCCGAGAAGCCGTTGCACTTCAGTCGGTTCGTGGTCCTCGTTGTCCTGCAGGATGTCGGGCATGGCTTCCTGTAATGTCTCCCATAGGGCTCTGAACGTTTTTCGTGTCAGACGCGGTATGAGCTTCCACTGGCATTCGTGCCGGTTGCCATACGCGCTATCTATGGAGAGCAGCTGCAGCATCCGGTCTTGGAGCAACTCTTCCGCCGGTTGCCCCTGTCCGGCTGCATTTATCACTGCAGCCGCCATTCTTTCTATAGCGTGAGCGATGTCGCCGGCTTGCCTCTCGGCTTCGTGGCAGGTGAGCCAGTGCTGCCTCAGGTCCTCCCTTTGCTCCCAGGTCAACTCGAAGCCGTAATGGTCTTCCACCCTTACCGTCCACCTGGCCACGGCCTCCCGGCCGGTTTCCCGCAGTATCTCCGTCACCCGTTTGCTGATGCTTTCGCACCGGGCGATCAGCTGAAGTTCGTGGTCAGTCAGCAGGGGTTGGAGCATCCGGTTGAAGAGGCTACGGTCTGCAGTGCAGAAGTGACATGCGCAGTATCGGAGCTTGTGGCTGCCGTCCAAGGCGAAGCTGCGGGCATGGACCCTTGCTCTCCAGTCCGCGTACTCTGGTCCGGCGAGTGGGAGCGCTACCGCCTTATCGTAGATGCTGTCTACCATTTGTGATGCTGGACAGACTTCCTTCAGGAACCAGGAGTAGCCTATTTCCTCGCCCTCGTCGGCGAAGAGTTCCCCTTCGTCGCAGATCCGGCAGAATTTGCTTCCCTCTTCGTTTGTTCCACACTGCATGGCGCTCGGTATGGCAAAGTCGTGGCCCGGGCACTGGAACTGTACCATGGCTGCCTGGACCATCGGTTCGGGCGTTGGCCAGGGTTCTCTGAGGCGCCAGCGGTTACTGGTCAGCATTTCCCGGGCGTCCGGATCTTCGCGAAACCATTGCCAGTACGGGTCTCCTTCCTCGGCAACTTCGTGGTAGTTGGATAGGGCCAGGCCCGCAATGAATGGCTGGAGCCCATTCTTGAAGGCTGTTCGGTCCTTCGCGTTCTCCTTCTTTGTCCCAGCGTAGAGGTGTCCGGGTTGGAGACAGTAGGGGCGGTCGCAGAGGTGGTTAACCTGCGTGCCCTCGGGGATGGTTCCACGGGCCTGGATAAAGGCCAAGCGGTGGACCATCTGGGTTCCTTGCTCCTTGATGGTCAGTCTTCCGTAGCCATCGGTGTTCAGGCTGTATTTCCACAGCAGGCAGTCTCCAGTCAGATAATAGGGTGCGTTGATTGGAGGCCGCACTCCTACATAGTCGGATTCCGTTACGGGATCCTTTGCCTCCCGGACGGGTTGCGGTGCCTTCTTCGCTGGTGGCGTACCGTGATAGCGAAGGATTAACTGGTCTCTTTCTCTTTTGTAGTCCCTTTTTGTTGCCATGTTGTTGATGTAGCCTCAATCTTTTTCTGTGGGTGGCGCCCTCCGAGGAACTGTGGTGGTCAGCAGCGACTTGGGACGGGCCATCACCCATGGATCAGGCCTGTCAGGCCCTGTCGCTGAGGAGAGCGAGAGGGTTGATCGGGGACGCGTGGCCCGCACCGACGTATGTTGGTACTGCTGGCCTTACAGCCGGTTTATGATGTCGTCGGCTGATTTTTCATTTGCAGGAACCGGCACCTGCTCTGTTAGCCGGGGGTTTTTAGGGTCATTGCGAAACCTCAGGCGTTCTCATAGGGCCCATTATAGGAGTCCCTCGACACCCCCTGGCAAGAAGCAAATGTCAGTGGACAGAGTTCTATCGTCAGGGCCCTTCCGAGTAGGTATTCTCCGCTCATGGTGAGGATGTTGAACCAGGGCAGGGTTGGGGGGCGTCCTTCGACAGGCGCAAGACCGGCGGGAGGTTGGACTGCGCCCCTACTTTGGAGGGGCCCTGTTTTGTCGTTCCTAACCGTTGACAAAAGCTGTTAAGAAAATTACACTGGAATTGATTTGCTCCCCGTCTGCTGGATTGTGGGTTCGCCCCGCACCACCGGGCGGGTGTTTTTTTACCATGCGTACCCTTGTCCTCATTGATGGCCAGAACCTGTACCATTTGGCAAAAGCTGCCTGGGGTCCCGGCGGGAACTACGACTGGCCAAGTTACGACGTCGATAGGCTGGCTCGGGCCCTGGTTGCCCTGCAGCCCGGGCGAACTCTCCAGGAGGTCCGGTTTTACACCGGGGTCCCCCGTCAGGAGATCAGCCCCTTCTGGAATGCCTTCTGGAGGAACAAGGCGGCACGGTTGGTCCGGCAGGGAATAACGGTCTACATGGGTTCTGTCAATGCTGGTGGCCAGGAGAACCCAAATCCACCACCTAATGGGAGAAAAATGGTTTTGGGGCTCCTTGATTGGGCCGGTTGGGGCATCGGCTGACGGCTGACAGGTTGGCAGTGGGTTGGCGTGGCAGGAGTAGGCGCTGGAAGGGGATATTGGGGCGTTGGCCGGCGACGCCAGGGCGAGGTCTATGCCAACCGGTCCTGGAGAAGGGCGCAGTGTCCCTACGGCGGGAGTCCCCGTCGCTTGAATGCCCGTCGGTAGTGGCGCAGACCGTCCCAGGTCAGGGTGGGCCGTGGGCCAGCGCCGCTATTCTCCGGTGCGCTCCCGCCAGCAGCGGGAAGGATGGATGGCCCCGGGCCAGCCGGATCAGCAGCTTCCTGGCGTGGCAGACCACCCGTCCGGCCAGATTGATCAGAGCAAAGCGCACCGCCTTGAGCCGCTTGTTCACCCACTGACCGCCCAGGGCCAACTGCTTGACCGCCGAGTTCAGGTTGAACGCCAGCGCCGCTATCGCCCACCAGGCCGCGTTGGCCCCGAACTGTCCCGACGGCAGCCTCCCGCCAGCCAAGTCCTCCTTCAGCACACCATGCACCTCCTCGCCCTTCCCGCATCTCTCCCGGTACCACCGCACCACCTCATCTCCCGGTAGCTCCCGGTTAGTCACTATCCCCCGGATCTTGTACCAGCCCCGGTCCGGCATCTCCATCGCCGGAACCGACAACTCCAGGTCATCCTCCATGCCCGGCAGCGGCGGCCGCCTCAGCGGCTCCCGGACCGCTATGAAACGGTAGTCGGGATCATTCTTGGAATAAGCCAATCTATCGGGCACGAAGTCCACCTCGGCCCACTCCTGTTCCGTCTCCACCGCCAACTCCCCCACCATCCGGGGCAACCGGCGCCACTGGCTCTCCTCCACTTCGGCTGCCGCACGCTTGAACCCCTCCGTGACGTCCGCCCCCACCGCGAATTCGATCACTCCGAACCGCTCATCCCTCCCCTCGGCGCAGTACCGCAACAACTCAACTTGGTACCCCGCCGTGTCCGACCGCAGCATCACCTTCACCACGCCCTCCGGCAGATGGGCCAGCGACTCCCGCAACACCCGCAGTTGCTCGAACCCCGCTGGCACGTTGCCGTCCCGGAACTCCGAATGGACCACCAGGTCCGCCTCGGCCCAGTAGGTGACCATCGGCTGGTAGGCCTTGTAGCCCTGGTAGCAGTACAGCGCCTCCTGCTTGTAGGTCTCGATCAGCGTCGCGTCCATGTCCAGCGTCGCCTGCTCCTGCTCCAGGTGGTCCCGGACGAAGCTCATCATCTCGGCGTTGACCTTCCCCAGCCCGCGCAGCGCGCCGCTGGGCGCGGGTATGTACGCCGTATGGGGCTGCCTGGCCTCCTCCTGAACCGGGTCGTGGAACCGGCCCAGGTACCGGAACACCGCCGACGGAGACGGGACGCTGCGGCGCCGCCCGCCCCGCCACCGGCTGCCCTCCTCCCGGCGCTCACAAGCCCGCTGCCGGTGCGTCTCCACCCGGCCCAACATCCGGCCCAGACCCTCGTCCCCTTCCAGCACCCGGAGGTCGTCCACTCCTTCTCCACCGGCCAGATTCAGCAGCACCAGCGCGGTGACCATCTGCCGGTCCGTCCATCCCTGTCCGCCCTCCTTGACCTTCACGTAGCGCCGGATCGACTCGCCCAGCCCCATCGCATCGGCCATTTCCAGATAGACCGCCAACCCCGACAGCCCCGTCATGCCCCCCGCGCGATGCTCCGTCCCATACTGGAATGGCAGGACTCCCTGTTGCATAATGACTGCACCTCGTTGGTGATGGTTGTGTTTGTCCCGTAACCATCATAGCCAGCTTTGCCGCTGGCTCCAACGAGGTCTTTTCCTCCCATTAGGTGGTGGATTTGGGGAGAAGGGTGTGGACGTCAGCCTAGCGCTGGACCTAGTAAGCTCCACTTATGATCGGACCTATGATGCGGCCATCATCGTGAGTCAGGACTCCGACTTCGGCCCTGCCGTGCTCTTGGCCAAAAGGATTGCGCGATCACAGGGCCGGCAGCTCACCTTCGAATCCGCCTTTCCGTACCAAAGAGGGAGAGTTTCCCGAAGGGGAGTTCCTGGGACGACTTGGGTGCATCTAGACCAGGTTACCTACGATTCATGCTTCGATTCCCGCGACTATCGTCCTCGTAGGATCTGACGGTCTTTTCTTTTCTGGTAGTAACGGGCGACTCCGCCTGATTTCACTGCTGTTCCCGTTAATCAAGATAGTCCTCCTTTCCTTGTTTCAAAAACGCGCCTTGTTCTGACAGTCGCTCAGATGACATTTGCCAATTGAGTAGGACCGTCAGAAAAAGATATAGTATCACGATGGCTATTTACGGATACATTCGGACCAGCCGACAGCGCATCGAAGGCACTGCTGGGAGTGACCCCGAGGCCCAGGCCCTCCAGCTCCGCCAGGCCGGCGTTGACGGCCTCCACATCTTTCGCGACGTAGGTGTTTCCCGCGGGACCGGAACCAACACACGAACCGGTTGGAGAGCGCTGGACTCCCGCCTGCTGGCAGGGGACACCCTGGTTGTCGTCGCCGCCGACCGCATCGGCCGGCGGTGGATGGACACCGTGAGCGCCATTAGGGATTTGCGATCCAGGAACGTGAAAATCCGCTCCCTGGCCGAGTCCGAGGCGATGTGGGCTGCTTATCTTGATGCCGACCCTGACACCCCCGAGGCCCTGATAGGAGACGTCTTAACCACTTTCATGGCCTGGGCAGCTCACCAGGAGCTGGAGGCCGTCAGCCGTAGGACCCGGGCGGGACTGGAGAAGGCCAAGGCCGAAGGTAAGGTCCTGGGGCGCCCACGGAAGGCTGACGCTGGTGACCAGATGGAAGAGATGGCCAGGCTGAATCGCTCTGGACTGAGTCTGCGAACCATCGGCAGGCGATTCGGTGTGTCGGCAGACACTGTTATGCGTCGGCTTCGAGAATATGAAGATGGCTGACGTTATTTCGTGTTGTCGGCCGAGTGGATTGCTCCGAATCTCCGCAGTCTATCAACTTGCATCGCTGCACGATTGGTCCCTTGGGTTAGGCGACTTCTTCGGGATTGAATGTCCAGCATTGACCGGACTTTAGGCCCCGTTTATGCTGTTGACACACTAATTTGTTGACCCGTCG
Source organism: Dehalococcoidia bacterium (assembly GCA_965207275.1). GTDB lineage: Bacteria > Chloroflexota > Dehalococcoidia > Lucifugimonadales > UBA3495 > Bin22. The sequence continues at coordinate 2,470,054 of CBDBMH010000002.1, forward strand.
CTCTCAGAATTTCCCGCACCTAGAAGCTCCGGCACACAAAATTTCTCGCCTTGCCAAACAGGCTGGAGGGCGTCCAATGACTACGACGAACAATACGCACCCGATGACACTCACAGTGTCTAATTTTGGGCCTATTTCTGATGCAAGCATCGACTTACGCCCACTCTCGGTCTTCATCGGACCTAGCAACACTGGCAAGTCCTACATGGCAGTGCTGATTTACGCCCTGCATAGATTCTTAGCAACGTACTCCGCCGACCTCAAAGGCTCCGGTCGGCCCATCCCGACGAGATACAACCCGAGAATGCGTCCGCTTTACCGATTTGAGGACTATGACCTTTCGTCAAGCGCAGTGACAAATATCCTGGAATGGGCCAGCGATATGAACCTGGACCAGCGAAGCCTCTGGTTTCAACCCCTGCCCGCCTTGGATTTGCCGGAAACCGTTGCCAGCCCGATACGATCTGCTCTTGAGGGCATCCATCTATCCAGTGACGTACTGGATGAAGAACTTGCCAGGTGTTTTGGGATCGACGAATGCTCAACTCTTGTTCAACATCCTGGTCGCAGCGTGGCAAAAATCTCTCTGTTCTTCCAACCCGGAGGCGAACTTGACCGAAAAGCTCCGTTCCGATACGACGTAGGATTGTCGGAAGCAGGTACTAGGATTGATGCTACTATACCTGACGATATTCCTCTCCGCATAGGGCCAGATACTCGAATACGGGATATTGCGCCTAATCGTTGGAGGTTTACGGGGAGGTCTAACCAAATCAACGATGCGGAAAGGAACGCCGCTGAAATCGTCGGCAGTCTTTCTGGCACAATCATTGCAGAGATGGTCAATTCTGTGGCGAGTTCTGCCTATTACCTCCCCGCAGATAGGGCGGGAGTGATGCACGCTCATCGGGTAGTAGTGCGGTCGTTGATAGCTAGAGCTTCTCGGGCCGGTTTGCGACGCGAAATTCCACTGCCCACACTCTCGGGAGTTCTCGGGGATTTTCTGGAACAACTCGTTGACATGGCCGATTTTCCCTCTTCCCGCTTTCGTAGGCCAAGAAACGGTGTGTCAAGGCACCTTGAGGAAAGTATGCTTCGTGGCTCCGTTACTCTTGAGCAGGGAGACACAGATTACCCTTCGTTTGTCTATCGCCCGGATGAGTGGACACGTGACTTGCCGCTAATGAACGCTTCCTCCATGGTATCCGAGTTGGCTCCGGTTGTACTGTACCTTCGGCATATCGTTGAGCCTGGGGACTTGCTCATTATTGAGGAGCCGGAGTCACATCTCCACCCTGAAATGCAGGTGGCTTTCACTAGGGAACTTGCGGCGGTCGTTAAGTCTGGTATCCGCGTAATCATCACCACACATAGTGAGTGGGTTTTAGAGGAACTGGCCAACTTGGTGCTGTTGTCTGAGCTCCCAGTTGACGAGCGCACAGATATTCCCGGGTCTGATCTCGCGCTCTCCACAAAAGATGTGGGAGCCTGGTTATTCGACCCTCGCAGCACTACCGGCGGCTCTGTCGTGCAGGAAATCCGGCTAGACAAGGAATCGGGCACGTTTCCGGCTCGCTACGGAGTGGTAACCGAAGATTTGTACAACCGCTTCGCTACCATTTCCAACCGAATTGAGGAGAGACATTGGAGTCAACAATAGTAGATACGGTCAAACAAAACACAGACTCACGTTGTCACACTACCGCTTGCGTTGACAGCGGTAGCTCGCTACAAATGGCAGGGGCGCCCCAACCTTACGCCTTAATCAGCTTGGAAAACGAGTTTTCCCCTGCTGACAAGTCACAATCCCACTGCGATTTTCTTTTTGTCGGTGGACTTGATGGACAGAACGGTGGTCCCTGGGTTGCCCCAGTGGAACTGGGAAACAAAAAAACTAGCGTTCTGCTGGCCCAACTTCGGGGAGGCGCTACCATTGCTGCTGCGCTGATTCCAAAGTCTGTCTTGGTCAAGTTCAAGCCCATATTTGCTCACACCGGAGGACTACACCGTCAGGAATTTGACACCCTCCGCAAAGACGGTAGCAAGGTCAGGTTTAGAAACCAGAACATATTAGTAGCAACGGTTAGGAGCGGTACCCGGTTGGCTGATGCCTTGAAAGGCTAACGTTCTCGGTATCAGCAATTCCGGTCACTCGCCAATAAGCAATTTTTCGGGTGGACGCCGACTGACCGAGGATGATAGCTTCGTGCTTAACAATCCGCGTCGTTGACCATCGTACGGCAGATCAAATTAGAAACTATGGGCAGCAGGCGCATGCGTCGTTAGGGAGAACCACCGCTTGACAGGGGCAGGCCGCCGACCGGGGTGCCGTGACCAGGTACTATCAGGAAAGAGTAGACGAGAGCTGACTAATGAAGGAGCGGTATGCAATGGCAGCAGGATCTGCCTGATGTCAGCAAGTGGCAACCTGACTCAGGACATGCAGAAAACCTTAAGAACGGTCTATTACTCACGTGCCAAGCAGCCCAACAGCGCATAGTCGCAGAAGGGGCAATCGAACAGCGATTCAACATATATAACTATGATTCGGGACCCGGCTTGGAGGACATCGTTCGCCAAGAACTTTTAAAGCTTCTCCCCGATAGATACTCGATTGACCCAGGTGTTGTGAATGACCGAGACGGAAGAACAGCGGGAGAAGCCGACGTCTTGATACGGAACAAAACATGGGCCCCTGCGGTAAAACTCGGAGCCACCCCGGATTCCCGTCGCTTCCACTTCCCCGTTGAGTCGATTTACTCGGCAATTGAGGTCAAGCAAACCCTCGGTTTTCACGAACTTGATGTAGCCATGGAGAAACTTGTAAAGATCTCCCGCCTGAATAGGCCGGCAAACCCCTATGGGCACATTACTGAAAATCAGCACATGACTTTCTTGGACCAAGCCAGCAAAATATTAAACCCGTTACATACGACTGTGCTCGGCACGAAGCTCAAGAGCGGACTATCGTTCAGTGACATCGCCCGCAGATTCGGGGAAATAAATGCGAGTCTGAATCGCTCCGATATGGTTAGTGCGCTATGTCTGTTCGACCAAGGAATAGTTCTTTACTTGACCAAGGAAGAAGACTTTCATCACGTACATGCGTCATACATGTGGGACCGGCAAGCGCCTTTGGTCATGGGAATTTACGACCAACCCGACAAGGCTTTCTACGTGCTCTTCATCCATCTTATGGGGCACCTGACCCGTTCAGTGCTTGGCGTCCACGACTTGAACAATCACTACGGTAACTTCCAAGCGACAAACAAACTCATACACTACGAGGGAGCCCTTTTTAATCAATTTAACGAGCAACACGCAAGTTGAGCTACCGCTCTTAACCCAACTAAGGGTACCTGCGCTCTACACTGAGCGCCAGGCAGCCGACCGGGGGGCGGTGGCCAAGGTATACCAGGAGGGAAGGTGTTAATCCCCTATCCCCTTTGGTTGTATTTGACGTGCGAAGCCCTAACTTGGCATTTAATCGTTCCGGAGATGGAACATGTACGAAGAACACCCAAGTTTTCGGCCTCCACCAGAGGAGGCGGTGCTCTGGCGCTATATGGACTTCACTAAGTTCGTTTCCCTCCTGTCCACGAACGCCCTCTACTTCGCCAGGGCAGACACGCTTGGAGACCCTTTTGAGGGTTCCCTCACCAAGCATAATCGCGATCTCCGCCCGTTGCTTCTCCAGAGCCAAGGTCTCGGTCCCGATAAGCTTCCAGTCGCCTTACAAAACATCGAAGCAGGGCTTCGGCAGGCGCCTAGATACAGTCTAGTTTACTGCTGGCATGAAAATACCTACGAGTCAGAGGCTATGTGGAGGATCTACGGTCGGGAGAAGGACGGGATAGCCATAAAGACCACCTTCAAGCGCCTACGAGAAAGTTTCGTCTGCGACGAAGCTATTTACATCGGGACGGTTACCTATGCTGACTATGAGAACACATACATTGCTGAAAGCGACTTATTCACACCAGTCCTTCACAAGAGAAAGAGCTTTGAACACGAAAGAGAAGTTAGAGCTATAAAAGGAAACTTTTCCCCACCAGGAATACCTACTGGAGCCTATTGCAAGGTAGACTTGGAGGCGTTGATTGCCGAGGTTATTGTCGCTCCCCAAGCTCCCACATGGTTTTCAGACCTAGTCAATTCAGTGGCCAACAAATACGAACTACAAGCGCCGATCATCACTTCCAGTCTTGCAGTCAGCCCAATCTGGTAATTCAAGCACCCCACCGCGAGACGCCCCGGATATGGGCGTTAAGAAGTAAAAGAACAATGAGCAACTTCACCAGCAGAACCATCTGGACCGGCGACAACCTGGACATCCTCCTCGGCCTTAACTCCGCGGCAGTGGACATCATCTACCTCGACCCGCCCTTCAACTCCAACCGCAACTATGCCGCCCCGGTGGGCAGCGCCGCGGCAGGATCGGCCTTCAAGGACACCTGGACCCCCTCCGATCTCGACGTGGCCTGGATGGGGCTTATCGCTGACGAACAGCCCGCCATGTACAAGGTCATCGAGGCAGCCGGCCTAGCCCACGGGAAAGCCATGCAGTCCTACTTGTGCATGATGGCTGTCCGGCTCCTGGAAATGCGGCGGGTCCTCAAGGAGTTCGGCTCCATCTATCTCCACTGCGACCCCACGCCAGCCACTACCTGAAACTACTGATGGACAGCATCTACGGCGCAAGAAGCTTCATGGCAGAGATCACCTGGAAAAGGACCTCAGCCCACAGCGACTCGCGCACCTTCGGAAACGTGGCCGACACCATCCTCTTCTACGGTGACCAGATAAACATCAACGATGTTCGGGTGCCCTACGAGCAGGCATACGTCGAGCGCTATTACCGTTACGACGACAACGACGGGAGAGGTCTATATACATTGGCTGACATGGCCAGCCCAAATCCTCGACCCAACCTCACCTACGAGTGGCGTGGCTATCCGCCACCGGTCAAGGGATGGCGATATTCAGAGGAAACCATGACCAAGTTGGACCAGGAGGGCAGAATCTGGTACCCGGACAAACCCCGGCAGCGTCCCCGGCTCAAACGCTACCTCAATGAAATGCCGGGGAATGTCGTCGACAACGTCTGGACCGACATATCTCCCATTAATTCCCAGGCTAAAGAGCGGATCGGGTACCCCACCCAAAAGCCCCTGGCCCTCCTGGAACGCATCATCAGGGCCTCCTCCAACGAGGGAGACGTGGTATTGGACCCCTTCTGTGGCTGCGCCACCGCCTGCGTTGCTGCGGAGAACTTGGGCCGCCAGTGGGTCGGTATCGATATCTCACCCAAGGCCGTTGAGCTGGTCAACGTACGGCTCCAGCAATCCATGGGAAGCCTGTTCCACAACCGCCTGGTCACGGCCCGCACCGACGTCCCTCGGCGCACCGACATCGACATTCCCAGGCCCTACCGGCAGAACAAGCACGTCCTGTTCGGTCAGCAGGAGGGCCACTGCCAGGGATGCAAGGCGGCCTTCGAGTTTCGCCACCTGGAGGTGGACCACCTCATTCCCGTCAGGGCCGGCGGAACTGACCACATCGAAAACCTTCAGCTGCTCTGTGGACACTGCAACCGGATCAAGGGGGACCGTTCCCAGGAATACCTGATCGCCCGCCTCCAAGAGATGGGAATGGCAGCCTGACCAACGTGGCCTTGAAGACAAGATTTGTCATGACAGCCTTACGCTCGGCCGGAACCTGGTTGACCAGGCTAACCCGAGTATGTCCTGCACGGTTCTACATCCTTTTGACCGTGATGGGACTCCTGCTTCTGGCCGGTTGGCTGGCCGTGGATTACTGGGAGTGGCTGCGCACTTCCGATGGGCAGCCCCAGGAATCCCGTAGCACGACGATCAGGAATGTTGGCCTTCTCACCGGAGGAGTCCTTGCGCTGGTCTTCGCCCTATGGCGCAGTTGGATTGCGGAGCGCCAGGCGGACAGTCAGCAGCGGCAAACCGAGGTCGCCCTCATTCAGGCCAACACGGCCCAGGAAAGCCTGAGACAGGACCGATACCAAAGGGGCGTCCAGATGCTCGGCAACAGTCTCCTCTCGGTAAGACTCGGGGGCATCTACGACCTGCAGTATCTTGCCAACGAATTTCCGGGGGAGTTCCATCTCCAGGTTATTGAGCTCTTCTGCGCATTTATCAGAAATCCCACGGACCAAGAAGCCACCATTTACTGGAGGGTCTTCGAATTGGACCAGCTGGAGTCCCTGGCCAGAGAATACCAGGGTAATCGGGAAGATGTGCAAGCCATCATGTCCGCCATTGGCAAACGTAGTGAGGCCGGCAAAGCTCTCGAAGCACAAGCCAATTACCGGCTCAACCTGCGAGGCGCGGACCTAAGACGCATTAACATAGAAGGGGCAGATTTATCCCGCGCCATCCTCACAGGTGCTAATCTCATCAATGCTTCCGCTGGAGGAGTAAACCTTGCAAAAGCCGACCTGTTCACCGCTAACCTTTATCGCGCTTCATGTGATTTAGCTAACTTCCGTGGAGCTTCCTTGAGCAGTGCGAATATGGCTCGCATTCGAGCTTCCCACGCCGATTTCTCGGAAGCTTCCCTCGTTCAATCAAGCCTGGTCGAGGCCAGCCTGTTGAGCTCCGACTTCATACGGGCCCATTTAGACTTGACTGATTTTTCTGGCGCTTATATCGGTAGGGCGAATTTCTCGGAAGCATCGATTTCCAGGCTACCTTTTGAACCGAACCGTAGCACACTGATTGCTCAAGAGCAGCTTGATTCAACCATCGCTTATCCTGGTCATCCTCCCAGGCTACAGAACGGAGTCTTGGACTCTGCGACCGGTGAGCCGCTGACTTGGCACTGGCTGGACCGGCCTTGGCTGGAATATCGCTTACGCCAGAAACATGAAGCCCTCACCCAGCGCGATCATCTGCCACATGGGGGCTGAAGCCTCACACCTCAGTTTCGTCAACGCCACAGCCAGCCCGAACCTAATATTCAGAGAAATCCGCTCCCTCGTAACATTCTTTACAACGTCGATGGTTTCATTCGCACAACTGTTGTTCCGTTAACTGTTACCTAGAAAACGTTAGAAGCTGGCGGAAGAGGGCAACCCCCTCTTCGTCATGGGAATGCTCCCGACCATAGGCCAACATTTCATTCTGGCTCCTGTTAACTTCATCCCTCAGTCTATTCGCCTCCCAGCGTATCCAGCCGCCTATGAGGGCCAACTACAACAGGAGGAAAGCCCCAAAGGTAGCCAGATATCGGGCCGTTCCAGCGTCAATCAAGAAATAATTCCATGTGTGCGCGGCACGTAGGGCAATTTTCGTCTATCCCATAGCTCCAGGCGTCAAACCAAGCATTATCTGCGTTCTCTGCTGCTCTTATCGACGACAAACAAACGTCGCATATATAGACTAGGCGGCAAATCCCAGAATTGAAGGCGTTATGCGTCCAAATGCGGGACACCGAAATGCTGCCATCACCAATAATTACCGCCTTCCCATCTTCATCGTTGCATTGCTCGCACATCTGGACGCCACCATCCGCGTCGAGAATCCTGGGGCGGTGGCTTTGATACTCGCTTTCCATAGCTTTTTCAAATGCTATGTTGGTGGACTTATCGAAGTCCGCGAATTCACATGCTCCAGCGACCAAGCATTCGGCTAAGGAACAATCAGAGCCCTTTCGGTTGAACCAGCGCGGGCAAAGTTGTTGGTTCATGTCTCCGCTACACCTACATTAACGACACTGATTCGTACAACCCTCATTATGATTCACTTATTACTGCAGGCCAGTTCCCAATCTTCTGGCGAAGGTGGGTACTCTGCTGCCTCATACCAGACGGGTTGGGCTGAATCGTCGCAATGAAACCACCCAGGTTAGCATTCACTTTTCCCTTCAGTGGCTACTCGAACCGCGAACAGCACGATTACAGCCAAGAATACCAAGAGGAGAAAGCACACTAATGCCCATCTATTTCGCATTTCTGTCAAGTTCGGCTTGAATGGTGTCCAACAAGACTGTAATCGTCTCCAAGTGGTAGCCGCAACTTCCGAGGATGTGGGCGGTGTCTTTGCTACGCACCTTGAACAGTTGAGCGCCGGCGTCAGCCATTATGTCCTTGGTTCCGCCGGGTATGTCCCGTCATTGTTGTGCTGCTCGGTCGGGAACAGGAGGTGGGGCCATACAATGGAACTCCTGCGCATGCGTACTGAGCCGACTGACCTCGTTTGGTTATTGGGCCAACAACTGTATGATGACTAAGATCCCATACGGCACGGACACAATTGCAACTCCTCCGAAAACCAGGAGTATTATCCCCTTCGTCCCTGCTCGATCATCACCAACTCGGATGGGATAGATAATTCTCTGCCCTATTTCACGTCCAAGCCAGCCAGCAAGACCCAGGAAAGTAAACAACATGCCTATTACTAATGCACCAGCAATAATGTCAAATTCCGGCAGCGCGACCTCTCTAGAAACATCGAAGATTTCCCCCATGAAATAGGCTGCGAAAGCTACCCCTCCGGAAGTCATGCCTGCCAGTGTGCCAAGTGCCTTACACTCACGTAGTCGGTCAACCTCGATTCCATCCATTCCGCCCACTCCAACCATTAAAATGCGAAATCAGCCATCTAGAAGCTATTTCAAAATTCGATTAGTGAGCAGGATTACAAAGGCCAGCAGGACGAAGCCGAAATAGAGATCCGCTTTTCTCTCGTATCGAACTACCAGCCGACGAAAGTTGTGCAACCAGGCGAAGGTCCGTTCCACTACCCACCGATGGCGGTAGTTGGACACCTGAGCTTTCCGGCCCGGTCGCGGCCTTTTGCCACGTCGTTCCGGGATGCAAGGCTTGATTCCCCTCCGCCGCAACCGGTTTCGGAATGCTCGAGAATCGTAGCCTCGGTCGGCTACCAGTTCCCCGGGACGACTGCGGGGTCGTCCCCTGGCCCGCGGTACCCTCACCGTTGCCAAGGTAGCCTCGGCCAGAGTGATCTCCGCCCGCTGGGCGCTGGCCACCAAGGCTCCCAGAGGGGTTCCCTGGTTGTCTACCACCAGCATCAGTTTGGTGCCCTTGCCCTTGCGGGTCAGTCCTACCTGGTCTCCCCCTTTTTGGCTGGGGCGAAAGTGGCATCCAGGTGGGCCCGTTCCCATTCCAGCCTACCTTGGGCATCCAGAGTGCCCAGCAGAGTCCGCCAGATATCTTCCCAGACCCCTTGTTCCTGCCACTGGTTCAGTCGTCGCCAGCAAGTCACGGAACTGCCGTACTCTCCCGGAAGGTCCTGCCAGCGGCAGCCCGTGCGCAACACATACAAGACACCATTGATGGTGCGCCGGTCATCGGCTCTGGGACGCCCCCTCCGCTTAGGCGCTGGCAACCAAGGCTGTATCAGTTTCCATTGGGCATCGCTCAATTCCTGCTCCACCGTTCCACCCCACACTTTCCCTTTGGTCAGGAGCATAAACCTTATTCGGTATTTTTGAAATGGCTTCTAGGAGCTGGTGTCGGACCTGCTGGTCGGCAGTCACAGAAAGGTTCATTTTCCCCCTGCCGTTGGTATTGAGAAACGATCCCAAGTCATCGGTAGCTGGATACCTGCCAATGACTCCCCATTCATCGTCCAGGAAGGCGAAAAGCACTCCTCCCTGCTTGGTGTGCAGCTCCAACCTGCACCCGCCTGGCAACTTCGTTCTCCACCCAACGGGCTGAATCCCCTCCAGATACATTGGTTCCCAGTTGAGCTTTCCTTCCTTGGTTTGCTGCAAGAGTTGATCAATCACTCTTGTTTTCTGTGTCATTTGAACTCCTCTCCATTTGACTAATGGTTTCAGCGTCGGGGAACGGATTACGCGTGGGCATCTTTAGGAGTGCTTCATATTGCCGTTTCATAACTTCTGACGTGGCCTGTCTTACGGCCTGTTTCTGGACCTCGGTCAACTGGTGGTATACAGGAAGTGATGTCATGACCTCCTCCCAAGTACGCAAGTCCTCCCCAGCTAATGTGAGATGGAGAGAGTAAGCCAAGAGGGACCGGAAGTCGTCGTGCTCCTGCTGGCTCAGGAAGAATCCATAAGGGCGAGGGGTCAGGCCAGGTGCGTCATCAGTCTTTCCTGAAGGACGGTAATGAGCCAGTTGCTCGTTTCGGAACTCGTGATAGAAGTGGTTAAAATGGCTGGCCCAATCAACTCCATACATGGAAGCACTCAGGTGTTTGTTCTTATCCCGGCCGGTACGATGTGCTGCTGCCCACCACCTGACGGCATCGGAGAACAACACGCAGTAAATGTGGGCCTGAACGGAACCTCCTAGAGGCATGAAACGGTGTTGCATCTCTTGTCTGCTGAACAAACCAGCCAGAAAGAAGGTACGAATATTGAGGAGTACGTCCTCAATTTCGTCTCCATCACTAACCAAGTGATGCATACGTCTGCTCTTCAGCAAGTGGTCCATGACTTCAAGCGACGCAATTGATGCGTATAGGCAGCGAAGTGATTGGAACCTAGAGTAACCTACCCATTCTATATTTTCGTCACTCAAGAAGTATCTCCCAGAAATAGATTCGGAGCACTCTAACACTCCTTTCACCACAGGCCATGCGCCGCGACCCAACGCCGATAAGTCACTGTGGCAGTGGCGTTGGTGTCGTGCTGAATAACTATTTGAACGGGTTTAACCCTTGTGCCCCTGTCAAATTGCCGAATGAATGGCGATTGGTGCCAGGCATTCTTGTAGAGCAGTCCATTTATTCGGGTCCAGCCGTCACCCTTAACCTCAACCTCATAACCATGTTCCCTTAAGACTAGGGCCACCGCGCAGCGTTCACCACTCCCCCGAACCCCCTCTTTGATATGCTGCTCCTTCATCATAAAGCTATGAGTGTATCTCATTTCATTCTTCCTGCTTTGCCCTGTCAAGTTCAGCTTGGATGGTGTCCCGCATGACCGTAATCGATTCCAGGTGGTAGCCACAACTTCCGAGGACGTGGCCGGTCTCCTTGCTACGCACCATGAAGAGTTGAGCGCCGGCGTCGGCCATTATGTCCTTGCCATAAAGGTGAAGGCAAAAGTGGAACTCGTCTTGCCCTGGTTGCAGAATCTCCAGGTCAAAGGAAATGGTCTTGCTCATCTGCCCTCCAGAGTGTCCCTGGCCAGCCGGTCAATGGTATCATCCAGTTCCTGGGCGCGGTCTATTTCGTGGTGTTCCGGGGGCAGCTTGAACATGGTTCCACAGTAGTGGCAACGAAGCTCTATTCCCACGAACTCTTCCATGTCCTGTAGCGCGGCCGCTAATCCGCCCAACTCGGGCCGGGGGGGGTATTTTCAAGTCAGTGAATCAACTAGGGCATTCAACTATTTCCATGGTCCGTTGTCCTCGCATTATAAAGAATCCGCTTTCCGGAATTGAGTCTGGCCAGCGATTGCGCTACCTCCCAAACCGGAGTGGCCAAAAGGAACGGCGTGGGCAAGCACGTCTCGCCGTCCCAAAGGTCGCTGATTTTCGGGTCAGGCTTGCCGTCCAGCAGGTGCTCCACGCACCAGATTCCATCCCTGGGAAGCAGCTTTAGTTCCTTCATCGTCAAATTCCTCTTCCCGTCGCAATTCCGCACTGGCCACAATATCGGGCGTTTTCCGGTTGCTGGGCGTTGCAGTTGGAACACGGGACCCGGGCGGGGTCAAGAATGGCCGTACAGTACCGAACAAATATCAGCCAACGTCGCTGCCGAGCCTCACAGAAAATCAGGTCCGGTGGATTGTCGTGGCCACACTTGGGACAAATCATGCTTCCTCTCGGTTCGTTCCAGAGTTCGTACAGTTTCCAGCCGGTGTAAATGGCGCAAAAGCCAACTGCAAGCAGCAGATCGGTCGTAACGCTGCCCATCGGCAGCCCCGCGACGCTTTCCAGGCCCCAGGAGACCGCCACGGCCGTCAATGATGCGACGTAGACCGTAGAGAGTTTTCGGAACAGTGTTTTCATAGCAAAGCCTCCATCCGATTTACCGCTTGCCTGGCTGCGGCGGCCTCGAAGCAGTCCTGGACCTCGCGGCATACCCGGAACCATTCGCCGCGACGCTCTGCCCAGTGGTACCACCGCCGCTGGGCAGAGACCGGCAACGGCCGTCCGCAATAGCCGCAATCAAGTATCATCGGGTCCTTCCGGCCACATGCTGGCGGCAATAGGTGCCGTCATCAGCCTGGTAAAGGGTCTTGAAGGCCACACCGCAGGAGGCGCAGACCTGGGCTTGGGCGTGGGCGGCTCGATCCGCTCCTGGTCAGCTTCGCTGCACTTGTGAACGGTGGTAACCCCGCCGGTGGTGTTGGCCACGATTACCGTGTCAATTCCCAGGGGGTAGGCCCGCCAGAACCGGTCCGTCGAGATAAGCCATTCCTCGTAGTCTATGTGGTTAGCGTTCAATGTTCTTCCCTCCAGTCGGTTAAGCAACCTGGGCGCTTTTGGCCTCGCGCTCGGCCCTGGCCTTGGCCTGGCGCTTGGCCTTGCAGTCGGCGCACCGGCTTTCGCCGGGGATGGCCAGTTCCTTGCAGGAGGCGCAGAACCGGCCCCTTTTCCATCCCGTGCTGGTCTCGCCGCCGCCTTCCGACGTCACCGTGTCCACGGACACGGTGGGCCACAGGTCGGCCCCAATGCCCAGAACATGGCGGGAATACCAGACCTGGAGACAGGCGGCCGCTCTGGGCCAGTCGAAGTCTTCCGGGATCTTCTCCAGCCAGTCATTAAACCCGCGCCGCCAGGTTTCGCAGTCCTTCATCGAGGACGGCGACGCCGGCAGCGCCAGAAATGCCATGGCCGCGAACTCGTAAGCACCGGCGGGATAGTAGTCGTGCTCCTTCCTTTCATCCCAGCCCACCCCGCTGCTGCGCCGGTCCAGGGGTTCTATGGCCTTGGCTTGGGCCGCGAAGGACACCAGGCCGTTGAAGATTCCCCGGGCGTCGCCGGGCTGCAGGACGGCCAGCCGGTTTATTGCCGCCAGGTCCGCCTGGTAGTCCAGGTCAATCTGCCGCTCCTTCCACGCCGTCCACATGGCCATGCCCACCGCCTTCTTTTCCTCGTAGAGCTGGCGGTTGGTGCAGGCCAGGACCGGCCCGTGTCCGGAGTAGGAGTAGTCAATCCAGCCGGCTCCCTGGATGCAGGTGGCGCACTGGCTGAAGTCGAACATGGGCGGTTCGTCGGCGTGGCATTCCTGCTTGGGGCGGGTGGCTTCAGGCTGGGCCACCAGGGGCAGCCGGATGGAGTTGTTCTCGTTCACCCGCTTGATTCGGGTGCCGAGGGTCTCCCGATCCTCCTCGGTGAAGTCGGACAGGTACTTGACGGACCGCAGCCGCTTGCCCAACTGCTCCTTTACCATCGGGTCCTTCTTCAGCAGCTTGACGAACTCCTCGTCACGCTGGACCTCGTAAGGATTGCGCTGCGGCGCTCGGCCGCTGTCGGCAAAGGTTCCCCCGCCGGTTCCACCGGCGCTGCTGGACTCGGCTGCCTTGTTCGCCTCTCTAGTGGCCCGGGTAGACCACTTGGCCCATTCCTTTACTTCGCAGGTCCACTCCATGCCGCCAGACTCGTCGCCTTCGGGCAGGACGTGGACGGAATGGGGAAACTCTTTCTTGAACTCGGCCACGTCGAAGCTGACGTGCCGATTGGTACCTTTCTCCAGGGGTCGCCACTTGCGGTCGTTCTCGTAGATTCCCTTAACGTCGCCGTAGGCAGGCCTACCCTGGGCCAGGCCCCGGATCGCCTTCCTTATCGTCTTAATCCGGTAGTCGGGCGGCTTGTTGGACTCGTAATAGGCGGACGTGGACTTTCCGCTACAGTCCTGCAGCACCATGAGAATTTGGTCCTCGTGGCAATGGTGGTCGTTGCGGAGCACCAGCAGCTCCCGCGCGGCCCGCAGGCTCATCTCGCCGGAGTCCACCAGCTCCAGCACCGGCTTGGGCAGTTCCAGAATGGTCAGGTACCGGCTCATCACACCCCGGTCAATGCCCACCTTGTCGGCCAGGCCCTGGATGGTAACGTCGGGAATTTCCCGCAGGGCCTTGGCCCAGGCGGTTATTTGCTCGATGGGGGTAACGTCCTTGCGGGCGCTATTCTCGCTGAGGGCGATGTAGGCCATCTGCTGGTCGGTCAGGGGAGCCACCTTTACCTTGACGGTGCTGCCCCACTTTTTCTGTTCCTGGAGACCCCGCAGGGCGTCCACGCGGCAGTGGCCAAAGGCGAGCTGGTAATTGTTATCGGTCTTTCTGGCCATGGGTTCCTGCAAGAGACCCACCGCTTCGATGTCCTTCATCAGGTTGGCGATGTGTTCCGGGTCGTTGGTAGGCCGGGGCTGCCAGGGGTTGGGGATAATGCGGTCCAGGGCAACCTCGACCATTTCAACAGTCGCCTGGGCTACGGGTACGGTTTCGGTAACGATTTCAGTAGTCATTCCTTCCTCCTTCAATTCAATCGGTTCCATCACTCAACCCTTTCCTCGTCGGCCGAGAGCCTCTTGGTTTCCAGCAGACCGGTCGCGGACAAGGCCGCCGCCAGGAGAAAGAAGGCAAAGCTGGGAAAGTAGCTGCCCTGCAGGTATTCGACCAACGCGGCGCAGATAAAGAAGCCAGCGCCGAGGCCGTAGACGAAGAGCCGGGCAATCGTCCATTTCATGCGGTCCTCCTCTGTTCAGATTTGTTGAGTTCCACGACTCGGACCAGCCACTACTGGCCGCTGTCCATGGTGACCACCGCCCAGCGGTGGCCCACGAGGTAATTGAAAGTCCCCCAGACGCCGTCCACGCGGACGCTCTGGCCCTGCTTCAACCCATCCCCGGTTATTGCCATTCCGTACCTCCTTTCCTTCCGATTCTTCACAGGCCCTTGGCGAGGCGCTCTTGCAAGAGGGCGATCAGGTCCGAAGCCTCGCCCACGGTCAGGTACATGCGGCCGTACTGCTGGCCCAGCCGGTCCAGGAGGGCCAGGATGTAGGCCAACTGCTTCCCGGTGGCCGCCCGGTTGCGGCTGGGGTGGTCCGGCATGGGCCAGGGGCTTCCATCGCTCATCACCAGTTGGCGGTCAATGTCGCGAAAGACGGCATTCATTCCCAAGTGCGCCTGTTTTTCGGGCGCAGGTACACTCTGGACGTGTGCTTGCACCGCCTGAAGGTCGGGTCCAAACCAGCCGCAGCCCCGGCAGAACCAGCCCTTGATGCCACGCGAAAGCCGGTCCCGGGGCTGCACCGGGCCGTCTCGGTCCCTGGCAGATTGGAGAAGCGAATTTAACCCATAAACACGGGGGGGCTGCTTTGCAGCATCCCTCTGGAAAAGACCGTCGTTACCTGGAGGGGGGTGGCTGAAGGTGTGCAGGTATCTGGCCCCGTACTCCGTCCTGGCCAGCTCTGCCAGTCCAGATTTAAGTGGTCCCCCTGCGCCCTCCCGTCCAGGTTGGTTGCCGGATCGCTGTTCGCCCTGTGTCCCACGCGTTTCGGCTCGCCGTAGCCGTGCGTCGACTATCGCCTGCTGCCGTTTCGCCTGGCGTCGGCTGGGGAGCTGGCCAGCGTTCTTCATCTCGGCCACGTCCTGCTGGATGCGTCGCGGGGTGAGATCAAAGCCGCCGGCGAGGGTGGCCACCTTCTCGCCCAGGATGTATTTCCTGGCCACGACCTGGCGGCGGGCCTTCACCCGTTCCTGGTCGTACTCGGTGCGTTTCGCCCGTCGCCGGCGCTGTTCCTCGGAGTTGGCATTCAGGGCGGGGTCGCCTCGGTAACCTGCCTGGGCCAGCAAAAACGCCCGATTTCGGTCTGTTGACCGAAAATCGGGCGCACTGAGAGCCGATTCTGGGCGATTCTCCGAGGGAGGGTAGGCCTGGGAGTCCTGGCCTTGGCGTTTTCTGCCCCAAACTCTCCGTGAGGCCGAACCTGCGACCTTTAACGCCTCCCCCTGGTCGAAGGAATTGCCGCCCCGGGGCGTCGGCCCCAGGTCCGGCATCATCGCGAGGCCGGCCAGGGACCGGTTTTGCATCGTCCCCAGGAAGTCGAGGAAGTCGGCGTAGTCCTGGTGGTGGGCGTAACCCCACGCCAGCAGCCAGGTGAAGAGGGCGGTGTTGCGGGACCCGGGCTGCGCCTGGGCGAGGTCGGTGTTCACGTCGGGAATCTCCCGGTAACCGTCCGGCGCCGGACGGCCCAGGTAGTCGACGGGAGTTAGGGAGTTGGCCACATCGCGGAAGTCGGCGGTCGGGAGGCCCAGGTTGCCGTACTTCAACTGGTCGGACAGCTCCTGCAAGGCATCGCCCCAAAGCACAAAGTAACCGGCGGGGCCGCAGATGAAGTCGCCGCCAGCCTCGCCGTCAGGCTCGGTCCATTTCCTGGTGGTTGGCTGCCAGTCCGAGGGATTCCTGTACCAGAGGTGCAAGCCTCCGGGCCGGAGGGACTGCGTTACCAGCAGGGGCGGAAACTCGGTAAGGATGCGGGTCGCCTGTCCCCGGTCCACGTCGACCCCGCCGCAACGGTAGGATTCGGGTATGACGCCCAGCAGCCCGTTGCGGTCGATGTGGTCCTTCACGGACTGGAAGCCGGGGCCGTACGGCTGCTTCTGGTAGTTCTTGTGGATCGGCTTTTTCAGTTGCTTACCCTCATCGTCCAGTTCGCCCCAGGGCGCGACGAGGACGAACTTCAGTCCCTTTTCCAGAACCACCGGAACGGCGGGGAGTGGGTATCGTGGCTTACCTGGCGCGTCCATCGTCCACACCGCCCAACATCTTCCGCATAATGGTTCTGGCAGTGACGCACGGCCGGCACCCGCAGCCGGTCTTCACGTCGTGGTTGCGCGGGTCCCAGGTGTCCATCTCGAAGTAGGCCTTGTCCTTGCCGTGGGTGTATCCCACTTCGTAGGCCCGTTCAGATTCGGTAATTACATCGGATACGCTCCTGGGATCGCCCAACCGCTCAAGACATTCCGGGCAAGTGCCGGTGGCCGGGCTGGTGGCGCGGATGATGTCCGTGGTGTAGGTGTCCCCGGCCAGTTCACCCACAGGACGGCGGCAGAGGGTATGGACGTAGTTGAGGGTTATGTGGACGGTTCCAGGCATGGCGTGCCCTACCGGCCGCACCTGGCGAAGATGAGCATTCCGATGGCCACCGGCGCGACGTGGGCCTGGGGTAATGAACACCGACGACAGGTTTTCGCCGGGTTGTTGTCGTCCAGGGCGGGGAGATATTGGGGGATTAAGTGCCGGGGGTCGCCCTGGTCCACGTCCAGGACGGAGTGAAGGCGTAAGCCGGACCTTATGCACTGCCGGGGGACAAGCCGAGGCCCGGCGTGGTGGACGCCGGGCCGCAAAGGCTCGCCGTAAACAGGAATTGCCGGCTGTTGGAGGTAGGGGTAACTAGGGTCTGAGGTGGCGGGCTTTCGCCTGCCGTCCCGGTCCTCGCTCACTTACCATGGGTCCTTCCGCCGGCGTGGTGGAATTGAGCTACCGGGAAAAGCCAACCAACTTATTCTAAATAGTCATCACCCGGTAGCGACCGGGATATGATATATAGAATAAGTTGGTTTGTCAATAGAACGAGTAGGTTTTATGGTAGTGTCTCAGCTTGAATTTCCCAACCTCATTGAAGCGATCAGTTGGCTGTGGCACGTTGACTATAGACCCCGAAGAGAGAAACCCCCAGGGCACCTTTAGCGGAGCGAACCCCAGGGTTTCTTAAAGTGAGAGTAATGGTTGCCTGTGGGAAAACATTGGTCACCTTGCCCCATACTGCCAATAGGGACAAAGCACATCCCCAAAAGAGGGCAACCGATTCGTACGTCAGATTGACCGGCTGGTGTGAAAGCGGCTATCCTTTCTGCGGGGATAATTCAAAGAGGAGGTGAAGACATTTGGCTAATAATCGGTGCCCTAAATGACAAGACCCTGGCAGTCCTACCTACCAGAGTCAGCGTCAATTGGGGTGACCAGACCGAGGGCCGGAAAAGGTTCCGAGGTTCCGTATAGACCGGGAAAATTGGCTGAAGGGCAAATTTTCAAGGACTATATTAGACCTTAATTCCCCTTTTGGCAACTTTTCCGCCCCGGTCAGCAGAAATAAAGCTTACCGGGGCCTTTTTGTGCCCCATTATGCGAGGTACAAGATGAGAAAAGTCAGAATAGTAAAAGACAAACCCATACCTGAAGATGGGAAGTTGGAAAAGGGGGAAGTGATGCTTGCACCATTGACCAACAGGATTGTGATGTATGTGAAGATTAGAGTACGGACCTTCCGCATCATTGGAGAATCAATCCGGGCACGCCAGGAGACCACCAAGGAGATATTGTTCAACGGCCAGAGTTGGGCCAAGAAGTGGGCACGTCTCCGCGCGGACGCGTTATTAGATGGAACTGAACGGTTGTACTCTCCTGCCACCTTCCGGCAGCTGGGATTCGAGGTAGGCCAATGTGTCTGCGGGCCGGGAGTCGGACACAATGCGCCAAGGCGCGAAAAGCGCAAGAAAGGACGGCGGCGCAAGAAGTAGAAGATAGGCGACCTTGACAATCGGCGCCAAACCAACGCCGAAGGTGTTGCCAATGGCCGGAACTGACTGGAAAAATCTACCGATCTGGCCGGATTGGAGCCTGCCTGTCTAAAAGCAAAGGTTCCGCACAGCCCACTGTTGACGCAGTGGGTTTTGTGTTATTAGGGCACTTTAGTATCAATTTGCTTTAAGTGAAAACAATTCAACCGGTCAAACTGTAGTGCCTCAGGTTGCTCCTCCCAACCCTGTTGGAGCAAAATACTGGTTTGAGGCAAGGAGGGCGCTTGAGTCCACAAGGGGAGTTGGTGGCCCGGTGAAGGAAAGCACATCCCCGCCGGCACAAGTTTGGCGACTCACCAGCGGGGATGCGAAGGGAGGAGCTATGATTCAGGTTTTCGCAGGAATTGGTGTCTTGCTTGGCACTGTCGTGATGCTGACGATGATTTTTCGGGGTTTGAATCTCTTGACCGCTATTCTCACTGCCGCCGTAATCATCGTCGGCTTTGGTTTGGTAGGGCTTGGCCTTGAGAATCTATGGGATGAAGTAGCCGCCGCCTTCTAGCCCGTATTAGCAATGCAATTGGGACAACAACATACGGGAGTTGCCCCACCACGATTCCCAATACAAATGCTTCTGAAAGAGACATCATCGCCCTTTTATTTCTTCGTTTTTTTCCTTCCTGCCGTTAACCGGGGGCCATCTTTGTAAGAAAGAATCTCACTTTCTTCGACCACCACAAAGCCTCCGCCTTGCGCGCTCCCCCGTAATCGGCCAAAGTTGCGTATTTTCCCCGTCTTAACCCAGTCGTAAAGAGTTCTCCGATTGATTCCATATTTCTTAGCCGCAGAGGGCAGGTCAATAAGGCCCGGCGGCAGCTCTCGGTATACCTTTGGCTTGCCGTTGGTGGGGAAGTTGGGCAGGGCTGATTGGCAGCCTACCTCTTCCGCGTGCTTCATCGCACCAGCCACCATGCTTACGATTTCTCCTTGGGTCAAACCGGAGGCCAAGGCCGCCTCCAGGGCCGCCTGTAGATCCTTTGTTGCTTGGTTTGTGGTAGTCTTGGACTTTTCTAGCATTACCACTGCTACGTATTTCAAACTGAGGCACTACCGGTTTTTATTAAGTCTTCTTTGGACGCCCACCTTTGCTTAAGGGTTTCTTGATGTGCTCAGCAACTTCCTCTTCCATTAAAACCAGGAAACCTCCGCCTGGTGCCCTGCCCCGGAGCCTGCCAAATGTCTTTATCTGGCCCTTCAAGGCCCATTCCCTAATCCTTGACTTCGGTATATCGAACTTCTTGGCGGCGTCGGGCAAGGTGATAAGACCTGGCGGCAGCTCGCGGTATATCTTCGGCTTGTCTGTTGAGGGGAAGTTCGGCAGCTCCGTCTGGCAACCCGCCTCCTCGGCGTGCTTCATTGCTCCAGCCACCATGCTGACGATTTCTCCTTGGGTCAGGCCGGAGGCCAATGCCGCCTCAAGGGCTGCTTGCAGGTCCTCAGTTGCCTGGTTGCTTTTGGATTTTATAGGCAAGTGATTTCCTTAATGGAACGGTTCAGGGCTGGGCTTTTGCTTGGGAAGCAAACACTCTACCACTGAGTTACGCCCGCCCGCTTGGTGCGCCAATTATAGCAGATATTGGCGGGGGAGGCGGGGAGAAAAGGCCCCAGGGCATTGGCATTACGCTTCGGGGAAAGACCGCCGTTCCCGTGCGGGTGGGAACCGCCTCAGCCGGACCTCCGCGAGGTGAAAACCTCCAACCTGGATGCAGGGAGCCTTCCCATATGACCACAACCGCACACCTTTGTCCGGAGTCAGCGCTCGTTAGCCCCTGTGCCATATCCCCAGGTTGACACCAAATAGGGCGTTTGTTAGTATCACCCGGTCTGTCCGGTACTCGGGGCAGACAGTATTTTTGTGCCTTTTGCGTTATAATTGATGCGTCCCTTGGGATGGGCTACCCGAAACAGGAGGTAACGCTGATTTGGCTTTCGTAAGAGGATTGAGGTGCCGCGAATGCGGCCGGGAATATCCTGGCGAGGCCCTCAATGTCTGTGACTTCTGCTTCGGGCCGCTGGAGGTGGTCTATGACTACGCCACCATTGCCGAGGTAGTCAGCCATGACCGCATCGCCGCCGGACCCCTCAGCATCTGGCGCTATCACGATCTGCTTCCCGCCAGCGGCGAAGACCCCGTTGATATCCTGGCCGGGTTCACCCCCCTGCTGAAGGCCCGCAACCTGGGCGAAAGGTTGGGCCTGAAGAACTTGTACATCAAGAACGACAGCGTGAACCCCTCCTTCTCCTTCAAGGACCGGGTGGTGTCCGTAGCCGCCACCAAGGCGCGGGAGTTCGGTTTCGAGACCATCGCCTGCGCCTCCACCGGAAACCTGGCCTGCAGCGTGGCCGCCCACGCCGCCCGGGCCGGTATGCGCTCGGTTGTATTCATACCCTCTGACCTGGAGCGGGGTAAGGTTATCGGCGCCGCCGTCTACGGCCCCACCATGGTTGCCGTGGAGGGGACCTACGACGAGGTCAACCGCCTGTGCAGCGAGGTGGGCGATAACTATCCCTGGGCCTTCGTTAACATCAACATGCGTCCTTACTACGCCGAGGGCAGCAAGACCCTGGGGTACGAGGTAG
This sequence comes from Dehalococcoidia bacterium, assembly GCA_965207275.1. GTDB lineage: Bacteria > Chloroflexota > Dehalococcoidia > Lucifugimonadales > UBA3495 > Bin22. The sequence goes on from CBDBMH010000002.1 coordinate 2,491,188, forward strand.
CGGAACAGCTTGGCTGGCGCATTCCCGACCACGTGGTCATTCCCTCGGCTTCCGGCGCCATGTTTACCAAGATATGGAAGGGCTTCAACGAACTGGCCTGCCTGGGCCTGCTAGACGGGGTGGATGCCATGACCTTCGGCCCCGATCAGAATACGGTGCACCACCCCGCCATCACCACCAGAATGCACATGGCTCAGGCCGTAGGGTGCTCCCCCATCGTCAATGCCTGGGTCGGCGGCCAGAATCACATCATGCCGGTGCGCCCCGACAGCATTGCCAAGTCACTGGCCATCGGCAACCCGGCCGACGGCATCTATGCACTGCGGGTGATCAAGGAGTCCGACGGTTCCGCATATGCCGTCCCCGAACACCAGGTAGTGGAGGGAATCAAGCTGCTGGCGGAAACCGAGGGCATCTTCACTGAGACCGCCGGTGGCGTAACCGTTTCCACCCTGAAGCACCTGGCGGACAGCGGAGCCATCGGGGCCGACGAGTTGACCGTGGCCTACATTACCGGCAACGGCCTGAAGACCCAGGAGGCGGTAGAAGAGGTGGTCAATCCTCTCTACATCCGGCCGTCCATGAGTTCATTCGAGGAAGCCCTCCAGGGCAGCACCACCGCAGTAGGAAGTTGAGAAGGCAGTTAACCCGTGCATCGGCGCGACCTTGAGAGCATTGCCGCTGCCCGATCGACGCGTTCGGCTTCCAAACTTCACACCTTTAGATAGAATAGAGAAGTGAGAGATGGGTAGGCAGAGGGTCAAGTTTACCTTCGACGGGGACATGGTCAAAGAGCCGATTATTTACATGCTGGGCCGCGACTTCCATCTCGTAACCAACATCCGCCGCGCCGACGTAAGCGATTCCCTGGGCTGGGTAGTGCTGGAACTGGACGGCGAGAAGGAAGAAATCGAGCGGGGCCTGCAATGGGTCAGTTCCACCGGCGTCCGAGTGGACTCTATCGGCGGGGATGTGCTGCAGGGTTAGGCCGTGCCATCATCTGAGAGACTCAAGACTGCTACAACTAACTAGCGATTGTTCAGGAGGAATCCCTAAATGCCTGTTACGGTTCGTATACCCACCCCCCTGCGGCGAATGACCAATGGCCAGGACAAGGTTGAAATGGAAGAATCCACCCTGTCCGCCATGATCGAGAACCTGGAAGCGTCCTACCCGGGCGTCAAGGAACGGTTGATCGACGAAAACGGTGAACTACGCTACTTCGTGAACATCTACCTCAATGGCGAAGACGTCCGCTTCCTGGATGGCCTGGACACCTCCGCCGGTTCCGGCGACGAAATAAGCATCGTGCCTGCGGTGGCTGGCGGGGCCTGACCGAGTCCTGCCCGTTCTCGAACCAAGCAGGGCCAACAACAATTCCGCTCTTCCTGATCCTGTCGGTGGACATGGGTGTCCAGGCTTCGACAATGGCAGGCTGGGCGGAATGTTTTGTGCCCTGCTCCGGCGGCTAATTCCGGATCAGCATCCCCGGCTGGCAACGGCGGCAGAAGTTGGTCAGGCGCTGGTTGGCGTTCAGCTGGGAGATGTTGCCGCCACAGGCCGGGCAGGGCTCACCGCCCTTGCCATGCACCTTCAGGAAGTCGCGAATTTTCACGTGGATGTTGTCTCCCATTCGGTCTCGCAACACGTCAATGGCATCCTCCACCACAATGCGGGATTGCCGGTGCAGGCGAAGCAGTTCATCTTCCTTGAGGGTCCCCACCTTGCGGAAGGGTGAAATTCCGGCGGCGAAAAGGATCTCATCCGAGTAGGCGTTGCCAATTCCCGACACCAGATTGCCCCGGGTCAGTACACCCTTCACCTCGCCGCGGAACTTCTTCAGGCCCGCCTTGAATTCTTCGAAGGACAGGTCCGCCAGCACGTCAACCCCTTGCTTCTCCAGGCGGTGAATGCCGTCAAGTTGCTCCGTATCCACGTAGTAGACCATGCCCATCTGCCGGTCGTCCAGGTACCTTAACTCCTTGCCACTGTCCAGCTCCAGCACAAAGGAAGTGCGCTTGTAGACGCGCGCTTTGGGCTCGCAATACTGGAGCGCGCCGGTCAACATGGGGTTTATGACCAGCCACCGGTCGCCCGAAAGCTGGCAAATCAGGAACTTTCCCTCCCTTCGGAACTGTTCCATACTTCGGCTGGACAGGTCGGCGGCAAAGTCGCCGGCCATGGGTCGAAGCACGGTGGGACGCAACACTCGCGCTGACTGTATAACAGTTCCTTTAACGTGCCGATTCAGGTAGTCTTTGATTACTTCCAGGTCCGGCGCTTCGGGCATGGCGCCTCCCGTAACCGTTCCGGATAATCTATTTGTCTGGAAACGGTGACACTGTCTCGATATGGCAGGTTGATATTCCTATTCCACGTCCAGCCACAGGGCTTCCAGGCCGCGCAGGACCACTTGGTCCCGGTAGCGGGGTTCTGCGGCCAGTCGCACGTTGGAGTAGCGGGACAGGAGCGCCTCAAAAGCAATCCGGCCCTCCAGCCGGGCGAGGGGGGCGCCCAGGCAGTAGTGGATACCCCGGCCAAAGGCTACATGGTTTCCCGCTCCTCGTTCAATGTCCAGAACATCGGGATTGGGAAAAGCTGCCGGGTCCCGGTTGGCGGCGCCAAGGACGCAATAGACCATCTGCCCCGGCTCGATCTTCTTCCCCCCTATTTCCAACGGCTCGCTGGCTATCCGGCTGTCAAGCTGCACCGGGCTGTCGTACCGCAGCAACTCGTCAATGGCCACATCCAGCAGACCCGCCTCATCGCGAAGGCGTTGCAACTGTTCCGGGTGGCGCAGCAGGGCCAGCATCCCGTTGCCGATAAGGTTGCGGGTGGTTTCGTTGCCGGCCGCCAGGAATAAGACCAGGTTAATCAGCAAGTCCTCCCGGCTCAGGCATTCCCCCTCTTCCTCGGCGTTGGCCAGGACACTGACCAGGTCGTCCTGAGGATGCTCACGTCGGGCCGCCGCCACGCCGTCGAAGTAGTCAAACATTTCCTCGACGGTATGACGCACCTGGCCTATCTGAGTCTCATTTAGCAGGGGATCTACGGTCAAGGAAACTATGTTTGACCATTCGTTGAACTGCTCCCGGTCTTCCGGGGGCACCCCCAGCAGTTCGGCGATGACGATTACCGGCAGAGGAAATGCCAGGCCCTGTATCAGGTCAATGCGGCCGCGGCCCTCCAGGTCGTCCAGCAATTCGTCCACACGCTGCCGGATGCGGGGCTCCAGGGCCGCCACCGACCGGGGAGTAAACCCCCGGGATACCAACCCCCGAATACGGGTATGGACCGGCGGATCGAGGTCCAGCATGCTGATGTACGGGATGTAGCCAAAGTCGCGACCCTCGTTGACAAAGCGCCGGTGGTCGCGCAGCACCATATCCACGTCCTCATAGTTGGTCAGGACCCAGGCCCCATTGCCCGAAACTGGCAGGCGCATCCGGTGGACCGGGTCCTTTCGCCGCATCTCGTCGTAAAAGGGGTAGGGGTTGGCACGTAGTTGGGGCGAAAGGGGATTGAAGGCTACACCCGATTCAAGCCGTTCCCAGGCCAGCAGCGACGTCATTGCCAGATGCTTGACGGCCCTTTGGAGTATGACAGAAACGGGACTCACGGTGGCATTCCCCGCGTAGCAGTTGGACTGCGGTACACAAGGAGAACCGGAGAAGCAGAGATTACCTGATCATCCCTGTGTCTCCGGTTCTCCTTGTGTCCTTGTTGCAGCCTCCGCCAAGGCAGTCTAGTGGTGGGCCAGGCCTATGGCGTGGAGCATGGCGTGTTTCACCTCTACCGGCGCAATGGCCCGGCGGTAGTCCGCCGAGGCGAACAGGTCGCCAATGATCTCATCGCCGAGGTCGTTGGAGAGCTGATTGGCCGCCGCTTCGAGATTACCGGCGGTCAGTTCCTGGCCGGCCAGGGCCGCCTCCACCGAAGGGGCGCGTCTTGGGCTGGGCACCAGGCCGCCCACGGCTACCCGGGCGGATACGCACTGCCCGCCATCAGCATTGATGACCACGGCACCACCGATCACCGGATAGAAGGAGGCCGGGTGGGACATCTTGGCATACTCGCCCACCTCGCCGCTGGCCAGGGCGGAAACGCGGACTCCGGTAACAATTTCGCCATCCCCCACGGCAGTGCTGAAGGCACCCTGGAAGAAGTCGGCGACCGCGATGGTGCGGGAACCATTGGGGCCCTGGACCTCTACGCTGGCATCCAGCGCGCTGAGAACGGTACCCCAGTCGGAAGCGGGGTCGGCGTGAGCGATATTGCCCCCAATGGTCCCCCGGTTCCGTACCTGCTGGTCGCCGATGCCACCGGCTACTTCAGCCAGCAGGGAGTTGCTTTCCTTCACCTCCTGGGACCGGGCAATATCGCCGTGGGTGGTCAGGGCGCCGATGTGAATGTGGCCGTCGTGGACGCGGATGCCGCGCAGGTCGTCCAGCCCGCCGATGTCGATCAGGGTGGCGGGACGGGCCAGGCGGAGCCGCATCAGGGGCAGCAGGCTGTGTCCGCCGGCCAGCAGCCGGGAATCCTCGTGGTGGCCGAGCATCTCGATGGCCTCGGCCACCGAGCCCGCCTTGTGGTAGTGGAAATCAGGTGTGTACATATCACCCCCATCCTAGCCTTCCCCCATCAAAGGGGGAGGGATTCTGAGCTGACCCTCCTCCCTTAAGGGGGAAGGGAAGTTGACAATGTTAGTGGCCGTGACCGTGGTCATGACCATGCCCATGGTCGTGACTATGACCGTGTCCATGCCCGTGGTGACCCCCGGCTTCCTGGATGGCTCGCCACACGCGTTCCGGAGTCAGGGGCATTTCCAGCCGGGTAACGCCCAAGGGACGCAGGGCATCAATGACCGCGTTATAGATGGTCACGGTGGAAGCGATGGTGCCGGTTTCGCCAATGCCCTTGACCCCCAGGGGGTTATGGGGCGACGGCGTTACTGTCGACAGGGTCTCGATATCGGGCACCAGGTGGGCCCGGGGCAGGGCATAGTCCAGCATGGAGCCCGTCAGCAGCTGCCCGTTGTCGTCGTACACCGCGCCCTCCCAGAGGGCCTGACCCGCTCCCTGCACCACACCGCCGTGGACCTGTCCTTCGACGATCATGGGGTTAATCTGGGGGCCGCAGTCGTCCACCGCAACGTAGCGTTCCAGGACAATGTGGCCGTTATCCGGGTCCACGTTGACCACCGCCACATGGGCGCCAAAGGGGTAGGAGAAATTAGGTGGGTCGTAGAAGGTGGTGGCTTCCAGCCCCGGCTCCATACCCTCGGGCATATTCCAGGCCACGTTAGCCATCAGGGCTATTTCCTGGATAGTCTTGCCATTGTCTGGAGCGCCCCGAACGAAGAAGTTGCCGTCTTCGTATTCGATATCGGCTTCGGCCGCTTCCAGCAGGTGGGCTGCCAGGGTGATGGCCTTGTCCTTGATCTTGCGAGCGCTGAGGGCCAGCGCGCCGCCGCCCACCACGGTAGTGCGGCTGCCGTAGGTGCCCCAGCCCATGGGAGTGGTGTCGGTATCGCCGTGGATGACTTCCACGTCATCTACCGGCACACCCAACTCTTCAGACATAATCTGGGCGAAGGTGGTCTCTTCACCCTGGCCGTGGGGCGACGTACCGATGAAAACGTTGACCTTGCCGGTGGCGTAGAAGCGCACCGTGGCGCTCTCCCACAGGCCGCCGCCAAAGCCCACGGCACCCGCCACCTGGGATGGGCCAAGGCCGCAAATTTCGCAGTAGCAGCTTACGCCGATGCCGGTGTAGCGCCCATGCTCCCGACCGTGGGACTGGTCATGGCGCAGTTGGTCGTAGTTGACGTGCTCCAGCGCCACGTTCAAGACGCCCTCGTAATCGCCGCTGTCGTAGGTCAGGCCGATGGCAACGTCGTGACCGTTGTCAAACTTGGGGATCAGGTTCATCCGGCGGACTTCCACCGGGTCCTTTCCTACTTCCGCCGCCACCAGGTCCATCAACCTTTCCAGCAGGAAGGTAGCCTCGGGGCGACCGGCGCCGCGGTAGGCTTCCACCGGAGTGGAGTTGGTGAAAACACCGTAGATATCGGCCTTGATGTTGGCTATGTCGTAGGGGCCGGAATACATCAGGCCGTGCAGGATGGTGGGAATACCGGGGGCAGCGGTGGAGAGGTAGGCGCCCATGCCGGCGTAGACCACGCTGCGGACGCCGGTGACCCGGCCCTCGCTGTCGGCGGCCATCTCCACGTATTCCACGTGGTCGCGGCCGTGGGTGGTGCTTACAAAATTCTCGGAGCGGGTCTCCGTCCACTTGACGGGCCGGCCCAGCTTCATGGCGCAGAATGCGGTAACCATATCCCAGGCGTACACGGCGATCTTGGCGCCAAAGCCGCCGCCCACTTCCGGGGCGATGACCCGAATCTTGTGCTCGGGAACGCCGGTAACCAGGCAGGTAACGAAGCGGGCGATGTGGGGATTCTGGGTGGTGTTCCAGATGGTCAGTTCGCCCATGGACGGGACGAAGCTGGCGATGGCGGAACGGGGTTCCATTGGGTTGGGAATCAGCTTCTGCTGGATGATGGTATCGCGGACAACCACGTCGGCGTTGGCGAAGGCATCATCCGTGTCCCCACCGGCCGCCACCCAGTGGAACGCCTGGTTGTTGGGCGCGTCCTCGTGCAACTGGGGCGCGCCTTCCTGCATTGCCGCCTCCGGGTTGATAACCGTGGGCAGCGGTTCGTAGTCCACGTTGATAAGTTCCAGGGCATCCTCGGCCTGGTAGCGGTCTTCAGCCACTACCACGGCCACGGCGTCGCCCACGTACCGCACCACGTCTCTGGCCAGGGGCGGGTAGGCCACTGCCTTGACGTCGGAGTCGGGGATTACCCAGGCGCAGGGCATGGGATTCAGGACACCTTCCGTGTCGGCGCCGGTATAGACGGCGATTACGCCCGGGGCCGCAGCGGCGGCGGAAGTGTCGATACTATTGATGCGGGCGTGGCCGTGGGGGCTGCGCAGGATGGCCGCATGGACCAGGCCAGCCAGCTTGATGTCATCGGTGTAGGAAGCTTGGCCGGTAATCAGCCGGGGGTCTTCCCGGCGGCGGATACCGGAGCCAAATAGTCGGGTAGTCATGGTTTAACCTCCCATAGCCTCAGCTGCCGCCAGGGTTGCCTTGACGATGTTGTGGTAGCCGGTACAGCGGCAGATGTTGCCCTCCAGCCCGGCCCTTACCTCTTCGGCGGTGGGGTTGGGATTGCGCTCAAGCAACTCGGCGACCGTCATAATCATTCCGGCGGTACAGTAGCCGCACTGGAGGCCGTGGTTGTCCCAGAAGGCCTCCTGCACGGGGTGCAGGTTGCCGTCCTGGGCCAGGCCCTCAATGGTGGTGATGTCGGCGCCGTCGGCCTGGACGGCCAGGCAAGTACAGGACTTGACGGTGGACCCGTTCATGCGGACGACGCAGGCGCCGCACTGGCTGGTGTCGCAGCCGATCTTGGTGCCGGTAAGCCCCAGGTCGTCCCTGAGGTAGTGCACCAGGAGCGTCCGCGCTTCCACTTCCGATTCTTGACTTCTACCGTTAACGGTTAACTTTATCGGAACTTTCAATTCACGCCTCCCGTCCGTGAAATTTGGGTTGCCCCAGGGGTAACCCGAAAACCAGGCCAAAACCAGCCTGGGTAGATATGCCGGGGAGTATATATGGGGGCTTGGGGGGAGTCAATTGGTGGAGTGCTGGACAGTCTAAGCATTCAACTTGCTGAAATCGGAACTCCTGTGCTACTTTGAAACAGTTTTACTCGCCTTCCAGGACAACAAAATGACGAATCGACCACCGGTGCCGAAGAATGTCGAGCGGAAGCTATGGGCTGAAGCGATAGGGCATTGTATGAAGCCAGATTGCCATGTGGATTTAATCCAAGACGGCACAAATGTTGGCGACATGGCTCATATCATAGAGAACAAGAAGGGAGGAGATGTATCTTTTGAAAACTTGTTACTTCTCTGCAAAATTTACCACAAGCAAGTAGATGAGAATCGCCAGCATTACAAGGTTTCGCTGCTAAGGGAATGGAAGAGAAACAGGAATCTGGAAATTTCGCTGAAGTTCGAAAAGAGGTACAAAACGTTTGGAAAACTCAAGGAGGCTGTAGTCCCAATCCTCAACCGACAGCTGCAAATATTCCAGAGCTACGGACCTACGGATGCCAATGCCGCGATCCCTGAAGTGCATAAATTATGGGTCAAGTTTGAAGGGGAGCTAATTTCTAATAATAGGAAGCTCGACCTAATGTTACAGAGCAATAAGCAATTGTTGCACAGGGACAACAAAGAAATCGTGGACGAATTTTCTAGCCACGTTGTTGAATTTGAAAGTACGAGGGATGACCAACCAATAGTTCGTAAGAATCTCTTTCCAATCGGCATACTCTCTCTATTTGGAATCGAGCACGAGCAAATGGGTCTACCACCAGAAGTCTCACCCCTTCAAAATTTTATAGGGCGACTGCAAAAGGAAGAGCGCTTCATAGACCTTAAGTTATTCCCAGAGCCTATTCTGACTTTTTTAGAAGATGGGGGAGGCATTGAACTACACCTAGATGACCTGCCCAGGGTGAAACAGATTTTTTGGAGCGGCGGCTTTTATCGTCCGCAGACTACCAAGGTTCGACTAAATGATCTGAGATTCTTTCTTAGCTGGTTAACCAATAACAACATCACGTATGAATTTAAGAGCTTTTCAAGACTTACAGAACTGATACTCAACGGCAGGCACAAAGTTAAGGTCTGCTATTCTTATTGTTTGTCGGTTTCCGATTTGCACGAAATCGAACTTGAAAAGGGATTAAGTGTCCTAAACTTATACAAATGGAATGGAGGTCAGATTTCAGCAGAAGCTCATGCATACGCAAAAAAGGTAGGAGTTCGCCTCTTTGTTGGCAATCAGTTTTTCGTTTATGCCCACCGTTTCATAAAAGAATGAAAACAATACCGCAACGTTTACAAGAGGTTCCCAAAAATACTTTCGGATATTTCAGCCACGTGTATGTCTTCGGGTCATCCTTGTCGACAGATTTTCCAAAAGATATAGATATTCTATTGGTATACGACAATCTAAACCTTGATCATGTATGTCTCGAAAAAGCTCGTCTTGCAGAAATTCTGGCAGGACAGTTTCCTGAATACTCTTTCGATTACACAACCCTGAGCAGAAAAGAGTTAGAAGAGACTCAATTTCTTGCTATGGTCACCCTTCTAGAGTTAACAGCCTAAGGCATCCTCTAGGAAGGTCGCACTTTCATTCCAATAGTCCTCGAGCAGAGACTCACGAAGCAACGGCTTACCAAGCGTTTCTCCCTCATCCTTGCGCCCAACCCCCTGCCGCCCTATCATACCCCTTGCCAACGCATCCCAAAATTGAGGTCAACCCATGTTCCCCCAGAATGTTTTTCCCGATACTGCCGAGATTGACGGGCAGGGGCGGCTGGTTATTGGCGGCTGCTCTGCCGCGGATCTGGCCGAGGAGTACGGCACCCCGGTTTACGTGCTGGACGAGGCTACCCTGCGCAACCGCTGCCGCAGCTACCGTGCTGAGTTCGAGCAGCGCTGCCCCGGGGCCCAGGTACTGTACGCCTCCAAGGCCTATATCAATCCCGCCCTGGCCCAGATATTCAATGAAGAAGGGTTGGGACTGGACGTGGTGTCCGGCGGCGAACTGGCCGTGGCAGCCGCAGCCCAGTTTCCCTTGGAAAAGGTCTACTTTCACGGCAACAACAAGACTCCCGACGAACTGGCCTACTCGGTGGAGCAGGGAATCGGTCGGGTGGTAGTGGACAGCTTCCACGAACTGGAGTTGCTGGACCGCATTGCAGATCAGGCGGGCAAGGTACAGGACATACTTATCCGTGTGTCGCCCGGCATCGACCCTCACACTCACGCCTACACCACCACCGGCATCATCGACTCCAAGTTCGGCTTTTCCATCCAGACGGGCGACGCCGCCGACGCCATCCGGCAGGCCCTGGCAGCGCCCAACCTGAATCTGAAGGGCCTGCACTTCCACCTGGGGTCGCCCATCTTTGAGCTGGAACCCTACGCCGCCGCCACCGACCTGGTGCTGCGGTTCGCCGCCGGCCTCCGCGAGGAGGGCCTGGACCTGCAGGAGTTCAGTCCCGGCGGGGGCTTTGCCATCGCCTACACTCGTGACCAGGAACCACCACCCATTGCAGACTACGCCGAGACCATCGTTTCCACCCTCAACGCCACCTGCATGGAACTGGGCTTGGCCATACCCACCCTGCTGATCGAGCCAGGGCGCTCCATAGTCGGGCCGGCCGGCGTGGCCCTCTACCGCATCGGGGCGATAAAGGACATCCCCGGCGTGCGCAAGTACGTCAGCGTGGACGGGGGCATGGGAGACAACATCCGTCCCGCCCTGTACCAGGCCTCCTACGAGGTGCTGTCGGCCGGAAAGGCGGACATGACCGATGAGGAGAAGGTCACCATTGCAGGGAAGTACTGCGAGTCGGGCGACGTGCTGGCATCAGACATCATGCTGCCCACCCCCGAATCGGGAGATATCATCGCCATCCCGGCGTCGGGGGCCTACTGTCCTTCCATGGCCAGCAATTACAACCTGAACCCGCGCCCACCCATGGTGCTGGTCACTGAGGGCCAGAGTCGTCTCATCCGCCGCCGGGAGAGCTACGCGGATATGATGCTGTGTGACGTTTAGCGCCCTCACCCTTGGCCCCTCTCCCTGGGGGAAAGGGATGGTGGCCGATCACGGGCAATGTGCCACAGCGGCTAAGCCTGAACCTGTCGCAGGAAGCCTGTTTATCCTGAAGTAATTTTTACCTGTCCCTTATGCCCTGGGGAGAGGGGAAGGGGTGACGGCACACACCGCCATGTGGCAAATCTACGGTCAGAACCACATCATCCGCCAGTTGGACGCCGCTATCAGATCGGACCGGCTGTCCCATGCCTACCTGCTGGTGGGGCCTCCTCAAGTGGGCAAGATGGCCCTTGCCATCGGCATGGCCCAGGCGGTCAACTGCCTGGCCGGCAGAAGGCAGGCCAGTCGGCCATTGAACCGCCCTGCCACGGAGCCGCGCGAATCGGAACAGACCGGCAGCTTGTTGAGTTTTGATGACCCGGGCCCGGAAGCAGCCCAAAACCGCCTGCTGGATGGGCCGGAACGGTATGGCGTCGCCAATGGGGATGATGTCCCGTGCGGTCAGTGCGCCCAGTGCCAGCGCGTGAGGCAGGGTATCCACCCGGACATTCGGATTATTGGAGTGGGGACCGGAGACGACGATACCGCCAACCGGAGGGACATCCGCATAGAACAGGTTCGGGAGCTGGAGTCATTTCTGAACCTGACTCCCTACGAAGGCGCCTGCAAGGTGGTGGTGGTCGACGGCGCGGAACAGATGAACACTGCGGCGAGCAATGCCCTTCTCAAGACCCTGGAAGAACCGCCGGACGATTCGCTGTTGCTGCTGGTGACCTCCAACGAGGATGCCCTGCTGCCTACCATCCGGTCCCGGTGCAGCGCCCTTTACCTGAAGCCCGTACCCAAGGCCGACCTGGAACAACTGTTAGCCAGAGAATTCGACGCTGATCCCGAACCCGCTGAACGCGTAGCCCGCCTCTCCAGAGGGTGCTTCGGACATGCCGTGAATGCTCTGCGGGACGCACAGGCCCAGGAGGAGCGGGCCGCCGATCTGAACCGCCTGCAGCAGATATGCGAAGGAGGCATGGACGTAAGGTTCGACTACGCGGCAGAGGTTGCCACCCAGTTCGGCCGAGACCGAGAAGCCGCCAAGGACCTGCTCTATCTCTGGCTCCGCTGGTGGCGTGACCTGATGCTGGTGAAGGAAGGGGGCGATGAATACTTATACAACGCCGACCTGGCAACCCACCTGCGCCTGCAGGCCACCCAGCTTTCCACCTCGGACGTGGTGACCTTCATCAAACGCATTAACCTCACACTGGAGGCCCTGGACGCCAACGCCAATCCCAGGCTCACTCTGGAAGCCCTTATGTTGGGATTGCCTCGGGTCGAGTCATGACATGCGCCCTCTGGAACTACGAAGTCTGGAACTACGAAGATGGTGGTCCAACTTTGTTGCATTCAGGGGTGGAATTCAGGGAAAGACCGGCCGATCGTTTTTGACCGGGTTACTGGACCCTCAACAGGCCGCTCTTCGGCGGGCCCAGGGCAAGTGGGAAATCACCCGTCAATTCAATGGATTTCGACCGGTGGGTAGCCTCATCTTCCCTTCGTACGCCGCAATTCCCGCCAAACAAAAGAGGGTAGGTCGGAATCTGCCCTCACTTCCGTTAGGTGGTTTAGCTTAACGTCGTTCAGTCATCTTCTTCTTCATCGGTCCACGGCAGGTAAGGGCGCCATTCATCCAGGATGGCCCGGTTTTGCAGTATGCGGTAGGGGTTGGGCTGGGGTACCCGAGGTTCGGTCTTCAGCCGCATGTTGGCCTCATCGGGAGTGCGGCCTGCCTTGCGCAGGTTGCAGCGGCTGCACGCCGCCACCACGTTCTCCCAGGTGTGCGCCCCTTTCTGGCGACGGGGCACCACGTGGTCCAATGTAAGGTCCTGGCTCTTCTTGCCGCAGTACTGACAGGTGTACCGGTCTCGCAGGAAGATTTCCTTCTTGGAGAGCTTTCGGGGGGCAAAGGGCCGCTTGACCAGGTAGACCAACCGGATGATGGAAGGGGCATCGACGATGGCGGAAACGGTGCGTACCTCGCCCCGGTGATTCTCAAGAAGCTCCGCCTTGCCTTTGCTCAGCAGAATGATGGCCCGCCGTACGGTGGAAATGTTGATGGGGACGTAGTTAAGGTTCAAAACCAGCACCGGTGAACTCAAGACACGGTCCTGGGCCGGCTGCGGAGCATGACCATTGGTCGCTAGGCCACTAATGTCCGTAACTGTTTGACCCTTTTGGTCCTTTCCAGCCACCTTCACCTCACCGGAAACGGCTGCCGCCAGTCCCACAAAGTTGGGGATTCGGGATGGATGCCAGTGTCTCTTCGGTATTATATAACAAGTCGGGGTAAAGTGGAGTCTTGCCCAGGCTTCCGGCTAAAGCGGCGCTCCGGTTGGCGCTTCAGGAGGACCGGAAGCGGCAAGACGGCCGCCACGAAAAGGTATCCTCTCGGCAAATCGGCGGGCCAGGGCACCCCGGCAGACCTGGAAGAGCCAAACGGCCAGAAGCCGCAAGGGCAGTGCAGCGCGTACCGCATAACGCGGCGGGGCATATTCATACCTTATGCTATACTCCCAGCGGCTAGTCCGGACCTTCTCGATCTCCCCACCACCGGCCGCCGCAGATACCGCAGATAAGGAAGTCGTTCAATTGACGGGCCTGGCAGGAATAATCGCCATCGACGGGCAGGCTGCCGCCGGCAAGACGGCGGTCGGTCGAGAGTTGGCCCGCCGCCTGGGATGTCCTTTCCTGGACACCGGAATTATGTACCGGGCTATTACCTGGCTGGCCCTGCGACGGTCAGTAGAAATGGTAGACGAAGCGGGCCTGGGGAAGCTGGCCAGTGACTGTACTTTGCGTCCGACCGGCACGGACGGTTACGGAATTCAACTGAATAATGTCCAGCTGGGGCAGGAGTTGCGGTCGGCCCAGGTCGACGACCATGTGTCCCTGGTGGCCCGGGTTCCCAGCGTTCGGCGCGAACTGGTGCGCCAGCAGCGGAAAATCGCCGCCCAGTCCAGCGAAGAGTCCGGCGGCATAGTGATGGTGGGAAGGGACATCGGCACAGTGGTGCTGCCCGACGCCGATCTCAAGGTTTTCATGGTGGCTTCTCCCGAAGTGCGCGCCCAGCGCCGCTACGATGAACTGGCCTCACAGGGCCAGGCAGCAGATTACCAGCAGATCCTGGACAACGCCCTTGAGAGAGATCGGATTGACTCCGAGCGGGACGATTCACCCTTGGCCCAGGCCGCCGATGCCGTCGTGATAGATACCAGCGACCTGACCATAAGCCAGGTGGCTGAGAGTGTGCTGGAGCAACTGAGTTCACCAGCAGGGTGGGCAAACTCGTGACGGCACTGTACTACCCGGGCAGGGCCCTGGCCCGCTTCTGCTTCAACGTTTTCGGCCGCATGGAGGTCTCAGGTCGGGAAAACGTGCCTCCCTACGGGCCGCTGATCGTCGTGGCCAACCACATCTCCTACAACGATCCACCTTCCCTGGCTGCGGCCCTGCCCCGGCCCCTGTCTTTCCTGGGCAAGAAAGAATTATTCGTACCTGCGCCAAAGGGCTGGCTGTTTAACTCGTTGCGGGTCTTTCCGGTGGACCGCTCCTTTGGGGTCAGCGCAGTGCGCATGGCGCTGGACCTGCTGGCCCGGGACGGTGCCGTGGTGATATTTCCGGAAGGCCAGCGCAGCCCCGAAGGCAGGCTGATCAAGGGCATGGCAGGCGCCGCGTACCTGGCCATGAAGTCCCAGGCTCCCATCCTGCCGGTCGGCATCACAGGCACGGAAAAGTTCCCTCACCAGCGTATGCCTTTACCCCTGTGCCGCTTTCAGGTCAATATTGGAGCGCCCTTCACACCGCCGGTGGTGGAAGGGGGCCAGACCCGCGTCGCCGCCGAAGCCGTGCTGGAGATGATCATGCAGCGCATAGCCATGCAGTTGCCAGAGCAGTACCGCGGGGAGTATGGGCTGACGGCCAGAGGGAGAGCCACAGGTTCATGAGAGGGTAGCCCTGGCGGATAGTCCCTGCCCCCCGGGGCGGTCCTCGCTGAATCCACGCGCCCAAAACACACGGCAACGTCTCCCGCGAAACCGGCGCTAACCAAGCGAAAAGCGGCGCCGCATAGCTGCGACGCCGCTTCAGGAACTGGACGGCTTAATCACTTCACGGGCAAGCCTTTCTCCGACCCGCTTTCGGGCCGCCGAATAGCCTGCCGGGCCATTCCTTTCCGTCCCAAAAAGCTGGACTACTTCCCGTTGCCGCCGTTCCCGTTCCGGAACCTGGGGATAACCTCCTTGCCAAACAATTCGATGGAGGACATCACCTTTTCGTGGGGGATAGTCTCCGTCTGCATGATCATCATTACCTGGTCAACGCCGATGTCCTCATACATCTGCACTGCCGTGGCGCAGCTGTCGGGGTCGCCGGCGATGATAACTCCCCGGTCGGCCAGGGTGTTGGCGTCCAGCTGGGCGATGGCCGCCCGAGCGGCGCCGGGGCCCGCGTCCAGGGAGATGCCCGATTCTTCGGCCTGCTGCCGGTGGGCGTCGTCGGACTGGCGCAGCCAGCGGCCAAAGTCGGCCTGCAGGTGGTCCGGGACACCGCCCCAGGCTTCCAGCAGTTCCTCGTAGGCGCCGATACGCCCGGCAATGTAGGGCTTGTCGGGGCCGAAGAAGGTTTTCATGGACAGGGCGGCCAGTTCCCGCGCCTCGTCGTTGTCCTTCCCGCAGTAGGCATGGACATTGTTACCCCAGAATTCGGTGGCGAAGGCGCCAACCGGATTCACGTTCTTCAGGGCATCCCGGTAAATCTTGACCTGCTCCGCCAGCACGGAGGTGGCATAGGAGGCGGAGGAGAGGACACCAAGGCCCTTTTCCGCGGCAAGCCGGAAACTGTCCTGCTGGGTGCAGGCCAGATACATGCGGGGGTGGGGCTGCTGCACCGGCTTGGGCAACACCCGACGCTTGGGCACCTGCCAGTGCTCACCCTCCCACTCGAACTCGTCGGACTGCCAGATCTGGGGCAGCATGGTAATGGACTCCTCCCACAGGGAGCGGGTGTTGCGGGGGTCCACGCCCAGGCCCATTTGCTCGTAGGCGTTGGAGCGGCCCGTACCGAACTCCACCCGGCCGTCGGTAAGCTGGTCCACCAGGGCCACCCGCTCCGCCACGCGGACGGGATGGTGGTAGGGCAGGATGCAAACGCCGTAGCCGATGCGGATGTTCTTGGTGACCCGGCTCAGTGCCCCGAACATGGCGTCCTGGGCGGGGGAGCCGGAGAAGCCGGTGAGGAAGTGGTGCTCCACGAACCAGACGTTGTCGAATCCGACTTGGTCGGCCAGTTCGCACTGGGCGATGGTCTCCTTGTACAGCGAGTTCCAGTCAATCTCGGTGCCCTGGTAGGGCCGCTGGCACTCAAACAAAAGGCCAAATTGCATACGGGTTTCCTCCTAGGCGCATTACTTGGGGGTTGGAGGGATTATAGCGTATTTTGGTGGGAGAGTGGGTTAGCCGGGTCGAATGTGGCGGGCCACACGACGGCAAGCGGTGAACGAGGCCAGCCTTGGAGAAAGGGTGTTCATGAAGCTCCTTCCTGAAAAAACTAAATTGCCCGCCCATTTCCGCTCACTTCCGAGCATTCCCCGTTGAACATGAGTGACGGGTGACGGAGAAATGGCGGCGGAACATTTACGGCTCGCGTTCAGGCAGGACCGGAAATTTGAACCACTCAAGAATACACAGGAATTATGGTAGGAGGGCGTAAAGCAGGGTGTCCAGAGGCGGGTGTCAGTGGGGGACTACTGCACCGCAAAGCCCTTCAGGAAGTCATCCCTCAGCTCACAGTTGATGGTGTCGCTCGATTCGCATGCCCGAAACAGGCCCGTGTCGGATGTTACCAACAAGTCAGCCGCGGAAGACACCTAGGTCATTATCAGATAAATGGGACTAATGCAGGGGTACCTCTACCAAATGCACCAATAGCGGACGATGGACAAAAGCAACGGGCCTGTGTCAGCAGGCCCGCGCTAATCTCTTTCGGTGCGTTTCGCCCCTACTTAAAATGCGGAATAACGTCCTCGCTCAGGCATTTCAGGGTGTCCATCACTACCTCGCGGGGCACTGACGATGTCCAGTTGCATTCGAACATAATCTCGTCGGTGGTGAAGGCTTCGCGGAACATGTGGATTTTTTCCACCACCTCTTCCGGCGTGCCGAACAGGTTGACCTCCTCGGTGGCCTCGGGGCCGGCGCTGCCGGCGTCGGTGCTGCCGATGGCGACGCGGCCAGCGTAGTAGATCCGGGCCAGGTCCATCAGGTTTTCCACGCGGCGGTCGGCCTTCTCCTGGGTGTCGGCCACCAGGGTGGGCACCCGTACCACGGTGCTGGGCTCGCCCTCATGACCGGCGTCGTACCACGCCTGCCGGTAGTCGGCGACGTCCTGGCGCAGGACGGCGGAGCCCCGCAGGTTGTGGGGAGAACTGCCGGCGCCGATGGCAATGCGATAGCCATGCTCGCCCATAGGCACAAAGCTTTCCTGGCTGTCTACCGGCAGCAGCATGGGCAGGGGCTTCTGCACCGGCTTGGGGATGCTCATGTAGCTCTCGTAGAAGGCGGGATAGTTGAAGTACTTGCCCTCGAAACCAGAGAACCGATCCTCCTCCCACAGCTGTTTGAGCAGTTCCAGGTACTCGAAAAAGTACTCGCGCCGCTCGTCGGACCCCCGGGTGCGGGCCCCCGCGCCGTAAATGAAGCGGCCCTCGCTGATCTGGTCCACAATGGCCACCTGCTCCGCCACCTGGAACGGGTCCTCGGGCTGCAGGTTGTCGAAGGCGTACCTTTCGTGGGGCAGCGCCCTTGGCGACGGCGTCTCCCCGGGCAGCCGCAGGGTGGGCCGATGGATGGAAGTGCCGATCCTGATGTTCTTGGTGTGGTTGGCGATGATGCCGGACAGCATCAGCGACTGAGGGTCCATGCTGCCCTGGGTGGAGAAGTGCCCGCCGCCGAACCAGACGTAGTCCCACCCGGCGCTCTCAATGTGGTCGATTTCCTTGAAGTTCTGCTTGTAGGCCTCGGCTTCGAGGAGCTTCCCGCCCTGGTATTCCGGGTCCCAGGGAACCTTGTCACCCTCATACACGGCATTCCACGTGGTAAAAAGTCCAAAGTCCATGCTTCCTCCTGTTGCGAAATGGAAGTGCGTCTATCACTTAATGTTAATGTTGATAATAGCCCCGCCGCCAACCACCGTCAACGCCTGCCAGCTAGCGGGAAATCGTAACCATTTAAGGGAATAGTGCAAAAATCATCGAAGATTCATCCAATATGGTTACTATATAACAATAACAGCCTGCCTGGCCCTCTCTACCCACCGCAGGCCCCCCAGGATAACCTGTCCCTGCCTTGACATTCCGGTTATTGAGGTCCCTTTTTAATTCAGCGGAAGGGGTCGGACGCCAGGGCATTTCGATAGCGATCCAATGCAGGTGGTTTCCCGGGTTTGACCAGGGCGGCCAACCGCCTGAGGCGGACCCCCAAAATGTTCGGTGACCGCACCACCCGGAACGGAACGCCGCAGGGCCTTCCCCTACTATTGACAACCCCTTTACCCGTCCGGATAATACCGCCAAGGCTCCCCCAAGGGGAACCTACCTATGGTTTGCCTTATTCCCGGCCGGTCAACCGGCCTTACCGATCCTGCCTGCTGCAAGGAGGAATATGGCCGAAGACATTGCTTTGATGGCTCATCTCATGCGCCGCGCCGGCTTTGGCGCCACCCGTGAGGAACTGGAGGATCGGGCCCAGCGGGGCTACGACGCCACCGTCAATGAACTGCTCAACCCCGGTTCGGTAAACGGCGCGGACCGCTACGAGTTCCTGCGCTACCACCCCTCGTTCTGGAAGCCCATCACCTCCCCGGGCATGGGCGCCTCCGCCTGGCTCCATTCCATGCTCAACACCGAGCGGGTCCTGGAAGAGAAGATGGTCCTTTTCTGGCACCAGGTCTTTTCCACCGGCGGTTCCAAACTGGACCACTGGCACGAGATGGTCACCCAGGTGGATATGTTCCGGAAGTACGGCATGGGCAACTACCGCGACCTGCTGGTGGAACTGGCCAAGTCTCCCGCCATGATTTTCTGGCTGGATAACTGCGACAACCATGCCTACGCCGTCAACGAGAACTGGGGGCGAGAACTGCTGGAACTGTTCAGCATGGGAGTCGGCAACTATACCGAGGAAGACGTGCGGGAATGCTCCCGGGCCTTCACGGGCTGGACCATCGCCGCCTCCATCCCACGCAACGCCCACGGCAGATACGACTGGGAGTTCGAGTACCTGCCCGAAGACCACGACGAGGGGGACAAGACCTTCCTTGGTCACACGGGTAACTTCAATGGTGAGGACATCATCGAAATCGTTTGCGCCCAGCCGGCCACCGCCCGGTTCATCGCCCGCCACCTTTACAACTTCTTCGTGGCGGAAGAGCCGCAGGTACCGGCCTGGTCGGTTACGCCTCCCAACGACCCCCAGGCCATTGACCTGCTGGCCCGCACCTTCACCGAGTCGGGCTACGACATGAAGGAAGTCCTGAGAGCGCTCTTCACATCCGACTTCTTCAAGAACGCCCAGTACGCCAAGATCAAGAGTCCCGCCGAGGTTCTGGTGGGCACTCTCCGCTTTGTTGGCGGCTACAAGTTCCCCGCCCCGGGCATCGGCAACCTTTCCAAGGAAGCCGGTTACATGGGCCAGGAACTTCTCAACCCCCCCAGCGTGGAGGGCTGGCACACCGGCGCCGAGTGGATCAACAGCGGCACCCTGATGAAGCGCATTAACTTTTCCGCAGAGATGGTGGGCGACACCACCAGGCCCGGCATCCAGGCCATCGTCAACCGGCTTAAGGCAATGGGCAACCTGGAACCTGAAGAGTTGGTGGACGCCTGCCTGGACCTACTGGGCCCTCTCCAGGTGCAGGACGACAACCGGCAGCAGCTGGTCAGGCACGCCCGGGAGACCGGAACCCTGGACTGGGCCGATGACGTGCAAGCCCGGGACCGGGTAGGCGAGATGCTGCAACTGGTTGTATCTTTGCGGGAATATCAGTATGCTTAACGGCAACAATCTGTAGTTACTTGTCGCCAACCCGCCAAAATTCAGGCAGTTGGCCCAGCAAGGAGATAGGAGATGACCAGCAACAAGAAAGACCCGGTTTTGGTTGTATTGCAGCTTTCCGGCGGGAATGACTACATGAACACAGTCATCCCGTATACCGACCCTCTTTACAAGGACAACCGCCCCGCCGTCGGTATAGCCGACGAAGATATCATCCGCATCAACGACGAGTTGGGGTTCCACCCCAGCCTGCGGGTGATGGAAGAGATGTTCAACCAGGGCAACCTGGCCATCGTCCACGGTGTGGGCTATCCTGACTCCCCGCGCTCCCACTTCCGCTCCATGGATATCTGGCACACCTGTGAGCCGGACAAGCTGGGCACCGAGGGCTGGCTGGGCCTGGCCACCCGGGAAATCGACCCCCACAAGGAAAACGTGGTAACCACCGTCAGCATGGGTCCGAGCATGTTCCGGGCCGTATCGGTGGCCGGCGTTCCCGTAGCCGCCGTTGACAGCCTGGACAGTTACGGTCTGCTGACCGGCATTTCCAGCGAAGAGCAACGGCTGAAGATTCTGGACCGTTTCACCCAGATGTACACTCCCACCATCGGCACCGGCGCGGTAATGGAGTACCTGGGCGAGACCGGCCTGGAGGCCATGAAGGGCGCCGACATTCTAAAGGTAGCTCCGGGAATGTACTCTTCCACTGTCGAATACGCCGACAACCCCATCGCCCGCAAGCTCAAGGACATCGCCCGAATCCACCTGGCCGATCTGGGCACCCGTATCTTCTACTGCGACTACGGCAGCTTCGATTCCCACGCGAACCAGCCCGGCATGCACGCCGGCCTGTGGACCGACGTGTGCGCCGGGGTCAGCGATTTCTTCGCCGACCTGAAGGAGCACAACGCCGATGACAACGTGATCATGATCATGTTCTCCGAGTTCGGTCGCCGGGTCCACGACAACGGTTCCGGTACCGACCACGGAGCGGCTGGCGCGGCATTCGCCCTGGGAACCCCGGTCAAGGGTGGCTTCTACGGCGAGTACCCCTCCCGCAAGGCCGAGGACCTGCAGCAGGGTGACCTTGTCCCCAATCTGGACTTCCGCGGCTTCTACACAACTGTCCTGGAAGACTGGTTGGGCCTGGATGCCAAGCCCATCGTCAAGGGCGAGTTTGAAAAACCCAGCTTCCTCTAGGAATCGCGACAGGTTAGACAACCGGGGCCAGCGTCTTCAACAAGACGGCTGGCCCTTTGAATTAGGAAGGGTCTGAAGAAGCCCCATCTCCCCTGGCGGGAGGGGCTGAAGGTGAGGGGGAACAGGTATTATGCGAGCCATTACCCCCCATCCTGACCTTCCCCCATCAAGGGAGCAGGGACTTGTTCTGAAGTTCATCAGGTAAGGGAGGCAAAGGCTAATATGGTAACTCGAACGGTAGCCGGCAGGACCTACGACTTCAGCCATGCCATGGGCCGCGGCGGCGTGGGCGCGGGATTCAACTCGGGCAACGCCCTGGCCTTCAGCTCCGACAACCTGGTCTACGTCCTCAGCCGGGGCGGCGAGGCCATAACCGCCGTGCCCTGGCACCGCACCGCCCGGGGCGCCCGGGTAACCAAGTTCGACGTGGGCCTTCAGTCGGGGGACGAGGAGTTTGTCAAGGAATTTGGAGAAACCGGCAATGGTCGCGGTCAGTTGATCTGGCCGGCCGGCCTGGCCCTGGACTCCGCCGACAATATCTACGTCAGCGACGAGTGGATGAACCGCATTAACGTGTACGGCACCGAGGGCAACCTTTTGCGGGAATGGGGTACCGTTGGGACGGGCGACGGCGAGTTCGACGGCCCCTCCGGCCTGGCCATGGACGCCGACGACAACCTGTACGTGGTGGACAGCCGCAATCACCGGGTGCAGAAGTTCACATCTGACGGCCGGTTCCTTGCCAGGTTCGGCGGCCCGGGCGACGGCGAAGGCCAATTCAACCTGCCCTGGGGCATCACCCTGGACCAGGATGGTTACGTCTACGTGGTCGACACCAACAACCACCGGGTACAGAAGCTGACCACCGACGGGGAGTTCGTGGCCCAGTTCGGCAGCTACGGCGAGGGTCGAGGGGAACTGAATCACCCCTCCGACGTGACCGTTGACGCCGACGGCGACGTTTACGTCTGTGACTGGGGCAACGACCGGGTGCAGGCCTACGACGCTTCGGGCAAGTTTTTCACCAGCTTCATTGGCGACGCCCAGCAGTTGACCGTCTGGTCACAGATGATTGTCCAGACCAACCCGGAGGCCATGAAGCGTCGCCGGGAAGTCAAGGACTTCCGGGCGGAATGGCGTCTGCGCATGCCCCGGGCCGTTGCCTTCGACGTACCCAACAACCGCCTCCTGATCCTGGACACCCAGCGCAGCCGAATCCAGATCTACAAGAAGCTGAATAACTACGTAACCCCGGCCCGGAACCTGTAAACCGAGAGCTACTATTTATCGGGTAAGCGGCCAACAAACAACTGGGGCGGGTTTCGAACCCGCCCCCGGCTGTTTGTATCCGCGGCTGGAAATATGATCACCTAGTCATCATCCGTAGCCGCTGGGACTTCTTCCCTCATCGCAATCAGCGAATCGTACCGTTGCCCGGCTTGTTCCGTTACCGTACCTATGTCTTCCGCCAGCATATACCGGGCGTCAACGAGGGCCTGGGCCGCCCTTTCCACCTGTTCAAGAAAGTCCTCGCGGGAAGCGTATCTCTCCTCAATAGACGGGCGCGGGTCTCCACTGGCCTCCCGGTCTTCCCTGGTAGCTGGGAAGGGGATGGTTGACCCTATCTGGGGCATTATCTGGCCGGGCGCGCCGCTGTCCGGGTGGCGCAGGTTCCAGCCGGTATAGGTGGCCAGCGGCACCGCCAAATCGGGCAAGCGTATGCCAGCCACCTCGTTGCCGTCGGCGTCAACAGCAGGCACAAAGTTGGGGTAGAGATCTTTGCTTTCCGGGGCTGGCCGCACCAGGCCGTTGTGGGCCTCGGGCCCGAAGTCCGCCCGGTGAACATGCTTCAGAACCGCTACGAAATTCACGCCGGGGATGGACACGAAAGTTGGTTCCAGCACCGGGGCAGGCACGGCGGTGTCGTTGTCCAGCCTGGGATGCATGCTTGCCGGCGGCTCCACACCATCAATGACCCACCGTTCCACGTTCTTCAACGCGGCTCGCAACAAGGGCCGGTAGTCGACGGCGTTATCAAGCTGCTGTCCCCTGGGGCCCTCCCGCACGTCCACGTCGAACAGGTTCAGCTGGCCCGGCCCGTGCTGGGTACCGGAATAGAGGTAGATACGCACGTTGTCGGAGGGTTCCAGGTCGGCGGTCCCGTCCATGGTGGTGTGGACCAGGGAAGCATGGCCGCTCCAGTACTCTGCCGAAGTGTTGGTCAATAGGACCTTGGGCGTCTTGCCGCTGGCGTCCAGGCGAGCCAGCAGACCGTCGGTGCGGCCCGAGTCCGGGTCCTTCTGCAGCGTATCGTGGAAGGGGAAGCTGCGCCCGGCGGAGGGTCGAGCGGGAGTGGATGGCTGGCCGAACCGCTGGTTCATCTCCCCGCGGCCGCTGCCGGCCACCAGGGGAATCAGTCCTTCGAAAACAGGCCGGTCTTCCTCGTCCTGGGTCAGCCCGCAATATAAGAATCGACGCAGGAAACCACCGGACTGGGAACGCCCAAAGGTAAAGGCGTACTCAATGTCGCCGGCGCAGGGATTTCCGGCCTCCGCCGAGCCGTAGCGCAGGAAAGACACCAGGTCCCTGGGGGCCAGCATGCCCATGCCCACCACGTCGGCGCCGACAGTGGTATAGGTAATTTCGTACACTTTGCCCGGCTGGAATCCTGCCGCCAGGTATACCGATCGGCTGTCGGCCACCACTTCCTCCCCGTCCAGGCGGGCGAAACGCCACCGGTCGCGGGGGATGACCTCCGCAGGACCGTCCTGGTACTCCCGAACCACCAGGGTCGCGTCCGGGTCGTTGATATCGGAAGTGGGATGGGGCTTGTGCAGGCGGTCGGCCAGGGTATGGCTGTACACAACCCGGTGGGGCTGGTAGGCAACGGAAATCCTGCCAGAGATGGGGGAGCCGTCCGCATTCAGGGCTTCAGGCACGCAGGCCTTGACGAGGCCGGCGACATCCGGCGGCACGTCATACTGCCAACCGCACCAGGCCACCGTGTAACCGTGGCGCATCAGGAAACCGTTACCGGCGCCCAGTCGCTGTCCCGCGCTGTTCAGGTTGGTCAGGATAGTAGGATTCCCCCGGTTCACCACGTCGAAGACGATGCGGTGACAACCGCGAGACGGGTCTGCCGGCTGAAGAATGGTGAAGTCGGCCGAGCAGTGGGCCATGCCAGCGGCATCCCGGGGGGCCAGATTGATGTCGGTGATGACCTCGTTGGCCGGGTGATTGGGGTTGACGGCCAGGTGGACGATACCGTCAATCTGCCGGTAGGGCCCAGCGCCGCCGAAGACGGCGCCGCCGGCGAAGGGTCGGATGGAGTGGACTTCCAGTCGGGTAACTGCCATAAGTCGGACCTCCGAGACCTGACATTGAAACCGGCGCAGCCAGATCTGCGCCGGTGAGTTGCGAGGGGTTGAGGGACTAGTCTTCCAGGTGGATGGTTACCGTCACCCTGGGGGTGTCGCTGACCACGGCGGTGGTGTGGCCGTCGCCGGTGGTGTCCTCGGCCAGATTGACGTCGCCGGGGCCCAGGCGGTACTTGGTGCCATCGCGCAGGCCGATCTCGCCCTCGCCGGACAGGGTGATAACATACTGGCGACGGGGAGCCACGTGCCAGTCGCTGAACCGGCCCACCTCGGCAGCCCGAAACACCACGCCCTGGGCATGATGAAGGTCGGTAAAGTCCGGGCGGGACTCCCAGTCCAGTTCCTCGATATGGGTATGGCCGTCGTCGCCGGTGTACAGTCGGATGAACTTCATTGGTAAACCTCCGCTAATTTGTTGCTATGTTGATGAAGTTGCCTACCTGGTCCTGGCCAGGTAGGTGTCGGTGGCCCTCTGCAGGCCGGCGCGGCGGTTGCCCTGCAGGGACTCTCGCATGGCCGAGAAGCGGGTGTTGGACTCCTCTATGCCCGAGAGGCTGCCCTGGAAGCGGGGCATGACATAGCGGGCGAACAACTCGTAGCTGTGGAACAGGTTCTCCCGGGTGGTCCAGTCCTCCGCCCGTACCAGCAGACCACCGAATCCGCCGCTGGATTCCTGAAATCTTTCGATGGCGTCGATGGCATCGTCGGGGGTGCCCACGATCCACTGGCCGGCGTCCACCATGTGGTCCACTATTTCATTCTGCGGAACGTCGGGAATAGGGTGACCGTTGGTGCCTCCGGTGTACTCGGTAACTACGCGACCGGCCCCGACGCGGACCTGTTCGAAGGCTTCTTCCCTGGTCTCCGCCAAGTGGACGGGCACGGACAGGCGCCACCCAGTACGGTGGACCTGCTTGCCATGTTCCCGGGCCGATTCCTCGGCGATGTCCCACTGGTCTTTGAGGGTGGTCTGACGAATCATGGACCGGGGAACGCTGAGGGACAGGACATCGACACCGTGCTTACCGGCTACAAACACGCCAGCCGGCGACTGTACCGATGCTACGGCCACGGGCAGGTAAGGCTTCTGGAAGGGGCGCAGTTGAAGGGAGGCCTCCCGCAGTTTGAACCAGTCGGTTTCACAGGTTACGGGTTCCTTGCCCTCGAAAAGCTTGATTATTACGCCCAGGGACTCGTCCATCATCTCCCGCTGGCGCTCGGGGTCGATGCAGAACATGTAGGCGTCGGAGGCCAGTGAGCCGGGCCCTACGCCCAGCATCACCCTCCCGCGGGTCAGGTGGTCCAGCAGCACCATGCGGTTGGCCACCATGTAGGGATTGTGATAGGGCAGGCTGACGACGCCGGTGCCCAGGCGCAGGCGACCGGTGCGGCCGGCGGCGGTGGCGATGAATACCTCCGGAGAGGCGATGGTTTCCCAACCACCGCTATGATGTTCGCCAATCCAGGCCTCGTCGTAGCCCAGGGCGTCCAGCCACTCCAGCAGTTCCAGGTCCCGTTCCAGGGCCAGGGTGGGATTTTCACCCACCCGATGGAAGGGGGCCAGGAAGATTCCAAAGGTCATGTTGTCGGTAAGGGCCGTCATTGCAATCTCCTTCCGAACCGAATTGTGGCAATTCTAGCACCATATCAGGGGTATTCCAATTCGGTCGTAAATTCGAACCAGGGGTTTCGCAATATACACGGCGACCCTCTCTTGGGAAGCCTGTGGAACGACTTTGCGGGTGAGGATCCCGCCCTCGTCGAAGGACGGGGTGTGCGGATTCCAGGGCCTGGCGACAGCCTTGCGGCGAAGTAACGCCGTTAAGAAGCATGGGAGTGCCCGGGCAGCCGTCTAATCCTCCGGGGTGATGGCTTCCAGCCTGCGCTTGATGGACTGCATGAAGGCGCTGGACTCGGCGCCGTCGTTGATCCGGTGATCGAAGGACATGCACAGGTTCATCATGGACCGGATGGCGATGGCGTCGTTGATGACAACGGGCCGCTTCTGAATCGCCTCGGTGGTCATGATGGCGGCCTGGGGGTAGTTGATGATGGGCTGGGAAACCACGGATCCCAGTACGCCGGTGTTGTTCAAGGTGAAGGTGCCACCCTGGACGTCGTCAATGGTGAGCTTGCCTTCCCGGGCCCGCTGGGTCAGGTCGGCAACGGCGTGGGCGAGACCGGAAAGACTGAGCCGGTCGGCGTTGTGAATGACGGGCACCACCAGGCCGTTGGGGGCGGCCACGGCCAGCCCGATGTTGAGCCGCTTCTTGAGGATGATCTTGTCGCCACCCCATGTGGCGTTGAAGGTGGGGTTTTCCTTCAAGGTTTCCACCAGGGCCTGAAGGACAAAGGGCAGGTAGGTAAGGTCCACGCCCTCCCGCTGGCGGAATGCAGCACGCATGGCGGACCGGGCCGCCACCAGACTGGTAACGTCCACCTCCACTGTGCTCCAGGCGTGAGGAATCTGGCTGACGCTGCGCACCATGGCTTCGGCGATCATACGGCGCACCGGCGTCAGGGGGATGTGTTCCTCCTCGGCGGTTGACGCTCCGGCGGGCGCATCGCCCGGTCCAGGGTGGGCAGGGGCCGTGGCCCGGGTCTCCAGGTGGTGCAAAACGTCATCGCGGGTGATGCGTCCGCCCATGCCGGTGCCGGAAATGAGGGAGAGGTCAACGTCATGCTCGCGAGCCAGCCGGCGGACGGCGGGAGAGAGCCTGGTACGGCCGTTGCTGGCGGTCGTAATAACTGCCGGTGTTTCAATGGCGACCTGGGCCTCGAGCGATGCCGCCAGTGTAGCGGCGGCCGGCTCCGGCGGCGGGGCCGGCGGGCTGTCGTCCCCGGCTCCACCCCCGGTGGGGCCGATCATGGTGGCGGAAGTGTTCAAGTACCCAATGCGGCTGGGCGGCGGTCCTTCGACAGGCTCAGGGCGAACGGAAGGAGCCGCGGCAGGGATTCTAGTTTCGGCGGGACCAGGACTATCAGACTGAAGGGAGGGGGATGATTCAATGTCGGGTGCAGTTGGAGCGGAAGTAACGGGGCCACCCGCGGTCTCCACCTCGGCGATGGGGGCGCCCATGGGAATGGTCTCCCCTTCCTCGGCCAGTATTTTGACCAGGGAACCATCCACGGGAGAGGGGACTTCCATGGTTACCTTGTCGGTTACAACTTCTACCAGGGGCTCGTAGCGCTCTATCCGGTCGCCCGGCTGTTTCAGCCACTTGCCGATGGTGCCTTCTACCACGGACTCGCCTACGTGGGGAAGTTCTATAGTCTGGGCCAAGGTATCACCGCCCCTGGTTCTAGTATTTGTCCAGGAATGTTCGCTAATGATTCAGGGCTACAGCTCGTGAAACCCTGACCGCAAGAATCGCACTTTCTTTCGGGATGATGGGCTGCCCCACATCTTGAGCTAAAACCCACACTGTCTCTAATAGGCCGCAAGGTTGCGAAGGGCTTCCGCGATTTTTTGGGTGTTGGGCATATAAGCATCTTCCAGGGTCTGGGCAAAGGGCATGGTGGGAACGTCCGGACCACAGACCCGGGAGACGGGAGCGTCCAGGTAATCGAACGCCTGGTCAGCCGCCAGGGCGGCAATTTCGGAACCCACGCCGCCGGTGATGTTGTCCTCGTGGACGACCAGCAGCTTGCCCGTCTTCTTCACCGACTCCAGCACCGTTTCCGTGTCCAGGGGCTTGAGGGTGCGCAGGTCCACCACCTCCACGTCGGCGACGCCCTCGACGGCCAGTTGCTCGGCAGCCTCCAAACAGTAATGGACCATCAGCCCGTAACTGACCACAGTAATGTTCCGGCCTGGCCGCTTGACCTCCGCCAGGCCGATGGGGAGCAGGTATTCCTCCTCGGGCACGTCGCCGCGAACGAGGCGGTAGGTCTTCTTGTGCTCGAGGAAGACCACCGGGTTATTGTCGCGAATGGCGGTCTTGAGCAGACCCTTGGCGTCGTAGGGCGTGCAGGGAGCCACGACCTTGAGGCCGGGGGTATGGAAGAAGTAGGCCTCCACATTCTGGGAGTGGAACAGGCCGCCGCGAATGCCGCCGCCGTAGGGAATGCGGATGGTTACGGGCGCGCTGACGCTGCCGTTGGTGCCGTAGCAGGCCCGGGCAGCCTCGCCGATAAGCTGGTTCACCGCTGGCCACAGGAAGTCGGCAAACTCTACCTCGGGGATGGGTCGCATACCCCGGAAGGAGGCCCCCAGCGCAATGCCCATGATGGAGGCCTCGGCCAAGGGCGTGTCGATAACCCTTTCGGGGCCGAACTCTTCAATAAAGCCCTGGGTGGCCAGGAAGACGCCGCCACGCCAGCCCACGTCTTCACCGAGGACGAAGACGCGTTCGTCGCGCTGCATCTCCTCGTGCATGGCTTCCCGCACAGCTTCGATTACACTTTTGACGGCCATTGACTTTCCTTAACGTTTTTATCCACGCAGCGAGCAGAACACATGCCGCAGGTCAGGATGCATAAACGTGGCGGTGGAGGCCCGAGGCATCGGG
Source organism: Dehalococcoidia bacterium (assembly GCA_965207275.1). Lineage (GTDB taxonomy): Bacteria > Chloroflexota > Dehalococcoidia > Lucifugimonadales > UBA3495 > Bin22. The sequence goes on from CBDBMH010000002.1 coordinate 2,520,096, forward strand.
GGGAGCAGTAGCCTCGGCTATATCAGTGGCTTCGTTTACGGCGCGTCGGGCCTCTGCCCTGACTTCCTCCTGCTGCTCCTCGGTGAGGTACCCCTGTTCCAGCATGAAGCTACCGAAGGCTGCTACCGGGTCGCGCTGGCGGACGGCTTCAATCTCCTCCCTGGGGCGGTAGCGGGTGTCGTCGTCGTCGGTAGTATGAGGCATCAAGCGCTCCAGCTTCATCTCCAGCAGCACCGGCCCTTCGCGGCGGGCGTGATGGATTGCCTCGCGGGAAGCCTCGTAGGAGGCCAGCAGGTCCAGTCCGTCCACGATAATGCCGGGGAAGCCGTAACCCTCCGCCCGGTTCGCCACATCGCCGATTGCCATCTGCATGCGTTGGGGTACGGAGATGGCATAGCCGTTGTTCTCGCAGACGAAAACTACGGGCAGCTTGTGGACGCCGGCAAAGTTCATGGCTTCGTGGGTCTCGCCCTGGCTGGAGGCTCCGTCGCCAAAATACACGAAGGTTACCCGTCCATCGCCCTGCATCTTGCAGCCCAGCGCATAGCCCACCGACTGAGTAAGCCCGGCGGCAACTACGTTGGAAAGCTGGATGATGTTGTGGTCCAGATCCGCGCCCTGGAGGGGGAACTGGCGGGCGTTGCTGTAGGGGTCTCCCTCCTTGCCCATGAAGGACAGCATCACCTGAGTGGGAGTCAAGCCGGCGCCCATCTTGAGGGAAAGGTCGCGATAGTAGGGGAAGAAGAAGCAGTTGCCGTCCTTTTCGGCGGCCAGCAGGGTGCCCAGCTGGGCGGCCTCGTGGCCCTGGCCGGAGGCGGCTATGGGAACCTTGCCCTGGCGGTTCATCATCCAGATACGCTCGTCGATGGTGCGAATAGTTACCATCCGGCGGTAGTAATCAACCAGGTCCTCCGGCGTGATCCCCTGGGGCAGCTGGCGGGAAATGTCAGCCGGAATGCCGTCAGCCTGGCCGTCGGTCTGATTGGTAAGCTGTGTCATGGTATCCTCCGGCGGAAGAACCGGGCTGGTATGGCGCTAAGGTTGATAGCAAGGCCATGTCAGGAGTAGGAAATAGCTGGCCCAATTATATATGCCGGGGTGGGGGTGGGCAAACCATGCGCCAATGGATTCATCCTTTTCATAAACCATTTAAGCTCTCAGAACCAGGATAGATAAATGTAGCTGTATATGACTTGCCCTGGGGCGCGGGTATCCGAAGCACACCGAGTCCCATGGCATAGGGTACGAAACCGATGGAAGACACTCAGGAAACATTGCGGACCGGACCCATCGATGAATCGGCCCGCATCACCACCCTGGACCTGACCCGAGGGGTGGCTGTGCTGGCCATCCTGCTGATGAACGTAGTGGCATTCAAGTATGGGCAGGTGCCGTACTGGAACCTCAGCGCCGACGGATCTGAGACATGGATGGACTGGGCAGTGGGAGTGTTTGGCGACATATTTATTGATCAGAAGTTTATGGGGCTGTTCTCGCTCTTGTTCGGGGCGGGAGTCATGCTGTTCATTGACCGAGCATCCTCTCGAGAGCGCCATCCCATCCTCTTGAACTTGTGGCGGAATGCCCTGCTCCTGGGTATCGGCATCCTGCACTATCAGCTTTGGGATGGCGACGTCCTGACGTTGTATGCCGTGGCGTCCGTGATCCTGCTTACGCTGCGTGAACTCTCACCCCGAACGCTGATTGTGGTTGGAGCGGTTATCCAACTGTTGCCCGTCGCGAGTCATACCCTGGCCCAGTTCGTGGCGAACAGTTACAACTCCGACCTGGCTGGAATCTGGACAGACCCCGGAGCGGAAATAGGAGACCCGGTTGCCCTGGCGATGTTGTTCGCCTACTTCAGCAGTGGACTGGGCATGATTCTGTTGGGGGGCGGCCTTTATCGCCTGGGTTTCATCCAGGGCTATTGTTCGGCCAGGATGTATCAGACTACTGCGGCTCTCGGGTTGGGTATTGGACTTGCGCTGGCGGCCCTCGGCGTTGTCATCGTTGCCTGGAATGACTTTTCCAGGGAGGTAGCCTTCATCGGTCATATCCCCAATCAACTGGGCACGGTTCCCGCCACCCTGGGATATTTGAGCCTGATCGTTCTCTGGAACCAGGGGGAGAACAACTGGCTCAAGTCTCGGCTGACGGCGGCCGGCCGGATGGCTCTGACGAACTACCTGACCCAGTCGGTCCTGGGGGTGCTAATGCTGGCAGTGGCGCTGGGCGATATTGCTCCAGGCCGAAGCGGGCTGTTGGTATTTGTACTCTGCGTATGGGTAATCCAGTTGTGGTGGTCCGGGGCCTGGCTGGCACACTTCCGTTACGGGCCAGCGGAATGGGTCTGGCGGATGGCGACCTACCGACGATGGCAGTCCCTGCGGCGCGGGTGACCGGCGGGCGCGTTAATTGTGAGGCTTTTGATACGAGTGTCGGACGGCCGAGTTTACCAGGCCAGGTTGCAGGGAAATGATGGCTGGCCGCGGTCTGGGGCCTATGCGAGCCACTCAATTCAACGACCGGATACCCTTGACACCCCCAAGGGACTGTGATAATTTTCACTAGGTTTGCCGACCGGGGAGGGTTTGGATACGCCCCGGAATCCAGGCAGGGTATTTTCCAAGGCAGGACTGATGGGCGATCCGAACGCGCTGACCAATGTCGACTGGGTCAATATCTCCAATTGGCTCACTATGTACTGGATTGCCTTCCCCCTGGTTATCATTACCGCCTTCACCCTGATGATTGCCCACGGATTTATTCCTTCCGCCGTTCAGACCGGACACCTGCCCCAGGGTTTCCGCCGCCTGGTGTGGCCCTTGACCCTGTTCGCGGTGGCCGTCTGGGTGGTGGCGTGGATATTGTGGATTTCGGCCATAACCCTGGGTTTCGACATGCTGGGCAACATATTCGATAATTTCGTGGTGTAGCTGGGGAAAGCTCCGTTCGCGGGCGTTTGCCCGGTTGTGAAGAATCGCCGAAGTACCGGCACAAACGGGAATTTGCCGGGTTAGCGGTCCGGCCGGACACTTAAGAGATAGGCAGGTTTTGGCGCCGATGAGGCCAAGCGCAAATATCATCCCACTGGCCGTTGTTGGATTGGTCGTCACCGGCATTGTTGGGTTCCTGGTAGCAATTCTCTTCATATCCTGGTTTTCCAACCCGCCTTTCGGCCTGGGCAACGCTCCCGCCCAGCCTATCGAGTTCCCACACACCGTTCACGCCGGTACAGTTGAAGAGGGCGGAGTGGGTATTTCATGCGAGTTCTGCCACCGCAACGTGACCGAGGGCGCGGCCGCCACGGTACCGGCGGTGGAACAGTGCGTTTTTTGCCATCAGCAGATCAACCCAGAAAAACTGATGGCCTCGTCCACGGCCAACCAGGAGCAGATGCAGTTGGTGGTGGACAAGTTCAACGACAACGACCCGATTAACTGGGAACGGGTGCACCGAATACCCGACCACGTGAGATTTGTCCACGAAGCCCATATCCGGTTCCTGACCGAAGGCCAGCCCCGCACAGTGGCCATGCCCATCGGCGACGGGCAGCCGAGGCAATTGCCGCTGACTACCCAGCAGGCATGTTCCGTCTGTCACGGCGACGTGGCCAATATGACCGAAGTCCAGCCCACCTCGGGCCAGTCCTTGAAGATGGGTACCTGCGTTGACTGCCACCGGGAACTGAACGTGGGCACGGACTGTACTATCTGTCATAAATAGGCTGTCATAAATAGGCTGTCACAAGTAAATCGGCGCGAGCCAAACTGATCGAAGGCATCAACGTATGAAACTGACAAGGCGCAACTTCCTGGCCTGGGCCGGCCTTTCCGCCATCGGAGCGGTGGCTTGCGACGTTATCCAGGACGAGGAACTGAGCCTCCAAAGCCCCCGCTCCCTGCCCGAGGACCTGGTAAAGGGAAGGGACAACTGGTACGCCACCCTGGGCCGCCAGGCCACCGACGGCGATGGCGTAATTGTTCGGGTGATGGAGGGCCGCGCCAAGAAGATCCAGGGCAACCCCAAGTACCCCGTGAACCTGGGCAAGCAAAGCGTCCGGTCCGAGGTTGGGCTCCAGGCCATGTATCACCCTGACCGTCTCTCCGGCCCCCTGCTGCGCACCGGTCCCCGGGGCTCCGGTCAGTACCGTTCCATCCAGTGGGAACCGGAAGCGCTGGACACTCTGCGGCGGGAACTGCGGGCGCGCAGCCAGGGCATGGTTCTGATTACCGAACCCCTGCGCGGCACCCTGGGCATGATCGCCGACCGGTTCGCCACTTCCCTGGGCGGGCGGCACCTGGGCTTCGAGGCCCTGGACGATACCACCTACCGCGCCGCCATCAAGGACGTGTTCGACCAGGACCGCTTGCCCGATTTTGACATCGGCAACGCCAACTACGTGATTTCCTTTGGCGCCGACTTCCTGTCGACGTGGAAGGGTTCCACCCGTCTGTCCATGGGATACGGCGAGTTCCGCCAGGGCAACAGGCGGCAGACCCAGGGCAGCCGGGGTTACCTGGTACACGTTGACCCGCGCTTTTCGCTGACGGCGGCCAATGCGGACGAGTGGCTGCCCATTCGCCCGGGCATGGAAGGTTTTCTGGCCCTGAGCCTGGCCTACGTGATTATCAGCGAGGGAATGCAGGCGGAGGGCGTGGACGTGGATGCCCTGACTAACGGCCAGGGGGCAGCGGCTCTGTCGGCCTTTGCGCCAGAGAATGTTGCCAGCCTGCTGGGAATTCCCGAACAGTTGCATGAAGGAAAGTCGGCCGCCGACAAGATTCGCGAACTTGCCGATGACTTCTCCCACCATGGGCCGAGCATCGCCCTGGGCGGGGACAGCGCCGGCGCACACACCAACGGCCAGTTCAACCTGATGGCCATTTACGCCCTCAACTACCTGGTGGGCAGCGTCGGTAGCGGCGGAGGGGTGCGATTCAATCCGGCCAGTCCCATGGCAATGCTCCCGGACGCCGCCAGGATGGGCAGTACGGCGGACTGGGCCCGGGTGTCCAACGACATTCGGAGCGGGCAGACGCGACTTGTTATGGTGCACGACGCCAACCCGGTGCACGGCCTGCCGGATTCCCTGGGTTTCCGCGCCGCCCTCAATTCTGATGACCCGTTTATTGTCAGTTTCTCCTCCTTCATGGATGAGACCACCATCATGGCCGACCTGATACTGCCTGACCGGGCTTTCCTGGAGGACTGGGGCGACGATATTCCGGAGCCGGGCCCGGGGTACGAAGTTATCGGCATGCAGCAGCCGGTGGTCAATCCCCTCAGCGACCTGGACCCGCGCAGTTTCGGGGACATACTGTTGAGCATGGCCCAGGAAATGGGGCAGGAGAATGAACTGCCCTGGGCCACCGTTGAGGAAGCATTGAAGGCCTGCGTGGAAGGCTTGTTCGCCACCGGACGGGGCACTTCCGGCCAGGCAGCTTCCGCCGACGAACTCTGGAATCTGATGCTTCGCCAGGGTGGATGGTGGGATGAAGGGGCAACCGGCCCAACGCCTGCCGCCTCCAATGGCCTGATGGCTCAGATAGCAGCCCAGGGCCGGGAACCGGACTATGCCGGCAGCGGCGATTTCTACCTGTTGCCTTTCGCCCACAATACCCTGCTGGACGGGCGCCACGCTCACATTCCCTGGATGCAGGGCGTTCCCGATCCGGTTACTACGGTAACCTGGCAGACCTGGGTGGAATTGAACTCCCACACCGCCGAGGGAATGGGCCTGCGGGAGGGAGACATTGTCAGCGTGGCCACGGCCACGGGCAGCATTACCGGGATCCTGTACCCCAATCCGGCACTGCCGCCCAACGTGGTGGCAGTTCCCCTGGGACAAGGACGTACTTCGGGTTCGGATTACGCCACTGGCGGCGACCCCAGGGAAAGCTCCAACGTACTGGACATACTGTCGCCCAGCCACATGACCGAAAACGGGACGCTGGCTTGGGCCGGTCACCGGGCCAGCGTAAGCGCCACCGGCGCCAGCATGAAAATCGCCAAATTTGAGGGCATCTTCCCGGCACGGGAGATAGGCCACACCGCCGGTGAAGCGGTTATCAGGGTAACGGACCACTAGCGCCGGGTCTCTGCGAGACTTGCATCAGGGAAACGCTACGGGCCCCGCTGGGCCCATAACGGAAAGAAGAATGGTTACAAGCCGAATTGATCATAAATGGGGGATGGTGGTAGATCTGGACCGCTGCAACGGCTGTCAGGCCTGCGTGGTTGCCTGCCAGGTAGAAAACAATATCCCCATAAACGACAAGAACGCCTTTCTCCAGAACCGGGCCTACGAGTGGATCCGGGTGGAGCGGTACTGGGAGGGCGATTACCCGAACATCAGGGCTCGATTCATTCCGGTAATGTGCCAGCACTGCCAGGACGCTCCCTGCGAGCCCGTATGCCCGGTGTTTGCCACCTACCACAACGACGAGGGCCTTAACGTCCAGATTTACAACCGCTGCGTGGGCACCAGGTACTGCATCAACAACTGCCCCTACCAGGTCCGGTTCTTCAATTACTGGCATCCCGACTGGCCGGAAAGGCTGCAAAACCAGCTTAACCCCGACGTGACGGTGCGTACCAGGGGTATAACGGAAAAGTGCACCTTCTGCGTCCAGCGCATACGCCGAGGGCAACTGCAAGTGGAACGACGGGGAGGCGGCGAGCTAAACGACGCCACGCTGAAGTCGGGCAACCACATGCCCGCGTGCGTCCAGGCCTGTCCCACCAACGCGTTGCTCTTTGGCGACCAGAACGACGTGCACAGTCCGGTTCAGCCCTACTTTGAGGACGTCAACCGTCACAACATCCACCACGAGAAGGAACGCAAGACGCGCGGATACCGAGTCCTGGAAGAGATGAATACCAGACCAAACGTGATTTATCTGAAGAAGGTTGACCCCAACCTGAGCAGCAGTGGCGGGCATCATGGCTAGCAGCGCTGAATATCAAACCGGGGGGCACGGCCACCACGCCGGGATGTGGGTTTTCCCCAGGAAGGAAAACATTGCCCCCGACGTAGCTGGCAAGACCTTCTCCATGCCTTCGGGGTACAAACTCGCCCTGGGCATAGCATTCATACTGGCGGTCCTGGGAGTGGTGGGCTTTTTTATCCGCGCTACCTCCGACGGCTTCGGCAACCCCGGTCCTTGGGGTTACTACGCGGGAATTTTTTCCTTCGTGTTCATGATCACCGGAGCGGCTCCCCTGGTAGCCTGCGCCTTCCGGTTTACCAAGAGCCACTGGCGGCGACCCCTGTCACGGGTTTCGGAACTTTTCGCCATAATGGGCGTGGTCAACATTGTCCTGTTCATCCCCCTGCTGCTGGCCATGCCGCCCATCAAAAACCCGGAAGTCCACGGCACGGACCTGGAAGTGCGCCGCACCCTTTGGTTTGAAGTGCCCATTGGCGCCCCTTATACGTGGGACATCCTGTGCTTCGTGGGGCTGGCCCTTTGCAGCGTTGCCATCCTTTGGCTGTCGGTAGTTCCCGACATGGCCCAGGCTCGGGCCACGGCCACGGGCTTTCGACGGAGTCTTTACACCGGCCTGTCCGGATGGTGGTACGGCACCAAGCGGCAGTGGAATCACCAGAAGGCCGGCCTGGCCATGCTTGGCGCCTTCTACTTCATGCTGCTGATTTTTGTGCAGTTCATTTTCATCACCGAGTTCGCGATGAGCATGGTTCCCTTCTGGAAGGACTCGGTGCTGCCGCCCATGTACACGGTGATGAGCTTCCAGTCGGCGCTCAGCATGATCCTGATCGTCATGTTCATCATGCGTAGATGGGGCGGATACGAAGGGTACATCGGCAAAGCTCCCTTCTGGTCGGCCAGCAAGATTCTGCTGGGACTGACCCTGTTGTGGACCTATCACTTGTTTGCTTTCTTCGTCACCTACTGGTACGGACGGCTGGAAGTGGAACAGAACATCTTGAAATACCTGTTCACCGAGCCCTACCTGGTAGTGTTCCTGGGGAACATGCTGTTCAGTTTCCTGGTTCCCTTCCTGTTGCTGATCTGGAACCCTCTGCGCCGCAGCGACTGGGGCCCGCCGTTGGCTGGGCTGTTCGCCCTGGTGGGGGCGTTCCTGTTCAATCTGCGAACTTTTGCAGCTGCGTTCAATACGGGTAACCATTACGAATTCTCCCTGTCCCATGTGCCGGCAGCGGTATGGCCGGATATCTGGGACATCTGCATCATATTGGGCGGGATCGGCATAATGGCCCTGGTATACCTTTTGTCCGCCAAGCTGCTGCCCCTGTTGTCCATCTGGGAGGTCAAGGAAGGCACCCTGTACCAGAAGATGGACACACTGATGAAGGGCGAGTATCTGGTACTGGCCAAACCCGAGTAGTCAAACGCGAAACTGAAACCTGACAAGGTGTGACGGGTTTTCCCCGTCCTTCGGGGTCCGCGTTGCGGCCCCGCAACCCAGCAAAGGAAGGAAAGCAGGAGCTTCCATGCAGGAAGGCAGAGTCCTAAGTACAAGAGAGATAAACCGGGATTTGCTCCGGTCGATCCTGGACACGCCCCGGTGGTTCTGGCCGGTGGTAGGGGTTCTCGGACTGATCCTGCTTATTGCGGCCATAGCCATCGGTATTATGGTGAACCGGGGTTTGGGCGTTACGGGCCTGAACCGGCCCGTGGCATGGGGCTTCTTCATCACCAACTTCGTTTTCTGGATCGGCATCAGCCACGCCGGGGTGATGCTGTCGGCCATCCTTCGCCTGGCCAAGGCGGAGTGGCGCCGCCCTGCAACCCGGGCGGCCGAGGTCCTGACCTTGTTCTCGCTGATGACGGCCATGATCATGCCCATCGTGCATACGGGGCGGCCCTGGCGCATCCTTTACTGGGTATTTCCCTATGACTTTGCCCGGGGCATCTGGCCCAACATCAGGACGCCCCTGGTATGGGACCCCAGCGCAATTCTGACCTACCTGACGTCCAGCACCCTGTTCGTAGTCATCGCATTGGTACCCGACTTCGCGGTGCTGCGCGACCACACCACCGGCATTGCCCACCGCGTCTACAGCGTCCTCGCCATGGGCTGGGAGGGCAATCCCCGGCAGTGGAAGCTGCAGATTGTCGCAGGTGTGCTGCTGTCCGCGCTGATCCTGCCCGTGTTTGTGTCGGTGCACAGCATAGTGTCCTGGGATTTCGGCATGGCGGTAGCGGTCAAGTCGTGGCACTCCACCGTGTTCGCCCCCTACTTCGTGGTGGGCGCGGTCCACTCCGGCGTGTCGGCGGTGGCCTTCGCGCTGATCCTGTTGCGCTGGTGCTACGGCTGGCAGGACTACATACGCCACGAGCATATCGACGCCCTGGGGCGCCTGCTGATCGTGGTGGCCACGGGCTGGTTCTATTTTCTGGTAATGGAAATCCTGTTCGGCATGTACGGCCGGGAAGCCGACGAACTGATGGTCAGGCAGACCCAGTTCACCTACTGGCCCTACAACTTCTGGTTCATATTGTTCGTGATCGCCACGTATTTCATCCCGGTGGCCCTGTGGCTCAGCCGGGCGTGGCGCCGAAACCTGTGGATAATGTCCATTGCCTGTATTTCGGTGAACATCGGCATGTGGTTGGAGCGGTTCCTGATTATCGTGCCGGGCCTGATCAACAAGCAGTTGTTCACCTTTGTCTGGGCGGATTACCGGCCCAGCATATTCGAGTACATCATCATCGGTTCCACGTTCGCCCTGGTAACCATGCTGATGCTGCTGTTCAGCCGGGTGTTCCCGCTGGTGCCCCTGTATGACGTGAAGGAAGGGGACGTGCTAAGGACCCAAGTGCAAATTGGCCGCCGGACGGTGCCGGCCACCTTCAGAGAAGACTAAACACTGTCCCACACGTAAGAAGGGGCAGAGAGGAAAGGGCAGAGAGGTTAGAAGTATGGCGAGACGACCAATACTGGGGTTGTTTGACGACGCCAATTCCGCCGCGGACGCCGGTGACGGCCTGCGCCGAGCCGGAATCCCCGAAACCGACGTGGACTTCCTGACGGATACTCCCTATCCGGAAGGGGCTTTCGGAGAACGGGAGGAGCCCCACAGGCTGTATATTTTCCCCTTCATCGGGGCATTGCTGGGCCTGACTTCGGGCATTCTGCTGACTTCGATGACCCAGGTAGCCTACCCGATAGTAACCGGCGGCAAGCCCATCCTGTCCATCCCGCCCATGGCCGTGGTGTGCTACGAGGGCACCATGCTGGGGGCAATCCTGTTCACCGTGCTGGGCATTATCTTCGAGTCCCGCCTGCCGAAGCTCAAGGCCGGCCTTTACGACACCCGCATCACCGAGGGCTACATCGGCGTCCTGGTAAACACCGAGGAGACACAGCACGGCGCCGTGGAGGGCGTTTTCGGGCAGGCCGGAGCAGTGGATGTCAAGCGAGAGTGACGAACCGGTCACCAGGGGTAAGATAAGAACTTACTGAACGAAATGGGAACAGCCGGAGGCCGGCGGGGCCGGTGGATGGCAGCCAGATATGATCAAACTTTCCGAACAAGTAATGAGTTTTATGGCGAAGGGACGGCAGTTCCGGCGCAGGACCTACCTGGGCGCGCTGGCCCTGCTGGCAGGCGTACTGGCCCTGGGCTGCTCCCAGGGTTCCTACCCGCTGGACATCTTCTACGAGATGCACTACCAGCCCTACTTCAAGGCCCACGAACCGCCCCGGCTGACCACCCCGGCCAGCGCCGTGCCCTTCTACGAGGTGCAGGTCTCCAACCACGATGGCGGGGAACTGTATGACATCAATTGCGCCATGTGCCACGGCCCGCTGGGCAAGGGCGACGGCCCCGTTCTGGTCAAGATGGAAACCGACTACGGCTACGTTCCCAGCGTGCCTGCCGACCTGACGGCAGTGGACGACCCGCTGATGATCGCCAGGGACACCGCCGGTGTAACCAACATAATGACCGGCGGTTTGACGGTAATGCCAAGTTTTTCCAAGCTGTTGACGCCAAAACAGATCGACGCGGTGGCCAATTACGTCGTGGACTGTCTGCAGGGTGGCAACCCGGAGGGTTGCTAGAGACAGTTTGCCTGGGAATGGCCTGGTGCATGACGGTAACCGTCAAGTAAATCGCTCAGAGTAGAAAGTGAGCAACAACGGAATTCGCAGAGAAGGGCAGGTGTCGAGCCTGCCCTTTGTTCTTTCCCCGGTGTCTAAGGCCTGCTGGCTGGCCGCCTTACTTCTGCTGGCATTCGGCCTGGCGTTGGGGGCGCAAGTGGCCTTCGCCCAGGCTCCAGTGGGCAGCTACGACGAGGAGGAAGCCCAGGCCATAGACCAGATGCTGATGTGTCCCGTCTGCCCCGCCGAGTCCATAGACCAGGCCCAGGTGCCCCTGGCGAAACAGATGAGGCAAAGGGTGCGGGAACTCCTGGCCGAAGGGGCCAGCCGCCAGGAAGTGCTGGACCACTTCGCCGACCGGTACGGGCAGGATGTGCTGGCGTCGCCGCCCAAGTCCGGGGTGAACCTGCTGGCCTGGGTGCTGCCCATTGCGGGACTGCTGGCGGCTTTAGTGGCCGTATTCATTATACTGCGGTCCATGAAAGGCAGGGACAATAGGCCAACCGACGAGATCAGGGCGGATACATCCGACGATGGGGACCTGGCCCTCTACCTGGCGGCGGTGGACCAGTCGCTGGAGTTGAATGAGCCAGCGGACGCCGAAGACTACGACGGCGATGCGGAAGGCAGCAAGTAACGCTTGGGCTCCGGTGCGGTCCCGGGACTGTCGCAGTTGAAAACGGTCCGCCGCCTGATTACAGTGTAGCGCAATTCTTTTGATAAAATGCCCGCTGGCGCGCTGGGTCCTATGCCCGGACTCGATCTGAGGCAAGAATACTTTCCACGGGACACCACTGTCCCTGGGTCGGAGGTATGTCATGAACTCAATGGAGTACAACGTCGTTATCATCGGGGGCGGGATCATTGGCCTGTCCACGGCCATGCAGTTGGGCCGCCGGTTTCCCCAGGGCCTGAAGGTTGCGGTGGTTGAGAAGGAAACTGACCTGGCCAGCCACCAGACGGGGCACAACAGCGGCGTAATCCACTCGGGCATTTACTACCGGCCGGGGTCGCAAAAGGCCCAGTTCTGCGTGGGCGGGTCCAGGGACCTGAAGCAGTTTTGCGATGAGAACGAAGTTGAGTACGAGCTGTGCGGCAAGACCATCGTCGCCACTGACGAGTCGGAATTGCCCCGGCTGGACAACCTGTACGATCGGGGCGTGGCCAACGGGGTGCCGGGACTGGAGATGATCGGCCCCGAGCGACTGAAGGAAATCGAGCCCCACACCTTCGGGCTGCGGGCATTGTGGTCGCCGGCCACCGGGATCATTGATTACGTCAAGGTCGCCCAGGCCTACGGATCCAGGTTCCAGGAACAGGGTGGAGACATCTACATGGACACCGCCGTGCAGTCCATCGGGGGTTCCGCCGGGGCCATGACCGTGGAGACAACTCGCGGGACGCTGCGAGCCGCTCATGTCATCAACTGCGCCGGCCTATACGCCGACCGCGTCGCCGAGATGATGGGAGAACAGACCAGCGTGCGGATCATCCCCTTCCGCGGCGAATATTATACCCTGCGACCCGAAAGCCAGTACCTGGTGAAGGGTTTGATCTATCCCGTCCCCGACCCGCGCTTCCCCTTCCTGGGAGTCCACTACACCCGCAACATTCACGGTTACGTGGAGGCGGGACCCAACGCGGTGCTGGCCTTTGCTCGGGAAGGCTACCGCAAGAGCAACGTAGACCTGGGAGAGTCTTTGGGCACCATCACCTACCCCGGATTCTGGAAGATGACCGCCAAACACTGGCGCACCGGCGTGTCTGAAATGCACCGGTCCTACAGCAAGTCGGTCTTTGTGCACGACCTGCAGAAGCTGATTCCCGAAATCACAGACGAGGATCTGGCCCCGGGCGGGTCCGGTGTCCGGGCCCAAGCGGTGGGCACCGACGGCGCCCTCCTGGACGACTTCTCCATCCTGCAGGGGAGGCAGGCCATCCACGTCCTGAACGCCCCATCCCCTGGCGCCACGTCGTCCCTGGCCATCGGTGAGCACATCGTCAACCTGGCGGTGGAGAGCTTCGGGCTGGAGGGGTAGGGCTGCTGCTTGAAATCAATCTTCTTTTAGAGGCGTCGGGCCAAACGCATTTCCCTGCCGTGCCAGGATTCCAGGTATTGACCAGGCCCATGGTTTAACTGACAAATTCGAGGTCCCAGGCTTCGGGGGAACGACGGGGTTTCCCCGAATCATACTGAGATTGCCCGGCGCCTGAGAGTTAGTCCCGCCCCTTGTTTGTTCGACAAAGGGCGGGCTTTTTTGGCTGCTGGGGTGAGAGGATGGCTAACGCAGCACGTCGCTGGCCTCTGCTTCCGCGATATAGGCCTGTACGTCGGCGGGAAGCAGGAAGCCCTGGGATTCGAGGTGGCGGGCCGCCTTTGCCACCTCCTTCACGTAATTCTCGTGACTGCCGTAGCGTTCTTCCAGCGACAGGCGCGGATCGCCGGAAGCCAGGCGCTCTTCCTTCGTAACTGGGAAGGGGATGTGCTGGCCGTCGCCCTCGCCGCCATCGTTTTCGCCGAAGCCGGCACGGCGCAGGGCCCAGCCGGTGGTGGTGGCTACCGGGGCTGCCACCGGCGGGAGGCGTACCCCCGCGATTTCGTTGCCGTCTTCGTCCACCCTGGAGACGAAGATGGGATAGGAGGGACGGTCTTGCAGGCTGGGCGGCTGGTTGGCGACGATGCCCTGGTCAAAGTCGGGACCGTAGTCCAGGAAGTAGTGAGTAGTGATGACGCCGGTGTAAGTAACACCGGGGATATCGGGCCAGCCCAATTCCTCCTTCGGAACGATACCCGTTTCGTAGCCGGGGCGAGTAACGGCGAATGCGGCATTCTGGGAGGCGCGGGGCACCATGCTGGCCGGGGGTTCAATACCTTCGGATACCCACCTGTCCAGGGCCACCAGCAGGGCCCGGTGGGCGGCGAAAGGACTTACGCCATTGGTGAACTGCTGATTCTTGCCCTTGCGAGTAACGTCGCCCATCCCGTGGGAGAGGCCGGATAGCAGGTAGAAGCGCACGTTTTCCGGGTCGGGCAGGTCGTGGCCCCGGCTGTCGGTATGCAGCTGAGAGCAGCCCTTGACCCAGTACTCGCTGGCAGTGTTGATATCCAGGCGCCTGGGCAAGGTGTTGGTGGACGCGCCCCGCTGGCTGCGGCCCGCCGTCCTGCCGCTGAGGTGGTCGGTGGTTACCTGGTGGGCGAAGGGGAATATGGCCTCTGGGTAGCGGTGGTTCTGGCGGTTGCGTTCGGTACGGTCAGTCTGGGCGAACCGGTAGTTGATCTGGTCGCCGTTGCCGCCGCCGGTATGGCTCAGGATGCCGTCCAGCGCCCGCTGTCCGTGCTCGTCTTCATTGAACCCCAGCAACTGGAAGTCGTTGAGGGTGCGGGAGGGCTGAGATATGGAGTAGCTGTAGGTGTAGTCCACGTGGCCGGCCAGGGGGTTGTCCGCCGAGGCGGGGGCGTGACGCAGGAAGGACAGGAAGTCGCGGGTGGCGGCCAGGCCAATGCCCGCCACCAGGGGGTCTTTGGCGAGATAGGTGAACTCGTAGATATGACTTTGCTTGAAGGCCGTCCCCTCGGGCAACAGGCGGATGGCCGTACCTTCGTCCGAGGTGTATTCCCACTCTGCCGCCGGAATTTCAACGGGCGTGTCGTCCAGGCGCTCCTTTACGGTAAGACGGGCCTGGGCCCGGGCCAGGGTGGCGGCGGCGTAGGCCAGGTCGCTGGTCAACGAGGTATCATTGTCGAAAACAATGTACTCGTAGGAAGGGCCGGTGATGGTGTGACCATTGTTGGTGGCCACTGGCGCCCTGATGGTCATGTCATCGTGGCCGTTGGCGCTGATGTCCCACCCGTTGCCCACCACGGAATAGCCCTTGTCGAAGATGAAGCCGGAGCCGGCGTCGGCAGCCGTGGTGGGGTCGTTGATGGCCCGGGCGCCGTTGAGGAGGCCCACCCGCATGCCGCCCCGGTTGTTGAAGTCGAGGACGACGCGGCGGTTGCCCAAGTCCAGGTTAATGGGTTTGAGAATGAAAATATCGGCGGAATATTCCACCATGCCGCGTTGGTTCACCGGCGCCAGCTCAATGTCGGTAATTACGGCGTTGCGGGGATCGGAAGGGTCCAGTTCGCCGTAGGCGACGCCCCGCAGTTTCTCGTATTGGCCCACGCTGCCAAAAGAGCGTCCCTCGAAGGTTGGAGATTCGGAGCGTTCGGGATCAATAACGATGCGCTGGATACCCTGCCTGGCGGCGGCAAGGGTGGCTGTAGAGTTCTGGGTCATGGTTGCCCTCCTCATGGGGGAGACGATGCATCAGGTTGGGTCAGGGTAATTCCAAGGAGATGATACAAAGGACGCGGGGGCTGGTCAATCTGAGGTCTAGCTGTCGGCTGGGGGACCGGGAACCCCGCCCTGCGCCAATATCATTCCCCCGTAGTAGAAAAACCTCTTTTTCCTGAGCATTTCCACTCATTTCCAATCGTTTCCCACTTGAGGTGGCGGGAAGGGTGGCTGGGTGTCCGCATCCGGTGGGCAGTGAATTTTTTCCTGATTCCTTCCATTTCGGCTCATTTTGGCCCATTTCCTATTTGCCCTGGCGGTGAACCCGGCACTTCGACGGTAGGACTCTCAGCGCTTGACGCGCGAGAGCAGACCCGCAGGACTGCCCCTGCGGCAGGAAGGCTGCAGGCCTGGAAGACCCTTATCTACCAGGACAGTATTCTCATGGTGGGGCTGGGTTACGCAGGTTGGCAAGGGTTGAGTGACAGCAGGGCGCAGGGGCCCCTTTAGCCGGCCGGTGCAGGGATAGCCGCAGCGGGGTGCGGCTGCGTACCCCTGCTCCCCTTCGATTCAAGGCGTTCCTCGGGATAGCTGTACCGGTCACGGCGTTTCCGAAGTACCTGATGAGCCAGGGCAATCCCGTTCAAAGGAACTGTAATTGTATGCGACGTCGATGGCTCTCTTGTCCATGCCGCAAGCCGGCTTTCGGAGCCGCAATCGGACTGAAGGGAGGAGTTTCATTTCCTCCGGCAAGCTCAGGACGGCATGAATACTCATTGGAGCGGAGGGCAAGAACCTGGACGCAATTGACCTGGCCGCTGATGGGCCGGCCGCCCCGGCATTTTCCGGTTTAAGGTATAATCGGTCTGGGATTCCCCGTATTGGAAGACCCAGCTGGAAAAAGGGTAACCTGCGTGGAGATTGCGACGGAAACGGCCATAGATCTGGGGAGCTGGACTCTTTCCGAAGAGTCGGTAAGGGAATACCTGGACGCGGTTGGTGACAACCAGGGCATTTACGCGGAGGCCGGCCTGGCGCCGCCGCTGGCCCTGTGCGCCTGGGCGCTGGGGGCAATGCTGGAGAAGATGTCCCTGCCAGCCGGCACTATCCACAGCATCCAGGAGATGGAGGTGGTGGAGGGAGTGAATGTGGGTGAGGTCGTTCACGGCGAAGCGGTCCCCGAGCGGGCCAGAAGTCGGGGAGGCCTGAGGTTCATGACCGTCGGATATACGCTGGAAAACGGGGCGGGTGAAGTCGTGCAACGGGGCAAGACAACGGTCCTGACGCCGGAAGATGCGGGGTAGGCGGTGATGGTTGCCACGCCGCCGGCGGGGACACCGCTGCCGGAATTGGCCCTGGAGATTACTCAGGACCGGCTGAACGCCTACTGCGGGGCGTCAGGCGACTACAATCCCCTGCACTGGGACTCCGAATTCGCGGCCGCCACCCAGTTCGGCGGCATCATCGCCCACGGAATGTTGACCCTGGCCCTGGTGTCCCGCATGATGGCCGCCGCCTACGGGAGGGCCTGGCTGGAGTCAGGCAGCCTGCGGACCAGGTTCAAAGGAGCGGCCTACCTGGGCGACACGGTGGTCAGCAGGGGCAGGGTAACCAAGGACGAAGACAGGGACGGCCACCGGGTAGTAACCTGCACGGTGGCCGTGGTGAACGCGGAAACGGACGAAGAACTGGTGACCGGCGCCGCCACGGTGACGCTGCCATAGCAACGACCAGGGAACGGGATGGACACCGGATGGCAAGCCAGGGATGGGGAGGCAAAGGGAATACGGTATGCTGAGCGCTGACAATCCTTCATTAAGACCGGATGCGCCCATACGCGTGGCGTTGGACGCCATGGGCGGTGACTACGGCCCCCCCGAAACGGTCAAGGGCGCCGTGGCGGCGCTGGCCCGGCAGGACATTGAACTGCTGCTGGTGGGCGACTCCGGGGCGCTGGAAAAGGAGCTGGACAAATACGACCTGGACGGCAAGGCGGTTAATGTAGTGCCGTCGGTGGACAAGATTGGGGACGACGAACACCCCATGCACGCCTTCCGGCAGAAGCCCGAGGCGTCCGTCATCGTGGGCGCCAAGCTGGTGAAGGCGGGCCAGGCCGACGTGCTGGTGTCGCTGGGTTCCACCGGCGCATCCATGGCCACGGGGGCCCTGGTGCTGGGGATGATGGACGGGCTGGAACGGCCCTGCATCGGTGGTCCCTTCCTGGGGCTGGCGCCCCGCACGGTGCTGATGGACCTGGGCAGCAATGTGGACTGCCGCCCATCCCAGTTGTTGAACTTTGCGGCCCTGGGTTCGGTATTCGCCCACCGGTTCCTGGGCACGGAGCAGCCCCGGGTAGCCCTGCTCAGCGTGGGTTCCGAGAAGTCCAAGGGAAACCGGCAGGTGCAGGACAGCTACGAGCTGTTCGAAAACAGCCACCTCAACTTCGTGGGCAACGTGGAGGGAATGGACTTCTTCGGCGACAAGGCGGACGTAATAGTCTGTGACGGGTTCGTGGGCAACATCCTGATAAAGTTCACCGAAGGTATGGGAACGGCGCTGGGCGGCTACCTGGGCAGGCTGCTGGCTCCCTACATGTCCGAGGATCAGATGAAGGGCGTATTCAACGAACTTTGGCAGTCCACCAACCTGCCACGAACCATGGGTGGCCCCCTGTTCGGGGTGAACGGGGCGGTAATCGTGGGCCACGGTTCTTCCAAAGCTGATGGGGTGGACGGCGCCATCAACACCGCCGTGCGCTACGTGGAAATGGGTTTGCTGGACAGCATGCGGGAAGAGTTGGCGGAAATCAGCCGCAACGGCCTGCGGGGAGACTCCCACTGATGGAGAACCAGCAATTGGCGGAGCAGGTTGCGCTGGTTACCGGGGCTTCCCGGGGCATCGGCGCGGTAATTGCCCAGCGGCTGGCCCAAGATGGGGCCAGGGTAGCGGTCAATTACCAGACGTCGGAGGCGGCCGCCTCCCGAGTCGCTCGTTTAATTGCGGAAGCCGGCGGCGAGGCGGCGGTGATGTCCGGCGACGTGTCGCAGGAAGAGGACGCGGATGCCCTGGTGAAGAGGGTGATCGAGCAGTGGGGGCGTATTGACATCCTGGTGAACAATGCGGGCATTACGCGGGACCGACTGCTGCTGCGGATGACTCCCGAGGACTGGGACCGGGTGCTGGAGGTGAACCTGAGAGGGGCCTTCCTGTGCACCAAGTACGTAATGCCCCACCTGATCCGCCGCCGCCAGGGACGGGTGGTGAACATTTCGTCGGTAGTGGGCATTGGGGGCAATCCGGGCCAGGCCAATTACGCCGCGTCCAAGGCCGGGTTGATCGGGTTCACCAAGGCGGTGGCGCGGGAGGTGGCGTCGCGCAATATAACCGTCAACGCCCTGGCCCCCGGGTTCATCGACACGGGGGGCATGGTGGACCAGATGACGGAGGAGGCGCGGAAGGCGGTTTTGGGCCGTATTCCCATGGAACGGTTCGGCAGTGCCGACGACGTGGCCGAGGCGGTGTCTTTCCTGTGCGGGCCGGGAGCGGGCTATATTACGGGTCAGGTGATAACCATTGACGGCGGGATGGTGGGGTAGGGGTACATAGGCTGTCGCACTTGTTCTAGGTTCCTGAGAAGGTAGCTTGCCATTCGTCCAAACGAAGTGGGTCCCGCCTCTCAATTCCAGGTACTCGGTCGAAGTCGCGGTCTGCCGAAATTATCTGAGCAATTTGCAGGCGGCGCATTACCGCCGCATGGACCAGGCCGCGGGCGCTGACTCCCTGATGTTCGTTAGCCATCTCGGCAGCCCGGAGAACATCCCGGGGGTAGACCGACTCTATCCTGCCTGCCATCAATTCGGCGAAGCTGGTCACTACTTCCCTACCCAGTGTCCAGCGGTCTGTAGCAAGGTAACGGCGTAGCAATTCCTGCAAGACCTCCGCATTGGTGATAAAGGCCTCGGGATTGTGAGCCACCATGCTTAGGATTTGGACGCAGGGCGCCTTATGGGGATGATCCCGGCCGGCGGCATAGATGGGAACGTTGGCGTCAATGAAGGCCGCCGGGCTCATGGGCCTCCTCCAATTGCCGGGATAGGGTTTCGGGGGATGCAGGGTCTTCGACGTTCAATCCGGCAATGCGCTCCGCGGCCCTGCTGCGGCGTTCCCGCATTATGTCTTCATAAGCACCGTCTATGAGGGGCCTTACAACTTCGGAAATTGACATTCCCCGGTCGCGGGCCAGTTCCTCAAGGCGACGGCGGTGTTCCTTTTCCAGACGCACATCCAGCCTGCTAATCATTACAATTACCTGTACAGCACAATTTATACGTACGAAATTATATGGTTACATAAATAGGGTGTCTATTTGCTTCTCGAGGTCAAGCTACGCGGCTATACTGGCGCACCCGGCGCGCCCGAAGGGTGGAGACATCTCTTCTCGGAACTACAGTGGTTTCCCCGGATTCCCGGTATGACTCTTGGGGCTGATTTATGCCAGGGTTTATGAATGGCTCGCCATGCTATACATTCTTAACAATCTCTTTGAATTAAGGTATTAACGCATACAGGGACAGAAAGGAGTTAACCCATGGAAAACCCCACCACCCAACTTCGAAAGCTGCTGCAGGAGCCCGGCATCATCATGGCGCCGGGGGCCTATGACTGCCTTACGGCGAAAATAATTGAGAACGCCGGCTTTTCCGCCGTCTATATGACCGGCGCTGGCACCTCGGTGGCTACGCTGGGTTATCCGGACCTGGCCCTGGCGACCATGGGGGAAATGGTGGGGAATGCCACCGATATAGCGGCCACGGTATCCTTGCCGGTGATCGCCGACGCGGATACGGGTTATGGGGGCATCCTGCACATCCAGCGAACCATCCGGCAGTACCAGCGGGCCGGAGTGGCAGGGGTGCACATTGAAGACCAGGAGTTTCCCAAACGATGCGGCCACCTGGACAACAAGCGGGTCATCGGCATCGATGAGATGGTAGGCAAGATCAGGGCGGCGGTGGATGCCCGCACGGATGACGACTTTGTGATCATCGTGCGCACCGATGCCCTGGCGGTTACCGGGTGGGACGACACCATGCGCCGGTGCGAGGCCTTTACCGAGGCGGGGGCGGACGTGCTGTTCGTGGAAGCCATCCGGTCGGCGGAGGAAGCGGAGCGGGTGGTGGCGTCGGTGGAGCTTCCCCTGCTGTATAACTACGTAGAGACGGGCAAGTCGCCCCTGTTCACGGCGGGGGAACTGGAGGAACTGGGCTTCAAGATTGTCATCTACCCGGCCAGCGCCCTGCTGACCGTGGGCAAGTTGGTGGCAGGGCTGATGGAGGAGCTGAAGCGCAAGGGCAGCACGTCGCACCTGGTGGACAACATGATCACCCTGCACCAGTGTTTTGAGTTGATGGGACTTTCGGAAATGCTGGCTACGGACGAAAGCTATTCGGCGGAAGCGGTGGGTGAACAACGGTGAACCAGGACCTGCGTCAATTCATCAAGGAATCGTTGGAAAGAGGGCAGGAGCGGGAAGCCATCCGCGACGTCCTGATGGAAGCCGGGTGGCAGGAACGGGAGGTGAACAGCGGGCTGGCGGCCTTCGCCGACGTGGCCTTTCCGGTGGCGGTGCCCCGTCCCCGTCCCTACCTGTACGCGCGGGAGGCCTTCCTGTACCTGGTATCCTTTATTGCGCTGTACGTTTTCGCGTTCAGCCTGGGCGCGGTCTTCTTTGGCCTGATTGATTACCATTTCTCCGGTTCCATCTACCGTTACGATCCATCGCCATCGGCCGCTCAAACTACCGCATTGGCTGCAGTGATAGTGGCCTTTCCCCTGTACCTGTTCCTGATGCGGAGGCTGGCCACAGCCGTGGCGACAGACCCGGAGCGGCGGCAATCGCTGATACGCCGGTGGCTGACCTACCTGACGCTGGTGGCTGGCGCCGCGATAATCCTGGGCGACGTCATCGCCATGTTGTCTCGCCTGCTGGCCGGCGACCCCACCATGGGCTTTGTCCTAAAAGTGGCGGCCATCCTGGTCATCACCTGCCCTATTTTCGGCTATTACCTTTGGGACATGCGGCAGGCGGAGGACCAGGTAGTCGAGTCCGCAGCCCGGGCCGCGCCGGTATTGCGGGGGCTGGTAATCGGCGCGATGGTGGTGGTCGTCTTGACCATAGGCTACGCCATCTACTTGACCGGCACGCCGGGACAGCAGCGGGATGTGCGATTGGACGAGCGGCGCGTCAGCGACTTGCGGGACATTTCACGCAACATTGATACCTACCTGGAACTCAACGACGCGATGCCGGCCAGCCTGGACGACCTGAGGGGACCCCGGTTCTACGTCGATTCGATTGAAGACCCGGAGACGGGCGCTCGTTACGATTACAGGGTTTTGGAAGGCGACCGGTACGAGTTGTGCGCAACCTTCACCACTGACAATACAGAAGGGAGGCGGGGAGAGCGTCGGTCTTTTTCCGAATCGGCCTGGGACCACGGCGTTGGGTTGACCTGTTTCCAGTTGACGGCCACGGATGAACCGTAGGAATTCCGGGCGTTCTTCGCAGCCGAACGCAGGGGCGCTTCGCGAAGCGCCTCTACAGGCAAACCGACAGGGTCCTGCCGGTGTGGGACCCCGGATAAGCGGACCAGTATCGGGGTATATACTGTAACTCCCTCAACCGCGACCGGGAGGTGCGTTCATGGCAAACGTGGTATTGGTCATTGACATGGTGCGGGGATTCCTGGAGCCCGGGCACAACCTCTACTGCGAAGGCTACCGGCCATTGATCCCCAGGATCCAGGAACTGCTGGAACGGGAAACGGCGGCGGGTTCCGACGTGCTGTTCGTCTCCGACCACCACCTGCCCGACGACCTGGAATTCCAGATATTTCCGGTCCACTGCGTGATCGGCACGGAGGAGCCGGAGGTGATTCCCGAACTGGCCGGTTACCTGACCGGCGACAACCTGGTGCCCAAGAACCGCTACAGCGGATTCTTCAACACCGACCTGGAACAGAGGCTGGCCGACCTGAAGCCGGACAAGGTAATCGTCTGCGGCGTCTGCACCGACATCTGCGTCCTCTACACCACCTCAGACGCCCGCAACCGCGACTATGCGGTGGAAGTGCCGTCCGACTGCGTGGCAACTTTCGACCCCGACGCCCACACCTGGGCCCTGGGGCATTTGGAAAAGATACTTGGGGCGAGGGTGGTTTAGTCCTTGTCCCTGGCCCCTCTACCTGAGAACTAGGTGTAACCGGACAGGTGTTTCTCATCAAGGTGGGCAGCCACAAGGGCTGCCCCTACGAATACCCCGACGATTGTCCCTGCCAGGTCACCTGTCCGGCTACAAGCACACCCGCGGTCATTGGTTGCCCCAACCCGATTGGTGTATATTTGCCCCATCACATCCCATTTTGAGGTGATTCGGATATGCCCACATCATTCGACAAGTCCAGCATTACCCTGGAAGCGGCCCATCAGGCCGTTGCCGCAGCGGCGGCCAAGGCAGAGGAGATCGGCGTTCCCATGGCCATCGCCGTGGTGGACCCGGACGGAACTTTGAAGGCTTTCAGCCGCATGGACGGCGCCGCGCTGCTGGCGGTGCGGGTAGCCCAGCAGAAGGCCTGGACGGCCATTTCCTTCGGGGTGCCCACCCTGGGTCTGTGGGAGTTCATCAAGGAAGACCCGCCCCTGCTGCACAGCCTGCCCCACCAGGAAGACATGATCCTGTTCGGCGGCGGCTCTCCCATCAATGTAGAGGGCAAAATGATCGGCGGCATAGGGGTCAGCGGCGGCCACTACTCCCAGGACCAGGAATGCGCCGACGCCGGGTTGGCGGCGTTGGGGGCGGCGTAGGCTTCCTTTCCTACTGATAAGGGGTTCCGGGCGCGCGGGCAGTGTAGAGTTGGCTTGCTTCAGGCAGGGCAGGCTCTTTCCTGCGAAGTTCGACATGCATAAATTTCTACTTACCATCATGGCAGGCCTGGGGTCATTCCTGGTAGCGGCCTGCGCCGCTGAGTCGGGTCTCACTCCAGCCTGCGGGACGGAAGACCGCAGGCTGACGGTGGGGTTCTACGCCTTCTTCTCCCCGGTCAGTTACAGCGAAAGCGGGGACCCTGCCTCGCCGGGCTTCAACGTTCATAAGGGATATGAAGCGGACCTGCTGACCGCCCTTGAGAAAATGCAAGGCCCCCGGCTGTCCCTTGACCGGTCGGGCCTGGCTCTCTGGGACGAAATCTGGCTTCGGCCTGCCGACGACCGTTACGACATGGTTGGCGGCGGCATCACCATCCTGGACTCGAGAACCCGGGGCGAGGATGGCAGGGAGTTGGTGGCCTTCACTTCGGGCCACATCCACTTTCGCCAGTCCCTGCTGGTTCGCGCGGAGGATGCCGGAAAAATCGGGACACACGCCGACCTGAACGCAGACATGGTGGTGGGCGCGCTGCCAGCCACCACCGGGGAGCATCGTTTGCTGGAATTGCTGGGCCTGGTGGATGAGAAAGGAGCGCTGGCCGAGGGAACGCGGGTGGACACTCCCGGCGGCGCGGTAGTGGCCGATGGCAGCATGAACTACTTCATCACCGCGGCGAAAGCATCCAGCAACCTGGAAGGCAGGAGCCGCCTCTATCCACCGGAGGCCGACCTCCCCCAGGTGCGCTACCTGGGAGAAGAACTGGGCGAGAGCGCCCTGCTGGAGGCCCTGGGCCAGGGCGAGATAGACGCCATTGCGCGGGGTGAAATCGGCAACCGGGATGCAGCCCACGATTCGGGTCCGGGCTTCGCCGTCACCGCCCTGGACGACCGGGTGGAGACCGGCGGGTTCACGGTAGCGGCGACAGACCGGGAGCTGTTGGCCTGCCTGAACGAGCGAATAGAATGGCTGACCAATGACCGGAGAATCGGTTACGGGGAGTGGTTGGAGGACCCGGCGGTCTTTGGGAAGCGGGCCGCAGGCTGGAACAGCCGTTAATCGGAACCTCCAGCAGCCTCGTTCCGGGGCAGGTCTGGCGCCAGGGTTTCCAAGGCCAGCCTGTTGGCGCTGGAGGGTATGGCGGTTGTCGGCCCTACCGCCAGTAACCTGGCGCGATTAAATTTGACGGCCCACTGGGGAATTCGGCATTCCGGACTTGATCCGGGATTCTGGAAAGGACGGACTACGGAGCTTTTCCCTGACATGGTGGATACCGAATTTCGCAGGTTTATCGGGTCAGGGGAGCTTGAGCCATGGATTCAAAGTGGTCGGGCCGCTGACCGGGTAACGGCTATGCGCCGGCCCGTTGAGATTCTCTCCGCTGTGCTATACTCTGTCCCCAGCAGGCAGGTACCCGGATTTCCGTTCAAGGCACCGATGAAACCTGTCCCAACCTCTTTCTTCTCCACGGCGCGCGACCCGTAACAGGGAGGCCACAATGCTCTTTTACCGCACCTACCGCTACTCCCAGTGGGACGGCACCCAGGACATCTTCGACATCGACGCCGACGAGTTGATGGACCGGCTGGCGGACGAACTGCTGAAGCAGGGCGACGTGATGCAGGCCCTGAGGGAACTGCTGCGCAACGGTATGCAGGACCGCAACGGCCAGCAGATGCCCGGCCTGCGCGAGTTGATGGACATGCTTCGGGATCGGCGCCACCAGCAACTCCAGCAGCACAACATGGACTCGGTGGTCGACGACCTGAAGGAGCGGCTGGACGAAATCCTGCAGACCGAGCGGAAGGGCATCGACCGGCGACTGGACGAAGCCCAGGAACAGGTCAGCCAGGCGTCGGACGAGGACCGCGCCATGCAGGAGAACCTGCTGGACCTGTTGAAGCAGCGGGCGGACCGAAACCGCGAAAAGCTGGACAACCTGCCCGACAGCCTGGGAGGCCAGATCCAGGAGTTGATGGAGTACGACTTCGTGGATCCGGATGCCCAGCAGATGTTCCAGGAGTTGCTGGACATGCTGAAACAACAGATGGCCCAGAACATGGGCCAACAGATGCAGCAGCAGATCCAGGACATGTCGCCGGAGCAGATGGCGGCCATGCAGGAGATGATGCGCCAGCTTAACGAGATGATGCGGGACAAGCTGGCGGGCCGAGAGCCCGACTTCGACGGGTTCATGCAGCAGTTCGGCGGGATGTTCGGGGACAATCCACCCCAGAACTTTGAAGAGCTGATGGAAATGCTGCAACAGCAACTGGCCCAGATGCAGTCCATGCTGGACAGCATGTCCCCCGAAGCAAGGCGGGAACTGGAGGACGCCCTGCAGTCAGCCCTCGACCCGGGGATGCAGCAGCAGATGGCCGAGTTCGCGTCGCTGATGGAGCAGTTAATGCCCATGGACGACCTGCGCCGTCAATATCCCTTCCTCGGCGACGACAGCCTGACGCTGGAACAAGCCATGGAGATGATGCGTCAGATGCAGGACCTGGACCAACTGGAACAGATGCTGCAGCAAGCCCTCCGTACCGGAGACATGGACGACATAGACCCGGACAAGCTGGCCCAGCTGCTGGGCGATGAGGCCCGGCGAGCCTGGGAGGAACTGGACCGGCTGCGCCAACTGCTCAAGGAGGCGGGCTACGTTACCGGCGATGACGACCTGCAATTGACGGCCCGGGGCATCCGCCGCATCGGCCAGAAGGCGCTGCGGGAAGTGTTCATCCACCTGAAGAAGGACCGGAGCGGCAACCACGACCTGGACACCCGGGGAGCCGGAGGCGACCTGCTGGGCGAGACCAAGCCCTACGAGTTCGGAGACCCCTTCCAGATTGACCTGCAGTCCACGGTGAAGAACGCCATCGTGCGGGGCGGGCCGCAGATACCGGTGAAGATCAGCCCCCAGGACTTCGAGATTTACCGTAACGAGCACATGACCCGGGCCGCCACAATTGTGCTGCTGGACCAGAGCCGCAGCATGGGCCTGTTCAACAACTGGCAGGCAGCCAAGAAGGTTACCCTGGCCCTGTTTGCGCTGATCCGGACCCAGTACCCGCGGGATACCCTGCACGTGGTGGGCTTTTCTGACTACGCCCGGGAAATCAAGGAAGAAGACCTGGCATCCCTGAGTTGGAACGCCTGGGTGTCGGGCACCAACCTGCACCACGCCCTGATGCTGTCCCGCAACCTGCTGGCCAAGGAGAAGGGCGGCACTCGCCAGATACTGGTGATTACCGACGGGGAACCCACGGCTCACCTGGAGAACGGCCGCTCCTACTTCAACTACCCTCCCAGCTACCGCACCGAACTGGAGACCCTGAAAGAGGTAAAACGATGCTCCCAGGAGGGCATTGTCATCAACACCTTCATGCTGGAAAACAACTACCAGTTGGTGAATTTCGTCGACCGCATGACCCGCATCAACCGGGGCCGGGCCTTCTACAGCAGTTCGGAGAACCTGGGCGAGTATATTTTGGTGGACTACATGAACAACCGGAAGAAGCGGGTAACGGGGTAGGGCAGGACACTGGCGGTCCCGGCAATATTTATCATTCGCTATGCCGAAAGTCAGGTACGCTATCACATTGGTAGAACGTGACGGCTGGCGTGTAGTCCGAACCAGTGGTAGCCCTAGACAGTTTCACCATCCAGACAAACCGGGCACAGCACCATAGCCGGGCATCCCAGCGCGGACCTGAAACCGAAGACTTGGCGGACTATCCTTGTTCAAGCGGGGCTACTGGAGAGAGGTGATGAAGTCGAAGTACGTCGTAGTATTTGAGCAAACCCCCGACAACTACTGCGCCTACCTGCCGGACTTTCCCGGATGCGTTAGCGCCGCCCAGACCTGGCAAGAGATTCACGAAATGGTCCGGGAGGCCCTGGAGTTTCATATTGAAGGTATGATTCAGCACGGGGATGCTTTGCCAACCAAGCCGATGACGTTGAGGCAGGCAGTTGCATTCCACAACGAGCCTTTGACAGAAATGGAACTGGAAACCTTAGCAGAATTCGGGGAGGACGCCCCGAGCCTCTTAACCACTTTCGGCATGGTGCAGGTGGAGATAGGCGTTTATGCCAGGGCTGGATAATTTGTAGGCGCAGATTGCCGGCGGAAGGCGTGATCATATTTTATTCTGCTGACGAAAAGAGATATAATCTCTACGAATTCTCTATGAGAGCACTGTCCGCAAAAGGACAGCCATCCAAGACAAGAAAACCGAATACCCCCGCCCTTGGCTCGTTTGCTCCGGCAGATCGGCCGTCTTTTAAGCAGTCCCGTGAGGCTGGCAAAGTGTGTGTGGGCCTGGTACCGTGCGGTGCGCCGCGTTAGTGCGGCACATACCCTACGTTGGGACCCCTTGCCAGTCGGGTGAGGGGTATTGTTTTGGAGTCCGTGCCATCTGGAGGGCAGAGGCGGGCGGCCTGCCGCAAGCTCGGGATGAGCGGAATCAACTGGAACGATCTGCCTTCCGGAATTCGGGGAGGGTTAGCGATGAGAATAGTCAGCATTGTGGGCAGCCTGCGGCAGGACTCGTGGAACCACCGGTTGGCCCGCCTGGCCGCCCGCGTCCTGGAAACCCGGGGCGTGGACGTGGCGGAGGGCAGCCTGGCCGGGTTGCCCCTGTTCAACGGCGACCTGGACGATGGCACATTTCCCGAACCCGTGGCAGCCCTGCGGGACGCAATGCGCGCCGCCGACGGCTTGCTGATCGCCTGTCCTGAATACAACCACTCCATACCGGCGGTCATGAAGAACGCCATTGAATGGACGTGCCGTCCCCCCAACTGCTGGACCAACAAGGTCGTCTTTGGCATGGGCGCCACGCCGGGCCGGTCGGGGGGAATACGGATGCATCTGCACCTGTCCGACTGTCTTCAGTGCGAGGGGGCGTGGCTGATTCCCAGGCCCATGATCCTGGTGCCCAACGCCGCCAGCGTCTTTGGGCCGGAGGGGGAGTTGCTGGACCCGGCGGTGGGCGACCAACTGGAAGAAGCGATGACCGTGCTGGTGGATACCATCAATACCATGGCCGGGGCAAAGGCATAAGCCCGGCCGGGGCGTAACTGGGCATGACGACCGCGAGCAGCGACAGGGTGGAACGGCAGATAATGGACGCGCAGGAGATCCAGCGCGCCATGTCCCGCATTGCCCACGAAATCCTGGAACGGAACCGGGGCGTCGAAGACCTGGTGCTGGTGGGCATCCATACCCGGGGCGTCGTCCTGTCCCAGCGGCTGGGGGAGAATATCCAGCGCTTCGAGGGCAGCCGGGCGGCGCTGGCCGAACTGGATATCAACCTGTACCGGGACGACCTGCGGGCGCGGGAAAGTCCCAGGGTGCGGCCCACCAAGTTTCCGGTGGACGTACAGGGCAAGCGGGTGGTGCTGGTGGACGACGTGCTGTTCACCGGCCGCACCGTCCGCGCCGCCCTGGACGCACTGAGCGACCTGGGCCGGCCCTGCCAGGTGCAGCTGGCCATCCTGGTGGACCGGGGGCACCGGGAATTGCCCATACGGGCCGACTTCGTGGGCAAGAACGTGCCCACCAGCCTGGACGAGGAAGTTAAGGTGCGGCTGACGGAAACGGACCGGAACGAGGATGTCATCATCGTCAAGCTTGGACGGGAGATAAAATGACCCAGCCGGACGCAATGGCCCTGGGAAGCGACGCCGGGGACGTAACCCTGGCGGCGCCCACTGGCAACCGCCGCAACGTGCTGGACCTGGACGATTTCTCCGCCGAGGAGATTGGGTCGGTTCTGGACGATACCGGCGCCATGGCGGAGGTGCTGGGCCGGGACATCAAGAAGGTGCCCACCCTGAGGGGTCGGGTAGTCGTCACCATGTTCTACGAATCCAGCACCCGGACCCGCATCTCCTTCGAGGAGGCGGGTAAGGTGCTCAGCGCCGACGTCATCAACATGTCCGGTTCCGGCAGCAGCGTGGACAAGGGGGAGTCTCTGCTGAACACGGGTCTGACCCTGCAGGCCATGGGCGTGGACGTGGTGGTCATCCGCCACCCCCACTCAGGCGCGCCCTATCTGCTGGCCCGCCACCTGCCCCAGGTGTCGGTGATCAATGCCGGCGACGGCCTCCACGCCCACCCCACCCAGGCCCTGCTGGACCTGTACACCATGCGGGAGAAGCTGGGATCCCTGCTGGGAGCCAAGGTGGTGATTGTGGGGGACGTGCTGCACAGCCGGGTAGCCCGCTCCAACCTGTGGGGTTTGACCCTGATGGGAGCCAACGTAGTCTTGTCCGGTCCAACCACGCTGATGCCCCTGGACCTGCTGAGTGGACGGGACGAACTGGAGGAAGACCATCCATTCGCCCAGGTGGACGTGGACACAGACCTGGACCGGGCCATCGAGGGCGCCGACGTGGTCATGGCCCTGCGGCTGCAATCGGAACGGCAGCACGGCGGCTTTCTGCCCAGCCTGCGTGAATACATCCGCCGCTGGCAAATCACGGACGACCGGATGGCCCGGGCCAAGGCCGGCGCCCTGGTGATGCACCCGGGCCCCATGAACGAGGGAGTGGAAATCAGCACCGCCCTGGCCCACGGCGAAAGCTCGGTAATCGAGGAGCAGGTAACCAACGGTGTGGCGGTGCGCATGGCATTGCTGTACCGCCTGTGCGCGGGTAGGGGTGGCGGAAGGGGGGAGATGTGCTGAATGCATTGCCCTGTTCCGAACGAAAAACAGGTAACCCCTTATGCATGTCATTCTGAGGCGCAGCCGAAGAATCTAAAGTGCTGACCATAAGCCTTGCTTTGCAACCGAAACATGGTTTATGGGTTGGATTCCAGGCCCTTCGGCAAGCTCAGGGCGACAGTCTTAAACCGTTGAATGACTGGGAATGACCGAAACTGAACGCCACTGGATGAAATTATCTTGATAAGCCGAACCCACAACCGACCGGTGCTGATTAAGGGCGCCCGTATAGTTGACCCAGGTCGAGGGATTGACGGGGTGGGCGACGTCCTGACGCGGGAAGGGCGCATTGAGGCAGCCGGGCCGACACTGACATCGTTTGACGTGCCCGACGGCGCCCATTCAATTCCGGCCAATGGCCTGGTGGTGGCGCCCGGATTTATAGACATGCACGCCCATCTGAGGGAGCCGGGCTACGAATACAAGGAAACCATCGCCACCGGTTCCCGGGCAGCGGCGCGGGGCGGGTTCACGTCGCTGTGCTGTATGCCCAACACCGATCCCGCCATTGACAACGAGGCGGTGGTGGAACTGGTCAGGCGTCGAACCGAGGCCGACGCGGTGGTGCGAGTCTTTCCCATTGGCGCCGTCACCAAGGGCCGAAAAGGTAGGGAACTGTCGGAAATGGAGGAACTGGCCGCCGCCGGGGTGGTGGCCTACAGCGACGACGGCGACCCGGTTTACGACCCCAACATCATGCGCCTGGCCCTGACTTACTCCCTGGACCTGGGTATGCCCGTCATCAACCACTGCCAGGAAAACGGCCTTTGCTGCGGGGGAGTAATGGCCGAGGGGTGGATTGCCACCCGCCTTGGACTGCCGGGCATTCCGGCCGCCGCCGAAGAGGCCATGGTGTCGCGGGACCTGGCCCTGGCCGAATTGACCGGCGGTTGGCTGCACCTGGCCCACCTGAGTACGGCCGGCTCCATTGACCTGGTGCGTCAGGCGCGCAAGCGGGGCGTTTCAGTTACCTGCGAGGTGTGCCCTCAGCACCTGTATTTGACCGATGAGTGGGCCCTGGGATACCAGGGGAGACCTTACTGCACCGCCGGCGCCCGGAATTACGATACCTCCACCAAGGTCTATCCACCTCTGCGGAGCCGGGCCGACGTGGAGGGGCTGATCGAGGGCCTAGCCGAGGGCGTAATAGACTGCATCGCCACCGACCACGCTCCCCACGAAGTGGCCAGCAAGCAGGTCACCTACCAGGATGCCTCCTTCGGCATCAGCGTTCTGGAAACGGCCCTGGGCTCGCTGATGTCGCTGGTGCATGACGGGCGCATTTCCATGAGCGCACTGGTTGACCGGCTTACGGTTGGGCCGGCCCGGGTACTGGGCCCCAACTTTGAGAAATACGCTACCCTGGAGACCGGTACGCCGGCCGACCTGGTGCTGTTTGACCCCAACCTGGAGTGGACTGTGGATACCAGCCAATTCGCGTCCAAGGGCCGCAACACCCCTCTGGAGGGGGTCAACCTTAAAGGCAGAGTTGTAGCGACCATGGTGGAGGGCCGCCTGGTACACCAGGACTTTGGGGTCTAGGCTTTTCCGGGAAGGGCGCGAAGGGAGAGCCAGTTAAATACACTGAGCGTCAGAGCATCGAGGTTCCCGACTTCGAGGGAACGACGAGACAATGTCGGCGACTAAAGAAGGGGTTCTGAAAATTGGCAACTTCCGATAACGAGAGTTCCGTTCCGGCTTACCTGGTGCTGGAGGACGGGTCGGTGCACCGGGGCGAGTCCATGGGCGCCCGGGTGGAGGGCCACGGCGAAGTGGTCTTCAATACCAGCATGACCGGTTACCAGGAGGTGCTCACCGATCCGTCCTATGCCGGTCAGCTGGTTACCTTGACTTATCCGCTGGTAGGCAACTACGGTATCAGCGACAGCCTCAGCGGCGCCGAATCGGCCAAAATCCAGGTAGCGGGTTTTGTAGTCAGAGAGCATTGCGATCAGCCCAGCCACGGCAGCAGCGACCTGACGCTGGACGAATACCTGAAGGCTCAGGGCATCCCCGGCATTTGCGGGGTGGACACCCGGGCCATCACCCGCCGCCTGCGGGAGCGGGGGGTGATGATGGGGCTGATTACTACGGACAATCCCCAAGCGGCGGCGGCCCAGCTTGCCGAAATGCCCCGGTACGACGACCAGGACCTGGTGAGGACGGTTACCGCGGGAGAATGGTATCGGTGGAGCGCGGACGGCCCCCTGCCGGCGGGTATGGGTGGCGGGAACTCAGGCGAGTCCCAACACCGCATCCTGGTGACCGACGTGGGGCTGAAATACAACATCCTCCGCCTGTTGCGGCAGCGGGGGTGCGAGGTAATCGCGGTTCCGGCGGAAACTTCCGCCGAGGATATGCTGGCCATGAACCCTTCGGGAATCCTGCTGTCCCCCGGGCCCGGAGACCCGCAGTTGCTGGACTACGTGGTGGGCAACGTGCGGCGGATCCTGGGCCGGGTTCCGGTAATGGGCATCTGCCTGGGACACCAACTGGTGGCGAGGGCCCTGGGCGGCGGCACCTACAAGCTGCCCTTCGGCCACCGGGGCGGCAACCATCCAGTGCAGGACCTGGCCACCGGGCGAGTCTACATCACCGCCCAGAACCACGGTTTTGCCGTAGACCCGGACACCCTGCCCCCTGGGCTGGAGGTGTCCCACATAAATCTTAACGACCATACCGTTGAGGGAACCCGCCACCGAGATATGCCACTATTTACCATTCAGTACCACTCGGAGGCGTCGCCCGGACCCAGGGACAACGAGTACATATTCGACGAGTTCCTGGGGATGGTGAAAGAATTCAACCACTGATCCGAACTTGTTGGGGGGGTGATAGGGAGGAGAGTTAGGGATCGGCATTCGGGCCGGCAAGGTTCGGGTTGGAGGTAGGTTGGGGACGAATAACCTTCCAGACTGCCACAGCCCACGGTTGCGCATATTCATTCTTGCAGTATATGGAGGATTATTATGTCCACCTTTTCAATGGTATTGGTTGAGGAAGGCGTAGAAGCGGACCTGCCCATCACGCTGTCCAATATGCTCGGGCTGCTGGACCAGGTGGTTCCCCGCATCGAGCACAACAATTTCGGCTACCAGTTGGCGTCGGTAAGCCGGGCCCGGCTGGGCAGCCGCTGGGAACTGAACGTAAAACTGGTAGACCTGCGTAACAGCAAAGTGTACGAGGAGCCGGTGGGCTGCATCGAAGTGCAGAAGACGGGCAACGATACGGTCAACTTCCGGGTGCCGCCCCGGGCGGAGCAGGACTTTCCCGGCATGGCCAAGCTGGACTTTGACGGAGTTTACTACGGCTCGTTCTGCTGCCAGATGATTAATGCCCTGTACGACCGGGGATTGATGCAACTGCCTGGGCGGCTGCCGACATTTTAGGGCACGCGCCGTAGCTTTACTTGGGGAAGGGCAGCCACAAGGGCTGCCCCTACAAATGTTTTCTGGCACGGTTCCGCGACGGAATTGAGGGCGTCATAGGGGCGCCCCTTGTGGGCGCCTTGGTGAATTGCCCAGTTTCACGAGATAAGATACAGTCTCGTTCCCCCCAAGGGAACGCAGGAAAATAGGGAGGAAATCAGGCTAATTTGAGCAACAATACGCCGCCACTGGATAAGGTACTGGTCATCGGCTCCGGTCCCATTGTCATCGGGCAGGCCGCCGAGTTTGACTATGCGGGCACCCAGGCCTGCAAGGCGTTGCGGGAAGAGGGCATTTCCGTAGTGCTGATCAACTCGAATCCCGCTACCATCATGACCGACACGGACATCGCCGACCACGTCTACATCGAGCCCCTGACCGTGGAAGTCATCGAGCGGGTCATCGCCAGGGAGCGGCCCCAGGGCGTATTGCCCACCCTGGGCGGGCAGACGGGGCTGAACCTGGCCGTGGCACTGTCCGATGCCGGAGTGCTGGACCGGTACAACGTGCGGCTGCTGGGCACGCCACTGGAGACCATTCGCAAGGCGGAGGACCGGGAGTTCTTCCGCAACTTCCTGCACGACATCGGCGAACCGGAACCCCCCAACCGTACCGTTAATTCCATGGAAGAGGCGCGGGAGTACTGCGACGAGATGGGGCTGCCCCTGGTAGTGCGGCCGGCCTACACCCTGGGCGGCACCGGCGGCGGCATCGCCAACACCCGCGAGCAGTTCGAGGACATTGTTCAGACAGGTCTGGCCCTGAGTCCCATCTCCCAGGTGCTGCTGGAACGCTCCCTGGTGGGCTGGAAGGAGATCGAGTACGAGGTCATCCGGGACGGCGACGACAACTGCATCACCGTATGCAACATGGAGAACCTGGACCCCATGGGCGCGCACACCGGCGACAGCATAGTGGTGGCTCCCAGCCAGACGCTGACCGACAAGGAGTACCAGATGCTCCGCTCCGCCAGTCTGAAGATCATCCGGGGCCTGGGCATCGAGGGCGGGTGCAATATCCAGATGGCCCTGCGACCCCACCCGCGAGTGGCGGAAGCGTTGCAGGCTCAGTGGGAACCGGACTCCGATTACTACGTTATTGAAGTGAACCCCCGGGTCAGCCGCAGTTCGGCCCTGGCCAGCAAGGCCACCGGCTACCCCATCGCCCGGGTCTCAGCCAAGATCGCGGTGGGCAAGCGGCTGCACGAAATTCCCAACGCCGTTACCGGCAAGACCGGAGCCGCCTTTGAGCCGGCCCTGGACTACTGCGTGGTCAAGATTCCCCGCTGGCCCTTTGACAAGTTCCCCAACGGCGACCGGCAGGTCACCACCCAGATGAAGGCCACCGGCGAGGTGATGGCCATCGACCGGTCCTTCGAGTCGGCCCTGCAGAAGGCCACCCGTTCCCTGGAAATCGGCAACCGCACCTTGCTATGGGAGGGCGCGGCCGCCGAAGCCCGAAAGTCCGGGCGAGACGCTGAGGGCTTGCTGGAACCCAACGACCTGCGCCTGTGGGCCATGATGTCGGCCCTTCGCCGAAACACGCCGGCCGACGAACTGTTGGAGAAGACCTTCGTGGACCCGTGGTTCATCAGCGCCATGCAGCGCATCGTCAACATGGAGCGGCGGCTGTTGGGGGAGACCCTGACGCCGGACCTACTGTACCGCGCCAAGCGGCTGGGCTTTTCCGACGTTCAGGTGGGTACCCTGGCCGACATGCTGCCCGAGCAGGTGCGGCACCTGCGCCATCGCTGGGACCTGCGGCCGGTGTACAAGATGGTGGACACCTGCGCCGCCGAGTTCGAGGCGGTTACGCCGTACTACTACAGCACCTACGAGCAGGAAAACGAGGCTCCACCACTGCCCGGCAGGAAGGCTATCGTTATCGGCAGCGGCCCCATCCGCATCGGCCAAGGGATAGAGTTCGACTACTGCAGCGTCCACGCGGCGTGGGCATTGTCCTCGGCCGGCGTTGCCAGCGTGATGATCAATTCCAATCCGGAAACGGTCTCCACCGATTTCGATACCAGTGATCGGCTCTACTTTGAGCCATTGGACGAAGAGGCGGTGCGGGACATTATCGACAACGAAACAGTAGACGATGACCCCCCTCCGTCGGTCGTACAGTTTGGGGGGCAGACGGCAATCAACCTGTCCCAGTCCCTGGCCAATGCAGGGCTGCCCATCCTGGGTTCCAGCGCCGACGCCATCGACATAGCGTCGGACCGGCAAAGGTTCGAGGAGTTCCTCTCCCGCCTGGGGATACCCCAGCCACCGGGGGCATCGGTGGCGTCGGTATCGGAGGCGCTGCAGGTGGCCCAGAACATCGGCTATCCGGTGGTCGTGCGCCCCAGCTATGTGCTGGGCGGGCGGGCCATGGAAATCGTGCAGAATGCGTCGGAACTGGTGCGGTACCTGACGGTGGCCACGGAAGTGACGCCCGAGCGGCGAGTGCTGGTGGACCACTACATGGAAGGCAAGGAATGCGAGGTGGACGCCATCTGTGACGGTGAGCAGGTGTTGATCCCCGGCATCATGGAACACATCGAGCGGGCTGGCGTCCACAGCGGCGACTCCATGGCCATCTACCCCGGTCTGAACCTGACGGAGCAGGAAGTGGACACCCTGGTGGACTACGCTACCCGCATCGGCCTGGCCATGGGTGTGCGGGGCCTGATGAACATCCAGTTCGTAATCCAGGGGGGCAGCGCTTACCGCAGCCCCCATTCGCCCACCCACGAATCGGAAACCACCGTCTACATCATCGAGGTGAACCCCCGGGGTAGCCGGACCATCCCGTTCATTTCCAAGGTTACCAGCGTCCCCGTGGCCAGCATCGCCACCCGGGTCATGCTGGGGGAATCTTTGGCGGAGATGGGCTATTCGGGCGGTCTATGGCCCCGCCAAAAGCTGGCGGCCATCAAGGCTCCGGTCTTCTCCATGTCCAAGCTGGTGGGGGTGGACTCCTACCTGGGGCCGGAAATGAAGTCCACGGGCGAAGTAATGGGTATCGACCGGGACTTCCCCGGGGCCCTGTCCAAGGCGCTGATGGCAGCCAGCCTGAGCCTGAAGAAGGGTGACGGAGTGCTGCTCAGCATCGCCGACCAGCACAAGGCCGAGGCGATCCCCTTGATAAGGGAACTGCTGGAGGCCGACTGCAAGCTGTACGCCACCGAAGGCACCGCGGCCATGATCCAGGCCACCGGTATGCCGGCAACCATGGTAACCAAGCTGCTGACCGAGTCCTACCCGAACGTGGTTGACGTGATCA
This sequence comes from Dehalococcoidia bacterium, assembly GCA_965207275.1. Classification (GTDB taxonomy): domain Bacteria; phylum Chloroflexota; class Dehalococcoidia; order Lucifugimonadales; family UBA3495; genus Bin22. The sequence continues at coordinate 2,556,817 of CBDBMH010000002.1, forward strand.
ACGACGGAACGGTGGCGGCGGTGGTAAACACCCTGTCCGGCGACACGTCGGTGATGCGGGACGGCTTCTACATTCGCCGGGCCGCAGTGGACCGCCGCATACCGTGTTTCACGTCGCTGGACACGGCCCGGGCCGCGGTGGAAGCCTTGCTGATGCAGCGGGGCAGCTACAACATCGAGCAGATTGACGCTTATCTGCGGCCGGTGGAAGGTAATTAAACCTGCATCCCTCCCGCAAAGAGCGGTAATGAAAGGATATCTCGTGGGGGCAGTCATAGTTGCTGCCCCCTTCTCATTGTCGTATCCACCCAACCCCGGCGGCTACAGGTAGAACGTGCGCTAGACGACCAAGGCTTGATAATGGACAATGTACTCGACAAGAACCGTTGTCCTGTCCGCCATCGAAAGCGGTCCTGCAAGACAGGAGGAGGCGATCCAATGATTGACTGGGAGCAGTGTCCAGCAGTGGAAAGCGTACCGGGCAGGCTCAGCGGGGCCTGGGTTTTCACGGATACAAGATTACCGATATCTGCCTTGTTCGAGAACCTGGAGAGCGGCGCTACCATAGAAGAATTCATGGAGTGGTTCCATCCCGTGGACGAATGGAAGATAAAGGCCGTCTTGCAACACGTCGCCGATTCCCTGAAAGTACCGGCGCCCGTTGGCAATATTGAAGATTCTCTTTGATCAAGGAACTCCCGCTCCTCTCAGGCGCAGCCTGCCCCTCCACTCGGTCTCCACGGCAGCAGAGAACAGATGGGAGAGACTTACCAATGGAGAACTGAAAGGCAGGGCTGAAGATGAAGGCTTTGACCTACTGGTAACCACTGACCAAAGCATGAGATATCAGCAGAATCTCAGGACCAGGAAATTGGCGATCGTAGTACTTCTGTCCACCGCCTGGCCGTATTCTCCGATGAGAATTGAAGAAATTCGCGCGGCCATTGAGGGCGTACAAACGGGGGAGGTCAGGGAAGTACCGATCTGAGACCAAGCGGAAAACAGTGCGATATCCCACCAGGAGGTATTTCACCATGAGTTGGGACTTTGAACTGGTAGCAGGACCCTATGGCGGCACCACGGAAGGGCCTGTTTGGGACGGCGAGGGGGTGATTTTCACTCACATCCCCGCGAGCCGCCTGCTGCGGTACGACCCCAGGTCCGGAGAAACCACCGAATACTTCACCGGGGTCAATCATGTCAACGGCCTTTGCTTTGACGTGGCGGGCAACCTGTTTGGTTGCCAGCAGGGCGGGCGGCGCATCGTCGAGTTCGGGAAGGACGGGCAGACCGTCACGTCCCTGCCCCACACGCTGGACGGCAAGCGGCACAACAATCCCAACGACCTGGTGGTGGACCGTTCCGGGCGCATCTGGTTCACCGACCCATACAGCGGCATTGGCGACAGCGGGCCCCAGGAACTGGACCACATGTCGGTGCTGCGGCTGGACCCCACTGGCGACGGCGACTACGACCTGAAACGGGTAACCACTGATATCACCCGTCCCAACGGCATCCTCATTTCCCGCGACCAGAAAACGCTGTACGTGGCCCAGAGCGACTACGGCCTGGACCGCGTGCGGGAATTGCGGGCCTACCCGATCAACGAAGACGGGTCGCTGGGGGAGTATGAAAGTCTGCACACCTTTGGCGTGGACCACCGGGGCGCGCAGCGGGGCGTGGACGGCATGACCCTGGACACCGACGGCAACATCATCGCCTGCGCCGGCTGGGAGTCGGGCGGCCCCGGCCCCATGATTTACGTCTTCTCTCCCCAGGGCCGGGTGTTGGAGACCCACCCCATCCGGGTAGAGCGGGCCACCAACTGCTGCTTCGGCGATGCAGACATGAAGACGCTGTACGTAACCACCGGCGGCGGCCACCTGTTCCGGGCCAGGACGGAGCGGACGGGGTGGATTATGTGGCCGTAGGGAAGTTCATTCACGAATCCGACGCGGCGGACGAATGTTCGCTGATAGCGTTGGCAGCAGGGTGGAGTACCTTCCGGGCGGGCAAGGGATCATAAAGTGAGATAGGGGCGGATTTGAAATCCGCCCCTGCGTCGTTCCGGAGTTCTACCTCAGCCGAAAATTCATTCTGGCGGCGAATTAACCTCAATATTGACCACTCGTGCCCATTCGTGGACTAACCCAAGAAATCTACCACTCCATCTCCATTCCCAACCCCCTGGCCTTGGCGTTGTCGTGGGCCAGCTTGGCGGCGGCCACGTCGGCGACGCCCGTGCCCATCAGCTTGGCGTAGATTATCTGGTCGGCGCTGTCCCGGCCGCAGACCGTTCCGGCGACGACGTGCCGAAGCTCCTGAAGCTGGCTCCACTGGAGAATGCCCCGGTCCACTGCCCCCGCCATATCGCCCACCTCTATGGGAGCCTGCTCCGGCGAGTCCACGAAAATCTTGGCGGCGCGGGCAAAGGTGGCGTCGTCCACTTCCCGGGCTCGCCAGGTGGTGGGGCCGGCCCCGATGACCGTGGCACGGGGGGACAGCCACTCTCCCTGCAGCACCGGGTCCATGACGGCGGCGATGCAGATTACGATGTCGCTGCCGGACACCGCTTCCTCGCTGCTATCAACGGAATCCACCGGCACACCCAGGGAGTTGGTCATGGCCTGGGCGAAGGCGTCCCGGCGTTCGGCAGTGCGGCTGTAGGCCTTGACCTTCCGGAGGTTGCGCACCTTGCTGACCGCTTCCAACTGGGTGGGGGCCTGGTAGCCGGTGCCGATTATGCCCACCGTGGCGGCGTCGGGGTTGGACAGGTGCTTGACAGCCACGCCGGTGGTGGCTCCCGTGCGTAGCTGGCCCAGGCGATTGGCCTGGGTGTAGCACATCAACTCGCCCGTGTCGGCGTTGTAAATGCTGACCTGGAAGGAGTACTTGCCCTGCACCACGGTGTAGGTCTTGACGCCGAGGATGCCATCGTAGAACAGGCCGCCGCCCATGACCGACAGCAAGCCGCCCGGGGCGATAATTTTGCGCCGGCCCAGGTTCATCACCTCGCCCTGGCCGTAGTGGCGCTGCATATTTTCGATGGCCACCAGCATTTCGTCCATGGTAACCGCCTGGTTTACCTCTTCGTCCCGCAGAAACAGGGCCATGATCCTCTACCTCTTTAGCGCAAGAATTACCCAGGTGTTGGCTTGAATTAGCCCGCCTAGTTTACCCGCCCCCGGCTCGTCTGGCAAAAATGCTATTTTCAAACTTCGAGGGACTACAAAGAAACACGAAGGAGTTGTCCGGTCTCTCCTTCGCGTTCCTTGGGTATCTTCGTGGGAAGCCGGAACTCAGCCGTCGCCGCCGCCGGCCTGGGCGGCGGGGGCGGCCCGGGGCGGGGCCGACCGGGTGGTGGGAGTTCGCTGGAAGATGGCCACGATACCGCCGGACATCATTATCCCCACCACTGAGAGCGCGGAAATCTGAAATCCGCTCATGTAGTGGACCTGAGATTCCACCCTGGGCAACAGGTCGATGGCCACGGGCAAGGCCAGCCCCAGCACGGTGGCGCTGATGGTGGTGCCGATGGAATGGCCCATCTGCCGGGTGGTCTCCAGCATTCCGGAGGCAAAGCTGCGGTTCTCCGGCAAGGAGTTCATCACCGTGGCGTTGTTGGGCGAGTTGAACAGGTTGGAGCCGATGGCGATGGGAAGCAGCATGACCGGCAACGCCAACACGGGTATGTCGTCGGCAAAGAAGCCGGCCAGGAAGAAGCCCGAGGCGATGAGCATCAGGGAAGCGGGACGCAGCCACAGGGGGTTGTACCGGTCATGGACCCAGCCGCCCAGGGTGGGCAGGAACAGGCCCAGAATCTGGTTGGGCAGCAGCACCAGGGCCACGAAAATAGGCGGCTGCCCCAGTCCGTTTTCCACCAGGATGGGTATCAGGGTGGTTACCGCCAGCATGGACAGGTGGAAACAGGTGTTGGTGAACAGGGCCATGGAAAAGTACTTGTGCTTGAAGTACCCGAAGTCCACGAAGGGGTCGGAGCTCCGCTGCTGGATGACGAAGAACAGGGCCAGGCAGGCAAAGAAGAGCAGGTGCATGGGGATGTGGTAGCTGAGGGCGTCGGGAGTGGTAAAGGACTCAGCCCCCTCGTGAATATGCAACCCGGACAGGATGAACGTGCCCAGGGTAGCCACCATCATGGTTGCGCCGATGTAATTGATGGAAACCTGCTTCATTTCCTCGGCGTTCTGCTGGACGTGGTATTTGAGGAGAGGGTAACTGTACCAGATGGCCATCAAGCCGATGGGAAGGGAGGTGAGGAAGACCAGCCGCCAACCCCACTGCAGGCTGAAGAACTGGAGGAAGACGCCGAACAGCCCCAGACCTATGAGAGTTCCGAAGCGGGCGGCCACCACCGGCACCGCGAAGGCGCGTCCTCGCTCGTTGGCCGGGAAGACCATGGCCAGGATGGCGTTGGAGTTGGCGGTTACCATGGCCCCGCCAACGCCCACCAGGCCGCTCCACAGAATAAGCTGGGTGGTGGAGAAGGAGGTGGCAGCCATGACGCTGGCGCCAGAAAGCACAATTGCGCCGATGAAGTAGACCCGGGCGTGGCCGTACTTCTGCCCCAGTCGGGCCGCCAGGAAGACGGTGCTGCCCAGCAACAGCAGGCGGATGACCACCATCCAGGCCGCTTCGGCCACGTTTACGTCAAAGTGCCGGGCTACCGAGGGTATGACCAGGGCGACGGGCATGCTGGCCAGCTGGACCATCAACTGGGTGGCGGCCAGGCCGATGAGGGTCTCCCGACGCTGCCGGTCGGTGCCAAGTTCCCTGAAGTTGCCGTAGACGTTAAGGCGCCGGAGGACTAAGACGGCTAGTTCCAACCAAATCTCCTGTGCCGTCGCCAGAGAGAATCCGGGCTAGCTGTGTCCTTCAGTCGGCGGGCAGAAAGTCGGCAGGCTGGAGGTTGATTGCGGCGGCGGGGCGCGCTCAGGGAAATGAGCGTGCGTTCAAGACTTATTCAGACCGGGCCCGGTCTAAACGGGGTAAGCAATTGCTTGCGGAGCGCCGGAATCACCGGCCGGGAACCAGTGACCGGGGAGGCCACGGCGCTGCAGGGCTTTATTTTCTGAAAAAGGCCCGGTTTTTCTGAACGTATTCCCGATATTGCGCGGGTACGGTAAATTCGTCGAATATGGCGCTCACCGGGCAGGCCGATTCGCAATAGGCGCAATCAATGCAGTCATCCGGATTAATGAAGTACATATCCGCTTCATCATTGGTGTGGATGCAGTCCACCGGACAGACCTCAACGCAGGAAGCATCTTTGACACCGATACATGGTTCAGTGATTACAAAAGCCATTAGCCCTGTTCCTCCATGTACGTCGAGGCAAAGAGGTTGGCGCAATACCCGGCGCCGGTTAGTTTGTTAAACCTGCCGGCGTTTCCCATTCTCAATAGTTATTAGTATTTTGTCAAGCGATATTGTATAATATTTTATATCGATGTATTATATGCCCTAAATCCTCGTGAGGTAAAAGGCGATTATGGAGCTGCGGGAGATTATCAGTTTTTACCATGTGGCCCGTTTGCATAGCGTGTCGAAGGCAGCGCGCAAGCTGGAGCTGGGCCAGCCTACAGTTACCACCCATCTGCGCAAACTGGAGGACGAGTTTGGCATAACCCTGTTCGATCGAATAAAGAGACCGATTCAACTGACCTCCGAGGGCTCCATATTCCTTGAGTTGATAACCCCAATAGTAGAATCGGTGGATACCCTTAAGACCCAGATGGACTATACCGAGCGGCGGGGTTCACTGCACATAGGGGCCTACCCGGACGTGGTAACGCACCATCTCCCCAAGCCCATTCAGTCTTACCTGGACTTTTACCCCGACGTCCGACTGCAGCTTACCGCCCGCCCCTACACGACACTGATTCAGTTGGTAAGGTCCGGCGAACTGGACCTGGCCATCACTTCTCCGCCGCCGCCCGACGAGCCATCCCTGGAGTTCTTCAAGTTGTTCGACTACAAGGTGGTGCTGCTGACGCCGCCGGGCCACCAATTGCTGCAGAAACACCCCATAGAGCTGGAAGATATTGCTAACTGGCCTTTGATCCTTTCCAGTCCGGAAAGTCTGACCCGCCGCAACCTGGAGCAGGCTTTCAAGGACAGTGGCATACGCTTTGACATTGTGCTGGCCGTGGACCACGCCGAGTCGGTCAAACAGTACGTGGAAATCGGCATGGGCGTGGCCATCGGCAACGACTTCACCCTGCACCCGGAGGACCACAACAAGCTGGGCGTGGTTTCCCTGGAGCACATCTTCCAGCCCAACGTGCTGGGCGTATGCACTCTCAGGGGCAAGTTCCTGGGCCGTGCCGTGCGAAACTTCATGGACACCCTGGTAAAGCACCTCAGCGACTTTCACGTCCACCTGGAGGAATGGGAGGCGGAAGGTCGGGTGGTCGCCGGCGGAAGAAACGGGGACATGGTGCAAATAGGACGGTAGGCGACTCTCAATTAAGTTGGTTGCAACGGTCAGGGGCGGGTTTGAAACCCGCCCCTGTTGTATTCCGCTGACCGTTGAGGCGCTGTCGATGCGCGTGGAACGCTGCCATTCCAGCGCCGCCGTCGACCCTGGCAGGAGTGTGACCGTAGCGGAAGGTTGCGGGCCCGGTCCGCCTTTTTCAGATGGCACTGGAATGTGGGTCGGCCGTACCTGTTTCTTCCTCTGCTACCAGGTTCGCCGGCAGCACCTCTTTAACCCGCCGCTGCAGTTGCGGGCGGGGCAGCATGACGTGACGGCGGCAGTTGAGGCAGAGCAGGCCGATGTCGGCGCCCAGTCGGGTAACCCGCCAGTAGTAGCCGCCGCAGGGGTGCTGCTTTTTCAGGCGCACCTGATCGCCCACCTTCACCTCTAGTGCCATCCCTTTCCCTCGGCTTCCAGAGTTTCGTTTATTGCATCCCTGAGGGAGGCGGTGGCCCGGCGCGCCGCCTGGGCAAAATCAGGGCCGGCTGAGGCGTAGATGATGCCCCGGGAGGAGTTGATCACGGCCCGCCGGCCGCCGGCATTCACCCCGCAGCGGACCGAAGCTGCCAGGTCTCCGCCCTGCGCACCGATGCCGGGGATGAGAAAAGGCGCATCCGGGCATATTTGTCTGATGGCGGCCAACTGCTCCGGCACAGTTGCGCCCACGACCAGGCCCACGTTTTTCTTGCTGGACCAATCCATTGACGTGCGGGCCACATGCTCATACATAGTCGTCGTGCCGTAGGGCGACACTATCTCCAGGTCCTGGAGGTCGGCGGCGCTATCGAAAGAACCGCGGCACCAAACAAAGACGCCCCGGTCCTCATCCTCCAGGAAGGGCCGAATGGTATCGCCTCCACCCCAGGGATTGACGGTCACGGAGTCGAAGCCCCAGACATCGAACATGGCCCGGGCATATGCCGCTGCCGAAGGTCCACCATCCCCACGCTTGGCGTCGCCGATTACCAGGGAGTTTGGCGCGGACTCCCGGATGGCTCGAATCGTTCCTTCCAACGCCTTCATGCCGGGAATGCCCAGTGCCTCGTAAAATGAGAGGTTGGGCTTGTAGGCGGCGACCAGATCCGCCGTGGCCTCAACTACGGCGCGGTTGAAGTCCAACACGTCGTCCACCGGCAGCCGGGCACGCTCCGGGTCCAGGCCGACGCAGACCAGGCTGCGGTTGGATTCGCAGGCACGGTCAAACTTTTCCAGGTAGGTAGGCATGGTCTACATCCTCCAGTATGGAAGCAATTATATTCTGGGGCGGCAGCATATGCACCTCCGTGTCCCATCCGATTGCCACCTGTAACGGCGGTTGGTACCATATCCGCACTTCAGCCCCCAACCGAGGCTTATTGAAACTGCACCCTCACCTGGAAGAAGGCCTTTTTATCGCCCGCCTTAACCGCTTTGCCGCATTGGCCGAGGTGGCGGGACGAGAGGAGATGGTGCACGTGGCAAATTCTGGCCGGCTGCGGGAACTGTTTGAGCCGGGACGGCGCCTGTTGCTGGCCCCTGCCCCTGGTGAGCACCGCAAGACCCATTATGACCTGGCCCTGGTAGACCTGGGGCACACCCTGGTTTCCGCGGATGCCAGGCTGCCCAACGCCCTGGTGGCCGAGGCCCTGGCAGCGGGAAGGCTGGAACCCTTCACCCAGTACCCCGAGGTGCGCCGGGAAGTAACTTACGGCGAAAGCCGCCTAGATCTGGCGCTGGAGGGGCCGGTGGGGAGGTGCTACCTGGAAACCAAGTCGGTAACCCTGGTCGAGGACGGTGGCATGGCCCGGTTTCCCGACGCGCCCACCAGCCGCGGCGTGAAGCACCTGCACACACTGATGCGAGTAGCGGCAGAGGGCCACCGGGCCGGCGCAATTTTCGTGGTCCAGCGCAGCGATGCCGCCTGTCTTTTGCCCCACGACGAGTCGGACCCGGACTTCGGCAAAGCGCTAAGGGAGGCAAAGGAGGCGGGCGTGGACGTGCTGGCCAACTGCTGCACTGTAACCCCGGAGGAAATCAGGCTGGCTGACCCCATTCCCGTCCGTTTGTGAGCCCGGGGATGAGCAACTATTCTGAGCCTGTCAGTTCTCCCACCCTTGCCGACTTGTACCACCGGCTGTACGACGCCTATGGGCCCCGGGGCTGGTGGCCCGGGGAGGGGGCATTCGAGGTCATAATCGGGGCCATTCTCACCCAGGCGGCGTCCTGGAAGAACGTGGAACTGGCCCTGGACAATCTGAAAGCGGCAAGTTGCTGGTCGTTCCAGGCCATTGACGCCTGTCCGCCGGATCAACTGGCCGGCATCGTCCGACCTTCCGGGTACTTCAACGCCAAGGCCGCCAAGCTGAAGGCCTTCGCAGCCCACGTGCTGGAACGGTACGACGGCGACCTGGCCCCCATGTTCGCCCAGGAAACCGTATCCCTGCGACAGGAACTGCTGTCCATCCACGGCATCGGGCCGGAAACGGCGGACGATATACTGGTCTACGCCGCCGCCAAGCCTTCCTTCGTCATCGACACCTATACCATCCGTATCCTGGAGCGGCTGGCTATCGCGCCGGAAGACGGGCGTCGCAGGTATGCCGACTGGCAGGCGTTGTTCCACGACAATCTGCCCACCGACGTGGCCCTGTTCAACGAGTTCCACGCCCTGCTGGACCACCACGCTGGCCACGCCTGCCGCAAAACTCCCGTGTGCCAGGGGTGCTGCCTGCTGCCGGTATGCGCCACAGGGCAAGAATCGCTTGCTCCACGAGATGGCGCTAGCAACTACTAATGGACGAAAATGGTATTCAATAGTGAATAATGGTCCGCCTCGGCGGATTCGTGGCTGAAGGAGTCGAAAAAGGAGGTCGCCATGCCCAAGATAAATTTGCCCGACAACCTGGAAATGTACTATGACGACGATGACTATACCGACCCCTGGCGCACGTCGGAGACGGTGGTGCTGCACCACGGCAACGCCAAGAATGGCCGGCTGTGGTACGCCTGGGTGCCGCTGTTGGCCCGCCAGTACCGGGTTATACGGCTGGACGCCCGGGGGTTTGGCCGCTCCTCGGTGCCGCCGGAAGGGTACGACTGGTCGCTGAGCGGCTTTGCCAACGACCTTCTGGGGTTGCTGGACCACCTGGAGCTGGACAAGGTCCACCTGGTCGGCGAGACGGTGGGCGGCACGGTGGCCCTGCAGTTCGCCTACGAACACCCCGATCGACTGCACACCGTCACTACGTGCACCTCGCCCTACAAGTTTGTGGGCGCGCCCCATTACCTGGAAAATCACGACCTGATCAGAGACCAGGGCATCGAGGAGTGGGTCCGCCGGTCGGCCGACCGGCGCATCAACCCGGACCCGTCTACTGCCGCCCACCACCAGTGGTACGCCGAGCAGATGATGCAGACCACGCCCCGGGTGGTGATGGAAACCCTGGCTTACCTGGCAAACCAGGACCTGACTCCCATACTGCCGCAAATACACACTCCGGCCCTGGCCGTAGTGGCGGAACAGAGCGACGCCAACACGCCGGACCGGGCCGCCGGCATGGCCGCCCTGATGCCCAATTGCCAGCTTGTGGCCATCGCCAACGCAACAGGGTACGTACAGCACTCGGAGCCAGAGAAATGCGTTGCGGCCCGGCGGGAGTTCATGGGAAGGCTGGACCAGGGAGCGGCCTGAAGACCTGGAAGTATTGATGAAGGCGGGCCCTGAGACACTTCCCAAAGAGTAGGTCTCAGGGTTGGTTGATAGGCCGATCCGCTGCTGGTAGTCTGGATCGCAGCGAGCCTTCAAACCGGAGCTGACCACGGCGCTAACCACAATGGTGAGGAGGGTTGGGGATGACCATGCGGCAGACCGCTTACGCCTGCGTCAAGTGCAATAACAACAGCTATACCACCGACGAGTTCCGCGCCACGGGTGGAGGATTCTCTCGTTTCTTTGACGTGCAGAACAAGAAGTTCACCACGGTGTCCTGCTCCCAGTGCGGGTACACGGAAATATACCGGGGCGATACTTCCAGGTGGGGCAATGTGGCCGACTTCTTCCTGGGTGGGTAGGGCAAGGAGTATGGCAAGCCTTCTTTGGACTGCCCTTTTTCCCGTTCGCCCTGAGCTTGTCGAAGGGCCCTGCTGAGGAGATTGTTTGGCATTCTACGTGTACATACTCCATTGCTCAGACGACTCCTATTACGTCGGTCACACTGAGGACTTGGAATTGCGCATTGCAGACCATCAGGAGGGGCAAATTCCAGGGTATACACAGTCTCGCACTCCGGTCGAGTTGGTATTCTCTGAGGAATTTCCAGCCAGGATAGACGCGCTGGAGAGAGAGCGGCAACTGAAGAAGTGGAGTAGAGCCAAGAAGCGCGCGCTAATAGGTGGGGATTGGTCGAAACTGGTGGAATTATCCAAAGGCAGGACGGGCCGCAAGGGAAACCATTGACTCACCTGAGTCTGTTAGAAGGCCGATCTTCCTTTTTGTCCTGGCCCAAACAGACGAGAGCTGGAGGGCCCTTCGACAAGCTCAGGGCGAACGGAAAATCACCCGAACCATAAAGATGTAACCGCCCGCCCCTACTCCGCCGGCTTGTTGGCCACCACGGCGAACAGTGGATCGCCGGGCGGGCTGGCCTCGGGGTTGGTGAAGCCTCCGCGGACGTTGTCAAAGTCGCCTGCCTCCTCCAGGTAGGCGGCCACCAGGTCAAGGTGGCCCCGGTCGGTGGAGTACCGCCAGATGCGCACTGCCTTGGTGGGAAACATCCGGTTGGAGAAGGTCACAATTAAAACACCGCCGGGCTTCAGAATACGGTTCACCTGCCGGAACACCTCGATGGGGCGGGTCAAGTACTGGACGGACACCGTAATCACCACGGCGTCAAAGGTGTCATCGTCGTAGGGCAAGGCCGGGTCCTTGTTTATGTCCTGGAGCAAATAGTCATCCAGGTCCGGATTATCCTCCATCTCCACGGCGTTCATACCCAGACCGGCCAGGCGGGCCCTGGGGTGACCGGCCGGCCAGTGGGAACGCCAGCTGCTCATCAGATCCAGCACCACCGAGTCCGGTGGGATCAGGCTTCGGAAGACATTGCCTACGGCGGCAATGGCCCCGTCGTCTATATGCACCACCAGTCTGGGCTGGACGTAGAAGTTACTATCGTCGCTCTCGTCCTCGCGGCCGAAATATTCAGGCGGGAAGGGCGGAAACTGGGGAAAAGGCGAACTCGTGGCGGGCCTCCCTGGAGGGGTCGGGGCAAGGCTTCGCGGATCAGGCCCCGACAGAGGTACGGGCTTTCGGTTTACGCCGGAATTGTACCACTTTCGCGGAGTCTTTCACTTTGGGCTTCGAGCGAATGCCAGTGTGCCGGAATTGATGGGAGTCACCAGTTAGCACTTATTTCGCGCTTGTAGAAGGATGCGCCACTCCTCCGTCCGATCCACCCCGGTCCAACCCCTCCCAATACTCCAGGTATTCCGCGTAGCTGCCAAACTGGGCCACGGTCTTCAGAAACTCCCCCAGCGAACCACTGCGCCGGCGCAGATCCTTCAGTTGTTCCCCAATGGGGCTGACCGACCCAGCGCCGGTGGCGTAAGAGCCGTGGAAGGCGAAGTAGGCCTGGTTCAGCTTGCGGATGTTATAGCCCCCGTGGACGAAAAGCTGGCGGCGCTCCTCCATGAACGCCTCGGCGCCTTCAACGTCGCCCCGGGCCAGCAACTCCTCGGCGCCAATGCGTGTCTCCCGCATTTCCTTGGTAAAGTCGAACTCGTCCGGGTTGCCGTACACCCAGGGGCGCACGACATCCTCGCCCGTGAACGCCACATAGGCCAGGTCGCCCAGTTCTTCTCCGGCGATGGTTGCCGCCGTTTCGTTCAGGGTAAGCATCTCGGGACTCCGACGGAAATTGCGTCCCAGGGGTTGGAAGAACAGCCAATGATGCACCCACTCGTGGGCCGCCACTTCCAGCCCGAACCGCAAGCCCGCGGTATCCATCACGATGCTGGGGTAGACCGACAGGCCGCCGGTGCGGACCACCACCGCCGAAAGGTCTTCCGTATCCAGGGCAATTTCTTCCAGGTCGTCCTTTATCGTATCGTCCAGGCCAGGCTTCAACAGGAAAGCGTCGCGGCGGAAAATCCGGTCCCGGGGCGACAAGACCAGGACCGTTGGAGGAGTGCCAAAGGCAGTATCTACGGGCGGGAACAGCCCCAGTTGGGGGTGCTTCAGGCCTTGTTCGCGGGCAACGCGGGTCAACGTTTCTTCCACGGTATGTTCCACGTGGGGCAGAAGCTCTTTCCGCCGCGCTTTGTTTGCCGCTATCGCCTGCCGTATATAGGACGGCCCAGGCATCGGCGGAGCTACTTCCCGGCTACCGCTTTCCCCCCTGACGCCAATTTCCGCCCTCCGCAGCTGATTTTCCATGCGCCGTTGTGCCAAACCCAACTCAAAAAACTCTCCGACCATTTCTACCCGTTCGTCCCGGGTCAAATCGTTCGCGCCCGGCAGCAGGAGGAGCAGGGAATGCGTCCACTTGTGGGACAGGTGCCCTATTTCCCACTGCAGAATGCTGTACCGGTGGGACGACATCGCCATCTCCAATGGGGTGGGCCGGAACTCCGAGTGCCCGATGGCCATGACAAGCAGGGTCAGGGCCAGGGCCAACAGGCTGCGTCGCATTGTGTGCAGCCGGCGGCGGGGCCTGTCGGCAGGGGATGTGGAAAAATCGACGTGGGCCGTCATTGGATCATCCCGAACAGTTGCCTAAATACGTGAGATGGGGTTGACAGGGCATATTCAGAGCGGACTCTCCGCAGAGCGTTGGCATGACGTCAATTCCCACCAGGATATTTTATCGCACGAGTTCACCGCTGTTGTTTAACCAGACAGATATAGCGGATATCGACGGGTTAACGACCAAGAGCGCGAAGCGCCACCATGCATTCTTCCTCGAGTCCACGGAGGCGGATAAATAAGCACGAATGATTAATTGAGGTTGATATTTCATTGGCGAAATCCCGCGCACACTGGTCGAAGCGAAAAGACCTTCGCCGACTAACTTTGAAAGGGACTGCGGGAGGGGGTCCTTGGCAGCGTTCCGCCTTTGAGTGGTTTGGTTAATGGGCATTTCAGCCTCCACCGGAATCCAGGAATCCTTGCCCTTTTGAATGAGGATTTTTCTAAAGCTTTTCTGGACTACGGCCTCTGCCGGGGTGACGGGTCGGGGCTTGGAATATAGCTCCCAGACACTCAGACCGCCCGGCTTGGAACACCACCGGGGCCTATCTCTTTCTTGACACTGCCAGGTACGGGTTGTATCCTTTTGCCCGATAGTCGAAGGGAGGTTTTTGCCTTGTCCACCCCTGCCACTTTCCTTACCGAAGAGATGCGCCAACAGGCCATTGGCGTCGAAAGTCAGCCCGTCACGATGGAAGTGGAGAAGGGGCACATCCAGCGATTTGCCGAGGCCATCGGCGACCCCAATCCGGTCTACAACGACGAGTCGTCCGCCCGCAAATCCAGCTTCGGCGGCCTGGTTGCCCCACCGACCTTTCTGCGGTCGGTACGCGGCGTAAACCTCGAACTGCCCTTCGAGCTTTCCTTCAGCCGACGCCTGGACGGGGGCAGCGACTGGGAATATTTCCAGCCCGTACGACCCGGGGACCGCATTACCGCAGTGGCCCGCATCGCCGAGATGACCGAACGGGCGGGGAGGCTGGGCACGATGGTTTTCATGACCACCATCACCACCTACACCAATCAGTTTGACGAGGTGGTCGCCACCCAGACCAACACCCTGATAGCATATTAGGGTGCGGGCAGCCAAGCAGGCTGCCCCTACACAGCAGGCGAAATGTAGGGGCGTCCCTTGTGGGCGCCCCCTGCGCAAGCAAATTACCGAGGTACCCAGATGGCCGAGCAAGTTTATTGGGAAGACGTGACCGAGGGCATGGAACTCCCTTCCCTGGTCAAGGAACCCACAACCCGCCAGTTGGTTCAATACGCCGGAGCTTCCGGCGATTTCTACGAAATTCACTATGACAAGGATTTCGCCATCGGCAACCAGCTGGATGGGCCCATCCTGCACGGGGCCCTGAAGAGCGCCTTTCTGGGGCAGTTGGTAACTGACTGGATAGCGCCGCTGGGCGCGCTGAAACGTCTCCAGTGCCAGTACCGGGGCATGGACGCTCCAGGCAATGCCATCACCGCCAAAGGCGCCGTCACCCGCAAGTATGAGGAAAACGGGCAGCGCATGGTGGACTGCACCATCTGGCTGGAGAACGCCGAGGGTCAGAACACCACCCCCGGCTACGCCACAGTAATCCTGCCCAGCCGCCAGGGGTGAGGTTATGGCCACGCCTACTACACCTTTGCCGCCGCCTGGGGAACAGAGTCCGGAAAGCTACATGCAGATGAGCCGCAGGTTCATCGAGCAGTCGCGATTGCACTTGGAGGAAGGAGACCGTCTCCAGGCGTCCGAAAAGGTCTCGGTGGGGGTTGCCACTTCAGTTAAGGCCATTGCCCAACAACGCGGTTGGCGGCACGACAGCCATGCCCTGAGGACTTCCATTGTGTCTCAATTAGGTGGGGAAATTGGGCAGTCGTCTCAGGCAGCGCAGACCCTGTACCGGGGCAGGGCTGCCGCCAACGAAGAGCATCAGAATCAGTATGAGAATGTGCTCTCGGAGGAAGACATTCTGAGAGACATCGGCATAGCTGAGAGCTTTGTAGAGGAAATTGAACAGTTATTGACCAAACCGCCCAGGCCCTTCACTGTATCAAGACCGCTGGATGCTCATCGCATTGGCCAGCTCACCGGCAACGAGCCGGAACTGGGCGCCACTGATGCCCTGGGCTTCGCCAACTTTAGTGGAGAGTTGCGTGAAAGCTAGTAGTTCCCCCGACTGTAAAGTATACAAACCAAAACCGAGGTTATATCAGACATGCCAGACATACTCACAGACAAAGTAGCCATCGTTACCGGTTCCGGCCGGGGCGTGGGGCGGGGCGTAGCCAAGCTGATGGCCCAGGAAGGCACCCAGGTGGTCGTGGTGGACCCGGGCGTCAACGTGGATGGCAGCGGTTTCGACCAGTCCATCGCCGAGCAGGTCGTATCGGAAATCCGGCAGGAGGGCGGCAGCGCCGTCGCCTGCATGGAGTCGGTGGCCACCATGGAGGGCGGCGAGAATATAGTCCAGACCGCCATAGACAATTTCGGCAAGCTGGACATCGTCGTGACCTGCGCCGGTATTCTCCGCGACCGCATGATTTTCAACATGACCGAGCAGGAGTGGGACGACGTGATCGCTGTCCACCTGAAGGGTACCTTCAGCGTGGTGAAAAGCGCCTGCATCCTGTTCCGGCAGCAGCGGTCGGGCCGTATCATTACTTTCAGTTCTCAGTCCGGTTTGCAGGGAAACTCGGGGCAGGCCAATTACGGCGCCGCCAAATCGGGCATCGCCGGGTTTACCAAGGTGGTAGCGAGGGACATGGGCCGTTACGGCGTGACCGCCAACTCCATCGCTCCGCGGGCCACCACCCGCATGATCGGGGCCATCCCCGACAGCGCGGCGGAAATTCGCGCCCGGGGCGGAGTGCAGACCCTGGACCAGGGCAACGAGCCGGAAACTATGAACCCGGACGACATTGCTCCTTTCGTCTGCTACCTGGCCAGCGACTATGCGGCCAACGTCAACGGTCAGACCTTCCTGGTCTACGCCAGCGAAATTTCACTGATGTCCCAGCCCAGGCCGGAGCGGTCCATTTACAACGAGGGCCACTGGTCCATGGAAGACATCGCCCCCCAGGCCAGGAACCACCTGACCCGGGGCGTCTACAATCCGGCCCCGCCACAGGGGTAAGAATTCTCTTCCCTGAAGAGTCAAGAAGACAGGATTAATCCACGACAAGACGCGAATTTTCACGATTGAAACAATCCTCACACAGCCGTTCGTGTATCTTCGTGTTCCTTCGCGGATGATTACGAAAGGGAGCGCACAAATGCCCAATCTTCTGGAAAACAAGGTAGCCATCGTAACCGGATCGGGCCGCGGCGTCGGCAAGGGCGTGGCACAGCAGATGGCCGCCGAGGGTGCAAAGGTCGTAGTCGTTGACCCGGGCGTCAACCTGGACGGCACCGGCGCCGATCAGTCCGTTGCCGAACAAGTGGCCGCGGAGATACGCGAGGGCGGCGGCGAAGCCGTAGCCTGCCAGGAATCGGTAGCCACCATGGAGGGTGGCGAGAACATCGTCCAGGCCGCCATCGACAACTACGGCAAGCTGGACATTGTCGTGACCTGTCATGGCATCCTGCGGGACCGCATGATCTTCAACATGAGCGAGCAGGAATGGGACGACGTGATCGCCGTCCACCTGAAGGGCACATTCACCGTGGTCAAGCACGCCTGCATCCTGTTCCGGCAGCAGCGCTCAGGACGGGTAATCACCTTCAGTTCTACTTCCGGTCTCTATGGGAATTCAGGCCAAGCCAACTACGGTGCGGCCAAGGACGGCATCGCCGGCTTCACCCGGGTGGTGTCCCGGGACATGGGGCGCTACGGCGTAACGGCCAACTCCATCGCGCCCAGCGCACAGACCCGCATGATCGGCAGCGTCCCCGACGAAGCCCGTAACCTGCGGACGGCCCGGGGCATGTCCGGCGGCAACGTGGGCGGCCTGCGGGGCGAGCCCGAGGACGTGGCCCCCTTCGTGACCTGGCTGTCCTCCGATGAGGCGGCCCACGTCAACGGTCACGTCTTCTACGTCACCGAGGGCCTGGTGAGCATGCTCAACGAGCCCGAACCGGTTCGCACCATGCACAAGGAGGGCCGCTGGACGGTGGAGGAGATAATCAGGGTCTTTCCGGCAACTTTGGGCGTGGAACTGCACAACCCAGCGCCCGCACCGCCGCCTTCGGTTTAGTGTAGAGTCGGGTGAGCAGTTTTGTTATGTGACAAAGAGCTTGACAGGCTCTTTGCTCCAAGAGGATGCTGCCTAGCTACAGTGTAGTATCGTTATTCGGGAAGGATCTTTCGTGACTAGCACAACTACCACTATCTTCAAAAAAGTTGATTACGAACTAGGGGGGCTGATAAACGATATCTCCCTAGGTCAAATTGGTCTTCCCGACATCCAGCGTCCATTTGTTTGGAAGAATGCTAAAGTCCGGGACCTCTTTGATTCAATGTACAAAGGATATCCTGTTGGTTACCTGCTGTTTTGGGAAAATGGGCAAATAGAAGGCAATCGTGCGATAGGAACTGATGCCAAACAGTTGGCGCCAAATCTCTTGATTGTTGATGGACAGCAGCGCCTTACTTCTTTGTATGCCGTAATCCGCGGTCAACCCGTTATTCGATCAAACTACAGTAGTGACCGCATTCGGATCGCTTTCAATCCAATAGAGGAAAAGTTCGAAGTATCGGATGCTGCCATTCAGAGGGACAAATCTTATATACCGGATATCTCGACCTTCTGGAGCCCTGCCACTAGTTTTCTCAGGTTGGTTAACGGCTACGTTGATGGGCTAAGGGACGATCGGGAAGTTTCCGATGCCGATGAAGCGAAGATTCATAACTCTTTTGAAAAATTGCGCAACCTGTTGAATTTTCCCTTTACTGCTCTTCAGCTCAACGCCAACATTTCGGAGGAAGATGTTTCGGACGTTTTCGTCCGGGTAAACAGTCAAGGCGAAACTCTAAATCAGGCAACCTTCATTCTGACGTTGATGTCTGTGTTTTGGGATGAAGGGCGGGCACAATTGGAAAAGTTTTGTCGGGATAGCAGAACACCGGCAACCACAGGATCTTCTCCTTTCAATCACTTCATAAGACCTGATCCTGATCAATTATTAAGGGTCTGTGTAGGATTGGCATTCAGACGGGCCAGGTTGCAGTACATTTATTCCATCCTGCGAGGCAAGGACTTGGAAACCGAGCAATTCAGCGCAGAGCGTAGAGTTGCACAATTCGAGGTGTTGAAGCAGGCCCAGGATCGCGTGCTTAATATTCAGTACTGGCATGATTTTCTGCTGTGCATTCATCAAGCTGGATTCCGCAGCGACCGAATGATCAGCTCCAATAACGGCTTGTTGTTCTCCTACATTCTCTATTTGATTGGGCGTACCGAATACCAGGTACCTGAATTTCAGTTGCGCCAGGTGATCGCACAATGGTTCTTTATGTCGGCGGTAACCGGAAGGTACACCGGCTCACCAGAATCCACGTTGGAATCTGACTTTGCCTTGCTTCGGGACATAGCCAGCGCTGATCAGTTCGTTGATAGGCTGAGAAGCGTATGCATCCGGGCCCTGACCGGCGACTTCTGGGAAATAAACATGCCTAATAATCTGGCTACGTCTGCCAGCCGCAGTCCGTCACTTTTTGCGTACGAAGCGGCATTGGTGATTCTTGACGCCCCCGCATTGTTCTCGAAATTCAGGGTCGGCGATATGCTGGACCCCTCAGTTCAGGCGAATCGTTCCGCTGTTGAGCGTCATCACCTGTTTCCCTATGGGTATCTGGCCAAATTAGGTATCACGGGAACTCGCGATCGAAACCAGATAGCCAACTATGCTTATGTGGAATGGGGCGATAATACAAGAATCTCAGACCAACCTCCTGCTGAATATTTGCCGACATTCTCACAGCGCTTTACCCCGGCGGAACTTGAGCGAATGTATCACTATCACGCTCTGCCACAAAACTGGGAGCAAATGAACTATTGGGAGTTCCTGGAGGAACGGCAGGAGTTGATAGCACAAGTCATTCGCGAAGGCTACGAGCGACTGTCGGGGGAGGCTGTGGCTGAACCGATAGTCGAAGAGTTGGATGTGGCTGAATTGATTGCCAGTGGCGAGTCGGATGCTGTGGAGTTCAAATCGACCCTGAGGGTAAATTTACATACCGGAAAGTCAGATTCCCGTATGGAACATACCGTACTAAAAACCTTAGCTGGCTTCCTGAACACGAACGGGGGAAAGCTCATTATCGGTGTAGCAGATGATGGAACGCCCGTGGGAATAGATAAGGACAACTTCTCTAATGAGGATCAGATGGGCCTGCATCTCGTGAATATCGGCAATGAACGCATGGGACCACAAGCCATGACGTCCATTCACGCTCATTTTGACGACTATGAGGATAGCCGAGTAATGGTCGTGGATTGTCAGAGGGCTCCAGTTCCAGTTTACCTCAAAGACGGAGGCAAAGAGTATTATTTTGTCCGTATCGGCCCTTCGACCAGGGAACTGACCGTCAGTGAAGTTCAAGCCTACATCAAGCAAAGATTCGGCCGTTAGTCCTTACAACAGACCACTTAGTGACAATTGTGACCTATTCCAACGGAATGCTAACCTCAGGGCCTTGCTTGTTATTCCTTGGATGCAAAAGTACAAATAAATGACGTTGAGGTAACAACCCATGTTTCGCAGCTTTAGCGCTTCCTATGCCGGGCACGTGGTGGACGATAACCTGGGCTTCGAGGGTATGCCGGCCAATGACCGCAATTACCCCAATGAGAAGCTGGCCGAGGCCTTCGACTGGGCCCTGGACTTCTCCCGACACCTGGAGAGCCTGGGCTACGATGAGTTCTGGATGGCCGAGCACCATTTCCAGACGGAAGGTTACGAGTGCATCCCCAATCTGTTGATGCTCAGCCTGTACCTGGCCTCCAACACCGAGCGGCTGAAGTACGGGTGCGGCTTCAACATCACCCCCATGTGGCACCCCCTGCGACTGGCCGAGGACTTCGCCATGGCCGACATCCTGACCAAGGGCCGGGTCATCTTCGGCGTGGGTCGAGGCTACCACACCCGCGAGGTGGAGACCTTCGCCGCCCCCATGCTGGACGGCGACGCCAATCGGGAGCTGTTTGAGGAGCAGGTGGAGGTGCTGGTCAAGGCCTTCAGCGAGGACTCCTTCTCCCACCAGGGCAGGCACTACAAATTCCCCGCCGACGTGCCCTACCGCGGCTACCAGTTAGAAGAGATCAGCCTGGTCCCCCGGCCGATATCCCAGCCGGTGGAAATCTGGCAGCCCCTGGTCAGCGGCAATCCCAAGGGCGTCGACTTCATGGGCAGAATGAGCATCCGAGCCCTGATCGCCAACACCCCGGAACCGGCCCTGAATGAGCGGATGGAGATGTACCAGTCGGCCGCCGCAGCCCACGGACGGGAACTGGCCCTGGGCGAGGACACCGCCCTGGGCTACAGATTCTTCATCGGCGACACCCAGGAAAAGGCCATCGAGGAAGCGCGGCCCTACTTCGAAGAGGCCATGAAGTTCGCGGCTCCCTTGAACCTGATGCGCCTGAGTCAGGAACAGATTGACGCCGTGGCGCGCCCCGGACGTTCCCAGGGTGTTAGTCTGCCCACGCTGGAGGAGGCGGTCGAAAACAAGGTGTGGCTGTGCGGGCCGCCCGAACAAATTGCCGAACACCTGATGAGCGTGGAGGAAAAATACCCGGGCGTAGAGCGGGTGAACCTGGGCGCGGTAATGGGCATGCCCCAGGAGGTCTTCAAAGACCAGCTGACCAAGTTCGCCGAGGGCGTCTTCCCGCTGATGCCGGGACGGTAAAGTCGGCGGGTTCTCCCTAACAATTTTATCCGCGAAGCAATCGAAGAGACACTAGGGGCGAGAATCTTCCCTTGGTGTCTCTTCCTGTTTTTCGTCAGAATAGATTCGCTGGGAAGAGGAAGGATAGTTCGGGTGCGTCAGATAGCGCCAGGTCAGGACGCCTCGCAAGCCCTGAAAGAACAGGTAAGCGAAGACCAGGTGGACTGGTAGGGTTTGCAGTTTTCCAGGGCCCAACCCAAAGGCTGCCAATCCAAATAGCGCAAACAAAACGACCACAAAGAAAAACAGCAAAGTAAAGGCAGCTAGCCGATTGCGCCTCAAGACGCCAAAAGCCAAAACTGCTATCAACCCTGCTTGCATCAATATAAAGAGAAATTCCCTTCCCCCGGGCTGTATGAGTCCAGCGACACTCGGATCTCCGAAGAAAGTCGAGAAGATTACCACAAGGTACATTCCGGCATAAGCCAGTCCCGCTCCGCCACCCCACAGAATTCTCTTGCGGGCTTGTTGGAGGTCCGTCCCAATCAGCCACGAGAGGAGATCGGCCATTCTGCCCTTGGAGCCCTGCAATTCGGCCCCCTTCTCGCTTGGGAGGTCAAGCGCCGAAAGTAGTTCTTCTTGCTCCCTCCTATTCCCTGGTTCCATGTTGCCGGTTAACCCCGCAGCCGTTTGAAGGCGGCGATGGCTGCGGTAGCCCCGTCTCCCGCGGCGGCCACTAACTGGGCTGCCGAGTGTTGCCGCACGTCGCCCACCGCAAAGAGCCCCGGCTCGCTGGTTTCCATGGACAGGTTCACGGGAATGTGGCCCGCATTGTCCGTTTCGACCAGGCCACGCACCAGCGCCGAGTTGGGCGCTAGTCCCACGTACACGAACAGGCTGTTCAAGTCCACCTGGCTCTCCTCGTTGGTGACGGTGTTACGCAGGCGTACGCCGGTAACCGAGCTGTCTCCCAGGATTTCCGTCACCTCCGTGTTCCAGTGAATGTCAATCCCAGGGTGCTCCTGCAATTTCTGCTGGAGGATGTGCTGGGCCCGCAGTTGGTCGCGGCGGTGGAATAGCAGCACTCGACTGGCGTACTCGGTCAGGGTCAAGGCCTCGTCGGCGGCCGAATCGCCGCCCCCGACAACGCCCACCGTCTGGCCCATGCTCATGGGGCCGTCGCAGGTGGCGCAGTGGGAAACGCCCCGGTCGCGGAATTCCTCCTCGCCGGTAATGCCCACCGACCTGAGGCTTGAACCGGTGGCGATAATGACGGCGCGGGCACGGTAGCTGCCAGCATGGCCCGATACCAGTTTGAAGTCACCGTCCCTGGACACTTCGGTGGCCTCGTCCATGATGAACTGCATACCGGCGTTCATGGCCTGTTCCTGCAGCAGGGGCCCCAGTTCCGCGCCGGACACGCCATCGGGAAAACCGGGGAAGTTCTCAATGCGTTCCACGTTAATGATCTGCGCGCCCCCCATCATCTGCTCGATGAGAGCGGTGGACAGGCCGTAGCGGGCGGCGTACATCCCGGCCGTCATTCCGGCCAACCCGCCGCCCACAATCAGAAGGTCGTAGACGCCATTTTCCGCCAAGGGGATGCCTCCGGTGGGTAAGGTGCAAGCTACTATAGGCTTGGCCGAATTAGGGTGTCAACGCGACGGTCCAGCTCCCTCACTCTACAAAAATATCCAGCGGCAAAAAGGCCGTCACCACAAAGTTGGGAACATCCACCACCTCGCTGACCTTCAGGTCCACGGCAACGCTGCAGATGCAATACGCCTGCTCCCGGGTCCAGCCCCGTTCCATCAGCAGGTGGATCATGTTCAACAGGGCCTGTCGCGATGCCATGGTGGCATGCTCCGATTCATTGGTCCCTTCAGCGATGCACATGCCGGTGGCCGCCAGGAAACGGCGGGGTGCTGCCATTTCCGGCGCAGTGAAATAGTCATCCCGCTCAAAGTAGGGGAAGTTGATACCCCGGCTGGCGGCCTCACCCTTCTTCACTTCGAAACTCACATGCAGGGTGCAGTCCATCTCAACCGCCGTCCCACAGCACTCGGAATCGCCCTGGGCATAGTGGGCATCACCGGCCGAGAACAGCGCCCCTTCGGTGAAAACCGGGAGGAACAGGCGAGTTCCAGCGGTCAACTGCTTGATGTCCACGTTGCCGCCGTTCTCCCGGGGTGGAATTGTCCGCAGCCCCTCGGACGCAAAGGGTTCGTGGGACGGAACGGCGCCGGCGGGAGTTGGGCCCACCACCGCGCCCCCACGCCGGAGCAATTCGTCCTCTCGCAGCAACATTTCCTGGCGGAGCGCCCTGGAGGGGGCAACTCCGATGGTCCCCATAAAGGACGCCTCGGGCACTCGCACGCCGGGTAGCTGTTCCGACTGGGCGAACCCGTAGCTCATTTCCCAGTGGACAATGTATGGCTCGGTGTACAGGTCGCGCAGAAATCCGAACCCTGGCAGGATGGTAGTGAAGCCCCAGTTTGCCGGCTCGATATTCAGTATGTTGACATGCAGCAGGTCGCCAGGCTCTGCGCCATTGACATACACCGGGCCCGTCAGAGGATGCACCAGGTTCAAATCGGCATTAAGCAGGTCGGCGGCCCGGGAAGAAGGCGTTATCTGCATATCGAAGGCGTTGCGGGTCTCCATCACAACCTCTTCACCGGGGTCGACCGCTACCGCCGGTGGAATGTCGGGATGCCAGCGGTTGTGTCCCTTGTCCGGTTCGTCACCGCATCGCTTACTGTAGTCCAGTTCGATGGTTTTCATGGCCCTTCTCCTGTCAAGCAAAGGTTGGGGACGGGCACATTGTACTCGACATTGAAGGATTAGGCATTGGACCCCACTGAGCAAACAAAGGAAAAGGGCAACCGCGAGGGCTGCCCGTTGAGGCCTCTGAACTATCGTTGGAGGAGTGCAGTTCTATGAAGCCAAGAATACGGCCACATTCTCTTCTTCGGCCTGTCTCCTTTGCGGCCGCCCCAGGTTGGCCGTGATAACGACTGCCCTGACGTCTCCTTCGGTAATATTCGCCAGTATTTCCGCCCTGTCCTTGGCCCGCCGGATGTCGTCGTTGCCAGCAGTTATTGAAACCTCTATAACAGCGTGCCGGTTGTCATTGGCAGAGACAACTAAATCGGCTTCGTACAAGTCCCCCATCTGCTCCCTCGATATTCTTCCCGACCTTACTGCTCGCTCAACAGTTGCGGTGAAGCAGGGATCGATAACACCCTCCTGGGTGAAGGCAACGTAAGGAGATTCAAAATCCAGCACCAGGATCGACCGCGCCAGAGCTCTTGAACGACTTCTTCGCTCGTATTCGCCACCCTCCAGGTTCCCAAGCCGTCCTTCTACGGAGTTCAGCCGCTGTACTACTTCTGCATTGAACTGACGCTGATCTGCATTGAACTGGCGCTGCTCTTCGTTAAACTGACGCAATTCCTCAATGGTTTGCCGATGCTCTCCATTGAATTGCTGTTGTCCTTCAATAAATTTGTCCAACCGGCTTGGCAGGTCCAGCAGTTCATCGCTCAGGATCAGCGCGCGCAGGGCTGCCGCCCAGGTGGGCTGTTCCCTCAGCAGCCGAGCCAAATCTTCTATGGTGTTAATTGTAGTCATGGAGCCATTATACTCCAACATTTCTGGCAGTGGTGACGTGGTATGGCTGCGGTTTCGGCCGCGCCGTCTCCCTCTCTTCCAGATTAACGCTATTTCCATTGACAGCCCTTTTTGTTATACTCCCCCACGGTGTCCGCCTCGACTGAGGGAGGCGGACAAGGTTTGTATGTAATGGAGGCAAGATGCCGGCTTTTGCCGTAATTGGCGGGCAATGGGGGGACGAAGGGAAAGGCAAGGTGATTGACTACCTCGCCGAACGCGTCTCCGGAGTGGTCCGCTATGCGGGTGGCAACAACGCGGGCCACACCGTGGTCAACGATAAGGGCGAGTTTCAGCTTCACCTGGTACCGTCCGGCATTTGCTGGCCCGATGTTTATGGAATAATCGGCAATGGCGTGGTGGTGGACCCCGAAGTCTTGATGGGCGAAATCAACGAGTTGGCTGAACGGGGTATCGACACTGACAAGCTCTTCATAAGCGAAAGAGCCCACGTCATCATGCCCTACCATATCTTGCTGGATGCCCTGGAGGAGAAGTCCCGGGGCAGTTCGGCCATCGGTACCACCGGCCGCGGCATCGGCCCCACCTATATGGACAAGACAGCCCGCATGGGCGTTCGTGTTGGCGATTTGCTGGACCCCGAGTCACTCCGGCCCCGCCTGGAGCAGACCCTGGACTTCAAGAACAAGGTAATTACGGCGATCTACGGGGCCGATCCCCTGGACACCGAAGAAATCATGGAAAAGTCCCTGGACTGGGGCAACCAACTGCGGCCCTACGTCTACCCCACGGAACAGCTTGTGCAGGACCTGCTGGATAAGGAAGAGAATATTCTCCTGGAGGGCGCCCAGGGAACTCTGCTGGACCTGGACCACGGTTCCTATCCCTATGTGACCTCATCCTCCCCTTCAATCGGCGGAGCCTGCACCGGCCTGGGCCTTAATCCCCAGGCAATCAAGGGCGTCCTGGGAGTCTACAAGGCCTACGCCACGCGGGTGGGCGGAGGCCCCATGGCTACGGAGATGACAGACGAGGCTGGGGAAGACTTGAGGCAGAAGGCCCATGAGTTCGGGGTTACCACGGGTCGGGCCAGGCGAGTTGGCTGGTTCGACGGCGTGGCCGGCAGGTACAGCCAGCAGGTTAACGGCTTGACCGGTATGGTTCTGACCCGGCTGGACATCCTGGATGGCTTCCCCTCGGTTAAGCTATGCGTGGGCTATCGCGTCGAAGGCCAGGACGTGAAGCGATTCCCTTCCGACACCCGCCTGCTGGCCCAGTGTGAGCCGGTCTATGAGGAAATGCCGGGCTGGGACACACCTACCGCCAGCGCCACGTCCATTGACCAGTTGCCCGACAACGCCCGCGCCTATGTCCGCCGCATCGAGGACCTGGTGGGCTGCCCCGTGCAGATAATCTCCACCGGCCCCAAGAGGGATGAGACCATCCTGGTAGAATCCGTAATTCCTTGAGAATATAACCCGGCCCGCCGCTACGCTGGCAGACGGGCACATACTACAGTTCCATCCATTCCCCTTCTACTGGCCTGTAAAGCGGGGCAGAAAATGAGGGAAAGACCCAGAGTCATGCAGCACCTGTCGAAATTTGGCATATACCTCCACGCCGCCGAAGGCAAGGTGGTACGCATTAACTCGCCCTACTGGTTTCCCGAGGAACCCGATTGGGTATTACTGACTCCCGAAGTCAACGCCACGCTGCTCCACATACGGGAACTGGCTCGCGAACAGGGCGCATCCCCCGACCCTGACGCCATCACCTGGGGCCGAATTCCCCTGCTCGATTAGGGAGTTCTTTCACCAAGTCGGACGCCAACGGCTAATTTAGCTGATTCGGCGTCCCGTTTTCCGCTCATCCTGAGCTTGTCGAAGGATGCCCTCGGTCCGGGCAAAGAGCGAAGGAGTCGTTCCCAGCGGCCAAACCGTACCAACACGACACTCCTCGTACCCATCTCACCTTCATTGCGTCCCGGCTGACCCTTGCCCTACAATGGCGGCATAGCCGGTTACCCTCCATCCAACTACAAGAGGCAATTCTCCATGAATGTTGACCTGATTACCCTCACCAGCGCCGACGGTATGACTTTAGACGGAATATTCTGTGAACCTGCCGCTGGCGTTGCCGCCCAGGGGCCGGTGGACGCCATGTTGCTAATCCACGGTTCCGGCGGAAACTTTTACCGGACGGCTACCAAGGCCATGGCGGAAGACCTGCGCAACCAGGGCTACGCCTGCCTGGCCATCAATACCAAGGGGCACGATACCGTCTGGTCACCCCAGGGTTCGGGGGAATACTACGGCAATGCCCTGGAAATCCTGGACAACAGCCGCCACGACCTGCGGGCGGGCATCGATTATTTGTGGGAGAGGGGCTACCGCAGCATCGGACTGCTGGGCCACAGCATGGGCGCGGTCAAGGTCGGTTACTATGCCGCCACCGAGGACGATGACCGCGTAGTTACGGTAATTCCCATATCACCCGTCCGCCTTTCCTATTCTTACTACATGGAGTCGGAGAACGCCGACGAGTTCAGGAGCATAATTGAACGGGCCGACTGGATGGAGGCGGAAGACAGGGCACTGGAACTGATGGAGGTACGATTTCCCATTCCCCAGATGTTCAGCGCCGCTTCCTACCTGGACAAGCACGGGCCGGCCGAGCGGTACAACCTGGTTTCCCTGGCCCCCAGGATCAAGGTACCCATGCTGGTCATGGGCGGCGAACTGGAAACCCACACTCGCCTGCGCGACTGCCCCCAGGACATGATCACCGCCGCAGTGAACAGCCCCCGGGCCGAATACGAAATCGTCCCCGGCGGCAACCACTCCCTACTCAACAGCATGGACAAGGCCTCAGCCAGGGTACTGGAGTGGCTGGCTTCCCTGGCCCCGGTGTCGGCAGGGGTTTAGGGTTACCGGTTCTCATTTGCCCAAAGATCATTCAACGATCCAAGGTCTAAGGGGGGCAATGGGAAATGGACTTGACGCCTGTGACCGTGACTATTAGAAACCCTGCGGATAGAGACCGCGCATGGGAAGGTCTCCTCTTTGTGGACACAGGAGTAAGGGAAGGCTCATCGCAGGGGGCTTGATGGAGGCCTTACAATAGGGCCCCACAGTAGCCATAGACTGCGAGGACTGTTCGGTACTAATTTCACAGGAGACTTGTAGTGGCCTCAGCCAGCAACCCTGAAGTATCCGCCATAACCTTCACCCCCATCGGATGGGTGGAGAGCGACTTTGCCGGCTATGCCCCATCTGATGAGATGCGCAAGCGGCCTTCCCGGATCGTGCTGCTACCCGAAATGGCCCCGGGACTGATGGGGCTGGAGAAAGAAGAGCATATCCTAGTCCTCTTCAACCTGCACCGGGCAACCCGGTACGAATTGCAACTGCACCCGGGGCACAATCCCGACAATCCCATCCGGGGCGTTTTCGCCACCCGCAGCCAGTACCGTCCCAACGCCATCGCGGCAACTGTGGCGAAAATAGCGTCGGTCAAGGATAATACTATCAGCGTTACGGGCCTCGATGCCCAGGACGGATCGCCGGTGCTGGACATTAAGCCGTTCCGCCCCGAATTCGACCAGGTTTAGCAAAGCGTTTAGAGCAAGCAAGATACCGAGAACCCCTCAGCGCCAAGAGTCCTTTGGTGGGTGGCCGTATTTGGCCTCCGAAGGCAGATATATTGGTTTTTTGGCCCCCTTCGTCAAATCCACGCGCTTTCTCCCTTTCAATAGTATGGACTTTGCAGGCCGGCAAGTATTATCATCCTCAAAAGTGAAGAAGTAAGGATATGAAAAATGGGGTAGATGTAAAGGAGGCCAACGACCTCCTTGACAAGGTTTCCCGTTACCTTCCCGACGATTCGGTTGCCCAGGTTGAGCGGGCCTACCTTTACGCTGAAGAATGCCACGACGGGCAGACGCGCAAGTCCGGTGAGCCATACATTCTGCACCCGTTGCAGGCTGCCTCCTTTCTTGCCGACCTGAACCTGGACTGCCACACCATCTGCGCCGCCCTCCTCCACGACGTAATGGAGGACTGCGGCGTCACCTTTGAGGACATCAGCCGCGCCTTCGACCCCGAGGTAGCCAAGATGGTAGACGGGGTTACCAAGCTGACCCGTATGGACTACCGCCTGCCCGGTTCCGATGCGGCCTCTCTGTACCCCTCCGACGACCCGGACCGCCTTTACGCCGAAAGCCTCCGCAAGATGCTGGTGGCTATGGCTGAGGACATCCGGGTGGTGTTGATCAAGCTGGCCGACCGCCTGCACAACATGAAGACCCTGGACGCCCTGCCTCCGGCCAAGCGCAAGTCCATTGCCCAGGAAACCCTGGACATTTACTCGCCGCTGGCCCACCGGCTGGGAATCTGGGAAATTAAGTGGCAGCTGGACGACCTGGCTTTCCGCCACCTGAACGAGGACCGGTACCGGGAAATTTCCCGCATGCTGGCCGCCCGTCGCGCCGAACGGGAGGAGTACGTCGAACAGCTTTGCCAGGGGCTGCGCGAAGTTCTGGGCGCCGCCGACCTGCAGGCCGAAGTCTACGGCCGGCCCAAGGGCATCTACAGCATCCACAACAAGATTCAGAAATACGCAGCCCAGGGCAAGGAACTGCGGGACATCCTGGACCTTTACGCCCTGAGGGTGGTCGTCGATTCGGAAAGCGACTGTTACCGGGCATTGGGCCTGGTCCACCAGGTGTGGAGCCCCATCCCCGGCCAGTTCGACGACTACGTCGCCACCCCCAAGGAGAACATGTACCAGGCCCTGCACACCACCGTCATCTGCCAGGGAGGACAACCCCTCGAGGTGCAGATCAAGACCACCGACATGCACCAGGTGGCGGAATACGGCGTGGCCGCCCACTGGCGATACAAGGAGGGCAAGGCCAGGGACCTGAAGTTCGAGGAGAAGATGACCTGGCTGCGCCAGTTGCTGGAGTGGCAGCGGGAGGCGGCAGAAACGGAAGACTTCATCGAGTCGGTGAAGCAGGACATTTTCCGCGACCAGGTGTTTGTCTATACTCCCAAGGGCGACATCGTGGAACTGGCCGCTGGCTCTACCCCGGTGGACTTTGCCTATAAGATTCACACCGAGTTGGGCCACCATTGCATGGGCGGCAAGGTCAACGGCCGCCTGATAAGTCTGGATACTCCCCTGCAGAACGGGGATACGGTCGAGATAATGATCACCAAGTCCAATCGTGGCCCCAGCCCCGACTGGCTCAACCCCAACCTGGGCTACGTGAAGTCGGCCAGCGCGCGCCAGAAGGTGCGCCAGTGGTTCAACCACCAGGCCCGGGGCAGCAACATCGAGCGCGGCAGGGACAAGTTGCGCAAGGAACTACGCCGCCTGAACCTGGACCTGGAAGAGAAAGAAGTCCTAAGCCTGGTCCGGTTCGAGACCATGGACGATTTCCTCGTCAACCTGGGTTCCGGCGGATTCACCGAGGGTCAATTGGCCCATCGGCTGTCCCAGGCCATTCGGCCGGAACCGATATTACCCCAGCCCAAGCGCAACATGCCTCTGTCCAGCCCCAGCTCCGGCATATCCGTTCTCGGCGTAGGAGACCTGCTGACCCGCATGGCCCGTTGCTGCAACCCCATCCCGGGCGACGAAATATCCGGTTTTGTCACCCGGGCCCGGGGAGTATCCGTCCACAAACGGGACTGCAAGAGCCTGCTCAACGAGGACGAACCGGAGCGCATCGTCCCCGTTTCATGGGGCGAGGCCAGGGAACTTTACCCGGTGAGGGTGTGCATCGAGGCCTACGACCGGGTAGGCCTGCTGCGGGACGTGACCGTCCGCGTATCCGAGGAACGAGTCAACATCGCCTCGGTGGTAACCCAGGAACGCACCGACGGAACGGTAATTATGGAGCTGACCCTGCACACCACTGGCCTGGAGCAGCTGGGCAAGCTGTTCGCCAAGCTGGAAGGGGTGAAGAGCGTTACCTCGGTAACCCGCGCCAACGGAACTGTCCCGGCCCACGCGTAGGACCTTCTGACCACAGGCGCATGATGGCCCGGCCGCCTGGCCGGGCCATCTTTTCCTTGGCGGGACCCGGTTATCCCTGGGCAGTCACACCCGACAAGCCGCGGATAATAGCCTCCGCCTCCCCGCAGATCTCACTAACGACATCCGACGCCGAACGGATGGCCTTAATCCGCCCCGCCCCCTGACCCATGTACACCGACGCCATATCCGGGTCGTGGCGGGCCCGGGCTGCCGCCACGTCCGTAGCCAGTTCCTCCCGCAGCGCCAGAACCTCCGCGTCCCGTCCATCCCACTCCCTCACCAGGCGGTTGCGGTACACGCGTCCCCCGATTCCCTCCGGCCACGGAGTGTCGCCCAGCAGGTCGTAGAGGCGAGTAAAGGAAGTATCCTGGCCGTCGGACAATACGATCCGTTCCTTGAAGGCTTCCGGGGCCTCCACGGCCTCGGGGGTGGCCAGCATGGCAGTGCCCAGGGATGCGCCCTGCGCCCCGGCCGCCAGGGTCGCTGCCAGGGCCCGGCCGCTGGTAATTCCGCCGGCAGCCAGCACCGGCATTTCAGGATATCGCTCCACCAGGTCTACCAGCAGCGGCAACAGGTTCATTCCGCCGGTGTGTCCCCCAGCTTCATTGCCCTGGGCAATCAGGATATCGGCGCCGGCATCCACCGCAAGTTCCGCCAGTTCCATCGACTGCACCTGGCAGATGGTTGTCGCGCCGGCCTCCCTGGCCCGCCCCAGCCACGGCTGCGGGTCGGTAAATGAGAAGACTATCACCGGAACCCGGGCTTCCAGGGCGATCTCAAAGTTGGTCGGGTCAGGTTCGATAAGCTGGGTGATGAATCCCACCCCAAAGGGTCGGTCGGTTTGCGACCGGACGTAGCCGATCTGCTCCCGCATCCATTCGGGTCCCCAGCCGTTGCTGGCGCCGAAGGTCCCCAGGGCGCCGCACCGCGAAACCGCGGCCGCCAGCTGGCCGCCGCTATGGTTGCTCATGGGGGCGGACATTACGGGATACGTCAGCCCCACCAATTCGGAAAAAGGAGTCTTCAGCATTGAGATTACCTCCAGGCCATTGGTTTTCAGGGTGGGGTTCCTCTGGAAGAAGACCCGCCAGTGGGTTTATAATATGGGCACTGTACCACCCTTTCCGCCAGCGGGTGTAGCTCAGTGGTAGAGCTCTAGCCTTCCAAGCTAGCTACGTGGGTTCGATTCCCATCACCCGCTCCATCCTCACCCCTTCCAGATTCATCCACCACCCCTGTGTCGTTTGGTCCCGCCCCATATCTTTCCGCCAATGACTGACGCGGCCAATTCAATGCTCCCTGTTGCGTGGAGTATGCATCAAGCAAGCAGGTAAACATCTGCGGAGACATGCCCGGAAAACTTGGGCATGCGTCCCTGGTGGGGGTTGCATTGGGCGTCAATACAGCGCCCGGCCCCAGGGCAAGGGGTGGTTGGACTGAGACTTGAACGGGGTGGAAATTCAGGGGCGAGGAAGAGGTCGGCGGGACCGCTGGTCAGTGAGCGGAGTGGCCGTTGGTGTCTGCCATGGTCTCCTTGAACAGGTCAATACAGGCCGACCAGGAGAAGCCCTCCGCATATTGCCTCACACTATGGCGGTCACAGGCGAGGGCCCGCTTCACCGCCTCCTGCAGGTCTTCGTCCAGCGCGCCGGATACACCTTCGGCAATTACGTCCTTCGGCCCCATTACCGGGTAGGCGGCCACCGGAGTTCCGGAGGCCATGCTTTCGGTTATTACGTTGCCGAAAGTGTCGGTCCGGCTGGGAAATACCATCACGTCGGCCGAGGCATAGTATTGGGCCAATTCGACGTCCCGCTTGAAGCCCACGAATCTGATGCTGTCCCCGTATCTCTCTTCCAGCTCCTTGCGCTGTGGTCCGTCCCCTACCACGGTGCAACGATAGCCCGGCAAATCCGCCAGCCGGCAAAAGTCCTCGATACTCTTCTCCTTGCTCACCCGTCCTACGTAGATGAGAAAAGACTCTCCGAACCGCCGTTGGCCCAGCAGGTCATCCAGGCGGTGAGAGGGATTGAACCGGGAAGTGTCCACGCCCCGGCTCCAGACCAATACGTTCCGGAAGCCGGACTTGTCCAGGTCCTCTTTGACGCTGGCGGTGGGCGCCAGGGTATATTCGGCTCCGCCGTGAAACCACCGCATGTAGGCCGTGACCGGCCCTGAGGGCAAGCCGTAGATGTCCTTGACGTATTCGGGAAAACGGGTGTGGTAACTGGAGGTAAAGCGAACCCGCCGCCGCCGACACCAAAACCGGGCAATGGTACCCAGCGGACCCTCGGTGGCGATGTGGACAAAGTTGGGGTCCAGGGCTGACAGAGTGCGGTACACCTTCATGGGCGAGATGACCAGCCGAACTTCGGCGTACCTGGGCATTCTCACTGTTCGAAACAGGGAGGGTTCAACCACGGAAACGTCCAGCCCGTCCTCGGCCAGAAGGTCAACCACCTTGGTAAGGGTGGTGACAACGCCGTTGATCTGGGGCAGCCAGGTGTCGGTTACCAGCGCCAGGCGAGGACTATCAGCCACTGGTGCGCCACTTCAAGAGTTCCCAGGTGCCGTCGTGGTGTTCCACCAGCGCGCTGCAGTTTTCCACCCAATCTCCGCAGTTCATGTACCTGGTATCCCCGATGTTCTTGATTCCCGGCGTATGTATATGGCCGCAGATGACGCCGTCATACTGGTTGGCGCGGGCATGCTCCGAGAGGATCCCTTCAAACTTGAAGATGTTGCCAACGGCATTCTTGGCCCTCTTCTTGGCAAACCCTGCGATACTCTGGCGTGGAATGTTGAACCAAGATAGCACCCGATTGGCGGCGTTGTCCATTGAAAGCAGAACATCGTACATACGGGTGCCCAGGAACATGATCCGGCGACCCTTGTTGCTGTGCATCAGGTTGTCAAAGAGATCGCCGTGAATCACCAGGTAGCGCTTCCCGTCGATACCATAGAAATCACTCTCGTTGGAAAGCTGGATATTGCCCAGGCTGATCCCGAAGTCCAACCAGCCGCGAAACATCTCGTCGTGGTTGCCGACAATGTAGTGCACCTTGGTGCCATTGTTGGACTTGGCCAGCACCTTTTGAATAACCGAAGTGTGCATCCTGGGCCAGTAAACCTTGCGGTGCATGCGCCAGCCGTCAACAATGTCGCCCACCAGGTAAAGGTGGTCGCTGTGGTGGCTCTCCAGGAAATGGGCCAGGTAATTGGCTTGCGCCCCCTTGAAGCCCAGGTGCGTGTCACTAATAAATACGGCCCGGTAGTCTTGTATTGCTTCCTTCAATGGGTTCCCCCTTGCTGGTGAAAGACAATTTAGCGCATGTGTACGAATATAGCCGTCACATCAATTGCCCGATAAGACCGAGTAAGAATTTGAGCTTAAATCGTACTACGCCCCACAGCTACGGCCATGCGCTTGAGTACCTGATTGTGCAATATCCAGAGCCCTGGCACACTAAGACGCTGCGTTCGGCCAGGCAACATACAGTGCTGGAATAGCTCCGGCGCTCCTTGGACGCTCGCTGGGCGGGTGGCAGCGGTGTGGCCTGAAATGGGGGAAGGCTACCGGCAAAGGAGACACGGCGTGAAACATATTGCGGGCGGCTCTGAGAGACTACCAGGGGCGCGGAATGGCGGGGTACTGGCCAATCAGGTCCATTACTCAAACACGGTTTCCAGTTTGGCGGAACTGTCAAAAAAGTGCTGCAAGCTCTGGTTCACTCGGAAGAACACGTCCGCGCGCAACTGGTCGCCAGTGGCATTGTCCGAAATGCCGCCCTCGATCATCAGGTCCAGCGTATTGAGGGTGTGACTCAGGTCGGCCCCGTTGTTTTCCCTGGTGTTGGTTACCAGGTCCTGCCACTGTTCCACAGTCATTTCCAGGTAAAAGTCAGCGTCAATCAGGTCGTACTCCGTTCCTTCTCTAACGCCGGTGCACTCGAAGGCCTGGAAGGTAACCACGAACACCCGGTCGCCCACCTTTACGCCCATCACCGTGTCGACGTTGCCCAACCGTCGGAACTCATCATCGTTGTTGACCAGTTCCTGCAATGCCTGAAACCACTCGACGGAAGGGAATATCAGGGCGGTTGTACCGTGCTCGCTCATGCAAAGTCTCCTGGATGGGTCCGGCAAGGTTAGGGGATTCCGGATGCCGCAGGACTACTCCTTGAAGTAGGGTTCTCCCTTCTCTTTCGCGGCGCTGAACGGGACCATTCGGTCCATGTGGTAGTCCGGATCCGAGTTGGCCGGCGCGTTGGCCAGGGCCTGGTCCACCATCTTGTAGTACTTGGGATCAAGCTGCTCCAGCTTGTCGGCCTCCGACCGCAGGTAGGCCACCCGCGAAATAATGCGGCGCAGGGAGCCGCCGCATATCTGGCATTCATCCGGTTCGGCGGAATTGAAGGTGCGCAGGTACACGCTATTCACCCCGCCGCAGCCTTCGCACCGGTATTCGTAAACTGGCACTATCAGTCTCCCGTGCGGGCAGTTTCCTCACGGCGCAAGAAAACCGCCAGGTCCGGCGACAGGTTGGCCTCGGTCTTGTTGACCCCAACCCATTGCATTCGCCTCAGGTAGTCCTCAATGTACCGCTGCTTGAAATCTTCCACCACGGCCATTCCCCGGGCGATGTTGTCAATGCCGCCGCCAATGATGATGGCCAGAGCCTCCCACAACACCGGGTCCTTCAGGTCCCTTACCAGATCCCGCTCCACACCCCGCATCAGGTTGCCCAGGCCCTGGCCGAAGCCCTCGGGCTGGTTCTCCACCGCATACTTCACGTGGGCCATGCCGTAGGCCATGTGGCGGGCCTTGTCCTCCAGGCATTTGCGGAACAGGAACTTGTCGGCCCGGTTGCCGGCGTACGCCTCGCCGTAACGGTACAGCAGAAGCGTCAGAGGCCCACGCACCAGGTACAGGAACATGGACACTTCCGTCCAGCCGGGGCGGGTCTCCATCATGCGCCGGTTAAACTGTCCCGCGCTTTCCAGCCCCAGGCCACCGTCATTATGCAGCGCGCGACTCCGGAAGATGGTGTAGTGGCGGCCCGTGTCGAAAATCTCGGAGGCCAGGAAGGTCTTGACCTCATGGTAGGCGTAGTTCATCTTGTGGAGCCACTGGCCGATGAGGTCGGTCTCGATGGACGCCTGCTGGGCCAGTTCGGTGCAAAGCTGGCGCATGGCCAGTTCAACCTCGTAGGGCTGGGGTGTTATCTCCTCCCATGCCATTTCCAGATGGCCCATCCACCGCCGCTGGATAGCCTCTTCGTACAGGTCCACTGCATTGTCGGCCCACAGGTCAACCTTGGCGCTCAGAGCGTAAAGGTCGGTCCGGGGTATTCCGGAAATGGGGAAAGCCCCCCGGGGCCGGCGGCTCATGTC
Organism: Dehalococcoidia bacterium; assembly: GCA_965207275.1. Lineage (GTDB taxonomy): Bacteria > Chloroflexota > Dehalococcoidia > Lucifugimonadales > UBA3495 > Bin22. The sequence goes on from CBDBMH010000002.1 coordinate 2,592,918, forward strand.
GGAACTGGATTCGGGAACTTCTCCGTAGCTTCCCAGGTTCAGGTCTCGCATGGTGAGGCCGCGCTTCCCCGGCTGGGCGCGAATGCCCCACTCCAGGGTGTCATTCATCCAGGAAAAGCGATCGTTCTCCGGCGTTGACTCTGCTTCCTGAGCGGGTGTCTGCCGGTCATCCTCCCGGTCGGTCTGCTGTTGTTGGTCGTCGTCTGGCGCCATAATCAGCCTCTGGTTATACCGGTTCCAATTGGGGGCCATACGCAGCAAGACCTCCCGCGAAATGCCGTGGGAGGTCTCATAGCTGCCTGATCAATCCCGCTATGCGGCGGCCTTGTACTGTTCCAGCAATGCTGGGCTTACCCGCCCGTTATGGATACGGTCGTCAAAGCCTGCCGACTTCAGCCGCTGGAAGTATTCCTTGGTCTGGCGCTGCCGGATGGCCATCAAAATCTTCTGACCTTCGTCCACCTTGTCCTTGCCGCCGCCCAGCAGCACTGCCAAAGCGCCGCTGGTAAGCTGGTTCTGGCCGGCCGGGTTCTCGCCGCCGGCGCCGGTGGCCTGGCGGGACTCGCCCTCATCCAGGTAGCCGTGGATCTCCTCCCGGCGTTCGGGGGAAAACTCATTCATGTACCGCAGGTGCAGCACCCCGATGGCCACGTGGCGGGCCTCGTCCTGGGCGCAGCGGCGGTAAATAGCCTTCTCGGCTTCGTTGTAGGCCATCATCTCGCCCAGCCGGAACAGGGTCAGCACGTTGCCCTCGCCGGTGATGTGCAGGCGGGAGGAGAATTCGGTGAACTCCCGGGCGTTGTCGGTGCTGCCCCCCACCACGTCGCTGACACTGTCGATCATGCGCATCAGGCCGCCGCCGTTGACCAGGGCCCGCTTCCGGAAGACGTCAAGGTGCCGGGACTCGTCCATCACCTGGGCCAGCAACGCCAGCCTGACTTCCTGGTAATCCGGGGACATGGTGGAAATGAACCGGCCCGGAACATCTGAGGCGATGAACTCCACCTGGGTGAAGAAGGTGGACAACTGGCATTCAGCCGCTTCGATGTCGTCGGGCAGTGGCTTGACCGTCTCCCAGGGAATGTCGGTAGCCGAACTCCACTGGCGGGTGACGAACTCATCGTACAGCTTGCTCAGGTTGTGGGCCCAAACCTCGCTCTTGGTGCGGAAGGTATACGCCCCGAACCTGGCAACGTTGTCCCGGGGAATGGAGCCTTGTACCCGCCCTGTGTCGTTGGCGGACCGTTCTTCCACCCCTTCGCCGGCCACGTGCTCCTGCAGCTTGCTCAGCCACGAAAGGTCGAATCCCTGCTCCCTGGCCTGCTCCCAATAGGCAGTCCGGCTCTCCACGGTAGCCATACAATTCACCTCCGACTTTAGCAACCTGCTGCACCACAGGCATACCTAGCCACGCTGGACTGATATTACCTACCCCGAGTCTACCCTGTCAACTTTATGACGACCCATATCCTGGCCATTCACGGTTCCCGCACCTGGCCTCGCTGAATATCAGGAGGTACAGACTGGCAGGGGCATGCGAAATGCCTTAGGCGCGGGCCCCTAAGCCTCCCTTCTGCCCTCAACCCGCCTGGCCCGGAACTTTGCTCTTACGCTTCCACTCCAATAGTATGGAGCGCCAAGGCCTGCCCTGTTACACGGAGGCGGGCGCTCTCCGCACCGGCGGTTTTGCAAATAGAATAACTACTGCCGTCAACCCGGCCAGGGCGGCGAACGCAGTCAGGGCGATGTCGTAGTTGCCCGTCACGTCAAAGACGATGCCCGCCGCCACCGTTCCAATCGCCTGCTCCAGGCTGGTGAAGGGCTCGGTAACACCCCGGATGGCGCCCAGCGACCGGCGGCCGTAATAGTCGGCGTAGGCCACCGGCGGCACCGACAGCATGCCACCCACCCCGAACCCGAAGGCGGCGGAGTAGGCCAGGGCATCCAGGGTGGAACTGACGGTCAGGAACAGCAGGGCGGGAATAGCCACGGCCAGGGAAACCGCAACAAGAACGTAACGCACGGGCAATCGCTCGGCGATCCAGCCCCACAGCAGGCTTCCCGCGCCCATGAACGCCGCCGACAGGCTCAGGCCCAGCCCGGAGAGTACCACGCCCAGGCCTTCGTCACGCAACAAAGCGGCCAGGTGGGTATTGATCCCGGCCTGAACCAGGAACAGGGTGCCCACCCCTGCAGCCAATATCCAGAGGGCCGGCGTCTTCATGGCCTCCTTCAGAGTCCAGGTCGGTTCTTCCGCCGCGGGGGCGGCCGGTTCCCCGGTTGCATCCTCTGCTTCGGCCGCAGTGGGTTCCGGCTCCTGATCTCCGTCAGGCCGCAGTCCCAGGTCTTCCGGCTGCTGCACGATCAGGAAAGTGACCGGTATCAAGGCAATGATCCACACCAGGGCCCCCAGCACAATCCATGCCGCCGGCCAGCCGTGGCTGGCAATCACTGCCGAGGCAACCAGGGGAAAAGCTACCAGCCCGATGGAATGGGAGGCGAAGAGTATTCCGTTCGTCCTGCCCCGCATCCGCACAAACCACCGGGACACCACCACCGAGGCCCCGATAGGAATGGGGCTGGCAAAGATAACGCGGCTGATTCCATAAAACAGGTAGAAAAAGATGGGAATGGTCGCCCAGGCCAGTGAAATGGTGGCCAGTCCCATGACGAACACGCTGGAGGCCAGCACCAGCCTGGCCCCATACCGGTCAATGAGCCACCCTACCAGGGGGGAAAGGGCCGAAGCGGCCAGGCCACCAACGCTGGCGGCCCCGGCCACCAGGGTCCGGCTCCAGCCCAGCTCCGGGTCCGCTGCCAGCGGGTAGATGAACACCGCCAGGGTCAGGCTGGCCGAGGCGTTGCGCACCACCTGGGTGCTGCTGGCCGACGCCAGTATCACCCACCCGTAGAAGAAGGGCAGGCGCTGGGCCAGTCGTTGCAGGGAACCGGTCACGGTCCGGACACCGGACCCGAAAGGGTGTCGGCTGCCAAAGAACAGCTCCTGCGGACTGTGCCGGTGTCGGATGGGGCCGGTAGGGTCAAGGGATGCTCCGAAGGGATCCACGAAGGCGGAATCCGGCATGTGCGACAGCCCCCGAAGCAGACGGAACTTCGAAGCCTGTATGGCTGCCGAATACTTTAACATAGGGCTCCGGCGGCGTTAAGCATTCCGCCCTCAGGCGCGGGCAAGAATGTGTCCACATCGACCTGAAGGCAAGAATCCCATTGCCAGGTATTCGCACCGATTCATGGAACACTTAGAAAAATTGCAGTGGTCGCGACGCACGGGCCTACCGGGCATTACTGCCTTTTTCACCCCTTGCCCCTGTGCTATAATCGCAAAGCCTTTGGACAGGGCCACTTTGGCGGCGTGCGGGGGATAGGGCGAGGCCTTCAGTCAGGGTTTTTTCCGGCAGCAGACCGGTTGTGGTGGCAGCCCCTCCGGTTGAACATCAGGGCCGGTTGAACATCAGGAAAGGGGGGGTAAGGCTGCCACCGGCAAACCCGGGCAGTCCGCTGCTATGACTTACACTAAGGGCCCGTTGGTAGACTCGGACAACCTGAGAATTTTCAGTGGGAATTCTCACCCCGCTCTGGCCCAGTCCGTTTGCGAATACCTGGGCATACCGTTGAGCCAGGCCGAGGTCTTCAAGTTCGCCAACGACAATTCCTTCGTCCGCATCCTGGAAAACGTTCGCCAGCGCGACGTGTTCATCATCCAGCCCACCGGCGCTCCAGTGAACGACAATCTGATGGAACTGCTCATCATGATTGACGCTTGCAAGCGGGCCTCGGCCGGGCGCATCACCGCTGTCATCCCCTACTACGGCTACGGCCGCACCGACAAGAAGGACCAGCCCCGGGTGCCCATCACGGCCCGCCTGGTTGCCGACCTGCTGACCACCGCCGGGGCCGATCGCCTGTTGACCGTTGACCTTCACGCCGGACAGATCCAGGGCTTCTTCAACATACCGGTGGACGAACTCACCGCCATGACCATCCTGTCGGATTATTTCAAGGCCAAGGAAATTGACGACCTGGTAGTGGTAGCGGTGGACATCGGTATTTCCAAGCGGGCGAGGGACGTGGCCGAGTATCTTGACTGTCCTCTGGCCATCATTGAGAAGCGGCGGATTGGCAACAACGACAATTCGGAGACGCTGAATGTCATCGGCGAAGTGGAGGGCAAGGTGGCCCTTACCTTTGACGATGAAATCCTCACCGGAGGCACCACCATCAATGCCGGCCAGGCCCTGATGGAGTCCGGCGTTACCGAGATTTATGCTTGTGCCACTCACCCGGTGTTTGCCAGCAAGGCCTACGACGCAATAGCCAGGAGTGACTACGAAGAGGTGGTGGTCACCGATACGCTGCCGCTGGATCCGGAGAAGGACCAGGACAAGGTCAAGGTGTTGTCCGTAGCTTCACTGCTGGGCGAGGCGATCAGCCGCATTCACGTGGGCCAGTCGGTTGGCGAGCTGTTCAGCACCCGCAGTTACCCGGAGTTTCCCAACCGGCCGGTGTGACCAAGTTCACCTGGTTGAGCGGGATACTCGGCGGTGACAATTGGCTTTCGTCGCCCATCCGTAACTTTAAAGCAATTCGCGAAACTGCTCGATGGTTAGGCCAGCCCTGCCAATTAAGCCCCCCATGGTGACGGCATCAACCGGGTTATGGCGGGGAATGATTAGCAGGATGTCTCCATTTGACATTGCAATGTGTCCGCTTTGGCGGATAACTCTATAGCCTAACTTGGCAAAAGCTCTAACTGCCCTTTGATGGTTAATACCTGGTCAACGGGGCATCTAAGCAATCGCCGGTTGATTAATGGATATGTTGCAAAGTTCAACTTGCAAGCCATCCTCGGTCGCTTCACGTACCAGGCTGTCCCTTCGCTCATTGGCTTGTTCCAGGGTGCATTCCAGGTACAGGTTAATGGCGTCGACTATATTAATCAGCGCATCATCCCTGGTAGGCCCTTGAGACCAACAGCCCGGTAGTGCCGGGCAAGTGATCGCATACCCCTCGTCAGTCTTGAGCAGAACCACTTCGTAGCGCATCTTCCTTCCCCTAGTACAGGATAGCTGGCATTGCAAGACGGTTTCCAGTAACGTAGCACACAATATGGACTGCCTTCAAAGCAATTCTTCATCATCAACGGCCACATTCTAACAGAAGGAGCGTTCCCAATGTACGACCTGCTGATCAAGGGCGGTACGGTGATCGATCCCTCCCAGAGCCTCAATGGCCCCAACGACGTGGCGGTGCAGGAAGGCAAGATAGCGCTGGTGGCGCCGGACATTGACGCATCCCAGGCGGCACGGGTGGTGGAGGTCAAAGGGAAGCTGGTGACGCCGGGGCTGATTGACTTGCACACCCACATCTACGACGGCGTTAACGGCAACGGCGTGGAGGCCGACCTGGGCGGCGTGCGAGCCGGTGTCACCACCATGGTGGACGCAGGCAGTTCCGGTTGCGACACCTACGGCGGCTTCCCTCGCCACATCATCCCCAACAACGTCACGGAAATTATCCCCTTCCTGCACATCTGCCGCACCGGCCTGGCCACCACGCCCGACATTTTCAGTCCCGCCAGCATCGACCTGGACCGGACCATCCAGGTGGTGGAGCAGAACCGGGACACCATCTTCGGCATCAAGGCCCGCATGGTGTCGCCGGCCCTGGAGATTATGGGCATGGAAATGCCCCGAATGGCCAAGCGCGCCGCCGTGGAGTCGGGCGTCAAGCTGATGGTCCACATTGGCGACACGGAGAAACGGTACGACGAGAAGGTCATCCACCAACTCCTTCCCATCCTGGAAGAGGGCGACATCGTTACCCATCTGTTCACCGCCAACCCCGGCGGCGTCATCGACTCCGAGGGCAAACTGGTCCCCGAGGCGAAGGAGGCCCAGGACCGCGGCGTCTGGCTGGACACGGCCCACGGCCGGATGAACTTCAGCTTCGACGTGGGCCAGCGCGTTTTGGACCAGGGCCTGCTGCCCCACTGCATCAGCACGGACCTTACCCTGCCCGGCCGCCAGCTTACCGTCCACAGCATGACCGAGATGATGACCCGCTTCCTGGCCTTGGAGTTCACCCTGGAACAGGTGGTGGAGATGTCCACCTTGAACCCCGCCAAGGCCCTGGGCCAGGAGGACCGCATCGGCTCCCTGGCCGTCGGCCACCAGGCGGACATTTCTGTCCTGGATATGGTGGAAGGCGACTGGGTGGTCTACGACTTGGTGGGCGGCAGCCGCCGCACCGAAAAGGCGGTCGTGCCGGTGCTGACGGTCAAGCGCGGCGAGGTCTACGAAGCCGGCTGGGGCCCCAGGCCCTGGGGCTGGGAACCGGACAGCGTGTAGGGGATAAATCCAGGTAGTATACTGAAATACTCCAAGCAGGTTACACTACTCGACCAATTCGAACTAAACCACGTACTGGGTATTAACGATGCCTGAAAACACCCCACGAAACGATGAGTCCAGACCTGTAAATGCATGGGACGGTTTTTACTCCACCGCCCAGGTATCCAGGCTCACGGGAGTGCCGCGGTCCACGCTCTATGCCTGGAGGAAAAAGGGGATTATCGCTCCTTCCATAACTGTGCATACAGAGGACAGATTGGTTGAGGAAGGGTATTCCTACGCTGACCTGGCAATCATCAAGCTGCTGAGAGGCCTAAGAGCCAAACAGCTCACTCGCAAGTCTCTCATTGTGGCCCTTAGGCATCTTCTTGAGAGGTTTGGCTCGTTTGATAACAGAAGGTGGGAACTGGCACATCTATATGTATTGGACAAAGAAGTTTACGCCCAAAAGCCGGACGAATGGGATGCCACGGTCGCTACTCGTGGTGGGCAAAGACTGCTACTGACACCGCCGCAGCTGTTTGAAGAAGAAGCAGGGATGCTAATCCCCAGGAGCTTTAGCGACTACGTAGAAATTGACCCCAACATCATGGACGGCCAACCAGTGGTGGCGAATACCCGTATTCCCACTACTACGCTTGCTATGATGAACGAACAGGGAGTCTCGTTTAGTGCATTGGCCGAGCTGTATTTCCCGATTCCCAAAGAAACTCTGGAAAAGGCAGTAGAGTACGAGCGAAGTCTTGACGCTGCAATCGCTGCCTAAGTTAGACCGGATAGTACTTGACGCTGACGTCAATATTCTGGTTAGGTCCTACCTGGAAGCAGTTGGGTTCGATGTCGTGCTTTCTATTGAGGAGGACATAAATGTCAGGAGTGACGTTGCAGTTCTCCAATGGGCAAGAGACCGAGACAGGATGCTTGTCTGCCACGACAAGCACCGAGACGGTCATACAAGGATGCGGCTATTCGAAGAGATTCACGCCAATGGCGGGAGAATTCTCAGAATAGGCGGGAGGCCAGATCAAAGCCCAATAATTTCAACAGGAATGATCATGGTGCACCGGCAACAGTGGCTGTCGTTTTTCGCCGAACACCAAAGCGGGATTGCTATAGTTCACAGGACTGGCTGCAGATTCAGTACGCCGGGCCAACTCCTGCGGCAAATTAGGCGCCAACACTCCGCAGATGATAGTCCACTTTTTAGCTTAGAGTTACCTCCCGGAAATAAGAGCTGACTGAAGAATATATACCACTACTTCTTTCTAATCCTCCCAACCTTCCCCTTCACCCTCCTCCCCACCTGCCTGGCTATGGCCACCGGCCTGAACCGCCGCTTCATGTTGTGGGCGATCAGGGGCGCTACCTGCCCGTTGCCGGCCACCAGGGGAGCTATCCACTGGCGGAGTTCCTTCAGGGTGGGCGGCTTTTCTTCCCAGGTGGGCGCCAGCGAGTCCATGGGACGCCATTGCTTGTCCCCTTTCAGTCTGGTCATCACCGTGCCGCCGGCCTCCTGGACAGCGATGGCGCCGGCCAGCATGTCCCACATGCGGGGCGCACCGATTATGGAGTACTGCATCACCCCACAGGCAGTCATGGCCAGTTCGTAGGCGATGCTGCCCGTTGTGCGCAGTTCCCCGGGGTTGCGGCCCACGGGCTTGCCGAACCTGGTGGTCTGAACAAAGAACCCGGGCAACCCGATGAGACGGTTGCCCACGGGCTTCTCCGAGTCATAGACCGCTATCGGTTCGCTGGGGCTGCCTTCCGATAGCGTATAGCGTGAACCCCCACCCCGGCGGCAGTGAAGCACAAACCCTCCACCGGGCGACGGCCAGGGAATGTACAACGCCCCGGCCACGGGTCGTCCCCGGTGCAGGATGCCTATGGATGATGCGTAGACGGGCAGGCCGTTGAGAAAGTTGGTGGTGCCGTCCAGCGGGTCCAGCACCCAGAGAAAGTCCGGCGCCGGACCGGGCGGGTCGGTCTCGTCTGATCCCTCCTCGCCCAGGATGCCGTGGGAAGGGAACAGGCGGGTAATTTCCCTTACCAGGTATTCCTGTGTGGCCTTGTCCGCAGAAGTTACGGGGTCAAGCTGGTTCTTGTCCTTGTACTCGATGGCAAGCTGCTGGCCGAACTGGGCGGAAAGGATACGTCCGGCGCCCCAGGCCAGGGCCACGGCGGCAGTCTCAATCTCCTGCAACTCTTCCTGGAAGGTATCGCTGTCAGCAATCATAAGGACTCTCTCAACCGCCGCTGCTGGACTTGTTCGGGGAACGGGGCAGGGCTATCGCCTCTCACTTTCGCTGCCCTCCTGGCATAGGGTGATGTCGCCCTGAGCTTGCCGAAGGGCCTGAAGTCTCTCCCCTCAGCCCGGTTGCGAGTGCGAAACTCGGTTCGTGGGACTGAAACTAGATGCTTCGGCTTCGCTCAGCATGACATCCATTTCAGATGCGATTGCCCTTGGGAACCGGGCTAATGCATTGACCATGCGCTGTCGCCCATCATCAAGCCATTGGCGGAAATTCCCGCCCATTCGCGGATCAGACCTCTAGCGATACATGGGCTTAAAGAAGCTGTGCAGGTAGTTGCGCTGGTGGGCCCAGGAGTGGCACCGCTTAACTACCGCCGGCGGGATGGGCTGTCCTTGCCGCTGGGTTATGCGCATGGTCTCATATCCGTTCAGTTCCGGCGGAGCGTCGGCGGTGAAGATAACCTCGCACCCCTCGGCCTCGATAAACATCTTCAGGGACTCGAAGCCGGTCACCTTCCTGTTGGGAGTTTGATAGACGAAAAGCTCGGTGCAGCCGTACAGGTCCTCCACGTGGTCGTTACCGTTCCCTCGTCCCCCGCCCTGCCGAATCTGCTGCCGTGTAAACCCGTGTCCGCTCAGGTTCATGCTCATAAGTCGCCCCAATACAATTGCGAGTTAAGAATTTAGATTCCAGTATGAACTGTTAGAACCCTTTGCATTCCGATTTCTCGAGGGGGCCCGAACAAGTCCTTTCAAGACCGTAGTTCCCGCGAAGCGTCCACGTCCGCCCTTGGCGGGGCGGCAACCTCGCCAGCTACCGAATTGAAGCCTTCACCCCCATCCGAGCTTTCTCTCGGCAAGGAGGAAAACATTGGTTCAGAGGCTTCCTGATTCGTAATTCGTAACTGTCAATTCCTGATTCCTGATTCTAAATTATCCCGCTATGGATAGATAGCCCAGCCCACCCGGTCCGTATCGGCCCGGTAGAAGTGGCCATCGGTGGAGGTCACGTACAAAGTGGAAAGGCCGGGGCCACCGAAGCATACGTTGGTGGGCCGGTTGCAGGCGATGTGATGGGTCTCCAGCACCCGTCCCGTGGGCGAGAAGATGTAGATCATGGGCCCCGGGCCGCCCAGTTCCCAGCCGGCGGTGGCCACGATGTTGCCGTCGGCGTCGAAGCACATGCCGTCAATCCCCCGGTGCACCGCATTGGCGTCCCGGCCGAAGCTGTGCAGCGTCCGGTAGGAGCCCAGGCTGCCGTCTTCGTTGATGGGGTAGGCCCGCAGTTCGCGGTTTATTTCTATGCGGTCGCTGTTGCTCTCGGCCACGTACAGGGTGCGCTGATCGGGGGAGACCAGGATGCCGTTGGGCATGGTGGTGTCGAAGGTAACACGGGTTACGGTATAGCTGCCGTCCGGCTGGGGATCGGCCCTAAGCACCGAACGGTTGTCCAGCTCCTCCACTTCGCTGGGGTCGATATTCCCAGCATTCCAGGGGTTGGTGAACCAGATTCGCCCGCCGCGGTCAATAGCCAGGTCGTTAGGTGTGTTCAGCTTCTGACCATCCACCCGGTCGGCCACGGGAACGATGGCATCGTCGTCAAACCGGACAATGGCCCGGCCGCCGGAGCAGCAGCCAAACAGGTTGCCCTGGGCGTCGAAGGCCAGGCCGTTGGTAAGGTTGGTACCGTGCCGGGCCTCGGTGATGGCGCCTGAGTCCGGCTCGTAGCGCATGATCCGGCTGCTGGGTATGTGAGTGAAGAGAATAGATTCCCCGTCCCAGACGGGACCTTCACTGACGCCGCCATAAGGCCGGGTGAGCAGTTCAAAGTGGTATTGCCAGGCCATTCTGTGGTTCCTCCTGAAGAACATCGGGATAGGCAGATTATCCACGATTAGCCGCGAATGTCCAACAATGACCCAAGAGTAGCGAACTCCTTGGCCTATTGCCATCGCCTGAACAGTGGTCTAAATTAGACGGACGTTTTGGAAAGCGGACGGAAGGGGAGCGGGCTACTCTCGAAACTGGTGATATTCAAGTCATGTCTGCGGTACTGCGAGAAATAGTTGAAGCCCTGGCCCTGGCCATCGTAGTCTTCATCCTCATACAGGCCGGCGCCCAGAACTTCCGGGTCGAGGGCTCCAGCATGGCCCCCACCCTGGAAGGGCAGCAATACCTGCTGGTCAACAAGCTGGTCTACTTCACCTTCGACGTGGAACGCTTCTCCCGCATCATTCCCCTATGGCAAGTGGACAAGTCCGAAGTAAGCCGTCCCTTCCGCCCCCCCAGGCTGGGGGAGATAATCGTCTTCCACTTCCCCGGCGAACCTCAGCGTGACTTCGTAAAACGGGTTATCGGCCGGCCCGGCGACAAGGTGGAGATAGTCGACGGGACGGTGCTGGTCAATGACGTCATCTACCAGGAACCCTACTTGAACGAACCCTTCGACGGCAACATGCCGCCCCGCCAAATGGGCCAGCACGAGTACTTTGTGATGGGAGACAACCGTTCCCACAGCAACGACTCCCGCAACTGGGGCGGGGTCCCCGAAGAGAATGTCGTAGGTAAAGTGTGGCTCATTTACTGGCCCTTCCCCGAGTTGGGCATCCCGCGCTAGCAGCACATCTAAGGGCCATTTCCCCTTAACCGGAGCAAGAAATTATCCACGAAGGCCCACGAAACTCCCCAAACTAGGCCGATTTCGTGATCCCTTCGTGGACTGAGTTAATGCTCGGACTGACTGAGGGGTCTCCCCTTAGCTTTCCCGGGCGGGACCTACCATGATGTCTTCACCCTCCACCCGTACCTCGAAGATGCGCAGGGGGTCCACCGCCGGGGGTGTCAGCACTTTGCCCGTCCTGACGTTGAAGATGGCTCCGTGCAGCGGGCACTGCACCTCTGCGCCGTCCAGGTCGCCCTCAGACAGGGACGCATAGGCGTGGCTGCAGATGTCGTCACATGCGTGGACCTCCCCGTCCACGTTGACCAGCAGGACCTGGTCTTCGCCCACGTCAACCACCTTCATGTCTCCCGGGGATATCTCGCTGACTGCGGCAACCTTCACGAAATCGGCCATAACTCCTCCCTTGTACTGGCTGTGTAATTCCAAGAATTGCGCCCGCCCACAGGCAGGGCCGTTGGTTTCGGGTGCAATTATATATAAGAGTGGGGTTAGGGGGAAATGGGGGGCGCCCAGGCAGGCCATTCTTCATGGAACCCTGACCATATCTGAAAGCTCTTTTCCCAGGGATGGATGAATGGACAAAGCACACGTTCGCCATTGAAACGTCTGAATGAAGTGTCCCTTCTTCTTCAATTGCGTCCCGATGCAGGTCGTAATGTGGCTGAAAATCGGGAGCAGTATAAAGAGGGTGCGTTCTAGTCCTGTCCCTGCGTTCTGTAAACCACCTGAACCGGAACTCCAAACCTGAAAATTAGCCCTTTGACCGATGCGCACTGACAGGGCACAATGGAAATATCCCCCTGCCCGGAGTACGGGTTGTGGAGCAATACAGATGGATATCTACCAACTGGACTATGTTCTTCACCAACCGGAAGAGAGCCACGGCTGGATGTACCGGGCGGAAGTCCCCGCTTTGCAGGGGTGCCGGGCGTGGGGTCACACGCCGGAGGAGACTCTGGAGGAACTACGGGATGTTGCCAGAATCATAATCGAACTCTGTAGGGAAAAGGGGAACCTCTGCCGCCGGCTTTGACCCTGCACGAAAGTACAAGCGGAGTTTTCACGGTGGCAGCGTGACTTATCGGGAGCTGCGCCGGAAACTGGAGGGGCTGGGGTGTGTCCTTTACCGCCAGGGACAAGGTTTCCAAGAAATTTCGCTGAATCCCTCAAACGGTAGGCGAACCTCGGTTCCCAGGCACCGCAACCAGGACCTGCGTACCGGAACTCTGCACGAAGTTAGGAGGGACCTGAGAATTTCCAGGTCGGACTTTGACCAGGCGTAAGCTCCTCTGTTAAAGACAGCCGCCGAACCCGAGCTCAAAAGGTATTCCGTTCATCACCGTCGTGTGCAGGACACGAAAGGGTGTTAGGGAGTCCTCCTGGCTCACCCCCTCATTTGCGCCCCCAAACCGCCCGTGCTATAATTCACAAAGTTAGAGAAGATGAGATAGAAGGTACTGCATTAGTAATGCTGGATGCTGACGTCAGGGAACGCATAACGCGGGAATACCGGACCCACCCCAACGATACCGGGTCCACCGAACTGCAGGTCGCCATACTCACCGAGCGCATTCGCCAGGTGACCGACCACCTTCGCACCCACCGGAAGGACTTCCACTCCCGACGCGGCCTGGTCAGCATGGTGTCGAAACGCCGCAGGCTACTCAATTACCTCAGTAACGAAGACGTCAACCGCTATCAGACCCTGATCAGCCGGCTGGGACTGCGCCGCTAACCCGACCCGGCCTGTCTTCCTGCGCCCGCCAGGGCCCGTCCAGTTACCACGGTAATAGCCGCCCGTCTGCTATGCGCGCTAGCTTCGCGTTTGTCTCCTCTCCATTAATCTTCATAATGTGCGAGGTTTAGTAATACCCCATGCCTGAAGCTACTGTAGTAGAACGAATTATCGGCAACGAAAAACTGGTTATTGAGTCGGGCAAGCTGGCCTTCCAGGCCCACGGTTCGGCGGTCCTGACCTACGGCGACACGGTGGTCCTCGCCACTGCGGTGATGGCCGACAAGCCCCGTCCCGACATCGATTTCCTGCCCCTGACAGTGGAGTTTGAGGAACGGTTATATTCGGCGGGCAAAATTCCTGGCAGCTTTTTCAGGAGAGAAGGCCGCCCCGGCCAGGAAGCGATCCTGTCCGCCCGCCTTACCGACCGTAGCATCCGCCCCTTGTTCCCCAAGGGCCTCCACAACGAAATCCAGGTAATCCTGACCGTCCTTTCCGCCGATCAGAAGAATCCCCCGGAAATCCTGGGCATGATCGGCGCGTCCACGGCCCTGTCCATTTCACACCTGCCCTTCGCCGGCCCCATCGGCGCCTGCCGCGTCTCCTATAACGACGGTGGGTTCATCGTCAATCCCACTTACGCCGAGATTGCCGATGGGCAGCTCAACATGGTGGTGGCCAGCACCCGGGACGCCATTATGATGGTGGAGGCCGGTTCCTACGAGGTCTCTGAAGAGGTGATCCTGGAGGGCATTCAGAAGGCTTTCCAGGCCAACCTGATCACCATCGACCTGATTGACGAACTGGTGGGCAAGGTCGGCCAGCCCAAGCAGGAAGTGGAAGAACACACCGAGGAAGAGGAACGGCTGGACACCCAGATCAAGGCCATCGTCAACGGCCGGGTAACCGACATCCTGGAAATGAACTCCTTCAAGGCGGAACGGGACGAGGGTCTCGACCGCATCGAGGACGAGGTCGCCGAACAGCTTGTCGAGGAATTTGGTAAGAACAAGGTGGCCGAAGGGTTCAAGAACGTGGTGAAGAGCGAGGTGCGCCGCCGCATCCTGGACCTGGGCGTGCGTCCCGACGGCCGCAGCGTCTCGGAGATCCGCCCCATCACCTGCGAGGTGGGCGTGCTGCCCCGCACCCACGGCTCGGGCCTCTTCACCCGGGGCCAGACCCAGGTGCTGTCCGCGGCCACCCTGGGGCCCCTGAGCATGAAACAGAACCTGGACACCCTTTCCCCCGATGACACCAAGCAGTTCATGCACCACTATAACTTCCCGCCCTATTCCGTGGGCGAGGCCCGTCGGGTGGGTTCCCCAGGCCGGCGGGAAATAGGGCACGGCGCCCTGGCCGAGCGGGCCATTCTGTCCGCCCTCCCGTCGGAAACCGAGTTCCCCTACACCATACGGGTGGTGTCCGAGGTGCTCAGTTCCAACGGCAGCACCTCCATGGGCAGCGTCTGCGGCACCAGCATGGCCCTGATGGACGCCGGCGTCCCCATGAAGGCCCCGGTGGCCGGAATCGCCATGGGCCTGGTAACCGACAATGACGGTCGCTACGCCGTCCTCAGTGACATCCAGGGCATTGAGGACTTCCTGGGCGACATGGACTTCAAGGTGGCCGGCACGGCGGCCGGCATCAATGCCCTCCAGATGGACATCAAGCTAAAGGGACTGGACGAGGAAATCCTCCGGCAGGCCCTGGAGCAGGCCCGCCTGGGCCGTCTCCACATCCTGAGCAAGATGTCCGAGGCTATTGACGAGGCCCGCGATGAGATGAGTCCCTACGCTCCCAAGACCATCCGCATCCAGATTCCCGTCGAGAAGATCGGCGCGGTCATCGGCCCAGGCGGCCGGGTCATTCGCGGCATCATCGAGGAGACGGGCGCTTCCATTGACGTGGCCGACGACGGCGGCGTGACCCTCAGTTCCTCTGACCAGACTTCCATTGAACTGGCCCGCAGCAGGATCGAGGGGCTGACCCGCGAACTGGTAGTGGGCGACATCCTCACTGGCAAGGTCAACCGCCTGGCCAGCTTCGGGGCTTTCGTGGAACTGATCCCGGGAAAGGACGGCCTGGTCCGCAACGAGGATCTGGGCGACATGGAAGAAGAGCTTAAGGTAGGCCAGGAAATCACCGTAATGGTGCAGGAGATTGACTCCATGGGCCGGGTCAACGTCTCCCGCCGCGCTTTGTTCGGCGATGAAGACGGCGGCCCCAGACCTCCTCGGCCTTCCCGCCCGCCCCAGGACCGGGGCGACCGACCGCGCGGCGGTGGCGGCGGCTACGGCAACCGGGGCGGCGGTGGCGGCAACCGGGGTGGCGGTGGCGGCGGACCTCGCGGCGGAGGCCAGGGTGGCAACCGGGGCGGTGGCGGCGGACCTCGCGGCGGAGGCCAAGGGGGCAACCGGGGCGGCGGCGGCAGCATATCCGACCGGCGCTTCCTGGGCAACAGCGGGGGCAGGACTACCCGCTAGCCAAACATTCCGATAATCCGTTGCGATGGATCATTTTTCTTGGCAACAAATAAGGGCCGCCCCTCCCGTGTAGGATGAGAGGGGCGGCTCTCTTGGTGACTCCTGCTACGGCTCCCCCACCTTTTCGGTCACCCCCACCTCCGCCATCAAGGCCACAATGCCGTCCCAGGTCTGGTCTTCCACGTAGATGCCTTCTTCCCGGCGTTTCATTTCCGTATTGTATTCAATTTCGCCAGGGTACAGGACTTCGGTAAAGCCCTCGGCGGGAGGCGATGTCTTGATGAACTCAACGAACTCCCGCATCTCCCGTTTGAAGTCGTCCAACGGCCGGAAGTGCTCCACGTTGTACACCGATATGAACACACCATCATTGTGGCGGGCCTGGGGGTCGATGCCGAAGCCCAGCCCAGTCAGCAGGCCCGAGAACATCTCCACCATGAAGGAAAGGCCGTAACCTTTGTGGCCCTGGTCGGCGCCCACCGGCAAAATGGCGCCGCCGGCGAAGTAGTCGTTGGGGTCCGTTGTGGGGCGGCCGTCCTTGTCTACAATCCAACCCAGTGGCACCGATTCGCCCCGGCTGCGCTGCAGGTTGATCTTGCCCATGGCCACTGCGCTGGTGGCCATATCCAGCAGCACCGGGCCGGGCAGGTCGCTGGGAACGCCGATACAGATGGGGTTGGTGCCGAGGCGGCGGGCCCGTCCGCCGAAGGGAGCGGCGTTCTTGGGTCCCGCGCCCGAATCGGCGGTCACCAGGCCGATCATCCCTTCATTCAAGGCCATGGTGGGGTAGTCGCCCACGCGGCCTACGTGACTCTGGTGGTGGACGGTCATGGCGGCCACGCCGTGTTCCTTTGCCTTGTCAATGGCCATCCGCATGGCCTTCTCCGTCTGCACGAAGCCGAAGCCCCAGTTGCCGTTGATGACGGCGGTGTTGGGAGTTTCCCGCTCCACCACGAAGGGCGCCCCAGGGACTATGTGGCCCCGGTCGATGCGGCTGCAATACTCCAGCAGCTGAATGATGCCGTGGGAGTCGTGCCCCACCAGGTTGGACTTTACCTGGTGAGTGGCGACGATCTCCGCTTCCTCTTCAGGCGTGCCCTTGGCAACGTAGACATGGTAGGCAACCTTGTGCAGGTATTTATGGGGAAAGACGGGCATGACGCGAACCTCCAGGGCCTGGATTGTTGGGGAGTAGTCTATTGCTTGCCTTACCTCAGGCGCCCTTGCCGTTCCCCTGCGACGGCTCGGGCGGCGGTTCGGTGAAGTCGCGGCCTTCACGGGCGGCGGCTTCCCTCCGCTCATTCCATTCCCGCCATAGGCGGTTGTGCTCCGCCACGGCTTGCGGCACCGCTTCAGCCACGGCCTTCTCCACTGCCTCAGCCACGGCCTTCTCCACCGCAGCCCTTAACCGGGCCCGATTGGACAGCATTGTCAAGACCATTGTTCCCACCTCCGAATAGAGAAAAAGGCCGGAAATCAACCAGAACCAGGCTCCGCTGGCATTGCCGCCCACGGCCTTCCAAAGGATAAGCCAATGAGCAGCTCCCGGGGCAGCTAAGTAATATTCAGACCATATCGCCGCCCCGGTTACAAGGTTAAACACTACAAAGGCAGTCAGGATCAGTCTACGGGGGATAATGTGCGGCCAGTCCCAACCGCTGCGTTGGTCCGGGTTGTTCATATACCGGTCCAATATACCCTGCGCCGGTTAAGGCTGACAATCCCGGTTAATCCGTCAGTCGATGATCGGATAAAGCATGGTCGGGGCGGGCAGATTCGAACTGCCGACCTCCTGGTCCCAAACCAGGCGCCCTGCCGCTGGGCCACGCCCCGTTCAATAGGTGAAGAAATGGTTGCCGGATGGCAAGTGGGAAGCCGAAATCAACATGGTATCCCCGGAGAGGGTCGAACTCTCATCTCTGGCTCCGGAGGCCAGCACTCTATCCGTTGAGCTACGGGGACACGCTCTTTGGCCGGACTCTAAGGATACCACGCGTGCTCCGGCGGTAACAAGGGAATGCGGTAGCCGGGCCAGGGCAGCGGACGGGCCTATTCCCCTTGTTCCTCCGCCGGCACGAACCGCATTGACAGGGAGTTGACGCAGTGGCGGGCACCGGTAGGGGTGAATCCCTCGCCGAAGAAGACGTGGCCCAGGTGCGCGCCGCATCTGGCGCATTCTATTTCGGTACGGAAGCCGTCCGGGTCCGCCAGAGCCCTCACGGCGTCGGGGATTTCCGCGTCGAAGGCGGGCCAGCCGCAATGGGCGTTAAACTTGTCGTCAGAGCTGTAAAGTTCCGCGTTGCAGCGGCGGCAGATGTAGGTGCCGTCCTCGTAAAAATCGTCGTACTCGCCGGAGAAGGGGCGCTCCGTACCCTTGAACTCGATGATGTACCGTTCCTGGGGAGTAAGGGGATTGAAATTGCTGGCCATGACTGCCTCCTGATTTAAGAATTAGGAATGCGGAACATGTTCTTTGAATCCAGTCAGCCTTATCCTGGGCATCCTGTAAATCCATATCTTAGTTCACGTTCTGGCAGGTTCGGCGGCTGAAGGTTCAGGCTGGCGGCCTCGGAAGTTTCGCAAATCGGACCGGAAAACAAAGATCAGCACCGCCACCACGAAGACCACCACGGCGCCAATACCTACTGCCACCGGCGCGCCCAGGTATCGGGCTACGAATCCGGCCTGGGCCATACCCAGGGGCCCCAGGCTCCAGGTGGCTCCGTACAGACCCATCACACGTCCCCTAATGCTGTCCGGTACCAGCTCCTGCAAGGTGCTGAGGCCACCGACCAAATAGAGCGAAAAGTTGATTCCGCCCACGAAGAGGATGCCCATGGAAATCCAGTAGTGGCCCAGCCAGGCCGCCAGGGCAAACAGCATCAGGCAAATACCGTATAACATCGCTCCAAAAAGGATGATCAAGCCCCGGGGACTCTGCAGCGGCAGGCTGCCGATGATCCAATTGCCGACAATAGCGCCCGCTCCTGCCGCGCCCAGCAGCCAGCCCACACGTTCGGCGCCCACCATCAGCCATTTTTCCGCCAGGGAGGGCATCAGAAGAATGTAGGAGATGCCGAACAGGCTGTTGCAGAAGGTCATCAGCATTACGTAGAAAAATATGGGGTTCCGGCCGATGTAGCGGAAGGCCTCTCCAATCTGCTGCATTACGCCGCCCCTAGCCGGTGGCCGCTGCCTCAGGCGCAGGACTGACATTACCGCGGCCAACACGTAGAAGGAAGCGGCGCTAATGAGCATGGAGGCCTCGATGCTCAGACGGGCGATGACCATGCCGGCCAGGGCGGGGGCCAACACCCTGACGCCGTTCCACACTACCGACTCCATGGCCACGGCGTTGACGATGTGCTCGCGGTCCACCAGGCGGGGAAAAATGCTGGCACGGCTGGGCTGGTCAAAGGCCTGGCCAACACCGGCAATGAAGGCGGCCAGCAAGATATGCCAGGGTTCCACCCGTTCCAGCATTACCAGCACCGCCAGGCCAACCACCACTGTGGCCGACATACTCTGGGCGGTGGCCACCAGCACCTTTGGCTCCAGACGGTCCGCCAGCACTCCACCCACCAGGTTCAGCGCGAGGGCCGGCAGGGCAATCGCCAGGCCCAGGTAGCCCAGGTAACCCTCGTCGCCGGTCAACTGGAACATCAGCCAGCCCAGGGTAAACTGGAAAAGCATTTGGTGGCCGGTCACTCCGGTCAGCAGCGCCAGCCAGTAATAACGGAACTGGCCGTAGCGCATGGAAGAGGGGATAAAGCGGCTGACGCCGCCCGCCAGGGAAGTCTGAACGCTCATGAATGTAATTGTGCCATTGGTGTCAAAGCTTGACAATCGGCAACACAGCCAGCACGGCCACACAGTTCAGCCGGCCAATACACCCAATATTCTTGCCCAAGCTGGTGGCCCCTGATCGCCGTGTTGGAAAGCCGGTCAGGATGCCGTATTTCATCAGGATGATATTTGAAAGAGAACGTCACGCTTCACCGGAGTTCGTGCAAAGGTTCTGTCTGCGGCAAAAATTTGCTCTCCGGGTATTACCAATCTAAAATCGCTTGCGGAGAAACCGGACCAGCCTGCCCCGGGGAACACTATCGGCAGGACTGACCAAGCAAAGCTGAAGTTGATCCTGCGGGAAATCAGACGATGACAATGACACCTGAATCAGCAGACATAGTGGTAATAGGAGGGGGCGCGATTGGGGCCAGCGTAGCCATGCATCTGGCCCAGATGGGCGCCGGGGAGGTGTTGCTGGTAGAGAGGCGGGGCCTGGCCAGCGGCGCCACCGGTCGGTCCGGGTCCATGGTTCGGGAGCACTACCTGCACCCCACCCTGGTTAAGATGGCCATGGATGCCAGCCAGACCTTCCACAACTTTGAGGAGATCTATGGGGGAAACGCCCGTTTCCAGGAGACGGGCAGAGTCCTGCTCTTCGACGAGCATGACACCCAGGCGGCACGGGCAAACGTGGCCATGAACCGCGACCTGGGCGTGAACATCCGCCTGCTCAACCCAGCGGAAATTGAGGAATTGGTTCCGGGCATAAGCCTGGACGGTGTTTCCGTGGGCGCCTATGAACCCACATCCGGGTATGCCGATCCCGTAGCCACCACCTATTCTTTTGCCCAGCGGGCCCGGGATCTGGGCGCCAGGGTAATCACCGGCTGCAACGTTACGGGATTCAATGTTGAAGGCGGGCGATTGACCGGGGTGCAAACTAACGCGGGATTAATAGAGACGGACGCCGCCGTGGCGGTTACCGGCCCCTGGAGCAACTCGCTCGCCGCGCCCCTGGGCGAGACGCAGCCCATCACTCCCTTGCGGGTGCAGATGGTGCACCTGAGGCGCCCACCGTCCCTGGAGTCGCTGACAACTACCGTAATCGACCAGACCACCGGGGCGTATTACCGGGGCAATGCCGGCTTCCACACCCTGTTGGGAGGGGAAGCGCCGGAGGATATGAACGAAGTGGTAAACCCGGAGGCTTATGGCCTTAACGCTGACCACGACACTATATCCCGGTACTGGGAGCGCGCCAGGTCCCGGTTCCCCGCCTTCGCCGCTACTACGCCGCTGGGCGGCTACGGGTCGCTATACGATATGACTCCGGACGGCAACCCCATACTGGATAAATCGGCGCTGGTAAGAGGCTTGTATTGGGCGGCAGGGTTCAGTGGACACGGATTCAAGCTTTCGCCCGTAGTCGGCAGGATGGTCGCCGAACTGGTTCTGCATGGCGAAAGCAAAGACCATCCCCTTGACGGGTTTCGGGGTGACCGCTTTGCCCGGGGAACTTCGTTGGTTCCCTTAAATCCCTACCTGGGCAGGGCACACCCTTAAGCTAAACGCAACTGCAACTACGACGTGCCCGAAGTCCAATGTCGATGGTGGCGTTATAGCAATATGCCGCGGATATCTGCCGAAACCCGGCAACCCTTCGATTTCCTCTCAGTGGCCCCAGGAGAAGTTCGATCCACCATGCGACGGCAGGACCCCATTGGTCAGGCCCCGTTGGTCACTTCCCACTAGTCAGGATCGATTTGCCCCCTTACTGCTGGGTGGATTCCCGTCGCTTGTTCAGGAAAAGAATCAGCCACAACAGATTGCCCACGAACAGCGCGCCTGATGCGAACCAGAGAATGGTCCCCAGGGCCGGGTTAAGCGTCAGGCCAACGCCCAGTCCCACGTAGAAAATGACCACGGCCACCAGCGCCAGGACTACGTGCAACGCGATTCTCAACCCGGTCTTCAAATCTTCCCCTCAGCGCCGTCCTGGGATTTCCAGCCCCTGGGGCTGAAGCGCGCCAGTCCTGTCCAGGTTAAGCGGCGGCGCCGCAGCAGCGCTTGTACTTCTTGCCGCTGTTGCAGGGGCACTTGGCGTTGCGGCCGATCTTGCCGCCGCCGGCCGTGGCCTGCCGGCCATTGCCCACCGCCTTTTGCATCGGACTGGAGGGCGTATCAGCCGGCCGGCGGGCTGGCGCGCTGGCTGGCCGCTGGTTCACGGTAACGTGAAAAAGGGAACGAACCACGTCCTGCTGCATCCGGTGAAGCAGTTCCTGGAAAGTCTTGTGCCCCTCGGTGCGGTACATCACCAGGGGATCGCGCTGGCCGTAGGCGTGGAGACCGATGCCGGTACGCAGGTTTTCCATTGTGGTCAGGTGGTTGACCCAGTGAAGGTCAATGGCTCGGAGGAGGAGCAACCGCTCCAGGACGCGCATCTGGTCGGAACCCAGTTCCGCTTCGCGCCCTTCGAACACGGTTTCGGCGTGGTCGGAAAGGATGCGGCCTACGTCCTCATATTTTTGGGCGTACAGCCTTTCCTCATCCCGCATTTCCGGCGGCAGAGGGCAGATCAGCGCCAGTTCCGAAATGAGACCGGTGCCGTCCCAGTTGTCCTGGTGACGGTCTGGCAAGTGCTTCCGGACCAGATCGGCAAACTCCTGCCGGAGCATATCCAGGATTTTCTCCTTGAGGTTATCGCCGTTGAGGATGCGTTCCCGGTCCGTATAGATAATCTCGCGCTGGGTGTTGAGCACGTCGTCGAAGTTCAACAGGTG
Organism: Dehalococcoidia bacterium; assembly: GCA_965207275.1. GTDB lineage: Bacteria > Chloroflexota > Dehalococcoidia > Lucifugimonadales > UBA3495 > Bin22. The sequence goes on from CBDBMH010000002.1 coordinate 2,615,010, forward strand.
CTTGCGGATGTCAAAGTGGTAGCCTTCCACCTTGACCTGCGCGCTGGAGATGGACTTGGTGATCAGCTTGTTTTCGATGGGTGTGTCGTCGTCCATGCCGGTCCAGCTCATGACCGACTTGATGCGGTCGCCGCCAAAACGCTGCATCAGTTCGTCTTCCAGGGCCACGTAGAACTGGGAACTACCCGGATCGCCCTGGCGTCCGGACCTGCCCCTGAGCTGGTTGTCTATACGGCGGGCGTCGTGATGCTCGGTGCCTATAACGTGCAGGCCGCCCAGTTCAATAACCCGGGCGTGTTCTTCGGCCCACCCCGATTCATCGGTATTGGCGCCACCCAGCACGATATCTGTGCCGCGTCCGGCCATGTTGGTCGAAACGGTTACCGCCCCCAGGCGGCCGGCCTGGGCCACGATGCCGGCCTCCCCCTCGTGGTTCTTGGCGTTCAGGACCTGGTGCGTTACGCCCCGTCGCTTGAGCCGGTCGCTGAGGGCTTCCGAGGCTTCGATGGAGGTGGTGCCCACCAGAATGGGCCGCCCCGTATCGTGGATGTCTACGATGTGCTCAACCACGGCATGCCACTTGGACTCGGCTGCCTGGAACACCAAGTCAGCCACGTCGTCGCGGACCATGTTCAAGTTAGTGGGAATTACCGCCACTTCCAGCCCGTAAATCTTGTAGAACTCATCGGCTTCGGTGGCGGCGGTACCGGTCATGCCGGCCAGCTTGTCGTACATTCGGAAGTAGTTCTGCAGGGTAATGGTAGCGTAGGTTACGCTCTCCCGCTGGATTCTAAGGCTCTCCTTGGCCTCCACCGCCTGGTGCAGACCGTCGGACCAGCGGCGACCGAACTGGAGACGGCCGGTGAACTCGTCAACGATGACCACCTCGCCGTCCCGGATGACGTAATCTTTGTCCCTGACCTTCTGGACCTGGGCCGTAAGGGCGTTCTCGATGTAGTGGACCAGGTGGTAGTTGTCCGGGTCGTACAGGTTATCGACCCGGGTCCACTGCTCCATCTTTTCGATGCCTTCCTGGGTGAGGGAGATGGCCTGGGTGCGCTCGTCAATGGTGTAGTCGGTTATGGAATCCAGGCGGGGCACCAGCTTGGCAAAGGTATAGTAGTGCTGTACCGGTTCATCAGCCGGGCCGCTGATGATCAGGGGAGTCCGGGCTTCGTCAATCAGGATGTTGTCCACCTCGTCAACGATGGCGAAGTGCCGGTCCCGCTGCACACGGTTTTCCGGTTCCAGCGCCATATTGTCGCGCAGGTAGTCGAACCCGAACTCGTTGTTAGTGCCGTATAGCACGTCGGCCAGGTAGGCTTCCTGGCGAGACACCTGGCGCAGGAACTTCATTCCGTTGGGGCCCTTCTCGACGGTGGGGTCGAAGATAAAAGCCGTATCGTGCTGGAGGCAGCCCACGGTAAGCCCCAGGTTGTGGTAAATGGGGCCCATCCACACCGGGTCGCGTCGAGCAAGGTAGTCGTTGACCGTTACGACGTGAACGCCCCGGCCCGTGAGGGCGTTGAGGTATACGGGCAGCGTGGCGACCAGGGTCTTGCCCTCGCCGGTCTTCATCTCGGCGATCTGGCCCCGGTGTAGTACGATGCCGCCGATCAGCTGAACGTCGTAGTGGCGCTGGCCCAGGTTGCGCCGTGCCACCTCCCTCACCACGGCGAAGGCCTCGGGAAGAAGGTCATCCAGGGCCTTTTTCTGGGTCTCTTTCATGGCCTCGTTCGACGGCTCTCCCTGGGGCACTCGCGAGCGAAACTCATCGGTAAGCCCGTACAACTCGTCGTCTGTAAGGGCCCGCATCCCCGGTTCCAGATCATTTACCTGGGGCACCAGGGTCTGTTCCAGCTTGTCGATGGCCTTTTCGCCGGGGTCGCCGATTATTTTGCGAAGCAAGGTAACCATAGGATGCCACCACCTCAAGGAAGCGCCTTCCGTGGCCGGGAGCGCGGATGAAGCTAGCGATGTTTATTGGAAGCGATTGGCAGGGGTGTCTGATCTGTGCGTCAGGGTGTCCCCGACCCTCTATCGCTGCTTTCAATAAAATTGCGGATTGTTATTGATGAATTGTACCTGAATAGGCCTGATGTTGCACACAGGCTTGCGAAGCGGAAGCGCGGCTGAGCGGGAGGTTTATGCTAATTTTTTTCCCGGCTGACCGCCCCTTTGACCTTTGAGTCTGCCGCAGGCTAGGGGAGTATCATCAGCAACCCCCAAGTTATTTGGTTGCAAAATAAACAGTCGGCCTGTTTATTGCGGTTATAGTTGTCATTGACAACACCCCTACCCCTCAATAGAATCAAAATGGCCCGTTGATCCAACGCGGCCGGATTTTGTCATACGAGAATAGGGGCGAGCCCGAATGACAACTCTCAAGCAACTGTATTGCCTTCAGGAAGTCGATCTGGACCTGGACGGCGTTAATGGCCATATAGCTGAGGTGGAGAGGGAGTTGGAGGGGAGACTGTCCCTGGACAAGATTGAAGAATCCCTGGAAGAAGCCAAAACCAGGCTGCAGGAAATTCAGAGTTCCCACCGGCAATTGCAACTGGAAACGGAAAGCCAGCGGGAAAGATCATCACACCTGGACACCCAGCTTTATGGCGGCGACGTTGAGAACCCCCGGGATCTGGAAGCTTTGCAGATGGAAGCCAACAACGTCCGCCACACCCTGGAGCAGATGGATGTTCGGTTGCTGGAGCTTTCCCTGCAGGCGGAAGACGCCCGGACCCAGATTTCGGCCCAGGAGCAGCAACTTACGGATACTCAGTCGGCATGGGAGGTCCGCCAGGCCCAGTTGTGGCAGCAGCTGGAGGAATTGACGGACCGACAGGAAGCCCTCAGCAAGCACCGCACCAGCCTGGCATCCGGCGTGGAGCCGGTGGAGCTGAACCGGTACGAGGGCCTGCGGCGCAGCAAGGGCGGCCAGGCCGTAGCCAAGGTAATGCGGGGCCTCTGCCAGGCCTGCCGCATGTCCCTCCCTTCGCAACACCTGCAGCGGGTACGTAATGGCCGACAGGTAGTGCTTTGCAATAACTGCGGCCGAATACTGCTGCCGGGGTAAATATATTTCTTAGCCCTGGATTGGACGGCCATCGGCCTTGCCGATTGAGACGGAAGAACTTGCATCCCCCATGACCGGCGGTCAGGGGGGAAAGTTGTTCCTGAGTCCGTGCGTTGGAGCCACCGTGGCGGGAACACGCGCCGGGTATGAACCAATAGCTGCATGTGGCCCCCGCCGGTACCTCAAATGAAACGGCGCCCCCGTTTCTCCTTTCTTGACCCTCCTATGGGCCTGTGCTAGATTGATTTTGGAGAGGCCGGGCAAGACCGGGTGACCGCCGCGGTAGGGGAAACCCTGCCGGGGAGGAAAGTCCGGGCTCCTCCGGACAGGGTGCTGGGTAACACCCAGGCTTCTGCGGCGGCTTAACCGCTGCCCCAGGGGACGGAAAGTGGCACAGAAACATACCGCCGCCAGGCCCGATAACCGGCGGACATTCCCAGGAATGACAGTCGCGGCGCCGGCGGTAAGGTTGAAATCGGACGGTAAGAGCGTCCGGTCGCCTGTGGTGACACAGCGACGGTCAAACCCCACCTGGAGCAAGGCCGAATAGGGGGACTATGAGAGTCCGGCTCGTCCCCGGGTTGGCTGCTTGACCCCGACGGTAACGTCGTCCGGCGCGCTATTGTTGCGCCGACCTGGAATCGTCTTCACCGACGATCCTCCGGGGGGCTAGATAGATGGTCACCGCCCCCGGCATCAAGCAGCGGGGGAACAGAACCCGGCTTACAGGTTTTGCCCGGCCTTCTCCCTCTTTCATTTCGCTGAAAGGCGCCGGTACCGGCGGCAGACAGTTGTTGCCGCCCAGGGCCGGCCGAATCTTTTCCATATGACAGGAGACGAAATGGTCCGAACTAATTTGACCAAAGCCAAGATCAACGAAGGCCAGGTGGCACTGGGAGGCAGCATCAATTTCTACGCGCCGGGCCTGGTGGAACTTTACGGCGTCATGGGCTTCGACTGGGTGTGGATTGACTGCGAGCACGGTTCTTCCAATGATTCCGAGACGGAGAACATGGTTCGGGCCGCGGAGCTTTACGACCTTACGCCCATAGTCCGCATACCCAACGCCTATCCGTCCACAATTCTGCGGTTCCTTGACCGGGGAGCGCAGGGGTTGATAGTGCCCCACATCTCCACGCGGGCCGAGGCGGAGGGTGTGGCGCGGGCGTCGCACCACTACCCCGATGGCGATCGCAGCAGCGCTACCGGGGGCCGCACCAACCGTTTCGGGGCCGGCCTGTCCACGCCGGAGTACTACGCCTCCGCCAACCGCGAGGTGCTGGTCATCGTAATGATTGAGACGCCGGAAGCGGTAGAGAACGTGCGGGCAATCGCTTCGGTGCCCGGGGTTGACGCCCTTCTGGTGGGCAGCAGCGACCTGACCCAGACCATGGGCATGGCCAGCCCCGCGGAACTGGACGCGGCCATCGACAAGGTTATCGAGGGCACCAAGGCCGAAGGAAAGGCCATCGGCGTAGCGGGGGCCGGAATGTCCCTGAACAACGTCCCGCGGTTCCAGCATTTCGCCGGCCGGGGTGTACAGCTGATGTCCGTCGGCGCCCAGGACATGATCCGGGCTGGGGGCGACAGCTTTCTGAGAACCATGCGAGCATAAGCGTCGCGAAAACCAGCTTTGTCGCAAACAGCAGGGGCAACATCTGCCTGCAGGAATATTCTGCGGACAGATGTTGCCCCTGTTTTTTTTGATCGGCCGGTCAGGCCGGTTGCCGGAATGGTCTCTGGGAAACCTTTATTTGAACGCTGGAATCACGTGCTTGCCGAACAGCTCGATGGACTTCATGACCTGCTCGTGTCCAATGGTCTCGGTGGCCATCAGAAATTGCACCTGGTCAACGCCGGTGGCTTCATGCAGCTTAACCGCGTTAATGCAGCTTTCCGGATCTCCGGCAACGATGACGCCCCTTTCGGCCAGGGTGTCGGAATCCATTTCCTCCCATATCTTCTGGGCCAGGGCGCTGCCACCGGAAAGGTCAAACTGGGTCGCTGCGCCCTCTTCCGTAACTTCCTTCACGTCGATGTAGCGAGAGAAATTGTGCACCAGGTGCTCGGGAATCCCGCCCCACTGTTCCAATAGCCTGGAGTAGATGTCCTTCTGGTCCTGGACGTAAGGACGTCCGGGGCCGAAGAAGGTCTTGAGGGAGTTGGCGCACAGCTCCCTGGCCTCGTGGTTGTCCTCGCCGCAGTAGCCGAAAATGGAGCTAAGCCACTGGTTGTTGACGAAGCCGCCCACCGGGTCCGCCTCTTTGATGGTGGTACGGTAGTCCTGGATGTGAGGTTCCAGCACCGAAGGCGCGCTCACGCCCAGGGCCATGACCCCAATGCCTTTCCGGGCGGCCAGTTGGTAGGTAGTGGGCTGCAAGGCCGCGACCCAGATGGGCGGATGGGGCTTCTGGTAGGGTTTGGGCAACACCTGGCGGGGCGGCACGTTCCAGAACCGGCCGTCCCACTCGAAATAGTCCGATTCCCAAATCTTGGGGACCATGGAAAGGGACTCTTCCCACATGTCGCGGGAGTCCCGGGGATCAATGCCCATGCCCGTCTGCTCGTAGGGGGCGGAGCGGCCCGTGCCGAAGTCCACCCGACCGTTGGACAGGTGGTCCACCATGGCCACCCGTTCGGCCACCCTGACCGGATGGTGGTAGGGGAGGATCACCACGCCAAACCCCAGTCGGATGTTCTTGGTCAGACGGCTCAGCGCGCCGAAGATCACTTCGGGGCAGGGCGAAGACGAGAAGGTGGTAAGGAAATGGTGCTCCACGAACCAGACGTAGTCGAACCCCATTTCGTCCGCCAGGACGCACTGCTCAATGGTTTCCTCTATGACGGCGTGGTCGTCCAGGGTGGGCCGCTGCATTTCATAAGCCAGGCCAAATTGCATGACGCTTCTCCCAATTTCCTTCATTGCGTAAGATGGCGCCATTGTAGCTTTGCCCGATAACCTCGGCAAGGAAACGGTCGTGATGCGGGTAATGCTCCAAACTTGACGCTCCAAGCACACCCCACCATAATCAACCCAACCGTACCGGCTTTGTCAACTAATGGGCGAGTTTGGTACCTTTCCCCTACATTTGCAATAAAAGTAACGTACTATTGGAGGAAACATGGCCCGAGTCACCGGTAGTCACCTTATCGCCAAGGCCCTGAAGCTGGAGGGCGTTTACAACATCTTTACCCTGGCGGGCGACCATGTGCTGCCGGTGCTGGATGTAATGGCCGACGAGGATTTCCGCTTCATTGACACTCGCCACGAGCAGGCGGCGGTCCACATGGCCGATGCCTATGGCCGCATCACCGGCCAGTTGGGCGTGTGCATGTACACCACCCCCGGCTTCGCCAACGCCATCCCCGGCCTGACCAACGCGATGCACAGCGAAAGTCCCCTGCTGTCCATTGCCGGTTCCGCCGACCTGTCGGAACTGGGCCGGGGCGCCATGCAGGAAATTGACCAGGTGGGCATGGCGGCGGCCACCACCAAGGAATCCCTGATGATTTACGACGCCCGCCGCATTCCCGACACCATCGCCCGTGCGGTGCGGCTGGCATTCAGCGGCCGGCGGGGACCGGTGCACCTGACCATTCCCACCGACGTGCAGGAACAGGAACTGGACGAGGACGAGGTCGTCTTCTTCAATCCCGACGAATACCGGGCCAGCGAGGCCATCCTGGCGCCGCAAGCCCAGGTGGAGCAGGCCATCGCCCTGCTGCGCCAGGCCCAGCGCCCCTTCGTCATCGCCGGCGAGGCGGCAGGGTACACCCAGGACGGCCAGGCGCTTATGGACTTCGCCGAGACCTTGAAGGTTCCGGTGCTGACCGAAGGCCAGGCCCGGGGCCTGGTGGCAGACGATCATCCCTACGGCTTCGGATTTTTCGAGCGGGGCCTGAATCGGGCCGCCACCATGCTGCGCAACGCCGATGTGGTGGTGTTGCTGGGACGAAAGCAGGACTACACCATCGGCTTTTGCCGCCCGCCCAACGTGGCCGCCGACGCCAAAATCATCCAGATTGACCCCTCGGCCGCCGAGATAGGCCGCAACCGGGGCGTGGCTGTGGGCATGGTGGGCGACGTGACCAGCGTGGTGCAGCAATTGACCGCCGAGGCGTCAAGGCACACCTGGCAGGACCTGCCCTGGCTGGAGGAGCTGCGGGCCTCCCGCGCCGCCCAGGCAGAATGGGCCGAAGGTCTGGCGGTATCGGAAACTCCCATGCACGCCATGTACGTCCACAAGACCCTGGAGTCGATGCTGCGTCCCGACGACTTCCTGTCCTTCGACGGCGGCGACTATTGCCACTTCGGACGGGCCCTGCTGCCAGCCCAGATGCCCAAGAAATGGAGCTATGTCTCCAGCCTGGGCATGCTGGGTTCCTCCTTGCCCTCTGCGATGGCGGCCCAGGTGGCATACCCCGATTCGCGGGTCATCAACCTGACGGGCGACGGAGCCTTTGGCTTCAACGGCATGGAATTCGATACGGCGGTGCGACACGGCCTGAACGTGGTAACCGTCCTGGGCAACGACTCGGCCTGGGGAATCGACCGGCAAATCCAGTTGGGCCTGTACGGCCGCCCCGTGGCCACCGACCTGCTCCAGACCCGCTACGACCTGGTGGTCCAGGGCCTGGGCGGCCACGGCGAGTTCGTGGAACGGCCTGAAGACCTGAAGCCGGCCCTGGAACGGGCCTTCGCCGCAAACAAGCCGGCCCTGGTAAACGTGGTGGTGGAACGGGCCATCAGCCCCCGGGCCGAGGCGGCCATCGCTCGCCGTCAGGCGGTGATGGGGCAGTAAATCAGGTATAGATTAGTACTGCCTACCGCCGAATGGCAGAGGGCCGATATTCTCCTTTTATACCTTAGAATTGATTGGGCAGAGATCAGTGACCACGAGTAGAAGAGCTAGGCCTTCAGGCAGGAAGTGTGCATTTCAGGAATGCGGGCTTCAAACTTCGGACCCAGATCATCCACTATGTCGTCAACACTATTATCAGGCGCAACAGGGGACCATAAGCAAATGTTCGCGATGTACGATATTCAAACCGGCCAGGTTACCGCTCTGCAACAATTGCTTTGTGGCTGGCCCCCAGCGTGGGACGACAAGACAACAGCCGAGCAGAACCAAGCCGGAGTCAAATAGCTATCAAGTTGAGACCTCCCCTGCATGGGAGCGGGCAGACTCAAACGCCTCCTACTTCTATACGTATATTCTACGTTTGGATAATGGGGAGTTTTACGTGGGCCAGACCCGAGAATTACTTGAACGATTATCGGAACATCGAGACGGCAAAGTAAGCACGACCAGGGGGAAAACCCCTGAGCTTGTTTGGTTTACCGAATTGCCAAGCAGAAATGAGGCAACGAAGCTGGAAGCCGAACTCAAGCAAATACGAGATAAGGACGAAAGGTCGATCCGTAGGATGATCATCAGGTTCCAAGGTCTGGTGCGAGAGTTAGCGAGAGATTGACCCACAACGTAGCCGCAGACTAGCAGTTAAGGAGGCCCCAACCATGCCCAACTCTCCCCACGGTGTAAGCTACGACTCCCACCGCCCTGTCGTCATGGGGCGGAACGGTATGGTGTGTTCCGGGCACCCGCTGGCCTCCCAGGCCGGTATTGCCATGCTGCAGAGGGGCGGCAACTTTGCCGACGCCGCCCTGGCAACGGCGGCGGCCCTGAACGTGGTCGAACCGCTGATGTCCGGCGTGGGCGGTGACGGATTCATCATGGTATACCGCAGGGACACCGACCTGCTGGAGGTCTCCAACGGTACCGGGGCCGCCCCGTCCGCGGCCACCAGGGAACGCTACCTGCCCGAGGGCATACCCATGAAGGGGATTATGTCCGTGTCCGTGCCGGGGCTGGTGAACAGCTGGCTGGACGTCCACGAAAAGCATGGCCTGCTGTCCCTGGCCGAGTGCTTTGCGCCGGCCATTGACCTGGCTGCCAACGGCTTCCCGGTTACCCATGTGCTTTCCAGATCCATCGCTGCCGATCCCCTGTTGTGCCAGTTTCCTACTTCCCAGGCCGTCTTTGCCCCCGGCGGCCGGCCGCTGCAGCCCGGGGAAATATGTTACCAGCAGAACCTGGCCCGCACCTTTCAAACCGTTGTTGACGGCGGACGGGAGGATTTCTATCGAGGGGAAATTGCCCGGGCTATTGTCAAGTTCAGCGAAGAGCAGGGCGGACTCCTGACCCTGCAGGACATGGCCCATTGCCGCGCCCGCTGGCAGGAAGCCATCAGCACCACCTACCACGGCCACACAGTGTACGAGGCTCCGCCCAACTCCAGCGGTCACGTTCTCCTGCAGGAACTGAACCTGGTGGAGGAGTTCGATCTAAAGTCGTTGAGCTGCAACACGTCGGAAAGTATCCACCTTATGGTGGAGGCCAAGAAGCTGGCTTTCATCGACCGGGAGGCCTTCGTGGCTGATCCCGATTACATTGACGTGCCCATCGAAGGCCTGCTGTCCAAGGAATACGCTCGGGAACGTGCAAAGCTCATCGACCCGGAACGGGCAGCCTACGACCTGAAGGCGGGGAACCCCTGGGCCTACCAGGCGGCGCAGCCCAAGAGCCGTCCCGCCAAGGTGGGCGCGGGCCAGGAGCAGGAAGACACCACCTGCTTCGCGGTGGTGGACGGCCAGGGCAACGCCATCTGCCAGCTCCAAAGCATCCAGAGCGCTTGGGGCTCCAGCCTCATCGCCGGCGACACGGGCATCCTGCTGAACAACCGCATGACCTACTGGCACCTGGAAGAAGACCACGTGGACTGCCTGGAGCCTGGCAAGCGGGTGCGCCACACCATGAATCCGGTGATGGTCTTCCGCAATTCCGACGCCTCAGGCAATGGAGCGGGCCGGCAGCTGTCTTTGGTCCTGGGCACGCCGGGCGCCGACACCCAGGTGCAGACCAACCTGCAGGTCATCAGCCACGTGCTGGACTTCGGGATGACGGTGGCCGAGGCGGTGGAAGCCCCCCGCTGGCGCAATACCCAAAGCCCCACCGAATCCTACGTTCCCCACACCTGCGCCGACGAACTGCTGGTGGAGTCGCGCTACTCCGGGGAGGTCCTTGACGGTCTGCGGCAGAAGGGCCACGTCCTCAACGTCCTGGGCGGCTGGGAAGCCACCGGCAGCGAGATGATGATCCAGGTGAACGCGGATAACGGCGCGCTGCACGGTGGGGCGGACCCCCGGCGGGACGGATATGCGGTGGGGTTCTAGGAGTGACCAGAACCGTTTCCCACGGTAGGCCTTACCTGGTAGAGTCTGCTAAAATTTAGTCCAAGGCATTCTGGGCCTTTGTGAAAGGAGGGACGGTAGAATGCAGGCTGCACTATACTTCGTCTTCACCTTCGTTATGGCGTGTTGGGTGTTCGTTATAGGGCATCAACTCGGATGGAGCGCCGTCAACCCCACCAGATACGCGATCATGGAGGCCACTTTACCTATCGCCTATACTGTCGCTGGTTTATCAATCTGTGCAGTTGTCACCGCCGCCGTGGTACACCTTAGGAAGTAGTCTACGTTGAAAGATTTCCCGTCAAGAACCCTGGATTGGATAAGGCCAGGACTAACAGACCTGGGAACAGTTTTTCTAGGAGCGGGAGCCATCTTTTTTACAAGGGCATTTCCTTCGGCGGACTCTGGCGACTTTCAACTGGAAATGATGATCGCAAGCGTAGCCTGCTGCATGTTCGGAATGGTCCTCCGCGCATTCTTTCGCAATCAATAATAGCGTTCCGTTGTTCTTGTAGCTTTAACCTGATTAGTGGACATCACCCATGCGCATCCCCGGCAACAAGCGAAGCCAGGAACCCGACGATATCGGCAACCGCGCCGGCATTTTCGCCGAAGCAGTGCGCGATGGAGACATGAACCTGGCCTGGTCCATGCTCTCCAAGGAGACCCGGGGAATGCGTATGGGGGTATGGGCCACCCGCAACAACGTGGATATGCAGAACGCGTACCGGGCCGCCTACGACCTGGACCACAATATGCGACCCTCCATGATGAAGGACTTCCGGGACACAGTGCTGCGCCTGTGGCCCCTGGAGGATTTGACTGACTTGGGCGTGGCGCCTACCAACTTTATCGACGATATCCACGCCTTCGCCTTTCTGCCCTTTGGCGTAACCGAAAACGAGAGCACCGTCATTCGCCGACGCATGATGTCCGGCCTGGTCATCCCCATGCTGCTGGAGGACGGTCAGTGGCAGGTCGATCTGCCTGGCTGGCGCTTTTTGGACAACTAGTCCGCCGGCAGCAAGACCCACCTCAATACGGCATCGAGGCATAGACGGAGATAACTGCATCTTGGCCCGCAAGAAGCCGCGGCGCACCGATTCCCAACCCCTTCTCGCGAAGCACGAAGGCACCATGTGTGAACTCTGCCGGCGCGAGGTGGACCGTTTCACCGTCCACCACCTGGTGCCCAGGGCAAAGGGAGGCAGGTTTGGCCCCACTGCCAGGCTGTGCCCCACCTGCCACCGCCAGGTTCACGCCATGTTTACCGAGGCGACCCTGGCCGAAGAGCTGAACTCCATCGACCTGCTCCAGGCCAACCCTCAGGTAAACAGCTACCTCAAGTGGGTTCGGAAACAGAAGAGCGCCGCCGGGTTTAAGGTGCGGCGGGCCAACAATCGACGCTAGGAAGATACATGACCACGGTACCAACAACGGCGGAAGCGGTAGTCATCGGCGGCGGCGTTATGGGAGCCAGCATCCTCCACAGCCTGGCTGTGCGGGGCATGACCCATACCCTGCTGTTGGAACGGGACGTGCTGGGCGCCGGCTCTACCGGACGTTCCTCGTCCGCCATCCGGATGCACTACTCTACCGAAGTCCACGCCCGCATGGCGTGGGAGAGCTTCAAGATTTTCCGTGACTTCGGCGAGATCGTGGGCGGCCAGTGCGGCTTTATCCGTACTGGACACCTGATAATGGGCGCCGAAGGGGACGCCGAAACCTTCCGCGCCAACGTGGCTATGCAACAGAGCGTGGGCATTGATACCCGGTTGGTCTCCAGGGAAGAGGCCCGCGAATTGGCGCCCAGTTTCTACCTGGAGGACTGCGGGGTGATAGCCTACGAGCCACTGTGCGGTTATGGTGATGCCTCGGCCACCTGCGCCTCCTTCGCCCAGGCCGCCCGGGACCGGGGCGCCCGCGTAATCCTGCGTTGCCCCGCCGTAAGCATCGAGGTGGCGAAAGGTAGAGTAACGGGTATTGTTACCCCTGAGGGCCGCATTTCCACGGACCGGGCGGTTGTCGCCACCGGTCCCTGGAGCCACAGGTTCCTGTTGGATCATGGAATTGACCTGCCCCTGGAGGCTACCCGTCACGAGGTGGTCCACCTTCGCAGGGGGCCCGAAGGGCCCGAATACCATCCCAGCGGCGGCGACCTGATCAACCGGATCTATTTCCGTCCGGAGGGAGCTGACCTGACCCTGGTGGGCAACGGCAACATGGAGGACGTTGTCGAAAACCCCGAAATCTTCGCCCAGCGGGCCAGCCCCGGGTTCATCCAGGAAATATGGAGCCGACTGGCCCGCCGCATACCTTCCCTGGCCGACGCCGAGTTCAGCACGGGATACGCCGGCCTTTACACGTCTACACCCGATTCGCACCCCGTCATTGATGCCATTGGGGGCATTGAGGGGCTGTACGTTTGCACCGGCTTCAGCGGCCACGGCTTCAAACTATCTCCCATGGTAGGGGTCCTGGTAGCAGAGCTGATGCTGGATGGCCAGGCTTCCACGCTGGATATTGCGCCGCTCCGCATGTCCCGATTTGCAGAGGGAGACCTGAACAACACCGGTTACGGGTTCAAGGTGATGGTGTAGTCAGCCATCCTTCCTGAGGCCCTCTTCGCCTTCAGCCCAGAGTTGCGTCCCAGGAATACCTCCCGCCTCCCACGTCAGGGGCTTTCCCAGCGAGGGGGCCTCAACCTTTCGCAGGCCTCTCTGGGTCTCCTCCAGAAGCTGACACCGATTAACAGACCGCTTTAGTCCTCGTCAGGTGGTTGACCGTCCAACCTTTCCATACATTCGGGACTCAAAAGGGTAAGGAATTAGGCAATCGCGCCTTGACGAACTGTCACTCTGATCCCATCGGCTTTGCTCAGCCCGCCGCGTCTTACGCCGAAGCGTCTGTAATCCAACCTGCAACCGTCCTCTCGGACCCGAAACCCGAATGAGGGCATGAGTCTGCGGCGGATCAGGCCCTTCGCCAGGCTCAGGCGTCCCCCTCCGGCCTCGGCGGGGCGCCGTGACCGCTGTTCACAGTATCAGCCTCCAATTAAGACGCGATAGCCCTGGGTACTGAGCCCTCGCATCAACAACTGCCGGGGAATGGGTTATAATTTGGCTTTCATACGGGAATTAAATCGAGGCTGAACGTGATTTCCAACAATGCCAGGGTAGCCAGGGCCCTCTACCTGCTGAAGCTGGACCTGGATAACTTCGTTCCCCGGGAATTCGGCAACTGCCACCAGGACCAGACTCTTACCGTCCTGAACCAGATTCTGGGCCAGTCCCGCGACTCACAAAAGCCCTTCCATAATATGAAGACGCAGGACTTGCTGGCCGTGATCCAAGCTTCCTGGTGGAATATTTTTGACCGGGCCCTGGGGGGAGTCGAACCTGGCCTGGTCCGCGAAGTGGCCCTGACGCACGAGACATGGGCCGGACGGAATAGCTTCGGTGCGGAGAGCGCTTTCCAGGCGTTGAATTCCATTCAGCGGCTGTTGGCGGCCATGTCGTCGCCCAGCACGCTGGAACTGGACATGCTCAAACGGGAATGCCTCGAATCGGAAATTGAGGATGAGGAGCGGGAGGAGGAAGGAGTTCCTCACCGCGTTGACGAACCTGCCGAAAGTGCACCTGGCGCCGGTGACGAGGACACCGTCGTAAATGTCCAACCGCCCACCGCCGAGGCTGCTCCAGGCAAAGCGGCGGAGGGAGTAGCGAAAGAGGTTGACGCCACCGACCAGGGTCCCTATGCTGCGGACTTACTGAGCGCGCTGCGGGAGGCAGGCGCCCTGCGGGAAGAGGACTATCTGACCAGTGCAGTCCGAGACGCTATTCAGGGACGGCACGCCGACGATTCCCTGGTTCAGGAACTTAGCCTATCCCTGGCCCAGGCCCTTGAAGAACAGGGTATCCAGCGCCTGCTCGCCTACCAGGGGGAGGCGCTATCGCACATCCTGGCAGGAAGCAACGTGGCTTTGGAGGCCGGATGGGCATCGGATGAGACGGTCACCTTGGCTATTCCCCTGGCAGAATCCCTTCTTAGGAGTCCCGGTTGCGGCGGGCTGGTCCTTTGCCCGGACGAGGGACTGGTCGAAATTCTGGTGGAATGCCTGAGTATTCTGCTGTCGGGCCCGCGATTTCTGGTTACCGCTGACACCGGGGAATTGTCTGAACCTGCTTCGGATGCGGGAGACCAGTTGCCAGCGGTGGTTCTGGTGACATCCGTGGACAGGTTGAACGGCGCCCTGGCCACGCCCCGGGAGGGGTGGCTGTCTGTCCTGAAAGACCTGAAATTCGTCGCCATCCCCCAGGCCCAGCATTACCGGGGTTACTTCGGGTCAAATGTGGCCCTGTTGCTTCGCCGACTCGCCCACCGATTGGGGATCCTGGGCGCCAACCCCCGCTACTTCGTTCTCGCCCAGGGTTGCGCCAATAGTATCGAATTGGCCCGGAACCTTACAGGACAGGACTTCCAGGCAGTCTCCGGATTGGAAAGGCCGGCAGCCAGGCGTCACTATGTAGCGGTCGGTCCGCGGGATCCTGAGGGAACGGGCCAGGTGGATTTGGCCGACCGCATGGCGCGAGCGGCCCTTGCCTGCCTGAGTTCCGGCAAGTCGGTCCTGGTCTATTGCGGGGAGGAAAGCCTGTCCCAGTCGGCTTTCAACGCCGCCATGCGATTGAGGGAGGGCACGGACGTAGCGGAAGGCTCCCTCTCGCTGGGTGGAGAAAGCCAGCCCGTCCCACCGGACAACGGCAGCGGTAATGAAGGGTTCGGGCAGGGGCCCCGCGCCGTTTTCACGGCGACTTCCCAGATTTCGGAATCCCAGCCAAACCACTTTGATGGCGTCATCCTGGGCGGGCATTTCTCCTCCCCCCACGTTGCGCTGAACCTGATGGAGAGCGGCGGGGCGGACCAGGGCGAGGCTTTCGCGCTGTTCTATACGTCCTGCGACATAGATGGCAGCTTCGCTTTTCGCAATTTCGAATGGCTGTTGGGCAAAGAACAGGGCCAGGTAGTAATAGACCCTGACATTCCGGAGGTAATCAGCGCCCACTTGCCCGCGCTGGCCCAGGAGGCGGAAGGCCGTATCTACTCCTTTTCCAGGGAGGCGCTGGGCAACGCCGTATTCCAGGCGCTGTGCCGGGAGGCCTCCTCGATATGGACCAGAGAGGAAACCAATGCACCGGTAGCGCCCCTCCGCCCTTCAGCTCAGCAACGGTGGGACCTGTGGTCGGAAGGGCATCAGCTCTCTTCCCTGCCTCCCTACGGCAGGTTCCGGGAGATTTACCCGGGCTGTGTGATCGCGCTGCACGGCAGAAAGTACCGGGTGGCATCAATCGACCCCGGAGACGACGGCGGTCAGGCGCCGGCTATAGCGCTGGAAAACGCCGAAGCGCTGGCCAACCTGCGGACGGTGCCCAGTTTCGCCGCCTCAGTTACGGTAGTCGACGAGTCCCTGTGTTTTTCCCTCGCTCCAGGAGTGTCGTTGCACTTGGGCAGGGTGACGGTGGCGGAAGAGCTGGTCAACGTCTCCGTAATTGATGAATCTGACAGCCCGGGTCTGGGCTACGAGTCGCCGGATGGCCAGGAAGGTCAGCAGCTGGTGACTGCCACCTTTACCCCCGACGAAGAAATCACCTGGAGCATTGACTCACAAGCCTTCTGGATTGAACTGGCCGGGCTGGCGGAGAACCGGAGTTCAGGCGCTGCGGAGGGCGCGGGCCTGCTGGATGCGCCGGTCGTCACGGCCCTTGAGCAGATGTTCCGAGCCGGCGCCAATTTCACCCTTCTTCTGGACCAATACGATCTGGCCACCTACTCCCAGGGATCAACCATCTTTGTTGTCGAGGTCAGCCCCGAATCCGTGGGCATCGCGAAAAAGGTCTTCGACCACTGGCGGGACATCCTGCATAGTGGCGCCAGCCTGGCCAGGCAATGCCCTGGCAACGAGGGCTATGTCTCTTCTCTGCTGCCGGTATCGCCAGACGAAATGCGTCTCGACAAGGCAGGCGGGCTGGCCCTGTCGGACAGGCTGCTGGAGATTACTCCAGGTTCGCAAAAGCCAGGATTCAGGAAAAGACCCGTGTAGAGGTATCTACCATGACTACCGCCTCGCTCAACATAAACGCCGACCGACTAAACCGCACGCTGGCCGAACTGGGACGCATTGGCGAAGCGCCCGGCGGAATGATGCGCCTGGCCTACTCGCCTTACGACCTGCAGGGGCGAGAATACGCTATGGGCCTGATGCGGCAGGCGGGACTGGAAATCCGGTTGGACCCGGCCGGCAACGTCATCGCCCGCAAGCCAGGTTCCGACCCCAGCCTCCAGGCCATTGCCCTCGGTTCTCACACCGATACAGTGCCCAACGGCGGCAAATATGACGGCGCGCTGGGCGTTCTGGGAGCCATCGAGGTGGCCCACACTCTGGCGGAAAACGGCCACACGCTGCGCCATCCCCTGGAGATCATTATCTTCACCAACGAAGAAGGCACCCGCTTTCATCGCTGGCTGCTGGGCAGCAGGGCGATGGCCGGCCTGCTGGAGCCCGAGGACTACGACGCCGTAGACGACGAAGGAGTGTCCATCGAGCATCGCCTGGCCGACATTGGCGGAGACCTGTCTCGCATTGACCAGGCGCGCCGGTATCCGGGAGAACTGGCCGCATATTTTGAGCTTCACATTGAGCAGGGCCCGACCCTGCACCGCGCGGGGACGCCCCTGGGCGCGGTTACGGGCATAACCGGCCGCTACGTTTTCAAGGTGGAGGTTCAGGGCACGTCAAACCACGCCGGCACCACGCCCATGGCCGAACGGCACGATGCCCTGGCCGCCGCTTCGCACTTGGTGCTGGCTACCCAGCGATTGGCGACCGATGCGGAAATCTGCCGGGTGGCCACGGTGGGCAACATCCAGGTAACGCCCAACGCCGTCAACGTGGTGCCAGGCGAGGTTACCATGGGGGTAGAGTTCCGCGACGTAGACACCAACGCCCTTTCCGCCGCCGAGGCCACCCTGCGCCGAAACGCTGCGGAAGTCGCCGATGCCAATAGAGTGTCCGTGAGTATCAGCCAGGTAGAGGCCGCTCGGGCCGTGCCCATGCCGGCCCGGATGCAGGCCCTGGTGGCCGAGGCGGCGGACCAGGCAGGGCTGGCGTTCCAGTCCCTGCCCAGCGGCGCCGGACACGATGCCCAGGCCATGGCGGCCATTACCGAGTCGGGGATGGTCTTCGTGCCCAGCGTGGAGGGAATCAGCCACTCGCCCCACGAATTCACCGCGCCGTCCGACTGCGCCAATGGCGCCCAGGCCCTGCTGAACATGCTGCTGATGGCCGACGCCCGCTTGTAGGCTGTCTCACCAGGAAGGCCAGCGCGACTAACCACTTATGGAAAATCATCCCACAACATCGCCTCGCAAGTATCGAAAAGAGCCGTCGTTCCCGCGGAGGCAGAAACCTCGCCGTTGAGAACCGCGCTACTGGGCCAGCATAAGGAGGTTTTCGCTGATGGACATTTCCGCCACCTACGTATTCGACGCCCCGGCCGAAAAGGTCTGGGGCACCCTGATGGACCCTCAGGCCCTGGCTGCCTGCGTCCCTGGTTGCCAGAGCATGGAATCGACCGGAGATAACGAGTACCAGGCGGTAGTGAACGTGAGCCTGGGTCCGGTGCGTGGCAGTTTCACCGCAAAGGTGGCCATCACCGAGGCCAGACCTTTTGAGTCTTACCGCCTGAATCTGAGCGGAAACAGCAACATCGGCTTTGGCAGCGGCGACTCCCTGGTAACCCTGGAGGAGGCTGACGGCAGGACCACGGTGCGGGTGGAAACCCAGGCCCAGGCCGGCGGCACCGTGGCCCGGGTAGGTCAGCGCATGATGGAAAGCGTGGCCCGGGGGATGCTGGACCGGTTTTTTTTGTGCTTGCAGGAGACAGTGGGGCGGGGATAGGTTGGGATGTTGGGAAACTCCAGCCCGTACTTCCCGCAAAGACCAGTATTCAAAGGTACGCCAGCCTCGTGTTACCCCCCTTCCATTCTTGATCCTGGATCAAGACAGGAATTACGACCCTTTCAGTGGACGGTTCACCTACCACGTACAGACAGCAGGAGAAACTAGCCATGCCCCAACCCTATGAACTAACCGTAACCGAAGCCGCCAGCCTGATCCGCCAACGAGAACTTTCGGCGGCGGAGTTGGCCCGGTCGCTCCTGGACCGCATTGAAACGTTGGAGCCTTCCCTGAAGGCCTGGGTGTACCTGGACCGGGCCACGGTCCTCGCCGAAGCGGAGGCCAGGGACCGGGAAATGGCCGGCGGCGCATCGCCGGGGCCCCTGCACGGCATTCCCGTGGGAGTAAAGGACATCTACTACACCGCCGGCATTCCCACCACGGCCTGCTCCAGGGTTTACGAAAATTTTGTGCCCGAGTTTGACGCTGCCCCGGTGACCCTCCTGAAACAGGCCGGAGCCATCATGCTGGGCAAGACCGTTACCACCGAATTTGCCTGCATGGATCCCTCCCCTACGGTCAATCCCTGGAACGCCGCCCACACTCCGGGCGGTTCCAGCAGCGGGTCGGCGGTGGCCGTGGCCTCCCGCATGTGCCCCGCGGCTTTGGGGTCGCAGACGGTGGGCTCGGTGCTGCGTCCCGCCTCCTACAACGGCGTGGTTGGGTTCAAGCCGAGCTACGGGCGGGTCAGCAGACACGGCGTCATACCGGTAAGCTGGTCATTGGATACGATGGGGTGGATGTCTCGGACCGTCGAAGACGCGGCGCTTCTGCTCCAGGTAATGGCCGGTCCCGATGACAACGACCCCGTTGCCGCGACGATGCAGGTTCCCGACTACGTCGAGGCTCTCCGGAACCCGGCGCCTCCCAGCATTGGCGTCATCCGCCAGTTCTTTCTTGACCAGGCGGACGAGGAGACCCGGCAGCATACCGGCGCCATGGTGGAACGCCTGGCCGAGGCTGGGGCGGAAGTGATTGAGGTCGCCCTGCCACCCAGCATGGACACCGCCATCGAGGACCAGCAGATCATTATGGCGGTGGAGGGTTCTACCTTCCACGAGCCCATGTACCGGCGCCAGGCCATGGACTACCAGCCGGGCATCCGGGCGATGATCCGGCGGGGTCTGGAAACCGACGCCGTTACCTACTCCCGCGCCATGGAGCGAAGGCAGCAGTTCATCACCGAAATGCGAAAACTGGCCGAGAGGGTGGATGTTCTGCTGACTCCCTCCACACCCACACCTCCCCTGCCCGACCTGACCAACACGGGCAACACCATGTACCAGGGGCCGTGGACCTCCTGCGGCCTCCCGGCCATCACCCTTCCCTCCGGGCTGTCAGCGTCGGGCGTGCCGCTGGGGTTGCAACTGGTGGGAGCCTACATGGGCGAGGCCGGGCTTCTGGCGGCCGCCCGGTGGTGCGAAGAGGCTTTGCTGGTACGGTTGAGGCCTCCGGTCTAGCTTCGAGCAAGGCAGCCCCTGGGTGGAAGCGGTGGCGGATTGCCTGGAGACCGGGGGCCGGTTTGAACAAATTCACAAAACCCCTTGACACTACTTCAAGGGCTGGATATACTAACCGAACGCTCTTGAACCGAAGGGTGCAGGAGCGGGCACTTTAACAGTTGAATAGTAGAAGGAAGTAAGGTTTTTCTATAAAGAGAGTTTGATCCTGGCTCAGGGTGAACGCTGGCGGCGCGCTTAATGCATGCAAGTCGAGCGTGTCCGTGGCTTCGGCCACAATGGAAAAGCGGCAGACGGCTGAGTAACACGTGAGTAACTTGTCCTTTGGTGGGGTATAGCCTCGGGAAACTGGGGATAATCCCGCATAAGACCGGTAAGCCTTGGTTTATCGGTGAAAGCTTGATGCGCCAGAGGAGAGGCTCGCGTCCTATCAGGTAGTTGGTGAGGTAATGGCTCACCAAGCCGATGACGGGTAGCTGGTCTGAGAGGATGACCAGCCAGAGGGGGACTGAGACACGGCCCCCACTCCTACGGGAGGCAGCAGCAGGGAATCTTGGGCAATGGGCGAAAGCCTGACCCAGCGACGTCGCGTGGGGGATGAAGGCCCTAGGGTTGTAAACCCCTTTTCCCAGGGAAGAGAGAGGACGGTACTTGGGGAATAAGCCCCGGCTAACTACGTGCCAGCAGCCGCGGTAATACGTAGGGGGCAAGCGTTACCCGGAATTACTGGGCGTAAAGAGCGCGTAGGCGGCTAGGTAAGTCTCTTGTGAAAGCTCCCGGCTTAACTGGGAGAGGTCAAGAGATACTACCTGGCTAGAGGGCAGTAGAGGAAGGCGGAATTCCCGGTGTAGCGGTGAAATGCGTAGATATCGGGAGGAACACCAGTGGCGAAGGCGGCCTTCTGGGCTGTGCCTGACGCTGAGGCGCGAGAGCGTGGGGAGCAAACAGGATTAGATACCCTGGTAGTCCACGCCCTAAACGATGGATGCTAGGTATGGGGGGTATCGACCCCTCCCGTGCCGCAGCTAACGCGATAAGCATCCCGCCTGGGGAGTACGGCCGCAAGGCTAAAACTCAAAGGAATTGACGGGGGCCCGCACAAGCGGTGGAGCGTGTGGTTTAATTCGATGCTAAGCGAAGAACCTTACCAGGGCTTGACATGTTGGTAGTAGGAACCCGAAAGGGTAACGATCCCGGGGTAACTCGGGAAGCCTTCACAGGTGCTGCATGGCTGTCGTCAGCTCGTGCCGTGAGGTGTTGGGTTAAGTCCCGCAACGAGCGCAACCCTCGTCGCTAGTTACACTCTCTAGCGAGACAGCCTCCCACAAGGAGGAGGAAGGTGAGGATGACGTCAAGTCAGCATGGCCCTTATGCCCTGGGCTACACACACGCTACAATGGCCGGTACAATGGGCTGCGATGGCGCGAGCCGGAGCCAATCCCACCAAAGCCGGCCCCAGTTGGGATTGCAGGCTGCAACCCGCCTGCATGAACGTGGAATCGCTAGTAACCGCAGGTCAGCACACTGCGGTGAATACGTTCCCGGGCCTTGTACACACCGCCCGTCACGTCATGGAAGCCGAGAACGATTGAAGTCGCTGAGCTAACCCGTAAGGGAGGCAGGCGCCGAGGTCGGGTTCGGTAACTGGGACGAAGTCGTAACAAGGTAGCTGTACCGGAAGGTGCGGCTGGATCACCTCCTTTCTAGGGAGCAATTAACCTCTGTGGTTTTTCGGGCTGACCGGATCGCGCAGAGGCCATCTCCCAGGTCGATCGGTGAGTGTTCCGTTTCCCCAAGCTAGATAGGTAGAGCGCAAGCTCCCCGGCGAAAGGAATCGGTCCCCTGAGAAAGCTCATTGTCCATCTGGTCCGCCTATGGCGGACAAACCAACTCACTTAGAACTTCTCTTCCTTCTACTGTTCAGATGTTAAGGTGCATAACTTGGAGCCGGGCCTTGTAAGGCCCGGCTTCTGTTTTTCCTCGTCAAAGCTTCCCAACTTTCCTGACCACCGTACCAGTCACCGCCAACGGCAGGCCGGACGGCTGGTCTGTCCCTCTCGGGCTTAGCCTCAAGGCGGAAGGGACTCTATGATGGGCCCCGATTGTCTCGATCATCCCGCAGGCGCCAGGACCGCGCGATGCCTGGCGACCTTGGTTTTATTGCCCCTTGTTTCGCCAAAGCTGCCGTTCCTCAGCGTTGATGTTGGGGCAAGTCGAGGACTGGCAAGCGCTACACGGGTTGGCTCTGCCTGCCAATACCGCCGTTTCCTACTGCCGGGGTATGGAAAAAAGGCTCTGATCGTGCCATAATATTGCCTGCACAAGGCCCATTCACGGCCTGCATAAACTTCCCCGGATGCAAGTTATTGACCGCAATCAACCAGTGGGACGGCGCCGGAAACAGTTGGTAGATAACAGCCTATCCCCCCACGGCGGAGTCCTGGTCGAGCGAGTTGCCCCATTGCAGGCGGGCGACTTCGACCGAATCTCCAACCTTCCCCGCATCCCCGTTCGCGACCAGATAGCGCGGGAATGCGTAAACATTGCTTACGGGTTTTTCTCACCCCTGGAAGGGTTCATGGGCCCCGACGACCTGGACTCGGTGGCCCGCAACATGACCCTGGAAAGCGGGTACATCTGGAGCATTCCCATAGTTTTTGATCTCTCGGAGGCTGAGGTCTCCGGGTTTGCCCTCCAGAGCGGGAAATCCGTCCTCCTCACTTACCAGCAGCAGCCCCTGGCAGTCATGGATGTTGGGGAGATCTACTCCTATGACAAGGAGTTCCTTGCCCAACAGGTATATGGCACTACCGATGCGGCGCACCCGGGTGTCCAGCGCACCTACGCCTACCGGGAAAGGTTCGTTTCCGGCAAGGTTACCCTGGTAAATCCCCCCATCATCAACCCGCCCTTTGACCGGTACTGGCAGACGCCGCGACAGTTGCGCCAGGCCCTGGTCGACCGGGGCTGGAGCAGGGTGGTGGCCCACCAGAGCCGGAACGTCCCCCATGCCGGCCACGAGTGGCTGATGAAGGGGGCCTGGTTCGCCTCCGAGGCCGACGGGGTATTGGTCAGCGCGGTCATCGGCGAAAAAAAGCCGGGAGACTATATTGACGAGGCCATTGTGCTGACCCACGATCTCCTGGGGCAGGCGGGCTTCTTCCGGGAAGGGACGCATCTCACCTCCACCCTGATGTGGGACATGCGCTACGCCGGTCCCCGGGAGGCGGTATTTCACGCCCTGGTGCGCAAGAACCTGGGCTGTACCCACCATATGTTCGGCCGCGACCATGCCGGAGTGGGCAGCTACTATGATACCTACGCCGCCCACCGCATCTTTGATGATCTGCCCGACCTGGGGATCAAGTCCGTATTGACGCTGGAGTGGTGGTACTGCCCCGTCTGCTGCAGCGTGACCTACGAAGGACTGTGCGGCCACCCGGACCGGAAGCAGGACCTGGCCGGTACTCTCATTCGCCGCATTATCCAGGGCGGCGAGGAACCGGCTCCCACCACTCTGAGAGCCGAAGTGCTGGCGGTGGTGCGGGACTGCGCGGAAACGTACGGTTTCGGCTCACCCTTCGTGGAGGAGAATTACCTTCAGAACCGCACCCCGGTTATGTCCATGCCCGAACTGGAAGCCGGCTGTACCTGTACCGGAAACAATTAGAGGTAAAAGTGCGCCCCCGGCAACTGACACCGGGGGCGCTGTTTTGGGAGGAACGCAAAATCAAAGGAGGAATCTATGCCCACTTTCGTAAATCCCGACGCCTGTAACGCCTGCGCTGGCGAACACCAGGGTCCGCTGTGCGTCTACATCTGCCCCAACGACCTGATGGCCATGGACACCGGGATCAACAAGGGATTCAACCAGGAGCCGCAGCTCTGTTCCGAGTGCTACGCCTGCGTAAAGCTTTGTCCCCAGGAAGCCATTGAGGTACGCGGCTATTCCGATTTCATCCCCCTGGGCGCTTCCGTGCAGCCCCGGCGGGTGGAGGGCGGCCTCACCTGGACGGTAACCTTCCGCAACGGCAAGGTCCTGGAGTTCACCTACCCGTCCCGCAGCACTCCGGTGGGTTCTAGCGACCCGTATCGCAATTTCACCGAAGACCCGGTGGACGATTTGAAGGGCCAGGGCCTGGCCGGTGAATCCCTGTGGCTGGGGGTGGACGCTCTGCCCACCATCCAGGCCACCAACTAGAGGAGGCCACGAGCGAAATGGCAACGCCTACAGTAGAAACCGTTGAATGCGACATTCTTATCATTGGCGGCGGCATGTCCGGCTGCGGCGCCGCCTTCGAGTCCAAGTTCTGGGGCAGCGACCTGAGAGTAGTCATCGCCGAGAAGGCCGTCATCGAGCGCAGCGGAGCCACCGGCGAAGGCCTCTCCGCTATCAACTGCTACATGGGCCAGCGCTACGGCTGGAACACGCCCGAAGACTTCGTCAACTACGTGGTCAACGACATGATGGGCCTGGCCCGGGAAGACCTGGTCTATGACGTGGGTCGCCATGTCGACTCCTCCGTCCACCTGCTGGAAGAGTGGGGCCTGCCCGTCTGGAAGAAGGACGACGGCACCTACGAGCGCATCGGCCGCTGGCAGATTCCCATTCACGGCGAGTCCATCAAGCCCGTCACCGCCGAACCCGCGCGCAAGGCCGTGGGCCAGGAGAACATCTACGAGCGGGTGTCCATCACCCACCTCCTTGCTGACGCCAACGACCCCAACCGCATTGCCGGC
The DNA here is from genome assembly GCA_965207275.1 of Dehalococcoidia bacterium. GTDB lineage: Bacteria > Chloroflexota > Dehalococcoidia > Lucifugimonadales > UBA3495 > Bin22. Next base: position 2,639,552 of record CBDBMH010000002.1, read on the forward strand.
GCCGTGGGTTTCGGCGTCCGTGAGGACAAGCTCTACGTCTTCAAGGCCAGGGCAGTTATCATTACCACCGGCGGCGCCTCCAACGTATTCCGCCCCCGCTCCGTCAACGAGGGCATCGGACGCACCTGGTACTCGGTATTCGCCACCGGTTCCGCTTACGGCCTGATGATCCCGGTCGGCACGGAAATGACCCAGATGGAGCACCGGTTTGTCCCCACCCGCTTTAAGGACGGCTACGGCCCCGTGGGCATGTGGTTCCAGTATTTCCACGCCCGGGTGCTGAATGCCCTGGGCGAGGACTATACCGTCACCCGCGACGACGAACTGGACAAGTTCCCCCCTTATGGTCGCGCTGTGCCCACTCCGACGCCCTTGCGCAACCACCAGATGTTCCTGGACATCCAGGCTGGCCTGGGTCCCATGTACATGCGTACCGACGAGGCCATGCAGAAGCTGGCCGAAGGTGACCCCGAGAAGATGAACAAAGTCCGGGAGGAGGCCTGGGAAGACTTCCTGGATATGACCATCGCCCAGGCCCTTACCTGGGCCTCCCAGAACATTGAACCGGAAAACACGCCCTCCGAGGTGAACCTGGCCGAGCCCTATATCATGGGTTCCCACTCCGGCGAAGCCGGCGCCTGGGTCAGCGGCCCCGAGGATGTGGCGCCGCCCGAATACTTCTGGGGCTACAACAAGATGACCACCATCCGCGGGCTTTTCGCCGCCGGTGACGGCGTGGGCGCGGCCCCGCACAAGTTCTCCTCCGGTTCGTTCACCGAGGGCCGGCTGGCAGCCAAGGCAGCCGTCAACTTCATCCGCGACAACGGCGACACCCCCACGGTCAACGAGGAACAGGTTCGCCACCTGCACCAGGCCATCTGGGCTCCCCTGGAGACCTTCGAAAAGCACAAGGGCGCATCCACTGCGGAAGATATTAACCCCCACTACATCAATCCCTCCCAGGCGCTGGTGCGCTTGCAGAAGATCATGGACGAGTACGCCGGCGGCGCTTCCGCCTGGTACACCACCAACGGCCCCACGCTGGAGCGGGGCATTGCCTTGATCGAAATGCTGCGGCAGGACCTGACACAACTGGCCGCCCGCAACCGCCACGAACTGTTGCGCTGCTGGGAAGTGGTGCATCGCACCTGGGTCGGGGAGGCCCACATGCGCCACCTGCTGCATCGCCAGGAAACCCGCTGGCCCGGTTACTATTACCGCGCCGACTATCCCAACCTGGACGATGCCAACTGGCGCGTCTTCGTAAACTCCACCTATGATGCGGCCGCCGATAAGTGGAATCTGCGGACCCGGCCCTTCCTCAACGTGGTAACCAAGATTTAACTCTTTATTGGATTATCGGACCTGTGAAGTCGGCTTCGATCGTATGATCGGGGCCGACTTTCGTATGCCGAAGGGAGTCAGGCATTCCCCCCAACGAACAGTTCCCAGATGGGCAACTCGGGAGGAAAGCGGCTATTTCGTGCAGGTGGAACATGTGAATCCTGCCCATTCATGTAAATGGCCGGGGTCCAATGCTATAATCCCCGCCGTAGCAACTTAACGATCAACCACTCAGTCAATCAACCACCCAAGGAGCGACAGCAATGAAAGTCGGATTTGTAGGACTTGGCAACATGGGCAACCCCATGGCCACCAACCTGGTCAGGGCGGGCCACCAGCTTACCGTCCACGACCTTCGCCGCGAGGCCGCAACCAATCTGCTGGAGATGGGCGCAGAGTGGGCGGACACCCCCAGCGAGTGTGTCCCGGGCAACGACGTAGTCTTTACTTCTCTGCCCGGGCCCAGGGATGTGGAAGCCGTGGTTCTCGGAGAGAACGGAATACTGGAGGGTGCGCAGGCCGGTGACGTCTACATGGACCTGTCCACCAACTCGCCCACCACCATCCGCCGCATCCACGACGTATGCGCCGAACAGGGAGTAAATGTCATGGACTCGCCGGTCAGTGGCGGCGTTTATGGCGCGGCGGCGGCCACCCTGGCCGTCATGGTGGGCGGCGATGAGGCTATCTTCAACCGCATGAAACCCACCCTGGACGCCATCGGAAGTCACGTAGTTTATTGCGGCCCCATCGGCAACGGTATGGTTTGCAAGATCTGCAACAACACCCTGGGCATGGGCATTGGCGTGCTGATGACCGAGGTTCTGACCCTGGGCGTTAAAGCCGGCGTGGACCTGGCGGTGCTGGCCGACGTCATCGCCAACAGTTCCGGCGGCAACCGGCGCCTGGTGGAAAAGTTCCCCCGCTACCTGTTCAAGGGCAACTTCGAGCCCGGTTTTGCCACCGCCCTGGCCGCCAAAGACGTGCGCCTGGGCACCGACCTGGCCCGGGAATACGGCATGCCCATGGAACTGGCCAACCTGGTTGACCAGCGCCACGTGGAAGCGCTGCACCGGGGCTGGGGGCCCGAGGACTCCGATGCCGTAAGCAAGATACAGGAAGAAAAAGCCGGCGTTCAACTGCGGTTACCGGACGCTTAAGGAACCTCGGACCCGGTTGCATCAGGAATCGACCGGTCCCTGACCGATCAGGAGTTGGACATGTTCTTTAGCCGTTTATTTGCGGTCAGGAAAACTATCGTCAAGGCCGCGTTGGTGTCCTTGTCCCTTCCCGCAATGCTGGCTTGCAGTATCCAGGCGCCGGACCCGGAAAGCGTTGCACCCGACTCGGAAGCTTCTTCCGAGCGGGACCAGGAGGATTGGGGTTATTGGGGTCCCGGCGCGCCAAACCACTGGGGTTCCCTGTCACCGGAATGCGCCCTTTGCGCCGCCGGCCTCCACCAGTCTCCTATAGACATCAACGGGTACGCCGAGGACTCCGGAGCCCCGGAACTGAGGTTCAACTACTCCCAGAATGCCGCCGAAGTCAAGCACAACGGCAAAATCTCCCATGTTGAATATGGCGCCGGCAATACGCTGACGGTAGGAGGGGTTACCTACCAATTGGTGTCCATGCACATCCACGTCCATGCCGAACACCAGGTTGACGGCCAACTCTTCTCGGCGGAAATGCACCTGGTGCACAGCCAGGAGGACGGCGCCCTGGGCGTTGTGGGGCAAATCTATCGCCTGGGAGAACCGGACCCGGTTGTCCAGGCCCTGATAGACGCCTACCCCGAACCCGGGCAGTCGCGCCATACGGGATTCACTCTCAATGCCGCGGACTTCGTACCAGCCGACCTGGGCTACTTCTCCTATGAAGGGTCGCTGACCACACCGCCCTGTTCCGAAGGCGTGAGTTGGTACGTGCTGCGGGAGATAAAGACCATATCCCAGGAACAGGTTAACGGTATTGCGGCCCTGCATAACGGCTTCAACCACCGGCCCATCCAGGGTCGAAATGGGCGCGCGGTGGTGAGTTCGGGGCAGCGTCCTTCCGGCTAGGTGTTTGGCGCCCGGCGCCCAATCCACCGGATCCCAACTCTCCAGATATAGTACCGGGCTACCCGGGCTGCGACAGCAAACCGGCCCCCGAGCTAAAGCAGGGTCAGCAGTACAATGCCGCCCACCACCATGCCGACGGCGACAAGCTTGACCGAGAGAGTCCGCCACTCCAGGGGTTCCTCCAGAATCGGCAGCCAGCGGGTACTGCAGAGGGTGCTGAACAGGAAGACCGAAAGGGGGCGGGTAGCGGTGGCCGTGGCCACCAGGGATACGGGGCCCAGGTCGATGGCCAGCACGTTCAGCCAGACACCCAGGGGAGCCAGGGTAAACTCTGCGGCCAACAACAGGAGGAAGGTACGCCAGTCCCGCATGGCGACAAAAAAGTCGCCCCACGCGCCGGGCTTCCAGAGGCAGAGAAAGACCGCTCCCATCCCGAAGTTCCTGACCGAATACACAAACCACACCGGCAGCTCATTCAGGGCTTGCTTACCCAGCACTATTGCCAGGGCCGTAAATAAGCTGGCCCCCACCAGAATTGGCAGTGCCCAGTTGAGGCGCGGGGCCAGCCCTCCCCGGGAACCCCAAATGGACACCAGGAACGCTCCGCCGACTACAGTCACTATCCCCAACCACTGGCCGAAGGAAAGGGTCTCTCCCAAAACGAAAACGCCCATGAAGGCCACGAATACCGGGAAGGTGTGGATGATGGCCGAGGCGCGGGAAGCTTCTTCCATGGTGTAGCCCCAGAACATCATTGCCAGCGCGCTACCCCAGCAGAGGCCGGATGCCACAGCATAGGCGATGGCGCCAATGGAAGCGTCAGTAGGGATGCCGGTAAAAGCCAGGGCAAGGGTTCCGTGGGCGATAAGGCAGACGGCCATTCCGGCATAGAGGGAGGGCAGGTTGGGCATGTTGTACGACGCCAGTCGCTTGTCGAGGACGGTGACAAACCCCATGATTCCGGCGCTGGCCAGGGCCACCCAGAGGTAAAGCAGGCTCAAGTATTTCCACCTTGCATAAGATGCGCCCGGGTCTCCTCCTTACCGGATTTCCGGCGAGACTCCGAGCGCTGAGATTCCCGATACGCCCTGAGCTTAGGCCTGCTCTTCGTCCGGGTGAGTCGAAATGAAGCGAGCCGACTTGGCGGGGTCGATGTGGGGAGCGCGTACTTCAACCCCCGCCTGTTCCTCCTGTAGCAGCACGGTGACGCTGCTGTCCCGGTCCTTCCAACCGCGATTGATAGCCTGCATTGCCACCTGTTCGGCCAGCGTTGCCATTGGCATGGGGACGCTGTACTCCCGGGCCAGTTCGGTGGCCAGGGAAATGTCCTTGTGGGCCAGTTCCAGGGCGAAGCTGGCCGGTTCGAACTCGCCGCGGAACATGGTACGGACCAGGCCTTCGTGCAGAATGCGCATCCGGCCCAGCGAACCGCGCCGCATACCCTCCCACAAGGCTTCCGGCTCCACCCCCGCCTTTACCCCCAGGGTCAGGCCTTCGGCGATGGCCTGCCGGACGCTGTGCCCCACCATGTTGTGTACCAGCTTACAGATGGAACCGGCGCCGATTTCCCCGGCATAGAATACCTTGTCGCCGAAGGAGTCCAGAACGGGCTTTATGCGTTCGTATATTTCCCTGTCGCCGCCCACCATGACCGCCAGGTTGCCGCTGAATGCGCCGGTCTTTCCGCCGCTGACCGGCGCGTCCAGAACGTGGGCCCCCTTGCGTCGAAAGACGGGTTCAATTTCCCGGATTAAGGTGGGCCGGCTGGAGGAAAGGTCAACGTAAACGCACCCCGGACGGATGCCTTCCAGTACGCCCGAGTCTCCCAGGGCCACCGCTTCAACCTCCTTGGGCCCGGGCAGCGAGGTGAAGATGATATCGCTCGATTCGGCCACCTCAGCCGGATGGTTGGCCAGGCGGGCGCCTCCTTCCAGCAGTGGCAGAGCGGCCTCCTCCCGCAGGTCGTTGACCACCAGGGGATAACCGGCCTTCTGGATATTGAGGGACATCCCACCGCCCATGTTTCCCAAACCGATGAATCCGATAGTTTCCATTTCGGCACCTTCAATTGATTTAGAGAGAGGTCTTTATTGCGATTCTATTTGTACCTGCCTGTGCGGCAGGCCGGCAGTGGCATTGTATGGGAGTTAAACCTAGGGGGTCAACGCAGGGACGCAGGCCCTACGGAGGGGAGATGGAGATTAGCAAGAAGGCCACCTTTCGGAAGGTGGCCGGGATGAAGCGGTGGTCAACTGGCCTGGCTTCCTATGTATCATCTTCCCTTGTAACCCTATTATCCCCCGTGTAGAATTACCCAAACTTCACACCTGAAGGGGGAAGTCATATGTACGACAAGCCCATGCTTAGCCTTGACCAGACCCGCAAGGCCATGGATGCCATGCTGGACAAGGCCACCCAGGAACCCCACCGCCCGGTGGCAATTGCCATAGTGGACGATGGCGGCAATCTCCTTAGCTATGCCAGGATGGACGGCTGCCGCGCCAACCCCCAGACTTTCGCCATCCGCAAGGCCTACACGTCCGCCATGTCGGGCGCTGACTCCGCAGTCTACGCCGAACGGCTGCAGAGCCAGGGCCGATCCGTGTCCGACATGGGCAACCCCAACCTGGTGTCCGCCCAGGGAGCGGTAGTAGCCCTGCATCCGGAGAGCGGCGCCGTCCTGGGCGCCATTGGAGTCAGCGGCCTGAGCTCGCAGGAAGATGAGGACCTGGCTCGGCTGGGAGTACAGACCATGGGCTTGTAGCAACCTAGCCATTGGAACACAACCGGATTGTTCAGTCCTAACCGCCAGAGCAGGCGAAGCTAACCGTTTGCCGCCTGCCATGTAAGGGAGGAACCATGGCCAACCCCCGCGCCGAATACTCGCCCATCTTTCACCGGCCCCCGCTGAAGCTTCCCGGCAACGCCAGGGTCGCGGTGTGGGTAGTCATCAATGTGGAGGAGTGGGACATCAACGAGCCCATGGCCCGCACCGTGCTACCCACGCCCCAGGGTGTAGAGGTCCTTCCGGACATTCCCAACTTTGGGTGGTTCGATTATGGTCTGCGGGTTGGGTTCTGGCGCATGAAACGGGCGCTGGACCGGCGAGGCATTCGCGCCACCGTCAGTCTGAATGCTTCCGTGTGCAACAGTTACCCATTCCTGGTGCAGGACTGCCTGGATTCGGGCTGGGAACTGATGGGCCACAGCTATATCCAGCGGGTTATCAACCGAGAACCGGACGAGCGGGAGGCCATTCGCCGCACCATAGATACCATACGGGAGTTCAGCGGAGTCACCCCCAGGGGCTGGATGGGGCCCGGCCTGGCCGAGACCTTCGATACCCCCGACATCCTGGCGGAGGAAGGTATCGAGTACGTATGCGACTGGTGCAACGACGACCAGCCCTACCCCATGAAGGTGAAGAGCGGCAGCCTGATTTCCGTCCCCTATACGGTGGAACTGAACGACATTCCCATCTACATGGTGCAGCACCACCAGTCCCCGGAGATCTTCAACCGGGCGAGGGACCAGTTCGATACGTTGTACGCTGAGGGCGAGGAGAGCGCCCGTATCTTCTGCGTATCGACCCACCCCTACATCACCGGAGCAGCGCACCGCATCAAGTACTACGAGCAGATATTTGACTACATCAGCCGCTTTGAGGGTGTGGCATACATGACAGGGAGCGAGATTCTGGACTGGTACAAGTCTGTGATGTAAGACTCGCTTGAACCGGGGCCGGGCGACAGCTGAAAAAGTGGCGGGGCGGGTGAATTCACCCGCCCCCATTCATCGTTCCGGTTTTGCCTGGGTCCCTATAAGACCTCGGAGTTGCCGTTGTTGTTAGCCATGGCGGCGCTGGCCAGGGTGCTTCCGGCCAGCATGTCTATGCCCTTGCGCACGCTGCCGCTGATGCCGTTGATTTCCCGTTCCAGGGACCGGAGGGTCCGCAAAGCATAGGCATCGGCCTCGGTGCGGCGGGATTCGGCCTCGGCCTCGGCCATCTGGAGGATCCGGGAGGCTCGTTCCTGGGCGTCCTGCAGTATCTCCTCGGCGCGGCGGTGCTGTTCCGAATCGGTCAACTGCCGGCTGAACTCGTCCTCGGCCTTGGCCTTGGCCCGACGGGCGTCGGCCATGGCGACGTTCATAATCTGTTCCTTTTGAGACAGGACCTCTTCGGCAGCCCTGACCTCCTGGGGGACGCCCAGGCGCAACTGGTCCACCAATTCAATCAGCTTGGCCTTGTCCATCATCAAGGCGCCGGTGATGGGCATCACCTTGCTGTTGTTGATCAGGATCTCCAAACGTTCAATAGTATTTATGATATCTATGATGTCCCCCTTTCTCCGGACCTCCCGCTAAGGGGCCGGAATGCCGAATTTCTCGTATACCGCTGCGGCTACCTTGGGCGTAACCATGCCGGTGATATCGCCACCCAGGCGAGCCACCTCCTTAAGCAGGCTGGAACTGACGTACATGTGCTCCTGAGAAGTCATGAAAGACACCATGTCCACATCGGGCGCCAGCTTGCGGTTCATAAAGGCCATTTCGTACTCGTACTCGAAGTCTGAACCGCTTCTAAGTCCGCGAACAATAACCGCGGCCTCGATATCTCGGGCGAATCGCACCACCAGTCCCTGGAACTGTCGGACTTCCACGTTGGGGAGGTGGCTGACGGCATCTTTGAAAAGCTCCACCCTCTCTGTAGTGCTGAAGAGCAGGTTCTTGGAGGGCGTGTCGTAAACCGCCACGACAACCCTGTCAAAAAGGGCCGCCGCCCGGGCCGCGACATCCGTATGCCCTTCAGTTACCGGGTCGAAGCTCCCCGGGTAGAGAGCCGTTACCATCCATTTCCTCCTCTCCGGTAGAAGTCCACCAGGTTATCCCCGTAACGCCGGTTGGATTCCAGCGCCAGGTCTCCGTATTCTCCGGCCAGGGTAAGGTGCCTGGAGTGGCCCACAACCACCACGCCGGATTCTTCCACCAGGCCCGATGTGGTTCCCAGCAACGCCATGAAATCGTCCAGATTTTCCATTTTGTAGGGCGGATCCAGCAGCACCAGCCGGTAAGGACCCGGAAGTTCCCCCAAAATCCTGGCGGCGTCAGCGCAATAGGCCTGGGCCTGCCGGCGGAAGCCGGTGGACTCCAGATTGGCCTGTAGCGCCTGGTGCTGGCGGCGGTTCCGTTCGACGAAGTCGCCCCAGGCGGCGCCCCGGCTGAGGGCCTCAATACCCAGGCTGCCGGTGCCGGCAAACAGGTCCAGTACACGGGCATCTTCCAGAATCCAGGGTGGCAGGACGTTAAAGATAGCGGCCCTGGCCCTTTCAGAGGTGGGTCGCACACCCGGCGTAACCGCGCCCCTGAGTCGATGGCCCCTGGCTACTCCTCCCACTACCCGCATATTGTTGATAGGAGACATTATAATTCACGTTGCCATGGGACTTTCCAGTTGATTTTTGGGTTAATTTTAGGCATTTTGCAAAAGTTGCCCTGGCACATTAGCCACCTTGCAGACCGTTGATGCGGAACACGCGTCGCCTTGCGGGGTCACTGACCGCTCCGGAAAAATCAGTTTTCCCCGGCCTTTTCCGGTCATTTCCGACCATCTTCAATTGGAGAAGGGCGCCAACGTGGCGGTCCGGCCTTTTCTCCTCAAAGAGAAAAACTTTCCTCCGCCCCATTTTGTTCCATACTGTCCCATTCCCGACGGGTTGGCCCTCGTGGGGTAGAAGGCTCAGGGCCTCAGCGCCAAACTTCAGTGAACATGTGCTTGTCTACTGTCAGTGCGAAAGACGGGGAGTGTCGTCAAATACAAAGCGATTCCAGTGAGGCCGGGAATCCTTTATCCAGGATACAGGTTCCCGCCCACACGGGAACGGCGAAAAGGAACGCCGGGGTACTTCTATCTTCAATTTGACGACAGGCCCTGAGAAACTATGGTAGTGGCAGGTTCTCCAGGGTGGCAAGAGGAGGGCATTACAAGTACGACAAGGGCCCCACCCCCATCCTGACCTTCCCCCTTCGAGGAGCAGGAGGGGACTCCTGACTCGACTCTGCAATCGTGCTGTCCCCAATTGCAGGGCAATCGCGTGAATGGCCTATCCAGCCGTCACTCCGGCTATCGCCGGAGTCCAGAAAGCATAGAGGCAAGCAATCAAAAAGGGACATAGAAATTCGGCAACTGGATACCGGCTTTCGCGGGTATGACGGTTGTGGGTCTGGACACTCATGCGATTGCCCTGCCCCCAATATCTTTCCTGTTGACATTATTTTCGCGGGGGTCATAATATTCTGGCACGCAAAGGGTATCACACGGAGGCGGCGGATATGCTCAGAATGTCCATCGACAGCATAAGGGTCAGCCCGATGAATTACCAACGGGTTGTCATCCTTAAAGAGAACGACTCCGACCGCTACTTGCCTATCTGGATAGGGCCGGCGGAAGCCGATGCCATCGCCGTGAAGCTACAGGACCTGAGCGTGCCTCGCCCTCTCACCCATGACCTGCTGCGCACCGTCATCGACACCCTGGGGGGGGCGGTGGTCCATATCCTGGTTAGTGACCTGCACAACGACACCTTTTACGCCAAGATCGTGATAGAGGTAAACGGGGACACCAGGGAGATTGACTCCCGCCCCAGCGACGCCATGGCCCTCGCCGTAAGGGCCCAGGTTCCCATTTTTGCCGAGGAATCGGTAATGGACAAAGCAGGCATTCTGCTGGACAAGGAAACGGGCAAGCCCATTACTCCGGAGAGGGAGGGTGAAGTGGGCGAACCCACCGGCCAGGTGAACGAGGAAGAATTGAGGCGCATGTCCGCCTTCACAGACTTTATCAATGACCTGGACCTGGAAGGCCTGGGAGGAGAACAACAGGGCCGGTAGCTTTGGACGTTCTTATGGAAAATTCGAGGGTGCAAGTAGTGTTGACGGAATGCCCCGGCGCTGGAACCCGGGGCTTTTTGCTTCCCCAAGGATTGGCGATTCGGCGGCCTGGGTCCATCGAGGTGCGCGGGGGCGAGAGATGAAAGTCAAGCCGACGTACTTATCATCCCTCCCCTGACCTTCTCCCACCAATGAGAACGGATAAGTCCGGCTAATGCGGAAGGGAGTAGTAATTTGTGGGCCATGCCCGCCTTCCTATTCTTCGAAAACCCTTCCCGGCAAATTGACTTTTCGTAATCTCGATGTTAATATCCTGTGCGTTTGGTGAACGGCATGTCCTGGTGGGTAGTTGCCCTGCGCCTGACCGGCCTGGGATGGTACATCGCCTTCTGTGTGGTGGCCGGGATTGTACTGGGGATTGTATTGGATAGATTTACCGGACTTTCTCCCTTGTTTGCCATAGTTGGAGTGATCCTGGGAAGCGCTATCGCTTTCTGGGGCGTCTACAGGATGATTCTGCCGATTCTCTACGGATCTCGTAATCCGAATAACGCCAGGCAAGGGAGAAACGAATAGTGCCGTCGGGTGCTGCCGCCAAGAGAGTAATGCTGCTGGCCGGCCTGGTCATGGTAGCATTGTTGATAGCAGGGTTTGTAGTAGGCGCCATCGGTTCCCAGATGTTTGGAGCGCCCCGGTTCCTGGCCCAACCGGAGATTCATCTCCCGCCCCAGCCCGTTTTTCCCTTCTCCACCGCTAAAGAGAGCCTTGGTTATTCCGACTACCCCAAGGATGCCGCGGAAAAACCTTCCACCGACGCCGAACATCCCCCTGCGTCCGAGTCCGACCACCACGGCGAAGGCGAGGAAGAGCACCACTTCAAGCCTCTGGGCGTAACCCAGTTCGCCATCACCAACACCCTGTTGTCCGCCTGGCTTACCAGCATTGTCATTATTCTCTTCTTTGTCCTGGGCGCCCGGAAACGGGCCATGGTGCCGGGGCGTTTCCAGTCGGTGGTGGAAAGCATCTTCGAGGGAGTGTTGAACTTCGCCGCCAGCGTGCTGGGCCAGGACATGGCCCGCAAGGCGTTTCCCGTCGTGGCCACCATATTCTTTTTCGTGCTGTTCAACGCCTGGATTGCCCTGTTCCTGGTGCCCCTCTACCAGGCCGTGGGCCTGGGATCCGGCGGTCTGTGGGACTTTGAACTCAAGGCGCACCTGATTCGCCCGGCCGGCACCGACGTGAACATGCCGCTGGCCCTGGCCCTGGTGTCCTTCGTATTCGTGGAATACTGGGGCATACGGGTGCTGGGACTGGGCTATTTCAAGAAGTTCTTCGCCTTTGGCAACCTGCTGCGGGGCCGCCCCAGCGGATTGATTGACGTTTTTGTGGGAATTTTGGAGTTGATCAGCGAACTGGTGCGCATCGTCAGCTTCACCTTCCGACTCTTCGGCAACATGACCGCCGGAGAAATCCTGGTAGTGATGATAACCTTCCTGGTACCCTTCGTCGCCAACATCTTCGTCTTCGGGCTGGAGTTGCTGGTGGGGTTGATCCAGGCGGTAATCTTCGCCGGCCTGACCCTGGTGTTCCTGTCCCTGGCGGTGCACCATGAGGAGCACTAGGCCGGGGCATAAATAGCTGGATGAACCTTCCCCGCAGGTTGGGGAAGGCCGGACTCGAAAGGGCTTCAGACAACACAACATGGAGGACTAGCAGAAATGGAGCTACTACCGATTCTCTTGGCGCTGGAGGCCGAAGCGGCCAAGTTCCTTGGGGCCGGGCTGGCCATCGCCATCGGCGTTATTGGCCCCGGTGTTGGTATCGGAATCCTGGGCGCGGGGGCCATGGGCGCCATCGGGCGCAACCCGGAAGCCGCCGGCGCCATAACCACCAACATGATTCTGGCCATCGCCTTCGCCGAAGCGCTGGGAATTTACTCCCTGATCGTTGCCGTAATCCTGCTGTTCGTGGTCTAGTGTTATGGTTCAATTAGGAATCAACCTGCCCCTGCTGATTGCCTACCTGGTAACCTTCGTCATCCTGCTGGCGATACTCTACCAGTTCGCCTACAAGCCCCTGATGGCGGCCATGGACCAGCGCACCGCGCGGATCCAGGAAGGCCTTTCCGCGGCGGAGCAGGCGCGGCAGGAGGCAGCCAATTCTCAGGCGGCCATCGAGGAGCAACTGAACGAGGCCCGCCGCGAGGGGCAGCGGTTGCTGGACCAGGCGCGGGAGGCTTCCCAGCGGTACCGGGAGTCCGAGATGGAACGGGCTCGCCAGGAAGCGGAAGCCTTTGCCGAACGGGCCAGGGCCGACATCCAGCGGGAGCGGGATGCTGCGCTGGATGAACTGCGGGCCAGCTTCGGCGATCTGGCAATCACCGCCGCCGAGCGGGTCATCCGCCGCTCCCTGGACCGGCAGGCCCACGAAGAGCTCATCACCCAGGTGCTGGAAGAGGGTGAGAGCTTGCGACGAGGTTAGGCAACCATGGCCAAGCAGGTGGGAGGCCAGCGATATGCCCGGGCCTTGTTCGACCTGGCGGTTGAGAGGAACACCATGGACCAGTGGGCCACCGACCTGGCCCAACTGGCCGAGGCTATGCGGGACGAGCAGTTCAACCTGTTCCTGAAGCACGCCGAGGTGCCGTTGGGCCGGAAGATAGAGTCCCTGGCGACTGTCCTGCCCGAAGTCGACCCGCTGGTGCGGAACCTCGGTTCGCTGCTGGTGACCCGCAACTCGGTGGACTCAATCGGCGACGTGACCCTGGCCTACGGCCGCCTGGTTGACGACCGGCTGGGGCGGCAGCAGATTGAGGTTACCACCGCGGTGGAACTGGAGCAGGCCGAGGCGGAGCGTATCCGCGAGTTCGTGGCCGGGCTGGTCCAGCGCGAAGTGGTCATGACCACCCGGGTGGACGAGTCCATCCTGGGGGGCATGATTATTCAGATCGGCGACCGGCTGATGGACGGGAGCACCCGTTCCAGGCTGGAAGAATTGCGAAAGCAAATGCGCACGGAAGCCGCGCTCAACTGAAGGAAGGTTGAGCGTCCCATCCACGGAGGCTCCACTTACGTGGGTCCAGGTTATTCGGGTACGGCGTCTCCGGCGTTCATCAGGTAGTTAAGGAGAGTCCCCAATGGCGATTAGGGGTCAGGAAATCGTATCTTTAATCCGGCGCCAGATCGAAGAATTTGGCGGCGACTTGAGCATGGTGGATGTGGGCACCGTGGTCCAGGTGGGCGACGGTATCGCCAGCATCCAGGGTCTCCAGGGGGTACGCTCCAACGAGTTGCTGGACTTCGGCAACAACATCCTCGGACTGGCCCTTAACCTGGAATCCGATCTGGTGGGCGCGGCCATCCTGGGCGACGCCAACGTGGTAAAGGAAGGCGACCAGGTCCGGTCCACCGGCCAGATTATTGAAATTCCCGTGGGCGACGCCCTTATCGGCCGGGTGGTGGACCCGTTGGGCAGGCCCCTGGATGGCAAGGGTCCCATCAATACCAGCGGTACCCGCGCCGTGGAGCAGGTGGCGCCCAACGTGGTGGTTCGCGAGTCGGTGAACACCCCGGTGCAGACCGGCATCAAGGCCATCGACGCCATGATTCCCATCGGCCGGGGCCAGCGGGAACTGATCATCGGCGACCGCTCCACCGGAAAGACAGCCATCGCGCTGGACACCATCATCAACCAGCGGGGCGGCGACCTGATCTGCGTTTACGTCGCCATCGGCCAGAAGCAGGGCAAGGTGGCCCAGGTGGTGGGCATCCTGGAAGAGAACGACGCCATGGGCCACACCATCGTGGTGAATGCCGGCGCTTCCGATTCGGCACCCCTGCAGTTCATCGCCCCCTACGCCGGCTGCGCCATGGCCGAGGAGTTCATGGACCAGGGCAAGGACGTGCTGGTGGTGTACGACGACCTGACCAAGCACGCCTGGGCCTACCGCCAGATGTCGCTGCTGCTCCGCCGCCCGGCTGGCCGCGAGGCCTACCCCGGCGACGTTTTCTATCTGCACAGCCGACTACTGGAACGGGCGGCCAAGCTGGACCAGGAACACGGCGGCGGTTCCATCACCGCCCTGCCCATTATTGAGACCCAGGCCGGAGACGTCTCGGCCTACATTCCCACCAACGTAATTTCCATCACCGACGGCCAGATATACCTGGAGCCGGAACTGTTCAACATCGGTATTCGCCCGGCGGTGAACGTGGGTCTGTCCGTATCCCGCGTGGGCGGCGCGGCCCAGACCCGGGCCATCCGCCAGGTGGCGGGACGCCTGCGCCTGGACCTGGCCCAGTACCGGGAGCTGGCCAGCTTTGCCCAGTTTGGCACCTCGGACCTGGACGCGGCCACCCGCGCCCAACTGGCCCGGGGCCAGCTTTCTACGGAGGCGTTGAAACAGCCCCAGTACCGGCCCTTGCGGCTGGAGCAGGAAGTTATAATCCTGTACGCGGTGAACGCCGGTCTGACGGATGATGTGCCCCTGGAACGGGTGGGCGCCTTCGAAGAACAGCTGCTGGAGTACATGGGCAGCACCCATCCGGAAATCGGCCAGGCCATCGCCGCCAGCGGCAACCTGCCCGAGGACGTGACCGGCCAGCTGAACGAGGCCATCGCCAACTTCAAGGCCACCTTTAGTTAGCTCTCACCCTCATCTCCTCTCAAGAGGGCAGAGGGGTGAATCAAGGACCTCCTCTCCAAGTGGAGAGAGGAAGAAGAACAGATTATGCCAAGCGTAAGGGACATACGGCGGCGAATCCGCAGCGTGGAGAATACGGGCAAGGTTACCAACGCCATGTCGTTGATTGCCGCGTCCAAGATGCGCCGTGCCCAGAACTCGGTGCTGCAGGGGCGTCCCTATGCCGAGAAGATATACGAGGTTATCGCCCACCTGGCGGCCCAGCCCGCCGAGGACGGAGAGGCGCTGCACCCCCTGCTGGAGGTAAGGCCCATCAACCGCATCGGGCTGCTGGCCATCACCCCGGACCGGGGCCTGGCCGGAGGTATGCATTCCAACATCAACCGGCGGGTGGCCCAGTTTATCCTCAACCAGTCAGTCCCCACGCGCAGTATTGCGGTGGGACGCAAGGGCCGGGACTTCATGGCCCGCTACGGCCAGGACCTGTTGGCGGTCTTTGCCGACCTGGGCGACCGCCCCCTGGTGGTGGATACCCTGCCCATTTCCCGGATGCTCATTGACAACTTCCTGGCTGGCGAGATGGACGAGGTCTACATCGTCTACACCAGGTTCATTTCCACCATGTCCCAGGAACCGGTGGTGCAGAAACTGCTGCCCGTAACTCCGGCGGACCTGTCGGCCACTGATCGTTCGGGCTACATCTACGAACCCGACACCCTGACCGTGCTTGGTTCGCTTCTGCCCCAGTTCGTGGACATGGAGGTGTATCACGCCATGCTGGAATCCATCGCCAGCGAGCAGTCGGCCCGCATGGTGGCCATGCGCAACGCCACTGATAACGCCAAGTCGCTGGCCGACGACCTGACCCTGGTTATGAACAAGCTGCGCCAGGACAGCATCACCAACGAACTGCTGGACCTGGTGGGCGGCCAAATTGCCCTGGAGGGCTAGGCCGGTACCGGATTCCGGTCCAGACCGCAAAACCTGAGACCGCGGGAGGTCACAATTATGCCCGGAAAAATCGTACAGGTAATCGGAACAGTGGTGGACGTGGAGTTTCCGCCGGACCAGTTGCCCAACCTGTTCGACGCACTGGAACTGGACAATAACGGGGAAAGGCTGGTGCTGGAAGTCCAGCAGCACATCGGCAATAACTGGGCCCGCTGCCTGGCCCTGGGTTCTACCGACGGCCTGGCTCGCGGCACCGAGGTAACCGACACCGGCGACAAGGTGCTGGTTCCCGTGGGGCCGGAAACCCTGGGCCGCCTCTTTGACGTAACCGGCACCCCCCTGGACAACCTGGGAATTGTGGAGGCTGGCCAGCGTTGGCCCATCCACCGTCCCGCACCCGCCTTTGACGACCAGAATCCGGAGATCGAGATTCTGGAGACGGGCATCAAGGTCTTTGACCTGATCACCCCCTTCCCCAAGGGCGGCAAGGTGGGCGCCTACGGCGGCGCCGGCGTGGGCAAGACGGTCATCATCCAGGAACTGATCCGCAACATCGGCGCGGAACACCAGGGCGTGTCCGTCTTTGCCGGTGTCGGTGAACGGTCCCGCGAGGGCAACGACCTGTGGCACGAAATGGAAGACTCCGGCGTGCTGGGCAGCACGGTGCTGGTGTTCGGGCAGATGAACGAGACTCCCGGCGTCCGCGCCCGCATCGGCCTGACGGGTCTGACCATGGCCGAGTACTTCCGCGAAGAGCAGAACCAGGACGTGCTGCTGTTCATCGACAACATCTACCGGTACATCCTGGCAGGTATGGAGGTCTCCGCGCTGCTGGGCCGCATGCCCTCGGCGGTGGGTTACCAGCCCACCCTGAGTACCGAGATGGGCGCCCTGCAGGAGCGGATTACGTCCACCAAGTCGGGCTCCATTACGTCCTTCCAGGCGATCTACGTGCCGGCCGATGACTACACCGACCCGGGCATCGTTACAACCTTCGGCCACCTGGACGCGGTGGTGTCCCTGGAGCGTTCCCTCGCGGCCCAGGGCCTGTACCCGGCAGTGGATCCCCTGGCATCCTTCGCCCGGATCCTGGAACCCCGTATCGTGGGCGACGAACACTACAACGCGGCCCGAGGAGTGCAGCAGGTGTTGCAGCGGTACCGGGACCTGCAGGACATCATCGCCATCCTGGGGATTGAGGAGCTTTCCGAGGAAGACCGCCAGGCGGTGTTCCGGGCTCGCAAGATCCAGCGGTTCCTGACCCAGCCCTTCTTCGTGGCTGAGGCCTTCACCAACCAGCCGGGCAAATACGTGCCCCTGCGGGAGACGGTGCGGGGCTTTGTGGAAATCCTGGAGGGCAAGTACGACGAACTGCCCGAACAGGCCTTTTACATGGTGGGCACAATCGACGAGGCCATCGAGAAGGCCGAACAGATGGCGGCGGTGGGCTAGTTCCCAGCCCCGGAAGTAAGGAGCGGAAGAGAATGGCCTTGATGCGACTGGAAATAATTACCGCCGAGCGCGAGGTTTACGCCGACGACGTGGATATTGTCGTTGCGCCCGGCGTGGAAGGGCAACTGGGCATTCTGCCCCATCACGCTCCCCTGATGACCGCCCTGCAGCCCGGCGAAATCCTGGTCCGCAAGGAAGGAGAACCGTCCTACCTGGCCGTGTCGGGCGGATTCATGGAAGTAATGGCCAACAAGGTAACCATCCTGGCCGAGACCTGCGAGTATACCGAGGAGATCAGCGAGGAGCGGGCCCAGGCCGCCATGGAGCGCGCCCAGGAACGCATCCGCAGCCAGGGTACGGAAGCTGAGTTGGCGGAGGCTCTGCGCTCCTTTCGACGGGCACAGGTCAGGCTGAACGTCGTGCGCCGCCGCCGCCCTCGGGGAGATATGCGCGGCACCGTAGGCAGCCAGCCCGGCGGCTGACGCAGTCCGAAACTAAAGTCTAGAAAAAGGGGCGCTGGCGTAACACCGGCGCCCCTTGAGTCTGTCATGAATCGGGCCTATTCGAAGGCAGTTCCATTGGCCAGGTAGTAGGTCATGGACTGAAGGGAAAGCAGCGGGTCAATGCTGCGAACGCTTACATCCCCGGGCACCTGGGGCATGATGGGAGCGTAGTTCAGGATGGCCTTTACGCCGCAACCAACCAACCGGTCCACCACGTCCTGAGTGTAGGCGATGGGCACCGCGACGATGGCAATGCTGACGCGATGGCGATCAATCACTTCGGCCAGTTGGGCTACCGGCTGGACCGTGAGGCCGCCCACGTCCTGGCCCACCACGTCGGGGTTGTCGTCCAGGGCCGCCACCAGCTTGAATCCGTCGGGAGTGAAGCCGGGGTAATTGAGGATGGCCCTGCCCAGCCGGCCCACGCCCACCACCGCCACGTTCCAGGTGACGGTCAGGCCCAGTATCTGTCTCAATTCCTCCAGAAGATGATCAACGTTGTATCCTCTTCCCTGTTTTCCAAAGCGGCCAAAGTAGCTCAGATCCTTGCGTATTTGAGCGGGCGTTATCTGCAGCTTTTCACCCAGTTGCTGGGAATTGGCGATCTGCACACCCTCGGCCAGCAGCTGGCTGAGAGTCCGGACATACTGGGGCAGCCGACTGACTACAACGTCGGGTACTTCGGTGCGACCTTGGCTATCCTGCTCAAAACCGGTTGCCATGCCCTGGGCCTGCGTCCTTAACTATTTTGCCGGATCACGATTACGAAACCACAACGGTGGGGAGGATTGATGCGCCATTAACAGGAATCGCCGCAGCCCTGCCAATGATAATTTAGCTTTTGTATCATACAATCTATAATGTCGTCGTAATTGCGTCAAGACGGGACTACTTTGCCATGCTATGTTTGTGTCATGAGGGGTCCGCGGCGGTAACCCCTCCCTCACCCAGGAGTTCGAGGTGAAACCGTGCATATCGGATCCTGCCGCCTGACCCTGTACCTGCCCGACTCGCACAGCCTGAAGGACAAGAGGCGGGTGGCCCGCTCAATTACCGCGCGCATAAGGAACAAGTTCAACGTTACCGTGGCGGAGGATGCCGACGGAGACTTGCGGCAGCGGTTGGACCTGCTTGTCTGCGCTGCCAGCAGCGACGGTTCTCATGCCATCGAAATGCTCGCGGAGGTGGCGGACTTTGTAGAGGAGTCCAGGCCCGACTTGGAAGTATTAGACTACCAGGTTGAGCTGATTTCAGGGGTGTAGACAATCCGGCTGGCATGGATTCGGTTGCCATGCTACCGAACGGGCGGCGGAAATCACTCGGCCGCCCTACTGTTCCTTTCTGTTGTCGCGTCGCCGGTGCTGGCGCTGTCCGGCAAGGATGACAGGAACTGGCGCAGGGCCGTCCACAGGCCAGCTTCCGCGCCGCCCAGGCTGTCATTGTGGTACGCGCCTGGTACCGGGTAGAAGGTTTTGGGGCCGGGGGCGGCCTCGTACAGCGCCCGACCCTGCTCGATGGGTATGATTTCGTCAGACTCTCCATGAATTACCAGCAGGGGGCCGTGATACCGGCCGATGCGGTCCATGGAATCAAGGCGGTGGCCGGCCAGCAGGCGCACGGGCGAAAAGGTATATAGCGCCGCCCCCATGTCGGCCAGGGACGTGAAAGGGGAATAGAGCGCCATGCCTTCCGGCGCGCGGTGCAGGGCCAGTTCGACGGCCACCGCCGCGCCCAGGGACCGGCCGTAGTAGACAAGGCGTCGGGGGTCCACATCGTCCCTGCCGCCCAGATAGGTCAGGGCGGCGCGGGAGTCCAGGTAAACGCCCCTTTCCGATGGTTTGCCCTGGCTATTGCCATAGCCCCGGTAGTCGAAGATGAAGATATTGACGCCCAACAGATGGTGGAACAAGGCCAGGTCGTCCACCCGGTGCCCGATGTTGCCGGCGTTGCCGTGGAACCAGAGCAGGGTAGTGTCGCGATTGTCAGGAGCGCCGTCGGAGTTTCCTGACGGGGCCGGTAAGAACCACCCGTTGAGCAAATGCCCATCTTCGGTCATAAAGTAGACGTCGTCGTAGGGGATGCCCAGGTCGGCGGGCCTGCGTTCAACCTGAGTCATGGGGAAGAAAACAAACTGCCGCTCCAGGACTTCCAGCAAGCTCATATAAACGCCTGGGGGCAGGGCGAGAAGGGTTGCGACAACCAGCAGTCCAACGAACCTGGCCATGGCGGCGGACCGATCATGATTAAATGCGGTTACCCCGCGCAACCACATTCACAGGATCACCGGAGGCGAACCGTTCCAGGTTCTCGATGGACATCTCCAGGCCACGCATAGTGCCGTTGTAGGCCATACTGCCGGCGTGGGGGGCCAGGACCGCGTTGTCCAGCCGGGTCAGCGGGTGGCCCGGAGGCAGGGGTTCCACTTCAAACACGTCCAGGCCGGCGCCGGCGATAGCGCCCTGCTGCAGAGCTTCCACCAGGGCCGCTTCGTCCACCACCGCGCCCCGGGCCACGTTGACCAGGATAGCGGTGGGCTTCATCAGGGCAAGCTGGTCCCGGCCAATCATTCCCTGGCTGTCCGCCGTAAGGGCCACGTGCAGGGATACCACGTCCGAGCGGCGCAGCAATTCGTCCAGTTCCAGAAATTCCACCCCGTACTCTTTTGCCCTCTCGGGCGTGGGATTGAAGGTCCAGGCAACTACGTTCATGCCGATGCCCTGGCCCAGTTGCACCATGCGCCGCCCGATGGCTCCCGTGCCCACCACGCCCAGGGTCTTGCCGTAGAGTTCGTCTATGAAGCCGGCGGCCCAGCCACCCTCCCGGATGCGTCGGTCATTCCGGACTATCTGACGGGAAACGGCCAGAGCCAGCGCCAGGGCATGCTCCGAAACGTAAGGAGCGCCGTAGCCGGGGGTGTTGGCGACGGTTATGCCCAGTTCCTCCGCCGCAGCCAGGTCCACGTGGTCAACACCGGTACCCCAGACGGACAGCAGTTTCAGGTTGGGGCAGGCTTCCAGAACATGGCGCGGGAATGGTACGGCAGAGCGGATGTTGATGATGGCGTCGGCTTCGCGTATACGGTCGATGGTTTCCCCGTTATTGGCCGGCCGGGTTATGTGCCATTCGACCAGGTCGGCCAGGCCCCGGGCGCGGGCCTCCAGGGGAGTGCCGACCAGGGCCGGGGGTTCGTCGTCGGGGACAACCAGCAGGGAGAAGGGCTTGGAATCGGGCATACTCTATTCCCTCTCAAGTCGCGAAGCACAAACCGGGGAAAATCAGTCCCCCAAACTATCAGCCAGAATCTCCAGCACATCCCTGGCCTGCTTAGTCTGGTCTTCGCCCTTGGACTGGATGCCTTCGGTCATCATCTGCAGGCAGAAGGGGCAGGAGACGCCCACGGTGTCGGCGTTGGTCTCCAGGAAGTGATCCGTGCGGGCGTGGTTGATGCGCTGGCCCTGGCTCTCCTCGATCCACATGTGGCCGCCGCCGGCGCCGCAGCAAAAGCCTCGCTCCCGGCAGCGGGGGGTCATCTCCACCAGGCGCAACCCGGGAATGGAACGGGCGATGTTGCGGGGCTGGTCATAGATGCCGTTGTGGCGACCCAGGAAGCAGGAATCATGGTAGGCCATGTCCAGGTTCATCATTTTGATGGGCTTGACCCGACCCTGCCGGATCAGTTCGTCCACGAACTGGCTGTAGTGCAGCACCTCGTACTCTCCGCCGAACTGGGGATACTCGTTACGCATGGTGTTGAAGCAGTGGGGGCAGATGGTGACGATTTTCTTGACGTTGTAGCCGTTGAGCACCTCAATGTTCTGGGCAGCCAGGATCTGGAACAGGTACTCGTTGCCCATGCGGCGGGCCGGGTCTCCCGTGCAGGTCTCCTCGTCGCCCAGGATGGCGAAGTCCACCCCGGCGGCCTTCAGCACCTTGACCATGGAACGGGCGGTGCCCTGGCTGCGCTGCTCCAGGGCGGCGGTACAGCCCACCCAGAACAGTATTTCCGCGTCGGGCTTTTCGGCCAGGGTCGGCACGCCCAGCCCCTCGGCCCAGTCGGTGCGGGAGAACTGGGTTCCGCGCCACGGATGGCCCCGCTGCTCCATGCTGAGCAGGGCGTTCATGCCGGTTTCGGGTATGCGGGACTCCTCCAGCACCAGGTTGCGGCGCAGGTCCATGATGGTGGGGATGTGCTCCACCACCACCGGGCACTCTTCCATGCAGGCGCCGCAAGAAACGCAGTCCCACACCATCTGCTCGGGTATGGCGTAGTCGATGATGGGGTTGGGTTCCACGTGCTCCGGGTCCCGGGGCCCCTGATGCCCAATGGTCAGCATGTGCTCTTTCAGGTTCTCGACAATGTGCATGGGGGAGAGAATTTTACCCGTAGTATTGGCGGGACAGGCGTCGGTGCAGCGGCCGCACACCGCGCAAGCGTAGCCGTCCAACAATTGCTTCCAGGTGAAGTCCTGGACCCTTCCGGCGCCAAACCGTTCGGCATTCTCGAGGTCGATAGACGCCATGGCGCCTCTCGGTTCCAGGGAGCGGAAGTAGGCGTTCAGGGGGGCGCCGATCATATGAATGTGCTTGGACGTGGGGACGTAGATGCCAAAACCCAGAATGATGCCCAGGTGCACCCACCAGAATATGGCGTGCAGCGCTTCCGCCGCACCGGCGCCCAGGCCCATGCCGGTAAGGGCGTCAGACAAGATACCGCCGGCCAGAACCGCCGCCTCGGGTCCTTCCCCGCCGCTGGCCACGTAAAGGGCGTGGACCAGCAGGGTGGCCACCATGAGGCCCGCCGTAAGGCCGACGACGATGACGGCGTCGATGTTGCGGGTCAGGTCGAAGCTGAGCCGGTAGGGTTTTGCCGCCCACCGTCGCACCAGCATCCACGCCAGGATGGCCAGGATCAGGACGGCGTACAGGTCGAGATAGATGCTGTAGACCTTGACACCGGTGGCGGTGAGCAGCAGTTCAGGGAAGGCGTGCCAGATGGAGCCGATGAAGATGAAGATGACGTAGCTCAGAACGAAGGACAGGAACCCCCAGAAGACGAAGGCGTGGCCCAGTCCGGCCAGGTCCAGGCTACGGCTGCGGGCGTCGACGGATCCCACCCGCTGCAGCACCTTGCGCTGCCCCACCACGATGGCGACGGCGCCGGTGAACCGCTTCCAGGGTTGATCGAAGCGGGCGACGCTGCGCCCCTGCCGAATCAGGTGAATGACTCGCTTGTAGGCCAGCCAGCCAGCCAAAGCCTGGGTTGCGATCAAAGCCAGGTAAACGCCAATCCAGACAGGAATAATGCCGAAAATCTCGCCGGGAGGGACCATGGTGGAGGACTCCGGTGGTGGATTTATGCCCCGCTGTTAAGGGCGGGGATAGTGTAACATACGGGGTTAAGTGAATTACTGTTTCGTTGGGAGAGGTAATTATGCCAGTGCCGGCAGCAAACAAGTTCTATCGGGCTGTACTAGAAATAACGAATGAGGCTGGAAAAAGCCTGTCAGTGAAGGAAATAATAGAGAGGCTTCCAGCTAAATTACATCTCACAGACGAAGACCTTAAGGAATTAGTACCATCCAAGACACAGACCAGAGTAGAAAACCGTACCTATTGGGCCATTAGCAAATTGAAGAAGGCAGGACTCTTAGAAGTTCCCGAACGTGGACAACCTAAAATTACCTTCAAAGGTGAAGAATTCCTTGCCAATCATCAAGAAGAAATCCAGAATTCCGAACTGATTCGTCTGGCTGTATCAGAGCAGCCCATTGGCACTCCTTCTGACGTGGGAATTCTGGATGGAATCCCGGATGACCTTACCCCTGATGAGCAATTGGCAAATTCATACCGTGCTCACATTCAAATGCTAGCTGATGAAACACTTGAAAATGTCAAAAGCATATCTTCGGTAGGATTCGAACGGCTGGTGGTTGAACTGTTGGTCAGTATGGGATATGGGGATGGAAAGGTCGTGGGGCGAAGTGGAGATCAGGGTATTGACGGTATCCTGAACCAGGATACGTTGGGCTTGGAAAAGGTTTATGTCCAAGCCAAGCGTTTTGACTATGCCCAAGTGGGAGAACCCGAGATCAGAAACTTTTCTGGAAGCCTGGATCCTTTCGGAGCTACCAAAGGAGTCTTCATAACCACGTCAAGCTTCTCACCTACTGCACGCCAAACGGCAGAAAATATATCGCGGGGTGGTAAATTTATCAGGCTAATCGACGGCCAGGAATTGTCCGAATTGATGATTACCCACAGCGTAGGCGTAGTAACTGAAACCACCTACGAAGTCAAAAAGCTGGATGCCAATTATTTCGCCGAACTTTAGGTTATGACGGGGGAAGCTACCTTCCCTGAGCAGTTTTGAGGTTATCGTTCGACATTATTTCCCTTTGTCTTCCGTCCCCGGCGGCGACTCATCAAAGGGACGGCCTTCCCGTTGGGCAGCCTGCATACGGTCGTACCAAGCCTGCCACCTGGATCGCTCACCTTTCTCTCCTTGCTTCAAGCCATCCACCTTACCTCGCTTATACCGGTCCACTATCAAATACTCAACGATCACGTTGCCCACCTCCACGGTGATGATGGAAAAGGCGGCCAGCCAGAGTATGCGGCCTGAAGCCAGTCCTGTGGCAGCCATTGCAAGTTCCGCTGCGCCTCTAATGTCATTAACGGAGATATAGGACAGCCAAGCCGCTATTCCCGAAACCACTACGAATAGTAGGCTGAACATCACGAAATAGGAGATAAACAGCCTGCGTCGTACCGACCATATTGACACCTGATCCGCCGAAAGATTGTTCTCTTCCTGCCTGACTTCCACATTAACACCGTCTTATAGCTGCTATCAAGCAACTTACACCAATCCGCTGCTGCCGCGCTACTACCAACTGTCAGTCAATGCCGAGTCAGAGTCGCCTCTGTAATGAGGATCTTTCTCCTGGCACATATCTGTAGTAAATTACCACTACTATGGCTACGGTGAATAAGCCAACCGAGTCCATCAGGCCCCTGGTTCCCCGCATACTGGCCTCATTCGGGCCCTACACCGGCCGCATCACCGTGGTGGGGCTGTTGATCACGGTTACCGCCGGGCTGGGCGTGGTCAATCCCGTTCTGATCCAGGTGGTATTCGACAACGCCCTTTTCCCCGAGAATGGCGGCCCCGATATGCGGCTGCTGTGGATTCTGGCGGGGATAATGGCCGGTATTACCGTGATTTCCGGCGGGCTGGGGATCGTCCAGACCTACCTGACCAACCTGGTGGGCCAGCGGGTGATGCGGGACCTGCGGGACACCCTGTACCGACACCTGCAAAGCCTGTCCCTGGGCTTCTTCACCGACACCCGCACCGGCGAAATCCAGTCCCGGGTAGCCGACGACGTGGGCGGAGTACAGCGAGTCGTAACCAACACCGTCTCCGACGTGCTGTCGAACAGCGTCATACTTATCAGCACCGTAGTGGCAATGCTGGTCTTGTCATGGGAGTTGACCATCGTGGCAGTGGTTTCGGCCCCGGTATTCTTCGCCCTCAGCCGGGTGGTGGGCGCCAGGCGCCGGGCCATCGCCGCCGAAGCCCAGCGCTCCACTGCTGAGTTGACGGCCATCACCCAGGAAACCCTGTCCATTTCGGGCGTAATGCTGGCTAAGTTGTTTGGCCGGCAGAACAACGAAATTGACCGTTTTCACCTTCAGAACCAGAGGTTGTCGGACCTGATAGTTCGGCGGCAGATGACGGGCCAGTCCTTCTTCACGCTGATGCAGATTTTCTTTTCCGTGTCCCCCGTGGCTGTATACCTGCTGGCCGGCTACCTGATGACGGGCGGGGGTGTGAACCAGGTCTCGGCCGGCACGATTGTGGCCTTTACGACCCTGCAAAGCCGCCTCTACTTCCCCATTAGCCGGTTGCTGGAAGTATCTGTGGAACTGCAGGCTTCGCTGGCCCTGTTCGAGCGTATTTTCGGTTACCTGGACATCAGGCCCCAGATAGTTGATGATCCCGACGCAGTTGAGCTGACGCCGGAGCAGGCAGCCGGCGCCGTCAGCTTTGACTCGGTACGTGTGAATTACCTGGCCCACCGTCAAGCGGGGCTGAAGGGGAGTGAGGCCGGTGAGACTGGGGACGATCCGGTGGATGTAAGCGCGCTCCAGTGGGCCCTGGACGGCGTCAGCTTTGAAATCAAGCCGGGCCAGTTGGCCGCATTTGTCGGCCCCAGCGGCGCCGGCAAGACCACCATCTCCTATCTCATTCCCAGGCTGTACGATGCCACGGAAGGCTCTATATCCATAGATGGTATAGACGTGCGCAAGATCAGGCAGGCGTCTCTGTCAGGCCTGATCGGTTACGTCACCCAGGAAAGCTACCTGTTCCATGCCAGCATTCGCTCCAACCTGCTGTACGGCAACCCCCGGGCTACCCAGCAGGAGGTGGAAGCCGCGGCGCAAGCCGCCTATATCCACGACAGGATTGTGGAGTTTCCCGACGGCTACGATACGGTGGTCGGGGAGCGGGGCTACCGCCTTTCCGGAGGAGAACGGCAGCGGCTGGCCATCGCCCGGGTGATCCTGCACCAGCCCCGCATCCTCATCCTGGACGAAGCCACGTCGGCCCTGGACACCGCCAGCGAACGCTATGTGCAGTCGGCGTTGCAGCCGTTGATGCGGGGCCGGACGACGGTGGCCATCGCCCACCGACTGTCCACCATAATGGCCGCGGACGTTATTTACGCCATTGACCGAGGACGAATAGTTGAACAAGGTTCTCACCCGGAACTGCTGGCCCGGGGAGGCCTGTACGCCAGGCTGTACGAAGAACAGTTCGACAGCGGGCTGGTAGAGTGCTATTGCGAGGACGGAGTGGTGATGAGCGACGGGGAGATCGTGATGGCTGAACCGGAAGGAATATTTGCCTGACCGGCAGGGCTATTGCCGGCTCACGGCTTGTTCAAAAACCCCAGCTCCAGCGCCGGTCCGGAACCCAGACGAACCGCTTTAACGCAGCCGGCTTTCTACCCCTTCACCCGCGGAATAACTTCATTCCCCATAAGCTCAATCTGCCGCAGGGTTGCTTCCTGGGACATGCCCGGCCACTGCATGCGGAAAATCAGGTAGTTGACGCCCAGTTCCCTTTGGTAGCGCTGGATTTCTGACGCCACGTCCTCAGGCGAGCCCAGCAGGAAGCGGTCGCGGGCCAGGTCCTGGTACGGTACCGAGAAACTCTCCTCGCCGGGCAGGGCCTTGTCCTGGCCCCAGGCGGCGTAGGCGGCGTACTTGGGGGCCAGCCAGGGTTCGCTCTCTACAAATGCCGACTCCCGGTCCCGGGCCACGTACAGTTCCCGCATCATGGGCAGGGACTCGGGCGTGGGCTGTCCAGCCCGCTCCAGGGTACCCTGGTAGCCCCGCCATTGCTCGGCCACCATTTGCACGGTGGCGTGGGGATTTACCAGCCACGGATAACCCCACCGGGCCGCCCGCCGGATGGCCACGTCGTTATTGGCCGCCACCCAGATAGGCGGGTGGGGCTGCTGCACCGGCTTGGTGGACGGGGAGATGCGAGGGACAGTGTAGAACTGGCCGCTGTACTCCACTTCTTCCTGGGTCCACAGAAGCTTCATCACCTCCAGGGCTTCCCGCAGCCGGGCCACCCGCTCCCCGCGCTGTACACCGAAGGATGTATACTCTTCGTCCCGATACCCCAGGCCCACCCCGAAGATGAACCTGCCGCCGCAGATGGCGTCCATGGTGGCCACGCTTTCGGCCAGTTCCACCGGGTTGTGGAGCGGAACCAGGATGACCGTCGCCGCCACCTCCATGTCCCCGGCCTCGGCGGCCAGGCGCGCCAGCAGGGGAAAGCTGGAACTCATTTGGTAGGGAGCGGCCAGGTAGTGCTGCCCGGTGCAGATCATGTCGAAACCGGCCTCCCGCGCCGCCCTCACCTGCTCCACGCTTTCCTGGATCTTCAGGGGGAAGGACTCCCCGGGAAGGTATTGGTTGGTAACGAAAAATCCCAGTTTCATGGCAGTCCTTTTCCGGTGGCTAAAGCTTGTCAGATAAAGTAACCAATTGTCTTTGCCCGTCATATTCTAAGGGCTGGCGTTGGCACGAACAACAAGCCATTACTGATACCTGGTCGGGTATATTTGCCAAGGCTTAGTGCAATAGAAGTATCTGGCTATTGTGGAATTCCCTTTTCTTGCGCTAAAGTTAGGCGAATGGACAGGGGGTGAGGGATGAAAATTGCCAGATTCCGCGCGGGCAGCCGAACCGCAAACGGGGTAGTCATCGGTGACGAGATAGCCGAGATTCGCGGCAGCATTTTTGCCAGCTTCAGAATTACCGATACTCGCCACTCGCTATCCGACGTGAGGCTTATGCCGCCCACCGATCCCGCCGAGTTGTGGGGGCCAGGCCTGAATTTTGTGGACCACCTGGAGTATGCCGGTTCGGTATTTGGCCAGGGAGCCATGCCCGTACCCGAACATCCCCAGCCCTGGCGCAAGGGCCGGAACGCCCTCACCGGCGTCAACGAGCCAATAATCATTCCCCGCGACACCGGCGGGGAAGTCCACTATGAGGGAGAGGCCGTGGCCGTCATTGGCAAGGTCTGCCGGCGCGTTTCCCCCGACCGCGCCTCCCAGTACATTCTGGGCTACACCTGCGGCAACGATGTCAGTGAGCGGTCCTGGCAGAAGGACGACTGGACTTTCTGGCGGGCCAAGGGCGCCGATACCTTCGCTCCGGTAGGTCCATGGATTGAGACTGAACTGGAACCGCAGCAATTGGACCTGTTGGTGAGGATCAACGGCGAAGAGGTCCAGCGGTGCAACACCTCGGACATGATCTTTACCTTCGCGGAAATTGTAAGCTACATCAGCCAACAGGTAACCCTGCGGCCGGGGGACCTGGTATTCTCCGGCGCAACCGGTGTTACTCGGGCCATAGTCCCCGGGGACGTGGTCGAGGTTGACATTCCAGGCATCGGCGTACTGACCAACCCGGTAATTGCCGAGTTTGAGGCTGGTGAAGGTTAAGGAAGACGTTCAGCCGGAAGGGTCCTGACGCAACGTCCTTCCGAAGACCCCGCTTCCTTTGAATCCTGTGCCCCCGGCTTATCTTCCGGGGTTGCTACCAGCGTCTTCGGCAATTTCCCCGCTCTCACCGATCTGGGCGGCAGTGCCGGGCGGCGAGGGGCGGCGGGCCAGGGCAAACATCAGCGCGCTCAGCACGAAAGTGGGCGCGAAGGTGGCCAGCACAATGGCATAACTCTCCGTGGTATCCCGTATCCATCCCGCGTAGATGGGCGCGATGAACATGCCGATATTGTGAAAGACGCTCATGGCGCCCATCAGGCTGGCAAAGCGGTTGCGCCCAAAGTAGTCCCCCACCATAATCCAGTTTACCGACGTTATCCCCTCCACGATGGCCAATCCCAGGATGAAGACCACCAGGGCCGGCCACTGGGGCAAGAGCCACAAGCCAAGCAGCCCAATGGCGCCCAGATTCATCCCGTAGAAGAGCAGTTTTCGCGGCGACAGCCGCCCTCCAGCCACGCCCAGCAGGAATCGCAAGGGTATGGCCATGAAGAACATCACCGAGGCGGCGAGGGTGGCAATGTCCTCGCTCATGCCCTTCCACACCAGCAGGGGAAACAGGTGAATGATAATGGAGTTGGTGGCCGATACCCGGGTGATGACGCCCAGCAGGATGAACCAGAAGGCCTGGGTGCGCAGGGCCTGGCGAACGGTAAAATTCTGCTCTTCACCCGACATGGACGCAGCCGGCGCATGATGCCCGCCGCCCCTGGAGGGCCGGGCGGCGGCAGCTCCCGCGGGGAGGTCGCCATCAGGCCGTAGCCCCATATCCTCGGGCTTGCTGCGGATGACGTAGGCCACGGGCAGCGTGAGGAAGGTGATAAAGAGGCCGATGATGAAGACGGTAGGCCGCCAGCCCAGGGAGACAATGCCCAGGTGCAACAGGGGCACCACGATGGCGCCGCCGCCGGCAAAGGCGGTCATGAGGGTGGAGAGGGCCACCGCCTTGCGCCGGACGAACCACTGGTTGACCGTGGCCATCAGGGTCTGGCCAAGCCCCGCCGTCTTGCCGATGGACACCACGCCTACGAAGAGAAACACGAGCTGCCAGTATTCCCGGGCGAAGGACAGCAGCATCAGCCCTATGCCGGCCGTCAATCCGCCGAACAGGATCATGGGCCGCGAACCGAACTTGTCCACCAGCCAGCCCACCAGCGGGGCGCCCAGCCCGCCCTCGGCCCGGGCCAGGGAAAATACCAGGGACATGGCGGCGTATGAAATGCCCAGGTCGCCGCGAATGGGTTCAAAAAACCGCGGAAAGCCGGTGGAAATGGCGCCGTTGCCGAACATCCCCTGCAGGCAGGCCACGGCCACCACGTACCAGCCATAAAAAAAGCGGCCCTGCCGCCGCTGGGTGGTACCAGTTTCCGCCGGGTTGGGGGAAGTCTGGGGGTTGGGAGGGGAAGTGCTCATGTCGACCAGTGAATATTATCTCAGTCTCGGATATTCGGTCAAGGGGATTATTAATCCTCGATATATAATCCCATTATTTTCTCCTATAGAAAGTTTCCCAGCCAGCTACCAGGCTGGGTAGCCATTCCCTCAAGTCCTGTGCCAAAATACGGCAATGCAGACAGTGCCACAGCAGCCAACTTTTCTTGAATCCGCCCTTCGCAAGGACAGGTACATTGTCCTCGCTGGCCTAGCGGCCATAACCCTGCTGGCCTGGGCCTACCTGGTCTACCTGGCCCCGGCCATGTCCGGCATGGACAGCCTGGGCGAATTCGGCAATATGGCCATGTCCGGTGGTTCAGTGGGCTTTGGGCCGGTGGCCATCATGCTGATGTTTCTCATGTGGGCAGTGATGATGGTGGGAATGATGGTGCCCTCGGCTGCCCCCATGATCCTGGCCTTCGCCAATATCAACCGCCGCCGCCGGGAGCAGGGCAGCCCCTACGTCCCAACGGCAGTTTTCCTGTCGGGCTACTTGATGGTCTGGGCGGGCTTTTCCTTGGCGGCAACCATGGGCCAGATTGCCCTGATATTTGCCATCCTGAGCCCTTCCAGCATGGACAGCGATTTGATTGGCGGCGTACTTCTCCTGGCGGCGGGGACCTTCCAGTTAAGTCCCCTGAAGAACGTCTGCCTGCGACACTGCCGCACGCCCATGGGCTTCATCACCAACGACTGGCGGGACGGACAGCGGGGCGCCCTGCTGATGGGCCTGCACCACGGCGGATACTGCCTGGGCTGCTGTTGGGCGCTGATGGGCCTGCTGTTCCTGCTGGGCGTCATGAACCTTTTGTGGATTGCCGCCCTGGCCGCCTTCGTGCTGGTGGAGAAAGTGGTCCCGGCCGGGGTGTGGGTAGGTCGTGCCGCAGGTGTCGGCATGCTGGCCTGGGGTATATGGCTGCTGTCCGGGGTCTTCCTTTGAGCCAGGAAATCAAACATGGATGGAAAGAATATACGGGATGGGACAAGGGTAGACGCGTAGTGCCCTTTGCATCCTGTATCTCCGTGTTTCAACAGGTGGAACAACTATGACAACCCATGCCGATAGGCACGACCTGGACAAGCTGAAGCGCTGGCAGAAGGACCTGGAGGCCACGCCGGAGGATGCGCCGCCCGTCTTTGCCATTTTCCTGGTGTCCGGCGAGGACCGGGGCGCCCACGACGTGTTCCGGGCCTTCCGCGCCAGCTTCGAGGAACAAAAGCTGGGGTTTGCCCACCTGGTCATATTCGGCCAGCACGGAGCGTCGAAGACGGCACGGAGGCTGCGGGCCAGGTTTGGGCTGGATGAAAGAGGCGGGCCGTCGCTGGTTCTCTTCTCGGGCCTCGACAGCGGACCGCAAATTGTTTCGCTGCCCTCGGGGGAAGAAGAAGACGGGCACACCGATGAAGGGTCCGGCTGGCGGGAAGCATTGAACAAAGCAGTTGAGGTAGTCAGCAGGGGTAGCTGCCAAGGCAGGGCGGCCAAGGACGCGGTTACCGAGCTATGCCAGTCCGTCATGGACTCACTGGACATCTGACATCGTACCTGAAGCCGTGCGACTTTAGGGAGACCGAACAATGGAAGTCATTCTTGCTCTTGTAGGACTGGCCACTGGCCTGATTTTGGGTGGACTGTTGATCCTGCTTCTGCGTGGAAAGAAACCGCCCGAGTTAGTCGGAGTTAGCGAGGCTGACCACGAGAGGGCGCTAGCCGAACTGCGCCTCCAGAACCAGCATGAGGTGGCGGAGCGGGACCGGGCGCTGGCTGACGTTCGATTGAAGCACGAGCAGGAATTGGGGTCGCGGCAGGAAGAAATTTCGAGGCTCATCGGCCAGTTGGAACAGGCCAAGTCCGCGCAGGAACTCCTGGAGACTGCCAAGACTCAGCTGGGGGAACAGTTCAAGGCAACGGCATCTGATGTGTTGCAGGCCAGCAACAGGCAATTCATGGAATTGTCGCAACAGGGCCTGGGCAAGACTATGGAGCAGGCTAAGGGCGAACTTGAGCAGCGCCACCGCCAATTTCAGGAATTGGTCAAGCCACTGGCCGAGAACTATGGAAAATTGAACCCCCAGATCGACTTGCTGATAGAGCAAAGCAATAGAGTTACTGCTGAGACCAGCCGTCTCAGCACCGCGCTGTCAGACAACAGGCAGGCCGGCCATTGGGGTGAAGTCCAGCTACGCAAAGTAGTGGAAGCCGCGGGTATGTCACCATACTGCGATTTTGAGGAACAGGGCTCGGTGAGCGGTTCTCAACAGGTCCGACCGGATCTGGTCGTGAACTTGCCGGAAAAGCGTGCCATCGTTATCGACGCAAAGGCTTCAACTCTGGCTTATATGGAAGCGCAGCTGGCCGAAGACTCTGAAACCGCCGATAATGCCTGGGTTCGCCACGCTCAGGCCATGAGAAGGCAGATTGACGACCTGGCCGGAAAGGACTACGGCGCCGCTGTGCCCGGGTCTCTGGACTTTGTCGTGATGTTCGTCCCCGGAGACCAATTCCTGGCAGCCGCCCTCAGAGCGGACGACAATCTGGTGACCTATGCCATGGGAAAGCGGATAGCCATTGCCACTCCCGCATCGCTGATTGCGATGTTGTGGGCCGTCAACAATGGCTGGCAGCAATATCGGGTCGCCGAGGAAGCGGCTCGTATCAAGAATGTGGGCGAGGAAATGTACAAGCGCCTTACCACCTTTATGAACCACTATGCCCGCGTGGGAAAACAGCTGGAAACGGCAGTATCAACTTACAACAGTTCAGTAAATTCCTTTGACCGTCGCGTAGTACCGCAGGGCCGCCGATTCGCCGAACTGGTGGTGGGAGCGGAGGTTGAACTATCCGCGCCCGATTCCATAGACGAACTCCCCGTAAGCTCTGCTTATGCCGAGGAGCCCGAGATTTCCGCAGCCGCCGACAACTAGCCCCCGCCTTGCGCACCCGCCTCGCCGATGCTACCATGACGCCAAAGCTACATACGGAGGTGCGAACATGGCTCTCATATCCAACCTGGGCCACGTGGGCATTATCTGCGACGACTTTCTGAAGATGCGCGACTTCTATACCCGGGTTCTCGGCCTGACCGTAACCGATGAGGATCCCGACCGGGGCAGTTGCTTCCTCAGCGCCGACCCCGACAACGAGCACCACGAGCTTAACCTGGGTTCGGCCAACGATAGCCGGCCCCGCACCCGCAACGTGGGTCAGGTATCCTTCATCGTCTCCAGCATGGAAGCCCTGCGGGAACTGGACCGCCGGTTCAAGGCCGAAGGCACCACCATCCTGCGCACGGTCACCCACGGTATCTCCAACAGCATTTACTTCGAAGATCCGGAAGGCAATGTGGGCGAGGTCTATTACAAGACCGGCTACGTGGTCAAGCAGGGCTTTGGGCGGCCCATCGACCTGGAAAACCAGTCCGACGATGAGATTATGGCCTTCGCCCAGAGCTTCGAGGCCACGGAAGGTCCCTTCCAGGGCGCCAAGCTCCCAGTGGGCAGCTTCGACTAGAGCCACTCTTGTGGAAAGCCAGCCCATTCCGAAGGCTTTCGTGCAATCGGCCGGGTTTGGGCAAAGCGATTGACCCCATTCGACTGCCGCCTTGCGGAACGTAGGGCGGCATTGTCTGTATAGTTATGGAGGGGTTCAGTTTGACTACTCCAAAAGCGACTAAAGCTGGTCGGAAGCTGGTTCTCCCGGGAAACACCGTAGAGGGTGAAGTGGGGACCTTTTACGTCGATTTCATTATCTGGAACCGCGAGAGGACCGAGTCCCGCTCCCTGAACGGTTTGGTGGACACCGGCTCAACCTATACCCTGATTCCCCAGGCTGTACTGGAGCAAATGGGCATCGAAAGGATGCGTTCCTTGCGGTTTAATCTGGCCGACGGCTCCCACATGGAACTGCCCGTTGGCCGGGCGGAGATAGAACTGGAGGGCCAGGTCGAGTTGGTTCCGGTAGTGTTTGGCCCAGACCCTGAAAGAATACTTCTTGGCGCAGTGGCCTTAGAGCTCTTCGTGTTCGCCGCGGATGCAGCGCACCAACGATTGATTCCTGCGGACCTTACGTTCTAAAGGGTGTCAGCCAAATTTCAGTGGCAACAGGGGTGGGTAGTTTCAACCCGCCCCGTGTTTATTTATTCCACGAATCGGCGCGAATTTTCACGAATAATCCAATGAAGTAAGAATATTGGTGAATATTCGTTTCCATTCCTGGGCAAGAAAAGGGGGTAACCCATGGCCTTAGACGTTACCACCGCCACCGGCGCCATGACCGGCGCCCGCTACATTGATAGCCTCCGCGACGACCGGGAAGTATGGCTGGACGGCGATCGAGTGGCAGACGTGCCGACTCATCCTGCCTTCCGGAGTATGGTTAACGAACTGGCCCGCATTTACGACCTTCAGCATTCCGAAGAGTTTCGGGACCAGATGACCTTCGTCTCTCCGGACACGGGCAACCGTTGCAGCCTTTCCTGGCTGCTGCCCCGTTCCGCCGATGACCTGAAGCGCAAGCGGCGCAACAGCGAAGTCTGGAACGAACAGAGTTGGGGCCAGCTTGGCCGCAGCCCCGACATTCTGGCCCCCCACATTACTGCCCTCTACGCCATTCGCGACTCACTGGGTTCGGTGAAGCACCCGAAGTGCGACTTCGGCGAGAATATCGCCAACTACCACCGTTATTGCCAGGAGAACGACCTGTTCCTGACCCACGCTCTGGGCGATCCGCAGGTGGACCGCAGCGAGCAGCCCCAGAACGAGCAGCGCAACGTGATCGAAGAGGAACTGGCCCTTCACGTTGTCGACGAGACCGGCGAAGGCATTGTTATCACCGGGGGCAAGCAATTGGCCACGGCCGCCCCCATCAGCAACGAGACTTACGTTTCGCTGTCCGCCACCTTCCTGCGCCGCTCCGACCCCAAGTGCGTGCTGGCCTTTTCCATACCCACCAACTCTCCCGGGATGAAGATACTGTGCCGGGAGCCCGTGTCCTACGGGTACGGCGGGTTCGGGCACCCTCTGGGCCTGAACTACGACGAGCAGGATGCCATGCTCTTCTTCGAGGAGGTGCTGGTGCCCTGGGACCGCATCTTCATGCTTTACGACTCGTCGCCCCTTGTGGCGCACCTCACCCGCCGCACCAACTTCCAGGGGTGGCCGAACCTGGTGCGCATCCACCAACGGATGAAGCTGATGACCGCCGTAGCCACCCTGGTCGCCGAGGCCATCGGCGTCATCGAATACCGGGAAGTGTCCGCCAAGCTGGGAGAGATGGCCACCTACACCGAGATGTGGCGCCATGCCATGGACGGCATAGAGCACAACGCCTTCCTTACCGAAGACGGTCTCATGTCCCTGGGAGACATGAATGCCATGAACATATTCTTCTCCCAATTGTCGTCACGGATGGTAGACCTGATGCGGGAAATCTGCGGTTCGGGCATCATCATGCAGCCCAGCGAAAAGGACCTGGCCAGTTCCGATTTGAGGCCATACCTGGCTCGTTACATGCGCGGCAAGGGCGTGGACGTAGAGTACAAGTCCCGCCTCTTCCGCCTGGCCCACGACCTGGCCGTCTCCTCCTTCGGCATGCGCCAGGAAATCTACGAGTACTGGCATGGCGGCGACCCCAATCGCAATCGCATTAACCTGATGCGTAACTACGACCAGGCTGATATTACGGATAGGATCAAGGACATGCTTTCGCGCCCCCTGGCTAGCGAGGAGTCGCCTGCCGGTTGATGATCTATGGGTACAGCCAGTTTCATGTCCAGCCCGCCAGGTTCCCGTTTGCAAGGACCGTGTAATCGTCAAGCCGGCTTTCGCCAGCATACAGGAACTTTACCCTTATTGACGTACATCCGCCTTTATCGCGTCCGCCTGCAAAAGGGAGCCGTAAAGGCTTCCCCACCGGCCAGTGGGCCGCCTTGCTCCCGCCTAATTTCTTTCTCCCTTTAATTTGTCCCCCCAAAGTTCCCAATGTTATACTTTCTGACGTGCATTCCTAATCAGGGACTTGGAAAGACCATTTACTATGGGTGAAGTTTTCAGTTTGGTATCGCTCCCCCTCTCCCTCTTCCAGGCCGGCGCCGGTGAGATTACAGAAATCCTTATCGTTCTCCTGATCCAACTCTCCGTCATCCTCGCCGCGGCCAAGATTGCCGGTGAGCTGGCTGCCAGGTTCCTGAAGAT
Source organism: Dehalococcoidia bacterium (assembly GCA_965207275.1). Lineage (GTDB taxonomy): Bacteria > Chloroflexota > Dehalococcoidia > Lucifugimonadales > UBA3495 > Bin22. The sequence continues at coordinate 2,676,111 of CBDBMH010000002.1, forward strand.
TCCGACCGTGCTGGCCGAACTGGGTGTTGGCGTTGCTATCGGCCCTTTTGCCCTGGGAGGCATGAGCTTCTTTGGCGTGGGTCCCCTCTTTCCCCTTCCCCTGATTGATGGGAAGCCCGCCCCCATTCCCGTAGGTAACGAACTCTACGCCATGGCCCAAATAGGGTCGGTGGTATTGCTTTTTGCCATCGGCCTGGAGACCAACCTAAAACAGTTCATAAGATATGCCGGCCCGGCCACTGCGGTGGCTATCGGAGGCGTAGCGCTGCCCTTCGCACTGGGCGTTGGAGCCACCGTGCTGTTGGGATTCGATGGCGGCGGCGGCTGGACGTCCCCACAGGCCCTCTTCATGGGCGCCATCATGACCGCCACTTCCGTGGGCATCACCGCCCGGGTGCTGGCTGACCTGCATCGCCTGGACGATCCGGAAGGCGTGACGATTATCGCCGCTGCCGTGGTGGACGATGTGCTGGGCATCCTGGTATTGACTGTAGTCGTGGGCATCAGCACTACCGATACCTTCACACTTGGCAGCGTGGGCTGGATCAGCTTCAAGGCCATAGGCTTTTGCGTTGCGCTCACCGCGGTGGCGCTACTGGCAGCGCCTTATCTGGAAAAGGTGCTGGAGAAGTTCAACTCCACCAGCGCCCTGTTGTGCATACCCCTGGCGCTGGCCCTGCTGGCGGCCGGTCTTGCGGAGTTCTTTGGCCTGGCCTTCATCATCGGGGCCTTCTCCATTGGGCTGGCCCTGTCCACCACCCGACTGGGGCACCTGGTGGAGGCCGCCATGCTGGGCATAGTAGATTTCCTGGTACCGGTTTTCTTCGTGGTCATGGGCATGCTGGTGGACGTAACCTCCATGCAGTCCGGCCTGGTATTCGGCCTCATAATCTCGGCGCTTGCTATCTTCTCCAAGGTGGTGGGATCGGGAGGCCCGGCCCTGGTAAGCGGCTTCAACCTCCGCGGCAGCACCCGTATTGGCGTAGGAATGATGCCCCGGGGCGAGGTGGCCCTGATCATCGCCGGTATCGGCCTGTCCCACGGCATCATCGAGCAGGAACTGTTCGGTGTCAGCATCCTGATGACCGTTTTGACCACCCTGATCGCGCCTACGCTACTGGTGCCCCTGTTCCGCTCCGGCGGCAGCGGCGTCCGCAAGTTGGCCCGGGAAGAACAGGAACAGGAACCCGCCCTGGCCGAAGGCGCGGAAGACTAGCCTGACTGACCCGATGAGTCGATCCCGTTCACCCGTTTGGCATTAATCTGTAGAAGGAGACCAGGTCAATATGATCGGAGTTTTGACCCACCACTGGGCCAAGGCGGACAAAATTGAAGAGGCGAAGAAGTTGCTGGACGGTAACGGCCAGGCCCAAAGCAGGGCTCCCGGCTTCGGCGCGCGGGAAACTCTTTATTCCCTCAGGGACCCCGCCAAGATTACCACACTGGTCACCTGGGAAAGCAACGAAATCTACGACGCCTGGCGGGCCAGCCCGGAGCGGGCCGTGGCCATGGCAGGGGCCGAAGATCTGTGGGCCCAGCCCCCGGAATCGGAGCGGTTTGAGGTAGCGTAACGCTATGCCACACCTGGAACATTAGGGCAATAGTGCGGGGTCGGCGATACCACAGATCATTGGATCGTCATACCGGCGCAGTCCGGAATCCAAGAACTCAGGGATGTGGATACCGGCCTGCGCCGGTATGACGGATTAGGTGGTTATCCGCCCCTGTGACCTTGGTACATCGTGCTTACATTACTGAATTGACTGCTAATGGCTTCAGGCGGCCATTGGTAACGTTGGTAAATTGAAGCTGGACAAAGGCCCCTTTCGCCGGGGAAGGGGCTGTCTCTTGGCTGCTTACTCCAGCAGCCCGTCCAGTCCGCCTTCAAGATATTGATCGGCCAGGCTGGCAAACCTGTCCAGCTTGTGCATGATATAAGGATTGGCTCGGGCCTGGAGGTCTCCCAGCGATTCGGCCGTCTCCTGGGTGCCGCCTGGCACCAGCAGCAGTGCGGCATTCCGCTTCTGGGCTTCCACCCGTATGTATTCGGTGGGCTCATCGCCTCCGGTCAGCACCAGGAACTTGGTGTCGCACATCAGGCTGGCCATCTGGATATCGGGTCGCGCCGCCCGCGTGATTACTGCCTGGTTGGGGTACCTCCCAAAATAGTTGGGCCCCGAGTCCATGATGTTGCCGCCGATAAGGAACCGGTCTACCCACGCATTGGGATCAGCCGGCTCACGCACCCACTCTCCCTCCAGGAGCTCCGCTACCTGCCCCAGGGTAAAGGCCAGCATTTCCCGGTCTTCGGGAATTGCGCCCAACATGGCGATGCCTTGCTTCTTCAAGGGGGCCGTCAGCCCGTCGACTACATATCTGCCTCGGTGGCGCAGCACATTGTTGATGATTATGCCCCCAGCCTTGCCGCCAAGCCGGCCCCACTCCTCGCTCACCAAGTTGGTAGCGGACTGAAGGTCCTGCCCCGCGGTGTGGGAGTGCAGCAACACCGTGGAGCGCCCTTCCGGGACTGCCGGAGCGTCCCACTCCACCAGAACCGTATCAAAGGCGGCCTCCATGGCAATTACAGCCTCAGCCACCTGACCGGCCCGCGCCTCCGAAAGCCTGGTGGGAAGCTGATGGGGGTCAATGGGCTGGGAGAAAGGGGGCGGAACGGCCACTTGGGGGGAGCCCAGGGAGTCCAGCATTTCTGCCACGAAGGCAAGGTCCGGGTCGGACAAGGGGTCGGCTGAAAGGGGTTTGTAGTAGGCCACTTTCTTGCCCCTGGCAGCCTGGCGGCGGGCCAGCGCCCCGGCCAGGGATGTCTTGCCAGCCCTGGGTCGGGTGGAAACTATGTTAAGTGTAGCCAAGGGCGCTCCTCCGGTGCCGTCTGCGGCGATTGTTACCGATGAAAATTTTACCATAGGCGGCGGAATTGGCACTGGGACAGGCCAGACCGGCGGGTCTGCCACCGCAGCAACCTCCGCCGAATGTGCCGCTACGCAGCATCGATTCTGGTCGCCCGTGGTCGACACACGATCGGGGAAAATGGCATAATAGGGCAACCCTGAGGGCATAGGAAAGGAGATAGATATGTCAGCAAGAGTCAACGGACTGGGTCACGTCGGGTTCTACGTCAAGGACCTGGAAGTGATGAAGGAATTCTACGGCAACTTCATGGGCATGAAGTTGACCAAGGTCGGCCCCTTGGGCGCCTTTTTCAGCGCCGACCCTGAGGGTATCGACCATGAGATCGCCCTCATCAACGGCCGCCAGACGCTGGATGACCCCCAATGGATCCAGCAGATTTCCATGCGTGTGGATTCCCTGGACGACCTGCGCGACTTCAAGCGGCGCATCCTGGAGCGCGGCTACCAGCTGGACCGCATTGTCACTCACGCCAGCGCCATCGGCTGCTACTTCCGCGACCCGGAGAACAACCCCACCGAGGTCTTCTGGCTGACGGGCTACACTTCCTGGGCCCAGATCGGCATCCCCATCGACATCGACCAGTCCGACGAGGCGGTAATGGAAGACATCCGCCGGTCCTATGAGGTGGCCAGGAACGTGGAGATGGGCCAGCCCCCAACGCCGGAAACGGCGCAGGCCATCCGCGAACTTGGGGCCGCAGCCGTCGGCGCCCGCTAGTTTATCCACGTATTTCCCTGAAATCGCAGGCTGGTTCATAGCCCTGGCGATTACCATTTCTGGTGCTGTGGGGGCAGTCCTTGTGGCTGCCCCGTTTCTCTTGGGGCATGGAGCTTTGCGGTTTCGGCGGTTGCGAGCGTTACTTCAACGCCGGCGGCGCCGGAATAGTTGCAATACCGCAACGGGAGCCAAGACGCCACCAATATGCAGCCCGAAGACTACCAAAAGAGATAGGCGCCTGGGCGGGGGCCCGACCCCCAGTTCATGCGATGCCCAAGAGACAAGAAAAGAGAGAGCAAGGCCACAGACAGCCGAGGCAACGCCAACAAGGGAACCCAGAGCAGCGCTTGCGCCGGGAGTTAACTTACCGGCGAGGACGCCAACGACAAGTCCAAGAGCCGGTAAGATAACAAAGATGAAACTGGAGAAGTAGAATGCCAGGACAAGCCCACCGAAATCTGAGAGCATCTAATCCTGCGACATGGGCTTGAGCCTCAACCCCAATTCAAAACGGAGCCCGTGGCCGAAAAAGAGGGCGAAAAATCCAGCAGGCAGTATCACCTAGCAGAGGATAAATTGCGGGTAGGCCGCCTCCCGGTTGGCTGCCCCTATTATCCACTACTTGCGCCGGCAGAGGTATCCGCCCGCGCTTTTGCGCCCATTCGTCTCCTTGCCTCTGGTGGCAAGAATGGAATTACCGGCCCACACCTATTTCTCTGTGAACAAGCCGGTGGCACAGCCTCACGATTTAAGGTAAATTGTTGGCATCAATGCGGGACAGGCCATCTTAAAGCCAATCTCGGACCCCAGCGCCTCCGCCGCGGCGGGAGTTTGAAGGAGGAGATCATGCCAGAGACCATCAGGGACGAGTACATCAGGAAGAATCCCCGCTCGGCCGAACTGTACCCCAGGTTTACCGAACTGTTCCCTTCGGGCGGCGCCGGCCACGACGGCTACGTGGCGGCCCCCTTCCCCATCACCATCGCCCGGGGCCAGGGGCCCCGCAAGTGGGATGTGGACGGCAACGAATACATCGACTACGGTCTGGGTTCCGCTTCCCTGCTCCTGGGCCACGCCCATCCCGAGGTAGTGGAGGCCCTCACCCGCGCCGCGCCCATCGGTTCCCACTTTGGTGCGCCGGTGGAGTCCATGCTGGAATGGGGCGAAAGGGTCTGCAACCTGATCCCCTGCGCCGACAAGGTCCGCTTCGTTGCCTCGGGCGCCGAGTCCACCATGCTGGCCATGCGCATCGCCCGGGCCTACACCGGCAAAGAGAAGATTATCCGGTGGGAGTCCCATTACCACGGTTGGCACGATTATGTAATGCCCGGCAACCTGCCACCCTTCGACGAACCCGCATCCATCGGCATACCCCAGGGCGCGGTGGACTCGGTTATTGTCCTGCCGCCGGGCCTGAACATACTGGAAGATATCCTGTCCAGCCGAAACGATATCGCCGGCGTCATCACCGAAGGTTCCGGCGCCTCCTATGGCACCGTCCCCCGCCAGGAGGGCTTCGTCGAGGGCGTCAGGGAGCTAACCCGCCAGCACGGCGTGGTGATGATCCTGGACGAGGTCATAACCGGCTTCCGCTGGAGCCCCGGCGGCCTGCAGGAATGGCTGGGCATTGAGCCGGACCTCTGTACCCTGGCCAAAATCCTCACCGGCGGCCTTCCGGGCGGGGCCGTGGCCGGCCGGGAAGAGGTGATGCAGGTGATGGTCCAGACGGGAGAACGGCAGCACGATCGATACCAGCGGGTGCTGCACGGCGGCACCTTTAACGCCAACCCCTATTGCGCCGCCACCGGCAACGCGGCACTGCGCCTCGCCGCCACCGGCGAGATGCAGGCCCAGGCCGACCGCATGGCCGAGCGCCTGCGGGTGGGCCTGCGCCGCATCATCGACCGCCAGGAAATTCCCGCAGCCGTCTACGGCGAATCTTCAACCTTCCACGTCTATTTCGGGGGCCGCTCCGTCGAGGGCCTTGACGCCAACACCCTCAAGAACGCGCCGCCGGAAGTGCAGACGGCCTTCCGCCAGGCGCTGCAGGTCCGGGGTGTTGACCTCATGTCCCGCACCAGCGGCGTGCTCTCCGGCGTACACACCGAAGCCGACATCGACGCCAGCCTGGAAGCCTTCGACGGCGCCATCAAGGCAATGATCGACGAGGGGATAGTGGGGTAGCCTGCCGGAACAGTCCGGGCAACTTGGGAGCAGCCGCGCGGCTGCTCCCCTTCTTGTGGCCAGCTTATCAGCGATCCCTGCAACATCCGGGCTGGATTGGAATCAAGGTCAGGCTGCCCTTCGGCTTACTTCGGAGTCCCGCCTTAAGGAGGGCGGCAATGGCTGATACCGAGGTCATGATAATAGGGGGAGGCATAGCCGGCGCCTCCGCGGCTTGGCATCTGGCCTCTCTCGGGCGGCGGGTTACTCTGGTGGAACGGGGGCACATCGCGTCCGAGGCGTCGGGAGTTAACGCCGGCGGCATTGGCGCGCTGGGCTGGGGGCATGTTCCCGACCTGCAAGCGTACCTGACTATGGGCAGCCTCCAGATATTCAGGCACATGCAGCTGGAACTGGGATACGATGTAGAATTTCGCTGCTCCGGAGCGCTTCAAGCCATTCAGACACGGGAACAGTACAACTACATCCGTGACCAGGTTCTGGCGTTGAAGTCCCGGGGCTATACATTGGAACTGTTACCAATCAACGAGGCCAGGGGCCTGGAGCCGGGGTTGAACCCCGGCCTTCAGGGCGCGCTCCATTTCCCCCTGCGGGCCCAGGCTGACCAGGTCAAGGCAACCCAGGCTTTTGCAGATGCCGCCACCCAACGGGGCGCACTGATCCTGACGGGACGGAATGTAACGGCCATTGCCCTCCAGGACAACGGCGCTTACCGCGTTTCCTGCGACGGCGAGGAGCACGTAACGGAGCGGTTGTTACTGGCTGCCGGAGCCTGGTGCCATCCCCTGGGGAAAATGCTGGGGCTGAGCATACCCATTGTACCTGTCCGGGGCCAGATGTGGGCATCTGAGCCCTTGCCCCCAAGGGTATTCCACTCCTTGTCCTCAGCGGAATCTCCCATGCACTGGGCTCAACGTCCCGGCAACGATGCCCGCACGCCGCCCGAATTGACCCACCTTGGCAGCCACCGGCTCACCAGGCATCTTTACGGACGCCAGAACAGGAACGGCGAGCTTGTATTCGGGGGCGACCGGCAGATGACCGGCTACGACCAGACGGTGGACGCTGTCGGAGTGGAGGTGAACTTCCGACACGTAGCCGAGATTCTGCCCGAAGTGGAATGCCTCCCCATCAATCGTACCTGGGCTGGGCTGATGCCCTTTTCCCTGGACGGCAAACCGATAATTGGCAGCATTCCTCTGCTCGACAATCTGTACATTGTGAGCGGCCTGGCTTCCTCGGGATTTGGGCGCGGACCGATGGCAGGAAAGTTGATCGCTGATTTCGTTCACACCGGGCACAGACCGCCGGTCCTGGCCGAGTCGGACCCCGCCAGGTGTGTCACCCGTTTTGAAGAAGCCAGCTACTGAGGGGCTGATAGCCGGTTGGTTGGATCGCACGGCCTTCACGCTTATCCGCGCCAGCCATCCAAAACAGAGCTTTTCAAGGCGGTCATTCGGCCATTCGCGGGAATCCGAAAAGGTTCAGGAGACCCATGGCGGTACACCCGGCCGTGGTGTTAGTCCAGTGGGGTGATACGCTCCTACGAGGCACAATAACCGGGCAGGCCAATCCCGGGGAAGTTACAAGGTACTCCGCCTCTCCCGCTTGCCGAAAGATACGAACCCACCCCACGGAATCAATTGGTACCCCAGGTAATCAGCAGTTCCCGGGATTGCCGCCGCCACCGGGGACGGAAGCCTGCGCCGTCGAAGGTGAAGAGGCGGTCGAAGTTAAGGGACAGGGCCTCCCTGGCGGCGGGCAGGTCCTCCTCCATCACCCAGCCACTTTGCAAAGCTTCCTGCATTGCTTCGTCCCTGGTCCTCGGCAGGCCGGTTTCCCACCAGGGCGGTTCCGGTAGTACCTTCACGTCGGGCAGTATGCCCATGTCCCAAAGGACGGCCATTAGCTCCCGAAAGCCAGGCACGGCAGCCATGGGTTCTCCATAGAAAAGTTCGTAGAGTACGGCCTCGCTGTTGGGCGGCGATACGCTCCAAAGGGTAATGATCACGCGGCGGCGGGCCGCGGATTGCAGCTTCTCGATAAAGGGGACAATATCCCGCACAAAATAGGCCACGTCGGCGGAGAAGACCACGTCCCCCTCCACGCCGTCCACGTCCATCCAGCTGGCCTGAATGCGCCGAGCGTTGTTAATGTTCGCCTGGCGGCGGCATGAATCAAACTCGGCCCCCATACCTGGAGACGGGTCCACGACTACCACTTCTTGGCAGCGCAGGGCCAGGGGAAGACTGACCCGGCCCGCGCCCCCTCCCACATCCACGACCACGTCGTCGGGCCGCAGGTAACCCTCGATGATTTCCAGGTTTGGCCCCAGGGCGCGGCGTGGGTCGAACCGGAAGAGGCTGGCCAGCCTGCCGGTCCATGGGTCGGCAGCCGGGTTGATGCCATGCAACCGGGCCTGCTGCTCCGACACGGCATCAAGGAGAAAGGCGAACTGTTCGGCGGCCGTCTTCAATCCTTCCAGCTCCGGGCGTTAAGACGCTGCGGTCAGCCCAGCTTGGTAAGCCGGGGATGGGTGACCGCCGCCACCTGCTCGGCAGTCATGCCGGCGAATCGCTGGGGCCGGTACGGCCCAAGCAACGCATCCGCCGGCGTCCCGTCGCAGATTTCCTGGGTCGCGAGGCGGCTGAGTAATGGGGCAAGGGTCACCCCGCTGTGAGTGAGGGCAATGTACAGGTTAGGCGCCTCGGCGGCAAACCCCATCACCGGGTAGCCGTCCAGGGGCATGGGACGCCAGCCCACGGGGACCGGAATGGCCCGCGCGCCGGAGATCCCCGGCAGGTAGCGGCAGGCCCGGGCCAGCAGGTCGTCGGCGTGGGCCTGGGAGTCGTCCTCCGCCAGGCTTTCCTGGTCACCCTCGCCAATCATCAGGCTCCCGTCGGCGCACTGCCGGATGTGAAACTCCCGGCGGCCGTCACCCAGGGGCGGGGCGTAGACCACCGGCACGTTCCGCAGCAGGGGCGGGAGAGGAGTCGTCCGTATCACCACGCCGGGACTTTCCGCCTGTGGCGCCTTAACCCCGGCCAGGCTCGCCAGCCGGGTAGTGTCCGTGCCCGCGGACATCACCACAACATCAACAGCCCTGGAGCCCGCACCGGTATTCAGGGAGCGCACCCGGCCCTCGCCATCGCGCTCAAAGCCGAGGACTTCCGTATCAGTGAGAACCTCACAGCCTGTTTCGCCAAGGCGGCGCAGGCAGGCGTCCACCACCATTTGGGGTTCCACCTGGCCTTCGTTGGGGCTGTATTCGGCAGCGGCCACCGGGCCCACTTCCAGAGCCGGTTCCAGGCGCTTCAACTCCCTGTCGTCAACCAGGCGCGTGGGATAGCCCCAGCGCTGGAGTTGTCGCACCCTGGCCACCAGCCCTGGGGCAGACGCGGGGTCGGCCTCCCAGGAGACCTTGCCGCCCCAGCGCAGGCCGACGCTGGCCGGCTCGCCATCGTCGCCAATAGCTTCGGCGAAGCGGGCCCACATGTCGAGCGAGCGGCAGTTCAGGTTGTGGTAGCCTACGGGTTCCTTGGCACCCGCGTTGATCCAGGCGAAGCTGTGGCTGGAAGCGCCGTGGCCCGGTTGACCCTTGTCCAGCAGGACAACGTGGGCCCCGCGCTTCGCCAAGCGCCATGCGATGGTGGCGCCCAGGATACCGGCCCCGATGACGGCTATGTTCCCGAGTTGTTGAGGGTGTGCCAACAGGTGGGTCTCCTTCCGTGACGAAGGTATGCTATGGGGGAATTGGAAGCAGCTCCGAAGGTTACTTGAACTTCGGCATCACCTGTTTGGCGAATAGCTCCATGGACCGCATAACTTTGGAGTGTTCCATGCTGCCAAAGGACATGCTGGCGCCGAAGTAGTCGATGCCGTGGTCGTCCCGCAGGCTGGCAATGCGCTCCACGCACCAGTCCGGAGTTCCAAAGTAGCAGGTGGTTTCCAGTTCCGACTCGTAGCTGGCCGGCTCCACGGTGCGGACGCGGCGCCAGTGATCCAGGTCAACGTTTATCTCGTCACCGTAGGTCAGGGTACGCCGGTAGCCGCCCAGGTCCCGAACCCAAGTCAAGGACTGGCGGGGATATTCCCGCGCCGCCGCTTCGTCTTCATCAAGGTACACAAACCGGAAGTAAGGCATCTCCGCCACGGGCAGGGTCTTGCCGGCGGCAGCGCTGCGGTCTGAATAAAGCGAGAAAAGGTCCAGGTTGTCAGCTTCGGGCATGGAGAAGCTGGTGAGTATGGGCAGGTCCCGCCCCACGGCAACGTCCACGCTGGCGGGCGTCCGGGATACCGCCAGGTACACGGGCGGATGAGGCTGCTGGACGGGTTTGGGGGCGATGGTAAGGTCTCGCACCCGGTAGAACTCGCCGTCGAAACTGAAATCGTCCTGTGTCCAGAGGCCCAGGATTATTTCCAGCGCCTCCTGGGTGCGCACATCCCGGGTGGCAAAGTCGACGTTGAAGTTGCCGTATTCGTAGTCCGCCGAGCCCCGGCCCACGCCAAAGTCCAGCCGGCCCTGGCTCAGCACGTCCAGCATGGCGCTCTCTTCGGCCAGAAAGATGGGGTTGTGGAAGGGGAGGACGCTGACACCGGCCCCGAGGCGAATCTTGCTGGTGCGGGCAGCGATGTGGCTGAGCAGGGGCATCAACGACGGACAGATACCGTACCGGCTCGAGTGGTGCTCGGCAATCCAAACCGAGTCGAATCCCAGTTCCTCGGCGTATTCGGTCTGCTCCAGCATTTCATTGAATATGCGGCTCTGGGCGCTTGTTTCCTCTTCAGTCCAGGAACCCAGCAGAAACAGGGCAAACTTCATATCAGGTATGGGCCTCCTTCAGGCTGGGCTGGTCGGGGAAGCAGCGCCAGAATTTTCACCCTAATCCTGCCTTCCCCTTCGCGAGGGAAGGTACGGACCAAGGCGGCTCTCCGGCCCGATGGCGATGCGGCACCTCGCCCCAACCCTCTCCCGCCATGGGAGAGGGGACTTGGCAACCGTTTAGGTTAATCCAGGGGCAGCCTGTGCAACCAGCCCGGTTCGGAAATGTCCAGCACCTGGCCGTTGGGGCCGGACCATTTCTCCTCCGCCCGGGGCGCCCGAAATTCGCCATCTGGGGCTACTTCCCGCCGGACTATTTCGTCGCCGCCAATATCCCGCAGCCGGGCGCCCGTATTCTGCAGGCTGTCCACCTGGAAACCGATGTGGTGAATGCCGCTATAGTTTTCGCCGTTGGGGCCAACATCGGCGTCCTCGTCGGTCTTCCACTTGAGGATGGTGAGGTTGATGTCGCCGTCGGTGAGCTGGATCTGGCGGTCGTTTCTGGCAACCTCCACCAGGTCAAACCCTTCCTTGTAGAACTTCGCGACGGTGTCGGGGTCCTGGCAGGTGATGGCGATATGTTTGATCTTGGCCACGCGGGCACCCCCAATGCTGGTGTTAAGGCCATTATACCTCCAAAGCCGGACGGGGGCACATGCTCTTTGAAACGGCCCGCCTTCTAGGCCCGGCCTTTGTTGAGGATCAGTTGCAGTATGTCGTTGCTGTTGACTACCCCCACAAACTTTTCGGACTCCCGATCCATCACGGGCATGGCCGTCATGGCATTCTCCCTCATGCGCTGCAACACGTCCTCCACGTGTTCGTCGGCCCATGCCAGGGAAAACTCGCTGCGGGTCAGACGGCTTATGGGCGTGGTTGGCCAATCCTCCTCCGGGAGATAGCGCAGCATATCCAATGACATAATTCCCACCACGGTTTCGCCATCGGCAACCACGTAGTCGTGCTGGTGAGGGCCGGCCCACCGTTCTGTAAAGTCTCTGACGGTCAGGGTGGGCGTGGGATGTCGCCGGGTGCGGTCGAGAATGTCGTCGACGACAATCTCCGTCAGCACAAACCTGAAAATGCCCCGGGGTACGTCATCTACGGTGGTGATGGTCGTGGCGCTCCTGCTGGCCCGGCCGGTGGCAAAGCTGATCAGGGAAGGCATTACCAGCAGGTAGCAGAACATGACCAGTACCAGGAAGGAGAAGACCTCCTCGTTGATGATCCCTACTCCCTGCAGCACCAACAACAGGGCTATTTCCGCCACTCCCTTGCCCATAAGCCCGGAAGCAACGGCCTGGGGGGTCTTCAGCCTGGCCGCATATGCGCCCAGCAATGCGCCCAAAAAGTTTCCCGCCAGGGGAATCAGGGCCAGGGCAGCCATCGCCTCCAGGGGCATGTTCACGAAGGAAAAAGTGAAGTGTAGCCCTGCGGAGGCGAAAAAGAGGGGTACGAAGATGGCTTCGGCGGTACTGCGCAGCCCGGGCATTATTTCCACCCGCACCTGGTAGGGAAGGCCCGCCAGCGAGGCGCCGAAGAGCAGAGCGCCCAGAGTACCGTGAAGCCCCATTACTTCCGCGGCGTCCACCACCAGAAAGAGAGTACCCAGCAATAGCCCCAAGGCCAGCTGCGGCACCTGGATCAACCGCTGCAACCGGGCCACCAGCGGCGGCAATACGCGAGAAGACAGCAGCCAGGCTATGGCGGCAAAGCCGACTATCTTCGCCACCAGGATGAGCACTCCCGTCGCCGAAATCTCCCGGGCGTGTTCGCCAATGCTGAATCCGATCACCAGGAGGGTTATCAGTTCCGCGATGAGGACTACCGTGAAAATTTGAAGCCCTATCGGTTCACGCAGTCGCCCGTCATCGGCCAGCACCTTGGCTACGATGCCCAGGCTACTCATGGAGAGCACGCCCGCCAGGGCCAGGGCGTCCGTTGCGCCCAATCGAATGCCGAAATCGTACAAGACGCCGGTGGTAACCACCATGGCAATGCCCAGGGAAAAGGATACGGAGACCAGAGCGGCGACGAAATAATGGCCCCGCAGGGTGGCCACGAAGCTGGGCATGTCTATTTCGTCCAGCCCGATCAGGAAGAAGAAGATGAAGATGCCCAGGGTCAGCAGCAGGTCGATGTGGCCGGTGGGGTGAATCGACCACCCGGTAAGCGACTGGAGGGCGGGGCCCAGCAGAATGCCTGCCGTGGCATATGCCAGGATGGAGTTGAGGCGCAGTCGGCGAAATACCCCCTCCGCCAGCTTGGCGACGATGATCAGCAGGCCGAGGGACAGTAGAGACTCGCGGATCTCCTCCATCTGAAGGGAAATACTGAGGATATTTCCAATACCGGGACCGGAAAGTACGTCTGGCAACATGCCGCAGATCACCGACAGTCAGAACATGGAGGGTAGGGCCACCTATTTTGGGCGGTGATTACTCGCAATGCAAGACAATGTAAGGTCATTTCAGCATAGTCCCGCAGTTAATTTGCGTTTCAGGTCAAGCCCGTGGAGTACCGAGTTAAAGGCACCCGGCCCTTAGCGGAGGCGCAGTCCGTCGCCCCGCCGTTGACCGCATATTGACGGCGGGAGCAGGCTCGGTACCGCCCCCGCCGTCGCTGTTGAACCGTGGAATTGTGGACGGACGGTTAACCCAGGTGCTGGTGGATGAACGACGTCATCTGCTCCAGGGCCTGCTGGGCCACGTCGGTGGACAGGTCGCGCAGCACGCCTTCGCCCTCGCCTTCGAAGACGGTCAGGTCAATCTGGCCGCCGGCCTTCTGGTACTGGGAAACGAACTCCAGCAGGTCCGGACGGGGGTGCGCCGCCTCGTACTCGCGGACCAGGCACAGGGTGGGCGGCAATTCGGTCTTTTCGCCGGCCGCCAGAGCCCGCGCCGGAGCGCCTTCGGCCATGGCTTCCTCGGTAACCCAGTACATATCGTGCATCCGTATTGTCCGCTCGCCGACGGATTCGGGAGGCTTGACGTCTTCCCGAATGCCCTTGGCATAGTTGTAGCGGCCCAGGGGATCGATTACGGGAGAGACCATGATGACGCAGCCCAGGGTACCGTCCACGTGGGAGGCGCCGTTGGTAAGGGACAGGGCGGCGTAACGGGAGTCGAAGGGACGCATGCCCAGCAGCATGGCCTGGTGGGCGCCGCTGGAAGTGCCCATGGCGCCGATTTTGGCGGCGTTGCCGTTCCACTCGGCGGCATGGGCCTTGGCCCAGCGGATACCGTAGTGGATGTCCTGGAAGGATGCAGGATAGGACGCTTCCGGCGGAACTCGGAAGTCCAGGGCCGCAACGATGATGCCGTTACTGGCCAGGGCCTCATTGCCGACGTTGCCGTTCTCACGGGTGCCGTTGACCCAGGCGCCGCCGTGAAGTTCGATCATTACCGGGAAGGGGCCGTCGCCCTGGGGCTTGAACAGCCGGGCCTGGAAGGGCTTGTCCCCGTGGCGGAGATATTCCACGTCCTCGATCTGGACAGCGTAGGTAGTCTGTTTGCTGAGAGTCATGCGAGCCTCCTCTAAATTGGTGGGCCTGTGTATCTGGGTGTGCCTAATTTAACGCTGTATTGGGTTGCAGTCAATTGTCAGGGCATGCCGAACAGGGTCTGCATCCGGCTGCCTCGCCAGGAAGGAGCAATTGGCATGAGGTTAATCCCGGATTGAACCGCCTTCCCTGGGGTGGCCGGTCAACTGTATGGGGTTCAATTTTCTTGCTTCCGGGCCATTTGGGGCCGTTTCCAGGCCTTTGTATCTGAGTCCGAGGGATTGATGGCCCCCTGGCCGCAGACGGTAGGCCACAGACAGATAGGGAATCGGACAGTGGAAAGGGTCTAATTCGGACCGTTTCGGCCACACTCCAGACCTGTGCCGGGGACACAAGGGGCTTTACCGCAAAGGCAAGGGAATCCGGTACTCCTGCCGGACCACAGGCTTATGAAGGAGGGACGTTGTGCAGGATGGCAAGGTCGGGGTGTCAGCAATTCTGGGGAAATGGCGCGGGGCCACCCAAGCGGGGCGGCGCATGGCCATGCGCCCCTACAATTCCTGCGAGTCGCGCCGGTTAAGCTACCCTTAATCGAAAAGTTAGCTGGCCACAGCAGGTCGCCCCTGCTAAGGGGCTTCCCAGGGCAATCCCATTTGGGAGAAAGTGGTGTGGGAGGTGTTGGAGTAAGGGGTGTGGGAGTGGCGCAGTGGTTTCGCGCCGAGTTGTGTGGAGGCAGTGGTGACGGGGACGACGCTTGGGGAGATGGAGCCCTTGGATGATCCCAGACGCGGGAACACAGGGCGTCATCCCGTGCGCGACATTAAGGTCTTAGCGCTGTGCACTATCTTCTGCGGTGAGGAGGGGCCCAGTCGCCCCTGCACCTGGTCAACGCCTGGGCTGCGGAGCAGCGTCTGGCGCTGGTCCAGGTGGCGGCCGACGGCAAGTCCGACAAGATAACTGCCGTGCCCCGGTTGCTGCATTTGCTGACCCTGCCGGGAATGGTGGTTGACCCCTTCCATTCCTCCATCATTCCCCCACCTTGTCCAACCACACCTTTTCCTCAAACCCTGACCATACGACTCATAAGGCGTTGGCCCTGGGGGGCCGTTCTTGTGCCCTTTGTTTAATGTGTTATAATGCGGTATGCGTCGACTGGCCGAGGTGGTGGAATAGGTAGACACGCGGTCTTGAGGGGGCCGTGGGCGTAAGCTCGTGTGGGTTCAAGTCCCGCCCTCGGCACCATATCGGCCCAGACCCGGCAGTCATGTACCGGTGCAGCCCGAGGCGACGTAGCCAAGTGGACTAAGGCGGAGGTCTGCAAAACCTCTATTCGGCGGTTCGAATCCGCCCGTCGCCTCCATTTCCTTCCCCGCCGGTAGCTGCCAGCCTTCCTCCATTTCCGGTCGGCCGCACTTTTCCTTCGGTAGGCCCGGCTTGCCGCCGGACCTTAACTTCTAAGCCGGTGTGGCGGAATGGCAGACGCGGCGGACTTAAAATCCGCTATCATTATGATGTGTGGGTTCGAGTCCCTCCTCCGGCACCAACTTTTCATAGTAGCTTAAGTTAGCCTGGAACTACCGGCCCCCGAAGCTTTTCGGGGGCCGTGTTTTCGGTTTAGGTTAAGGGCCGCCCACCGGGTTTTCGTCCAGCGTGTAAGTGGGACCGCTTTAGACGCCCAGCCGTATTTCCCTATATGAAGGCAAGCTCAAACCTGTCCCCAACACTTGTTGCCCATGGAAAAGGGCGGCCACAAGGGCCGCCCCTACGATGATTCCTGGCATCGACGCGCTGGCTAGGTGAACTGGTACTCCTGAGTGGACACTATCAACTGCAGAACCTGCCCTACCTGCTGGGTGAAGTCTTCGCCGCCGGTGGAGATGTCCTGGTCGGTTCCCAGGTGGTTCAGCAGCAGATTGCGGGTATCCGCCATGAGCTGATAGCCCCCCAGCATTTCCAGGCAGCCTTCCAGCAGAGCGCTGGCCGACACCGTGGGGCCGTCTTCGCTGAAGCGACGAACCACCGCGCGGATGCCCGGCGCCTCCAGGCGGCCCATTTCGCTGGCGGCGTAGTTGACCCGTTCCACCAGGGTGCCGCTGTCGATCCACTCCTTGCCCGTGTGCCAGCCCTCCACCGTGGGCGGGTTCATCAGGTCCTGGCCCATGTAGCGAATTTCCAGGGCCATGTCGTACATGCGCGGGGCCGGCCGGTTGAAGTCGCCCATAAACCGCAGGGTGCTGCACACCAGTTCCGCCGGACTCTTCACTTTGGAGAAACGCGCCTCCTTGAAGAAGTCGGAATTGAACAACAGGCGCAGCATGGACCGGATTTCGTAGCCCGACCTGAAGTATTCTTCCTCCAGCTGCTGTATGGCTTCCATGTCCCGGGGCGGCGTGTCCTGCCAGGAAGGAACCTGGGGCTCATCGGCCACGAAGAAGTTGTACAGGTGGCGGGATATGAACCTGGCCGTTGCCGGTTGCCTGGCGATGATGCGAATGATGTCGTCGCCGTTGAAGTCACCCGTCTCACCCAGGAAGGTCTTTTCGCCGTCAATGTGGTCCTGGCGGTTGTAAAGGAACTGGTTAAAGTAGCGGCCGTATGGATAGCGGGGCATACCGTTGCCCACAGTCCAGCCGGTAAAGGCCTGGGCGCAAGCTTTAACGTCCTCTTCGGTGTAATTGGGCTGGCCGTCCATGCCGACACCCATGGAGAAGAGCTCCAGCAACTCGCGGCCCCAATTCTCGTTGACTGCCTCCCGGTGGCTTAGCTGGTTGTCCAGGTAGTAAAGCATGGCGGGGTTGGTGGCCATACGCAGCAGCAGTTCATCGAACCGCCCCATGCCGTGGTTGCGGAAGTGCTCCAGCTGCTCCAGGATATTGTGGGGCGCCATGATCTTGGAGTCGCCTACGCAGAAAATGCTGTGCCAGAACAGGCAGAGTTTTTCCTGCAACTGCCGCGGGGAGTTGACCATCCGGTAGGTCCAGTAACCCTGGTTGGCGGCCAGGTAACCCATGTCCCTCCAACCCATGTAGCGCTGCATCACGTCGGTATTCAGTTCTTCCTGGTCCTCAGGATGCAGCAGTTCCTCGACTGTGTTCTCGTAGCCCTGGGCGGCCCGTTCCTGCAGTTCGCCATATGAGGCGCCAAAGCCGGCCCGGCGCATAAGGTGAGCCATCAACAGTACATCATTGTCTGCCATAACTCTCCTCCATTGAATCAAGCTTTATAATGGCGAAGCCATTTTACCCGATTTCGGGTCGAATGTCTCAAGAAAACGTAAAGAAAGAGCGGGTAGACTGCCCCGGGTATTAAAAACTCCGGCATTCCGTCATAGAATATATTTGAGGAACGTTTCAAATTCAAACCTCAGGCTGCCACACTCCCCTTCAACAGCCCGGGAGAGATTAGACAATGACCATGCAAACGAATCGGGAAATCAAGGCCTACTGCTCCGACTTCAGACCGGTAAGGCAGGTCCTTTCGGACCTGGGGGCTTCCTACGTAGAGCAAAAGGACCAGGTGGACTATTACTACAATCTGGCCGATTCACCGGAGGGCAATTCGCGCCGCCGCCTGAAGGTTCGTATCGACCGGGACGCTCCCCAGGTAATTTACTACGAAGAGGGCCAGGAATCGGGGGGAAGGACCAGCAGTTTCCGCGTGTGGGGCCTGAACGGCCATGAGACCAAGGAAATGCTGGATGCTGTCTTGGGGATCCGTGCCGTGGTCAACAAGCAGAGAGAGATCTGGTGCAAGGACAACGTTGTCTTCAACCTGGACGATGTAGAAGGCGTGGGCCGGATCCTTGAGGTGGAGATTCACGTGGAGCCGGAGTTCGACGTTGAAGCCCAATTCAGGGAATACCTGGACCTGTTCGGCCCCTACCTGGGCGAGCAGATTGTGGGCTCCAATGAAGACCTGGTGGGCCGGCTCAGCTAGGGAGCTCTCCGGCTCCCTCTATTTGAGGCCTGCCCGAAAGCCTGCCGGTTTGCTATAGCACCTGGGACGCTGGTTTCGACACCTAAATCAATTGTAGTAAGACGACCAGGACGTAGCGCCACGCTGCCAGGATGCAGGCCTCTTGCTCTCCCTTTATCCGCATGCGCTGGCAGCCGGTCCCATCCTGGGTGTCGCCTTATCCCCTTGGCAATGCACCGCACTGCTGCCCCAACTGGGCCGCCACCGGAGGTTCTCCTGGCGGCCAGGTGGCAGGCCTACGCCATTTATTAAACTTTTGTTAATGAAGATTTTGTGATGATATCTGGCACATTATAATTGATGTGTTATATTACCTTGGTATGCGATGTAGACTGTTTTATAGACAAACGAATACGTCTATCTCGCCCATCTCACTTCTGTGAAAGCGCTCTGATATGCTACAGGAACAGGAAGAACCGGAACTTCAAAGCCAGACCCCGCCAGCACACCTCAAGGAACTGCAGGAAGCCAACCTCAGCATTAGCAGCAACCTAGACTCCGGAACCTTACTGCGAGAAATCGTTGACTGGGCTTGCTCACTAACCGACGCCCGCTTTGGCGCCCTGCTTACCTTCAACGAAGCCGGCGAAAACCGGGAACTCGTAACCAGGGGCATTGCTCCCGAACATGCGGCTCTCATCGAAACCAGCCCAAGGATCGGTGGCCTCATTGGCAACCTGACGGTGTCCGACAAACCGATTCGGGTCAAAGATATCGCCAGCCACCCGGACTCGGTGGGCTTCCCTCTGCATCACCCGATGATGACTACATTCCTGGGCACAGCCGTCCGCCACCAGGGGCGATGCCTGGCTAACCTCTACCTTGCCGACAAGGCCACCGGCGCCGAATTTACCCTCGAGGACGAGGAAATCATCGCGGCATTCGCCGCCCAGGCTGCCGTTGCCCTGGTCAACGTCGCCAAATATGACCGGGCTATGCATTCCAAGGCCAACCTGGAAACCCTGATCAACATTTCCCCCGTGGGCGTCATCGTCTTCAACGCCAAAACGGGCCAATTGGTTACTCACAATCGCGAGGCCGAGCGCATTATAGGCGACACCGGTATCCCCAACGGCACCTGGGAAGACGCTTTGAATGCCCTCTCTTTCCGGCGGGCTGACGGGCGGGAAGTTTCCCTCAGTTCCTCTCCCCTCACCCGCGCCCTTCGCAGCGGCGAAATCGTACGGGCCGAAGAGATCGTAATTTACCTGCCCGACGGCAGGCCGGTCCATACCCTGGTCAACGCCGCTCCCATCTATTCCATGGAGGGCGAGGTCGAGTCCGTAGTCATTGCAATCCAGGATATGTCGCCCCTCAACGAAATGGACCGCATGCGGTCCGACTTTCTCAGCCTGGTGGGCAACGAACTCAGAACGCCTCTGACCACCATAAAAGGTTCCATCGCTGCCCTGGTTGACAGCATCGCCGCTTCCGGCACCGACGAGTCCCGCCAGTTGCTGCGCATTCTCGACCGGCAGACCGATGCCATGCGCAATCATCTCAACCGTCTCATAGACCTGACCCAGATCGAAAGCGGCAGCCTGAACATAAACCCCATGCCCCTGGAACTGGCGCCATTGCTGAATGGTGCCAGGAAGGAGTTCCTGCGGTCCAACGCCGGGCATGAAATCAAGCTGGACGTTGCGCCGGACCTCCCCCGAGCCATGGCCGACGGCCAGCGCATCAGCCAGGTATTGCGCTCATTGCTCCAGTGGGGCGTGAAATATTCCCCTCCCTCCTCTGCCCTGCGCATCCTGGTGCGCAAAGACGAAATGCACGTAACCGTATCCATTTCCCTGGACGCGCAAGCTTCCCAGACCGGCGCCTTGAGTGAAGCCCTCATCCGGTCCACGGCAGGCAGCCTCCGGGAAGCCAGCCTGGAGGGGGAGGAGGACAAGCTGGCCATCGCCATCTGCCAGGGCATTGTGAACGCCCACGGGGGCCGACTCTGGGTTGAAGCGGGGCAATGGGACCAGGGACTCACTCTTGGATTCAGTATCCCCGCCGCAGAAGAACCCCAGGAGCACGCCGATTCTGCGCCAGCCCCATCCGGTGGGCTAGCCCTCCCGCCATATGGAGGCAGGAAGCGAATCCTGTCCGTGGTGGAGAACCCTCGCATGCTCAATGCGGTACAGCGCGCCCTTTCCCATGCCGGCTATGTGCCCATCGGAACCCTGGACTATTCGGACCTGGGCCGCATCATAGCCGACGAAAAGCCCCACCTGGCCCTGCTGGACCTGGCCTCCGGCAGCCGCCAGGACTTCGACGTAATTCACCGGGTTACCAGGCAGCTGGGCGTTCCAGCCATCGTCCTGTCGGGCCAGGGCGACGATGAAAGCATAGTGCGCGCCTTCGAACTGGGGGCCGACGACTATATCGTCAAGCCCTTTTCCCCCTCCGAACTGGTGGCCAGGATCAAGGTCTCATTCCGCAAACGCGCCGAGGCCCGGAATAGCCGCGACGGGGATGAGTACGTGGTTGGGGACCTGGAAATTAACTACCCGGAACGCAGGGTCACCGTCGGTGGCCGCAAGGTGCACCTTACCGCCACCGAGTACCAGTTGCTCCAGGAATTGTCTTCCAGGCCCGGACGGGTCCTGTCGCAGGACGAACTGCTGCGCCGCATTTGGGGCGAGGAATACACGGGAGACATCCAGTTGCTGCGGGCCTTCGTCAAAACCCTGCGCCAGAAGCTGGGCGATAACGCCCGGCGCCCCACCTATATCTTCACCGAGCACGGAGTTGGCTACCGTATGCCCAAACCCCAATCCTGAAGCAACCCTCAAGCGGGTGGGGAAAGGCCCCTGCATGGCAGAAGCACCGGAGCATGCCCTGCTTCACCGAATCCCCGCCAGCATCTCCCCAAAGCGCCGGTCCTGTTCCTGCCGCGGCAACAGGATGCAGTTGGAACAGTAATCGTTGGCCCGCGGCGACCGCCACCAAAGGCAGCACCCGCGCCGCCGCGAGAAAAACCCCGTCCGTCCCTGGCTTCGGAACTCCTCCATGGTAAGCTGCCCGTAAATGGGCGACTCAGTGTCGGAGAAAAAGGATTCCGCCGCCCGCACCACCTTTTCCGGCATTCCGGCTGCGGCGTACAGTCGGTTCAAAGCCTGGGAAAAGGCGGCCGCCACCGCATTCCAGGAAACTTTCGCGCTGGCCCCCGCCGCTCGCTGCAAATCCGGAATCACCAGCTCCAGATTTTCCTGGAAAAGCCACTGCTTTAGCTGGGTATACAGGGTGAGGGAATCGGATACGACCATGGCGTCGGGGTGGCCTACCGACGGATCTCCCTGCGGGGCGGCGAAGCGCAGCCGTTTTAGCCCCGTGGCGTCAATGGCCGGCCCATTCCAGTGGAAGGCCAGGTTGTCCAGCGAAACGTCCGGCGCCCTTCCGGCCAGCACGTACTGTCCCACCAGGGGGAAGACCGCCCGGCTCAGGTAGGCCACCAGGAAGGCCGAAGCGGCCACGTGTCGATTGGAGCTTTCCCAGGCTCGTTGCCCGTAGGCCGCCACCAGCGCTGCCAGCCTCCGGTCATCGCCCTGAAACAGGTCCCGCGCGCTGGCCCAGCCTCCTTCATCAGGTTGGCTCTGGGGTATGGCAAAAAAGCCTCCCAGGCCACTCGCCATCGCCATGCTCTCGTTCAACGGGTGCGTTTTCGCCGTTCGGTTCAGCCATGGTAGAACTTGGGCGCTGAGCGGTCCACCGGGTCGCTGCACTGGGAAAGGTACTTGTCGCGCAGTTGGTCCCACAGGTAAAGGCGGCCCCAGTCCGGACTGTCCTCGTAATGCTGGTGCTCATCAAGGTGCGGATTGGGCAGCAGAACGGTCATCTGCTGCTGGCCGCCCCCATTGAAGAGTCGGAATCCCCATGATGTGGGCTGGCTATCGGGATTCAGCCGTCGGTACAGTTCCGCGCGGGCGGTTCGCCGCAGCCGGGCCGTTTCCGGCGGCGCGGACCGGGACTCACCGATGCACAGGTGCAGGTGCCACTCCTGGAAGTCCACCGTCAGGTAGCCATCCAAGAACCCCGTTCGGGGCTGGCGTGGCGGCTTGATTTCCCACACGGCACCGGGCACCAGCATACCGATGCGTATGGTTTCCCATTCTGCAAGGCAGTCCAGCAGGATGCCCTTCAGGGTCTCTTCGTCTGTGGGCAGGGGAAACAGTTCGTAGGTCCCGTCCAGTTGCTGGATAATTTCCCCCCGCGGCAGCGGTTCAGTGGTCGTCATAGTTTCACTCCGGCTGTTGAATGCCCCTGGTCCGGTACTGGGCGGCTGGGGTCACGCCTGCCGCTCCCGAAGCTCCTCCCGCAGCCTCTCCTCCTGCTCCGCCAGTTCCCCCGTCAGTGCGTCTCCAAAGTCCTCCATTTCATAGAGCGGGCGTATTTCTACTTCGCTGGGTCCGGGCATGGGGTTGGGGCAGCGTAGCACCCATTCCAGGGCTTCCTCCATGTCCCTCACTTCCCACAGCCAGAACCCGGCCACCAGTTCGGAAGTATGGGGGAAGGGCCCGTCAATCACCTCGCGGCTGTCACCGTCAAAGGCGACACGCTTGCCCTCGGACGAAGGTTTCAGACCGTCGCCACCCTGCATAATTCCCGCCTCGACCAGTTCCTGGTTGTAATTGAACATGGCCTCAATCAATTCGGTAGAAGGCATGGCTCCGGCTTCGCTGTCCACAGTGGCCTTGACCAATACCATCACTCGCATCCTGTCTTTCCTCCATCATCTGCCGACGTCTCCTGAGGTACCTGAACGCTGCCAATGATACACGATCTGGCGGCTGAAGATGCTGGGTGGACATCCAATTTACTGTCAATCCTCCATTGCCGCCCTGTATATCCCACGTCCACCATAACAATACCGGCTAAGCGAGAAAAGGCAACGGAGCAGCGCGTCCGCCGTATGGACGGACCTGTGTCCCTGTCCGGCACAGCGGAACATCCCGAGGGCGGCCCTCGTGGCCACCCTCCCAAAACAATAGCAATACTACTGGAGGCCTGCATGAAGGCAACCGCCCATCCTCTGCTTGTCGAGGGATCCCCCTCCTCCTTCGGGGAGAAAGGCCGAGCGTGAGGCAGGAATGGGCCAAAATGAGACTAAATGGGACATTATGCAAGAAATTTCTGTCTACGAGTCCCTCCCTGGATGATCGAGGTTTCTTCACGTGGTGTTTTGACGCTGCGGCAAGCCAGATTGACAGGCCCGCATAGGTGTAGTATATGTTCCCCTAACTCTCGACAATGCACAATTGGAGGGGCAGAACGCACCCGGCAAGTTGTTGATAAGGGCCAATATGCAACAAGTTTCTGACAAAACAGGGACTAATTTGCTCTGAAATCGTAAATCTTGCTGCCAAGTCGGGTGCCGCTCTTTAAGGAGGAGGAATTGTGAAAGTTCTTAAGACATTCCGGATCCGCACCCTGGTCTATCCGGCGGTATTGGTATTGCTTCTGGTCGGTTTGGCCTGCGGCGCCGCAGAGGAGCCCGCGGCGGCGCCGGCCGCACCGGCCGCCCAGCAACAGGTGCCGGCACAACCGGCTCAGCAACCGGCTGCGGCTGAGTCCCAGCCGGCCCAGCCTGCCTCCCAGGCCCCGGCGGCCGCCAGCGGCGGCGCGACGGCCGGCAGCAGCGCCCCCGAACCCGTGGTGGCTCCCACTCCTACTGTCGCTCCCGAGCAGGCCAAAGCAGAACCCGAAGTGGTGGCGGCCGTGGACGACGCTCCTTACGGCATCCTCCGCATAGCCAACAAGGATCTGGGTCCGCCCCAGTTCCTGCCCAAAAACATGGCCGTGCCCCAGGCCACTTACGTGAGCCCGGTTACTTTCGACGCTCTCTGGCGCATGAGCCCAGGGAGGGTGCTGCAAAACGACCTGCTGGAGGACTGGAGCCTTTCCGAAGACGGGGCCACCTGGCGCCTGCAGCTCAGGGAAGGAATCCCCTACCACAAGGGATGGGGAACGGCAAACATGCACGACTTCATGTGGGTTGTAGACCAGATTATGTTGGAAGAGGCGCGCCACCCTGGCAAGACCAACTTGCGCCGCATCTTCCAGCGGGATGAAACGGAAACCACCGTTACGTTTATTGATGACCTGACTGTCGAAATTAACACCGGCACCCACCGGGCTTTCGACTTTATCTGGCGGTTCCAGCAGTTCGGCGCCAACAACTTCATTCCAATGGCCAGCAAGGCTTATGCCGATGAGGTGGGAGAAGATCAGGCTACGCTGGAAGGAATCGGCACCGGGCCCTGGCAGTTCGTGGAGTTCCGCACCAACGAGCGGTTTATTTCCGAGGCGGTGCCCGACCACTGGCACAAGACGCCCTATTTCCAGGAACTGCATTACTTCCAGATTGCGGAAGAGTCCACCCGCATTGCCAACTTCCTGGCCGGGGAACTGGATACAATGCAGGTCTCCCTGGGCTCCATACCTAACCTGATCGATGCGGAAGGGGTCAAGTTCATGCGCTTCCCCGGCGCCCTGGAACTGCACATGACGCTGCACGGCCAGTTGTACGTGGACCGGGAAGGCATACCGGAAAGAGACAACAGCCTGCCCTGGAACTCCGTCAGCGCCGATATCAACTCGCCGGAGTGGCAACGGGCTCGCGATGTTCGGAAAGCCATGATTATCTCCATTGACCGGGAGTCCATCGTGGACAACGTGCTGGACGGCGAGGGGCACGCCAACAATCCTTACTGGCGCTGGACCGGCTATGAGCAGTTCTTCGACGAGGAGATGCGGAACACCCCGGTGGAATATGACGTGGAAAGGGCCAGGCAATTGATGGCCGACGCTGGCTACGCAGACGGCTTTGAAGTCGATATGGCGCTGACTCAACGCTCCTACCCCGGCACACCCAAGGTAGGGGAGGCGGTCTGTGTTATGTGGGAAGAAATCAACATTCGCTGCAAACAGCACCGGATGCCGATGACGGCCTTCCGGCCCCACTTCGTCAACAGGACATGGAAGGGGTACAACACCCACGACAACAGCCCCTCCGACGAGCCCCTTAACGCCTATAGCCACGGCGTTTCCAGCAAGGGACTGATCATGCGGGGTATGGAGCATCCCTGGCTGGACGCCCAGGTAGAGGCCATGTTTAACGAACCCGAATTTGAGAAGAGAATGGAAATTCAGCGGGACACTGCCAAGTGGCTCTTCGAGCAGGCGGTGCATATCCCCATCGCGTCCATCAACGTGGTGTGGCCCGTGGGCGCCGATGTCGACCTGTGGAACTTCGGGTGCTGCGCCCGGGACATAGCCTCCAACCTGGAATTCGCACCGCACCGGGACCAGCTGGACGGCGAGGCGTTCCCCAAGTAGAAACTCGCTGCCTTGACCAAGGCGCCCGAGCTAAGGAAGAGCGCTCCCCGGACCGGCTCCGGGGAGCGCTTCATGACCACTAACCAAACTGTCGCTCACGCGAAGGACCTTCAACGCGTAGGCCGATGCGGGGCGGCAACCTTAACCCTTCGGGGGCCAGCCCGTCGCTCACGCGAGGGCGGTTACCTCGAACCTTGGGACATAAAATTTTGGCGACGGCTGGTTTACCTGCCCAGCAGCCCCGTCAACTCTCGCACGCTGTCCAGGGCATCCATCCGACCCACGGTGGCGATTACCTGCTCGGTGGCTTCCTCCCCCAGGCTCTCGCCGGCCAGGGCTCGGAACTTGTCCAGCAGATCCTCCCTTGGACGGGGGTTGTGGCTGTCGCCGTAGTGGGCGCCGGCGCTGCCCTCCAGTGTCCGGCCGTCGTCCAGGGTTATGGCCACCCGTGCCGCCGGATAGTCGTACCGGCGCATGTTCATGTCCGGGTCCGGTCTGATCTCAACCCGTTCGGCCAGGGAGCGCACTGCCGGGTCCCCCACCCGCTCGTCATAGAAGGCCGGGGCGCCGGTCTCGCCGTCCACCAGGGCGGCGGCCAGGGCGTAGGGTATGGAGAACTTGGCCGACAGCATGTTCACCGGCGCCGGGTTGGCCATGATCTGCACTATGGGCGGCGCGGTCACATCTATGCGCTTGACGGCGTCGGCGCTGAAGCCCTCCCGCTGTTGCAGGGCCAGGGCAGCGTCCAGCACCGGATGGTTGTAGAGGCAGCAGGCGTGGTACTTGATATAGTTTTGCTCGATGCGCAGCGGACCGGCGGGGCCCCTTTCTCCCCAACCGGCGACCACCGCCTCCGAGTCAAAGCCTTCGCCCAGGATTGAGGTGTAAAGGTCGGTGGGGCCGTCACTGACTGCAGTGAAGCCGCACTGCCCGAGGTAGGCGGCCATGATGCCCTGAAACTCGGACCGGCCGGGGTACAAGTTGCGGATGGTGGCCCCCTCCAGGCAGGGCGTCCAGGTGTTGGCCGGACTCATGGACATGGCCAGGTTCATGGCCTGCCTGGTGGCTGCGGCGTCGTAGCCCAGCAGCCTTGCCGTGGCCGCCGCCGCCCCGATGGTGCCCCAGGTGCCGTGGGAGTGTACCTCCGCCCTGGCCTGTACGCCGGCGCCGATGCGGGAAGTAACCTCGTAGCCCACGATCACCGCTTCCAGGGTGGCCTTGCCAGTGGCGCTCACCTCCTCGGCCACGGCAATAGCCCCGGGCGTAACGTGGATGGACGGGTGCCCGCCGCCCAGTCTGCTCCCCTCGTCCAGTTCCAGGGCCACCCCGGCCGTAGCGTTGACCAGGGCCGCAAACACCGGCTGCACCCGCCCGACCCTATGGCCGAAAATGGTGGCGTGCCCGGCCCCGCTCATAGTCTGGGCCAACTTTGCCAGGTTGGCGTTCTCGGCCAGCCGACTCCCGGCCAGAATGGCGCCGATGGTATCCAGCACCACGTCCCGGGCGGCGGCCACGGTGGTCTCAGACTGGTCTTCCAGCCGGGTTTCTGCCACGAAGCGGGAAAGTTTATCGAGGTAGTCGGGGGTGTGGTTGTTCATGAGGAACCTCCGGGAGTGGGGAAGGGTAGTCTGGGTCGGTATGGCTATCATAACAGACCGTAGCCAGAGGCCTGACAATTGGTACGAGGGGAGAAAAGGGGGAATAGTGTCCGGGCTGTTGGTTTCAGTCTCCGACGGCAGGGTCGCCGGGTCAACCGGTCTCGCAGGAATCATGGAAGCGACCTTTTCCCTGCTGGGGAATAGACTGAAAACCCTCTCAGATCAACCCATCCTTGAAAAGGACAGAGCAACACCTTAGCATGTTAGCCAACAAATCTCCGAGCAGGCCAGGTGCCGCCATGACTACAGCGCCGGTAAAGGCTCCCCAGGTAACACAGGAAACCCGCAAGTTCACCGTGGACGAGTATTTTCGCATGGTGAGAGCAGGCATCCTCCGGGAGGATGAGCGGGTGGAGTTGATTGAAGGAGAGATTCTGGTTATGGCGCCGATGGGACCAAGCCACATAGGAGGCGTAACCCGTTACGCCCGGGTTTTCATTGGGTTGGCCGGTAACCTGTTCACCGTACTGATTCAGGCTACCGTACGCCTCAGCGAACAATCGGCTCCTGAACCGGATTTGGCCCTGGTGAAATTCCGGGAGGACGACTACTCATTTGCCCACGCCGTTCCTGACGACGTTCTCCTGATTGTTGAGGTAGCCGATTCGTCCCTTGCCTACGACCGGGACGTGAAGGCCCACATCTACGGCCAGGCTGCCATACCGGAAACCTGGGTACTGAATCTTTCGGGAGACTGCCTGGAACGATTCACGGAACCCGGCCCCGACGGCTATGCCCAGCACACCACGCTGCAACGGGGCGACAAGGTTACGCCGGTGTCATTGCCCGACATGGAATTGGCGGTGGAGGATTTGCTGCCGCCGGTGCAAACGGTTGCGGAGGAGGAATAGGGCTATTAAATCTTTGCCCGTGGGCCCGGCCAATACGGCAAAAATGTTCTGCGAACCCGGTGCGTACCTTGTACCAGAGCTCACGGTTGAGGGGTTTGTGGCTCTTGACAGTGTTCAGTACCTTGTAATTCCCCTGTTTCAAGGCTTCCGCGAGTTCCATTTCGAGCGACGCAACCACATCCCTCGGTTTCGTGTGCTTAGGCCAGTCTTGGGCCTCAGGAAACAAAGGGCCGTAGGCTACCACAGCGAACTCGGCACACGTTTCCGGAAGAATTTGCTTCTTCTCCAAGCAACGGCGGATCAAGTTCTGTCTCTTGTTAGTCCCCAAGTGTTGCCCTATTCGTACGAAAGGAGACGATGCGTGTGAGGATGAGCTGTCCCCTGTACGGCCCACGTAGAGTAATTCACCATCAGGAGACTGGATTCTGCACACGTAGAGCCAGAACCCGCGCTGAGTCATGGTTCCAGGGAATATGAGGGTATGGGTTGAGGTGGGTATCCAATGAACTCCGGCTACGAGCAAATTTTGTTAGATATGCAGGTATTGTGGTCGGCTCAACAGCAATGTTAATCCCCTACCGGTAAACCTTCCTCGGCCCCACCGTCTTCATGTAGCCTTCGTAGTTGCGGCGGGTTTCGGGGATGGAGTCGCCGCCGAATTTTTCCATGAAGGCGTCGGCCAGCACCAGGGCCACCATCGCCTCGCCGATGACGCCGGCCGGGGGGGCCTGGCAGACGTCGGAGCGTTCGAAGTGGGCCTGCACCGGTTCACCCGTGTCCAGGTCCACCGAGGGCAGGGGGTTGTGCAGGGTGGCAATGGGCTTGATGCCGAAGCGGGCCACCAGGGGCATGCCGTCGGTCATGCCGCCCTCGGTGCCGCCGGCCCGGTTGGTTTTCCGCTGCCAGGGGTTGTCGGGATTGGTTAC
Organism: Dehalococcoidia bacterium; assembly: GCA_965207275.1. Lineage (GTDB taxonomy): Bacteria > Chloroflexota > Dehalococcoidia > Lucifugimonadales > UBA3495 > Bin22. Next base: position 2,705,003 of record CBDBMH010000002.1, read on the forward strand.
CGGTTCTATGACGTCGTGGACTTCGGAGCCGCGCTTGTTGACCACCTCCCAGCCAGGGCCGATGGAGACATCCTTGACGGCGTTGATGGACATTAGGGCCTGGGCAATGCGGCCGTCAATCTTCTTGTCCCACTGGATATGGGAACCCAGGCCGATAGGCACGTTGTCGGCGATGACCTCGACGGTGCCGCCCACCGTGTCGCCGGCATCCCTGGCGGCGTCGACCTCGGCAATCATCTTCGGCGTGGCCTCGGGGTCGGCACAGCGGACGGGAGATTCCTCGACGGCGTCCCAGTCAATGCCATCGTGGGTGTCGGGAGTGTCGGCCCAGACACCGCCGATGGATATTACGTGGCTGTGCAGCTTAATGCCGAACTCCTCCAGCAACCGCATGGCGATGGCCCCGGCGCCCACCCGCGCCGCAGTCTCCCGGGCGCTGGCCCGCTCCAGGACGTTGCGTACATCGGAGAAGCCGTACTTCATCGTGCCGGGCAGGTCGGCGTGCCCGGGGCGGATGCGGGTAACGCGGCGGTTGCGCCCCTCCTGGGAGGGGTTTTCGATGTATTCCACGGCCATGGCCTCGGTCCAGTTGGCCCAGTCCTTGTTCTCGATGGTCATGCCGATGGGACTGCCCAGGGTGAGGCCGTGCCGAACGCCGGTCTGGATGTGAGCCCAGTCCTGCTCGATAAGCTGGCGGCCGCCCCGCCCGTAACCTCGCTGCCGCCGGGCCAACTGGACGCCGATGTATTCCTCGCTGATGGGCAAGGCCGCGGGGACGCCTTCCATGATTATCATCAGGCCCTGGCCGTGGGACTCACCCGCCGTAAACCACCGGATCATTTCACTTACCTCTGTTTAGCATTGAGTAAAACTATGCCTCTGCGTTCATCTTACCGCAGAGGCAGTCAAGAACTTGAAAGGACCATCTGTTGCTCGGCTCAATCGCGTCTTAGGGAGTTGTCATTCTGAGCGAGGTCGAAGAATCTCAAGTCCTTCCCTGAAGTCGATTTCGACAGCCGCAGCCGGCGTTACCAGTAGGGTTTAAGGCCCTTCGGCAAGCTCGGGGCGACATGAACTCCGAATCTGGCATTAGCCCACCTGGTTACAACCAAAGCAAAGTTGCAGGTGTTTGTTGCTCAACCGCGCGAATGCATGGCCCGGATGGCCGCTTCCAGCATTACGGGCACGGGAGCGGGCCGTTCCAGCCACATCTCGAAGGAGGCCGCGCCCTGGTAGACCAGCATCTGGATGCCGCCCAGGGTTTTTGCGCCGGCCCGGGCCGCTTCGCGCAACAGCGGGGTTTCAAGGGGATTATACACCAGGTCATTGACGAGAGCTGTTGACGGAATGCCAATGCCGGACAGGGGAGATTCGTTCTCGCCGGGGCCGTGGGTCATGCCGATGGTGGTGCAGTTGACGATTAGTTCGGAACCGGCGGCGGCCTCAGCCAAATCCTTGCCAGCCAGGGAAATGGGCTGACAGGCGATACCCCGGTTTCGGGCCAGTTGGGCCAGGTTTTCGGCCCGTTCCGGGGTGCGGTTGGCAATGGTCAAGTCGCCGACGCCCTCCCGGGCCAGGGCCAGTACCACGCCCCGGGCGGCGCCGCCGGCCCCCAGGAGGAGGGTACGGCGACCGGCGGGTTCAAAGTCCGCCCCTTCCCGCAATGCCCGCAGGAAGCCGTAGCCGTCGGTGTTGTGGCCAGTGAGCCGCTCGTCCCGGTTGACGATGGTGTTGACGGCCCCGGCCTCGGTGGCCCAGTCGTCGATCTCGTCCAGGAAGGGCATAACCGCCAGCTTGTGGGGGACGGTGACGTTGATGCCCATAATACCCGGCTGGCGCAGACCATTTACAAAGTCCTCAACCTCGTCGGGCGCCACCTGGTAGGCCAGGTATTGGGCATCGACACCGCAGGCATCCAGCGCCGCCTGCTGGAAAACGGGCGACATGGAGTGGCCGATGGGGTAACCGATGATGCCAAGGGCGGTGTTCATTGGTGCGGGGCCCTCACCCCCAGCCCCTCTCCCCGAGGGAGAGGGGAGCAATTTCATTAGTGATCGTTCGTGTTACGTCGTGGATAAACTACCCCCCAAGCTGGGCCAGGATTTCGCCCAAACGCTGCTGCTGTTCCTGGAGGTTGCGCAGGCGTTCTTCCTCGGTTTCCACCACGTCGGGGCGGGCCTTGGCCCGGAAGTTGGGGTTGTTGACCAGCTTTTCCTTGCGCTCAAGCTCTCGCTGGCAGTTGGCCAGTTCTTCCTTTAGCCGATCCTGCTCGGCGGCCAGGTCCACCACGCCCTCCAGGGGCAGCCGCACCACCAGGGGATTCACCACCAGCGTAACGCCCCGGTTCTGCTCCGAATCCGCCGGCGCTCCAGCGGTGATACTCAGGGGTTCCACCCTGGACAGGGTTCGGATGACCTCAGCCTCCTCTTCCATGGCGCCGCGGAGACCATTGGCCTCCACCTCGGCCTCGAGGCGCTGGTTAGCCGGAATGCGAAGCTGGGCGCGAGTGTTGCGCACGGCCCGGATGGTCTGCATCACCAGGGATATTTCATCCTCGGCCTGTCGGTCGTGGCGGGGCGACCTGGCCACGGGGTAGTCGGCAATCATGATTGAAGACGCCAACTCTCCCTCGTCGGGAAGGCGCGAGGTCAGGTTCCCCCAGATTTCCTCGGTGATGAAGGGCATGAAAGGATGCAGCAACCGGAGGGTGCGTTCCAGCACGTGGGCCAACACGGGCCGGGGCGAGGGGCCGTCGCCGCCCTCCGAAATGGAACGCATTCTGACTTTTGCCATCTCGATGTACCAGTCGCAGAAGTCGTCCCAGATGAAATCATAGAGCTTCTGTTGCGCTTCACCCAATTCGAAGGCGGCCAGGGAGTTGTTTACGTCGGCGGTAACCCGGTCCAGCAGGCTGACAATCCAGCGGTCCTCCCGGTGCTCCAGGTTGGGCAGGTCTCGCCAGCCGGCCAGGTCGTCCTTCCCTTCCAGTGTGGTAATGACGAAACGGGCGGCGTTCCAGACCTTGTTGGCGAAGTTGCGGGCGGCCTCCAACTTGCCTTCGGTGATGCGCAGGTCGTTGCCCGGGGCGGTGCCGGTAGACAGGGCGAACCGGAGGGCGTCGGTGCCGTAGCGGTCGATGAGGTCCAGGGGGTCCATGGTATTGCCCCGGGTCTTGCTCATCTTCTCGCCGTTGGCGTCGCGAATCAGGCCGTGGAGATACACGGTCCGGAAGGGAATGTCCCCCGTGTTCTCAATGCCCATCATGATCATGCGGGCCACCCAGAAGAAGAGGATGTCGTAGCCCGTTTCCATGACGGCGGTGGGGTAGAAGTAGTTGAAGTCGTCGGTGTCTTCGGGCCAGCCCAGGGTGGAATGGGGCCACAGGCCGGAACTGAACCAGGTATCCAGCACGTCCTCGTCCTGACGCAGGCCCTCGGAGTTGCAGACGGGACAGGCCCTGGGGTCTTCGGTGGAAACGACAATCTCGCCGCACTCATCACAGTACCATACGGGGATCCGGTGGCCCCACCAGAGCTGGCGGCTGATGCACCAGTCGCGGATGTTCTCCAGCCAGTTGAGATATACCCGCCCGAACCGGTCGGGGACGATAGCGATGTCCCCGTTGGCCACGGCGGCGTGGGCTCGGCCGGCAATGCTGTCGGGTTCCTGGTGGCTGCCCACCTTGAGGAACCACTGGAGGCTGATGAGGGGTTCCACCACTGCGTCGCACCGCTGGCAGTGACCCACCGAGTGTCGGTAGTCCTCCACTTTTTCCAGCAGGCCCAGGCCGTCCAGTTCCTCGGCCACGGCGCGGCGGGTGTCGAACCGCTCCCGACCCTCGTATTTGCCAGCCAGATTGGTCATATTGCCGTCAAAGCCGATGACGTTGACGATTTCCAGCCCGTGCCGCTCGCCAATCTCAAAGTCGACTACGTCGTGCCCGGGCGTGACCTTCAGCGCGCCGGTGCCAAAGTCCATCTCGATGGCCTCGTCGCCAACAATGGGTATAGGCCGGTCCATGATGGGCAGCATAGCTTGCTTACCCACGAAGGCGCAGTAGCGCGGGTCTTCGGGGTGCACCGCCACGCCGGTATCGCCCAGCATGGACTCGGGACGGGTAGTGGCCACGGTTATGTGGCCGCTGCCGTCGTCCAGGGGGTAGCGGATGTAATAGAGCTTGCCGTCCTGCTCCTGGTATTCCACCTCCAGGTCGGACAGGGCCGTGGAGCAGCGGGGACACCAGTTAATTATGCGCTCGTGGCGGTAGATGAGGCCCTTTTTGTACAGGTTGACGAAAGTGGCGCGGACAGCCCGGGCCGGCCCGGGGTCCAGGGTAAAGCGCAGACGGGACCAGTCGCAGGAGGTGCCCAGGCGCTTGTGCTGCTCGTCGATAGTGTTGCCGTAGCGGGACACCCACTCCCAGATGCGTTCCTGGAACTGTTCGCGGCCCATTTCGTGGCGGTTGGTGCCCTCCTCCGCCAGCAGGCGTTCCACCACCCACTGGGTGGCGATGCCGGCGTGGTCCTTGCCCGGGAGCCACAGGGTGTCGTCGCCCAGCATGCGGTGCCAGCGGGTCAGGGCGTCCTCGATGGTGGCGGTAAGGGCGTGGCCCAGGTGCAATTCGCCGGTTACGTTGGGCGGCGGCATGATGATGACGAAGGGTTCGCGGCCTGGGCGTATTTCCGGGGTGAAGTAACCGGCATTCTGCCAGTCCTGGTAGATGCGTTGCTCCACGGAAGCGGGATCGTAGGCCCGGGGGATTTCGGCGGGGGCGCTGGAGGTCATAGGAACTCTCCCTGGTTATGGCTGGTGATGACCGGAGTTAATTGAATCCGTTATGCCTTGGCCCGGTTTCGTAATCTGGTAACGAAAATATACCATTGGGGTGGCAGGGGCGTCTATTGGGGGAAGAGCCCCAGTGATAGACTTTGGATAGGTTCAAGTTCCTTCACTCCCTCTGACCGTCCCACACTTTACCAATACCGCTCAGTTTCCCGTTAGCGAAACGTCTTGGACAATATCCTGTTTCATGTGGCCCTGTGACCGCTCCGCCAAGACTGACTGCCCGCGAACAGGTGGGGGAATCGTTAATTTATGGGCATCGAGCCATAACAGCCAGTGTATAATTGAAAAGTGGCGTCACTCGCCCCATAATTTGCCCACAATTACGCTGTATTATGTTAGCGGGCCGCCGTGCGACCGGTTAAGCGATTGCGAGGTCCAACTTTTCTGTTCGTAGATGGATTCCGCCGGTAACCCCGGAGCGTCAGCCAGTTTATCCAGCCTTCCAGCCTTTCAACCAGTGTTGTAATGCATAAACCTCTCCGCGGCGCTTCCATCCCTCTTCTTGTCGCCGTCCTGGTCCTGTCCTTCCTTGTTCTTTCCCTTTCAACTTTTGCCAGTCGTCCCGAAAAGGTGGCGGCGCAAGAGACTTGTGCTGGACCTGCCGTATGCAATCCCACGGTAAAGGCCACGTCCCGTACTCCCGCCGCCAACACGAGCTACGTAGTTGAGTTCACGACGCCAGTGGAAATTCAGGCATCTACGGGCACCATCGTTATGGAGCTGCATGAAGACATACATGTGCCTAGAGGGATTGCACCCAACTTCGTGAGGGTTCAATACAAGGAGCAGGATGACAATAACGTAGGGGCCAATGGCTTTGCTGCCTTCGTCGAACTAGATGAGCAGGACGATCCACGTCATCCCACTACTGTCATGATTTCTCACGGAATAGTCAGGAATAACAGTCCAGATACTATACCGGCGGAGGCTAAAGTCACCGTAACCTTTCAAAAGGGAGCCGGCATTTCCAACCCCACTGAGGGCGGCGCCTTTTCTTGGAAGGTAGGGGTGGGCGCCGAAGATGACCTGGTAGAGGCCGTACACCCGGACATGGCAGTACGAGACGCCTTTTTGGCAGCCTCCGCTGCGGACGAAGATGTCGACGTGGGCCTGCTGGTTGACCGCGAAATCCAGTTGAGCCACGAGGAGATCAGCCGGGGCGATTCCATCACTGTAATCGCCCGGGGCTACAAGAATGGCTATACCCTGACGGTGTGGCGGGACGCCAACGTCGACGGCAAGCGGGAAACCGGGGAGAGCGACCTCTGCCAGGTGGAGGTGGCCAGCAACGACATCGGCTACTGCGATTTCATCGTTCATTCACCGCCCTTTGTGGCGGGTCTTGGTACCTGCTCCGACAAGAATCAAAGGGGAATGATGGACCCCAATATCGACTTGAACTGCAACTTTATAAACGCGATCGACGGACTGAGCGCCTCTTCGATAATAGTCAAGGAGACTGTAGCCACCCCAGTGGATAACTATATGGATCCGATTTATGAGGCCGACCAGGTGCTGGAATTTGTCGGTAAAGTTGTGGCCGATATCGTGCAAGGGCCGGGCGGCGACATCCATCTGGAGGTTATCGACTTTCCTGAGGGCGCTATTTCCGCGGTCACTATCGGTGGGATACCTGCAGAGATAGGTCAATTGAAAGTGGGACCTTCCCGCAGGCTTTTCTTTAGCGTTCCTGTTCCCGATAACGTGCGCCTGGGCCGCCAGTATCTGTGTGTAAGAATGGAGGAAGACACCGACTGGGAGGGAGGCGATTGTCCTCACTCCCGCGGAGTAATCGTTGACATCTCTCAGCCCAAAGCCATCCTCCGCGTCTTTCCGGAAACCGTGCTGCCCAACCAGCGGGTCGCCCTGTCGGGTCTGGGCTTTCACGAGGACCGTGAAACGACAATCGATGAAGTCCAGTTCGGCGGCTTTACGCTCAAGCCTTCGCGGGTCAATGGTGGCGCTGGCACAATCGATGTAGGGGGTGATGGGAATTGGTCGGGGTCGGTGGACCTGCCCATAGTGGAGGCCACCACCAGCGAAGGGCCCTACACATTGCGGGCCACGGACAGCCTCGGTCGCACCGGTTCGGTGGAGGTCACCGTGCCGCCCCGGGAGGTGCGCGTCGAGCCGATATGGGGTCGGCCGGGGACTATAGTGCAAGTAACCGGTACGGGTTTCCCCAGCCGCAATCACCACGGCTCCAGCGTCAATCTCCGAGTCTACTATGACGCCGGCGACCGCTTCACCGCCCTAACCGCTGAGCCCGACGTCAATGGCAACTTCTCCCAGGAAATTCGGATCCCCCTCAAGACTCCCACCCCATCGTCCAACTTTGTCCGCGTCGAATTTGAGGACGACAACGGAATTACCGTAGTGACCTCGGCGCCCCACGAAGTGCCAGGCGCTGTGGTCCGGCTTCAACCCGACGCCGGGCCCCCGGGAACTCGGTTCACCATCCGGGGGGCCGGCTTCAGGGACCACGTGCCGGTATCCTCGATAATGTTCGCCGACATCGAGGTCTCACCCGGCGCTTTGGTGTCCACGGATGCCAATGGCGAGTTTTCGGCGGAACTGATGGCCCCCGGCCTGGACCCGGGGCAGCAGACCGTCCAGGCAACCATTGCCGGGGTTACCGCCAGCGCCACCTTCGACATAAAGCCGGCCGGGGTGGTCCCTGGCGCTCCAATACCTGTGTCCGACGCCCTGCAGATCCTGGGCGACAGGCTGCTGCGGGTGTTCCACTTCAATAACGACACCAAGGTATGGTCCTACTACGCCCCGGCAGTGGCCGGAGACAGCACCCTGGCCTTCATGGTCGAAGGGGAAACTTACCTGTTGCTGGTCAGCGAGACCACCCAGGCGATCCTGAATGGAGAGTCCCGGAACCTTACCTGCTATCTGGGCAACTGCTGGAACCAGATATTGTGGTAGGCCGACAGAACGGCGGGGCGGGGCCAGGCGCGTTTGGGCGCCCTTCAACAAGAGAAAAGGCCGCCGTTCCTGGTCGGCAGGAACGGCGGCCTGGTTTAACGGTGGCCCAGCTTTATCCGATTATATTGCCCGCGCCCTCGGTTCCAGCACCGTGACCTGCATGTTGGGAGGCAGGTTGCCGGTGGTAACTGTCAGGCTCCGGCGGGGCTGGACTTCACTCACGCCCATCAACTGCAGAAAAGCGTCCAGGCTGCCCAGGGGTTCGGTGGAGTCCGGTATCTGGTAATGCATGGGAATGACGATCTTGGGGTCCAGGTCCTGCATCAACTGGAGGATTCGCTCCAGTTCCAGGGTACAGCCGCCGCCGGCCGGCGCCAGCAGCACGTCAACGGGCTGAAGTTCCTCCACCTGCCGGGTGGTCAAAGGTGTTGCAATGTCGCCCAGGTGGCACACGTTGACGTTGTCCATCACGATGGAATAGGCCACGTTGCGCTCCTTCTGTGGCTGCCCTTCCTTCAGGCTGGTCATAACGCCCCGGGCCGACACTCCCGAGTACTCGTACTCTCCGGCGGCATCGAAAACCTTGGGCGCCCCGCCCACTTCCAGGCGGTTACTGTGGTTGGGATGGCTGTTGCTGATGGTTACCACGGTGGCTTGCCGGTTTTCGGGGCGGAGTCCCATGGAGGAGGGGAAAGGGTCGGTGACAACCACCAGGTCATCGGAGCGCAGTCGGAAGCAGGCGTGGCCCAGCCAGGTAATCTCCATGTCTATTGATCCCTTCCCTTCACTAGATTCACCAATTTCCAGGCCCCCGGCAACAGCAGGGAAGCGGCAACCAGCTTGATGGCGTCTCCGACCACGAAGGGATACAGTCCCCATTCCATGGTGGTGGCCCAGCGGGTCTCAGCCGGCGCAAAGGTGGCCAGCCACAGCAGCCCGGGTACATATAGAATGACGTTCCCCGCCAGCATGGAGAGTAGAATCCGCGGCTTGCGGTCCCAGCCTCGTTCCGACAGCCACCCCACGGCAAAGGCCGCCGGTATGAACCCAACGATGTATCCACCGGAGGCAATGCTTCCTACAAACCCTGAGGCGCCACCGGCGTAGAAGGGCAGCCAGGTACCCGCCACCAGGTAAAGCAACAGGGCCGCCCCGCCGCGCCAACTGCCCAGGGTGGCGCCCACCAGCAATACCGCAAAGGTCTGTCCGGTAATGGGCACCGGAGTGAAGCCTAAAGGTATTTTGACCTGGGCCAGCAGGGCGGTGAACAGGCAGCCCCCGATTATCAGGGCCGCGTCGCGGGAAATGCGGAGGGTGCGGTCGCTGGCGGGAATAACGGCGTCGGCCAGCACCGGCCAGGATTGCAGCGCTCTAGCGTTCAACTGACTCTTCCTGTTTCCAGAGTAGGGGGGTGATCCTGGCGGGCCAACGCCGGTGGTCCATCAAGGCCAGACCACCTTATTCCAGCAGTTGCCGTCGTGGCAAACCAGCTCCAGTTCTTGCCCATTGACTAATAAGGTAACGGATTCAGTAACCAGAATCAAATAGGTTTGGCCCGAAGCCAAGGCGTTGAGCGTACTTTCTTCGGGCACCAAGGGATCGTAATAGATGAACTCACCCGTTTCCTGCACCCAGTGCCACATCCTGACAAACCTGTCCCCCAGCGGAGCCATCGCGTCAACTACGGGCACCGAAGCCGGCGCGATGGCCATGCCTTCTTCTGGAGACCCGGACTCCGTACCCTCTTTGACTTCAGAACTACCCGGGCCGGCCGGGGGCTGGATAAAGCTGGGAGTGACAGCGTTGGGGGTGACAGGGGGCCGGGGCGCCGCCGGCGGCGTTGCCACCGAGTTGGCCGATGAAGCCGGCAAGGGCGCGCGGGTTGGAAGAGTCCGGTCGGTGGATTGCGGCGCCGTCGTGGATTGAAGGGGGCCAGGACTCCATTGGTAGACGGCTTGTGGCGCAGGTTCGGGGGGGATGACGTATAACGCCATTCGGACTCCGCCAGTACCCAGCAGGACTGCTCCAATAGCTAACACGACGATATTACCCACACTCAGCGCCACTGCCACCCCTGGTCAATCAGGCGGCAATCCCGCTTCCGTAGGAAGAACCTGTGAGTCACCGTAAACCTCACCACCATTTGTATTGTAAACCACACCTTTCGATAGGCGGCAGAATGAGTTTATCGGGTTGGGATTAAGGAGATACGAGGGTCAAAAGCAAGTATAAGGACGCCGCTCCAAAGGGGTCAACGCTTGACAGTCTTTTTGGGCTCGTGCTACTTTCCCCTCAAAGGCCGCCGATGGTGCGGCCAAATTTAATTTGACCTGAAAATCCCCTGCCCAGGCAGAATCGTATATAATTGCAGCAATAACCGGTTAGCTTTTTGGGGAATGCGATGCTTACCCAACGCGCTGGCAATGTATTAAACATTCTGGTTACCGAATATATCAACACGGCCAGCCCGGTGGCGTCGGAGGAGATTGCCCGTCTATCTCCCACCAAGGTCAGTCCGGCCACCGTGCGTAACGCGATGTCTCTGCTTACCGAGGAGGGTTACATTTCCAGGCCGCATGTGTCCGCCGGCGCCGTCCCCCTGGACCGAGGATACCGGTACCACGTGGAGACCCTGGATGAAGTCCCCCCGCTGCCCGATAGCGTGCAGCAGCAGATTCACCGCCACTTCGAGGGGACCGACGCCGACCTGGCCGAGTGGAGCCGGCGCTGCGCCCTGGTCCTGTCGCGCATAACCACCAACATGGCCATCGTAACCGTTCCCCAGGCCCGTTCGCCCCGGGTCAGGCACATCCAGTTAGTTTACCTGGACGAACTTTCGGCGCTGGTGATACTGGTCTTGCAAGACGCCCGTCTGCTGCGGCGTTTGCTGACCGTGGATGAGCCAACCGACCAGGGCGCCTTGAGCCGGGTGGCCAACTACTTGAACGACCGCGTCAGCGGCATGACTTTGTCGGAAATTGAAGGGTCGGAAATTGAAGGCGTTTCCGGAGACTACGGCCCACTGGCGGACCGGGTACGCCAAAGTACCCTGTCCCTGCTTCGGGAAGCCGACACCTACTCCATACCCGAGCATTACGTGGACGGACTGCGCTGGCTGTTGAACCAGCCGGAAATGGCCCAGGGCAGTCAGGCCAGGGAATTGGTAGAACTGCTGGAGGAACAGGTACTGCTGGACAGCGTTCTTTCAGAACAGCCCGACAGCGGCGATATTGCGGTCTTCATTGGCGGCGAGAACATGGAGGAACCTCTGCGACCCTTCGGCGTTATCCTGTGCCAGTACGGCATACCCCACCAGGCCAGCGGCACCATCTGTGTAATCGGCCCTACCCGCATGAGTTACGCCGGTGCGATAAGCGGTGTGGGCTACCTTTCTTCCCTAATGAGCAGCTTGGTGCTGGAGTTGTACGGCGGTCGGGCTGGGAGCAGCGGCCAGTAGACTGAAGCAGCGTAAGCACGCAGGTTGCCTGACGCGGGGCGGGTTAGTAACCCGCCCTTTTGAGTGTGCCGGAGGCCCGATGGCTGCCGAAAAGTTGCTGCCGGCTGCGCTTTCGCCGGCGTGAGACCTGGCACGATTGTGGTAAACTGTGCCAGAACCGTAACCGAATGATCATCCTGCACAGGGAATCAGATGTCCGATAATCACAGGCGACTGCTGGCCCTTACAACCCTGCCGCTGCTTATGGGAGGCATGGTATTCGGTGTATTTGGCGGCTATCTGCTTTGGGAGGAGTCGCCCCGTTTGGCCACGGCGGTGGGCCTGGCCCTTTTCATTATCTTTACCCTGGGCGGCAGGCTTGCCATCGAGGTTGTACTCGGCCTTACCCGGGTGTACGTCGCCGTGTACGAAATTCAGCAGAACACGGTAGAGAATACTCTCTCCCTAGCCGAAAAGAAGGTCGACGAAATAGTCCGGTTGTCCGAAAGGGACCCCAGGTTCGGTTATTCCGACATCCAGACTTTTCCCAGGTTCCCACGCCGGAATCCCCTGGTCCATTCGGCCCGCAAAAAACTCTGGAAGGCTTGCTGGATTCTTTATCCAATGGGGTTGGTCTTCACCCTGATCACCGGCAGCACCGCCGTGGTCCTTGAGTTCGTCGGCATTGGCTATCCACTTTTTGTGCTGGCAACCAGCGGCGCCTTCACCGTGCTTACCATGCTTGTCGCTTTCGGCGACCCGTTGTTTGGCAACTGGCAAATAATGCGAAAGTGCAACCGCATGCTCCGGGCTGCCTACCAGGTGGAAAAACGCCTGGAAAGCGGAAGAGAATGGAAAGCCTGAGTCCGGCAGAGGACAAGCAACTCGTCCCTTTCAATTTGGAAGGACCAGCAGCCTGGTGATGCCCGTCAGCAACGAAGACATAGCGGAAATTTTCGAGAGCATGGCCACCCTTCTGGAGATGAAGGGCGATACCGTGTTCAAGATTCGCGCCTACCAGCGGGCCGCTCGCACCATCGGCCACCTGTCTTTCCCCCTGGAGCAGGCGGTGGGAGAAGGGGTCGACCTGAAGAAGATTCCCGGCATCGGCAAGGCCATCAGTGAAAAGACCCGGGAATACCTGGAAACAAGTCGTATCCGCGCTTATGACGAGCTGGTCGGTGAACTTCCCGATGGTGTCCTGACCCTTATGACCATTCCCGGCATTGGGCCCAAGTCGGCCATGACGATTTCCCAGGAGCTGGGCGTCAGCACTATCGAGGGTATCGAAAAGGCCGTCCTCGACGGTTCGCTGGCCGCGTTGCCCCGCATGGGGAGGCGTACCGCACAGAACATCCTCCGCCACATCCGGACCGTGGGTTCCAAGAACGGGCGTACCCCCATCGGGCCGGCCCTGGCCGTGGCGGAAGAGGCCGTGGTAGCCCTGCGCGCCGAATGCCCTTTCATCGATCAGCTCTATCCGGCCGGCAGCCTTAGACGCTGGGAGGAGACCATCGGAGATGTTGACCTGGTGGGAGTAGCTCCGGAGGAGTCCCAGGCCAGGGCGGGCGACGCGCTGGTAGCCCTGCCCACAGTCCAGGAAGTGCTGGTACACGGCCCGAAGAAGACCAGCGTTGTGCTGGAAGAGGGAATACAGGTGGACCTCCGGCTGGGCGATGCCGCGTCCTTTGGCGCCATGCTCCAGTACTTTTCAGGAAGCCAGCAGCACAACATCCGCCTGCGCGACTTCGCCAACCGCAAGGGATATTCCCTGAACGAGTACGGCATAACCAACCTGGCAAACGGCGATGTGACTCACTTGCCGGACGAGGAGTCCTTCTACGGATTCCTTGGACTGCCCTGGATTGCGCCGGAACTGCGTCTCGGTTTAAACGAGCTGGAGGCTGCCCAGGCCAATGCACTGCCCAACCTGGTGACGGTGGACGACCTGAAGGGCGACCTGCATCTGCACAGCGAGTGGAGCGACGGTAGGGACCCCATTGAGCGCATGGTGGAAGCGGCAGTGGAGCAGGGCTACCAGTACATGGCCCTGACCGACCATTCATCCGGGAGGGGCATCGCCAACGGCCTTTCCAACGATCGGCTGGTCGAGCAGATGGGCATCCTGCGGGACTTGCAGTCCGATTACCCTATCACCATCCTGTGCGGCTCGGAAGTGGACATTCGCGCCGACGGTACGCTGGACTACCCCGACGAACTGCTGGCGGAACTTGACGTGGTGGTGGCGTCGGTGCATTCGGCCATGGGCCAGGACAGCGACACCATGACCCGGCGCATCATCCGGGCCATGGAACATCCTTCCGTTACGGTCATCGGCCATGCTTCAACGCGCCTGCTGAGCCGCCGGCAGCCCGTGGAGTTCGACATCGAGGCCCTGCTGCGGGCAGCCCGCGAGACGGGTACGGCCATGGAAATCAACGCGGCCCCGGAAAGGATGGACCTGAAGGACACCCACGCCCAGCGAGCCCGGGAACTGGGCGTGCCGCTGGCCATTAACACCGACTCTCACCATTACACCAGCCTGGGGCAGCGGCGTTTCGGCGTGGGTATCGCCCGGCGGGCCTGGTGTGAGTCGCGACACATCCTCAATACAATGCCCCTGGACCGGTTCCTGGCTTATATCCGCTCCCCCAAACCACAGCGGTTAGAGATTTTCTACTCGCGGGACGACGTGCCCTCGGCCACCTCTATTCCCTTCAATCCGTTGGTCTCCCTGTGACCGGGCAGCCGTGGCACAACGACGCTCCCGGTACGCCTCCCACCGCTGGTGAGGTTCCCGTTCATTCCTCTGAGACAGCCACCGACCTCCTGGCCGCTACCGCCCCTGACGCGGTGCTTCATCTTCGAACTGCCGTCCGCACGGGCGCAGCCTGGCCCCGGGCGCTGCTGGAGGCCGTGGCCCTGTGGACCAGCCCGGAAGAGACCTGGCAGGACCGCACCTACCGTTACCTGGTTGCCGGCGAAGCCCTGGACTGGCTCACCCTGGCGGAACGGCTTTGTCTCGAAATTGAGGACTTTGTGCCCCCCGCCGACCTGGAAAGGCTTCTCTTCGAGGGCGCCCTCCCCGACGACGTTACCCCGGACGAGTTCAAGGACTGGATGGGCGGCAACAAGTACCGGGCTTACCTGAACTATTGGTATGGCGTGGTGGTGGAAGAGGCCCTGCAGCAGGCGGCGGAAGACGACGTGCGCAAGCGGGAAAGGGCCCGCTGCTATCCGGACCACGAAGACATGGTGGAGGAAGCCTTCATTCACCTTTACGGAAAGACGCGCACCCACCTGTTGGAAGACTTCCGAAAAGAGGCCGGCGTCGCCGAACATGCTCTCCTGTCCCTGGTGGACTACAAGGAATTCACTTACTGGCTGTCCAAGCTGCGTTTCAATCTATGGGACCCGGCCCGGGTTGCCAGCGACACCCGCAAAGGGATTCGTTACCTCAACCGCCTGGAACATATACCTGGCCCGCTGATTATGGAGGAAATGGAAGGTTAACCAAGCCGGCATGCCATCCGGTTCCCTCTCGCAGGAACCTGCTCACCCACTCTTTATTTTTCCGTGGGCTATGTCTTGTCCTCTCCACTTAATGGCATTCGTTGCTTTCATCCCTCCTTCAATGTAGCGAAAATTCGCCGGCCCGGTCGCCGATTGTCCGTCGTCTATCCTTACAAAAAAGATTAATGAAATGTTATTCACGTTTCTCCAACTCCCCAACATATTGAAAACCCGGCCCTTCCCGTCTAAAATCTGCTGGGCCCAGTTGGATTAAAGTCGGCAAAATTTTGTGCAGGGAGACCATGAGTCCCCTTCCGGCTGCGGCAGGAGAAATTCCCGGCATGGCAAGCAGCGATTACGAAGAAGTTTCCACAATGGCAGAATTGTCCGAGCAGGACTTGTCGCCCCGTCGTTATCAGCGGGGCGAAATTGTAGAAGGCGAGGTTGTGCGGGTGGACGACGACGGCATAGTCGTCAGCATCGGCCTCAAGACCGAAGGCATTGTCCCTCCTCATGAAATGCGGACCCTCTCCCACGAGGAGCGGGACGGCCTGAGTTCCGGTGACAGCGTAATGGTCACTGTAAAGGGAGGAAGGGGCCCCGGCGACATGGCGCTTCTCTCCCTGGACGCGGCCAAGGAGGAGCAGGGATGGCTGGACCTCCTTCAGCACTCGAAGGAGGGCGATACCATCACCGCTCGTGTAGTAGAACAGAACCGTGGCGGCGTGGTGGTCAACTACCAGGGCATCCGCGGGTTCGTCCCCTTTTCCCAACTGGCGCCTGTGCCCAACGATACGCGCGAGCAGGCCATTGCGGAGCGGATAGGCCAGGAGTACCCCTTCCACATTCTTGAAGTTGACCAGGCCAGAGAACGCCTGGTGCTGTCGGAGCGCGCCCTCTGGCAGAAACAGCAGGAAGAGGAGCGGGACCAGTTTATCGCTACCCTGGAGGAGGGAAGCCGGGTCAGCGGCAGGGTAACTTCCCTGCGGGGCTTCGGCGCCTTCGTCAACCTGGGGAAGGCCGAGGGGCTGGTCCACATTTCCGAACTTGCCTGGAGTCGCATCAAGGGGCCGGAAGAAGTGGTCAGCGTCGGACAGGAACTGGAAGTCCAGGTGCTGAAGGTGGACCAGGAAACCAAGCGTATCAGCCTTAGCCTGAAGCGCACCTTGCCGGAACCGTGGGAATCGGTGCCGGAGCGCTACAACGTGGGCGATATCGTTGAGGGAACGGTGACCCGCCTGGCCGACTTCGGCGCCTTCGTGCGGTTGGAAGATTGGGTGGAGGGCCTGGTCCACATCTCCGAACTTTCTACCCGCCAGGTGAAAAACCCCAGCGAGTGCGTCTATGTCAACCAGCAGATACGGGTGTTGATCATGGACATTGACCCGGTTAAGCGGCGCATCAGCCTCAGCTACAAGAAGGCCTTTGGTATGTAGCCATGCCCCCGGACGAAGAAGCGCAACTTGCCGACGGAGAGCCCGCAGAATTTACCGAGGTCGCTGACTCGCCAACATCAGCAGCTGAAGGGCAGCCTGTAGCACAGCAACTGGGCCGGGTGGAACGGCCCCCGGCCGACCGGTTTCAGGGCAAGAGGAGGCTGCTGCTGGTGCCTCTGTTGTTGGCGCCACCGCCGGATCTGACTGAGGCAAATGCCGAACCGCAGGCAATTTATAACCGATACTGGGATCAGGTCCGCACCCAGGTAGATGCCCTTGCTTCAGCCCTGGGCGGCCTGCATCGTATTTACCATGAAAGCATGATGGAAGGCGGGGAGGCCGGAATGTCCTATTTGGAGATGGCCGACCCCAACGCTTACGCCTTGTCTCAAGTGCGGTTTCAAGCCGGGGCCACCCTGGAAGCTACTGAGAGCTTCGACCTGATTTCTGAGTGTCTGGATTTGCAGCGCTGCCTGATGCTACCCTTGACCAATGAGGGGGTGGCCAACCGTTTGCAACAATGGCTGGCCGAGAGCACACATGGGCGTTACGAACATATCGCCGGCCGGATTGACCAGACCCTTCAGGTCGATGAAACCGGCCTGCTTTTGATTGGTGAGCGCCACCAGGTGCAGTTCCCCGTCGACATCGAGGTGTTCTACGTAGCCCCGCCCGCGCTGGACGAATACCGCCGCTGGCTCCAGAATTGGGTCGCCGCCCAGCAAAGGGCAGGGGAAGCCGACCTGGATACTGTACAGGATGCTGCAAGGGAAGAGTCGGATGACGATCAAGCCTGACGGCTTCCGGCGCTTAATCCTGGAGCTCTCGAACGAGATGTTCCACGAAATTACTTGACATAGCTAAAATCACCTGAATATAATCAAGCCGGCTACATTCCACCAGCAAAGCTCCCCGACATGGGCCGTCTCCCTTACCCATCCAGGACAGCACTTTCTCCAGACCTATTTTCGCCTCTCAACTGGTAAATGGCTGAGGCATGACCACCAAGTATATTTTCGTCACAGGCGGAGTAGTTAGCTCCATCGGCAAGGGGATTTGCGTGGCCTCCATTGGCCGCCTCCTGAAGAGCCGGGGGCTATCCGTTTCCGTTGTGAAACTGGACCCCTACCTGAACGTTGACCCGGGCACCATGTCCCCCTATCAGCACGGTGAGGTTTTCGTAACCAAGGACGGGGGCGAAACGGACCTGGACCTTGGCCATTACGAGCGGTTCATCGACGTGGAACTTACTCGTTCATCTAATCTGACCGCCGGCCAGGTCTACATGACATTGATCGCCAAGGAGCGGCGGGGCGATTTCCTGGGTGGGACAATCCAGACGGTGCCCCACGTTACCAACGAAATCAAGGCCCGCCTCACCGAACTGGCCAACGAATCTCAGCTGGATGTGCTGGTGGTGGAGGTTGGGGGCACGGTGGGCGACATCGAGGGCCTTCCGTTCCTGGAAGCCATACGGCAGATGCGCAAGGACGTGGGCCGAAACAACGTCTGCTACGTGCATTTAACTCTGCTGCCCTACATCGCCGGGGCCGAGGAATTGAAGACCAAGCCCACCCAGCACAGCGTCAAGGAGTTGCGCAGCATCGGCATCCAGCCCGACGCTCTGATTTGCCGTAGCGACGTGCCCATCTCCGACTCGATTCGCGAAAAGCTGTCCCTTTTCTGCGACGTAAACGGTGAGGCGGTAATTCCGCTGCAGACGGTGGATAATGTCTACGAAGTCCCCCTGATCCTGGAGAGGGCCAACCTGGGCGAGTTCATAGTGGACCTATTGCGCCTGGAGGGGAAGCAGCGCGACCTTACGGAATGGTCCCAGATGGTGGACCGCATGCGCCAACCCAAAGGGAAGCTGCCCATCGCCATCGTCGGCAAGTACGTGGAGTATCCCGATTCCTACATTTCGGTACGTGAGGCCCTGCGACACGCCGGCACTGCTCACGACCAGGAAGTGGATATCAAGTGGGTGCACTCGGAAGATGTCGAGCGAAACGGACCGGCCATGTATCTGGACAGTGTGCAGGGCATCGTGGTGCCGGGAGGCTTTGGCCCCAGGGGTGTCGAGGGTATGATCGACACTGTACAGTACGCCCGAAGCAACAATATTCCCTACCTGGGCTTGTGCCTTGGCATGCAGGTAATGGTAATTGACTGGGCCCGGCACATCCTGGGATGGGAAGGGGCCAATTCTTCGGAACTGGACCCGGAAACCCCCTACCCGGTGATTCACATCATGCCGGAACAGGCGGCCGTCACCGATAAGGGTGGCACCATGCGCCTGGGAGGCTATCCCTGCCATCCCCAGGAAAATACTCTCACATCATTCGCCTACGGAAGGGAAGAAATCCAGGAGCGGCACCGACATCGGTTTGAAGTGAATAACCGGTACCGGGAAAGTTTGGAGGAGTCCGGAATGATTATGGGAGGCCTTTCGCCGGACGGCAAGCTGGTGGAGACGGCCGAGGTTGCCAACCATCCCTTCATGATGGGGGTACAGTTCCATCCGGAGTTTCAGTCCCGCCCCAATCGGCCCCACCCCCTGTTCTGCGAATTCATCCGACAGGCGCTGGGCACGATTCGGGAGGGTAGCCAGCAGGCACTGCCCATTGAGACCGGGTAATGGCAAGTAGATGAAACCGGACTTCCTTCGGGAGTGCGGCCCGTGCCAACGCCGAACAAAACACAAAACTATCCAATTGCAACAAATGCCAACTAACCAGGAGAGACGGGGTTGCCGTGAAGATTTTTCTGGATACCGCGAACATTGATGAAATACGCGAGGGCGCCGAACTGGGCGTCGTTTCCGGCGTCACCACCAACCCTTCCCTTGCGGCCAAAGAGGGCATTGGCGGCAAAGCAGGCTACCGCGTGGCGGTAGAGGAAATTGCCGACATTATTGACGGACCCATATCAGTGGAGGTAGTCAGCACCGATGCCGAGGGCATGATTGCCGAAGGCCGGGACATTGCCGAGTGGATCGCGAACCCCTGGGTGAAAATTCCCAGTACTACCGAAGGCTTCAAGGCCATTTCCGTGCTGGCCAGGGACGGTATCCAGATAAACCAGACCCTGTGCTTCTCGGTGAATCAGGCCATCCTGGGCGCCCAGGCCGGTTCCACCGTAGTCAGTCCCTTCATTGGCCGTCTGGACGACATCGGGCAAGAGGGCATGACCCTGGTGGAAGACATCGCCGCCATTTTCCGGCAACAAAAGATTCAGACTCTGGTCATGGCCGCCAGCATTCGCCATGCCTTGCACTGCACCATGGCCGCGAAGGCGGGGGCGGACATTTCCACCGTACCTTATCCGGTTTTGAAGCAAATGGTGCAGCACCCCCTGACCGACGCCGGGCTTGCCCGTTTCCTGCAAGACTGGGAAAAAGCAGGCAACGCCTGAAATAGAGTGGCCGGGAGCCTTGACACATTGGAAAGCGCAATGGCCAAATGATGAATGAGGAGCATATCTATCCCTTAGTTTTGAGGCCCTTCTTCAGAAAGCAAAGCTAACTGCAAGTGTAGACGATTCCAGCTATTCCCCTTGCCAGCCAAGCTGTTTACCGCAATTATGCCCTGCCGGCGGCAGGCATGTTGGGCAGGGGAATACCCCCGCCGGCTACCCCAGTCCCTTTGACCAGTTAACAGTATGAAGGCTTCCCGATCCGGGGTTATATCCCCGTATTCCCAGTTTGGGCCGGCTTTTGATTCGCCGGCATTACGTTCAGCAACCGGCCCCAAGAGAAAATCGAGGTGATGATGACTACTACTACCAAGACCAGGATGATGGACGTAGCCCAACTGGGGGCTATGACCAAGGAGCAACTGCTGGACCTGGCCGAAGACTACGGCTTGGAAGACGGGGCCGGGCTGGCCTCCGTCCGCCGGGAAGACCTCCTTAACCGCATGCTGCACGCCGTGTCTTCCCAGCAGTCCCTGCTCTCCTCCGGCATCCTGGAGATAATGGACGAGGGATACGGTTTTCTCCGCCAGATCAACTACCTGCCGGCCACAGGCGATGTCTACATCTCCCAGTCCCAAATACGCCGGTTCGGCCTCCGCACCGGCGACACAGTTACCGGCCAGGTGCGCCCGCCCAAGGAAGGTGAGCGGTACTTTGGGCTGGTGCGGGTTGAAAGGGTCAACGGGCTGGAAACGGACCAGATTCACGCCAGGTACCGGGCCCAGTTTGAATACCTTACGCCGATCTTCCCGGAACGGCAGGTGGTGCTGGAGACCGACAGCGTCAACCTTTCCACGCGGATGGTCGACCTCTTTGCTCCCATCGGTCTGGGCCAGCGAGGATTGATTGTCTCGCCGCCCAAGGCCGGCAAGACAACCATCCTGAAACAGATCGCCCACAGCGTTTCCCAGAATATGCCCGAAGCGGTCCTGATGGTGGTGCTGATCGGTGAACGCCCCGAAGAAGTTACCGACATGCGCCGCGCCGTTGACGGAGATGTATTTGCTTCCACCTTCGACGAGTCGGTGGAAGAACAATGCCGGGTGGCCGAACTGGCCCTGGAACGGTCCAAGCGGCTGGTTGAGAACGGCCAGGACGTCATCATTCTGCTGGACAGCGTTACCCGCCTTACCCGCGCCTATAACCTGGCGGTGCCCACCAGCGGCCGCACTCTTTCGGGTGGTATTGATCCGGCGGCCCTCTATCCGCCCAAGAAGTTCTTCGGCGCTGCGCGGAATATCGAGGAAGGCGGCAGCCTCACTATCATCGGCACCTGCCTGGTTGACACGGGCAGCCGCATGGACGAGGTAATTTACGAAGAGTTCAAGGGCACCGGCAACATGGAGCTGCACCTGGATCGCAAGCTGGCCGACCGCCGGTTCTTCCCCGCCGTGGACATTGTCCGCAGCGGCACCCGCCGGGAGGAATTGTTATACGACGAGAACACCATGAAGCAGATCTGGCTGCTGCGCCGGATGATCTCTCTTATTTCCAACGACGGCTCCACCAACGCCACGGAACGGGTGCTGGAGCGGCTGTCGAAGTATCCCAACAACCAGGAATTCCTGGCCAACCTGAACAAGGAGACCTGACCACGCGCCGTAAGGTTAGCTACTCGACAGAGCCCTCTCATCTTTACGGAGAGAGGGCCTTTTCGCGGCTCCCAGGCATTCAGCGGTTCCCATCCAGCCCTGAGATGGTGATACTCTGCAGTCAAGGGCCGTGTTATCATTATGAGAGAAGTCTGGACACGACATTATGCCGGAAACCAAGATACTGATCATCGACGACGAATGGGAATCGGCCATTGTCAAAGCGGTGCAGCGGCGCCTGCAGGATGAGGGCTGGCAGACCATCATAGTCCAGCCCCAGTCCCAGTGGCTGGTGGGTGACGAGTTCGAGACCGCCGCCATCTACGCCATAGAAGACGAACGGCCCGACGGCGTTCTGCTGGATGTGCGACTGGGCGAGCATCGCGACGATCAGTTCAAGGGCCTGGAGATTCTGCGTCAGATTGTGGAACACTACCCAACCCTGCCGGTGCTGATGTTCACCCAATATGCCCAGGGACCGGCCCGGGATACGGCCGTCAGGGGGGCCCTGCGCTGGAACGCTCCGGTGGACTTTATCGACAAGCTGGCCAGCCCGGAAGAAGTGGTGCTGCGGCTTCGGCGGCTGATGGGCTCCAGCCCGGAACTCATCCCCATCGGCGCTCACCTTTTGGTGGACGTGGGCGCCGAGACGGTATCCGCCCGCAAGGACAGGGACAGCGTCATGGCCCCGGTGAGTGACATTCACGGGATGAAGTTCGAAATCTTTCGGGAACTGGCCGCCGCGTGGTACCGCAGTCCCGGCGAACTGGTGCCCTTCACACGGCTGGAACGTTACTCCGAGGGCGAGGAAGCCCGAGCGTCCCTCCGGGTACGCATCCGCGAAATCAAGGTTTCCATCGGCAAGGCCCTGGGTGTACAGCTGGGGGCCAATGACCTGATTGTGAACGTGAGGGACCGGGGTTACCGGCTGGCGCCCCCGCAGATGTGAGACCGTGCTGTTACCTAGCCTGAGGAACTCCCTGTCCTGGAACTTTCCCCGAGCCTGGCTCCGCCCCGTGGGTCCCGGGGGCGTCTCCCGCCTGCTGGGTTCGGTGGTCCTGGCCCTGGGTGCTGCGGGTTTGGTCCTGGCTCCCTTCGTTGGCGAAGCAATGTTCGCCCGCATCTGGGGGATCGAGCCCCTTACCTACGTGGGTGCGTCCCTGGTCATCCTGGGACTGGCCGTTACTACTCTTTCCTACTTTGTTTCCGAGTTGCTGAGATCCCGGCGCCAGGCAGCCGACGAAGAGACCCGATTCGCGGAACGTTGGACCCAGGTTACCCAGCAGTACTTTGATCTCTTCAATCACGACCTGGGCCGACCCTTGCGCCGCATCCTCGGCAAGGAGCGAGAAATTCGCGAGCAACTCCAGGCCATGGGAATGGAGGTTCCCACCTCGGTCAGGGAGCTATTGGACGAAATCGAAGAGCAGACGCCCAGCTTCCGCTTGATGATGTCCAACATGCAGGTCCTGATTGAACTGGAGACGCCCATCACCGGCGCCAGTCTGCACGCCGTGGAACCGGCGGAAGTGGTCCGCCGCATCGTGGACCGCTATGGCCTGGTGGCAGCCGACGCCAGCAAGCAGATCGTCTGGTGGTCCGAACCCACCGACTTCGGCATTGTCTATAGCGACAGCTCGGCCATAGAGCACATTGTTACGAACTTGGTGGACAATACCGTCAGGTATGCCGAGTCGTTCGCCGAAATTGGGCTGACCAGGGACGAGAGCAATTTCCATATTCGCGTCTGGGACGACGGGCCGGGTATTGCCTCCCGTTACCTGCCCTACCTTTTCGACCGGGGTTGGACTCCCGAAGTGGCGCGCCACGAGGAACGAACCACCTCCGGCCTGGGCCTGTTCATCGCCCGCACCCTGGCCAAGCGTTACGGCGGCGACCTGACCGTCGAGAGCATGACCCACCCGGACCCGGACCATCACACCTGTTTTGTGGTGACCCTGCCCCTACACACCAAGCCCGGCCGGAAATCGGGAGAACCGGTGGCATGACCTTTCGTCCCGGCGGTAGCCGGCCCCGGTCCGCCCAGACCAATTCCGCTCTCCTGAGATTAGCAATTGTGGCCAGCCTGGGCCTGGTCATTTGGCTGGGTTGCGTCCAGGTGATAGACCGGCCGGGCGCCCCTACCGCGGCGCCACCGGAAACCCCGGTCCCAGTCCTGGTTATTCCTACGCCGACTCCTGCGCCGACCGTTACGCCGACGCCTTCACCCACGCCGGCGCCCACACCGGTACCTACCCCCACAACTACCCCGACACCCACGGTCACACCAACGCCGACTCCCTCGCCCACACCTGTACCTACTCCCACAGCCACTCCGACTCCCACGGTCACACCAACGCCACCCCCTACGCCCACCTCCGGGCCCACGCCCACGCCTGTTCCTCAACCGCCCATACTCATCATTGAATCTCCCATGGACGGTGATATCATCCGGGAAGAGTCGGTCACTATCGAGGGAATTACCAGTCCGGGAGCGTCGGTCAGCGTTCGGGGTCGTGCGGTGGCTGCCGGTGAGGGGGGCCGTTTCCGCCTGAAGGTGCCCCTTGCCCCCGGGGTCAATACCCTGGAAATCTTTGCCATTAACCCCAACGGCCAGCGCCAGGGGAAGACCCTGACCGTGATCCACCTGCCCGCGGAGCCCTTCTTCCTGACCATCACCCAGCCCGACGAGCAGGACCGCAGGGTAACTCACCCCACCATTCGCCTGTGGGGCCGAACCGCTTCGGATGCCACCGTGGCCGTGAACGGCATTTCCATTCCCGTAGACCAACTGGGAATCTTTTCCACCACCATCAGCCTGCAGCCAGGGCCCAACATTATCCGGGTAGTTGCCACCAGCATGGGCGGGGATGTCCTGCGGGAGATGCTGGAAGTTACTTTCGAGCCGCCCCAGCCGTGAAGAGTTTGACTAAACATTTCTCGAGAGCGAGGTTCAAATATATCGCCCCGGCAGCTACCCCTACCAACAATCTTCAAAACCCGCTATGATCCCTTTGAGCATGTCCATCGACGTAATATAAGGAGGCCCACCCATGCGCACGCCAATAACGACCCGTGATATGGTTCCGGAGGAACTGCGTCAGGCTTTTGACCACGAGACCGCCAACACCGGCGGCGTCGTAACCGGCGGCCCCGGCTCGGCCATGATTAACAGTCCGGAAATGCGCCGCAGGGCCAACAGCCTGGTCAACTACCTGCGCGACGAATCCACCCTGCCCAAGCGGATTCAGGAACTGGCGATGATCGTTACGGCCCGGGCTAACCATTGCCAGTACATCTGGAACGCCCACGCTGCCGGGGCGCGCCGCCAGGGCATCCCGGACGCTTTCGTGGACGCATTGCGGGACGGTCAGCCCCTGCCGGAACTGGCTGCGGATGAGCAGGCCGTGGTGAACCTGGGCCAGGAGTTCTTCAGCACCCGCCAGGTGAGCGACGCTACCTTCCAGGCGGCCCACGACCAGTTCGGGGCGCAGGGACTGACAGAGCTTTGCACCCTGTTTGGCTACTACGCGATGCTGGCCTTCAACGCAAACACCTTCTTGATTGATTTGCCTGAGGAGCGGACGGAAGCGGTACTGCCCATTTAGCGCTTTTCCACAAGACTGCACGGTGATGTTGTCTTGCGATTGCCGGCCGGAAAACCATGGCAGGCCCTACCGGCCATTGGTGGAAGCGCCAAAAGCGTTCCCCAAAATGTTGACAGTCGCAATGGGTTAAGGTATCTTTTTTCTACCTTATAATCGGTACCAAACAACGGCCTTTCAGGGGGAGTTTCAGATAGGCGGTTGGGCGGCATCGGCAAGGCCTGGTTAGCGACCGGGCCAGTGGAACAACCAAATTTGCAAATAAATAATCGAGGAGGAATGTATGGCTGACCAGCAAGATGTTGCCTTGATGGCCCACCTGTTGCGGCGCGCCGGGTTCGGAGCCAGCCGCGATGAGATTGAGGCCAAAGCTGCACAGGGCTATGACAGCGTTGTCGATGAGCTGCTCAACCCCAGTTCGGTTCCGGGGATTGAGGAAGATATGCTCATGCGGTACATGCCGGCCTACCACGAAGCAGCCGCAATTGAGACCAATATCCAGGCGTGGGTCTATCGTATGATCAACACCCCCCGCCAGTTGCAGGAAAAGATGGCCCTCTTCTGGCACATGATTTTCTGCGCCGGTCACTCCAAGATTGACAGCGGCCAGGAAATGGGTCGGATGATCCAGATGTTCCGCGACCACGGCATGGGCAACTTCCGCAATCTGCTTTGGTTGCTGTCCACCAGCCCCGCCATGGTCTATTACCTGGACAACAGCGAGAGCCATAAGACCAACCTGAACGAGAATTACGGCCGGGAGCTGCTGGAGCTGTTCTCCCTGGGCGTTGGCAAGGACGAGGAGTTCAACTACTCCGAGGACGACGTAAAGGCCTGCGCCCGCGCCTTCACCGGCTGGAACATTGCTCCGTCGTATCCGCCCTTCCCCTATGGTCGCAGTCCCTGGGAATTCCGCTACGACCCGGCCGACCACGACGACAGCGAGAAGACCTTCCTGGGTCAGACCGGGAATCTGGACGGGGACGATGTGCTGGACATCATCGCCAGGCAGCCCGCCACCGCCCGTTTCCTTGCCCGCCACCTGTACAACTACTTCGTGGCAGACGACGTGCAGATTCCGGCCTGGCGTCTGACTCCCCCGCGGGATATGAAAGCCATCGAGGCCATGGAGAAGGCTTACTTTGAATCCGGCTACGAGATCAGGCCCATGCTGGAAGTCCTGTTCAAGTCCGACTTCTTCAAGGCGGAGGACGTCCGCTACGCCAAGGTGAAGAACCCCGCCGAAATGGTGGTCAGCACCATGCGGCTGGTGGGCGAACACCGGGACATCCAGCCCGGCCTGTTCGAGTTCTCCCAGGAACCCAAATACATGGGCATGGACCTGATGAATCCTCCCACGGTTGAAGGCTGGCACACCGGTCGCGAGTGGATTGACAGCGGTACCCTGGTGGAGCGCATCAACTTCGCCGCCGACCTCATGGGCAACACTGAACTTCCGGGCGTACAGTCCCTGGTGGGCCGTCTGATGTCCCAGGGCGACACCCTGACTCCCGACCAGTTCGTGGAAGGCTGCCTGGACCTGACCGGTCCCCTGACCGTCACCGACGATACCAGGGGGCAGCTGCTGGCTCATGCTTCCAAGGACGGCAACCTCAGCACGGCGAACCAAGGCGAGTTTGCCCGCCGAACCGGCGAAATGTTCCAGATGATTGCCGCTACGGCAGAGTTCCAGTTCGAGTAATATAGTAGAAGGAGAAGAGACTATGGTTTCTACGCAGAAAGACCCGGTACTGGCCGTTCTGTCCCTTTCCGGCGGCAACGATGGCCTGAATACCGTGATTCCTTATAGCAACGGGCTTTATCGGGACTATCGCCCCACCCTGGGCATTCCCGAAGGGCAGATCATTCCCATTAACGACGACCTGGGGTTCCACCCCACCATGGGTCCGCTGAAGAAGTTCTGGGACGAGGGTAAGCTCGCCATTTTCCTGGGCGTCGGCTACAACAATCCCAGCTACTCTCACTTCCGGTCCATGGACATCTGGCACACCTGCGAGCCCGACAAGATCGGCACCGAGGGCTGGCTGGGTCGCGTGCTCAAGGAAATTGACCCGAACGCGGAAAACGTGCTTTGCGGCGTTAACTTCGGCCGCGGCCTTCCCCGCGCCCTGGTAATGGAAGGCGTGCCCGTCGCCTCTGTCGGCAACCTGGAGACCTATGGCCTGCTGACCGGCATCGACGGCGAGAGCCAGCGCGACCAGGCTCTGGACGTGTTTGGTCGAATGTATTCTCCGGCCATGGGCAGCGGCGCGGTGATGGACTACATCCACAGCACGGGCACCAACGCTCTGAAGGGGGCCGACATTCTGGCCACCGCCCCGGACATGTACACCTCCGAGGTTGAGTACTCCAATACCGTGGTGGGCCAGTACATGAAGAACATTGCCCAGACCCATCTGGCCGAGTTCGGCAGCCGGGTGCTCTACACCACGTCTCCGTACAACAGCTTTGACACCCACGCCAACCAGGCTTCCCTGCATTCGGGCCTGTGGACGGATGTGTCCAACAACGTGGACACCTTCTTCCAGGACCTGCGGGACCACAACGCCAGCGACAACGTCATGCTGCTGATGTTCACCGAGTTCGGCCGCCGCATCGGCGACAATGGCTCGGGCACCGACCACGGCGCCGGCGGCATCGCCTTCGTTGTGGGCGAGCACGTCAAGGGCGGCATCTACGGCGACTACCCGTCCCTGGAGCCCAGCCAGCAGGAAGAGGGTGGAAACCTGAAGTTCAACATGGACTTCCGCTCCATCTACACCACCATCGTGGAAGACTTCTACAAGATGGACCCCCAGCCCATCGTTGGCGGCTCCTTCGAGAAGGTCAACTTCCTCTAGGCCAATGGTTGGCGGCGAGAAGTGAAGCGTAAATCCGGCGGCTCCGGCCATGTCTCCGAACAGGACCGATGGCCGGCGCCCCGGTAAAACACAATGCATATTGACGAGGTAAGAGCATGAGCACCCATTTCTTTGGTCTTACCAGCCGTACTTACGAGTACAGCCACTCAGTTGGCCGAAACGAGTTCGCTGGTACGGGGTTTCGAAACCCTTCAGACATGGCAGTGGACGCCGAGGGCACGGTATACGTGGTCAACCGATCCTACGAAAATCGTCCCGACGGTGTCCGCATAACCGCCTGCACCCTGGATGAAGAGTACATCAGCGAGTTCGCTACCTATGGAGAGGAAGACGGCAACTTCATCTGGCCCGCCGGCATCGCTATCGACAGCCAGGAAAGGCTGTTCATTACCGACGAATGGCTGAACCGGGTAACCATCATGTCCAAGGACGGCGAGTTCCTGGGCAAGTGGGGCTCCGGCGGCTCCGGCGACGGTGAACTGGACCGCCCGGCCGGCATCGCCATCAGCGACGACGGCACCGTTTTCATCGTGGACAGCCGCAACTCCCGGGTCCAGAAGTTTACCCTGGACGGCAAATACCTGGGCCAGTTCGGCAGCCACGGCAGCGGCCCCGGCGAACTGAACATGCCCTGGGGCATTGACCTGGACAAGGACGGCAACGTCTACGTCGCCGACTGGCGGAATGACCGCATCCAGGTATTCAGCTCCGACGGTGTGTGGCAGGCCAGCTACGGACGTTCCGGCGATGGCGTGGGCGAGTTCAACCGCCCCAACGGCGTGGCCGTGGACGAAGACGGCGACATCTACGTCGCCGACTGGCTCAACGACCGGGTACAGGTGTTGGCTCCCGATGGAAGGTTTGTCACCCAGATGGTGGGCGACCACGTAATGTCCCAGTGGGGGAAGGACAAGCTGCTCTCCAACCCGGACATGATCCGCCAGCGGGCGTTGGCTTTCGCCAACGACCCGACCTACGAGCGCAACTTTGCCCATCCCTGCGCCGTCCGCGTGGACAGCCAGGGCCGGGTCTGCGTCCTGGACCACACCCGCGGCCGCATCCAGGTTTACAACAAGGTCAAGGATCCGGTGCTGGTGTAACAGGCCGTTTCCCAAACCTTAAACCCAGGCCAAAACTCGAGGGGCTCACCAATTGGTGAGCCCCTCTTCTATGGCTCAAGACGCGTGACCTGGACCAGGCTCAACCCATTCTCCAGGCAGCAAAGGGAGCGCCTCAGGGGATTGCAGGGGCAAGGGTAGGGGCGGCCCATGTGGCCGCCCCTACAGAATAATTCAGGTTGGTCTCTGCGCCGCACAGGTCTCAATCATTCCTCGGGCGGCCCCTCGGGCATGCCGTCGTCAATCCACCGGGCAATCTCATCCACTTCCGCCCTGGTTATGAAGGGGCCGCGCAGGGGCATTTTGCCAAAGGTGCCCACGCCCCGGTAAAGGGACCGCACAAAGTGTGTGTCACGGCCGGCAACGCCTGGTTCGATGGCTCGGAAGCCGTTAAGCACCGCGTCTCGCAGGTCTTGGGGAGTCTCCCAGTAGTATTCATGGATGCCGGGGTAGGGTTCCCGGCCCCACCGTTCCTTCCAGCGTTCCATGATGTCGGCAATGATTTCCTTTACCCTGGGCCAGTAAACGGGTTCGGGAGTTTCAGTGGGCTGCGTCATGGACAATGCTCCTGGATAGACTTACATGGAGATACGGGATGGACAGGATGTTCCTTTCTCAATCATCCTGTATATCCTGACCATCCATGTTTGAATCAACCTAAACCGGATGTTCCTGCATGGACTCCCGCCTCAGCAGTTCCAGGGCATGGGGCAGGACCGGCATAACTACCTCCAGGGTTTCGGCCACGCCCTTCGGGCTTCCGGGCAAGGTGATAATCAGGGTCTTGCCCCGGGTGCCGGCCACGGAGCGGCTGATCATAGCCATAGGGGTGAACTTCAGGGTCTCGGCCCGCATGGTTTCCGCCAGGCCCGGCACCTCCCTCTCTATAATGGAGAGGCAGGCCTCGGGAGTAACGTCATGTGGCCCCAACCCTGTCCCACCGGTACTTACGATCAGGTTGACGTCCGGAGAGTCGGCCCACTCGGCCATGCGCTGGGCGATCATCTCCTTGTCGTCGGCAACGATTTCGTAGCGGACCAGTTCGTAGTCCGGCGGGGGCAGCATCTCCTTGATCTTGTCTGCGCTGCCGTCCTCCTGCCGTTGTCCGTGGTATCCGGAAGTGCTTACCGTAAGAACTGCAAGTCCAAACATATCTCCTCCAAGAAGGAATAATACCATAGGAGGATTGGGCGATGAAGTTTATCCGCGGATGTACCAGGGCAATCACGCCTTAAAGAATGTCATGCTGAGCGAAGTCGAAGCATCTGAATCCGCACCTGACAGCCAGGAATTGGGACCCAACCCACTACTCCCAGCCAGGATTCTGGAGCCTTCGGTCCGCCGCGGCGGACTCAAGGTGACTTGATTCCTTGTTGCCAGTCCTGGCGCAATTTGAGCGAACTTTATAATGTGATTGCCTTGCCGGGTGTACGGGAATTCGCACGACTAATGCGAGAAGCAATCGTGAATGTTCGCGTTGATTCGTGGATTTTTGGCCAGCAGGGACGGAGCTTTACGCCATGCCCGCCAGCACCGCCTGAGCGGTGGCGCCGATGTCGGCGGGGGTGGGGATAATATGGGCGCCGGCCTCGCGCATGGCCGCTATCTTGGCCTCGGCCCGGGCGCTGTCGCCGGTGATGATAGCGCCGGCGTGGCCCATTCGTTTGCCCGGAGGCGCCGTGGCCCCCACGATAAGCGTGCACACGGGCTTTGACACCGACTCCTTTATGTAAGCCGCCGCTTCCTGCTCCATTGTCCCGCCAATCTCTCCGATGAAGACTATGAGGTCAGTTCCCGGGTCCTCGTTGTACAGGCGCAGGACTTCGGCGAAGCTGGTGCCGATGATGGGGTCGCCGCCGATGCCAACGCAGCTGGACTGGCCAATGCCCAGGTTGGTCAACTGGCCCACCGCTTCATAAGTGAGAGTCCCGCTGCGGGAAACCACGCCAACCCGGCCGGGCATGTGGATGTTTCCGGGCATTATGCCCACCTTGCAGTGGGCCCCGGGATTGATCATGCCGGGACAATTGGGGCCGATTAGCCTCACTTCGGGCTTGCGTTCCAGGTAACGGGCAACCTTAGCCATATCCTGCACGGGAACGCCCTCGGTGATGCAGGCAATCAGGGGAACGCCGGCATCGGCCGCCTCCACAATGGCATCAGGCGCGAAGGGGGGCGGGACGAATATCAGGGAGACGTTGGCGCCGGTTTCGGCCACCGCCTGTTCCACCGAGTTAAACACGGGCACCGTTTCCTCGAACATCTGGCCGCCCCGTCCGGGAGTAACACCGGCCACCACGTTGGTGCCGTAGGCCATTCCCGCTCGGGCGTGAAAGCTGCCCTCCCGCCCGGTAATGCCCTGGACGAGGATGCGTGAATTTTCATCTAGCAGGATACCCATGCTTGGTTTCTACTCCAGGTGTGGACTATACCGCTTGCCGAACGGCTTCCGCCGCCTCGGTCAGGGTGTCGGCGAAGGTTACGTTGAGGGA
Organism: Dehalococcoidia bacterium; assembly: GCA_965207275.1. Lineage (GTDB taxonomy): Bacteria > Chloroflexota > Dehalococcoidia > Lucifugimonadales > UBA3495 > Bin22. Next base: position 2,736,330 of record CBDBMH010000002.1, read on the forward strand.
GGAGGCGCCCAGGATTTCCTTGCCTTCGTCCACGTTGGTGCCCAGCATGCGGACGATCAGGGGCAGGCTGGAGTCCATGCGCTCGAAGGCCAGGACGATGCCCCGGGCCGCAATGTCACAGCGCAAGATACCGCCGAAGACGTTGATCAGTACCCGATCCACCTTGGGATCGGAGAGGATGATGCTCACCGCGCTGGCAACCTTTTCGTCGTCCGCGCCGCCGCCCACGTCCAGGAAGTTGGCCGGGGCCGCGCCGGCGGCGTTGGTCACGTCCAGGGTGGCCATGGCCAGGCCTGCGCCGTTGACCAGACAACCCACGCTCCCATCCAAGTTCACGTAGGCAATCTCCATGTCTGAAGCCCGGGCCTCCAGGGCGTCCTCCTGGGAGCGGTCCCGCAGCTCCCGCAGGTCAGCGTGGCGGAACAGGGAATCTTCTTCCACGTCCAGCTTGGCGTCCAGGGCTACAACCCGATCGTCGCCGGTGATGATCAGGGGGTTGATTTCCACCAGGGAGCAGTCGTTTTCGCTGAAGATGCGGTATAGGGCGTTGAGAACCTGGGTGGCGGTACGGGTCTGGGCTCCTTCCAGCCCCAGGCGGGAGACTACTCGCCTGGCCTGGTAGGGCATCAGGCCCAGGACGGGTTCAATAGGTTCGGTGTGAATGTCCTCAGGGCGGGTGGCCGCCACCTCTTCAATGTCCATTCCGCCCGCGGCGCTGGCAATCATCACCGGGCCGCGAAAACCACGGTCAACGGTCAGGGCCACGTATAGTTCTTTCTGAATATCGGCCAGTTCCTCCACCAGCACCGAGTTTATCGGTACGCCCTGGGCATCGGTCTGGCGGGTTACCAGATTTCGGCCGATAAAGCCCCGGGCCACCTCTTCCGCCTCTTCGGGGGAGTGGACCACCTTGATGCCACCGCCCTGGCCACGGCCGCCGGCATGCACCTGGGCCTTGACCACTGCCTGGCCGCCCATTTCCCGGGTGGCCTCCCGTGCCTCTTCCGGAGTGCTGGCCAGAATGCCCCGGGGCACTTCAATGCCGTAGCGGGCGAAGATTTCCTTTGCCTGGTACTCGTGCAGTTTCATCTATGCTCCGTGGCAGGGGTTGGGCAACGACCGGATGGCGTTGCCCATAACAAGTCCTCGTGTTGCACCCGGCTCCGCAAAAGGGAGCCAAAGCCTTCCCTGGCGATTAGTTGGCGTCAGGGGAACCCAGGAACTCGAACAGCTCTTCATCAGAAGACAGGATAATCGTGTCCTGGTTGCCGAGGAAGCTGCTGTAGGCCTGCAGGCTGCGTCGGAAGGCGAAGAAGTCCGGGTCCTGGTTCAGAGCTTCGGCCAGGATGCGGATGGCTTCCGCTTCACCCTGACCCCGAATCTGGTTGCTCTCCTGTTCTGCAGTGGCCAGGATAACCTCCCGATCACGGTTGGCCACGGCGCGAATCTTCAGGTCCTCTTCCTCACCCTCGGCGCGGAAGCGGGTGGCGATACGGTTACGTTCCGCCCGCATACGGGTGTAGATGCTGGGGGTCACCGATTCGGGGAAGTCGGCCCGCTTGATCCGCACATCGGTGATTTCGATGCCGAAGTCCTGTTCACTGGTCCGTTCCCGCACTCCCTGCAATACTTCCTCCAGAATCTCGGACCTGGTTTCCCGGGGTTCGATTTCAGGAAGGCCTTCTGCGTTCAGTATGGGGTTGCCATTAGCATCTACGATAGGCTCGGCGCCAATGATTTCGAACCGGTCGCGCAAGGCCACCCGGTCACGGAGTGTCGAAGTTACGATGTCGCCCAGGCGGCTGCTGGCGTTAATCTCCGTCTGCAGTGTCTTGCGGAACTGGACGGGGTCAACAATGCGATATCTGGCGTATGAGTCGATAATCAGATTCTGCTTTTCCTTGTCGGGCATCGAGGCCGGATCAGCGTCAATGCGCAGGACACGTTTGTCGAAGGTTACTATGGTGTCTACAAAGGGGGCCTTGACGTAGAGCCCCGGGGCGGTGCGCGTGCCGATAACTTCGTTAAAGCGCAGGATCAACACCTGCTGGGTCTCGTCAACTATGTACAAGGACTGACGCAGGACGATCAGCCCGACAACAACAATTACGCCTAGGATTAACAGCGCTCTCATTTGTACTCTCAAATAGTCCGGTTTATGCCCGATTTATCAGGTTGCCCAATTGCAGGTATGGGCGCTAATGCTGGAAGGCCGAATAACCGCCGTCAGGGCTGGGGCCCAATGGGGACGGGAAGTGTCCCCTCCTGTTGTCCCAGTATCAGGACAGTTTCGGCTTCCGGCGAAACTATGATCTTACTCACGCCGGGGAGCACATCTTCCATGGCCTCAAGGTAGAGACGGCGACGCGTCACTTCCCGTGACTGCTGGTACTCGGTGAGGATGAAGCTGAACTGGTCGGCTTCACCCTGGGCCCTGGCGATGCGGGCCTGGCGGAAAGCTTCCGCGGCCTCCTTGATCCGTTCGGCGTCACCCTGCGCCCTGGGAATAATGTCGGCCTCAAAGGCGCGGGCCTGGTTGATGCGGGTGTCCCGCTCCTGGCGGGCACGCAGCACGTCGTCAAAAGCGTCCCGCACCTCTTCCGGCGCCTTTACGTCCTGAAGCTGCACTGTCTGGACATCGATGCCCGTGTTATAGGTGTCCAGGATTTCCTGCAGCCGCAGCTTGGTTTGCTCCTCGACGCCCTCACGGTCACGGACCAGAATGTCGTCAATGGAACGCTGTCCCACGACCAGCCGCAGGGCGGCTTCGGCCGCGTCCTTCAGGGTGCGGCCGTCGGGCCTTCCCAGGGGAATGTTGCGACTCTCCTCGCCCGGGTCATCAACCCGGAAAAGGAAGTCGTTCAGGCTCTTGATGTTGTACTGCACCACCATCTGAACGTCCACGATGTTCAGATCGCCGCTGATCATCAGGGCCTCGGTAGGGAAAGGGCTGCCGGCGCCGGTAGCATTGCTGCGGAACCCCAATTCCATACGTCGGGTCTCGGTCACCAGGACCACGTCCCGTTGTCCGACCGGGCGGGGCCACCACCACCGCAGACCTTCCTGGGTTACCGGGTTACCCTGCACCGCGCCGAACAGACGCAGGGCAGCGTTTTCACCTGGGCCAATGGTGTACACACCGGTGCCCAGCCAAACGATAATTGCCAGTACGAGGATGCCCACAATGAAAAGGGCCATTCCCCCGCCACCGAAGCGGCCCGAGAAACGGCCCATTCCTTCACGAAATCGCGCAGTTACCTGGTCGAAGTCCATTTCAGGCTGACGTTGCCCGCCAGGAGGATACATAAGCGTTTTCCTTCCTAATATTTCTAGACTGCAGCGCAGTCATCCGCCGCTGTGCGACGGGCCCCATAGGGCTCCGAAATCACATCTATAGATTTTACCATTAATTGGCAAGGCCGTGACGCTTTTGCCTGAATTCGGTGCGGATTGCGTTAGCTTTGGCAAGTTCGAGGACAATAGGAGTTGGCCTGACTGGGAACCGGGAGCTTATAATTAGTGGCAGGCAAACTGGAATGAACTGCAGCGCCTTCACCGCCGGCTATGGCGGCTTGACGAGACAGGAGGACAGAACTTTATGGTGAACAACGGAGTGACCATAAAGCCGGGACCGGATATGACTCGAATACAGGTTACCTGCTCCCACCAGAGCGGGCTGCTGTACGTGGTTCCGGCGGAACGGAGCTGGGTGTGTGATCCGGCGCAGGTGCCGGCCCACGCCCTGGCCGGGTTCTTCCGGGAGTTGGTGAACCTCAAGGACGATCGGGTCGCCGCCCTGATGCAGGACTGGGGTATCTATTACCGGCAGCTGCCGCTGGAAATGGAACAAGAGGACGGAGAGAGTTGAGAAATACCCGGCCAGGCCGTTACGCCGGCTGTCCCTCGTCTGATTGCGGTCAGGAATTCAGTCCCGAATATGGGCTGATCAAATCCTGAGTTCATCCTCTCCCCGGCGAACATTCGGAAGGCAGTTGCCGCAGTAGACCGCTCCTGTCGGGTGCGCCCAGCGATGGCGCCTGCCGGGGTATCTGGTGATCGGGCCATTCACCGCCTGCCCCAGCCACCCGAGGAATAACACCAGCAAGCCCGCTACTGCCCCGAAGAACCGGGCATTTTCCAGCCACCCCTTCGGGGCGCCGCGGACTTTACCCAGACTTGCTTCGGGTGCGGCGCCGGCTCCTCCGGCACAAAAAAGTAAACACAAAAAAAACAGGGCCGGAGTGTTGACTCCGGCCCTGGCTTGTTTGCGTTGGCTACTTCGGCTCGATGCCTCGAGAGCGGCTAATTGTCTCCACTGCTGGGGGGCATGGCGCCCAGGTCCTGATCATGTTGGCTGGACAATGTGGGCACCGGCTGAGGCGAAACGTTTGGCTGGGCCGGCTTGGGCGCAAAGGGTGGAGTTTCCGGGGGTACGGCCGTACTTCCCGAATCTCCACTCCCGCCCATTTCTTCCCCGTTGAACAGTCGCTGCAGATCGTCGCCAGATACGGCCTCGTGCTCGATCAGGTACTCCGCAATCCGCACCAGGTTGGGCTTCTGATCGGTGAGTATGTTGCAGGCCTGTACGTAGGCGTTGTTGACCAGTTCCTTGACTTCCTGGTCAATCTCCTCGGCCACTTTGTCGCCATAGTCGCGCTCTTCGCTGATTTCCCGCCCCAGGAAAACCAGTTCTTCCCGCTTGCCGAAGGTTCGGGGGCCCAGGGCGCTGCTCATACCGTACCGCTTGATCATGCTGAGGGCGATCTTGGTAGCTCGCTCCAGGTCGTTGCTGGCGCCGGTGGTTACCTCGTCAAAAATCTGCTCCTCGGCCACCCTGCCGCCCATGGTAACGGCCATCATGTCCAGGAACTGGTTCTTCGTCCACAGGTACCGGTCTTCTTCCGGAAGCAGGGTAGTGTGACCGCCCATATTGCCGCGGGAGATGATGGAAATCTTGTGCACCCGATCGGCGTGGGGCAGGACCCACGCAACCAGGGCGTGGCCGGCCTCGTGGTAGGCGGTCATTTCCTTCTCGCGACTGCTGATAACCCGGCTCTTCCGCTCGGGGCCAGCTATCACCCGTTCCACCGCCTCCTCGAAGTCGGGCATGTGGATGGTCTTCTGGTTCTTGCGGGCCGCCAGCAGGGCCGCCTCGTTGATCAAGTTGGACAGGTCGGCGCCGCTGAATCCGGGCGTTTCTTTGGCCAGGGTTTCCAGGTTGATCTCCGAACCAAGGGGCTTTCCGGCGGAGTGTACCTTGAGGATGGCCTGCCGACCCACCACGTCGGGCAGGTCCAGCACCACGCGCCGGTCGAATCGGCCGGGGCGGAGCAGAGCCGGGTCTAGAATATCCGGGCGGTTGGTGGCGGCCAGCACAATAATATTGGTATTGCTTTCGAAGCCATCCATCTCCACCAGGATCTGATTCAGGGTCTGCTCTCTCTCGTCGTGGCCTCCGCCCAGGCCGGCGCCGCGGTGGCGACCAACGGCGTCGATCTCGTCCACGAAAACGATGCAGGGGGCGTTGCGCTTGGCCTGGTCGAACAGGTCGCGAACCCGGGCCGCGCCAACACCCACGAACATTTCGACAAATTCGCTGCCGCTGATGTGGAAGAAAGGTACTCCCGCTTCACCGGCGACCGCCCTGGCCAGCAGGGTCTTGCCGGTGCCGGGCTGGCCCACCAGCAGCACCCCTTTGGGGATGCGGGCGCCCAGGGACAGGAAACGTTCCGGGTACTTGAGGAACTCGACAACCTCCACCAGTTCCGTCTTGGCCTCGTCCACACCCGCCACATCGGAGAAGGTGACGGTAGGGCGATTGAAGGGCATCATCCGGGCCCGGCTGCGGCCGAAGCTCAGGGTCTGGTTATTGCTGCCCTGGGCCTGGCGCATCATGAACAGGATCAGGCCGCCGAAGAAGATCAGGGGCAAAAAGTTCAGCAGCAGGCCCAGGAAGCTGCCCAGGCCGCCGGATCCCTTGAAAGTAACCTGCACCCCGCCGGGGCCGGTCTCCACGTCGTTGTCGGTCAGGACCTCCATGATGTCGGTCTGCTCGTTGATGCGGCTGGTGTATTGGACGCCGGCGGCGCCGCCGGTGGTTATGGGAATGACGGTGAGTTTGTCGCCTTCAACGATAATCTCGCTGACCTCATGGTTCTGGGCCTTGGCGATCACTTCCGTAAGGGGCAAATCGTTACGTGTACCGAAGGCCGGAATCAGGGTGTAGAAAATTACGATTACCCCGATAATTATCAACAGGTAAACCAGGCTGTTGCGGAGCCACCGGTTATTTCCCATTCTCAATTTCTTACCCTCATACGACCAACTTAAGGGCCGGTCCCTTGCCCAGCGTCACATCCCTGAAGTTATATATTAAATGAGGCAAGGGGAAATTGCAAAAACAGGCTGCGCGTGTTTACGTTCCGCAGGTCTTTGCTCTTGGCCCTGCTTTTTCTCGACGAGATGGAGGATCTATCCACGAAGACGCACCAGGAAACGGGAAAAACATTCTTCTTTCCACCAACAAACAGGAACCTGCGTTCGGTGGCTTTCCATTCCGGAGGTGGGTTCTGGACCCTGGGCTGGCCTCAGGACAAGAACGCGGGACAGTCCTTCAGGTGCGATTCACAAAGGCTCTATAGTCTCTTGGTGAAAATGGGCTATGCAGAGTGACGAAGAGGCAGGTGACGGTGGAGCGAGAGGATGTCGGGCGAGAGAGAATCGGGCTGGATCCTGGGCGCGGGACTACCGGACCGATTGCGTGAGGTTTAGGTCTTTAGCTACAGTTGGCGAAATCAGTAACCAGACAGTCGGAAAAGAAACATCTGGGGGCGACCAATTACCTGGTTGGTGAGAAGAATTTGACGATTCCCTATTATGTGGGTTAATATAATTTTAACATTCAGGAAATTAACATTTAACCCTTTTGTAATTTGCGGTTAATACCTGCCGCCTATTCTCAATTGCAGAACGAAGTTAGCACACGAAGGAGGAAGGTATGAACGGCTTAGCTGCCCCCTCCACCATTAAGGTAACCCGGGATGAAGACGCCCTGGTCCTCCACTGGGGCAACGGTCAAGAGTCCGCATTTCCCCACCACTGGCTCAAGGAAAACGCGCCGGAAAACCACCATCCCGTAACCGGAAAGAAGCTGGCATCATACCTGGACCGGCAGGATGAACTGAGCCCCTGGTCGGTCTGCATCGAATACGACGAGACGCTGGTAATCTCCTGGGCCGGTCTGAAGGAAGTAAGCAGGTTCTCCCTGGATGAACTGCGCAACGCTACCCTCTTCATTGACACCCCGGAGTTGGCGCTGGCGGCGGACTAGCAGTATCAATGCGCTTTTCTGGCCCCTATAATTGAGGCCGGGCGCATCTTTCGTAACCCGTCTTTCATAACCATGGGTCATTGATGATCAGCAGCAGGCTCCGGGACCCGTAGTCCCGGGCAGAGGGTGAAGTGGCGGAACGTTCAGTGCTCATCGTAGAGGACGAGGAAAATCTCCTGGAAGCCCTGCGCTACAACCTGGAGCGGGAGGGTTACCTGGTCCACACTGCCACCGATGGCGGCGAGGGCCTGGAAATGGCCCGGAAACTGAAGCCCTCCCTGGTCCTGCTGGATATAATGCTCCCGACCCTGGACGGCTTTGAAATTTGCCGGATCCTGCGCCGGGAGTCGGAAGTTCCCATACTCGTTCTAACTGCCAAGGGTGAAGAGGTGGACCGGGTGGTGGGCCTGGAATTGGGCGCCGACGACTACATAACCAAGCCTTTCAGCATTCGAGAACTGGTGGCGCGAGTTCGAAACACCCTGCGGCGCACCAGGCACCTGGAAGAAACCCAATTAGCCCTCGCCGAAGAGCGAAACTACCGGGTCGGCAGCCTGGAAATAGACCTCAACAGCCACGAAGCCCGGTTGGCCGGCCAGCCCCTTAACCTCAAGCCCAAGGAATTCGACCTGCTGGCGTTGCTGGTTTCCAATAAGGGGCGAGCTTTTACCCGTGACCAGATCCTGGAAAAGGTCTGGGGATACGACTATATCGGCCAGACCCGGACCGTGGACGTCTACATCAGCTGGCTGCGGGAGAAGCTTCAGGCGGACCCCACCACCGCCCGCAGCATCGTCACAATCAGAGGAGTTGGTTACCGGCTGGACGGATGAAATCCCATCGCTCCTTGATCTGGCGCGTTTTCCCCATATATGCGGCCTTGACCCTGCTCACCTTGGCCGTGCTGGCCTTTTTTTCGACTTATTCCCTCTTTCTTCAGGCCGATGACCAACTGCATGAGCAGCAGCGCGGCCAGGCCGTGTTGGCCGCCGGGCTCACTGCCACTTACTTGGCGGACGACGATAGCGCAGACCTGGCAGACCTCCACAATTCTCTGGCCCTCTCTATTGACAACCCCGTAACTATTCTGGCCACCGATGGCACGGTACTGTCCCAACCTCCGGACGGCGCAGCGCTGGCAGAAGTTCCCATCGGGGAAGCGGAGCTGTCCAGCGTCCTCGATGGTAATGTGGGACAAGCCGTCCGAACGCCGGCGGGCGGAGATTCCCAAACCCTTTTCACCGCCGCGCCCGTGATAGTGGAAGAGCGTGTGGTGGCAATAGTACACCTGTCGACCGAGGCGACTTGGACGGTTGGCGCCCTTGCCGTCGTGTTGTCGACATTTGGCGCCTGGGTGCTGGCGTCGGGCGGGGCAGCCCTGTTGCTGGGCTGGTACCTGGCCCGGTCCTCCTCCCGTTCCCTGCAGACGGTAGGAGCGGTGGCCGAAGCTTCTCGGCAGTTGGAACGGGGCGACTACGACAACCGGGTTCCCTCCGGCGCGTACGAAGAGACTCGCCAGCTTACCGATTCATTCAACCGCATGGCCGACGCCATCAGGGGCGTTGTCGGCCGCCTTTCCTCCGAGCGTGACACTCTTTCCGCGGTGCTGGAAACCATGGCGGACGGGGTGGTTGTGACCGACCCAGGGGGACGGGTGTCCTTGTTCAATCCCGCCGCCTGCGACCTCCTGGGAATCCGTGCCCGGCAGATCGAGGGTGTCCGGTTTGTGGAGTTGGTTCGGGACAACGAAATCTTCCAGGCCATCAACCGGTGCCAGGAGGAGCAGTCCCGCCAGCAGACCGATGTATCGCTGATCCTGCCTCGCCGTTACCTCAGCGTCATTGCCACGCCCCTGGACAACGATGGCGGTGTGCTGGTGACCCTGCACGACCTGACCCGGATGCGGCAGGTGGAGACCAGCCAGCGGGAGTTTGTCAGCAACGTCTCCCACGAACTGCGCAACCCAATGGCTTCCATCAAGGCCATGGTGGAAACCCTGGAGTCCGGGGCGGTGAATGACCCGCAGGTGGCGCTGGACTTCCTGTCCCGGATGCGGGGAGACGTGGACCGCATGAACGGCTTGGTGAACGACCTGCTGGAACTGTCCCGAATGGAAAGCGGCCAGTTCAAGATAGATGCGGAGCCGATGGCTCTGGCGCCGCTGGTTCACGCTGTTAAGACGCAGTTCGGGGAGACGGCGGCGTCTCAAGAGGTTGAACTGGTTGAGGACCTGGCGGGAGATATGCCACTGGTTATGGTCGACGGCGAGAAACTGAACCAGATTTTCGTGAACCTGGTGGAAAACTCCCTCAAGTTCACTCCGCCCGGTGGAAAGGTTCTAATCCGCGCCGAAGCGGAAGACGAGCACGTCCAAATCGTGTTGAAGGACACGGGAATTGGCGTTGCTCCCCAGCACTTGCCCCACATTTTCGAGCGTTTCTACAAGGTCAACCGTTCGCGCCGGGACAGCGGCACCGGCCTGGGCCTTTCCATTGTCAAGCAGTTAGTGGAGGCCCACGGCGGCCGGATTGCGGTGGAGAGCAAAGAGGGCGAAGGCTGCGCCTTCACCTTTACTTTACCTCGCGCCCCCTGACCCCTTTTTACATCCCTCCAGCATCCCTCTACCTGGCCCAATTGACATCGCGACCCCAGCGACAGCTTTGCCGCAGCGTGCGCTCAGCGTCAACACACCGGTCAGGTGTCCGTGAGCGCGCCCGGAATATCGTCCACCCTGAAGACGATTGTATCCACCGCCTTGTGCATTATGTCGGGGGCGTCGCCGTCGTGCCAGAGAAGGACAGTGCGCTTGCCGGCGCCAATGCCGTAACCCAGTTCCAGGTGGGCAGAGCGTCCGCAGGGAAGAACGCAGACTACGGCATCGCTGGCATTCAGGGCGTTCATGTCGCTCTCGAAAATCGAGCGAACCCCGGGCTGGTCCAGGAAGTCGAGAAGTTTGTCCGACGTCATCTCTCCGGAATTGGAGTCGGAGTCACCGTGGTGGCGAAAGTCATAAACGTCGTGGCCGGCATGGCGCAGAACTTTCACCACATCCGGATAAACTTCGTTGCGCCAGGAACTGGCCACGTATACCTTCATATAAGCTAACCCACCGTAAATTTGGCAGGGCGATTATACGGGAAGGAAGAGTTTTTGTCTGTGGAAATCGCCAGCTAAACCAGGATACGATGCCTGGTTCAGCGAGCAACAAAGGGGGAAGCCAGTTTTCCCGCGTCTAAGGCAGCCTGCTAACCGAAGTGCTCGGCCAGGGCCAGCACCATGCTTCCCATGTGGGGATGCTCCGGTTCCACGTCCACGGGAATGCCGGCCTCCAGCAGGCGGCGCGTACAGACGGGACCAACCGACGCCACAACTACTCCCTGCCCTGCTCCACCGTCGGACGGCCTGTTGCCGGCGCCCAGTGAAGCCCGCAGGGCCGTTTCCTTGTCGGCCTTGTCGGCGATTGTCAGCAGGTTCGCTACCTGGGGCTGGCTGGTGAAGGCTATGGCGTCTATTTTTCCCGCCGTCAGGTGGTCAATCATGTTAATTACCGGTGTTTCGTCTTCGGGCAGGCCCCAGGTATACAGGGTGATTTCACGCACCTGGGCGCCCTTGTCCCGCAGGTGCTGGGCCAGGGGCCGGTTGGGGCCTCCATAGTGCTGCAGGGCCACCACCTTGCCCGCCAGGTCCCATGTATCGAGGGATTCAATAAGATCGGCGGTGGTGTAGGGTTCCGGCGGCATCACGTCGATGTGGATCTTGTGCCGGCGCAAAACCCGGGCCGGCTTGGGACTACGGGCTATGACGGTCAACCGGTCCAGGGCGTTGATGAACTCTGTCTCCCGGCCCATTCCCGCGGCGGTGGAAACCAGCGCCTGGGTACCGACGCCCGTCAGGAGAGTAACAGCGTGGATATGGCCGGCGCACACGTCCATGACCAATTGCCGTACCTCAGGGCTGTCCTTCAGGTACACTTCTTGCAGCACGGGCGCGGGGTAAGGGACGCCGCCGTGCCGCTCTATCAGCCCGGCCATTTCCGACGTCATCCGGGCTTCGACAAAGGCAACCGCCCTGCCATTCAAAGAGGCCAAGTCCCACTCTCCAGCAGAAATCCACGAGGGCTACAAAGTTACACGAAGAATATACCAGACATTCTTCGAGTTTCTTCGTGTAACTTCGTGGTTTATGAACTGACTAGACGGCGCACTCGCCTTCGCCCCGTTCCAGTACGTAATTGTTGGTGCGTTCCCAGTCCACATACAGGTCGCCGCCCACTTCCTTGCTCGCCGCGGACTCCTGGACGGCGGCAGCCACCGACGTAAGCTCCTCAACTCCCACCCGGTCCAGGAAGGTGTTGAAGGCCTCGCCGTCCTGGCGGTTGTCCTTGTAATAGGTGGCGATTTCCCGGACCATCCCGGGCACCAGCTTGGCGGGAACCTTGACCTTGGGTATGCGAGAGCCGATCCGAGAGTCCTCGACCCGGTTGTCGCCATAATTGCCGCCCAGGAACATTTCGTAGGCGGGAATCTGGCTGCCGTCCGGGCCCTTGATGGCCGCGCCGTGGAAGCCGATGTTGGCAATGTGATGCAGGCCGCAACCGTTGGGGCAGCCGCTCATCTTGATGCGGATCTTCTTGACGCCGTCGTCTTCCATCAGGCCGTTCCAGGTGCCCAGTTCCTCGCGTATGGCCTTGGCCAGTCCCATGGAAGAGGTGATGCCCAGCTTGCAGCTATCGGTGCCTGGGCAGGACACCACGTTGCTTATGGAGTGGGCGCCCGGCTCGTCCAGGTCAATTGTCCCCAGGGCCGCCCAGACGTCGTGCAAGTAGCCGTCGGGCACCCAGCGCAGGGCCAGGTTCTGTTCCTGGGTGGCGTTGGCCCGTCCGCCGGTGTAGCGGCGCAGGATGTCGGCCAGGCCTCTGAACTGAACCGGCGTCAGGTCGCCCCGAACGGGCTTGACGTAAACGATGTTATAGCCGGCCTGCTTCTGGGCCACCACGTTGGTTTCCAGCCAGTAGTAGTACTCGCCACTTCCGTTGCCTGACCCGTTGGCCGAGACCTCGGGGAGTTCCGGTGGGTTCTCGTGGTAGATTTCCTCATCGGCGATGTAGTCTTTGGGGTCTATGGGGCCGATTTCGGCCAGTTCCGCTTCCACCAGGTTGCGAAACTCGTCCAGGCCGATGCGGTCGATCAGCACTTTCAGGCGGGCCATCATGCGGTTCTTACGCAGGGAATCCGCCTTGTCAAACACGGTCCACACCGCAAGGGCCAGGCGCAGGTAGTCGTCCTCGGGCAGGAACTCGTAAAGGGGTTTGGCCAGCCGGGGCATGATGGAGGTGCCTCCGCCCACGTAGACCTTGAATCCCCGCTTCTCGACGCCATTCTCCACCTTAACCTGCGACACGTAGGTCAGGTCCTGGATGGCGGCGGCCACCATATCGCGGCTGTCCACCCCGGTGAACGCGGACTTGAACTTGCGGGGGAAGGTCTGGGTGATGGGATGCCGCACCCCGAACCTCACGTACCCGGTGAGGTAGGGAGTGGGATCGAAAATCTCGTCGGCATCCACGCCGGCGGTGGGCGCGCCCACCACGTTTCGAACGGTATTGCCGCAGGCTTCCCGGCTGGTGAGGCCAACCGTGCCCAGCTTGCGCAGTACGTCGGGACACTCGGGCAGGGGAATGTGGTGGAACTGGATGTTTTCCCGGGTGGTTATGTGACCCTTGCCCAGCGGGGCATACCCCTCGGCAATTTCGCCCAGGGCATCCAGGGCATCGGCGGTGAGAATGCCGCCGGGGATTTTGACCCGAATCATCTGCACATCGGCCTGGCGTTGGCCATACACTCCCTGGCGGAGCCGGAAAGGCGTGAATTCAAGGTTGTCCTGCTCTCCGGACTGGTAACGGGCAGACTCTTCCTCGAACCGCTGAACTTCGCTCTCCAAAAAGGGAACAACTCCCCGCGCGGTCGAGGCCAGTTCAAGGCTTTCCTGGTAGAATTCCTCCTGGGACTGTCCTGTCTTCGTGGTCACTGCGGCCTCCTGCGAATACCCATTTCGTGATCAAATCAGCGCTGGCTTTTCGGTACTTGGCAACTGGGAATCGGGCAAAAAAACAGGCCCACCAAACGGCGTTGTGCTCGGTGGGCGCTGGGTTGTCGGTCAGACGTGTTGACTTACCCGCTCCCTATGTGGGCGGACAAGTACAAATACAAACGCAGCGGCAGATATTGTTGACTAACATTGTCAGGAATTCTAATGGCCTCAGCGGGCCTTGTCAACAGGCCTTGATATTAATTTGCGGTTAACATTTTGGGAAGTGATGATGTACGGAAGGAGGCAATGCCTTTGCGCGACCGGTCACCCCTTCTTGACCTTCATCCTAACGAAGCAAGTGTCGCTTCACCCGTCCCTTATGCCGGGGCCCAATAATGTTGCGCCGCCGTGATCCCCGCCGGCCCCCTTCCTCTAACTCACCACCTGGGAAATGCCAAAGTAAACTTCCTGCGGGTCTTTCAGGAAGGCAAAACGGATGTTGTCGACCTGCGTTAGCGGGAGAACGACTTGGGCGCCCATGCTTTCGGCCAGTTCCAGGCTGGCGGCGCAATCGTCGACGCAGAAGTAGACGGACCAGTTGGGCGGCACTTCGCCCCACTCGGGTTTGATTTGCATCATCCCTCCAACGGGACTGTCACCATTGTTAAATTCGTGGTACTGCCCTCCCTCCGGGTCGGGGTGGGTCGTGGCCCGACTCCAGCCGAAGACGTTGGCATAGAAACCGGCGGCAGCCTCGGTGTCGTGGGTGTAAAGCTCGTTCCAGCCCAGGGAGCCGGGTGAATAGATGAGCTGAGCGCCGATGTGTTCCCGGGGCTGCCACATGCCGAAGGCGGCGCCGGTGGAGTCGGCGACAAAGGCCATGCGCCCGGCATCGAAGACATCATCCGGCCCCATAATCACCGTGCCCCCGGCCTCGGTCACCCGGGTGACCTGCGCATCCACATCCACCACTGATATGTAGCTGCTCCAATGGGGATGAACTCCCTCCATCCCCGGGCCCATCTCGTATAAACCGCAAACGTTCTTTCCGTCCTTCTGGACCATGGAATAGACCATCCCATTCCCCACCGGGTTGTCAATGGCGGTCCAGCCCAGGAGCCGGGAGTAGAAGCTCTTCGACGCTTCGGCGTCGGTTGTTGAAAGGTCTATCCAGCAGAAATTGCCGGGAGCGTGACTGGTTACTTCAGGCATGTCGAAAATACTTCCTTATCGTTGTCTAAGAATGGGATGAGTCCCTGCATCCGTAGTTACCGGCTAAACTGCCGACGGTAGGGCCGGCCGACAGCCGGAAGATTATACAACATCGGGGCTTGCTGGCGCTCCCCCTGGGCGCCTACTTACCAGGGCAATCGCATGAGTGTCCAGACCCACAACCGTCATACCGGCGAAAGCCCGTATCCAGCTCCCGAATTTCTTTGTCGCCCTCCATGGTTGCTTGCCTCTATGTATTCTGGACTCCGGCGAAAGCCGGAGTGACGGCCGGATGGGGCATTCATGCGATTGCCCTGGCCTACTTACACCGGAAGAACGATTCGAAGACAGGCTATTGTTGAGGGCACCATAGTAATGCAAGGATCCGCTTGCTGGGTACCGGAAGGTGGGCCCGATGGCGAAGTGGAATCGCTCTGCCCGCCGTCAGGCAAATCGGATATAATGACGGTGACCGGAGGATTCGAAAACTGAAAACCCGGAGGGGCCCGTAATGATTACCAAGTTTGGCAGCCTGTTTGCCGGGCACGTTGACTTTGAGGATATCGGGCTGGACGCCACCGCACTCAATAACCGATGGCTCCCGGACGATCACCTGGCGTCGGTATTCGACAAGGCCGAGTCCATAGCCGGGGTGATGGACCGGCTGGACTATGAGACTTTCTGGATGGCTGAGCACCACTTCCAGCGGGAAGGGTACGAGTGCATCCCCAATCTGATGCTCTTTGCCGTCCACCTGGCCCACCTGACCAAGAAACTGAAAATCGGATGCGGCTTCAACATTGCCCCTATGTGGAATCCCCTGCGCATGGCCGAGGACTACGCTACCGCCGACATTTTGACCGACGGTCGGGTGGTGTTCGGCGTGGGCCGCGGCTACCACACCCGCGAGGTGGAAACCTTCGACGCGCCCATTATTGACCAGGACGCCAACCGGGAGCTGTTCGAAGAGCAGGTAGAAGTAATGTTCAAGGCCTTCAACGAGCGCTCCTTCTCCCACCACGGCAAGCACTACAACATCCCGCCGGATGTGCCCTACCGGGGCTACGACCTGAAGGAGATCACCCTGGTGCCCAGGCCCAGGTACCTGCCGGTGGAGTGCTACCAGCCCGTGGTCAGCGCCAGCCAGCGGGCCATGGACTTCATGGTCAAACATGGCATCAAGGGCATGATCGGCGGGGGCGCGGCGGCCGGGGGCGCCACCATGGACGTGGTGCGCAGGTGGCGGGAAACCCTGGCCAATGCCGGCAGGGAAACGGAACTGGGCGGGGACCTGATTATCGGGTTCTCCATCCACTTGGCCGACACCGAAGAAAAGGGCATGAATGAAGCCAGGCTGTTCTTTGAAGAGAACATGAAGATGTTCGCGCCCCTGGGTTTCTTCCATGGACTGTCGGATGAGCAGATAGTGGCCCTGGGCGACCCTTCCCGGGCGCGTTCCGCCGGCCTGCCGACCATTGAGGACGGTGTCCGGGCCGGTTCGTGGCTGTGCGGGCCGCCGGAACTGGTGGCGGAAAAACTCAACGCCATCCAGGAAATGTACCCGGGCCTCACCCAGATCAATGTCGGGTCCGTGGTTGGTACGCCCCAGAAGGTCATCCTGGAACAGCTGGAATGGTTCGGCAAAGAGGTTATGCCCCAGTTCAAGGCCCAGGCCAACGTGGCCGTGCCGGCGGACGATTAGAGAAGCCCACCTGAAACGAGGTATTGTACTTTACACCTTTCGACAGGCTCGGGGTGAGCGGTTCCGTCAGCGCGGTCCCCTCATGCAGAACCTGTCGAACTGTGGTTGTTAAGCAGATGCTGGAACACCTGGGAATACGGTGGGGATATGTCTTCCTGCGGGGCGCCGTCTACCTGTCCGAAGATGATATGCGGGAGCTGATGACCGCGGCGGTGGAGATGTACCTGCAGGACGAGGACCAGCGGAAGGTATCCGGGTCGGAATTCGAGGGTACGGTCAGCACCGACCGCAAGTATGAAGTGCTGGGCCATTTTGGCGGCCAGCGCTTCGACGTGGAGTTGGACACCATCTACGGCCGCGACAGCGCCTCCTTCCTGGTTAACGAACAGACCAGGATCCCCGGGCCCGCCTTTTCAGTGAACTGAAACGGGGCGGACTTTTCTTCCGTCCCTTTGCCCGATGACCCTTCCCCTCCCGAATCAACCGGCGCGAACAGTTCGGCTATACTCCTATGCCCATCCCGCACCCTGTCCATTGCGTGGTCATTAAGTCCGGTCAATTTATCGGATTCCGACTTTCGTCGCAATGACCACTGGGGCGGCAGTATTTTCAGAGTCTCTCCAACTTACCCTGGCCCCGTCAGTCTGGCGATACCCCGCATGGTGGGGCCGCCGTTGCTCATCCGCTTGGCCTGCATGGGCTGGCCCTTGCCGCAGTTGGGGATGGGATTGACCTGCAGGTCATTGCCCACGGCGTCGATGGACTGGAAGTAGTTGCGGGTGTCAGCGGTTATGCCTCCGTCCCGGTAAAGGCGTCCCACCCTCCCGCGCTCGATCTCGAAAACCTTAACCGCCGTGATGCGGAAGTTCTCCCGTGATTCCGCAATGGAGGGGGTCCGGTGCCCCACCACGTAATAACCCGAGTCCACCTCGGAGATTATTGCCCGTGGGTCCCGCTCCCCAGGAGCGAACACCGTGTTGGTCATGCGGATCAAGGGCGCCAGGTGGGCTTCCGTGGCCCGGGCAGACCCGTTAGGAGCAACTCCCAGGATGGCCGCCGTCTGCCGGTTGTTGAGGAATTCTTCCAGCACACCATCGCGGATGATGTGGGCCCGCCGGCCCGGGGTTCCCTCGTGGTCGTAACGAAAGGAACCGTAGCCTTCCATTAAAGGGTCGGAATAAGCGGTAACCAGGGGGGAGGCGATCTGCTGCCCCAATTGGTTGTCGCGCAGGTTCTTCAGAAACCAGGAACGGCCGGCGTAGGCCGTTTCGTACTTGAGGGCACGATCCAGTTCGGAGGGATGCCCCACCACCTCGTGGACCAGCAGGGTGTTGAAGTGGGGGTCGGTTACCACCGGCACCTCCCGGTCCGGCGGTCGCAGCGGCGGCGCGGCAGCCACATCGGAGGCGTCCCGGCCCAGGTTGCGACAGAAGGTGGTGAAGTCGGGCAGGTCTATCGGGCCGTTGTGGTAACCCCTGGTCAGCACCTCCCAGCCCCGCTGGTGACCGGTGGAGTCGTAAAGCTCGTAGCTCCCATTATCACTGCCGCAGATGACGAAGATGAAGCCCTCGGTCTGGGCAAAAGTCTGATCAATGTTCGCCCCCTCGGAACTGATGAACAGTTCCCGCAAGAGGAAGGTGGATGTGGACGCCTCGGTGAAGAGGACGTTCCTGGCGCGGCTTCCGGCAGCGCGGCACCCATCCACCGCCATGCGGACCGTATCCGCCAGGGGAACGGACAATGGATCAACTTCGTAGGTAGCGGGGACAGTGTCCTCGGCCACCGGGACGCGAGCCAGGAAAGTGTCCTCCAGGCTGTGGGCCACGGCGGGAAAGCGCCGCCAGGTCTGGGATTTCTTGCGGGCGTTGGAGCGGGCTCGCTGGTGGGCCTGGCCGATGCCCTCCCAGACCACCGATTCGATCCGGCCCAGGTCCGCCGCGCCCAGCACCCGCCCGTAGAAGCCGGCGGCGGACATTCGCTCCTGGGCGATGACTCGTACGCCGAAGTCGAAGGTAACATCCTCGGAACTGGACTTTTCCGCACCGTTTTCCGCAGAACCGCGCTTCTCTTCCCTGATCTGGACGCGCAGATCGCAGTAACGGACTTTGGGCAAGGACCTGGCCCGCCCGGTTACCAGCGCCAAAAGCTTGGGCCGGATGGAATCCAGGTCATCTACGGTTATGGTGTCGGTCATACGTTTGCCGTTTCAAAAATCGGCCTCTGGATGTTTGCTGCTCCAGAGGCCGAGCTACGGGCTGTCTTACTTGACGAGGCTCAAGCGACGCTTGGGACAAGAACTGTCGGGAGTCGTTAGCTAATCTCCTGTGTCCGGACCGTCTTGCTGAGTAGGACGATGGACAAAGTAGTCCTTCAATTCCGAAAACTGGCCTGACAAATACGCCTGGCCCTGCTCCAAACCGCGAATTCGCACGTCTTGCTCGTCGAATCTCCGGTTCATCTCGGCCCGCAGTGACTCATACTGACGGTTCATTTCGGCCCGCAATTGCTCAAAGCCGCGGTTCATCTGGTCTTCAAGGCGTTCCGTTCGCTGGCGGGACTCCCTGTTCGATTGATTGATCAGGGCGAGCACCAGCCCGGCGAACGTCAGGAAGATGGTGACCATCCCCGCGCCGATAGCCAATATTGCTATTAGCTCCGCCGACATTAACGGTTATCTCCTGTCTGCGAATCGCTTGCGGACTCTGACCAGTGGTTAAGGTAGTCCTTAAACTCGAAAAACTGACCTGACACATGAGCCTGGCCTTGCTCCAGGTTGCGGATGCGCGCGTCTTTCTGTGCGAAGCCCTGGTTCATTTCGGACCGCAATGAATCTATACCAGAATGACTTTCAGAGTGCGATGGCGCAGGCACATGCCTCATTGGGTCATCATAACGGGACATTCGGTGTCTGTGCTGATTTTCCCAGTGGTTATTGAAAGCTAAAGCCACGCCAGCCATCGCCAGGTTTGCGCTGAATAGCGCAATACCGACCGTTATTATTCCAGCCAGCTCAGGAGACATTTCTCACCCCACCCGCCTTTCCTTGCCCTACCCCTGCTCAGACTGCCAGGCCTGGGCCACGGCGTGGGCTACGGCAGGAACCACAGCGGGGTCCAGCGACCAGGGGATAATGTTTTCAGAAGTGGGTTCGGCGACCAGGCCGGCCAGCGCCTCGGCGGCCGCCAGCTTCATGCGAGTTGTGATACTGGTAGCGCGGGCGTCCAGCGCGCCGCGGAACACGCCCGGAAAGGCCAGGCTGTTGTTGATCTGGTTGGGGAAGTCGCTGCGCCCGGTGCCCACCACCCTGGCGCCGGCCTCTGCGGCGGCGTCGGGCCAGATTTCGGGAGTGGGGTTGGCGGCGGCCAGCACGATGGGATTGGGAGCCATGGAACGCACCATGTCCTGGCTAACGGTATCACCCACCGACAGCCCGATAAATACGTCGGCGCCGCGCATGGCGGCCGCCAGGTCTCCCTCCAGGTTTTCGGGATTGGAAATCTCCAGCATTTCCGTCTTAATGGGGGTGAGATCGGTACGGTTGCGGTGGATGATGCCCTGGCTGTCCACCAGGACAATGTTCCTCGCTCCATAATCCAGCAGCAGCTTGGTGGAAGCAATGCCGCCGGCGCCGGCGCCGGAGAAAACGAACCTGGCATCCGCAATGGTCTTGTCCACCACCTGCAGCGCGTTGATGATGGATGCCAGCACCACTATGGAAGTACCGTGCTGGTCGTCATGGAACACGGGAATTCCCAGGTCCTGCAGGCTTTCCTCAATCTCGAAGCAGCGGGGCGCGGCAATATCCTCCAGGTTGATGCCGCCGAAACAGGGGGCCAGGTTGCGCACCGTCTGGATGATCGAGGCGTTGTCCTGGGTACCGAGGCAAATGGGAAAAGCGTCCACATCGGCCAGGCCCTTGAACAGGATGGACTTGCCCTCCATCACCGGCAGGGCCGCCTCTGCGCCGATGTTGCCCAGGCCCAGCACCGCCGACCCGTCAGTGACCACCGCGACGGTGTTGCCCCGGTTGGTCAGGGCAAAGCTTTCGGACTTGTCCTGGTCTATGGCCAGGCACACCGCAGCCACCCCGGGCGTGTAGGCAATGGACAGTTCCTCCATTGTCTCCACCTTCATCTTGGAGGCGATGCTCACCTTGCCGCGGCTGGCCCGGTGGCGATTGATTGCTTCCACTCCGTAGTCCATCATATCTTTCAACTCACCTAGTTAATTGTTAAGCAGTGCCCGTGGGTGACAGTAGCGTTCGGCGCGTTGCTGTCCTGTAAATTGGATTCGCCAATTATAAACCCTAAAACAAGTTTGTGGGGATAAATTGAACCCACGCCAATTCGAAAGTCTCTCAAGTCCGCAAATCCCTCAATCCCGCTTCAAGAATTGACGGCCCTCCGGTAGGTCAGTTGTACTAGACCGCTGGAGTAGGACCGGCTTTCGACCAGCAATAGATCCCGCTGGGGCGTTGGTGGCGGAAACAGGAGAATACCCTCGCCCAGAATCACCGGCATTATTGTCACTATGATCCGGTCAACCAGGTCCAGCGTGAGAAATTCCTGTATCAGCAGACCGCCCCCGATAAGCCAGATATGCCTGTCCGAGGCCGCCTTCAGGCGGGAGACAAACTGGGGAATGTCCGTTCCCCCCACAAATTCCACGTTTTCGTCCCGTTGGCCAGCCCTGGTTCGGGAGAATACGTAGCCGGCCGTGCCAGGGTAAGGGTAACCTACGTCGAAGGTCAGAATCTGTTCATAGGTAGTCCGCCCCATCAACACCGTGCCAATTTCCGCGAAGAACTCCGCATAACCGAAGTCCTCTTCGGGGCCATCCTCTTGGACGGCGATTTCGTCCAGCCAGTCCACCGCCCCGTCGGGACGGGCAATGTACCCGTCCAGGCTGGACGCTATGTACAGAATGACTTCAGGCACCAAAAAGACCTCACGATGGGCGCGCCGCACCGGCCTGCCGACCCGGGCGGTACTGGAGCGCGGTCCGAATGTTCCACCAGATGATCAAGGGAGTTATGACCACCGTGGGCAATATCCAGGCAATCCACGGCGGACTGGTCTCCACGTTCACCACCAGCACAGCGGTAATCGTGGCGATGGTGCCGCCCAGCATGTTGGTCAGGTGCCGGGCTATCCGGCGACCACCTGTGGCCCGCCGCAGTCTATGGTAGAGGGCGTCGGCCACCCCCAGGGCCAGGGCAATCCCCGAGAATATGGTCATGGTAACCCACTGGGAATCTCCCGATCCGGCCAGTATCCCGGCGTACACTCCCATGCCCAGGCCGGTGGTCAACATTGTGGCGGTGGCGGCCCAGTCAATGGCGTGGGGAATGCCGCGCCGGTTGCGGGCAAAGCGCCAGCCGGAGAAGACCAGGTAAAAGCTGAAAAAGGCAATCAGCAGGAGAAATATACTGGCCCCCAGCAGGGCCAGCGGCACCGCCGTCAGGAAAACCAGCGTCATGGCGATGGTGTACACCCTTCCCGCGCGGACGTGCCACACTTGCCCCTTGGGCGTGAACACGGCGAGGGCGGAGGTAAGCAAAGCAAGGGAACCGGCGCCTATATGGATGGTGAGGAGGATGGCGCTTGACACGGGTTTCTCCTTGATTCGGTGATTTCGGTAGGGAGTTTGCGCGGGTGAAGCTGGCAAATTCCCGGGCTGTGGGCGGTAGCTGATCTACTGGACGCCCGGGTCGGGGTGGGTGCGCTGGCGGTAGCGGCGGATAACCACGGTGTCGCAGAGCAGGTCGTGGACGCCCCGGCGGTCTTTACGGAACAGGACAACCAGGAAAATGAAGCCCAGCGTCAGGTTGGCGGACAGGGCAGTCAGAATGTGGCGGGCCAGGGCGCGGACGAAGCCCACCCGAGAGCCGTCGGTCCGCACCACGTAAAGGCCGAAGGCTCGCTTGCCCAAGGTGGTTGCGAAATAGGTTATCAGGGCCGTGTCGTAGGCCATGGTCAGAAAAAGGACCAGCACCTGCAGTCGGTCATACCCCTCCGGCGGGTTGATAATCTGGTCAAAGTTCTCGGGTACGGGTTGCCCCAGGATAATCCACAGAAAGACCAGCGGCAGCACAATTACCAGCGAGTCAATGATGTAGGCAGCGGTCCTGAACCAGAAGCTGCCCGGAGCCCCAATCCCAAAGGCCGGCAGTGGACCCCCGGAGCGTTGATCCTCCCTTAACTCAGTGAGCGGAAAGCCACACGCATAGCAAAAGGCCGAGTCGGCGTCGTTGGCCCTGTGGCAGCGCGGACAAATGAGATCCACCGGCGGCGGGACAACGGTAGAGGCAGGAGATTCGACCGGGGAGGTCGGCGGCTCCAAGGGGGTGGAAGTCTCGGTTGGAGACGGCCCAACGGGCCCAGATGGCGCCGCATCTGATTGGACAAGGTTATAGCCGCAGTTGCCGCAGAACCTGTTGCCTGGAGCATAGGTATTGCCGCACTGCGGACAGTTCATTGCCACTCTCGTTACTTATCCATCCACCGTTACTTAAGCATCCACGAATGAACACAAGCGTCCAAGAATTTCTGGATAATTCATCATTACCGAACATTCGCGCCCATTCGTGGATAGACAGAGACGGACCTACCTGGTTACCGCTCCTTCGGCGGCGGAGGAAACCAGCTTGGCGTACTTGGCCAGCACCCCGGAGGTGTACTTGGGCGGCATCGGTTGCCAGGCGGAGCGCCGGTCGGTCAACTCCTCTTCCGTCAGGCGGACGTTCAGCTGGCGGTTGGGAATGTCCAGAGTAACTATGTCGCCTTCCCGCAGCAGTCCGATGGGGCCACCCACTGCCGCCTCGGGTGCGACGTGACCCACCATGGGGCCGTGGGAAGCGCCGGAGAACCGTCCGTCGGTAACCAGGGCCACGGAATCGCCCAGTCCCTGGCCAATGAGGGCGCCGGTTACGGCAAGCATTTCCCGCATGCCGGGCCCGCCCCTGGGACCTTCGTAGCGGATTATGACAATGTCGCCCTCGTTAATTTCTCCCCGTTGAATGGCCTGGAAAGCGGGTTCCTCCTGCTCGAATACTCGGGCCGGGCCCTCGTATACCTTTTCCTGGTGGCCGGCCACCTTGATGACCGCGCCGTCCGGGGCTAGGTTGCCCCGCAGGATGGCCAGCCCGCCCGTGGGACCACGGGGGTTCTCGGGCCGGTAGATTACGGCCTGGTCGTCGATGGTGGGCATATCCGCCACGTTCTCGGCGAGGGTCCTGCCGGTAACCGTCATGGCGTCGCCATGGAGCAGGCCGGCCTCCAGCATCCGCTTGGCCACCAGGGAGACGCCACCGTAGCGGTGCAGGTCAGCCATTACGTACTGGCCGCCGGGCCGCATATCGGAAATGTAGGGGGTGCTTCGGCTGATGCGGTCGAAGTCGTCCAGGCTCAGTTCCACGCCCGCCTCATTGGCAATGGCCATCAGGTGCAGGACGGCGTTGGTGGAACCGCCCATGGCCAGCACCACCGTGATGGCATTTTCAAAGGCCTGTCGGGTCATAATGTCCCGGGGCCGGACGTCCTCTTCCAGCAAGCGCAGCAGAGTGCTGCCGGCCTTGCGGGCCTCGTCTACCTTGCGGGGGTCGATGGCGGGAATGGAAGCGTCGCCGGGCAGGGACATACCCATGATTTCGATGGCGGTAGACATGGTGTTGGCGGTGAACAGACCGGCGCAGGAGCCCTCGCCAGGGCAGGCGACGCACTCCAGGGCCGTCAGTTCTTCCTGGGTGATGCTGCCCTTTGCATAGGCCCCCACCGCCTCGAACACGTCCTGTATGTTCACGTCGTTGCCCTGGTACCGGCCGGGCATTATGGTGCCGCCGTAGATGAAAATGGATGGCACGTTCAACCGGGCAATGGCCATCATGCAGCCGGGCATGTTCTTGTCGCAGCCAGCGATGGTAACCAGACCGTCCATTCTCTCCCCGAAGGTTACCACCTCGATGGAGTCGGCGATGACCTCGCGGCTGACCAGGGAGGCTTTCATGCCCTCGGTGCCCATGGAGATGCCGTCGCTGACGGTGATGGTGCCAAACTCGAAGGGTGTGCCTTCAGCCTGGCGGATGCCCTCCTTGGCGGCCTGGGCAAAGCGGGACAGGTGGACGTTGCAGGGGGTAACGTCGCTGGCCAGGTTGGCTATAGCGACGAAGGGCTTGTCCAGGTCTTCCTGGGTCAGGCCCATGGCCAGCAGCATGGCCCGGGCCGGAGCCCGTTCGGGTCCCTGGGTAACGTCATTGCTGCGGTGCTTCATCCGGGCGACGGTGGCGGCGTCGCGGGTAGTTGTTTGAGTGGCGTCGGTAACGGTAGTCACGGGGGCCTCCTGGCGCATTATTAGCTGGTGGAAATTGGCAACATTATAGTGTGGAAGGAACGGGGGGTAAAGGATAGGTATGGTCAATCGTTTTAGAGGTGTGTACGATATACATCATCGAAAGCAGAGTAGTAATACGAAGGCTGGAATTGGAGGGGTGGACGCTGCGCAGGGTCTCCGGCAGCCACCATCAATTTACACACCCCGAAAAACCGGGCGTCGTGTCAGTCCCTCATCCCCGCAAGGACGTTCCCATCGGCACACTCCGCAGCATCTTTAGTCAGGCCGGTTGGGATTGGAGGACACGAAGATGAGATACCCCATTCTTATTCACAAAGATAAGGGAAGCAGCTACGGCGTAACCGTACCCGACCTGCCCGGCTGTTTCTCGGCCGGGGATACACTGGATGAAGCTTTTGCCATGGCACGGGAGGCCATAGAGTGCCACATAGAAGGCTTGCTGATGGACGGAGATGCGATTCCCGACTTGCGACCCATCCAGCATCACCTTTCCAACCCGGATCTGGCCGAAGGGGTCTGGGCGCTGATTGACGTTGACATTTCCAAACTGTCCGGTGAACCCGTCAGCTTTACCGCTGAAATGCCCAAGCCCATTCTGGCGATGACGGACGAGATTGCGGAACGGGAGGGAGATACCCGTTCCGCCATCCTAACCCGCGCCATAATCCAGTATGTCCAGCGCAAGGTTGACGCGGAACTGGACGACATTGACGTGCAATTCCCGGGAGAGTTATCGGAATGACGGCTTCAAACCTCCCCGGGCACTTCGTCTGAACCATCCTTTTCTCTAACCCCGGAAGCTTCATCAGCTTCATCGCTCAGCCTGGCAGGCTCCTCAATTTCTCCCCCCGGCGCTTCATTCCACTCCTTGACCAGGTAGATGATAACGTCCTTGGCCAGGGCCACCAGGGGCGGACCCAGGATTACGCCCCACAGCCCGAAGTACTGGCTGCCGATGGTGATAACCAGGATGACGGCGATGGGGTGCATGTTCAGGGTGTCGGCCTGAATTCGAGGGACCAGCAGGGTATTTTCCAGCAGCTGGACGATCAGGTACAGCAGGATTACCCAGAGCACCTTGTCGGGCTCGGTTGCCAGGGTAACCAGCACGCCTACGGCGCCGCCAATCCAGGGACCAATGATAGGAACCAGTTCGGTCAGGCCGGCCACTATGCCCAGGAGGATCGCAAAGGGAACGCCAAGCAGGAGCAGGCCAACGGCCACGATTACGCCGACAATGACGCCCAGGGTGAGCTGCCCCCGGATGTAACCGCCCAGGGTGCGGTCGGCAATGTCCAGGATGTCCCGGAGATAAGGACGGACGGCTGTGGGGAAGGGAGCATGGAGGGACTCGCGGATGGGACTGGAGTCCTTCATAAGGTAAAAGATTAATACCGGCGCGACTGCCAGGCCCAGAATGAACGAGAAAGAGCCGACAATTATGCCCAGCGTTTGTTTCGCCACGTTCCATGCGGCAGCCCCGATAATGCCCCCGGCAGCGGCCAGGGCTTCCTCCAACTGGTCCCGCATGTCGCCAGGTACGACGTCGGCGTAACGGGCCACCCAGCCCTCGATGGTGATGCGGGCGTTGTTCAGGAAGGCAGGGAAGCTGTCAATGAATCGCTCCCCCTGCTCCAGGGTAGGAGGCACTACCGCAATTATCAGGCCGACAAAAATGCCGATCCCGATTAAGAAGATAATGCCTACGGAAATGCCTCGGGCCAGGCCGGGGCGATTCCGCCGCCATGGCATGCCTCGCTCCATCAGCTTGGCCACGGGGAGCAATACATAGGCGATGAGTGCGCTGATTCCCAGGGTAAGCAGCACGGTGCCCAGAAAATACAGAACTGCCACGGCTGCCACCAGTATGGCAGCAGTACCAAGCAGTAGATACCGTTTGCGTTTGAGGGATGGTTGCATTGGCACCTCGGGCTTGCCGTTAGTTCTTGGAGTCTTATAAAGTTGCGGTGATGGAAACTTACCTGGCAGCGCAGGGCAACATTATGTTGAGGAAAGCGGCCAGCGTCAACCGCCAATCTTCCTGCCTGAGGAGCAGGTGAAGCTGCCGCCCGGAGGACAGCCAGGGGTTGCGCCTGTTGGGGTTTTCTTGTAATCTTGGGACTGCCCCAAGCCAGGGGCCAAATTTATGTACTGAGGAAGAGCGAGAATGTTTAACCCGCTACAATGGTTGAAGATTCAAGAGGCCGAAGCCCACTGTGACATTCCCTGCGGCATATACGACCCCGTATCTGCCAAGATTGCTGCCCAGACCGTCCAGAAGATGGTGCTGCGCATGCAGGCCCTGGAGGAAGGCGACGATCACGTGGCCTACGCCAACACCATGGCCCGCTATGTGTCAACCAAGGAAGAGCACGCTGAGCTTTGCAAGCGCGAACTGCGGATTCTCTGGGCCGACTATGCCTGGCCCAACATGCCTGAGGGCTTCGACCTGCACGGTTCCTTCAACGCCGCCCTGAAGCTGGCCGGCCGCTGCCGCCAGACTGTCGACATGGCCGCCTGTGAAGAACTGGTTGCAGCCGTGGACAGCATCGCCGCCGCCTTCTGGGCCACCAAGGGCGTGGAGTACAGCGACCCCAATGCCGCCGCCCGCTACGGGACCTAAGAGTTTCTGGAAAAACCAGGCTTAAAGGGCAGGGGCGGGTTTGTAACCCGCCCCTGCCTGTGTATTCAATTATGGAAAGCCGGGCTGATTTGCCCGCTCCGGATTTGTTCCTCTGCGAACTCCCGCACTGTAAGCCAGGCCGTCTGCCCTACCCCAGGCTTGCGGCAGCCTCCTCCACGATTGTCACCGTGCGGTCAATGTCCTCCTCGGTGTGGGCCAGGGAAACGAAACCGGCCTCGAACTGGGAGGGAGCGATGTATACGCCCCGTTCCAGCATGGCATGAAAGTAGCGGCCGTAGACTTCGGTATTTGACTGTTCCACCTGGGCCAGCGTGTCCACCGGCCCCGGGTTCATGAATCCCGTCATCATGGATCCGACGCGGTTCAAGGTGGCCGGAACCTCGGCCCGGGCAAAGGCACGTGCGATGCCATCGGCCAGGCGGGCTGCCATGGACTCCAGTCGCTGGTAGGTCCCCTCTTTTTGCAACTCGGTCAGGGTGGTCAACCCGGCGGTCACCGCCAGGGGATTACCGGAAAGGGTGCCGGCCTGGTACATGGGACCCAGGGGCGCCACCATCTCCATGATCTCCTGACGTCCCCCGTAGGCTCCCACGGGCAAACCGCCGCCGATTATCTTGCCCAGGCAGGTGATATCGGGCGTAACGCCAAACAGGGTCTGGGCGCCGCCATACGCTATGCGGAAGCCCGTAATCACTTCGTCGAAGATGAGCATGGCCCCATGGTCGGCCGTCACCCGGCGCAGGGCCTGAAGGAATCCCTCGGCGGGAGCCACCACGCCCATGTTGCCAGCTACCGGTTCGACGATTACCCCGGCGATGGCATCGGGCCAAGCCTCGAAAAAGGCCTCCACCGACCCAATGTCGTTGTAGTCAGCCACCAGGGTTTCGGCGGCATACGCGTCGGGGACACCGGCGCTGGTGGGGATGCCGTGGGTCATGGCGCCGGACCCGGCCCGGACCAGCAGGCCGTCGGCGTGGCCGTGGTAGCAGCCGGAGAACTTGATAACTTTGCTCCGCCCGGTGTAAGCCCGGGCCAGGCGGATAGCGCTCATACAGGCTTCGGTCCCCGAACTGACCAGTCGCACGCTATCCACCGAGGGAAGGGCTTCGCAGATGGTGCGGGCCAATTCCACTTCCATTTCCACCGGCGCGCCAAAGCTGGTGCCTCCCGCGGCGGCCAGGCGCAGCGCTTCCACCACCGCCGGATGGGCGTGACCCAGGACCAGGGGCCCCCAGGAACCCAGGTAGTCGATATACTCGTTGCCGTCCACGTCCCACACGCGGGAACCCTGTCCGCGGGCAATGAAGGGAGGCGTTCCTGCCACGGCGCGGAAGGAGCGTACCGGGCTGTTGACGCCGCCTGGGATGTACTGCTGGGCCTGTTCAAAAAGCTGCTGGGACCTGGACTGGTTCATTTGGGCCTCGTTCGGGATTAGTCTTGGTGGCTGGCTAAGTGTTAACCATATCGGCACCGCCGTCAATACGGGAGTCTATGGACACCGGAAGAGCCTCCAGTTGCTGGCACGCGAGAGTGCGGTCAATACATGCCCGGCTGCCACCAACGAAGGTGTCTTAACCGTCAACTTCGGTGGCGACGCACCAGGCCCGGTCTTTGGGCCACCAGAGATTCGGAGACTGTCCCCTCTTGGCGCTGGTACCCGCCGAGGGGACAGTCTCCAGGTCACCATGGAAGAGGATGTAGTCCCGGTGCTGGCCCTTCAATAGCTGTACATCCTCCAGTGGGTCGGTGACGGGTCGAAGGTTCCCACACAGGTTACGAATCATGGCCTCTATTCGATGCAACAATCCTCGTCCGGGGGCGTACAGGTAAATGGATCCCTGATTAAGGCAGTCGTACCCTTCCCAATAACCCAGGTAGCAAGTGTCCGGCGTAGTCGTGTATTCGCGTAGCAGCCCGGTTAGTGAGACACTCTCACCGAAGGGAAGGCTACCCATTTCGGGGCATTTCCCCCAGTCCAGGTCAATATTGTAGGGCAAAGCGACCTTGGCGACCTTCTCAATCTGCATGAGCGGACGAACGGTGGCCCCGGTTCAGCCGGCTACCGTCGACCGGCGCACGGATTGCTCTTCACCCCAGTGCAGGGCTGTATCGTCGCGCAGGTAGAAGGGGTGGAAAATGCGGGCACAGGCGGGAAAAGTGTCTGGAAGAAAGGCACCCAGGGTAACTCCCGCCTTCCCCCAGGGCCGCAGCCTTTTTTCAATCCAGTGGCCGGCCGACGGGTCCCTCAGTGCTGCGATACCGTCCGATATTTCAGGGACCCGCCGGCCTCGCAATAACGAAGGGTCGAAACCAAACCACCGGAGCACTGACTACTCCTCTCCCCTTAACCACCTGGCTACCTCCTTGGCATGGTAGCTGATGATTATGTCGGCGCCGGCGCGGCGGATCGCGGTGAGCAGTTCCAGGGTCACCGGCTTCTCGTCAATCCAGCCCTGCCTGGCCGCCCCCTTGACCATGGAGAACTCTCCGCTAACGTTGTAGGCGGCCATGGGGTGGTCGAACCGCTCCCTGGCCGTCTTGATGACGTCCAGGTAGGCCAGGGCCGGCTTTACCATCACGATATCCGCGCCTTCGGCAATGTCGCCTTCGATCTCGCGCATTGCCATACGGCGGTTGGCCGGATCCATCTGGTAGCTGCGTCGGTCGCCGAACTGGGGAGTGGAATCTGCCGCGACGCGGAAGGGCCCGTAAAAGGCGGATGCGTACTTGGCGGCGTAGCCCATTACCGGCACCGTCTCTGCGCCATTGGCGTCCAGGGTCTCGCGGATGGCCCGCACCTGGCCATCCATCATGGCTGAGGGAGCCACCATGTCGGCGCCGGCCTGCACCTGGGCCAGGGCGGTTCGGGCCAGCAGTTCCAGGGTCTGGTCGTTGTCAATGCGGCGACCTTCAATTATGCCGCAGTGCCCGTGGTCGGTGTACTCGCAAAGGCATACGTCGCCCACCACCATCAGGTTGGGCGCAGCCTGCTTGATGACCCGTATGGCTTCCTGGATGATCCCCTCCGGGTCGTACGCTCCGCTGCCCACCGGATCCTTCTCCTCCGGAAGGCCGAAGAGAAGCACCGCCGGTATGCCCAGGTCCACCACGTCGGCAATTTCCTCTTCCAGCATGTCCAGGGAAAGCTGGTAGTTTCCCGGCATGGGTTCAATGGGCTGCTTGACGCCCAGGCCGTGAGTAACGAAGAGTGGGTAGATGAAGTTGGAGGCGCTTAAGTGGGTTTCCCTTACCAGGTTGCGCACCGGTTCCAGCTCACGCAACCGCCGCAGCCGCATATCGGGGAAACTGGTCATGGCTTGACTCCTTTATCCACGAATCGACACGATTTACCACAGATCTTGGGGGAGTTCCCTAAGTCGACCATTAGCTTCCCAGGTCATTGAGCGCCGTAGTGGGCGACCAGGGAGTCCACCAAGCCTTCCACCGTGTGCTCGTCGGCCTCCAGGTCCACCCTCAGTCCCAGCTCCCTGGCCGTGCCGGCGGTTACCGGGCCGATGCAGGCGATCAGCGAGGACTCCAGCGGCGACAAGTCGCCGCCCAGAATTTCCACCAGGTTGCGGACGGTTGAGGAACTGGTGAAGGTGATGGCGTCCACGCCCTGGTCCAGCAGGTTGCGCGCATCCTGGGCAGCAGTGGTTGGCGTAACCGTACGGTAGGCGGCTACCCCCTCAACTCTGGCCCCCAGTTTCGTGAGACCCCTGGCCAGTACATCTCGGCCAATATCGGCTCCGGGCAGCAGTACGGGCACACCGGCCCACTCCCGGTCGGACAGTTCCTTCACCACTGCTTCTGAGACGGAAGTTGTGGGGACGAAGTCCGGCCGAATTCCCCGCTGCGCCAGGGCGGCGGCCGTGGCTGGCCCGATGGCGCCTACCGTAGAATCGGCAAATACCCGGGAGTCCTGTCCGAAAGCGTAAATTCGGCCAAAAACTGCATCCACCGCGTTGGTGCTGGCGAAAATCACCCAGAACTTGCTGATGGTCCCGAAGGGTGTCTCGATGGGCAAGAGGCCATATTGCGCAAGGCTTGCATCCAGTTCCGAGCAGTCTTCCAGGGATGCTATTTCAATAGATGGCAGTTCCAGGGGTTCCGCCCCCTGGTTCTCCAGCAAGGTTCTCAGGCGGGAGGCCTGGGTACGAGAACGGGTAATCAGGACTTTCTTGCCAAAGAGAGGCTGGCGGTCGAACCAGCGCAGTTCCTTTCTCAGCCCGGCCACCGGGCCGATTATGGCGACCACCGGAGGGGCCAATTCGGCCTCTTTCGCCCGGGCCACCACATCGGACAGGACACCGTCCACCGTCTGCTGTTTTTTCCATGTGCCCCACTGGACCAGGGCAACCGGGGTGTCTGGCGCCATGCCCTCCCGTTGCAGCGTTTCCAGGATGGATTGCAAGGCTGCCCAGCCCATCAGCACCACCAGGGTGCCCCCGGTGCGGGCCAATGCATCCCAGGGAATGGATGATTCGGGTTTTGTTGGGTCCTCGCTGCCGCTAACCACAGTGAAACAGGTCGCGACACGGCGCTGGGTTACGGGAATGCCGGCGTAGGCGGCAGCGGCGATGGCGGAGGTAATGCCGGGCACCACTTCGAAGGGAATGTCATTGCGGGCCAGGACCTGGGCCTCCTCGCCGCCACGACCGAAGACAAAGGGGTCGCCGCCCTTCAGGCGAACCACCGATTTTCCCTGTCCGGCCTGCGCCACCAGCAGGTCGTTGATTTCGTCCTGGGTCAGGGCTTGCCGTCCCCGCTCCTTGCCCACGAAGACCAGTTCGGCGTCGGACGAGGCGGACTGGAGCAGGGCAGGGTCCATCAAACGGTCATATACGACCACGTCGGCCTGCTGCAAACAGCGCAAGCCCTTGACCGTGATAAGTCCCGGGTCGCCGGGGCCGGCGCCCACGAGAGAAACCTTTCCGGGCAATTTATTCACCTACTCATAGCTTTCGAGCTTGGGGTTGCTGAGGAATTCTTCAGTTCAGGGAGCCTCTGAATACTTAATCAGTACCTGCCCGCGCTCGCAAATCTTGCCTGCCACGCCCGGGGAAAATGCGATCCGGCGCCGCGATTATGATTTTCCTGTTTTCAAATTCTACCATGCCAGCTTGGCGGGGCTATTGGTGAGACTATGGGATTGCTGGATTGTCCAACAACCTCCCGCCACCCCGTTCCACAATAGCCGGGTGGGCGTCGGCGGCAAGCTGGTGGATACCATGAATCAAAGATGCTCAGTCAGTTCTTCTACCGTGATCCTTGAGGTCCTGATTATGTTTCTCATGACTGACAAGGAAAGAATCTTAGCGCCATGTATCGGGAAGGTGGCCATACGCGACGGATCTTTTTCATGCGCCATGTGGTGGTGGCTACCCCGAATTCTTACAGTGCGAAACCCTATCCTTTCCAGAGCGCGAATGACCTGCCTGCCGTTTGCCCTGGGCAGGCGTTGCCTCAAACCTCAACCTCAAGTACTTTAATGGCATCCCCATCGTTTTCCGGAACCGGTCGTCCCTTGGCCTTCAAGCCCTCGACGGTTACCAGTATGGCCTCCTCTACCATGGCCATGGCCTCTTCCCGTGTGTCCCCTTGAGTTCCTACCGACAGGGCTGGGACACACGCAGTAAAGACCTCTTCTATGGGGTCCCATTCAATTACTACGCTGTAACGTGCCTTGCCCATACTTCAACTCCAGGAATTGGCTGGTCTTAGCTCCCGCTCCCCTCCAGCAACTTCCCGCCACCCCGTTCCACAATTGCCAGGTGGGCGTCGGCGGCAAGCTGGTGGGGCGATCGGGTGAGGCCGCGGACCTTGGCCCGGAAGGTCTGATCTCCGTCTGGCGAACCCAGGAAAACGGTCAGGTTCATCAGGTCGCCGTCGGACTGGGCGTAGGCGCCTACCGGCACCTGGCATCCCCCGCCCAGCCGCTCCAGGAAGGCTCGCTCGGCGGTGGCGGCGTAGCGGGTGGCGGCGTGGTCGATGGCCCGCAGAATGCCGGCCATACGGTGGTCGTCGGCCCGGGTTTCCACGGCCATGACCCCTTGCCCGGGAGGCGGAACGAAACTTTGTGGGGACAGATACTCGGTGACACGGTCTCCCAGGCCCAGCCGCAGCAGGCCGGCGGCGGCCAGGATGGCGCCGTCGCACTCTTCACCTTCCGACTTGCGAAGTCGTGTCTCTACGTTGCCGCGAATAGGAACTACGGTCAGGTCGGGGCGGCGGCTCATCAACTGCGACCGGCGACGGGGACTGCTGGTGCCGATCAACGCCCCTTGCGGCAACTCCTCCAGGCGGCATCCCAAGCGGTTTACCAGTACGTCCCGGGGATCTTCCCGGGACAGCAGGGCCGCCAATGCCAGGCCCTCGGGCAGGATGGTAGGCATATCCTTCAGGCTGTGGACTGCCATATCCAGGCGGCCGTCGAGAAGCTGCTGCTCGATTTCTTTGACGAATACTCCCAGCCCCATTCCGGCCAGGGGCGAGGCCTGGTTGGCGTCGCCGTGAGTGGTGACGGTGACAACTTGAAACTTCAGGTCGGGGTAGAGGGGGACCAGGCGGTCCAGGACCAGGTCAGTCTGTTGGCGGGCCAGGGCGCTGGACCGGGTCCCCACCCGCACGATGTCCGTATCAGGGCCATGGGGGCGGGACCCGTCGAGTCCGTCGCGAGTGGGGGAGGATTCTATGCCCTCATCGTTAGCTGCGGCCATGGCGTCCACCGGTCCCGTCCATCTTGAACATCTCCCGGATAACGTCCTGACGCACAGGATCGTTGCCTTCCTTGAGGTACATCGTGGGGTGGTGCATCAGCTTCTTGACCAGGGCGGTGGTCATGGCGTCCAAATGTGCGGCCAGATCCTCCAGGTCAGCTTCTTCGCTCGATTCCGGGCTCGTGGCCTGCCGGTGACGCAAACGGGACAGCGTCTTTTCCACTTCCGTCCGGCGGACTTCTTCGGCATATTCACGGATGGTTGCGACGGCAGAGATGGCGTCCAGGGATTGCCACCATTCCATGAATGAAGCCGCCTCCCGGGCCGCCAGGGTTTCAGCGTGCGCGATCTCGGGTTCCATTCCCACGCTGGCGGCATCTGAAGTCCTGCTCAACCCGTCAATGTCGTACAGGCTGACACCATCCAGCAGGTCCGCCTCCGGATCAATGTCCCGGGGCACGGCTATATCCACCATGAGCAGGGGCCGGTCCGGTCTGCTCTCCATTACCTCGCGCAAATCTGCATAGTGAACCAGGTAGTCGGGAGAGGAGGTCGTGCTGATAACCACATCAGCATCACGGAGGGCCTGGGGTATAAGCTCAAAGGGAGTCGCCACGCCCGCCAATTCCTCCGACAGCGTCAGGGCCCGTTCGTAGGTGCGGTTGGTGACTATCAGGTTGGTAGCTCCGGCCGCGGCCAGGGCCCGGCCGGCCAGTTGCCCCGCTTCACCGGCGCCGATCAGCAAGACCTTCTTTTGGGACAGGTCACCCAGAAGCCGGTGGGCCAGCCGGACGCCCACATGGCTGACGGAGCGGCGACGGTAATCCCCCATGTTGGAGCCCAGGTTGGCCTCGTGGTGCACTCGCCGGCCCACCCGCAGCGCCTGGTGGAACAGACGGGACAGCGGGCCCTTGACGTAGCTGGCCCCGGATTCAGGATTGCTGGCGGCGCTGAAGGCTGCCCTTACCTGCCCCAGGATTTCCCACTCACCCACCACCATGGAGTCCAGGCCGCTGGCCACCCGGAAGAGGTGACGAACGCAGTCCCCCTCCTGGTAATGGTAGAGAAACGGCGTCAGGTCGGTTTCGGGCAGGCCTGAATAATCAGATAGAAACCGCCGCAGCCTGGCAACAGGTTCAGCGTCTTCTGTACCTTCACGGTGCAATGTGTAGATTTCCAGCCGGTTGCAGGTAGACAGTATTACGCCCGGGGCAACCTGATTCGCGAGGGAGTCCAGGGCAGAGGGTAAATGGCCCTCATCAGTGGTCAGCTTTTCCCGAACTTCGACGGGGGCGGTGCGGTGGTTCACCCCGAGAACAAGGAGGCTCACCGTACAACCTCCCGTTGTTTGGCATTCCCTTCCCTGGCGAATTGTCGCGCCTGGCACGTCCGGGTGTCACACTTTGCCACGCTTTCGCACATGCCCGGCGTTTCGGAATTCAATAGTTGGGAAAGCAGCAGTTGCAGGGCCTCCTGGCTGCGACCGTCCTGTGCCATGCTCAACAACTCCCGGGTGATGCAACACTGCCACCGCTCCGGGTCAACGGTCACTCGCTTTTCCTTGACGATGCGGCGTGCCTGGGCCAATACGTCGGCCAGGTCGGCCCATTCCAGGGCTTCGGCGTGGGCCAGGGTCTCCCGCAGCTTGCGGGCCAGGGCCGGACTGGCGCCCCCGGTGGATATGGCCAGGGTTACCGGTTCCCGCTTGACAACGGAGGGAGCGATGAAGCTGCACAGGTCGGGGTCGTCTACCACGTTGAGCAGGACACCCAGCCGTTCGGCTTCCTCGTAGATTTCCCGGTTAACGTGCCACACGTTGGTGGCGGCCACGCCGATAAAGGCCCCTTCCAGGTCGCCGGGCCGATAGGTCCGCTCCAGCCAGGTAATGTCGCCCCGCTGGGCGGCGTTCCGGATGCCTGGGGTGGCTTCAGGACTGATCACGGTTATCTGGCAGCCGGCTTGCAGCAGGCCGCCAATTTTTCCCTGGGCAATGGTGCCGCCGCCGATGATGACGCAGCTTTTCCCCGCCAGGTTCAGGTATACGGGGTAGTAGTCGGGCATGGGTCTCCTCTTTCTAATATCCACAAAAGAACACGAACGTCCGGTGGCGCCAAGTCTCTAGTCCTGTGCCACTTCTTCCAGTTCCGGTTCGCTCTCCCAAAATTCCTCGTAGTCCTCTACGAAGTAACGGACTCGGGTCTTCTTGTATTCGCGGGTGCTGTAAAGGAGCAGGTTGTCGGTTATCTGGGTGGCTTCGCTGATTTCGCTCGCGATCTGCTCGCACTCCTCCAGGGTGGTGGCGTGAATCATGGAGAAGTGGGAGTAGGGCCAGTCAGGGAAGGTTGGCCGTTCGTAGCAGTGGGTTACGGCCGAGTGCTGGGCCATGGTCATGCCCACCTCTTCGGCCCGTTCCGGAGGCACCTGCCAAACCACCATGGCATTGGACCGGAAGCCGGAACGGCGGTGGTGCAGCACGGCGCTGAACCGGCGCATTATCTTGCGTTCCTGGTATTCGTCGGCCAGGGAAAAGAGCTGGGCCGTGTCCATGTCCAGGCGCTGGGCCATGTCGTCAAAGGGGCGGGGAACCAGGGGCAGGTCCTCCTGCAGTTCCCTGATTGCGGCCTTGTCGAACTCCGATACTGACTGGGCCTGGTTCCAGTCCGGCGCCGGCGTACGCTCGCCTCCGGCCTTGCTATTGTAGTCGGGACTATAGTTATGGGCGGCGCTGCGCTGCTGGACCATGTCGAAGTTAACGCCTATCTTGAAGAAGCGAAGGGTGGGCATCACCCGGAAATTCAGGGCGCCCGTCTCCTGGGCCATCCACTCCACCGTTCCCTGAAGGTCGCCGTCGGGCGGCACGGCCAGGGTGAACCACAGGTTGTAGTAGGAGCCTTCCCTGGCGTAATTGTGGCTGACGCCGGGGTGGCGGTTTATAAACAGGGCGCCGGCGTTCAACTGCTCCGGTTCGTAAGCGAAGGCCACCAGCGTGGTCTTGTAGCCCAGGCGGCGGGTGTCGAAGATAGCGCTGACCTGGCGCACCACGTTTTGCTGTTTCAACTCATCCAGGCGATCTATGACCTCTTTCTCTCCTATCCCCAGTTCCTCGCCCAGTTCCTGGTAGGGCCGTTCCACCATCGGGAACTTGCTCTGAATGAGGTTTAGCAGTTTGCGGTCAGTCAAATCCATAACTTCTGGTCAGCCTCCTAAGGTGTGGGCAGCGGGTTCTTCCGTTAATGGGTAGCGGCCCGGTGCGGGCGACTCCGTACGCTTCTGGTACGACTCAACCACGCCCACCAGCACCCGGTCCGCCAGTTCAAGGGTTGGTCCCCAGGTCCGGTTTACGGTGGAGTCCAGCACCAAAGTGCGGAAGAAGATGAAGGCTTCCACCGTGTCCTTGAGGGGGACGTTGCGCTCCGACATTTCCGCCCCGTACTCGTGGCCCAGCATGAGGGCTTCGGCCAGCACTTCCTGGCGGCGGTGGGAAGCCCGCCGCTGGGGCAGGCCCTGCACCAGCAGGGACAGCAAACGGCGGCCGAAAAGGCGCATCCGGTCTCGCCCTTCTTCCTCCACGCTTTGGTACCAGGACTGGCGGGCTACCTCTTCGTGGTTGAGACGGCGGCGGATGCGACGCAGGGCGGCATCTTCCAGCTTGTCGGGAGTTTCCGCCGGTTGGGATCCGGTCTGCCGCTGGGTGAGGTTCAGCAGGTCTTCGCTGGCGAACCGGCGATGGCCGCCGGGTGTGCGGTACACCCGCAAGTGGCCGGCGTCGGCCCAGTGGCGCAATGTAGCCTGGCTGACCTGAAGGAAATCGCAGGCCTCCCGAAGGGAGAGCCACTGGGTCCGGTCAGCTAGCTGAATGTCGGTCATTAAAATCTACCAAAAACTGCAAAAGTCTTGGACTGGCGCCGGTATTTTTGCGCTATGGATACTAGCATAGCGGCGGGATGCTGGTCAATGAGATTACCTTCTCGGCGCAGCGCATTCCCGGGCATACCGGGGTTGGTTCGCGGCATCATTGAGATCAGCCGGGTTCATCCACCGACTGGCTCCGAATTTTGTAGTTGCTTCAGTCCTTATATGATAACATCCAGTTCGCTCTTTTTTGGGCAATTCCAGGGTGAAGTCGTAGGTCGTCCGGCTAGAATCCATGTGTGCCGCACAATGATTGAGACCAACGTGACCAATGCCACTGATGCAATAGTAACCCGGGGCCTGGTGCGTGATTTCGGCGCGGTCAGGGCCGTGGACGGGGTTGATCTTTCCGTACGCCGCGGTGAAATTTACGGTATCCTGGGCCCTAACGGCGCTGGCAAGACCACTGTGATACGCATGCTGATTACCCTGTTGGCCCCCACTGCGGGCGCCGTTACCGTGGCCGGGTACGACGCGGTAACTCAGCCGGACCAGGTGCGCCTGCGTATCGGGGCGGCCCTGCAGGAAGCAGCGCTGGACGACAAGCAGACGGGCAGGGAATTGCTGACTCTGCAGGGCCGGCTTTACGGACTGAGGGGCCGGGAAATCGCCGCCAGGATGGCAGAGCTGACCGACCTGATTGACATTGGCGACGCCATGGGTCGGCTTGTCGGTACCTACTCGGGCGGAATGAAGCGGCGGCTGGACCTGGCGGCCGCGCTGATTCACCAGCCGGAGGTCCTCTTCCTGGACGAACCGACCACCGGGCTGGACCCCATCAGCCGAAATCGCATTTTTGAAGAGGTGGGTAAGATCAACGCCCAATTGGGCGTAACTATTTTCCTTACGACGCAGTACCTGGAGGAAGCAGACGCCCTGGCCCACCGGGTGGGCATCATTGATCGGGGTCGACTGGCCGCCCAGGGTACTCCCCAGGAACTGAAACACTCGCGAGGATCCGACCTGATAATCGTCAAATTGGACGGCGACGTGTCTTCGAAGGTCTTAAAACCCCTCGAGTCCCTGGCTTCTGTGGACTCGGTGGACGCCCACGACTCGGAGTTGACAGTAAGTACGGCCAACGGGGCCGCGCTGGTCAGCACCGTGGCCCTGAAGCTGAACGAATTGGGCGTGGGCGTGCGCGAGTTGACCCTCCGCACGCCCACGCTGGACGATGTTTTCCTGCAGGTAACCGGGTCCAGGCTGCAAAGAGAGGAGTCGGCGCAGCCAGGGGAGGAAACCGGTGGTAAAGACGGGTAAGTTTCTCTTGTCCCCTCAACAGGCCGATTTCAGGAGAGGCTAATGGCCGTAGCATCCGGCGCAGGCCAGGTAACCGTTCGTGCCCGCAAGGCAGGATTCTTCCGGGACATTTCAGCCGTGGCCCGCAGAGCCGTACGCGCCATGCTGCGAGACCTGGAAACGGTTATTCCCGCGCTGTTTATTCCGGTGTTCATGTTCGCGGTAACCGTGGGCGCCCTGCAGGATTTCGCCGAGAACATTCCGGGCCTGGACTATCGCGCCTTCCAGTTGCCGGTGGCGGTGCTGTTCGCCGTTACCGGCGTGTCCCGGGCCATTACGGTGGTCACGGACATCCAGTCAGGCTACTTTGACCGCCTGGTGATCACGCCGGTGAACCGGGTGGCCCTGCTCCTGGGGTTATTGATGGCCGACTTTGTGCTCATCCTGGCCCTGACCATTCCGGTGATCATCATGGGCTTCATAGTAGGAGTCAGCTTCGTGACCGGCGCGCTGGGCATACTGGCGTTCATGCTGCTGGCCGGGTTGTGGGGGCTTATCTTCAACGGTTTCCCCTACGCCATCGCTTTCAAGACGGGCAACGTGGCGGCGGTTAATCTGTCCTTCCTGTTGTTCTTTCCTTTCCTCTTCATGACCACTCTGTTCATACCCCAGGAACAGATGACGCCGTGGCTTTCCACCGCTGCCGACTTCAACCCGGTGACCTACATATTGGCCGCCGAACGCTCCCTGATTACCGAGGGCTGGCAGTGGGGTACCATCCGCGACGGCATAGCAGCCACGCTGGGAGTGGGCGTGGTGAGCCTGGGCCTGGCCCTGTATGCCCTGCGGGGTCGGGCGACTCGCCGATAACAACCGGCAAATGCCGACAGTCACTTCGGGTGCGCTATTGGCTTTCGCCCGGTTATCATGTATTGGACAGGACCACCCACCGGCAATTTGGAGGTGACCACATGAGGTTCGCTGCATTTACCACCGTGGCCGCCTCGGCCGGCGAAGCCACCAATGCGGCCGATGTTCTGGATAACCTCCGGCAGCAAACAGTACTGGCCGAAGAACTGGGCTTCGAGACTATGTGGCTGGGGGAGCATCACTTTGGCCTCTACGGCGCGGGAGACCTGCCCAACCCCATTCTGCTGGCCGCTGACCTGGCTGCCCGCACTTCAACAATTCACATCGGTCAGATGGCCAACATCGCCACCTGGTGGCACCCGATAAGGCTGGCGGAGGACATTGCCATCCTGGACAATATGACCAGGGGCAGGGTGGAGGTAGGCTTCGGCCGGGGTGTGTGGCCCTACGAGGGTCCCCAATTCCATCCCCATGCCGACCCTCGGCTGGACCGGGAAAACCGGGAGCTTTTTCAGGAAACGGTGGAGATTGTCCGGAAGATCTGGACCGAGGAATTTTTTTCTCACCGGGGAGAGAACTACACCTTCCCCGCCGAGGGCACAGTCTTTTCCCACCCCTCCTTTCCGCCGCACCCTGACTGGCACGAGGACGGAAGGGTCGCCAGGCTGCGGGTTACCCCCCGCCCCTACCAAAAACCTCACCCGCCTCTGTGGATGACGGTATCTACCGACCGTTCCGTAACCACCGCCGCCGAAATGGGACTGAAAGCCTGCTACTGGCAGCCCCCTCCCCGACGCATTCGCCAGAGAATGGAGCTTTACGCCGAGGTACGGTCCCGGTCGGATGGAAGGACCTTTTCTATTGGGCAGGACCAGGCCGTAATGCGGTCCACCTATGTCTCGACATCAATGGAGAAAGCGCGACGGGAGGCTGAGTCGGGAATCATGTCGGCCTTCATTTTCAATGACCCCTTCCGGGGCAGGGAGGTGTTCACCAACCCTGGCGAGGAGCTGGACTCGACAGTCCAACTGGATTGGGACTTTCTGGAACCCCGCACGCTGCTGGTGGGATCCCCGGAAAACGTGATCGAAAGGATTGAGGAATTGCAGGAAGTCTGCAACCTGGAATACCTGCTGGTGGAGTTCGCTCACGCCGGAATCCCATTGAGCCGGACATTGCAGAATCTGGAAAATTTCGGCGCCAAAGTAATGCCCCGATTCTTGGGGTCAGCCTGATTGCCGGTCTCCTAAGACCGCACCTCATTATAAGGTCGCGGGACAGCTCAACCATCACTCAGATTCCTCATTTGTTTGCTCATATCCTCTATGCTATATTGCGTGCCAGAGGACTATATTGAGCACAAAACGCCAACTCGCAACGGATAGAAGAGCACTTTTCGTAGAACTGGACAAGACGATTGGCAGCAAAGCGGTGCTGGATGCCATGCGGCGGGTTCCCAGGGAACTTTTTGTGCCGTCCGAACTCCGCCGGATGGCTTACCAGAACCTTCCCCTTTCAATCGGATCCGGCCAGACCATATCTCAGCCTTATATGGTGGCCTGGATGACGGAACTGCTGGAACTGCGTGGCGCCGAAGATGTCCTGGAAGTGGGGACGGGCAGTGGCTACCAGGCTGCAGTCCTGGCCAACCTGCTCCCCCAGGGCCGATTGACTACAGTCGAACGAGTGCCGGCGCTGGCCGCTGCGGCGCAGCACCGCCTGGAAGGGCTGGGCTTTCGGAACGTTAATGCCCTTCCTGCTGGCCCAGTCATTGGCGCCCCTGAACATGCCCCCTACGACGGTATTGTTGTAACCGCCGCCTGTCCCGGCCTGCCCGACGCCCTGGTCGATCAGTTGGCCATAGGAGGGCGCCTGGTGGCGCCCGTAGGGCCCCGGGAGGAGCAGACCCTCGTGTTGGCGCGCCGCTCCGGCGAGGGACTATCGGTCAGTCCGCAGGGCAAATGCCGCTTTGTGCCCCTGCTGGGACCCGAGGGGTTTGCCGAGGAATAGCCGGCTCTTTGGTTATAATTGATGTCCATTCAAGGGGCGTTTCAGACTTTCGTCCCCCAACCCCCATTGACTGGAACCGGGCCTTGAACATAGAATGGTGTTGACCATATCGCATTAACTTGCTTTCCAAAGGGAGGGCTTTCAATGGCTATAACCATGGACGGCGTTGAACTGGGTGTTGCCATCACCGAGAAGGCGGCCGAAAAGATCAAGTACTTTGCCGAGAAGGAAGGCATCGCCGAGAACGTGGGTCTTCGGGTTGCGGTCAAGGGCGGCGGCTGTTCCGGCCTCACCTATGATCTGAAGATCACCGACCAGGAACTGGAGAGCGACAAGATCGTCGAGCAGTACGGCGTCAAGGTGATGGTGGACAAGAAGAGCTACATCTACCTCGTGGGCACCGAACTGGACTTCTCCGACGGCCTCAACGGCAAGGGTTTTACCTTTGAAAACCCCAACGCCAAGAAGGCCTGCGGTTGCGGCACCTCCTTCAGCGTTTAACCGCGGTCGAGGCGTTGTCGCTGCATATTGCCCGTTGACGGGCTCGAAAATGCGGTCGGCACGTCCTCCGATGTGCGCCAGTGCAAGAGCGAGCGGGCTTGGCTTCTTTCGGAAGCCAAGCTCTGTTTCTTGGGAATTAAGCTGTCCTCACCCCAGACCGGCATCCGGACCTCTATTCCCCTCCTGTGAAACTGCCAATCTCTTCCCCGTTTACCCTTACCGCATATTTTCTGCCGGCCTCGAAGCCCGCTCCCAGGGGAATGGTCACTTCCCCGGTCGGATAGTCGGCAATGCAGGCTATCGGCTCCCCGGGCGCCACCCGGTGGTAGGTTACCAATACTTCAATGACATCTGGCTCCCGCCGCTGGATCGTATATCCGTTTTCCTGCGAGCACCCGCTGCCGGCGGGGATTCCGTACGTAACTGCCAAAATACGCTGTGAAGGCGTGGTCTCCGCTGTCCTCAATTCGGCATCCAGCACGTCGACCAGCTCAATCAATGAAGGTGGAAACTCGGGAACAGGGCGACTGAACGCATTGGTAATGGTCCCGTTCACGGTCACCTGGTAAACCTCCCCGGTTGTCAGCTTTCCATTCAGGTCGATAATCTCATCCAGCTCCACCATTTCATTATCGCAGGGCACAGCCCAGGGCGTGGACGGCGGCACGAAATGTGTCAGG
Organism: Dehalococcoidia bacterium; assembly: GCA_965207275.1. Taxonomy (GTDB): domain Bacteria; phylum Chloroflexota; class Dehalococcoidia; order Lucifugimonadales; family UBA3495; genus Bin22. Next base: position 2,779,528 of record CBDBMH010000002.1, read on the forward strand.
GTAACCACGATGTCATTCCCTGCAACCTCAACCGACTGGTCGCGCCGCCTGGAGCAATTCTCCAGCTCGGATTGAAGGTAAAATATCCGCAGGAAGTCCCCTTCGTGGGGCGGAAGCATCTCCCCGCCCACTATGGGATATGCTGCCTCTACCCATTCGCCGTGATCCGCCGTTTCCCCGTCCGTACCCTCCGACGGCGGAGGCTGCACTAACACCAGCAGCATGTCCACTCTCCGGGGGTTGCCCCGGGTAATGACGTCGTAGGCCGTGTCGTTGGTAAAGGCCAGCCGGCCGTCGGACTCGATAATGTCGGCCTGCAGGGAGTAGGTATTGCGGTCGTCTATGTCCCCCCGGTTGTACTCCAGCTTGAACTCTATGGGGACCTGGCCCGGGTCTTCAATAATCTGTTCGGCGATCAGCGCGGCGGCGGCATCCTGGTAGGAGGTATCCCGAAGCTGGATTTCCAGCCTGGCGCCCGGCGTAAGGGCCAGCCGTTCCCGGTAGGTAACTGTGCCGGAAACCGAGGCGTTGGGCCCTTTGCCCGAGGTTATCGTGGTAGTGGCATTGGTGGGATCCGATCTCCCCTGGCAGGCGGCAAGAGCCAGAAAAATTGTGGCTAGCGCAAGGAAAACTGCGAGGGCGAGTTTGGTCTTCATGTCCACGCCTCATATTGATTGGGCTTATTGGCCCTTATTCAATTATATAGACGCAGGAGCGGCGGGAAAGGTTCCCCAGGAGGGCGGGAGTTCCCCCGATTATGCCGGGGGGGCCAGCGGCGGGGGTCGCAGGGGAGTGAAGGCCAGGACTACCGCACCGGCGACCCAAAGCGCGGCGGCATAGACGAACACCGAGCCAATACCGTAGTTGTTGACCACCACGGCGGCAATAAGGGGAGCAATCCCGCTCAGGACGCTGTTGACGCCCATGACGATGCCCATGGTCACTCCCTCCGTGCCCCGGCCGACCTGGTCGAGCACCGTGGCCTGGAGTATCTGGTTCATGGAAGAACTGAACAGCCCGATAGCCAATACTATCACCATGAGCAGGATGCCAGCCCCCGCCGGTTCTATGGCCAGGGACAGCAGGCCCACGGCCGTAAGGCAGGGAATCAGGATCAGCTTGCGGCCGAACCGGTCTGACAACAAGCCCGCAACTGGGGAGGAGACGACGCCCAGGATAAGCAGCAGCGTCAGGTGCAGCCCCACCATGAAGGCGGAAAACCCCAGGCCTCCCTCTGCAATGGGGTCGTGAAGGTATTTGGCCAGCCAGAACATGAGAACTACGGAACCCATGTCTCTAAAGCTGCTCACCAGGACCAGGGCCAGGATGGCCGGGTTCCGCAGCAACCGACCGGCGTCCCGAAAACGTTGCCCTACCTCTGTGCGCTGTCCGCCGTCGTCGCCTTCTCCACCCAGGTGGTACAGGGCCCAGAATACAACAACGGTCATTACTACCGCGGGAAAAACGTAGACCAGGGCAACCGGGCGCCACGCCCCGGCGAAGAGGGTCAGCAATGCTCCGATTATCAGTGGGCCAATGCTGTCGCCAATCTGGCCGCCCACGCCATGCATGGACAGGCTGAAGCCTCTTCTTGTCGGGAACCGCTGGGAAATGGCGGCGATGGCCGGCATGTGCCACACGGTGCCGGGCAGGGGCAGCAGGATGAACACCAGGGCCAGCATGGCGAAGCCGGGGGACGCGGCCACCAGTCCGTAGCCCACTGCTGCCAGTGCCATGCAAAGGGTGAGAATGAGGCCCCAGCGGCGCCGGAAAATATCCACGACAAAACCGGTGGGTATGTTGGCAACGCCCCCACTGATGCTGAGAATGGCGATGAGCGCCCCGAACTGGAAGTTGGTAAAGCCGAGGGCGGTCTGCATCACAGGCAGCAGCACAACGATGCTCTGGCCATACCAGTGGGTGAATCCGTGACCTATGGAAAGGTTGGTGAGGACAAAGGGACCGCCGCGGCGATACTGCGGTTGGCTCTCCCCCAGACCGCCTGCCAGGTTAGTTGCCAACGAATCGCTCCAGTGAACGCTGCAGGCTGTGGTAAGCCTCGGTGCGGGTGCCCAGGATTATGAGCGCCCCGCAGGACAGGACGAGGGCAGCCACGAACAGGCTGCCGGCCAGCCCCATCAGCAAGCGGGAAAATTTCATGGAAGGGATGCTTTTGGTCATCGCGAAGCCTACGTCAGCTTTCCGTACACTTTATCCGGCGTTACCAGGATAGCCACCGAGTCCTGCTTTACCATGGCCTCGTCGTACTCGTCCCAGTCCGGGTGTTCGTTGCCGCTGCAGGCGCGGAAGATGTCGCGTAGAAGCAGGCGCAGTTCCTCGGCATCGGTGTTGAAAGCGCCCTTCAGTTCGGCCTGGCCTTCTACCACCACGTAGGTGCGCCAGTCCGGGGTGATGCACACGACCGTGCACTGCGGATTGCGGCGCAGGTTGCGGACCTTCTGCGACCGCGGGTAGACCGACGCCAGGGCCATGTAACCCTCGTAGGCCCCGCAGACCACCGCGCTGGCATGGACGGCGCCATTGGGCCGGATGGTCTGCACTATGGCCCGGTGGTTGGTTTCCAGGAAGGAACGAATGTCTTCAAATTCCATATTTTTGCACCTCGTTTTTCCATGAAGGGATTAGAAGAATAAAGCAGAATGGATGAGCGAAAATGGGGATGAAAACCCCATCCTGACCTTCCCCCGTCAAGGGGAAGGGACTCTTCAATGCTGACCCTAAAACGGACGGCGGTGGGAAACCTCCGTCTCCACCGCGGTTATAAACTCCAGGAGCACCGCCTCGCCTTCCTCGGTCTTGCGGCGGGCGCGCTGGAAGGCGGGAATAATTTCCGACGGGTCCTCAATGCGCTCGCTGTAACCGCCCATTTCCCGTCCCATGCCGGCGTAGTTTCCGCCCAGGTCGCGGGTGTTGAAGAGCTCATGGGAAGCGGCCATGGCAGTTACCTCGGCGCCCATGCTGGAGTTGTTAAGCACCACCGTGATGATGGGCAGGTTGCTGCGGACGGCGGTCTCAAAGTCCAGGCCCGTCATGCCGAAAGCGGCGTCGCCCATGAAGTTGACGCAGACTTTGTCGGGATGGGCCAGCTTGGCGCCGATGATCAGCCCAAGACCGGTGCCCAGGCCGTGGGACTTGCCCCACCCAATGTAGCTGCCCGGGCCGTTTGAACGGTAGAAGGGCAGGATTTCGTCCCGGGGGCTGCCCGAATCATGGGTAACAATAGCGTCCTCGGGAGGAATTGCCTGCATGAAGTCATGGATGACTCGGTAGGGATTGATGGGCCGCTGGCTGCTGGTCAACTTGTGGGTCCACTGCCCCAGCCACACCTCCCGTTCACCCTGGATGGCGGCTGCGGTGGATGGGTCGTTCTTGCGCGTATCGCCCACGATTTCGCGGCAGGTGTCAATCAACTGGCGCAGGGCCGGCTTGGCGTCGGCCATTATGGGGATATCCACCTGGTAGTCCTTGTTCAGGTCTCGTGGATCGTTGGTAATCTGGATAATGGTCTTGCCAGCAGGGATGTTAATGTAGCGGACGTGCTTGGTGAAGCTGCACCCCACCCCAAGGACCAGGTCCGCCCGCCGCATGTAGTTATGAACGGGTCCGGACATGACGCCGCTGGCGCTGCCCAGGGCCAGGGGATGAACCTCGGGGAAGACGCTCTTTCCGGCCAGGCTGCTCATCACCGGTACCTGCACCAGTTCCGCTAGCTCCAGCAGTTCCTCTGAGGCGCCGGCATACAGGACGCCCTGGCCGGCGTGGATGACCGGCGCGTTGGCGCTGCAAAGAGCCCGGGCCGCCGCTTCAATGTCCGAAGGGTTGCCCGGGAAGGACAGGGATTTCAGGGGAGTGTAGGCCGCAGCCGACTCGTCCACTTCGCCCAGGGCCACATCCGATGGGATCTCCACCAGCACCGGTCCCGGCCGGCCCTGGCGCAAAGCCGCAAAGGCGCGGCGCATGGTCTCGGCGGTTCGGTTCGGGCTGTTCAGCTGTTCAATGTACTTGGTCACCGCGACAAAACTGGTCATGGAACTGAACAGGGGCAGGATCCCCTGCCGGTCCATGGGGTGGCCCGACGCCAGGATAAGTATGGGCGTGGAGTCGGAGTAGGCGGTAGCCACGCCGGAGAAGGCATTTTCCGCGCCCGGGCCGTACTGCATGGCAAAGACGCCCATGGGGTCACCATAGGTAACGCGGCTGTAGCCGTCGGCGATGCCCACGCCCACCCGTTCCTGGCGGCTGATGATGGGGCGGATGCCCGCCACGGCGGTGGCTTCCAATACCGGCGTGGTGGGGAAGCAGCAAAGGTTCTGCACGCCCTCCCGCTTCAGAATGTCAGCAATAAGGTCAACGGTACGCACGCAGAACCTCCGGGGAATAGTACTTCAGGTACAAATAAAGTCGAACTGGATCTGGCTGGACATATCATCCGCCAGTTTCCCCGCATTGTCCATACCGGCAAGAAAGGGTGAAGAGGAAGAAATTGGAATCAAAAGGGGCCACTCCCCCAAACGGGGGAGTGGCCTTGAGTCACTTACAGGTGTCGAACCGAACCCCAGGGGCTAGGCGCCTCCGGGTACTCCCGAAGTCTGGCCGGCGTTGCCGGTGTCGTCCTTGTGGGCCGGGTCGATCCACATGTGCATGTGCTTGCGATAGGAACCGAAGGGCGCGGGGAAGTGGGCATAACCCCTGACCTCGGGCCAGAAGGACACCGCTTCCTGCTCCCAGTATACCGGGAAGGAGCTGTACTGCTTCATGGCGGCCAGCTCAACCTCGTGGGCCAGCCCCAGCCGCTTTCCGTGGTCCAGTTCCACCTGGGCCTGGTCCAGCAGGGCCACGACGTCCAGGTCGCAGTTATCCTCCGGCGGAGTCCAGTCGTTGCCGGTGGAATCGCACCGCAGGAATGATGCCACTCCCGCGTTGGGGTCATCGGCGGAGACTGTGCTGTTGCCCGGTTTGAGGTCGCCCCAGGTGCCGGAGTTTTCCTGCTCCCGGTAGGCAATGGTTTCCACCTGGTCGAAGTCGGTCTTGATACCGATCAACCGCATCTGCTCCTGCAGGAAGGTGGCCCGGGCGGTCACCTGCGCATCGGACTCCACGGTGAACAGATAGGTCTTCTCGAAGTCGAAGCCTTCCTCTTCCAGGATGGCCTTGGCCTCGGCGCGGACCGCTTCCATGTCGTCGGAGACGCACCAGCCCGGCACCGAGCAGAGCTGGTCCATGGGCAGCTCCCAGGGACTGCCGGGAGCGTAGCCGAAGCCTCCCCAGGCGCCGTGACCGTCCTGGAGAATCTGGATGGCGGCGTTCCGGTCAATTCCCATTACGATGGCCTGGCGCACCCTTACGTTGTCGAAGGGGGCGTTGCGGTTGTTGATCCACAGGCGGAAGTTACCACGGGTGGCCCGTATTACCGTGATAATCTGGTCGTGGTCCACGTAGGCCTGGTACTGCCCCCAGTTGCGGACCCAGTGCCAGTCGGTCTGGTGGGCCAACTGGGTGGCCTGCTGGGTGGACTCGTCCAGGATTCCGAAGACGACCAATTCGTCCACGTAGGGAAGTTCAGGAATGAAGTAGTCTTCGTTCTTGTCGAAGTGCTGCTCGTCATTCCCCACAGTCTGGCCAGGCTGCCACTTGAAGGGGCCGATTCCCAGGGAGACGTCCTGGAACATAGCCTCTTCACCGCCGGCCTCGAACCAGGCCTTGTTGAATACCATGGCCCGGCGGTTAGACAGGTTAAGCAGAGGAATGCCGGTGGGGCCACTGAAGTTCATCTTCAACGTCATATCGTCAAGGCATTCCATTTCCTCCAATATGACGTGGGCCAGGCGGCTCTTCATATAGCTGGCGGTAAGGCCGTTTCCGGTGCCCATTACCTCAAAGGCGAAGCGGGCGTCTTCGCAGACGAAGGGCTCGCCATTGTGCCAGTTGGTGTTTTCACGGAAGTAGAAGGTTACGCCGTCCAGTCCTTCATGAATGTCCCAGTGGCTGGCCAGGTCGGGGATCACCGGAGCGCCCGCATCGTAGGGGTTTTCCATCACCAGCACCGCGCTCGTAGGGCCGCGGTATCTGGCTGAAGCGCCGGTGGCCGCGCCCCAGTCGTTGGCGTGTTCCAGCGGATCTTCGTAATTGATACGGAGAGTGCCACCGTACACCGGTTCGCCGTAGTAATCGGTTGGGGGATTCCAGTAATCGGCAAAGGCCATGCCTGCGCTCTCGGGCTTGGCCATCATATCGTCAGCCGGCTTTTCCATGGCCGCCGGAGCTGCCGTGGGTTCAGGGGCTGGTTCCTGTGCGGGCGCCGCTGCGGGCGCCGCCGGCTCTGCTGCCGGGGCAGCGGGTTCGGGAGACGCTGCGCCACAGGCCACCAGAGCCACGGCCAGAATTGCCAGCATGGGTCCTAATAGTATCTTTCTGGGTTCCTTCAAAGATTCTATTCGCCAGTGGTAGGACATGGTTCTTATCCTCCAGGTCTAGACTTTCTGGATTAAGGAACGAATGTACCCAAAAGGGGTCCCAGGTATGGAGTCAAAAGGCTGGGGCAGGCATACCTCCTTGATGTAGAATCGGATTTAAAGGGTTCGAAGCCAAAACACTAAATGTACGGCAAAAGTGTCGCAAAAAAATATACTGGATTTACCTGGAATGTCAATATACCCGGCAGCTAAAGTATATTTAATGACTCAATTCGTAATCACAGAAATGCTGGAAGAGATGCGACAGCGACCGCTCATCGCGCACAGCGGTTACCGCCGACCTTCAGATCAGGGTAAGGCGGGGATACGGGCCGATGGAGGGGAGACGGTAATTGGAGGGTGAAGGCGATCTTGCGATGTTAGGGGACAGGGACTTTGGGGTAGGAGAGGCGCATGACCAAGGGAGCCAAGGCACGCGCCAGTGGAATGCAGTGTCAGCGGTTCTTCCGAGAGGAGACCGAGGGAGTACAGTTGGTCGCACCTACTCTGGACCCATCCGGCACCAGGTTAACGTGACCTCCCCTTTGGCAAAGTACTTTCGTCGGCGTTCGGTTGCTCGCGACGCTCTCGATCCGGTCATCCGATAAGAGGTTGCCGGCGTCACTTCCCCTTACACCACCCCCAGCATTTCATAGCTTCCCCCCACAACGTCCTTTCCGTCCAACCCCAGCCAGCGTTCCACCAGGGTGGCGTAGAGGCCCCGGTAGTCGTAGCTGAAGTGCAGGTCGCCTTCCAGCAAATCGGGTTCGCGCAAGGACGGAAATTCGTTGTACTGGCCTCCTTTCACCGGCGCGCCCATCACCATGGACAGGCCGCCCGAACCGTGGTCGGAGCCGGAGCCGTTGTCCTTCACCCGGCGGCCGAACTCGGTGAATACCAGCATCACCACCCGGTCCTCCACGTTGTGCTCTCGCAGGTCGGCGAAAAAGCAGGAAATGGCGTCGGATAACTCCGTCCACAGCTGGGTGTGGACCGCCATCTCGGCGGCGTGGGTGTCATAGCCGCCGTGCTGGGTGTAGAAAACCCGTGTCCCCAGGTCTGCCAGCAGCACCTGGGATATGGCCTTCAGGTTCCGGGAGATAGCGTTGTCGCCATACTCCACCGTCGACTCATACTTTTCCGGCGCGGCGCTCAGGATGTCTGCGCCTTTCAGGGCATCCAGCCCCGTCCGGCCCAGATAGTCCATGGTGGGACCGGAGCCCATGGCCGGCGAATACATGCGAGCGAAAACGTCCAGGGCCCTGGTGCGAGCCTCCTCCTGGGGGATAGACGTCAGCAGTCCGTAGTTTTCCAGCACCGCCACCGACGCCACCGGCACCCCAGGCAGGGCCAGGGCCCGGGGCAGTCCCCGCCCGAAGTTGACGCCCGTCAGTACGTTCTCACCGTGGGGATCCAGGTCGCGGATTACCTTGCCCAGCCAGCCCTCGGTGCCAATCTTGTCCGGTTCGCAGGTATGCCAGATATCCATGGAGCGGAAATGGGAGCGGTTGGGGTTGGCGTAGCCCACCCCGTGGACCACAGCCACGTCGCCCCGGTCGTACAACTCCTTGACGGGAGCCAGCGCCGGATTGAAGCCTACCTTGTAGTCCAACGACAGCACACGCTCCGGTGAGACGTTCACTGTAGGCCGGTTTTCGTAGTACAAGGGCTCCCCGTACGGTACGACCGTGTTCATGTAATCGTTGCCGCCGGTAAGCTGGAGGACAACCAGAACCGGATCTTTGCTGGTGGTGGTCATGGCATCCGCTCCTTCTGTGGCTGGAGTGTGGGGGAAAGGGCTTCATGAGAGAGTTTACCATACGGCGCGCCGGAGGTGGTTCCGGTGAATCAGGGCGGTCCGGGCAAACTCCATATGCTTCGGGGAAGACCCCTCGTTCCCGCCTGGGGAGACCCTTGCATAACCGCCATTCCGGCATAACCGCCATTCCGGCTTTCGCCGGAATCCAGAGGAGCTTGGGGTAAGCACCGACACGGACTCGATTGAACTGGCAATTTGATTGGATCCCAGGTCCCGCAAAGTTCTCCCCGCTCGGGAACCTCGAACCCGGAAACGGCGCAGTTCCCCTTAATCGACTACTGCACCCCTTTGGCCCGAATCAGAATGCCACTGCCTCGGTGACATCTGCCTCTTGATTACCCGGGTAACCCTTCCCTACCATACTTCCATGGCCCATTCACGTCATAGCCCTGCCAAGCTCAGAACACCCCGTTCCCTGAGGGTGCGGCATCCGCGCCAGGCGGGCCCCTGGGGGGAGGACCGGAGGCCTGTCCTCCCCGACTCAAGGCTGGAAAGTGGCCCAAAACGGCCCGGAATGGCCCGGAATGGCCCACCTGGTCTACCCGTTTCCTATCTGGCCAGCGGCCCATTTTCGGGCCACCGGGGCATCATCCGACCCACCCTCCAGATACGAAACGGCCCAAAACGGCCCAAAATGGCACGGAAATCAAAAAAATTTGCATTTTTGAAGACCTTGAGGGAAGCGGCAACCCATTGGCTGGCCCACTCAGCGTTCCCTATTCGGTCATTCGGAGGCAGGAATCGTAGGGGTCCGCCTCAGGCGGATGGCTGCCCTGTTCCACCCACAAAACTACCTGAAACGGAACGCTACCGCTGGCCCACCTTCCAGACCTCCAAATAGGTGGTTGGTCTTTCCGTCCCGACGGAACTTGGAGGGGGCCAGTCCCCAGGACAACGGCCATATGCTTCTGGGAAAACCCGTCGTTTCCGCGCCGGTAGAATATCCGCCTCTGGCGGGCGAGAACCTCGAACCGGGAGAAAGGGCGTTTTCCCCCTGTCCGGCAGCTGAACGCCTGTTGTCGGAATCAAAGTGCGCCTGCCCCGTCAGGGCTGCGAAGGCAGTTGCGGCAGGATGGCTAAAGCGTCAAAAGGGTGGTAGCGTAGCTTCTAGTTCCCTCAGCCGCCGACGGCGCTCCTGCACATCTGGCAGGTGTTGGGCCATCAGGGCCCAGAATTCGGAGGAATGGTTCATGTGGGTCAGGTGGCAAAGTTCGTGGACAACTACGTACTCGGTCAGGGCCGGTTCCAGCATGGCCAGCCGCCAGTTGAAACGCAGGTTTCCCGTGTGGGAGCAACTTCCCCAGCGCCGTTTCTGGTTACGGATTCGCACCGTGGGGACGGTCCCGTTGCCCAGGGCCGGCAGCCAGCGGGCCAGGTGTTCGTTAATCTGCTCACCGGCGCGGTGGGCGTACCAGGTCATCAGCGCTGCCTCTACCTGTTGACCCCGCGTTGCATCGTCAAGGTCCGGCGGAACCGAAACCTCCAGCCGCCGCCGGTCTCGCGTCACTTCAGGCAGGCCGGTGGCCGTTGATACTACGCCCTGCACCCAGAGGGTCAGGTCGGCCCCCCGAAAGGGCAGCTTCTCACCCGACAGGAATGTGGGCGCCTCCGGTTTTGCTGGGGCCGCGTCCAGCTTGGAAAGAATCCACCGGGCTTTCTGACGTACCATTTCCTCGGCCTGGCCGTTGGTGGTCCTGTAGGGCACGGCCACCACCACCTCGCCCGATACTATGGAGACTTGGTACGTCTTTCTTCGCTGGCGGCTGCGCCGGATTCGGTACTCGATGGCCCTGTCACCCACCTTGATCCTTTTCAGTGGGCCAGCCGAACCGGCCTTGCCGGCGACAACGGGGCGAGGGCATTGAGGGCGCTGAGAGGAGGGGAGGACGTTTCCCATGGGATTCCCGTACCAGGTTTTCCATATTTGCCACCATTATTTCAAGCGGTTCGATCAGGCGCAATAGTCCCGCCTTGGTCTACGCATCTCCGTGTAGGTAATTCGCACATTTCTCCGGCCCCAGGTGTGCGGCCCGCGTATGACGCCGTCACCGCCATGCCGACGGGTTACCGGCCATTGCCTCCGTTGCTACCATTCTTTAGTGATGGTATTCTGGGAAAACCGGAAACGGTGGTGTTAGTGGCACACTTCTTGATGCAATTGGCGAGTATCTGGGCAGGTACGCCCCGAAGACCGCAATTAGTGGCCGCCACGTTAGTGATCGTTACGCTGGCCGGTTGCGGCAACCTTCCGTCGCTGGACCCCGACGCAACCGCTACGCCGTCTGGGTCAACTTCAACGGAGATCGCCGGGCCGTCGCCTGAGCAAGCCTCCGATTCAGGAGTAAATCCGTCCTTGGCTGTTGACCGCATTGCCTACATAGGCCCTTATGGAGACCTCTTCACGGTCAACCCCGACGGCAGCGACCAACGGCGGCTTACCGGGGTCAGCCGAGTTCGTTCCCGCCCCTCAGACCCGGCCGGACCGGCCAGTCCTTCAGACGCCGCGGCCTTTTACTCGGTGCAGGACCTGGACTTTAACGAGTCCTACGCCTGGCCTACCTGGTCGCCCGACGGGACCAGGCTGGCGGTTTCCCGGGTGCAGATTGCTCCCAACCGTTCGCTGGAAGTGTCGGTCCAGGTAATCGACGCCGTCACCGGGATCAGCCGGATCGTGTACGAGAACGACGTACCCGGCCTGATTGCCGATGGGTCGCCCCACTACCTTTACTGGTCGCCCGACGGTGAATTGTTGTCCTTTCTGGCCACCACCCGCCAGGGTATGACCCTGTTCGCCGTGAATCCCGATACATCCGATGGCGCCGTCGCCCTGGAACGGGGCGCGCCCCTTTACTTCAGCTGGAGCGGCGACGGGCAAGCCCTCATTGTCCACTCCCGGGACGAGGTCAAGCTTCTGCGCCGCCCTTTGCTGGTGGATGATCCCCAGCACCTTGCCAGCGCTGTCGGCTTCCGAACGCCGGCGCTTTCGGTCGATGGAGAGAGCTGGGCCTGGTCCGGCGGGGATGCCACCAGCAGTGTCATCTACGTGGGTGGCGGCGGCGGGAATACGGCGCTGCATATCCTGGATGCCGGGCCGTTGGTGGCCTTTATGTGGTCGCCGGACGGCCGAACCCTGGCAGTAGCGGACAATCCGGATCCCCAGGGACGCATATACCAGCGCCTTCGGCTGGTGTCTTCCGACGGTAGTGGCCTGCGGACCCTGGTGGAAGAACCGCTGCTGGCCTTCTACTGGGCCCCCAACAGTGCGCTCCTGGCCTGGGTTGGCGTGGACGCCGAAGAGCAGGTGTTTGAAATGAAGGCTTCTCCCGTGGTGGAAGCGGGTCAATCGGCCCTCGCCCAACCACCGGATGCGCGGGAGTTGTTCCGGTTCAGGCCCAGCGGCGAAACCTTCACCATGTTCAGTTTCTTTGACCAGTATGCTTATTCCCACTCGCCGTGGTCGCCCGATAGCACTCGCCTGGTGGTGGCAGGCTCGGAAGGCCCCGTGGCGGAACGGCGCAACGGCAACAGTGCCACCGGCGCCCGGGTGTACGTGCTGGACGCGGTGGGGGACACGCCTCCCTCGGAAATTGCCCAGGGCAGCGTGGCCTTCTGGTCGTGGAATTAGGGCAAATCCGGACTCCTCGAGATGGAGAACCGTTTCCGGCAGTTGCGAGTCACGCTGTTCCCCATTCTCTTGGCAGGGCTGTGGGTGTTAACGGTGGCATGTATCCAACCCCCAGGCCCCACCATCACCCCCCCGCCCACACCCACTCCCGTACCGACCCCGACACCCACGCCGCCCCCGGATCCCGGCGCCATCCTCGCCCGCGCCGCTGATCAATTGAGGTCGGAGCGCTACCTGGAGTTTGTGCTGGAGCACCCCACGGGCGGCACCCCCCTGGCAACGGGCCTGGACCTTGTCGGCGCCGAGGGTGTGGCCATTCTCCCTGACCGGTTCCGGTTGGAGCTGGATATGGAGGCTTCGGGCACGGTGCTGGAGCTGGACGTAATTGTGGTGGGAGAGCGGGCCTATATGACCAACCTTTTCGGCGGGGCCTGGGAATCCGTTCCCAAGGAGCAGATCCCCTTCCGCTTCGACTTTGTGACTGAGTCGATGACCGGCCTGCTGGCCGAGATGGATGACCCGATCTTGTTAGGAGCTGAGGAGCTTGCAGGTCTTTCTGCCTACGTGATTCGCGGTACAGGGCCCACCGTTACCCTGGCGAAGCTGATACCCGGCGTCTTGCCCGACTCATACGTTCCGGTGGAACTATGGATAGATACGGCCGATGGAAGGTTGCGACAGGTACGCCTGACCGGACCTCTGGTAATGGATGACCTGCCCGACACGGTGAGGCTGGTGCGCCTGAAAGCCCTGGATAATGCGCCCGAAATTGAGGCGCCGGAATTGGGGATGGGTGGACCGGGGAATTAACGTTGGCTGCAGAATGAACAGGAATGAATTGTTTGCAGTTGGTCCGACAATCTCTTCCCCTGACTTTCCCTGGCTGACTGATGCCCATGGGTAAATCCTCTGCCCACAATCTTTACCCTGCTCCCCCCACCTGGCTGGTCCTGACCATCATAGGCTTGGGGGCCTTTTTTACCGCCCTGGACCAGACGGTGGTGGTTACTGTACTGCCGGCGGTGATGCTGGACCTGCGCATTCCCATCGGAGAACTGGACCAGGTTTCGTGGGTGGTTACTGCCTACCTGCTGGGTTACACCGCCTTTATGCCCCTGTTCGGCCGCCTGGCGGATGTCTACGGCTATCCCCGACTCTATATCGCCGGGCTGTTCATATTTGCCGCGGGCAGCGTCCTGGTGGCCCTTTCCCGCACCCTGGAGGAGCTGATCGGCGCGCGGGTAATCCAGGCTATCGGCGGGTCGGCGGCGGTACCCATTGGTTTTGCCCTGGCCGTAAGCGCAGTGCCCCGGGAGCGCCAGGGCCTGGCCCTGGGAGTTGTGGGCGCCGCCGCCGAAGCGGGTTCCATGCTGGGTCCCGCCTACGGCGGAGCCATCGTTGAGCTGGCTAACTGGCGGTGGCTCTTCTGGTTGAACCTGCCCCAGGCGCTGATGGTGGCTCCCCTGCTGTTGCTGCTGCCCAACCATCGACAGGCGGGAGTGCGAGTGGACTTCCTAGGCGGCGCGCTGGCCCTGGCGTTGCTGCTGGCCCTGTCTCTGGGCCTGTCCCAGAAAAAGCTGTTCACCCTGGACTCGGCCCTGCCCTTCGTACTGCTGGCAGCCGGACTGGCGCTGGCGGTAGCCCTGGTTATTTGGGAGCGGCGGGCCGACCAGCCCTTGCTGCTGCCCCTCCTATTCCGGACGGCCAACTTCGTCACCGCCAATCTTACCCAGTTGCTGGTGGGTGTATCCCTGGTAATCGCATTGGTAACGGTGCCGCTGATGGCCAACACGGTAATGGGAAAGGAACCCTTCACCGGCGCATTGTGGCTGCTGCGAATGACTGCCGCCATTCCTGTGGGCGCCGTGGTTGGCGGATTGCTTCTGTCTCGGACGGGCAACCGTCCTGTCATCGCCGCCGGACTGCTGCTCATCGCCCTTGGCCTGTTCCTGGTCAGCGGCTGGCCCCTGGGTGTGGGTGAACCGGAGTTGACGCTGCACCTGGTGCTTGCCGGACTGGGCTTTGGCCTGGTGATTGCGCCCATCATGGCCCAGGCGCTGAACGCCGCGCCACCGGAGTACCACGCCACTGCCTCGTCCATGGTGGTGGTGGCCCGGCTGATGGGAATGACGCTGGGGCTGGCTGCCCTGGCAGCTTACGGCATTGGGCATTTCCAGAGCTTGACCGGCGGGCTGGCACTGCCCCTGCCGGTGGCCGGCGAGTCTCCCGCCGAGACGGCGGCGCGGGTGGCCGCCTACGCCTCCGACTTGCAAATCGCCGGACTGTCCCTTTTTCACCGCTTCTTCCGAATTGCCGCGGCAATAGCGCTGCTGGCGTTGGTCCCCCTGCTGTTTGGACTATGGCGGAAACGGCCCGCCGCTTCGGGCTCACAATTTCGGGAGGGGGAAGACGGAAAACACAGTTAAGCGTTGACGTCAGATCAGCCAGTCATTCCGGCCTAGGGCGGGAACACAGAAAGGGCTAGAAAGGTCAATTGCAATGCACAGGCGTACCCGTGCATTCCGGTACGCCGGGGCGTACCGGAATGCCGGTTATTCGCAACCCAGAATTGAAAAGTCTTCGCTTTACCAGGCTCCTTCGCTGAGCCTGAGAATATACTCAACGGTGTGCCGCTACGCCTACTCTGCCCCTTCGTCATCCTGGAATATGCCGATGTGGTTACCTTCCGGGTCCAGGAAATAGGCGGCGTAGCCTACGCCCGGTATGGCGAACTTGGGCACGGTAACGGTCCCGCCTCCCTGCTGGATGCGCTCGGTGTATTCATCCACCGACGGCACCTGCATGACGATGGTGGTGGTGGCCGAAGGTTCCGGGCGCACCAGCATCCCACCGTTGATGCCCGGCTCAGAATCGTCGCCGGTGTTGATGAGCCAGAAGGAGTCGTCCCCTTCCCACCGGTTGAGTGACCAGTCAAAAACATCGGCATAGAATCTTTCGGCCCGGGACGGATTATCTACGTACATCTGGAAGTGGACTACCCTGGGCATTTACCTTCTCCCGCAGCAAATTTCCTGGTATGTCCCACGAAACCGGGGTATCGGCCCATGGAACCGGCTAGGCAGCGGAAGGGTTGTCCTCGAATATTCCGAAGGAGTTGCCTTCCGTATCCTTGAAATAGGCAGCATATCCCACGCCCGGGACGGCAAACTTGGGGACCGATACGGTTCCGCCACCGGAAGTAATCTTGTCCACGTACTCGTCCACCGTTGGGACATCCAGCATTACGGTGGTGACCGCATCGGGGCTGGGACGCGGCGCCATGCCCCCGTTGATTCCCTGGGCTGGTTCCTCTCCCGTATCTACCAGCCAGTAGACCGCGCCGCCGTCTCCCTCCCACTTGTTGACCTTCCAGCCGAAAACGTCGCCATAAAATTTGGACGCCCGGTCCATGTCGTCAGCGTAAACTTCGAAATGCACTACCCTGGGCATGATTCACCTTCCTAAATCATTCGATGGAATTGAAAAGCCGGGGTAGGCTAACAGAGGAGATAAAGGGGGCGCAAGAGGCAAGTGTCAGTGAGTAATGAAGATCTTGATGCTGTGGCTCCTCCGAACCGCTCATCCTGGGCCTGTCGAAGGACTTCCATTCTCCGGCAGATGCTGCCACAAGCTTACCGTGAGCGGCTTGTGGGGCATCTGGCGAAGATCCCGAACCAGCAAAAGTCCCCGCCACGATGGCGGGGACCATTCTTCAGTTCTGAAGTTTCCTGATAACTACCCCAGCAAACTGCTCCCCTCCCCCTTCACAAAGTCCGCCGTTCTCAAAGCCAGGGCCTGGATGGTGGTGGTGGGGTTGATGCAGGCGCCGGTGGTGAAAATGCTGCCGTCGATTATCAGCAGGTTGGGGACGTCGTGGGCCCGGCCCCAGCGGTCCACCACCGAGTTGGCGGGGTCGTCGCCCATGCGCGCGGTGCCCAGCAGGTGCCAGCCGGCGTTGCGCCGGATGTGGGAGGTGTAGACCTGCTTCGCCCCCGCGGCCTCCAGCACCTCCTTGGCCCTCGCGACGCCGTGGTCCAGCATCTTGTCCGTGTTCTCGCTGACCTTGTACTGGATTTTAGGCGCGGGAATGCCGTGGGAGTCGGTCAGTACCGGGTCCAGGGTTACCTGGTTGCTTTCCTCGGGCAGGTCCTCGGTCATTACGGTGATGCCGATGGTGTGGCCGAACCGCTCGCCGAAGATGCGGTGGTGGTCCTCGCCCCAGGGCACCGTTTCCTGCTGGATTCCCCCGAGGGCCGTGGGCAGGGGCGAACTGGTAACGCCGGTGATCTGCAGGTCGTACCCGCGGACGAAGCCCCGGCTCAGGTCGGTCTCGTAGAACTCCTGGCTCAGCATGGAACTGCCCCGGGGTCCGGCCTCGCCACCCAGCCATTCCTCGAAAATCCCCATGGCCCCGCCACACGGATGGTGCATCAGGTTCTTGCCCACCAGGCCGCTGCTGTTGGCCAGACCCTCGGGGAACAGGGCCGACCTGGAGTTCAGCAGCAGACGGGCGGTGCCCACGCCGTTGCCGGCCACTACCACCACCCGGGCCCGCTGTTCCTGCAGGTTGCCGTTGGCGTCGTAGTAGAGGGCGCCAGTGGCCCGGCCCGACTGGTCCACCAGGATCTCCCGCACCCGGCAGAAGGTCTTGAGACGGGCGCCCCGGCGGATGGCCCGGGGCCAGTAGATGATGTCGGCGCTGGCCAGGGAGCGCAGGGTGCCGCCGGTGTCGGGCTGGCGGCCGTCGTACTCCACCGAGGCAATGGAGCTATCGGAGGACCACCAGTGCCAACCCAGCTTGTTGAAGGCGTTGGCCAGCAGTTCGCCTCCCTTGCCGATGGACAGGGGAGGAGTGGGACGCTCGGGCTTGGGTGGGTAGGCGGTATCGCCCCGCAGACCGGAGACACCGTTCATGCGGTCGTTCAAATCATAGTAGGGTTCAAGTTCAGCGTAGGACATGGGCCAGTCGTCGGCCACGCCGTCCTGGGATTTGAGGACGAAGTCGGAGGGATGGAATCGGGGGAAGTGGGAACCCCAGTGGATGGTGCTGCCGCCCACGGCGTTGTACATCAACGGGGCGATGGGCGTCTCTTGCTCGTTGACGGGGTAGTCCTCGGGCAGGCCCCGGACGTTGGGGTTGGAGTGGAAGTCGGTCTGCCAGTGTATCTGGGCGTCGGGTTCGCTGGTGGAAAAGACGTCCAGGGGCACCCACCCGCCCTGCTCCAGGCAGACAACCTTGATGCCGGCCAGCGTGAGGCTCCAGGTGAAGGCGGCGCCCGAGGCGCCCGCCCCGATTACCAGCACATCGGCTTCATCATGTCGATTGGCCATACTTCCCTCCGGTTCTCTTGCTCATCCACGAGTGCCCACTAATAGGCGCTAATGAATCGCGTGACCATGTATTCCATTAGTGAACATTCGTGGCTATTCCTGGATCAATATCCCTACCGCCGCTCAAATACGGCCGCCACGCCCTGGCCGCCGCCCACGCACATGGTTTCCAGGCCGAACTGGGCGTCCCGGCGCTCCATCTCGTACATCAGGGTGGTCAGAATGCGGGCCCCGGTGGCAGCGATGGGGTGGCCCAGGGAAATGCCCGACCCGTTGACGTTCAGGCTGTCTTCGTTGGGCAGTTTCCACTCCCGTAGCACCGACAGCACCTGGGCGGCGAAAGCCTCGTTCAGCTCGATCAGGTCCATGTCCTCCAGTGACATGCCGATCTTGTCCATCAGCTTGTTTACCGACGGGACGGGGCCGATGCCCATGTAGGCGGGATGACAGCCGGTAACCGCCCAGCCGCGCAGGTAGGCCATGGGGGTCACTCCCAGCTCTTCCACCTTGTCCTCGGCCACCACCAGGCACACCGAGGCCGCGTCGTTCTGGCTGCTGGCGTTTCCGGCGGTGACGGTGCCCTCGGGCATTACCGGCCTCAAGCGTCCCAGCGCTTCCATGTTGGTGTCGGCCCGGGGATTCTCATCCTTGGCAAAGTCCACCGGGTCGCCCCGCCGCTGGGGAATGGGAACGCCCACGATTTCCCTGTCGAACTTGCCTTCTTCCTGGGCGGCCACGGCGCGCTGGTGGCTGCGCAGGGCGTACTCGTCCTGTTCCTGGCGCCCAATCTCGTACTGCTTGGCCAGATTCTCGGCGGTCTCCACCATGCCCGAGATGTAACCGAACCGCTCCTCCGGCGAGATGGTCTCGCGCGCCCGCACAAGGCGGTCATGGAAGGTCTGGGAACCGAATCGGCCGCCCCAGCGGGCCTCGTTGACGTAATACTCGGCGTTGCTCATGCTCTCGACGCCGCCGGCCACCACCGCGTCGGCATTCTCGGTCTGGACCAGCATGGCGGCATTGAGAATGGCCTGCAGACCCGAGGAACAGCGGCGGTCAAGCTGGTAGCCCGGCACCTCAATGGGCAGGTCGGCCTTGAGTCCGGCCAGGCGGCCGATGGCGGGATTCTCGCCGCTGGGATAGCCGCAGCCCAGGATGACGTCGTCCAGCCTGGCGGGGTCGATGCCGCTCCGCTCGACGGACTCCTTGATTACCAGGGACGCCAGGTCGGCGGCGGACACGCCCCGCAGGCCCCCGCCAAAGGTGGCCACCGCGGTGCGTACGGGTGATACTATCGCGACTCCTCGCATGATCAACTCCTAAATTAGAGAAGGTAAAAGGGGCGCGGGCAAAGGGGCCCGACACGATGGGCAATATAATACTCGGTCGGGGAATGTATGTCGAACCGGAGGACGGGGGCGTGATAGAATGGAAGTCCACAAATGGGGGTGTAGCTCAGTCGGGAGAGCACCTGCTTTGCAAGCAGGGGGTCAGGGGTTCGAATCCCCTCACCTCCACCAACCTCCCCAAGTCCCAAGACCTTCCCACAACGGTTCACCCCCTCCTTTCACCAGCCCCTCTTCCGCCAACATTTGGCAATAGATGCCTGGGCTGGACGGCTGCTGGTTGAGGCGCCGAGGCAGGGCACAAGTTCACGCGGCGGGGCCCCTACAGGTTTATTGAGGGTTCAGCGTAGTCCTTAAGCTTGTTGTAGATTTGGAGTCGGTGATTGTAGGACTCCAGGACTATGATCCGGTCGTCGGCGTCAACGTTGACCGCCACCGGACGCCGGAACCGCCATTCAGGCTCCATATCCGTCCGCCGCCTGGCCTTGACGAGATCCGGATTGGCGTCGATGTAGGACTGGGCCCATTCCGAAGGCTCCCGGGCATCGCCGACCAGCGCCGTAATATACTGTCCGTCGGCGGCATAAATCTGGACCCGGTGGTTTCCCCAATCGGTAACGTAAACATCCCCGTCCGAGTCCACGGCTACGCCCGACGGCCCTTTCAGAGACCCAACTCCTGCGCCGGAGCCTTCGAACTTGACCAGCAACTCTCCGGTAGGCGCGAATTTCTGCACCCGGTTATTTCCCCAGTCCGCGACGTAGACGTTGTCCTGACCGTCGACGCAGATGCCCCATGGCATCTCCAGTTCACCATCTCCGTCGCCTCGCAGCCCGAATTTGGACCGAAACTCACCGATATGGCTGAAACTCTGTACCCGATGATTCAGGCTGTCCACCACCCAAATGGTTCCCCGGGAATCGAAAGCGATTCCTGACGGCCCGTTCAGCTGTCCGTCTTCGCTGCCGGACCTGCCCCAATGATACCGATATGCGCCCTCTCCATCGTAAACGGTGATCCGGTTGAGATGCTCGTCCGAGACGAACACACGTCCGTCCCGGTCCAAATCGATTGAACGGGGCCAGACAAAGCGCCCATCCTCCGCGCCTACGGAACCGAACTGGCCCTGAAACTCGTGGTCGAAGGTAACCTTGCTGACCCGCTGCCCCAGCTGCTCCACGCCGCGGCTCAACACATACATTCGACCGTTCGAGCCCAGAACGAAGTCCTGGGGAGCCCAGAATCCCCGGCCGGACTGACTGTACATGCCAATGCAGTAGCTGTAGTCATACACCCGGCCAGCGGCGATGGTGGTCAGCATATCCCCTCTCCCGTCAACTGATCTGCGATGCTAAGGAACACTTGAACAACGGCATTCCGGGGGAAACCGCTATCTGGCGTCCATGCTCCTGGATTCCGGCGCAGGCCGGAATAACGGTCTTGCGGAGCCCTGATGGGCTTGTTGAGGGCTCCCCTGCAACTACACGACAACTACACGAAGGACATTTGCTCAAAGTGCCCACCGACGACAGGTACCGGGTCGAGTCCCAGCCACCTTTCCGCCAGCGTTGAGTAGAAGCCACGGAAGTCGTAGCTGGGCGCCAGGTCTCCCTGGGTGAGATCCCCTGGTTTCAGCGAAGGGTAGGCACCGTACATTCCACCTGTCACCCGGTCGCCGATGGCGAACGCAGCGCCGGCCGCACCGTGGTCGGTGCCGGTGCCATTATCGCGCACCCGCCGTCCGAACTCGCTGAACAACATGACAACCACTTCGTCCGAGGCGTCGTGCTCCCGCAGGTCGGCGAAGAAGTCGCGCAAGGCAGCGGCAAGGTCCATCCAGAGTTTGGTGTGGGATCCCATCTGGTCATAGTGGGTGTCGAAGGAGCCGTAGGCCGTGTAAAAGACCTGGGTGCCCAGGCCGGCCAGATGCACTTGCGCCACGTCTCTGAGGCGCCTCGCAATTGGATTGTTGGCGTACTCCACCGTTGAGGAATAGGTCTCGGGAGCAACCCGAATGATGTCAGCCCCCCTCAGCGCATCCCGTCCTGCCTGCCCCAGGTATTCCATGGTTGGTCCGGTGCCCATGGCGGGAGCGTACATTCGGGCAAAACTCTCCAACAACTGTGTCCGGTCCCGCTCCGATGCGACGCCCGGATTTGATGTGAATACGCCGTAGGTAGGAAGGTGGTTGACCGATGTTACGGGAACCCCCTTCATGGTCAGCGCCCGGGGCAGACCCTGGCCCAGGTTAACTCCCTTCAGGACGTTCTCGCCGCTGGGGTCCAGGTCCCGGATGACCTTGGCGAGCCACCCGTCAATGCCGATGGAATCCGGTTCGCAGGTGTGCCAGATATCCATGGCCCGGAAGTGCGAACGGGGTGAGTTTTCGAAGCCGATTCCGTGAACGATTGCCATGTCGCCCTGGTCGTAGATTTCCTTCAACGGCTCAATGTCAGACCGGAATGCCAACTGGTCATCTACAGGCAACAACTGGTCTTCAGAAATATGAACATTGGGCCGGTTATCCCAATACAGAGGATTGCTGTAAGGCACGATGGTATTCAGGTAATCGTTGGCCCCGGTTAGTTCCAGCACGACCAGGACCGGGTCTTTATGGGTTGATGCCATTTTCATATCCCTCTGGATCAGCCGTATTCGCTGGCCTACGCAAATTGATACTCTCGTGAAGAGGCAATCAGGGTCAGAATCTTGCACAAATGCCAGCATGAAGCAATGAGTTCTTCTGAAGTACTCCAGGCCAGATCACCACATTTTTCGGCATGGGCAATCAATTCGGAGTAGGTCTCCTCGCCGACCTCCAGGGGCCCCATTGCATCAAGGCAAGCGTCAACTATGGCATCGGGGGAATTATCGTCATGCACTCTCACCAACACTCGCTTGATGATGTCCCGCACGCCCGGCAGCGAAATGTCTCCGAATATTCGCGCGGCAAAGTTCACGCGCCGCATCAAGACTCCTGGATCGATCCATTCGGAGCCTGTGTGCCAACCCTCCACGCTGGGAGGGTTTAGGAGTTCCTGCCCCTGCCAACCACATTCCAGGGCCAGGTTGTTGAACCCCGGCTTGAAGCCCTTAAAGTTGCCGGCCATGCGCACAGTGCCGACGATCAATTCAGCCGGGCATTTTACGCGGGCGAATTGAGCATTCTTGAAGAACTCCGAGTTGAACATTGCCCGCAAAATGGACCGGATGTCCCCATGGGATTCATTGTAGGAATCCACCAGAAACTCGATGGCTTCGGGGTCAACGGGTGGTGTAATGTTCCAACTGGCTACATGGGGTTCGTCGGCGACGAAGAATCTGTAAAGATGGCGGGCCAGGAACCGGGCCGTAGCCGGCTGATCCACAATGATGTCCACGATGTCTTCGCCGTTGAAGTTCCCGGTATGCCCCAGGAAGGTCTTCTCGCGATCGTCGTGGTCCTCGGGTTTGTACTCGAACTGCCAGTGGAATCGACCGTATGGATTGCGGGGAATCTTGGGCGTAATCGTCCACCCGGTAAAGGCCCTGGCTGCTTCTTTGATATCATCCTCTGAATAGTTTCCGACTCCGAGGGAGAAAAGCTCCAGCAGCTCCCGCCCCCAGTTCTCATTAATGGCGCCGTCATGGTTTCCGTGGTTGTCCAACCAGAAAATCATTGCTGGCGACTTTGCGACCTCTATCAGCAGGTCGCGGTACGTGCCCAATCCGTGTTCGCGAAAGGTGGCGATCTGGCGCGTCATCTCCGGTGGATTGTCCACCTTGGAGTTGCTGGTGGCGAACAGTTGATGCCAGAAGAGGGCCATCTTCTCTTCCAGGGGCCGCTTGGTGTTGATCATCCGGAAGACCCAATTGGCCTGATTGATTGGCGGCGCGCCGGCCCCTTCATAACCGGGGAAATACCGGTACAGCAGTTCTTCGTCTATGGGCGGCAGCCGCTCGGGATACAGAAGCTCCTCGACCACGGCCTCGTAGCCTTTCGACACCCGCTCTTCCAGTTCCTCACGGGTGTCACCGAAGCCCGCGCGTCTCATCAGATGGGCCATTAACCGAATGTCTTCCTGGTGGGACATTGCCACCTCTCCGCATATCGAGCCTAAAACGCCAGGGCAGGCGCCCATTGACAACATATTAGGATTGGCCATAACGGATGTCAACGAAAGGATTGATGACAGGGCATGACTATCGCACGTCGCATCTGGGAAAACTCCGTTCTAACCGTGGCGGCGGAAATCTCAAGACCGGACCGGCCAGGTTCCTCCCTGGGATGCAAGCGGGGCAGAGAACCGGCAATGGGCCTGAATAGCCAAGGCTATCGGCGCCAATGCCCCTCTGTTAATATCAAGATAACTCCACAACAAGGGGAGGCAGCGCCATGTTCAAGACTACCAAAATTGACCACGTGGCCGTCAACACCAACGACATGGAAGCTACAGTCCAGTTCTATTGCGGCATCCTGGGGATGAAAATAGCCCGCACCATGCGTACCCCCAACGGAAGGCGGCATTACAACGTCGAGATCGGCGGAGGCAATGCTTTCGCCTTCTTCGAGACCGATGAGGACCTCACAAAGACCAGCAACCAGTACCTGAACCACTTTGCAATACCGGTCGCCACCGAAGAGGAGTTCGACGAAGCGTTGCAGTTGTTGAAGGACAACGGCGTAGAGGTTACCGATGTCATCGAAAGGCATTGGGGCAAGACCTTCTACTTCAACGACCCCAACGGCATTAGGCTGCAAATTGAGATCCAGAACAAGGAAGACGAGAGGGACCCGATGGGCGACCCCGACCCGGTGCCCTCGGCGGCCAAATTCATGAAGTAACCGGCCTGCGTTGCCGGGGCAGCCCTGGCAACCGGCCAACGGCAAGCTAAGTCCCCGGTTTTCCCAATTCAAGGAAAACCGGGGACTTCTTACTGACCACTCTTGCGGCAAAGGAACTGCAAGTGCCAAAAGTACGACGGGCGCGGGCTCACGGGCGCCAGCTTTCCGCCTGCTGTAGTGATGCAGGCACGGGCCCGACAATCTCGCCGGTCAGTTGGTAGAGAGTCCGGCCGGTGCCGGGGAAGCATTGGTCGTGTAGGATGTCCCGGTCCCTCGTAAGTGGCTCAGCTAGCGGCTGCTCACCCAAAAATCGTTGGATTTCTTGTCGAACTTTCCATTGCCCGCCAGGTCATCCAGCCAGATCCAGGTCTTGTTCAACCATCTCCACCGGAAGTTCCTGATAAAGAAGCGCGGAATTGCATACATCCTGTGGGGCGGCTTGGTCCAGGCGCACCGGCGGACGCAGGTGCTGCATGTGCTCCCCACCCGGTTCTGGAAAGTCATGCACTTCTTTGCGTCCAGCTTCCAGGTAAGCACCCCGGTCGAATTGCTTTCGTCAATGGGTTCGAAACTGCGGCCGCCAGTCGTAATGGCTTTCGTGCCGCACTTCGGTACACACTTCAGGCAAGCGTTGCAGAACTCGGTGATGCCGGAATCCACTGCGCCGGCGGGCTCCAACGGAAGGTCGGTGAAAATCTTGGATATGCGGCAGCGTGCCCCAACCTTGGGGTTAATCAACATTCCATGCCTGCCCACCTGTCCGAGACCCGCGTCGATAGCTAAGGGAATGCTGAGGGCCGTGTCGTTGGCTGCCGGAATGGCGTTGTAGCCCAGACCCCTTATGAATTCAGCCACCATCCAAAGAGTAGGGGCCATGCGGGCGTAGGCCAGCGTGCTGAGTCCCTCGGTAAGAAGGGTGGGCGCATGCTCCGTACCATCCAGGTCCTTGCCCCATTCGTGGAGCATCACCACCACATACTTCATTTCCTTGGGGATCACCCGAGTGCCGTCTTCAAGGCGAACGGCCTGGTCGTGCTGTTCGTACCCGGGTTCGTCAGAAAACTTGATGGGGAAAGCTTTCTTCGTCTCCGCATCAAAATAATGGGAATAAACCCAGCGCCGGTCAAGCTCGGCAAACCCCACCTGGTCAGCACCCAAAAGCTCGGCGGCCTTTCGCACGATCTGAGAGGCTTCTTTAGGGGATGTTTCAGGCCGGCCCACAGGCGAGGGCTCCAGGTCCGATTGCCATGCGGTAGCCCTGGTATCCGGCTGGTTCTTGGAGAAGTTCATCAGCGAAAGCAGAGAATCCGCGGCCGAGTCCAGGCCCCAGGCTGTGGACTCATAGCCGAGACGTCCCTTACTCATTAGCAGGCGCTGCTTTTCCTTCAGCTTGTCTCTCTCAGCTTTGTAATATGCATCCCATACCATCTGTGAGCCCATATGGTCTTTCTGATTAAACCGCACGTATGAATCCTGCACCTGGTACATTTCAGCGGCCGTAACGCGACCGTCCTGGGTTGCATTTCCTTCCGAACGGGATTTTGCAAGCCGCCGCATTCCCAGTTTCATGATGCATTGCCTCCTGCCGGCGAAAGCCAATTACATACTGCGTTACGTCGCGCCTTTTTGCAAACGCACCGCGTCCAACATACACAGCAGCCAGAAACCTGGCTGCGTCAGAAGGGAACCGGAAACAGGCTAACTTGATGCAGGACCGCCATCCTCCTCCCCTCGATTCTCGCCCCCCGCTTCGGGCTTTTCGCAAAGCGTCGTTCAAGCCTGGACCTCCCTGCACTGGTTCGCTCCCCCCAGTTGCATTTCCGTCGCGCAATTAAGGCAAAGGTCTGAACGTCTCTGCTCCACCCACCTGGCTCCGAACTCCTCTATCCAAAGGGCCGACTCCGAATCGTCCGGCAAATGCCGGCCGCAAAGAGTTATGAAGAAAGCAGCGCCAAAGTCATCCCTGGCTTTGGTCAGGTAGGAGTGCTTGGTGGCTTTCCGCATCCGGCCTCCTTCCACTTTGGCTCCTTAATCTCAAATGTCTCGTGAGTTGCCCCCGGTTCCAGGAAGTAGGGCCGTATGTGTGGCCATGTCCAGCCAGGCCGACTGCAAGCCTTGGGACTGACGGTGGTGAAACGCTTTGCCAATCCGAAGGGCGTGGGTCCCGCAATTGCGGCCGAGTTGAACGTCGGAGCTGGCCAGGATGCAGTCAACCGGTGGGCCTTGCTCAGGGTCAAGTGCACCCACCTTCTGCGGGAGTCAACCAACCGGTCGCGGTTGCATGTGCGCCCCTCTCCACGTTTGAAGATTGGACTGCCTTCATTCCCTCCGGTTCCGAGGAATGTAGCGGACTGAACCGGTATCCATTATCGACCACCCAATTCCCCGATCGTCGACGAGCATCTACGGCGCTTGGGCCCAAACTACGGCGGTTGGTCCCAGGCGCCTCCCTCCCGCTACGGAGGCTATGCGTCATGTCCCCAGGCTTGGGCTGTGGCCGCCCGGCGCTCCGCCGCCGGGCATTAAGGCTCGGAGTGCCGGTCAGGTCGTCACTCCCGCGCCTATTGCAACCGTTAGTCCGCCATTGTCTCGGTGCTGATGCCCCATTGGCGGACCATCTCCAGCATGGTACGGGCGGTTTCCTCGTGGGCGATGTCCACCATGTCGCCCGCGTAGGTTACGACCGCGCTGCCAGCCTGACGCTGTTCTTCCATGGCCTTCAGCAGACCCTTCCAGTGGGCGATCTGCTCGGGACTGGGGGTGAACACCTCGTTGACCACCGGAACGTGGGACGGGTGGATGAGGTTCATTCCGGTATATCCCAGTTGCTTCAACTGGTTGGCCAGTTGCCGCAGGCCGTCCAGGTCATGGATATCGAACCAGCCCCCGCTGATGGGAAATTCGATTCCGGCGGCACGGGCATCCACCAGCACCTTGGACTTGATGAACAGGGTCTCCATTCCTTCCCGCGTCCACTGGAATCCGATGGAGCGCGCCGTGTCGCCCCCCTTGCCGCCGCTGCCGCCCATGTGGGCCACCCGGTCCGAGGCCATGGCAATGTCGTAGGCCTGCCTGATGCCGTCGGCCGTTTCCAGCGCCGGATCAATGCAGATGGAGCCGATGGCCATTCCCGCCTTCCGCTCGAAGAACCTGAGGAGAGTGTCCACCTCAACCACGTCCTCCGGACGCTCCACCTTGGGCAGCAGGATGCCGTAGAGATTGGGGCCGGTTACAGCTTCCAGGTCAAATCCGGTCAGCCCGGTTTCCAGCCGGTTGACCCGGACGAAGAGGGTCTGTCCCGCCGAACCCAGTTCATCTACCATGCCGGCCACCTGGGAGCGGGCCGACTCCTTCTCAGCCTCCGGCACCGAATCTTCCAGGTCCAGGATCAGGGCGTCCGGGCCGTACTGGTGGGCCTTGCGCATCCAGTCTTCCCGGTTGCCGGGAACGAACATCACCGACCGCAGCGGTTTGGCTTTAAACCTCATGTGCGCCTCGCGTTGCCATTGAATTCCTCGCCTTCCTCTCTCATCCTGTGCCCGTCGAAGGATCGGCCATAACCCGCTTCCCCGTTCATCCTGAGCCTGTCCAAGGATCGGCCATTTCCAGGGCGTCGACCGGCATGAGCCTTTGGGAATGAGGGTCCACTGCCAGCATCGCGTCCTCCAGGGCCATGGCGCCCAGCAGGCTCTGCTCCCCGGATTCTCCAAACGTTACCGGCGTGGGGTATTCCCTTCCCTCTAACCGGATCATTGTCCTGCCCCGGGTTCTTTCAATGCGGCTCCCGTCGGCCAGTTCGGCGGTGTAGGTGCTCTCCACCGGCACGCCCAGCCCTTCCAGCAATTCCCTGGGGGCCTTGGTAAACGTGGCGCCGGTATCTACCAGCATTTCCACCGGTTCGAAACGCTGTCCATGTGGGTCACCCACTTCCACCGTGATGCGGAAAGTTCCCATCCTCGTCTCCTGATTCATTCGGTAGCTGTCGGCTCTAATTCTGCTAACTTGGCCGGGCGCTTAACCAATCGCTCAACCACTGTAGAAGGTAAGTTTGCCAGGGCAATCGCATGATGTACCGGCGAAATCCCGTCCTTCCCCCTCAGACGGGAACCTCGCATACCGGACACAGGAATCCTGCGTTTACAAGAAGGGCCTTGTGGTTGACCGGACTCCCTAAATCACCCCGCCGGCCTGCAACCCTTCAAGCTCGGCCTCCCCCAGACCCAGAAGCTTCCCGTAAATCTCGCCGTTGTGCATCCCCAGGGTGGGCGCCCCGGGCAGGGTGGGCAGCGGCCCGCCCGAGAACACCACCGGGAAGCCGGACGCGATCCCGCCGGGCACCGGTTCATCCATGGTCCCGTGCCGCATGGGCTGGAGCGTCCCTCTCTGGTAGAAGTGGGGGTCGGCCATAATGTCCGGCACGGTGCGGACCGGTCCGCACGGTACGTCCGACTCCTCCAACCGCGCCAGGATTTGGGCCTGCGTCATCCCGCCGACGCGCTTCTGGACTTCCTCCCGGGCGTCTACAACATTGATGGAACGGGAAGTGTAGTCGGTGAAGCGCTGGTCTTCCATGAGTTCCGGCGCGGACAACGCTTCGCAAAGCCGCCGCCACTGGTCATCGCTGGCGGCGGTGATGATCAGGTCGGCGTCGGAGGCGTGGTACAGGCCGGTGGGGCCGCTCCGGCTGGTGTTGCCCGTACGCAGGGGATTGCCCAGTTCCACGTCTTCCTCCAGGTTTTCCATGAACATCAGGGCCGCCAGGGTATCCATCATGGAAACGTCCAGGTGTTGCCCCTGTCCCGTTCGTTCCTTCTCCCGCAACGCCCCCATGATGGAATAGGCGGCGAACAGGGGCGTTACCAGGTCGCCGATGTAGAACCCCACCTTGGTGGGGGGCCCGTCGGCGTCGCCGTTAATGTCCATCAGCCCGCTCATGCCCTGAATCTGCGGGTCGTGGGCCGGAAGGTCGGCATAGGGGCCCGTCTGCCCGTAACCGGCGATGGAGCAGTAGATGATGCCCGGGTTGACCGCCGATACCTCGTCGTAGCCCAACCCCAGCCGGCGCATGGACCCGGGGGCCAGATTCTCCAGGACGATGTCGGCCTGGCGGGCCATGTCGAGAAACATCCCCCGTCCCCTGGAGTCCCTCAGGTTCAGGGTGACGCTCTTCACCCCCTGGGTGCGTTTCAGGAACCGGGTGGCAATATCCTGCGCCGATTGGGGCGTGTTGTGGACCCCCTCCGGCCCGGCGAAGGGCCCGTTGCCCCGCACCGGGTCTCCCCGCCCCGGAATTTCCACCTTGATAACCTCTGCTCCCAACCGCGCCAGGCTCATGCTGAGGTAGGGGCCCGCCAGGAACACCGTCACGGCCAATACCCGAATATCGCTAAGTGGCTGCATCGCAATTACCACGCTCTGTTATGACTCCGAAACTGTGAGGCCCAGTATACCCCCACCGTGGCAGGTCATGGGAACTTCTTCAGCGAAGCGAGTTGAAACTGGCCTTGGAATTGCCCCAATTAGCTGGTCAACAGAATGCCCGCCTGCGGGCTGGTTGTCCCATTTTATTTGAACGTCATTCTGAGCGAAGCCGAAGAATCTAAACTCTACCCGACAAGCCAACATTGGGCCCCATAACCGTGCTGACAGGGCAGATTTTAGGCCCTTCGGCAAGCTCAGGGCGACATAATCTTCTAGCCGTGAATAGTTGCCGGCTATGGTGCAAATTCATAACTGAATTGCACTGCGCCTGCGGGCTGGCTGTCCCATCGAAAATCTGGGCGGTGATAGAATGGAAGTCCACCAATGGAGGTGTAGCTCAGTAAGGAGAGCGCCTGCTTTGCGCTCTGGCGGTCAGGGATTCCAATCCCCTCAACTCCCGATCAGGCGGGAACTTCGACTGGTTGCAGCAAGATTTCCCCGCTACTAGCCGGAGTAACCCGACAAAGAGAAAGCAGGCGCAATTCCCGACTCTTCCTCCCCGTACCTGTTGACACCTTGGATGACCCTCCCCCACCCTAACAATATGGCCCATTTGCCAGAAAGCTGTGGTCTCCTTCGTACCGGGAAAATGACCGATTATGGGCGGTATTGGGCGCCAAATTTTTTTCCCATGAAAAGTCGGGCGCCTTGGAGCGGAAATTTGACGTTTCGCCCTGTTCTGCAGCTACGAATTCCCTGGGCGGACCTGGTTTCCGGAGCATTTTTGCTGCGAGCCAAAAAACGTCAAAATGCCCCTGGTCCTATATGTGGAGACATCGCGTCGTTCCCGAATAGCCCAGGACTTGATATCAAACGAGTAGCGCCCTGGTCACCTTAGTAGCCCGGCAAGTCCGGCTAAAGAGGATGCTGCTGCTGCCCTGCCAGGTCCCCCAGGGCAATCCCGCCTTACGTCAATGTCATGCTGAGCGAAGCCGAAGCATCTAAACTCCAACCTGTAAGCCGGCGTTCGGGCCCGTCAACCGGGCTGAGGGGAAGGAGTTTAGGCCCTCGCCAAGGGTCCGCCTGGGGCGGATGGCCGCTTCGGCCGGTTCAGCGAGACATCACTTTTGCCTACCGGATATTTGCCGGCTGTAGCCCGAATCCATAATGCGATTGCCCTTCCAGGTTCCCCACCCCAACCCCACGCCCCACCATGGTTTGTGATAATATACGCCAAGAGATATCCGCTTATAGCGGAGCATGAAGGAGTTTCTGATGGCGACAATGATTGACGGTGAGGCTTACCTGGGACGAGTTATGGTGCGGCCGCTTAGCAAAGAGGGCGACGTTACCATGTACGTGTGGCCCCTGCGCTGCCTGCGGGGCAAGTTCGGCGGTCCTACCTTCGGCGTGGACGTCAAGGGCGTGGAGATTATCCGCTTCGACCCCCATGGCTCCCGCGGCCACTGGCACAAGGGCGGCTACGACAAGCTGGGCGCCGGCGGCTCCCACGTTGATTTCCCCGAAGGCGTGGTGGAAAGCGAGGCCCAGCTGGCGTGGGCGCTGAATGAGTTTCGCGAGCAGACCGCCGCCTACCTGACCGAGGCGGGTTATGCCGAGGCCGCGGCCAACCTGGACGCGGATATGGTTGGCGCCGCTGCCGATGCGGTGATGGCTCACCTGGAGTCCCAGGGCGACCTGCGGGCCGACGCCATCGCCAAGGACCTTATCTCCGCCTAGGTTCACGGGGTAGTCCGATCAAAAGCGGGGGCGAGTGTTGACTCGCCCCCGCGTCAGTTTCCTACTCTCGCCAGACTCCGCTTATCCGTCAGATGCACCAGGCACCCGCCCGTGTCTGCCGGGTCGAAGTAGATCAGCCGGTAACCCATGAAGTTGGTGAAGGGTTCGTCGGTCACGAACCGATAGCCCCTCCGCCGGTGGTCCGCCACCACCCGGTCCAGGTCATCTACGGCGTAGGCTATGTGATGGACCACCCAGTTCCCGTTGGCCCCCTCCAGGGCTGATGGGTCCACCGGGCAGATAAACTCCACCTCTGCTTCGCCCACCTGCAGGAAGGCCACCTCGCCCAGGTTGGGGACCGTCCCACGTCCGGTAACGGTGGCCCCGAAAGTTTCTGCGTAGGAACCGATGGCCGCATCCAGGTTGGGGACCAGGTAGCTGATGTGGTGTATGTCGGAAAACATGGCCGCTCCATAGCGTCATCTTGGCCTGCGTACCTTGACCTGGGCATCTTGGGCAGTCTGACTTGCCGCGTCGGCTCAAGTTTCGCAACAAGCTGAATAGCGTTTCCAATCAGGTGGTTAGTGGGCGGGAGAGGTCAGCCATCAGGGCTGCCCCCCAGTTACGGACCATACTACCAAATTCGCAACCCTGCCCGACGTCACCCCGGTTGACTTCCCCCGTCTCTTCGGCGTATGTTGGCGACCTGAATCAACCTGCTGCTTCGGGATTCCCGTCGCGTTGGAGCGGTACTGTCCCGCTCCCACAGCCATTGGCGCTGGACGAATTCCCCAAGGATACACTCCATTGCCAGCATTTTCCGGCATTCCTGCTTTTGCGGTCCTGCAGAACCCCCAGTTCCGCCTGCTGTGGGCGGCGCGGTGGGTCCACGAAATCTCCCGCCGCATGGAACTCCTGGTGCTGGGCTATCTCATCTACGAACTCACCGACTCGGCCTTCCAGGTGGGGCTGATTTCCGCCTTCCTCAACGGGCCTCGGCCGCCCCTGTCCCTGGTGGCCGGTATGTTGGCCGACCGTCTGGACCGGTGGCGCATCCTGACGAGTATCCACACTTTTTACCTGCTGGTGGCCTCGGCCCTGCTGGCATTGCTGCTCCTGGACTTGATTCACCCCTGGTTTGTTTTCTTCGCCATCCTGATGCAGGGGACGGCCAAGGTGCTGGACGACCCGACCCGGCGGGCGGCGCTGTTCGACCTGGCCGGCCAGGACCGCATCGCCCACGCCATGTCCCTGGAGACCATTACCAATAACGTGGGCAAAATCCTGGGTCCCATCGCCGGCGGCCTGCTCATTGCCTTTTACGGATTCACCGGCGCCTACATGGTGCTGGTGGCCCTGGACCTGGTGGCTGCGGCCCTGATATTCAAGCTGCGCCTGCCCGAAGCGGCGGCTGTGGTGGGCCGCGATCGGGCCTTCTGGCAGGGCATCAAGTCGGGCATCGGGCACTCTTTCTCCAACAAGTTTGTGCTGGGCGTCCTGTCCATCTCCCTGGTGATGAACGGCATGGTGCTGCCCCTGCAGTATTTCATCCCCGTCATCGCCACCGAAGTGCTCAAGGTGGGCCCGGCCCTGGGCGGAGTCATCGGCGCGGCCGAGGGCATTGGCACCCTGGTGGGAGCGGTAATCATCGGTTCCCGCCGCAACTACACCTTCCACGGACGCTACTTTGCCATCGGCGCAATGATTGTGGCCGTGGGTGTAGCTGCCGTGGCGTGGTCTCCCTGGTTCCTGGTCTCCTTCCTGCTGCTCTTCAGCGCCGGGGTAGGCCAGTCGGGCTTCAGCACCATGCAGAGCACCATCCTGCTGCTGTCATCGCCGGCCGAAATGCGCGGCCGGATAATGGGGTCGCAGGGACTGGTCAACGGCCTGGGCCACCTCATCGGCGGTGTGGAAATCGGCGCCATCGCCTCGGCATTCACCATCTCCATCGCCATCGGCATAAACGCCGGCGTGGGCCTGCTGCTCATGCTGCCGGTAATGCTGCTGACACCGCTGGTAAAGCGGCCGGTGGTGAGCTATTACAATCGGGTAGGTGCCGCGGCGGAGCGGGCCAGGGTTGGGGGATAGGAGTAGTGGGCGGAGTCCTGCCGGGTTCACATATATAGTTCCAGGCCGGCTGTCCTTGGTGATTTTCCTGCAAGCGTGCGCATAATGGCCCGCCGGTCACCCTTTCCAGGTGTCGCCACGTGGTTCCTGGCCCCGGTTGATTACGCCGCTGGTCTCCATTGGTTCGGCGCCAACAAGCCCAACCAGCCTTTTGCTTGACGTTCGTCAGCCCGCCAA
Organism: Dehalococcoidia bacterium; assembly: GCA_965207275.1. Taxonomy (GTDB): domain Bacteria; phylum Chloroflexota; class Dehalococcoidia; order Lucifugimonadales; family UBA3495; genus Bin22. The sequence continues at coordinate 2,812,412 of CBDBMH010000002.1, forward strand.
CTATCCTCAACTTGGAAAACCAGGCATTGTCCCCCGGCTTCATTCTCAATCAGTTTCGTGAAGGAATAACCGCATGAAAGTGCAGATAATGTCTCCTGCCGCCGAGCGCGTGGACTTCAAGGTACCTCCCGCTCCCAGGCTTGCGTCCTTTGAAGGCAAGACTATCGGCCTTTACAACAACGTTACCGGCGGGGCCGACGTTGCCGTCGACCGTTTCGCCGAACAGTTGCAGCAACGCTATCCCGGCGTCAAGTTCCAGCGCTACGGCGGTAACCTGCGCGAAGGCCGCCCGGTACTCAGCCGGGGCGTGCATATTGACGAAGAGGAGGCCGCCCGCATCGCCACCGAGGTGGATGCCATGGTGGGCGCCACCGCCCATTGAGGGGGCTGCACGTCGTGGCTTAGCCATGACATGGTCGCCATGGAAAAGGCCGGCGTTCCCACCGTGGCCATCGTCGCCCAGAGCTTCGCCCGGGCCTGGCAGGCCTGCGTCGACGGCTGGGGCCAGCCCACCGCCGCCTACGTAATCATCCCTCACGCCACCACCGGTCAGCAGCCCGACTTCATCCGCAACATGGTGGACGGGCAGGTTGACACCATAATCCAGGGTCTGACTACATACCCCACCGACCGTGGGCCCGTATCCGTTCACGGCAACGGCGGCGCCGCCGAAACCTTCACCGTGGAGATGGACGCGTCCCCCGATGGGCTGGACGCGGTGAACCGGTTCCTGGCCGAAAGGGACTGGAGCGACGGCATTCCCGTCGTTCCGCCCACTCCTCAGTTGGTGGAGCGGATGCTGGCCGGCACCAGCCGCAGTCCCCAGGATCTGCTGATGGTGATGGAGCCGGGCTTCGGTGTCGCTACCGTAGAGAAGGTGGCGATTAACGCCGTGATGGCCGGCTGCCGCCCCGAGCAGTTCCCGGTCCTGCTGGCCGCCATTGACTGCCTGGCCCAGCCGGAGATGAACCACCGGGACATGCAGGTTTCGGGTCACACCGAGGCCCCGTTGATCCTGGTTAACGGGCCTGTTGCCCGGCACGCCGGCATCAACTGCGGCGCGTCGGCCATGGGACCCGGCGTGGTCAACAGCGCCAACACCGCCATCGGCCGGGCATTGCGCCTGTGCCTGATCAACATTGGGTACTGCAAGGCCGGCACCGGCGACCCCAACTTCATTGGCCTGCCCACCAAGTTCGGCATGTGCATCGCCGAAAACGAGGAACTCAGCCCATGGCAGCCCTATCACGTGGACCGGGGGTTCCAGCCCCACGAAAGCGCGGTGACGGTGGTTACCGTTACCGGCCCGGGCGACATCCTGGACTCCGGTTCCAGGAGCCATACGGACACGCTGAACAATATCGCCCAGTTGATGTATTACCCTGGTTCCGGCAGCGGCGGGTGGATACGGGGCTGGCAGTCGGCGCAGGTGGGGCATACCAGCCAGCGGGTGTCCTATCCCGGCCCGTACCACCCCATCATGCTTAGTCCCTCCCGGGCGGTAATTCTCGCCCATGCTGGGTTCAGCAAGGGAGACGCCCAGGAATGGCTGCACGAACGTTGCCGGGTGTCCCTGCGCCAGGCCATCGGCAGCAGGGACGTGCCCAAGGACGACAACGGCAAGTGGCTGCACCATCCTGAACTGCAGGCCCTGGAGAACGACCCGGACGCCACCATACCCATGCTGGAAAGCCCGGACCAGTACCTGTTGTTCGTGACCGGCGGCACCACCCACTACGCCAACTTCTTCTACGGCACTTACGGCATCGCCACCCGCCCGGTGGAGGAGTTCTAAGAGACCTGTGAAGAACAGGGGCAACCGCGCCCCACGTCCATGTCATGCTGAGCTAGCCGAAGCATCTAAAATCTAACCCAGAGGTCGGCTTCGGGATCAAACTTGGCCCAAAGTGGGAATCACACTTCCATTCTATGGACGCAAGTCACTAACATGCTGAGCTTGCCGAAGCATCTGAACTCCACCCTGCAGACCGGCGTTAGGACTCGTAACAGAGTTGAAGGGAAAGAGTTCAGAAGTTTCGGCAAGCTCTTGGAGACACGACCTCAATCCAGAAGAGGTAGCCATCTCAGGCACGCGGTTGCCGCGGTGCCTGGAAAAACTCCCCAAGACTGACCGCCAAGCCTGCGCTAAGCCGTTGCCTTGCGCTGGAGTCTACCTCTACCCGCGCCCCACGGCCAGGTCAATGCTCGCCATCAGCGCCGGGTCCAACGGCCCGGCCGCTTCCGCTGCGATGCACTCGCGCAGTTCCTCCCGGTTCTTGACGCCCAGCACCACCGTGGACACGCCCTCCATAGACAGGGCATAGCGGTGGGCCAGGAACGCCGCGCTTTGGCCTTCACCTGCGGCAATGGCGCGGAAGGGCGCCGCCCGGGCAAAGTCGGCCAGTTCCGTGTGTCCCTCGGGCAGGGGACGGTCAAGGGCGTCCGTCAGGGCCCCGGCCTGCACCGCCCGGATGCCCATGACCGCGGCGCCGTGGGCGTTGCCGCCGCTATGACGTCCCTGGGACGCGACGACTCAGTCCCCTGGAACAGCCCGCCGGCCGAGTCCAGCAGGTTAGTGATGCACTGGATATACCCGGGGCGGGGCCCGTTGGTCAACAGGTGAATCAACGCGTCGGCGTTGCCGATGCCCGTCAGGCCCCAGTGCCCGATTCTTCCCTCGGCAATGAGCCGCTCAAAGGCCGGCGCTACTCCCTCAACCAACGTGGCCACCGTGGTCAGACGCTCGCCGCCTTCGTCCGCCAGAGTTGCGGCGTTGTGAAGGAACATGACGTCCACCCGCTCCAGTTTCATTCGGCGCAAGCTGCCCTCCAGGCTGGCGGATAGCCGGTCATATACCTGTGCCGGTTCCGTATCTCCGAGGCGGCACTTGGTGGTGATTCTAACTCCGTCGGGCAGCGCGCCATCGAAGGCTTCCCCTATGACGCTCTCCGCCTCGCCATTGCCATAGGTGGGCGCCAGGTCCAGTACGTTGATTCCCGATGCCACCGCCTCCCGCACCGTGGCAACGCACTCTGCCCTCGTGGTGGATCCCCAGACCTGCCCCAAACCGCCGCCGCCCAGGGTAAGCGCGCTGGCCATGCCCAGCTTGCCGAAGGGTCTTTGTTGCATATCGACCTCCGTGGTATTACCGATATGTTTCCCGTGAAAGGTACTGAAGGACGTCAAGGCGCTCCGGCAGTCGTTCGTTCCTGCGGCCTACCATGCGGGTAAAGCCCAGGGTACGCCCTCTGTCAAGAGCGAGCATGTCAGCCTCGTCGGTGGGCTTCCCAATGTGTTCCGACCATAACAAGTCCGACTCCATCCATAACCTCCACCCGTCGGGGAGCAGGTCGGCAAGCTCCACTGTTACCAGTCCGCTACGGTCCCAGTGCCGTTTCCACCAGCCCGGGCTGTGAAGGCTGAAGAATGCCGGTTCCCAGTATGGCCGCAGGTGTTCCGGCGGTTCGTCGGAGGGTAGTTCTTCGACCAGTCCGGGGACAACAATTCCCATTGGCCCATCGGGTTTGACCAGCCTGGCCAAGTGACTCTCCAGGTAAAGGTCATCCGTCCCAAAGTAGTGATACGCATCAATACTCACCATCGCGTCGAAAAACTCGTCGGCGAAGGGCAGGGCGTGGGCTTCGGCATGGAGGGGATATACCCTGTCCTCAACACCGGCAGAGCGGATGCGCTCCAGGTTTTCGGTGGCGTCTATCCAGAGGTCCACAGCCCAAACCTGCACCCCGTATTCCTTCGCCAGGAATATGGAACTCAAACCCTTGCCGCAGCCCATATCCAGCAACCGCATCCCTGGGTTGAGGTCCATGCGCTCCGCCAGGGACTCCGTCAACCAGAGGGCATTGGGTCCCATCATATTGTCCCGGACCCAGTCTGGATCATACTTTGCGGAGCGGGGAAACTCGGGCGGCTGGAACCGGTCCAGTCCTTCTTCACTGCTGCCGCGCAACCCTTGTCCTCCTCGATTCCGGCTCCACCAAGGTTGCCAGGAATCACTAGCGGTAATTCTGCCAAAGACCTTCGCTTTCCAAAAATCGGATAGTCTGAGGCTGAAAACTGGTTCGCCTCACAGGATATGAGGCTATCCGGGAAATAGTATACCGCCGCCCGGACTCTCGTGATCGGCTCCTGCAACGCGCCAGGGGCTGTCGTCAACAAGGCCCGTCATTCTGGCCCTCGCCGGCATGACGAAAAGCTGTCATTTTCACCAAACGCCCTAAGCTTTGTGCATTTCCTGGCTTGCGACCGGCCGCCGTACATTTCCCTCAGTTTAGATTAGAATGGAAGGCAGGCGCTTCCATGTAGTGCTGGATTGTGCCGTCCCCTGGGCAATTAACTTCCGGCGGCTGACTTTTTGAGCTTTCTAGATTCCCCAGCCCTGTCTCCGGTAACTCGCCTCCTGTTTCGGCTGCTGCTGGGCGTCCGTCTGCCCGTTACCAGCGGCGCGGTGTCGGTGGAGGGCGTCGGCGCGCCGGTCACCATCCGACGTGACCGCTACGGCATTCCGATGATCGAGGCTAACGACCAACTTGACACATTCTTCGGATTCGGCTTCTGCCAGGGCCAGGACCGGGCCCTGCAGATCGAACTGTCCAGCCGCGCGGCCTCAGGTACCCTGTCCGAGTTGTTCGGTCAGGCCACCCTCCGCATTGATCGCCTGTTCCGCCGCGCTGGCCTTCGGGTTGCGGCCGAGGAGCAGTTCCAGGTCCTGGCCCCCCGGATCGCTTCCATCCTCACCGCCTTCGCTGCCGGAGTGAACGCCGGCCGAACCGTTGGTCTGCCGCGGCGGCCCCATGAGTTTGTCTTGCTGCGGACTCGTCCATCCGTATTCACGGCCATCGACGTGCTGACCATAATGAAACTCCAGTCCTTTGCAATGCCCTCCAACTGGGACTGCGAGCTTGCCCGACTCATGGTTCTGAACCTAGATGGGCCGGAAGCCCTTCTCCATCTTGATCCCGGGTACCCGGAGTGGCAGCAGGTTCCCGTGCCGCCCACCGGCGTCGCCGGCAAGGCTGCCCAACGCCTGGCAGAAGACCTGGCGCTGTTCCAGGAGACGATCGCCACGGGCGGCGGTTCCAACGGCTGGGCCCTGTCCGGCAGCAGGACCCGGTCAGGTCGACCCCTGCTGGCCAACGATCCCCATCTCCCCGCCGCTGTCCCTCCCCACTGGTACCTGGCCCGGCTGCAATCGCCCGGCTGGACACTGGCCGGCGCCGCCCTCCCCGGGACACCGGCCATAGCGGCGGGCCACAACGGACATTGCGCCTGGGGCGTAACCGCCGGCCTCACCGATAACACGGACTTGTTCCTGGAAAGAGTCGGGGCCGACGGCCGGTCGGTCTTGGAGGGTGGAGAATACGTCCCCTGCCAGGTTCGCCGCGAGCTGATACGGGTAAAGGGCGCTGCTCCCGTCGAAGAGGAAGTCCTGGTCACGCCTCGCGGCCCCATAATTGGCCCCGCCCTGGACGGAGAGCTTGGCGCTCTTTCCCTGCGAGCGGTTTGGCTCGACCCATTGCCGATACAGGGATTCCTCGGTACCTTGCAGGCCAGGACATTCGAGGAGTTCCGCGCTCCCTTCGCGGACTGGCCCATTCTTCCCCTCGGCTTGGTCTACGCCGACGTTCAGGGCAACATTGGCTACCAACTGGCGGGACAGGCGCCGCGCCGCCGTCGGGGCTACGGCATAGTGCCCAGCGCCGGCTGGGTAGAGGGGGCGGGCTGGGAAAGTGATGGTGTTTCCTTCGCTGCAATGCCCTTTGCCCACAACCCGCCCGGCGGCTATGTCGCTGCCGCCAATACCCAGCCCAAGTCCGAGGGCAGCGGCCCCTTCCTGGGCGTCGACTGGATCGACGGTTACCGCCTTGGCCGGGTTGTGGAGGCCCTGCAAGAGGCCGGGACCTGGGACATCGAGCCCGCCGCAGCCTTCCAGCTGGACGTCAAGTCCCTGCCCTGGGCCGAATTAAGGGATTGCATCCTGGCCGTCAAACCGCGCAGCGCCGAAAGTGTGGCGGCCCACCAGCTTCTTGCCGGCTGGGACGGTCGTATGGGCGCCGACTCCGCCGCCGCAACCCTGTTCCACCTTTTCCTGTCGGAAATGTCCCGCCGCATTGCAGTGGCAAAGGCCCCCCGTTCCGCCCCCTGGCTGCTGGGCCGCAGCACGCTCCCCACCATCAGCGGCACATCAATTGCCGCGCGCCAGGTGGGGCGTCTGTCCCGCCTGGTACGCCAACAGCCGCCCGGCTGGTTCCCCGGAGGCTGGCCAGCGGAGATCGACGACGCCCTGAGCGCAGCCTACGCTTGCGCCCTTCAGCGGCTTGGCCAGCCTTCAGACCGGTGGCGCTGGGGGAGGGCCCGCTCGGCAACGCTGAAACACCCCCTGGGTCGGATGCCCCTGTTGGCCGGAATCTTTAACATGGGCCCCTTCCAGTGTCCTGGCGACGGCAACACGGTTCATCAGGCCGGCACCTTCGGCGAAGACCCCCTGGCCGCCCCCGGCGTGGTCCCTTCACTGAGGATGGCGCTGGACGTTGGCGATTGGGACCGGTCGTTTTTCTCTCTGCCCGGCGGCCAGTCCGGCAACCCTCTGTCGCCCCACTACCAGGACCTTTTTCCCTTGTGGCTCAGGGGCGCCGGCGCATCCATCGCCTGGACCGAAGAGGCTGTCCAGGCGGCAACCGTCGAAACCCTGCTGTTGCAGCCAGGGTGACGCCGATGGGCCGCAAGGGGTCTGTTAAAATTAGACTCTGCGTCAGCCCACTGCGATTCACCCGTGCTAGCAAATGCGACTCATCCGACCCATAGGGGCCCTGGTATGGAAGGACCTGCTGCTGGAACTCCGTTCCAGGGATATTGTCGTCTCTGCCCTGGTGTTCGGGTTCCTGGTCGTAGTGGTATTCAATTTTGCCCTGAAGGTCACACCGCAGCGGGTAACGGAACTGGCTCCTGGCATACTGTGGGTGGCCTTCGCCTTTGCCGGCACCCTGGCCATGAGCCGGGCTTTCGTCCGAGAGCGGGAACAGGGCGGGCTGGAAGGGCTGCTGCTGTCCCCAGTCAGCAGGGATGCCATCTTCCTGGGCAAGGCCCTGGTCAGCTTCCTGTTCATGCTGGTCATCGAGGCCGCCCTGCTGCCCGTCCTGGCGGTGCTGCTCAACTTTACCGCCCTAAGCTTCACCTTGTTCGCCGCCATCCTGCTGGCAACCCTGGGCTTTTCCACCGTGGGCACTTTGTTTTCGGCCATTGCGGTCCAGACCCGTTCGCGGGAGGTTATGCTGCCGGTGCTCTTTTTCCCCATCATCCTGCCCGTGCTCATCGGCGCGGTGGAGGTTTCGGGGGCGGCCATCGGCGGCGGGCCGGAGACCGGGGTGGTGACCCGCTGGCTACCCCTGCTGGCGGTATTCGATGCCGTTTTTCTGGTAATATGTCCCTGGATTTTTTCGATAATCGTTGAGGAGTAATCCCTTTTGGCGACTGGACGGGGGACCGCTGCATCTTTCATCCGCAACCCAGCGATATTGGGCGTTCCCGGTCTGCCTGGCTTCCTGCTGCTGGTGACCGCCGTCCTGATGACGGTGAACCTCTATCTGATTTTCCAGGTGGCCCCCACCGACGCCGTCCTGGGGCAGGTGCAGCGCATCTTTTATTTTCACGTTCCCATTGCCATCGTGTCCTTTGTCGCCTTCTTCGTGGTGTTCGTCGCCAGCATCGGCTACCTGGTCACCCGAAGGAGTGGTTGGGACAGCGTGGCCCACGCCGCTGCCGAGGTGGGGGTGGTCTTCGTCAGTCTGGCCCTGCTGACCGGCATCGTCTGGGCCCGTCCCGTCTGGAACGTGTGGTGGACCTGGGAGCCCCGGCTGACCACCACCCTGATCCTGTGGCTGATCTATGTGGCCTACCTGATGCTGCGTTCCTACGTCCCCAACAAGTCCCAGGGAGCCCTGTACGCCGCCGGCCTGGGCATAATCGGCTTCATCGACGTGCCGATAGTCTATTACTCGGTGCAGTGGTGGCGGTCCATTCACCCGTCGGCGGTGGTGGGCCCCCTGGCCGACTCTGGCGCGCTGGAACCGGTAATGCAGTATGTCCTTTTCTACTCCATGGCCGTGTTCCTGCTCCTGTTCCTTTACCTGCTGCTGGAGCGGATGCGCCTGCGCAACATCGAGGATCGCGTGTCCCTGCTCCGATTCGCCCAGCGACTGCGGTCATCAAACATGGATTAACCGGATGCGCGGGATTGGCGGACCCATTCGGAAATTGATACTCCGTCGTTCCCGCGAAGTTGGGAACCTTGAACCCCAGGCAAACCTGTCCTGACTGGCAAGCTGAATTTGGTAAGGGTCCTTGTTTCTATAGTCAGGTGAACAATCGCTCCATGAACAATCGCTCCATCAGATACCAACTTTGGCCTTAAACCAACCAAGCATCCCGTAAGTCCTGTCCATCCATGCCTGAATAACTCCCCGGAGAGAGTGAACCAATGCCCCTGATACTGCTGCAAACCCAGCCGCCGGCCAACATGGGCTTTCTCTTCGCCGCCTTTGCCATAACCTGGCTGGTCTTCTTCGCCTACGCCTTCTTTGTCTCCCGTCGCCGGCAGGAATTGGAGCGCGAAGTAAGGGACTTGCAGCAAGGTGTGGAAGGGGACGAGGGGGAAGAGGATTCGGGAGCCTGAGCTATAGGAGAATTTTGTCGGGCCTGCCGAAAGACGCCCAGACTGGATTGCCGCCAGCGGGTCAAAGCCCGATCATGATGCCTGCGGCGCGGGCCCCGCATTGTAGGTGTTGTAGTCCGCCGGCACTTCCTCGTCCAGGGACTGGTACTTGGACGGGCACTTGACCAGGATGCTGTTCGTCTCAAAGACCCGTTGCGCTGTGTAGCTGCCCTCGAGGATTATCTCCGAGTGGGGATTAAAGAAGAGATCGGGCATCACGCCCACGTAGGATGCGTCCAGGCTGGGACCACCGCCGTCGCCCTCTTTGTCCACCAGTTGGAATCTGGCCAGGGTGCTGTTGTCTTGCCGTTGGAAGGATTCGGGCGCCAGCTTTCCCGAAACCCGTATCAGTCGGCCGTCCTGGTACTCGTCCCCGCCCATGAACTCGCTCACAGTAACGAAATAGAGGGCGTTGCCGGGGAAGGCCACATACACCATGTAGGCTACCGCCAGCGCCACCACTGCGCCCAGTATGATCAGGCGATTGCGGGTACGCCGACCCGTTCTCTCCTCCTCCAGTTCATCTTCGGGCACAAACCCGGCGGTAATGGGGCGGTCCTCTGCCACGCGCATCCTCTCTTGCGAAATTGAAGCTGACTCCCGGCTTCCAGGCGGCGAATATGATAACATCCACCGCCGGAAAGTGTCATCAGGCATTGGGAACTCAGGGCAATCGCATTCTAACTGTGGAGCGCCTTAAGCAAGTGATCCTGACTCCAAGCCGCTTGGAGTCGCTTGCCCTGGCTGCCCACCGTCAGGCTGGTATACCATTTCGACAGGTTGTGGGAGATGTTGCGCAGGATGTCCATACTCCGGGGGCCGTGGCCCTTGCGAGTCCGGCATTAGTCTTCTTTAAAGGTCACATCCAGGCTCCTATCCAGTGAACTCCCGATGCTCCATCGGGCCCCTACTGTGGCCAGCATTTGTTCTGCTGAGGCCTCCCGGCTGCCGATGTAGTAGCGAGGTTGCACGGCGATACCCGTTTCCGCTTCCCCGGGCAATCTTCTTCTGGCAACCTTTGACGTCGACAGTGACGATGCAGCCCTCCGGTTCCAGCATCTCCGACAGATTGGGTATGGCCGTGATCTCGTTGGATTTCTCTTCGGTCTGCACCTGTCCCAGGGTCAGGTTGTTGGCAGAGGCCCAGACGCTGACCAGAACCTGCCCCGTACCTGTTGCGGGGTGCGGCTCCCGCTTGCCAGCGGGTCCATCATGGGAGCGCTCGCCGTCTTCCCGTAGATGGCCGCTACTTCTCCAGGCGCAAAATCGGCCACTCCCCGAGTCCATTCCATGACCCACTCCTGGAATCGTTCCGGGTCCAACGGGGAGAACACCTGGCCAAAGGTGTCGTGAATTTGTGCCGCTGACACCGTTCAATCCCCGGTTCCTCTATTTCACCGAAATACTCCATCACGGTTGCTCTCTTCCCTTCCTCCAGCACCCTTCTCCTCCTTCAACCACACCCTTTCCTTACACCCTGACTAAGCCACCCTTAATGCGTTGGCCCTGGAACGGCCCGGTTGCTGTGGCCATATTCGGAGAGTGGCGTGAAATGCCTGCCTTTTGCGGGGCCGACGCGCTTATGCGTCGGCGCCTGAGTTCCAGGGCGTTGAAGCTGTCCCCGTCCGCTGGTAGGATGTTTTCACGGCCCGACCTCTCAAAGGGAACCAACTGAAGTGGGCCATCGCCACGACTCTTCCCTTTCTTATCCTCGGCCACCGCTAGTGAGGCGCCATGTCCCTTGACCTGGGCGAGACCATCATTCAACTGGACCATGTATCGGAAGCGCTGGGTCTCAGCCACAACGACCGGCAGTTACGGCTGGAGCGGCTGAGGCAGGCAGCGCTCGGTATATCCCCGGAAGAAGCTCAGCAACGAACCCAGGAACCAGGCATTCCCTTCCTGGCGGCCCAGGTTACCGATAAACTGCTGGGTTCTCTGGCGTCACCGCCACCGCCGGAGAACTGGACGGCCCTTTCGGTGGATGGCTCTCACATTGACGTGGACCGGCACCTGCCCCTGGCCTGCTACTTGATCAACCTGGGAGGATGCGTTCTCACCTATGGGGCGGATGCCGACGCGCGTTTCTTCAGCCGTCCCCACCTGGCGGCCCGGGAGGAAGAGCTATTCCTGCGGCATCCGGGTCAGCCCAACCAGGAAGAGGCCATAGCCGGTAACCTGTTGGGCTTGTACCGTACAGTCAGGGAGTTGACCGTCCTGCTGGACGAGGCTCGTAAATCCCCACCTGACCGCCCCGTGCTGGCCCTGGTGGACGGTACCCTGGTGCTTTGGGGACTGGCCGGAAGGGGCTACCCCGAATTTGTGCGGGACTTCATCATCAGGGCCGGACTGTTGAAGGCGCTGGACGGGTTTCGGGAACTGGCGCGGGAGCGGCCGGTTACACTGGCGGCCTACGTGTCCCTTCCCCGCGCCACTGAAGTGGTGAATGCCATCCGCCGCTGCCTTTGCAGCCACGACCTGGAGCGCTGTCGGAGGTCGTGCAGCTACCGACGTTCGGACCTGGAACCGTGCAGTCGGGCCAACGACTTCCTGGACCGGGAGTTTTTCGCCCGGGAACTGGCTCCGTTTCATCGCTCCCCCATTTACAAGACCAACTCGTCCGTGCCCCGGGACCTCTATGGCGAGAACCAGCAGGTCTACTTCTACTATCTTCACGCCGGCGAGGAAATCGCCAGGGTGGAGATACCTGGATGGGTAGCGGAGGACGAGTCGCTCCTAAGCCTGGGGCACTCCATGATTGTTGAACAGTGCCGCAAGGGTCAGGGCTACCCGGTGGCAATTACCGAGGCCCATGAACAGGCGGTGATAACGGGCCGCGACCGGCAGCTTTTCCGGGAAATGGTGGCGGAGACGCTGGAGCGGCAGGGGCTGCCCACTTACACCTCGCAGAAGGAACGGTCCAAGCGGCGGCCATGGGTTTAGCGGCGGGCCTACTGGTATTTGCTTTCCTGCCCAGATCCGGGTCTCGATATTTCTCTTTCCCCCACCAGGGACATTATGAACCCATCGGCAATTTGTCTGTGGCTGAGGCGCCGGCCGGAATGGAGTGCGGACAGCGGCAGCGGCGGCAGTATTGGCGAGTCTCAGTACCAGGAAACGTTTGGAGTTTAGGAGGATACTCATGGCTGCTGGAGATGCGGTGCTTTGGGCCCTGGGCAGAAACTGGAACATGGTGGACGCGGCGGTGGCTGGCCTCGACGCGGAAACCCTGGCCCGCCAACCGGCTCCGGAGTGCAACTCCATAGCCTGGCTTCTGTGGCACATGAACCGGGTGGTTGACAACTTTATCAACCAGCGATTGCAGGGGAATGACCCCTTCTGGGTAACCCAGGGGTGGAGTGAGAAGTTCGGAATGACGCAGAATGTGCGCGGTATGGGATGGGAGCCGGAGGATTTGGCCGGCTGGGCCGCGCCGGACATTGCGGTGCTGTTGGGATACCAGGAAGCGGTCCGCCAGGCTGCAAGAGAGTACATCGGCTCCCTGACCTGGGAGGACATGGAGCGGGAGGTTACCTTTCCCCCTGAAGCGGAGACCAGGGACCATACCGTTGCCACCGCCCTGGGTCAGTTGGTGTGGGACAACGTAGCTCACGGCGGGCAGATAGCCTACCTGCGGGGCCTGTTCCAGGGCATGGGGTGGCACCGGTAACGTCAGATTGAAAAGGGGGGCATCCCCAACTATAATCCACCGCAGCCATGGGTTAGCCCACAACGAGAATGAATGGAGGAGAGACTATGCCCAAGATAAAACACATCGCCATTCGCACCCCGGACCCGGAAAAGACCGCCCAGTTCTACATCAACGTCTTCGGCCTGGAAGAGGTGGGGAAGGCCGGTTCCGGGCTTTACCTGTCCGATGGCTATATTAACCTGGCCATCCTGAAGTCCATCGACGAAGGCAGCGGGGAAACCGTCAGGGACGTAGAGGGGTATGCCGGAATTGACCACCTGGGCTTCATGGTGGAAGACATGGAGGAAATTCAGGCCAAATTGGAGGCCGAAGGCGCCCGCCCCATGAATATGCGCATCAACGTAAGCGGCCACGCCGGCGATGGCCGGGGCTACTACGAGGAAAAGTACCGGGGTCCCGACGAACAGGTGATTGACGTGTCCGGTTCCGGCTGGATCGGGACTTAGAGGTCCATCACATATCAATCATCGTTGGGTCTTGAATCGGTGCAAACCATTGGGAAGCGCCTGGCCGGCAACCTGGCCAGGCGCGTCCGGGTGACCGGCATATAAGGAACGGGGGCAAGGTTGGATACAGGCGCTACCGCATGGATGTTAACTTCGACGGCTTTTGTCTTGTTCATGACCCTGCCGGGGTTGGCCATGTTCTACAGCGGCCTGGTCCAGTCCAAGTCGGTCCTCTCAGTGGTTATTCAGTGCTTCACCATCTCCGCGACCGCCAGCCTGCTGTGGCTCGTCGTCGGTTACAGCCTGGCTTTCGGCGACACCGTCGGCTGGTTCATAGGAATGCCGGACAAAGCATTCTTCTACGGCATAGACCATGAGCACCTGAGGGGGGAACTGCCGCAGATAGTGTTCGTCATGTTCCAGATGACTTTCGCTATCATCGCGCCGGCAATCATTGTGGGCGCGTACACCGAGCGGATGCGCTTCTCGGCAGTTCTCTTGTTCAGCGCCGCCTGGCACCTGCTGGTTTACGTGCCCATCTGTCATTGGGTGTGGGGCGACGGCTGGCTCCACCAGCTGGGGATAATGGACTTTGCCGGCGGGGTGGTGCTGCACGCCAACGTGGGGGTGGCGGCTCTGGTGGCGGCGCTATACGTGGGCAAACGGCAAATCTTTCCCCACCAACTCGTCCCTGCCCACAATCCGGGCCTGGCCGCGGCCGGCGCGGGAATGCTCTGGGTAGGCTGGTTCGGGTTCAACGGCGGCAGTGAACTGGCCGCCAACGGCGAGGCAGGCATGGCCATTGCCGTAACCCACATATCGGCCAGCGCCGGTCTGCTGACCTGGACCTTTCTGGACTGGATAAAATATCGCCGGCCCACCCTGATCGGGGCCCTGATTGGCGCGATAGCGGGCCTGGCGGCGGTGACTCCCGCTTCCGGATACATCGGCCCCATTGGCGGGATGATACTGGGCATTACGGCCAGCACGGTCTGCTTCTTTGCCGTTGGCATCGTCAAGTGGAAGCTGCTGATTGATGACTCCCTGGACGTCTTTGCCGTCCACGGTCTGGGCGGTATCATCGGCACCTTGCTGATTCCCTTCCTGGCCATCGAAATTCTGGACGGTGAGGGAGTTATAGTAGAGGGCCGCTCGGTGATCACCCAGTTCGGAGTGCAGGCGTTGGGGGTACTGGCGTCTATGGCCTGGGCCGGCATCTTTACCTTCCTGATCCTCAAGGTACTGGACCTGGTCCTGGGCAAAGTGCGAGTCGACCCAATGGACGAAATAGTGGGCCTGGATGTGGCAATTCATGGAGAAAGAGGTTATGATCTGTAACCAGGAACCAAAGGCGAAAGGTCGGCAGTTTCGGTAACCAGTGTCTCCGGCCTCCCTTCCTCGTCTTGAAGGGCACGTCTGGCAGAGCAAGCGCAGCCGGATGAGGTTCGGCCCGCCAGCAAGACCGCCTCTCCCGCCTTAATTCGAAATCCATTAAAAGCAGGCCTGTCCCATACCCTCTTTCCGCTTGAGTCCTGGTTTGTGCGCCGGGGCCGGAACTGGCTGTGGGCGGACTGGATACTGCGAGGCCGTATTGCCGCATACGACACCAAGGGTTTGTTTATCCGAGACGATGGGGTATTATTGTTAACAGTTTTCGCAGGCACTCCCGCTTCCGAAATGCGGGATGGCGCCGTCCCTTCAAACCATTCCAGATATAGCGTTGTTTAGGAGGATACCTGTATGAACGTAGAATCTCGCCGGGAAGGCACCAGCCTGGTACTGAAAGCAGACGGACGGGTGGATGGCACCAACGCCAGCGAGTTTCAGGATGCCATGAAGGCCGAGATAAATGAGGCTGACCGCGCGGTCGTGCTTGATCTGCAAGACCTCACCTACATCAGCAGCGCGGGCCTTCGCGTGGTGCTGTTGATCGCCAAGGACCTGCAGCGGCAGGGAGCCAAAATGGCGGCTTGCTCGTTGTCCGACCCCGTGCGGGAGGTATTCGTGATCAGCGGCTTTGACAAGATCATCCCGATACACGATTCCCAGGACTCGGCCATCGGCTCTCTGGGCTAGACTTTCCGACAAGGCCGGCAGGGCTGACCTTTCTCACCTGCCCTGAAACCGGCCGAAACGGAGCGACCGGAACAGCCTTTAACGATCCAGTCTGCGGAGCGAAGGGAAGTGATGCCCGAGGCATTCAAAATTCTAGTGGTGGACGACGAACCGGACCTGGAACCGCTGGTCCTGCAGAGGATGCGGCGGCGCATTCGGTCTGGTCAGTATAGCTTCCTTTTCGCCCATAATGGCGTGGAAGCCCTGAATGTACTGCGCCAGGAAGAAGACATAGACATGGTCATCTCGGACATCAACATGCCGCAGATGGACGGGCTTACCCTGCTGGAGCAGATTCCCAAGGTAGACCCGAATGTGCGTTCCATCATCATATCCGCCTATGGGGACATGAAGAATATCCGCACCGCCATGAACCGCGGCGCCTTTGATTTCGTTACCAAGCCGCTGGACTTTGATGACCTCCAGATCACCATAGACCGTACCCTCGCCCATCTGGTGGAGTGGCGTGATGCCCTCTCCTCCAGGGACCGCCTGGTGAGCCTGGAAAACGAACTAAACGTTGCCAGCAAGATACAACAGTCCATTCTGCCTACCGAGTTTCCCAGTGAGGATGACTACGCGGCCTTTGCCAGCATGGAACCGGCCAAGGAAGTAGGCGGAGATTTTTACGACGTTATTAACCTGGGACCGGACCGGGTTGGCGTCGCCATCGCCGACGTTTCCGACAAGGGTGTTCCCGCGGCCCTGTTCATGATGTCCAGCCGGACCCTTCTGAAGGGTTCCGCCATCGGCAAATACGAGCCAGGAGAGGTGCTGAAGGAGGTCAACGACCTCCTGTGCGAGGGGAACGAGGCAATGATGTTCGTAACCCTCCTTTACGCCGTCTACGATCGCGTCTCGGGGAAATTCACCTACGCCAACGGCGGGCATTGCACTCCCTACGTCCGTCGTGCCGACGGCAGCATAATTGACCTCCCGTTAACGGGTGGGGTGGCCCTGGGAGTGATAGACGGCCTGGACTACGAGCAACACACCTTCGACCTTCTCCCCGGGGATACCGTCTTCCTCTATTCCGACGGCGTCTCGGAGGCCATGAACAAGGACGGAGAAGAGTTTGGCCTGGAGCGGATGGCGCAGGTCCTGGCGGATAACCCGGCCAGTGGTGATCCAAAGACAGTCAACGAAGCCGTGTTCGAGGCGGTACGAGCCTTTGCCGGTGACACGCCTCAATCGGACGACATTACCTGTCTGACCGTTTGCCGCAGGGAGAAGTCCTGATGAGCGCCAGAATAGAGCTTAAGGTGGAGACCCGGCACGAGGAATTGCAGCGCATATTCGCTACGGTCGAAAAGCTGGCTGAAGAAGAAGACTGGCCTCCCGCTCTCACTTTCAAGACGAACCTGGTGCTCGAAGAGTTCGGACTCAATATCATGAATTACGGGTTTGATGAAGGGATCCATACTTTCGATGTTAGCCTGACCTCCAGCGCCGACACCATTACCATTGAATTCGTGGACGATGGTCGCCCTTTCAATCCCCTGGAAGACGCCAACGCGCCTGAGTTGGACAACTCCATTCAGGACCGCGCCATCGGCGGCCTGGGAATCCACTTCGTTATGCAAATGACGGAGGACTTCCAGTATCGAAGGGAAGACTCCAGGAACCACTCCACCATGGTATTGCGCAAGTCCGACTAAATCCCCCAACTTGCCAGGCAGACTATGACAGTTAAGCCGGCCCGACTCACTTTTTTCCTTTTGGCTTTCGCCCTTTTGCTGGCGTCCGGCATAGCGGCGTGCAATGGCAGCCCCGAGGAAGTCAATGGCGTTTCCACTCGCGAGGCCAAAGGCTCGCCCAATACCGGTACCGTTTTATCGGAGCATCCCGGTGTAACTGACGAAAGGGTTCTGTTCGGCCAGTCTGCCGCCTTCAGTGGTCCGGCATGGGAATTGGGCACCAACATGCAGCTGGGAATCCTGTCCGCCTTCCAGGAGGTCAACCATGCGGGAGGGGTCAACGGACGTGAATTGAGACTGGTGGCCCTGGATGATGGATATGAGCCCGAAGCCGCCATATCCAATACCTTTGATCTAATCCAGGAAAACCAGGTATTCGCCTTAATCGGCGCCGTGGGCACCCCCACTTCTCGCTCCGCCGTGCCGGTGGCGCACGAGGTTGATGTCCCCTACGTAGCGCCCTTCACCGGCGCCGCCTTCCTCAGAGAGAGCAAATGGCAGAACGTAATCAACCTGCGGGCCTCCTACAACCAGGAAACCGAGGAAATGGTGGCCCGCCTTACCGAGGACCTGGGAATAGACCGCATAGCCGTGCTGTACCAGGACGACTCCTTCGGGCTGGCGGGTTTGAACGGGGCCACAAGGGCCCTGGAAAAGCGGGACATGGAGCCTGTATCGGTGGGCTACTACCCGCGCAATACGCTGGCGGTGAAGGCGGCCCTGCTTACGCTGCGCGACGCCAACCCGCAGGCGGTAATCATGGTCGGGGCCTACCAGCCGGTTGCCACCTTTATTTCCTGGGCCAAGCACATTGGCCTGGAGGACGTCGTATTCATTACTATTTCCTTCGTGGGCAGCAACGCTTTGGCAAACTTCCTGGGCAGGGAAGGCGAGAACGTCTTCGTCACCCAGGTGGTCCCGTTCCCCACCGACGATTCTATTCCCATCGTACGGTCGTACCTGAACGCGCTGGCGGCTTACGACCCGCAAGCCAGCCCGGGCTGGGTTTCCCTGGAAGGGTACCTGGCTGGCCGGCTGACTATAGAAGCGCTGCAGGCCTGTGGCCGCCACAACGTTACCAGGGCGTGCTTCTACGATTCCATAGAAAGTTTCGAGGCCCTGGAGCTGGACGAATTTGGCCTGAAATTCGGGTTTGCCGACAACCAGGGGTCTGATAAGGTGTTTCTGACGGTTATTGGGCCCGATGGCAGTTACCGGGCAATCGAAGACATGCGAGAAGTCTATCCATGATAGATGAATCGAAGACGACAGCGGAACCGGAAAACACGGCAGCGGCCGGATCGTTGGTTGACAGGGCACTGCGGCATTTAAAGCGGCGGGTCCGGCGGCCGATCACCAATTACGATCTGGACTCGACACGGGAGTTCCTGGCGACCCTCGTCCCGCGGGTGCTCCAGGGCCACCGCAAAATTTCCACCCAGCTTTATGTCGCCTTTGCGGTCATCGTCGCCCTGACCCTGCTGGCCACTTTGGTGGGCTGGTTTTCCTTCGACCGGGTGGCCACGGCCCAGCGTCACGTCAATGACGAGAGCATTCCGGAGATGGTAGCGGCCTTCGAGGTCGCCCAGTACAGCAGCAGCCTGGTCACCGCCGCGCCTCGCATCGTTACTGCCCAGTCGGTGGCCGAGCTGGACGAGATTTACGCCAACATTATTGTCGGTTCCAGCAACGCGCTGGAGAGTGAACTGTCAGCCCTTGAATCCGCTTCCGGAGAATTGGGATTCGACCATCCGCAGGTCACCTTCGAGAACATCCGGCAAGGCGCACACCTGCTGACGGACAACATCAAGACAATACGCAACCAGCGCACCGAACTGATTGTCCAGGCGGAGAAACGGGAGAGGCTCAGACAAGACCTGGCAGACGTCCGCCGGGAATTGGAAGTTGGCCTGGTGGAAGCGCTGGATGACCAGCTATTCTACGTAAGCACCGGTTATCGAAACTTGGATATGCCCCCGGACCCACCGGTAGTGCGTACCTCCTCCAAGGAGCTTGACAAGTACCGTCTCCTGTCCGAGCTACAAGTCGACGCCAACATAGCCACGGAACTCCTGGGCAACGCCTTCACGGTCTCTGAACCGGCAACGCTGGAACCGTTGAAGGAGCGGTTTGAAGCAGCTATGAACCGCATCGGCTTTAACCTGGAGTACCTGGAAAGCGCCGAAATTCACGAGGACATCGCGCCATCTTTTGAGCGGCTGGAAACCCTGGGCGTCGCCGAGGGTACCGGCTTCCACCTGCTGGACGAGGAACTGCGGCTGGCCCAGCGGCAGGCGGAGTTATTGGAAAGCAACCAGGCGGCTGCCGTAAGCCTGGTGGGAGAGGTTGATGAACTGGTAGGCGCCGCCCGGGAAAGCGCGCAGACCGCCACCGAGGCGTCCCTCCAGGCCATATTGACCGGCCGCACCATCCTGCTGGTCATCAGCTTGGCCAGCGTGATAGTTGCCGCACTGGTGGCCTGGCTGCTGGTGGGCCGGGTACTGCTGCGACGCATAGGCATGGTTTCAGCATGGATGCGGCGCATGGCTGCCGGGGACCTGCAAGCCCAGGTGGACGTGGGCGGCCACGACGAAGTGGCGGACATGGCTGCCGCCGTAGAGGTCTTCCGCCTCCACGCCCTGGAGGTGCAGCGGCTGAACCTGGTGGAACTGCTGGCCGGCGACCTTCAGGAGAAGAACGACGAACTGCAGGCCGCGTTCGAGGAGTTGCGGCGGGCGCAGGACCAGATAGTTACCCAGCAGAAGCTGGCCAGCCTGGGCGAATTGACCGCCGGCGTGGCCCACGAAATAAGAAACCCGCTCAACTTCGTCAAGAATTTCTCCGAATCCTCCGCCGAACTGCTGACTGAATTGCAGGAGGTATTGGATGAGATAGGAGATGACCTGCCTGACGAGCAAAAGGGGCTGATTCAGGAGATTTCCGACGACCTCAACGACAATATGGATCGTATCCGGAATCACGGCGACCGGGCCAACCGCATCGTACATGACATGCTGATGATGAGCCGGGGAGCCGGCGAATTCCAGATTACGGACATCAATCGCCTGGTGGAGGAGCACTCTCGCCTGGCCTTCCATAGCGCCCGGGCCACCGACGCAGATTTTCAACTGGATCTTCAATATGACCTGGACCCCAACGTGGGAGAACTGGAGGTAATTCCTCAGGACCTGGGGCGGGTCTTCCTGAACATGGTCAGCAATTCTTGCTACGCCACCAACGAAAAGCGACTGAACCTGCTGGAAAACGGCGTGGCCTATTTACCGGAACTGCGCCTCACCACCCGTCGCCTGGATGAAAGCATAGAGATCAGCATAAGAGACAACGGTGACGGAATGCCGGAAGAAGTTATCGAAAAGATCTTCAATCCCTTCTTTACCACCAAGCCCACCGACCAGGGTACGGGTTTGGGCTTGGCCATCTCCAGCGACATAGTCCGGGAACATGGCGGGCTCATTCACGTGACCTCGGAGCAGGGGGAATACACCCAAATGCTGATTCAACTGCCCCTGGTTCGCCCAGTGGTCAGCGTGGACGGGGAGCATCCGGACGGCCACAATGGAGGAGCCGCTGAGGAACTGGAGCAGGAAGTAGCGGTGGAATCCTAGTCTTTCCCACATCCCCAGGCCTGTCAAAAGAGCGAGAGGGCTTGCCCATGGCCGCTCATCCTCTGGGTGTTGAAGGATGAGCGGCCCTGCTTTATTTTTCGAACACGCGGTCTATCCATTGGCCTTGCGTTCGTATTGACGAAAAGCATCGGCTTACATAACATGGGAGATCAGACCGTAGTTATTCCGATGCAGGGCGGGCCCCTACGATCCAAGGGGTTTGCGGTGACTCAATGACTTTCGAGTCCCTCTTTAACCTGGCATTTCCCAACGGGCTCGATTTCTACGAAGCCCTGGAGCTTCTCCTCAATGTGGGCGTTTATGTGGGGGGAATCTGCCTGTATGGAGTGTTCATCTTCCACTTCTACCGATTCCTGGCATCGCGGGACATGTTCGCCTTCAACCTTTCCCGCTACAACGAGGCCAGGTACAGGGCCATGCGGGGATTCCTGCACGTGGTGATGTACATCGTAAAGTACCTCGTTGTATTCCCCTTCTTTGCCTTCTTCTGGCTGGCGGTGCTGACCGCCATCCTGGCCCTGCTCTCCAAGGACCGTACCTTTCAGGAAGTGCTGCTGATTGCCCTGGCCGTGGTCAGCGCTATCCGGGTATCGGCTTACTACCACGAGGACTTGTCCAGAGACCTGGCGAAGATTTTGCCCTTCGCCGTGCTGGGTATCTTCATCATTGACGCTTCCTTCTTCACCCTGGAACAGTCACTAGCCGTGATACGAGAGGCTGGCAACAACCGGGAACTCATCCTTTACTACTTCATCTTTCTGGTGGCCCTGGAATTCGTCCTTCGCATAGTCATGGGTTACGTCATGCTGATAGTGACGGGGCGCAGGCGATTGCTCACCCCCAGGGAGGAGGGAGTCGAGACAGCGCAAGGGGCGGAAGCCAACGAAGAGAACCAGGGGACGCTAACTGGAAGGCCGGAGACGCCGGCTGCGACGTCAGCGGATTAATCGGATTTTGACCGGTGTCGCGGGAGGCATGAGCCGCCGCAGTTATGCGCAGACTCGTTAGTCAGCGCCCGACTCTTCCGCCATCAGCTGCCGGCGGCAGGTTTCTATCTTACCCCGAATGCGCCCGAACACGGACAGTAGTTCGTCTTCATCCGGTCCTGCCTGGCCCGGGTCTTCAAACCCGTGGTGGACCTGTCGCACTGACCTGGGGAAAACGGTACAGGCCTCCCGTGTCGCGTCGCACCCCGTTGACACTGGATCGGATTCCTTGTCCAAGTGATTGTCTAAATGGTCTGACGGGTGAGAAGCCAGATCAATGCCCGCCTCAGCCATAACCCCCACCGCCACAGGGTGTACGCCCTTTGGCTGGGCGCCGGCGATGCACACTTGAACATCCGAACCGCCAAAGTGAGCGTGCCATCCGCAGGTCATTAGGGAACGGGCCCGATTGCCGGTGCGTATCACAAGAAGGCGGCAAGGGGGGAGCTGTCCCCATAGCGCTCCTTCTCTCTGGCCAATCCCCCTTTGCCTCAGATGGGTAGTATTGGGCTGCTAGTTGGTTGCCAGTTGCCGCAGCCGGGGGTCCAGCGTGTCCCGCAGCCAGTCGCCAAACAGGTTCAGGGACATGACCGTAAGCAATATAGCGACGCCGGGCATGGTGGAGATCCACCAGGCCCCGGCCAGGAAGTCTCGCCCCTCTGCCACCATGGAACCCCAGGCCGGCGTGGGCGGCGGCACTCCGGCGCCCAGGAAGCTGAGCGTTGATTCTACCAGGATGACAAAGCCCACCTGCAGGGTGGCCAGTACAATGAGCGTATTGATGACTCCCGGGAAAATGTGAATGAACAGGATTCGGGGAATAGAGGCTCCGGCCACTTTGGCCAGGGCCACGTAGTCCAGAGTCTTGAGTTGCAGCACCTCGCCACGGACCAGGCGGGCGAAGCGCACCCAGAAAAAGCCGGCCAGCACCAGGATGATGAGGCCCGTCTGGCCACCCAGTTCGGAGGGGAAAGCCTGCCCCACTGCCACTACCATTACCAGGGCCACCAGGACCAGGGGTATCGCCAACGCGATATCCACGATGCGCATTATGATCTCATCGATCCACTTGCCATACCAGCCGGCCAACAGCCCAAGCACGGTGCCGGTGGTGCCACCCAGGCCCAGAGTTACCGCCGCCACCACCAGGGAAATGCGGGCACCGTAGACAATGCGGCTGAATATGTCCCGTCCCAGGTGGTCGGTGCCCAGCAGGTGCTCTGCGCTGCCGCCTTCCAGCCATACCGGCGGCACCATGCGGGCCCGCAGGTCTCCCTTGCGCGGGTCATCGGGAGCGATCCACGGGGCCATGACGCCGGCGACGACCACCAGCAGCAACATGGCTAACGGCAGCAGTGGCAATCTCCGGACCGACCGCCAGATTTTTGGCAAGCCGACTCGGTCCGGTGCGGGAGCCAGCACGGCCTGGGTGGGATTTTCAGCCATTCTATCCTCCAAGGGTCCCGGGCAATCGAGCTACGAGAACCGGATACGCGGATCTACGTAGGCATAGAATACGTCGACCAGGAATGCCGTAGCCAGGTAGGCCGCCGCAAAGGATAGCACCACCCCCTGCAGCAGCGGGTAGTCCGAGTCCCGCACGGCCAGGAAAGCCAGTTGGCCCAGTCCCGGCCAGGCGAATACCGTCTCGGCCACCAGGGAGCCGGTGATCAGGCCGCCCAGGGTAATGCCGGCGAAAGTCAGGGGCGGTATCAGGGCATTGCGCAGGGCATGCTTCCAGATGATGATGTTCTGGTTAACCCCCTTGGCCCTCGCGAGTTTGATGTATTCGGTGTCCATTACGTCCAGCATGGCGGACCGCATCAGGCGCAGGTTGGCGGCTACATTGAACCAGCCCAGGGTTATGGCTGGCAGAATAATGCTGCTAAGCTCCTCGCGGCCCGAGGGGGCGACCCAGCCCAGGCGTACGGCGAAGAAGAACATCAGCATGATGCCGATCCAGAATGGGGGCGCCGACTGACCGATCAGGGCAATAATCTTGCCGACCTGGTCCAGTACACTTCCCCGTTTCAAGGAAGAGAGCACCCCCAGGGGGATTCCCACCGCCAGCGAAAAGACAAACGCCACCAGGCCCAGGTACAGCGTGGCGGGAAGCCGCTGCAGAATCAGGGAACCGACCGGCTGCTTCTGCACTATGGAAACGCCGAAGTCCCCCCGCACGGCGTTCTTAAGAAAAATCCAGTACTGCTCCGGATAGGACTTGTCCAGGCCCAGGGAAGCCCGCAGCTCTTCCAGGGTGCTTGCGCTGGCGTAGTCGTCAATCAGCAGCGTGGTGGGGTCTCCGGAAATCCGAGCCATGAAAAAGATGAGAATGGAGACCAACCACAGGGTAACTATGGTCAAGAGAAGCCGACGGAGGAGGAATCGTTGCAAGCTACCTTACCTCCGGTGCGGCGCGTACTCCAGATCAAAGAGGACGCGGGCGTCGCAGCAGGCCATGTCCCAAGGGTCCACGTTGGGCCCCAACGGGAAAATCCAGTTTACTTTGTACATCGGCAGAATGACCACGTTGTCAAAAACCCACTGGGCGATTTCCCTCTGGTGGGCAAACCGCTCTTCGTCATCAAAGGTCTCCATGGCCTGCCCAATCTTGTCGTTCAGCCATGGGTGCTCTATCCCGTAGTTGATTATGCCCTCGCTGACCAGTGACGAAGAATAGGTGACCAGCGGCTCCGGCAGGGGGCCAACGCCGTGGGTGTTCACGCCCTCATGGGAGCGGTCCACGAACTTGGGCCGGAAGGCGGACATCTGGCTGCGCTCCTGGGCGCATCGGATTCCGACCTCCTCCCACATCAGGCAGGCGACTTCGCCCATCTGCACCGTGCCTGGAAAGGGGCGAGTGGTCAGAGCCATGATGATGTCAAACCCGTCACCGTAACCGGCCTCTTCCAGCAATTGCCGGGCCCGATCAGGGTTGTATTCATAGACCAGGCTGTCCTGAAGTTCATTCAGGCGGGCTTCATGGCCCATCCACCCGAAGACGTGGTTGACCTCACCGGCGCCGCCCAGAATCTCCTCCACAATCAGGTCCCTGTCGATGGCGACGGACATGGCCTCGCGTACCTTGCGAGCCTGTTCTCATTCTGCGGAGTTCACGTCCGGATTGGACGAAATCCAAGGCAGGGATGAATTCCTGGGGGTGCCCAGGTCGGGTCGGTCAACGTACATCTGCCCGTGGATATTAATGTGGGTCTGACCGCCGCCGGGAAGAACGATGAACTTCACGCCGTCCACCTGTTCCAACACGGGCAGGGACTCCAGGCTCATGTGAATACTGTCCATCTTGCCGGCCTGGAAGTTGGCGATGCGGGTGGACTCTTCGGCAATTTCCCAGATGTTTAGTTCGGCGAAGTTAGGTGTCTTGCGCCAGTGGTCGGGCACGGCTTCCAACTTCCAGACTTCCGAGGTCTTGTGCTCCACGTGCTGCCAGGGGCCGGTGCCAATGGGGTCTTCCACACCGGCTCGCTCTTCGCCCAGAGATTCAACGTGGGCCTGGCTCATAATCGGCAAAGCGCCGGTCAGCAGGGCCGAAGTGGAGTACCAGGTAAGGTCGAACCGCGGGCCGTTGGCCGTGGTGTCCACCTGAAGGGTGTGGTCATCCACGGCGGTCATCCCGCCGCCTTCGGCGTAGAAGATGGTCTGCCGCTGGGCCAGGCGTCCGGATACCGTCCCCTCGGAAACGATGTTGTCCATAGACCAGATCATATCCTGAGCGGTCATCATGCCCTTCCCCTTGTGGAAGGGGACGTTCTCCTCCAGATGCAGTGTCCAGACGTTACCGTCGTCCGAAACCGACCACTCTTTCACGAGGCGCGGTATTACGTTGCCCTGCGGGTCGCTGTGCCACATGGACTCCCAGAGGACGGACATGTTTATGGAGGACTGGGGAGACCCGCTGAGCTTGGGGATGAACTTGGGCGGCCCCAGCTGAGAATAACCCACGTTGAGAGTACCTACGGCCTCTTCCTGCGCGATAGTTTCCACCACCGGGGCCGGCGTAGGTGTGGGCACCAGGGTTGACCGGCCGGCCGGCCGGGACGCAACGGTGGGCGCCGGAGCACTTTCTCCAGCCGCGGTTGGGGAAGAGGCATCGGGCGCCGCTTCAGAAGCGGAGGCGGCCGGGGCTGCTTGGGGCTGGGCCGGGGACACCGGTTGAGCCTGGGTCTGGGGCGCCGCATCGGGCTGGGTGGCCGGGGCCTCGGAGGCCCCGCAACCCACAACCAAGGTAAGGACTAGGGCGATAATGCCAAATAATGCGGTGTTTTTGAAGGACTGGGCTACCATAGGCGCCTCCTGAAGAGTGTAGTTACCGAGGGTATTTCAACAGGAAATCGATGTTTCAATCTCGTTGTTCGTATCAAGCACAAGTCATGTGGACCACAACTTGCCGAAGATCCAGGATAACTTCTTCACCGCCAGGTTACGGTTACAAGAGCAGGCCGGTGGAATGGAGTTTAGATGCTCCGGCATCACTAATCATGACATTGCTTTCCTGTGCGTTTGCGGGGGGAGCGCCTGGTTCAAGCCGCTGCCCCCCCTTGTTAAGACTCCGTCACTCGCGGTGCGGTATGTATTCCAGGTTGGAGGGCACCCTCACCACGGGGAAGGTCCATTCCCAGTCGTCCACCTCCGGGCCAAGGGGCCAGATGTGGTAGACGTTGACCGTCGGAATGGTGAAGACCTCGTCAAACAGGAACTTGGTATATTCTCGCACCAATTCCAGGCGCTCCTCTTGCTCAAACGCATTTTCGATGCGGCCGTTCAAGTCCTCCGAAACCGGGTGCTCCACTCCATAATTGACCACCCCAGCTATGGCATAAGTCTGGGTACGGGAGAGCAGGGGTTCGCTGGACACAATGTTTCCGTGGCTGTTGACCCCCTTCCATGACCTTTCTACGAAGTTGGGCCGGAACGCCGACATGGGTTGGCGTATTTGGGTAGTCCGGATGCCGATGTCCTCCCACATAGTGGCTACCGCCGCAGCGGTCTCAATGGTTGCCGGGAAGGGCCGGTTGGTCAGGGCCATGGGAATCTCAAACCCTTCCGGATAACCCGCCTCGGCCAGTAACTGCCGCGCCAGGTCGGGGTCGTATTCATGCTTCAGGTCAGCCAAATAACCCAAATCGTCTTCAAAGCCGGCCCAGCCGTATACGTGGGCTGGCGCACCCTTGCCCTGGAGCAGGGTATCCACCAGCAATTGCCGGTCGATGGCTATGGCCATGGCCTTCCTCACCTTGCGGGCATTGATCCAGTCCGGCGAGTTCATATCCGCGCTGGCGGAGACCCACGGCAGGCTCGGATCCCGGGGCGTGGGCAAGTCGTCACGGTCAATGTAGAGGTTACCGTGGATGTTGATGAACAGTTGGGCGCCCGTCGTGAAGGTCTTGAATTTGCAATCCGCGCACTGCTGCTCCAGTTGGCTGATTGATTCCAGGTTAAAGGTGGCTATGTCCAGCTTGTTGGCCAGGAAGTTGGCGAGACGTGTTGACTCTTCAGAAATTTCCGAGTAATGGAGTTCGGCGAAATTGGGCGTTTTCCGCCAGTGGTCCTGTACCGCCTCGAAGGACCAGGCGCCGCCGGTCACGTGCTCGACACTCTGCCAGGGACCGGTGCCCACCGCCAGAGTGAAACCGGCCTTTTCTTCACCGTATTCCTGGTAGTACTTCTGGCTGATCACACCTGTACCCATGTAGGACGTCATGCCGGTGGCCACATCCCAGGGCATGCTCCAGGACGGTTTGACGGTATCGATCTCAAAAGTATAGTCGTCGAGGACCGTCATGCCCCCGCCTTCCGCGAAGAAATTCAGCTTTAGCAAGCGCGGGGAGCGGGTGGTGCCTTCTTCCACACTGTTCTCCATGGAAAATACGAAGTCGCTGGCGGTCATTTCACCATATCCATGGTGGAAGGGGACGCCCTGGTGCAGATTGATGGTCCAGGTCGTTGCGTCGTCCGAGATTTCCCAACTCTCGGCCAGTACTCCTGTCATACCGTCGCTCTTCTGGTTTTTCCAAAGGGACTCCCAGAAGGTAGTGTTGTTAATGCTGTTCTGAGGCGCGCCCTGCAGCTTGGGGATCCACTTGGGCGGGCCAATCTCGTCCAGGGCGATGCGCAGGGTGCCGGTGGGGGCATCGGACTGGGGGGCGGAGGCGGGAGCTTCTCCCGCCGCGGAAGGAGCGGCCGTTGGGGCAGGGGCAGCCGCCGGTCCGGAATCGGAGGAACCAGCGGCGGGCGCTTGCGCCGGGGAGTCGCTGGCGGCAGGCGCGGCAGGTTCGGGCTGACCCTGGACCGGAGCGACCGGCTCACTGCTGCCAGCCGACGGCGACGCGGGAGACTCCTCCGCCGCGCCGCAGCCCACCAGGAAGAGCAAGGCCATTACAGTTGCCATGGTCAAAACAATGCGTGGCTTTCTCAACAGAAAATTGCTCATGCCATCCCCCATCCCTTTTCGATGAATTTGAGCAACGATACGCTCAATGTTATGCAGGTGTCAATTGGCTTCGACGAATTTTGGGCCGGTATTGAAATTTTGAAGAAGTTATGGGAACAGTTCGCATGAATGCAATTAGTTTCCTTCAAATATAGCGACGTGGATATTTGATTTTCGTCTTAGTACAGGAACTGGAAGCCTGCCGTGTCCGTAGCGCCCACGGCTGCTGGGTACCACCTGATTTCATTGCATAGGAGAGTGTGGACTTCCGGCAATCGGAGCTTGAATTGGCGCGAGGTGTTGCGCCACGTCACAGCCTTCCAGAGAAGTTCGCTTAAACCTAAGGGGCTTTCGACAGCGCTATGCCTCGCCTGCCTCCGGTAGCTATCACCCTGCCTTTGGGCTATACTGTAGGAAACTTGGTCCGCCTCCGGCGGATGCCCCGGAGGACCCATCACAGAGCGCAATTCCGGTCCCCAGCCCTCCCCCGACGCTTCGGCTGCTACCACGGACAGAATTTCTCCTCCCTCCACCACTTCAGCAGAGCGGCCCGCCCCGGAATCGCCGGTCCGCGAGACCACCCGAACGGGGCGGAGTCGCGGGCGTCCCCCCGGCTCTCCCTTCAACTTCAGGCACACCTTCAGCTCTCTCTCCAACCGCGACTTCCGTATCCTCTGGCTGGCCATGCTGCTGCTCATGGGCGCCATGCAGATGCAGATGATCGCCCGGGGCTACCTCACTTACGACCTTACCGGATCACCCGCATTGCTGGGCATTGTCTCCGCGGGGTTCGCCCTGCCCATGCTGGTGCTGGCCCTATTTGGCGGCGCCATTGCCGACCGCCTGCAACGGAAACGAATCGTGCAGTTGGGGCAGATCGGGGCCGGCCTTATTGCCCTCTTCGTCGCCGTCTCCATAACCAGCGGCACCGTCACCTGGTACCACCTGCTGGCCGCATCCATGATGCAAGGGGCGGTATTCTCCTTCTTCATGCCGGCCCGCCAGGCCCTGATTCCCCAATTGGTAGGCCAGGGTCAATTGACCAACGCCATGGCCCTGGACGCCATGGGGATGAGCGCCACTACCCTGCTGGCCCCGGCAGTGGCCGGCTTCCTTTATAACGCCATCCAGCCGGATGGCGTCTATTATGTTGTCACCGGCATGTGCGGCGTGGCGGTTGTGCTTACCGGATTCATGCCCAGCCCTGCCGGCAGCACGGGCACCGGCCGGTCCGGAGTGCTGAAGGACATAGGCGATGGACTTACCTACATCAGGGGTAGTTCGTTGGTGCTGGCCCTGCTGATAATGGGGCTGATATCCACGGTGCTGGCCATGCCCTTCCGTTTCCTGATGCCCATCTTCATCGTGGACATCTATCACTTGGGGCCGGAAGCCATGGGCCTGATGACCAGCATGATGGGTCTGGGCACCCTGGGCGGATCTCTGTTCATTGCCGCCATGGGCAACTGGCAGCAGGGCCGCACCCTGATAGCCAGTTCTTTCCTCAGCGGCTTCGCCCTGATGCTGGTAGCTCTGTTACCTTTTTATGCCATAGCCCTGGGTCTGATGGTTGTGCTGGGAGTGGGAGACGCGGGACGCCGCTCCTTGAACCAGTCCCTGATTATGGAGGTATCCGACGACCAGTACCGGGCCCGGGTGATGAGTCTATTCATGATCAATTTCGCCCTTATACCGCTGGGCGTTCTACCGGCCGGCCTGGCCGCCGAGTTTCTGGGCGGGCAACTGTCGATAGGCATCCTTGCCGGGCTGCTGATTGCGCTAACGGCTATAATCCTGCTAACCCAACGAAGCCTGCGCAACCTGCGTTAGAATAGGCTACGAGTTCCAACGTGGCCCTACGGGATGATGCGGCTCCGGCCCCGTTCATATCCTGAATATCCTGTTCATCCATGTTCGAATAAATTCTCAGCAGAGGACGGAAAATGGAATACCGTAAGCTCGGCAACCTGGACGTATCGGCCATTGGCCTGGGGACCTTGCGAACATTCGACGTTACGGGCGGCGACGATATCGCCGTGCGCCGCCAAATTGTGGACAACTGCCTGGGCAGCGACATGAACCTCATCGATACCGCCGCCTGGTACGGCCACGCCGAAGCGGTGGTGGGCGAAATTACCGAGGGCCGGCGCGACAAGTTCTACATCGCCACCAAGGTGCGCACCGAAGGCAAGGAGGCCGGCGAGGCCCAGATTACCCAGTCCTTCGCCAACCTCAAGACCGACTACATCGACCTGTTCCAGGTCCACAACATGATCGACTGGCAGACTCACCTGCCCACCCTGCAGCGGCTGAAGGACGAAGGTCAGGTCGGCATGGTTGGCGTTTCCGCCATGGTGCGGGAGGCCTATCCAACCATTATGGACTTGATGCGCCAGGGGCGGGTGGACGTCGTCCAGATTCCCTACAACGTGCTGAACCGGGCGTTGACGAAGAACTCCTGCCCCTGGCCGAGGAACTGGGCACGGGCGTTCTGGTAATGGAACCGTTGCAGAAGGGCCGCTATGTGCTGGAACTTAAGCAGCAGCCCGACCTTACTCCCCTGCGCGACTACGGCATAAATACCTGGGCCCAGGCGCTCCTGGCGTGGGTGATCTCCGACCGGCGGGTAAGCTCGGCCATACCCACCACCTCGCGGCCGGAGCGCATCCAGGAAAACGCCCAGGCGGCGGATGCGGCCAACCTGCCCCAGTCCTTTCGCGACTACATCCAACGGGAAGCGGAGCGGTGCCTGTAGCAGTTATCCGCCAGGAAAATGATAGAATCATTCCATCCCTTGTATCTCCCTGACGCATGATTCTGAACAACTACGCTGCCACCCGGTCCGTTGTAGTCGTTGCCCTTCTGGTGGGACTGTTGGTAACGGCCTGCGGTTCCACCGCGCCGCCAACCCCGACGCCGGACATCCCTGCCACGGTTACCGCCGCCGTCCAGAAGGCCATACCCACTCCCACGCCCACGCCCACGCCGGACATTCCCGCCACGGTACAGGCAGAGGTGGCAGCCGCCATGACCGCCATGCTCGCGGAGACGCCCACAACCACTCCAACGGCAACCCCTTCTCCTACCTCTACCTTTACGGCAACACCCACGGCAACCAACACTCCAACACCTACTCCCACGCCTACGGCAACGCCGCACCCCACGTGGACGCCTACGCCCACCACAAGGCCGACACCCACACCGTCGCCAACGCCAAGTCTGGAAACCATGGTGGAGCAGGCCGAGGCGGGAGTTGTCAGGATAAATACCAACTCAGGGAATGGCACTGGGGTCATTTTCGAGACCACCGGAGATGGCAAGGCATTCGTGCTGACCAACTACCATGTGGTGGAAGAAGTACACCAGATAGAAGTACAGGTCAGCGGAGGAACTGGATACTCAGCCACACTCCGGGGCTACGACGCCTACAAGGACCTGGCGGTGCTGGAAATCTGCTGCGGTCGGTTCCGGTCACTCCCCTTCAAGGACGCCACTACACTCAAGCCGGGTTCGGAAGTGGTAGCTATCGGCTATCCTTTGGGCCTGTTTGGTCCAGCGACGGTTACCCGGGGCATAGTGTCAGCAGTACGGTATGAACCTGCTTACAAGGCCTGGGTGATTCAGACCGATGCCCCCATCAACCCGGGCAACAGCGGGGGGCCGCTGCTTGCGTCGTCGGGTCAAGTGGTAGGAGTCAATACCTTTACTTTTGACTGGTCTGACTCGGGCAGGCCAGTACATGGGGTAGGATTTGCCATTTCGGAACAGACGATTAGAGGGGTGCTTCAGAATATGAAGCAGGGCAGTAGGGTGGGCGTGTCCACAGCTACCGCCACTTCCACTCCTACGCCCAGCCCGACGCCGATGCCAGTAATTTGGCGCACGTACAGTAATCCTGCTTACGGTTACAGCATAGAAATACCATCCTACTGGAAAATAGATGACAATGATAAGACTACTGTGACCTTTAGAGCTCCAAACGATTTTGCTGGAGTAGGTATCTATTTGCTGGATTGGAAAGTTGGTTCCATATCGGAATGGGCAAATACGATTGAGAGAAGTCAGCGCGATTTCTACAAAGCGAAGTTCGAAATAGTCGACCGAGAAGTGTCTGAACATTCTGATGGGACAGGAAACGCATATCTTTTGTACCGCGGCCAAATTTCCGACAACAATTGTATTCAGTTCAATGGAGAAATCCTGATTGTCAGTTATCTAAGGTCTTACCATTTCCAACAATGGGCTTGCGAACACTCTCTTGAGGAGTTCGAGGACATACACTCGAATATATTGGAAACTTTCACAATTGACTAGCACTGCGGACATTAGTAGTTCACCAGTGAATTGCTCTTGGGTCGGAACCGGCTCCGAATCAATTATTTCGTACCATTTCGCGTGTACAAAAGGATGTTGCTTCCACACAATAACTCAAGAGTAATGTCCATAGTCGTAACTGCCTTAGTGTCGTCTCTTCTACTGACCTGCTGCCCCCAGTTCTCCCCGGCGCATGCCTGGCCCGGCCCTGTGCCTGGTTAGCCGTTCTGCCCAACATCGCCACCCCTCGAAGGCCACTGGTTGCCATCGGCGTTATAATGTTTCCGGTTGGGGTGACTGGACCCATTCCCGAGCACCCAGTGGGTGAGCTTGGCGCTTGTTCGCGGCTGATGATGGGGACGAGGAGAAATAATGGTAACCGCTACTGACGATTTTTCGGAACGAATAACGGCGGTAGAGGTGGCCTTGCAGGAAATGAACGCCGAGTTACGTGTGGTGAACGCACGGCTGACCGCCCTGAAACCGCCGTCACCGAGCAGCGGAACGACATCCGCCAGTTGAACGCCCGGCTGGACACTGTTCAGTCTGACAATAACACCCGCTTGGACACTGTCCAGTCTGATATTAGCGCCTGCCTGGACAGCTTCCAGGCTGATATTAACGGCCGGATAGACTCATTGGGCGCCGGCATAGAGCGCGTCTTTTGGGCAGTTATCGCCGTGGGATTGATCGCGGGAGCCGGCATAGTTGGTACCATGCTTACTCTGGTATTCCGGCTCACACCCTGAAGTCTCGTCCGTAGCTGTCGTCATACCTTGCGGGTATCCACAGAGCTACGGCTGGATACACCTTATAGCCAACCCTGTACGCATCCCTAAAGTGTTAAGACGCCCCGCACCGTTGTTACTCCGGGCTGTGCGGCGTAGCGGGCATTCATGGATGGCAATCTACTCCAAGTGGGCAGGCAGGGATGTCGCATGAATGGAAGGGAAAGGCCAGCGACCGGATTTCGCGAAAACCTGGCTTCCCTGGCCTGCTGTTTTGCGTTGCCGCTCCTTACTATCGCCTGCGCTCCCCAGTTTTCTCCGGGCCAGGCGCCGTCCGCCCCTGTGCCTGGCCTGCCGGCCCCTCCCCACATTGAGGCCACGGTGGAAGCCATGGTTACCGAGCGGGTGCGCGAGGCGCTGGCCGCCATTCCCACCGTCACTCCGGCCCCTACTGCCACCCCCATACCTACAGCCACGCCGCCTCCCGGCAACGCCATATCTCCATCTATCCAGGGTTCAGCAGACGGTGGAGCCGCCCCTTCCGGACTGGTGGAGAAGCCTGCGTCCCCGCCAACCCAACCGGTGGCCCATGCGCCCACCGCGGTCGGCCTGGCCGACATGGTGGACCGGGTGAAGCCGGGGGTTGTGCGGGTGAACACCGCCGACGGCGTGGGCAGTGGCATTATCATTGAAAAACACGACGGCGGCATTGGGCTGGTGCTGACCAATTACCACGTCGTGGAAGACTCCTACCGCATCGACGTGCTGGTGGGAGACAGCCGCACCTTCCGCGCCCGGATGGTTGGATTTGACCAGAGGCGGGATCTGGCGGTGCTGGAAATGTGCTGCTCCGAGTTTCCCACCCTGGAACTGAGCGCGACGGCCGGTATCAGCGCCGGCAGCGAAGTGGTGGCCATCGGGTATGCGCTGGGCCTCACCGGCGATGCCACCGTCACCCGGGGCATCGTCTCGGCGGTGCGCTACCATCCCGGCATGCGGGCGTGGGTCATCCAGACCGACGCTTCCATCAACCCCGGCAACAGCGGCGGTCCTCTGCTGTTGCCTACAGGCGAGGTCATTGGCATCACCACCTTTCTCCAGAACCAGGACAACCAGGGCAACCCCACCGCCGGCCTGGGCTTCGCTATCTCGGAACGCAGCATCCGGAGCCTGCTGCCCAACCTGAAGGCGGGCTCCCGTAACGTGGTGGCGGCTACGGGATCCAACAGCGCCAGCCCGCCCGCCGCGCCAATGCAGTGGCGGAACTACACGAACGACACCCACCAATTTACGGTGGACGTTCCGGAGTTGTGGCTTACAGACGACAGCGACCGGGACCGGGTCCATTTTGACAGTCCCGACGGGTTCGCCGGTCTGGCTGTGCTGGCCTACGACAAGCCCTTGAACTCGGTAGGCCAGTGGATTGACAAC
This sequence comes from Dehalococcoidia bacterium, assembly GCA_965207275.1. Lineage (GTDB taxonomy): Bacteria > Chloroflexota > Dehalococcoidia > Lucifugimonadales > UBA3495 > Bin22. The sequence continues at coordinate 2,846,667 of CBDBMH010000002.1, forward strand.
GTGGTCGCCCAGCACACCAGTTTCTACCGGGGCCAGTTCCAGCTGGTAGAGAGGGAAGTCGCGGGCAGCGAGGAAGGCAGCAAGTTGGCTCACATAGTGTTTCGGGCCCGAGTCTCCCGGCAGTTTTGCCTGTTACGGGTCACCGAGGTATTCCACCGGTCATCCGCGGGTAACTTCGTGGCGTCCTTCCACATTTGCGAACATTCCTATTCAAGGTACTCGGCTGTCCAGCAGGCGGTCTTGTCCAGCATCAAGCTGCCCTGAAGACCCCTTCCCCCGTTTTGCCGCTCTTTCTTGTGGTAGATTAAGGTGCAAGAGCCAACGTGGCCGGTATTAGCAGCCGAGAGGACAATGGGCGAAGATGACTGACAAGGCCAACCGAACCTTCTACGGCTGGTTTGTGGTGATGGGCTGCTCCCTGGTGGCCCTGGGCACCGCAGGCACCCAGTTCTCATTTGGCGTGTTCCTGCAGCCTATGACCGAAGAGTTCGGCTGGAGCCGCGGTACCCTGTCCCTGGCCTTTGGCATCACCTTCATGCTGTCCGGCCTCATGCGGCCCCTGGCCGGCTACCTGGCCGATCGGTACAGTCCCAAGCTGGTGGTGCTGTCCGGCCTAACCCTGTTGGGCATCATGCTGTTTGTCGTCCCTTCGGTGCGCACCCTGTTCCAGCTTTACGCCGTATTCGCAGTGATGAGTATCGGCCTGACCATGGGCGTGGGTCCCATCCTGACCAAGGTAATCAGCGCCTGGTTCTATGCCCGCCGGGGGCTGACGCTCAGCATCTACAGCAGCGCCGGTTCCTTCGGCGCGCTGATACTGGTGCCCACGGCATCCCTGTTCCTGATCCTGTTTGACTGGCGGGACGCCTACTACTTCCTGGGCGCGCTGGCCCTGCTGGTGATTCTGCCCATCGGCCTGATATTCATTCGCAACACTCCCCAGGAAATGGGCCTGGACCCCCTGGGTGACACTTCGGACTTGCGCCGCAGAGGCGGCTTCGGCGACGAGGACTCAACCCCCATATTCGGCCGCGACGCCACGTTCAAGGAGGCGCTGGGCTCCAACCTGTTCTACCGGCTCACCTTCGGGTACTTCGTTTGAGGATACTCGATGAGCTTCGTGAATGCTCACTTCGTGACCTACGCCAGGGACCTTGGTTACCATCCCATGGCCGCCGCCGGGACCTTCAGCCTCATCGGAGCATCGGCCGTCATCGGCAGCCTGATAATGGGGCATCTTTCCGACCGGTATGGAAGGCGGTGGCTGTTGTCCGCCTCTTACCACATACGGGCCATGGGATTCGTGGTGGTGCTGCTATCCATGGGAGTGCCGGCGCTGGGCATTCCGCCGCTGGGGCTGGGAACGCTGCTGGCGGGAGTGTTGCTGGTGGGGTTCTCCTGGAACTCGGTGGTCAGCGTTACCGCCGCCTACGCATCGGACCGCTACGGCGTCACGAACCTGGGCACCATCTACGGCACGATGTTTGCCGTCATGCCCATCGGCAGCGGCTTCGGAGCGTTCCTGGGCGGCCTCTTCTACGACATAAACGGAACCTACGCCGTCGCCATCTGGTCCAACATCGCCCTGCTGCTGGCCGCCGTGGTGATGGTGTTCTTCAAGGGAGAGACTCGGCCCCCCGAACCCCAGGAATTGCAACGGGGGGAGGCGGCGGAAGCGGCAGCGTGAGCCACACGTCGGAACCCCAGAACGCCCTTATCCCTCCCTGATCCAGTCGGCCACCCGCTCAGCGATCATTATGGTGGTAGCGTTGGTGTTGGCGCGGATGCAGTCGGGTAGCACCGACACATCCACAACCCGCAGGCCCTCCAGGCCGTAGACGCGGCAGTACTGGTCCACCACGGCCATGCCGTCGGTGGCTGGCCCCATCTTGCAGGTGCCGGAAATGTGCTGGGTGGTGGTCACGTTGCGGCGCAGCCATAGGTCCAGGGCATCGTCGGATGCCAGGTCTTCCTCCGTTGGGCTGATGCACTCCTCCACAATTTCCTGGTAGGAGCCGCTGTCCAGCAGCTTCAGGCACAGGCGAACACCCTCCCGCAGGCGTTCCCGGTCCCAGGGCTCCTCCAGGTAGTTGTAGTCAAGAACGGGTTGCTCGTAGGGGTCGGTGGAAGCCAGCTTCAGCTCACCGGCGCCCACCGCCAGTTCGATGATGCAGGTGAACCGGATGCCCTCGCCTTCCAGCGGGTCGCCGCCCATGGGTGATGAGAAGGAGGACTGCAGAATCTGCATGTCGTTCCGGTCATCGGAGCCTTGGGCAGTGTAGCGCAGGGCCAACTGGGTGCGCGGGGCCTCCGGGTCCAGGGGGAAACCCTCCTTCACCCGCACCGGTATGCGCACGTTGGGGTGGTCGCGCAGGTTCTGTCCCACGCCGGGCAGTTCGTGATGGACCTGGATGCCCATTTCCCGCAGGTGGTCGGCAGGCCCAACGCCGGACAGGAGCAGCAGCTGGGGAGAACCCACGGCCCCGCCGCAGCAGATGAACTCGTCCCCCTCCACCACGAACCGCTCCCCTCCACTCTCCACGTCCACGCCCACCACCCGGTTACCGTCCAAAATTAGCCGGTGGGCCGTGACGCCGGAGCGGACGGTCAGGTTCAGGCGGTGCCGCACCGGGTTCAAGTAGGTCAAAGACGTGCTCATACGGATGCCGTCGGGGTTGTTCATGGGTATTGGCCCGACACCCCAGGAATCGGGGTGGTTCATGTCCGGGTCGTGGGGATAGCCCTCGTCGCGGCAGGCCTGGTGGAAGGCCACCTGGGCCGGCAGCCAGGTTTCCTCTTTGTGGCGACGCACGGGAATGGGGCCGTCAAAGCCGTGAAAGTCGTCGTGAATATCCGTGTCCGTTTCCAGCTTGCGGAAGTAGGGCAGGGTCTTCACGAAGGACCACTCGTCGTTGCCCCAGGACGCCCAGTTATCGTAGTCCTCGGGGACGCCCCGCAGCAGCACCTGGCCGTTAATGGCGCTGGAACCGCCCACAACGCGGCCCCGGGGCACGGGCATCGTGTTGCCCTGTTCCTCGGTGGCGATGCCGGTGAAGGAGTAGTTGTGGGGGGCATTGACGGCGGAGGCTAGCTGATTGTAGCCGTACTTAAGGTCGTTGGGGTAGGACTCGAAATCCGGGTAGTCGGGCCCGGCTTCCAGCAGCAACACAGTGCGGTCCGGGTCTTCGGTAAGGCGCGAAGCCAGGACACACCCGGCCGAGCCGGCCCCAATGATTACTACGTTGTACTTCATAAGTCCCTCCCCTGGTTAGGTGTCGTGATTGGGTTCAAGTCTTGGAAGGTTTGCGGGCGTTAACCCCAGGTCAATCGCCTCGTCAGTTTCGATCTGCTCTCAAGCGGGAAGGCATGTCGCCCTGAGTTTGCCGAAGGGCATATCCACCGCGGACGGATCCCCTCAGCACGGTTGCGAGTCCCGAGGCCGGTTTGCTGGATGGAGCCTGGATGCTTCGGCTTGGCTCAGCATGACAATGCCTTAAGGGTGGATTGCCATAACGTTAACCCCCCAAACCCTCGGCCCGCTTCAGTTCGTCCAGTTCGTCGCCGATGTAGGCGACGTCGTTGCCCTCGCCCCGCAGGGCGGCCAGCACCCGTTCTCCGGACAGGGGCAGTTCCCGTATGCGGACGCCCACCGCGTCGTAGATGGCGTTGGCAATGGCCGCCGGGGGGCCGAAGCCCGGGGGTTCGGCCACGGCACGGGCGCCAAAGGGACCGTCCTCGGACGGCACCCGCACCAAAAGCGTTTCCAATTCGGGCAGGTCCAGGGCCAGGGGCATCAGGTAGGTGGCAAAGGAAGGATTGCGCACCGCCCCCGTCTCCGGGTCGAACTGCATGTCTTCGGTCAGCGCCCGGCCGATGCCCTGCACCGCGCCGCCCTCAAGCTGTCCCTCCACCGCCATGGGATTGATGGCCACCCCCACGTCCTGGCACTGCACGTAGCGGGTGAGCTTCACCTGGCCCGTGTCCCGGTCCACCTCCACCTCGGCGGCCTGGGCGCTGAACACCGGCGCGTAGGGCAGGGTGGACAGAGAGGCGTTGCCGATGATGGGCCCGGAGCGGGATGTAACGCTCATGGACGCCAGTTGGCCCAGGGTGTAGCCCTGCGGCGGATTGTCCTGTACATAGACCCGACCTTCGGCGCAGACCAGGGCGTCGGCGGGGACGCCCAGCCGGTCGGCGGCCAGGGCCAGCAGCTTGCCGCGGGTATCGTCCGCCGCCAGTTCCACGGCCTTGCCCTGGCTGTACACAATGCGGCTGCCGCCGCTGGGGCCGGTGAAGGGCGCCAGGTCCGTGTCTCGCCTGGCCACAATCACCTGGTCCATGCCGATTCCCAGGGCCTCGGCGGCGATGGACGCCAGGGAAGTGTCGCTGCCCGAAATGTCCACCGAACCGGTCAGCAAACTTACCGTGCCGTCCTCGTTGACACTGATGGACGCGGTAGACGGGCCGGCGCCGCTGCGCCATTCGCACAGGGCGATTCCCACGCCGTGGCCTTCGGGCAGTTCCTTGGGCAGGCCCAGCCGTTCCTTCACCGCCATCAGGCATTCCACCAGTCCGTTCACTGGCACCCTGGAGCCGTTGACCGCGGTGTCCCCTTCTTTGATGGCATTCTTAAGCCTGAATTCCAGGGGGTCCATGCCGATCTTGTGGGCGATCATGTCCATGTGGGACTCGACGGCAAATGTCATGTCGGCAACGCCCGACGCCCGGTAGGAGCCCACGTACACCTTGTTGGTGTACGCCGCGTAGGAACGAAGCCGGAAGTTGGGGATGTCGTAAGCGCCCAGACCGTGGCCGATGCCGGAGTTGGGGCCGGCCCCCAGGTAGGCCCCCACGTCGAAGATGGTGTATCCCTCCCGGGCCACAATTGTCCCGTCCCTGTTTACGCCCGTCTTCAGGTAGTTGGTAACCGGATGGCGGGGGCCGTTCAGGGTGAAGACCTCCTCCCGGGTGTTGATCAGCTTGACCGGGTTGCCCGTTTTCATGGCCAGCAGGGCGGGAAAGGCCTCGAAGGCCAGCCTCAGCTTGGCGCCAAAGCCGCCGCCCAGTTCCATGGGAATGATCTTGATGTTGGACAGGGGCATGTCCAGCACGCCTGCCAGCTGGGCGCGCACCTGGTACGGCCCCTGGGTGGATGCCCAGACGGTCAACCGGCCGTTGGCCTCCACGCTGGCCACGCAGGCCATAGGTTCCAGGAAGCCCTGGTTGATGCCCTGGGAGCGGAAGGTGTCCTCGAAAACGTAGTCGGCCTCCTGAAAGGCCTGGTCCACGTCCCCCCGGTCGGCGTCCAGCAGGGTGCAGATGTTGCCGCCCTCAATGGTGAAGCCGTAGCCCTCGTAGCTCTCCAGGTCGGGGTGGACGGACGGGGCCCCGGCCCGCAGCGAGACCAGGGGGTCCACCACGGGCTCCAGGTCCTCGTACTCCACCTCGATCAGGGCGATGGCTTCCTGGGCGGTGATCTCGTCTTCCGCTGCCACCGCCGCCACCGGCTCGCCGATGTAGTAGACCTTGTCCCGGGCCATGATATACCGGTCCCTCAGGGTTCCGGAGCCGAAGCGAATTTCCGGGAAGTCGGCGCCGGTGATGACGGCCCGGACTCCCGGCAGCGCCTCCGCCTTTGACGTATCAATGCTGACGATGCGGGCATGGCTGCGGTCGCTGGCCAGCACCTTGCACATCAGCATGCCGGGCAAGTACACGTCTCCGGCATAGGTTGCCCGGCCGGTTACCTTTTCCCAGGCGTCCACCCGGGGATTGTTCTGTTCCAGGACCTTGAAGGTTGTCATTTCACTTGCTCCTTCAGATCTTTAGCCAAATCTCTTCCCCCTTGACGAAGGAAGGTTGGGATGGGCGTGCCAGGTCGAACATCAGCCTCTTCTCAGGGACTGTGCTAAGCCTCCGCTTCAGCCATTCGCTCCGCCGCCAGCAGGATGGCTTCCACCACCTTCGTGTAGCCGGTGCAGCGGCACAGGTTGTTGCCGATGGCAAACTTGACCTCTTCCGCCGTTGGCTGGGGGTTTTCCTGCAGCAGCCCTACGGCGGCCATGATCAGCCCCGGCGTGCAGTAGCCGCATTGCAGTCCGCCCCGCTCAATAAAGGCCTGCTGCACCGGATGTAGGGCATCAGGGGAAGCCAGGCCCTCCACGGTGGTTACCTCCGACCCCCGGGCGCTCAGGGCCAGCACCAGGCAGGAAGTCACGGGGTTGCCGTCCAGGATGACGGTGCAGGCCCCGCAGTCGCCCTCGTCGCACCCCTTCTTGGTGCCGGTCAGCTGCAGTTCGTCCCGAAGGGTGTCCAGCAGCGAATAATAGGGGGCCACGAGAATCTGCCGCTCGCGGCCGTTGACGGTCATTTGTAACGGTTGCTTGTTCACCAGAGCACCTCCGGACGGAATGGGCTGAACGGGGGAATATTCCGTACTCCCGCGATGACGATTTGCCAGGGTTCCGGGCCAGATTAGAAAGCGGTCTGCACCGCCAGCCGGCGCTGTTCCTCAAAGGACACACGCCGCCCGCCGGCCATACGCAGGGCGTGCTGCAGGGTGCGGCGCGCCAGGGCCTCCACCATGTCCTTGCGGTAGGCGGCGGTACCACGAACGTCGTCAATGGGCGTGGCGGCGTTTCGGGCTGCCTCTGCGGCCTGGGCCAGCGCGCCGGGGGAAAGTTCCCTTCCCCTCAGCTGGTTCTCGGCCTCGGTGGCGCGGAAGGGGACGGGCCCCACGGCGCCCAGGGCAATGCGGGCGTCGCGGCAGGTAACGCCGTCATCCTCCAGGGTAATCACCGACGCTACGCCCACCGTGGCAATATCCATGGCGCCCCGGGGGCTGTGCTTTATGTAAAGCGATCCGGTACGTGGCGGCAATGGCGGCAAAGTTAGCTGGGTCAGCAACTCTCCCTGCTGCAGGGCGGTGCGACCAGGACCCTGGAAGAACTCGGTCAGCGGCAGGGCGCGGGCGCCGTCGGGCCCGGTGATGGCGCACTGGGCATCGAAGGCCAGCAATGCCGGCAGGGTATCGCCGGCGGGGGAGGCGTTGCAGACGTTGCCGCCCACAGTCGCCAGGTTCCGCACCTGCACCCCGGCAAAGGAAGTGGCGCCGGTGGCCAGCGCCTGGTAGCGGCGGCGCACCTGGACATTGGTTTCAATGGCCTGCACCGTGGCCAGCGCCCCCAGCCGCAGGCCGTTCTGCGGGCTATAAGTTATGCGGCCCAGGCCGGAAATTCCCTTGATGTTGACCACGCAGTCCGGCCGCCATCCGCCGGGGGCGGACTGCCGCCAGCGCACCAGGAAGTCGGTGCTGCCGGCAACGGGCCGGGCCCCGTCGCCGTGGCGTTCCAGGAGGGAGATAGCGTGACGCAGGTTCCTGGCATCCAGAAAGTCGAACCGCAACATAAGCAACTCCGGCCAAAAGCTTGCGTGGACAGGCAGGCCCGGGGTAATCCGTTTCAGGCGCCGTTGGGCCTCTGATCGCCAATTATAGGGTTGGCAGGGAGACAGGGCAACAACTATTCGCGCTGTGTTGGCAGAGGAGCCGTCGCATTCGGGAAGCCAGGGCAATCGCATCATAAACTTCACTCGAATTGCGCCAGCGCTGGCAGCAAAGAATCATGTCATCCTGAGTCCGCCGCGGTAGAATATCCGCCTTTAGCGGGCGGACTGAGCCTGACCCAAGGGCTCAGCATGACGTTCTTTAAAGGACCATTGCCCCGGTGACACCTGCCTCTTGATTCCCTGGGTAACGCTTCCCTACCATAATTTCATGGCCTACCCACGACATAGCCCTGCCAAGCGCGGATCACCCCTTTCCCTCAGGGAGCGGAATCCTCCCCAGGCGGACTCCTGGCGGGAGAGGCGGCAGGTGAGGACGTCTCCCTGGCTCAAGTCCGGAAAGTGGCCCAAAACGGCCCGGAATGGCCCCCCTGGTCTACCAATTTCCTATCTGGCCAGCGGCCCATTTCCGGGCCCCCGGGGCGCCATCTGACCCACCTTCCAGATACGAAATGGTCCAAAATGGCCCAAAATGGCACGGAAAACAAAAAAATTGCATTATCTGAGGACCCGAAGGCAGGCGGGAACCCATTGCCTGGCCTACGTTTCAAGCCGCCAAAACGGTTGTTGGTCTTCCCGTTCCCGGGGAACCCGGTGGGGGCCGGTCACCAGGCCAACGGCAATGCGGTCCGGGCAATACTCGTCGTTCCCACGCCCGCGGCATACTGGAACCGGGAGAAACGGCGCTTTCCCCTGGTACGACAGCTGAACGCCTATTGTCGAAATCAAAATGCGATTGCCCTGTTCGGAAAGCGCCTCCATTTAACATTCGGCCGCCCTTCGTGTATATTCCTGAACGAAAGGCAGCCAGCTAACCCATGCCCAACACCCTCTTTTGGGGCGATAGAATACAATAGGGGTGGAAACTCTTTCGGGTCTCACCCTTCCGTAACTCCAAAGCATCCTGCCAGTCCGACTTGACCGGCGCGATATCGCTGGGACAGGAGGCGCGATGGCTAATTCCTTGGCAACTTGGGCAATCTGCATGGTTCTGGCTTGCTGGGTGATTGTTATAGCGCACCAGCTGGGTTGGTCGCTCATAGACCCGCAGAGGTACGATTTCTGGCGAGCTACCTTGTACCTTGCATACCCCACAGTCTTTGTATCTACCGGGGCGCTAGTAGTCGCTATTTTGCTGGCTCTGGTCCAAAGGAAGTGATCAATTTTTTGTGGAACCTGCGGGCTACTATAAGCGAATTAGGAAGACGGCTTGCCCCAGACATTGGCACGGCCCTGGTGGGCATAGCTGCATTGTTCTTTGTCCGGGGCTTTACTTAGACTGCGCCCTTCACTTTCGATCTCTGGATGACGGGAGTGAGTCTCATTTTCTTCATGACAGGGCTCTTCTTGCGAGCTGTCGGGAGAGAGTAAACCCATATACTCCAGGAGCGAGACCCCATGCTGGAAACCGAACGGGTAAATTTCATCCTTTCCGACGCCCGGGAACTGTACCAGGATGCCCTGGAAATGCTGGAGCAGGGCCGCCTGCGCAACGCCGCGGACAAGGCCTGGTGCGCTACCAAGAGAGCTACCGACGCCCTGATTCTGGCCCGCACCGGCGAGGAGCCCCGCACCTCGGGGCAGACCGTCAGGATGCTGCGGCAATTGAGGGGCCAGGACCCTTTTCTGGAAACTTTGAGGTTGAGTTATGGCGTACGCCACACCTTTTTACACGACGCCTGCTTGTGCGACGGTATTGTGGAGCCGGAAGACGATCTAATTGTCGACGTGCGGGATACCATTCACTATATTCAGGACGCGGAACGAGCTTCTGTGGCTAGATAATGGACATCGCCTCAATTGAAAGTTGCTGCGCTAGAGGGGTCATGGATTTTGAGAGGCTTTATTGACCCCCAACTCCGAACTTCGATACTATGGTCACTATTATCAGAACCTAAGCGAACGGCCCTATCTTCAAGGCCTCGCCGAAATTGTACTGCGAAATCCCGATGCGACTTATTACGACAATAGGTCAGGCCACTTGGTAGCCATTAAGCGATTATTTGTAATGGAGAAGGACCGCGACGTTGAAGTAGCCTACGAAATAGAAGGCGGCATTACTTGGGTAGTGAACATATCTCTCATCAATGAAGGACAGCAGCGGAACCGACTGCAAAACGGGAGATGGGTGCCTTATGAGCCTGAAAGTGAGTTATGACGCGGGCCTTGACCTGCTTGATTTGTCAGAGGATAGCTTACAGCCAGAAGTGGTCGAGGTTTACCCTTGCTTCAACTTTTGCTTGGACTCGGACGGGGCCCTGGTTGGCTTGGAGATTTTCAAGGCCCGTGAGTTGCTAGGTAAGTCGATTGAACCCTTGCGACGTGCCGGTGGCGTCACTACGCTCCCCTTAGAGGGCACCCTGGCGGACCTGGATGCCCAACTGCGGCCTGCCGACGGAACCGAGTACCTGGACTACATGGAAGCCTGGCCTGACCTTCTGGAAAGAGACCCGGAGGCGGTCAAGACCTTGGAGACCCTCTGCCGTGGCATTGACGCAATTCTTGAACAGGTTAACGACTGGGGAAGCAACAAGCTAATGCCCAACACCCTCTTCTACGGCGACAATCTCCAGGTGCTGCGCGACCATATCCCCGATGAGTCGGTGGACCTGGTCTACCTGGACCCGCCCTTCAACTCCAACGCTTCCTACAACGTGCTGTTCCGCGAGAAGTCGGGGGAGGAGTCTCCCGCCCAGATCAAGGCCTTCACCGATACCTGGGAGTGGACGCTGGAGACGGAGCGCACCTACCAGGAGGACATTATCCTGAACCCGGCGACGCCCGCGGCGGTCAAGGAGATGATCGAGGCCTTCCGCCGGTTCATCGGGCAGAACGCCATGATGGCCTACCTGGTGATGATGACGCCCCGCCTGGTGGAACTGCGCCGGGTCCTCAAACCCACCGGCAGTCTCTACCTGCACTGCGACCCCACGGCCAGTCACTATTTGAAGATCGTGCTGGATACGGTGTTTGGGGCCGTAAACTTTAGGAATGAGGCAATTTGGAAACGACAGAGTGCCCACAGTGACTCCCGAGGTTACGGTTCGGTCCACGACTCCATACTTTTCTATGTAAAATCAAGCAAGTTCTTCTGGAACCGAACCTTTCAGGCGTACGAACCCGAATACGTGGAGCAATATTACCGCTACCAGGATGATGACGGTCGACGGTTTATGTCGGGTGATCTCGGTGCATCAGGTCTGCAAGGGGGAGGATACGAGTACGAATGGAAAGGCTTTACCAGGGTTTGGCGCGTACCCTTAGAATCCATGAAAAAGCTCGATTCTGAAAACCGGATCTTCTACACACGCAACGGTTTTCCACGCTTAAAGCGCTATCTTGATGAATCCAGAGGACTGCCGGTACAGGATGTCTGGACTGACATAGAGTCACTCCGGTCCTGGCACAAGGAACGCCTGGGCTACCCAACCCAAAAGCCAGAAGCCCTGTTGGAGCGCATCATTCAGGCATCCACTCTCGAGGGGGACGTGGTGCTGGACCCCTTCTGCGGGTGCGGGACGGCGGTGGCGGCGGCCCAGAAGCTGAATCGGCAATGGCTGGGCATCGACATCACCCACCTGGCCGTGGCCCTGATGAAGAACCGCCTCAAGACCATGTTCGACCTGGACCCCGGCCAGGACTACCAGGTGGTGGGCGAACCCCAGGACGTGGGCAGCGCCCGGGCCCTCTTCGAGCAGGACCCCTTCCAGTTCCAGTTCTGGGCCGTGTCCCTGCTGGAAGCCCAGCCCCAGGGCCAGCAGACCCGATCTCAACAATCCAGAGGCGCCGACCGGGGCATTGACGGCCTCTTCTACTTCATCGACGGCCAGCGCCGCACCTCCCAGAAGGTGGTGGTGCAGGTCAAGGGTGGCGGGACCCAGGTGCGGGATATCCGCGACCTGAAAGGCGTGGTGGAGCGGGAAAAGGCCGCCCTGGGCCTCTTTATCTCCCTGCAGGAACCCACCCGACCCATGCGGGAGGAGGAAGCCTCCGGCGGCTTCTACCATTCCGACCTGTGGCAGCGCGACTACCCCAAAATCCAGATCCGCACCATCTCCCAGCTTCTGGAGGGCCAGGGCTTCGACCTGCCCCCGCGCCTGCCCGCCTACCAGCCGGCCACCCGCGTCCGCCCGGCCGAGGGGGAACAGCGGGAGTTGGGGGAACTGGCCGGGTAGCCGTCTCCTGACGGGCCGGTCGATTGCCATGGGAAATGGAGGCGTCTCCGCCCTTACTCGTCCTGGGGCAGGTAGGCGTTGGGAACGACGGCGCTGCCCTGGCCTACGGCGGTGGTGTCGCCCCGCTGGTTCTCCGCCTTGATTTCCACGGAAACCCGGCTGCCGTTGGCTTCCCGGCCCATGCCGGTGATGGTCCCGCTGAAGGTGATGGTGTCGCCAGGGCGCACCGGCCGCAGAAAGCGCAGGTCCACCGTGCCGGCGTGGTTGAACACGTCGCTGCCGAAGAATCGGCGCATCAACTCTATGGCGAAGGACAGAGACATCCTCCCTGAAGCCACCGTGCCCTCGGTGCCCAGGGTCTCCCGGGCCGTTTCTTCGTCGGTGAACTGGGACGGACCCAATGCGCCGGCGCTGCCTTCAAAGAGGTTGATGGCCTCCTGGGTCATTTCCTTTACCAGGGGCGTTAGTTCATCGCCGACGGCGTAGCTGCGGACTAGCCTCCCCATTTCTTGCCCACCTCGGTTGGCTGCTTCAGCTCGTGGGTGATAACCCGGTCAATGAGCCGCCCATCTTCGTCCACCGACACGGCCTCGGTGACGATGTAATTCTTGCCCCGGCGCAGGTACTTGTCGGCAATCCAGGCCCGCACCGTGATACGTTTGCCGGGCATGGGGGGATTGTAGCAAGAGAAGGCGCAGCGAGCGTTGACCGAACCTGCGTCGCGGTACCTGGCGTTGTACTGCTTCACGTCCACCTTGTGGGAGATGGTAGGGAAGCTGGCCTCCGGGTCCATCACGCCCCTGCGGTAGGTGTCAATCATCTCCTGGGTCAGGACGTACTCGTAGCTGTCGAAGGTCTCGCCCACCTCCAGCGCATCCCAGTCCAGCAAAATTCGCGTATCCGCTTCAACCATAGTTGGCCTTCCTCATATTCAACGTCGATAGCGTCAACCCGGGAAAAACCGGGGAAGCCTCAAAAGGGTGATGAGCCATTTTCGGGCTTGACTCCCCTGTTCTCGTCATCGTCGTTGCCGCAGGCTCAAATCTACACTGGCGCAATTGATCCGTCAATTGACACGGGCCGGGCAATCAGGGCTATCGCTTCTTGAATGCACGCTGTTGCTTTGAGAAGCGGTCATGTCGCCCCGAGCCTGCCACAAAGGGTCTAATCCGCCACAGGCGGATGCCCTTAGCCCGGTTACGGGTTCGAAAGAACCCTTGTAGGCTGGATTACAGACTCTTCGGTCCGCTGCGGCGGACTCAGAGTGACATTTCGTTAAGAAGCGACTGCGCTGGGCAGGGCAATCAGGGCTATCGCATATGAAACTGTTCACACTTACGTCCCTTTCATCCAAAGGCAGGGAAGCTGCCTCAGGGTTCTTAGGGCAATCGCATTATGTTCGTCGTCATTCTGAGCCCTTCGGCCCGGCTCAGGTTAAGTACCGCCGCGCCGGGCTCGGCGGGTAAACTCCATCACACAAGCCATCATTCGGGCCCGCAACCGGGCTTAGGGTCAGGATTTTAGGCCCTTCGGTCCGCCAGGGCGGACTCAGGGCGACATAGTTTATCCCTATGATTTCTTGCCAGCTATGGCCTAAGTCCATAATGCAATTGCCCTGTTCGGGTTCTCAGATAATGCAGTTTTTTTGATTTCCGTGCCATTTTGGGCCGTTTTGGGCCATTTCGTATCTGAAGTGTGGGTCGGATGGCGCCCCGGTGGCCCGTAAATGGGCCGCTGGCCAGATAGGAAAAAGGTAGACCGGGTGGGCCATTTTGGGCCGTTTTGGGCCACTTTCCAGACCTGAGCCAGGGAGACGTCCTCTCCTCCGGCCTCTCCCGCCAGGGGTCCGCCTGAGGCGGATTCGCACCCCCAGGGAAAGAGATGATCGGAGATTGGCAGGGCCAGGTCGTGAATGGGCCATGGGATTATGGTGGGGAAGCGTTACCCAGGGAGTCAAGAGGCAGATGTCTCCAGGGTATTTACGTCTTGAAGAACGTCGCGCTGAGCCCTTGGTCCTGGCTCAGTCCGCACGCCAAAGGCGGATAATCCACCGGGGCGAACGCCCGGGGCAGCGTCCACGTCCGCCCCTGGCGAGACGGTCGCTCAGGGTGACTTGATTCTTTGCTGCCAGCGCTGGCGCAATTGGAGGGAGATCTATAGTGCCATTGCCCTGCTCCCCGAGCCCCTGCGTTTGTAATTTCCCGCCATCCTGTCTATGCTGGTTATCCATGTTGCACTGACGGCAAAGAGGAGGAAACCACGGAATGGTCAGCGACAAAATAGTTCCCGGACTGAGGGGCCAGCGGCAGACCCTGGTAGGCGAGCACAATGTAGCCGGCCACGTTGACAAGTTCAGCACCCCGTCCATGATTGGGCTGATGGAAAGGGCGGCCATCGCTGCCATAGACCCCCACCTGGAAGAGGGTCAAACCACGGTGGGGTTCGAGGTGAACGTGCGCCACCTGGCCCCCTCCGACATGGGGGCCACGGTAATCGCCCACGCCGAACTGGTGGAAGTAAACCGCAACCGCCTCAACTTCAACGTGGAAGCCTATGACGGGGACCGCAAGATCGGCGAGGGCACCCACCGGCGGGCCATAATTGACCGGAATCGATAGGATTTTCCCTTCCGCCAGTCCCTGGAAACGGCAAGATATTTGCCATTATTGGTGGGCAGCGCCGGGTGATAGATAGAAAAAAGACAGGGGCGGGAATGATTCCCGCCCCTGAAATTTGGTGGCAGCGCACCGGACCTACAGATTAATCTGCGGGTCCATGTACTCGTGGTCCTTCTCGTACACCTGGACCCGGTTGCGGGCGGTGTCGACCACGAAGAGCATATTTGTGTCCCGGTCGAAGGTGAGGGCGGCGGGCTTAACGAACCGGCGCTGCTGCTCGACGAGATCGGGCACGCGTCGGCGGGCCTTCACCATGTCGGGGTTGGCGTCCAGACCCATCTGGCCCCACTTGGAGACCTCTACGGCGTCCCCTTCCAGGTAAGCGATGGGCTTGGCTTCCGGGTCGTAAATGACCACACGGTCGTTCATCCAGTCGGTGACGTAGACATCGCCTTCGCCATCCACGGTAACGTCGGTGGGATGGTTGAGGGCATCCCGCCCGTTGACCTGGTGGGCGAAGGTGCGGAGGTGGGTGCCACCGGGGGTGAACTTCTGGATGCGGTTGTTGCCCCAGTCGGCGATGTAAAGGTCGCCGCTGCCGTCGATTTCAATGCCGTCGGGCATCTCGAACTGGCCTTCAGCGCTGCCCTTGGAGCCAAAGCCGCTGATGAACTGGCCGTCCTTGGTGAACTTCTGGACCCGGCTGTTGAAAGAGTTGACGATCCAGAGGTTGTCGTCGGCATCAAAGGCCAAACCGGCGGGGCCATTGAGTTCGCCTTCACCGTCACCCTTAACGCCAAAGCCGCCCAGGGGATTGCCGTCGGCATCAAAGGCGGCCACCCGGCACTGCCATTCGTCGGCCACGTAGACGTTGCCGGCGCTGTCCAGGGCCACCCCGGAAATCCAGGTAAAGGTGGTGGGTTCGTTGTCGCCGTAGGCCAGGCCCTGGCGACCGAACTCGCCCAGGTATTCCTGGTCAACGGTGAACTTGGTAACGCGGATGCCGCCAGGGTTCTGCTCGGTAGCCCGGTTGGTAACGTAGAGCACGCCGTCTTTGGCGGCGGCAATACTGACGGGCTGGCTGAATCCCATACCGGCGGCGCCGTTGCGGCCAATGTTATGGCTGTACAACCAGGCACGCCCGGCGGCTACAGTATTCTGTGCCATTTTAGTCTCCTTTTAACGATTGTATTCGTCAAAAAGGGCCGGGGAACCGCCCCCGCTGGGAAAGTTCACCCGGCCCCTAAACTCAATCTCGGTCAGCTTCGATTTTTAGGTCGGGCACCTGGATTGAGCGCCAGGTTTCAAGATCGGCCACCCGCTTACTTCAGGTAGCTCATCTTCTCGAAGTTGCCGTTGACGATGGGCGTGGCGTCCATGCCGAACCAGTCTTCCACGATGGTGGTGTAAGCGCCGCGGAAGTCGTAGTTGGGGACCAGGTCACCCTGCTCCAGGTCCTTGGTCTCGCGGGACGGGTACTCGCCGTACATGCCGCCCTTGACCGAGTCGCCGATGGCGAAGGCAACGCCGGCGGCGCCGTGGTCGGTGCCGGAGCCGTTGTCACGGACGCGGCGACCGAACTCGGAGAACAGGTACATGATTACGTTCTCGCCGGTGTTGTGCTCCTTCAGATCCTCGAAGAAAGCGGACACGCCCTCGGAAATGTCCTTCCAAAGAGCCGGGTGAGCGGCATACTCGCCGGCGTGGGTGTCGAAGCTGGCGTGCTGGGTGTAGAAGACCCGGGTTCCGAGGTCGGCCATGTAGACCTGGGCGATGTCGCGCAGGTGCTGGGCGATGGCGGAGCTGGGGTACTCTACGTTGGAGCTGTAGCGCTCCGGGGCGACCTTGACGATGTCGGCGCCAATCATGGCTTCCGTACCGGTGGAGCGCAGGTAGTCGGTGACGAAGCTGCCGCCCACGGTGGGGGAGTACATGCGGCTGAACAGGTCCAAGGCCTTGGCCCGCTGTTCCTGGTCGCTGATGCCGGTCAGAAGACCGTAGGTGCCCAGGTCGGAGATGGCGGCAACGGGGACGCCCGGCACTGCCAGGGCCCGGGGCAGGCCATGACCGAAGTTAATGGCGGTCAGTACGTTTTCCTTGTTGGGGTCCAGCTCGCGGGCGACGCGGCCGGCCCAGCCTTCCGTCCCGACCTTGTCCGGCTCACAGGTGTGCCAGATGTCCATGGAGCGGAAATGGGATCGCGGGGAATCGGGATAGCCGATGCCGTGAATGACCGCGACCTTGCCCTGGTCGTACATTTCCTTAATGGGACCCATGGCGGGCATGAAGCCCAAGTTGTCGTCCACCTTGATGATGTCTTCCATCTTGTAGCCGACATTGGGCCGATTCTCATAGTAGAGAGAGTCGTTGTAGGGAATGACCGTGTTCATGTAGTCGTTGCCGCCGGTGAGCTGCAATACGACGATGACCGGATCCTTCTTGGTTGAAGTCATTGTTTCCTCCTTCTAAGGTCAATTCGGATGGTCCGCATGCAGGACCGGTTAGGCAAACTGGAACTCGGTGGTGGCGCTGATCAGGGCCATCATCTCGCCGATGCGAGTAGCGGCTATGGCATCGTCGCTCCAGTCCACATTACCGCCGGCCTGGGCGTGGGCGCTCAACTGTTCGCGGGTCTCGCCGCTCAGTTCCAGGAAGCCCATGCTGTCCAGGCAGCTTTCCAGCAGTTCCTCCGGGGTAGAGACATTCTCGGCCTTCATGCGGCCGATAATGCTCTGCATGCCGGGGAGGCTGGTCTTGTTTACGCTGTCTGCCACGAAGTTGATGCGGGCCAGCAGGGAGCCGCTGTTAATCCACTCGGAGCCGGTATGCCAGCCTTCCACGCTGGGCGGGTCCAGGATGTCCTGACCCATGTAGCCGGGCTCGCGGCAGATCTTGGCCAGGCCGGGATCCGGGAACTCGTAGGCGCCGACCATCTTCATGGTGCTGGCGACAACTTCCGCCGGGCTCTTGATCTTCTGGAAGCGGGCATCCTTGAAGAAGTCGGACTTCAGCATGAAGCGCAGGACTTCGCGAATCTCGTAGTTGGATTCTTCGAAGACGTTGCACATCGCGTCCAGGGCTTCCTCGTCCCGGGCCGGCTCGATGGTCCAGGCGGGAACCTGCGGCTCGTCGGCGACAAAGAAGTTGTAGAGGTGGCGGCAAATGAAGCGGGCGGTGGCCGGCTCCTTCACCACGATGTCGATGATGTCTTCGCCGTTGAAGTTGCCGGTCTGGCCAAGGAAGGTCTTCTCTTCGAAGTCGTGGTCCTCTTCCCGGTATTCAAAGCGCCAGGGGTAGCGGCCGTAAGGCTGGCGGGGCAGCTTGGGGGTGATAGTCCAGCCGGTAAAGGCCCGGGAGGCCTCCCGAACGTCCACCTCGGTGTAGTTGCTGACGCCCATGGTGAAGAGCTCCAACAACTCACGACCCCAGTTCTCATTGACCGCGTCGCGGTGGTTCTCGTTGTTGTCCAGCCAATAGATCATGGCCGGGTTGCGGGACAGCTCCAGGATCAGGTCCTGGTAGTTGCCCATGCCCAGTTCCCGGAACATCTGGATCTGGGTCAACATCTGGTCGCAGTTATCCAGCTTGGAGTTGCCGGTTGCGAACACATGGTGCCAGAAAAGGGCCATTTTCTCTTCCAGGGGCTTGTCGGTGCTAACCATGTTATAGAGCCAGTTGGCCTGACCCATAACCGGGTTGCCGCCAGGAAGAAGAACGCCGGGGTGGTAGCGAAGCAGCAATTCAGCCTTGCCGCCGTGGAGTTCTTCGGGGGGGTCTACCAACTCGTCCACGACCGCGTCGTAGCCTTTGGCAACTAGCGCTTCCAACTCGTCCCGGTTGGCGCCGAATCCGGCACGCCGCATCAGGTGAGCCATTAACGCCAGATCTTCTTTGTTTGACATCCGATGCCTCCTCTTCAGAATATTTGTTCCCTTATCACGGGTCGCATTTCTACCCAATGAAGTAACTGGGATTTTAGGCAAACTGTTGGTGCATGTCAACAGTTTTTCAGGGAATTTGGGGAATGGGTGTATTTTAATAATGATTATAAAGTGGAACTGGGGAGGGAGGTGTGGGAGGTTGACGGTTGGCCGTTGAATGAGTACTGGGGAGAGTTTATCATTAGGCAAATCTATTGTCGCTTCCTGTTGTTGCGGTGACCTTATTTGCCCGGCAAGGTGCTGTTATGACTACACCAACCAAAACTCCCGCGCCGCCCGCACCAAGCGGAACCTGTGAAACCCGCAAGTTCACCGCGGAAGAATACCACCGCATGGGCGAAGCCGGCATTCTACACCCGGATGAACGTGTTGAGCTTATCTGCGGAGAAATCGTGCTTATGGCCCCTATTGGCAATCCCCATGCTACTGGCGTACGCCGTATCGAAAGGGTCTTTGGCCGCATTGTAGGGGACGCCGTAACCATTAGCGGCCAGAATCCATTACTCATAGGAGAGTACTCCAACCCCCAGCCGGACGTTGCAATTCTGCGTTTTCGAGATGATGATTATTCCGGCAAACCTCCCAGCGCCGAGGATGTCTTGCTGGTCATTGAAGTTTCGGATTCCACGATCATTTACGACCGAGACACAAAGGTCAAGCTCTACGCCGAGGCCAACATCCCGGAAACCTGGATCATGAACCTGGTAGAAGACTGCATTGAAGCCTTCACCGGACCGGGTCCCAACGGGTACGCCAGCCACACCAGCTACCGGCGCGGCGACCGCATTGTTTCCCCTGCCTTGCCCGACATCGAATTTGCGGTGGATGACTTGCTGCCGCCGGTTCCCGAAGCCGAGAGCCCGGATGCCCAAAGAGAAGGGGCCTCATGACTGAGTTAGAGGCCCCTGCAAACCTGCTTGTCCTGTAAGTCCTGTCCATCCCGGTAAATTACTTCTTGCGTCGGTCCCTCAATATCTCTCCATAATCCTCCCTTCTCCACCTGTAGGGCGATGCCACAATCTTGCCCGGTTCCGAGGCCGTGGCCAGCACTTCCAGGGCGTCTTCCAGCACAACCCTTTGTTGCTCCGGGTTGCCGGGGGCGCCGAAGGGACGGCCGAAGGGGAAGCGCAGGACCAGGCCCCGGGGCACCGACATGGTGGCCGCCTTCTGCCGGTCCACCATCACCACCACCGTAGGCACGCCGGCCGCTTCAATGGCGCGGGCGATCAGTCCGCCGGACTGATGACAGCGGGGTCAAGTGGTCCCAATAACCACCCCGTCCACACCGTCGGACTTGAGACGCTGGGCCACTTCAGGGGCGGTTACCTCTATGAGGCCGGCTACGTCGTAGATGTAGCCCATGAAGCTGTAGGTGGGACTGTGCGCCTCCCCTACAACGCCCTCAGCCGCCAGTTCCTGCAGGCGGTGGATGGCGAAGACGGCGTCCACATCCTCGGCCACACCACTGGTATCGTAATGGGTGTGGGCCACCCGGAAGTCCTCCAGCGGCGTATCGAGGGGAATCTCCCGGTAGCTCCAGTCGCCGTCAACATTGAAGGGTTCCTGGTGCGCCAGGTGTATGCCCCCGGTGGTCAGCACTGCGATGCGGGACTGGGACAGGGTCCCGGTAAAGGGCGCCCAGGGAGCGGAGTCGAAGGACATAGGCAGGTCCAGCCGGTCAGTCAGGATATCCTCCCACCGGTTAAGGAACTGTTCCACCGGCCCCCAGTCATCCTCCTCCTTGGCGAGGGCCGCCAGGTTGAACAACTGGTTCATGAAGCGGGTTACGTCCTCATCCGACTGGCGCACCAGGTACTTAAGCCTGTTAAATGGGGTGGTTTCCGGGTTCTTCACCAGGTCTCTCAGGTCTATGGCCATGGGCTTTCCCTCCCGATGCGTCTAATGCCTTGGCCGGCAGCCTAAATGTCCCGCCCGCCTGCCGTCAAGAGAATCATATCCAGTATCTCGTAACCGGTGATGGACCCCCGCGAGTCTCCCACCTCCGGATCCAATACGGGAAAAACGGTGGCTGAACTGCTCAGCATGCGCTGCAGCGGGTCCTCGACCAGTCCGTCGGCAAGAGCCGAGGGCGTGCCCTGTCGCAGGACCTCGTGGAGAGAGGTACTGGCCCATTGGCTCCGGAGAAGGTATCAGGGCCCCCGTCGATGCAGTGACCGTGCAGCATCGCCTGCAGCAGGACAATTTCGGCCACACCCTTGGCCATCAGGCCGCTGGCCACCGCGGAGGAAGCCTTGAGACTGTTAACCTCCAGCCCGGTAATGTGGGCGCTGAAGAAAGCCCCGGCGACCTTAGACCAGGGGAGCCAAAATCAGGGCAGCGATCACTTCAGGATGCCGTTCCAGGAAAGCCGGGTTCAGGTTCAGCCCGACGGAGGCGAAGGACAGGGGCACGAACAGGTTTTCCAACAGCTTGGCACCCACCCTGAGCAGGCCTATGGCCAACAGGACGTCGGGAACTGCCATTCGTTCCAGTTTCAGCACACCACCCGCCTTTTCAGGCTGAATCTGGAACCATAAGAAGAGAGGGACTTCTTTCGCGGTCAAGGGCGCCCTGCGGTTCGGTGAGAAGGACTCCTGTGGCGCGGGGGGTTATGGCGGGAGGGAAGTGCCTCGCAAGTCAAGGGTTGCTTGAAGCAAGACCGCGCCGTCCGTTTGCCCGCCCACCGCCTTTACCGCTATACTCCTCCCAACCTTAACCGCAAAAGGGGACCACGATGGTATACCCGGACTTTACCAACGGCGTGAGGGAAGTTGACCTGGGGATGGAGGACTCTTTTACCAAGTTCCCTTCCGAAGTAGAGGTGGAAGGCTTCGACTTTTACCTGGCCAAGGGCAAGGACGGCGTGCTGCGTCTCCTCTCATCGCTGTGCCCTCACAGCTGGGGCACGGTCTACCTGGAGGACACCTGCTTCATGTGCCCCTCTCACGGGTGGCGTTTCGAATTCTTCACCGGCAACTGCATCAACGGGCCCATCGCCCAGATGTTCACCTTCGAGGTGACGGCCCGCGACGGCCACCTTTTCGCCTCCCTGCCAGAGAAGAAGAAGCAGGCGCAAACGTAAGCTGCCCACGACCACGAACGACCACGAACGACCAGAGGGTTCACTGCCAGAACCATTCTTAAAGGTTCGTGTTAGCCCGGGGATAGCTCCCTTCAGTTTTGCGGCTGGTTGACCAGCGCCGCTACGGCGTCGTCAAAGTCGACCACCGGATGAATGGTGGTGGAGTTCCAGGTGGCCAGGCCCAGGTCCCGCATAGCTGAATCCACGACGTGGGCCCCCGGCGCGTCCAGGGTAATGAAGGTCAGGTGGGGCGTGGGGCTTATCCACCCGCCAACCCAGCTGCAGCCATGAGATTCCAGGACTTGGTCCCGATTCTGGGCCATGCGCAGCATCCGGTCCCGTATATCGGGCGCCACCCCGGGACACCGCTCCGGCGCGTGCCGCAATTCAACAAAAAACAGCATGACTTCTCCTATTCTCCTGTACAAATGCGCTCAAATACTCTCCAACTGTTGTCTTGTCGTCAGTTGGTTAACCTCGTGCCCGTTGGTGGATTAAGAAGCGCCTGCGGCTCGGCCCTCTTGAACACGCCCGGCCTGGCCAGTCCCGCAAATCTCTCAGGGTGCATTGCCTCCGCCAGGCCCTCCAGCACGTCGATAACCCGGGGCCCGTGGCGGCTGGGGATCAATCCATCGAACAGGTACACATTGCCTTCCCGCACCGCTTTCAGCGCCGCCCAGGCCGGGTGTGAATACAGGCGCTGACGTGTCTCTTCTTCAGTGCGGGCCATGTCGAAGGCGCAGGGCATCACCATCAGATAGTCGGGCTGGTAAGCCGCCACCTCGTCCCAACTGATTTCCCGGGACTTGCCCCACTTTTCCGCCAGGCCCTCCTCGCCGCCGGCCAGTTCCACTAGTTCCGGCGTCCACTGCCCGGTGTTTCGGAGCGGCTCCAGCCAGTCAATGCAAAACACTTTGGGCCGCTCAGTAGCTTTCGCCAGTCCGTCGGTAACCCGCAGCGCCCGCTCCCTTAGCTGTGATACCAGGGACTCGGCCCGTTCCGGCACGCCGGCCGCGGCGCCGATGATGTGTATATTGCGGTAAATCTCCTCCAGCCCCACGGGGCGGGTAACGACGATTTCCGGCTCATAGTCCAGGAAGCGGGCGGCGGTGGCATAGACCGAACTCTGGTCTATGGCGCACACCTCGCAGATTTCCTGGGTGATGATCAGGTCGGGACGAAGGCCCTTAAGCAGGTCGCCATCAATCCAGTGCACCGGATTATTGTTCTCCTGCGCCTGCCGGATGATGGCGTCGATTTCCTGGCTGCCCAGGTGGGACACGCTGCGGACACTGCGGCTGACTACCGGCTTGGAACGAGCGTCAGCAGGGTAGTCGCAGGTATGGGATACGCCCACCAGTTGGTCGCCCAGCCCCAGGGCGTAAACAATCTCGGTTGCGCTGGGCAGCAGGGAGCAGATGCGCATTGCATTCCTTCGGGTGTTGTATGATGACAACAGTATAGCGTGATTTGCACTTTGCGAGAGGAAGTTAGTGACAACCGAACGCCCGGCCATAATTGCAGCCGCCATTGCTCATATTCTGGCCTGGTTGGCCTTCTTGTGGCTGACGTTCTGGCCTCACTCCTACCAGGGAGTTTCGGCGACGCCGGTCCAGGTCGATGAACGCGGCAATCCCGTGGGAGTAATGGAGATGGGAGTGGAGCGGGTTTCAGCCTCCTTCATCGAAGTTAACGGAGTGTGGGCGCTTCTTCCCCTGTTCATTCCGGTGGCGTTGACCGGACTGGCCCTGATGGCTCTGTTGGCCTGGAGTGAAGGAGGTGTCCAGCGTAGGATTTTGCTCTGGATATTGACTGCGATCCTGCTGGGCTTTTGTGTTCTGGGCTACCTTTCCATTGGCATAATGTACGTGCCGGCTGCCATTGTGCTGACAGTTGCAGCCGTCTTGCAGTCACTTCGACCCACACGCGGGACTTGAAAATTCACACCCCTTTCCTTTCGTCAAAGTTCGCGCTCAACCGGGGAACAATCCCCGCCGACGGGTCCAAGAGCCGTTCAATGGAGAAGGCTACCGAAGGCTCCCGGCACCGCATCCGCCACTTCCGAGGCCAGCAGGCCCACGACGCCCCGCTGCGTAGTTACCGACTCCGCCGCCAGGCCGTGGAGGTAGACCCCGCAACTGGCCGCGTCGAAGGGGTCCATACCCTGGGCCAGCAGGCTGCCGATGATACCCGTCAGCACGTCGCCGGTGCCGCCGGAGGCCAGGCCCGGGTTGGCGAAGGGAGACAGGCGCACCAGGCTTTCATTCTGTTCCCCGGCGGCGTTGGCCGCCGGTTCGGCTATGGCGGTGAAGGCGCCTTTCAGGACCACCGTTGCGTTCCACTGGGCCGCCCATTCCCTGGCAATCCCCACCCGGTCTCGCTGCACCTCCGCCGTGGACATGCCGGTCAGGGTGGCCATTTCGCCGGGGTGGGGAGTAAGCACCAGGGGCCCGCGGGGTTGCCGCCACCACTTGCCCAGGCGGGCCAGACAGTTCAGCCCGTCGGCATCCACCAGCACGGGTAGATTCGGCTTATCTCCGGCCAGCAGAAGACGCTCCATGAAGTGGGCAACACCCTGGGACTGCCCCATGCCGCTGCCCACGGCCATGGCGTCATAGCGATGCAACGCCTCCCTTACGACTGGGGCGGCATCAGGATGCAGGTGTCCATCCTCGCCCTCGGGCAAGGGGAGGTGGATGGTCTCGGTAAGCTGGGCAGCTACGATAGGATATACGCTCCTGGGCGTGGCCAGGGTCACCAGTCCGGCCCCGGCCCGATGGGCCGCCCGGGCCACCAGGCAGGCCGCACCCACGTAATTGCGCGACCCGGCCACCACCAGCAGGTGTCCGTAGGTACCCTTGTGGGAATCCAGGGGACGCGGTGGCAACTGCGACGCCACCCACTCCCGCGTCAACAATTCCAGCCCGATGTCGCCCTGACCCAGGCCGTCGGGCAGGCCAATGCCCAGGGTGACCAATTCGCCCACCCGCCCGGCGCCGGGGAAGGCCAGCAGGCCGCACTTGGGGAAGCCAAGGGCCAGGGTGGCATCCATGGCAGGGGTGGCGGCGTCCACCATGCCAGAATCGGCGTCCAGGCCGGTGGGCAGGTCCAGGGCCAGCAGCAGCGGCCCGCGATTTCCCCTGCGTACCTCCGCCACCCGCAGCAGCGCCTCACGCACCACGCCCTCCAGGGGGCGAGATCGTCCCGTCCCGAGAATGGCGTCAATGACCACGTGACCGCGGGCCAGTATCCGGTCGTATGCAGCCATTCCCTCGCTGGAGGCCAGGTCCAGGACCACCACCCCGTGGTCTCGGGCCGACTCCAGCTTTGGGTCGACTTCAGGCCGGCGGGTCAACAGGCAGGCAGTGACGTCGGCTCCCCAACTGCGCAGGCGCCGCCCCGCCACCAAGCCGTCTGCGCCATTGTTGCCTGGTCCCACCAGGATGACTACCCTGGCGGCGGCAGCGCCTCCCAGGCGCTGGCGGACGTATTGGGCCACAGCCAGGCCGGCGGTTTCCATCAGGGTATCGGCGCTGACGCCTCGCCGATCGGACTCTTGCTCCAGGGAGAGCATCCGGGCGGCGGTCACCACCTTCAGGTTGGCGGCTGGCACTGGGTCACCACGAAGGCCACGGCGTACTCGCGCGAGTGGGTCAGGCTGAGGGAGATGTCCTGGACGCCCAGCCGCCGGGCCCGGGCCTCGGCCCGTCCGTGCAACAGAATGGACGGCGCGCCGCTGGGCGCTCTGACTACCTCGATGTCCTTCCAGGCCACGCCCCGGACGCCGGTGCCCAGGGCCTTCATGGTGGCTTCCTTGGCAGCGAAGCGGGCAGCCAGGTTGGGGGGTCGTTCCCGGCAGTAAGCGATCTCCCCTGAGGTGAATACACGCCGCAGAAAGCGCTGCCCGTACCGTTCCAGCACCCGGGCAATGCGGGGTATTTCAATAATGTCAACGCCGGTGGTCAGGTTGCTCATGCCTATCCGGGTCGATTGAAACGTGGAGGAACCGTATGCAAAAAATGGGGCTGACGTTAAGGTAAGACTTCCCGCCCATACCGTCTATTCATGCCAACGCAGGGTCTAGTCGGGCGCGACGTGGCCGGGAAGGTTCAGGTTGGCCAGGATTCGGGATACGGAGTAGCTGCGGTTCAGCACGTAGAAGTGGATTCCGGAAACCCCGTACTCCCACAACTCCTCAACCTGGCGGGATGCGTATTCTACTCCCAGTTCCCGCACCGCGTTATCGTCCTCGGCATAGTGTTCCAGCTTGCTGTCCAGTTCCGGCGGGATAGTGGCGCCGCAAAGGGACGTAAACCGTCGTATCTGCGCCGTGTTCAGGATAGGCAGAACACCAGGGATGATGGGAACGTCAATGCCGGCCTTTTGCGCCCGTTCCATGAACTCGAAAAAGTACCGGTTGTCGTAGAATAACTGGGTAATGAGGAAGTCGGCCCCCCGGTCTACCTTCTCCCTGGCGTAGCCGATGTCGAAATCCAGATCCGGAGACTCGGTGTGCCCTTCCGGGTAGCAGGCAGCGGCCAGGCCGAAGTCGAAGTTTGACCGGATGTGACCAATCAACTCGGTGGCGTGACTGAAGCCGCCATCCGCGGGGACAAAACTTTCCTGACCCCTGGGCGGGTCGCCCCGCAGGGCAATGACATTCTCCACTCCCGCCTCGTCCAGCCTTTCCAGGACGCCGTGGACTTCTTCCCTGGACTGGGCCACGCAGGTCAGGTGGGCCATCACTTCCAGGTCCGTCTCCTGCTTAACCTGCATGGTGATGCGCTCGGTAAAGTCCCGGGTAGATCCCCCGGCGCCATAGGTGACCGAAATGAAGTCCGGGTTATAGCCCCGGACCCGGTCAATCGCCCGGAACACTGCGGGGATCCCATCCTCCTCCCGCGGTGGGAAGAATTCACAGGACACGGTCCGCTTTTGCTGGAGTATATCTTTGATCTTCACGATGGCAGATCCTTGTGGAAACCGGAGCAAACAGGAGTCACATAAAGGACTTATATCAACAATGAAACGGATAAATTACAAACTATAAATTGATCCTGGTTTAATCGCCGGTATTGTACCACACGCGCACGGGTTCAAATGGATGGCCCGCACCAGACGCCTTCAGATGACCGGCCGCGTCAGGCGCGAGTGGCCACGGCATTCGCTCCCATGAAATCGCCCTGGCGGCGCCAGGGATTGCACTGAGAGCGTGCCTGGGGAAGTTGCGGAAGTTGGGGCGCCCGGTCGGGCCACCGAGAACGATTCTAGAAATCCGGGGCCTGACCTTAGGAGGGACTCAAGGCCGTCCGACGAGGTAAAGAGGGAAGCCCGTCACCCTGCCCCAGCCTCGCGGCGGTAGACGAGATTGACGCTAGCACCCATCGTAAAGGGTGAAAAGGAAGACCGAATAGTGACGGCACGCTTGCGAAAGAGGGGAAGGCGAGGTCTAGCCGTCCCGAGAGATTCTGCCGGGCTGCCTGCCTGCACGGGGCTAACTTCTGTGCGGTGACGGGCTGCTTCCATTGCTGGAATAGGGCGGTTCCTGGGGCCTGAGTCCCAGCCCCATCCACCAGTGGCGGCCCTTGCCTCGCCGCTGTCGCTGAAAGCCCTGGGCCGTCAGCTGCATACCGAAGCTACGCTGGGCCAGGGGTTCCTCACCCCGGAGGGTGCACCAGCTGGCGTAGTCCTGGTAAATGCCCTTGGCGATAACCTTTTGCTCGTCCCCCACCTGGCAACGTTCCGTTATGTAAGAAATCACGTCGGCGACGGAGGAAACTTTGCCGTTGCGGGCGGGGTCCGACTTCATCGGGGCTTCCTCTTCCGCATCCCTGGCTACAATTGTGTTATCAGAAGTATCTTCGGCTACACGAAGGCAACAGTATTCCAGCAGGGCAAGGTAACTCTGCAGGCCCCCGAAGTCGTCCCAAAATACCTCCTTGCCGTCAAGTCTCGCGGCATCGAGGCAGAAGGGAACGTCTCGAACTTCGAACCTGGAACGATAATCGGGCGGGCACACCCAGATAGGAGAAAGAAGGTTTTGGGCTACCGACTTGTTCAGCACGTAGAAGCTGCAACGAGCCCCCCTCAGGTTGGTATCCGTTTCCTGGAGTGGAGAGCCGCGGTAGGTTGTTTCCAGGGACCGATATGTCTGAATGGCGGAAAACGCGAAGGCGCTGCGGATCTGGTTACTTACGCACCGTACCAGATCCCGGTTGTCGGCCAGTTCCAGGGAGGTATCCACTTCCAGGAAGTCGTTAGTAATGGACTTGAATGCGGTCCTGGCTGGGACGCTGGCTGAAGTGATGACACCCCTTTGCGCCGCCGCCCAGAAGGCGATGGCCAGGGCCAGGTTCTCCCGTACCATTTGAATGTTAATCGCTGCTGGCCCCACTTCTCCACCTCCTCAAACGTGGCCGGCCGTTAAATGAGCCTTCTCCTCACAAGAAAATTCCCCCGGCGCTTACGAGAACGGGGGAACGGATATTCCTGCGTTACTTACTGGTTAATGTCCATTACTACTTTGATGATGTTGTCCTGCCGTTGCTCGTACATGTCGTACGCCCTCTGGACGTCGGAGAAGGGTAGGCGGTGGGTGATCAGGTCGGCGGGTTCACACCAGCCACGCTCGCGCAGGCTCACCAAATCCTGGATTTGACTGATGGGGTCGGCGCTTCGGGCACCGGTGGTGGGGAAAATGGTGGGCTGCTTTTCCATCAGCAGGTTGTGCTCCAGGGGCACGAAGTCGTCGCTCTGGATACCAAAAAGAATGACGGTCCCAAACTGTCTTACCTGGCGAAATGCTTCGTTGAAAGTGTCGGGATAGCCGGCCGCTTCGACGACGATGTCCGGGCCGGCCCCCCGGGTGATTTCCTGGACGGCTTCCGTCAGGTTGTCATTGTCCGGGTTGATGGTGTGGCTGGCGCCCATGTGGGCCGACTTTTCCAACCGGTAGTCCAGGGGATCCACGGTGATTACGTTGCGGGCGCCCATGCGTGAGGTCAGCATGGTGAAGCTGAGACCGATGCTGCCCTGGCCCAGGATCAGCACGTTCTTTTGCAGCAACGTGTCCATGCGCTTGCAGGAGTAGAGCACCGTGCCGGGGGGCTGGCACATCACCCATTCGTCCAGCGGGCCCTCATCGGGAAGCAGGATCATGCGGCCAGGACGGGATACTATGTACTCCATCAGGCCGCCGGCGCCGCGATCGGGTATGACGATCACCCGCTGTCCTTCGTGGAAATCGTCGGTGCGGCTCTCGGTGATCACGCCGGCCAATTCGTGGCAGGGGCGGCCCGGCATCATGGGGTAGTGTTCCTCCGGCTCGATAGGGCCGTACCCGTGTCGGATATCGCTACCGCAAACGGAAACCCGTTCCAGCTTGATCAGGCACTCGCCGTCGCCGGCCTGGGGCACATCCAGGTCCACGAAGTCAAACTGCTTTGGCGCCACTATTCGGGCTGCTCTCATGCTTTACCGCTCCGTTAGTATTTAGCTGAACCCCGGTATTCCGGCAATCCACTGCCCCTTGTGGCAACGGGCAAAAGCTGCCGGAAAAAATGGAATTTCGCCAGCGGTTGAGGATCGGCCCCTATCTTATAGGCTTGGCCCGGCCCAGTACAACCCATAAGTTATAATACAAGGTATAGAATACAAAAATTCCATAAGGAATTCGTCATAGTCTTGATAAATATTGGTTTATCCTGACCGTTCCATAAATTTGAGTCGAAAATTAGTGAACATAATCCGTAACGTAGTGAATTTTTCCGGTTGACACTTTTTCCGGCTTCCCTGTAGGCTACCTTGGAAGCCCAATAGGAAGCGCCCGCACCACCTGGAGGAACTAATGGCCACAACCGCCCAGAACCACATCCTGGTTGAGCGTCAGCTGCCCATTGCTACCATCACCATCAATCGGCCCCGCCAGCGCAATGCCATCAACTACCAGATGTGGGGCGAACTGGCCGACCACCTGGAGAAACTGGACCGGGACCGGGGAGTTCGGGTGGTAGTCATCGCCGGCGCCGGCGACGTGGCATTTTCGGCCGGCGCCGACATCGCCGATTTCGACGAGTTTCGGGCCGACTCGACCAAGGGCAGGGTGTACAACGATGCAGTGGACCGCCTGCTGGACACCCTGGCCGCCATGGATACGCCCACCATTTCCATGATTCGGGGTTTTGCGGCCGGCGGCGGTTGTGAGCTGGCGGTGGCCACGGACCTGCGCGTTGCGGCCGAAGGCAGCAAGTTGGGCATTCCGGCGGCCCGCCTGGGCATCAGCATCGGCCACCGGGAAATGAGAGGACTGGTCAACCTGGTGGGCAAGGGCAACGCCCTGTACATTCTGCTTTCCGGCCGGCTGGTGGACGCGGAGGAGGCCCTGCGCATGGGACTGGTAAACCAGGTGACCAGGCCGGAGGACCTGGAAGATGTTACCTACCATCTGGCCCGAGACATAGCTGCCCTGGCCCCACTGTCCCACGCCGCCAACAAGAAGACGTTGAACCAGGTGCTGGCCAAGCCCGCCCTGGACAACCTTACTCCCGAGGAGGCCAACATTCCCCTGGCCCAGTTCGATACCCGGGACTATCAGGAGGGGTACCGAGCCTTCCTGGAGAAGCGCGCCCCCAACTTTACCGGGCAGTAGATTGGTCCCTGAGTCCGCCGCGGCAGAGGGATCTCCACAATTAATATCGGTGAAAATTCGCGCCTGCTGGCGGATGAACAAGAGGCATGAAGGCGAGAGTGCGGAAGAAACGGGCCGACGTTCTGTTATCTGATCGGGGATTGGCCGAAAGCCGGGAGCAGGCCCAGGTAATGATCATGGAGGGCCTGGTCTTCGCGCCTTCGGGGAGGGTGGCCAAGGCCAGTTCCACCCTGCCCGAGGACGCTCCCCTGGAAGTGCGCGGCCGGCTGCCCTACGTCAGCCGAGGTGGACTGAAGCTAGCCGGAGCGCTGGATGTCTTCGGATTGGCCGTGGAAGGACAGACGGCCCTGGACGTGGGGGCTTCCACCGGCGGCTTCTCCGACTGCCTGTTGCAGCGTGGCGCCAGGCACGTTTATGCGGTGGACGTGGGCCACGGCCAGTTGCACCTCCGCCTGCGCCAGGATGATCGGGTTACGGTTATGGAAAAAATCAACGCCCGTAATCCGTACCAGCTGCCGGAAACGGTGGACCTGGTGGTCATCGACGTTTCCTTCATTTCACTGAACCTGGTTATTCCGCCGGCCCTGGAACACCTGCGGGACGGCGGCCGCATAGTCGCCCTGGTCAAGCCCCAGTTCGAAGCTTCCAGGGAACAGGTGGGGCGGGGTGGCATAGTCAAAGACCCGAAGGTGCATGCCGCCGCCCTGGGGAGAACGGTACTCCAGGCAACGGAACGAAGGCTTCGTATCCGGGGCATGTGCCCTTCACCCATTCTTGGGGACAAGGGAAACCGGGAGTTCTTCCTGCTGCTTCAAAAGCCGGCCGCCTCGGAAAGAAAAATCAGGACATAGCCATGTTCCAGGACCGCCTTGTCGGCCTTGCGCTGCTCATTGCCTTCGTTGCCATACTTTGGGTAGTGCAGATAATCAACATCTTAATGGACTACAGCCTGAACCAGTACGGCCTGGTGCCCCGGACCATCGAGGGATTGCGAGGCATACCGCTGAGTCCCTTCCTGCACGGCGGGTTCGGCCACCTGATATCCAATTCATTTCCTCTGATAATCCTTGGCGGCCTGGTGGCGGCCCGGGGAAAGGCCAACTTCGTGGGAGTTACCCTGTTCATTGTTTTCGTCGGAGGAATGGCGGTGTGGTGCGTGGGACGTCCCTGGCCCTGGGACGATGTTCAGCACGTGGTCCACGTCGGGGCCAGCGGCCTGGTGTTCGGTTATTTCGGCTACCTGGTGGCCCGGGGCTGGTACGAGCACAGCGTCCTTTCAATTATCGTGGCGGCGCTGGTAATTCTGGTGTTTGGCTCCGGCATCGTTTTTGGCGTACTGCCTACGGCGCCTTACATTTCCTGGGAGGGACACCTGTGCGGCCTGGTGGCCGGGGCGCTGATTGCCGGGTTCACCAGGGAACGATTCCGCAAGACAAGGACGGCACAGTCCAGCAGGTAGACCGGAGGACCACTGACCAAGGGAGACCAACAACATGAAAATAACGGACGTGGAATGCCTTGTCCTGGACCGCAGTTTTCCCTTCGTGCGCGTCTTCACCGACGAGGGCATCGTCGGCTTTGGCGAGTGCTTCCGGCGACAGCCGGGCATCATCAAGGCGACTATTGACCAGCTGCTCAAGCCGGCCTTGATGGGCAAGGACCCCACCGAGACAACACTGCGCTTCAACGACATGCAGCGCGCCGGCTCGGCGCTGGAAATGGGCGGGGCCATCTGGTGCGCCATCGCAGGCATTGACATCGCCCTGTGGGACATTAAGGGCAAGGTGGTCGGGCAGCCTATCTCCCATCTGCTGGGCGGCATAGCCCGGGACAGGATACGGATGTACGCCAGTTCCATGCGCCGGGATATGACGCCGCTGGAGGAGGCCCGCCGGGCCGCTTCTTTCGTCGAACAGGGCTACACCGCCTACAAACTGCATAGCGCCGTGCCGGGGGCAATGGACGACAGCGCCGACCACACCATCGCCACCGTAGCCGAAGTGCGAAGAGCCGTAGGGGATAATGTCGACATCCTCATCGATGTGAATGGGGCCTACTCGGTGCACCGCGCCATCGAAGTCGGCAAGGCCCTGCAGGCGCTGGGAGCGTTCCACTTCGAGGAACCCCGGCCGCATTACGACCTGGAGGGTTTGGCCACCGTCGCGGACGCGCTGGACATTCCCATCGCCTCCGGGGAGATGATCTATACCCGTTACGAGTATCGTGACCTTATCCTGAAAGGAAGGGTAGATATCATACAGCCGGACATCGTCAAATCCCCTGGATTCACCGAGTTCCAGAAGATTGCCGCCCTGTGCGAGACCTTCGGCAAGCCCATTACGGTGCACAACACCCAGCCGACAATCAGCACGGTGGCCCATCTGCACTTCTGCGCCGCCTACCCCATCGCGCCCTATGCCCAGGAATACAACATCGAGCCCGTTTCCATCCGCGACGAGATTCCCGTGCTTAAGGAACCGTTGGAGGTCAGGGATGGCTACCTGGCGGCGCCTACCGGCCCGGGACTGGGCATTGAACTGGACGATAAGGCGTTGAAAGCCCTGGCCGACCGCTAGGGTTCTTTTGAGAGACCGATCTGCGACCTCCTTGGGCGGGGAGTTGCACCGTATCCCCGGAGTTTGGAGAGGATGGTAAGATACCAGCCACGCAGACCTTGACCAGCCCCAATGTACAGTGGCGCCGGACATTACCGTTGACCAGCAGTTCTATGATCAGGAGGAACCTTATGGACGTTAGCGAAGTGGCTCAAATGTTAATGAACCAGGGAAAGCGGGTTTCAGTGGCCGAGGCGGACACCGCCGGCCTGATCGGCTACCTGCTGGGCACCATCCCGGGCAGTTCCCAGTACTTCCCAGGGGGTGTGATTGCCTACACCGGCGGACTTAAGCAGAGCATCCTGGGCGTGTCCGACGAGCTTTACGACACCAAGGGCAGCGTGTGCGAGGAGATGGCCATTGCCATGGCGCGGGGCGTCCTGGAACTGACAGGCACCGACTACGCCGTGTCCACCACCGGCGTTACCGGCCCCGGGCAGGGCCACTCGTCCTTCCCCATTGGCACCTTCTACATCGGCCTGGCCGACGCCAACGGCAACGACGTGGCCATCCACCGCGTATTCGACAGCGACCGGGACGGCAACAAGCAGGCGGCGGCCCAGGCGGCCATCGACCTGCTGGGGGAACGGCTGAAGGAAGGGCAGGGGGGCTAGAATGGCTAACCCAACTTGCATCATCCTGCTGGGCCAGAACCTGTTCTTCCAGGCACGGGTGGAGACGGTGGCCGAACCCCTGGGCTACTCGGTGCGCCAAGCCCACACCGAGGCCGACTTCTGGGACTGCTACGCCGACGGTGAGACGGAACTGGTGCTGGTGGACCTGGAGGGCGATGCGGATACCTGGAGCGGCGTATTGACGGCGCTGGGAGAACGGGTTGCCGCCAGCGCTGGGACCGGCCCGCGCATCGTGGCCTTCGGGCCCCACGAGGACACGGCATCCATGGAACGGGCGGCGGCCCTGGGCGCGCAGCAGACGTTGAACAAGGGCCGCTTTAGCGCCACGCTGGGGGAGATTGTGGGGGCGGGCAGGGACAATAGGGATTGTCCGCTTTAAGAGTGTTGATACCAGGCGCGAATTCGGTTGGTCGGGAGCGACATGACTACCCAAGGGTCTCCAATGGAACCGTTCGAGCAAGATGAAGCTGCGGTAGCCGACTATCGACAGCAGGCCAGGGATTTCCTGAATAAGGGGAGGCAGTATTTGGCCGATGGCGATTTGCATCAAGCATCCGAGAAAGGATGGGGGGCAGCGGCCTGGATGGCCAAAGCCGTGGCCGAAGCCCAGGGTTGGGAGTACCGAAGGCACGACCAGTTCTTTCAGGTGATGTACGATGCTGCCAGCTTGTCAGGCGACCCGCGGCTGAATGGCTTTCGCCGGACCGCCAATGAACTGCACGGCTTTTACTACACCCGCCGGCGCTTCCTACGCTCCGACGCCATAAGCGACGACCTGGATGAAATGGAAACTCTATTGGACGTGCTGGAACCGCTGACGGCGTCGGGAGAATGGGCGCCGCCAAGCAGTGGATGAAGGCGGATTGGCGCGATGGTGGGGATGGGGTTCGGGCTGTTTGTCATGGTGTCTATTCCTCAAGGTAACGGACTTCCACCTTAGGACATAGGAGGCATTCGCGCTCTTCTGCGCCTCTGCCGGTATCATTCCACTCCGTCCATTCACACTGAGGTGCGAATCCGTTATCACGGAACTTCTTTATGACGTAGAGCAACGCGTTCTGCCGGGTATCAAAGTTGTACTCGTTGAACTCTCCTTTTTCTCCTTTTTCGTTGGTCGTCCAGCCCGTAGCTATCCAGTACAACTCTGGGTTGAAAGGAGTTAGCCAGACACTAGCAACGTAACTCTGTTGGTTGTCATCGCTCTCGATGCGGTAGCAAGGGCCTTCATCAGAATCTTCTATGCTGATGTACGGCCCGTATTCTTCTAAGTGATGTACTTCCAGCAGAATGTTGAGTTCAATCTCAGGAGACCTGGATCTGGAATTGGCCTCGTGTTGGTCTTTTGGAGCTCTGTGTGGGTAGTTTGGCATCCTCTCTCCTCCGTTGCTTCTTCATTGAGTGACTTATGAGATGAGCTGTCTCGGCCAAGTCACAAAAGCACTGTCATGTGGTCAACGGATACAGGGAGCAATATGGTCTCTGAACTTTATAGTGCAACTCACAGTTGGGGAACTGCCCCTACTCCCTGAAATGCGGCATTACCCGGTCCGCGAAGAGTTCCAGGTTTTGCAAGCCCCGGCGCAGGTCCATGCCGGGCCACATCATGCGGAAGCTGCCGTGGGACATGCCCAGTTCCCGCAACTTCTCTATCTCCCCGATGCAGTCCTCCGGGTCGCCGATGATGAAGCGGTCTTCGGCCAATTCGGTGAAGGCAGCGCTGAACTCCTCGTCCATGGCCTTGTCCTGGCCCCACTGGGCGTAGGCGGCGTACTTTCCGCCCAGGAAGGGCGCGGCGTCGGCCCAGGCCTGCTCGCGAGTCTCGCCCACGTACAACTCACGGGCGATGGGCAGGTCGCTGGGGGCGTCTGAGCCGGACGCCTCGGCGGTTTCGTGGTAAAGCTCAATCTGGCGCTTGATGGCGGTGTAGGTGGCGTGGGGATTCACGTACCAGGTGTAGCCCCGGCGGGCGGCCCGCTTGATGGCGGCATCGCCGTTGGCTGCCACCCAGATGGGCGGGTGGGGCTGCTGGATGGGCCGTATGGTCATCCGCGCGCCCTCCAGGTGGAAGTGCTCACCGTGGTGGGTGACCGAGTCTTGGGTCCATAGCTGGCGCATCACGTCCAGGCACTCCAGGTAACGGGAAACCCGGCGGTTGCGGGCCACCCCGAAGGCGTCGTACTCCTCATCGCGGTAGCCCAGGGCCGCGCTCAGGTGGAAGCGGCCGTTGGTAATGATGTCCATGGTCGTCACCCGCTCCGCCAGGTCCACGGGATGGTGCAGGGGCACCAGCAGGGTGGCCACCATGCCCATGCCCTCGGCCTCGGCGGCCAGGCGGGCCAGCAGGGGTACGGTCTGCAATTGTTGGTAGGGGGACGTCAGGTAGTGCTGGCCCTGGTACAAAAAGTCGAAGCCCAGCTGGCGGGCGTTGCGGATGTACTCCACGATTTCCTGGAAGCTCTGCCGCATGTCGGCTTCCATGGGCTGCTGACCCATGCCGGAAAGGGATACGCCGAATTGCATGATGTCTCCTCGATGGTGGTAATGGGCGAGATTATAGGCCGCGGCCCAGGCGGGTTCAATTCAGTAGTTGTGCGCTTCAGGGCGAACGCATTATCAGTGAATTCTCGTTCTGAGCATCGCCGATGAACCTTAACTTCACGCGACAAACCGAATCCCGGATCCGTAGCCGGCTTGGCAGGGTGGGATTCTAGGCCCTTCGGCAGGCCCTGGGCGGTTTGACTCAATCACCCTGAGGGCAACAGAAATCAGAATGCGATTGCCCGGTACCAATAGTCGGCAAATGGGAGCCTGTCAGCCAAGATTATGGGAAAAGCTGATAGTCGGCAATGGGCGACCGCCGACCACCTTCAACCCCGGCCGATGAAGGGCATCTTGGTGGCCATTACCGTCATGAACTGGACGTTGGCGTCCAGGGGCAGGCTGGCCATATAAACCACGGCGCGGGAGACGTTTTCCACGGCCATGGTGGGCTCCACGGCAATCTCCCCGTAGGGCTGGGGTACGCCCGTCTTGAAGACGGCGGCCATTTCCGTATCAGCGTTGCCAATGTCAATCTGACCGCAGGCGATGTCATACTTGCGGCCGTCCAGGGAGGTGGAGCGCGTCAGGCCGGTAATCGCGTGCTTGGTGGCGGTGTAGGGCGCTGAGTTGGGCCGGGGCACGGAGGCGGAAATTGAACCGTTGTTGATGATGCGCCCGCCCATGGGGTCCTGCTCCTTCATCATGCGGAAGGCCTCCTGGGTGCAGAGGAAGGCGCCAGTGATGTTCACGTCCACCACCGCCTGCCACTGTTCGTAGGTCAGGTCTTCCAGGGGGATGGGCGGCGCGCTGATTCCGGCATTGTTGAACAGCAGGTCCAGACGGCCAAAGCGTTCCCTGGTGGCAGCGAACAGGTTGGCTACACCCTCGGGCTTGCCGATGTCCCCGGAGGCCGCCAGCATCCGTCCGGCGGCGTCGCCGGCCAGGGATATGGTCTCCTCCAGGAGTTGAGCGCGGCGGCCGGCCAGGGCCACGGCGTAGCCTTCGGCGGCCAGGGCCAGGGAGGCGCTGCGGCCGATGCCGGTGCCGGCCCCGGTTACGATGGCTACCTTGCCGTTGAAGCCGTCTGACTGGTTCTGCATCGTTACACCTTTACCTTTTTGCTTTTTTTGTCCAGGAATGGGTATGGATGGTTTGTTGCCTGGGCAGCCGCAAGGGCTGGCCTTACTATCGGTTTCGCTGGCGTCTTTCGACGGGCTCAGGATGAGCGGTCAGCGCGTCATATCAGGTCACTCTACCCGCTCAAAGTATATTCGCCGCACCACCCGTTCCAGTTCGGCGCTTATGAAATCTTCCTCGGGTTTGACGGCCATGGTCCAGTTGAGCTTGGGATTGGTGGGGTGGGAGAAGACCAGGACGAAGGTGTCGTACTCTTCACCGCCGTCGTAGGGAGTGATGTAGTCCTCATCCACGTCAACTTCCAGTTCCGGGTCCAGGTCGCGTATAAACTGCTCCGCCTTGGATTGCGCGCGCCGGTACCAGTCAAACATGCTCACGGTTACCGCCTCACTACACCGGTTCCAGGGTCTGGTGGGCCTGGCTGCGGGCGACGATTCCATCCCAGCCGTACTCCATGGGAATCAATTGAACTTGGCGCCAGGTCTCCGACTGGTCGTGGTAGTGGGGACTGCCGGGGTTGCCGGAAGCGCCCAGGGGGATGGCCCACAGGGAGTTGTCCCAGTCGGCCAGGTCGTAGGCATAGCGGGCCACGGACAGGCCGGTCACGGTGGCCGGGTCGGCGGGGGAATAGGCCCCGGCCAGAGGCGTGTCTGCATCCCCGGACATGGGGATGGAGGGCGGGTCCAGCAGACTTGCCATTTCAGGAAAGGCCTCGGACAGGGTGTGCCGGGGACGGGCCCGGTGGATTCCGTCCCAGTTCCATCCGGCCAGGGATTTGCGCAGGGTCTCCACTGCCTCCGCCAGGGCGGCGGACATGATGGACACCCAGGTCTCGCCCTCAGGGAGCAGGCGCCGGTCGTCTTCGGGGAACATGTAAATGAGCTGGGTCTTGACCCGGCCCATGAAGGCAGCGGTGCCCCGGTTGGCCGGATGCCAGGCCTCTTCAGTCAGCTTGTCGCCCAGGTTGTGGCGATAGATGCGGCGCAGCAGGGCATCCCGGAAGGCGCTGTAGATGGTGGGAGCCACGTCACCGGCGTCCATGCTGCCGGACCAGCCCAGGAGTATCTGGAGAGCCCTGGCAGTTTCGCTGTCATGCGTCCGAACCTCGACCCGGTTGGCCTTGAGGTACTGGATGTAGGCCAGGGCGGGGATGGAGACGCGTTCGCTGTGGACCTGGGCCATGTCGGCGGCGGTGGGCTTGTCCAGGGCCAAGAGCGCCTCGCGCACCCGCTCGGCGCGGAAGCCCGGGGTGAACTCGGAAGAGATGTAATAGGGATAGTCGTCGCCCACGGGCTTGTTGTTGGCGGTGACGATATAGCCCTCGGGCGGGTTGATGGAGCGGGGCATTTCCTCGAAGGGGATGTTGCCCTGCCACTCGTGGTCGTCCACCCAGCCGGGGACGGGCAGGCGGGCGTTCTGCCCCGACCGGATGGGTATTTCGCCCCGGCTCAGGTAGCCAATGTTGCCGTCCACGTCGGCGAACAGGAAGTTGTTGGCGGGGTCCACCCAGCCACGCATGGAATCGGCCAGCTGGTGGCTGTCCCGCGCCCGCAACATTGTTGGGATGATGTCGGGCCAGGGCTTGGGGCCGTCGGTGGCGGTGTATTTCAGGGCCAGGCCGTACTTGCCCGGGGGCCCGCCGGCGATGACGGGGCCGTGACGGGTGGCCCAGGTGGTGAACTGATGGTCGTCACCGTCCCGTACCCTGATGGTCTCCTCCCTGGTGTCGGTGGGACGCCAGTGGCTGGCGTGAAAGTCCGTCGCGGGGGAAATTCCATCCCGGTTGATGTCGGGCATCCGGTACATGCCGGTCCTGGAACCGTTGAATTCCTCGATGTACAGGTCCTGGTAATCGCCGCTCAGGTGAGTGATGCACCAGGCCACCTTGTCGTTGTGGCCAAAGTGGGGAAAGCCGGGCACGCCGGGAATGGCCAGGCCGATGACGTCCCATTCCGGGCAGGCGACGTGGCTCTGGTAATAAACGTTGGGGGTATCGAGGGCGCGGTGAGAGTCGCCGGCCAGCAGGGGCTTGCCGGTGGCGGTGCGGTCGCCGGCCAGGGCCCAGCTGTTGCTGCCGCTGTCGGTCTCGTTGAGCAGGTTGACCGCTGCCGCGCCGGCCATCAATTCCGCCAGGTAGTAGTCCAGCTCTCCCTGGTAGCGGCTGCCCGGCGGCAGGATTTGAAGCTGGCTCGGCTGGTAGCCGGGGGCCAGCAGTGACGCCTTGTCGGGTCCCAGTTCCCGCGCCAACTGGGCCCGCCATGTCTTGGACTCGAAGACGCCCATGAGGATGTGGCGGACCTTGAAAACCACCAGGCCGTCCCAGGGCTGCCAGGGTTCGGGTTCAATGCCGGATATGGCGTACTCCACGGGGAGGGAGCCCTCGTTGGTGGCGGTGTCGATCCATGCGTTGGCCCCGGCGGCGTAGGCGTCCATCAGCCGGCGGGTGTGGTCGTTCACCGCACCGTAGTCGGCCTGGGCGCTGTCCTCCAGGCGGAAGCGGCGCATCATGATGTCCTGGTCCAGGGCGGACTGGCCCACCACCTCGGCCCAGCGGCCGCTCCCCCGGCGGCGGTCGTACTCCATCTGCCACAGGCGGTCCTGGGCGGTGAAGAAACCCTGGACGTAGAAGGCGTCGACCTCGATGGCGGTCCGTGCGTGGGGAATGCCCCAGGCGTCGCGGTATACATGTGCCGGGGCGGAAAGGCCGGCCAGGGAGACCCGGCCGGTAGTACGGGGAAGATGGGATGCGAGGTCGGTTTGGGTAAGCATGGGCGCTCCGGCTATATCAGGTAATCGGCAAGGTCCCGCGGTGATTATCAACTGGGTCTCGACCGACGGGTCGAAACCGGCTTCCGGTTGTGGTTCGAGTTCCCTGGATTGATGGCCAGCTTCGGCGTTCTCCCCGATTGTGTCTAAGGACTGTCCTATTGCGGTTCGACAAGGTCACCGCGAACGGACTGCGGGCTTGCCCTTCAAGAAAAGGGGCTTGGACTAAACCAAAGCCGGAGACAATACTACATTCTCCGGCTTGCCACCGTCATACCTACCGGGCATAATCCGGTATCCAGAGAATTTGGCTTTCATTGCGGTTGGCTGACCCTGGCAATACAAGATTCCGGCCTGCGCCGGAGTGACGGTTAATGCCAAAGGCATATACCATCCCGGCATCAGGCCTAGTATTCCTCCAGTCCCAAGGCCTCCAGCTCCAGGCGGTCGCGGCGCTGGAGGAGGGTTTCGCCCTGGTAGAGCCAGTACCTGACGGCAAAGGGAGTGTGCTTCCACTGCTTGAGTTTGGAGGCGAGGCTGGTCAGGGTGTAGTACTCCCCGTCGAAGGTTACGCCGGTGCTGTCGTTGGCGACTTGGCACTTTATTTCCGGATCGTCTCCCCACTCCAGGGAAGCGCCCTTGGGTACGTCCACCATGGAAAAGGTAAAGCTCTCCCGACGCCTTATGGGCTGTTCGCTCTCCAGGTCCCGGAATTCGTACTCGGCCTTTTGGTATCGGTGGCCGTTGGGCGTTACTTCCTCTATGGCCAGTAGTTGGAGGATTGCTTTCACCCGGAAGGGCTCAACCCCCTCGAAGAACTCGCGGTTCTGCCTGACCCGGAAGTCGCCAAAGGCGGTGTGGATGGCCTTTTCCACCTGGGAGCAATTGCTCACCAGGGCAGCATATTCGCAGTCAAATGAGCGGGGCACACCGGTGCTGTCCAGCTGGCGCATCCGGTCTTCCACATCCTCGGCGCTGTTGCCGCTGGTGTAGCCGATCTTGATATAGCCCGGCATGGCGACGTTGCTGAGAACGTAAACGATGCCCGTGGAGGGTGGGGTAGCGCCAAAAATACTGGCGCCAGGCTGCTGG
Source organism: Dehalococcoidia bacterium (assembly GCA_965207275.1). GTDB lineage: Bacteria > Chloroflexota > Dehalococcoidia > Lucifugimonadales > UBA3495 > Bin22. The sequence continues at coordinate 2,887,479 of CBDBMH010000002.1, forward strand.
CCCAATTCGTAAGCTTCCTCGGCCATGACGTCTCCAGGATCCTGAATATTCGATTCGGGTTCAAGGGAGAATTCGGACGACTCCGGCCATTGCCGGCCCCTGGGAAACACCTGCCTAACCTCCCACCACGTAATCCTGGTATCTCTCCCTCAGCGCTTTCTTGTCAAACTTGCCCACGCTGGTCTTGGGGATTTCGTCGATGAACACCACGTCGTCGGGCAGCCACCAGCGGGCGAACCGGTCGCGAATGAAGTCCAGCACCTGGGCCTTGTCCAGGCTGTCGCCGGCGCCCTCCCGGGGCACCACGCAGGCCAGGGGACGTTCCACCCAGGTGGGATGGGGAATGGCGATAACCGCCGCCTCCAACACGTCCGGGTGGGCGATAATGGCCGTCTCCAGGTCCACCGAGGAAATCCACTCGCCGCCGCTCTTGACCATGTCCTTGACCCGGTCGCCGATCTGTACGTAGCCCTCCGGGTCAACCGAGGCAATGTCTCCGCTGTGGTACCAGCCGTCGATGTAGGTCTCGGCAGTCCGGTCATCATTGTAATACTCCCGGGATATCCAGGGGCCGCGGAAGAGCAGTTCGCCCCGCTGCTCCCCGTCCCAGGGCAGGTCGTTGCCTTTGTCGTCCACCAGACGCATTTCCAGGCCGGCTACTACCATGCCCTGGCTGCCAGCCAGTTCATACTTTTCATCCTGGGGCAGGTCTTCCAGGTTGCTCTTGAACCGGTTGTAGGTGACGATGGGAGTGGCCTCGGTCATGCCGTAGGCGTGTACCAGGTTAACGCCCAGTTTTTCCCGGTAGGCCCGAATGACGCTGACCGGAACCGCCGAACCGCCGCTGATGACGGCCCGCAGGGATGAGAAGTCATAACTTTGACCGGAGCGTTCCAGGTAGTCCAGCACCCCCACCCAGATGGTGGGTACGCCGGCGGTTACGGTGACTTTATGCCGGTCGATAAGTTCGCAGATGGCCTGGGGGTCGGGCCGGACGCCGGGCATGACCTGGCTGGCCCCCACCAGGGCGCTGGAATAGGGGAAGCCCCAGCAGTTGGCGTGGAACATGGGCACCACGGCCATGGTAGTGTCCCCCTCACTGAAGGCCACCGTGTCGGCCATGCACTCGGCCATGGAGTGCAGGTAAAGGGCCCGGTGGCTGTAGATAACCCCCTTGGGCCGCCCGGTGGTGGCCGAGGTGTAGCACAGGCCGGCCGGGGCGTATTCGTCCGTCGGCGGGGAACTGAACTCGTCGGAGGCCTGGGCCAGCAGGGACTCGTAACTGACGGCGTTGGGCAGGGTGGTGGCCGGCTCAGGGTCGTCGGTCAGGATGATGTAGTGCTCCACGGAATCAAGCTGGTGAGACAGGGCTTCCAGGACGGGACACAGGTCGGGATCGACGAAAATTACCTTGTCCCCAGCGTGGTTGACGATGTACACCAGGTCGTCGGGAAAGAGGCGGATGTTGATGGTGTGGTTGACGGCGCCCATGGCCGGAGAGGCGAAGTAGGCTTCCAGGTGACGGTAGGTGTTCCAGGCGAAGGTGCCCACCCGGTCGCCCGGCTTCACACCGAGGGCAGTCAGGGCGTTGCACAGCTTGTTTACCCGGCCGGCCAGGTCGCGGTAGGTGTAGCGGTGAACCCCGCCTTCCGTACCTTCAACACGGGTGATGATCTCCTTGTTGGGGAAGGCGGTCCGGGCGCGATCAAGGATGCTGGACACCAGCAGAGGGTAGTGCATGGTCATGGTCAAGCCTCCCCGGTCCCCGTCCACAATGGGCTACGGAGACTCTCGAAGCTGGAATATATCCGTCTATTGGCACGGATACTCGGCAGTGGAGAGTCAGTGCTTCTTCCGGCCGTCACAGCCTCAGCACCCGTGCGCCGTTTTTGCATTGGGCATATTCTACGCTATTTCTTGCGCCGACGCAGGCCCTTCTCAGGCGCGCGCACTCCCCACAGTCGCCCGCACAGGGTGGGGCAGAGGCCGGTTGAAAGGGTAGTCCTTCTCGTTGAAGGGACCCCGGTCGGGTTGGGTATTGCCGGAGGCGTCCATGGCGCGGGTCGTAATGGTGTTTTGCCCTGGCTCTGCCCGCCACGTCAGCTGGAGCCGAGTTCAGGAATATTGGGGTTGCGAACCGGGCAGTTCTGCATCGTACCAGGACCCTCCCCCGTCCTTCCTCCACTCTACCCGGACCATGGGCCCATAGGGGGAATGGGCATAACCGTGAAGCCGATGGCTCCCGGCGGGCAGTTCCGGGGGCCAGGGAAGGGCCAGGGCGCTCTTGATGCTTTGAATCTCCAAAGGCTGGCCCCAGGCCTCTCCCTCCGGCGGATAATCGTCGACGATCAACGCGTAGGAACCGGTGTTGTTCCTGGTCCACACTCGTTGGGTGGAGACGATTATCCGGCCCAGCCACTTGATATGGGAGCTTCCCACCCAGCCCGGAACCAGGACGCGCACCGGGAATCCGCGGTCCCTGGGAAACGGTTCGCCGTTGAGAAAATAGGCCAGCAAGGTGTCCGGGTGCAGAGTTCTCCACGGGCAATGCCCGGCGGAAGTGCTTTCCGGGGGATCTCGGTCCAGTCCCACCAGCAAGACATTGACCGCGTTGTCTTTGATTCCGGCCAGGGGAAGCACGTCCCGCAGAGAAGCTCCCAGCCGTTCCCCGTTGCCGACGCCGCCAGTCATCCACTGGGTCCCGGATGCGGCGCGCCCTTGTATCAGATCGAACATGGCGCGATGGTTGCCAGCGTACTCCGGGTAACACATCAATAGGCGGGGGGCAGGCCCAGGATGTCGTCGCAGGTCAACTCGGGCGGCCTGCCGAGGGCGTTCCCTTCCACCGGCAGCCGCCAGTCGGCAGCGTCCAGGTCTAGGCCGGTGGAGTTATTGCGGGCGAAGAGGTGCTTATGGGAGGTTATCGGGCCCTGGTGTTTTCCAGGCGGGCCTCCAGGCTTTTCCCGTCGTGGTGAGCAAAAAAGGACGCCGGGTCCTTAAGCCAGGCCCCGCCGCTCGATTTGGGAGTAAGGCTCGGTCACTCGGCCAGATATCGGGGCGCATCAGCTGAATCGCCTGTTCCACAGGCGGCAAGCAGTGTGGCCACTCCCCCCAAGGTCATCAACCAAAGGAAGTTACGCCGATCTATCCCCCTGGCTCAGGCGAAATTCCGGAGTGCGCCGCTGCCTGCCTTATCCTCTTCGGACACTCAAGCCTTACCCGGGGTGCTCGCGCCTCAAGTCAGGCTCACCACTCCAGCCTGAAGTCATGTCGCTCTGAGATTGCCGAAGCAGAATATCCACTCTTGGCGGGGGCCTAGAATCCTGCCCCTGAGTCCGGTTGCGGGTAGGAAAGCCGGTTTGAAGGAAAGATTTTAGATGCTTCGGCGAAGTTTATCCTGAGCTTGGCCGAAGGGCTCACCATGACATTGCGACGGGGCGCAATTGCCCTCAAGACGAACGGACTTCCAACGCAACCCGCAGTCCAATGACGATAGTAAACCAGGATCAGGCCCAGTACGAACCTACCCGGACTTGATGCTAACCCCGCCGTCGACAGCCCAGGTCTGGCCGGTAACGTAGGCGGCGGCGGGGGAGGCCAGGAAAACGGAGAGGTAGCCGATCTCTTTCAGGTAGCCCACCCGGCCCAGGGGCACCTGCTCCCTGGAGGCGTCCTGGCGGGCCTGGTATGCCTCGGCGGACATCTGGTCCGGGTCGGGGAAGCTGCCCGGGGCCACGGAGTTGACCCGCACGCCATAGGGCGCCCACTCCTGGGCCAGGGACTCGGTGAAGCGCATTACCCCCGCCTTGGCGGCATCGTAGGCGGCGGAACCCTGGCGGCCCCGAAAGGCGGCCCAGCCGGAGATATTGATGACGGAACCCTGCCGCCGCTCCAGCAGGTGGGCGCCAAAAGCGCGGCAACCCTGGAAGGCCTCAGTCAGGTTCACGTCTACGATGAAATGCCACTCCTCCTCGCTCATGCCCTCCACGCCAATACCAGGGAGCTTGACCACGGGCTTGCGGATGGCGTCGCCCACGCAGGTAATCAGGGTGTCCAAGTGGCCGAACTCGGCCAGGGCCTGCTGGGCGATACGGTCCATGTCAGCGGCCAGCGTGGCGTCGCCGGTAAGGGGGAGGGCAGCCTGTCCCAGGGCCCGTATCTGTTCGGCCACGGAGTTGACGCCGACGTCGGTAAGGCCGGTAATGGCCACGTCGGCCCCGGCCTCGGCGAAGGCCAGGGCAATGCCCTTGCCGATACCCCGGCCCGCGCCGGTGATCAGAACTTTCTGGCCCGCTACGTCAAACTCTGGAAGACTCATGCTGCCCCTCCCGCCAAGGGCAGACGTTCCGCCGGCGCCGTTAATGTAGTCCTGGGCCAGTGTAAATGCAGGGGTAAAGAGCGTCAACGTAGGACGCATGGATATGACGCGCCGTCACCCCCTTCCCAACCTTCCCCCGTCAAGGGCAAAGGACTTCTTCAGAGGTTCCGCAGGACGTACAATATCGGCCCTTTCCCAGACTTCGGGGGTTGGGAACGGGGAGGTCTCACGTTGACCGCATGCGAAGGCTGTCTCTATAATTCTTTGCACCATTGGAGGACTGCAAGTTGCCCTGGACGTGGGACCCCGCAAAGAATCTCGAGAACCTGGCAAAGCATCGAGTCCCTTTCGAAATTGCGCAACGAGTCTTCGATGACGACTACTGCTTCACTTACGATGACCCGTTCCCCTACGAAACAAGGTTCAGAACGGTCGGCCTTGTCGGACCTTCAATGTTGATAGTGATACATACGGAGAACGATCCGGAGCCTCAATCGGGCGACAGGACAGGACGCATCATCAGTGTGAGAAAGGCCACTCGCCTGGAACGAGCTATCTATGAAGAAAAATAGCGATAACCTGACTGAAGAAGAATGGAAGCTGCTGTACGAGTTGGAGGACATGCCGGAGGAGGAAATCGACACCGACGATATTCCTGAAGTCTTGGAGGTACGGAACCCCCGAAGAAGCTCCTTGCCTCGCCGCAGTCAAGACAGAGTAGTTATCAGCTTGGATCAGGACATATTGACTTGGTGGGAATCAATGCCCGACGGAGAGAGCAAACCTGACCGCTGGGTCAACGAAATAGTCAGGGCGCATATCGAAAAAGAGAAAAACGGTCCCCGTTCGTAGGAACCGATCTGCCTTCAAGTTGAGAGGGCATCAATTAATTCGGGTCTACCAGGTTCTGACTAACGAGAGCCGACAAATAGCGAAAGGCATGCTCACCCCTTCTCATTCGGACAAGGGGTGTTTCTGTCCCCTGCTTTGACCCCCGTCTCTCCCTCTTGTAATATGCGGGCAAATTGCGACTTGTATATGAGGAGGCGCCTCCCATGAAAGCCGTTTACTTGCAGGAACCGGGCGGACCAGAAGCTCTGGTGTATGGCGACCTGCCGGACCCGGAAGTTGCTCCGGGCGAGGTGATGCTGCGGGTCCGCGGCAGCGCCCTGAACCGGGCCGACATGGGCATGCGCAACCGGGGCCGCAGCGGCCAGAGTCCCCGCATCATGGGCATGGACGTGGCCGGCGAGGTCGTGTCCATCAGTCCCGACGCCAATACCACGCTTCAGGTGGGGGAGCGAGTGCTCCTGGAGAACCGGGTCAAGTGCCACCTCTGCGATTCTTGCGTGGACGGAAATGACCAGTACTGTATCGTCCAGAAACGCATCGGGGTGGACCTCGACGGCGGCCATGCCGAGTACATCACGGCCCCGGCCATTAACGCATACCGGATTCCCGACAGCATGAGCTACGCCGAGGCCGCCGCCATTCCCCTGGCCGGCCATACTGCCTGGCAGTGCATGGTGGTCCAGGGCCAGGTAAAGTCCTGGGACGACGTGCTGATCCAGGCAGCCGGTAGCGGCGTGGCCAGCATGGCCATTCAGATCGCCAAGATGGTGGGGGCGCGGGTAATCACCACCGCCGGCAGCGACTGGAAGCTGGAAGAGGCCAGAAAATGGGGGGCGGATGAGGTAATCAACTACCGGGAGACGTCCAATATCAGCGAGCGGGTCAAAGAGTTGACCGACGGCAAGGGGGTGGACCTGGTATTCGACGTGGTGGGCGCCGAGGTATGGGAACAGAACATGCTGTCCCTGAAGCCGGGCGGGCGGCTGGTCATTACGGGAGTTACCTCGGGGGCCAGCACCAACATGGACCTGTCGATCCTGCAGGGCCGCCCCCTGCACCTGATGGGCAGCGGAGGCCGAACCCGCCGCAGTTTCGGCGACCTGATGAAGTGCGTCAACAACGGGGAACTCAAGGGCATTGTGGGCCAGACCTTTCCCCTGGAAAACGTGACCGACGCCCACCGGGTAATGGAGTCCAGAGAATTCTTCGGCAAGCTGGTTATTGAGAGTTAGTTCCTTCGTTCATCCGCAAAGGACACGAGGGGGCGCGAAGTACTTCCGTCGTCTTTGCCCTTGGTATCCTGCGTGGCTTAATGGTGGTTGACGTTGTAGGTGGCCGGATTTTCGGTCACCCGGTCCTCTTCCTGCAGCTTGGCCAGGTGGGTGCCCACGTTGCGGGCAGCGGCGCGCCGCAGGTTCTTGCGCAGGTTGCGGGGATAGACGGCGCTTACCGTGTCGTCCACCGTTTCCGCTCCCTGGGACAGGGCAGCCAGCACCTGGTCTTCCCGCTCCTGCCGGTGGTGCAGGTACCAGCGGATGCGGGCCTCTCCGTTATGGATGGTCTGGCCATGGCCGGGGCAGATGATGGCCGGCTTTTGCCTTGCCATCAGTTCCAGCGATTCCATGTACTGCTTCAGGTTTCGGACGCTGGAAGAGGAGTTGCCCAGGATGTTGTCACCGCTGAACAGGACGTTGTCGGCCCGCAGGTAGTAGCAGACGTGGTCGTCTTCGTGCCCCGGGGTGAACAAGGCCCGCAGGGAAACTCCCTGGCCCCCTGACTCTGAGCCTGTCGCCTCCGCTCGTCCTGAGCCTGTCGAAGGACCGCTAACTCTTGGTTCCACCGGCTCGCCGCGTACGGGGCCGCCGGTCCAGACCAGTTCCCGTGACCGCAGCTTGACCACGCAGTCTTCCCCCAGCCTTTGCGCCAGGACCGGCGCCAGCTTTGGGTGGCAGCGGACCGGGCAGTTGAAAGCCTCCTGCAGCCGGTCCAGGCCGCCGATGTGATCGCCGTGACCGTGGGTTACCAGGATGGCGGACATGCGGGGCCGTCCCAGTTCCTCGTGATAATCCAGGATCTGGCGGGTCCAGCGCCGGTAGGGCTCGCCGGAATCCACCAGCACCATGCGGTCGCCGGGGTCGCCAACAAAGTAAATCTGGGTGCCGCCGGGGTGCATGGCCCCGAAGGTGGACTGGTCTTCCTGGATGTGGGTGCTGTAGATGTGCCGGGTTATTTGCATGGTTGTTGCCCTTCTTTTCAATCCACGAATACGCACGAATTGCCACGAACGGGTTGTTGATCGTTCCTGCCTGTTCGTGGAAGAATACCCGCTTGGATAGTATAGTATGTATTTGAGGACAAGGCACCGGCGCACGCTGGAGCGGATGTTTGCCAGACCTACCCCCTCGGACATTCGCTGGGCAGAGGTGGAGTCATTGCTAAGGGCGCTGGATGTGTAAATAGGCCAGAGAGCGGGTTCTCGGGTGCGGATAAGCAGGGACGGCAAGGGAATTGTGGTACACGAACCCCACCCTTCGCCTCATCTGTTGAGATCAACGGTGCGAGAAATCGCTGCATTTCTATCAGACATAGGAGTGTCCCCGTGATGGAATACAAGGGATACATTGCTGAGTACGAATATGACGATATAGCCAAGGCTTATTGTGGGCGGGTCATCAATTCCGGTGCCTATTCCATTGTTACTTTCGTTTCTTCAGACACTGACGGGCTGATGCGGGAATTCCAGATATCGGTTGATGAATACCTGGCCTGGTGCGCCGAGGACGGCGTCGAGCCAGTCAAACCCCATACCCACACTGCGTAATCTCACTTGAGACTGTAAGCCGCGACCTAATACTCCTCTCTATTGCTTCAAACCCCGCTGCATTCCCCGCAGGTAGCTGGTCTGGCCGCCGTGCTGGTTTACTTCCCACAGCAGAATGGAGAACATGCGGGCCAGGTTGATGGTGTCTCCCGTCCGGGTGGTCATTTCCGTGGTCAGCAGAGCTTCTTCGTCCAGGGTAGCCAGGTATGCCAGCAAGTTGTTGCGGGACGCGTTGGCATACTCCACCAGCAATCCCTTATCGGGACAGGTCCAGTTGTTCAGTTCCTCAATCCCGTAGCCAAAGCCCACGTCGGTGGGTTCCGGCTCAAAGCCCAGCCTTTCGGCCCAGCCTTCCTCGTATAGCTGGGTACCGCCTTTAGCGCGAGTCTGGACCCACATATCCAGGGCGCGGCCATAGTGCCAGAGAATGAACCCAATGGAGTGGGACTGGGCGGTGGGCCGGTACTCGATCTCTTCCTGGGTCAGCCCGTCAATGTAGCGTTCCGTCCACTCCCAGTTGGTTTCAAAGGACTGCCTGATGAAGTCCCGCAGGGCGGTCATAGCCCCTCCTTTCTTTTCCAATTCACGAATGGGTACGGCGCTTTTCGCCCCCATCCTAACCTTCCCCGCCAGAGGCGGATCCGCCGCGGCGGACCCCCATCAAGGGGGAAGGGATTTCGAGACGGTTTCTTACTGGTTCAAACCCCGCTGCATGCCGCGCAGGTAGCCGGCCTGGCCGCCGTGCTGGTTTACCTCCCACAACAGGTGGAAGAACATGGCCGCCACGCTGATGGTATCGCCCGTTCGGGTAATGACTTCCTTGCTCAGCATGGTCTCTTCATCCAAGCTGTAGAGATACTCCAGCGTATTTTTTCGAATGGCGGTGGCGTACTCCACCAGCGCCTCCCTGTCGGGACAGCGCCAGTTAGCTAGTTCCTCCAAACCGTAACCGAAGCCAACGTCATTGGGGTCTGGCTCTTTGCCCAGGCGTTCGGCCCAACCCTGTTCGTAGAGTTGCGGCTCGCCCTTGGCGCGGGACTGCACCCACCGGTCCAGGGCTCGCCCGTAGTGCCAGAGGATAAAGCCGATGGAATGGCACTGGTCGTTGGGACGGTATTCGATCTCTTCCTGGGTCAGCCCGTCTATGTAGCGTTCCGTCCATTCCCAATTGGTTTCAAAGGCTTGCCTTATCAGGTCCTGCATGGCCGTCATGGCCCTTCCTCCATCTTTTCTTTTCCACGAAGGAACATGAAGAACCACGAAGGGATTCATTCCCTCTCCTCCGTGAGACTTCGCGCCTCTTTGTGGATTTTCAGGTTACTCGGCGACGATGTAGTTGCGCAGGGTGCCGATGCCGCTGACTTCCACCTCGATGGTGTCGCCCGGGAACATATCCCCGTCGGCGCCCTGGGTGCCCATCATCAATACGTCGCCCGGGTGCATGGTCGTGTATTTGCTCATTTCGATAATCCACGTCGGCACATCCCAGATCTGCTCGGCGGAGGTGAAATCCTCCCAAACCTGGCCGTTATGGCGGACTATGATATGGAAGCCGTCGTGAGCCAGGTCGGTAACAATCCAGGGACCCAGGGGCTTGAAGGTGTCGCAGCTCTTGCCCCGGAACATGGTGCGGTCGCCGCCCTGCCAGCCCCGCTCGCTGATGTCGTTGGCGATGGTGTAGCCGAAAACGCAGTCCAGGGCCTCGTCGCGGCTGGTTACCTTGCGGGCGTGCTTGCCCAGCACCACCGCCAGCTGGCCCTCGGGTTGCACCGCCCCGGAGCTGTCGGCCGGCACCACTACGTTCTCCTCCGTGCCGATAAGGGCGTGGACGGAGCGGAAGTTGGGTTCCGGGATTTTGGGATAGCTGGGCGGAGCGCCCCGACGGGCGGCCATGCCCTCGACGTGGCCGTTATGATTGGGACCGGCGGCATAGAGCATGGGCGGAATGATGGGGGCCAGGAGGCGCACCTCGCCCAGGGCATAGGTAACGCCGGTGTCCGACGGGCTGCCTATGGGGCTGCCGTCAACCTCGAATACTTCGTCATCCACAATGCGACCGTGGCTGACCCTGCCTTCCCGTTCAAAGCGGCACCAGATCATGGCTGCCTCCTATTGTCTTGCATTTGTTCACGAATATACACGAATGGGGGCGAACATTGCTATGAAATCATGCCGTTATGTCATATGGCAAGGGCAATCCAAGCCACCTGAAGCGGCAACGCAAGCCAGGGCAAACGCGCTTTAAGTTTCACGAGTTGCCCTGGATTCAAAGTATGTCGCCCCAAGTCCGCCGCGGCGGACCGAAGGGCCTACAATCCTTCCCTATGAGCTCGCTGGGGAAGTCCAAGAAGCCATTGGGGAAGGCCTCTAGGTGCTTCGACTTCGTTCAGCATGACATCAAAGTAAAGCGCGATTGCCCTGGAAGGTAATCCCATTAGTGAATCTTCGTGCCCATTCGTTGATGAGCGTTAAAGCTTCAGGCGGCCATGCGGAGGATGCCGTACATGTGGGCGTAGAGCTTGCTGGCCCCCTTGACCAGGGGCCATAACTGCAGGTCGGCGCCGGGGCGGACATGCTCGAAGATTTCGGTCTCGGTGTAGCGCAGGTCCGGGCGGCCCTGGCTTCGCAGGGTCTCCACCAGGCGGCGGGACTCGCCCACGGGAATCAGGGGGTCGCCGATGTCGTGCATGATGAGCAGGCGGTTCCGGTAGTTGTCTATGTGATTGCGGGGGGAGATGCCGTCCAGTTCTTCCAGGAAATCGGCGGGCATCTGGTTCAGCAGCCGTTCCGCCTCCCGGGGATCAGTACCGTCCAACAGGCGGCGGGAAAGAGCGGCGGCGCCGGCCAATCCGTCAAGTTCCGCCTGGGTCACCTGGGCGTTGTCCACAAATCGGCGGGTCAGGATGTTGCGTTCCTCCTCGGTGGGGGCCACTTCGATAAGCTCGTTGGTAAAGACCCGGCGGGTGAGCTTGTCCACGTCCCAGGGTTCCAGGGTATCGCCGGACCGCTTGGTGCTGCTGGCAATCTGGACGAAGAAATCCCGGGCATCGTAGTAGGCCCCGAAGGCGTTGACGAAGGCCACATCGTCGCTGATGCGGGAATCGGAAGCCGCCACCATGATGAAGGAACCGCCCACCGAGAATCCGGCCATGCCGATGCGGTCGGAATCCACGTAGTCCAGGGTGCGCAGGTGCCGGAAAGCCCAAACTAGGTTTTCGATTTCCGCCGGGTCCACGTTGTTCTGCAGGCCCATGGTGGGCGACCAGCTGAACATGGGCACGTAGCCGGCCCGGGCAAGGGCATTGCCGAAGTTCACCACGTCCCGGTCGTCCCGGCCGGCGGCGTTGGCGCCCAGGAAGACCAGCAGGGCGGCCCGGCGCTGGCCGTCGGGGATGTAGTACACGTCGGCCTGACCCGCGGCGTCGGCCCGCGGAAAGGTAATCTCCTCCCGCACCGGCGTCTGGGTGAACCACGACTGGGGCTTCACCGGGATATCGAGCACCTGGGTAACGAACAGGGCGGTGTGGAAGCCGGTGGGAAGCTGGGGGAAGACGGTAAACAGGACCACCACCGCCAATAGCAGGAAGCCCAGGACGGCGTAGATGCGGTAGCCCAGCCGGCCGATAAACCTGATGATGGCGGAGCAAACGCGAATTAACATGGTTGAGACCGTACCCGGTTGCCTTGAGTAGGACTGTTTCTCCTAACGGATATTGCGCTTCAAATGCCGAAGACTGTCCTTAAGAGGAATATTGTCGCCCTGAGCTTACCGAAGGGCCTAAAATCCTTCCTCTCAGCCCGGTTTCGGGTCCGAAGGACGATTGTGGGTTGGACTCTAGACTCTTCGGCTTCGCTCAGAGTGACAAACAATTGAAGTGCGATGCCTTTGCCGCTGGTATCAGGAAGACGACCTAACGCCATCATAATTACACACAATAAAGAAGGGCGCACGAATAACCGTGCGCCCCCATTATACCCTGTTTGGCCGACATAGCTGCGGCCTCTGGACATTGTGCTTTTTACTTCACTGGTTCCTTGGTCATCAGAAGGTGGCGGGCGTCGGCCAACAGTTCCTCGTCGGAGCGGCCCAGGTCGATGGGATCGCCGTGGGGCTGCGGGACGGGGAAGCCGGTGCGGTAGTACAGTTCCACCCGGTTGCCTTCCGGATCGAAGAAGTACATGCCGAAGGCATTGCCATGGCTGACGATGCGCTCGATGGTGATGTTCTCGGCTTCCAGCGCTTCCTTGTACTCGCGCATGTCCTGGATGGTGGGGACCTTGAAGGAGATCTGCTGGATGGTCTTTGTCTCGTCGGTGGCCTCGCGGCCTTTCATAATCACAAATTCGTGGTGCTCGGACACGGGGTCCGAAGACATGAAGCACATGCCCCGCTCCATGTTCTCATCGGCAATCTGCAGACCGATAACACGGTTGTAGAAGTCGCGCTGCTTCATAAAGTCGTCGGCATAAATGCCCACGTGGCCCAGTCCGGTAGTTTGCGGCATGGTGTTCCTCCTGAAGAGTCAGTTATAGCTTTGGTATCGAGCTTATTGTAACAACTGGCCTATCCCTAATGCTACTCCAGTCATAAAGGCCATGCCAGTAAGCCAGAAACCGACGAACCACCGAGTTTGGCTAGCAAGTCTCTGGTCCACTCGGGCCTGCAACTCAACCATTTTTGTTTCGAGCCTTGCGATGCCCTCCTTGGTGGCCAGGTGCTCGTAGGCCCCCTCCAGGCGGCTGACGCGCTCTTGAAGAGCTGAGTCAGTTGTGGTCAAGAGTGCACCTCAGGGAAGGCAGGGGGCTCGGTTTATCTGAGCATATAGTGCAACAAGGTTACACAACTCTAACGCATAAGTTGCGAACTGAAGTGCTTAGCAATCTGATGCCTCACCCCCGCCCCTTTATCACCCTTAACACCCGCTCCGCTGTTACCGGCAGCTGCATTACCGGGGCGCCGATGGCGTCGTGGACGGCGTTGGCTAAAGCGCTTCCTCGAATTCTTCCAGCGATATTTCAAGCAGTCGCAGGATGCTCCTTAGGGTACCCCTGGGTATTTCGCGGCGGCCCAGAACCACCGGTGCAGTTAACGTTCTTCCGTCAGGGAGTCTTCTGTGGTAGGCACGATGGCTGCCACGACCGGCCCTTCCCTGGTAGCAGCCCAGCCTTTCCAACGCCGCAGTCAATTCACGGCTGGAGCACAGTCGCACCGACCTAACCTAGTGCTACCGGCGGAATCGGCTGTGCATAAGCCCGCATTGTCTTGCCAGGTGGGACGGACACACTAACCGACTGGGTAGGCTTCGGGGCAGTTATAACCTGTAACCGCTTCTCCTTCAACACCCGCTCCAACTCCCCGATTCCCTCCAGTGCCTCCAAATGCACCGACAGAGCATCCCCCAGGTTATCCAGGGCCTCCTCTACCGTGTCCCCGCAACTAGCGACCCCCAGTTCAGGACAGTAGGATACGTACATCCCGTCTTCGGGCTCCACCGTGCCGGTGAGTACCACGTAACCCTGGCTGGTATCAGATGTTGGGATCATCTCTTACCTCTCGGCCGTGCCCACTGGTAAATCTTCGTGCCTATCACAGACATACTCACCTACCCCCGCCCCTTAATCGCCCGCAACACCCGCTCCGCCGTTACTGGCAGTTGCATTAGCGGGGCGCCGATGGCGTCGTGGACGGCGTTGGCTATGGCGGCGGCTACCGGGGTGTTGCTGCTTTCGCCGATGCCCTTGCTTTCGAAGGGGGCGGGACCGCCGCCGTCCTCCAGCAGGACGGTTACCAGTTCGGGGACGTCCTTGATGGTCGGAATCTTGTAGTCGCCCAGGCTCAGGTTGGAGATGCGGCCCTCTTCAGTTTCCATCTCCTCCATCAGGGCATAGCCCAGACCCTGGATGACGCCGCCCTCAATCTGGCCCTGGTGGAACACGGGATTCAGCACCGTGCCCACGTCGTGGGCGGTTATGAATCTGGTGACTTTCACCTCGCCCGTCTCCGGGTCCACCTCAACCTCGGCCACCTGGGCGCAATAGGAGGTGTATTCCGAAGGCGGGGAGGGGTAGGTCTTCTCAGCGGTCAGGTCATTACCCAAGGCTGTTACGGCCTGGGCCGCCACGTCCTTCAGAGTCATGGCGCGGCCACCCTTATTGGACTGGAACCTGCCGGCCTGGAGCGTGACGGTGTCGGCGGAGGCGCCCATGTACTCGGCGGCCAGTACGGTCAGCTGCTCCTTAAGGTCTTCGGCGGCGCCCACGGTGGACTGCCCCGACGTGTAGGTGACCCGGCTGCCACCGGGGCCCGACTCGAACCCCACGGCGTCGGTGTCGCGGATTACCACGCCCACGTCCTCGATGGGTATGGTCAGGGTCTCGGCCACCATCTGGCGCAGGACGGTGTGGGCGCCGGTGCCCGTGTCCCACAGGGACATGAGCAGGGTGGCCCGGCCCTCGGCGTCCATGCGCACTTCGGCTGACGACATACCCGATCCGGGGGGCTGGTCGGAAATTGAGATGCCACGACCCGCGTTAGGAGCCTTGGGCGTGTCCCAGCCGGCGGCCTCGGCGGCCCGCTGCAACACCTCCCCGGCGCGGATGTTCTCCCATTCCTCGCCCACTGGATTCGAATCACCGTCCTGCAGGACGTTGAGCATCCGAAACTCGTAGGGATCCATGCCCATTTCCCGGGCGATCAGGTCCATGTGCGACTCCACGGCGAAGGCCACTTGGGGCTTGGCCGGGGCGCGCATGTGGCCGCAGGGGATGTTGTTGGTGTAGACCATGTAACTGTCGATGTGGACGTGGGGGATGCGGTAGGGCCCGCCGCTGTGGTCGGCACCCCGCAGGTGCACCCGGGGCTTGAAGGCCCCGTAGGCCCCGCTGTTGAAAACGCAGCGGGCCTGGCGAGCCCAGATGCGACCGTCGCTCTTCATGCCCGTCTTGATGGTGATGGTGGCCGGGTGACGGGGGTTGCCGGCCATCAGTTCCTGCACGTAGTCCATGACCATCTTGACGGGACGTCCGGAAGCCTGGGCCAGGTAGTAGCACAGGGGTATGTCCATGAAGGAACCCTTGCCCCCGAAGTCCCCGCCAATGTTGGTGGGATTGACCAGGATGTTGGCTTCGGGCATGTCCCACACCTTGGAAAGTTGCTCCCGCAGCATGAAGGGACCCTTGTTGCAGGCCCAGATCTGCACCCGCCCATCGTTGTCAATGTCCACCACGCAGGCGTGGGGTTCCAGGTAGGCCTGGTGGTGCAACTGGGTGGTGAAGGTGTGCTCGAAGATGAGATCGGACTCGGCAAACCCTTGCTCGATGTCCCCCTTGTCCCAAACATTGTGGGCAAAGACATTGTTGATACCCGACGGGGGCTGGGGCAGGCCGGGATAGGACTCCATGCCCTCGTGCAGGGTGGGAGCATCGCCGGTCATGGCTTCTTCCGGGTCGAATACGGGGCTGAGGTCCTCGTACTCCACGTCGATCAGCAGCAGGGCCTCCTCGGCAATGTCCGGGTCCTCGGCAGCCACGGCGGCCACCTTGTCGCCCACGAACAGCGCCTTGTCCCGGCAAAGCACGGGGCAGTCCCGCAGCAGGCGGCCCACCCGCCGGTCGGGAATGTCCGGGCCGGTAATGACGGCGTGGACGCCGGGCAGGGCTCTGGCCCGGGAAGTGTCGATACTGACGATGCGGGCATAGGGCAGGGGACTGCGCAGAATCTTGCCCCAAAGCATCCCCGGCAGGTTGACATCGGAAGCGTAGACGGACTGGCCCGACACCTTCTCCGGTCCCTCGCCGCGGGCGACGGGCTGACCTATTACGGAATAGCTGGTAACCATAGTTGTTTCTCCGCCGGTAAAAAGTACGTAATTCCCTGTTTGCCGGTTGGGGCGCTTCGCGAACCGCCCCAACGTCGTTTACTCCAAGCCTGCTGACGGGCGGCCCCGGACTATTCGTCCTCTACTGCGGGGGGCGGCAACAGATCTTCCACCGCCAACTCCAGGTCGGGGAAAGACACCGAGGTGATGGTCTCGCCCCGGCGGTGAATGGTGTGCTGGGCGTAGCCGTCGGATCCAGGTTCGGTGAACCGCTCAATGCAGTCCTCGGGCAGGTTCTTTACCCAGGTTTCCGGTATAGCGTTGCGTCCGTAGAGGTGGGCCTTGACGTTCAGGTCATACTCCAGGCTGATCTGCGCTACCTCAACTATCAGCAAAATGTCCTCCGGTGTGGGGTGAGCGGAGGTATAGTAATCATTCCGGGGCCGCGCCACGACTATATCCGGTTGTGGTTCGGAACCGTCGTCCAGGTGGATAGGGTTCTGACTACGCACAATGAGCCGCTCGTCCAATTTGCGGATAAAGAGATTGCCGATAATATCTACGCTTCCGGCATGGCCCGGCCCAATCGGCGGCATAACGATAATCTCCCCCTGTATCAGTTCCACCCGCTCCTCCGATCCCAGTATGCCAACCTCGGCCATGCGGTAGTACTCCGCCACGGTGAACTTGCGCTTCTCAACTTGGGTTGGGACTGCGGCCGTCAGGGTTTCCGAGGATTCTGACGTGGCCGGGGGCGCCGGAACTCTTTGCTCTGTAGTCATAGCAACACCTGCCCTTGGGGGAGGGAGTTTGCCCTTGTGCCAGGTTGATGATAGACAGGGGCGGCCAACTATTCAAGGAAACCGGGTTTAACAATCGGGTCCGGCCCCGAACGCCAGGGCTATCGAAAGGAATGACCGTAGATCAAAGGTCAGCTTGTTGAAGGACGCGATTCCAACAGGCAGTATGGTTCGACCGGCTCACCTCGAGCGGGCCATAACGGCTTTTGCGATTGCGCTGGCTCTAACCGAATAGGTCTCCCACCGCCAGCCGCCAGCCGGGCACTACGTCATCTCCATCCAGGACTACCTCTCCGGCCAGCGTTACGGCTTCCCGCCCGGGCCCGTGTACCGTAGCCACCTGTCGCCGTGGGTCCACCACCACTACCATTCCGGTCCCGGCCCTCAGCCATCCCTCCACATTCTCCGCCACCTCCGTATAGAGGTCATTGGGCGAAATGACCTCCACCGCCAGGTCCGGCGGCCCCGGTCAGTAGCCGTCCACCAGGCCCGTCTCTGCCAACCGCTCCCGGCGGACAAAGCCAACATCCGGGGCCCGCACGGTGTCCGGGTCCCTCTCCAGCAGGAAACCGCCGTCCGCGCCGAACACGGTTCCCAAACTGTTAGCCGTGACGTGGTTGCTAAGCGAAACCGCTACCCTTACTCCTATATTTGAGTGTCTCGCTCCGGCCGGCGCAATCTTCCGCAATTCACCTCGCACCAATTCATACCGGTACCCGTCATCGGGCACATTTAGCAACTCTTCCGAGGTCACCAGTCCAGCCTTGGAAACCATGACTATTCTTCCCTGGAAAAATCCCCTCCCTGCGACGGGAGCAGGACCTTATCAATGGTAACTTACAGAATCGCCCCGGCTATCCGCTCGATGTCATTGGCGGCGCTGGCGCCTCGGGCGTCAGGCAGCATTACTATGGCCCGGTCGGCGCCGGCTTCCTCCATCTGCTTCAGCGTGTCGGTGTTGGCAGCCACGCCGAAGGCGGTAATCTGGATGGAGGCCGGGTCTCGGCCGGCGGAGTCCGCCAGTTCGTCCAGGCTGGCCCGGCCGGCCTTAATCTGTTCGGGCGAGGCGTTGGACGGGATCCACCCGTCGGCCCAGGTGACTATTCTCCGGAAGAGGTTCTCTGCCGCGCCGCCCAGCAGCACGGGGGGATGGGGCTTCTGCACGGGCTTGGGATTGCAGTAAACGGGCGGGAAGTCCACGTACCTGCCGTGGAACTCGGCCTGCTCCTTGGTCCACAGTTCCTTCATGGCCAGGATATTCTCCCTGGTCTGGGTCCAGCGGTGGTCGAAGTTGCCGCCCATGATGGTCGTTTCTTCCCGGTGCCAGCCGGCCCCAACACCCAGGATGAAGCGGCCGTTGGAATAATGGTCCAAGGTGGATATCACCTTGGCCAGCATGAGGGGGTTGCGCTCGGGGATGAGGCTGATGCTGGTGCCCAGCCTGATTTTGCTGGTCACCGCAGAGGCGCGGGACAGGGCCATGTAGGGGTCCACCATGTCATACATGTAAGGTGGAACGGATCCGTCCTCGGTGCCGCGGTACCTGCTGGTGGTTTCGACGGGCATGACCGGATGCTCCGGCATCCACATGGATTCAAACCCGGCAGCCTCGGCCGTCCGGGCCAGTTCGGCTATGTCCAGGGCCTGAGCGTTCACGGGCATGAAAACTCCGATTTCCATACTTATCTCCGTATAATTTTGAATGGGGAGATGATAGCATAGCTATAAGGAGACGGTCGACAGAGGGCGATTCATGAGACCACTCCGAGTGCCGCATGATTAGTTTCATTTTAGCGCCAATACGGGAGATGGGACGGGGCTGCCTGTTCGGGGTCGGCTGCCTCTTTGGCCTTTTGTTGGCGCTGTTGCTGTTGGGGCTGGTATTCGGCGTGATAACGTCGGACTGGCCCGTCGGTTAGGGGGGAGGCCTGCCGCCTCCTCAGCCGTCCCGATCTGCGCCACCCTCCCCGGACGGAGGGCGCCACATCCCTCTCTCCAGGCTCGCCGCCAACGCCTCCACCACGCCGTCGATGCTGCGCGATGAATCCACGTCGAAGTGGGGGCCTGTAACCGGTTCTTGCCCCGGGTACAGGCGGCAGTAGATACGCCAGTCCGCGTCGGACCAGGTGTCGTCAATTTCTCCCCGGGACCGGCGGGCCAGACGCTGGCGGACCAAGGTTGGCGGCGCGTCAAACTGGACCAGCACCAGCGGCACGCCCACCCTGGCGGTTATTTCGTGCAGGGGTTCCCTGGCTCGCTCCGTCAGGTTGGTTGCATCGAAGACTACCAGGTGGCCCCGGCCCAGCAGGTCTTCCAGCAGCAAGTGGGCGGCGCGGAAAACCCGGGCGTGTTCTTCCCGAGTGTAGCGGGGTTGGGGAACCAGCACCTTGCGCATCCGGTCGCTGCCCAGCACCAGGCAGGGAATGCGGCGAGACAGGACGGCGGCAAAGTGTGACTTGCCCGTCCCGGGCAGGCCGCTGAGGGCGATCAGGGCTCCTCCTCCACCGGAAGGATTCACCCGGTCTAACTCGCTGGCCAAAGCTTTCCGCAGGGAAGCCACGTCGGAGTTGACACGGCTATCTTCCATTTGGCTCCCGCCGTTCAATGCGTCCTTCCTCCTGTCGCAATCCGGGCAATCCAGCGTCCGCCGGAAACCGTTCGGGGCCAGGCGAACGAGCGCCGGCCCCGAACTAAGGACTTTCCAGCCGTCGAGATCACTTTCCACCTGTCGGGATGAGTTGGGGATTCTGCATCCCGCCCACTTTCCCCTGGCTGGTTACCTGCCGATCAGGTGCAGGGTGGTCTGGAAGGCGTTTTGCAACACCCTTAAGCTGGACACCAGGGGTTTCTTGAGGGCAGGAAACAACAAAATGGCCATCAGACCGGCAACTGCCAGCCGGACGGAAAACAGGTGGTAGTTCATCAGCAGAATTGCGTAAGCGACGGTTATCGCAACAGAGGTTGATATCAGCAGGTGTCCCACCCTGGCGTGACGCCGACCAAACTTGAGGAAAGCCGCCGTTAATGCGGCAATAGAAAGGAACACCATAATCCACAGCGCCCCGGGCAGAGCCGCCGGAGCCAGTGGCGTCTGCCAGGAGGGGTCCAGCCACTGGGCAGCCAGCACCCATGCAGTCAAGAGGGTAATGGGAAAGCCGGACATGGCCACCAGCAGCCAGTCGCAACCTGCCAGCCGGTACACCACCCGCACCATTACCCACAAGGCGACTCCCACGTAGGCACAGAACAGCAGAATCAGGGATATACTCACGGGATAGGAACTGCCGTCCAACAGGCCGTAGACCAACTTGCCCGGGCTGATCACCAACATCAGCAGGAAAATCGCCGGAGCGGCCAGCGTAAATCCCATCCAGGGGTGGGACCAGATACTGGGCTCCCCCCGTCGCCAGTTGAACCAGGCAATACCCCCGATCAGCGCCAGGGTCACGGCCACGGCCAGGATGCTATCGCAGAGGTTGAAGGCAACCAGCCCGGCAACCAGGAAATGGGGAATAACGGCCAGCCCCATTTCCTTCAGGCCAACGGAGGTGTGTACCGCCTGAATCTGCCTGGCCAGTGCGACGGGATCCCCCATCTGTTGCAAAGCCAGACGTTTTGCCGCTTCCCCGCGCACCCCGCGGTCGACCAGATCGGAAGCCTTGTCTTCCAGGTGCCCTTCGAGTTCGCGAATTATCTCTTTCTTCTTACCAGGCTGAAGTCGGAGGTGACGTGACAGGACACCTACGTAGTCATACTTTTGAGAATCAACCACTTTATGTCGCCCTCGGATAAATTCCTTATCCCTCCGGTTGAACCGATGATCGGGCAATAACGGAGTTCATCGCTCGACTGAATCGCTGCCATTCCACCTGCCGATCGGACAGTACGAAACGACCTTTAAGGGTTATGTAATAGTAGCGACGGCGCATTCCGCCAGGGGTATTTTGCCACCGTCCCTCGATCAGGCCCTCCCGCTCCATCCGGTGCAGTGCGGGATACAGAGTACCTTCCTTGAAATCGAAGTAGCCGCTGCTCCGCGCATTTATCTCCTTGACTATCTGGTAACCGTACATTGGCTCCAGCAGGAGTAGAGACAATAGCAAAGTCTCCGTGTTTCCCTTGAGCATTTCCTGTTGGCTCATAATCTCTCTAGTCCATTTAGGTTCCCACCAGCATTCAGCGGCATTTTATGGGGACAAATCTATAGTACAGCTCGCTCAATGTCCAGTAGGGAATGAATAAAGTAGCGTTCCCTATTGGGAGGTTCGGAGACGGGATTCGCAGAGGTCCGCCCCAGGCGGCGTGTCTGCCCTGGTACCACGCACGAAACCACCTCAATTGAAAAGCTACCCTCCTTGCTCTCTCCTTGAAGCCAGGGATCCTCCGGCAACACCCCCTAACCTCGCCGGGGCAAGGGTCACTCTACTCGCGGGTCCAGTGGGCTAAGCCCTCCATTCTGGACTCTTCATCCTCTGGTAAAACCTCCTTATATTAATTATTTCAAGACAATATATGTGAGTCAACATACAAGAGATCATATGTATCTGCTGGTAGACGGATTTGTATGAAGAGCAGCTCGCACCTTGCGCAATCCGCAGCTAAATCAGTCGAACGGCAAAGAACAAGCCCGACCCCATAATGCGAGGTCGGGCCCAAATTATTCAAACAGGGAATACGGAAGCGCGTGTGCCTGGGGCGAAATTCGTTTTACTGCTTCTTGGGTTCGTTGCCCCAGGGCACTTCCGGCAGATTGTGCTGGCGGCGCACCTCGTTGACGGTAAGGACGCCCCGGTCCAGGAGCTGCATCTGGCGGGTAACTCGGCTGTTCTCGTCTTCCTGCATCGCCTCGATGGAGCCCAGGTCGAACTCCAGGGAAAGGTCGGGGTAGCCCAGCTTGGGCAGCAGCAGCCGGTTCAGGTGTTCCTCCAGGAAGCGGAGTTCGGGCACGATGGTGTTGCGCCAGAAGATGCGCTCGGCTGCGTTGATGTTGGCAAAGGTGGCTCGTTCCAGGTCGGCCAGCAAGGGCTTGGGGACGCCGTAGGCGCGGCTCACCTCCTCCAGGCTCCAGCGCAGGCCCCGAATGAAGTCCATATCCCGGTGGCTCAACCCCAGGGTGCGGATGTCGCGGATGAAGTTGGCGATGGCGGGACGGCGGGCGTTCTGCGGGCCTCGATAGCGGGCCTCCCAGCGGCTGTAGAATTCCTCCACCTCCGAGTCAGTCAATTGGGCGTCGGTCAGCAGCACGAAGTCGGGCTGGGCCGAATTGCGGAGAAAGTTACGGTTGAACCGCAGGCCGTCGCCGCCCATATCCACCGACATACGGGCCGGGGCCAGGGGCGACAGCCCGGCATACTCCTCCAGGGGATTGAAGTAGCGCAGCCACACCATTTCGTCCGGGGTATAGGCCACGGGTTGGCCGCTCCGTCCCCGGTATACGAACCCCCTTACGTAGCTGCGTCGGTCGGGCAGGACGGTTACCCGATCCGGCCGCAGGGGCCAGATCTCCCGCCGTCCCTCCTGGTCCCGCTCCAGCGCCCAGAAGGCCTGGCCCCACAGGTTCAGGTAAATCTCCGTGGCCTGCCACAGGTCGCCCCGGGTGTGCCAGGGATTCACCCGTTCCAACAATTGGTGGACCGGATGATTGTACCCCACCGGCAGCCTGGAACCCTCGGGGCCTTCTCGGTACAGGCGCACCACGGGACGGCTCACCGCGTCGGCCCGCAACTTGATGGCGGCGTACACCGGCACCGACGTGGTGTAGTAGGCCCCGTATTCGGGACTGGCCAAGCCAATGCCGGCGCCCATCGCCTCGCTCAGCGGGCCCAGATCCGCCGCCGCCGCGCGGTTGCCCCGCCGGACAATGCCATTATTCGCCACATCCTGGATTGGTCTTAGGCTACCCAGTCCCACCAGGCGCGCCAGTTTACTTTCCCGGATTTTCATTCTTGATAGCCTCCTTGAGTTAATCAAACATGGATGCACAGGAGGCGAACTTTCCATGGTAATTCCTGTATATCCTGTCCATCTTTGTTCCTTCATATCCAGACACGGGGACGGCTGGGCGGTTCCAGAAAGGCCAGCATCAGGGCGTCGGCCCGATCAGGCGACGGCGCTCCCCGCTTCCGCATATCCTCCTTCCTTTCCAGCAGCGTACGGCCCCGGCTGTCGACGTGGTAGCGCAGGCTGACCAGTTCACTCACCAATTGCTGGTCCGGTGGAATGGCGATCTCGCCGGCGGCGAACAGTTCCCGCAGTCGCCAGTAGCCCTCGGCCCGCAGGTTGGCGAATACTTCCTTCTGGCGGGCGGCCTGGGCCACGTTTATCCCCCGTACCCCGTACCCCTGTTCCCGCAAGCGGTCCACTACTCCCGCCCCCACGCCCACTTCGTCGATGCAGGTGCGCCGCGGCTGGAACTCGCGTATGGCGGCGGCCACCCAGCCGGTCAGTTGCATTGTGTCTATCCCGTTAAAGGTGCGAATCTCCTCCACCCGCCACCCCTGCCGACGCAGGATGACACTGTGGTCGGAGCCGTAACGGGCCACGTCGACGGCCAGGACTACCTCTCCCTCCGGTTCCCATGGCGTCGGCGGCGGAGTGGCGGCTCCCGTGGCCAGGGCCTGCTGCTGGTTCCGCCACCGCTCGACGGCGGCCTCCACGCTGGACAGGCTGATCAGGGCGTCTTCAGTATGGTCGGGAAACTCACCCAGCACCCGCGCCCGGTACAGGGCGTTGTCCTCTCCCCAGAGCTGGCGGCGTTCCTCCACCCAGCGGGGAGTGGTCAGACCGGGGTATACCACCCCATTCCCTTCGAAGTTGGGGCTGTCCGGCGCGGAAATGGTGATGCAGTGGTAGATTTGGCGTTCCTCGTAAAAGGCCCGCCGGAACATCCCCGACGTGGTGGTTGGGTTGCCGATGAGCAGCAGGCGGGAGTCGGAGGAGGTCATTACCGCCTCGATTGCCTCATAGATGTAGTCGCTCACGCCCTCGGCTTCGTCCACCACGATGAGCATATGGGGACTGTGGAACCCCTGGAACTGGTCGGCGCCGTCTGCAGACAGGCCCAGGGCATACCGGTCGTCGGCCAGTTCCCAGCGGGTGTCCAGCAGTTTGCCGCCCAGGGTATCCGGGGCGCGCTGGTAAAGGCTGCGAATCTGCCGCCACAGGATGTACCTCACCTGGCGGAAGGTGGGCGCGGTGCTGAGCACGATGGCCGGCTCGTGGGTATACAGGTACCACAGCACGGCCACCGCCGCGCTGAACCCCTTGCCCAGGCCGTTTCCCGACTTCACGGCCACGCGGTGGTGTTCGGTCAACGCCGACAGCAGGTCCTTCTGCTTTTCCCAAAGCTGCACACCCAGCACATTTTCGGCAAACTCCACGGGGGACGGGCCGGACTGGTCGGCTTTGACGAGGACCAGGCAGCCATTATCTGCGCTCTTGCAGACCGCTTCCCATAGCAGCGCGTTGGAAGTCAGTTCCATCACTGCCATTTACCCTCCCCGGCTGGCAGGCCTGGACTGCCGGTGGGCAATGCCCCATGTGGCAGCCCCATCGGGGTCCTGCGGCGCCAATGGCGAGGGCCCGGGACTGAACAGAAAGCCGCATTCCCCGCACCGGAGAACGGGGTTGTCCGCCGGATTGATGACTTGTAGCCGGATGAGCCGGTCCGATTTACAGCGACGACAGAGCAACAAATGGAAACCTCCCTTGACCCTTAATTTCACGACAAAGCGGGAACCGACCCGAACTCCGGGTCGGTCCCGACACAATTAACGCTAGTCAGGGGCAATCCAGCCCGTCAAGCGGCCGGCCGTCAGTAGCGGCAAATTTATCCTTCAGGGAGCAAGCTGTTTCAACCCCGATGATGTCGCCCCGAGCCTGCCGAAGGGCCTGGAATCCTACCCAAGAACACGGTCCGGGACCCCGAAGCCGGATCGCCGTATGAACTTCAGGTGCTTCGGCTTCACTCAGCCCGACATTGACTCGTTAGAGAATTGCCCAGTGCCGTTCCGCCGCTTTAATAGCGCTGACCGCTCCCTATGCTATACTCGAACCCAGAAGTCCCATCGAAAGCGGCAGGTCTGGCAAGGGATTGACAATGGAACACGTCGCCAGGGAAACAAACGGCAGCCAGGTTACCGGCATCATCCTGGCCGGTGGACGCAGCCGCCGGCTGGGACGGGACAAGGCGGTGGAACCCTTCGGCGGCCAGCCCTTGATCCGGCGGGTAATTGAAAGGGTGACCACGCTGACCGACGAGATTGTGGTAGTAGTAGCTGATACCGCCCGCGGTCAGGCCCTGCCGCTGGACGTTGAACATCGCCTGGCGGTAGACATTTACCCCGAGGGCGGTTCCCTGGGCGGTATATTCTCCGGCCTCTCCGCTGCCAATACCGACTGGAGCCTGGTGGTGGCTTGCGATATGCCCTTCCTGAGCGTCCCCTTGCTGGAGCGCATGCTTGAGCTGCGAGGCGATTCCAATGCGGTCGTCCCCCAGCCCGGGGTTTTTCCCGAACCCACCCACGCCCTGTACTCCAGGGCCTGCCTGCCCCACATAGAAGCCAGGCTCCAGGCCCGCGACCTGAAGATTTCCGGCTTCTTTGACGATGTGCGGGTCCGGTACCTGGACGAAGGGGAGGTCCGGCGGTTCGACCCCGAATTGCTCAGCTTCTTCAACGTCAACTCGCCCGAGGACCTGGCCCGGGCCCGCGCCCTGGCGGAGGCAACCATATGAACGGGGTGACGGCCGTAGTCAGGGTTAAAGTGGAACTGTTCGGCACTCCCCGCATTCACTGCGGAACAACGGCAGTGGAGTTGTCGGTGTCTTGTCCGGCCAACCGGAACAGCCTGGTGGCCGCCCTGGCGGAGCAGTGTCCCCCATTGGTGGGGCACGGCTTGAAAGAAGACCTGACCGGCCTGGATGACGGCTACGTTTTCAACTTGAACGGCCTGACCTTCCTGGGCGAAGCCGACTTCATCCTGGCCGATGGTGATTCCCTGCTCCTGCTGTCCAGCCAGGCCGGCGGCTGATAAAGTAGCGATTACTGACAGCACTCTATGGCTGACATTCCCAGGAGAGCATCGAAACCAACCAACCCAATGCGTATTGCTGTTTAGCCATTCCTAATTGAACGATGTACGGTTACCACGGCAAAGCCCTGATCGTTGACCTGTCCTCTCGCACCCACCGCTGGGACGCATTGGGCAGCGACACCCTGCGCAACTTTATCGGCGGCATCGGGCTGGGGACCTGCCTTCTGTACCGGTACTGTCCGCCGGGCGCCGACCCGCTGGGGCCGGATAATCCGCTGCTTTTCGTGGGCAGTCCGCTGGTGGGCACCCGCCTGACTACTTCCAGCAAGTTTGCCGTCCTCACCAAGTCGCCCCTGACCGGCTTCATCGCCGATTCCCTCTCTTCCAGCCACCTGGCCACCGAACTCAAGAAGTGCTGCGGCGACGCTCTTATCATCGTAGGGCGCGCCGACGGTCCAATCCTGTTGAGGGTTGAAGGCGATGCCCTGGATACAGGCCACGTAACTGTCCAGTTCGAGGACGCCGCCGACCTGGCGGGCATGGGAGCTGCTGCCAGGGAAGAGACGGTGAAGAAACGGCTGGGCGACCGGCGTTACCGTGTGGCCTGCATCGGCCCGGCGGGAGAGGCGCAGGTCAAATTCGCCTCCATCAGCAACGATGGGGGCCGGCAGGCCGGACGATGCGGACTGGGCGCGGTTATGGGTTCCAAGAACCTGATGGCCCTGGCATTGCGGGGCCATCAGCCGGTGGAAGTTGCCGAACCCGACGCGGTACGCAGCTACGGCCGAGACCTCAGCCGCCGCAGCCTGGGCGCCGCCACCGAAAAATACCGCAACTTGGGCACCATGGCCAACGTGGCCGTCTTCAACCGCCTGGGAACTTTGCCTACCCGCAACTTTCGCCAGTCCACCTTCGAGGCGGCCGAACAGGTCAGCGGCGAAGAACTTCACCGCAGCCACCTGCAGCGAAACGCCGGTTGCGCCAACTGCACCATCGGCTGCGAGCGAATCTTGGTGTCCGAAGACAAGGGCGGAAAGAAGGGCATAGGCAATGGTGGCGTCCGTATGGAATACGAAAGCCTGTTTGCCCTGGGGCCCCTTTGCGGCGTTTCCGACCCGGACACGGTCATCCGCGCCGCCGCCATCTGCGACGACCTGGGCATGGACACCATCAGCGCCGGCGCCACCGCGGCCTGGGCTATGGAGTGCTTTGAGCGGGGACTTCTGACCACGGAAGACACCGGTGGCGTGGAACTGCGGTTTGGCAACGGCGAGGCGCTGTTGAAGGTACTGGAAGATATGGGACACCGACGGGGCATCGGCAACCTGCTGGCCCAGGGCAGCCGCGCCGCCGCTGCCGTGGTCGGCCAGGGATCTGATGCCTGGGCCATGCAGGTCAAGGGCCTGGAAATGCCCGGTTACGAGCCCCGTAGCCTCAAGACCATGGCCCTGGGCTTGGCCACCACGCCCCGGGGCGCCTGCCACAACCGCTCCTCCGCCTACGAAGCCGACTTTTCCGACCGGGTTGACCGCCTTTCGGTGGACGAGGCCCGGGGCGGCATTGCCGCCGAGAGCGAGGACTTCGAGGCGGTGCTGGACTCCCTGATCTGGTGCAAGTTCCTCCGCAAAGCCTTCCACGATTTTTACGAAGAGTCGGCCCAGGTCTATTCCATGGTCACCGGTTGGGAAATGACCGCCCAGGACCTGCGGCGTTGCGGTGAGCGAATCTCCAACCTGAAGAAACTCTTCAACCTCCGCGAGGGCTGGACCCGCGCCGACGACACCTTGCCCCGGCGCACACTGGAGGAACCCCTGCCCACGGGCGTTGCGGCCGGTGTTGGCCTCTCCAAGGCAGACCTGGACTTCATGATCGCCGGCTACTACCGGGCCCGCGGCTGGACGGAAGACGGCCTGATACCGGACAGGAAGCTGGCGGAATTGGGCCTGGATAACCTGTCCGCAGGTAACGCAATGACGCCAATGGGCAAATCCCTTTCCGGTAGGGTAGAATAGCTGACAAGACTTGGAGCGAGATTCTTTCCATGTCTCCTGTTGAACTCACAGCAATCGCTGGAATTCTTGCCGCGATAATTGCCGTTATAGGTCTGGCAACTGCCGCAATCTATCGCATCGGCAAGCTGTCTGAGGCTACTGCTCGAATCCCCGTTGAGATGAAGATAGAAGTACAGCGAATCCATGACCGCATCGGCCAGCACGAGACCCTAAACCAAGAACAGTTTCGTCATAACGAAGAACTCATCCGAAGGAACGAAGAGCTTGCCGAAGAGAGGTTCAGACGCAACGAGGAACTCGCTGAAGAAAGATATGGTCACATTGAGAGTCTTATCTGGTCAGAGGCGGAAAGCTCCCGCGAGCAAAACAGGAGCCTTCAACAGGCCATAATGTCCCATTCCCACGACGAGGACGGGAACGTAATGTTTCGAGTCCCGCCTCCTGAACCCGACCAGCAATAGCCACGGCCTAACTGCTTTCGGCGCCAGCCCACCAGGCTTGGAACAGTGATGGAACGGGAAGAACTCAGGCCCCTGCTCCGCCGGAAATTTCCCCCGCACCGCACCTATCTGCTACCAGCCCTGCATTTCCTCCAGGAAGAGTTGGGCCACCTCCCGGAATGGGCATTGCAGGTGGTGGCCTGGCACCTGCGCACCCCGGCCAGCGTCGTCTACGGCGCCGCCACCAGCTACACCGAGCTTCGAATCGAGGCGCCCGCCCAACACCTGGTCCGGGTCTGCGCCGGCCTCAGCTGTTGGCACGGCGGCGGGCGGGAACTGCTGGC
The DNA here is from genome assembly GCA_965207275.1 of Dehalococcoidia bacterium. Lineage (GTDB taxonomy): Bacteria > Chloroflexota > Dehalococcoidia > Lucifugimonadales > UBA3495 > Bin22. The sequence goes on from CBDBMH010000002.1 coordinate 2,915,916, forward strand.
GGAACTCTCTCAAGCCCTGGGCGTGGAGGCCGGCCGGACTACCGAGAATGGCCGGGTAACCCTGGAAGAGACTCCCTGCGCCTACCGCTGCCCCCTGGCTCCCCTGGCTGAGGTGGACGGAGCCTGGCTTGGCCGCGCCGACGCCGTCCAGGTCGCCTCCCTGCTGAAGGAATGACAGCGGCATGACCTACGAAGAACTGAGAAACAATGCTCGCCGGAAGCGGCTGGGTTCCGGGTCGGGCAGAACGCGTGTCATGGTCCAGGTGGGGCAGTGCTGCCAGGCCCTGGGCGCCGACGCGGTGGCCCAATGCCTTGGGGAGGCGCTGGCATCCCATGACAACGCCTACCTGGTAACCACCGGCTGCGACGGCGCCTGCTTTGCCGCTCCCCAGGTTGTGGTCAACGAACCCGACGGCCGCACCCGCCACTACAGCAGCGTCACCGTAGACGACGTCCCACCCATAGTTGCGGCCCTGGGTAATGGCGAGGTCTTGCGGCCCGCTGGGGCGCTGGAGGACTTTTTCACTCCCCAGCACCTGCAGGTAATGTCCTGGTGTGGTCAGCTTGACCCGGCCGATGTGGACGACTACGTAACCGTTGGCGGCTACGCCAGCCTGGCCGACGCCCTGTCCGGTTCTCCGGAGGACGTCATAGACCGGGTGCTGGAATCCGGCCTGCAGGGCCGGGGCGGCGCCTACTTCCCGCCGGCCCGCAAGTGGCAGGGATCCCGCTCCTTCCCGGGACCGCGGGTCCTGGTGGTAAACGCTGAGGAAGGTGAGCCGGGCCTCTTCAAAGACCGCCACATCATGGAAGGGCTGCCCCACCGCCTGCTGGAGGGCGCGCTGATCGCCGCCTACGCCTCCGGCGCTTCCCTCTGCTACGTCTACATCAACGCCGAGGCCCACCTTTCCGCACAGAGAGTGGAAGCGGCCCTGGAACAGGCCAGGCGCAGCAACCTGGTGGGAGCCAACATCCTGGCCTCAGGCTTCGACTGTGAGGTTGAGGTGCGTCGGGGAGCCGGGGGATACGTCTGCGGCGAGGAGACAACCCTGCTCAACACCATAGAGGGTCGCCGGCGCGAGCCCCGGCTCCGGCCTCCCTTCCCGGTAGAATCGGGGCTGTACCGCCAGCCCACGGTAATCAACAACGTGGAAACTCTAGCCAACGTCCCCTACATTCTGCAGCGGGGCCCCGGCCGCTACGGCCAGGTGGGGCTGGAATCGGCTCCGGGCACCAAGCTTATCTGCCTCAGCGGGTCGGTCCGGCGCCCCGGCCTGGCCGAAGTGCCCATGGGAACCACTCTGCGGCAGGTGGTCTACGGCATTGGCGGAGGACCGGCGGAGGACCGGGAAATCGGCGTGGTTGCCGTGGGTGGCCCATCCAGCGGAATACTGCCGCCTTCGGAACTGGACCTGGAACTGAAGCCAGGCATGTTGCATCCGTCGGGCGTGGTGATGGGCGCCGGCGGCATAATGGTGATGGACTCAACCGTCTCCCCCCTGGAGGTGGCGCGCCGGTTGGCCGCCTACAACGCCGCTGAGTCCTGCGGCAAGTGCACCCCCTGCCGCGAGGGTACGCCCCGTATCGTGGCGGCCCTGGACCGGATAGCGGATGGCGGCCCTTCCGCCAGCGATATAGAGGAACTGCGGTACCTGGCGGAAATTGTCGGGGCCGCCTCCCTGTGCGGTCTGGGACAGATGGCCGGTGGCCCGGTCATCAGCCTGCTGCATTTTTTCGGAGATGGGCTGGTATAGGTTGGGTGTCAAATAATATGGCGAATGCTACGAATACTGTCCGCATCGTCGGCATGATTGGCGTCACCCGGGAAGCGGCGGCCGCATCCGGCGCCACCCTCAGCGTGTTTGGTGGAGGCATCAATCCGGGCGCCGAAGTGCCGGCCGGGGTGGACGGCCAATACATCCTCGAATTTGCCCGCGTTCACGAGGACGCCGGCTTCGACATGGTGCTGACGGGCTACTCCTCCAGCACCCCCGACGGCTTCGAGGTAGCCGGTTACGCGGCGGCTCATACCACCAGCCTGGGCTACCTTATCGCCCACCGGCCCGGCTTCGTGGCCCCAACCCTGGCCGCCCGCAAGGCCGCCACCCTGGACCGGCTTTCCGGCGGCCGCATCGCCCTGCACATCATCTCCGGCGGCAGCGACGTGGAGCAGGAACGGGACGGCGATTTCCTGGACCACGATGCCCGCTACCGTCGCACCGACGAGTACATGGACATTCTCCGCCGCACCTGGACCGCCACCGAGCCCTTCGACTACGAGGGGGAATTCTACCGGCTGAAGGGCGCCAGCAGCCAGGTGCATTGCCTCCAGCAGCCCCATTTGCCCCTGTTCTTTGGCGGGGCTTCGGACATTGCCCTGGAGGTGGGTAGCCGGCGAGCCGACGTTTTCGCCCTTTGGGGCGAACCCCGCGCCGCCATACGGGAACGGGTGGCGGACATCCGCAGCCGGGCCGGGGAATGGGGTCGGAAAGTACATTTCAGCCTGTCGGTGCGGCCCATACTGGGCAATACGGAAGCCCAGGCCTGGCAGCGGGCAGAGGAAATCCTGGACCGCGTGCAGAAAGCAACCCGGGGGAGCATCCTTCCGGGACAGCCAGCCCGCCTGCAATCGGTGGGTTCCCGGCGCCTGCTGGAATTCGCAGCCCAGGGCGACCTGCACGACGAACGGCTGTGGATGCCCGTGGCCGCGGCCAGCGGCGCCGCCGGCAGCACCACCTGCCTGGTGGGCTCCCCGCGGCAGGTAGCCGAGTCCCTCCTGGCCTACTACGACCTGGGCTGCACCACCTTCATCATCCGGGGCTTTGACCCGCTGAATGACGCCCGAGAATACGGCCGGGAACTCATCCCCCTGCTGCGGGACATGGTCGCCGGCCGTCCTTCAAACGCGACGTAAAGCTGTTGCCGAAGCCCTTTTCCCTCTCAACCGGAGAAGGTATTTATCGGGGGCTATAAGGGGTGACAGAAAGGGAAATGCTGCAGGTTCGGGTTACCACCTGCGCGGACGGCTGTGTAACCGTCATTCCGGCGAAAACCGGTATCCAGGAGGGCTGGGGACAAGTACTGAAACAGTCCCAATTAACCGGGCAATCAGGCAGGCTCCCAAGTTACTCAGAGGTCTCGCTGCGCTGGAACGACGGGTTCACACCAACCCGTTTATGCCATAAACCACAGACACCGACGACTGCGGGGGCGATTCGCGAATCGCACCCGCCCCGGCGCCGACCGGAATTCGTGGCAGACTCTGCCGGGTGTCACTCCAGGGCAACCACAATGTAGTAACGGGGTTCATCGCTGATAACCCGCGTGATGTGGCCCTGGCCCGTCAGGTCCTCGGCCAGCAGCACGTCGCCGGGGCCAACCTCCCGCTTGGTGCCGTCGCCCACCTCCACCTCAGCCCTTCCGGCCAGGGTAATGGTGTACTGGCGGCGGGGAGCGCAGTGCCACTCCAGCAAATATCCGGGCTGGGCAATGCGAATGGTCATCCCGTTGGCGCCCTCCATGGGCGTACCCTCACCGTAGGCCCCTTCCGTGTCCACGAAGGACTCAAAAGGCGGGTTCAAGTCTTCCAGGTGAGACTGGCCGTCTGGGCCGGTATAGCATCGTACAAAGTTAGGCATGGTAGCTCCTTGTTCTTGAATCGGCCTGGGTTGCGATGCCCCTATTCTCTATAGGCTTGGCGGCAACGTCAAGGTTTACCGGCGGCAACTGTAGATAGCGTTTCGGACGAAGCTGTCAGGAAAACCACACGGGAGTTCGAAGCTCTGTCTGAAGCGACTAGCCGGGTGCTACAATACCAGGAACGGAAAGCAGCGATTTCCAAGCCACTCGGGCAGAAAGGATAGGGGTGACGTCGCCATGTCCATCTCCCTGACCGTCAACAGCGCCCAGGTACAGGTGCCGGAGGGCGCCTCCGTGCTGGACGCCGTCAACGCCTCCAGCACCTACCTGTCCCAGCTTTGCAAGGACCCGGATATGAAGGCCATCGGGGCCTGCCGCACCTGCCTGGTTCAGGTTGAAGGGATGCGAGGCTTTCCCGCCTCCTGTTCCGTCCCCGCCAGCGATGGCATGGTGGTCCGCACCGATACGCCGGAAGTGGAGCGCATCCGCTCCGGGGTGCTGGAACTTACCCTGGCCATGCTGCCCTCCGATTCGCCCGCCCAGTCCCCCGTGCCCTCTCCCATACGAGGCGAGGGAGAGTACGGCCAGCTTACCCGCGCCGCCCAACACTACGGCGTCACCAACTCCCGCTGGCAGCCCAGGCCCCGAGAGGAAACGGACGCCAGCAACCCCGTTTTCAGCATCGGCATGGAGGCCTGCATTCTCTGCGCCCGCTGTGTCAACGCGTGCCAGGAAGAGCACCAGTTCATCGGAGCTATAGATTTCCTGGGGGCCGGCGATGGCGGCCGCATTGGCACGTTTATGGACAAGCCTCTGGTCGAGTCCATCTGCACCACCTGCGGCCAGTGTCTATCCGTCTGCCCCACCGGCGCTATCCAGGCCAGGGCAACCATCTCCCAGTCCGTCGCTCTCGAAGTACAGCCTTCCCTCCCCCCTCTCCTGGGGGGAGAAGCGACGGGTGCGCGGACCGAAAAGACGGTAGCTACCACCTGTCCCTACTGCGGCGTGGGCTGTGGCATCAAAATGCAGATCAGCGGCGATGACGAAATCGTGGCGGTGGAGGACGTCCCCGACAATCTCTCCAGCGTGGGTATGCTGTGCGTCAAGGGACGTTTTGGCGCATCCTACGTCCATCACCCCGACCGGCTCACCACGCCGCTGATACGCGAGAGCGGCCGGTTCCGCGAGGCGACCTGGGACGAGGCCCTGGACCTGATCGCCGACCGGCTGGTCAACTACCGGGACGACGACTTCGGCACCCTCTGCTCCGCCAAGGCCACCAACGAGGACGGGTACATCCAGCAGAAGTTCGCCCGCCTGCTGATGCAGACCAACAACATCGACCACTGCACCCGCCTGTGCCACTCCCCTTCCGTGGAGGCCATGCTGGCCACCCTGGGCAGCGGCGCCACCAGCAACTCCTACACCGACTACGAGAACTCCGGCTGCCTGGTAGTCATCGGCTGCGACCCCACGTCCAATCATCCGGTAGCTGCCTCCCGGATGCGCCGGGCCGTGGTGGAACGAGGCGCCAGGCTCATCGTCATCAACCCCCGCCGCATCGATATGTGCGACTACGCCGACCTGTGGCTGCGCCCCTACCCCGGCACCGACGTAGCCCTGCTCAACGGCATGGCCTGGGTTATCCTGGACGAGGGGTTGGTGGACCAGGAGTTCGTCGCCAACCGCACCGAGGACTACGAGCAGTGGGCCCGGGTCATCCAAAACTACCCGCCGCAACGGGTGGAGGATATTACCGGCGTTTCCGTCGAAGACATCAGGATGGCGGCGCGCCTGTACGCCCGGCCTCCAATTCCTGGCAAAGTTCCCTTTGCCCCTTCACCCGTAACATCAGGGACCACTCTCCCCGAGGGAGATGGCTCGGGGATGAGGGATTACGCCGGTTCCTGCCTCATCTGGGGCATGGGCATCACCCAGCACACCAACGGCACACCCAACGCCCACGGCCTGCTGAACCTGGCCCTGGTTACGGGCCAGTTGGGCCGCCCCGGCAGCGGCGTTTCACCCCTGCGGGGCCAGAACAACGTCCAGGGCTGCGGCGACGCCGGCTGCATCCCCGACAACCTGCCCGGCTACCAGGGCTACCGCCCCGAGGTACTGGCCCGCTTCCAGGAGGCCTGGGGCGGCCAGACCCTGCCCGGCATTCGCGGCCTGGTTATAACTCAGATCGTCCAGTCCATTGGCCAGGACCACGGCGTGCGGGCCATGTACATCACCGGCGAAAACCCCCTGCTCAGCGAACCAGACCTGAACGAGGCCGCCGCGCTGTTCAAGAGCCTGGACTTCCTGGTGGTGCAGGATATCTTCATGCACGAAACGGCCCAGATCGCCGACGTGGTGCTGCCGGCCACCACCTTTGCCGAGAAGGATGGCACCTTCACCAACAGCGAGCGGCGGGTGCAGCGCATCCGCAAGGCCGTTGAACCCCGGGGCGGGAGCCGCCCCGACTGGGAGATTATCTGCGACCTGGGCCGCCGCCTTTGCCGCAGGCTGGGCCTCCCCCTGGAGGACCAGTTTACCTACGACCACCCCTCGGAAATTTTCGACGAAATGGCCCGCCTGACGCCCATTCTTTCGGGCATCAGCTACGACCGCCTGGACAAGGAGGGCGGCATCCAGTGGCCCTGCCCCACGTCCGACCACCCGGGCACGCCCTACCTGTATGCCGATTCCTTCCCCCGGGGCCCTCGCGCCCGCTTCATTGCCTACGAACAGGGGCCTCTATCCGACGAACGACCCAGCCGCCGCTATCCCCTCATTCTCAACACCGGCCGAGTTCTCTACCACTGGCACGGCGGCACCATCACCCGACGGGTATCGGGACTGCTGGCACGGTCGCCGGAACTGGAGGTCTCCATCAACCCCTCCGACGGCGACAGGTACGGCATCGCCGACGGCCAGGCCGTCCGGGTCACCTCCCGCCGGGGCGAGCTTACCGGCAAGGCGCTCTTTACCGACCGGATGCGGGCCGGGGAAGTCTTCATTCCCTTCGTCAAGCTGTCGGAATCTGCCGCCAACTTCCTGACCAACTCGGCCTACGACCCGGATACCATGATCCCCGAGTACAAGGTATGCGCCGTAAGGGTGGAAGCGGCGGAGTAGGACACTTTGGACTTTTTCGTCGCCTACCACGCTGCCGACCAGGACTGGGCCGAGTGGGTCGGCCAGCGCCTGCAGGAAGCGGGCTACACCGTAGAGCTGCAATCCTACGATTACTGGGCCCGTTCCAGCCTGATCCTGGAGATGTTCGCCGTCAGCGCCATCGCTGACGCCACCGTCGCCGTCCTCTCCCCGGAGTTCCTTGCCGAAAACCTGGACCGCCCGGAATGGCAGGCCGCCCACGCGCAGGACCCCAAGGGTGACCTGGGCATCCTGATACCCGTGCGGGTGCGGGAGTGCGACGTGCCTGGGGCGCTGCCGGGAGTGGGGTTCATTGACCTGGTGGGACTAGGGGAGGAAGAGGTGGGGGAGGCGTTGATAGGGAGAGTCAAACGAGACCGAAAGTAAGGAAATCCGGATGAGGCTTCGACAAACGGTTTGCAGCGTACCTGTATTGCAATGAATAGCCAAAACCCGAGTCTGTCATCGAATCAGCCAGCGCATTAGAGAATGACAGAGTTTCCTTGCAGATCCATTTGCCGTCTCAGCCCGGGACTGCAAATGGACACGCGGGGGCCCATTTGTAACGGGCCCCTGCGTTCACGGGAATCAGTCTACACACCAGTCTCCCGCCGCCTCCAAAACTCAGCGGCCGTTGCCCGTACGCTAGCTCTCTTCCCGTTCCTCCTCCTTCGCCAAGCGTATCCCCAGGGTAATCAGCCACACCACATAGATGATGTACATGCCGCGGGCCACGGCCGTTGCCGTGTCCATGGCATCGGTGTTGAAGATGGCCACGATCCATTCAGCCATTCCAACGAGGCCGGCCAAAGCTGCCAGCCAGGTCAGGATTGTGAACACGATACCCCGGGTGTCGATAAGCACGCTGAGGGCAAAAAACAAGATACCCAGGCCTACCGCCACCCCGCCGGTCAACAGCAAAGAAGTGCGGATAGCGTAGATCGCCATCCAGGCATCTTGCGAAGGGTAGGTGCTGGCCAGCGTCATGACCAGGGACTGCACCCCTAACCACGCTATGACTCCCACGGAGATCAACGCCAGACCGGCCATGTTCAGCCCATCGCCGCGACTTCCGCGGTGAGCGACATGGACCTCGTACAGGCCAAAGGCCATGAGCGCCAGTCCCAGCATGATGAAGCCGGACGTGATCTTCACCATGACGGCGTTGGCCTGCCAGACCCCAATCAGGCCGAGGGAGTCCGACCCTGGCGTAGGGTCGATCAGCAGGCCGCCCGGCTGAATGAGGAACATGACGAAGGCCAGGGTTGGTCCCACAACCAGGGATATGGCTCCGAGCTTGTTGGTGGAGAGAAAGTTCATTTCAGGCCTCCTTTCACCTGTCGACTGTTGAAAGCGATGGGTTACCGCTCAGAGTTGGTCAGTCATCCCGCCCAGTCCGCCTGCGGCGGACCATTCCGGCGGCCGCCTCAGGCGGAAAATCCGGTATTTTCAGGGTCAGGCCAACGCAATCAAAGCCAAAGCCTCTGGCTACCGGCCCGCGGCGGCGTACCGGTATGACGGTAGCGGTTCTGCTAAATGCAGTCTCTACTCTGGCTTTAGTCTAGTTCCCCGGCATTCCCGAAAACTCTGCCGCCGCCGCTTCGGCAATCTCCTGCGCGTTCATGTCCCTGATGTGCGTTGCCAGGGCCCAATGGTGGCCGTAGGGGTCCCGCACCTGGCCGTAGCGGTCGCCCCAGAAGGCGTCCATGGGCTCAAAAACGGTCTCGCATCCGGCTTCGATGGCCCGCTGGTACATGCCGTCCACGTCGTCGGTATAGATGTGCAGGCTCATGGTCGTGCCCTTGGCAGTTGACGGGGAAAGGGCATCGGCGCAGCCAAAGTCCGGCGGAAACTCGTCCGCCACCATGATGAAGGAGTCGCCGACCTGCAACAGGCCGTGGGCCAGCAGGCCCATACCCGGAATTTGAAAGCGGGAAATCTCGACGGCGCCAAAGGCCTTGCCGTAGAACTCCATGGCCTCGGCGGCGTTCTTGATAATCATGTGGGGCGTCACCGAGCGAAATCCAGGGGGAATGGGGGAGGCGGTAGTCATTGCCTGCTCCTGCAAGTACAGTTTTTGGGCGCCCAATTTTGGGCGCTGCAAATATTGTAATTACCGGGCAAGGGATTTGCCCCTGCTGGATGTCAGCAGTTTCGAGGAATGTGGCCGGCTGCCCTCACCCCCGGCCCCTCTCCCTTGGGGAGAGGGGACCTTCGCTGCGGCCAGGCATGCCAGCTAGGATCGCTGCCCTTCCTGCTCCAGCCTGCGGCGTTCCCGGGTGGTGATGGCCCGCACCGCTTCTTCAGGGGCCATCCGCCCGACGGGGCCGGAGGCGTACATGGCCCCCAGCACCACGCCGCCCCTTCCCAGCAGGAACTCCGCGGGCTGAATGTAGCCGTCATGGTCTTCCGACCACCAGGCGCCGATCCTATCGCCGTCCTCTCTGGTCGCCCCGTAGCCAACGGGGAAGGTCAGGCCCCTGCCCGCCACCTCGGTGGCCTGTTCCAGGGTGTCGCAACTCACGGCATAGATGGTGGCTTCCAGTCCCTCCAGTTCGGCTTTCTTTTCCTCCCATGCGGCCAACTGCCGCATGCAGTAGGGTCACCAATGGCCCCGGTAGAACAACACCGCCGCGTACCGACCGGGCACGTCCTCGGGAATACGTACCTGGCTGCCGTCCACAGCCTTAAAGGTCATGGACGGGAATCGGTCTCCCTGCTGCAGTTTTTCCATCGCGTTTACTCCTTGTGTCCCTCACCCCCGCCCCTCTCCCTGAGGGAGAGGGGTGATCTTCTCAAAGAAGTTATGTGCCCTATTGTAACGTCTATCGATAGGAAACAATGCAATCGCCGATTCTCCTGACCACCTGTCGGGCATCTGCAAAGACTTCTTCGTTTGTGAAAACTAACAATCTAATACCTGCTTCCTTCAGTTCGCTCCGTCTAACTCTGTCGTAGCTTACTTGATCAGGTTGCTCGTGAATGGCGCCGTCAAGTTCAACGGCTATGCGGTACTCCTGGCAGTAAAAGTCCAAAATGTAACGGCCCATCGGATGCTGGCGTCGGAACTTGGCGCCCAAAATCTGGCGATTTCGCAGCCGTTTCCATAGCAGTTCTTCTGCCTTGGTTTGCTCGATGCAAAGTCGCCGTGCCAGCGCAGTTGAGTATCTTGGTGGTCTTTCCGCACTCACGTAAATTCACCGCCGAAATTCAAACGCCTTTCTCCCCTCGCCCTCTGGGAGAGGGGCCGGGGGTGAGGGCGCACCTACCCCACCGGCGCCGCATCTTCTGCCACCCCTTCGGGCCACCAGGGGTCGTCGTAGTCGCTCCAGATATCCTTGATGTGCGGAATCACTTCCCTGGCGAAGAGTTCCGTGTTCTTCAGGGTAAGGTCTTTGGGCATGGTGCCGATGTGGAGCAGGCACATCAAGTGGCCCACCCGCAACAGCTTGATGGCCTCGGTCAGCCGCTCCCGCACCGTCTCCGGGCTGCCGGCGATGATGTGGCCCTGTTCCACGAAGTCCTCCCAGCCCAGGTCGCTGGCCGCCTTCTGCGCTTCCTCGCCAATCTGGGGCCGCAGGGATTCCCGCACCGAGGCTATGGACCGGTAGCCCGGCGACTCGGCAAAGGGAGCATGGATGCGCAGCATCTTCTGGTAGAAGTACTTGACGTGGTCCTCGTACTCCTCCTTGGCGGACTCGTCGGTTTCGGAAACGCAAACCAGTTGCAGGAAGCCCAGCCGGTAGGGGTTGTCGTCAATGCCCCGTTCTGCCACCCGGTTCCAGAAGCCGTCCACCACCCGCTTGCCCCGCAGGTAGCCGAAATAGCTGAGGTAGCAGTAGACGTAGTCCCGGTCCAGCACCCAGTCCCAGGTCTCCAGGCTGCCGCTGCCGGGAATCCACACCGGCGGGTGGGGCTGCTGCAGGGGCCGGGGCCAGATGCTGACGTAGCGCAGCTTGTTGTACTTGCCGTTGAAGATGAAGGGTTCCCGTTCCGACCATGCCTTCATAATCAGGTCATGGGCCTCGGTGTGCTTCTCCCGCAGGGTGATGGGCACCTGGCCGTAGGAAAAGGTCGTGTCCATGGACGTGCCCACGGGGAAGCCGGCCACCAGACGACCGCCGCTCATCAGGTCCAGCATGGCCATCTCCTCCGCCACCCGCAGGGGAGGCTGGTACAGGGCCAGGCTGTTGCCCAGCACCACCAGCGCGGCCCGGGAAGTGGAGCGGGACAATACCGAGGCAATGAGGTTTGGCGACGGCATGATGCCGTAGGCGTTGTTGTGGTGCTCGTTGACGCACACCCCGTCAAAGCCCATCTTGTCGGCGTACTGGAGTTCGTCCAGGTAGTCGGTGTAATGATGCTGCCCTAATTCTGGGTCAAAGTTTTCGTTGGGCAGGTCTACCCAGGCGCTGTGGTGTTTGGACTCAAAGTCCTGGGGCAGGTGCTGGTAGGGCATCAAGTGGAAAAAGGAGACTTTCATAACGCTCACCCGCGGCTGTATTTGGGGCCGGTGTTTGGGAGATGATAGCACATACCTGGCGCAGGCCATACCGGGAGGACTACGGAATGCCGGGCAACAACCGGTAGGGGCAGCCCTTGTGGCTGCCCTGTTCGAACCCATTTCTTCCTGGGTACTGGAAGTACCCCTGAAGAAGCCTGTCACTATGAGAGCAGCGAAGAATCCACACTCCATCCTACAGGGCTCGTTTCGGGCCCATAACATGGCTGAGGAACTGGATTGCAGGCCCTTCGGCATGCTCAGGGCGACATGACAATAGGGTCGTGAATATTTGCCGGTTATGGCTCAGTTGGTAATGCGACTGACCTGGTCCCGCCCCTCGATTGGTGGCGCAGTCGGATGCCGAATGGTACACTGGCGACGATAAGCAGTGCCTTTACTGCCGGTACCCATAAGATTACGGCGCAAAATCCCAATTCAGCCTGTCCTATACGGGCAAACCAAGGGAGGGAATGATGGTAGATCAAGCGACGGCGCTGGAGCATCTCGGCCTGGCGGTGGGTTCCCCCGGCATCAAGTCGGTTGGGGCCCTGGCCTTCGGTCCCGAGGGAGTCCTCTTTGTGGGAGACAACGTTGGGGCCGCCATTTTTGCCATCGACGTGAGCGATGCTGCGTCCGAGAGCCAGGCAGCGGCCATTGACCTGGACAACCTGGACGGTTCCCTGGCGTCCTACCTGGGCTGTTCCCGGGAGGACGTGGAAATACGGGATATGGCAGTCCACCCGTATTCCAGGAATGCCTACCTGTCGGTGATGCGGGGCAGCGGGGACTCGGCGGTACCGGTTATCGCGCGGGTGGAGGCCAGCGGCGCCATTTCCGATGTGGCCCTGGAGGACATCCCCTTCTCTAAGTCCGACATCGAGGACGCGGCGGACGAAGACGACCCCCGCGAGGTAACACGGGTGAAGCTGCGCACGGTAACCGTCACCGATATGTCCTACGTGGACGGGCTGCTGGTGGTGGCCGGTACCTCCAACGAAGAATTCTCGTCCACCCTGCGGCGCATCCCCTTCCCCTTCACCGGAGATACCAACTCCAATTCCCTGGAGATTTTCCACGTCTCCCACGGTCGCTACGAGACGGCCGCCCCCATCCGGGCTTTCGTCCCCTACCAGGGAAACAACAGCATCCTGGCCAGCTACACCTGCACGCCGGTGGTGCAGTTCTCGGTAAGCGACTTCAGGCCGGGGGAACTGGCCCACGGCAAGACCGTCGCCGAACTGGGCGCCCACAACCGCCCGCTGGACCTGGTCTCCTTCGAGCAGGGCGACGAGGAATACCTGCTGGTCGCCAACGACCGGCATCCGCTGATCAAGATAGCCTGCGTGGATATCGACCAGCAGGGCCCGCTGACGGTACCCGACGATTCCCTGGATAACAATCCCGCAGACCCGGTTACGCCGGGGGTGGGAGTTCCCCGCCAGCTTTTGCCCCAGTCCGGGGTCCGCCGGATGGCCAACCTGGACGGCGACAACGTCCTGATGCTTCAGCAGGACCCGGAGGGGAACATTCACCTGCGCACCTACGGCGTCGGAGACCTGTGACCCGGGACCAGGGGCCGGCATCCGCCAGTCTTACCCTGGCCTGGAGCGACCATAGCGGCAGGGCCGCGCTGAAAATTGACGGCTGGAGCCGCGCGGTCCTGGCCGACCTCGAAGGGCTGGACGCCGGCGAACTGGGCCGCCGGTTCGCCCTTCTCACCACCGAGGCGCTGCGATCGGGGAGGGACGTTAATTCCGTCCCTCCCGTTGCCGGCCGCTTCGAAGCGGCCGGCAACGCGCTTTTCTTTATCCCCCGCTTCCCCTTCGTGGCCGGGGCAGGCTATTCCCTGGTGGCGCGCCCTGCGTCAGCCGGCGGGGCGGGCGACGCCCCGGCGATCTTCCACATTCAGCGTCCAGCTGTAGAGGCCGAGTCTACTGCCTTTGTAGCCGCTATATACCCAGATGTTGCCAGGGTACCGGTCAATCTCCTGAAGATCTACGTCCAGTTCTCTGAACCGATGAGTGAAGGTCGGGCCCAGCGGGCCATCAAGGTGTGCCGGGATGATACGGGTGAACCTTTGGAGGGCGTTTTCGTCCCGATGGATCCGGAGCTGTGGGACCCGGCGCGGCAGCGGATGACCCTGCTGCTGGACCCGGCCCGCATCAAGCATGGCCTGGTTCCCAATATGGAGGCGGGATACCCGCTGATCGAAGGTGTACCCTTCCGGCTGTTCATCGACCCTGCCTTTCGCGATGCCAGGGGTCGCCCCCTGCGGGCAGGGGCCCAGCGGCGGTACGAGGTAGGACCCGAGGTGCGACAGCGAATTGAACCGCTCAAGTGGCGATTGACCGTGCCCGCGAAAGGATCGCTGGACTCCCTGCTGGTACAGTTCGAGCGACCGCTGGACTACGCGCTACTGCAATGGTGCCTCTTGGTTTACGGGCCTCTCGGCGCGACAGTGGCCGGAAGCGGCAAGAGCGGACCCGGGGAAGGAAGCTGGAGCTTCACCCCGGCGAAACCCTGGGAGGAGGGACTCCACCGACTGGAAGTGGACCGGCGACTGGAAGACCTGGCTGGCAACTCGCCGGTACGGATCTTCGACCGGGACATGACAGGGCCCGACGATGGCCCGCCATTGACCGACAACGTGGTGGTGGACTTCCTGTGTAGATCTGCGTGACGGCGTGGAGATTCCAGGACTGGGCTACCGGGTAGGACGCGAAATGTAGGGGGCAGCCACAAGGGCTGCCCTGTTACCCTCAATTATCTGAGCATTTTGGGGCCAAATCACCCCAATAAGAATGCATCATTCCCGGCTACCAGGGTTTCGTGCAAAAATTACAGGGCGGCCCTTGTGGCCGACCCTACGAAACACTTCCTGCTGGTATTAGCCGACCTTTACCCCAAAAACCGCCGCAACTGTCCTGCCTCCCCCACGTAGCGGGAAATGTCAACGTGGGTGTGGGTGTCCATGCCGGCGCGTATGGCGCTGGTCACTCCTTCGTGCACCCGGTCTATTTCGTCGGTGAACTTGCCCACCAAGGCCAGGTACTCGTCGCCCAGCAGCTCCTTGACGTGCCGCTCGTTGGTGAACCTCAGGGCGGCCCGCAGGTCGCCGTCCAGGCTGGGATACACCTCCCGCACGAAAGCCAAGTCCTCCTGGTCCAGGGCGGTCAGTCCCAGAAGCTCGGGAGGTATGCCGATGGAGTACATGGATGCGGCGAACCCGATGGCCCGGGGCAGGGTCACCTCGTCGCCCACCCCGTCCAGGGTGCGCCCGTAGCCGAAGAGTCCGACGTGAAGCTTGCGGTCGCGGCGGCGGGGCACATAGCGCGACGCGGCGCTGATGATGTTGATCAGGCGTCGTACCTGGTCCTGGTATTCTGCGGTAGTCTTGTCGATGATGGCCCTGGCCCGTTCCTGGTCTACAGGGACCGGTTCCTGCCGTTCGTGGGCCCGCAGTCGGGCTATACCCTCCCTTACCGTCTCCTTATCGTAGTCGTACTTGAAGGCCGACTGGACAGTGAAGGTGTGGGCGCTGGGATATTCCGCCAGGGCACGTTCAATGTTGACTGGCGTCAGGTGCCCGCGGAAGGGCACGGAACCGGCGCCAATGATGGGATAGAGGGGTATCCCCAGCCGCTTCTCCAGGTCATAAAGGCGGGACAGGCCGGCCTTGAGGGTTAACTCGGCCCCTACAATACCGTAGTTCAGAGCCGGATCACTGCGCGCCAGGAACACCCGCTGGGCCGGCAGGTCCCGTCCCCTCAGGTACTCCTCGACGATAAGGTCGCAGTAGAACAGGTTTTCCATGTCTTCGATCAGCGGAATCACCCGCAATCGCTTGGGAAAGAACTCCCCCACCCAGTCTTTTACCAGCCGGTCGCCTGGGAGGGTATGGGCTTCCTGCCCCACGATAACGTGGCGGTAATAAGCTTCCACCAGGGCGAGTTCCTCTGCCGAAGTGGTGAAGGGCAGTATTACTTCCTGGATCGGCGCGGTTCCGTCGTCGCCGTCTCCGTAGAAGTTGCGGGCCATGTCCCACGCCGAAGGCACGCTCTGCAGCGCTTCCACCATGGACTTGCGCATATCCCGCTCAATGCCCGGGTTGGGCACCCGCAGCGTCAACACCACGTCCTTGCCCAGGCGCCGCTGGTCCCGGAAGAAGTCCGGGTAGCCGGTGAGCAACTTGCGGACCACCTGGTTGTCGGCATCCTTGCCCTCCGAGTCCCACATCTGTTCGTTGCAGCCCAAGGCGAAAATGTGGGCGGCCTCCTGCACCTCCCCGTCTCCCCGAATGACGCCGGCCTCGTCGGCAAAGGGCGAGGGTGTGGCGTTATCCGGGTGCTGGGTGCTCATAACCTTGGGTACGAAAAACATGGTCAGCCTCGAAAGCGGTGAAGAAAGTGGGAGCGGGAAATAATTTCCCACTCCCATTTTAGCGTCAGATGCCTGCTAACTTGTCAAGCAACAATCAAAGGTCTAACCCAGAAACGCCTTCATGGCGGCGATGCAATCCGCCGGGTTGTCTTCGAACACCATGTGGCCGGCCTGCTCAATCTCCACCATGCGCGAATCCGGCAGCGTCTCCAGCATCCGCTCCGCCACGTCGGCAGCCAGGATGTCGGTATGCACTCCCCGCACTATGAGGGTAGGACAGGTGATTTTGGGCAGGGAGGGCCACAGGTCGTCGGAGGGCGGCACGGTGTTATTGCGCCGCTGTTCACGGATGAGCAGGTCGTACTTCCAGCCAATCTTGCCGTTGGGCAACTCCCTGGTGGAGAAGAATACCCGGCGGCGCATCACCTCTTCCGAGGCGAAGCGGTTCTGGGCGTTCTGGTAGTTGAACACATCCTCGAAAGAGTCGAACTCCTCCGGCACATTGCGGATCTCCTCGGAGATGCGGTTGCTGCCCCGGCTGTCCAGGGCCGGTCCTACGTCCACGATCACCAGCTTTTCCAGCTTTTCCGGGTACCTGCCGCCGAAGGCCATGCTGTTGCGTCCGCCCATGGAATGGCCCACCAGGATGAACCTGTCCAGGTCCAGGGCCTCGCAAAAACCGGCCAGGTCGGCCACGTAGGCGTTGGTAGTGTAGTCGCCGTCCCTGGCCCAGTCGCTGTCTCCCCGGCCCCGCTGGTCCAGGGCCAGCACGTGGAAATCGTCGCAAAGCGCCGCCGAAACGTCGTCCCAGGAATGGGCGTGGCCGCGCAGCCCGTGCACCAGCAGCATCACCGGCTTGCCCACGTTCCCCCAGTCCAGGTAGTGCAGGGTGTGCCCGTTGGCCGATACTGTTTTGCTCTGCGGTTGAACCTGCGTTGTCATCGTTTTGTCCTCCAAATGAAGCTTGGCTTTGTAGTCTGACAGGAATGGGTTCAGTCTAACACACTGACGTCACAAGCATACCTCGGAATCCTGCTTATTCTCCCCGACGGCCACTGCTATAATCGGGTTACAAGAAGGGAGTCGGCTTTGCAAATGGGGAATACGGAGCCTGCCCTTGCAAGTCATTGAGAAGGGTCGCGAATGATCCCGGTTAGCCCCGGCAGGGAGGGTCTCTTTCTCGTCCTGTTCGTCGCCCAGTACCTGGCCGGGCTGGGGGCACTGACGTTCCTGTCGGGAATTGATGAACTTGGAGTGTTGGATTCGGTACGGCTGATAGCGCCGCTTATAATTATCGCAGCGGCCAACACAATACTACTGGTTGAGGGTATTCCCATGGTATCGGAACAGTTCTTGAGAAGAAGGGAAGCGCAAGGCGAAGCGCGAGGTGAAGCGCGAGGAGAGGCGCGAGGAGAGGCGCGAGGAGAGGCGCGAGGAGAGGAACGCGGCAGGCGGGAGACTCAACAACTCTGGGAAGACTGGAATCAGCGCCGCCTGGAAGCGGAAAAGAAGGGCGAAGAATTCAACGAACCCCCTCCGGGCAGTGAGTAGGCGTCTTCAGCCAACGCAATACTACTGGTTGAGAGTATTCCCATGGTATCGGAGCAGTTCTTGAGAAGAAGGGAAGCGCAAGGCGAAGCGCGAGGTGAAGCGCGAGGAGAAGCGCGAGGAGAGGAACGCGGCAGGCGGGAGACTCAACAACTCTGGGAAGACTGGAATCGTCGCCGCCTGGAAGCGGAGAAAAAGGGCGAAGAATTCAACGACCCCCCTCCGGGCAGCGAGTAGGCGCCGCTGACCTGCCACGGTCTCCGGCTTATTCAGCGCTGGGCATAACTCAGAATACTCCGTATACTCGCGGACTTCGACTGATATAATCGCGACACAAGATGTTTGGGAGCAACGATGGGACGCACCGAAGTTAACGCCATAATTAGGGGGCCGCAGCGTGAACGGGAGTTCACGTTCCTGGTGGACACTGGCTCGACTCTTGTTGGCCTGCCCCCGGCGGATATAGAATCCCTCGAATTGGTCCCCGTTCCTAACGGTCGAGTGCGTGTCCGTACGGCAAACGGCATCGTCGAGCGGGAAACTTTTCAGGCCTTCGGCCAGTTGGAGGACCAGGGATTCAGCACTATGGTTATGGCTGCGCCCATACCACTGATTGGCTACGAGCTGCTGGAAAATTTGAGTTTTCGGGTGAACCCGGTTACCCGAAAACTGGAACGAGCAGGGGATGACGAATTTGTCCCCCCTTACCAGCTTTAACTTCGGGTGAATGACCTGAGTTGATGAACAAGGATCGATGGGCCAAGTGATGGGTCCTATCCGGTCCATCCATAACCATCCTCGCCTATCGCCCCTGCCAGTTGGGTTTGCGCTTCTCAGCAAAGGCCCGCGGCCCTTCCTTCGAGTCCTCCGTGGTCAGCAGCCGGTCATACATGTGATAGGTGAGCGACGAAATGTCCTGGGTGGACATGTTCAGCCCCCGGTAGGCCAGCTCCTTAAAGTACTGCACCGCCAGGGGCGCATTCTCCGCTATCTGCGCCGCCATGGTCATTGCCTCCTCCATCAATTGGTCGCCCGGCACTACCTTGTTGACGAAGCCCATGTCGTAGGCCCGCTGGGCAGTTACCGGCTGGGCCGTCAGGCACAGTTCCAGGGTGGCTGCCAGGCCGATCTGCTTGGGCAAAATGGTTCCGAAGGGGGGCATCAGGCTCCACTTGGTCTCGGTAATCCCCAGCTTTGCGTCCTCCGACGCAATGCGCAAATCGCACATCTGGGCGATGGACCAGCCTCCGGCCAAGGCAAACCCGTTGATGGCGGCGACGATGGGTTTCCACGTCTGGGGCCACATGTAGGGCCGGTCCGGGTACATGCTGTCCGCGGCCCGGGCCTGCCTCCCGTCGGCGTTGTCGCTGGCCCGTTCTTTCAGGTCCCGGCCGGCGCAGAAGGCCCGTCCAGCCCCGGTAACTATGGCCACCCGAGCGTCGGAATCTCCGTCGAAACTCGTGATCGCCTCCGCCAGGTCGGCCCGCAATTGGCGGTTAATGGAGTTCAATGCGTCGGGCCGGTTCAGGGTAATGGTTACGATGTTCTCGGTCTTTTCGTAGAGGACAGTCTCAGCCATTTCGGGTTTTCTCCTTCATTGGACGCAAAATTAATGCTCTGAGTGTAACATCAGGGCAGGGTTTTCTCACGGGAAGGGAGTAAGGGCCGGGAACTGGGCGGAGGCCTGGTCAAGCGTAGTGACCCAGGTACGCCCCGCCAATAATGTGGATGTGCCCGTGGCTCTGGCTCTGCAGGCCGTCGTAGCCAAAGTTGGACAGAATGCGGAACCCGTTGGGACAGAACATGCACCCCAGGTCCACGGCGATGGTTCCCAACCGCTCCATTATGCCGCTGCTCCACATGTCCAGTTGGCTCATGTGCTTCTTGGGCATGGCCAGCAGCATCACCGGCACCCAGGTCAGGCGGTTTACGATGACGATGATATCCTCGTCCACGTAACGAATCCGCGCGGGCTCCCTGCCGGCTACGATCTCGCAGAAGACGCAATAGGGGGCGGAACTGGTCAAGAGTTCACCTCGGGTGCGGCAGGGCGATCATATTCTGGATCAGGGCTAATTCGTCGCTCCCTCCGGCCGCGGCGGAGCGGCAACCTCGAACCTCAAAACGGGAGAGTCTTCCCTTCGGAGGCAATCTGCGCCCTCCGTACCAGGACTTTGGGGCAATACGCCTAGACTCAATTCTCCGCTGCCCGGTCGCATAATCCCTGAATTATAAGTTAGCCGCCTCCCTTGTCAACGCCGAAGCTCCATAAGCCGGGAGAGCAGGATCCGCCCTCAATGTCGTGGTCATCCGGACATAGAGAGGGGCTGAGCGGCTGCGGGCTGGAGGGCTTCTCCGCGCCACAGCACCCTGGATGGGATATCTATAAATGAGCCCGAGAGTATGCTAACTCCGCTTGAGTCGGGCAGTTGCTGACGCTACCCCTCTTTGCCTGGCCTTTCACCGGCAATCGACGCTATGCACGCCATCCGGTAACCCATTTCTTCCCCGAATCGGCGGGCCACGGAGGCGCGCAATTGAGACATGCCGGGTGGCGGTTGACCTATGCCCTCCAGCAGTCGGGCCAGGGAGGTAACCTCCCGGTCGGTGATGCCGCACGGCACTATCTGGGCAAACTTGGACAGGTCAGGATTGACGTTGATGGCGAAGCCGTGGTGGGCGATGCCCCGGCTGATTTTCACGCCGATGGCGGCAATCTTGGCGTCACTCACCCAGACGCCGGTACGCCCCGGCTCGGCGCCGGCCTGGACACCAAAGTCGGCCAGGGAGTTGATGATGACCCGTTCCAGGGTGCGCACGTACTTCAGCGGCCCGCCCCATTCCCGCAGGTTGACGATGGGGTAGGCCACCAGTTGGCCCGGGCCGTGGTAGGTAACCTGGCCGCCCCGGTCCGTCTCCACCACGTCGATGCCCTGCTCGCGCAGTTGCCGTTCCGTCAGGGGGATGTGCTCGGGTCGGGACAGTCGTCCCCGGGTGTAGACGTGGGGGTGTTCCAGCAACAGCAGGGTGTTGGGCCGGTGGCCGTCGTGAACCGCATCCACCAGTTCGGTCTGGACCTGCCAGGCCCGGCGGTACTCCACAATACCCAGGCAGATTACCTGGCAATAGACATCTTCAGCCATGGCGTTCCTGGGGTTGCAGCCCGAATATTTCGGATTGATGGCTCATTTACCCTGATCCGTCGCTTCCGTCCGCCTAGCGGGAGCGGGAACCTCGCTCGGGATTCTATCTCCCGGTCAACTGCGAGACGGCGATTTCCCCACCCTCCCCCGATTATAGCCCGGCGGGCAAGGGGGCAATTGCCGCTTTATGACAGGACATCAGTTAGATTCGACCTCCTGGCCACCTGTTGTTGGCTGATTTGCCATACCAATAGCCCCAGCAGCATTGCCGCCACCAATTGAAACCCTCCGGCAATAAGCACAACGGAATTATCGCTTTGCATTGCCTCCAGGGTGGTCGAATTTCTGCCCCAAAAGTAATACCAACTAATCAGGTTGCCGATAATCCACGCTAACCACCAGACTACTGTCAGCGCGCCAATGCACGAAGCCCTGGCACCGACTGGATGGCTTCGATACCACAACTCTCGCATTATCGGCAAGGGCTGCCAGATGTTCGCAAACGGAACGAACCACCAGCCAACGGCCCATCCGGGAGTGAACTGTGGCTCCCCTTCAGTAGATATTTTCATGTTCCTCATGTTATCTGCAACACGGTAAACCCAAAAAAGGAATCCGACTGCCAGGACCAGGTACGAGGCAAGATAGAGCCACGACCCTGTCATCACCCGTAGGTCGTTGGCGGCGGCTTCCGCAGGGCTGACCGTCCCGCCGGCCAGGGCGTACTCTATCAGGGAATTCTCCTTTAAGGTGAAAGCCATCGTCATGACTTCTGACGCAATGAAGATAAGCAGAAGGCAAAGGACAATGATCATAAGGCGGTAGGGCGACTTGAAATGCCTGACGCGGGGCGCGTACAAGTGCGTTGTTTGTGAAGACATTGTTAGCAACCTCCTGGGCGGGTTACCCGCAGATTGAGTCAAGGGGTTCGAAGGCTTTCGTAAAGCCAGCGGTGGAGAATCTATAGGTGTGACTGTCTGTGCCCGTTGAGGTATAGACTTTAAACTCCAGCCTTGTTGCACCACGCTTTAATGCGTTGATGATATCTCTGGCCTGAGTAACTGGAGCGAAGACGGCGTAGCTGCCACCTTCGTACTGCTCAGCGTTCCAAGTGCGTCCCGCGCGGTCCGCCCCGTCCACGCTGTACTCCACCCTTCGGTCTGGCTCGTCATAACCGTACGGTCTTGGAATTGAGAGGCGTTCATTCCAAGAAATGTAGACTTCCCGTATGATTCTGCCATTCTGTCTCTGGCAATCAAGTTGGAGTGCACCGACAGATTGCAGGAAACTAGCGGAGCCTTGCGCGTAGAGCAGAATACGGGGCAGGCCGGCTTCATCACCCTCCAGCCCCAAAGACTTGAGCTCTGGCCAAGTAGTCCAATCTCCCGTTGGATTTGGAACGGCCGTTGGCGTCGGCGTACGGGTCGGCCTTGGAGTACGTGTGGGCGTAGCCGTAGGTCGAGGAGTAGGTGTAGCGGTTGCCGTAGGTGTGGGCGTGTTGGTCGGGGTAGGCGTTGGGAAAGGAGTGTAGGTGGGAAGGGGCGTAGCCGTGGGATACGGTGTGTACGTCGGGCGCGCCGTAGCTGTGGGGTACGGGGTGGCCGTCGGCGGATCCGTCGGCGTGGGGTACGGCGTCGCGGTCGGATACGGCGTGTAAGTAGGCAATGCCGTGGCTGTGGGTATGGCGGCCAAATGGGCCTGCACTTGGGCCGTTACGGTGGCGGGAACGTCCGGAGTGGGCTGTGGCGCCGGCTGCGGGGCCGTGCAACCGGCCAGGGCAACCAGAACTAAACTCAGGCACAAGGTAACGATGTAACGCATGGAAAACCCCCTCGAAAGTAAGAATTTGGCTGACCTGACACAGCCGCCAGCGCCCACGGGCAAGACGTCTCGAAAGGAGGCACGCGGCCCAAACCCTTAAAGAGGTCTTGCGAGAGGGGGAAACCTGGTTGTACCGCTGGGACTGTGGCGATGTAAGAACACTGGCCTGTCAACCGACTTGGAAAACTCTGACCGGCCTTGATATTGGTCACAGGCGTGTGCGGAAGCCGCCCGGGCGTCAATGACGCCGGGCCGGAGGCCAGTGATCAGGTAGCTTGGGGGTTATTCCAGCAGGGGAGCGGAACCGGTCAATAAGGCGACCGGCGGGGCCAATCGATTGGAGTCGGGGAAGAAACCTGGCAAAGCCTGGACAATTGGCAGGGCGTCCGGAGTAGAACTACGGAATGCGAGAATCCCGGGAAGGGACCACGGCAACCTCCCTAATCTGGCGGCCAGCATAGCCAGCGGCGCGCAAAGAGAGCGGCGGTTAGTCAGGCCGACCAACTGCCTCCCCACTCCGTAGCAGACGACCGTCATGAAGAAGGCGGTCAGCCATAGTTGGCCGTTCACCAGCAGCAAGTCACCGCTTGTGTCCGACGCAAAGTCGAACAGCGCTTCAGTGAAAGAACCACCCATGGCTGCAACCCCGCCGGCAATCAGCAGGGCGAAGAACGTCGGAATTATCCAGGGCAGAGTCGCGCTCGACAACGTCCACGTCCTCAAGACGGAAAGAGGCAGCTTGCGCTGGTCGCGTCGCAGAAAGTTCAACATGTTACATTTACTCTAACCCATACCAACGTGCCGAGCAACCGACGGGTGTCAGCAGGGCAAAGGCATTATGCTCCGGGGAAAGCCCCCTTTCCGGCGCCGGTGGAATGGGACTCAGGCGGACCTCCGGCGGGCTGGAAGCGCGAACCTGCCACCGCGGCTATCCCTCCAGCGACAACTGCGCCCCTTTCGCCGTATTCAAAATGCCACTGCCCTGGTGACACTTGCCTCTTGATCCCCTGGGTAACGCTTCCCTACCATACTTTCATGGCCCATTCACAACCTGGCCCTGCCAAGCTCCGATCACTCCCATCGCCCGGGGAGCGGAAAATCCGCCCTGGACTGGGGGGAGGCCGAAAATGAGCGTCTCCCTGGCTCAAGTCTGGAAAGTGGCCCAAAACGGCCCAAAACGGCCCGGAATGGCCCGCTTGGTCTACCCATTTCCTATCTGGACGGCGGCCCATTTTCGGGCCACCGGGACGCCATCTGACCCACCTTCCAGATACGAAACAGCCCAAAATGGCCCAAAATGGCGCGGAAATCAAAAAAATGCCTTATCTGAAGACCCCGAGGCAGGGAGAACTCACTGGCTGGCCCATGTTTCAGGCTCTTTAATCGGTGATTGGTTTTCTCGTTGGCAGGGAACTTGAAGGGGGCTGTCCCCGGGACAATGGCAAAATGCTTCGGGGAAGACCCTCGTTCCCGCGCAGCAGGGAACCTCGACCATGGAGCCTGCGGGTTTCACTTGAGCCACACCGCGCCCCTCCTACCGGAATTAAAATGCAATTGCCCTGCCAGTGTCGGTAAGTAGCGTTCCGTACTGGGTGGTTCCTTCGCCGAATCGTAGGGGTCCGCCTCAGGCGGATGGCTGCCCTGGTCTCACCCACGAAAACACTTGAATTGGAACGCTACCGTGTCAGTAGCCCGCGTCCCACTCAATTGCCCACCCTCCTTAACTGGTATAGTATTGAGTCAATACGATGAGGCAGAGAGAATTATGGCCCAAAGCATAAACTTGAAGGTGAACGGCCAGGACCGCCGGGTGGAAGCCCCGGCCCGCCGCCTGCTGGTGGACCTGCTGCGCTACGACCTGGGGCTCACCGGCACCAAGGAAGGCTGCAGCGTCGGCGTGTGCGGCGCCTGTACCGTCCTGGTGGACGGCGAGATGGTGGCTTCCTGCATTACCCTGGCCGCCGCGGTCAACGGCTCTGAAATCACCACCATCGAGGGGCTGGTCCAGGACGGTCGGCTCCATCCCGTACAGCAGGCTTTCATCGACTACGGCGGCTTCCAGTGCGGCATTTGCACCCCGGGACAGGTGATGGCCGCCAAGGCCCTGCTGGACGAAAATCCACGGCCCACCGAGGCCGAGGTGCGGGACTGGATGATGGGTAACCTGTGCCGCTGTACCGGCTACTACAAAATCCTGGAGTCGGTGGTGGCCGCCATGAGCCCCGCAGCTGGGCACGATGGGGGCGCGGAATACTGATGATCGACTTCGAATTTCACCAGGCCACCGACCTGGACCACGCCTTCACCCTGCTGGCAAACTATGGCGACGACGCCCGCCTGATGTCCGGCGGCACCGCCCTGGTGCTGCAGATGAAGCAGCGCTTTTCCCAGCCCGGCCACGTCATCGGCCTGCGGCGCCTCCCCGGCCTGGACACTATCGAGGCGGCGGACGACGGCAGCATCCGCATTGGCGGCCTGTGTACCCAGCGGCAGGTGGAGAACCATCCGCTGCTAACCCAGCGCATACCCCTGGTGACCCAGACCTACCGTCACGTGGCCACGCCCCGCATCCGCAACATGGCCACGGTGGGGGGCGGCCTGGCCCACGGCGACCCAAACCAGGACCCGCCGCCGTCCCTGATAGCCCTGGGCGCATCGGTGGTCCTCTCCTCGGCCAACGGCGGCCGGCGCATCCTGCCGGCGGAGGAACTGTTCGTGGACTACTTCGAGACCGACGTGCGCCCCGGCGAGATTATCACCGGCCTGGTGGTTCCGCCGGCTCCGGCTGGGGCCGGTACCGCCTACCTGAAGTTCCTGCCCCGAACCGCCGACGACTACGCCACGGTTTCGGTGGCTGCGGTGGTAACCCCCAACGAAGCGGGCAACTGCGGCGACATCCGCATCGTCCTGGGGTCGGTGGGCCTGACCCCCATCCGCGCCACCGCCGCCGAGGATGCCCTGCGTGGCCAGCCCCTGACCGACCAGGCCATTCGCCAGGCAGCGGCCACGGTTCAGGACGCGGTTGACCCGCTGGACGACCACCGGGGCTCCGCGGCGTACAAACGGGAAATGGCCGAGGTCTTCACCCGTCGGGCCATCGTCCAGGCCATTCAGCAGGCCGCCGCCGCTCATCCTGAGCCTGTCGAAGAGCGGGATGGCATAGCGCCATGAAGCTGGAGAATCGCTGCGTCGTGCCCGCCGACCGGGCTGCCGCCTGGGACCTGGTCATGGACCTGCCCCGGGTGGCACCCTGCGTCCCCGGCCTGTCCGCGCTGGAAGCCGACGGCGAAGACCGGTTCACCGGAACCTTGCAGGCCCAGGCCGGCCCCATGCGGGTGAACCTGTCCGGGTCGGTCCGCATAACTGCCCAAGACGCGGAAAGGGGCGAGGCCCACTTTCTGCTGGAGGCCGCCGACCGCCGCGTCGGCGGCTCCGTCAAGACCACCATGACCCTGCGGTTGACCCCCACCGCCGACGGCCAGACCGAACTGACCATCGCCACCGACACCGCCTTCATGGGCGCCCTGGGCGCCCTGGGCCAGCCCATAATCCGCCGCAAAGCCGCCGCCACCGTGGAGGAGTTTGCCAGGAATTTGGCGGGGCTGGTGGAACAGTCGTGCTGACTCGAACTGCACTGCAAGCAGAAACGCCCGGGAAATCAACTCCCGGGCGTTTCTATTGCCTAGCTGACCGGCACTAAACCCGTATCACCCCCACCAGGTCCCCGTCCTCCTCCTCAATCGAAATCTCCGTCCCAAAGGGCTTCGACACTTCCTGCAGCCACGTAAGCGTTTCCCGCGCTATGGGTCCTTCGGCCAGAACCGGACGGCCCCGCTGGGGAATGGGGCGACCGAAGCCCATATCTATGGGATAGAGAATCACCTCCCGCAGATCGCCTGCGGAGTAGTTGCACACGGCAACCACGCTCTGCCAGAACACCGGGTCGGCGGCAAAGGCGCGGGTGCCGCCGCCCGAGCGGGTGTCCAGGTAATCGCCGGGGGTGCTGTTGAAGTCCAGGCCAAAGCGGCGGTAGGCTTCGTGGGGCAGCCACAGGACACTTTCGTTCTGGAAGATGAAGTTGCCCAGGCTGTAGAAGATGGGCCGGTTCTTGTAGATTTCGATGCCCCGCAGGAAGTGGGGGCCGTGGCCCACGAAGGCGGCGCAACCCTGGTCGATGGTCCAGCGGGCGAAGTCTGTCAGGAAGTGTGGCGGCGACAGCCGTGAGTGACCGTGGAAGTCCCCGTCGGGCCCGCTCTCGTGGCAGTGGACGCCGTAGACCTGCCAGTCGGATTGTTTCTGCGTTCCCCGGATCCAGTTGCCGATGCCCAGCCGGTCATCTTCGTTCAGGGCGGTGCGGATGGCGTATTCCTCGTCCAGGATGAACTTGTTCTCCAGGAAGTCAATCTCGGTGCCGTGGTCGGGGGCGTCCTCGTTCCCCCGAAAGCCGAAGTGGCGGTGGAAGGCGTGCTCTTCCTCGTAGCCCAGTTCCAGGTTGGCCTTCCGCAGGGCGTCAAACACGTCCTGCTGCACGTGGTGAGTAATGTCATGGCGCAGAGCGTTGACCCCCGGTCGTCCTCGGAAGTCGGGACGGCCGGCCCCGGCCCGGGACTGTTCACTGTAGGTGCTGGTAGCCCCCATGACCGCCACGCGACCCCGGGCCGAGTCCACGTAGGCCGGGGCCCGGGCCTCGTCCAGGTCGCGGCCGCCGCCGGCGTAGGGCAGGTCAATCTCGCGACAGTGTTCCAGAGTAGTGAGGAAGCCGCCCTCGGAGTAGTCGAAGGAGTGGTTATTGGCGGCGGTTACCGCATCGATGCCCATCCATTTCAGTTCGTCCAGGTTATGGGGATCGGAGCGGGTGTAGGTGGCGCTGCTCCACTGCCAACTGCTCTCGAAGTCGTGAAAGAGCATTTCCAGGTTCACCAGGGAAACGTCCGCGCCCCGCAGGATTTCCACCAGCTTGAGAAAGCGGGGCTCCTGGAAGGCCCTCATCCGGCGGGTTATCATGGCGTCGCCGCCCAGGGCAATGGAAATATCGCGGCGCTCGGCATCGTATATCGTGGTCATGCTGCCTCCTTGAGTAGTAGCACAAGGGTGGGGTGGGTTAGGTGGGGGCATTTTAGCAGATTTGGGGTAGGGCGGTTGACCAAATATTGGCGGCTGGCGGGGATGGATCTTACCTGCAAACTCCGCCTGCGCCGTCTTTCCCGACGGCGAAGTTGCCCCTTCTCCTCCAGGGCCGGTTCAGGTGATGGTATATACTAATGCGATACCTCCGATTTCAAGGTATGTTGAGATGATAGCCGGTATTGTTTTCCTGGCGGGCCTCCTGCTGGTGGTTTTCTGGATAGCCAATGATCCGCGGCGGGTGTTTTGGCGGGACCCGCGCCGAAGAGACAGTCGCGGATCTCACCTGCCCATCAGGTTCTTCTGGTGGTAGGAAAAAAGCTGAAAGACCTTTCAGCCCCCCAGCGCAGGGTGATCCGGGCCTGGTGCATGTATGACTGGGCCAACTCCGGATATGCCACGGCCGGGGGAGCGGCCATTTTCCCCGTATACTTCGTCTTCCTCTTCAAGGACGCGCTGGGCGAGTCCGTCACTCTCCTGGGCATCACCTTCACCGGCAGTTCCACCTGGAGCCTGGGCATTGCCGTCGCCACCGCCCTGGTTGCCGTCACCAGTCCCGTGCTGGGGGTGATCGCGGACCGGGTGGCTATCAAGAAGATCCTGCTGTGGATCTATACCATCGTTGGATCGGTGGCCACCTGCCTGATGTTCTTTTCCGCCTACACTGGGGCGCCCTGGCTGTGGTTCCTGGCCATGTTCATGCTGGCCAACGTCGGGTTCGCTGGCTGCCTGGTTTTCTACAACACCTTCCTCCCCCACATTGCGCCCCGGGAACTGCTGGACGACGTGAGCAGCCGGGGCTTCGCATACGGTTACGTGGGCGGCGGGCTGCTGCTGGCAGTACACCTGGCGTTGATCCTGGCAACCCAGCACACCCAATGGGCTGACCTGGTTACGCGGCTGGCGATTGTGTCCACCGGTTTCTGGTGGTTCGGCTGGGCGCTGTGGACCTTCAAGGTGGTTCCGGAACCCCACATTCCCAACGAGATGCACGAGCTGCGACCGGGGCGGGCGATAAGACTGGCCATTGCCGAACTGTCTCACACCTTCCGGGAGATGCGCGGATTCCGGGCCATCCTCATCTACCTGGTCGCCTACCTGTTGTTCAACGACGGCGTCCAGACGGTACTGAACGTGGCCGGGGCCTACGGGGCGGATACCATCGGCATTCCCCTGGTATTCAACATGGCCACTATCCTGATCATCCAGTTTGTGGCCGCCTTCGGGGCTATGGCGTTTTCGTGGTTGGCGTCGCGCATCGCCACCAAGGCAGCCCTGATGGTAACCCTGGTGGGATGGTCGGCGCTGGTGCTTTTGGGGGTGGGCATCGCGCCGCTGGAACCCCGCGACCATGAGGACTTTGACTACCAACTGGCTTACCAGGGGGAACTGAACCTGTACGTGGTTGGCTCCGCTCCGGAGAAGGAGGACTCGGCAATGGACCGGGTCTGGAGGGAGGAACTGGCTGCTGCCGGATTGATTCGGGAAGAAGGCACGGCAATGCAGACCGGGGATGCGCTGACCGAAGCGCGGGCGGCGAATCTGGTGAACAGAATCGGGAATTCTGACAATTCCCCCTACTCCGTTTCCGTGACGGGGGGCGATCTGGCAGGTACGACGGCCACGGGCAGGCTGCACCGCTCAAACCTGGGAGATGGGCCGATTGACTGGTGGCCGGCTGCGCTTCGCAGCCTGGTGTGGCAACGGCTGGGGCTGGATGCGCCCTACCAGTGGCTGCTGCTGGGCGTGGGCGTGGGGCTGGTGATGGGCGGCAGCCAGGCCCTAGCGCGGAGCCTGTTTGCCCAGATAGTGCCCCATACCCGCAGCGGGGAGTTTTTCTCTTTCTTCGGGTTTATGGGGCGGGTCTCCACCGTGTTCGGGCCCCTGCTGTACGTGTTGGTCACGGGACTGATTGATACCCGGGTTGCCATTCTGTCCATCATGGCGCTCATCGTGGCGGGGGGTGTGCTGCTGCACTGGGTGGACGTGCGGTCTGGAGCAAAGGCCGCAGACGAGGAGGACGCCCGGCATTACTCGGAAGCCGGGGAATCATTCCCCGCGTAAGGGGATATTGGCTAATCCCAGCCATTCACAAAGGGCCCTTCGCTGCAAAGGTGATCCAACCCAACCCGTCATACCGGCTTTTGCCGGTATCCAGGAAACCTTGCCATTTCCGATTCGCATTCCTCCTGGCCTATGTGGATCCTGGCTCGCGCCGTTCCGGCGCCTTCAAGATCGCAATGAGTCTTCAACTCTGAGCAGTTACCGCCTTAACTGTGCCTTTATGGCCCAGCCGGATACAATGTAAGTATGGCGGACGTCAACCATTCCAAACGCTGGGTTCTCTACTACGACGGTGAATGCGGATTCTGCACCCTGGCGGTGCGGGCGCTGGCCCTGGCCGATTTCTTTCGGGTGGTGACTTGGACGGCTTACCAGGAACTGCCCGAACCACCCGGGGGCCTCACGTGGGCGGATCTGGACGCCGCGGCTTACTTGGAGGTGAGGAAGGATTCATCGGGAACGGGCGAGGGCACGGAGGAGGGGCGAAGGCTGCACCGGGGCTTCTACGCCTTCCGAATGCTTACTCTGCGGCTGCCGCCCCTGCTGCCCCTGGCCCCGCTGCTGTGGCTGCCGGGCGTGAACCGCTTGGGGGAACTGGCGTACGAGTGGGTTGCGGCCAACCGTTACCGTATTAGCCGTAAATGCCGGTTAAAAGCGGGTAAGTAGGACGGCTTATTGCATTGGAGCACCTCACTCGCACTGTCCGTTGTTCGACCGGGAAGACGCTTGTTCCGAGCCCGAGGTTCCCGCCTCCGTGCGAACCAGGATAAGAGTCACCGCCTAACATTTGCCTGTGTCGCGCAGCGTCGCCACCAATAGGTGGCCGCCGTAGCCGCCTTCGTAGGCGGGCAGGATAACCGCTTCGGCGTCGAAGCCCGCTTCGTCCAGCAATTCCAGCCAGGTGGTTAAGGGGAAGAGCCCGGTAGTGTGCCGGTCTTCTACGACCCGCAATCCGGCCGGCTCGTGGATGAGGAAGAAGAAGAGGGACTCGATGGTGGTGTCCAACTCATCCGGGTCGTGGCAGTATTCTATGGCGGTGAAGGGTGGGTCGGCATCGGTGCAGACCCAATGCAGGACGCGGGGGCCGGAGAAGGAGTCCTTCAGGTAGTCAGGGGCCAGGAGGAGTATACCGCCCGGGCGAAGGTGTTTCCGGGCGGTGGCGAAGGTGGCCAGCAGGTCCCGCTCGGTAAGCAGATAACAGACGGCGTCGTGGATGCCCACGGCGTCGAATTGTTTCCCCAGCCGAATCTCCCGCATATCGCCCAGGTGGTGCGGAACATCGGGGTTGAGCTTCTGCGACAGCTCCAGCATCTGGGGCGACAGGTCCACGGCGGTAATGTCGAATTCGGCAGTCAGGTGGCTGAGGGTGTGGCCGCCGCCGGAACCCAGCTCCAGCAGGGAGTGACGGCCGGGGCCAAGGCGCTGGCGGAGGGCATCGCGCCAATAGCCCGCGTCGTCGGCATAATCGGCGGGCGGGCTGAAGGCGGGCCAAAGCCAAGCCAGGTCGCTGTAAAGACGGTAATTCGGCAGCACCGTGCTATTATACGAAAACTTGAGCAGCATAGAATAAGGAGACAGGACCATGGGCAAGCTGGACGGCAAAGTAGTGGTGGTAACGGGAGCCAGCCGGGGCATCGGAGCGGAGATTTCGGCCCGCTTTGCCAGGGAAGGGGGCAAGATTGTATGCGCGGCCCGGACGGTGCGAGAGGGCGATCACCCGCTGGAGGGGTCGCTGGAAAAGACAGTGGCCGACATCCGGAAGGGCGGCGGAGAGGCCACGGAGGTGGCGGTGAACCTGGCGGTCCCGGAAGAATGCGAACGTCTGATTGAAGAGGCCCTGGAACTATACGGTCCGGTGGATGTGCTCGTAAACAATGCGGCGCTGACCTACTTCATCCCCGTCAAGGACTTTCCCACCAGCCGGTGGAAACGGTCGTGGGAGGTGAACTTCCACGCTCCCTTTATTCTGAGCAAGGCGTCGCTGGGGCAGATGATACCGCGCGGGTCGGGCAGCATTGTCAACATATCGTCGGGCGCTGCCGTGGGCCCGGGGCGCGGCCCCTACGGAGACAACGTGGGCATAGCCGGTGGCGCCTGCTACGGGGCGGAGAAAGCGGCGCTGGAGCGGTTCACCCAGGGGCTGGCCAGCGAGGTGTACGAGTTCGGTGTTTCGGTTACCTGCGTTTCTCCGTCGCTGGTGGTGCCGACGCCGGGCACGGTGTACCACAACCTGGTGACGGGAATGGACGACCCCAGGGGTGAGCCTGTATCGGTGATGGCCGACGCCGCGCTGCTGCTGGCCACGGAACCCCTGGACGCGGTAACGGGTCGCGTCACCTACAGTCAGCAGATTCTACAGGAGTTCGGGTGGATTACAGAGGCGCAGGGCCGAGGAGTCACGCTGCCGGGGACCGGGTTCAGCGAAATCTAGTGAGCATCGGGATACTCGGGAGTAGGTAAAGGCCCCCTCCACCCTGTGATGGCAATGGCCAAAGCTAGCCGACGTATTTCGATACGAAGATGGGGTTGGAATCTAGGGGGCGAGTAAAAACCAAAGCCGGTGCGTAGCTGCCCTTCTTTGGGAAGCCGATAAGGAAGATAGCGTCTTCGGCGCCGGTTCAAATTCAAAACAATCCGGGGCCTTCAATAGGGCCCCGGATTATTCATTAGTCGGTCGCCCTTACCACTGGGGACCGCTCAACCCGGCCGCTGCCTTAACTGCCGCTGCCGCAACCACAGTTGCCGCAACCACCGCTACCACAACCGCCGCCGCTGGAGTACATGGGGTTGTTGATTACGAATCCTACCTGACCACCGAACTCCTCAACATAGTCTATGGTGGCCTCCTCCAGGAAGGGGGCGCTGTCCGAGTCCATCAGAAAGCTGAGCCCTTCCATGCTCAGCACGGTGTCGTCGGGCTGGGTTTCCTTTTCCATGGTGAGCATGTACTGGAGTCCCTGGCCCGAGGGCATTGCAATAACGCGAAGGGAACTGTTGATTTCCTGTTCCTGGTCCATTACTTCCTTGAGTTTTTCAATAGCCAGCGCGGTTACTTCCATAACGCAACACTCCATTAAAATTCCAGGGTGCGGAAGTTCCATAAACTTCTGCTTGACCGTAAGCCTAACATACCGCGAAAAGGGTAGTCAATTGATGGTTAGCGCCCGGTAGGGTTCCCCATTGGGTATTTCGTAGGCCGGATTCGTTGAGGTCCGCCCCAGGCGGACGTGTCTACCCTGGTCCCACGCACGAAACCATCAGAATATCAATGCTACCGTTTGCCTGGGGGGCAGGAATACCACGGCGCAGGGTAGGGTGACGCCCCGGCTCAGCACAGTTGCAGGGCGACCGTAACTGTTCGGACTCAAGGGGAATGCTATCGAAGAAGATCACCTCTCGCCCTTTGGGTGAGGAGCCGGGGATCAGGGGCGCCCCGGCTCTGTACCGTTACCGGCCCACCCACCAAGTTGACTGCCCCCGCTGTAAATCGTTAAACTGCCCTGCGATATTCAGCCACCCGACAAGGAGATTCCTTTCATGAAGTTTGGCCTCTTTTACGAATGGCCTAACCCCAACCTGCGCAACTGGAAGACCCTCTTCGAAGAGGGGGTGGAACAGATTCAGTATTCCGAGGAAATGGGGTTCGAATACTGCCTGATCGCGGAGCACCACTTCTCCAACTACGGCAACTCGCCGGCTCCCTTGATGCAGGCCCTGTACATCGGACAGCGGACCCGCAAGCTGCAGATCGCCACGGGCATCATTGTGGTGCCCATCTGGGACGTCCTGCGCCTGGCGGAAGAGGTGGCCGTGCTGGACAACCTGATCGACGGCCGCTTCATCTGTGGCGTGGGACGGGGTTACCAGCCCCACGAAATGTCCCGTTTCGGTGTGACCCTGGAGGACTCGCGGCAGAAGTTCAACGAAAGCATGGAGGTGCTGGTCAAGGCCTGGACCCAGGACGAGTCCTTCACCTACGATGGCGAATTCGTCAATATCCCCAACGCCACCACGGTGTGGCCCAAGCCCATGCAGAAGCCCCACCCGCCCTTCTGGATAGCGGGCACCAGCGTGGAGTCCATGAAGATGGCAGCCCAATGGGACATGATGCCCCTTACCACGGGCCTGCTGGGCGGAGCCGGCGTCCGCACCCACTATGCGTCGCTGATCCATGCCCGCAAGGACCTGGGCAAGCCGTATCACGGGCTGGAGTTGGGCCTGCAGTCCATAACTCACGTGGCGGAGACGGATGACGAGGCCCGCAAGCAGTTGCCCTATGCCCGCTGGCAGAATCGAGCCGGACGGGCCCTTAACCGCCTGGATGTGGTGGACGGCCGCGTGCAGGTGGGGCCCTACGACGGCGAACTGGATGACGACGGGTTCATGGAAAGGCTGTACTTCGGCAGTCCCGACACCGTCATTGATAAGTTTTCCCGGGCCGCGGAACTGGGCGTGACCAACGTCAGCAACTGGATGATGTTCGGCGGCCTGGAGCACGAAAAAATAATGCGGTCCATCCGCCTGATGGGCGAAGAGGTAATCCCCGCCCTGAAGGACGTGGAGCCCCCGGCGGGGCTGGCGGACGAACTGGCGGAGACTCCACCGGCCACGTCAGAGCAATTGCAGGCGGCGCGGTTCGGGGCCACGCCATCCGACGTTACGGCTACGTGAAACCTGATTCAAACATGGATGAACAAGAAATACAGGATTGAGACTCCTGGGGGGCGGGTTCTTGGGGACCCGCCCCTGGCTATTTGGTTCCAGGATAAAGGCATGTCACCTTTGATTTCTCACGGGTGAAGGGATAATCTTGCATCGAACCTGAATCGACCATCTAATCCAGTCCATCAACGTTTGAATAAGACCCGAACGGAGTTTAACCATGTCTAACCAATCGCCCCTTCCCCTTACCGGAATCCGCGTCCTCGACGCCACCCACATCGTTGCAGGCCCCTTCTGCTCTCAGATTCTGGCGGACATGGGGGCCGAGGTTATAAAGATTGAGCGGCCCCGCACCGGTGACCTGGTGCGGGGCCGGGGCCCCTACGTAACCAAGGAGAACGGGCAGCGCATCAGCTCCCGCTACATTGGGCTGAACCGCAACAAGAAGAGCGTCACCCTGGACCTGCGAAATCCTCGGTGCAGGGCTGCCTTCGAGGAGATGGTAAAGGTCTCCGACGTGCTGCTGGACAACTGGGGGCCAGGGGCCTTCCGCCGTCTGGGCCTGGGCTACGAGCACCTGAAGGAACTGAACCCCGGCCTCATCTACGCCAGCATTACCGGCTACGGGGACAGCGAAGAGCTACGGGGGCCCTACTCCAACTGGCCGGCCAACAACCTGGCCATCCAGGGAATGGCCGGTTGGATGGAGCTGACCGGCGAACCTGGGCGGCCCCCTCAGAGCGTGGGGGACAACATCGGCGACTCCATACCCGGGGTCTGGTCGGCTCTGGGCGTGGTGCTGGCCCTGCGCTCTCGGGAGCAAACCGGCCAGGGCCAGCACGTGGACATGGCCATGTACGAGTGCATGGTCCTCCACACCCTCAGCAACATGTACGGTTACGAGGCCAGCGGCGAGGTATACACCCGGGACTACAGCCGGCTGGCCAACGCCGGCATCACCTTCCGCGCCAGCGACGGCTATGTGATCATGGCCGGGGCACGGGTGCCCGAGCGGTGGAGCAACCTGTGGAAACTGACGGGACGGGACGACCTGGCACAAAACCCGGAGTACCTGGCGCCGCCCGACGGGGACTTCATCCACGAGTACGTTATTCCCGCCCTGGAAGAGTGGTCCCAGCATCGGCCCAAATGGGAGGTGGCGGGGAAAATAACGGAGCTGGGCTTCTCCATGGGCGTCGCCCAGAACACGGTGGATCTGGCCAACTGCCCCCAGCTGGAGGGCCGGGACATGTTCGTGGAAACGGGCGACACCGCCGGTGGCTCCTTCCGCTCCCTGCGCACCCCCATCCGCCTGCTGGACTGCCAAACCATCGATCCGGAAACGGCGCCCCTGCTAGGCCAGCACAACCGGGAGGTTCTTTGCAGCATTGGCGGGTTGACCGATGAGGAACTGGCGGAGTTGGAGGAGGCAGGGGCGGTTTAGGGAATGGCGGAATTTGAAACCACCGAATACTATAATAGGCAAGTACGGCTGAAGCACCCGGAAATACTAGACGAATGGGTAGAACGAGTACTGGAGAGTCCACACTATACCGAGCCCCAGAATGGCGGTAGAATCAGGTATTATGGATTCGTGCCCGAATTAGGTCACTGGATTCGGGTAATAGTGGAAGAGGGCGCCGTACACAACAGATTCGTTGACGGCAGGAAACTGAGACAATGGGGGCGGCCATGAGGCTCCAGATTTCGTATTTCAAGGACACGGACACGCTTTCTATCTGGAACGGGGAACCAGCCAGTGAAGCGGATGATGTGGCCAGAGATCTGCTCATCGACTTGAACGCTTCGGGAAGTCCCGTCGGATTGACTTTGGAGCATGCTGCAGAGCTTTGTCTGCCTCAATTGTTCGGCGCAACCGATTCGCCGGAATTCAAAAGCGACTCTTCCAGCAATTCCCATCCCTCACCCAACGAAATCTTAGATAGAAGAGAGGATATACAGCTGCATATCGACTACCTTCAACAGTCGGACACCCTTTGGCTAGGCAATGGACTGCCCATTCCCAGAGGGGAAGTCATTGCAGAATACGTTACGGCCTTTTTCGACGACGACCGGCCCAACGCGGTCATGATCGAACACGCCGCCGAAATCCTGCTGCCCATCCTTCAAGCTGCAATGAGAGCGAGGGAAGAGACCGACAACAAGCCTGCCAAGGCAAAATCCTGACCCGAACCCACCAGGTGAATTTTGCCAGCTAACAACTACAAAACGGAGGAACCGCCATGCCCACCGACGGAATGGGAGTTATTTCCAGGGCGGCCGGCGAGCAGGCCCTGCTGGAGGAAATAATCGTCGACGACCCGGGCCCCGGCGAGGTGCTGGTCCGCATCCAGGCCAGCGGCGTCTGCCACACGGACCTGCATTACAAGCTGGGCAAGATTACCAACGAGTTCCCCTTCCTGCTGGGCCACGAGGGATCGGGCATCGTGGAAGCGGTGGGCGAGGGCGTGACCGAACCCAAGGTTGGCGACTATGTGGTGCTGGCCTGGCGCGCGCCCTGTGACTATTGCCGGTTCTGCGCCCTGGGCCAGCCCAACCTGTGTTCCGCCAGCCTTAACGCCCAGCCCCGTATGATCGCCAGGAAAGACGGCGCCGTGCTGAATCCGGCCCTGGGCATTGGCACCTTCTGCACCCATACGGTGGTGGCTGCGCGGCAGGCCGTGCCTGTACCCGCCGCCTGCCCACCGGAACAAGCCAGCCTGCTGGGCTGCGGCGTCACCACCGGCGTGGGGGCCGTGCTGTACACCGCCGGCGTACGGCGGGGCGGGACGGTTGCCGTCTACGGCTGCGGCGGCATTGGTTCCAGCGTGATTATGGGAGCCAGGCTGGCCCGTGCCAGCAAGATAATTGCAGTGGATATTGCGGAGAACAAGCTGGCCTGGGCCAGGGAGTTCGGCGCCACCGATACGGTCAACGCCCTGGAATCTGACCCGGTGGAGGCTATCAAGGAGCTAACCGGCGGCAACGGCGTGGACTATTCCTTCGAGTGCGTGGGCATGCCCCAGACTCTGCTGCAGGCCATGTGGTCCCGGGACCTGGCCGGCACCTGTGTGCTGATCGGAGTGCCGGACCCCTCTATGGTGGTGGAGGTGCCCATGCTGCAATTCTTCGGCCTGGGCGGCGCGCTGCGGGTAAGCTGGTACGGAGACAACCTCCCCTCTCGCGACTTCCCGTTGCTGGCCAATTACTACCTGTCGGGCGAACTGGACCTGGACCGGGTGGTGTCGGCCGTCATCGGCCTGGAGGATACGGAGGCAGCCTTCGAGGCCATGGAACGGGGGGAGACGCTGCGGTCGGTGATTCGCATACCGGATGCCTAGACAATCTGTCTGAATGTTTTTTGAGATTTATTACCCGGCTATGCAACTGCCAATCAGCTTGTGGTACCATCTGGCTGTTTCGCCCACCCCCAATGCCTGATTGACGATACCTGATTAGCGCTCCCTTGAGGTCGTCCCCACATGACCACTCCCCGACGCGAGCGGCTCCGGCCTTCATCGCCAAACCGTTACGAGGAAATCAGCCGTCACCTGCTCGATCAGGCGGACGAGGAACTGGACAAGGGCGACGTGCTGCTGGCTCCGGAGAAGATTTGGCTGGCAGTGGCACACGAACTGAAGGGGATAGCCCAACACCGTGGCTGGAACCACCGCTATCACAACCACTTGCGCGCAGCAGTTTCGTTATTTTCAAGGAATGGAATCGCCCCGATTGGCAGGTCATATTCGGAGCAATCGAAAATATGCACGTCAACGCCTATGAACACCAGTGGTTCCCAAGCAACTTGCGCCCCTACCTGGAACCGGCCAGAGCTTATTGTCAGGAACTGGCAGAAGCTCGACAGACGCCATCACCTCAGGACGTGCAACTCACCCCCGAACAGCAGGCTACGCAAGCCATCAATCTGCGTACCCTTACCCGCCCGTTAAGCGAACAGGCCGCCTTTGGGCCTGAGTTCACCCCCGAAGAAGAGGCGGAATTGCCCCCGGTTAGTCCCGATCAACCGTAAGGAGGCTGGTTTATGCCCAGCAACATAAAGGACCGATACGGAATGACCCTGTCCACCAATTCCCCCGATGCCGCCGACCGCTGGCAGGAGGGCATTGACTTGCTGCTGTCCCAGTCCTACGGCGCCGAGGAGAAGCTGCAGGAAGCCATTGACCTGGACGAGGGCTTTGCCATCGCCCACGGCTGCCTGGCCTTCTTGCACATGACCCGGGCCCGCCCGGACCAGGCCCGCGAAAGCGTCAAGCGGGGTCTGGAACTGGCCGACGGCATTTCCGACCGGGAACGCCGTCACATCGAAGCGGTGAACCTGTGGGCCAACGGCAAGGGGCCCGATGCCCTGGCCCTGGTGCGGGAACACCTGGCCGACTGCCCGCGGGACGCCGTGCTCCAGCGGCTGGCCCAACGCCTGTTCATGCTGGGCTGCAGCGGGGCCGGCGATCCCCACTTCCCGCCATCGTTGCTGGCCCTGATGAACGAGCTGGCTCCCCATTGCGGCGACGACTGGGCCTTCCTGGGCCAGTACGCCTTTGCCCACCATGAGAACGGCATCCTCGACAAGGCCCTGAGCCTGGCCGAACGTTCCCTGGAACTCAACCCGGGCAACGCCGTAGCCGCCCACTCCGTCACCCACTCCTACTTTGAGTACGGCGATCCGGCCACCGGGGGAGACTTCCTGGGCAACTGGCTGGAAGGCTTCGACCCTCGCGCCCACTACCATACCCACTTGTCCTGGCACCAGGCCCTGTTTGAGCTGGCCCTGGGCCGATACGGCGAGGCGCTGCAATTGTACGAGGACTGGATCCGCCCCACCGCCATCCAGAAGAACATCTCCGGCCTGTCGGACAGCGCTTCACTGATGTGGCGGCTGACCATCTACGGCGGAGAGAAGCCGCCCATGCCCTGGGAAGAGGTCAAGGAACAGGCGGCCCCCGCCTCCACCACCCCGGGCGCGGCCTTCCGCGATGCCCACGCCGCCCTGGCTTTCGCGGCCAGCGGAGACCGGGAACTGATGGACGGGATGATTGACCGCCTGCGCACCAACGCGGAAAACGGCAACATCTTCGCAAAGGAAATTATCCTGCCCCTGGCCCAGGGCATCGACGCCTTCGGGCAGGAGGACTACAGCGCCGCCGTCGGATACCTGGAACCCGTGTTCCCGCAACTTACCCGCATCGGCGGCAGCCACGCCCAGCGGGAGGTGTTCGAGGACACCCTGCTGGAAGCCTACCTGCGGGCCGAGCAGTTCGACAAGGCGGAGGAGATGCTTACGGAACGATTGGGGCGCCGCGAAACCCCTCGCGACCTCTTCTCCCTGGGTCGGGTCATGGCTGGAAAGGGCGAAAAGGAAAGCGCCCAGGACAGCCTGGCGAAAGCATCCGGCGTCTGGAAGGAAATGGGGGACGCCGAGACACCGGAACTGAGCAACCTGGAAAAACTGGCGGGGACGGTGGCCTAGCCCTTCGCTGGACCAACCCGACCTTCACTAACGCCAGGGTAGAGGCACTGAGAATGCCTCCTCCTGGCGTTTTCCCTTGGCATTCCGACAGGCGCAGCGTACCCTCCCAGTGCCGGATCCACCAACAACTAATCATGCCGCTCTGAGCAGCCATCGGCCCCAGGCGGCCCCAGGCGGCCCCTTGGTGGACCTGCGGGAGGGATCAAAGCCACCCGCCAATCCGGCGCGGGTCTTCACAGTTCCTGCACCCACGGTAGGGCTCCAATTCGGGTGGCCTGAGGGTTTGGGAGGTATATTCCAGTCCCCAGCCCGTCGCTCCGGCCTCGATCGGGAGTTCATTCAAGACTCGATTGCCCTGGGCCGTCCCCCCAAATCCACCACCTAATGGGAGAAAAATGGTTTTGGGGCTCCTTGATTGGGCCGGTTGGGGCATCGGCTGACGGCTGACAGGTTGGCAGTGGGTTGGCGTGGCAGGAGTAGGCGCTGGAAGGGGATATTGGGGCGTTGGCCGGCGACGCCAGGGCGAGGTCTATGCCAACCGGTCCTGGAGAAGGGCGCAGTGTCCCTACGGCGGGAGTCCCCGTCGCTTGAATGCCCGTCGGTAGTGGCGCAGACCGTCCCAGGTCAGGGTGGGCCGTGGGCCAGCGCCGCTATTCTCCGGTGCGCTCCCGCCAGCAGCGGGAAGGATGGATGGCCCCGGGCCAGCCGGATCAGCAGCTTCCTGGCGTGGCAGACCACCCGTCCGGCCAGATTGATCAGAGCAAAGCGCACCGCCTTGAGCCGCTTGTTCACCCACTGACCGCCCAGGGCCAACTGCTTGACCGCCGAGTTCAGGTTGAACGCCAGCGCCGCTATCGCCCACCAGGCCGCGTTGGCCCCGAACTGTCCCGACGGCAGCCTCCCGCCAGCCAAGTCCTCCTTCAGCACACCATGCACCTCCTCGCCCTTCCCGCATCTCTCCCGGTACCACCGCACCACCTCATCTCCCGGTAGCTCCCGGTTAGTCACTATCCCCCGGATCTTGTACCAGCCCCGGTCCGGCATCTCCATCGCCGGAACCGACAACTCCAGGTCATCCTCCATGCCCGGCAGCGGCGGCCGCCTCAGCGGCTCCCGGACCGCTATGAAACGGTAGTCGGGATCATTCTTGGAATAAGCCAATCTATCGGGCACGAAGTCCACCTCGGCCCACTCCTGTTCCGTCTCCACCGCCAACTCCCCCACCATCCGGGGCAACCGGCGCCACTGGCTCTCCTCCACTTCGGCTGCCGCACGCTTGAACCCCTCCGTGACGTCCGCCCCCACCGCGAATTCGATCACTCCGAACCGCTCATCCCTCCCCTCGGCGCAGTACCGCAACAACTCAACTTGGTACCCCGCCGTGTCCGACCGCAGCATCACCTTCACCACGCCCTCCGGCAGATGGGCCAGCGACTCCCGCAACACCCGCAGTTGCTCGAACCCCGCTGGCACGTTGCCGTCCCGGAACTCCGAATGGACCACCAGGTCCGCCTCGGCCCAGTAGGTGACCATCGGCTGGTAGGCCTTGTAGCCCTGGTAGCAGTACAGCGCCTCCTGCTTGTAGGTCTCGATCAGCGTCGCGTCCATGTCCAGCGTCGCCTGCTCCTGCTCCAGGTGGTCCCGGACGAAGCTCATCATCTCGGCGTTGACCTTCCCCAGCCCGCGCAGCGCGCCGCTGGGCGCGGGTATGTACGCCGTATGGGGCTGCCTGGCCTCCTCCTGAACCGGGTCGTGGAACCGGCCCAGGTACCGGAACACCGCCGACGGAGACGGGACGCTGCGGCGCCGCCCGCCCCGCCACCGGCTGCCCTCCTCCCGGCGCTCACAAGCCCGCTGCCGGTGCGTCTCCACCCGGCCCAACATCCGGCCCAGACCCTCGTCCCCTTCCAGCACCCGGAGGTCGTCCACTCCTTCTCCACCGGCCAGATTCAGCAGCACCAGCGCGGTGACCATCTGCCGGTCCGTCCATCCCTGTCCGCCCTCCTTGACCTTCACGTAGCGCCGGATCGACTCGCCCAGCCCCATCGCATCGGCCATTTCCAGATAGACCGCCAACCCCGACAGCCCCGTCATGCCCCCCGCGCGATGCTCCGTCCCATACTGGAATGGCAGGACTCCCTGTTGCATAATGACTGCACCTCGTTGGTGATGGTTGTGTTTGTCCCGTAACCATCATAGCCAGCTTTGCCGCTGGCTCCAACGAGGTCTTTTCCTCCCATTAGGTGGTGGATTTGGGGTCCCCCCAAATCCACCACCTAATGGGAGAAAAATGGTTTTGGGGCTCCTTGATTGGGCCGGTTGGGGCATCGGCTGACGGCTGACAGGTTGGCAGTGGGTTGGCGTGGCAGGAGTAGGCGCTGGAAGGGGATATTGGGGCGTTGGCCGGCGACGCCAGGGCGAGGTCTATGCCAACCGGTCCTGGAGAAGGGCGCAGTGTCCCTACGGCGGGAGTCCCCGTCGCTTGAATGCCCGTCGGTAGTGGCGCAGACCGTCCCAGGTCAGGGTGGGCCGTGGGCCAGCGCCGCTATTCTCCGGTGCGCTCCCGCCAGCAGCGGGAAGGATGGATGGCCCCGGGCCAGCCGGATCAGCAGCTTCCTGGCGTGGCAGACCACCCGTCCGGCCAGATTGATCAGAGCAAAGCGCACCGCCTTGAGCCGCTTGTTCACCCACTGACCGCCCAGGGCCAACTGCTTGACCGCCGAGTTCAGGTTGAACGCCAGCGCCGCTATCGCCCACCAGGCCGCGTTGGCCCCGAACTGTCCCGACGGCAGCCTCCCGCCAGCCAAGTCCTCCTTCAGCACACCATGCACCTCCTCGCCCTTCCCGCATCTCTCCCGGTACCACCGCACCACCTCATCTCCCGGTAGCTCCCGGTTAGTCACTATCCCCCGGATCTTGTACCAGCCCCGGTCCGGCATCTCCATCGCCGGAACCGACAACTCCAGGTCATCCTCCATGCCCGGCAGCGGCGGCCGCCTCAGCGGCTCCCGGACCGCTATGAAACGGTAGTCGGGATCATTCTTGGAATAAGCCAATCTATCGGGCACGAAGTCCACCTCGGCCCACTCCTGTTCCGTCTCCACCGCCAACTCCCCCACCATCCGGGGCAACCGGCGCCACTGGCTCTCCTCCACTTCGGCTGCCGCACGCTTGAACCCCTCCGTGACGTCCGCCCCCACCGCGAATTCGATCACTCCGAACCGCTCATCCCTCCCCTCGGCGCAGTACCGCAACAACTCAACTTGGTACCCCGCCGTGTCCGACCGCAGCATCACCTTCACCACGCCCTCCGGCAGATGGGCCAGCGACTCCCGCAACACCCGCAGTTGCTCGAACCCCGCTGGCACGTTGCCGTCCCGGAACTCCGAATGGACCACCAGGTCCGCCTCGGCCCAGTAGGTGACCATCGGCTGGTAGGCCTTGTAGCCCTGGTAGCAGTACAGCGCCTCCTGCTTGTAGGTCTCGATCAGCGTCGCGTCCATGTCCAGCGTCGCCTGCTCCTGCTCCAGGTGGTCCCGGACGAAGCTCATCATCTCGGCGTTGACCTTCCCCAGCCCGCGCAGCGCGCCGCTGGGCGCGGGTATGTACGCCGTATGGGGCTGCCTGGCCTCCTCCTGAACCGGGTCGTGGAACCGGCCCAGGTACCGGAACACCGCCGACGGAGACGGGACGCTGCGGCGCCGCCCGCCCCGCCACCGGCTGCCCTCCTCCCGGCGCTCACAAGCCCGCTGCCGGTGCGTCTCCACCCGGCCCAACATCCGGCCCAGACCCTCGTCCCCTTCCAGCACCCGGAGGTCGTCCACTCCTTCTCCACCGGCCAGATTCAGCAGCACCAGCGCGGTGACCATCTGCCGGTCCGTCCATCCCTGTCCGCCCTCCTTGACCTTCACGTAGCGCCGGATCGACTCGCCCAGCCCCATCGCATCGGCCATTTCCAGATAGACCGCCAACCCCGACAGCCCCGTCATGCCCCCCGCGCGATGCTCCGTCCCATACTGGAATGGCAGGACTCCCTGTTGCATAATGACTGCACCTCGTTGGTGATGGTTGTGTTTGTCCCGTAACCATCATAGCCAGCTTTGCCGCTGGCTCCAACGAGGTCTTTTCCTCCCATTAGGTGGTGGATTTGGGGGCTCCCCAAATCCACCACCTAATGGGAGAAAAATGGTTTTGGGGCTCCTTGATTGGGCCGGTTGGGGCATCGGCTGACGGCTGACAGGTTGGCAGTGGGTTGGCGTGGCAGGAGTAGGCGCTGGAAGGGGATATTGGGGCGTTGGCCGGCGACGCCAGGGCGAGGTCTATGCCAACCGGTCCTGGAGAAGGGCGCAGTGTCCCTACGGCGGGAGTCCCCGTCGCTTGAATGCCCGTCGGTAGTGGCGCAGACCGTCCCAGGTCAGGGTGGGCCGTGGGCCAGCGCCGCTATTCTCCGGTGCGCTCCCGCCAGCAGCGGGAAGGATGGATGGCCCCGGGCCAGCCGGATCAGCAGCTTCCTGGCGTGGCAGACCACCCGTCCGGCCAGATTGATCAGAGCAAAGCGCACCGCCTTGAGCCGCTTGTTCACCCACTGACCGCCCAGGGCCAACTGCTTGACCGCCGAGTTCAGGTTGAACGCCAGCGCCGCTATCGCCCACCAGGCCGCGTTGGCCCCGAACTGTCCCGACGGCAGCCTCCCGCCAGCCAAGTCCTCCTTCAGCACACCATGCACCTCCTCGCCCTTCCCGCATCTCTCCCGGTACCACCGCACCACCTCATCTCCCGGTAGCTCCCGGTTAGTCACTATCCCCCGGATCTTGTACCAGCCCCGGTCCGGCATCTCCATCGCCGGAACCGACAACTCCAGGTCATCCTCCATGCCCGGCAGCGGCGGCCGCCTCAGCGGCTCCCGGACCGCTATGAAACGGTAGTCGGGATCATTCTTGGAATAAGCCAATCTATCGGGCACGAAGTCCACCTCGGCCCACTCCTGTTCCGTCTCCACCGCCAACTCCCCCACCATCCGGGGCAACCGGCGCCACTGGCTCTCCTCCACTTCGGCTGCCGCACGCTTGAACCCCTCCGTGACGTCCGCCCCCACCGCGAATTCGATCACTCCGAACCGCTCATCCCTCCCCTCGGCGCAGTACCGCAACAACTCAACTTGGTACCCCGCCGTGTCCGACCGCAGCATCACCTTCACCACGCCCTCCGGCAGATGGGCCAGCGACTCCCGCAACACCCGCAGTTGCTCGAACCCCGCTGGCACGTTGCCGTCCCGGAACTCCGAATGGACCACCAGGTCCGCCTCGGCCCAGTAGGTGACCATCGGCTGGTAGGCCTTGTAGCCCTGGTAGCAGTACAGCGCCTCCTGCTTGTAGGTCTCGATCAGCGTCGCGTCCATGTCCAGCGTCGCCTGCTCCTGCTCCAGGTGGTCCCGGACG
Source organism: Dehalococcoidia bacterium (assembly GCA_965207275.1). GTDB lineage: Bacteria > Chloroflexota > Dehalococcoidia > Lucifugimonadales > UBA3495 > Bin22. The sequence continues at coordinate 2,960,865 of CBDBMH010000002.1, forward strand.
AAGCTCATCATCTCGGCGTTGACCTTCCCCAGCCCGCGCAGCGCGCCGCTGGGCGCGGGTATGTACGCCGTATGGGGCTGCCTGGCCTCCTCCTGAACCGGGTCGTGGAACCGGCCCAGGTACCGGAACACCGCCGACGGAGACGGGACGCTGCGGCGCCGCCCGCCCCGCCACCGGCTGCCCTCCTCCCGGCGCTCACAAGCCCGCTGCCGGTGCGTCTCCACCCGGCCCAACATCCGGCCCAGACCCTCGTCCCCTTCCAGCACCCGGAGGTCGTCCACTCCTTCTCCACCGGCCAGATTCAGCAGCACCAGCGCGGTGACCATCTGCCGGTCCGTCCATCCCTGTCCGCCCTCCTTGACCTTCACGTAGCGCCGGATCGACTCGCCCAGCCCCATCGCATCGGCCATTTCCAGATAGACCGCCAACCCCGACAGCCCCGTCATGCCCCCCGCGCGATGCTCCGTCCCATACTGGAATGGCAGGACTCCCTGTTGCATAATGACTGCACCTCGTTGGTGATGGTTGTGTTTGTCCCGTAACCATCATAGCCAGCTTTGCCGCTGGCTCCAACGAGGTCTTTTCCTCCCATTAGGTGGTGGATTTGGGGTCCCTTGCACGCCTGGCATTGTTCGTATAAATACTATATAGTTTAATGATGTAGGTTCGGCTTGCCAGCCCGGTCTTCACGGGGATTATCCTCTTCTCTCCTCCCAGGCCAGTACCCTTGAGCCAATTGCAGTTATCTCGGTTTGCCACGCCTGGGGATTGCGGACCGGGCTTGCTGGCGTCCCGGAGGTAACGGACATCGATATTCTGCTTTCACTGGCCAGCGCCGGCACCGACGAGAGCATTGGCCTGATCGGAGACTTTGCCATCACCATGGCCGTAGCCGGACTGGCCCTGGTGGTCTTCCGGACCATCCACATGCCTCCGGTGTTGGGCTACCTCCTGGCTGGCGTAATCGTTGGCCCCTTCACCCTGTCCGCCATCCACTTTGGTCCCCTGGCCGACGTCCAGGGCCCGGTTCAGAATCTTCAGACCATCCGCCTGCTGGCCGAACTGGGACTGGTCCTGCTGCTGTTCGGCATTGGCCTGGAGATTGGCTGGCATCGCATCCGGCAGGTGGGGTTCAAGGTAATCGTCATTGGCCTGGTTGAGATGGCGACCATGTTTGCGGTGGGCTACGAACTGGCCCACTGGTTGGGCTGGAGCCAGACGGAGCGCATCTTCCTGGGGGCCGCCCTCTCCATCAGCAGTTCCGCCATCCTGATCAAGATGCTGCGGGACACGGGCAGCCTCTACGAACTGCGGGGCCAACTCATCGTGGGAATCCTGCTGGTGGAGGACTTCGTCGCCGTCATCCTGCTGACCGTGCTGGCGGGCGTGGCCTCGGCGGACGCCACCAGCCTGGGGGACATCGGAGTCCTGGCCGTCAGGCTGACCATCTTCGCAGTGGCGGTGCTGACCATCGGCGCGTTGCTGGCGCCCCGGATTATGAACTACATCTCCCGATTCGAGTCGGAAGAGATGGTGTTGATCGCCACCCTGACAATGTGCTTCGGTATGGCGCTGGCGGCGCATCAACTGGGACTGTCCGCCGCAGCCGGGGCCTTTCTCATCGGCATGATCCTGGGAGATACGGAACATTCCGAGCAGATAAGCCGCCTGATGAATCCCCTGCGGGATATGTTCGCCGCGCTGTTCTTCGTTTCCCTGGGTATGTTGATGGACATTTTCACCATCGGAGACTACCTGGTACCGGCGCTGATTATCTCAGCGGTGTTTATCGTGGGTAAGGTGCTGGCCGATACGCTGGGCACGCTGCTGGCCGGCGAGGATGGCCGCACCGCCCTTCAGGTTGGCACGGGAATGCCGCAGCTCGGGGAATTTTCCCTGGCCATGGCCAAGACGGGGGTGGACCACGGGTCGGTATCTTCCTACTTCAGTCCGGCCCTGACGGTGGCGACGGCCATAACGGCGCTGATTTATCCCTTCATCTTCCGGTCGCCGGTAGCCGTGGCAAATTTCATTGCCAGAACCTCTCCCGGGTGGCTGACCCAGTTCAGCGGGGTGCTGTTTGTCTGGCTTACATCCTCCAGACGAAGTTCAGTGCTGGGGGCGCGGCTGGCCGGGGAAGTAACCCACTCTGTGCAGCGAATAATGCTGAACATCGGCATAATCGTGGTTTTCATCGGCCTGGGCACCATCGGGCTGGACTTCGCCCAACACGCTTCGCAGTGGATGGGGATCAGCGAAGGCCTGGTAACCCTGTTGCTGGGTGGAGCCCTCATCGCCGGGTGCATTCCGGCCGGGCTGGCGATCTGGCATAATCTGCACACGCTAACCGAAAAGGTAATAGACTACTTCCTGCCCCCGTGGCGTCGGGCGCCGGAGAACGTTACAACCACCAACTTGAAGCGGGTGATTCGCAACAGCCTGCTGATCGTGGTGCTGATTTTGCCAGTGCTGTGGAGCCTGCCCTTTACCATCCACGTTTTCCTGCTGGGCGGCACTTTTGCCCCCCTGCTGGCTATAGGTTTGCTGGTGATTGTCGCGGTAGTGGCCTTCGCGGCCTTCCAGATTCACGGCACTCTGGAGGCGTCGTTCCGGCGGACCTTCCTGGGGGCCTCGGAACACTACCGGTACGATGAGCACCAGTGGGACTACCTGGCGGAAGACTCGCACCTATATTCCCACGACGGGGAGTTTCACGAGCAGTTGAGCGCGACGGATGATTAGCCACTATGGGGTAACGTACCCTGCGGGTTATAATGGGCGCGGTCTGACAGTTTTGAGGAGAAGATCATGCGTATATGTTCGTTCTTGCCCAGCGCCACGGAGATAGTGTACATGCTGGGCCTTGAAAACCAGCTTTACGGCGTTACCCACGAGTGTGACTTTCCGGCGGCGGCCAGGAGCAAGCCCTGGGTGGTGCGCAGCGTTTTCGAAGGGATGGATCCCCAGCCCAGCAGCGGCGAGATCAGCCGGGTCATCTCGGAGAGACTGGAACAGGGTCTGGGCATTTACGAGATCGACCAACCCACCATGGAGGCCGCGGAACCGGACCTTCTGCTGACCCAGGCCATCTGCGAGGTTTGAGCCATTTCCTCTCGGCAGGTTGCCGAGGTCAGCGTCAGCCTCCCCAAGCAGCCCCAGGTAATTTCCCTGGACCCCCAATACGTGGGCGACGTGCTGGAAGACATCCGGCGTGTGGGGAAAGCCACGGGAGCGGAGGCGGAAGCGGAATCAATTGCGGGGGAAATGCAGCAGCGCATCGACCATATCGCAGCCAGGACGGCGGAAATCGCCCATCGACCGAAGGTGTTGCACCTGGAGTGGGTGGACCCGCTGATGTGCGGCGGACACTGGGTGCCCGAAATGGTGGAAATGGCCGGCGGAGAGAACTGTTTCGGCGACAAGGAAACGGGATCTTTCCGGCTGGAATGGGATGAGGTAGTCGCCAGCCAGCCCGAGGTTATCATCTTCATGCCCTGCGGGTTCGACGTGAAACGGGGACTGCAGGATGTGCCCTTGCTGGCGGAGAAGACGGAGTGGGCCAGCCTGCCGGCGGTGAAGAAAGAACGCGTCTACGCCATCGACGCAGGAGCGTACACCAGCAGATCCGGGCCACGCCTGGTGGTGGGCTTGGAAATTATGGCGGAAATGATACATCCTGAACTGTTTTCGGGGCTGATTCCGGAGGCGGGGGCAGCGCGAATTTACGGAGCATGACCCTTGGCGAAGCTGCAGCCATCTGAGTTTTCTCCGGGTCTGTGGGTACAGGATTCATGGTAGCGTTCCCTCAGGCTAATTCTGTTGACGACGAAGGGCTGTCATATGTGGCTGAACCTGCGGAGCCCTTCGGATTGCGGTAGTTCGTCCCGCCCGCCACAATACGTCTCCCTTGCCTTGTCCCGTCACATAGGCCAAGCTATAATTTCGATAGAAATCTTGCCGGGAACTGGTACGCGGACCAGGGAAGCCTTGGAGGCCGTCGGTTACTCCCATCCTGTCCTTCCACCATCAGTGGAAAACGGACTGCTGGGATAGTATTGGCTGGCCACGAATGAGTATGCCGCACCCGTTTCGGAGGGAATAGACGTTGGGCGCCTTTGCTTCAGTTGCCCTGGCCCCCCGGGGGGAAGGGTTTGTAGCCTCGATACCCTTAACCCAGTTGGAGTTGCTGGGCGACCGGCCGGACGAGAGACTGCAGGTGGCTTGCGACGCCTATGGCCGCACGGTGGCGATAATTCGGGAAGTGCTTGCGGATATAGAGCAGCTTAAGACTCGGCGCACACCCATACCCGCCCGCAAGATGTGGGAATTGGGCGACGCGGTGGTCAACCTGGGCTCCGAACTGGAAGAAAACTCCATGGAGATGGAGGGGCTAAATGACCATCTGGTGCGGGACCTGGCTATCAATGCCAAGCGGATGGGTACCATAGTTACCTTCCGACGCCACCTCCCGGAGCAGGAAATGATTCCGGAAAGCCTGGGCTGGAGCCAGTGCGAGAAGCAGGCCCGCAAGGTGGCCGAAGAACTGAAGGCCGAGTGGGCCAGGTCTGGCCGGGCCTGACCCGCACCGTGAACTACAACCTCCCCCAATTTCCAGCTGGCTATCCGGGAAACTGCTCACCATGCAAATAAGAGACCTGGGCGAATTCGGCCTCATCGAACGTCTGAACGAAATGGTGACCCGGGGGCGCAGCGGCCGGGACAACGGGGCAGACCACGGTTTTCGCCTGATGGTGGACACCGGCGACGACACAGCCGCGTGGGCCGCCGCTCCGGCCACTGAACTGTTCACCACCGACACAGTGGTGGAAGGTATCCACTTCACCCGTGAGACCACCCCCTGGCATGACCTGGGCTGGAAATCGCTGGCATCCAACATCAGCGACATTGCCGCCATGGGGGGCCTTCCCCTCTACGCCCTGATTACCCTGGGCTTGCCGCCGGAGACTGAGGTGGCGGATATCGAGGGATTGTACCGGGGGATGCTGGAAATAGGAGAGGAGTACGGCGTAGCCATCGTCGGCGGCGACATGGTGCGTTCGCCGGTGGCCTTCATCACCGTGGCGTTGACCGGGGTGCTGAACGGCCCTCCCATGGTGCGTACCAGCGCGCGGGCGGGAGACCAGGTGGCTGTGACGGGATACGTGGGTTCCTCGGGCGGGGGTCTGAAATTGATGCTGGAAGGACTGACGTCAACCACAGGATCGGCAGGGTTTCTGCGGGAAGCTCACCGGCGGCCCAGGCCGGCTGTGGCCGAGGGTCAAATGCTGTCAAAGGCTGGCGTCCTGACTGCCATGGACGTGAGCGATGGACTGGCGGACGACCTGTCGAAACTGTGCCTGGCCAGCGGCGTGGCCGCCCGGATCTATGCTAATAGAGTGCCCATTCATCCCGCCCTGCAAGAAGTTTTCCCTGAAGACTGCCTTGACCTGGCCCTGTACGGCGGGGAGGACTATCTACTGGTTTTCACCGCGCCCCCGAAGATCATGCAGGTGGTTGTTGCAGACTTGCCGGAGGGCGCCGCGGTGCTTGGGGAAATCTGTGAAGGAAGGCCCGGAGATATTACGCTGGTACGGCACGAAGGTGCGGAAACGGCCATCGGGCGGGCCGGCTGGGACCACTTCGGCCACTGCGATCCCAAGTGACCGGGAAGCTGCGCATAGAGTCGGCGTCGCCGGAAGAGACCCAGGCCGTGGGAAGGCTGCTGGGCGAACGGGCGCAAGCCGGGGACGTGTTCCTGCTCTGCGGCCCGCTGGGTGCAGGAAAGACCTGCCTAACCCAGGGAATTGCCTGGGGACTGGAGGTTAAGGAATACGCCCGCAGCCCTACCTTTGTGTTGATGACGCGCTACCGGGGACGGCTGACCCTTTACCACTTTGACCTATACCGGATCAATGAGCCCCTGGAGGCGTGGGACCTGGGGCTGGACGAGCAACTCTTCGGCGACGGCGCCTGCGTGGTGGAATGGGCAGAAAGGGCGGAAGAGGTCTTTCCAGAGGACTGCCTGTGGATTGACCTGGATTATGCGGACGAAGGGGATGGCCGGACCATCACCATCGCGGAGGTACCGGCCCGGTACTGCGCCATGATTGAATCGCTGAAAACGTTCAATCATGGTTGAACCGGATGGACAGAACTCTATTCTCCTGCCCCTGGGTGGGTTTGTCAGTCGAAGCATAAATTCCTAACGGCAAGTCAGCCATATGTTACTGGTCATCGATACATCGACACGAAACGCGGGAGTAGCGCTGGCCCGGGAGGGACAGGTAATGGCTGCCCGCTCGTGGCGGTCGGCGGTGAACCATACTGCCGAACTGATGCCGGCGGTGGCCCAACTTCTGGAAGGGGCCGGGTTGTTGGTGCACGACCTGGACGGCATTGCGGTGGCCCTGGGACCGGGCGGTTTCAGCGCCCTGCGGGTGGGCATGAGCGTGGCGAAGGGACTGGCCCTTGCATCAGGGAAACCGCTGGTGGGAATTGGCACACTGGATGCGGAAGCGCAACCTTACCTGCAATCGGGTTTGCCCGTCTGCGCCCTGCTGGATGCCGGCCGCAGCGAGGTGTCCACGGCCTATCTTGGGGTAGATGGTCTGCGACTGAGGGAAGACCGGATTTGCCCGCCGACCGAGTTGCTGGATGAAGTAGCGGGTCCCGTGCTGTTCTGCGGTGAGGGGACCCAGGCCCATGCGGAGGCCGTCCGCGACCGAATGGGGGACAAGGCGGTAGTGGTTGGGCATTCGCCGCCCGCCCGGCTTTGGGCCCTGGCGTTGCTGGGCCACGAGAGACTCAAAGCGGGAGAGAAGGACGACGTAGCTACTCTGCAGCCCTATTATCTCCGGATGCCGTCCATCGGCGGGCCGAAGCGGCGTGACCGGGTCCGGCAGGGGGCGTAGGGGAATATCTCCTAGTGCGACCGTCGAAACAGGGCAGCCGCAATGGCTGCCCCTACGTGTGCGATTGACTCCGGCGGACAGGACTGGAAACTGACCCTGCCCTGGTAATAAGGAATTTGCGAAGAAAGGACTGGAATTGATGGCGGAACGAACACTGGTACTGGTAAAGCCCGACGGGGTCCAGAGGGGCTTGGCGGGGGAAGTAATTTCCCGGCTGGAGCGCCGCGGCCTCAAACTGGTGGCAATGAAACTGATGCAGGTATCGGATGAACTGGCGCGGCAGCACTATGGAGAGCACATAGACCGTCCCTTCTTTGGCGGCCTGGTAGGCTTCATAACCTCGTCGCCCATAGTGGCCATGGTGTGGGAGGCCAACAACGCGGTGGAGATAGTGCGAAACACCATGGGACAGACCAACCCGGTCAGTTCACCGGCGGGCACCATCCGGGGAGACCTGGGCGTGGACATAGGCCGGAACTTGGTACACGGATCGGACAGTCCAGAATCGGCGGAGCGGGAAGTCAACCTGTTCTTCCGGCCCGAGGAGATCCTAAGCTATGACCGGAGCATGGATCCCTGGCTGGTTGAGTAGCTAGAGAATGCGCACAACCTGGGGGGCGCGGGCCCAGAGGCGTTCGAGTTCAAAGTATTCGCGCTCCTCAGGGCCGAAGATGTGGACGATGATGTCGCTGAAGTCCAGCAGAATCCAACCCGACGCCGGCGTCCCCTCCCGGTGGAACCGGCGCACACCGGCCTCCCTCAGGGCGCCGGTCAAATCCTCTTCCAGGGCTTCCAACTGGCGGGCCGAGTTGCCGGACATGATCACGAAGTAATCGGTAAAGGGAGCCAACTCCCTCAGGTCCAGCATCACAATGTCCTCAGCCAGCTTTTCCGAGGCCACCTCTACCGCCAACTGGGCAACTTCTGCTGAATTCAGATTGACACCTCGCTACTTAGTCTGGTTCTCGGGTTAAAGTGTAGCCCTAGCCGGTGGGTGGGTCAATGTGGGGAGTGTATTGGAACCCGTGATTCTCCGGCTCGCCTTGTAGACGTTGCGGAGCAGACCTGCGCATCCGACCCTGCGAATTTGAAGACCATTTGATTTGAAGCGCTACCAGCAGTCCTTCCAACATTGACGCCACCCCCTGCCCACACGATAATGGCAGGCACAATCTCCCCTGGAGGCACACAGCCATGGCAGCTTTGCTTTCCTCCGCCAGGCGGCGACAGTTGGGGCGACCCGTGTCCATCGTGGGCGCCGGCCTGTCCCGCTTTGGCGCTTTCCGCGACATGACGACTCGGGACCTGTTCGTCGAGGCGTTCCAGGATCTGATTGACCACATGGAACAGGGCATCGATGTCGAGGACATTGAATGCGGCTACATCGGCAACTACTCCTCGGACCTGTTCGAGGGGCAGGGGCATACCGCGCCAATTCTGGCCGACTGGCTGGGCATGACGCCCACGCCCATCACCCGCATCGAGAACGCATGCGCCAGCAGCGGCAGCGCTCTGCGGGAGGGCATCATGGCCATCGCCTCCGGCATGTACGACGTGGTTCTGGTGGGCGGAGTGGAAAAGATGACCGACCTGCCAACGGAGGGGGTCACCGACGTGCTGGCCTCCGCCGCTGACGGCCTGTACGAGGTACCAGCAGGGCTGACCTTTCCGGGCATTTACGGCGCGCTGGCCAAGGCCCACATGGACCGTTACGAAACCAGCCTGGACCACCTGGCCAAGGTGGGTATAAAGAACCACACTAACGGAGGGTTGAATCCCAAGGCCCAGTTCAATACCACCCTGCGGGATATGATGGAGCGGCGCAAGGCCCGGGCGGAACAGCAGGGCCAGCCCGTGCCCGACTGGCAGGACGAAATGGACTTCCTGAACGACCCCCGGGCCAATCCCTGGATTGCCTGGCCCCTGCGATTATACGACTGCGCCCCCATAACCGATGGGGCCTCCTGCGTGCTTCTGGTCTCTTCCGAGATAGCCAACACATTCACCGACAAGCCGGTACACATCGTAGGGACAGGGCAGGCCTCCGGACGTCCCCTGCACGACGCGGAAGAACTGACCTCCCTGTCCGCCGCGCGGGAGGCCGCAGCCCAGGCCTATGCCATGGCGGGGGTAACGCCCCAGGATATCCAGGTCGCGGAAGTGCATGACTGTTTCACCATCGCCGAAATTATCGCAACGGAAGACCTGGGCTTTTTTGAGCCTGGCGAGGGACCCAGGGCTGTAGACGAAGGGCGCACCGCCCGGACGGGAGACCGGCCCATTAACACTTCCGGCGGCCTGAAGGCTAAGGGGCATCCGGTGGGCGCATCCGGCGTCGCGCAGGTGATCGAGACTTTCCACCAGTTGCGAGGTGAGGCGGGCCTCCGTCAGGTTCCCAACGCCAACCTGGAGCTGGGGCTGACTCACAACGTGGGCGGCACCGGCGGCACCTGTGTCGTCAACATCTTCCGGAGGGGGTAGGCAGAGTGACCACAGAGACAAGGGCCTTTAATGCCGCTTCCTTTTTCGCCTACCTAAAGGAGGGACAGTTGATGGGGAGCCGGTGCCGGGCCTGCGGCAAGCTGTCGGCCGAGGCCCGCCCCATGTGCCAGGCATGCCACAGTCGGGACATGGAGTGGTTTGCGTTCAGCGGGCGTGGCCAACTGAGCGCCTTCACATGTATTTCCGTAGTGCCCAACGCCATGGGAGAAAAGGGGTTCGGGCGCAATAATCCCTACTGCTCCGGCATAGTTACCCTGGAAGAGGGTCCACGCATCAGCGCCTTAATTTTGGGCGTGGACGCTGCCAACCCACAGAACATAAGCACCGGCATGGCCCTGGCGCTCCAGGTGGAGGACCAAGACCAAGAACGGCCCACGCTGGCCTTTGTCCCTGCATAGCATTCACATGGACGGGCAGGATGGGGTTGATCTGAAGTAAGACTTTAAAAGCTCACTTTCGCATATCCTGCCCGCAAACGTATGATTTTACGAATGGTTGAGAAGAAGGCCAGGAAGAAGCGCAACCGGGCCACTGCCCTCGTATTAAACGAGGGCAGGTTGTTGCTGGTGCGAGAGCGCGGCGCGAGGCACTGGAGCCTGCCCGGTGGCGGCATGAAGAAGGGCGAGGATGCGGTGACCGCCGCAATCAGGGAGTTGGAAGAAGAAACCAGGCTGGTCCCAACATGCGCCACCTACCTGTTCACTTACGAAAGCCCCAGCCAGCGCCACCACGTGTGCCGCCTGGAGGCTAAGGGCGATGTGGAGTTACTGAGGGAGGAGATTGGAGACCATCGTTGGTGGGATGGGGAGACGGAGTTGGCGATTATACCGTCAGCGACGGATACAATAGGGCGGGCGAGGGAAGACGGGTCCCTGACGCATAGCTATAAGGACTCCAGGCCGGTTTCATAGTTACTTTGGATACCAAGAGGAAACGCCCGGTGGGAGCTTATTCCACCGGGCGTTCTTGTTCGTGACCTGGTTGGCGCAGCGTCGTCGGTCTTAGTCGAGGCCGCGGGTGCCTACCCAGCCTACCTGGGAGACGTCAATCATCTCACCGTTGGGACCCTCGTACTTGGTTTCCACGTTCTGGTGGCGGGGGCCGGTGTTGCCGGCATGGAGGGCCTCGTTGACGGACTTCATTTCCTCGGAACCGGCGGTCAAGAGGCGCGCCTCGATGTCCTCCAGGCTTTCAACCTCGAATCCAATGTGGTGTATGCCCTCCCAGTCCTTGCCACGCTCACCGGCAACGGCGTCGTTCTGGAAGTCGAGGATGGCCATGTTCACGTTACCGTCGCTGAGCATAAAGCCTATGGCATTGCCGCTGTCCAGCTTGGCTACCTGGCGCAGGCCGAAAACCTCCGAGTAAAACTTGGCAGTCTTCTCTGCATCGTTGGTGGCAATGGCGATGTGTTTAATCTGGGCCATTTCAGTCCTCCCATTATTCGTATCGGTTGGTATGGATCAAGATAACACTTTTGGCGTTGGGCCGCTACCCTGGGGGTTGTGGCCCATTGCGGTACAGTCGGTTACTGGACGGCGATCCGCACCCACCAGGGCCGCTTCTGTCACGCCTTGCTCATTGTCCCACGGTCTATACCAATAGCCGGATGTCCCGTGTTAGAATGGCTCTAATCTTGGAGCGAGACGTTGCTGCATGCCGTCGGTTGGCGGAAGCAACGCCAGGGAGGACGACGCATGGCAGTCAATGGCAACGGCAAGACCCCGCGTTTGAAGTTTGGCGTCTTTATGGCCCCTTTCCACCGGGTAGGTGAGAACCCCACCCTGGCCCTGGAGCGGGACCTCGAGTTGCTCCAATGGCTGGACCTCCTGGGCTTTGACGAAGCCTACATCGGGGAGCACCACTCGGCCGGCTGGGAAACCATTGCCTCGCCAGAGGTGTTCATTGCCACTGCCGCCGAGCGCACGCGCAACATTCGGCTGGGAACCGGGGTTATCAGCCTGCCCTACCACCATCCGTTGATGGTGGCCAACCGAATGGTGTTGTTGGACCACCTGACCCGGGGCCGGGTAATCCTGGGCGTTGGACCCGGGGCCCTGGCTTCGGACGCCCTGATGCTGGGCATCGAACCGGCACGTCAGCGGGAAATGATGGACGAGTCCCTGGGCATCATTCTGCGCTTGTTCACCGAAACGGACCCCATCACCTACAAGAGCGACTGGTTCGAACTGAACGAGGCTGTCCTGCAACTACGTCCCTATCAGCAGCCCCACCTGCCGGTGGCAGTGGCTTCGGTCCAGTCCCCGGCGGGAGTTACCGTGGCCGGCAAGCACGGCGCAGCGGTGCTGTCCATGAGCATTCCCCGGGACACGGTGCGGTCCACCAGCTTGAAGGAACTGTGGTCCATCGCCGAGGATTCCGCGGCGGAGCACGGCAAGGAGGTCCACCGGGAGGACTGGGGGCTGGTGGTAGGCCTGCACCTGGCGGAGAGCAAGAAGGAAGCCATTGAGGACATACGTGTGGGCGGAGGTCGCCTGGTTACCGAGTACTTCGGCCGTACCCTGGGCAACGAGGTTCCGGACGTACCCCAAGACCAGATAGTGGACTTCATGATTGAGCACAATCAGTGGATTGTTGGTACTCCCGACGACTGCATTGCCGGCATTGAGCGGCTGCAGGAAATCAGCGGCGGATTCGGCAGCTTCATGATTCGGGTGGAGGACTGGGCCCCGCGCGAGAAGATCCTGCACAGCTACGAACTGCTGGCCCGCTACGTGATGCCCCACTTCCAGGGCAGCCTGGTTGGCATCCAAACCTCCAACCGCTGGGCGCAGGACCGTAGGGAAGCGCTGCAGGCTAACCGGATTACCGGGCTGCAGCGGGCCACCGACTCCTATTACGCCAACCGGGAATAATCGCAGCCGGGCCTTTGGGGGAGCCGCCATGAGAAAGACGAAGATCATTGCCACCATCGGCCCGGTTTCGCGGGACCCTGAAACGCTGGAACAATTGATCCTGGCCGGTATGGACTGCGCCAGGCTCAATTTCTCCCACGGCACCTTCGCCGAACACGAAGAGGTCATCCACAACGTCCGCCATCTGTCGGAGAAACACGGGCGTCCCGTCAGCATTCTGCAGGACCTGGGGGGCGTCAAGCTGCGCCTGGGCCAGATGGCCGACGGCTTGAACCTTAACTTCGGTGACGAGTATCTGGTAACGGCGGACGAGTCCTCCAGCGACCCCACGATAATTCCTTTCCCCGAACCCGGCGTACTGCGGAGCCTGCAGGAAGGCAACGTAGTGTTTATCTCGGACGGCATCGTGTGCTTGGAGGTGCTGGAGACCGACGGCTCACAGGTACGGACGCGGGTACGGAACGGGGGCACCATCTCTTCCTACAAAGGCGTCAACCTGCCTGGCGTTACCATTGACATGCCGGTGCTGACCGATGACGACAAGGCCGCCCTGCGCTTTGGCGTTGAACAGAATGTGGACTGGGTGGCCGTTTCCTTCGTGCGCACGGGGAAGGACGTTCGCGAGGCGAGAGAGTTTCTGCAAGGTATCGGCAGCCAGGCCCCGATAATGGCCAAGCTGGAGCGGAGCGAAGGAATCGACAACCTGGACGAAATTCTGCGGGAAGTGGACGGCGTTATGGTGGCCAGGGGCGACCTGGGGGTGGAGATTCCCATGGAGCGGGTGCCCCTGGTGCAGAAGGAGATTGTAAGCAAGGCCAACGAGGCTGCCAAGTCGTCGTGTATTGCCACTCAGATGCTGCGGTCCATGGTGGTATCGCCCACGCCCACTAGGGCTGAGGTCTCCGACATCAGCAATGCGGTGCTGGACGGCTGCGATTCCATCCTGCTTTCGGACGAAATCGCGGTGGGGGCCTACCCGGTGGAAGCGGTGAGGGTAGCGGACATCACCATCCGGGAGGCGGAGAAGATATATCCCTACTACAAGGACTTCCGCTCGCGGGACAGGACCCAGGCCATTGCCGCGGGGGCCAGCCGGCTGGCGCGGGAGTTGAACTCCAAGCCCATCGTAATTACCAGCACCGGTAGGGCAGCCAACGAGGTGTCCCGCTACCGGCCCGAGGGTGACATTATCGTCTTCGCCCACGACGAGGCCACCCTTCGGCGGTTGAGCCTGGGCTGGGGCCTGCAGCCCAGCGGCGTGATACCGCCGGAGCAGGATATTTCCCGGCTGGTGGCGATGCTGATTCGGGGAGCCCTGGACACAGGGCTGGTCAACGAGCTGGACGTAGTAACCATCGTCCACGGCAACCTCACCGGGGTATCCGGAACGACGAACACCATCCAGGTGCTGGATGTGGGCGAGTATTTGTCCAGGTACGCAGAGTTAGTTGAGGCGGCGGGGGTTTAGTCCAGCCGTCTTTTACCAGAGTTCTTTGCCCACAGTCGGACCGAAGTCCCTTTCATCATGGCAGAAGTCCATCCGGACAGCTAATGAACGGGTTATACGTGTGGCGAGACTGTTGCCCCATGTCCTGATACGCGTTTGCCTGGAGCTTCATCTCCCACGTATAGAAAGCCCTATCTGCATTAGCTCAGAAGAAGGCTTGGGTTAATTATGTGATTGAACTCATTGCAATAAATTTGAGGTGCAATTGCACCTTAATGGCAGAGGGGGCGCCCAAACCGGCGCCCCTTCTACATTCAACCCTTCGGTGCTAGATCCTGTCTAAACGGGGTTAGCCGACTACCCCATTGGCATTGACCTTGGCAGGCTGCTGTCGCCGACCAGGTACTCATCTACGCCACGGGCTACCTCGCGGCCTTCGGCGATGGCCCAGACCACCAGCGACTGGCCCCGGGCCATGTCGCCGCCGGCGAAGACACCGGGTACGCTGGTCATCTTGTTCTCGTCCACCTGCACGTTGCCGCGTCCGTCCAGCGCTACGCCCAGGTCGGTTAGCATGCCATCATGTTCGGGGTGCAGGAAACCCATGGCCAGCAGCACCAGATCAGTCTCCACCTCCATCTCGCTGCCGGGGACTTCATTCATGACGAAACGGCCGTCCTCGCCGGTGGTCCAGTCCACGCGCACGGCGTGAAGTTTTTGCACCTGGCCGTCGCTGCCCGTGAAGGACTTGGTCAGGATGTTGTAGTCACGGATGCCGCCTTCTTCATGGGCCGCAGACGAGCGGAGAATCATGGGCCACTGGGGCCAGGGATTGTCGGGGCGACGTTCCTCCGGGGGTTCGGGGAGCAGTTCGAACTGGTACACCACTTCGGCGCCCTGGCGGTGGGCCGTGCCCAGGCAGTCGGCGCCCGTGTCGCCGCCGCCCAGGATGACCACGCGCTTGCCTTCAGCGGTGATGTGCTCTTCCGGGTCGATGTCCTCTCCGGCCAGCAGTTTGTTCTGCTGGGGCAGATAGTCCATGGCCAGGTGGACACCCTCCAGTTCGCGCCCGGGCACGGGCAGGTCCCTGGCCTGGGTGGAGCCGCCGGTCAGGCAGATGGCGTCGTACTTCTCCAGCAGGTCTTTGGCGGGGTAATTGACGCCCACATTGACGCCGGTGCGGAACTCGATCCCCTCATCGGCCATTAGCTGGATGCGGCGACGGACCACGTCCTTGTCCAGCTTGAAGTCCGGGATGCCCAGCATCAACAGGCCACCGATGTAATCGGCGCGTTCGAAGACGGTAACCCAGTGGCCGGCGCGGTTGAGCTGCTGGGCGGCGGCCAGGCCGGCGGGGCCGGAACCCACCACCGCTACTTGTTTGCCGCTGCGATGGTCGGGCGGCTGGGGCTTGATCCAGCCTTCCTTGTAGCCGCGATCGGAAATCTCCTTCTCGATATACTCAATGGTCACTGGATCGGTATTTATACTCAGGACGCAGGACGCCTCGCAGGGGGCGGGACAAATGCGGCCGGTAAATTCGGGAAAATTGTTGGTGCTGAGCAGCACCTCCAAGGCCCTCTGCCAATTTCCCACGTATACCTGGTGGTTAAACTCGGGGATGACATTGCCCAGGGGGCAGCCCATGTGGCAGAAAGGCACGGCGCAGTCCATGCACCGGGAACCCTGTTCCCTGGCATCGGGGTCGGGCCACTCCAGGTAGAGTTCCTGATAGTCGCCCTTACGTTCGGCTACGGGGCGGCGATTGGGGGGCCGGCGCCCGAACTCCATGAATCCGGTAGGTTTACCCATTTTGAGTTACTTCCAGTTTACTATTCTGCGATTGCTTTCCGGTTCGTGGTTTCCTTTGCCGGTGGACGCCTCTCAGATCAGGCAAGCAACACATGCCAGGCCAACTCCCACCAAGCTACCAGGTCGCCGCAGGAAAGCGTATCTTCTTCAGTTGAGATTTGTGCTCATAGTAGGACAACTGCAACACTTTTTCGCCGCTTATTGTAGGTATGGTGGTGATAACAAACAATAACCAGGGGGTCTCGGCGAAGGTTAAGCTGCGCCGGATACGACGCGGGTTAGTCTGCGGAGGCCGCGGCCGGTTCGGCGGCCTGCCTGCGCTGTTCCAGCACCCGGCGGTAGTCGCGGGGCATTACCTTCCTGAACCGGGCGATGGAACCGTCCCAGTCGGCAAGGATCTCCTGGGCCGGCGTGCTCCCAGTGTACTCCAGGTGGTCTTCGATCAGCTGGCGGAGCACCGCGATATCTTCGGGATCGGAAAGATCTTCCAGGTCGGCCAGGCCATCGTTGAAGCGGATGGCGAAATCATCGCTGGGGTCGTAAACGAAGGCAATGCCGCCGCTCATACCGGCGGCGAAATTGCGACCGGTAGGACCAAGGATGACAGCTATGCCGCCGGTCATATACTCGCAGCCGTGATCGCCAATGCCCTCAATGACGGCCTGGACGCCGCTGTTACGGACGCAGAAACGCTCGCCGCCCATGCCTCGGATGAAGGCCTGACCTCCAGTGGCGCCGTAAAGGGCCACATTGCCGATAATGATGTTCTCTTCGGGAATGAAGTCGGAACCGGCAGGCGGCACTACGACAATCCTGCCGCCGTTCATGCCCTTGCCCATGTAGTCATTGGTGTCACCAGCCAGGCGCATATCAACGCCCTTGGCCAGGAAAGCGCCAAAGCTCTGGCCAGCGGAGCCGGCCAGGTTGATCCTGATGGTTCCAGGAGGCAAACCTTCCTCACCGTAGTTCTTGGCCACTTTGCCGCTGAGCATCGCCCCGACGGTGCGGTTGGAGTTACGGATGGGCAGGTCAACTTCCACCGGCCGTCCGCGTTCTATGGCCGGAGAGGCCTGGGCAATCAACTGGTGGTCGAGGGCGAATTCCAGGCCGTGGTCCTGATCGTCACACTGGTAAATAGTAACCTCGTCGCAGCGCGGGTGGCGATACAGCAGCTTATCAAAGTCCAGACCGCGGGCCTTCCACTGCTGGACATCGGTGTCGGCTTCCAGCATCTCCACGCGGCCAATCATTTCCTGGACAGTGCGGAAGCCAAGCTGGGCCATGATCTCCCGCAGTTCCTCGGCCACAAAGAAGAAGTAGTTGATGACGTATTCGGGCTTGCCGGCGAAGCGGGCCCTAAGTTCCGGGTCCTGGGTGGCAATGCCCACGGAGCAGGTGTTCAGGTGGCACTTGCGCAGCATGATGCAGCCACTGACAATCAGGGGCGCGGTGGCGAAGCCGATTTCGTCGGCCCCTAACAGGAAAGCAATAGCTGCGTCACGGCCGGTCTTGAGCTGGCCGTCGGTCTGCACCACAATGCGGCTGCGCAGGTCGTTGGCCACCAGGACCTGCTGGGTCTCGGCCAGGCCCAGTTCCCAGGGGAGACCTGCGTGCTTGATGGAGGATTCGGGAGACGCCCCGGTACCGCCGTCGTGGCCGCTGATAAGAACCACGTCCCCGTGGCCCTTGGAAACACCGGCGGCGATGGTGCCGACGCCAACTTCGGCCACAAGCTTGACATGGATGCGGGATTCCGGGTTGATGTTCTTCAAGTCGTGAATCAACTGGGCCAGATCTTCGATGGAGTAAATGTCGTGATGGGGTGGCGGCGAAATAAGCTCCACGCCCGGTGTGGTGTGGCGCACCCAGCCGATGACATCGTCCACCTTGTGACCGGGAAGCTGGCCGCCCTCGCCGGGCTTGGATCCCTGGGCCATCTTGATCTGCAGGTCGGTGGCATTAACCAGGTAGTTGGGGGTAACGCCGAATCGGCCGGAAGCCACCTGCTTGATGGCGCTGTTGCGGGAGTCGCCGTTATCGTCGGGGGTGTAACGGTGGAAGTCTTCGCCGCCCTCGCCGGTATTGCTACGGGCGCCGATGCGGTTCATGGCGATGGCCATGGTCTCGTGGGCTTCTTTGCTGATGGAACCAAAGGACGCCGCTCCGGTGGCGAACCGCTTTACTATGTCCTTTGCCGATTCAACCTGGTCAAGGGGAACCGGTTCGCGATCATGCTTGAAGTCCAGAAGACCGCGCAGGGTGGCAAGCTGGCGGCTTTGGTCGTTGACCGCCTGGCTGAAATCCTGGTAAGACTTCCAGCTATTGGCGCGGGTGGCGTACTGGAGCATGGCGATGGTGTCGGGGTTCCATTGGTGTACCTCACCGTGGCGGCGCCACTGGTAGGTTCCGCCGGGGTCCAGATCAAGGGTGGAGTCAACCTCGTGCCGGGGGAAGGCAAAGCGGTGCCGCTGTAGCTGCTCTTCCTCCACCACATCCAGGCCGATACCCTCCACGCGGGACGGGGTCCAGGTAAAGTACTGGTCGATGAAGTCCTGGTTCAGGCCCACGGCTTCAAAAATCTGGGCGCCCTGGTAGCTCTGCACGGTGGAAATGCCCATCTTGGACATTACCTTGAGCAGGCCCTTCTCGTTGGCCTTGATAAAGTTTTTAACTGCATAGTCGGGCTTCGTGCCGTTCAGTTCGCCGCGGTCGGCCAAGTCCTGTACCGCGGCCAGGGCCAGGTAGGGATTAATGGCGCTGGCCCCGTAGCCCAGCAGCAGACAGAAGTGGTGCACCTCGCGGGGTTCGCCGGACTCGACGACCAGACCAACCTTGGTGCGGGTACCTTCGCGAATCAGATGGTGGTGGACAGCGGCGGTGGCCAACAGGCTGGGGATGGGCGCCTGGTCTTCGGAAACGTTCCGGTCGGACAGGACGATGATGCTGTAGCCATCGGTAATGGCCTGAGAGGCCTGGCCGCAAAGACGGTCGAGCGCCTCCTTCAACGTCCCTTCACCCTGGGCACCGAACAGTGTGGACAGGGTTTTGGACCGTATATCGCCCAGATCCAGGCTCCGAATCCTGGCCAGTTCTTCGTCGGAGATGATGGGAGAATTGATCTTCACCTGGCGGCAGTGGAGCGGAGTCTCTTCGAACAAGTTGCGCTCTGAACCGATGAAACCCTCCAGCGACGTCACCAGTTCCTCTCGGATGGCGTCCAGGGGCGGGTTGGTAACCTGGGCAAACAACTGCTTGAAGTAGTTGAAGAGCAATTGGTTCCTCTCTGAAAGAACGGCCAGCGGAGCGTCGTTGCCCATGGAACCCACCGCCTCGTAAGCCGTAGTGGCCATCGGGGTGGTGAGCATGCGCAATTCTTCGGTCGTGTAGCCGAACGCCCGCTGCTGGCGCACCAGTTCATCGTCCTTGAAAACTTCGGGCGCCCTGGGTTCGGGCAGGTCTTCCAGCGAGACCTTGTTTTCCCTGAGCCACTGACCGTAGGGCTGGCGATGGGACAGGGTCTGCTTCAACTCTTCGTCGCGGATGATCCGACCCTGTTCCAGGCTGACCAGGAACATACGACCAGGCTGCAAGCGTCCCCGCTGCAGGATGTTCTGAGCCGGAATGTCCAGCACCCCGGTCTCCGAGGCCATAACCAGCTTGTCGTCCTTGGTGACGGTGTAACGGAAGGGACGCAGGCCGTTGCGGTCCAGAACGGCGCAAATGTCCTTGCCGTTGGCGGCCACGATCATGGCGGGTCCATCCCAGGGTTCCATCAGGCAGGAATGGAACTCGTAGAAATCCTTCTTATCCTGGGACATGGTCTCGTGCTGCTCCCAGGCTTCGGGAATCATCATCAGCATGGAGTGGTCCAGGCTGCGGCCGGTCATCTGCAGCAACTCCAGGGCATTGTCAAAACCGGCAGTATCGCTGGCGCCGGGGGTCATAACCGGCGGTATCTTTTTGATGTCGTCGCCGAACAAGGGAGATTCGAACTGGGCCTCGCGGGCGTGCATCCAGTTGATGTTACCGCGAAGGGTATTGATTTCACCATTGTGGGCCAGGTAACGGTAGGGGTGGGCCAGCTTCCAGTGGCCCAGGGTGTTGGTGCTGAAACGGGAGTGGACCAGGGCAAAGGCGCTGATCAATGCCTCATCGTTCAGGTCCAGGTAGAAACCGGCCACCTGGTGGGCCATGAGCAGGCCCTTGTAGACCACAGTACTGTTGGTCAGGCTGCAGATATAAAAGTAGTCGGCGTCTTCCTCGCTGATGCCGGTACCGGCCAGGCCGTTTTCGATGACTTTGCGCAACGTGTAGAGCTTGCGCTGAAACTGGGTCGGGTCCAGTTGTTCCGACCCGCAGCCAACAAAAAACTGGCGGATGATTGGCTGTACGGCCCGGGCGTCCCGGCCCAGCCTGTTGGGGTCCACGGGCACATCGCGCCAGCCCAGCAGGGCCAGTCCCTCGGCGGTAATGGAGCGGTCAATCAGGTCTTCGCAAGCGGCCCTGGCGTAGGGGTTGGGGGGAAGAAAGGTCATGCCGACACCGTAGGAACCCAATTCCGGCAGGTTAATACCCAAGGCAGGGCAAACCTTCCGGAAGAAGGAATCCGGCATCTGCATCAGGATGCCAGCGCCATCGCCGGTTTCGGGGTCGCAACCACAGGCGCCCCGATGGCCCAGGTTCACCAAGACCTGCAGGGAGTCGGTGATAATTTCGTGGGACTGGCCGCCCTTGATGTTGGCGACCACGCCCACGCCGCAGCTGTCGTGCTCGTAATGGGGAGAGTACAGCCCGTGCTGAGCCAGTTCCTGTAAAGAATTCATTGACACAACCCCCGCTCCAGGGTCAAGAAGGTGTCAGCCAAGAGCTTGGAGCCGGAAATCTTCGCCAAATCTGTTGAAAAAAGTGTTGACAATTCAATTACCGGGCCCAAGCCCGGCGATTTGTTAAATATATCACAATACAGTGGCGATGGAAATACGCATTATACACACCGGGGTATAAGGCGGATAGACCCGGAAGTAAACTTTAGGTTAACGCTAAACGGGGGAGTTTGCCAGAGTTCCCTTGATGCAGGACGAGCAACCCTTTGGACGAACTCCCCTTTGGACATGGTTTCGTATTGGTTGGTTTCAGCGGCGAGGCCCGGTCAGCCAGGCAGGTACTCCCCTGCCATCACGGCTTACTGACCACCAGGTTTGGACGGCTGATGGATAGAACGGTACCATTGCAAAGCTCCCTCGCCTCTGGTGGGAGAGGGTTGGGGTGAGGGGGCGTAGACAGAACGACGAGGGATCCACCCCAAGCCTGGCCCTTCCCTTTCGAAGGGTAAGGGAGTCTTGACTCGACTTTGCAATCGTCCTGCCGGATAGCAGGCAAGTGTTTTAGGCGGAAGCTAAGGATGGTATAATGGGTCGTCCAGTGGGGACGCGCGGGTTCGACAGGAGCGTCCTGGGGCAGATTGCAAGCCGAGGCGCCACCGCCCTCGTTAAACAGGTGGCACACAAATAACTGGCGAACGTGAATTCGCTCTAGCCGCCTAAGGGCGGCTACGTCCGTACCCTGCTATTCCCGGATGCGGGGCTACGGGCGCCATCAGACCGGGATGCGGTTGCCCTGAGGCCGATAGGGGCTACTCAAGTTTCATCGGCTGGCCTGACGGAAATTACGCCGGCGGAAGCTCCAACAGGCGAGAAATAAAGCGTCGGACAAGCTTGTAGTAGATCTAGCCAAGGGGCCTTTTGGACGGGGAGTTCGACTCTCCCCCGTCTCCACCATTTCCACCAAAACCCTCCCTCCGGCGCCAGGGTACGTTCCTTGATTCCTCTGACCAGGTTCGCTGAAAATCGGGCCTGAATGAACCGTCCCTCCCGCCATACTTTTTCCACCACCGAACTCAGAACTACTCCGTCATGCTGAACACAATCAAGAACGATAGCCTGGCCGATAGGTTTGCCGAATTTTTCACCAGGCATTCTACGGGAACAATAGCAGCCCTACTTGCCGTTTCAGTCCTGCTGGTCTTCCCGACATTCTTGCTTCGCCCCGCCGAACAAGCTTCGCAGGAACCGGGTGGCGCCGTTTTTGAACTGCGCGACCGCGTAAACGAAGGATTCCCCCCTCGGCTCCACATCGCCAGCTTCATCGTAGAAGACCGGGAGGGGGATATTCTGCGCCAAGCTCCCCTTTGGGAGCTATACCAGAACCAGCAAACCCTACGGGAGTCGGACCATGCCCGAATCCTTTACAGCGGCTATGACGTGGACGCCCAACGTCAATTGCAGGGCATCTACACCGTGGCCGACGCCGTTGACAGCATCTTGCGCGTTAGCTCGGCTAATGCGGTAACTCTGGAGACGGCCACTGACGCCCAGGTGAAGGATGCCATCTCTCTGGGCCTGAGAGGACCCAACGGGCAATTCTTGCGGGAGAGTTTCTCCAAGGATGCATCTCTCGATCCGACCACGATTGAGGGCCGACCTAAAGAGGTTTGGCAGGCCAGGGCGCTGACCATTTTTGTGGCGGCGGACAATGTCTTGCTGGGCGGCGGCCCTCAGACCATCACCATATCCAACGACCCTTTGCTGATTGAAAAGGAACGCCTCAATCGGAGTATACGGGCAACCCTCCGGGGAAACGAACAACACTACCAGTTATGGGGCCTTGCACTGGACGTCAACCTCACATCCAGAGAACAGGGCAGGTCGGCTATCCCCTACATCGCTGCCACTGTCGCCCTTGTACTGCTAGTTGTTGGCGCAACTCTCCGGTCAGTGAAGGCGGTGGGGCTGGGCTTCCTGGGACTCTTGATTCTGCTTATCTGGCTCAAAGGAATTTCAAACCTCATCGGGTTGAAATCCTCCCTGGTCATAGACCTGATTGTTCCCATTGCCATGATTTCGTTGGGTGCGGACTTTCTCATCCATGCCGTTGCCAGGTACAACGAAGAACGCGCACACCTTACCCGGGCCTACCCGGCCCTGAAGGCGGGGATGGCCGGCGTACTGGGGGCTCTGGCGCTGGCTTCACTGTCTGACGGCATCGCCTTCCTGGCAAACATTACCTCCGGAATCGAATCCATCATAGGTTTTGGCATTGCGGCGGGAATAGCCGTATTGTCAAGCTTCATTGTTATGGGCATCCTGATTCCCCTGATTATCATGCGACTGGACCAGAGCAGAGAGTCCAACGCTGCCGGGGTACAGACTGAGGAACAACCACCGAATACCGATGTCAAACCATCCTGGAGGTCAAGAATAGGGATCGCCCCGCTGATTGTGTCACTGTCTCGAATTCCATGGCTGCTGCTGCCTCTGGTGGCGCTGGGAACCGCACTCAGTTGCTACCTGGCGTTTCAACTGGAACCCACGTTTGACACCAAGGACTTTTTCGACAGTGAATCGGACTTTGTGGTTGGCATCGACAAGCTGGACGAGTATATCTCCCCTTCAATATCGGGCGAACCGGCCACGATTTACGTCAGGGGGGATTTGACTGATCCGGATTCGTTGCGTGGACTCGGGGACTTGATAGAACAATTCGGCAAAAACCGGTACCTGGGCCAGGGACAGGACGGTAACGTGTTCCTTTACAGCCGGACCATTTTCGACCTCCTGGGCCGGGCAACAGCTACACCGGCAGTTCGTCAGTCTATTCAGGACAGCACGGGAGTGTCCATCAGCGACAACGACTCGAACGGCATTCCCGATTCCGCCGAGCAAACCCGGGCCGCATACGATTACATGCTGGCCAATGGGATCCCTCTCGATGAGAATATCCTGGCGTATGATGCGGCGCAGGTGGGACAAATCCTGGCCAAGGAGGGGGATGAGTATGCCACCACCATCACTTTGGGAATCCAGGGAGCAAGGGAACTGGCCAACCTGGTGCGGGCTAGAGAATCCCTGGAGCTCGACCTGGCTCCCTTGGAGGCTCTGCCGTCAATTACTGAGGTCGGCATTACCGGGTCGCCCTTCACGAGAGAAGCTACCCTGGTTGCAACCACCAGGGCGCTGACTATATCGCTGCCCGTAGCAGCCGCGGCATGTTTCCTCCTGCTGGCCCTGTGGATGCGGTCTTTCGGATTCGCCCTGGTCACTACAATTCCAATTGGGCTGGTAGTTTCCTGGCTCTATGCTTTCATGTATTTGACGGGTTACAGCCTGAACTTTGTAACTGCCACCATCGCCGCCGTTTCCATCGGAGTAGGCATAGATTATTCCATTCACATGACCCAGCGATTTCGACAGGAATTGCCGCGGCATCCCGAGCCAACCGCGGCCCTCAGAACCGCCGCAACCGGTACTGGCGGCGCCCTGGCCGGCTCAGCCGCTTCCAGCATCGCCGGGTTCGCCGTAATGGGATTCGCTCCCATGCCCCTCTTTGCCACTTATGGAATTCTCTCTTCGGTAATGGTGCTGATGGCCGCTGTAGCGTCGCTGCTGGTGCTGCCGGCCCTGTTGTTGATAGTAGCCAGACTGAGGAAAGACGCCGACGACACCGGTTAACCCGGTATCATGAGCGATCTAACCTTCGCTGACCGCGGCCATACCGAGGGGAGACTCCTACAGCGCCGGCTATGTCAGCGCCAGGATCATTTCAATGGCTGGGTCCAGTCCAGCTTCCGCCAGAGCAGTGATTTTCACCCGTGTATTTTTGTAATCGTAGCCCAGGAAGAACACGGCGAGCCGGGCTCCCTGTCACTCCTCCATATGGGACGAAAAGGCTTTCGTCAGTACACGCCACTACGGCCGAGAAGGGCAGCAGGTACTATCACAAACGTCAATCATCTTGGATTCCAGCCAAGAGTTATCATCCCCCTGGAAGCTGCACGGGAAATCCTATTGGAGACCCTCTACGGTGCATTGGGCACGCCGGGCTTGTCGTCATAGTAGCGCGACATGAAAAGCAGACTGTCGTATCTGATACTCCAGGTGTGGGCATACAATGTCTCCGAAGACCTGACATTAGGAAAGATGTAGCTAATCCAGGTTCCCTCCTCCGTTGCCGCCGCCATCTCCTGGCCAATCTGCCGATTGCTTCGGGTGGCAAGGTCATTCAGGTCCGTCCCTACGAGATGTTTGGCGAGGGGAGCTACTAGAAGAATGTCCTTCTCATCGGCCAGGGTCAGGCCCCACTGGCCATCAAAACTCTCCTGGCTGTTGTAGTGGGCGATCGTGGCCTCCAATCCGTTGTTCCGGTAGTATTCGATGGCCTGTCGTACATATTCGGCAGTGCGGTCGGCGGGGTCTTCCACCCGCAGGTAGTAGCCGGAGGCAAAGAGCATTCCATCACGGCGTACTGCGTAGGACACCTTGGGAACTTCCTTCAGCGTTACTGGGTGAGGCCATAAGGTACTCTACCCAGACTCCCTGCTCCGTGGCCTTGGCCAACTCCTCGCCCAGTTCGTAGCCATCGGAACCCTTCACATTCTTGATATCCGTGCCGATGAGCTGCGGCAGTAGCGGGTGAACGTGATATATGTCCTGGTCGTCAGTGGCAAAGAGATACCATTCGCCCTCGAAGCTTGCGACACTGTTGTAGTAGTTCAGCAGGGACTCAAGGCCCTCATTCTCGTAACGTTCTACGGCCCGGTTCACGTACTGAACCGTGTATTCCCCGGGTTCAGCGTCCCGCCAGGCGGGTGGGCCGGTTTCGGGCTCGCCGGCGTAATAGCCTGAGGCGAAAATCAAACCGTCGTGGCGGATGGCCCAGGTGACCTTTTGCTGTTCCTTCCGAGAGAGGGGATGAGGCCACAGGTATTCCACCCAAACGCCGTCCTGGGTGGCCTCAGCTATCTCTCTGCCCAGTTCCTGGCCGTCGGAGCCGACCACATCCTTGATATCGGAGCCGATGAGATGGGGAAAGATGGGATGAGCCAGATAGTAGTCGTCCTCACCGATAAGAAAGAGGTAGAACTGTCCGTCCAAGCTGTCCTGGCCGTTATAGTGGCTGATCACAGCGTCGAGACCGTCATTTTCGTATTTGGCAATCGCCTTATCCACGTAAGCCTTGACGGAATCCGCTACGTCTTCCACCAGGACCGAATGGCTGGCAGAGAATACCAGTCCGTCGTGAAGCACGACGAGCACTCGCCGAGGTTCTTCCTGCTTAGTGACCGGGTTGATGCCGCGGGTCGTGATCCAACGACCACCTTCGGCGGCCGCCGCTATCAACTGTGAAAAGGCAGCGAATGATGAGCCCGGGCCAACATATTGGCCTTCGAGTGCGGGGATGCTGCGGTATACAAGCAGTTTTTTCTCGGCTTCGTCCAGAAGGATCAACGTCCTCTTGTCCTTTATTCCCGCACCAGACTTGTAGAATTGCACAGTGGCGTCCAGCCCGTTCTGCCCATAGTATTCTATGGCAGCCGTTACGTAGGCTCGGGTCAGATCGTCGTCGTTCAATGTACCGGTTTCCTGCATCGCTTCCGGTGGTTCATTAGCAGCAGGCTCGGGCGCGGGTACCGGAGTTGAAATAGCAGCGGGCCTAGGCGTAGGCTGAGGAGTTGCGGTGGCTGCCGGGGCTGGCGTGGGCTCCATAACTGTGGTGGGCGCTGGCGTAGGTGCCGTAACTGTGGTGGGCGCTGGCGTAGGTGCCGTAACTTTGGTGGCCGTTGGCGCCGGCGCCGGCTCGGGAGCCGTGGTGACCGCTGGCGCAGGCGTAGGTGCCGGCATTGCGGTGGCCAGGGGTTCGGAAGTCACCTCCTGGTTCGTCGTACCTATTGGCGCTGCTGTAGGGGAGGGTTCGTCGCCACAGGCAAGTACCAAAACTGAAAAAGAAGCCAAAATGAGACACAGGAACAGCACGTTCACTGCGACCGGTTTCCTTCGGTGCTTCAATCCCGTACTGTTTGCCGCCGGTTTCTTTAGTACCTCGGATTGCAACATCGGTATCCCCCTTGAGTTGATGTCTAATAGCATACTCCGAATCTTTCAGATTTGGCAAAAGTATATTTTCTTCCGAGAACTACCGTACATTTTGCTTTCTTCCAATTGACAGGAAAACGTGCATTTGCTGATTCGGGCTGGATATCTTGGAAGCGTGATTGCAATTCGCCTCCTATGGAGAGTAGCTACTGATAACAGCAGTTGTCAGTGCCATTGGCAAGGCTTTTCCTCCTGTACCGTCGTGTCGGTTTCGTTGACGCGCAGAAAGAGTGGTCAGAAAGGAAAAGCTGCTGCTGCGCATGGCGCCTGGGCTGGGAATGGTATAGCCTGTCAATCAGTACACGGCGGAACCGGGGGAACCCATGGGAAGAGTGCGGTACCTTTCCAGCTTGCCGTTGCCAGCAGGAAATCTAGCATATGTTCGGTAAATCCCAGGGAAGGCACGAAATCCAATTCGAACCGGACGAGAGGTGTCCGCCGTTTCGGGCCATAACTTCGGCTCTACAGATATTCTTGCCCAACACCATCAGCCTCGTCATGCTGGCTGCGCTGGTCGTGCAGGCATCCGGCGAGTCAGAAGCATATCTGTCGTGGATGACATTCACCGTGTTGGCGGTAACCGGCGCCAGTATGATCCTTCAGTCTCTCCGGCTGCGGTATTTCGGTTCGGGTCGACTCATTGTCACAAATTTCAACGTTCCATTTCTGGCGGTTTCCGCTCTGGCCCTCCACGTTGGCGGACCTGGTTTGCTGGCCACATTGATTGTGGCCTCCACCCTGCTTCAAGCTGCATTGACCCTGCACCTTGCCTCCCTCCGCCGGATATTCACACCGACGGTGAGCGGAGTAGTGGTAATGCTAGTGGCGGTTTCGGCCATGCCCTTTATCATCAGCAGGGCTGTCCTGCCGCCGGAAGGTCAGGCAACGCTCCTTTTCCTGGCGCCGGGAATGGCGGCTCTAGCCGCCGGGCTTCTCTTGTCGCTGCAAGAGACGCTGCTGTGGCGTATATGGATCCTGCCAGTTACAGTAACTGTAGGTCTGATTGTGGCCCTACCCCTGGGGCTATACAACACTGACATCTTAATTGCCACTCCGTGGGTGAGTTTGCCTACTTTCGGGTGGCCGGGGTTGGACCTCGAGTTTGGCACTGACTTTTGGACTCTACTTCCCGTTTTCGTGATTGTGAACCTCACTGCCTTTGTGAAAGCGGTTGGAGACCTGTCGGTAATTCAACGGGCCTCCTACCGAAGTCAATCCGCCGTTGATTTCCGCAGCGTGCAGGGAGGCCTGAATGTGTACGGGATGGGCACCATGGTTTCAGGCCTACTGGGAACTTTGCCAGTAGCTGCGCCCTGGGCGGTCACCGTGGTTTACATCGGGTTCACCGGCGTTGCAAGCAAAAGTGTAGGAATATACCTGGGACTATTGACCATGGCGGCAGCGACATTTTCCAAGTTGCTCGCCGTATTGGTAGCAATACCGAGCCCGGTGGTTGGCGCGGTCTACATTGTCCTCTTCGGTATGCTTTTTGTTGAAGGAGCAAAGACTGTCTTCACAGGACCAGTCGACCACAAGAGAGCTGCCATCACCGGCGTTTCCATGGTATTGGGGCTTTCCGCGGGGGCTTTAAGCGGACTATTCGATGGGACCGCCAGCCATCTGGTGGGTAATACCATTGTAACCGGCGGCATGGCAGCCATAGGCATGACCGCATTGACCGAACTATCGGGGATCCGGACCCGGAAGTTGAGGACTGAATTATCCCAGTCCTCTCTGCCTGCACTTGATGATTTTCTCCTCCGGTTCGCCGACGCAAATTCCTGGACGGATGAAGGGAAAGGCCGGCTCCGCCTGGTGGGTGAAGAGGTAATGCTGAACTTGCTTGAAGCGGAAAACTCTAAACCGGCGGAGCGAAAGCGCAGTTTGGTCGCCACAATTCGCCCTCAAGGCGGATCGGTCGAGCTTGAAATTGTGGTCGCTTCGGACGACGCATTACACGGTAATATCGAAAACCGTATTGCCTATTTGGGCCAGGACGAGGCGTTGGAGGAGGAGCAGCAATTGTCCGTTCGCATCCTCCGCCACTACGCCTCATCAGTGCATCACCGCAAGTATTATGGAATTGACATTGTCAGTTGCCGGGTGGAAAAGTAACAAGGCATGTTCCTCGGGTTTTCTCTGCCCCTTCACTCGAAGGCACTGAAAGGAGAAGTGCCGATGCACATAAGTGTTATGTGGTGAGGTTGAGCAAGTTCATTCCCTGATGGTCGCTACCCAGTGGACCTGGCCCGTGGAGGAAGCATTTGGAACCCTTCCAAACTGTGGCCTCTTCGCGATGGCGTCGTACACCTGCCTTCGTCCATGATCTCAAGAGCGGATCGCCTACCTCTTGAACTTGAACAAGATTAGCCGGCACCGCATACACAGATGTGATCAGACCACAAAACCTCTCAAGAACACCGAATAAGGTTTTTGCTCCCGACCAGAGCAAAAGTGATGGGTGGAATGATGGAGAATGGTAAGGAAGGGTACACAAGCCTTCGGTTCGCGGTGTTCACTTCTGGCGTGTATGTCGGCTACCCTCGCGTTGGATCCCGACTCCACAGTATGGGAGTTCTATTCTGATAAGGGACCGCGCTTGCCCAGCCAGGTAGTCCACAGTTCTCGCTGGCTGACCTGACAATCCACACGGAAGATCCTTTCTGCACCCTCTATTGCCGATGGAGCTGGTTCGAGACATGACATGAGGCGATGTAGCTTACCTCTGAAGAATATTGATATAGGCCTCTTCCAGAGTGGGATCGCGGGACACCAGGCTTTCTATGATTTCCGGACCCACCGTCTCCGCTATCCTTTCTCTGAGGTCGACGCCGAATCTGGTGAATACAGTAACCTTTTGCAGAGCTCCCTCGCCGGAGGACTCAACCCTTTCCACTGCTTCGATTTCCGACAATTCCGCAACCAGTTGTTCCCTGGGTCGATTGACAGTTACCTCGATGATTCCAAGCTGGCTGAACTGGCGCTTGATTTCGCTGGGGGTGCCTACGGCCGCCAACTCGCCCCGGTCGATGATTGCGATGGTGTCGCACAGCATGTCGGCCTCGGCCATGTAATGCGTGGTTAGCAGGATGGTCTTGCCTTCGCTGGCCAGCTCAGGAACGTAGTTCCGCAGTTCCTGGGCGCCGATAGGATCGATGCCGATGGTGGGTTCATCCATGAACAGGACGGGGGGGTCAGTAAGCAGGCCGCGAGCGACATGCAGTCTCTGTTTCATACCCCTGGAATAGTTCTCCACCGGCGTCTTGGCATGTTCGGTCAACCCCACGCGGTCCAGCAGCAGGTCAATTCGCCGCTTCGCATCCCTGGGTCTTATATGGTTGAGGGCCGCGAAGAACCGCATGTTCTGTTCGCCGGTAATCCGTCCGTAGAGGCCCCGCTCCCCACCCAGAATGAACCCCGTGTTTCGCCGCACCTGTTTGGCCTCGCTTTCAACATCGAAGCCCAGAACCCGCGCCGTTCCCGAAGTGGGAGTCAACAATGTGGACAAAATACGCACGGTGGTTGTCTTGCCCGCGCCATTGGGCCCGAGGAGACCAAATACGGCGCCTTTAGGAATTTCAAGGTTGATTTCCTTAAGGGCAACGAAGTCCCGCCGCCGACCCATCACATTACGTGATGAATATGTGCGGGAAAGGTTAATGCACTCCACCGCTGTTGTACTGGTAGTGGCCATGTCATCGCTCCGGATATTGGTGGTTACAGAATGGAAGTTTCGTAGGCTCCCCTTCGCCTGGCATCCGCCTCTACAAATCGGAAAAACAGGTACCCGAACAGACCGTAGCAGATTCCTACAGCCAGTTCCCAGAAAAGGTGACTTCCGACAGCCATGGGCGCAACGCCCAGGAAGGCCTCTCGGAAGGCGGTTACGCCATGCGTAAGGGGCAGGACTTTACCCACATAAGGCAGGAACCAGGGCAGGTCGCTGACCGGGATGACTACGCCGGTGAAAACGATCAGCAGACCGGAGGCCGCTGCGCTTATCACCAGCCAGTCCCGGATGACAATGGCGAAAACGCCTATGGCCAGCGCGAAGGCTGTGCAGGAAAAGCCGATCAGCAGTATGGAGCTTACCAGGGTCACCCAGTTTGTGGCGGAAAGATCCAGCCCGACGAACGCCCAGGCGAAAAGCAGGCTGGTCGCCACCGTAAACATTCCGTTGGGAAAGTGCATCGTTCCCCGGCTCCAGTAAATCAGCCACCGATTGCCCGAGCACCCGAGCACGTGAGCCAGGGTTCCGATTACCCGCTCGTAGTAGTTGCACTGGGTAATGCCCCAGGTCAGGATGAAGGGCGTTGAGTAGGCTGCCATTCCCTTGATGTAATAGTCCGAGTCCAGGGGGCTGTTGGCGAACCTTCCCGTCAGCATCAGCATGGTGATGTAGAGCACCGGAACCAGGAAAACGTTCCCGGTGTAGGCCGGCCAGTTCAGCCAGAAGAACAGGGCGCGGTAGGTCAGGTAGGATTGAACGAGGAAGTTGGTCACGGCCCCCCTAGAAAGCTCTCATGTTGCCGTCAACACGAACACGGCGCTCGACCCTGGTCAGCAACCAATAGGCAAATATCAAGTAGCCCAGGGAAATCGCCAGGGCGATAACCAGATGCAGGAAGCCTCGCAGCACGTTCCCCTGGGATTCCAGGGCGATGATTACGGCATCCATGGCCCAAGCCGCAGGAAGGAGTCGGGCCAGAAACTCTATGCCGGGGGCCAGGAAGGCAACCGGATAAAAGAAACCGCTCAACACCACGCCCAGGGGCCTGATTACGTTGAAGAACCCTTCGCGGCCCCGCACCAGCAGAAAAAGGGGAGCGAAGACAATGGCCACGGACAGTACGCTGAAGGCTCCTATTCCCACGCCAAAAGTCAGCAGCAGGGGATCAGACACCCGTATAAACTGTCCGGAAATCCATAAGATCGCTACGAGCGGCAGCAATGCGGAGAGGGTGCCAAGCACCGTAAGTGCCGATGCCCTGGCAAGGACAACCACCGCCAGAGGGGTTCGAGCCGTCGCTACATAGTCGTAGGTTCCGCCCAGGATGTCTCCAGTAATGGTCCAGCCAACTCTGATTGAGACCCGGTTCCAGATAGACATCAGTAGAACCCCGACGAACAGGTAGTCCAGGGGAACTGAGGTGGATCCCTTGCTGGCAATCCAGGCTAACACTACGGCTATAGGCACATGGGTTACCAGCGATAGGGTTATCTCTCCCCATTGAAAGTCGCCGTTGAGCCGTTCAACAAAGGCTGTAATGAATGCGTAAGAGTTGCCCATGTCAGTGACTGCCTTTTGGATTCCGAGCCCCGGCTTAGCTGGAGGGACTCGTTTCTAAAATGCTCTCATGTTGCCGTCAATCCGAACGCGGCGCTCGACCTTGACCAGCAGAAAATAAGCCAGGCACAGATACGCTAGGGAGATAGCCAGCGCAATAGTGAGGTCCAGTGTCCCCCCCAGCGCGCTCCCCTCGGAGTCTAATGCAAGGATGACGGCATCCATGGCCCAGGCCGCCGGCAGGATGCGGGCCAGGAACTCCACGCCAGGGGCGAGAAAGGCCACCGGATAAAAGAAACCACCCAGCACCACGCCCAGGGGCCTTATCACGTTGAAGAAGCCCTCACGGCCCCGGACCAGCAGGAACAAGGGCGCAAAGACAATAGACACTGATAACACGCTGAATGCTCCAACCCCGATGCTGAAGGCCAGCAGCAACGGTTCGGCCACCTGGATAACCTGCCCCGATACCCACCAGATCATCAGGACCGGTACCAGCCCTGAAAGAATGCCAAGAACACTGATGGCAAGGGCCCTGGCAAAAACCACCTGCGCCAGGGGAGTGCGTGTCGTTGCTATGTAATCGTAGGTGCCGGCCAGGATATCTCCGGTGATGGACCAACCCAGGCGTATTGAAACCCGGTTCCAGATGGACATCAAGACGACACCCACGATCAAATAGTTTATTGGAACAGAACTGGCGCCCTTGCTGGCGATCCACGCCAGCACCACGGCCAAAGGGATGTTGACCACCAAAAAGAACAGGACTTCGCCGAGCTGCATGTCGTATTTGAGCTGTTCAACCAAGGCGCTGTTGAATGCGTATATGCAGCCCATTGTCTACCCCGCCATACCCTCTTCTTCCGGTGCAGGCATCCACCGACCCAAAGCTGATCACCCCTTGGGAGGGGAGTGCTAACGCCCCCATAGGTCGCACCTTACGCAGAGCCAATCTCCTTCAGGACACAGGTTCAAGTCTCCAAAAAAAATCGGCGGGAAGCTTGATTCTGAAATGAGCTTCTCGCCGTCGTTGCCTTCTTGGCATTTATGAACACTCTAATTCAGAAGCAATGTTCCGTTCCAATGCCACTTAACGACAGACACAGATGCAACCCTTCCGACACCCGTGTTACGGGGGCCCCATTGACGAGCATCTGTGTGAAGGGAAATTATCATCGTAACCTGTTCACGTACTGAGCTTGGTAAGGCTAGCACCGGCGCAAAGGAATTGTCAACTGCGCGTTGGCATGTACAACCGGTGATCTCCGGTAAGCCCGTAGCCTCTATTTCATGGGAGAGTTCATCCACCATCGACCCGCGCGGGTTGCCCCTATAGCTCCAATCTACGGTCTGTTTACATTCAGGATTCTACAAGAAAAGCATATAACCTCCACCCACAGCGCAGGTTGACGTCCAAATTCCAAGCATTCAAATGCAGGGAAGGACACGCATGACCAAAGACCTGTTGCCCGGGCTTTTCCTGGTTTTGGCCCCTGTAGTCGCCCTCACGGGTTGCTACTTCGGCTCTCCCCCGCATGGCCAAAACCCAAGCCATGACGAGAGCTGGATACAGGAAATGGTAGAGAAGTATTGGGCTGATCCGAGTGACATGCCGATTTGGTGAGTTTGCATCCATTGAGGGCGCTCCCGAGCCTATGGTCGTTCCCGTGTTCGATGACTGTGATTTCTTCCCTTACGTAGATGCGCCGCCATTGTCTAACCCCACAAAGAGATCCCAGTGAGGAGCCGAGGCGGACGCCCAGCGAAGGGAGCGATTTGTTTGCGCTGACGGTCAGTGTGTAACTTACCTCCCCTAAGAATCCTCCAATCAAATTGCGCCTGCTCAAATACGATTTAGATGGGAACGTAGCTCATTAAGCGGAGGGAACGGCGGACATTGCCCATGCCATGAACTGCCGACGGCCGGTGGCGCGGCAGGTAATAAATCGATCGACAGACAGTGCATCAATCCTGGTTTGAATTACCAACAAACCTCATGCACCGCCAACGGGTGCAACCAGTTGACGGGGCCCAGTGACCTGTATATAGTCTGATTGCCGAACCAAAGGTTGTGGGTCGGCGTGACATTAACAATTTAACATCGCCCTAAGGTGGCCCGCCTCAGTCGGGCCAAAGAGGGAAGCCGGTGAGAAACCGGCGCGGTCGCGCCACTGTAACTGGCAAAGCCGCTCTTTCCGCTACATTGCGGAGCCACTGGTCCGTCAGGGACTGGGAAGGCTGGAGCGGGTGTCCAATAGCCAGGAGCCAGGAGACCTGCCTTGGGGTGTGCCTTCAATACGCTTCGCGGAAGGGCGTAGGTGGATCAATTTGATGCAAGCCCGACTGAAGAGGTCGGGCTTTTTTGTTGCGAGGTGAACAAAAATGGACATGGCTGAACATCCTTTAGTACGCAGTCTGCGGGAAGCCGGAGAGCTGGACCCTTACATGGACATGCCGGTTTGGGACGACGATCAGACCGGCTGGAGTCCGGCTACCGCCCTGTTCCAGGTCGAAGATACCACTTTGCGTGACCTGGTGATGAGCTACGGGTACGCGAGATGGAGGACTACCAACAATCACGTTGCAGCTTCGGCCTTCATCATCGCCTACCTCACACGGTTCATCTTTCCGGTGGTCGGCCAGTATGTGTTGAGCAGGAGGGTC
Organism: Dehalococcoidia bacterium; assembly: GCA_965207275.1. Lineage (GTDB taxonomy): Bacteria > Chloroflexota > Dehalococcoidia > Lucifugimonadales > UBA3495 > Bin22. The sequence goes on from CBDBMH010000002.1 coordinate 2,995,292, forward strand.
CCCAGGGTGACCCTGGAGAACCTGGCCTTTCATCGCACCGATGGTCTTATCGACGCTACCGGGCTGAAGCAGCCGCAGTTCGCCGTACTTCCCGATGATCCGGCGGCCGGCCACCCTGATGCTGAAGTCGTCCACAGCGAGGCCGACCTGTACCAGCGGTTCAAGGACTGGGCCCTATCGTCCAACGCGGAAATTATAATTGCCGCCCTGCGCCGTTCCGTCCCCGCCAGCCTCAAGGTCTCACAAAACGCGGTAGCCGCCTCCTGCGGGCAGGCCCTGCACCGCCTCTATGACCACGTGGATGACAAGAGCCCGGTACTCAGCGCTGCCGAGTCACTCTTTGGAGACCCGTCATCTCTGATCTACTGCCAGATCAGTATGGAAGTCATTGAGCATGGAGGGAGAAGCGGGTTTTTTGCCAGGCGGGCCGGATGCTGCCTGGTCTGGCGTACCAGAGGGGACGGCAGGTATTGCTCCAACTGCATCATCCAGCCCAGGGAAGAACAGACACGTCTGTTTAAGGAGACGCTGGAGAGAGTTAGATGACAGGAAGCCGGTTAGACCCTCAAGACTTCCTGACAGATCAGATCTCTCCTTAGAGGAAAACGACCTCCCCGAGTTGTGCTGGTTGCGGGCAGCCTCCTCCTGGAGTGCACGGTCAAGATTGGCGGCGCCGGGGACGCGTCGACCGGCCGTCTTACGTCAAGAAGTTACAAAGTACCCGAAGCGCCGTGAGGCCTCTGCCCACCGTAGCGTCTTCGGTGGGTTTCGACCTTCTTCCAGGTTTCTTTCCGGCGCAGGACTCAGTTCCCGTTGAAATGTCATTCAGCCAAGGCTGCCTCTTCCGGGACGACCTCAACCGGGGCGACGCCGTCCTTATGCCGAGGAAGTGGTAGAAAGGACACATGGTCAGGCTGGGAATCATCAACGGCGCTTACGAGCATTGCAGCGGGGAAGTCTTCCCGCACCGCCGCAGTGTTAAATGGGAACCCTCAGACGTGCCGAGGGCGACAGTCCCAGACTCTTGGACACCTTCCAACCAACAGACAATAATCCGGGCTGGTTACCGTCTCGACCATTGCCTCCGATGCCCGGTGCGGGTTCCCTCCGCTTCCTCAACGCCGGACCACCCAGCTTGGGCCGTCGGGTGATGACTCTCTTCTTCCTTTGTCCTCCTTTGTCCTCGTACATGCCCGGGGGTTCAATTCTCGACAGGCAACCTGGCACCGGGGTAAAGTTCGGTTGGTCGAGATTGAGCCTGTGAGCAGACTTGCACATATATACTGTTCCAGAGCCGTCCTGGCATGATGTATTCCGGCGGGGAACAGAACCTGGAATGCGTTGGACTGCTAGCGAAAGACCGGTGAACAAATGACTCGTAACCTGGATTTCTGCGCCATTGACGTGGAGACGGCCAACCACCGAGTGTCCAGCATTTGCCAGGTTGGCATTGTTCAAGTAACGGAGGGCAGGGTGGAGACCTGCTACTCCAGGCTGGTGAACCCGGAAGAGGGGTTCAACAGCTTCAATGTCCGGCTGCACGGCATTGGACCCGGGTCGGTCAGCGGGGCGCCGTCCTTTGACGAGATCTTTGCCGAAGTGTTCGACCTGCTGGACGGCAGGGTGCTGGTGAGTCACACCTTCTTCGATCGGGGCGCGATGGATGGGGCGGCCCGAAGGTACGGGCTGCCCTTATTGCCGGTTACGTGGCTGGACAGCGTAGCCATAGCGCGCCGCGCCTGGCCGGAGAGACGGGGGAACCGGGGGTACCGGCTGGCCAGCCTGGCTGCCGACCTGGGCATATCCTTCCGCCACCATGACGCGCTGGAGGATGCCAGGGCGGCGGCAGGCGTAGCGCTCTACGCCTGCATGGAGACGGGGATGGATATTGACGACTGGGTGCGGCAGTTCGACCGCAACAGGGCACGCCGGTCCCGCCCTGGAGAAAGAGCCCCAGGGAGAGCCCGCCAGTCAAGAACCAGTCGGCCGGGAAAGGCCACCGGCGAATGACTCCAGGTCATTCCAGCTATAGGAGACCTCGGGCAACTGAACACCTCCAACAACGTCCAGCCGTTCCCTGTCCAGCTTGCCACCCAGGGCTTGGTAGAAACGGCGGGCGGGCAGGTTGGCGGCCAGCACCCAGACGGTCATTGAGCTGACGCCCTGGGACTGCAAATGCCGGGCCACGGCCCGGATCAGGCTAAGCTCTTTCCCATTGTGGTCGTCCTGGTCCCCATGCCACGTCTCCAGGCAGGGACTTTAGACCCTTCGGTAAGCTCAGGGTGACATGATTTGCCGACTAGAGTGCTTTGACCCGGGCAAGTAGCAATTAATATGCGACTGCCCTGACCCAGACGGTCTTTGATTTGATGCGCCTGGAATGAAGGCGCCGGGCTACGGAGCGGGTCCGATGGCCGATGCCCCGGCAGGTCGCGCGCCAGGTTTCGGCGCGGACCCGGCCGACGGCGGGGGCGTCGTCAGCGGTGGCCCGGCGTATCACTACCATCTACCGTCAACCATCAACCATCAACCATCTACCATCAGCCACCAGCGTTGCCGCTTCTTCCCAGGGACTGAGGTCAGCCGGCTGCCAGGGCCGGCAGGATGTGGTTGGCAAAGGCCTCGACCTCTGCCTGGGGCGGAGCGAAGGTAAGGCAGGGCATCAGGTATAGCTGGTTGACGCCGCAAGCGGCCATTTCCTGGATACGGCGGGTACAGTGTTCGGGAGTGCCGATGAGGCCCATGGCGTCGCAAAGCTGCCCGTTGACCTCGTCACCGACAAAGCCGGTCATGTCAATGGCTTCTTCCCAGTTGGGGGCGTGGCCCAGATCGGGGTAGATGTCGTACACCGCCTGGGGGATCTCATATGCGGGTATTTCGCAATCCGAATAGGGGAGCCAGTTGGGGCCGCCCCACATCAGACCCCAGTGGACGGCAACGGGCCTGGCCAGTCGACGGGCTTCTTCGATGGAACCGGCGATGCAGGTCCTCACGGCGAACATTATGTCCAGATCGTCCAGGGTCCGGCCGCTCCTTCGGGCGCCGGTGTCCAGGTGCTCCAGGGCCTTCTCGACGATTCCGGGGGTGTAGCCCACCAGGGCCAGCGCGCCGTCGGCCACCTCGCCGGCCAGTTGCAGGGAACGGGGACCGGACGCAGCCATCAGCACGGGTACGCCGGCGCCGCCATCGCTCCCCGCGAAATCCAGTCGGTTGGTCATCCCGTTATATTCCACGCTTTCCCCGGACAGAAGGGCCTTTACCTCGGTGATGCAACGGCGCATCTGCCGCAGGGTGGCGGGACGCCGGCCGATGGTAGTGGCGGAAGTGTAGCCGGTGCCGATAATCACCCGGGTACGGCCGGGGGCTATTTCGGCCACCGTTTGCGCCGCGCCAGCCAGTACCGGGGCAATGCGGCCGAAAGGATTGGTAACCGCGGGGAAGAGGCGGAGGGCGCTGGTGGCGCTGGCGGCCAGGCCCAGGGTTACAAAGGTGTCCCGGCAGATCATCTGGCTGTCCAGGATACCGGCGCCGTCGAAGCCGGCAGCCTCGATCTGCCGGATCATGTCCAGCAGTTCGGGCATGGGCGAGGTTCCGGGTACGCGCATGGAGATTCTGACAGGCTGGGCCATTGAGACTACCTCCAGTGTTGGGCTGGGCGGGACAGGCGACGCGGGAAAGTATAACAGCGCGGGGCCGGGGCAGGTCGGGCGGCCACAACAAAGCTCCAATCCAGGCGCTTTGCGGGCAGGCCCCGCGGACAGGGCATCGCATGAATGGCCTATCCAGCCGTCACTCCGGCTTTCGCCGGTATGACGGTTGTGGGTCTAGACACTCATGCGACTGCCCTGGCCCCGCAGGTGCCCGTTCTTCCTTTTCAAAAACTGACGGGTGCCAGTGAAACCCGGCATATGGAACGCCCGGACCGGTCAACCGGGATACATCGTTCCGGCCTTGGGACGTACCCAAATTGAGGATTTTTTTGTTTTCCGCGCCATTTTGGGCCGTTTTGGGCCGTTTCGTATCTGGAAACGGGGCTAGGACACTGCCAAATGGCCCTCCGGTGGGCCGTTGGTGGGCCGTTTCCAGATAGGACATTACCCCGGAAAGTGGTCCAGGCCGGGCCATTTTGGGCCGTTTTGGGCCACGGCCGGCAGGAGACAGAACTAGCCCTGATTTTTCACTGTCCCCCATGCCAACAGCGGCTGGACCGGAGTGACTTCGAGATTATGGTAGGGGAGTGTTTTGCCTGAAAGCAAGGGGCCAGTGTCAGGCGACACCATGCAATTTGAGAAGGACTTTGGGGAGAGGCGACCGGGGCAGGGCGCTGGCGCTTTTTCCCGGTTCTCGGACATAATTCATACCGAGTCGGATAGTCCGGCGGCGGGCCAGGGAAGCCAGAGGAGTCTGCCGCTACCAGGACTCCCGGGCAAGTCACCTGATTCGCAATGTCAACCCGTCGTTTTCAGGAGTAGCCGCAAGAGTTACCGCAGGGTTGGGTTCCGTTTCAGGTGGTTTCGTGTGTGCGGCCAGGGCAGCCATCCGCCCGAGGCGGACCCCTACGTGGTCTTCGAACTATCCCATAGAAATTGCATCGCTACCTACTGACAGTTGCTTATTGTGGGATTCGGGCGTGACCAATAGACTGGCGGAATGAACCTGTTTCATTCCGATGTCGAGAGGTCAAGAGATGGCTCTGGCGCGCATAACCGGCCCCTATTTCTGGGTTTCCTGGCTTAGCAAGCTGCTGGTGGGAGAGAGTTCGTGCCAGTGGGGCGTGTGGTTCCGGGCCCAACACGAGGGTTCGTCGTGGGAAAAAGTGCCTTCAGAGTTCGACCAGGTGCAGTGGCTGATCAAGCACGGGGAACTGCTGGAGCAGACCCGACGCTATTACGAGCGGCAGGGTTACCTGGTGTCGGAATCATCGCAAAACTCCTTCAACCTGAGAGGCGCCACCGCCACCCTGGCCGGCCGGCCCGACCTGGTGGTGGCCAGGGACGGCGAGGTGGTAGTGGTGGACGTCAAAGTGGGTCAGCCCAATGTTTCGCATACGGCCCAGGTGATGACCTACATGTACGCGCTGCCCCGGGCGATGCGAAGCCAGTTCCAGGAAACCCTGATCAGCGGCCAGGTGGTCTACCCCGACGGGCCGGTGGACGTTCCGGAAGCCGCGGTGAACCAGGAGTTCGTCAATGCCCTGGGAGGACTGGTAAGGGGTCTTGCCGTCTGCCAGGCGCCAAGGAAAACGCCAAGCTGGAACGAGTGCCGCTACTGTCCCATAGGCGCCAGGGACTGTCCGGAGCGAGTGGACGCGGGAGAGGAATTGCCGGTGGGAGTGACCGAAGATTTCTGAGGGAGTTCAGAAAGAAGGGGATTTGCGGTATCCTGTTGCGTGTGGCGGAGCCACTTGTTCCAAATACTTGCGTGCTGGCGAGAGACTGACATGGAGCGAGTTACGATACAGGAAGCTTCCTATCGATTGAACCTGTCGCAGGCGGAGATTCGCCGCTACATCCGTGAAGGACGGCTGCAGGCGAGCCGGGAGGGCGGCGACCGGGGCCGAACCTGGCTGGTGGAGCTGCCCGAAGAAGGGTGGCTGGACGACGATAAGGCCCGCTATCAAGAGATGGCCAGGGACATGCCCCTGTGGTGGTGGGCTACTGAAGCGAAGGCCGGATACGTCCATTACATTGTGGACGTGGGGATTGAGGAGACAGTCCCGGTTTTCCTGTGCGGTCTGGAGAGCGAAAACCTCTGGGCGGTAACAGGCCCGACCGAGGACAAGCGCTGTCCCATATGCCTGAACCTGGCAAGGCTAGCAGGGCTGCCCCTGGACCAGAAAAGCTGATCCGTTTCCTTCCATCACCAATTTTCCACCAATCTTCAAAATGCGGGAGGCACAATGGCGCCACCAGACATCAGAGCGCTGATTTTTGACGTATTCGGGACCGTGGTTGACTGGAGGGGCAGCATCATTGAGCAGTGCGCCGCCTTCGGCAAGGCCCGGGGAATTGAACGGGACTGGGGAGCCTTCGCCGACACCTGGCGGGGCAAGTATCAACCATTCATGAACCGGGTCCGCACCGGCGAACTTCCGTGGACGAACCTGGACGCGCTGCACCGCATGTCGCTGGAAGAGGTGCTGGCCGAGTTTGAGATTGACGGGTTGAGCGAGGAAGAGAAACAGGAGGTGAATTTCTTCTGGCACAAGCTTCGCCCCTGGGCCGACTCGGCGCCCGGCCTTTATCGGCTGAAACAGCGGTACATCATCGCCACCATGTCCAACGGGAATATTGCCTTGATGACCAACATGGCCAAGAACGGGGGCCTGCCGTGGGACGCCATCCTGGGGGCAGAGGTAGCCCGCCACTACAAGCCCGACCCGGAGAGCTACCTGACTACGGTGGAACTGCTGGGCCTGCGGCCGGAGCAGGTGATGATGACCGCCGCCCACCAGGGAGACCTGCTGGCAGCACAGAAAGTGGGGCTGCGGTCGGGGTTTGTGCCGCGTCCCATGGAACACGGGCCCGACAGGACGCCGGACCCCACGCCCGATCCATCGTTTGACGTGGTTGCGACCGACTTTACGGACCTGGCGAGGCAGATGGGAGTGTAGGGCGGCCAATCAAGAGTTCAAAATCAGGGATTGGGAATTGAGCCACAACGTTTGGGGAATGGGATCCATTGGGTGATCCGCTTTTGTCGAAAAGGTGCGCCTTGCGGCGGGGTTCCGAGTCCGGTGGCTTACCCGTAAGACCAGGGCAGACCTGTGCGTCTTCCCCTGCGATACCCGCCAGGTGACTTAAACGGGAATAAGGGCGCGCCAGGCGTGACCCGGGGGTGAATTATGGCCCGCATTGGGGTGCGACTGGAAAATGACCCGCAGTTGAGTCCCGCCGATTCGATGGAACTGGCGCGGTTGGCGGAGAGTCGGGGCTACGAAATGGTATGGGTGCCCGAGGGTTCGGGCCGGGATTCCCTGACCCAACTGACCTACCTGGCTTGCCACACCGGCACCATCAGGCTGGCCACCGGCATTCTACCCGTCTATTACCGCACCCCCATGCTGACGGCCATGTCCGCCGCCGGTCTGAGCGACCTGTCCCAGGGGCGGTTTGTGCTGGGCCTGGGCGTGGGACACCGGCCTTCGGTGGAAGGGACCCACGGCATCCGGTTCCGGCGTCCACTGACCCACATGCGGGAAACGATTACCATGGTGCGCCGCCTTTTGGACGGAGAGCGGGTTTCCCACGCGGGAAGGGTGTTTAACGTTAGCGACGCAACGCTGGGCGCTGCGGCGCCGGGCCAGCGGATACCCATATACGTGGCCGCCCTGGGGCCGCAGATGCTGGAGTTAACGGGAGAACTGGCCGACGGGGCGCTCCTGAACTGGACGGCGTCTGACTACCTGGAACAGGCCATCCACCACCTGCGCCGGGGGGCGGAAAGGGCGGGGCGCGACCCTTCGGAAATTGACGTGGCAGGGTACGTGCGGGTGGCCGTGGCGGAGGATACGGCAGCGGCGAGGGCCAGCCTGCAGGGGCAGATAGCCCGCTACGCCAGCAACCCCTTCTACAACAATTTTTTCCAGAGCACCGGGTTTGGCAGAGAAATGAGGGCTGCGGAGGAAGCCATCCGGCGGGGTGATATGGAAGAAGCTGCCAAGGCGATAAGCTCGGAAATGCAGGACCAGGTGGCGGTGGTGGGAAACGCGGAGGAGTGCCGGGCCGAGATCGAGAAGCGCCGCAGCCTGGGGCTGGGGTTGCCCGTGGTGGCGCCCTTTACCGTAGATGACGCGAGGGAGTCGTACCGAAGGGTGATCGAGACGTTTGGGGGATAGATTCCTTGCCCCGGGTTACGGTTGGGCATGGAACGTGTCGCCAACTTGCGTTTTGGCTAATCCGCCACTGGAGAGTCCTCCTGGGACGCTATTCCATTAGTCGGCGCTAACCCACAGACTTCCGCAACCAACTCGTAGGAACGCACGCGGTCGGCGAAATCGTGGCAGATGGTTACCACGCTCAGGTCGCCGGTTTCGTAGATTTCAGCGATTTTCTCCAGTTTTTCCTTAACCTGCTGGGGGTTGCCGTCAACGCAGACCTGGCTGTACTGGCGAATGAAAGCCAGTTCGTTCATCTGGTAAGGGTAGTTCAGGGCCTCCTCCACCGTGGGGATGCCCTTGGCCCGGTTGGTGACGGAGTAAAGCCGGCCCAGGTTGCGGCCGGCGGCAATGCGCAGGGCCGCTTCCTCGGTTTCGGCGCAAAGCACCTGCACCCCGATGTTGACCTTGGGCTTGGCCAGGAACCTGGAGGGTTCAAACTGCTTGCGGTAGCCTTCTACGATGGCAGGGCCTTCATCCACACCCAGGCCGAAGAAGTGGGCGTAGGCAAAGGGCATCCCCAACCTGGCGGCCATATAGGCGCTTTCGTAGCGGGACCCCAGCAGCCAAACCTCCGGGGCGGTCGGGGGCCGGTCGGGGCCTGCGTGCACCTGGGCGAAGGGATGTTCAGATTCCAGGCCGCCATTCAGGTAGCCTACCAGGTCCACCACCTGCCGCGGATAATGCTGCACGTCATTGGGACTGCCCGGGTAGGAAAGGGCTGCCGCCGTCAGGTGGTCGCTGCCGGGGGCGCGTCCCACGCCCAGGTCGATACGGCCGGGGTAAAGGGAATCTAGCATTCGGAAGTTTTCCGCCACCTTGAGGGCGCTGTAGTGGGACAGCATGACGCCACCGCTGCCCACGCGGATGGTGTTGGTATGGGCGGCCACCTGCCCAACCAGCACCTCCGGGCTGGTGCCCGCGAAGTTGGGGATGTTGTGGTGCTCGGCCAGCCAGTACCGGTAATAGCCCAATTTCTCCACAGCCACCGCCAGCCGGATGGTTTCCCGCAGGGCATCACCGGCGGTACCTCCAGCCCTGACCGGGGACTGGTCCACAACACTAAGAATCAACTCGGCGCCCACGGCGTACTCCTGGATGGGGAATTGGGCAGATTATAGCACCGGCGATGTTTGAAGGGATGGGATGCGCCGGAGGCAGATCAATAAGCAATGAGTTGTTTAACAAATGTTAAACCAATTGTTAAACAACTGCTTTCATAAAACAGATTGTTAAAGGCATGCCCCTGTCATATCCTTGTCTGCGGTTTATCGTCCCGGCCTGGGTCGGGGCATTTCCCTTGCCAAAACACCGGATTTGCGCACATTTATGAGCGGGACTGTTTCACCATCACCTGCGCAAACTGCTTCACCGGTAAATTCCTGGCTCCAGCATAAGGGGTGAACTTTCTTGGCCGGACAAGGTTCCACAGTCAACTACGCCGACGCCTACGCGTCAGCCAACGCCTCCAACCGATGGAAGAAATACCTGCCGGAACGAATCATTAAAGCGGTCCTCTTCTTATGCGCCGTCGCATCCATCTTTACCACCGTCGGCATCGTGTCCATCCTGATATTTGAGGCGGCGCTCTTTTTCCAGGAAGTAACGCTCTGGGAGTTTCTGACCAATACCAAGTGGACCCCGCTGTTTGCATCCAAGAACTTCGGGATTCTGCCGCTGGTGACGGCAACATTGCTCACCTCCATCGGCGCGATGTGCGTGGCGCTGCCGCTGGGACTGATGAGCGCCATATACCTGAGTGAGTATGCGCCGGAAGTGGTGAGGCAGATTGCCAAGCCGATCCTGGAAATTCTGGCGGGGATACCCACCGTGGTCTACGGTTACTTTGCCCTGCTGTTCATAACCCCGATTCTGCGGGCGATCAGCGACGACATTTCGGTGTTCAACGGCCTGAGCGCTTCGCTGGTGATGGGGATAATGATACTGCCCATGGTATCCAGCCTGAGCGAAGACGCCATGCGGTCGGTGCCCCGCTCCCTGCGGGAAGGCGCCTATGCCCTGGGGGCAACGAAGCTGGAAGTTTCGACGCGAGTGGTGATTCCCGCAGCCCTGTCGGGCATCGTGGCCGCTTTCATTTTGGCAACCTCCCGGGCCATCGGCGAAACAATGATTGTGACCATTGCCGCCGGTCAGAACCCGAACTTCACTTTCAACCCCTTTGTTCCCATCGAGACGATGACGGCGTACATCGTGCAAGTGAGCCTGGGCGACACCCCCACCGGCACCCTGGAGTTCAAGACCATCTTCGCCGTGGGTCTCAGCCTGTTTGTCATAACGCTGGCAATGAACCTGCTCAGCCAGTTCTTTGTCAGCCGGTTCCGGGAGGTCTACGAATAATGGCCCAAACCATGCGGGGACAGTTTGACCGGCGGATGGACCGCCGCCGACTGTACGGCCACATCTTCCACATCCTTTGTCTTGTGTCCATTTTCATTGGCCTGGGGATGCTGGCGGTCCTGTTGATCGACATATTCATCGACGGGTGGCGACGGGTGAACTGGGAGTTCCTGACCAGCTTCCCTTCCCGCAAGCCGGAGGAGGCTGGCATCATGGCAGCCCTGTTCGGAAGCATATACGTGATCGCCCTGGCCGGGGCCCTGGCCTTCACCCTGGGTGTGGCGGCGGCCATCTACCTGGAAGAATACGCGGCGCGCAACTGGCTGGCCAAGGTAATCCAGATCAACATCGGCAACCTGGCGGGCGTGCCGTCCATTGTGTATGGCATCCTGGGCCTGGAAATTTTCGTGCGCTACCTGGCGCTGGGCAAGAGCGTGCTGGCGGGTGGATTCACCCTGGCCCTGCTGGTGCTGCCCATCGTGATTATTGCGTCGGAGGAAGCGATACGGGCGGTGCCACCCTCCATCAGGGAAGGGGGTTACGCCCTGGGGGCTACCCGCTGGCAGACCATCTGGCGGCTGGTACTGCCCCAGGCGTTCCCCGGTATTCTCACGGGGGTAATCCTGGCGGTGAGCCGGGCCATCGGCGAGACGGCGCCGCTGATCGTAATGGGCGCGCTGACCTTCGTGCCCTTCACGCCCGACGGCCCCATGAGCCGGTTCACGGTGCTGCCGATTCAGATCTTCAACTGGGTTTCCCGGCCCCAGGAGGGCTTCCATGAAGCCGCCGCTGCCGGAATCATTGTGCTGCTGGTTGTGTTGCTGTCCATGAACGCCCTGGCCGTTCTGTTGCGCAACAAGTTCCAACGCCGCCTGGAGGGATAATCCGTGGCTGAAAATCCACCCATCATCGAGACCAAGGACCTGAACGTTTTCTACGGCCGCACCTGCGTCATCAGCAGCGTGGACGTGGAAGTGGAGACTCACAAGATAACCGCTATCATCGGGCCTTCGGGCTCGGGCAAGAGCACCCTGTTGCGGTGCTTCAACCGGATGAACGACCTCATCCCCAGTTTCCACATGACGGGTTCGGTAATCTTCGACGGTCAAGACCTTTACGACGCCAGCGTGGATCCCACGGAAATACGGTACCAGGTTGGGATGGTATTCCAGCGGCCCAACCCATTCCCCAAGTCCATATTCGAGAACGTGGCCTTTGGGCCAAAAGTAAACGGGTTCAGGGGAGACCTGGCCGCCCTGGTGGAAGACTCCATCCGGCGGGCCGCCCTGTGGGACGAGGTGAAGGACCGGCTGAAGGAGAGCGCCCTGTCGCTGTCTGGCGGCCAGCAGCAGCGCCTTTGCATCGCCCGGGCCCTGGCAGTGCAGCCGCAGATCATCCTGATGGACGAGCCCTGCTCGGCCCTGGACCCAATTTCCACGCTGGCCATCGAGGAACTGATGCGGGAACTGTCCCACGACTATACCATAGTCATCGTTACCCACAACATGCAGCAAGCGGCCCGTGTTTCCGATTACACTGCCTTTCTCAATCCCCGGGAGGACAAGATCGCGGAACTGATCGAGTTCGACGAAACCCGCCAGATTTTCACCAATCCCAGGGACGAACGGACCGAAGCCTACATCACCGGACGGTTCGGTTAGCCGGTTGCCCCACGGGCAGACGGGGCACATAATACTCAGAGACCCTTTCAAGGGGCGCGGGCATTGGCAGATTTTACCGGAATCCAATTCTGCGAATTTCCGCGCCCTGTGCGCCAGAATGACAGGATGCTTCCCGTTGACCCAACCCAAAATGCAGGAGCGTTAATCGACTATGCCCGAAATAAGCAGCCATATTCCCGGCGCCTTTTGTTGGGTGGAACTGGCCACGCCGGACGCCGAGGCTTCCAAGAGCTTCTACTCGGAACTGCTGGGGTGGACCTGGGCCGATATGCCAATGAGCGATACCATGGTCTATACCATGCTGCAGAAGGGCGACAAGTTGGTGGGCGCCCTGTTCCAGATTCAGCAGGAAATGCTGGCCCAGGGAATGCACCCCCACTGGGTCTGCTACATTGCCACCGACGACGTGGATGCAGCGACGGCCCGGGTGAGAGACGCCGGGGGCACGGTCATCAATGATCCGTTTGACGTATTTACCGCCGGGCGAATGTCGGTGGTGGCGGACCCTGCTGGCGCGACTTTCGGCATTTGGCAGGCAAAGGAGCACATCGGCGCGAGCTTGATTCGTGAACCCGGATCCCTGGGCTGGAACGAGCTTTACACGACAGATACGGAGGCGGCCAACGCCTTCTACGCCAGCGTTTTCGGTTGGGACCGCGCCGCCCACCAGGTGGGGCTTGAAAAGGACGACTACCACGAGTTCACGCTGGGGGAGGCCCAAGTAGCCGGAATGCTGGAAATCAAGCCATCCTGGGGCGAGGTGCCACCCAACTGGGGTACCTACTTCAGCGTCGAAAGCGTTGACGCCAACTTCGGGAAGGCCCAGGCCCTGGGCGCCCAGGTGGTGGTGCCGGTGATGCAGGAGGCGGAAGTACGCTTCTGCTATCTTCAGGACCCCCAGGGAGTCTACTTTGGGATGGTGCAGATGACCGACCAGTAACCGGAGCGAGACAGTAGGCAGCCCCAGCAAGCTGGCGACGAAAACCGGGGTTCCCCGAAGTTACCAGGGGAGGGATATGGAATCCCTCCCCTGAGTCTTTTCCCTGGCGACTCTATGGGCGTCGCCGAGGGGATCCTGACTTGAACCCGCGCTTCTCCGGCGCACCTGGCGGTAACGGGCAGGAGCCTAATCCTGGAGCATCCAGCTCCGGATGGTCATGCGGGCCACGGGATTGTGCCAGTCGTGGGTGGACGGGGTCAGGCCAGAGCCTTCGCCGCCGTGGATGCCGTTATGCACGTACACATAACCTTCGGCGGCAGCGTCATCCCTGACGTGATTGCCACAGGGCGGACCGGGGATATAAGCGCAATTCTCGCTGTTAAACTCGCTGCCCGCATCGTAGGCAGTCAGGTTCAGGGCGCCGGACTCAGTGAGGTCGATGCCGTTGGCGCCGATGAAAGCGTCGTTGGTAGTGACCAGCATGCTGATGAAGGACAGCCGGGTATTGTCGTCATCGAATTCGAAGTGGGTCGAGACGGTTTCGCCCGGTGGAATGGGGCCGTCATTCAGCGCCAGCACTGTGGCTTCGCCGATGTAACTGTTGGATTCAGGGTCCCACTGGGCCAGCAGGTCGGAAGCGTCGGCGTCTTCAGCCATTTTCGCCACGGCTTCACTGGCCGGCTGCCCCAAGGTGTAGAGGGGGTCCATGTGGCCGTTGTGCCTGGCGATGAAGACAGGTGACAAAACCTGGCCAGGAGTCAAGTTGGTCAGGGACACCTCTACGTAAAGCTGATCGTTGTCATCGGCAGCGCTGATAATATTTGCCGTCAGCAGGCCCACCAGAGAGGCCACGACTGCCAGCGACATGACTATGGAAATCCGTTTCTTCATTGTTGATTCTCCTGAAATATTCTGGAAGGGATCCCACCTTTATCCCGAAGAAAGGGAATAGAGGGAAACCGTGGGCTTGCCTTCGGTGTGGCTTACTTCTGCATTGGGCACCTCCTGTTGGCAGAGTGATATTAGGAATAACTATATTTCTTATTACTATTATAGTCTCTCTTTAATCCGTAGGCGCTTAAATTCCAGGGCGCCGAGGCGAATTTCACGAAAAATTCACCATGATCCTGTTCAGGCCAAGGCGGGGGTCAAGCAGTGCGCCAAAACAGGCGCGGCCCGCTCCTTTTATTGCGATAAACATCAGCTCAAGCGCCTGATGTCGTTCTTTTGACATCAATATGCCGGCGGTCATACCATTAACCAGCACTCGTTAAAGCTGTTACGGCAGGATTACGACTATGCAAGACCTGCATTCAGGAGGATGACTACCAATGCTGCATTCATGGCTCAACCTGCGCTGCCTGTTAACTCTGGTCGCTACGCTTACCCTGGCGTTGGTAGTTGGCTGCGGTTCTACGGCCAGCCCGACCCAGGCTCCGGCGCCTGCCGCGGCGTCACAAGCCCAGGCCCAGCCGGCGGCCCCGGCCCAACCGGAGGCCCAGCCCACCGCGGCGGCGGAGGCCATGGGCATCGCGCCCACCCAGGCGCCATCAGTGGCCCAATCATCCCAGGCAGCGGCTCAACCCGCCGCCCCGTCGCCCACGGCGACGCCGGTTCCGGCCGCCATGCCGGAGGCGTCGGCCAGCGGCAAGGACTCCATAGTCGTGGTGATCCCGACGGAGCCCGACGCCCTGTCACCCTGGAGCACGGGAAGCGCTGAGACCAGTTCCATAGTCTCCTACAACTGGGGAGAACCGCTGGTGTGGCTGAACACCACGACCCTGGAACTGGGCCCCACCACATCCACCACGGGCTGGGAGCAGGTGGCGCCGGACCGGTGGCGGTTTTCCCTGCGGGAGGGCGTGAAGTTTGTCAACGGGGAGCCGTGGAACGCCCACACCGCGGCCTGGAACATCAACCACAACGGCGACCCGCAGACCGGGCTGGGCTTCGGGGTGCACGGCCCCATGACCGGCACGGTGGTGGACGACATTTCCCTGGACATAACCTGCGGCCACGCCAATTACAACGAAGGCGCGACGCAGAGCTGCCCCATTCTACCGGGCGACATTACCGGCGTGGCGTTCCAAGCCCCGGAATGGTGGCAGTCCACCGAGGAGGACGTTCGGGACAGAACGACGGTGGGGTTTGGCGCTTACCGTTTTGAAGGGTATGTGCCGGGCGTGTCCGTGGAGTCGGTGGCTTACGAAGACTACATGCCCTCGGGTCGGGACGATTTGCCCAGGGCGTCCATTCCCAACGTCCAATACGTGTGGCGAATAGAGACCACCGTGCGGTCGGCGATGATCCAGGCCGGAGAGGCGGACCATACCTACCTGCTGAACGTAGAGGACATTCCCAACGTGCCCAAGTCCATATCCATGCCACAATGGGAGGTGGAAGGCTTCTACATAGATACGCTGTGGCACCCGATGCTGAAGCAAACCATATTCCGGCAGGCGCTGGTACACGCCATCAACTGCCAGGAGATCGTAGAGGAAATATTCAACTCCGCCACCACCTGCACACCGTTGCCCGGGGTAATCGGTATGCCGGGCATTACCGAGCATAACGGCAGCTACTGGGAGTTTGACCCGGACAAGTCGGCGCAGCTTCTGGAGCAGGCCGGTTATGATGGCGAGGAGATCAGGATCATTGGCCGGGAAGGGCGGGTGCCGAAGCAACCGGAGGTCTACGAGGCCATGGCCGGCTACTGGGAGGCGGTGGGCATCAAGGGCAAGGTGGAAGTAACCGAGCGCAGCCTGTGGCGCAGCATCCGCAACTGCGGCGTGGGCAACGCCGTTTCGGAGGCCGGTGAAATTACCGCGCAGAACCTGGCCGAGCCGCCCACCAACTGCGAAGGTTCAGCCGGATCGGGGCACCTGATCGAGTTCACGCCGGAATGGCCCAGCCTGGACTTCGGTCGTCCTGCGGGACGGCTGCTGAACTGTTACTACTTCCAGTCACGGGTGTGCGATGCCGACATGCAGGCGCTGCTGGAGCAGGCGAGGGCCGCCACCCTGGAGGAGGGCAGGGCGGATCTGCTGGAGCAACTGGCCGACCGGATGAAGGAGGACGTGCTGTTCATCGGAGTGTTCCAGGCCTTCGAGATTCACGGGCTGGCGGAGGATCTGGAGTTCAAGCCGCGGCCGGACCAGCGGCTCCGGGTGGCGGAAATGTGGTGGAAGTAGCAGCCGACCTCGGCAGTGGCGGCAGGCCACGTCAGCATGGAGCCGGTCCTGCCATTGGGGCAGGGGCCTGGAAACAGTTCGAGGGCCTCGCAGTTGCGAGGCCCTCACGTTTATGGCAAGGGTCAACCGTTACGGGCGGTCCTGCTGACGGTAAAGGGGCGGTACTTGCGACTCTCCATGCGAGGGATCGGAAGGGACGAGGGAGTCGAAGGGAATGGCCACGTTGGGAGCGCCAGCCGACGCTCGTACCGGTGCGAGTGGGCGTGGTTCCCCGGAACAAGGGCCGACAGCCGGACGTCCTTTCCTGAAGCCAGTATCTCGGATACCGGCCTTTGCTGACAGGTTGATATCCCAGCCGCCAAATCCATAAGGCAAGCGGGGCTTGGAGGCAACGCGATGGCGGCGGGTCCGCTAGCCCTGGCGGGCGGCCCGCACCGATGCCAGAATGCGCCCGTAGGCGTTGCAGCGGCAGAGGTTGCCGGAAAGGGCCTGCCGGATCTCGTCATCGGTGGGGTTGGGGTTGTCGTTCAGTAGGGCGCGGGTGGACATGACGAAGCCGGGGGTGCAGAAGCCGCACTGCCCGCCGTCCTCTTCCAGAAAGGCCCTCTGTACCGGGTCCATACCCTCGGGATCGGGGGCGCCGTTGCCCAGGCCCTCAATGGTGATGACCGGGCGTCCGCCCACCTGGACGGCCAGGAGCTGGCAGGCATACACAGGCTTGTCAGCCAGCAGGACGGTGCAGGACCCACATTCACCGCGGTCGCACCCCTTCTTGGAACCGATCAGATCCAGTTGTTCCCGAATCACATCCAGCAGCGTCCAGTGGTGGCGCACCTGGAGGGAGTGGGCCTGGCCATTGACGTTAAGGGTGATGTCGGCGGTGTGGTACTCCCCGGCTGTGGTCATAGGGGGCAACTCCTGGCGGGATGGTTGTTGGTTATCCTACATTAAGGGTTCGGCTATCTGCAAGGGAGGAATAAGGAATAGAGTGACAGCTGCACCTTGCCCTTGCGGCTCCGCCAACTGGCCGCAACTGTTAAATGTTGTGAGCGCGCTCTTGTTGCCACTCTGGCCCCGGTAGGGGCGGTTCGCGAACCGCCCCTACCGGGGGAATGCGGGACTCGGTAGCGCCCAGATTCGGGGCTGCCGCTCCGCCGCGGCGGACGGGAACGACGGGTTGTTCCATAACCTGAAGGGCGGTGACCCCGTATGTGCCAGCCTGCTCGCATCGAGACAAGGGGAGCTAACGGGGAGTTCTTTATGCGTCGTCCAGGGTTTCCCTGAGGGCCGCTTCCAGTTCCGTAAGGGTGACGAAACCCTCAAAGCGATGGTCCACCAGGCCCTCTTCGTCCAGGATGTAGACCCAGGACTCGTTGAACCAGTGGGGGACGGAAGAGAAGCCCCATTCCTCCACGGCGGGCGCCAGGCTGGCCCGGGACAGGTCGCCCTGGATTTCGTCAGGGAAGTCGTAGATTTCGACGTGGACGAAATCGGCGCGGTCAGCATAGTCGGCCTTGAGTTCCTTGACGGTGTCCACCTGGGGGCCGCAGGTGGCGCTGGTGCAGAAGGCGGGGGAGGCGAAGACCACCACGGCGGGACGGGGGATCTCAATGGCCTGAGCCACGGTCAACTGGTACAGGTCCTCGTCGGCGCTGTAGTCGGTAGTAAGCTGCTCCACCCCGGCCACGTCGGCCAGGGTCTTGGTACGGCTCAAGGGCGGGCGTTGGCCGATAGCGGGCACCGGGGACTGCTCCACCACTTCCAGGTCAATGACGGTCTCGCCGGAAACCTCTCCGTCATCCACTGATATATTCAACTGCCAGGGGCCGGGCCGGTCGAAGGTCATGCGGGCGCTGTATGCGCCGCGTATGCCGAAGGGCCAGCCGTGGTAGATGGCGGTGGCCTCCTGGGGCACGGCTTCGCCCTGGCCCAGGAAGGTGGCGGTAACGGCGGCTTCCGGAGCCTTGATGATGGCCTTCCTGCCCACGAGGAGGAAGGAAACGCGCTGCTGGCCGGGGTTCAGTACGGTGGTCGCCAGGATGGGGTTTATGTCGCCCTGACCAGCCATCGGGTTGGCCGAGGGTCCGGCGGCGGTGGGAGCGGCGGTGGCAACCTCTTGGGCGGCCGCAGTTACCGTCGCCGCATCGGGTTCCGGCGAGGGCGCGGGTTGCGGAGCGGCGGTCGCGCAGGCCGGGGCGGCTATGGAGAAGAGGGCCAACAGGGTAAGCAACGGCCAAGCCATTTTGTTGGGCAAAGGTAGGTTGGGCCATCTTGAAAGCCTGGTCTGAGCTACCCCAGGTTCGGGGTTCGCGCTTTCGTGGGAACTACGGGTTTGGGACGGATGTGGGTCGGGTGCGAGGTTCCCGATCCGCCACGGCGGCCGGGGACGACGGTCTGATGCCAGCCTGCTGATTGACGACCACCCCATCTACGGACCATCCTCGTAGACGCCGAAGGTGAAGGCGAACAGGCCGAAGTTGTTGGAGTTGGAACTCATACGCAGCACCTGGCCCTGGGTATAGCCGGGGCTGTCGATTATTTCGTAGAGGCGGGGCTGCTCCACCAGCAGGTAGGTCTCGCCGTCGTCGCCAAACCGGATATCGGCGCCGGCATTCTCCTCGGTCAGGTAGTCGCCGTCCAGGGTTATGCGCACCCGATAGGGTTCACCGGAGTTGGAGGTGAGCACGGCGTTGACGCTCTTGGCCGAGTACTTCAGGGCCAGGTAGTCTTCGTGGTTGTTGGTCAGGCGACCGTGGCGGACGTGCTCGGGTCCCACCTCCCAGGGGCCGTGGAAGAAAATGCGGTGGGGTTCCAGTTCGTGGGGGACAGCCAGAACACCGACCGAGTCCACGGCGTGGTAGTACTCCTCCTGCACCACGTAGGGACGGTAGCCGGCCATAATGTAATTCACGTTGCGATGGTAGCCGGCGTACAGTTCGGGCGTAACCTCTCCGCCCAGGGTCCCCAGGTAGATGGGGTCCAGCTTCTGGTCTTCGGGCAGTTCGGCGTCGTCGGACAGGTCGGCTCCGGCCTCCCAAAGGAGTTGCCGAATTTCGTGCTCGGTCTCGGCGTACTTGCCCTCGCCGAAGTGGGTATAGCGGATAACGCCGTCCTGGTCGATCAAATACTTGGCGGGCCAATAGCGGTTGTTGTAGGCATCCCAGGTCTCAAAGTCGTTGTCCTGGGCTACGGGCCAGGCGATGCCGTTCTCCCGGGTGGCCTCCAGAACGTTGGTGTAGTCCTTTTCGAACTCGAACTCGGGAGTGTGGATGCCCAGGATAACCAGGCCGTCGTCGGCGTAGCGGGAATGCCACAGCTTGAGATAGGGGAAAGTGCGAATGCAGTTGACGCAGGTGTAGGTCCAGAAGTCAACCAGCACCACCTTGCCCCGCAGTTGCTCCAGGGTCAGGGGGTCGGTGTTAATCCAGGTCTGAATGCCGACGGGTTCCGCGGCCAGCGGTCCCTCGGCCCGTTCCCGTTCCACGGCCGCGGTGGGTTCGGGTTCCGCGGTTTCCGCCACCGGGTTGGCCTCAACCACGGCTGCCAGTTCCTGGACGGTGGTGGTGGCTGTGGGTTCGGGTCCGACATCGGCATCGGCGGTGGGGGCGGCTTCGGCTTCGGGCGGCGCCGGGTTATCGATGGCGCTGCCGTCCGGCTCCGGCGCCTGGGCGGTGGAAGAAGTTTGCGAGGCGGGTTCGGCCGGGGCGGCCACCGTGGGTTGGGCGAGGTTGACCGAGGGCGCGGAAGTGGGACTGACGACGGGGATGGACGTCTCCGCTTCCTCGGGCGCGCTGGGGCCACAGGCCAGGGCCAGGACCAGCAGTACGGCGGCAAGGACGGACCAGAGGAGGGGCCAATCCACGGCGGAGGGTGCTATACGATTGAATGACGTCACTACCTACTCCTTTTGGAGTCTTGCGTTGCGGTATCTCCGTTGACGTTAAATACGAACCGACGCCGGTTCCGGATGTTGCCCCGCCAATGCGCCAGTGTGCGGCGCCCAAGTAAATGATACCAGAGTCGGGATGGCGGAACTGCCGGGGCAGGGCGCGCGCAGGGCAATGGCACCTCAACGACCTGTTACTCCCAGTCCGCCGCGGCGGGCCGAAGAGTCAAGAAGCCAACCTACAAAAGTGCTTTGGGACCATTAGCCGGGCTGGTGGGTAGGATTTTAGGCCCTTCGGCAAGCTCAGGGCGACATGACTTCTCGTCAGGGAATCTGCCTATGTTTAAGATGCGGTTGCCTTGGAGAGAGGTCCCTTCGACAGGCTCAGGGTGAGCGGAGGGGCAGGCCCGATAACGCGCCATTGCTCTCTTACAGTTCGCCCATGCTCTATCTAGAAAGGGACTCGAAATCAGCATTTTTTTGAAATCCGTGCCATTTTGGGCCGTTTTGGGCCCTTTCGTATCTGAAATCGGGCCTGGGCAGCGGTCCAACCGTCCCAGTTCCGGGCCGGCGCCCCGGCAATTTCCTATCTGTTGTCCGCTTAAGAGTGGCCCACATTCCCGATTTTCCGGGCCGTTTTGGGCCGTTTTGGGCCGCTGGGGGGGCCTTGCGCCCGGGGCCCTACCGCCAGAAGGAGAGGGGAGAGTTAGGCATCCGGAACGTTCCTTAACGAACTGTCACCCTGCGCCCTTCGGACCGGCTCAGCCTAAACTCCGCCGAAGAGTCTGGAATCCATCCTACAAGCGTGTTTGCGTTCCTGAAACCGGGCTGAGGGCCAGGATTTTAGGCCCCCGCCAAGGGCGGACGTTCCGCTTCGGCAAGCTCAGGGCGACATGACTGCTGTTCCAAGTATCAGCCTCCATTTAAGACGCGATTGCCCCGGAGAGGGGCCCCTCCGACCCGCCACAGGCGGACGTTCCGCAGGCTCAGGATGAGCGGTTGCTGTTGCACAGGCCTGCCGGTTACGTGCCTCAGGTGGTGGCGAACCGGCGGGCCCAGAGGAGGCCCAGGTCGGGCCTGGGTTCCGGGGCGGGCAGGTCCCGCGCCAGCAGGCGGTCGTACTTGCTCTCCCAGGCCCAGGGCAGCAGGTTGGTCACCATGTTACGGGGGTCGGGGATGTCCCCCGCCTCCCTGACCCTTTCCAGGTACTTGATCAGTTGCATCCAGGTGGTGAGCCGGAATCCCTGGTCGGCGATCCTGCGGATGATTTGCTGGGGCCTGGGGGGTTCCTGCCGGTCGGCCACGGCGCGGGCGTAGTCGTGGTGGACCGCTTCGGTGATGCGGCGCATGCGGTAGATGGACAGTTCCCGGTGGTATTTGCGCTGGAGGGCGCGGATTTCTCTCCTGATTTGGCTGAGGGTTAGCATGGTTGGCTCCTTTAGTTGTTTCTCCAGGAAGGGGCACGTCCTTCGACCCGCCTGAGGCGGATTCCGCAAGCTCAGGACGAGCGGGGGAGGATGGCGGGCTTCTTTGAATAGTGTCCCATTTTGATTCATTTGGGCCCATTTTCACCGTGGCCCCCAAGGCAATAGCACTTTACTTTGAAGTCATGCTGAGCTAAGTCGAAGCATCTGAATCTGTACCCGCCAGCCAGGCATTGAGACCCAATCCACGACTCCGAGCCAGGAGTTTAGACCCTTCGGCAAGCTCAGGGTGACTTGACCCTTTGCTGCAGGTCCTGGGGCAATTTGAAGAAGGCTTATATTACGATTGCCCTGCAGGGGCCGCCCCTACGGTGGGGAAAATTATGACCTACTTTGCTTCTTTTCAGGGTTTGTATTCTTATGGTGGTGGGGTGTTATGCGGGTTGGCAAGGGGGTAATGTCAGGGGAACATGGGCTTTACGAGTTGGAGTTCTGGGTCTCCTGGGCAGGCACAGTTGGCCGCATAGTCTGAACTCGGTCGCCAGAGTCGACTTTCGGAGCCTCGACCGGGCTTCAGGGAAGGACTTGAGGCCCCCGCCAAGGGCGGACATTCTGCTTCGGCCCGCCAAAGGCGGACGTTCCGCTGGCTCAGGGAGACATGACCGCCGCCGCAGACCCCTGGCGGGGGCGACATGACCGCTGTTGAGATTATCAGACTCCATTCAAGACGCGATAATCCTGGCTCGGGTTGGCAGGGATGTTTAAAGCTTTTGCTTGTGTTAAACTCTCTTAGCGTTTCCACCGGGCCAGGACGCACATATAATTTCCACATATAAATTCAATGTGAAAATATCGGAGGCGGGAGTGCAGGAAACCACTTCCCTGGCGGCAGTAGGCCACCGGATAGTTGAAAACGTGGGCAGGGTCATCGTGGGCAAGACATCGGCCGTGCAGCAGGCCCTGGCCACCCTTATTGCCCAGGGTCACATCCTGGTGGAGGACGTGCCCGGGGTGGGCAAGACCACCCTGTCCAAGGCGCTGGCCATTTCCGTGGGATGCTCCTTCCAGCGCATCCAGTTCACGCCGGACCTGCTGCCCAGCGACGTAACGGGCATATCGGTCTATAACCAGCAGAGCGGCGACTTCAATTTTCGCCCCGGTCCGATCATGTCCCAGGTGGTGCTGGCCGACGAAATCAACCGGGCAACCCCCAAGACCCAGGCGGCCCTGCTGGAGGCCATGGAGGAACTGCAGGTAACCGTGGACGGGGTTTCCCACGTCCTAGCGCCGCCCTTCATGGTGGTGGCCACCCAGAATCCCATTGAATACGAGGGCACCTTCCCCCTGCCCGAGGCGGAACTGGACCGGTTCCTGATGCGCCTCAGCCTGGGTTATCCGGACTTCAACGAAGAAATGGCCATCATCGAGCGGCAGGAGTTGACGCATCCCATTGACTCCCTGGAACCGGTGGCCACGCCGGAGGAAGTGACCGCGCTGCAGGAAGCGGCCAAGGAAGTGTACGTGGACCGCCTGGTGCGGCAGTACATCGTGTCCCTGACCGAGTCCACGCGGAACCACCGGGACATTGCCCTGGGAGCCTCGCCCCGGGCAACGCTGGGCCTGTTCCGCATAGCCCGGGCCATGGCCCTGGTGCAGGACCGGGACTACGTTATCCCGGACGACGTGAAATCGCTGGCGCCGGGGGTGCTGTCCCACCGCCTGGTGCTATCGCCATCGGCGCGGATGCGGGGCATCCGTTCCGACGAACTGATCAGCGACCTGTTGAACCAGATAAACGTGCCGGGAATGGCGCAGGTGTAGGGGACAAGGGAGGGGTTTCGTACTTCCGAAATATTAGCGCAGGCCTTCGGTCTTTCCGGTCCAGCTGACCCTGACGGCATTCTTCCCCGGTTGAGTTCCAACCTGACCTTCTAATGCAGGTAACCGGACATTGAGCAAGCGGACAATCGGCATACTGATCCTCCTGACGGTGATATCCTTCTACACGCTGGGCACCGGTTTTTCCTTCTTTTACCGTTTTCTTTACGTGATAGCCCTGGTGCTGCTTTTCGGTCTTTTCTGGGCGTGGCTGAATTTGCAGGGCCTGCAGGTGCGGCTGACGCGCCTGTCGCACCGGGGGCAGGTGGGCGGCTACCTGGACGGTCAGATACAGGTAGTCAACCGGTTCCGTTTCCCCAAGTCGTGGCTGGAAGTGCGGGAAGTTACGGACATCCCGGGTTACACCACAGGGCGAGGCATCGCCATGGTGCGGGACCAGTCCCGAAGCTGGCGCATTGAGACTTACCTGGCACGCCGGGGGGTGTTCAACACCGGCATAGTGGAAGTAACCAGCCAGGACCCCTTCGGCCTTTTCCGGCTCAGCCGCCGCTTCCTGGAATCGGAGCAGTACGTAGTCTTTCCGCCCACCGAACCGTTACCGGACCTGGACCCCCGATTCGCCTTCCTGCCGAGCGACCGACGGGTTACGCGCCGTTCGGACCATATAACTCCCGAGTCCTCGGGGGTGCGGGAATATGTCTATGGGGACAGCTTCCGGCAGATTCACTGGCCCTACACGGCGCGGATGAACAACCTGATGGTCAAGGAATTTGACATGGGCCTGTCGGCGGAAGGGTGGGTGCTCCTGGATATGCAGCGGGGGTCCCACGTGGGCGACGACCCAGTGGACAACAGCGAGGAATTGTCGGTAAAGACAGCGGCATCGCTGCTGAGTCGTTTTGACGAGCTTTCCATGCCCGTGGGCCTGGCGACCAACGGCGACCAGACGTGGATGATGCGGCCCGGCGCCGGCCCCGGCCACCTGGGCAACCTGCTGGAGGCCCTGGCCGGAGTGCGGGCGCGGGGCAGCGTAACCCTGGAACGATTCCTGTACGACCTGCAGCCCCACCTGAGCCGGTTCAACTCGCTGACGGTGGTAACACCCTCGCGCAGGACCGAGTGGATACCGGCGCTGAACAGCCTGCGCCGCGATGGGGTAAACGTAGCGGTGGTGTACGTGGAGCCGACGGACTTCGGAGCCACCGCGGAAGTTCAATCACCCCTGGACTTTCTCTTTTCCAACGATATACCGGTCTACCGCGTGCGTCGGGGGCAATCCCTGAACGAAGCGCTGAGCATGACCGTCTATGACCAGCCCTATCCTTTCATCGCGCCGCCGCCGGGCGCCGGAGCAGAGGAATCCGACAGCGGGTCCGAGAACGGGTCCGCTTCGGGGTCACCCCCGGTCCAGTTTGCCTACCAGGGCACGGACGACTCTACCCAGCGGGGGGTGTCGACGTGACCAGCGCAACCCAGGCCAGCATGGGACAGACGGCGGCCAACGGCAGGGGTTTCTCGGTTGAGCCGATAGGCAGGGGCGTATTGTGGCTGTGGCGGTATGGACGTCCCCCGGATGGCTGGGCCACGGTGTTCCTGCTGGCGCTGAACCTGATGGTGGTGGCCTGGTCGGTGGACAGAGGGGGCGACTGGGTGCCCACGCCCAGCCTGGAATTTTTGATCCTGGCAGCAATGCTGACGGGGCTGGTGTTGGCGCGAATACCGGTGTGGGCGATCCTGTTGCTGCCGGTGGGACTGGTTATTGGCGTATGGGTCATAACGGTCCAGTTGACGGGATTTGACGGAGAGGGAATCAACGTCGCCACCGCCGGCGAGCTCTACGACCGGCTGAGCCTCTGGTGGGTGGCCTTCCAGTCGGGCGGGATAAACATAGACCGGGTGCCCTTCGCCTTCGCCCTGATGTCACTGACCTGGATGGCCGGTTATTTTGCCGCCTGGGCATTGTTCCGGCTACGCAACTTCTGGGGCGTTTTCGTAGTGGGCGGAGCAGCGCTGATTTCCAACCTGACCTTCCTGCCCTCCGATGCCATGGAATACATAGGCATTTACCTGCTGACGGCCCTGCTGCTGCTGGCCCGGGTGCAGGCAGTGCGACGCTTGAATGAGTGGAAGGAACGGGGCTTCCAGGCCGACAGCCACCTGGGAATTCTGTCGGTTTCGGACAGCGTGATAGTAACTCTGGTGGTGCTGCTGCTGGCTTTTCTGGTGGTTCCCAGAATTGTGCCCGGCGACCGGTTCTGGCAACCGGCCCACGACCTGTATGAATACCAGCGCTCACCCCTGGTCAAGTACCAGGAGGACTTCAACCGCCTGTTTGCGGGGCTGCCGGCGCGCAAGCCGCTGCCCTACCGGATCTGGGGAGACGTTATGGCCTTCCAGGGGACAATCAATCCAACCACCACGCCGGTGCTGCAGGTGGAATCCCCGGTGGCGATGTACTGGAAGGCGCGCAGCTACGGCACCTACACGCCCAAGGGCTGGAAGTCGGAGGAAACGATAATACAGCCCACCGACTGGACGCCGTCCCATTCGTCGCCGCAGCCATACGAAAGGCGGTTCGAGGTTACGCACACCCTGACGCCCAATTACCGCACACGCAACCTGTTCGCGGGAGGGCAGGTGATCTCCTCGGACCGGGACGTGCGCATCGAGACGTACGATTCTCCGGTGTATAACATTGACCTGAGCGGGCCGCTACAGGTGGGGCAGAATTACCCCAAGCTGGACCTGGCCACCATCAACCTGGACCGGACGCTGCGCGAATCGGGCCCCACGGCCAGCCGGTCCCAGCTTGCCCAGGCCCTCCCGGCCGGACTGCACCTGGTGGACGTGGCAAGGGACGGGGAGTGGGTGCAAGACGTGACGGTGGCGGAGATTCTGCCGGAGCAGCCGGACACCCTGTCCCTGCGAACCGCGGGCAGGGAATTCAAGCAGGGCGAGACCTATGAGGTTACCGCCTCCGTATCCCTGGCCACGCCGGAAGACCTGCGCCTGGCGGGGCTGGACTATCCCACATGGGCGCTGGCCAAATACACCGCGCTGCCCCCGGAGGTTCCCCAGCGGGTGCGCGAACTGGGTCGGGAGTTGACGGCCGGGGCGGAGACGCCGTATGACAAGGCCAAGGCCATAGAGGCCTACCTGAAAACCTTCCCTTACTCGCTGTCCATCGAGGCGCCGCCCTATGACGCCGACGGGGTAGACTACTTCCTGTTCGAACAGAAGACAGGGTACAGCGAGTACTTCGCTTCCGCCATGACCGTGCTGCTGCGCACCCAAGGGATTCCCGCACGGATGGTTACCGGCTACACCGTGGGGAACCAGGTGCCGGAGCATGAAATCTACGTGGTTACCGACAGCCACAGCCACGGGTGGGTGGAGGTCTTCTTCCCCCGCTACGGATGGATCAGCTTTGAACCCACGCCAGGGGCAACCATACCCATCGCAACCCGACCGGCGCCGGTGGAATCTCCCGACCTCAGCGATTTGCCCTCGGTGGCCCTGGATATTCCGCTCTGCGAATTTGAGGACGAGGAAGACTGCGAGGAGGAATTCCTGATCGAAGCGCAGGCAGGTCAGGAGGAAAACCCGCTGGCGATAAGGTTGCTGGAGCAATACCTTCCGTGGCTGGCAGGCGTCCTGGTCTTCCTGGCCATAGTTGCCGGACTGGCTGGGTTCTTCTGGCGGCGGTACATGGCACCATCACGGGACCCGGAAATTGCCTTCCGGCGCCTGGCCTTCCTGGCTCGTCTCAACGCCCTGGCGCCGGCCAGTTACCAGACTCCCTTCCAGTACCTGGAAACGCTGTATGGGGAAATGCCCGACCAGCGGCAGCAGCTTTCAACTATCATCGGCAGTTACGTCAGACACCTGTACGGCCGCAAGGAAACGGATGAAGAGGAATCGGAACGCCTGGTGCAGGCCTGGCTGGAAATCCGGTTGGCCCTCCTTTTCCACCTGCTGCGGCGGCGCGGACAGACCGAGGAGGCAGCGGCAGCATGAGCGCATTCAGTTATTGCATCATACCAGGGCCCCAGGGCTGGATTGGCCTGGCGGGTACCGACGACGGCCTGACCCGTCTCAGCATGAAGCCTACGCCGGAAGAGGTGCTGGAAGACCTGGAGGAGGACATCCGGCATTGCCAGCCGGACGAAGGGGCCTTCCCCCAGGCCCGGCAGTGCCTGGACCGTTATTTCCAGGGGGATACCAGCGCCCTGGGCGAAATAGTCCTGGACCTGAGCGGCGCGCCTCCCTTCTTCGCGGCCGCCTGGGAGGCCTGCCGTTCCATCCCGGCGGGAGAAACCCGCAGCTATGCCTGGCTGGCGGCCGAAGCGGGGCGGCCCAACGCGGCCCGGGCGGCGGGACAGGCCATGGCCAAGAATCCGCTGGCCCTGGTCATACCGTGCCACCGGGTAATCGGCAGCAACGGCGACCTGCACGGCTACGGCGCGGGAGGCCTGGGCGTGAAGGCCCGCCTGCTGCAGATGGAGCAGGAACGGCTGCCACTGGCTATTGAAGGCGCATAGCACTACAGGTCTGTTCCAGGCGCAAGAGGGCGCCGCACCAGCAAAATCCGGCCACCTGATTGCGAACGGGCATTTTCGACCGTTCGCGCCTCTCTAGTTGAGCGCCATCCGGGCCCCAAGTCCCGATTTATCAGGGCAAACGCATTCTAAATTGAGAGAGCTTCGCTAACCATCTTTCCGGCTCAGGCTGGAGTCCAGCGGGCCCTCCCGGTAGAAGAGATGGTATCCGGCAGGGATTCTCTGGACTCCGGCTTTCGCCGGAGTGACTGGTGAGAAGATAAGAATGCGTTTGTCCTGCCCGATTTGTGCATCGGCTTGCCAGGCTATTAATCCGCCCGTCCTGGTCCAACATCCCGCTTGCCTCAATCAGGCCAGGCAAATTCAGCATTATGCGCTGTCCCAATTCCGCCACAATTCCGCAACTCATACACCCAAGTCGAAACGCCTGCTCAACCTGGCACCCGAACTTTTCAACGTTGAGGCGTTACTGTCCGCAAATCGGAAAGGTGAGGGTTTTGACGGATTACGTTACATCATTGACTTAATGCTCCATTAACATTATCGTATTTGCGGTTTTTCTGTTTGGGGTAAACTGAAACCACCATTCCATATTTTAGGGAGGAACTTAATAAGTGAACCCGAGAACTAAGGGCCGGCGGCGCATTGGGCGCTGGCTGGTCGTCCTAACCGCGATTACAGCTCTATTTGTCGTGGCCTGCGGTGGAGCGGAATCTCCCACCACTGCGCCAGCAACCTCATCCACCGATGCAGCCGCCCCTGCCCCCGCCGCCGCCGAACCCGCGGCGCCGGCAACCAGCGCCGATTCCGGAGCGATGACCGACACGGGCTCCGAATCCATGACGGATTCGGGTTCCCAGACCATGACCGACTCCGGTTCGGGAAGCGGAAGCCCGGAACCGGCCATGCAGCCGACCAACACTCCGGTGCCCACCGTGCAGCCCACGCCGAGGCCGGTGGAGGTCATGGCAGAGTCTGCCCGGGACGACGTAGTTATCGTCATCAACGAAGAACCTTCAATCCCGGACCCCTGGATCAGCACCACCCTGTACCCCAACCAGATAATCCACAACATCGCCCAGCCCATCTCCTTCTTCGGGCCGGACTTCACCGATACTGCCACTGCCGGATTCACCGGTTTCGAGCAGTATGAACCCAACAAGTGGCGTCTGTCGCTGCGGGAAGGCGTAACCTTCCACAATGGAGAACCCTGGAACGCGGAAGCCGCCGCCTACACCATAAACCAGCTTGGCGGCAACGTGGAATACCAGCCTTATTCGCAGGTACGCGAGGCCCATGCCGAAATCGTGGATGACTACACCGTGGACTTCATCTGCGACAGCGCCGCGGGCTGCCCCGTGCTGCCGCGCTTCGGCCAGTTCCACATCTTCGTCGCGCCGGGCTACCACCAGAACGTTTCCCAGGAAGAGCGGGACGCCTCCGGCCAGGTAATCGGCTGGGGCCCCTACGTCTGGGGAGAATATGTGCGCGGCGAGTCCATCTCCCTGTCCGCCTACGAGGGCTACGTGGAACCGCAGCCGATAAACTTCATCACCCAGGCCCCGTCCATCAAGGACGCCCAGTACATCTGGCGTTCGGAAGAGACGGTGCGCTCCGCGATGATCCAGACCGGCGAGGCCGACCTGTCCTGGGCGGTGTCCATTGACCAGGCCGAGCCCATCAATAACAGCGAGCATGGCAAGACGGTCAAGGTAGTTTCCGGCGAGGTGTACACCATCAACGTGGACACCATCTGGCACCCAGAACTGCGGAAGCTGGAAGTGCGCCAGGCCCTGACCCACGCCATCAACTGCGAAGAGCTGGCCCTGGCCTTCTTCGGCCCCGAGTCCCGGTGCTCCAGCGGCCCCAACGGCATTCCGGGCACCCTGGGCGTGAACGAGGAAAACTGGCACCCGATCTACGAGTACGACCCGGAAAAGGCGAAGGAACTGCTGGCCCAGGCCAACTACGATCCTGACAACAAGATCGAGTTCTGGACCCGCGCCGGCCGCTACGCCAAGGACGTGGAGATTACCGAGTCTCTGATCACCTTCTGGCAGGACGTGGGCCTGAACGTGGAGGCGCAGGTAGTGGAGGGCAGCGTTTGGCGGGACCGCCATCTGACGGGCCCGGCCGTTACCTACGACGCGGAGGTTGAGGCTGGCAAGAGTTCCGAGGAAGCTGCCGCCGCAGTGCCGCAGAATGACCCGCCCCGGACCGGCGCTTCACCGGGACTGGTGTTCTTCGCCCCCGGCGGCGAGTACTTCGACTTTGGCCGCCAGATCAACTTCTACATGAGCTGCGCGTCCAACCGCTCCAAGAACTGCAACGCCGACTGGCATGCCCTGGGTCAGCAGGCCCTGGCTTCCACCGGCGACGAACGGCGGGAGCTGATGACGGAAGCCTATGAGCTGTTCTCCGAGAACCTGCTGCAGCTTCCCATGATGGAAATCGTGTCCGTGTGGGGGGTCAACAAGGACCTGGAGTTCGTCAACATGCCCGGCGGCCGCCGCATCCTGATCAACACCATGACGTGGACGCAGTAGGCGGCCGCCTCAACCTTATACCAAGGTAAACAGCAGCGCCCCCGGATGTAGTGTCCGGGGGCGTTTTCTGTATTGGTGTCCGGGGGTTGTCGGTGCAAGAGTTGCTCCCGTTTCCCCGGGTTGTCATTCTGAACGGAGTGAAGAATCTAAACTGCTAGAGGACAGGAGTGTTTCTTGGGGCCGGGAGGTTAGACCCTTCGGCTAGCTCAGGGTGACAACGGTCTTTGCTCCGCCCACACCTTTCCAATTTACAAGGCCTGGAGTGTTTCTTGAGGCCGGGAGGTTAGACCCTTCGGCAAGCTCAGGGTGACAGCGGCCTTTGTTCCGCCCACACCTTTCCAATTTACAAGGGTGACATGCAGGACGATTGGGTCAACGCTCCCATTTCCCTGCTTCGTACAACTCCGAAAGAGTTCGTGGATTAGTTTTTCCCAAAGGGCTGTGCCGATTACCGCACCGGGCCGCCCAGGGGTGAGCGGGGTGAGTCGCTGGCCAGGAAGCCGCCGTAGCCAGGCCGCTGCTCCAGTTCGCCCTGGTTGAGGAGCACCTTGCCCCGCAGCAGGGTCATGTGGGGGCGGCCCTGCACCTGCCAGCCCTCGAACAGGGAGTAGCCGGCGTTGCTGTGGTGGTCCCGGGCGGTGATGATGCGGTCGCCGTTGGGGTTCAGGATGAGCAGGTCGGCGTCGGAACCCACCTGGATTACGCCCTTGCGCGGGTAGAGGCCGAAAATCCGGGCCGGGTTTTCCGACATCACCCGGGCCAGCCACCAGATGGGCAGGCCCCGCTGCACCACTCCCTCGCTGTACATCAGGGGCACCAAGGTTTCCACGCCGGGGGACCCGAAGGGCACGGAGGCGCCATTGGGGTCCACGAAGATGTTGTCCCAGCCCACCTGCTTCAACTCCTGGGGATAGGGCGCGTGGTCGCTGGCGGTGATGGAGATGTGCCCCTGCTCCAAGCCGCGCCAAAGGGCATCCTGGTCGGGGCCGTCGGCGGGCCGCAGGGGTGGGCCGATCTTGGCCAGGGGGCCGACCTTGGCCATCTCTTCGTCGGACAAGAGCAGGTACTGGGGGCAGGACTCGGTCCAGATGCGCTGGCCCTGGGCCTGGGCCTGCTTGATCCGCTCCAGGCCCAGCTGGGTGCTGAGGTGAACGACGTAGGTAGGGCAGTTGGTGGCGCCGGCCATTTTGACGGCCCGGTTGATGGCCTCCTCCTCGGCCCAGTCGGGGCAGGCGGCCGGGAAGTCGGTGGGGTGGGTGTGGCCCTCGGACAGCAGCTTGTTCTCCAGGTACTCGATGATGTTGCCGCTTTCGCAGTGAAGCTGCAGTACGCCGCCGCCCCTGGCGACCATTTCCATGGACTGGCAAATGTAATCGTCGTCGCACATGCGGTAGGGGCGCTTCTTGTAGGTCATGAACATTTTGTAGGACTTGACGCCCAGGTCCAGGGCCTGGGGCAAGCTGTTGAGGATGCTGGGCCGGTTCTGCAGGATGAAGTGGAAGGCGAAGTCGGTGACGGCGGTCCGCTCCACCTCCTCGCGACTGCGGTGGATGGCCTGGGGCAGGGTCTCGTCGCCCTCCAGGTTGTAGGTGCCGAAGGGGACCAGGGTAGTGAGGCCGGCGTGGGCGGCGGCCAGGGACCCCAGGGCGTAGTTGTCGTGGCCGTCAAGGTGGACGTGGCAGTCAATGAGCCCGGGCAGGACGAACATGCCCGAGGCGTCGATGTAGTTGTCCGCCGGGGGCAGCAGGTTCTCCGGGCCGATGGCGGCAATCTTCTCGCCGTCGATGGCAATGGAGGCCTCGTAGACCTGCGAGGAGGTAACGATCTGGCCTCCTACGACTACGGTGTCAACGTGGCGGTCGGTGCGGTTGGCGGTCATGGGAGGGCCTCCTTGGTCGGGAAGGTGGTTCTCGAGAGTATAACCCATTTCCGGCGAGCAGAAACGCCGGGCATAAACGGCGCGACGAGAATCCCAGGGCAATCGCGTCTTGAATGGACGCTGTTGCTTTGAAAAACGTCCATGTCGCCCCGAGCCTGCCACAAAGGGTCTAATCCGCCACAGGCGGATGCCCTTAGCCCGGTTACGGGTTCGAAGCACGCTTGTAGGCTGGATTTTAGACTCTTCGGTCCGCCGCGGCGGACTCAGAGTGACATTTCGTTAAGACGCGATTGCCCTGCGCAAAGTCAGCATATGTGAGCGCGCCAGGATGCAAGTCATTTCCAGGACTCTTTTGGCGGGCCAGGGGCATACCTCGCATGGCGATAGATGCTTGACAGGCCTGGACTGGCTCCTGTTATGTTGCCCTCGCTGGATTGTGGAGGTGAAGGGATGAAAGCAACGCTGGTGGAAATGATTGACCGCGCGCCCTGGCGGGAGGCGGTAACCTACCGGGACACCTGGCCCCATGAGTATGTGCTGCTGCTGAAGGACGAGCAGCGGGAATTGATGGAGGCGGTGCGGGAACGGATGAGGGCCGGCGAGGCGCTGGTGGGCCGCTTCTTCCACACCACCCCGACCTATCTGTTCGTGGGGGATTACAAGTACTGGTTCGCGACCCACCACGACCTAATTGACCTGGATCAGGACCACACGGAGTACGTCTTGAACCGGGCGCGCCTGTACCGGGACCGGCGGGATTTTGTAATTCAGGCGGGGGACACGGGCCGGGGGGAGGACTACCCGTCGGAACCGGCGCGGGAGGTGATTTAACATGGATGGGCAGGATGGACAGGATTGGGTGGTGTTTTGTTGGTTATTGGCGGAGGGGCGGGAAGGACTTGTTGGAGGGTGATTGATGGCTGAGAGTGATACTTTACTGGCGCATTTGGTTCCTAGCATAACCTCCCAAGTTGAGGTAGCTGCTACAAAGGCATTGGCATACATTTTGGACAACTCCGCTTCGGCAAGAACAGGTATGTTGAATTTGGTCGAAAAGACAGCCGGAGTGAGACTGGAATCCGTGACAAGGTTTGTTGCAGAAGACACCTACAAGAACGAGGACGGGGAAGGGGGGAGAATTGACTTCGTAGGATACGACCTTGAAGGGAGGAAGAGAGTTGTTGGGGAGGCAAAGTTTGGAGCGGCACTCTTACCTGGACAAGGGAGCGGTTATCTTGGCCAGTTGGAAAAAGGCAACTCGGTATTGCTGTTTGTAGTGCCCGATTACAGAATCGATTACCTATGGGAAGAAGTAAGGAAAGATGTTGAGGAAGGTCAATCTCAGTGGAAGCTTGGCGAAACGAGAACACAGAATAGGATCAACAGTGCTGATGTAGAGGGACATGGCGGGTACTTAATGATGGTGAGTTGGCAAACTCTCTTGCTCAGGATGCACGAAAGTGCCAGCGGCGAAGCTCAAACCCAGGCTGATATCAGGCAACACTTGGGCCTGACAGAACGTTTAGACAGGGATGCTCTATTGCCCTTCGGCAGGGAAGACCTCAGTCCCCTAATGGGGCGACGTATGCGTGACCTAAGGATAATCTACGACGACGTCATTTCACGCATTAGAAACCAAGATTGGGTTACGGAATGGTATGGAACCAACCGGTATCTGCAGTCAGGATACGGCCAGTTTTGCCAGATTTCAGGTGTTGGCAGTTGGTTTGGAGTTTACTATAGCTTGTGGGCTCGTGGGGATTGTGAAGAAACTCCTTTTTGGCTGGAATTAGATAATTGTCCGTACTCTCTTCTTTCTGAAATCGAAAATACACTGAACGTGAAAACGGTGAACGACAAGAGCATCCCCATTCGCCTAAAGTTAGGAGTTGAGCGTCAAGAAATCGTCGATTCAATTGTGGACCAGTTGGTCACTATTTCCCAAATTATTGGAGAGTCCAGCCAAATGGCCCAACTCTAATGCCGCCACCGCCCCGGGCTTTCCCGTAGGCGGCCAAAGCCCAGTTCGTCGCAGAGGGTTTGGTAGGTTTCCTGGGGGGCGCCCTGCCATTGGAGGGCGGGCAGGTCTTCAGCTATGGGGACGTCGAGGCGGAGGGTGGCCAGCTGGCGGTAGAGGAGGGCGGCTTCCATGTTGTCGGTCAGGCTGGCGGCCAGGGATTTGGCGCCGCGGACGTTGACGGTCCAGTCGGCGGCATCGGGAGGAATCCGCTCGATGTGGGTGTAGTGGCTCAGGACCTGGGCGGCGCCCTTGGCGCCCCAGCGGGGGATGCCGGGAATGCCGTCGGCGCTGTCGCCCACCAGCCCCAGGTAGTCGGGGATGGAGGCCGGGGCCACGCCGAACTTGTCCCACACGCCGGCTTCGTTGGTAACTATTTCCCGCCGGCGGTCCAGGGTTACCACGCGGTCGCCGCGCACCACCTGGGCCAGGTCCTTGTCCGGCGAGCAGAGGACAATCTGCTCTATCTCCGGGGCGTCCTGCCAGCGGACCGCCGCCGCGCCCAGGGCGTCGTCGGCTTCGAACTCGGTCATGGGCCACACCACCAGGCCCAGGGCCGCCGCCGCCCGCTCCGCCAGGGGAAACTGGTCAACCAACTCGGGCGGGGCGCCTTCCCCCGTCTTGTAGCCATCGAAGAGATCGTTGCGGAAGGAGAGAATTTCGGTGTCGAAGGCCACGGCGACGTGGGTTACGTCGGGCTGGCGCAGCAGGTTGATCAAAGTCTGGACCAGGCCGCGCACCGCGCCCACCTCGCGGCCGTCGGGCGCGGAAATAGAGGGCAGGGCGAAGTGGGCCCGAAAAAGCTCGTAAGTGCCGTCAACCAGGTGAATTTTCATCCCTACCCTCGCTGAGTTAACGCGGAGTAACAGGTTGCTCTTGACTCAATTCTATCGCCTCATCCGGTGCAAGTGGCGTTGCCATTCAGGTAGAACATGGGAACTGGGGCGGCGGGGGCGGTTCGCGAACCTCCCCTACGGAGGCGTAAGCCGACTGGACCGGGGCGCTGCCTCCGGTGCAGTCATGTTTGACTGCGATACAGCTACAGATTCTCCCTACAAGTTCTCCAATACGCGGGCTATGCGTTCGACGCCCTCCAGCACGCGGTCGGCGGGGGAGCGCATGAGGGCGATGCGGAAGTGGCCCTCACCGCTTTCGCCAAAGCCGGCGCCCGGGGTTACCACCACGCCTTCCCGTTCCACCAGCAATTCGGCCAACTCGGCAGACGTCATATCCACCGAGTAGCGCGGGAACAGGAAAGTGGCCCCGTCGGGCAGGGGACAGTGAACGCCCGATACCTGGTACAGGCGGTCGGCGCAGCGGATGCGGAGTTCGTTGCAGTCTTCACGCCACTGGGTCAGGTGGTCCTGGGGTCCCTGCAGGGCCGCCACGCCGGCCATCTGCACAAAGGGGGAAACGAAGCTGGCCGTCTG
Organism: Dehalococcoidia bacterium; assembly: GCA_965207275.1. GTDB lineage: Bacteria > Chloroflexota > Dehalococcoidia > Lucifugimonadales > UBA3495 > Bin22. The sequence continues at coordinate 3,030,919 of CBDBMH010000002.1, forward strand.
CTCCTGAATCTTGAGCAGGGGTTCCAGCAGGTCAGACTGGGCCACGATGCAGCCCAGCCGCCAGCCGGCCATGGAGTAGGCCTTGGTGAAGGTGTAGCTGGTCAGGGTGCGCTCGGCCATGCCTTCCAGGGTAGCCACGGTGACGTGCTGGTTGCCATCGTAGGTGAAATACTCGTAGGTCTCGTCGCAGACCACCAGCAGATCGTGTTCCATGGCAACCCGGGCCACCGCCTCCAGTTCCTCCAGGGTATATACGCGGCCCGTGGGGTTGTTGGGGTTGTTGATGATGAGCATTTTGGACTGGGGAGTGACGTATTCCTTCAGCTGCTCGTAGGTGATGTAGTACTCCTCTTCCTCGCTGAGGGGCACGGCCACGGGAATGCCCTCAGCCATCTCCACCTGCTGGCTGAAGCTTACCCAAGTGGGTTCTATAACCAGCGCCTCGTCGCCCCGTTCGAGGTAGGCATTGATGGCGTCGTACAAGCCCATCTTGCTGCCCGGCGTGACCAGGATATCGCCATCGGGGTCTATGGCGCGGCCGTTGTGGGTCGCCAGTTTTTCCGCCATGGCATGGCGCAGTTCGGGCAACCCCCGGGAGGAGCTGATGTTGGTAAGCCCCCGGTTGAGGGCGTCAATGCCCGCCTGGACAATGTGGGGCGGAGTGACGTGGTGGGGGCTGGACTGACCCAGGTCGATAACGTCGTGACCCTGGCGGGCCAGTTGCCGCGCCTTTTCGCCAGCGGCCAGGGTGGCGGGCGGCTGCACCCGTTGAATGCGGGATGCCGGAGTGCGGGCCATGGTTGTTCTCCTTTGGGGTGGACTGGCAATGCTGGTTTTTGGTTGCGCTGAGTCTACCACAACCCGCGTTGACGGGTTGGAGTTGGCAAATGCCCCGAACGGGACCGTTCAAACATCGCGGGTAGGGGCGCATTGTGATGCGCCCCTACGGTGCTAATCTCTCAGCCCTATTCTGACTGCTGGCATCACTGCCCGTATCCATCAAGCCGGTCTACGTTGTCCAGCAGGTTCAGGACAAGGGCAGTAACTTCTCCCAGCAGGGTGGAATTGATGTGCTCCATGGTGTCTGCCGGAGAGTTGATTCGGGACAGATCATCGGAGAGGAAAAAGAGGACGGGCACCCAGGCGTCGCGGAAGTTGGCGTGGTCGCTGCCGCCCTGGCCGGAACGGCGGCTCAAGGCCAGCGATATGCCCTCCCGGTCCGCCGCCGCCTTGACATGGTTGGCGGCCCACCGGTCCCCGGAAAGCCGCAAGTGGGAACCGGAGCCCACCGAGTCCAGGTTTACCATCAAATGGATTTTCTGCAGTTCACCGGCAGACAGGCTTTCGACGTAATATTCGCTACCGTGGAGGCCGGTTTCCTCGGAGCCAAAGGCTATGAACCGAACGGTAAAGGGGAAGGAACGGCCGGCTATCCGTTCAGCCACGGCCAGGAGGGCGCCCAAGCCGGAGGAGTTATCGGAGGCGCCTATCGAGCCAGGCACGGTATCGTAGTGGGCGCCGATTACCACGACGCCCTCTGCCGTACCGGGCAGTTCGGCTATGACGTTGCGGGAGGGGACGGCGTTGTCCGCCACGACAACGGTGGCTTCCACCGTCGCTCCCTGGTCGAGCAACTCCTTCAGTTTCTGCCCGTCGGCCCGGGACAGGGCCAAGGCGGGAATCTGGGCGCGCCCGCCCAGGGAGCCACGGAAGTTGCCCCGCGGGTTGTTGTTGAAAATGACGGCGGCCACCGCACCGGCGTTGTGGACTTCCGCCACCTTGCTGGCGAAGGTGATTTCTCCCCGTTCAACCAGGGCTATCTTGCCATCGAGTCCTTGGTCGGGGATATCCGCCGGATTGGCGAGACCCACGAATACCAGTTCGGCCATGGCCTCGCCACTGGGCGTGCCCTGCAGAATATTGGCATCCAGGGATTCAGGCTGAGGACTCATGATGCTCAAACTGGCGGTGGGAGAATCCCAGGAAAATTCCTGGATTTCGGGGCTGTACCCCAGTTCCTCCAGGCGGCCCACCAGGAACTCTGCCGCTTCCGCCTCCAGGTCGGTGCCGCTGGTCCTGACCCCCACGTCCACCGCCAGTTCGCTGAGGTAGCTGAAGGCCAGTTCCTCCAGCTGCGCCAGGTTGTCGAATACGGGAGAAGCGGAAACGGGCTGCCTTTCGGTTAGCGCTTCCGCTTCAGGCGCCGCGGGGGTCTCTTCCGCCTGGGGAGCAACCACCTGAGGAGCAGCTACATCGGGAGCAACCACGGGCGCAGTCACCGGAGTGCGGGATGGCGACGGAGGGACGGGCGTGGCAGTGAGCGGCGGGGTGGGCGGCGAGGTGGGCAAAGGGGCAACGGCCGTGGGCGGCACGGCGGGTTCGGCAGGTTCGGGGGTAGCTGTCGGCGTACCGGGGAAACATGCCGCCGCCAGCAATATCATTGCCAGCAGCGCCACCGGTGCAACGGAGACATTTACCCTACGGGAAACTCTGATCATTTCAACAGGACCTTATTGCAGACTTGCCATATCTTACGACGGCAAGTCCACTAGAGATTCACCGGTAGAGATTCACCGGCCGCAGCCTACGCCAAGACAAACGAAGGATACCGGATGCCATTCATGGATACCAACAAGAGAAAGCCCCCGCGGCGGCTGAAGCCAAGGGTGCGGGGGCCGTGTTCGCTTGTACGGCGCTTCTATGGCTAAGGAAGGTGGCTACACGTTGCGCAGCTTGGGGTCCAGCCTGTCCCGCAGCCAGTCGCCCAGCAGGTTCATGGACAACACAGACAGCAGAATTGCCACGCCGGGCCAGGCGGCGACCCACCACGCTGTAACCAGCAACTCCCGCCCGTTGGCAATCATCAGTCCCCATGCGGGTGTCGGCCTGGGCAGGCCGGCGCCCAGGAAGCTGAGAGTAGATTCCAGGAGGATGACCTGGCCCACTTCCAGGGTTGCCAGCACGATGATAGTGTTGACCACGTTGGGGAAAACGTGACGGGTAATGATGCGCAGGTTGGAGGCTCCGGAAACCCGGGCCCGAGCCACAAAGTCCTGGGACTTGATTCCCAGGGTTTCACCGCGCACCAGGCGGGCATAGCGGGACCAGAAAATGCTCACAATCACGATGATGACCGTTTGGAAGCTGGGGCCCAGCACGACGGCCAGCACCAGGGCGAACAGGATTGCCGGCATGGAGAGGCAGATGTCCACCGCCCGCATTACTATGTGGTCGATGTTGCCGCCGAAATAACCGGCTATCAGACCCAAGGTCGTGCCAATCAGGCCGGCCAGGAAAATCGAAATGGCAGCTACGGTGAGGGAGATACGGGCGCCGTAAATGATCCTGGTGAGAATGTCGCGCCCCTGCTTATCAGTGCCGAGAATGAACTTGGGCGTGCCGCCTGGCGTTGCATAGATACCTTCACCCTCAGCTTGAACCCAGAAAGGAGGCACCAGACGCTCGCTCAGGCTCCCCTGGACGGGGTCATGTGGGGCAATCCAATTGGCAAAAATGGCCGGCAACACCAGCACAAATAGCAATATGGCCACGGGAAAGATCGGGTATCTGCGCGCTGTTCCCAGGGCGCGCCAGACTCCGCCGGCCCTTCTGACTCCGGGGATGCTTCCAGGTACCGCCAAATTAGCCATAGGATATTTTCTCCTCCCCCTTGGGCCCTAAGGCTAGTGGGTGAACCGAATGCGCGGATCCAGGTAAGCGTACGCGATATCGACCAGCAGATTAGCGCCGATATAAATGCCGGCGAAGAAAATCACCACCGACTGAACTACCGAGAAGTCCTTGGCGCGCAAGGCGTCAATGGCCAGCAAGCCAACACCAGGCCAGGTGAATATGGACTCAATAACCACGGAGCCGGTCATGGCGCCGCCCAGGATGAGGCCGAAGTAGGTGATGGGAGCGATCAGCGCGTTGCGCAGGCTGTGTTTCCAGATGACACGGCTTTCCTTCAGGCCTTTGATGCGGGCCAGCTTGACATATTCGGTGTCCAGGACCTCCAGCATGGAGGAGCGAGTAAGGCGCATCAGGGCGGCCACCTGGAAATAGCCCAAAGCGATTCCGGGCATCAATATGTGCTTCCAGGTACCCCGGCCGGAGGTAGGCAGCCATTCCAGTTGAACGGCAAACACCCACATCAGCATCAACGCAATCCAGAAATTGGGCAGGGACTGGCCTAACAGGGCAACAATTTTGCCGGCAACGTCGACTCCGGTGTCCTTTTTGACCGCGACGATAACCCCCAGTGGAATGGCAATGAGGGCGCTTACCACCAAAGCGATGGCCGCCAGTTCGAGAGTTGCGGGAAGGCGTTGCCAAAGCAACTCCCTGGCATCCTGCCCGGAGAAGCGAATAGACTCGCCGAATTTGCCGGTGGCGAAATTGCCAATATAGGTCAGGTATTGGATGTGGAGCGGTTTGTCGAGTCCCCAGTAGGCCCTCACCCTGGCATAGTCTTCTGCGGTGGCGTCAACGTCCAGCAGAGTATCCAGGGGATCGCCGGAAAGTCGACCCAGTCCGAATACAATCATGCTGACGGCGACCAGCGCAATCAGCGCATGGAAGAGTCGTACCAGAATAAAGCGTTGCATGTCGCTTTTCCTGCGGGCCCCTGCGGGACCGGGAAATTTACTGCGGGTCCCAAGGTGACATCACAGTTTACGCAACGGGAACGACCGCAGATTTACGCTGGGTCGCAGCGTTAAGGCAATATATGCCACGCTAATTTGCGTTGTCAATAGTTGACCCTCGAAAAAATACCGCGACGTCAAGGCGCCGAATGCCTGGCGGTAAGCCTGTTGTCTCAAGCTGGACCGAAGGCTGGAGCAGGCTACCGTTTCCCGCTTAGACGCAAGCAGACCTGCCTTCATGGGCAGCCGTGTCGCCGCAGAACGGTTCCGGCGCTCCTGGCGGCATATAGTTACGAAAAGAGGATGAAAACGCTTTCCAACAGGGTAGGATGCTCAATACATGGCTTATATTAGAATCCTTGCTATTCAGCCATTTAATCTATTAAATTCGTAGAAATAACATTCGGTTAGTTGGTGAATAAGATCATAAAATGGCATTCACATATGTATTGACATTACATTTGTGCGTAAAATATACTGCCGGACATTCGGAAATCCGCCCTGTAGGGGAGGAGACCGAGGGCCCCGATGGGCCCGGCACAACGAAATTGTTGCTCTGAATTTGGGAGGTGACATCCATGGCTTACGATTGGTTGAATGTGCCCAGATCGATGCTGGCTGTTTCCCTGATCCTGGCCCTGACCGTCCTGGTGGCCTGCGGCACAGCCGCTCCCGAGGTTGTGGAGAGGGAGGTCATCAAGGAGGTAACGGTAGAGGTCCCCAAGGAAGTAGAAGTCGTCAAAGAAATAGAAGTGCCGGTGGAGGTGGAGAAGGAAGTAATTCGAGAGGTGGAGGTGGTCCAGGAGGTAGAGGTACTGAAGGAGATTCCCAAGGAAACCGTGGTTGAAAAGACGGTAATCGCCACACCTACCCCCATTCCCGTGAGCACGGGGCCGGTGGAGACCAAGGTCGACCGGGTGATTTACGCCCTGGGCGAAGTGCAGGAAACCAACCGCCACTGGACCGTCAGCCGCCCCTCCTACTACCAGTTTGACCCCTATGGAGAGACCCTGGTGGGGCTGGACGCCAATACCAACGAGCGGATCCCCCGCCTGGCGGAAAGCTGGGAGTGGAGTGAGGACGGCCGGGAGTGGACGTTCCACCTAGTAGAGGGTGTACCGTTCCATTTTGGTTACGGTGAGTTCACGGCCCACGATGCCGTGGCCGCCCACGCACGCACTATTGGCGAGGACTCGCAGTCGGGCGCCGCTTCCTTCTTCAGGGAAGCAACGGCAGAGGCACTGGACGACTATACCGTCAAGTACACTTTTGATGGACTGTCCCTCGACACGCCGGCCATTCTTTCCCGCGGCTTTGGCGGCGGTGAAATATTGATGTTGAGCAAGAAGCAATTTGACGAGGAAGGACTGGAAGGCTTTGATGCCCGTCCCGCCGGCACCGGTTCATACCAGTACCTGGGCCGCGAGCCTGGTCAGGGCATCTGGTTTGAAAAGGCCCCTCAACCCCACTGGCGCGGTGAAAACCCCGATTTCCAGGAAGTGGAGTTGCGCTGGGTGCGGGAAGACCTGACCCGCCTGGCGGCGCTGCTGACGGGCGAAATCCACGTGGCCGCCCTGTCCCGTGAGCTGCAACTGGAGGCGGGAAGGCGAGGCATGTTGCCGGCTGCCGCTGGCGTACCCACCAACTACCTGTCCCTGTTCCTGGGCGGCCTGTACTTCAGCGAGGGAGACCCCGACTACGACCCCAACGTGCCGTGGGCAAGTCCTACCACCGGCAAGATCATTCGCCAGGCCATGAACAGGGCAATTGACCGAGAGGAAATGCTCCAGCACGTGCTGAAGGGCGATGGCGAGCTGATGTACAACACCGCCTACCACCCGGTACTTGGCAACGGGTACAACCCGCAGTGGGAAACGGACTGGGAAGAGCTTTATGGATATGACCAGGAAGCCGCCAAGCAGTTGATGGCGCAGGCGGGGTACACTCCCGATAACCCCATGCCCTTCACGTCCTATAACTACTTCTCGGCAGACGAGCCCGAGACCGCGGTAATGCTGGAAGCCTTGATCAACTACTGGGAGCCGGTGGGCATTGACGTGACCCTGTTGGACAGCGAATGGGGCACGGTTCGCGGAGAATACCGGGCCAAGGGCGAGTTCATCAAGAAGGGCGGCTGGGGCAACGTGATCACCATGCGGTCCCTGACCACCCGCCTGAGGGTGTGGAGCTTTGCCGCCACCGGTAACGGCGGCGGTTACGAGACCGACCTGCAGGACCAGAATTACCTGAAGTACGTGGGCCTGGAGACGGTTGACCGGGAGGCGATCGACCTGCTGATCCGGGAGATCGGCGACGACCGGTTCTACAACTTCGCCGACGTACCCTTCTTCTGGTTCCGGTTGACGGTGATGTTCAATCCCGAAGTGGTGGAGAGCTGGACCTTCCCCGGCACCGCATCGTCAAAGACCAGCCACTGGGACCTGCTGAAAGCGGCGCAATAGAGTCCCAGGCAGGGTATTCCGGCCCAAATAGAGGAAAAGGTTGAACCATTTGGCCTCCCGAAAGTTTCGGGAGGCCTTTCCTTTTACGAATAACAAAAGCTGCCGCAATAATTTCAATCTTATTACATACGTATTCAACAAATTAAAGTCGTTATCAGGGCTGTTGACACCATTTGACAAAGGGAATTATACTCTGGCAGATTTCCGGCCCTTCGCCTATTTCGTCCAAAATGTCGGAATCCAGCGCCCGATTCCTGATATATGGAGGTCAATGTTAATGGCATTCCGGTCAAGTTTATCCAGATCCGTTCTTATCATATCCCTGGTCATGGCACTTACCCTGGTGGTGGCCTGCGGCACTGCCGCGCCCGAAGTTGTTGAAAGGGAAGTCATCAAGGAGGTAACCGTAGAAGTCCCCAAGGAAGTAGAGGTCGTCAAGGAAGTGGAAGTGCCGGTGGAGGTGGAGAGGGAAGTCGTCAAGGAAGTGGAAGTGGTGAAGGAGGTTGAGGTACTAAAGGAAGTGCCCAAGGAAACCGTGGTTGAAAAGACGGTGATCGCCACGCCCACTCCCATTCCCGTGGTGATGGAGCAGGTGGAAGCAAAGGTTGACCGCGTTATCTACGCCCTGGGCGAGGTTAACGAGACCAACCGCCACTGGACCGTGGGTCGCCCCTCCTATTACCAGTTTGACCCATATTCGGAAACCCTGGTTGGCCTGGACGCGCAGACCAACGAGCGGATTCCGCGCCTGGCCGAGAGCTGGGAAGTCACGCCCGATGGCCGGGAATGGACCTTCAACCTGGTGCAGGGAGCCATGTTCCACGACGGCTACGGAGAGTTTACTTCTGCCGACGCCGTATTCGCCCTGGACCGCATAACGGGGGAAGACTCACAGGCTTCGGCAGCTTCCTTCTTCAACGGCGCCACCTGGGAAGCGACGGATGATTACAGCTTCCAGATATCCTTCCCTTCCATTTCCATAGACACGGTAGCCATTCTCTCCCGCGGCTTCGGGGGCGGCGAGATAATGATGCTCAGCAAGAAGCAGTTTGATGATGTGGGAGTGGAAGGCTTTGACGCAGATCCGGCCGGCACCGGGTCCTACGAGTACGGCGGGCGCACCTCGGGCCAGAATATCTGGTTCGAAAAGGCCCCCGGCCCCCACTGGCGCGGCGAGAACCCGGACTTCCAGGAAGTGGAATTGCGCTGGGTACGCGAGGACCTTACCCGCCTGGCTGCCTTGCTTACCGGCGAAATTCACCTGGCCGCCCTCTCGCGGGAGTTGCAGTTGGAGGCCTCCCGCCGGGGGATGGAATCCGCCGAGGCTGGCGTCCCCACCAATTACCTGACCATGTTCCTGGGTGGGCAGTACTACGTGGACGAGTACGCCGCGGACTTCGACCCCAGCGTGCCCTGGGCCAACCCCGAAACGGGTATATTGGTGCGCCAGGCAATGAACAAGGCAATTAACCGGGGGGAGATGCTGGACCATGTACTAAAGGGCCAGGGAGAGCTGATGCTGACAACTCAGTATTATCCCGGCCTGTTCCCCTGGAACCCGCAGTGGGAGTCGGACTGGGATGACATGTACGGGTATGACGTGGAGGCAGCCAAGGAGTTGATGGCCCAGGCGGGCTTCAGCCCGGACAACCCCATGCCTTTCACTTCGTACAATTACTTCTCAGCGGACGAACCGGAAACGGCGGTGATGCTGGAGGCCCTGATCAATTATTGGGAGCCCATCGGCATAGACGTAACCCTGCTGGACAGTGAGTGGGGGACCGTCCGCAAGAATTACCGGGAACGGAGCGACTTCATCAAGAAGGGCGGTTGGGGCAACGTGATTACCATGCGGTCTTTGACCACCTGGCTGCGGCTGTGGAGCACTACCCTGGGGACCGGCGGCGCCGGCTACTATTCCGAAGTGATCGATGACCTGTACGATTCATACCGGTCGCTGGAATCGGTGGACAACGACGCCATCGACCAGATGATCCTGGAGTTGGGCAACGAACGGTATTACAACTTCGCAGATATCCCCTTCTTCTGGTTCCGCCTGACGGTGATGTACAACCCGGAGGTGGTGGAGAGCTGGACCTTCCCCGGGACGGGCAGTTCCAAGACCAGCCACTGGGACCTGCTGAAGGCGGCTCAATAAGCGCCGCTTCTGCGGAAGCAAATGGAGTCTGATCGGCCCGCCGGATTGAATCCGGCGGGCCGATGGTTTTGGGGCGACGTTCCAATTCAGGTGGTTTGCGGGCGGAACGGCAGTCAAGGCCAAGGTAGGGGCGGTTCGCGAACCGCCCCTACCTGTAATGAGACCGCCTGAAAGGGAGCGCCAGCCTGTTTTGACTACCCGTTGACCGTAATTGTCCAGAGGTCAGGGTTCCCGCCCCGCCAAGGGTCAGCCTGGGGCGGACGGACGCTTAACGGGAACGACGGTTCAGGGCTACGGGTCGACGTCGAAGGGGCCGGGGAGTTCCAGTTCGTCGCCTATCTGGCGGATGGCCGGCAGGACTTCCTGGTCCATCAGCTGGAGGCAGCGCATGGTGTCCTTGTGGGTTATGGAGCCGTCGTTGGTCCACACCGCCAGGATGCCGGGGCGAACCTGTTCTAGCACCTCTCGAACCTTGCGGATCACGGTGTCGGGGCTGCCGATGACCATGCGGTTGTCGTCGATCATTGCCTGGTAGGTCTCGTCATCCACGGGACCGGTACGGAAGGGGTCGTTGGCGCGGGTGGCGCGCACCTGGGCCTCGCGCTCGTCGTCGGCCCACAGGTCCCGGGTGGCTCGGTTGTAGCCGGGCGGGAAGGAGTATTCCCGGGGCATGGGCACCCTTCCCACGCCCACCAGGGCCTCCAGGAAGCCGCGACCGGCCTCCCTGGCCTTCTCGTCGGTGTCCTGCACGTGGATGGGGAGCATGTAGCCGAAGTTCTGGGGTCCCGCCTCATAGCCATACATGCGGGCGGCGTCGCGGTAAATGTCCTGCATGTAGCCGAAGGTGTAGGGAACGATGCCCAGGTAGAAGTACGGGTAGTGATGCTCGGCGCACCAGGCAGCCGTCTCGGCGCTGCCCGTACCGGGGATCCAGACGGGAGGGTGGGGTTTCTGCAGCGGCACCTGGAAGGGGTTCACGTGCCGGAAGTGGTAGTGCTTTCCCTCCCAGCGGAAGGGGCCGGGGGTAGTCCAGGTCTTGATAACCAGGTCGTGGGCTTCCTCGAACCGCTCCCGATTGTAGACGGGGTTGGTGTTGGTAGCCCAGCTCTCGGTGCCGCCGCCCCGAACGAAGCCGGAGACCAGACGGCCTCGGGAGATGCAGTCAATCTCGGCCAGTTCCTCGGCCAGGCGCAGGGGGTTGTCGTGGATGGGCAGGGGATTGCCCATCAGAACGATTTTCGGCTTCCTGGTGATGCGGGCCAGGATGGCGGCCTCCAGGTTCATGGCGGCCCCCAGGCTGGTGGGGGTGCTGTGATGCTCGTTGAGCATCATCCCGTCAAAGCCAATATCCTCGCAGTATTGCCACTCGTCCAGGTAGTAGTTGTACTGGTCGGCGGCAACGGCCGGGTCGAAATGGGAGTTGGAGAAGGTAACGCGATGCGCGCCGCCGGGGCTGTTCTTCACGTCATCTTCGGTGTAGTTGAAATAGGCGCGCTCGGTGAACCTCATCACGAACATGGACTGCCTCCTGGCACGGGGGAGGGTGAATTCTGGAGGTAAGTTACTCCATACCCCGCCTTTCGTCAAACGGGGAAGGGTCCCGAGGCAAAGGCGTTTTGGATTCAGGCAATAGCGAATACATGCTGGGAAGGCGAAGGAAGAGTCGCGCGCCAAGAATACGCGCGGGGCGGACCCTCTGCGGGTTTACTAAAGGGCCTATAATCTTCACCGACAGCGGGTACGAGTCCGGAAGCTGGCTTGTGGGATGGAGTTCAGATTCTTCACTCCGTTCAGAATGACAATCTACGTTCAGAATGACAATCTATTCATAATGCGATGGCCCTGGCAACATATCCCTTCATTAGTGTCCGCCACACCCAATCAACTATAATGCGGCCAATCCCAAATCTGCGCAGCGGCGGTGGTTTTATGGACGTTACACCTTTTCGGATAGACATTCCCGATTCTGTGCTGGAAGACCTGAGGGAACGGCTGGCCCGGACCCGCTGGCCCGATGAAATACCCGGGTCGGACTGGACCTACGGCTCCAACCTGGCCTACGTGAAGGAACTGGTGGAGTACTGGCGCACCGAGTTTGACTGGCGGAAGCAGGAGGAATACCTCAATTCCTTCGACCACTTTCGCACCACGGTGGACGACCTGGGCATCCACTTCGTCCATGCCAAGGGGAAGGGACCCAACCCGCTGCCGCTGGTAATCACCCACGGGTGGCCCAGCACCTTCTTTGAAATGCTGAAGGTCATTCCACGGCTCACCGACCCCGCAGCTTACGGGGGCGACCCGGCCGATTCCTTCGACGTGGTGGCGCCGTCGATGCCGGGGTACGGCTTTTCCGACCCGGCGCAGGCGGTTGGGATGAGCGTGTCCCGGGTAGCCGACTACTGGGCCAAGCTGATGACGGAGAACCTGGGGTACGACCGCTTCGTGGCCCAGGGCGGCGACTGGGGCGCGGGCGTGACGGCGCGGCTGGGTTACGGCTATCCGGAGACGGTGGCCGGCATCCACGTCACGGCGGTATCGGGCGCCGCCATGACGCCGGACCTGGGAGAGGGCGCGCGTCCCCTTTCAGAGCGGGAGAAAGCCCTGATTGAAGAGCGGGCGCAGTGGCGGGAGGCCGAGGGGGGCTACTCTCACATCCAGGGCACCAAGCCCCAGACTCTATCCTACGGGCTGAATGACTCGCCCACGGGCCTGGCGGCGTGGATCGTGGAGAAGTTCCGCACGTGGAGCGACTGCGGCGGGGACGTGGAATCGCGGTTCACCAAGGACGAACTTCTGACCAACATAACCCTGTACTGGGTGACCAATTCCATCGGTTCTTCCGTTCGCATCTATTACGAGACCCAACACAATCCCTGGGCCTTCGCCCCCGGCGAGCGGATCACGGCGCCCACGGCGGTGGCCCTGTTCCCGGTGGACCTGAGTCACCCTCCCCGGGAATGGGCCGAACGCTCCTACAACGTGCAGCGGTGGACGGAGATGCCCCGGGGCGGCCACTTCGCGGCGCTGGAGGAGCCGGACCTGCTGGTGGAGGATATGCGGGAGTTTTTTAGAGGGGTTAGGTAGGGGGGATTTGGGCTCCGGTATGCATCATGGTCTCGGCCATGATGTCGGTGGGCCGGGCAGCGCAGGTTTATTGGTTTACGACCGTACAGGAATGCTTCCGCCATCGAACATTCTGCCCAAAGGGACTATTCCTGGGCGGCCTTGGCACTTTCCCCAACATCCCCCCATTTTTCGCTGACGAGGTAACGGAGACGGCGCCAGTCCAGGGCTAGAATTAGGCCGGACAGGGCGAAGTAGGCGATGGCGAACCAGAAACGGTGCTCGCGGTCGGGGAAGAAGAGGTGGGCGGTGAACAGGGCCAGCAGGACCGCGCCTCCCCGCCAGCCGGCGCGGCGCCTGGCAAGCAGTATGAGGCCGAAAACCGCCACCGCAGTAGTTAGCAGGAACTCGTCATTCTGGCGAAGGTTGAGGGGGAATGAAAGGATTTCTCCCGCAGATATGCTGAAAATGACCACCATGCTCCCTATGAGCAAGGTGAACTTGTTGACCTCGGAGGAAATCAGTATGGCAAGCCCGACGGCGGGCCTGCTGCGCATGGAAAAGAGGACAGCGACGAGAACCTCGGGAGTTTCCGAGGCCAGCGGCGCAATCCACTGGATGAGGATGAAATCGTCTATGCCCAGGTTGCGCCCAGATGTGACCAGGCTTTCCACGAATGGGTCGGCGGCCACGAGGATAACCACAGTGGCGTAGGCCAGCAACGCCACCACCGCCATTCGCCGGTGGGCTACCGGCAAGGAACCCAGCCAGGCAGACACCCCCACCAGTTCCTGAGTTTCCCCCTCCTCCCTGGTGATTTTCCATAGATACACGGCATAGACGGCAATCAGAGCGGCCGCCAGCAGAACGTGAATTTCCCCCATCGCGAAAATGGCCAGGGTAAGAACGGTAGCCAAGGCCATGAAGGGCAGTTCGGGATCCAGCGCTCCCCTCAAGTCCAGTGGCTTCCTGGCCCTGAGCCAGTAGATGAGAATGACGGCGGCCCAGCCGAGGCCGATGAGCAGGCGGATGGCGCCGGTCACGTTGGCGGCCACCCGGTCGGTCTCCTCGGTTGCCACCCTGGCGACGGGGTCAAAGGAGGCTCCGGCGTCCCAGGCAAGGACCGCTTCGATGACGTACTCGGGCAGAACGGTCAGGAGGGCGAGGATAGCGATGGCGAGGGAGGCGGAAATGTCCAGTTCCGCAACCTCAGCAGCCCAAGAGAGGAGAAATGCCCCGGCCAGGATGCCCACGCCGAATACGGCGGCCAATACCAGGGGATGGGTCTCGAGGTGATAGATGAAAAGGACCAGGCTGGGACTCCCCAGTAGTATCACAAATGCCAACGTCAGGAGATTGCGGTGATGAGCTGGTGTTTGCTGCAAGTTACTCTCCAGGGCAGGGTTGGCGAAGGCATCGGGGAAACCGCTGGCGACAATATGGGCTTATTTGGCGGGAGAGCAGGCGCCGTTACGTGCAACCCGGCTGGCCAGTCCGCACGTTACAAGAGAAGGCAAGATGTTGGGGGCGTCCATTAATGGGGGCCTGAATCCAAAGTCAACAAGCCCCTTCCCTACCCCAGGTCATCCAGACATTCCCTTATGTCCTTGGCCAGGCAGGTGAAGATGGGGGTGTCGCGCTCGGTATAGGGGCGAGCTTCGGAGTTGCGCAGGTCCATGACCAGGTCCAGGAAAGTCCCGGGGTGGTCGGTCTCGAAGCCCAGGACGAACTCCTGGTCGTCCAAACCGAAGGAGTAGGAGGTGCTGATCTTGACGTCGGGGTACTTGTGGCCGATGACGAAGTGCTCGCTCATCATGCGCTGGCGCTCTTCCTGGGACTGCTGGTACCAGTCGTGGGTCTTGACGAAGGGGTAGACGAAGAGGTACTTGCGGCCCACGATGCGCATGGTGGCGGTGGCCCCTTCCTGGCCCTCGTGGCGGTGGTCGTCCACGTAGGGGGAGCGACGGGTCATGGCCAGGTAGGAGTGGGGGGTGCGCAGGTAGCCGGCCAGCTGGGTGCGGTTAAGCTGGGCCATCAACTCGTCGATGGCCTCCAGGGAGCGGCTGACCTTCCACAGCATGAAGTCCACGTCACCGCGGGTGCCCACCAGGCTGTAACTGGACATGGCGATGCGGCCGGAGAACTCGGCCAGGGTGGCGGTGAATTCTTCCTTACCGCGCTGTTTCTCGTCCCCGGGGAGCAGGCGCCATTCCGGGGCCACCTTGTAGAAGGAGTATTTGACGAAGTCGCGGGCTTCTTCCTGGGTCATGTGGTCCGCCTCCTGGGGGCTTCATTGGTTCTGCACATTGATGATAGCAATCCCCGCACCCTGATTCAAACATGGATGCACAAGATGTACAGGATGTTGTGGGCAGGCCCGGGCATATCCGGTACATCCTGAGTATTGATATCTGATCTGGTGGAGCAGGTGATACAATCTCACTATGTGGCAGCGGGAGCACCTTGAACCAACCAGGAGTTAACCGATGTCTTCAGCCTCAGACAGCAAACAGCGCAAGTTAACCCGTAAAACATACCAGGCATACCGGAGCCGGATAGCGGAGTTGCGCGAGGCAGGTCAGGAAGAAGGCATTGCAGTAAACGAGGCTTCGGAAAAGGCTTTCTGGAACTTCATCAAGTTGCTTCCTGCCCTCCGAGAAGGATCTCTGTTCTTGATGGAGAACGGTAATTTCCGGGTAATCTGGAAAGGGCCTGACGAAAGTCACCTGGCTTTACAGTTCCTTGGTGGCAGAGACATCCAGTACGTAATCTTCAAGCGTCGAAACAGAGCGAAAAATATTTCCAGAGTAGCTGGGGCCGATACTTTTGACGGTATAAGGCGGCAGATTGACGCCTTTGAGTTGAACGCCCTATTGACCCAATGATTGACCGCCGCATCCCTGAGCATTCCAGTGTAGTGCGGTATGTTGGCTTTACCCGTATTCGTGGCGACCTGGTGGAGGGTTCCGCTTTCAGTCTGCGTCCAGGTGAAATAGGGTTATCTATCAATTGGCTTGACTTCTTCCATGAATTGACCAAAGAAGACCAATTAGGCCAGATAAGGCGACTAATTCACATGAACGTTGGAGCGCGGGCGGCATTTGCCGAATTGAACGTAGGACAGACCCGTCGGCTGATAGGCAACCTGATCCCTGAAATCCAGTTTGTCCACTCGCCGGCGCCGGCAAATGAGAGATACCCGACTGACCCATCCCACAGCGAAATCTTGGGACTTCCTTCCCCTGCCGAGGCAGACATGGCCTTACTAATCGGCGACATGATAGCCCAGTGTGTTCTGAACCTGCATCCGGCTATTGCGGCTACCTGACCCGTTCTACACCGTACAGCCACGTCTGCATTTGCCCCAATTGGTGTTACAATTCCCCTTGCCCGCCCGTAGGCGGCGCTACCGAAAATCTGGTGAAGCGAGGTTTAGGCTATGGTGGAACTGGGTTCGGGCGAGTATATCTATGAAGTGGCCGAGGGCTGGGGTCAGTTGCCCGACGGCTGGTCATTCAAGGAGGTGGCGGCGGTGGGCGCGGACGCCTACGACAACGTCTACGCCTTCAACCGGGGCGAGCACCCCATGATTGTCTTCGACAGGGACGGCAACTTCCTGCGGTCCTGGGGCGAGGGCGTGTACCCCAGGGCTCACGGCATAACCATGGGGCCCGACGATACGATGTTCCTGAGCGACGACGGCGACCATACCATCCGCAAATGCAAGCTGGACGGCACGGTGCTGTTTACCCTGGGCATCAGCGGGCAGCCGGCTCCTTTCATGAGCGGGGACCCGTTCAACCGCTGCACCCACGTGGCCATCGACCCGCGGAACGGCGATTTTTACGTTTCCGACGGGTACGGCAACGCCCGGGTGCACAAGTATTCGCCGGACGGCGCCCACCTGTTCTCCTGGGGCGCTTCGGGCACCGACCCGGGGTGCTTCAACATTGCTCACAACGTCTGCACCGACAAAGACGGATGGGTCTTCGTGGCGGACAGGGAGAATCACCGGGTGCAGGTGTTCGACTCCAACGGCAAGTTCGAGACCCAGTGGGTGAACATGGCCCGTCCCTGCGGCCTGTACATTGACCAGGACGCGGAACGCACCTACATTGGGGAGCTGGGCGTGCCCATCGGGCCCAACTTCGAGGCCACCGACCTGGGGCCGCGGGTATCCATCTACGACACCAGGGGCAACGTGCTGGCGCGGTTGGGTCACGAGACCGAGGGGTGGACGCCGGGGCGGTTTGTCGCGCCCCACGGCATCTGCATCGACTCTCGGGGAGATATCTACGTGGGGGAGGTGTCCTGGACCCACACCCGCAGCTACTCCAACCCGCCGGACAACCCCCGCACTCTCCAAAAGCTGGTCAAGAAGTAGCCCAATGGCACAGGACGTTATTGCGATTATCTGTGACTGCGACGGCACCCTGTGCCCGGACACGTCGGATAAACTGGTCAGGGACCTGGGCATTGATTCCGAGGATTTCTGGAAGAAGCGCGTGGGACCCCTGGTTGAGGATGGCTGGGACCCGCCGCTGGCCTACCTGAACCAGTTGCTGGTTGCCGGCAGGGAAACGGGCACAAGTGGATTGACCCGGGACAGGCTCAATCGAGTAGGCGCCGGAGTGGAATTCTACCCCGGCGCCCTGGATTTTGTGCCCCGCCTGCGGGCCCAGTTAGCGGCTAAACCTGAATACCTTGAAGCCAATGTGACCGTGGAGTGGTTCATCGTCAGCAGCGGCATCGAGGCTGTGTTGAGAGCCACGCCCCTGGCCCAGGCCGCCAACGAAATCTTCGGCTGCGCCTTCCATTACGACAATACGGGAACGGCGGTTGCGGTCAAAAAGATCGTAACGTTCACCGAAAAGACCAAGTTCGTTTATGCCATCAACAAGGGCATTTCCGGTGCGGAGCTGAACCGCAATCCCTACCGGGTGAACGATTACATGGCCCCGGAAGTCCGACGGATACCATTCCGGAATATGATCTACGTGGGGGACGGGCCCAGCGACATTCCCTGCTTTTCCATGATCCGGAACCTGGGCGGCAAAGCCATAGGAGTAATCCCTCCCGATGATGCCGATTTCCGCAAGCCCTTCGAATTGGCGGAAGGACAACGGCTGACGGTTGGACCGTACACCGCCAATTACGAGGACGGGTCGGACCTGTTCAGGATGATGGCGAGGATGGTCACGGGAATCGCCGATACTATTCTGGAAGACCGCGAGCACAGCCTGAGGCGCGCGCCTACTCACTGATCAGGGCCGAAATGCCAGCGAGTTGAGGGACCATAATATGGAAATACGGTTGGGCAGCCTGGTACGCGACGCGCGGGAGGCGGCGGGGACGGTGATCGTAATTGACGTTTTCCGGGCCTTCACCACGGCGGCCATTGCCTTTGACAACGGGGCCACGGACATTACCCTGGTGGCCGAGGCCGACGACTCCCTGGCCCTGTACCGCAGCGGGGTGGGCGACGTGCTGATGGGCGAGGTGGGCGGCAAGCGGCCTGAGGGGTTCGACTACGGCAACTCGCCTTTCGAAATCTCCGGAGTGGACCTGACGGGCAAATCGCTGGTCCAGTCCACCCGGGCGGGAACGGTGGGAGTGGCCGCGGCCTTTGACTCCCCGGATGCCGATACCATCTACCTGGGTTCCTTCGCGGTGGCTGACGCCACGGTGAAGGCAGTGCTGGCCGACGGGCCAGACCTGGTGACCATTCTGGCCATGGGGGACCAGGGAGTGGTACGAGCCGACGAGGACGAGCAGTGCGGCATATACCTGCGCAACCTGCTGGAGGGACGCAGTCCCGACCCGGAGGCGGTGCGCAGCCTGATCATGACCGGCGGCGCAACCCAGAAGTTCTTCGACGAGAGCCAGCCCCAGTTTCACCCGCAGGACGTGGAGCTGGCCCTGCAGTTCAGCAGGTTCCCGTTTGCCATGAAGGTGAGCCGGGAAAACGGGAGGCCGGTGGCGCGGAGGGTGGAAGTCTAGTGGCTCGTTCCTATTCTTGTCTCATCGTCCCTCAACAAAAAGCACTTTGCTATGCCACTGTACGCCCATCCAGTTTAACAGATGGTGCATTAAGTTACTGCCTGCAGGATAGTCGAGCAATAGGTTCAGGCTTTACCGGCAAATGATCCTGAAGCAACGGTCATGTCGCCCTGGGTCCGCCGCGGCGGACCGAAGGGCCTGGAGTCCTTCCTGACGGCCTGGTTGCGGTTCCGAAAGCCGGTTTGTGGGATGGAGTTCAGATTCTTCACTCCGTTCAGAATGACAATCTACTCAAAATGCGATTGCCCTGTTTACTGGTCAATCCTCGCTAAACCGCCCAAGCGAAATTGCGCCTGAATCCGGCACATTGCTGCTTCCCTTGAGAATCAGGTCGGCGAGGCCCTGGGCCATGCCGGTGCTCCAGAGGATGCCCTTGCGACCCATGCTCAAAAATGGTGAACCTTGGAATCCCCAGCAGCATATTCCGGCCCGAACCTGATCAAGAACCTTGACATTCAAGACAGTTGCTGAGCCTGCCGAAGGGCCTAAAATCCTTCCTGACGGCCTGGTTACGGTTCCGAAAGCCGGTTTGTGGGATTGAGTTTAGATTCTTCACTCCGTTCAGAATGACAATCTACTCAAAATGCGATTGCCCTGTTTACTGGTCAATCCTCGCTAAACCGCCCAAGCGAAATGGCGCCTGAATCCGGCACATTGCTGCTTCCCTTGAGAATCAGGTCGGCGAGGCCGTGGGCCATGCCAGTGCTCCAGAGGATGCCCTTGCGGCCGCCGCCGGTGATGAGGTAAAGGTTGTCCCAGCCTGGGATGGCGTCCACTATGGGCATACCGTCGGCGGACAGGGGTCGGAGGCAGGCGGTCTGCTGCACCAGTTCCGCTTCGGCCAGTGAGGGGGCCATCTTAAGCAGGTCGCCCATAACTTTGTCCCGGGCGGCGGTGGTCAACTCCTCATCAAATCCCACGTCCTCTTCCGTTGTTCCAGCCCAGATGAGGCCGTCGGGCTTGGAAGCGGCGTAACTGCCGGCGTAATTCAGCGAAGCGACCATGGGGTTTTGCGACAGCTGGAGGCGGATAATCTGGCCTTTCAGGGGCCGCACCGGAATCTCCACGCCGCACCACTGGGACATTCCGCCCGTCCAGGGGCCGCCGGCCAGCACCACCGTCCCCGCTGCCATCTCGCCGTTCTCCAGCTTAACGCCCCGGCACTTGCCGCCGTCGCCCAGCAACCCGGTGACCCTACGCTGAATGATGGTAGCCCCGTATTTCTCGGCGCATTGGGCCACGGCCAGGTTATAGCGGTAGGCCTCCACCGCGCCCGTGCCCTGGGCGTAAGACGCCCCGATGCAGTCGGGGTTGGTGCGGGGTTCCGCTTTGACGGCGTCTTCGGGCTGAAGCCATTCCACTCGATAGCCGGGGAGCCGGGACTGCCAGGCGATGGCCCGCTTCTGGTGGTCGGCCTCTTCCTCGGTGAAGGCCAGATTGAGGCGGTCGCGCAGGTGGAACTGGGTGTCTATTCCCGTCTCCGACAGCAGTTCTTCGTAGATGGACTTATGCCGCTCGAAGCACCACACGCTGAAGTCGAGGATGCGGTCGGGAATGCCGGCGCCTTCCAGCGGGCCAAGGCCGCCAAAGGCAAACCCGGAAGCGTGACTGCCCACCGAGTCGGCTTCGAGGATGGTGACGGAGGCGCCGGACCTGGCCAGCAGCCAGGCGGTCAGGCAGCCGGCAATGCCGGCGCCGACTACTATGACTTCGGAGTGGGGGGTGCTGGTTACCACTATTTGCTCCTTATTCGCCGGGCAGTGCCGACTCAAGCATAGGTGCCGAGGTAATCCGGAAGGGATGCCGCCCTGAGTCCGTCGCGGCGGACCGGAGGGCCTGAAATGCTGTCCCCTAGCCTGGTTACGTATCAGTTAGTCGGCTTGCGGGATAGAGTTTAGATTCTTCACTTCGTTCAGAATGACAAGGGGGCCGTTCAGAATGACAAGGGAGCCGTTCAGAATGACATGGAGTCCTTCAATATGGCAGGAAGTCGTTCAGAATGACATGGGAGCCGTTCAGAATGGCAGGGAGCCGTTCAGAATTACATGGAGTCCTTCAATATGGCAGGAAGTCGTTCAGAATGACATGGGAGCCGTTCAGAATGGCAGGGAGCCGTTCAGAATTACATGGACCTGGAGCACAATTGCCCTGGGCTAATTTGTCGCTCATTGACCATATCAAACCGGTTCGGGGTAGCATTATTGAGCTGAAGGCAATGGCAGACAAGGTTACTCTTCACCCTCATCCTAACCTTCCCCCGTCAAAGGGGGAAGGGATTTTGGTCAGGGGTCCAATTCAGGCGGTCCGAGTGTTGGGGTGGGATTTTTCAAGGCCCAACCCGTCGCTACGGCTTTCGCCGGATTCCATAAAAGCTATAGAGAAGTCCACATTCGGCAGGGCAGGGATGCCTGGCTTTCGGCCTCCGCCGGAATGACGAATAAACAAACCACCTGAACGGAATTCTACCGGGAATTCAGGATAGGTTCTTTTTGGGTCAAATTACCGGTCTGACGCCTTTTGCCGGTTTATCCGCCCAGGAAACGGGCGCCGAAGCCCAGGGCCAGCCGCTCGTCGCCGTCCCAGTCCATCATTCCCGAAACCAGGGCCTCATCCGGCGACAAACGACCGTACATGACCATAACGTAGGTCTCGCCGTCGCAGGTGAAAATTACATCGGCCCGGTCCTCTCCGTCGCCGGACCGCAGAATTATCTCCTCGTTGGCTATGACAAGCTCATACCGGGCTTCGGCCGGCCGGTCGATCACGAATCGGTAAACCTGGGGCGCGGGGATGGTGGGATCGGGTCGGAAGGCACGTCGGGCAGCGCGGTTTACCGTGTCCATCAATACACGGACGCTGCCATCGGACAGGCGGTAGTCCGGGTCGAAACGAGAGCATACGTCCCAGGCGTGCATGGTCAGCTCGCTGATTCGCATATCCAGCATGGTATGGACCGGCTCGGGCCCCGGGGGCCAGTAACACAGGTTGTCCCACTGGCCTGCTTCTACAGTGTCAAACAGCGCCACAACCTCGTCCAGGCTCTGGAACAACACCTCCTGAAGCCTGTCGCCAAACTCGGCGCGGGTGTTGAAGGCCCGCTGGAAGATATTGCGGGCGAACTCGTCCTCGTTGTGATCGGTTACCTCCGCCGCCCCGGGCGGGGGATAGGAGTCACCCTGCAATCCCCGGCTGACGTTCAGGGCGAAGGCTTGGCCGCAAAGGTGAGCGACCACGTCGGCCACGGACCAGCCCTCGCAGGCGCTGGGCCGAGCCCAGTCCTCGGGCGACAGGGCCGCCACCCGCTCCTTGAAGGCCGCCACTTCCTGGCGCAGTATTTCAACTCTTTCCGCGGGGCTCGGCATGGGAGTCTCCTACAAGATATTCAGACACGGACAGACCGGAAGGACAGGATAGCAGGCTAGAAGGCTCCAGCAAAGGCGTTGGCCAGGGCCTGGTCGCCGGACAGGGAAATGCGGCCGGTAGCGATGGCATCTGCAAAGGACCGGCGGCGGTACAGGGCCAGGATGAAGGTCTCAGCGTCGCAGGACAGAGTAGCCATCGCATGAGCATCGCCCGCCTCTTTGATCCGGGTCGCATCGGGGGTCAGCGTAAAGTCATAGGCGCGGCTGACGGCGCCAGAGAGTTGGAAGCGCAGGATGGCCTGACCGACGGCGGTTTGGGCCAGGGAAACGGGAGGTTGCGGACGCTGCACCACCCGTTCGAGCAATACGGGCAGGCTCTCGGGGGACAGTGGCGTACCGGGTTGGGCGCTGGACTGGATGTCCCAGGCGTGCACGGCCAGTTCCTGAACCGTCAAATCGGCCAGGGTCCAAACGGGACGGTTGCCGGAGTGGTAGAAGCAGGGCTTTTCGTAGTCGTTGGGAGTGAGGGATTCCAGGACCTGGCTGAGGGCATCGAAGCGGCGCACAAAGGTGGGCAGGATCTGGTTGCCCATGAAGTCCCGGTATTCCCGCGCCTTCAGGTCGTAGAAGTCTTCCGGAGGGCGGCCGGCGTATCTTTCGTCTTTAGGAGACCCAGGGGGAGGAGTAACGTCACCAGCCAAGGCACGGGTTATGAAGGTAACGTAGAACTCGGCAATCCACACCAGGTGGCCCACCAGGTCACCCACCTGCCAGAGGTCGCAGGCGGTGGGGCGGTTCCAACCGTCATCGGACATGGCGCCCAGGTAGGCGGCCAGCCGCTCGGCTTCCAGGCGGGCCAGGCGAGTGCGGGTTTGCATTTCGGTGGGGGTGGGCATGGCGGCTCCTGCTCTAGGAGTGTTAAGGTGAACTCCTCCTACCGAACATTGGCAACCCAGGGGCTATTTTCGATAAGTTCTGCCTGAAGACCCCTCAACAGACTGGTGCTCGGTTTCCAACCGAAGCAGCTAAACACTTCATGGGCAGCCTGCAAAGCCAAGTCCCTATTATTGGCGACTAACTGAATGTTGGAGAAATCGTACGTAAGCGGCAAGCATTGTGTATGACAACTATCTGCAGGTTGCACCGTAACTCTTCCGGTTGCGCTCTTTAGCCTGCGACCCAGTATGCCGCTAAAGGATAATTCCAAGTGCGACTGGCCATCGGATGCCGCCGTGAAGGTTAGGCGCGTTGCAAACTCGAACACTTCGGTTATTCGAAAAAGCGTTTGCAAAGGGTCAAGAAAGAGTCCTGATTGCCATTCATTTGGCAGATTATCTATCTTGTGAGGATCCAGCCTATCTTCAATAAAGGCAAAATACTGAATGAACTGCCCACTTTGGTAGAAGCGCCACAGTTCGGCGAACCTATCATCTTCCTCCTCATATGTGATGTAATCACTAAAAGTAAGGGTTTGGTCGCCTCGTACAACAGGAAACGCACGTCCCCGGAAACGAACGGAGGTTCTTTCAAGCAGATGAAAGAGCTCATCTTTACTAGAGACCCGCTTTTTTTCAAAGTTGGTGGGCCGAATTAATACTCTCCAGTGGCCACTGGACCGAATCCTTTCAAGTATTTCGCTCATAAAGATTCACCAAGTTCTTCATTGAAACTGTGCTCATCTTCAACCTGAAGAGTGATCGAAGGTAGAGCAATGATTCCCAATCGCTCCAACTGCTCTATGTATCTGCGTACTCCCTTCTCCGTAGCCAAGCTGAGCAACTCTCTCATTTCTGTCTGGGTAGGAAGTTCCGAGGTTTCTGGCTTCCTGCTTGTTCTTACGTAACAAGCCCCGTCCCGCAGCACGTCAGAGTGGGATCGCTTGCACAAAACGGGAATTTCATCGAACTCTCTAACTTCAATCAGCACGAACTGCTTCCCTTCAAATTCCTCCACAGCCAAGGTAAAGCTGACGTTAGGATCAGCATACCGAGCGAACTGGTCCGCCAAAGCATCGAAGCTCCAGGTAGCCAAATCTTCGCTCTCAAGCCCCGTTCTAACAGGCGAACCTTCTATTTCAGCCACTCCTACGACGATATTGCCTCCGTCACGGTTATTCGCCATGCCTAAGGCGGCCTTAGTTACTTGAGCTACAAGCCTGTTGTCTGTTAATGGACCCGGCCCTTTGTATTCAAGCCTGCGCCCTTCGACATCCTGAGTTATTAATGCTTCAAACTCCTCGTCGGTCAAGCATAACTCCTCTCATTTTTCGTCGCATGTCTCTATAAACTCGATGCGCAATCACGGCCAAACACAAACACTAGAACTGCTAAATATCCTTCAGCAGGTTGGCGTCCTGGCCGGCGCTGGTGCCGGAGAGTTTGCCGAAGACCATGCCCGCCGAGAGGCCGGAGCCGCCGGGGTAGTTGTAGTAGAAGAGGCCGCCCACCATTTCGCCGGCGGCGTACAGGCCCGGAATGGGGTCCTGGGCGTTGGTTACCACCTGGCCCCGGTTGTTGATCTTGACGCCGCCGAAGGTGAAGCTGATGCCGGTGGTTACGGCAAAGCCAAGATATGGAGGGTTGTCAATGGTCTCGGCCCAGTTGGTCTTGTCCAGGGCCAGGCCCTCGGTGCGACGGCCGTCCTTGATGGTGGGGTTGTACGGGATGTCGGTGCGGACGGCGGCATTGTACTCGCGGACGGTGTTGGACAGGCCCTGGGGATCGATGTCCAGGCGGGCCGCCAGTTCCTCTATAGTGTCGGCCTGGGCCATGGTTACCTGGGGAATCCAGTACTCGTCGCGCAGCAGGTGCTTGACCTTGTCGTCGAAAATCTGGAAGGCCAGGGCCTGGGGCTGACTGAGCAGAGCGCGGCCGTAGGTGACGTAGGTGTAGTTGCGGAAGTCGTACCCCTCGTCCAGGAACCGCTCACCGTTGATGTTGGTGATGATGCCGAAGGGGTAGGAGTGCTTCTGGAAGAGCTCAGTGATGGTGCGGTCGCCGAAAGGCGGGGCGTTCATGTCCCAGGCTACGGCGTGGCAGCTGCTCCAGTGGCCGTGGGATTGGGCGCCCACGTCCAGGGCCATGCGGATGCCGTCACCGGTGTTGTAGGGGATTCCGCGCACCTTGACCGTTTCCCAGCCGGGGCCCAGGTAGCGGCAACGCATTTCGGCGTTGGCTTCGAAGCCGCCGGCGGCCAAAACCACCGACCTACCATAAATGTCTTCAAAACCGTCGGGACCCAGGACCTGGAGGCCGTTGACCCGTCCCTTCTGGTCCTGGAGCAGCTTGATTCCCTGGGTGGAATAGCGGACCTCGATGCCCATGCGCTGGGCCACGTCGAACTGCTGGTCGGACAGGCCCTTGCCGGCGCCCACGGCTTCCACAACCAGGCCGCCCCAGAACCGGTACTTGTCGCCGTCCAGGAAGGCCTGGCGGCCAAAGGACAGGACGAAGCGGACGCCGTGCTCCTGCAGCCATCTCATGGTGGGGTGGGAGTTGCTGACCAGGATCTGGGCCAGTTCCGGGTCGGAAAGGCCGTGGGTGACGCGCATCATGTCGTCGTAATACTGGTCTTCGGTGTACTGGCCCACCTCGATGGAGTTCTCTTCGGTCTCGGACATGTCGGGGATCAGCGCCTTGATGTCGTCGATGCCGTTGAAGGCGAAGCGGATGATGCCGCCGGTGAAGTAGGTGTTGCCGCCGCGGAAATACTCGGGGGCCTTTTCCACCACCAGGACGGACTCGCACTGTTCCCTCGCGGCAATGGCGGCGCTGAGGGCAGCATTGCCGGCGCCCACCACGATAACGTCATATTCCTGAGCCAAGTCACACCTCCAATGGGTATAGCAAAATTAAAGGGGGTAATTGTTCGACACAAGGGCCGCCAAAATCGAAACTAATGATAACCGGAAGGGGGGTGGCGGGCAAGGAAGGGGGCGCAGGGCAATCTCGCCCTAAAGAACTGTCATTTTGAGCGAAGCCGAAGAATCTAAGTTCCGCCCCACAAACCGGCTCTCGGGCCCTTAGCCGGTTGACCGGAAGGACTTCAGGCCCTTCGGTCCGCCGCGGCGGACTCAGGGCGAAATGACTTCAGGCTTCAGTCCACGATGAAATTCAAGACGTGATTGCCCTGGAAGGGATGCGGGTAGCGTTACAATTCAGGTGGTTTCGCGTGTAGGACCAGGGCACACGTAGACATGCCCCCACCATCGTAGCCCTAAACCACCTAAACCAAGACGGTATCGACTGAGGTTTAAGCTACCAGGGGCTGGTAGTCGGGGCCGGACATGGGTTCATATCTAACCCAGCGGCTCGACAACTCGACCAACAGTGTAGGTGCGGAAGAGTGGGCGTCTGTGTGAATACGAACCGCTTTGGCCTCGTATTCCCCAGGGGAGTCTGCCATGGAGGCAACTAAGTCGTTGACCAAGTAGTGTGGGGCCCAACCAAGAACGTAGTTATCGCAAGTCTGAACTTGAACCGCCAATTGAGTTACTGGATTGGTAAGCTCCAGCGCAATAAAAAGCTCTTCGTCTGTACGCAACCGCTGGAGCCTTTGCTGTGAGTCTCGATTTACATGGCGACTACCGTGAAGCAAGAACCTGCTCGTGAATCCGCCATCAGGTTGTTTTTCCAATTTGGGGAATACTTCGTAACTGTCGGTCCTGCGCCGCCCGCCATTCACAGCCAGAATTTCTACGGGTTCAGCGGCGCCGTCGTATCCCAGTGACTCCAGATATGACTGAAAATCTGGCCTAGCCGGGGACATAACACGGTTCTGAAACAGTGGAAACAATTCCTCCGAATTGTAGTCTCGGTCGATAGCAGGAAATCCCACAACCAAGGGGAACCTGGCTTCCTTCTGGGCCCGCTTTGCGCCACCCGTATAGCGGAAACGGTAGCGGGAAGATTCCGGGTCGGCATCCAACCTTCCGACCGGATACCACAACCTGTTCTCACCGGTATCGTGCCATGCCAGGAACAGAGTTTTTTCAGCCATCGGTAAACTCGCGCAATTGGCCGAGGTTGTACTTCAATAACTCTACGGCAAATGCCCTTTGCAAGTCTGTCATCCAGTCTTCTGGGATTCGGGCTACTACATCCAGTATATTTTCGTGCGTTAATTTTGACAGGCCGGGAACAAAAGCTGCAGGGTACTCTCCTACTGCCAACCTTACCAATTGCAGGGGCGCAGGACCATTGCTGCCTTCTTCGAACCAATAAATCGCTCCAGGGGCGCGTTCGGCATATTGTCCCACTCTATTCTGTTCCAACAGTATCTTTCGGCGATCATCATTGAGTTCTCTTCCCAGGGAAGATGCGTGGTCAAAGCTTGGGGACAAGGTCTTTAGTTCATGTGAAAGAGAGTCAAACGTCCATGCCCAATTCTCGTGGTGCCGGTCAGTATTTCCGATGAGCGCGTCGAGTAACACGTACTCAGCAAATTCAGATTCCTTTCCCCCATAGCATGTAATTGCAATAAGGATTGTACGTAAAGTGTGTTGGGACTGCGAATGTCTCTTCTCAACGTCGTAAGATGGAATTCTGCCGTCCAAGTCTTGATAGAAGGACACGACATCTGATATGCATTCATTACCGTGGATCAACGATTGTCCACTTTGAAGAAACGACCTCGCTATTGAACCACGAACGTCTTTGCAAGTTGCCAGCTCTACTTCCGCGTGAGGGATTTCTAAGACATACGCCATCTCAGCGGCAATCTTTTCCGCCCAATGTTCTCCCGAATTAGAACGTGGATATTTGAACAACCAATCGGGTCCGCTCTCTTCGTCTTCGGGAAAGCGGAACCAGAACTTTTCCTTGCTCCCCATGCTCTCTATGCGCTCAGGATCGAAAGCAGGTTCTGGCTCCACATTAAAGATTGGGAAGTAATCCGACATTGCAGGCCCCCTACCCAATCCCCCTTGTTACCGACCTTGTCGCGCCGCCGAAGGTGGGCACCCAGGATGAATGCTTGCCCGGGCCGCCGAGGACTATGATGGCCAGGTCTTCGGGGGTGGCTACCATGTGTACGGGGCCGTCGGGGATTTGGCCGAAACGCTCCAGCATGGTGGCCTCGGTATAGCGTTCCAGGGGGATGCGGGCATTGCGGTGGAGCCAGTCGCGGATTTCGGCCTTGGTGAAGCCGTCGGCGGCCATGGTGGCGGCATGTTCAGGGCCGAGGGCCAGCAGGGTTTCGCCGCCGGTGTAGGCGTTGTTGGCGCCGGTGACGGCCATGGCCCCGGCGATGATGGTCAGGATTTCCTCGGCCGTGGCGCCGGTATGGTCGTTGATGTTGTGGGGCGGTTCGCCGCCTACCACCGTCACGGTGCTTTGTTCGGGGTCGAAACCCCTTTCGACGTGAAGAGACTCCCAGGGATTGGCTTCCTCGTTCTCAGCCACACAGTAGGTGTACTTGGAAGGCGCGCCCTGGGTCGACATGTCCCCCACCCCCGGGTGGCCGCCACCAATGTTCAGCAGGGCCAGGCGCACGGCCCGACCAATGGTGGCGTTGGCCCGCCAGCCAGGACCGTAGGCGCCGGAGGCACTGTTCATGCCCAGCTTTTCGCGGATGGGGCCGTTGACTATGAACAGGGGAGCGCAGGAGTGGGTGGTGGCCTGGATGGCGTAGAGGTTGAAGGCCGGGTCGTTCATGGCGGCTATCCCCGCCACGATGACGGTCAGGTACTCGGACAGGCAGCCGGCCATTACGGCGTTGATGGCCAGGCGCTCGACGGTGGCGTCGCCCCAGTTAGGCGGAAGCTGGGCCACCACGTGCTGCGAGTCCAGGAAGACGTTCCCCAGCATGGCCTCTACCCGCTCGGGCGTGGGCGGCGTGATGGGCAGACCGTCGCTCCACCCCCGTTCAAGGTAGAGGTTCTGGACCGCTTCATAGTCGTCGGGCAGGTCAATGCGCTGGGATTCCAGTTGGATCAATGGGGGCCTCCGTCGGGAAGGGAAGGGCAACAGGGCTAATATTGAGTCAAGCCTGAAATAAAGAGGTCGACCAAGAGTCCGTTCGGGGTGAGCTTGTCGAACCACCAGTGGGCTGCCCTTCGACAAGCTCAGGGCGAACGGTTTTTCCCTATTTTCGCAACCTTAGCTGACTACCAGGGCTGCGGAAACGGGTCAACGCCGGGTCAATCCCGTCACGATGGTTTCAAAAAGGGCGTCGGCCTTGGCGATGGCGGTTTCCGCCGCCAGGCCGCCGATGGGGTGCGGGGCGATGGCCATGGGCAGGTCCGGCATGCCCAGGGAACGGCGCTCCACGTTGCCCAGTCTTTGGAACAAATGGCTGCAGACGGTGACCGTGGGGATACCCCGCCGTTCCAATTCCACCGCGTCGTGGATACTCCACGAGGTGCAGGATCCTCAATCGCCCAGGCCCACCACTGCCACCTCCACCGTGCCCGCCATCTCCTCGATGACCCGGGGTTCCGCAGGGATGGAGGCGGTGGGCTTACGCCGGTAGAGGGCAGCTGGAATCTCGTACTTATCTCGCAGCAGTTGTTCCAGGCGCCGGAAGAGGACGTCGCCGTTGGGTTTGCTGTTCCAGAGGAAGCCCAAGGTCTTGCCCCTCAGGTCCGGGGGCCGTTGCGCCATCTCCGTGCGAAACTGGCGCGGCGGCGCGGTGGGGTTGAGGACGGTTATGTGGCCGGAAGCAGGTGAGGACATAGGGCTGGCTCCGTAAGGGTGTTGGCTGGGATTATAGGGTGGGAACCGAGCAAAGAACAAGGGCGCCCAATTTGCGGGGCGCCCCATCGCACAATGCGCTAGAAACCAGCTATGACTTGGAAGGGAGCTTGCCACCAGCGGGCTTGCCGGCCGGCCCGGGCTTAGCGGGCAGAGCCGCCTCCTTCAGTCTCGGGATTGTTGCCCGGTTCGTTTGTCTTTCTCACGATGAAAGGAAGGGTTGGGTACCTTTCGCGCCCAAACGTTAACCGCCACCTTTTTATAGGCTCCTCCGCAGGGCCCGATTCCTTATCTTTGGTTGCATCGTCGTTTTTGTTTTCGGTATTCATCAGGCTGCCTCCGAAAGGCGGTCTATGGCCCGTTGTATCAAATTATATCATAGACCTCGGTTATGCCCCAGCCGGATGGCTGTTCAGCCTGGCTTCCGGTGTCGTGGAAAGAGTAGTGGATAAGAACTGTCTCCACATGGACAGGCACCATAAACTGAAGAACCTCTTGCAATGACTGTCCCGGCTCCAGCTCAAGAGGTCGGTCTCCCAAATCAATGGAGAACTCTTCGAGGACCGGCCAGTAAGGGTAGACGATACTCGGTTCCGGGATGTCGTCTACACCGGATGCCGGCCGTATTTGCTGCAGAATAAAGTATCCCCCGTGCAGTTCCACCCTTACCTTTGAGCTGTTGTTCAGGGTAGCCTTCACATCCAGGTGCCAGTAGCCATTACCCCATGGCCGGTGGTTTATGGTATGAGAAATGGTCAGGTGGGGTTCGAAGTCGCGGAACAGATCGAACTTCACCACGGCAAACAGCCCGCCGAACAGTATGGCCAGGATGGTGACCACGGCGAGGACAATGTCGGCCCAGTCACCCAGCGGGGCTGCGTCGGGCAGGACCCAACCCAGCAGGCCGACCAGTATGAACAGGCCGATAACCGCGACCACCACCAACAGGGCGACGCCAATGAGTTTGTCCTGCATCACCATTAGCCTTGACTATCCCTGACTCACTACGCCCCCAGGTTATCAATTTCCCGGGGGCGCAACGGTCGCTCTTGGTTCAATCCAGCAAACAGCCTAGAAGCTGGAGCGGCGGGCCTCCAGTCCGGTGTGGATGTCGATGAGGACAGTGCGGCCTTCGGCGTTGTGCTGGCGGGCCTGCATCAAGGCTGCAGCCACGTCGCCGGGCTGGGTTACGGTAATGCCGACTGCGCCCATGCCCTCGGCAATCTTGGCGTAGTCGCCGCTCATGCGGGTGGCGCCGTAAAGCTCGTTGGCGGTGGGGTAACCGCCGGGGTAGGTGGCCATGCCGCCGTTGTTCAGCAGGATGGTAGTGATGGGGGCATTGGCCCGCACCGCGGTCTCAATGTCCAGGCCGGACATGCCGAAGGCGCCGTCGCCCATGAAGTTGAGGCAGAACTTGTCGGGGCGGGCCAGCTTGGCGCCAATCATCAGGGGGATGCCGTAGCCCAGGTGGGTGGTCTTGCCCCAGCCGATGTAGCTGTGGGGAGTGGTGCCGGTATAGAAGGGCATCATGGTGTCGCGGGGGGCGCCAGCGTCGTGGGTAACGATGCTGTTGACCTTGTCCAGGGTGCGTTCCAGTTCGCCGATGACGCGATAGTGGCTGATGGGAGTCTCGTCAGTCTTGAGAATATCCTCCCACTCGGCCATCCAGGTGTCGCGCACCTTGGCGATCTGGTCGGCGACGTCAGTGGTCCCTTTGCGGCCGTTGTCGCCGGCCTGGGCCTTGACCTCGGCAATCATGGCCTTGAGGGTCAGCCTGGCGTCGCCGGGCAGGCCCACGTCCACGGAGAAGTCCTTGTTAATGTCGTCAATGCTCTCCACGTTGTGGATGATGACCTTGCCGTCGGGGATGGGCTGGCCGTAGCTGGTGCGGGTCATGCTGGACCCCACGGCAAAGAGTACGTCGGACTCCTGGAGCCAGGTACGGGCGGGGAGCGAGGTCGCGCTGCTGCCGGAACCCAGGGCCAGGGGGTGCCGTTCGTCAAAGGAGGACTTGCCGGGCATGGTGCAGTAGACGGGAATCTCGGTGAGCTCGGCGAACTCCTGGAGTTCCTCGGTGGCGCCGGCCATCAGAACGCCCATGCCGGACCAGATGACGGGCTTGCGGGCGTTGAGGAGCAGGTTGACGGCTTCCTTGACGTCGCCGGCCTCGGGGGCCTGGCGCATGCGCTTGGGGGGATTGTAGTTCATGGCCGCATCGGGCACTTCCTGGGTGCCGACATCGGCGGGAATCTCGACAATTACCGGGCCGGGGCGACCGTTGCGCAGGGCGTGGAAGGCACGGCGCATAACGCTGGCCACCTGGCTGGGCTGGGTGATGACCTCGCCAAGCTTGGAAACGGTGGAGTAGGTCCGCACGGGGGAGAAGTTGGGCTTGACCGAGTACTGGCTCATGGCCGGGCCGCCGGGCAGGTAGAGGATGGGCACGTTGTCGCTGTAGGCCTGGGCCAGGCCGCCCATGGAGTTTTCGGAGCCGGGGCCGCCCTGGGTGATGGTCACGCCGAACTTTTCGCGGCCGTTGAGGCGGCTGTAGCCGTCGGCGGCCATGAGTGCGCCGCGCTCCTGGCGGAACATAATGGTGCGAATACCTTCCTGGGCAACGTGCTCGATTAGCTGGTTGGATGGGAAGCAGGAAACCCACTCCACCCCTTCAAGTTTCAGGATTCGGGCCACGGCCTGCATTACATTCATACTGGTTTGTCCTCCACAGGTAAAAGTTTTCGGAATTTTGGGCCGATGGTGATTTTAACACAGGGGCGGCCCACTATTCCGGGCGAAGTCTTCCCCAAGGGCCACGTTGAAAGCCGCACCCTGGAAGGGTGGCGCCGTCAGCTGGAACAACGTACATTGACAGGCGGGGCATGAGCGATTTTGGGACTGGGCAATCCAGCGGGTCTGCCCCTGGGGTACTCCTCGATTCAATGGGGCCTCCCGGCGGGGCTCCGGGCATTGCGCAACAAGTCTCTTTCAGTTCCGGTTCATTGTGCTGGACCTGTATTTATCCGATGCTAGCAGTCCGTGGCGTCGGCCCGCGGCGCCTTATTGGGTTTGTCAATTTGGCGCTAGCCGGGCCAATTGCAGGGGGTTGTCTACCAAATCCGCGCAAGCCGAGTTGACGGTCAGTTCGCAGGCGAGAAAAGCCATCCCCAATATGAAAGGATTGTATCTCTGTGAACCTGATTGGTTTTAACCATACTCCAGCATTGGTGCGCAAGGGAAGCCGACGTGCCAGGAGTGGCTCTTTCCCTGAAGCTGCTTCCGCACCTCCCGCAGTGCGTGCATGTGGTAGTGGGCGGCCGCCTGGGCAATCTGGGCCAGTGTCTTGGAGCCGAAATGTCGCGGTAGCGCCTTCTGACGGTTAAGCGGGCGTTTCCGGCTGGGAGCCGTTCTGCTCGTCGTCTAGCCAGCCGTAGCGTTGGGCCAGCCG
Organism: Dehalococcoidia bacterium; assembly: GCA_965207275.1. Lineage (GTDB taxonomy): Bacteria > Chloroflexota > Dehalococcoidia > Lucifugimonadales > UBA3495 > Bin22. Next base: position 3,063,809 of record CBDBMH010000002.1, read on the forward strand.
GAGCCACAGGCGGCGGGTGGTGGCCGCGTCGCGGGCTACTTCCTCGAGCAAGCTTACGATCGCTTCCTGATTGGCCTGAAGAGTCTCCTGGTTGGCCTGAAGGGTCTCCTGGTTGGCTACTAGCCGTTCCAGGAGTTGGTCGTGGTCCTCGGCGATGGAGGCCAGCCGCGTCAGGGTCTGCTCGTGACGCTGGGCGGCGGTCTCGAGGGAGGCTAACCTCTCTTCCAGCGGTTGATGTTGCATGGGCTGGCATCCTTGTAACAGTGTGAAGGGAGGCCTGTCCAGCCAGTATAACAGGATACGGGTCTGTTGGAGCAGGGCTCGGCGCGCTTGGCCTGGGCGATGATGGTTTTCTTGAGACAGCCGGGATAACTCAGGGAAATCACGCGTTTCGTTCGGCTTCGCACAATGGCTCTCCTTAAGCTCGATTCGTTGTGCGGGACTTGTTCAAATTGCTGCTAATTGCCGTTCGTGGCGCAAAGCTGGGCGCCAGCGAAATTTTTTCACCGCCCGAAAGCGCTCAATAACGTCCTCTTTCAATGATTCCAGGTCTCAGCGCTTGACGTACCCCAGCGCAATGGAATTGGTGTATGCCAACGAACAGCGCCTGAAGGTTTGTTGTGTACCCAATTCACACGGTAGACCAAGGTTGTCCAGGATGGCAACAGGCAAACGTCACAAGGCAATGGCACCCTGAATCGATGCCATACTCTCCCTTTGGCATGGTCCACGATAACCTCGGCGAAGAGTCCAGACTCCAACCTGCAAACGTGCTTTCGGACCCGTAGCCGCGCTGAGGGAGAGGACTTTAGGCCCTTCGATCCGCCCCCCAACTGCGGATATTCTGCCGAGGCGGACCCCTGGAGGGGCGACATATCCCATGTCAAGCGTAGCTTGTGCACCTTAAAGCCCGATTGGCCCGAGAGAGTGGAAACTTGGCGGCCTGCCGCCGATTTGTTAAGCTGGATGTGATTGCAGCTGACAAAGCGCCCAAGGCCGAAGCTGCGGGGACAGGGCAGTAAGCATCCGGAACGGATTGGCGGGCCGGAGAGGAATCCGTTCCCACAGGTATATATTCGCGGAGAGGTGGCCGAGTGGTTGAAGGCGCCGGTCTCGAAAACCGGTATACCCGCAAGGGTATCGCGGGTTCGAATCCCGCTCTCTCCGCCATAGCTTCAAGTTTTTGAAGAAATGGCGCTCCTTGAAAATAGCGATGGGTTGGGGCTGCTTGTGGACCGGCTTTAAAGAGGACGGCCCGGGCCGGGCGCCTGGAACGAGCGGTAGCGTTCCAATTCAGGTGGTTTCGTGGGTGAAACCAGGGTAGTCATCCGCCCGAGGCGGACCCCCAGATATTCGCCGACCTCGGCGCCCCAAACGAAACGCCATCGAATGAGCATGTTCACGGCATGATTCGCCCGGAGGCGGGCCCTGGAAGCATGGATTTCAGGGACCGGCCTCGAACCCCGACGCACAAGCCCGGTCGGGGTTCGAGGGAGCCCTAGCCAGCTAGGCGGACGTGCAGGCGATAGCCTTGACGTTGGCAGCGATCTCGGGGAGGTCGTGGCCCCGCCAGGTTGAACCTCCGTCGTGGGTGCCGAACACCTGGCCCTTCCGGGTGCAGAAGTACACCTGCTCGGGAGCGCGGTCGTTTACGGCGATGCCGAAGGTGGTGCTGGCGGGCGCGATGCCCTGGTCAAATCTGCTCCAACTGTTGCCGCCGTCCGTGGAGCGAAGGATGCCACCCTCTTCACTACCGAAGTTCAGGCCGACACAGGCGTAGAGAGTGTTCGGGTCGTTGGGCGCTACCTCGACGCCCCGGGAGTAGCGGATGTTGGAGAAGTTCTCGAACCGGAGGTCGTCCCAGGTCTGGCCGCGGTCCCGGGTGCGCCAGACGCCGGTGCGGTTGGAGATGAACACCGACTCGTCGACCCCAATGGTTACACCGTGCAGGTCCAGGAGATCGACGTCACCTTCGAACCGGCTGTTGACAATAGTCCAGGTCCGGCCACCGTCGGAGCTGTGCGCCGCGCCGCCGACTTCCAGCGCCGCGTACATCTGGTTGGTGTCTCCGGCCTCGATGCCGATACCCAGGATGCGGGTGGCAAAGGCCATCTGGACCGCGTCGGGGTTGGCCACGGTGGACAGGTATTCCCAGTTCTCGCCGCCATCAATGCTCTTGAACACCTCGGCGCCCTCGGTACCAAGGAACATGATGCTGGGGTCATGGGGATGGAACTTGATGGACCACACGATGCGGCCCTCGGTCAGGTTCATGCGTTCGAAGCTGTCGCCGCCATTCCTGGAGCGGTAGACACCCCGCTGGGTACCCACGAATATGGTGCTGGCATCGTCGGGGTGGACGACAATGGCGCGCACCTGCGGGGAGGGAGGCATACCCTTGGCCAACTTCTCCCAGCGGGAATCGCCTGCTTCCTTGCGATAAAGCCCGTCCGCCTCGGCGCCGACGTATATGAATGTCTTGCCTGCCATAACGCTTTCCTCCATATCTGATATTCTGCCTGGTGATGGCCCAATTTCAGCAGACACGGTCGGCCTTGTCAATTCCGTGTCCTTGTTTTGGACTTGAGCGGCTTTTCCATCCTTGCTTTGGAACCAAACCACAGCTAGCGTAGATTGCAGGAGTTGCCTGTCCGGGGGGAGGTCGGCGACCTCCCGCCCGGACTTGCGACCATTTTTCTGCAGAATCCAGAGTCTTCTCACTCCGGCCGCCCCCTGTCCCGGAGTTTGTTCTTCCGCCGGCCAGGATAACCCAATGGCAGGTCTGCCGGCTGAAGTTCAATCTTGCGGCACATCCTGGCCGGCAACCCCGACCTGCCTTATTGCGACTTGGCCGGCCGTGAATCGCAAGCCACTTTGACGACATCACCGCGGGCAGGGACGTGTGGTAACCTTTCGATGCAATGGGTGCGCCGGGGCCGAGTCGGGATCTTCTCGATCAGAGGTCCAGGGCGCGTCGTCAAATTGCCTCCGTCATTTCTGCGGGAGCAGGAAACTTTACCTCAGCCTGCGAGGTTCCAGCCTTCGCGGGAACGACGAAAAGGGACGCTGGGATACTACTACCTTCAATTTGACGACAGCACCTAATACAGTGACCAATGAATTTCCACGAGGGACAGGATAATGAGTTTGCCGGAACAGATTGAAGGGCGGGTGCGGAAGGCCCTGGACGAACTGGGCATTGCAGGCTGGGAATGGATTGAGATTGATCCCCAGTACGGAGACACGGCGGATTTCTGCGAACAATACGGATATGACCTGCTGCATTCCGCCAATACGATCATCGTGGCCAGCAAGCGGGGCCCCGCGGCGTTCTGCGCGGGGATAGTACGAGCGTGTGACCGGCTGGACGTGAACCGGCGAGTGCGCAGCCTGATGGGTGTCTCGCGGGCGTCGTTCGCCTCGGCAGAGGAGACCCGAGAAGTTACGGGAATGATGATCGGCGGGGTTACGGCGCTGGCGCTGCCGGAGGGACTGCCGATCTATGCTGACGCGCGCCTTCTGGAGATGGACTACATCATTCTTGGAGCGGGCAGCCGGTCCGGCAAGGTGAAAATGGCGCCCCAGGAGTTGGACAGGCTGCCGTGCCTGGAATTCATTGAGGGGCTGTCGATTTCGGCAGTGTAACGGCGGAGGCTGTTGACCAGGCGGAAGACGCCTTCCGGCAGTAGCACAACGGCTTCCATGCCAAGGCCATGCACAATCACCAGGCAGCCGGTGCGCCGGGTGTTGGCGAACATGATGCCCGGCACGACGACCTTCCGGTTTCCGAATGAATTACGCGCCCCGGGTCTAGTCAGTTTGTCTGCGACACGGGGTCGGAGTTGCTTACCGAAGGACCGCAATTGGAGCCCGGAAAGGCCCGGGTGTATGATGGGGCAAACCTTGGCGGAGGTACGCCGCAAGGAGATTTGAGATGGCCGACAAACAGATTCTGTGCGCTTTCGGGGTTGACCTGGACGCGGTGGGCGGTTGGCTGGGGTCCTACGGTGGAGAGGACTCCCCGGACGATATTTCGCGCGGCCTGTTCGCCGGGGAAGTGGGGACGCCCAGGCTGCTGAAACTCTTTGACCGCCTGGGCATCAAGACCAGCTGGTTCATCCCCGGCCACTCCATTGAGACCTTTCCGGACGAGTGCCGGATGATTGTGGAGCAAGGGCATGAGATTGGCATGCACGGGTACTCCCACGAGAATCCCATCTCCATGACCCCGGAGCAGGAGGAGGCGGTGCTGCTGCGCTGCATAGAGCTGATCACCGAACTGTCGGGGAAACGGCCAAGGGGCTACGTTGCGCCGTGGTGGGAGTTCAGCCACGTTACCAACGAACTGCTTCTGAAGCACGGCATCAAGTATGACCACAGCCTGATGCACCGCGATTTTGAGTGCTACTACGTCCGCGTGGGCGACCGCTGGACCAAGATTGACTATGGTATGCCGGCGGACCACTGGATGCATGCCCTGGAGCGTGGCGAAGAGACCGACCTGGTGGAGATACCGGCCAACTGGTACCTGGACGACCTGCCGCCGATGATGTTCATCAAGAAGTCGCCCAACAGCCACGGATTCGTAAATCCCCGGGACATTGAATCGATGTGGCGAGACCAGTTCGACTGGGTGTACCGGGAATACGACGAGGCGGTCTTCCCGATAACCATTCATCCGGACGTGAGCGGCCGGCCGCAGGTGCTGCTGATGCTGGAGCGCATTGCGGAATACATCCGTTCCCACGACGGCGTGCGATTTGCGACCCTTGATGAGATCGCGGACGACTTCCTGGCCAAGCACCCCAGGCAGCGACGGTAGGACAAGTCCCGAACTTTACGGGGCCTGGTGATGGGCGGCGTAATGCACGCCTGAACTTACCTGTCTCGCCGTACTTGCATGGGGCCGATTCCATGTCCAGCGGCCTGTTCAGCGGGGCGCTGGCCAGGAAGCCGTCATGAGCGGGATGCCCCAGGCGTCGGCAGGGTTGCGGTCAGGTGGTTTGGTTAATCGCCTTTCCGGCGGAGGCCGAAATCCAGGAATGCTTGCCCTGCCGTATGTTGTTTCTCCATATCTCATCTGGACTCCGGCTTTCGCCGGAGTGACGGGTTTGGGATTGGAACATAGTTCCCAAACAGTCAGACGACCTAAATTGGAGCGCTACGCCAGCCAGGCCGTTACCTCGTCCGCCGGGGCGCGCACGGATGCGGAAGGCCGCGAGGGTTGTCCGATAAACAGGGCGCCTACCATTGTCCACTCGGCCTCCGCGCCCAGGGTGTCGGCCAGATGAGGATGGCGGGTAACATTGCCGGTACTCCAGTCGCCGGCCAGGCCCTCGGCCACGGCGGCCAGCAGCAGGTTCTGAACGGCACAGCAGGCGGCAGCGTAGTTCTCCTGGGTCATCTCCTCGCTGTCGGCCGGCACGCTGTATACGTAAATCAGCGCCGGCGCATTGAGGACACGTTGGCGGCTGCCTTCGGCATTTTCGTGGTTGCCACTGCGATCAAATATGTTCCGGTAGGCCAGCCGGGCCACCTCGGCCCGTTTCTCACCGCCCTTCTCCAGCACGAAGAACCGCCAGGGATTCGTGAGACGGTGATTGGGCGCCCACACTGCGGCATTGAGCATCCGCTGCAGGGCGTCCTGGTCGGGAACGAAGTCGGAAAAGTCGTTGTTCATGCGGCGATTGTGGATCGCCTCGTAGACGGATACCTCGGTGTGGGGCGCAGTAACGTTTCCGCTGCGCAATCGACTGTTGGTGGTCATACCGATACCCTCGCTTTTCATTGTGTCAGGTTCCCAGATTGAACAACCTCCCGAGGCTGACCCGAGTCACCGTTTGTGGCCGCAGTTGCTATGCGGCGACGCTGCCCCGGTGAACCGGTCGGGTATTGTCATCGGAACGGCGGAGACGTAGATGGGCGATTCCAGGCCAGTTTTTAATACCATGTTTGGCAAGATTTGTTAGATGCTATGAAAGCGGCAAAGTGTATACCTTGTTATAAAAACATTGCTGGCACGATTATTGGCGGTCGTATAGATTATTGCTCAGTTTATTCTCGTCGTCAACAGACCGGTTGTTGGGCAAGGCAATCACATTTTAATTCCGGCGAAAGGGGCGCAGTTGTCCCTTGAGGGAAACCCTGCTACCTCCAACTTCGAGGCTCCCGTCCTCCATAGGCGGACATTCTGCCCGCGATGGGTCCGCCTGAGGCGGAACGACGGCCTTTCCCCGAATCATAATGCCATTGCCCGGGGAACTTCCCCCTCCAGGTTCCCAGGGAAGGGGATATCTAGCCTCCGGTTCAAGAGCCTGAACCGTTGACCAGCCTATGGGTTCCCGCCGGCGTCAGGGTTTCCAGGATTAGGCAAACTTTTTCGTTTCCGTGCCATTTTGGGCCGTTTAGGGCCATTTCGTATCTGAACGGGGGTCGGATGATGGCCCGGTGGCCCTAAAATGGGCCGCTGGCCAGATAGGAAATGGGTAGACCGAGTGGGCCATTCCGGGCCGTTTTGGGCCGTTTTGGGCCATTGTCCAGACCAAAGCCGATGAGAAGCCGTGACGCCCGGCCCTGCTCCCTGAGGGAACGGGTTGAGGCAGCGTCCGTTACAGATGGTTCCAGGGCCGGGAGAGGGCAGCCACAAGGGCTGCCCCTACGCACTAACGGGACGATACCACCTAAATTGTAACGTTGCTGAGGGGTGATCTGGGCCTGACAGGCAGGGCGTGGGTGGGCCATGAAAGTATGGTAGGGAAGGGTTGCCCAGGGAATCAAGGGGCAAGTGTCAGCGGGGCAAATGGCATTATGGTGATCGTCTTTCTGTTCCTTTGGGCTTGGCTCGGTCCGTCTTGGTGGAAGCTGAAGAATTTAAACTCCATTACACAGGCCGGGTCTCGGACCCGTGACCGGGCTGAGGGGCAGGATCTTAGACCCTTCGGCAGGCTCAGGGTGACGTACTTTGCCCCTGTGATTATTCGACAGCTATGGCGCAGGTTTGAAGTGCGGTTGGTTTGGCAAAGTCGGGCGCTGTCTTGCGGACTGACAGGGCTGGGGTTCTGAGATTGAATGTTTGAATCTTCCACATCGTCAATCTCACCGAACTCAAAGGGGCTTCGTGGGGCTTCGGGCATGGCCGGAACCCGAGGTATTTGGCTCATTCCCATGAATTTGTCCATCGAAACGAAAAAACCGCCCCTTTCGGGCGGTCTTCTTTGCAAAAACGCATCGGTGACAGGCGATTAATGAAAAGGTGGTGCCGAGGGACAGACTCGAACTGTCGACACCGGCATTTTCAGTGCCGTGCTCTACCACCTGAGCTACCTCGGCAGGGAAGCCTATATTAAGGCCGTTGCCGTGGACTGTCAAGGCGGCGGACGCTTCCCAAATCCACCACCTAATGGGAGGAAAAGACCTCGTTGGAGCCAGCGGCAAAGCTGGCTATGATGGTTACGGGACAAACACAACCATCACCAACGAGGTGCAGTCATTATGCAACAGGGAGTCCTGCCATTCCAGTATGGGACGGAGCATCGCGCGGGGGGCATGACGGGGCTGTCGGGGTTGGCGGTCTATCTGGAAATGGCCGATGCGATGGGGCTGGGCGAGTCGATCCGGCGCTACGTGAAGGTCAAGGAGGGCGGACAGGGATGGACGGACCGGCAGATGGTCACCGCGCTGGTGCTGCTGAATCTGGCCGGTGGAGAAGGAGTGGACGACCTCCGGGTGCTGGAAGGGGACGAGGGTCTGGGCCGGATGTTGGGCCGGGTGGAGACGCACCGGCAGCGGGCTTGTGAGCGCCGGGAGGAGGGCAGCCGGTGGCGGGGCGGGCGGCGCCGCAGCGTCCCGTCTCCGTCGGCGGTGTTCCGGTACCTGGGCCGGTTCCACGACCCGGTTCAGGAGGAGGCCAGGCAGCCCCATACGGCGTACATACCCGCGCCCAGCGGCGCGCTGCGCGGGCTGGGGAAGGTCAACGCCGAGATGATGAGCTTCGTCCGGGACCACCTGGAGCAGGAGCAGGCGACGCTGGACATGGACGCGACGCTGATCGAGACCTACAAGCAGGAGGCGCTGTACTGCTACCAGGGCTACAAGGCCTACCAGCCGATGGTCACCTACTGGGCCGAGGCGGACCTGGTGGTCCATTCGGAGTTCCGGGACGGCAACGTGCCAGCGGGGTTCGAGCAACTGCGGGTGTTGCGGGAGTCGCTGGCCCATCTGCCGGAGGGCGTGGTGAAGGTGATGCTGCGGTCGGACACGGCGGGGTACCAAGTTGAGTTGTTGCGGTACTGCGCCGAGGGGAGGGATGAGCGGTTCGGAGTGATCGAATTCGCGGTGGGGGCGGACGTCACGGAGGGGTTCAAGCGTGCGGCAGCCGAAGTGGAGGAGAGCCAGTGGCGCCGGTTGCCCCGGATGGTGGGGGAGTTGGCGGTGGAGACGGAACAGGAGTGGGCCGAGGTGGACTTCGTGCCCGATAGATTGGCTTATTCCAAGAATGATCCCGACTACCGTTTCATAGCGGTCCGGGAGCCGCTGAGGCGGCCGCCGCTGCCGGGCATGGAGGATGACCTGGAGTTGTCGGTTCCGGCGATGGAGATGCCGGACCGGGGCTGGTACAAGATCCGGGGGATAGTGACTAACCGGGAGCTACCGGGAGATGAGGTGGTGCGGTGGTACCGGGAGAGATGCGGGAAGGGCGAGGAGGTGCATGGTGTGCTGAAGGAGGACTTGGCTGGCGGGAGGCTGCCGTCGGGACAGTTCGGGGCCAACGCGGCCTGGTGGGCGATAGCGGCGCTGGCGTTCAACCTGAACTCGGCGGTCAAGCAGTTGGCCCTGGGCGGTCAGTGGGTGAACAAGCGGCTCAAGGCGGTGCGCTTTGCTCTGATCAATCTGGCCGGACGGGTGGTCTGCCACGCCAGGAAGCTGCTGATCCGGCTGGCCCGGGGCCATCCATCCTTCCCGCTGCTGGCGGGAGCGCACCGGAGAATAGCGGCGCTGGCCCACGGCCCACCCTGACCTGGGACGGTCTGCGCCACTACCGACGGGCATTCAAGCGACGGGGACTCCCGCCGTAGGGACACTGCGCCCTTCTCCAGGACCGGTTGGCATAGACCTCGCCCTGGCGTCGCCGGCCAACGCCCCAATATCCCCTTCCAGCGCCTACTCCTGCCACGCCAACCCACTGCCAACCTGTCAGCCGTCAGCCGATGCCCCAACCGGCCCAATCAAGGAGCCCCAAAACCATTTTTCTCCCATTAGGTGGTGGATTTGGGGCGTACCCAAATCCACCACCTAATGGGAGGAAAAGACCTCGTTGGAGCCAGCGGCAAAGCTGGCTATGATGGTTACGGGACAAACACAACCATCACCAACGAGGTGCAGTCATTATGCAACAGGGAGTCCTGCCATTCCAGTATGGGACGGAGCATCGCGCGGGGGGCATGACGGGGCTGTCGGGGTTGGCGGTCTATCTGGAAATGGCCGATGCGATGGGGCTGGGCGAGTCGATCCGGCGCTACGTGAAGGTCAAGGAGGGCGGACAGGGATGGACGGACCGGCAGATGGTCACCGCGCTGGTGCTGCTGAATCTGGCCGGTGGAGAAGGAGTGGACGACCTCCGGGTGCTGGAAGGGGACGAGGGTCTGGGCCGGATGTTGGGCCGGGTGGAGACGCACCGGCAGCGGGCTTGTGAGCGCCGGGAGGAGGGCAGCCGGTGGCGGGGCGGGCGGCGCCGCAGCGTCCCGTCTCCGTCGGCGGTGTTCCGGTACCTGGGCCGGTTCCACGACCCGGTTCAGGAGGAGGCCAGGCAGCCCCATACGGCGTACATACCCGCGCCCAGCGGCGCGCTGCGCGGGCTGGGGAAGGTCAACGCCGAGATGATGAGCTTCGTCCGGGACCACCTGGAGCAGGAGCAGGCGACGCTGGACATGGACGCGACGCTGATCGAGACCTACAAGCAGGAGGCGCTGTACTGCTACCAGGGCTACAAGGCCTACCAGCCGATGGTCACCTACTGGGCCGAGGCGGACCTGGTGGTCCATTCGGAGTTCCGGGACGGCAACGTGCCAGCGGGGTTCGAGCAACTGCGGGTGTTGCGGGAGTCGCTGGCCCATCTGCCGGAGGGCGTGGTGAAGGTGATGCTGCGGTCGGACACGGCGGGGTACCAAGTTGAGTTGTTGCGGTACTGCGCCGAGGGGAGGGATGAGCGGTTCGGAGTGATCGAATTCGCGGTGGGGGCGGACGTCACGGAGGGGTTCAAGCGTGCGGCAGCCGAAGTGGAGGAGAGCCAGTGGCGCCGGTTGCCCCGGATGGTGGGGGAGTTGGCGGTGGAGACGGAACAGGAGTGGGCCGAGGTGGACTTCGTGCCCGATAGATTGGCTTATTCCAAGAATGATCCCGACTACCGTTTCATAGCGGTCCGGGAGCCGCTGAGGCGGCCGCCGCTGCCGGGCATGGAGGATGACCTGGAGTTGTCGGTTCCGGCGATGGAGATGCCGGACCGGGGCTGGTACAAGATCCGGGGGATAGTGACTAACCGGGAGCTACCGGGAGATGAGGTGGTGCGGTGGTACCGGGAGAGATGCGGGAAGGGCGAGGAGGTGCATGGTGTGCTGAAGGAGGACTTGGCTGGCGGGAGGCTGCCGTCGGGACAGTTCGGGGCCAACGCGGCCTGGTGGGCGATAGCGGCGCTGGCGTTCAACCTGAACTCGGCGGTCAAGCAGTTGGCCCTGGGCGGTCAGTGGGTGAACAAGCGGCTCAAGGCGGTGCGCTTTGCTCTGATCAATCTGGCCGGACGGGTGGTCTGCCACGCCAGGAAGCTGCTGATCCGGCTGGCCCGGGGCCATCCATCCTTCCCGCTGCTGGCGGGAGCGCACCGGAGAATAGCGGCGCTGGCCCACGGCCCACCCTGACCTGGGACGGTCTGCGCCACTACCGACGGGCATTCAAGCGACGGGGACTCCCGCCGTAGGGACACTGCGCCCTTCTCCAGGACCGGTTGGCATAGACCTCGCCCTGGCGTCGCCGGCCAACGCCCCAATATCCCCTTCCAGCGCCTACTCCTGCCACGCCAACCCACTGCCAACCTGTCAGCCGTCAGCCGATGCCCCAACCGGCCCAATCAAGGAGCCCCAAAACCATTTTTCTCCCATTAGGTGGTGGATTTGGGGCGTAAGCATCGCCTTGCCCCCCGGCCCTGGCCTTGCTATAATTTCGGGGCCACATTCGCCGGGGTTCGCCCCGGCCCCCCTGTGGGCCTGTAGCTCAGGTGGTTAGAGCGCGGTCCTGATAAGACCGAGGTCGTTGGTTCGAGTCCATCCAGGCCCACCACCAATCTCCGATGCGCCTTCACGCCCAAGGATTCTCTCATGATTATCGCGCAATTCTAAATTGAGCAACATTAGGAACCGAACATGGTTGCGGCCTACCTGAGAGTCAGCGATTTCAGGTGTTCCGCCCCCGACCTTAAGGCAAGCCCCAGTGCGGCGGCTTCAAAACGTCTTCGCTCACTGTGTCAGTGAATAATTGAAGCCTAGACATTATCGGTTATCTATTGAGTACGGCATAGCCGGCAAAGTGTGCCAAGCGTACTGTTTTACACACCTTCTTCCGATTCGGCCCCCGCCATTGCGGCGGAGTCGATGGCTTGGGTTCATGGCTTTCACCTGTTCAGAGGTAGGCGAATGGTCACGGTGGCGCCCTTTCCTGGCCCATCGCTTTCAAGTCCAATGGTTCCCCCGTGCGCTTCGACTATTGCCCGGGTGATGGCCAGACCCAGCCCGGTGCCGCCTATCCCCATGCTGCGGGACTGGTCGGTACGATAGAACCGGGCGAAAACGTGAGGAAGGTCGGCGGCGTCAATGCCGATCCCGTCATCGGTGATGGAGATGACCAGCGATTCGCCGCTTTCCACTGTCGCTTTGGTCGCGATGTGGCCCCCGGCCTCACTGCAATTCAGGGCGTTGCCGATGACGTTTCCCAGGGCCTGGCTCATGCGCAGCCGGTCCAGGGCCAGGTCGGGCAGGTCGCCGGACACTTCAAGCGATAGTTCGACCTGCCGAGCGTCGGCCTGGGGCTGCCACCGCTCAACCTCTTCCATGAGCAAGTCTTGGACCGGACTTAACTCAAAGGCGAGCCGCAACTCGCCATGGTCAGTCTCCGCCAGCCAGTTGAGGTCAGTGACAAGGCCGCGCAGCCGGTCCACCTCCTGGATGATGTGGTCGGAAGCTTCCTCGGGTGCCTGAAGCCCGTCGCGCAGCCCTCTCGCCTCCAGCATGATGACGCTCAGGGGCGTGTTCAGCTCGTGGGATACATCGTTGATAAGGCGCCTGCGAAGCTCCCGCTGGGTCTCCAGTGCGGCGGACATATCGTTGAAGGCCGTGCTCATCCGGCCCAGCTCATCCGAGGACATGACCGGCAAACGAGTCGTGTCCCCCTGGGCAATGGCCTGGGTCGCCTCGGTCAACGCCGCCACCGGGGCGGTGATACGCCGGGACAGCCAGGCGGCAAGCAGGATAGCCACAAGGACCGTCAGCGCTCCCCCTACCAGGGTGGTGTAGAGGAGAGCATTGAGAAACCCGTGGGACTCCGATGCCAGAAGCTCGCGGTTCACGTCCACGTAGACGTGGCCAACGGGCTGGTTGTCGGACAAGTCGAACACGGTCTCGCGGTGCCCGCTCAGGCCAATGGCTGTGGCACCGGATGCCAGTTCGGAGAAGTTGTCCTGCACCACCAGGCCATCAACGCCCACGATGACCACCCGCACCGGGTCCTGGTGGAAGCTCTCCATGTGCGCCCCTTCGTCCCTTTCGGAACGCTCCTTCTCCTGTACTCCGGGGTAGATGTACCCTGCCTGCGACAGGACTCGATCCACCGTGTCCCAGCCGCCGGCGTCGGAGTACTCCCAGCTCAGGTTCTGGGCCAGTCGCGCCGCATCATCCTGCCCTATCCGGTCCACGAACACGCCCAGCCGGGCCTGGGTCGCGTAGTAGCCAACGCCGATGCTGGCCAAGACTGTAAGCAGGACCACAACGACGGTGGCCCCCGTTATTCTCCAGCGCAGTGACATCACTCCTCCTCCGCCACGAAACGGTAGCCCGCACCGTAGACAGTCTGGATGGGCTGGCGGCCGTTCCGGTTGATCTGTCGGCGCAGGCGGGCGATCTGGCTGTCGATGGCCCGGTCCAAACCGTCAAACTCGTCGTTGAAAGTCAACGAAATCAGCTGGTCCCGGGTCAGCACCTGGTTGGGGTGGCGCATGAGTGTGGACAGCAGGGCGGTTTGCGCCTGGCTCAGGACCACCGGCTCTCCATCAACCGTAACGCTCTGGGTGGTCTCGTTCAGCGTGATGCTGCCCCGAGTCAGGACCTGCTGGACTTTGCCCTTGACCCGGCGAAGGACGGCCTGAGCGCGGGCGATGACCTCGCCGGGGTCGAAGGGTTTGACGATGTAGTCGTCGGCCCCGCTGTCCAAGCCCATGATCCGGTCGGCGTGGGCCTCCCGGGCCGTCAGCATGATGATGGGGACTTCCGACTCCCGGCGCAGAATCCGGCACAGCTCAACCCCGTCGAGACGGGGCAGCATCAGGTCGAGGATGACCAGGTCCGGGGCCAGGTCGCGGGCCAGGGCCAGGCCGGTCTCGCCGTCGTGGGCGACCTCGGCGGAATACCCGGCCCGCTCGAAGTAGACCTTGACCCAGTTGGCGATCCTGGTGTCGTCCTCGACTATCAATACCCTTCCGCTCATCGCCGCTCCCTTGAAGGCCGTAGCGGACGCGGCGCCTAATTCAGTCGCCGCGTCCACCTGCGGTGTACTCCCGCAATCAGATTCTACTCCACCGGGTTTCCTTCCCCCTGCTCATCAGGGCCGGCATGGGCTAGCCGCCACCCCGGCGTTCGCCGCCGGAGCCATGCTCACCGCCACCTTCACCACCGCCAGAGCCGTGCTCGCCGCCGCCCTCACCCCCGCCGCCCTCACCCCCGCCGACCTCGGCGTGGGCGACCCAGGCGGTGAAGGACGCCGCCGTCGCGGGCAGGTTGACCCCCAGCTTTTCGCCCGGTGCCATGTCCACCGGGGTCGTCGGGCCGAGCTCCGTTCCGTTGGAGAGGTGCACCTCGATCCTCACGTTGCTCAGGACGTTGCCGGTGATGTTCTCCACCGTGCCGGTGAAAGCGTTGCTGGCGACGTCGTAGTTCAGGATGAGCCGGGCGCCACCGCGCACCGCGTCGTAGGTCTCGTCCAAGGCCAGGGTGGCGCCGCTGCCCTCTTCGCTGCCCGAGTCGTTGCTCTCACCGCCCGACTCGCTGCCTCCCTCGCCACCGGGACCATGCCCCTCGCCGCCGGGGCCCTCAGATCCCTCTCCTCCGGTGTGAGGCTGCGGTCCCGGTCCGCCGCAGTCGAACACCTCCATGTGGACCACGTACCCGTCGAAGGCGACTCCCGCCAGGCTCGGCTCAGTGTCCACCGACACGCTGGAGATTGCCTGCTGCCCTGGGTTCAGGTCTCCCAGCACGTCCGGGCCCAGCTCACCGACCGTCTGCGTTCCCGACTTCAGGTGAGGTTCGGCCTGCACGTAGCACAGCGTCTGCGACGTGGTGTTCTGCACCGTTGAGTTGACCGACTTGGTTGCCGCGTCGTAGTTGGCGGATATGGCCAGCCCACCGAGGACGCCGTTCCAGGTCTGGTCCAGGGGAATGATCGGGCTGGACATTGCCGCTTCCATGGCGGCCTCGTTGCCGGCGCCGCCGCCCTCGGTGCCCTCGGGACCATCCGGGCCGCTCTCGCCGCTGCCGCTTTCACGGCCTTCGCCGCCAGCCTGGCCTCCCTCGGCTCCGCTGCCGACCTCGGCGTGAGCGATCCAGTCGGTGAAGGAAGCCGCCGTCGAGGGCAGGTTGACATCCATCACCTGTCCCGGTGCCAGGTCGACCGGGGTGGTCGGGCCAAGCTCCGTTCCGTTGGAAAGGTGCACTTCGATCCTCACGTTGCCCAAGACGTTGCCGGTGGTGTTCTCCACGGTGCCCGTGAAGGCATTGCCGGCCGCGTCGTAGTTCAGGATGAGGCGGGCGCCGCCCCGCACTGCGTCGAAGGTCTCATCCGGGGCCAGGTTGGCGCCGCTGGCCTCTTCGCTGCCTGGAGCGCCGCCGCTTTCTCCGCCGGCGCCTTCGCCACCGGGACCATGCTCCCCGCCGGATTCGCCGCTTCCCCGCTCGGAAATCTCCTGGGTCGCCACCGCGCCGTTACCGGAGTCCCGTCCGTCTACGATACCGGTGTCGTTGGTGCAGCCCAGGACCACACCGGCACCGATCAGAGCCGCCAGGACCGGTCCCGCCAGGATCATCTTTTTCGTCAACTTCTTGCGTACCATCATTCCGCTCCTTTCGTGAAGTTCCCTTGACAAGACTTACGATAGGGGTGAAATGTCGCAGAAATTTGTCAGCGGCCAGAGTTGCTGGATTCCAGTGGACTCGGGTAGCTTGACGACCTTGCTCGGTGTCAGGCGGGCTGGTTTGTTCGGTCTCCCTTCTCTTCAAAAGCTGCCACTCCCTTCCCGTGGGTGTTTCCTGCTTAATCTTGCAGTGACACTTCCTGCTGGCGGCGCATCTCCTGAGTGTAGTATGTTACCGGGAAGAATCTCTTTTCCCTGACATTTGCGTTGCTTTGGTGCTATATGGGTGAACAGTCTTCAATCGAGTGGACTGACTCAACCTGGAATCCAGTTACGGGTTGTACCAAAGTGTCGGCCGGTTCCGATAATTGCTACGCGGAACGTTTTGCAGAGCGATTCCGTGGAGTGGCCGGGCATCCCTTTGAGATAGGTTTTGACTTGATCCTGCGCGACGAACGCTTGAGACCGTCGAGCCTTCATTAAACCTCGGTGGGTCGGGATGACCTGTAGCAGTACAACCCCGAAACGACTCAGGGGACCTTCTGTAATCTTGAGGTCGTAGTAATCCCAACGGGGGTAGGCCGGCTCCGGGTGGCTGTCGGGTGCTTTGCTGATCCAGGTTGCCGGTGGAATGGTCATCCACTACGGTATGCAGCGACGGACCGATGAGCAAGATGTAGGAACCATCGCTGCAGAGTAGGAGCACAGTTTACAAGTTAGTGGGTGTCAATGGCGGCGGTGAGGTGGACCATTGTAAGTGGCTCGTACTGGGGTCCTTGGGGAATCAAAGAGACATCGCCAATTCGGTTTCGTTTGCTTGTGGGGTTTAGAAACCAAAATCATAAACTACGGCAGGATGATTGAGCGTGGCCGAACCCCACAAACAAACGAAACCGCCAATTCAAGAATGGTACTGTCTACCGTCAAGTTAGGCCCACCAAGCTGGACAAAATCAAGAACCTTTCACATCAGGTTCACCCTGGACTTATAGGCGCCCTTGGCAGTATCCATAGTGAGGCCGCGATTGGCTTGACGATGGAAAGGTCGTCGTGGCAGTCGCAAAGGGTCCGTAGCTCCAATCAGGGCATCGCAACCGGGCGAGGCCGCTCCGGCAATCCGTCGGGGCGGCCTTTTGCCGGTCACGCCGTCAAGGAAGGACATTGCCGTTCCCTCGGCAGCCGTGTAGGGGGCGCTGGGTCACCGCATCTCTAAGCGGCGTCGGTGTCATGGTGCAGAGCAAGGGGCCGGGGCGGCCCCCTCCGCCGGACTGCTGCCCCGGCGCAGCCCCAAGCTGGTCCTCCACTATGGTCATGGTTCCCACGGCGTCGGGCAACTGCTTCCCTCTACCATAGGCGGCCTGGGCGAATGTGAGGTTCCCCGGTCAGGCTGAGCGGCGCATTCTTGCCCACAGCCGGAGCGTCCCGCCGGCGCACACCGCCGCCAGCGTGGCCACGATCAGTATCGTCTTGACCAGGGTGAACGCCGCCGCCAGCCAGGCCAGCGGAGACGGAGTCCCGTCGTGGCTCAGGGCCAGCGCCGCCACCGTGACGTTCTCCAGCACGTCCGCCCCGGCCAGGGCCAGCGGCAGCAGGTACAGCGGCGCTCCGCCGCGAAAGAGCCGGAACAGGATGATAGCGAAAAGCAGGCCGTAGCAGGCCGGAAACACCATGTCGATGGTCAGCGCGGTGATGGCGTAGACGGCCCTGGCGCCGGCGTCGAGGCCGTCCAGGGCGTCGAACAGGGCCGCCGCCTCCCCTGGCGTGTACCAGCCCCGGCCGTCGAGCAGGTCCAGCCCTCCCAGCCGCGCCTGGCGCCAGGCCAGGCCCGCCACGCAGCCGGCGACGCCCGCCAATGCCGCCGCCGCTACCCTCCAGTTGGCGCATCGCTCCACCGTCCCGCCAACCGACAATGCCATCATCTCCTCCCGACCGGCCGTGCCGCCATTCCCAGCAAGTTTCGCTTCTCCGCCGCCTTCCGCCGGCGCTGGGCCCGGAGCGACCTGCCCGCGACGGACGGCACGTTCTCAGTCTATCACGTCGGCGCGGCCACCGGGAGCGCGCTGCCCCGGGTCTCGAGGCCGGCCATCGCCGCCGCCCGGGACGACGGCTGCCCGCCTTTCCCGGTCCGGCTTGCCTCGCTCCTTTCCCGTACCGTCGCAGCGAGGCTGAACGCTGGCTCATGCGAAAGTCGGCAAAGCTTTTTTTCAGGGGCAATCTGCCGGGGCGGCCTCGTGCCGGTCCCGCCAGCAAGGAAGGACATTGCCGTTCCCGTGCCGCCGCCGCATGGGGGACGTTGGACCGCGAGGTACCCAGGCTGCGTTCCGCGCGTGGTGCAGAACAAGGAGGCCGGCAGCGTCGCCGCCGGCCCCCTTGCCCTGTTCTGCGCTGGCAGTCCGGCCCGGCCGGGCTAGTCGTCGTCCACGATGGTCATGGTTCCCACCGCGTCGGGCGAGACGAGGCTCCCGGGCAGGAACGCCTCCACCGCGAAGTACTCGTCCGGCTCCTCATCCTCGTCCTGCTCCAGCCACACCTCCCCCGTCAACTCCGTCACTCCCGGCGCAAACACCAGCTCTCCCTCCGTCGTCTGGTAGTCGGACCGGTGCGCCCGGTCGTCCAGCAGGTGGTAGGCCGGCGCGGTGTACCACCGCACCCGGATCTCCTCGGTGGACGCCGCCGACAGCACCACCCGGAACTCCAGCACGTCGCCCTCCACCGCCGAGGCGTCCGCCACGGTGACGCTGATCTCCACCTCCAGCGCGGCGTCGTCGTCGTCGGCGACGCCGACCGTGGCCGCGCCCTGGGACGAGGACACGGTGTAGCCGCTGCCGGCGTTCACCGTGGCCGTGACCGAGCCGTCGGTCTCGTCGGCGCTGTCGTCGGTGGTGCCGACGGTGAGGGTGGCGCTGCCCGTGGTGGGGACGGTCACCGTGCGCTGGCCCGTGGTGGCGCCGTAGTCGCCGCTCTGGGAGACCGTCACGCTCACCGACAGGTTGGCCGCCGGGGCCGGGCTGGCCGTCACCGTGAAGACGGCGTCGCCGCCCTCGGTCACCCCGCTGCCCGCAGTGACGCTCACCACCGGCGCGGCGTCGTCGTCTGCGACGCCGACCGTGGCCGCGCCCTGGGACGAGGACACCGTGTAGCCGCCGCCCGCGTTCACCGTGGCCGTCACCGACCCGTCGGTCTCGTCGGCGTCGTCGTCGGTGGTGCCCACGGTGAGGGTGGCGCTGCCCGTGGTGGGGACGGTCACCGTCCGCTTCCCCGTGGTCGCGCCGTAGTCGCCGCTCTGGGACACCGTTACGCTCACCGCCAGGTTGGACGCCGGGGCCGGGCTGGCCGTCACCGTGAAGACGGCGTCGCCGCCCTCGGTCACCCCGCTGCCCGCGGTGACGCTCACCACCGGCGTGGGGGCGGCGTCGTTGTCGGCCACGCCGACCGTGACCGCGCCCTGGGACGAGGACACCGTGTAGCCGCTGCCCGCGTCCACCGTGGCCGTCACCGACCCGTCGGCTTCGTCAGTAGTATCGTCGGTGGTGCCAACGGTGAGGGTGACGCTGCCCGTGGTGGGAACGGTCACCGTCCGCTTCCCCGTGGCGGCGCCGTAGTCGCCGCTGGCGGACACGGTCACGCTCACGTCCAGGTTGGCCGCCGGGGCCGGGCTGGCGGTCACCGTGAAGACGGCGTCGCCGCCCTCGGTCACCCCGCTGCCGCCGCTGACGCTCACCACCGGCGTGGGGGCGGCGTCGTTGTCGGACACGCTGACCGTGGCCGCGCCCTGGGTCGAGGACACGGTGTAGCCGCTGCCCGCGTTCACCGTGGCCGTCACCGACCCGTCGGTCTCGTCAGTAGTATCGTCGGTGGTGCCCACGGTGAGGGTGGCGCTGCCCGTGGTGGGGACGGTCACCGTCCGCTTCCCCGTGGTGGCGCCGTAGTCGCCGCTCTGGGACACCGTGACGCTCACGTCCAGGTTGGCCGCCGGGGCCGGGCTGGCGGTCACCGTGAAGACGGCGTCGCCGCCCTCGGTCACCCCGCTGCCCGCGCTGACGCTCACCACCGGCGTGGGGGCGGCGTCGTTGTCGGACACGGCCACCGTGGCCGCGCCCTGGGACGAGGACACGGTGTAGCCGCTGCCGGCGTTCACCGTGGCGGTCACCGACCCGTCTGTCTCGTCCGTACTGTCGTCCGTGGTGCCCACGGTGAGGGTGACGCTGCCCGTGGTGGGTATCGTCACCGTCCGCTGGCCCGTGGTGGCGCCGTAGTCGCCGCTCTGCGACACCGTGACGCTCACGTCCAGATTGGACGACGGGGCCGGGCTGGCCGTCACCGTGAAGGTGGCGGAGCCGCCCTCGGTCACCCCGCTGCCAGCGGTGACGCTCACCTCAGGCGTGGGCGGCGGAGGAGGCGTCTGCGCTGACGCCGCTTCCAGGGCCGTCAGCTCGGTCACCACCTCGTCCCAGACGGGACTGCTGTGTTTGTCCGCCATCTCCTGGGCCTCGGACGCCGTCATCGGGCCGCCCGTGACGCCGGTGCCGTCGTGCTCGCCGAAGGCCAGCAGCACCCGGTTCCAGCGGTTCACGTGGGCCGTGCCGTGCTGCGTCTGCGACGCCAGCTCCCTGACCTTCGCGATCACGTCCGGGTCCACCGTGTAGCCCGTCTGCTCGTCAACGACCGGGTCGTCGTTGTCTGCGACGCCGACCGTGGCCGCGCCCTGGGACGAGGACACGGTGTAGCCGCTGCCGGCGTTCACCGTGGCCGTCACCGACCCGTCGGTCTCGTCCACGTCGTCGTCCGTGGTGGTTATGGTCACCGTGGCGCTGCCCGAAGTCGGGATGGTCACCGTGCGCTGGCCCGTGGCCGCGCCGTAGTCGCCGCTCTGGGAGACCGTGACGCTCACGTCGAGGTTGGCGGCGGGGGCGGGGTTTGCGCTGACGGTGAAGCTTGCGCTGCCGCCCTCGGTGATGCCGCCGCCCGCGCTGACGCTCACCACCGGCGTGGAGGCGTCGTCGTTGTCTGCGACGCCGACCGTGGCCGCGCCCTGGGACGAGGACACCGTGTAGCCGCTGCCCGCGTTCACCGTGGCCGTCACCGACCCGTCTGTCTCGTCCGTACTGTCGTCCGTGGTGCCCACGGTGAGGGTGACGCTGCCCGTGGTGGGTATCGTCACCGTCCGCTGGCCCGTGGTGGCGCCGTAGTCGCCGCTCTGGGACACCGTGACGCTCACGTCCAGATTGGACGACGGGGCCGGGCTGGCCGTCACCGTGAAGGTGGCGGAGCCGCCCTCGGTCACCCCGCTGCCCGCGGAAATGCTCACCTCAGGCGTGGGCGGCGGCGGCGGCGTCTGCGCCGCGGCCGCCTCCAGGGCGGTCAGCTCGACGACCACCAGGTCCCACACCGGGCTGCTGTGATTGTCCGCCATGTCCTGGGCCTCGGACGCCGTCATCGGGCCGCCCGTGACGCCGGCGCCGTCGTGCTCGCCGAAGGCCAGCAGCACCCGGTTCCAGCGGTTCACGTGGGCCGTCCCGTGCTGGGTCTGCGATGCCAGCTCCCTGACCCTGGCGACCACGTCCGGGTCCACCGTGTAGCCCGTCTGCTCCTCGACGACCGGGTCGTCGTCGTCGGCGACGCCGGCCGTCTCCGACGACGGCGCGCCCACCGTGTAGCCGCTGCCCGCGTTCAGCGTCAGCGTGACCGATCCGTCGGCCTCGTCCACGTCGTCGTCCGTGGTGGTTATGGTCACCGTGGCGCTGCCCGACGTCGGTATGGTGACGCTGGCGGGCAGCGTCCCGTACCCGAAGTCCCCGGTCGTGGCGACCGTGACGCTCACCGCCAGGTCCGCCGCCGGGGCCGGGCTGGCCGTCACCGTGAAGACGGCGGCACCGCCCTCGGTCACCCCGCTTCCAGCGGTGACGCTCACCACCGGCGTGGAGGCGTCGTCGTTGTCGGACACGGCCACCGTGGCCGCGCCCTGGGACGAGGACACCGTGTAGCCGCTGCCCGCGTTCACCGTGGCCGTGACCGACCCGTCGGTTTCGTCGGTAGTATCGTCGGTGGTAGCGACAGTCAGGGTGACGCTGCCCGAGGTGGGTATCGTCACCGTGCGCTGGCCCGTGGCGGCGCCGTAGTCGCCGCTCTGGGACACCGTGACGCTCACGTCCAGGTTCGCGGTCGGGGCCGGGCTGGCCGTCACCGTGAAGATGGCGTCGCCGCCCTCGGTCACCCCGCTGCCAGCGGTGATACTCACCTCGGGCGTGGGCGGCGGCGGCGTCTGCGCCGCGGCCGCTTCCAGGGCGGTCAGCTCGACGACCACCAGGTCCCACACCGGGCTGCTGTGATTGTCGGCCATGTCCTGGGCCTCGGCCGCCGTCATCGGGCCGCCGGTGACGCCGGTCCCGTCGTGCTCGCCGAAGGCCAGCAGCACCCGGTTCCAGCGGTTCACGTGGGCCGCGCCGTGCTGGGTCTGCGACGCCAGCTCCCTGACCCTGGCGATCGTTCCCTGGTTGACCGTGTAGCCGCCGTCGTCGTCGGACACGACCACGACGGCCGTCCCCTGGGACGAGGACACCCGGTAGTCGAGGTTGGCGCTGGCGTCGACGGTGACCGTGACCGATCCGTCGGGCTCGTCCACCTCGTCGTTGGTGGTGGCCACCGTCAGCGCGGCGTAGCCCGCCGACGGGATGGTCACCGTCCGCTGTTCCAGGGATATCCCGGAGTCGTCGCTCTGCGACACCGTGACGCTCACGTCCAGGTCCGCCGCCGGGGCCGGGTTGGCGCTGACCGTGAAGGTCGCGTCCCCGCCTTCGGTCACGTTGCCGTCGGCGGTCACGCTGATCACCGGCACGGACGTGTTGGGCGCGGGCGTCTCGAAGTCCACCGTGAAGGTCTTCGGCGTCGCGCCGGCGGCCAGGGTCCGCACGGTGATCTGGTCCAGCTGGTTCGTCCCGTGAAGGACGGAGACCACGTAATGCGACTGCGGCTTGAGGCCGGTGAGCTGGTGCTCGGTGGCGGTGGTCGTGACTTCCGTCAGGACCGGGACGCCCGTGAAGCTCTCGTGCCAGACGACCAGGTAGGACGCGCCGTCCCCCTGCGGCTTCCAGGCGACGGTCGCCGTGGTGTCGGAGACGCGCTTGAGCTGCACCGGCGGCGGCGGCGGCAGGTCGTTGTTGGCGATATAGACCGAGGCGTAGCTCCTGAACCTGTTCAGCCGGTAGCCCTCGCCGAACCGCACCGTCGCGCCGAGCATCCCGTTGGAGCCCCAACCGGTGTCGTCGACGGTGGGGATGGTGAACGAGACGCTGCCGCCGGTGGGCACGTTCACCGTGCGCTCGCCCAGGTGCTGGGCGGCGACCACGGAGCCGGGGCCGGCCACGCCCACCCTGACGTCCAGCGGCGCGTCGGGCGCGGGGTTCACGGTGACCGTGTAGACCGCGTCCTCGCCCTCGGTGATGGTCCCGCCGGCGGCGCTGATCGACACCTCGGGCACCCGCTCCACGATCACCGACGCGGGCTCCGCCTCCACCGGCGAGCCCGCCGCAAGGGTGGTGAAGCGGATCACCGGGCTGGCGGTGCTCAGCTGCGTCGCGCCGTGGTCCTGGTAGTAGACCACCGCCCGGTACTCGGTGTCCGGCTCCAGGTGGCGGATGTTCCAGGCCGGGTCGTTGGGCTCGGCCCCGAACCAGGCCTCGTCGGCCGGGACGCCGGGGAAGGGCGACGTGGTGGACCAGTAGCGCACCTCGTAGCCCTCGGCGCCGACCACCCGCGGCCAGCTCAGGTCGATGCCCGTGTCCGACAGGTTGGCGTAGGTCAAATCGCCCACGCGCTCCACCACCGGGTCCGGCAGGTCGCCCAGCAGCCGCTGGCAGCCCACGCAGGAGCCCAGCGTGCGGTGGAAGCTGAAGCTGTCGGTGCGCACCGTCTTCGGCGGCGTCTCCGTCGAGATCTGGTTGTCGCTGCGCTCGTACAGCTTGTAGCCCTCGACCTGGAAGGTCACGTTGCCGACCACGTTGGCGCCGACGTGGATGTCGACCTGGACCGGCGTGCGGCCGACCGTGACCGAGCCGGCGCTGACGGCAGAGTCAGTTCTGAAGGTGTGCAGGTGCGAGGCGGCGGGGCTGGTGAACCAGACCCGGTGGGACCGGAAGTACTCCGACGTGCCGCTGCGCAACAGCGGCTTGGCGAAGTCGGCGCTGATGGAGAAGCGCTTGTCCTGGTCCGCCGGCGGGTCGTTCTTCGTCCGCACCCAGAAGTAGTGCGCCTTGCGCCCGGTGTTCAGCGAGGCCGGGAAGGCCAGATTGAGCCCGCCGTCCTCGATGGAGGTCCAGGTGGTCCCGTCGTCGATGGAGAACTCCAGGGTCTGCTCCCACTGGTCGTCGTCCCTGATGATGAGCGGCACCCGCACCTCGGGGTAGTCGAAGCCTTCCACCTGGTACAGCACGCCATTTTCATAGAAGTTGTGGCCGACGGCGTGGGGCCGGTGGATCAGGAACGTCCCGTGGTCGAAGGCGTCGCTGTCCTGGCCGGCGGCGAGGCTCACCGGACGCCACTTGTTGGCGTCGCCCTCGTAGACGGACTGCGACGAGAAGGGGCAGCCGTCGTGGCGGTCCAGCAGCGGGCCGGCGGTGCTCCCGTAGCCGAAATGTATCCCATCCCGGCCAAGCCCTTCGACGATGGGGTCGCCCAGGTTGTAGGGGCTTCTACTCCCGGTGTGGCACATCAGCCGGTCCCGGTCCGGTTGGCCCGGCCCGATGTAGCCGCCGTGGTGGCTGAGCGGCTCACCCACCTGGCTGGCGACGTAGAAGTGCCGGCGCTCGTGGGGGTCCACCGCCTGCCACTGGTAGGTCACCGCCGGGCCGCCCTCGGTCAGCGTGATCGTGGGCGGCGGGTCGTGCCTGGTGTGGTTGGCGACCACCCAGCCCGTCGAGCACGTGTTGCCCGACACCGTGCCCTCACAGGTCCGGAACTGCACGAAGGCGTCGGCGGCCCCCAGGTTCAGGCCGATCTTGAGCGCCTCGGAGTGGGTGCTCCAGGAGACGGCGGGGTTGGGGTAGAGCGACCAGGAACTGTGGCCGTCGCCGATGCTCCAGCCCTCGGGCAGCCGCAGGCCCCGCCGGCGCTCGGAGTTCGACGCGGTGGCGCGAAGGGTGTACCTGCTGTTGGGCTGCACGGACGCGTCGTATACGTACACCCAGTAGGTGGTGTTCGGCTCCAGCCGCAGCCCCGAACCGTCGTCGCCCTGGTAGGTGAAGGTGAAGGTCTGGTCGGCGCTGCCCACCGGCATGGAGGGGCGCGCCAGGTCGGCGAGGACGTCGGCGGCGGTGCTGCCCGGCGAGCCGCCGGAGCCGGCCCAGATCTGTACCCTCAGATCACGGGCGGCGTCGGAGTCGCCGATCTCGGCAAACTCGACGTCGACGCTGTTCAGGCGGTAGTGGCCGCCGTTCTTGCCCGTCGTGAACGACTGCGCGCGGTCACGTACGGTGCTGGCAGTCGTCACATCCAACGCCGCGCCGTCCGCCTGGCCCAGGTTGCTCATCACCGCCGGCTCACCGGGCGGCGCGTTCACCGGCGTGGGCTCCACCCGGAACAGGGGCGAGATGCCGTAGAAGGCGTGGTCCTGGGTGCTGGCGACGGTGTTGTAGCTGATGGGGCCGGTGTCCGCGTCGGTGGTCGAGAACCGTCCCCGCCGGGCGTTGCTGGCGCCCAGAGGGTTCGCCTCCTTCGCACCGTCGGTGCGGGTGCCCGTCCACGGCCAGTCGTTCGAGGTGCTCCTCTCGCCGCTCTCGAAGCGCCGGTCCGCCATCGCCCAGTTCTCCCAGGTGTCGGACCAGAAGCCGGCGTTGTTCGCCGCGACCCGCTCGCCGTTCAGCCACCAGACCTCCGCGTCCGTGTGCCCGGCGTCGTTGGGGTTGGTCCGGGTGTGGTCCCGGGCGTCCACCGCGGCGGTGGAGCCCACCACCCGGAAGTGATCGGCGTAGCGCCGGACGGCGGCGTGACCGTCGCGGGCCGCCTCCCGCACGTGGGCGTCGTAGACGCCGATGTCGGCGGCGGTGGCGTCGCGGTGGTCTTCGGTCATGAACAGCAGCCGGAACGTCTCGCCCGCGCCCAGATCGAGCGGCTTCAGCGGCCAGTCCAGGGGCACGGTGTAGGAGCCGTCCGAGTGGGGCAGCAGCCGGCCGTTGACTCCCATGGACAGAGTGGAGCCGCCGACCAGGGTGATCCAGTTGCCGCCCCCCTGCGCGCGGATGCGAGCGTCGTTGTTGATGCTCCAGCCGGGCGCCGCGCCCTCGTCCTCGGAGTTGCTCTGCGTGAACTTCACCTGGCTGTTGCCTTCCGTGAGCCCGGCTGCGTCCAGCACGACCCAGTAGCGGGTGTCCGCCTCGAGCGCGACGCCCGGGTGCGTGAAGCGGTACGTGCCGGCCTGCCGGTTCACCCAGTCGGGATTGGCCAGGGTCCCCACGACCGTGCCGGGAGCCCCGTTGGCGCCTTTGTGGACGGTGACCGTCAGCTTGGAGCCGAAGTCCTCGGTGGACCGCCTGAAGGCCACGTCCACGCTGGTCAGGGTGTACCCCGAGGGGTTGCCGCCGGTGTCGAAACCCTGCGCCAGGTCCACGTGCAGGCCCTGCACCAGGCCGCTCGACTGGCCGGTGTTCTTCACCAGCGGCGGGTCGTCGTCCCGCACCCGGACCGTCGCCGTCCCCAGCGACGTGGCCAGGTCGTAGTCCGACCCGTCCACCAGCGTCACCGTCACCGAGCCGTGGGCTTCGTCCACGTCGTCGTTGGCGGTGGCGATCTCCAGCGTCGCGGTGCCCGAGGCCGGAATGGTGACGCTGGTGGGCAGCGCGCCGTACCCGAAGTCCCCGGTCGTGGCCACCGTCACGCTCACCGGCAGGTCCGCCGGGGGCGCCGGGGACGCCCTCAGCGTGAAGCTGGCGCTGACGCCCTCGGTGACGGCGCCGCCGCCAAGGATGCTCACCCGCGACGGCCGCGGCTTGCTGACGCCGTCCAGGCTGATCTTCAGTGACGATACGTTGGGGGTCCACGCGCCCGTCGAGGAAGCCGTTCTCGTCCCGGCGCCGTCGGCGATGCTCCAGCCGGCCAGGCCCCCGCCGTCCTCGGCGTCCGAACCCGTCAGGCGTACCCTCGAAGAACCCTGGCCAGCGTCCATGTCGATCACGAGGAAGTAGGTGGCGCTCCCCTCAAGGTCGATGCCCGCGCTGCTGGTGAAGGTCAGCGTCTGGTCCGAGGTGGAGGCGGGGAAGCTGGCGGGGTTGGTCAGGGTCCCCAGCGAGCTGCCCGGAGACCCGCCGGAGGCGGCGTGGATGCTGGCGGTCAGCGCCGAGGAACTGAAGGCGCTGTCGATGGTGGAGAACTCCACGTCGACGCTGTGCAGGGTGTAGCCGAAGCTGCTGCTGCCGGTGGTGAACGCCTGGTGGAAGTCATTGCCCAAAAATGAGGTGCCTCCGTCCGCCTGGCCGGTGTTGGCGACGAAGGTCTCCGTCTCGACCGTCTCGACGGCCGTGCCGTGGATGGTCATCTTGCGGGACTGGCTGAACGAGGTCCAGGCGCCCGAGGTGTTCCAGGTCCGGTAGTGGCCATCGTCGGCGATGGTGAAGCCGTCCGCGCCGCCGGCGTCCTCGGCGTCCGACGCGGTGTTCTGGATGGTGTTGGCGCCGGGGAGCAGGACCAGGGTGACGTCCAGCACCGCCCAGTACGTGGTGTTCGCCGCGAGCGCCACGCCCGAGTGCGTGAAGCTGTTCGTGCCGGCGGCGATCGTGCCGGGCTTGGTCAGGGTGGCGACCACCGCGCCCGGCGCTCCGCTGCTGTCGCTTCTGATCTCGGCAGCCAGCTTCCCCGCCAGCGCGCCGTCGTTGATTTGCGGAAACGAGAAGTCGACGCCCGTCAGGGTGTACCCGCCGGCGTTGGCGCCCGTCGTGAACGCCTGCGCGTGGTCGTGCTGGACGAAATTGCCGGTGCCGCCGTTCGCCTGCCCGAAGTTGCTCACCAGGAAAGGCTTGCTGACGCCGCCCAGGCTGAGTTTCATTGACGAGGCGAAGGTGCTCCACGCGCCCGTTGTGTTCCACGCTCGTCTCGAGAAACCGTCGCCGATGCTCCAGCCGGCCTGGCCTCCGCCGTCCTCGCTGTCCGAACCCGTTAGGCGCATCAACGAAGCAGACTCGGCACTGCTTAGATCGATCACCAGGAAGTACGTGGTGTTCGCCGCAAGGTCGATGCCCGCGCTGCTGGTGAAGGTCAGCGTCTGGTCCGAACTGGAGACGGGAAAGCTGGCGGGGTTGGTCAGGGTCCCGAGGGAATTGCCCGGAGACCCGCCGGAGTCGGCGTGGATGCTGGCGGTGAGGGACGAAGAGCTGAAGCCGCTTTGGATAGTGGCGAATTCCACGCCGACGCTGCGCAGGCTGTAGCCCGCGCTGTTGCTGCCGGTGGTGAACGCCTGGGCGAAATCATATTCCAAATGTGTCCCAGCTAGGCTTGACTGACCGGTGTTGGCGACGAAGG